>CAWAJG010000001.1:0-11011 GCA_963782325.1 uncultured Solirubrobacteraceae bacterium
CGAGTTCGAGACGAAGCGCGAGATGAACAAGGTGGGCAAGGTCGTCGACAAGGACGAGTGGGGCATGACGCCGCCGACGGTCAACGCCTACTACGACCCGACCATGAACCAGATGGTCTTCCCGGCCGGGATCCTGCAGCCGCCGTTCTATGCGAAGACGCAGGCGCCGGCGCTCAACTTCGGCGCGATCGGCATGGTGGTCGGTCACGAGCTGACGCACGGCTTCGACGACGAGGGCCGTCAGTTCGACGGGGACGGAAACCTGCGCGACTGGTGGTCGCCGGCCGTGGGCGGGGAGTTCGACCGCCGGGCGGGCTGCGTCGAGAAGCAGTACGACGACTACGTCGCGATCGAGGACGTCCACGTGAAGGGCAAGCTCACGCTCGGCGAGAACATCGCCGACCTCGGAGGGATCAAGCTCTCGTTCGCGGCCTTCCAGCGCGCCGAGAAGGAGCACCCGGCGACGCCGCCGCTGGCGGGCTTCACGCCGGAGCAGGAGTTCTTCGTCGGGTTCGGGCAGGCCTGGTGCACCAACTACCGCCCCGAGGCGCTGCGCATGCTGACGGCGACCAACCCGCACTCGCCGGCGCAGTTCCGCGTCGACGGGCCCCTGTCGAACCTGGCGGAGTTCGCGACGGCGTTCCAGTGCAAGGAGGGCGCGCCGATGGTGCGGAGCGGGGAGAAGCGCTGCAGCGTGTGGTGACCGGGGGGGCCCCGTCAGCGCGTGATTCCCATCGCCCGCCAGGCGTGTGACTCACATGCGCCCAGGTCCTGCGTCTTGAGCTCGAGCCGCACGCGGGCTCCCTCGAAACGCAGCTCGGCGTCCTCGGCGCTCGCGCGGCTGGAAGCGCATGCCGCCACGGCGAGGATGGCACCCACGACGCTGAGGGAGGTGATCGCCCACAGCACTCGCTCGCGAGGCCTCGGCCGCGCCCGGAGCGCTCGCAGCTCGCGAAGCTCGGTCTCGAGGCGTTCGACGGTGGAAGCGAAGGTCTCGTGGGGATCGCGGTACATGGGAGTGAAACCATGCTCGAGCCCGTCGGCTTGGATGTCGTTCTTGCGGTAGCCTCTTCCCCACATGGGCGTCGCATACGAGCGCTGGCTGATGGCCAGGCAGAGCTCCTTCCTGCCGAGCACGGCGGCCGTCGCCAAGCTCGTCGCGCGCCTGCGCAAGGAGCAGTGGATCGCCGACCCGAAGGCGCCGGGCTTCTCGAGGCTCCGCTTCGACGGCCGGCGAGAGAAGCTGGCGGCGAGCAGCGGAGGGTACGCCGCCCACACCGTGGACAACGAGTACGGCAGCGACCTCGCGGCGCAGATCGCCGCCAGCACCGAGCCGCAGCCCGTCGTTCTGAGCGCCGAGTGGCTCGACAATCCGGACCGCGAGGAGATCCGCCTGGTGTGGCCCGTGGCCGGCGAGGCTGCGCTGCCCGTCCACTATCCGTTGACCCACGCACCCGACGGCCCGGCGAGCTGGGCGCTCGAGATCCACCGCTGCCACGAGTACGTCTACCCGCTCGCCGAGACGATCGAGGTCGTTCCCACCCTCTGTGCGTGTGGCGACGACCTGGCGTTCCACTGGGACCCCGACGAGGTCGTGCCTGCGTTCGGAGCCTCTGCGGGCATCTTCCACGAGTGCGAAGCCTGCAGCCGCACCTTCGACCCCTCCAAGGCAGCGGCCGTCATCGCCAACCCGTTCGACGGTGCCGAGCTGGAGGTTCGCGGCGGCGCCGCCTACCGCTTCGCGCTCAAGGTGGATTGCGGCAAGTGCTTCGCGAAGGCTCCCTCGCTGGCCTTCGCCCCCGAGCTCGTCGCCCTCGTCGAGGACGAGTTCGGCCGCGACATGCACCAGAATCGGCGCCCTGTACTGAGCTGGCTAGGGCAGGTGTCCGCCCACGACGAGCTCGTCGGCGTGGACGAGGACGGCCAGCTCCGCCAGCTCCGGCGGCAGCTCGTCGCGCGGCTTGCCGGCGACCCTCGCGGCGTCGCCGGCGCTGCATCGCGCGAGGCCCCGGGCAATCTCCTGCCCCCGAGCGTCCAGCACCCGCACGGAGTCCCCGGCGCGGAAGTCCCCGCGCACGCCGAGGACGCCGACGGCGAGGATGCTCTTGCCCTTCGCGCGCACGGCCTCCACGGCGCCCGGATCCAGCACGACGTCGCCCCGGGGACGAAGCGTGAACGCGATCCAGTACTTCTTCGCGCTCAGCCGCTCGCGGGCGGCGACGAAGAGCGTTCCCACGTCTTGCCCGGCGAGCACGGCATCGAGGACGCCGTCCGCGCGCGCGTCCGCCACGACGACGTTGGCGCCGGCGAGCGTCGCGCGGCGGGCCGCCTCGATCTTGCTCGCCATGCCGCCGCTGCCCACGCTGCTCGTCGACCGCCGCACGTGCGGCAGCGCCTCGGCCACCACGTCGCGCACGACGCGGATGCGCCGGCCGTCGCGGTCGAGCAGGCCCTCGACGTCGCTCAGCAGCACCACCAGCTCCGCGTCGACCAGGGGGGCCACCATCGCCGCCAGCTGATCGTTGTCGCCGAACCGGATCTCCTCGACGGCCACGGAGTCGTTCTCGTTGAGGATCGGCACGGTGGACGCCTCGAGCAGCGCCCCGAGCGCGGCGCGCGCGTTGTTGGCCCGCGTCCGGTCCGCGAGGTCCGCGTGCGTCAGGAGCACCTGCGCGACGGACAGGCCACGGGCCTCGAACGCCTCCTCGTAGGCGCGCATGAGGAGGGACTGCCCGGCCGCCGCCGCCGCCTGCAGGCGCGCCATCTCCTTGGGTCGCGCGCGATAGCCGAGCTTCTTCATCCCGAGCGCGATCGCTCCGCTCGAGACGACCACGAACGCGGTGTCGGGGTGTCCGCTCACGCAGGCGGCCAGGCGCGCGTACACGTCGGCCTCCCCGAGGCTGCGCGACCCGATCTTGACGACGACCCGGCGCGCGCGGATCAGCTGCGCGCGTGCGTCAGCCATCGCCGTGAGCGAGCCGGTCGTCGAACGCGGCGTCCAGCCGGTCGCCCAGGCGGCTCGGCGTGCCCGCGACGAGGCCGAGCAACCCGTCGACGAAGGCCGTGGTCGCGTCACGCTGGTCGTCGATCACCGTGGGCTCCTCGCGGCGCGGCACCTCGACGCTCAGCGTGCGCAGCAGGGCGTCGTCGATCGCCTTGCGGACGCGGCGCGCCTCTCCGGCGTCCACGCGAACGGCGCGATCGGTCCGCCCGTGCTGCAGGTAGCGGTCGAACAGCCGGCCGAGCACGTACGTCTGCACTGCGTTGCGCATGGGCCACACCCACCGGACCGGTCCGAAGCGTCCGAGGAACCGCGCCGCCAGCCGCACGCCGACGAAGCGCGTCGTCTGCGCGAGCACGCCGCGGGCCCCGGACGGCTCGGAGAGCACCTCGCGCGCCTCGTTCGTGAGCGACACGCCATGGCGGACGGCGACGTCGTGCGCGACCGCGCCACGGACGCGGCGGACGAGCGAATCGGGGACCCAGGGTAGCGGGACCGCACCCACCGTCGCCCCCATCGCCGCGTACACGCCGAGCCGCCCCGGGTCGACCACCGGCCGCGCCAGGCTCGGCAAGGACTCGACGTCGTCATGCGTGAGGGGACGCTGGTGCGCCATGCCCGGCGAGTCTACGCGAAGGCGCCCGCCAGCGGGCGCAGCTCGAGGACGACGGCCTGTGTCTCGCCGGCGATGCGCAGGAGGTCACGCGCCGCCAGGGGGCCGAGCTCCACGCGCACGCGCGCGGAGGCCAGCGCTCCCGGGTGCACGACCGCGACGCCGCCGGCCGCCCCCACCCCGCGCGCGAAGGCCTCCACGTCGCCGTGCACGCGCAGCGAGAGCGTGCGCTCGGCCGCCGCGATCTCCGCGGGGAGTCCCTGCGCCACCACCTCCGAGCCGTCCACCACGACGGCCTCGTCCGCCCAGAGCGCGAGCGGCGACTCGAGCGGCATGCGCCCGCCGAACACGGCGGCGCGACGGTCCGCCAGCAGGCGAGCCACGACGCGCGCGAAGGGCCGGGCGACCTCGTCCGGCAGCCCGAGCAGAGGATCCTCGAGGAGCAGCCCCGGGGCGCCCGTCGCCACGGCGGCGGCGATGACCGTGCCACGTCGCGTGCCTGCGGTCGCGCCCCCGAGCTTCGCGCCGGCGACGGGTCCGAGCGCGAGGCGCGCGAGGGCGTCGTCCGCGAGCTGCCGCGCCGTGGCGCGCGCGTGTCCGACCAGGCGGGCGCTCCACGACACGTACTGGTGCACCGTCCAGCCCGGCGGCATCGGCGGATCCCGCGGGGCGCAGGCCACGAGGCCCTGGCGCACCGCCTCGCGCGGCGCGACGCCCTCGACCTGCAGCTGCCCGCGCGCGACCCAGCGCAGCGCCGCCGCGGCCTCGAAGAGCGCCCTCGGTGCGGACATCACCAGCACGTGCTCCCCGGTCGTCGACATCGTCAGCCCGTCGAGGGCCGGAGCGCCCGCGACGTCGACGCGCAGGGCCGAGGCGGCGAGCAGGGACGGCACGCTCGGATGATAAGCTATTGCGACCGTGCCGCCGTCCACTCACCGCGCCCAGCGCCAGCGAGCCCGGATCGAGGACCGCGACGCGCTCGTGCGCGCGTGCGAGGCCGCGTTCGAGGCGGGCGACTTCGGCACGGCGCGGGACCTGGGGCGGCGGGCCGTCGATGCGGCGGACCAGGCGGCCGCGCGCCTCCCCGACGGCGACGGCGCGGCGAGGGAGGTGGCCGGGAACGTTCGCGCCAGCGCGCGGCGCCTGCTTGCTCTCGCGTCGCTGTACACGGACCGGCCCGACGAGGCCCTGCAGGCCGCCCAGGAGGCCGCCCGCATCGCGCAGGGAGCCGGAGCGCTCCGGGAGCTCGCCCTGGCGGAGCTCGCGCTGTCCGAGATCTCGCGCTCGCACGGAGACAACGTCGAGGGGCTGCGCTGGGCGTCGCGCGCGCGCTCCACGGCGATGCGCGCGCTCGATCCGCCGACGTTGCGCTCGGTGCTCGCCGACTGCGGCCTGGTGCTCGGCCGCCTGGGAGACGGCGAGCGGGCGCGCGAGGCGTTCGCGCAGGCGCTGGCGCTGCCTGCCGCCGGTCAGCCGCCGATGCGCGCGTTCCGCGTGCTCATGGACGCGGCGGCGACGCACCGGGCCGCCGGCCGGTACGCCGAGGCGCTGCGCGCGTGCGACGACGCCGAGACCCTCTCGCTGCAGTCGAGCCTCGGCGTGACCTGGCCGCTTCTGGCGGCGCGCCTCGCGACCTACGTCGACCTCGGCGCGCTCGACGTCGCCCGAGACCTGCTCGACGCGCACCCAATCGCGCCCGACGCTCCCGCGTGGAAGCGCGCCCAGCGCCTGACGCTCGAGGCGACCCTCGCGCTGGCCGAGAGCGAGCGGCCCGACGTGGTCGAGCGGCTCGCGGCCGAGGGGCTGGCGCTGCAGGGCGTCGACTCCCCTTCGAGGCTGGGGCTCATGCAGCTGCGGGCCGAGGCGCTCCTCGCCCGCGGTCGCGCCGACGAGGCCGAGCGCATCGCCGTCGAGGTCACGTCCCAGGCCGCCAAGGGGGCCAACAGCGCCATCGCCTCGCACGCCATGGCCCTGGCCGCGCGCGCCACCAGTCGCCCCGAAGCCGCCCTGCTCCGCTGGCTCGGCGCCTATGCGCTCGCCGTCAACGGGACGGCGGTGCGCGTCGAGCACGAGGCGATCGCGACCCTGGCGAACGAGCCGGATCCGATCGGGACGCTCGCGCGCACGGCGCTGGCGGTCGTGCGCGACCGTCTCCTCGAGCGCGCGCCGGAGGACCTGCGCGTGACGCTCAAGCGTACGCTCCGTGCGGTCGAGACGCGCGCGGCGACGGCGCGAGCAGGTGCGCCGCGGCGGAGGTCGACTCGGCGCTGTCCCCGGAGGTCGCGCGCGCCAAGGACGAGGTGGGTCTGGTGGGGACCTCGCCGCCGTTGCTCCGCGCCATCGTCACGCTCGCGCGCGCCTCGCGCAGCAACGACACGAGCCTCGTCATCACCGGGGAGACCGGCAGCGGCAAGGAGCTGTTCGCCCGCCTGGCGCACCGCCTGTCGGCGCGCGCTGCCGGTCCGTTCGTCGCCATCAACTGCGCCGCAATCCCGGAGCCGCTGCTCGAGGCGGAGCTCTTCGGACACGAGCGCGGCGCGTTCACGGGCGCCGAGCGGTCGCGGTCCGGGCTCTTCGTCGAGGCGCAGGGCGGCGCGCTCTTCCTCGACGAGGTCGGCGAGATGAGCCGCGCCATGCAGGCCAAGCTGCTGCGCGTGCTCGAGGAGCGCGAGGTCCGCCCGGTCGGGGGTAACAAGGCCCGCAAGGTGGACGTGCGCGTGCTCGCCGCCACGCACCGCGACCTCGGGGCGATGGTGTCGTCGGGAGCCTTCCGCGAGGATCTGTACTACCGGCTGGCGGCGATCACGACGCGCGTCCCGTCGCTCCGCGAGCGCCCCGAGGACATCCCCGTCATCGCCCGCGCGCTCCTCGCCCGCGATCCCTCGACGCAGACCAAGCGCCTCGACGTGCCGGCCCTGACGGCGCTGAGCGAGCACGCCTGGCCCGGCAACGTCCGCGAGCTGGCCAACGTCCTGCGCGTCGCGGCGTCGCTCGATCGAGGGCAACATGATCTCCGGCGACGAGGTGCGCGAGGCCATCCGCTCCAGCGCGCGCGCCGCAGCCGGCCGGAACCGACGAGCGCGGCGTCCTCGAGACGAGCGTCGCCGCCCTCGGGCGCGCCACCGGGGCGAGCTGCGCGAGATCGTCGGCCGCGCCATCGCGGCGGCCGACGGCAACAAGCTCCGCGCCGCGGCCGCGCTCGGCATCAGCCGGCAGGGGCTCTACCGGATCCTCGCGGAGATCGGCGACTGAACGAGGTATCCTTCCTTGGCACGAGGGTCGCACCATGGGTTGCTCGGAGGTAGTCACGAAGCCGTTCTTTGACCCGGTAGGCAATGGCCACCTCGGCGTTGGGGTCGCCGAGGGCCAGCAGTGAGGCCAGACGCTCGCTGGCACGCTCGTCGAGTTTTTCTTCGCCGGTGAGGAGGGCTCGTCGCACGCGATAGAGCGGGTCGTCGCGCCGTCCGCGGTGTCCGGTCTGTTCGTTCTGGACTCTTCGCCGCACTGCGTCGAGGGTGCGATTGGCCAACGAGATCACGTGAAAGGGATCGACGACTTGGGCGGCCTTGGGCAAGATCACCGTGTAGACCGCGGCGTAGACGTTGGACATGTCGAGGGCGCCGTAGGTGACGCGGGACTTCCAGGCTTCGCTCTGGTGGTCCAAAAAGCCCGCCACGTCAACGAAGTTGCGCGTGGGCAGGATGTCGATGATCTGGTGGTGCTCGACGTCGGTGACGGTGGTGGCGTAGCTGGTGTGGTGTCCGCCCAACTTCACGAAGCTCGTCTCGTCCAGGCCAATGGCGCTGGTGCGATTGAGTCGCTTCTTGTCGGCCTCGAGCAGTGCCTCGCCGTAGGTGGTGACGGCGTCGTTCACGGTATGCCAGTCACAGTTGAGCTCTTTGGCGACCTCTAAAACCGTGCGACCCGTGCCCACTTGGACGGTCACCCATTTGGCCGCGCGCGTCGTGAGCAGGCAGTTCTTCGCGGCAATGCGGTGATCGCGAAGGACCCAGGTGGTGGCACGACACTCCTCGTGCACGCAGCGCAGCCGGTGTTTCTTCCAGGTGAGACGCATGGGCGCGCCGAAGACGGGTAGGTCGACGTAGGTCACGCGAGGACGATCCTTCACCTGGGCCGGGCGGTGGCACGTAGGACACCGGGCGTCCTCGACGACCTGTTCGATCACGAGAGCCACCTCAGGACCCCGGCGCTCGTAGTGCAGCACGCGCACGTCCTTCAGGCCGACGAGGGCCTCGAGGATTTCGCTAGGGTCGGACAGGACGAAGGTGTTTTCTATTTGTTTTCTCACAATTACAACTGAAGCACCTTCGTCGCTTCAGTTGCCGAATCAATTCAAGGCGCGAACTCCCCACCAGAATCCGATGAACCCGTTTGAAGGCTCATCGGATTTGAGCGGGGTCACGCCCGTCGTGAGGGTCACTGTTTAGAAGACGAAGGTGCTTCAGTCTTTAGGTGTGATCCAAAAAAATAGAAACACCTTCGTCCTTAACGACCCTACCGAAATCGTGGAGGCCCTCGTCGGGCTGAAAGCCCTAAGCGGAAGTTAATCGACCCGTTTCATTGACTGATAAGCATGGTGGGCGTCGAGGGTTGCCCTCAAGCTCGCGACGAGCAACGCGCTCTAGAACGGCGGCGGATCAGCGAACAAGCGAGCCGCGCCCCGCATCGGCGCGTCGTTGCCGTTGATCACGACACGAAACGGCAAGCCCTCGAACTCGGTTGGGATGACGCGACGGGCGTTGCCACCCGCGAGGTGCACGGTGTCGGCGTGGAACTCCTCGGCGAAGCTTCTGACGATGTCAACTAGCGTCGGGTTCCAATGCTCGTCGTCGAGCGAGCGGGCCCGTTCGCCGATGGTCTCGTCGTAGGTCTTGCCGTCGCGAAAGATCTCCGCACCAACGTCGCGCACGGCCTGCAGCTTTCCATCGATGGCCAGTGCGAGCCCGAGTCCGGTGCCGAGCGCCAAGACCACTTCGACGCCCTTGCCCTCGATGCACCCGAGCGCCGCCATGGTTGCGTCATTCACGACCCGAACGTCTCGTCCCGTCCTCTCGCGAAGGACGTCCTGCAGGGGAAAGCCACGCCACATCGCGTCGATCTTGGGGTCCTTCTCGGTCCCGGCGCCCCCGGGGCGCGAGAGGTTGCCGGGCCGGATGACGTGACCGTCGTGGAACTCGCCCGGAAAGCCGACGCCCACCCGGCGACATCCGCTCTTCACGATGCGCTCCTCCAAGAACTCGACCAGGCGAGCCGGATAACACGGGTAGGGCGTCGGGCGACGACGATACCCCCGCACCATGATCCCGAGGTCATTCACATGCGCGAATTTGATGTTTGTCGCGCCAATATCGATCGCAAAGATCTGCTCTTGGAGCAGCAGCGATTGATAAGCCATGGCGGCCATCGTAGTTACCCGGGGTGATCTCCCAGGTCACGAAGCCTGCGATCCTTCCACCACGGACGCAGCCGTACGTGAAAGACAGCCTCATTTCCCGCCACAACCATCGCCGTCCCTCGCGGACGTCGACGCAGCGAAACCTCGGGCGCATCGGGCTTGGTCGCGACCAAGCTCTGGCAGGTACCTGCCAACGGTCGGATCGGCCAGGCCACCGAGCACCACGCGGGTCGTGTGGTTGTTCACGATCGTCGACGCCCTCGCTCCCCAACGAGCCACCAGTTGGGCGAAGTCCTGCACAACGGTGACGAGGGTCACGTTGAGGCCGCTGACGGTGGCCGCGAGCTGGTCGAGCTCGTCCAGCGAAGCGACCGTCGCCGCCTCGTCGAGCACCATGAGCAGGCGACGCGGCGACCCTTCGTCAACGCGCCGTTGCTGCTCTTCTAGCACCATGCGAAGAGCGCCTCGAAAGAGCGCCTCGTAGTGACGCTGCTCACCGCGAGGGCTGCACAGGTACAGGGTGTTCGCCCCTTCCACGACGCGACGAACCTGGGCGAGCGGCTGGACGAATCGCCACGGCAAGAGCATCGTCTCGGCCGTTGTCAGCACTCCATCGAGGGTCTTTGCGTCGTGGGCGAGAAAGTTCGACACGACCTCGCCGGCCACCGAAGCGTCCCGATCACCGAGCCATCTCGCCACATCGCGACGCTCGACGACGTGCGCGACGTCAAAGATCGACTGACCGCGCTGGACGGCAACCATCATGAGTCCGGCCACGAACTTCGTCGAGAGCGCGTTCCAGAACTCCGTGTCCCCGCGATCGCCCGATCCGATCGTGAGGTCCCTCGCGACGCGAGTCGCATGACGCAACGTCGTCACTCCCTCGAGCGGATTCCACGTCAGACCCCCATCACGTCCGGGCTCGAGCACCTCCGTCTCGCCGAGCGTGCTTCGGTGAAGGCGAGTCGTGCCGATGACGTCGTTCTTGACGCTGGTCACCACGAGCGAATCGCTCCAGCGAAGGAGGGCCGGCACGACGATCGAGGAGGTCTTGCCCGCCTGGGTCGGTCCCACAACGAGCAACGAGCTCCTGCGGCCGATCGTGACGCGAGGACCGAAGCTGAAGCCGTTCCAATACCGATGCCCGAGCATCGGCCGGTCATTCACGAGCGCCGCATCGCGACATCGGTGTCGATGAACGTGCGGTCAACGTCGTCGGGCCGAACCCGCACGATCGAGCGGTGCAAACCAAATCGCACGAGCGCCACGCCTTTGGGCAGCGCCGTGAGATAGCGCTCCTCGCGGTCGCTGAGCCCAAGGGCCTCGGCCATCTCTCGCGCCTCATCGGGCGGTTGGCGAAAGAGCCACGCCGTCTCGCACTCGCGCAACAACCCACGAGCCCGCTCTCGCTCGACGCTGCCCTCGTCGCCGGCCGCAGCGATGTCGCTCCATCGGTGCAGCACCATCATGTGCGACAGCCCCCGGGCGCGGGCGAGCTTCCACGAACCCTGCAGCCATCGCAACGCGTCGGAATCACTCAGGAGCGCCCACGCCTCGTCGATGACGAGGTAGCCGAGTTGGTCGCCCTGAGCCACCACTTGCTGGGCAGCGCAACGGCGCTCAACACCGCCACGGATAGTGAGTACCACGGGCCGCCTTGCGCCGCACCCATAAAGTCAATGTCTTCTCCGCTTCGTCGGTTTCGTGTCGGTATACGCGATACCCAGGCCACGCGAGAATTGCCGTCAGTTCTTTGTTTGTCAAACATCGAGCATACCCAACTCTCGCTAACACCCTGATCCCGAGCCAAGCTGCTTTCACGAATTCCTGCGGAGAGCCCTAAAAACAGCGGGAGGTAATAGTAATTGTTGCACGCCGGAACTAGGCTGGGTACGCAGAGCTTGACAGCAACGTGGCCTCGTCCGAAATATCCGATTGTTGTCCAGAACTCCTGTACCAATCGTAGAGTACTGTCAATGTT
>CAWAJG010000002.1:0-2500183 GCA_963782325.1 uncultured Solirubrobacteraceae bacterium
GGTGCTCACGGACCCCGCCCTCTCGACTTCCGCGTATGTGGCGCGGCGTCAGACCTGCTTCGGACGGCTGCGACTATCGACCAGCGCCGGGGAGTCTACCGGAAAATGCGCGATTGTGAGGGGAATCTAAAGAGATGACCGCAGCACTGCATAAGGTCGTCGGCGAGCTGTCCGGGCATGCATCGCTGGCACCCATATAGACGAAGGCGCTGCTCTCTCATCATCGCCGCCGTGACCATCGCGGCCGCCCTCGTGGTGGTGCCTGTGGGAGCGGCCTTTGCGGCAGGTCTCGCGACGGCGCCCGCCGCCCACATGTCGAAGGCGAGCAGGTTGTGGAGCAGGTTGGGCGCCCAGGAGCGCGGGCCGCGCGGCCTGCCGGGTCTGCGCAGGGGCCGTGGGCCGCGGGGGCCAAGGGGTCCACATGGGCAGCGAGGAGCAGACGGGTCGAACACGGCGGAATGGATGACGGCGATCGCGACGACGTTGGGGGCGCTGGTGGCGCTCATAGGGGTCCCGTTTGCGCTTTGGCGGTATCGCGGCGACCGGCGCGCTGCTCGCGCTCAGTTGGCCGGGGAAGCGCGCGCCGCGCGCGAACGCCTCGCCAAGGAAGCGACGGTCGCGCGCGAACGTCTGACGTTCGAATCGATCGCGCGCCTGGAGGACCTGGGGATCGAGTACCAGGCGATGATGGCGTCTTTCCTGCGCGGGGGTCTACGGCCGCCAGGCGTCCAGGAGGCAGACTGGGACGAGCTGAACGAACCCGCCCGCTTGGCGACGCGAATGGATACCTGGAAGCACCTGAATGGATCTCCAGCATTCGAGGACCGCGAGACCCTGCTGCAAATCCTCGCCTACCCCAACCTGCTAGAGGGCATCGCCAGCATGTACAACCACGGTCTACTCGACCCGGGAATCGTGAAGACACGAATCGAGGCCAGAGCGGACAGCTTCTGGACGCTCGGCGAGTGGTGGGTGAAGGAAATCAGGCTGCTGTACAAGAACGACGCGCTCTACGTCGATCTCGAAGCGATGCTCAAGACTCTCAAGGAGCAGAAGCGCCCGAGCCCGTATGAGCGCGACAAGTAAATAGAGTTGGTGAGCCCCCTGCACCTCACCGCGGTGAGGTGCTCCACCGGCGTATACTGACACCCATGGACCCCGTCCCCGGCACCTGAGGAAACCCGCCGAGAGGCGGTGCTCAACTCGTTGCTAGAGCGCACCGACCGACTGAGGGCCGATCGGCTCCAGAATAGGAAGCGCGTGCCCGCCAAGCGAAGCCCGTCCCCCTGACGGTCGTCGCGAAGTCACGACCGTCAGGGGGACGGGCGAAGCGCCTACTTGACCTCCACGCTCCCCCCCGCCTCCTCGAGTTCCTGCTTGAGCTTGTCGGCCTCCTCGCGTTCGATGCCCTCCTTGACGGGCTTGGGGGCCTCGTCGACGAGCGCCTTGGCCTCTTTGAGCCCGAGGCCGGTGGCCGCGCGGACGACCTTGATGACCTGGATCTTCTTGTCGCCGGACGCGGTGAGGATGACGTCGACGGTGGAGCTGGCTTCTTCCTCGCCGCCTCCCGCGTCGCCGCCGCCACCGGCGGGCGCGGCGACGGGCGCGGCGACAGCAGCGGCCGACACCCCGAACTCCTCCTCGAGCGCTTTGATGCGCTCGGCGAGCTCGAGCACGGAGATGCCCTTGAGCTCCTCGATCCAATCCTGTGTGCTTGTTGCCATGGTGCGTCAGTCCTCCTTGGTGGGATTCGTCTCGGCGTCCTCGGGCTGGGCTTCAGCCGAGATGTCCGCTTGGTTGTCGTCGTCTGGCGCCGGCTGACTCTCCGCCGGCTCAGTCTCATCGGGGGGTGGCGCGGCGGCCGTGTCCTCCGCACGCGCGAGCTCGTCGGGAACGGCCTCTTCCTCCGCGGGCGGCGCGTCCGCCTCGGGACCGGGCTCAGCCGCCTCGGCTTCTCCGGCATCGGCCTCTGGAGCCGGGGCCTCCTCGGCCGCTGGCGCCTCCCCTGCCGCCGGGGACTTCTCTCCCGCCGGGGTCTCCTCGGCCGCTGGAGCCTCCGCGGATGCTGGCGCCGCCCCCGCGGGAATCTCCCCGGACTCCTTCTTTGTGTGGACCTGCCCGAGCGCGACGGCGAGCCCGCCGAGCAGCGCGTTGAGCGTGCGGACGAGCCCGGAGACGGGCGAGGCGACGATCCCGACGAGCTGCCCGTAGAGCACTTCCCGAGAGGGCAGCCGCGAAAGCGCTCGGATCTGCTCGACGTCGAGGGTGGAGCCGTCCATGAGCCCGCCCTTGAAGGGCAGCAGCTGGGTCACCCGCCCGTAGTCGGCGACGGCCTTGGCGGCGGTGGCGGCGTCGCCGCGGACGAACGTGAGGGCGGTGGGCCCGGTGAGGAACTCCTTGAGGGTGTCGGCGCCGGCCTGGTCGGCGGCCCGTTCGGTGAGGGAGTTCTTGACGACCTTGAAGGTGGCGTCGGCTTCCCGGAGCTTGGCGCGCAGCTCGGCGACCTGGGCGACGGTGATGCCGCGGTAGTCGACGGCGAAGATGGCGCCGGAGCGGTTTATGTGGTCGGCGATCTCGGCGATCGCGACGGCCTTCTGGTCTCGGTTCATGTGGCTCCTGTCCCGGACCTCTGCCGCACGGGCCGACTGTGGGTCGGGTGCGGCCGCCGGGGGTCTTTGGTGGCCTTGCGTGTTGGTGGGCTAGGCAGCGATGGTAGCCGCGCCGGCCTCCTCGAGGATTTCACGTGTCTTCGACGGGTCCACCTTGACGCCGGGTCCCATGGTGGAGGCGATGGTGATCGAGCGCAGGTAGCGGCCTTTGGCGGCGGACGGCTTGGCGCGGACGAGCTCGTCGACGACGGCGGCGTAGTTCTCGAGCAGCTTGCGCTCGTCGAAGGAGACCTTGCCGATGGCGAGGTGGACGATGGCGGTGCGGTCGGTGCGGTACTCGACCTTGCCGGCCTTCGACTCTTCGACGGCCCTGCGGAGGTCCATGGTGACGGTGCCGACTTTCGGGTTGGGCATCTTGCCGGCGGGTCCGAGGATGCGCCCGAGCTGGCCGACGACGGACATGAGGTCGGGGGTGGCGATGGCGACGTCGAAGTCGTCGAAGCCCTCCTGGATGCGCTTGGCGAGGTCCTGCGCGCCGACGACGTCGGCGCCTGCCTCTTCGGCCTCCTTGGCCTTGTCGCCCTGGGCGAAGACGGCGATCTTGACGTCCTTGCCGAGTCCGTTGGGCAGCGCGATGGTGCCGCGCAGCTGCTCGTCGGCGTGGCGGACGTTCAGCCCGGTGCGGACGTGGACCTCGACGGTCTCGTCGAACTTGGCGGAGCCGAGGCTCTTGACCAGCGCGACGGCCTCGGCGGGCTGGTACTCGCGCTCGCGGTCGACCTTGGCGAGGCGCTCGGCGAAGGCTTTCCCGTGGCGTGTCATGAGGCGACGTCCACCCCCATCGAGCGGGCGGTGCCGGCGATGATCTTGGCGGCCTGGTCGACGTCGTGGGCGTTGAGGTCGTCGAGCTTGCGCTCGGCGATCGCCCGCAGCTGGTCCTGGGTGATGGTGCCGACCTTCACGCGGTTGGGCTCGCCGGAGCCCTTGTTGATCTTGATCGCCTGGCGGATGAGGACGGCGGCGGGCGGGGTCTTGGTGACGAACGTGAACGAGCGGTCCTCGTAGACGGTGATGACGACGGGGATGACGGTGCCGGTTTCGCTCTGGGTCTGGGCGTTGAACGCCTTACAGAACTCCATGATGTTGATGCCGTGCTGACCGAGGGCAGGCCCGACCGGCGGGGCGGGGCTCGCCTGCCCGGCGTTCGCCTGCAGCTTGATCGTCGTCAGAACCTTCTTGGCCATTTCTCGTTGTCCGGTCTAGTCGGTCTTTGGAGCTTATTGGGAACTACGCGGCTGAGCCGTTCGAGGACCAAGCGGAGCAAGGACGCAGTGAGCGAAGTGTGCTCCGCACACGAGCGATCGAGGACGCCGCTCCGCGCCGGTCATCGGACGGCTCAGAGCTTCTTGACTTGGTCGAATTGCACTTCCACCGGCGTCTCGCGGCCGAAGATTGATACCAGCACCTTGAGGCGGGCGGCGTCCTCGTTGATCTCGGAGATCTCCCCGGAGAAGTCGGAGAGGGGACCGGAGACGACCTTGACGGACTCGCCGATGGAGAACTGGGCGCGGGTGCGGGTGGCGGTGGCGACCTCCCGGTGCAGCAGCCGGTCGACCTCCCCCTGGGTGAGCGGCACGGGCTCCTGGGAGGCGCCGACGAAGCCGGTGACCCCGGGGGTGCCCTTGACGACGCCCCAGGAGTCCTCGTTGAGCTCCATGTTGACGAGGACGTAGCCGGGCATGGTGCGCTTCTCCTTGAGGACCTTCTGGTTGTTCTCCATCTCGGTGACGGACTCGGTCGGCACGACGACGGAGCGCACGGCGCGCTGCTGCCCGAGCGAGACCACGCGGTGCTCGAGGTTGTGCTTGACCTTGTTCTCGTGACCGGAGTAGGTGTTGACGACGTACCAGCGGAACATTCAGCGAGCCTCAGACATTCAGCGGACCCCTAGAGGATGAATTCGACGATTTCCTTGGCGACAGTGTCGGCGAGGCCGAGGTAGACCCCCGCGACGGCGACGAAGCCGATGACGACGGCGGTCGCCTGTGTGACCTGGCGGCGGTCGGGCCACTGTACCCGCTGCAGCTCCGCCCAGCTTGCGCGGAGGAAGCCGATGGCGCGGTTGCCGCCGCGCAGCGGCGCGCCGGACGGTCGGGCGACATCGCCGCCACCGCCGCCGACTCCACCTCCGCCTCCGCCGTCCGGCCCGCCCGGACCGGATGGGCCGGCCGGCTCCTGGAGCGCGTCCTCGGCCTCGGCGTTGAACTCTTCGGCGTCCTTGTCGGTGACCGGCGCGCCACCGGCGCCGCGGACGAGGGCGGCGTCGAATTCATCCTCGGTGCCGATGTGCCCGAGCGCCCCGGGCAGGTCGGCGCGCTCGATGGCGCCGGGCGCGTTGAGGCTCGCGGAGGCGCGCTCGACGTCCTGCTCGCTGGGCGGAGCGCCGTTGGACGCTCCGCCGGCACCGGCGCCGCCGGCCCTGGATGGGCGACGGGAGATGGCGGCGGCGCGGCGCTGCTTTGCGCGTTTGCGGTCACGGGCCACGCGAGCACCCCCGGGGCTAGCGGGTCTCCTTGTGACTGGTGTGGGCGCGACACCAACGGCAGTACTTGCGCAGGGTGATGCGATCGGGGTTGTTGCGCTTGGACTTGTTGGTCTGGTAGTTACGTCGCTTGCACTCCTCGCAGGCGAGGGTGACAGCGATTCGGACGTCTCCGCGGGCCATGGCGTGAAATCCCTGCGTGGTGGTTGACGGCTGCTCCGGGCGAAGAAAAACCCCGCCCGGACGCGAGGTGCAAGCAGTCTAGCGCGGTTGCCCTGCCGACACCAGCGCCCGGGGCCGTCCGGCGCGTCGGCGACCATCGGCGTGGCCATCGAGAAAGGAGACACCGCGATGCATCTGCCGGAACCGATCCCCGCGAGTGCACACGACGAGTCGTTTGCGGGCGTCACGTACCACATCCGCGGGGAGCTGGTGCCCGAGCTGCAGGTGGAGGTGGGCGGCCAGGGCGTGATGTTCGAGCACCACGTGCTGCTGTGGAAGCAGACGCAGGTGAACGTGGAGCTGAAGAAGCTGCCGGGGGCGATCAAGCGGAAGATCGCGGGGCTGGAGTTCTTCGTGACGCACACGTCGGGGGCGGGGCGGATCGCGTTCTCGCGGGACTCGCCGGGCCAGTGCGTGCCGATGCACCTGAGCGACGGCGAAGGGATCGACGTGCGCGAGCACCAGTTCATAGCGGCGACCGACAACCTGGACTACAGCTTCGAACGCATCCAGGGGGTGCGGAACATGCTGGTGGGCGGCTCGGGGATCTTCATGGACAAGTTCCGGGCGACGGGCGGCGACGCGCTGGTGTGGCTGCACGGCCACGGGAACGTGTTTCTGGTGAGCCTCGACGAGGGCGAGCAGCTGGACGTGGAGGCGGGCGCGTGGCTGTACAAGGACCCGACGGTGAAGATGGAGGCGGTGACGATGGGCCTGAAGACGGGCCTGATGGGCGGCGGCGGCAAGCTGACGTGGAACCGCTTCACCGGCCCCGGCCGCCTGGCGATCCAGACGATGTTCATCTCGCCGGCGGAGAGCGAGGAAGCGGGCGGCGGCAACGCCCAGGCCGCAACCGCGGGCGGGCTTGCGGGCGCGCTGATCGGGGGCCTGACGCGCGGGTGACGGACTGATTTTTAGGAGGGCCGGCAGGGGCCGGCCTGGAGCGGGTCGCGGGCGGCGCGCCCTCGCGGAGGGTGAGCGGCGGGAGAAGCCTCTCCCCGGCGGCGGCTACTCGTAGAGGGTGAGCACGGCGACGATGACGTACAGCGCGACGAGCGCCCAGCCCTCGAATTCGGCCGCCTGGCCGTCGCCGGCTACCTGCCAGAGGATGAGGGCGGTGAGCGTGAGCGCGCCGATGTAGACGGGGGCGAACGCGAACGTGAGGGTGGTCGGCAGCGCGAAGGACACGAGCACGAGCAGCGGCAACAGGAAGGCGGCGATCTGGGCGACGGAGTTTTTGACGACGGAGATCGCGAGGTCGGAGCGGCCCTTGTGGGCGAGCACCAGCCCTGCGGTGTTCTCGACGGCGTTGCCGGCGATCGCCACGATCACCAGCCCGGCGAACGCCTGCGAGATGTGCAGTTGGTGGATCGCGGGCTCGAGGCCGGCGACGAACCATTCGGAGACGAACGCCGAGGCGGCGCCGGCGACGATCAGCAGCGCGAGCGTGGTCGGGAGCGACAGCCGCGGACCCGGCCGCTCGCTCGGCTCGGTCCCACCCGCCGGCTCGACCCGGCCTCCGGTGGGATCGGCCGCGCCGCTCGCCTCGGCCCCACCTCCCGGCCCGGCCCCGCCCCCGGCGGGCTCGGCGCCGGGGAGGGTGTCCGAGCGCAGGTACGGCACCACCCACGTCAGGTACACGATCAGCAGGCACACGGCGCCGATGGCGGAGATGGCCTTCACGTGGTGGCTGGCGGGGTCGTGGGCGGCGAGCGACAGGCCGAGCAGGACGATGATGAAGACCGTCACCTGGAGCAGCGTCGCGGTGTCCCTGGGCAGGCGCTTGGAGAAGCGCATCAGCCCGTCGGGGGCGCGGCGGGCGCCGACGACGATGACCAGGCCGAGGACGAGCAGCGCGTTGGAGAGGATCGAGCCGATGAGGGCCGTCTGCGCGACCACCAGCTCGGCCTTTTTGAGCGCGAAGATGACGACGAACAGCTCCGGGAGGTTGCCGAGCGTGGACTGGAGCATGCCGGTGACGCCCGGCCCGAAGCGCTCGCCGAGGGCCTCGGTGGCGAACGACACGATCCACGCGAGCCCGGCGAGAGCGAAGGTGGCGAGCGCGAACCGCGGCACCGCCGCCCACGAGTCGTAGTCGGCGAGCCCCGCGAGGGCGGCGAGCACGGCGATCAGCGCCAAGAACAGGCGCTCGAGACGTGTCAACCCGGCCATCCGCGCAGCGACAATAGCCTGCGGGCGCGACGCTCCGAGCGCCGGCCGGCAGGCCCTCGCCGGGCCGCCGGCTCCCGGCGGTCGCTACGCTGGCGCCGGCATGCGCCTCGCCACGTTCCTGCCACCCGGCTCCGATACCCCACGTGCCGGCGAGGTGCGCACGGAGGACGACGAGCAGCGGGTGTTCGGCTACGCCCAGGAGGAGCTCACGGTGCTCGACCGCCTCGCCGACCCCGAGGCAGTGCCCGTCGAGGGCGCCTCGTGGGCGCTCGACGAGGTCACGCTGCTCGCCCCCCTGCCGGCGCCGCGGGCGATCTTCGGGATCGGGCTGAACTACGCCGACCACGTCCGCGAGATGGGCGGCCAGGCGCCCGAGCGCCCGCTGGTGTTCTTGAAGCTGCCCTCCTGCGCCGCCGCTCCCAACGCGCCGGTGCACTGCCCGGCGGTCGTCCGGCGCCTCGACTACGAGGGCGAGCTCGCCGTCGTCATGGGGCCAGGGCGGTCGGTCGCCGGGTACGCCGTCGCCGACGACCTCACGGCCCGCGACCTCCAGGGCCGTGAGCCGCAGTGGACGCGCGCGAAGGGCGCCGACGGCTTCTGCCCGTACGGGCCGTGGATCACCACCGCCGAGGAGATCGAGGACCCGCACGCGCTCGCCCTGCGCACGTGGGTCAACGGCGAGCTCCGCCAGGACTCCAACACGTCCAACCTCATCTTCTCCATCCCCGAGCTCGTCGAGTTCATCTCCGAGACCTGCACCCTCCAAACCGGAGACCTCATCCTCACCGGCACCCCCGCCGGCGTAGGCCAGGGCCTCGACCCGCCCGCGTTCCTCGCCCCCGACGACGTCGTCCGCATCGAGATCGAGCGCCTCGGCGCGATCGAGCACCAGGTGGCCTGAACGCCGGGCGCGAGCCACCCGCGACCCCGCTCCCGGCCGGCCCTGCCGGCCCTCATAAAGGAAGTTGGTCGCCGACCGGCGCGCGCTGCGCTCGATCGCCGCCGGCGCCGCCGGGGCTCAGTGGCTCTCGAGCACGCGGTCCACGAGGCCGTACTCGAGCGCCTGCTCGGCCGTGAAGAAGCGGTCGCGCTCCATGTCCTGGCGCACCTCCTCCTTCGGCCTGCCCGTGTGCTCGGCGTAGATCTCGTCGATGCGCTCGCGCACCTTCAGGATCTCGCGCGCGTGGATCTCGATGTCCGTCGACTGCCCTTCGAAGCCCGCCGACGGCTGGTGGATGAGGATGCGAGAGTTCGGCAGCGTCGCCCGCTTGCCCTTCGCCCCGCCGGCCAGCAGCAGCGAGCCCATCGACATCGCCACCCCCACGCACATCGTGCTCACGTCCGGCTTGATGAAGTTCATCGTGTCGTAGATCGCGAGACCCGAGTAGATGCTGCCGCCGGGCGTGTTGATGTACAGCGAGATGTCCTTCTCCGGGTCCTCGCTCTCCAGGTGCAGCAGCTGCGCCACCACCAGGTTCGCGATCTGGTCGTCGATCGGCGTGCCCAGGAAGATGATGCGCTCGTTCAAGAGGCGCGAGTAGATGTCGAACTCGCGTTCGCCGCGCGCCGTGCGCTCGATCACCATCGGGATCAGTGGCATCCGCTCCACCCTATCGTCCGGCGCCCGCCGTACCCGCCCTCGCCGTCTCGGCGGTCACAACACGTTCGGATATTTCACTGAGATTTACGCTCGATCTGCGTGGCCTTTAGGACGCGGGGGCACAATCCCCCATGCACGCAAGCGCCGTCGCCGCGGCCTCACCGCATCGAGCCGCGGCGGCGGTCCAATCTCCAGCGAGCACCCACACGCACCCCGACGAGCACCCACCCACACGCAAGCGCCCCACGCAACGGATGAGATGACGCGATGAGCCACCCATTCCACAGCAAGCTCCTCCGCGGCCCGAAAAGGCTCCTGCTCGTCCTCGGCGTCCTCGCCCTGCTCGGCGGCGCGACCGCCGCGGTGGTCATGGCCGCGCAGCCCGCATCCCACCGCCGCGGCGCCTCCTCCCGCCACCATCGTGCGGGGACGCTCGCCACCGCCGCCGCCTACCTCGGCGTCGCCACCGCGCAGCTGCGCGAAGAGCTGCGCTCCGGCAAGTCGCTCGCCGACATCGCCGACGCCACCCCCGGCAAGTCCGCGGCGGGGCTCGTCCAGGCGCTCGAGAAGGCCGGGCGGGAAAGACTCGCCGCGGACTCCGCCGCCCTGGAGTCGCGGATCGCCGCCGAGGTCGAACGGACCGGCCTTCGCCACCACGGCGGCCGCCGGCTGACCGTCGCCGCGGGCTACCTCGGCCTCAGCGCCACCCAGCTGCGCAGCGACCTGAGCGCCGGCGACACGCTCGCGCAGATCGCCGGCTCCACCGCCGGCAAGTCGCAGGCCGGGCTCATCGAAGCGCTCGCCGCCGCCCGCAAGGCGAGGCGCCGCGCGCTCAGAGGTTGATCGAGCGCATCCCCTGCGGGTCGTAGCGATCGCCGGAGGCCACCGGCACGCTCTCCGCGATGCGTCGGACCTCCTCGTCGCTGAGGTGGACTTCCGCCGCGGCGACGTTCTCTTCCAGGTAGGACACGCGCTTGGTGCCGGGGATCGGGACGATGTGCTCGCCCCGGTGGAGCACCCACGCCAGCGCCAGCTGGCCGGGAGTGATCTGCTTCTCGGCCGCCAGCTCGCGAACGCGCGCCACCAGCTTCCGGTTCTCGACCAGGTTCTCGCCCGTGAAGCGCGGCCCGTAGCGGCGGAAGTCGCCCTCGTCGAGCTCGTCCGGCGAGCTGAAGCGCCCCGACAGGAAGCCGCGTCCGAGCGGCGAGTACGCCACCAGCGCGATCCCCAGCTCATCGAGCGTCGGCAGGATCTCCGCCTCGACGTCGCGCGTCCACAGCGAGTACTCCGTCTGCACCGCCGTGATCGGGTGCACCGCGTGCGCCCGGCGGATCGTCTCCGCGCTCGCCTCCGACAGGCCCAGGTGGCGGACCTTCCCCGCCGCCACCAGCTCCGCCATCGCGCCCACCGTGTCCTCGATCGGCGTGCTCGGGTCCACGCGGTGCTGGTAGTACAGGTCGATCTGCTCCACGCCCAGCCGCTGCAGCGAGCCCTCGCACGCTTCGCGCACGTACTCGGGCGTGCCGTCGATCGAGCGCACCGGCACGCCGTCCGGCTCGCTGCGCTCGATCTTGATGCCGAACTTCGTCGCCAGGAACACCTCCTCGCGACGGCCTTTGATCGCGCGCCCCACCAGCCGCTCGTTCGTGTGCGGGCCGTACATGTCCGAGGTGTCCAGGAAGTTGCAGCCGAGCTCCAGCGCGCGGTGGATCGTCCTCTGCGCCTCCTGCTCGTCGGCGGCGCCGTAGAACGCCGACATGCCCATGCAGCCGAGGCCGATCGCGGAGACCTCCGGGCCGGTCGGTCCGAGCGTGCGTCTGTTCATGTCTGCCTCCAGTCGGTGGGTCGGCGGTCGCGCGACATCGATACGGACATAATGGCAATCGCCGTGTTCCCGCTGAACCTCCCCAACGTGCTGACCGTCCTGCGCATCATGCTCGTCCCCGCGCTCGTCGTCGCGCTGCTCGGCAACACCCCCGGCGGCGACGTGCTCGCGGCGGTCGTCTTCGCGCTCGCCTCGCTCACCGACTTCGTCGACGGCTACCTCGCCCGCGCCCGCGACTCGATCACCACCTTCGGCAAGCTCATGGACCCGCTCGCCGACAAGCTGCTGATCGTCGCCGCGCTGATCTCCCTCGTGTCGCTGCACCGTCTCGCCGCGTGGGTCGCGATGGTGATCATCACCCGCGAGCTCGCCGTCACCGTCCTGCGCCTCGGCGCCACCCAGGCCGGCGTCGTGATCGCCGCGAGCGCGATCGGCAAGGTCAAGACCTGCCTGCAGATCGCCGCCGTGCTCGCCGTCATCGCCGTCCACGGCCAGAGCCCGTGGGTGAGCGCGCTCCTGTACCTGACGGTCGCCGTCACCGTCATCTCCGGACTCGACTACTTCTTCGGGCTGCGCCGGCGCCTGCAGCAGGCCGACGCCCGCATCTAGCGCGAGGACGACGCCCGCATCTAACCGGCCCCGGCGTTCAGCCACTCCTCGAGGCTCGTGTGGTGTGGGGCCGGCGTCGCCGCGTTGACCTCCCCGCGCAGCTCCGACAGCAGTCCGTGGCGTTCGGCGACGACGTTGTGCTGGTGGATCGTCTCCAGGTTCTCCTGGCGTGCCCACACGAAGCTCGCGCCGTCGAGGTCGGGGAACTCGCGGACGACCCCCGCGATCATCTCCCGCACGCAGTCCTCCACGAAGCGCGGGCGCCGGTGCGCCTTTTCCACGACCTCCACCTCGTCGGCGCGCTTCATCAGCTCGTATATCTCCGAGGACATGCTCGCCTCGGCGATCCGCAGCAGGGTCGCGGCGTCGATCTCCGTCGCGCACTCCTCCGTGCAGCCGACGTGCAGCGTCGCGAGCCCCCGCTGGTTGTGGGTGGCCACAGGCACGCTCTCGAGGATGCGGGCGACCTGCTCGTCGGAGAACCCCTCGCCGAGCAGCCGCTCGACGGCGCGCGCCGCCACCAGCTCCTGCGCGCAGGGGCACGCGGTCATGCCAGCCGCGGACACCCCGACGGTGCCGCGCGTGCCGTGCTCGAACGCCACCGCGCGCCCGTGCAGCGTGTAGATCTCCTGCGTCTGCATCCCCGACACCGGCGCCGGCTTGTGCTCGGGATAGCGCGCCGCGATCGTCACCTCCGCTCGCTCGGCTCGCTGGCGGGCGCGCACGAGCTCGGCGATGTGCCGCGCGAGCGTCTCCGCACGAAACGGCGACTCGCTGAGCACCACCTCGGCGATCGCTTCGTTGACGACCTCTTCGAAGCGCGACATGTGCGCGCCCTTCTGTCCGCGGCCGAGATCCACGAAGCAGTCCAGCCGCGCGAGGAACAGCTCGTCGTGGATGCGCACCACCTTCTCCACGCCGCTGACCCCCACGCGCGAGAGCCCCACCGGGATCCCAGGCCGGCGCGCCTGGACGTCATCGCCCGCGCCAACGGTCGGAGACAGCGTGGAGGTCGGCCTGCTCGCCCGCACAGTGAGGGCCAAGCCTAGCGCGCTGCTCCTCCCCGCCCGCTTCGCCGCGGGACGGCCGCCGCGCACAGCCGACCCCCCCGCCCGGCGATTCTGGTATCAATCCGGGCTCAACTCTTCGAGCCAACAGGAGGGCCAAGAGGAAGGTTGGGGAGGTCGGCGTGGGTTTCCGCGCCGTGGGAGACGGATGGGGACGTTGGGAGGCCAGTTGAGCGAGAAGCTTGAGGGTCTGTTCGTAGTTACGGACACAGCCGTAGCCGAGCTGGACGAGTTGCAGGGGATCATCGCCGAGTCCCACGAGCGCGGGTTCGTGGCCGCGGAGACGCTCGCGAGCGTCCTCGAGGAGGCCGAGCTGTCCAGCCAGCAGACGCAGGACGTGCTCGGCTACCTCGAGGAGCACGGCATCGAGCTGATCGCCGGCGGCGAGGCCGCGCCCGAGCTGCACGCGGGCGCCGACGCGTCGAGCGCCGACACGAACGCGGCCGCCGACGAGCCGTACGCGCTCGCCGGCGCCGGCGCCGAGGCCCGCGAGGAGGGCGAGGAACGCGTCCGCGATCTGCGCGCGCCGCTGGAGGAGCTCGCGTCGAAGGACGCCGGCAGGCACTCGGAAGTCGAGCTGGCGGTCGAGCCCAGCCTCGACTCCCTGCGCCTGTACCTGCGCTCGATCGGCCGCGTGCCGCTGCTCAGCGCGGACGAGGAGGTGGCCCTCGCCAAGCGCATCGAGCGTGGCGACATCGCCGCCAAGCAGCACATGGTCGAGGCCAACCTGCGCCTGGTGGTGTCCATCGCCAAGGGCTACGTCGGCCGCGGCCTCACCCTGCTGGACCTCATCCAGGAGGGCTCGCTCGGCCTGATCCGCGCGGTCGAGAAGTTCGACTACCGCCGCGGCTACAAGTTCTCGACGTACGCAACCTGGTGGATCCGCCAGGCCGTCACCCGCTCGCTGGCCGACAAGGGGCGCACGATCCGCATCCCCGTGCACATGGTCGAGCGGCTGAACAAGCTCGTCCACGCCGAACGGCGCCTCATCCAGCAGCTCGGGCGCGAGCCGGCGCCGGCGGAGCTCGCCGGCGAGCTCGAATGCTCGGTGCGCGAAGTGCGCGACATCATCCGCATCGCCCAGCAGCCGATCTCGCTGGAGAAGCCGGTCGGAGAGGAGGACGACTCGGCGCTCGCCGACTTCGTCGAGGACGTCTCCGCCGAGTCGCCCTTCGAGATCGCCTCCGAGGCGCTGCGCCGGGAGAACGTCATGCGCGTGCTCTCCGCCCTGCCGCGCCGCGAGCGCGAGGTCATCGAGATGCGCTACGGCATCGTCGGCGGGCGCTCGCGCACGCTCGAGGAGGTCGGCCGCGCGTTCAACATCACCCGCGAGCGCGTCCGCCAGATCGAGAACCGCACGCTCAAAAAGCTCCAGACCCTCCCCGACGCCCAGCAGCTGCGCGAGGCGTCCTGAACAGGCGAACGCCTGGCACGGTGACCGACCCGGTCGCCGTGTCCGTTCTACACTTCCCCCGCCCCCGGCGGGGTTCCCGAGCGGTCAAAGGGGACGCGCTGTAAACGCGTTGGCTCTGCCTTCGGAGGTTCGAATCCTCCCCCCGCCATTGCAGGTTCGAGTCGTCCCCCTCGCCATCTCTAGCAATCTATGCGGACTGCCACCCTCTCCTGCCTCATTGTCGCGGCGGCACCGCCGCCGTGCCTGACGTTAGGGGTGCTCGGGGCTCATGCCGATACCCGCTGGCTTACGGGCGCGGACGATCATCGATGCTGCCTGTGGGTGTACGCGGTGAGTCTCGCGTATGTCAACGTCGGTCAGCCCGGCGTCCGCGAGTGCTTGTGTGAACTCCTGCTGGGTGAGTGCCCCGGCGATACAGCCGGTGTATGCCTGCATGTCGGCGCGCGTTGCGTCGTCCATGTTCTCGTCGGCGATCACGTCGGAGACGGCGAAGCGTCCGCCAGGGCGCAGCACCCGTGCGACCTCGCGCAACACCTTGGGCTTGTCACCGGAGAGGTTGATTACGCAGTTGGAGATCACTACGTCAACGCTCGCGTCGGGGAGCGGTATCTCCTCGATGTAGCCCTTGTGGAACTCGACGTTCTCGACGCCAGCCTTCCGCGCGTTCTCGCGGGCGAGGGCAAGCATCTCGTCGGTCATATCCAGGCCGTGCGCTTTGCCTGTCGGGCCGACGCGCTTGGCAGAGAGCAGCACGTCGATGCCGCCGCCCGAGCCGAGGTCGAGGACTGTCTCGCCCTCGTGTAGTTCGGCGACGGCGGTTGGGTTGCCACAGCCGAGGGACGCGAGTCTGGCGGTGTCGGGTAGCTGTTCGTGGTCGCCGAGCGCATAGAGCGCGGCACCGAAAACCTCGCTGCGGCCGTCGAATGTCTCACTCGGGGCACAGCAGCCGGCGCCGGGATCGGTCGTCGTAACCTGCACGGCGGCCGCGGCATAGCGCTCGCGCACCTGCTCGCGTATGTCGCCGGCTTGCGTCGTGGTGGCGTCGGCGGCGCAGCCGCATTCCTCGCCGCGGCTGGGGTCGCAGCACTCGGCCTCGGCACTCGGCTCACAGCACGTCGCCCGCGCCTCGGGCGCACAACAGGAGGTCGCGGTCGTCTCAGCGGGGGTGGTCAGCTCAGCCATGCGGATAGCTCCTCGAGTGCGTCGGGGATCACGTAGTAGTAGGCCCACAAGCCCTTGCGCTCGGAGTCCACGATCCCGGCTGCGCGCAGCTTGCCTAGATGGTGCGAGAGCGTGGACTGAGAGATGTCGAACAGCGGCACCAGCTCGCACACGCAGACCTTCCCGGCGTGCTTGCGCAGCACGTCCACGAGCTGCAAGCGGATCGGGTCGCCGAGAGCCTTTGCGACCTCAGCCATACGCAGCGCTTCCTCGCGCTGCACGTCCGGGTAGACAACGGGCTCGCAGCAAGGCGAACCGTTGGCGCGCTTCTGCTTCGGGGATAGCTCCAAATCGACGGGCATCAATCTACTTATATCAATAACACTTACATCTGTCGATGTAATACGATCGAAGTCGTGATCACGCCTCCGCTTGCGCGGCGCCTGCTCGCCGAGCTATTGGGCTCGGCGTTCCTCGCCGCGCTCGTGATCGGCTCGGGCATCGCAGCGCAGACGCTCTCCCCGAACGACGTTGGCCTGGAGCTGTTCGAGAACGCCGCCGCTACGGCGGCAGGGCTGTTCACGATCATCCTCATGTTCGGCCCGGTGTCAGGCGGGCACTTCAACCCCGTCGTCTCACTCGCCGACGCGAGCTTTGGCGGTATCCGCTGGCGCGACGCCGCTCGCCTACATACCCGCCCAGATAGGCGGCTGCGTGCTCGGCGCCGTAGCGGCCAATGGCATGTTCTCGCTCGCCGCCGTCAGCATCTCCACCCACCATCGCGCGTCGCCCGCACACCTGTTCTCCGAGGTGGTCGCCACCACCGGCCTGTTGCTCGTGATCTTCTCGCTCGCGCGCACCAAACGCGCGAGCACAGCGCCCGCCGCCGTTGGCGCGTACATCGGCGCTGCGTACTTCTTCACAAGCTCGGCTAGCTTCGCCAACCCTGCGATCAGCATCGGGCGCATGTTCTCGGACACCTTCGCCGGCATCGCACCCGCGTCCGTGCCCGGTTTCGTCGCCGCGCAGCTCGTCGGCGGCGCGTGCGCGATCGCCGTTCTCAGGGTGCTCTATCCCGACGTGACGCCGGCCGAGGCGGCGGAGGTCGTCATGCCGCACTACCAGCAGGTATCGGGCTGATGGCGACCGTCCTGTTCGTGTGTCTGCATAACGCCGGCCGCTCACAGATGAGCCAAGCGCTATTCGGGCGAGCGGCCGACGGACGCCACACCGCCCTGTCGGCCGGCACCACCCCGGCCGAGCACGTCCATCCCGAGGTCCTCGAGGTCATGCGCGAGCTTGGCATCGACCTCTCCGACCGACGCCCGCAACTGCTCACCCGCGAGCTTGCCGAGCAAGCCGACCTGCTCGTGACGATGGGCTGCGGCGATGCCTGTCCGTATATCCCTGGCAAACGCTACGTCGATTGGGAGCTTCCCGATCCGAAGGGCCAACCGCTCGCGGAGGTTCGCGCTACGCGCGATGAGATAGCGCGGCGAACCCGCGGACTCGTTGACGAACTCGACGCGAACTGAGCGGGGTCGAGCAAATACGCTCCCGCGATGCGCCCCAACTTGGCCGGGAGCCTTCGCTTGCTCAGATAGCGCGCACCGCGCCGCCTAACGCCAACGCTCCTGCACCGCTGCTGCGGTGCTCGACGGAGCGAGCCAACACGGGGGCAGGCAAAAACCGCGTGCTAGAGCCGAATCTCGACCTGTGGGGCGGGTGACAAACGCGGGTTTGACCCCCGTCGCACCCGCTCATCGCAAGGCGAAGTCCTCGACCATCCTGGCTTGCACAACGGGACGAGTCCGCCCCCCGCCATTTCCGTGCGCCGACGGCGTGAGCGGCATGGCGGAACCCGCTGGTACGCTGAGTGCATGGCGACCCGAGCCGTCAAGACGATTGACGTCGATGCCGGCCTGCTGGAGGAGACCCGTAGCGCGATGAAGCCCGCCGCCGAGGCGGCTGACGCCGAGGTCGTCGAGCGGGCGCTGCGCTCCTACCTGGGCCGCCGGGCGCTTGATGCTACCCAGGCGATGAGCGAGCTCTCCGAAGAGGACGCCGTGCGGATCGCCAACGAGGAGCTACACACGATGCGCCGGGAGCGTCGCAGCGCCGCGTGACGCGGGTCGTCATCGACCCGGGCGTGCTGGTCTCCGCATTCATCTCTCCAAAGAAGTCCGCACCGGCACTGCTTGTAGATGCGCTCCTCGACGGGAACCTCGACGTGCTCGTCTGCCCGGCGCTGATCGCCGAGCTGACCGACGTGCTGGGACGCGAGAAGTTCGCCGCGCAAGCAGCGGAGGGTCGCGCGGCGGCATACATAGCGGCCCTCCGCGATAGAGCGACGACAGTCGAGGACGAGGCGCCCGGCTCTGCGAGGACCGCCGACGCCGATGACGACTACCTGCTCGCACTCGCACAGGTGCACGGCGTCGATGCGGTCGTGTCCGGTGACCGGCACCTGCTGGACGCGGCATCGAGCAAGCTGCCGGTGCTCACGCCGCGCGAGCTGGCCGACCGCCTGGGGCTCGCTCCCGCTGGCTGATCATCGACGATCCTTGCTTGCGCAATCGGACGAGTCTGCCCCGCCGTTTCCCTGCGCCGACGGACAGAGACGTGCACTCGCCGCTCGACCTGGACGCGTGGGCGTCTGCGGAAACACCGCAACGCCTGACGGCGAACTACGCTGCCCGCGAGCGCCGGCGGAGCCGACACAGTCATATGCCTGCGCCAGGCACTGCCGACGCCTCTCACGCCTTCCCCCCCGGCTAGGGGGGAGTCGGCAGCGCTGGCGCGTGGCTGAGAGGGCGATCTTCGCGACCGCGACGGTGGCCCTCCGCAAGCTCGTCGGGGGACGCGCTATGCCGGTGGCGAGCAGACCGGGGCCCGCGCCCGCCTGCTCGCCGCCGGCATCACCATGACCCGCTGCGCGCCGTCCGCGGCTACGGCTACGCCGCCGGGCGCAGGACGGCAAGCGGCGCGGCCGCGCCGCCGCCGCGGGCAGGCGACGGGCCGGCGTCGGCAACGAACAGGGCGTCGCTCACCTCGGGCCACGGCGCGCCGGGACGGCTGAAGTAGTAGCCCTGGATCAGCGGCACCCCGAGGCTGCGGAGCACGAGCAGCTCGGCCTCCGTCTCGATTCCCTCGGCGATCAGCAGGGCGCCCACCCGC
Organism: uncultured Solirubrobacteraceae bacterium; assembly: GCA_963782325.1. Taxonomy (GTDB): domain Bacteria; phylum Actinomycetota; class Thermoleophilia; order Solirubrobacterales; family Solirubrobacteraceae; genus Palsa-744. The sequence goes on from CAWAJG010000002.1 coordinate 18,399, forward strand.
TCGGAGTAGCCGGCGAGGGCAGCCACCAGCGCCGCACGCTCGTTGTCGCCGTCGGCGTCGATCCCGCTCACCAGGGAGCGGTCGAGCTTCAGGTAGTTGGGGCGCACGGTGGTGATCTGGCGCAGGCCGGAGTAGCCGGCGCCCATGTCGTCGACGGCGAGGCCGGCGCCGCGCGTGCGCAGCGGCTCGATCGCCCCCGCAAGCTGCATGTCGCCGTGGACGAGCGTCTCCTCGGTGACCTCGATGACGAGCCCGTCGAGGCCGTCGGGTAGGCGCCTGCCGGCCTGTTCGAGCATCGCGAGGGTGGCCGCCTCCAGCAGCACCGGCGCCGACAGGTTGATGGACACGCGCGCGCGCGCCGGGCGGCGGGGGAGCAGGTCCAGCCCGGCCCGCAGGCATGCGCGCTCGAGCTCCCCGCGCTGCCCGAGCTCCTGGGCGACGGAGAACCAGTGCAGGGGACTGCCCTGCATGCCCGGCTCCTCGAAGCGGGCGAGCGCCTCGTACAGGTGGACCGAGCGGCTGCGCAGGTCGACGATCGGCTGGACGACCATCGACAGCCCCTCGCCGGCGATCAGCCGCGCGAATGACTCCCGCGTGCGCGCGTCCTGCGCCGGCCCGCCGCCTGCGGCGAGGGCGTGTTGCTCGCCCGGCGACCCGGCGACCGCGGCCCCCGCGCCGGGCACTCCGGCGCCCGTGGCCCGTCCGTCGGGCGGCCCGGTGCCCGTGGCGGACTCGCTGCGGTCGGCCATCCGCGCGGCGATGTCGCCGGCCAGCAGGAGCGTCTCGGCGCTTTCGGCCTGCACTCGCGCCCGCGCGAGCAGTTCGTTGAGCTCCCGGGTGAGCCTGCCGATCGTGAGCAGGAGCCCGACGGTGGCGATGCACAGCCCGGCGTACTCGCCGCTCACCGAGCCGTGCCTGACTATCGGCTGCGCGAGCGCGGCGAGGATGATCGCGCGCCCGAGCCAGTGGGCGCGCCCGCCGCGCGCGAGCACCCCGCAGGCGATGGCCACCAGCCAGAGGACGTCGGGCACTCCGACCCGCTGGTCGCCGACGCCCACGATCAGCACGGCCGCGAGCGCGGACACCGACTCCTCGAGCACCAGCCAGCCCTCGCGGGGCGCCGTGAGCTGCACGAGCGAGGTCAGCGCGATCAGCGCGAAGCCGGCCGCTCCGAGCACGGGATGGGCCAGCAGGTGCGGCCAGGCGAGGATCAGCGCCACGCCGATGGCGCCCATCGCGGCGCGCGTGCACGCCGGCGTGCGACGGGCGCGCAGGGCGCCCTCGTCGCGCTCGATCGGGACCCTCTCGAACAGACCCATCGCCGGTTGCTTTCGACGCGCACGGCCGCCTGCTTGAAGGTTGGCGCGGCTTTATCGCCGATCCTCGGGGGACCCCTCGGCGTTCGCCTACTCCTCGGTGAGCGACGAGTGCGCGGCGTGGGCGCCGGCGGGCACTCCGAGCTGGAGGCCGACGCGCTGCAGCAGCTCGAGAAGCTGCTCGCGATCGGCGTCGGTGAGCGTGGCGCAGAGGTGGCGCTCCAGCTCGCCGGCGAGGACGACCGCGCGGCCGAGCAGCTCGCGCCCGTCGTCGGTGAGGTGGAGCTCGCGGGTGCGGCGGTCGTGGGGGTTGTGCCGGCGTTCGAGCAGGCCGCGCGCCTCGAGCGCGTCGACGAACGCGACCATCCGGCTGGGCGGGATCTGCAGGCGCTCGGCGATCGCCTGCTGGGACTGGCCCTCGGCGGCCCCGACGGCGCGCAGCAGCGCGAACTCCCGCGGTTCGAGCTCCAGCGGGGCGAGGACCTGGTGGAAGCGCCGCCCGACGGCGTAGCCGATCGACGAGAGGGTGAAGCCGATCGCCTGGAACGGCGGGGCTTCGGCCGCCGCCGTGTGGTCGCTAGTGTCGGTCCTCGCAGCCTTCACCAGACGATCATATCCGCGCGGAAAGATTTATGATATAGGTTGTTCTGCTCGGAATCGTTCCTACCCGAATGGAGTACGCCATGAGCGCGGACAACGGCATCGAGGTGGACGGCCTGGTGCGCGACTTCAAGGGCGGCGTGCGGGCCGTGGACGGGATCGACCTGCGGGTGGCGCCCGGGGAGATATACGGCTTTCTCGGCCCGAACGGGGCGGGGAAGTCGACGACGGTGCTGGTGCTGACGACGCTGCTGCCGCCGACGGCGGGCAGCGCGCGGGTGGCGGGCCTGGACGTGGTCCACCAGGGCGCGGATGTGCGCCGGGTGATCGGCGCCTCGCTGCAGGAGTCGGCGCTCGACCCCTACCTGACTGGCCGCGAGCACATGCGCCTGCAGAGCGCGCTGCACGGCCTGGGCCGCGCGGAGGGCGAACGCCGCGGGGGCGAGCTGCTCGAGCGCGTGGGGCTGACGGACGCGGCGGACCGCAAGGTGGGCGGGTACTCGGGCGGGATGAAGCGCCGCCTGGACCTCGGCCTGGCGCTGGTGCACGGCCCGCGCCTGCTGTTCCTGGACGAGCCGACGACGGGGCTCGACCCGCAGAGCCGCGCGGCGCTGTGGGACGAGGTGCGCCGGCTGGCGGGCGACGGGGTGACGGTGTTCCTGACGACGCAGTACCTGGAGGAGGCGGACGTGCTGGCGGACCGCGTGGGGATCATCGACCGCGGGCGGATCGTCGCGGAGGGAACGCCGGGCGAGCTGAAGGCGTCGATCGGGCGCCCGAGCGTGGAGGCGGTCCCCGCCGACCCGGGCGAGCGCGAGCGGCTGGCCGGCGTGCTGGCGCGCTTCGGCGAGCAGGCGGCGGCCTCTCCGGACGCAGTGGGGGTGCGACTGCCGGAGGGCGTGAGCGATCTCGCGGAGATCGTGCGGACGCTGGACGGGGAGGGCATCGCGATCGCCGACCTGCGCCTGCACCAGCCGACGCTGGACGATGTGTTCCTGGCGAAGACCGGCCGCTCGCTGGAGGGCGCGGGCGACGGCGAGGAGGACGGCGACGACGGCGAGCGGGCCAGGCAGCCCGAGAGCGCGGGGGCCACGGGAGCGTGAGCGTGCTGCTGACACAGGTCGGGACGCTGGCGCGGCGCTCGATGCTGAAGACGCTGCGCCAGCCGTTTCAGCTGTTCCCGATCGTGTTCTTCCCGCTGATCCTGCTGGCGGTGAACGCGAGCGGGCTGAAGGCGGCGACGCGCCTCCCCGGCTTCCCCACCCACTCCTACATCTCGTTCGCGATCGCCGTGGCGTTCATCCAGGGAGGGATGTTCTCGCTGATCAACACGGGGACGAACCTGGCGGAAGACATCGAGAGCGGCTTCTTCAACCGCCTGGCGCTGACGCCGCTGCGGCGGGTGTCGCTGATCGGAGGGCTGCTGGTAGGGGTGGCGGCGCTGGGCGTGCTGCAGTCGGGCGTGTACATTCTCATGGGCCTGGTCGCGGGCGCCCATCTGGACGCGGGCGTCGGCGGGGCTGGGGTGATCCTCGTGCTCGGCGCTTTCACCGCCCTGGGCTTCGGCGCCCTCGGCTGCGCGGCCGCCCTGAAGACTGGCTCGGGCGAGGCGGTGCAGGGGCTGTTCCCGCTGTTCTTCGTGTTCATCTTCCTGTCCTCGAGCAACCTGCCCCGCAACCTGCTGAAGACGGGCTGGTTTCACACGGTCGCGAACTGGAACCCGATCTCCTACCTGATCGAGGGCTTCCGCAGCCTGTACATATACGGCTGGGACGGCACCGCGCTGTGGCGCGGCTTCGCGGTGGCGGCGGCGCTGACGGCGGTCGCGCTGCTGGCGGTGGCCGGGGCCATGCGGACGAGGCTGCAGCGCACATGACCCTGGGCACGCATGGCGGCGCCGGATCGGCGTCCTCGCTCGCTCGCGTGCTGAGCACGCCACGCTCGCTGCGTCCTTGCCCGGCTTGCCCTGCGTGTCCAGGGTTGCGAAGTCGCAAGGAGCGGACATGACCCCCCACGGCGGCATCTGGCGGGTGGCGCGGGCGATCGCGTGGCGGGCGATCCACACGTACGTGCGCCGGCCGGACCTGTTCGTGCCGTCGCTGATCTTCCCGCTGGTGTTCCTGGCGAGCTTCGCGGGCGGGCTGTCGGCCCTGGGCGACGTTCCCGGATTTCACTTCCCGGCCGGGTACACGGCCTTCCAGTTCGTGTTCGTGCTGTGCCAGTCGGCGATGTTCGGCGGGCTGTTCACGGGGTTCACGCTGGCGTTCGACTTCGAAAGCGGGTTCGCGCGGCGGCTGATGCTGGCGGCTGAGGACCGCCGCGGGATCGCGCTGGGCTACGCGCTGGTGGCGCTGACGCGGGCGGCGATCACGCTGGCGGTGGTGAGCGCGGTGGCGCTGGCGGCGGGGATGCGCATGACGGGCGACGGCGTGGACATCTTCGGCCTGTACGGCCTGGCGGCGCTGCTGACGTTGGTGGGCTTCGGCTGGGCGGCGGGCGTGGCATTCCGCTTCCGCTCGATCCAGGCGGGCCCGCTGATGCAGACGCCGGTGTTCCTGATCCTGTTCCTGGCGCCGGTGTACGTGCCGCTGAGCCTGCTGAAGGGGTGGATCCACGCGGTCGCGAGCGTGAACCCGGCGACGGCGTTCCTGGATGCGGGTCGCGGTCTGATCGCCGGCGTGCACAGCGATACTGCGCTGGCGTTCGCGTGCGCGGTGGGTCTGATCTTTTTGTTTGGGATATGGATGTTGACGGGTCTGCGCAGCGCCGAAGGCGCACCCTAGTCGGACCCGCGGCAAGGGCCCGCGTCGGCGCCCCTCAGGTCTCCCCCAGGCGCCGCGCGAGCTCCTCGGCCTGGCGTGTGCTGACGAGCACACGGCGCAGCGCGCCCTCGCCGGCGACGTCGAACGACAGCGCGGGCACGCCCCGGCGTACGACGAACGCCTGGTCGAGGCGGATTGTGCGCGCGACGAAGTACAGCCACGGCAGGCGCAGCCCGACTTTGACGCCCGCGTAGGTGGCCTCGTGGATGGGGTCCTCGACGACGTGGGCGTTGCTGACCGCGGCGCGGGGCACGCGGATGTTGCGCATCAGCCCGAGCGCCTTCTGCCACGGCGCGAGCCTGACTTCGACGTAGTCGTCGCTGATCTCGATGCGCATCGGCGGGCGACAGCCTAGCCGGGCGGGGAAGATGGGAGTAGAACTGATCGTGGGCGCCCGCGGTGGTGGGCGACTCGATATCGACGAAGCAGGGAGAAGGGAGTAGCGATGATGGAGTCCTCTGAGACGACCAGGGTGCTGGTGGTGGCGCACAAGACAGCCGCCACGCACGCGCTCCTCGACGCGGTGAGGGAGCGATCCGCGCGCGGAGGGTGCGCGTTCACGCTGCTGGTCCCCAACGCGGCCCACGGCCTACACAGAGTGGTCGATGCCGAGGACCAGGACGCTGTCGAAGCGCAGGCGGTCCTCGACGTGGCGCTGCCGCGGCTGAGCGAGGCGGCGGGCAGCGAGGTGGAGGGGATGGTGGGCGACGCCGATCCGGTGGCGGCGGTGCACGATGCGATCAACCTGCGCGGCTTCGACGAGATCATCATCTCGACGCTGCCGACGCGGGTGTCGCGGTGGCTGAAGCTCGACCTCCCGAGCAAGGTGTCCGGGATGGGCCTGCCCGTGACGACGGTGACGCTGCCCGACGACGCCGCGTAGCGCGGGCACGCTCTTCGCCGCCTCGCCATCCAACACCAGGATTGTCAATTCAATACAGTAATGTCTATATATAGGGGTGAAAGGGGTCGGTAGTTGGCTATCTGCGGAAAACCGGCCTGACTGATACTCGGCTATATGGGACAGTTGTCTGTGGAACTTTCGTCTGCGCGGCGCGAGAGTTGGAACTGTGGAAACTGTCCGTAGGCAATTCGCGTCCAACCTGCGGCAGTACCGCGATCGGGCCGGCCTGTCGCAGGAGGCGCTGGCGGATCTCTGCAACCTGCACCGGACGGAGATCAGCCTGCTCGAGCGCTGCAAGCGCTCGCCGAGGCTGGAGACGATCGTGATCCTCTCTCGCGGCCTGGAGCTGACCTCGCCGAGCGACCTGCTCGAGGGGATCAGCTGAGCCGGCGTCAGTCGCGCTCGCTGTCGAGCGTCGCCATCTGCGGGCCCGGATAGCGATCGCCGGCCACGGCGTCGGCGGGGATCGCGCGCTCGAGCGCGGCGAGCTCGTCGGCGTCGAGGTCGAGGTTGCGAGCGCGGTTGGCGTCGCTGAAGCGGGGAGCGTGTGCGCGGAAGTCGCCGGGGCCGAGCTGGCGCTCGGCGGAGAAGTGGCCGCCGATGAGACCGCGGCTGAGCACGCCGTAGGCGGTGACGGCGACGCCGAGCTCGCGGCAGGCCGGCAGGATCTTGGCCTCGATCCCGCGCGAGATCAGCGAGTACTCGAGCTGCACGTCGCAGATCGCGTGCGTGGCCGCCGCGCGCCGGATCGTCTGCGCGCCGACCTCGGAGAGCCCGATGTGGCGCACGTAGCCCGCCTGCACGAGCTCGGCGATCGCGCCGACGGTCTCCTCGATCGGCACGTCGGGGTCCAGGCGCGCGGGGCGGTAGACGTCCACGTGCTCTACGCCGAGGCGGGTGAGCGAGTGGGCGAGCGCGGTCTTCACGGCAGCGGGGCTGGCGTCGTAGCCCAGCCAGGCGCCGTCGGGGCTGCGCTGCGCGCCGAACTTCACGCTCAGCAGGTACTCCTCGCGCGGGCGCCCGCGGATCGCCTCGGCGATCAGCAGCTCGTTGTGGCCCATGCCGTAGAAGTCGCCGGTGTCGAGCAGGTCGATCCCGGCGTCGAGCGCGGTGTGGATGGTGGCGATGCTCTCGCCGCGGTCGGCGGGCCCGTACATGCCGGACATGCCCATGCAGCCGAGCCCGAGCGCGGAGACCGTCGGGCCGTCTGCACCCAGCTGACGAACGTTCACGAAGGCGCCACCGCGAGCCAATATACGAGACGCCCGCCGCGACGCCGGCGGCGGCCGCCGGCTGGCGGGCTCAGCGCACGGGATACGGCGGCGGGGGGTTGTCGACGATCCCGTGCCGGACGCCGCTGCGGTCCATGTAGATCGCGTAGGAGACGATCAGCACCGCGAAGGCGACGAGCGCGGGGATCCGCCAGCGGGGGTGGCGGGTGAGCGTGTGGGCGCCGGCGAGGTAGAACACCGGCGCCGACAGGAAGATCATCCGCCCCCAGTCGAGCGCGACGGTCATCGACGCGAGCGAGCACGCCACGAGCGCGAGCCCCCGCCGCGCGAACCGGCTCGTTCGCAGGGCGAGCGGCGCGGCGAGCCACAGGGGGCCGTAGATCGAGAACATGCGCCTGGCCTCCGTGAGGAAGGTGCGCAGGCCCGTTTCGACGACGGTGAGCCGCTGCCCGATCGGCGAGCCCCCGTAGCCCGGCACCGAGTCCTCGCCGACGGTGGGGATGACGAGGTGCAGCGCGAGCAGCGCGAGCAGCGCGGGGGCGCCGGCGAGGATCGCCTGCCTGGCGGCCTTCGCGTCGAAGGCCCGTCCCGCCCACAGTGCGTAGGCGAGCGGGATGGCGAACGCGACCGCTTCCCTGAAGAGCACGCCGACGAGCAGCGTGATGGTGAGCGCGCGGGTCCTGCGTTCGAGAACGAACAGGGTGGCCGCCATCAGGAACAGGATCGTCACCGCGTCGGGGTTGCGTCCGTTGCGCAGCGCGACGACGAGCATCGGCGGGGACACCGCGAGGGCCAGCGCCATGGCGGCGGCGAGCGCGGCGGGCGTGCTCAGGCGCCGCATCAGCGCGAACGCGAAGGCCGCGGCTCCGCCCGCGGCGAGCCACGCGAGCGTGAGGAACGAGGCGGTGTGCCCGAGCGGCAGGACGTGCACCAGCCAGGGCAGGCCGACGCGATAGGCGAAGGGGAACGTGTGCGCGGCGAACGGGTGCCGGGCCATGAGCTCGTAGATGCGGTCGTCGCCGCGAGGAACGGGCTCGCGGCGGCTGAGCAGGCTGAGCAGGGCGAGCGCCAGCGCCCCCGCGACGCCCACGCCGGCGGCCTGGCGCCGGACGCTCCAGCGGGCGACGGCGGGCCGCGCGACGGCGCCGGCGCGACGGCGGACCGTGGAGGCAGGCGTTGCGCGCGACACGGTCGTGGATCGTTGCACGGCCGGCGAGAGGACACCCGAATCCGCGTGCGCGCCGAGCGCCGGGAGAGGGAGGGAGAGAGACATTCGTGAGGACAGCCGATGCCAACGGGCAGCGCCGCGACGGCGTTCCACCGGCAGGCTTGACCGGCGACATCCGTGCTGGCACGCTGCCGGGCGCCATATCCTCGTGGTGCAGTGAGCGACCGCCGGCGACGTGGATGAGTCGCCGGCGGTCGTAGCCGGCTGCCGCCGGACGAGAAAGTTGCGTGCCTTGACAGAAGTTTCTTGGCATGCCAAAATCTCGTTTGTGCCGGTGATCGATCCTATATCTGCCCACGTCCAAGACTACGCGAAGGCGGTTTACGCGCTGGAGGCGCGCGCCGGGGATGCGGTGTCGACGAACGACCTGGCGGAGAGGCTGGGCGTGACGCCGGGCTCCGTGTCGGCGATGGTGCGCAAGCTGGCGGAGCTGGGGCTGGTCGAGCACCAGCCCTACCGCGGGGTGAAGCTGACCGACCACGGGCGCGAGGTGGCGCTGGAGGTGCTCCGCCACCACCGTCTGCTCGAGCTGTTCCTGGCGCAGGAGCTGGGGATGCCGTGGGATCGCGTGCACGAGGAGGCGGAGGTCCTGGAGCACGTGCTCTCCGAGGAGCTCGAGCGGCTGATCGCCGCCCGCCTGGGGCATCCGACGCTCGACCCGCACGGCGATCCGATACCGACGAACGCGTTCGAGATCGACGAGAGGCAGACGCACAGCCTCGACGAGCTCTCCACGGGGATGGTCGGCCGTTTCGTGCGGGTGTCGGACTCCGACCCGGAGATGCTGCGGTATCTCGACGGCGAGGGCATCACGCTGGGCGAGCGCCTGGAGGTGGCCGGTCGCCAGCCGTTCGGCGGCCCGATGTTCGTGCGCATCGGCGAGCGGGAGCTGGCGCTAGGCGGCGAGCTGGCGCGGGCGATGCGCATCGAGGTCGAGGAGTCCCGGCGGTGACACCGCCGCCCGGCGAGCTCCGCCCCGCGCTTGGGGGCGCCGTCGAGGGCGCGTCGATCGCCCTCGAGGATCCGATCGTCGCCGTCCCCAGCGCGCTCGAGCAGCTGCTCGCGAAGGGACGCCTGCGCGCGACGCTGTGGATGCTCGGCCCGGCATTCGTCGCGTCGATCGCGTACGTCGATCCCGGCAACTTCGCGACGAACATCGAAGGCGGCGCGAGATACGGCTACCTGCTGCTGTGGGTGGTGCTCACCGCGAACGTGATGGCGATGCTGATCCAGTACCTGTCGGCGAAGCTGGGGATCGTCACCGACCGCAACCTGCCGGAGGTGGTGCGCGCGTACTACCCCCGGTCGTTCACCTGGGGCATGTGGGTGCAGGCGGAGATCATGGCGATGTCGACCGACATCGCCGAGTTCCTCGGCGCCGCGCTGGGGCTGAACCTGCTGTTCGGCGTGCCGCTGCTCCCGGCCGGCGCGATCACCGGCGTGATCGCGTTCGCGATCCTCGAGCTCCAGACCCACGGCTTTCGCCGCTTCGAGCTCGCGATCAGCGCGCTGCTGGGGATCATCTTCCTGGGCTTCCTGTACGAGACGCTGCGGATCGGCCCCTCGACGCACGGCTCGCTGCGCGGGCTCCTGCCCGGGTTGAGCGGCACGAGCTCGCTGTACCTCGCGGTGGGGATCATCGGCGCGACGGTGATGCCGCACGTCATCTACCTGCACTCGGCGCTCACGCAGGAACGGATGCCGTGCCGCAACGACCAAGAGCGCTCGCGCGTGCTGCGCTTCGAGCGCCTGGACGTGGTCATCGCGCTGGGGCTCGCCGGCCTCGTGAACATGGCGATGCTCGCCGTCGCCGCGAAGCTGTTCCACGGCCGCGGCCTCGCGCAGGTCGCCGACATCCAGGTGGCCCACGCCCAGTTCGACCACCTCGTGGGCGGCGGCGCCGCCCTAGCGTTCGCCGTCGCCCTGCTCGCCTCCGGCGCCTCGTCCTCGTCGGTGGGCACGTACGCCGGCCAGGTGGTGATGGCCGGCTTCATCAACGTCCGCGTCCCCCTGGTGGCGCGACGGGCGATCACGATGATGCCCGCCCTCGCGGTGCTCGCGGCCGGGATGAACCCCACCAGCGTGCTGATCCTCTCCCAGGTGGTGCTGTCCTTCGGGATCCCGTTCGCCCTCGTTCCGCTCGTGATGCTCACCGGCCGACGCGACGTGATGGGCAATCACGCGAACAGATTGCACACGTCCGTCCTGGCGTGGGGCTGCGCGATCCTGATCAGCGCCCTGAACGCCTTCCTCATCTTCCAGCAGCTGTTCAGCTGAGGTGGGCAGCGGCGCCGGCGGGTCGTACTGCTGGTACGTCTGCTGCATCAAGGGTGCGCGAGAGCCGACGCGGGGACTCGAACCCCGGACCCCCTCCTTACCATGGAGGTGCTCTACCAGCTGAGCTACGTCGGCGCGGAGCCCGAATCCTAGCCGCGCGAGCGCTCGTCAGGTCAGCGTGGCCAGTCGCTCGTGGACGGAGCGCACCGCGCTCGATCCCTCGCCCACCGCGGCGGCGACTCGCTTCATCGAGCCGTGGCGGACGTCGCCGGCGGCGAACACGCCGGGCGTGGATGTCTCGAACGGCAACGCCCTGGCTGTCTCAGCGCCAAGCGGGCCGGGCAGCTGGCGGTCGGTGAGGATGAACCCATCGCCGTCGAGCAGCACGCTGTCGGCCAGCCATGCCGTGGCGGGGCGCGCACCGATGAAGCAGAACACGCCCGTGCACGCGATCTCTTGCCGGCGGCCGGTCGGCTTGTGCGTGAGGGTCGCCCCTTCGAGACGGTCCCGGCCGGCGAGCGCCTGAACTTCGACGCCCGTGACGAGCTCGATTTTCGGGTCGGCCTCGATCCGCTCGATCAGATACTGCGACATGCTCTGGGAGAGATCCTCGCGGCGGATGGCGATCGTGACACGGCAGTTGTTCTGGGCGAGGTAGATCGCGGCCTGGCCCGCGGAGTTTCCGCCGCCGACAACCAGCACCGGCGTTCCATCGCAGACGCGCGCCTCGAGATCCGTGGCGGCGTAGTAGACGCCGGCGCCCTCGAAGCGGCTGAGGTTCTCGACCGCCAGCCGCCGATAGCGCGCTCCGGAGGCCACGATGACCGCACGGGTGGGGATCTCGCTGCCGTCCCGCAGCTCGATTACGTGGAAGCTCGCCTGCGATCGCAAGCCCACGACCTCGCAGGGGGCGTTCAGGCGAGCTCCGAGTCGCATCGCCTGCACCGCGGTCCTTCCCGTGAGATCTTCGCCGGAGATGCCGTTTGGGAATCCCGCGTAGTTCTCGATCCGCGAGCTCGCGCCGGCCTGTCCACCGATCGCCACAGCGTCCAGGGAGACCGTGCGCAGACCCTCTGAGGCGCCGTACACGGCGGCGGCCAGGCCCGCCGGGCCGCTGCCGATCACCACCAGATCGAAGATGTAGCCGGGTGTGGGTTGGAACGTCAGCCCGAGGTGCTCGGCGAACGTGGCGGGCGAGGGACGACGCAGGGTCTCGGTCGCGGTGATCACCGCGGGGATGTCCTGCGCTTGCAAACCCATCGGCGCGAGGAGGGAGTCGAGGTCCTCGGCATCCTCGACGTCGATCCAGGCGTGCGCCAGATGCGAGTGTTCGGCGAACGAGCGCAGGCTCATCGCCTCCGGGGAGTAGCGCGAGCCGACGATCCGGATCGCCTGCGCCCCCTCTCCGGATCGCAGGGACTCGCGGCGCGCGAGCAGCGCGTTGAAGATGGTTGCGGAGAGCGCCGGGCGCACGCTCATGAGCCGGCGGAACTCGGCTTGCGCGATCACCAGCACGCGCCCCGACCGTGAGACGCGACCGGTCAGAAAGCGCCGTTGACCGGTCAGCAGCGTCAGCTCGCCGACGAACGCGCCGGGGCCGAACTCGGCGACGATCGCCTCATCGGCGCCGCCTGGGCGAACGACCTGCACTTCGCCCTCCAGGACCACGAACAGGTCATACGACGCCTCCCCGGCCTGGAAAAGCAATTCCCCAGTCTCAGTCGCTCGCTCAGTGCCGAACGTGGCCATCTCCGCGAGCTCGGACGCACTCAGCACGGGCCAAGCGACGGGGTCCTCGGAGCTGCTCGCGCTCATCGCCGCAGGCCGTCCATCTGCTCGACCTCAACCATCGACGGCAGCCGGTCTGCCTTACCCGAACAGCCCGGGGTCGGGCGGACTTGGGTCGATGGCGTGGACGGCGTTGCTGACGTGATAGACGACGACATCGCTCGGACGTGCCAGCAGTGGCCCGACCTGCTCGCGATAGTGACGGTAATGGCCGGTGTCGTAGTGCTCGCGCATGGCCGTCTCGCTGCTCCAGGAGCCGAGCAGCACGAACTCGCCGGGCTCCTCGGCGGCGAGCACTCGGAAGTCTGTGCACTGAGGCTCGGCGCGGCTGGCGTCAGCCAGTTCGCGCAGCAGCGCACGCAGCTGGGGCTCGACGAGCGCTGTCCGTCCGTGCATCTCTGCCACGAGTAGGACGCTCATACGGTTAGAGCGATGGCGGCGTCGGGTGTGGCCGCCACGAAGGAGAAGCTCTCCTCGATGTAGAGGTGGACGGCCTGCTCGTCGTGCCGGTGATAGCCGATGGAGAGGTCCTGCCCGCAGTCGAAGACGAAGTCGCCGCCGCGCTGGCTGAGCACGACGGCACCCGCCAGGCCCGGCGCCCACACGATCGGACCGTCGAGGATCTTGCGCAGATGGTCGAGCAGCAGGTGGCCGCCGTGCTCGGCGGTCTCGACGACGCGCCGGTACTGCTCGCGCCCGAGCGCCATGCCGTAGGGCCCGCCGATGCCGTTGCGCAGCAGCAGCTCGACGGCCCCGGCGACGGCTCGCGGGTAGCTGTCGGGGTCCTCGCCGAGCGCCTGTGGCTCGTGTGGCGAGGCGCCGACGATGCCGGTGAGCTCGACCTCGGGCCAGCCGTGGAACACGGCGACGTTCTCGGCGAGCGCGATCTGGTGGGCCGCCCGGTCGAGCGAGGAAAGATCCACGTCCACCGCGCCGCGCTCCTGGGCGCCGAGCTCCTGGATCGAGACCGTGAAGTTGGCCCGCAGCTCCGCCAGCGCAAGCACACGCCGCCGTGCGGCGGCGACATCCTCGGCGGGAGCCGCTGCGACGGGCTCGGTTCGTCCGAGGTTGGTGGCGGAGTGCTCCCAGCCGTGAGGACCGGAGAAGTCGACGAGCCGGCGTGCCGCCAGCGCCGGGGTCAATCGCTGCTTGGCCTCGGTGTCCAGGAGCTTCCAGCCGGAGTCGGTGATCGGCGCGAGTGAGCGCAGGAGGTGGTTCATCAGCGCACGCTCCCGGACTCGCCGCCGATTGCCAGCGAGCCAGAGCCGTCATCGCTCGCGCCGTCCTGCTCCGGCGCGGCCTCGCCGGTGGCACGCGCCTCGGACTCCTCGCCGTGCTCGACGATGTCGCCCGACTGGAACAGGATGCCGCGCGCGATATCGCGCCAGAGTGGCGTCCGGCGCAGCAGGAACTCGAGGTCCATGCTGAAGTGCTTGAACTCCTCGCCCTGCGCGTCTCGCATGATCGCGAGCGCCGCCGCGTCGGTCTCGACGGCGAGGCGCTGCTCGTACCAGTCGATCGCTTCGGCCTCCTCGGTCAGCGACGCGCACATGCGCGCGAACGTGCGCGTCTGCGCGGGCAGCTCGTGCGCCGGCTCGTGATACTGGTCAAAGCCCATGCGGCCTCCTCGGTGGTCTGGCTGAACGGCCGGGTTGAGCCGTCGATCTGGGTCCACCAGTCTCGCAGAGGGGCAAGTTCGCAGGACGAGTGGCGCTCAGGCGCTCGCAGGTCGCCTCGCGCCGGTCACTGTGACGAGAAGGAGATCAGGCTGTCTCGTCGTCGCGTCTGTAGCCGAGTCGCGCGGAGATGCGGTCAGCGGTGGAGACGAGGTGTGGGCCGAGCGCGTCGACGAGCTCCTCGAGCGAGATCATCGAGCCGTGCGCCGCCAGGCCGACCGCAGCGACAACGTCGCGCGCCTCGTTGCGCACGGGCGCAGCGATCGCATAGAGCTCCGGGGCGACCTCCTGGTCACCGACGGCGAAGCCCGCCGCCTGGATCTCGTCGAGCTCCTGGCGTAGCGCTTTCTTGCTGGTGATCGTGTTCGGGCCGCGTTTGCCGAGCTTCATCTGCGTGATCAGGTCGCGCTGCTCGGGCTCCGGGAGGTTCGCCAGCAGCAGCTTGCCCATCGCCGTGCAATACGCCGGCAGGCGCGAGCCGGTGTCGAGGTCGAGGTCGATTTTGCCCCGGCCGCGGCGGAAGCTGCGCAGCCGGTCGACAAACAGCACGTCGGTCGCATCGAGCGCCCCGAGGCTCGTCGTGTAGGAGGTCCGCTGGCGCAGCTCGTCGAGATACGGGTGGGCGTGCTCGCGCAGCCCCGTCGAGTTCAGCGCGGACATCCCCAGGTCGGTCACGCGCAGCCCCAGACGGTACTTGCGCGACGCACCCTGCTCGAGGTATCCGAGCGCCACCAGCGTGATCACGTAGCGGTGCGTCGTCGAGCGGCTCATGCCGAGATCGTCGGCGATGTCCGCGATCCCGAGCACCGGACGCTTCGGGGTGAAGCAGCCCAGGATCGCCAAGCCGCGCTCCAGCGACTGGGAGTAGCGCGGCTCACGCAAGCTCGGGATAGACCACGCGGGCCCTTGCCCGTCGCTGAAAGCTTTGGCAGTGAATGAACTCGTTCTGGGCATTGGCATCTGCTTCCTGTCTTGTCCGCGGACACCTCCCGGGAGGAGAGTTCCATGTCTGGTAAACAGACCATAGTTCGAGATCCGAGCAAGCCCAATCAGAAACACTAGAGTTTCCACAGATGCGCGAGCGCGACCGTGGAAGCAGTACGGCGCACCCCGCGCCACGGTGGCGGCGGTCAAACCGCTCGGCGGCCCCGGCGCTCTACACGCAAGTGGGCAGACGTCGCGGCCACATGGCATCCTCGTGGTGGGATGCTCGATCTCGTGCCTCCGGGCAACTCCGGTTCTGCTGGTCAGCCGGCGCTGACGCTGACGGTGGGCTGCCAGTTCGGGCTGGCCTCCCGCCAGTCGGCCTTGGTGATCATGCAGGTCGCTCCGTGTCTCCAGCCGGGTGTGACGATCGTCGGCGAGCGGTGGGACACAGACGCCAGCCACCACGGCTATGTGGATCACTACGGGAATCGCTGTGAGCGATTTCAGCTTGCGAGGGGTAGTTCGCGCATCGCGTACGAGGCGCAGGTGGCGCTGCGCAACCCGGCCGACCTCATCGAGCCCGACGTGCCTGAGACGCCCGTGACGTCGCTGCCTGACGATGTTCTGTGGTTTGTGATGCCGAGCCGTTTCTGTCTGCCCGACGAGCTTGGCCACGAGGCATGGCAGCGCTTTGGCGCGCTCACGCCGGGCTGGGGGCGAGTGCAGGCCATCGTCGACTACGTTCACGGCTATCTGCAGTTCGTCCCCGGCGCCTCCAATCCGTGGACGACGGCTGCGGACGCCTACAGGGCGGGGCAGGGCGTCTGCCGTGACTTCGCGCATCTGGCGATCACGTTCTGTCGCGCATTGAACGTTCCAGCTCGCTACGTCTTCGGCTATCTCCCGGACATCGACGTGCCCGCCGGGCCACCCGAGGCGATGGACTTCGCAGCTTGGTTCGAGGTCTACATGGATGGCCGGTGGCACACGTTCGATGCTCGAAACAACACGCCTCGGATAGGGCGAGTGGTAGTCGGCCGCGGGCGGGACGCTGTCGACGTCGCGTTGACCACCTCGTTCGGGCCGCTGACGCTCACCGGCTTCGAGGTGCGCGCCGAGCCTGCCCTTGCGCCCACCGGCGGATGAGATTGGCCGGCGGTCGGCGTCCGGCGCTTTGGCCGCCGTCGATGCATGAAGACGCGTTCACGCGAGGACCTTGACTTCCGCTCGGATGAGAAGGAGAGTGTGTGCCCCGACGGGAGCGTCCTCCGCGTCGCGGCGCGATCAACCGATGGAGGCGATATGAGCGGTGTCGAGGTGAGCAGCGAAAGCGCGGCTGGCACCCCGCCGGTGAACGCCGGGGAGCTCAAGCTCGAGGTCGTGGTCTTGCCGGTCTCGGACGTCGACCGGGCGAAGGAGTTCTACGAAGGCCTCGGCTGGCGCCTCGACGCCGACATTGCCCGCGGTGAGGACTTCCGCATCGTCCAGTTCACGCCTCCGGGCTCCGGGTGCTCGATCCAATTTGGCACGAACATCGCGTCGGGGGCGCCCGGCTCGGCTCAGAGCCTGTACCTGGTCGTCCCCGACGTCGAAGCTGCGCGTGACGAGCTGCTCGCCCGCGGCGCGGAGGTGGGCGAGGTGTTCCACGAGGAGGCGCCGGGCGCTCGCTTCCACGACCCCGGCCGCGCGCCCGGGCCGGCGCCCGACCGCGGCACCTACGGCTCGTTCGCCACGTTCAGCGATCCGGATGGCAACGGCTGGCTGCTCCAGGAGATCACGACGCGGCTGCCGGGTCGCTGAGAGGAGAGGCTGATGGCCACGACGTACGAGTCCGCGGAAGACCTGGCGGACGCGCTCAGGCGGGCGGCCGCGGCGCACGGCAAGCACGAGGAGCGAACGGGCCAGGCGGATCCGGACTGGCCGGACTGGTACGCGCTCTACATGGTGCGCGAGCGCGCCGGCGAGGAGCTGCCGACATGAGCAGCGACTATGACGTGATCGTGCTCGGTGGCGGCTCGCCGGGCGAGCACTGCGCGGCCGCGCTCGCGGAGGGCGGCCTGCGTGTGGCCGTCGTGGAGCGCGAGCTCGTGGGAGGGGAGTGCTCCTACTGGGCCTGCATCCCATCGAAGACGCTGCTGCGGCCGGGCGAGGCGGTCCACGGGGCGCGCGAGGCCGCCGCGAGCGCCGAGGTCGATGTCGAGGCGGCGCTCGCCTGGCGTGACTTCATGGTCTCCGACTACTCCGACGCCGGACAGGAGCGCTGGCTGGCCGATCACGGCATCGAGCTGTTGCGCGGCAGCGGCCGGCTCGCCGGCCCGGGGGTCGTCGAGGTCGACGGCGTGCGGCACACCGCAGACCACGTGGTCCTCGCGAACGGCGCCGATCCGGTCGTGCCGCCCGTAGCGGGCCTTCGCGAGCTCGACGGCGTTTGGAGCAACCGCGAGGTGACTGGCATGAAGGCCATTCCGCGCCGTCTGCTGATCCTCGGCGGCGGGCCGGTCGGGGTGGAGATGGCACAGGCCGTTCGGCGACTGGGCGGCGAGACCGTGATCGTCGAGATGTCCGAGCACGTGCTCGGGCGCGAGCCGGCGCCGCTGGGTGAGGCGCTCGGCGAGGTTCTACGCCGGGAGGGCGTCGAGCTCGCCCTGTCCGCGAACGCGACCGCCGCGCGACGCGAGGGCGAGGACTACGTCCTCGAGCTCGACGACGGGCGCGAGCTGCGCGGTGACCGGCTGCTCGTCGCCACCGGCCGGCGTCCGCGGGTGGTCGGGCTCGGCCTCGAGACCGTCGGCGTCGAGGCGGACGCGCACGGAGTGCCGGTCGACGCGCACCTGCGGGCGGCGGAGCGCCTATGGGCGATCGGCGACGTGAACGGCCTGTGGCCGCTGACCCACGTCGGCAAGTACCAGGGCGAGGTGGTCGCCGCGAACATCCTCGGCGAGCCGCGAAAGGCCAACTACGAGGCCGTCCCGCGCGTCGTCTACACGGACCCGCAGGCCGCGGCGGTGGGCGCCTCCGCCGGCCGCTTCAGCGCGATGGTCCCGGTGGCCGAGGTCGCGAAGACCGCCACCTACACGCGCGCGTACGCCGACGGCAACGGCTTCCTGACGCTGCTCAGCGACGGCGAGCGGCTGACGGGCGCCTACGCGCTCGGCCCCGAGGCGGGCGAGTGGCTGCAGCAGGCCACGCTCGCGATCCGCGCGCACATCCCACTCGACGTCCTCGCCGACACGATCCAGCCGTTCCCGACGTTCTCGGAGATCTACGTGGCCGCGCTGAAGACGCTCCGCGGCGAGATCGCGGCAGCCT
This sequence comes from uncultured Solirubrobacteraceae bacterium, assembly GCA_963782325.1. Classification (GTDB taxonomy): domain Bacteria; phylum Actinomycetota; class Thermoleophilia; order Solirubrobacterales; family Solirubrobacteraceae; genus Palsa-744. The sequence goes on from CAWAJG010000002.1 coordinate 36,478, forward strand.
CCAAGGCGGTCGGCGCGGGACCGCCGATGGCATGGGGGGGAGAAAGGAGGGGAGAAGGAAGAGGGGGGAGGAAGGAGAGAGGAAGGGAGAGAGAAGGAAGAGGAAAGGGAAAAAAGAAAAAGAAAAAGAGAAGATGAAAAGAGAGAAAAGAGAGGAGAGAAAGAGAGAAGAGAAGCTACCAGAAAAAGAGAGAGAGAAGAAAGAAGAAAAAAGAGAAAGAGAGAGAGAGAAGAAAGAAGAGAAAAAAGAAAAAGAAAAAGAGGAAGAAAAAAAAAAAGAAAGAAAAAAGAGAAAAAGGAAAAAGAGAAAGAGAGAGAGAGAGAAAAAAGAAAGAGAGAGAAGAAAAAAAGAAACAAGAAAGAAAAAAGAAAAAAAGAAAAGAAAGAAAAAGAAGAGAGAAGAAAGAGAGAAATGAGAAAAGATAAAAAGAAAGGAAGGAGAAAGAAGAGAGAGAAGAAAAAAGAAAAGAAAGAGGATAAGAAAAAAGAGAATAAAAAAAAGAGGGAGAAGAAGAGAAGGAGAGAAAAAAAGAGAAAAGAGGGAGAAAAAGAAAGAAAACTGAGGAGATACTGGGGATGGGAAAAGAGGAAGGGATAAAGAAAAGAGAGACGGGTGGTGAGAAGAGCTCGAGAAAGGCGAGAGAAAAAGGTGAGGGAAAGAAGGAGAGAGAGATATAAGAGGGAAAGAAAGAAAAAAGAAGATAAGGGAAAGAGATAAAAAGAGAAAAAGAAAAAGAAAAGAGATAGAGTAAATAGAAATGGAAGAGATGGATGGAAAGATAGAAGGAAGAATAGATAGAAGAGAAGAAAAGGAAAAGAGAGGTAAAGAAGGAGAAGAAAAAATAGGAGAAAAAAAGAAGGGATAGAGGAAGAAGAGAGAGAAAAGAGAAGAGAGAGAGGAAGGGCAGAGAAAAAAGAGGGAAAGATGAGACTGCTGACGCAACTGCGAAGTAAGAAAACAGCAAAAAAGGACAGCTACGAAAACTGCTACAAACGCAAAAGAGAGAATAGAAGAGGAAGAGGAGGAGGAGAAAAAAAAGAAAGGGGAGAGAGGAAAGAAAAAGAGATAGAGAGAAGAAGGAGAAGGCTAGGTGCTGAACAGCGAGGCTACGAGAAGGCGAAGAAAGAAAAAAAGAACAAGGAAAGAAAAAGAGAAAAAAAAAAGAGAGAAGAAGAGAAAGGAGAGAAAAAGAAGAAAAAAAAAGAGAGAAAAGAGAAAGAAGAAGAAAGAGAAAGAAGAGAAGAAAGAGAAGAAAAGAGAGAAAAAAAAAAGAGAAAGAAGAAAGGAAAGAGAAAAAGAGAGAAAAAAGAAGAAGAAGAAGAGAGAGAGAGAGAAAAAAAAAGAAAAAGAGAGAGAGAAGAAGAAAGAGAGAAAGAAGAAGAAAAAAAAAAAAGAGGAGAAGGAGAGAAGGAAAGAAAGAAGAGAAGAAGAGAAGAGAAAAAGAGAAAGGAAAGAAGAGAGAGAAAGAAAGAAAGAAAAGAAGAAAAGAAGAGAAGAAAGAGAGAGAAGAAGGAGAAAGGAAAAGGAAGAAAGAGAGAGAAAGAGAAAGAAAAGAAAGAAGAGAAAAGAGAAAGAGAAAGAAGAAAGGAAGAAGAGAGAAGGAAGAGAAAAAAGAGAAGAGAAAGAGAGAGAAAAAGAAAAAGAAGGAAAAGAAGAGAGAGAAAGAGAGAAACGCGGGAAAAAAAAGAAAAAGAGAAGAAGAAGAAAAGAAAAAGAAAGAGAAAAGAAGAAGGAAGAGAGAGAGGAAAAGAGAAAGAAAAAAGAGAGAGAGAAGAAGAAGAGAAAAAGAAGAAAAAAAAGAAAAAGAGAAAGAGAGAAAAGAGAAGAAGAAAGAAGAGAAGAAGAAGAAAAAAAAGGAGAAAAAAAGAGAGAGAGAGAAGAAGAAAGAGAGAGGAAAAGAGGGAAAAGAGAGAGAGGGAGAGAAGAAAGAAAGAAAAGAAAGAAGGAGAAAAAGAGAGGGAGAAAGGAGAGAGAAGGGGAGGAAAAGAAGAGAAAAAAGAGAGAAAGAGGGGAGATAGGGAGAAGAAAAAAAAGATATAAAGAGAGAAGAAAGAAAAAAAAAGAGAAAGGGAGAAAGAAGAGGGAAAAGAAGATAGAGAAAAGGAGATGAGAGAGGAAAAAAGAGAAGAGAGAGGAAGATAAGAAAAGATAGAATAGAAAGAGAAGAAAGAAGAAGAAGGAAAAAGAGAAAAAGAAAAGAAAAAAGAGAGAAGATAGAGAAAAAACGAAGAAGAAGAGCGGAAAGCAGCACAAGAGAAAGACAACGACGAACGCGCCAACGCGGAAGAGAAGGAAAGAAGGAGAAATATGGTAGAAAAGAGAGAGAGAGAGAGAGAAAGGAGAGAGAAAAAAGAAGGAAAAAGAAAAAGAAAAAGAGAAGGGAAGAGGAGGAGAAAAGGAAAAAGAGAAGAGAGAAGAGAAAGAGAAAGAGAAAAAAGAGAGAAAAGAGAAAGAGAAGGGAAAAGAGAGGAAAGAAAAAAAAGGAGAAAAAGGAGAAAGAAAAGAAAAGAAGAAAAAGAGAGAGAGAAAGAGAGAAGGAGAGAGAAAGAGAGAAGAGGGACAGCCAGAGAGGAAAGAGAAGGAAGGAGATGAGGGAGGCAGGAGAGAAAGGAAAGAGAGAAGAGGAAGAGAGAGAGGGAGAGAGAGAGAAAGAGGCGGAACAAAGAAAAGGAGAAGGCACGGCGACGAGCGCGCACACGACGAGGCGCCCGGAAACCACAGACGCGCCCCCGCGAGACCCAGGTCGGCTCGCCCGAGATACACACGTACGGTGAGATGATCCCGAGCTGACGGAAGCAGAGACGACTGCTCGGTGAGACTGGAGTCGAGGTCCGGATGCCTTGACATGCGCGGTACCCTTCGGGTCTGGAGGGCATTTTCGTGAGGTCCGTCTACGCTGGCGGGCAACACGGCGTGACTTCTGAGAGTCCACTGACTCCGGAGGTTCTCGATGCCCGACATACTCACCCCCGCCGGCCCCACCGTCCTCCGCGAGGAGGCGACCGATCCGCTCGGCGCCGACGCCGGGGACGGAGACATCGGTCGGGCTGACGCGTCCGGGATGGCTACCTCACCGACGCTCAGCCTCGTCACGGTCGCTGCGACAGGCGAGACGTTCGATCCAATCGCCTGCCTCGACGACCGCGTTCGGCGCGCCGGCAGGCTGGTGGGCTCGGCTGATCCAGGGTGCTTCATCCAGATCCAAGGGGTCGGTCAAACGCTGCTGATCCCGCTTCCCGGCGAGGTCACCCACATCGGGCGCGGGCTCGCGGCCGATCTGCATCTGAACGAGAGGTCCGTGTCCCGACGCCACGCGATCATCGTCCAGCGACCCTCGGGCCACCGGATTCTCGACGATCGCAGCTTCAACGGCACGTTCGTCAATGGCCGACGTGTCGAGCACTGCGATCTGCGCGACGGCGACGTGATCACGCTCGGCCGAGTCGTGCTGCGGTATGTGTCCCATGCGTCGCGCCACGAGTCGGCGGATGCCGATCCCATCGACTCGTAGCTGTCCCGTCGTCGATCGTCCGGTCGTACTCGCGGCAGCGATGCGGTGAACCAGGGCGCAGAGCACCTCACGCCCGGCCAGTTGGGCACGGCGGACCTGACGGCCTCGACGGTCGCCAACATCGGGCTGGGGGAAAACTTCTACTTCGCCTTCGGGGTGATCGCCGTCACCGCCGGTGTCGCGGCCCCGTTGACGATCCTCGCCGCAGGTGTGGCGGTGGTCCTGCTCGCCTTCACGGTGGCCGAGTTCACCAAGGCGGAGCCCTCGGCGGGAAGCTTCATCACCTACGTCGAGACCTCACTGGGGGCGAGAGCCGGTGTGGTCACGGCCCTGCTGGTCTTGGTCGGTTACACCGTGGCCATCGCGGGGATCTTCACCATGTCCGGTGGCATGGTGACGCTGACCCTCGCCCACTACGCCTCGTGGCATCTCCCCTGGGAGCCGCTGGCGCTCGTGCTGACCGTTGGCGCAATCGGGCTGACGACGCGTGGCGTCAAGCTCTCGACCAAGGCGGTGGGCATGGCCGTGCTCGTGCAGGTGGCGATCATGATCACGTTCTGCGTCATCGTCCTCGTCGACCAGCGCGCCCATCTCTCGGGAATCCCCTTCTCCTGGTCACACCTCAACCACGGCCTGGCCGGCCTGTCGGCGGGCTTCCCACTCGCCCTGTACATGCTCATCGGGTGGGAAAACGGCCCGGCGCTCGCCGAGGAGACCCGCGATCCGAAGCGTTCGGTCCCGAGGGCGCTCTACATATCGGTCGCGATCGGCACCGCCCTGTTCGTGTTCTTCGCCTACGTGACCGTCACCGGCTTCGACTACGACGTCTCCTCGATCGGTCGTTCGTCGATCCCGTTCCTGAGCGTGGCTGACCACTATCTCGGCGGGGCGGCCGTCCTGGCATGGATCGGCGGCACCGTCTCGGTGCTCGCCACCCTGATCGCCGGTGTGAGCTCCCAGGCGCGCATGCTCTTCGACGGCGGGCGGTGCGGGCTGCTGCCGGCACGACTTGGTCACCTCCGTCAGCCCGGCGATACGCCGGTGAACGCGTTGCTGGTCATGGCCGCCGGCGGGCTGGGGCTCATCGCGGTTTGGTGGGTGGCCCACCTCGTCGGCGTCGACAGCGGCTCCACGGACCCCGTCGGCCTCTATGCCGAGTGCTCGACGATGGGCACGATCGTGATCCTGTTCGTGTACTTCCTGACGACGCTCTCGCTCCCGGTCTTCATGTGGCGCCGCCACCGCCAATCGTTCTCGGCGCTCCGACACGTGGCCATCCCGCTGATCGGGGCGCTGACGCTGATCGTCCCGTTCGTCGAGCTGTGCAAGCCGGGGCAGCCCGCGCCCTACAGCGAGTTCCCGTATGTCGCGCTTGCGGTCGTGGCAGTGGCCACCGCGACCGCCTTCCTCACCGTGCACCGCCATCCGTCCGCCGGCGCGGGCGAGGGGATGGCATTCGAGCGTAGATGAAGCCTGCGGTCTGTGCCGCAGCCAGAAAGGTGAACACCCTCCTCTGGCGGCGTTGCTGGACGGCCTCGCGAGCGCTAGCATTACCAGCGTGCGCACGTCCACGAATCCACCCCCTGCCGATTGAGCTCGCAGGAGACCACCGGCAAGCCGAAGACGCACGGTGACGTGCTCACCGCGATCTCGGACGGCATGGTCGCGCTGCTGAAGGAGTTCTACGGGCGCGGACCGACGAGGACGAAGTCCTACTACGCGGATGACCTCGTCGTGTGCGTACTGCGCGGGGGGTTCTCGCGAGTGGAGGAGACCCTGGTCGAAGGCGGCCGCGGCCCCGCCGTGATCGAGCAGCGGATGGCGTTTCAGGAGCTGATGCGCGGTCGCTTCGAGACGGTGATCGAACACGCGACCGACCGGCGGGTCATCGGGTTCATGAGCGGAAACCAGCAGCATCCGGACATGATGTGCGAGGTCTTCATCCTCGCGCCGACCGATCTCTTCGATGGCGAGGAGATCGCGCCGGCCGCGCCGGCCGCGTAGTCGCGGGCTGCTCGCCGAGGCGTCAGCGCCGCGCCTCCAAATGCGGTACAATTCTCGGGAGCGCGCTGGAAACAGGTTACGGAAACAGGTTGCGCGTGCTTCGTCGCATCAGGTTGGGAATGCTCCGTCGGCGTAGGACCGCCTTCGCGAATAGGACCTCTGCACCGTTACGTGACCCGTCGGGCTTCTGGCCCGGAGGGGAGCGAAGACCAACAGGAGGTTCCCCTCATGCCCACCACGAGGCCCACAGAAGCTGCTCCGGCGGTCGATCCAGATGGCCGGCCAGTCACGGTGTCGCGCCGGCAAGCTCGACAGGACGCGAGCGGCCGAGCGCCCCTGCTGGAGGATGGCCTGCCGGTGCGCGTCGTTCAACTGGCTCTCAGCATCGTCCTGTCGATCATCGTCGCCGGGATCCTGCTGGTGGTGTTCAAGGCCAATCCGGCCAACAGCATCGTCTCGGAAGTCCATAGCTGGGCGAGCTGGCTCGCCGGTCCGTTCGACGGCATGTTCAGCTTCAAGAATCCAAACGACGCGATCGCTGTCAACTGGGGCATCGCAGCGGTCGTCTACCTCGGCATCGGCGCACTGATCGCACGGCTGATCGGCCGCACCTACCGCTGACGAGAGCTCGGGCGCTCGTCGCCCACCCAAATCGGGCGCGAGAAGCGCTCAAGGAGGTTCCCATGTCTCGCAATTACGTGCTCGTCGCGTTGGCGTCCGCTTTCGCCTTCGCCCTACCCCTCTCCACAGCGCAGGCCGCATCGGCCACCGCGCCCGATGCCAGCACCGGAGGCGCCTCCAGTGTGAGTTACGCCGCCGCGACCCTCAATGGCTCGGTCGGCCCGCGGGGGCAGGAAACCAACTACGTCTTCCAGTACGGGCCCACCCGTAGCTATGGGTCCCAGACGCCGCTGTCACCAGCGGGGAACGGGACGAAAACGATCAAGGTGAGCCAGCCCGTGAGCGGACTGCAGCCACTGACCACCTACCACTACCGGATCGTGGCGAGCAGCCCGGCGGGGACGACGAAGGGACAGGACCGTACCTTCACCACGCCGGTGGTCCCCCTTTCGCTGGCCATCACCGGCGTCCCCAACCCGGTCGTCTTCGGGAACGCCTTCTCGGTCGAGGGCACGCTGTCCGGGACAGGGTCCGCCAACCACGAGATCGTCTTGCAGACGAATCCCTACCCCTACACCGCCGGCTTCGCGGCCGTCGGCAACCCGGAGCTCACGACCTCCACCGGAGGCTTCTCGTTCCCGCTCCCCAGCCTGCTCGAAAGCGCGCAGCTACGCGTTGTGACGGTTGGCAAACCGGCCGTGTCCAGCGTCGTGGTGATCGAGAACGTGGCGGTGAGGGTCACCTTCCACGCGCGTTCGGTCGGCCGCCCCGGCTTCGTGCGCCTGTACGGCACGGTCGCCCCGGCGGAGGTCGGCGTGCTCGTCGGCTTCCAGCTGCTGCGGCCCGGTCACAGGTCCGTGAACGAGGGCGGCACGGCCCTGAAAGCCGGTACCACGACCGTCTCGAGCTTCAGCCGCGTCGTACGTGTCCACAGACACGGTCTCTACCGTGCGCTCATCCAGGTCCCGGCCGGGGCCCACACGTCCAACTACAGCGCCCCCATCCTCATCCGCTGAGGAAACGACCCACCACGCCCGCCGGTGCCGCAGGCATCGGCTGCTCGCGACCCGATCTCAGACCGTTGCCTTCTCAGTGCGGGATCGGGGCGCCGAGCAGGGCGGCGGCCGTACCGGCGACGCCGGCGAGGAGCAGCGTCGCGACGACGCTCCGGCGCAACAGGAGCAGCGCGATCGCCGCGGCCGCGAGCAGCGGGTACTGCCAGCTCTCCGACAGCGCGAGCGTCAGCGGGACGGCCGAGCCGATGATCGCGCCCGCCGCCGCCGGGGCGGCTCCCGCGAGGAACCCGGTCACCCGCTCATCGCGCAGCAGCCGCTCGAAGCGTGCGGCGCCGAACAGGATGAACGAGAACGACGGCGCGAAAGCCACCAGCGCCGCCAGCAGCCCGCCGGGGATGCCGCCCTGGGCGTAGCCGACGGCGGCGACGGTCTGCACGAGGGGGCCCGGCGTGATCTGTCCGAGGGCGACCGCGTTCAGGAACTGTCCGTGGGTCATCCAGTGGTAGGTGCCCACCGCGTCGGACTGCATCAACGGGACGATCACGAAGCCCCCGCCGAATGACAGCGCCCCGACCTTCAGCGCGGTCCACACCAGCGCGCCCGTGGCGCCCGGCTCGACGACCGCCGCGAGCAGCGGCCATGCGTGCATGCCCACGAGCTCGCGGGCCCCTCGCCGGCGCCAGCAGAGCTCGACCACACCGCAGGCCAGCAGCACCGCCACCAGCCACGGACCCGCCGTCGCCGGCGCGGCCATCCCGGCGAGCGCGTACACGAGCACGCGCCGGCGCTCGCCGGCGACGGTGCGCCTCCAGATCGGGACCGCCACCGCGAGCCCCGCCCGCACGGCGACGGCGGCGACCGCCGCTCCCGCCCCCAGGCCCGCGCCGCGAACCCACACCGGCGGCGAGCCCGCCAGGAACAGCGCCGACAGCGCCAGGATCAGCACGAGGCCGGGGGCGATGAAGCACACCCCGCCGATCACCGCTCCGCGCCCGCCCCGCAGCCGCCACGCGCAGTAGATCGCGAGCTGCGTCGAGGCGGGTCCCGGCAGCAGGTTGGTGGCCGCGATCGCGCGCTCGAACTGAGCATCGTCGAGCCACCGCCTGCGCCTGACGCACAGATCGCGAAACAGCGCAATGTGGGCCGGCGGGCCGCCGAACCCGACGCAGCCGATCCGCCCCCACTCGCGCACGATCTCGCCCAGCGAGGGGGCTCGCGCAGGCTCGCCAACGGGCATCGCGGCAGAGTAGCGTCGCCGCGACAGGGCAACGCGGCGCGGAGGCCCGGGCCTGCCGACACTCGGGCCTGCCGACACTGATACGGTCGCCGCGTGCTGGGGCTTGCGAGCGGTACCCGAGCGTGCCTCTTCGACCTCGACGGGGTGCTCACGCAGACCGCGAAGGTGCACGCGGCCGCGTGGAAGCAGATGTTCGACGCCTTCCTGCGCAAGCGGGCGGACGAGCGCGGCGAAGACTTCAGGCCCTTCGACGAGGCGAAGGACTATGAGGACTACGTGGACGGCAAGCCCAGGTACGACGGAGTCGCGTCCTTTCTCGCCTCCCGGGGCATACACCTGGAGGACGGCTCGGCGGACGACTCGCCCAAGCGCGACACCGTCCACGGGCTCGGCAACCGCAAGAACGAGATCGTGCTCGCGATGATCGAGAACGACGGCGTCGAGCCCTACGACGGCTCGGTCGAATACGTCCACGCCGTCCGCGCCGCCGGCCTGCGCACGGCGGTCGTGTCCTCCTCCGCCAACGCCCACGACGTGCTCGCCGCCGCCGGCATCGGATCGCTGTTCGAGACGGTGGTCGACGGGCTCGTCACAGAGCGCGAGCGCCTTGCCGGCAAGCCCGCGCCCGATACCTACCTCGCCGCGGCGCGCACGCTCGAAGTGCAGCCCGCGCAGGCCGCCGTGTTCGAGGACGCCCTCGCTGGCGTGCAGGCCGGGCGTGCAGGGCACTTCGGGACTGTCGTGGGCGTCGATCGGCTCGGTCAGGCCGAAGCGCTGCGAGCCCACGGGGCGTCAGTCGTCGTCGCCGACCTCTCCGAGCTACTGCACACGCCATGATCCAGCACCCGGCCTATCCGGTGGAGCCGTGGGCGCTGCGGGAGACCTCGCTGGAGCTGGAGCACCTGGCCCAGAGCGAGTCGCTGTTCGCGCTCGCCAACGGCCACCTCGGGATGCGGGGGAACCTCGACGAGGGCGAGCCGTTCGGGATACCCGGCACCTACCTCGCCGGCTTCTACGAGCAGTGCGCGCTGCCCTACGCGGAGGCAGGGTACGGCTATCCGGAGTCGAGCGAGGTGGTGGTGAACGTCACCAACGGCAAGATCCTGCGCCTGCTGGTGGAGGACGAGCCGTTTGACATCCGCTACGGCACGCTGCTCTCCCACGAGCGCGTGCTCGACCTGCGCGCCGGCGTGCTTCGGCGGACGGTGGAGTGGGCTTCGCCCACGGGTCGGCGCGTGCGGGTGACATCCACGCGGCTCGTGTCGTTCTCGCGGCGGGCGATCGCCGCGATCCACTATCGGGTGGAGCCAATCGAGGCGAGCGTCCCCGTGGTCGTCCAGTCGGAGCTCGTCGCCAACGAATCGCTGCCGAGCGGGCAGGACGATCCGCGCGGCTCCTCGCAGGCGCCCTCGCCCCTGCGCTCGGAGAGCTCCGGCACGATGGACGACCGTGGGGTGCTCGTCCACTCGACGCCCGCGAGCGGGCTGTACGTCGGCGCGGCGATGGGCCACACCGTCGACGGCCCCGCCGGCACGGACGTGTCCTCGGAGGGCGTCAAGGACGTCGCGCGCGTGTCGATCGCCGCCGACGTCGCTCCCGGCTCGCCGCTGACGGTCGTGAAGTTCCTCGCCTACGGCTGGTCGGGTGCGCGCTCGCTGCCCGCGATCCGCGACCAGGTGGTGGCGGCGCTCGCGAGCGCCACCCACGGCGGCTGGGACATGTTGGTGTCCGAGCAGCGCAGCTATCTCGACCGCTTCTGGGAGCGCGCGGACGTCGAAGTGGACGGCGACGGGGAGCTGCAGCAGGCCGTCCGCGTCGCCCTCTTTCACATCCACCAGGCGGGCGCCCGCGGAGAGCAGCGGCCGATAGCCGCCAAGGGCCTCACCGGGCCGGGCTACGACGGGCACACCTTCTGGGACACCGAGTCATTCGTGCTGCCGGTCCTCACCTACACCGCGCCCCGCGCCGCCGGCGACGCGCTCAGGTGGCGCCATCGCACGCTGGAGCTCGCCCGCGAGCGGGCCAAGCAGCTGCAGCTGGAGGGCGCCGCGTTCCCGTGGCGCACGATCGCCGGCTCGGAGTGCTCGAGCTACTGGCCTGCCGGCACGGCCGCCTTCCACGTCAACGCCGACATCGCCGACGCCGTCGTCCGCTACCTCGCCGCCACCGAAGACGAGGGTTTCGCGCGCGAGGCCGGCGTCGAGCTGCTGGTGGAGACCGCCAGGCTGTGGCGCTCACTCGGACACCTCGACGCGTCGGGGGCGTTCCGCATCGACGGGGTGACCGGGCCGGACGAGTACAGCGCGATCGCCGACAACAACGTCTACACGAACCTGATGGCCCAGTGCAACCTCCTGGCGGCCGCCGACGCCGCCGAGCGCTACCCCGAGCGCGCCGCCGAGCTCGGCGTCGACACGCAGGAGCTCGGCGCCTGGCGGCGGGCGGCGGCGGCGACGCACATCCCCTACGACGACTCGCTGCAGGTGCACCCCCAGGCGGAGGGATACACCGAGCACCAGATCTGGGACTTCGAGGGAACCGGCCCAGACCAGTACCCGCTGCTGCTGCACTTCCCCTACTTCGACCTCTACCGCAAGCAGGTGGTCAAGCAGGCCGACCTCGTGTTGGCGATGCACCTGCGCGGGGACGCCTTCAGCGACGAGCAGAAGGTCCGCAACTTTGCCTACTACGAGCGGCTGACCGTGCGCGACTCCTCGCTGTCGGCCTGCACGCAGGCCGTCCTCGCCGCCGAGCTCGGCCACCTCGAGCTCGCCTACTCCTACCTGCGCGAGGCCGCGCTGATCGACCTCGAAGATCTCCAGCACAACACCCGCGACGGGCTGCACATCGCATCGCTGGCCGGCACGTGGATCGGCGCAGTGGCGGGCCTCGGGGGCATGCGCGACCACTCGGGCGCGCTCGCCTTCACCCCACGCCTGCCGCCGGCGCTCGAGCGCGTCGCCTTCCGTCTCCGCTTCCGGGGACGCCGGCTGATGGTGGAGGTTACGCCCGAGCAGGCCCGCTACGTGCTGCTGGAGGGCGAGCCGCTGGAGCTCACACACCACGGAGAGCCGATCACCGTAGCCGTCGGCGCGCCGCTCGCGCGGGAGCTGCCGCCTTCGCCGCAACGCGAGACCCCCACACAGCCGTACGGCCGTGCGCCCCGCGCGCAATCGCGACCCCAGCGAGACGCGGACTCACCACCCCCGCCCGGCGAGAGATCGCCGCCCTGATGAGCACACGGGCGGCGGGGCTGGCGGCGGTCGTCTTCGACCTCGACGGCGTGATCGTCGACTCCGAGAGCGCCTGGGACCAGGCGCGGCGCGAGGTGGTCGCGCAGGCGGGCGGGACGTGGCGGCAGGACGCGACCAGGGCGATGATGGGCATGAGCGCGCCCGAGTGGTCGCGCTACCTGCACGAGCAGCTCTCCGTGGCGCTCTCGCCGGCGGAGATCAACGAACGGGTGGTCGCTCGCCTGCTCGCCTCCTACGAGCGCGGACTGCCGCTGCTGCCGGGAGCGCTCGACGCCGTCAGGCGCCTCGCCGCCGTGTGGGAGCTGGGTCTCGCGTCCTCGGCCAACCGCGAGGTGATCGACGCGGTGCTCGCCGCCAGCGGCCTCGATCGCTGCTTCGCCGTGAGCGTCTCCGGCGAAGAGGTCGCCCGCGGCAAGCCCGCCCCCGACGTGTACCTCGCCGCCGCCGAGCATCTCGGCGTCGATCCCGCCCGCGCCGCCGCCGTAGAGGACTCGAGCAACGGCCTGCGTGCGGCCGCCGGCGCGGGGATGGCGGTGATCGCCGTCCCCAACCGCGCGTTCCCGCCCGAGCAGGACGCGCTCGCCCTCGCGGATCTGACGCTCGACTCGCTCGAGCGGCTCACCGTCGCCGCGGTCGCCGACCTGGCGTCCCGGGAGAGATTCACGTCGTCTTGACGAGGCCCCCGTCGATGACGTAGTTGGCGCCGGTGACGTTCGCGGTCCGCTCCGAGGCCAGCATCACGATCAGCGTCGCCACCTCCTCGGGCGTGGAGAACCGGCGCGTGGCGATCGCCGACGCGGCCTGTTCGCGGATCGTGTCCGCGGCGACCCCCGTGGCGCTCGCCAGCGTGTCCGCCACGCCGTCCTTGCCGAGCCACAGCTCGGTGCCGACCTGCCCCGGCGAGACGCAGTTCACGCGTATGCCCCGCGGTCCGAGCTCCTGGGCGAGCGACATGCTGAGGTTCACCACCGCGGCCTTCGCCACGCCGTAGTCGATCGTGGCGGCGTCGGGCTGGAAGAACGAGTTGACCGACGCGACGTTGACGATCGCGCCCGAGCCCTGCTCGAGCATCCGCGGCACGGCCGCCCGCGTGGCGCGCAGGCCGGTGTAGAAGTTGATCTGCAGCGCCCACTCGAACTCCTCGTCGCTCGTGGCCAGGAAGCCGTCGACGCGGATGCGCACCGCGCCGACGTTGTTCACCAGCACGTCGAGCCGGCCGTGGTCGTCGATCGCACGCCGCACGAGCGAAGCCGGGCCGTCGGCCTCGGCGAGGTCCACCGCGACAGCGCTCACGCCGTCCAGGCCGTCGAGGTTCTCGGTGCTGAGCGAGCCGCCCACCACGTGCGCCCCCTCGGCCACCAGCGCCCGGGTCGCGGCGAGGCCGATGCCCCTGTTGGCTCCGGTCACGACCGCGACCTTGCCGGCAAGCTGGAGATCCATCACCGCCGCGCTTTCGCCGACCCTCGAATCTCACACGGCCGGATCGCAGACACGCATCCGCGCATCATACGAGGCGCCGCCCGAGCAGGGCGTTCGCGGGCGCGGCGGGCCGTCCGGGGCGCAACCGTGATGCAGTACCGACTTGAACGCCACCCCCCAAGACGAACGAGGAGCACACCGTGCGCGCTGACATCACACCCGGCGGGACGTTTCCCGACTACGAGCTGACCGACCACACGAAGACCCGGCGCAAGCTGAGCGAGCTGCAGGGGAACGACCCGATGGTCCTCGTGCTCTCGCGCGGGCACTTCTGCCCGAAGGACCATCAGCAGCACCTCGAGCTGGCAGCCGCCTATCCGAAGATCGCCGTCGCCTACACCCAGGTCGTGACGATCTCCACCGACAGCATCGTCGAGTCTCGCGAGTTCCGGGCCTCGGTCGGCGCCCAGTGGACCTTCCTCTCGGACGCCGGTCGCCATGTGCAGAAGGACCTCGACATCCAGGAGTACACCGACCCCCACCACGACCCGATGATCCCGCATACCCTCGTGCTCAAGCCGGGACTCGTCATCCACAGCGTCTACAACGGCTACTGGTTCTGGGGCAGGCCGTCGCTCGAGGACCTTCGTCACGACCTCCGCGAGGTGACGCGCGAGATCCGCGGCGATTGGGACCTGAGCGCACCCGGCCTGCGCGAGGCCTGGGAGGCCGGCGACCGCTCGGCGTTCTTCCACGACGTGGACCTCGACCCGGCGCTCAGGACGGCGTAGCCCTGACGAAGTGATTGAGAGCACGCTCCGCGCGTCGCGGGCCTACAGGATGCCTCGTGCTGCCCAAGCCTGGGCCCGGAGCACAAACGGCGCCGCCGGCAGCGCATCGCGGCACCGTTCGCGCAGCTGCGCTTGTCGCCCAGCGTCGAGAGCAGCCGTGTAGCTGCCGGCCGGGCCCACGCCTAGGGTGAACGGCTCCCACCAATCGTCAAAGCTCGGATGCTCGACGCTGACTGTGAGGGCTGTCTCCTCGATCTCGCGCAGCCCGGCGGCGTGGAACAGCCGCGGAAGGTCGCCCTCGCGGGTACCGGCACGCCGCGACTCGTCATCGACCTCGGGATCGAGCTCGCGGGCCGCACCCCAGAACGGGCTGAGCGGACTCTGACCGCCAGCGTGATCCCACACGCATGCCGCCACGACACCGCCCGGGCGAATGACGCGCACCATCTCGCTGAGCCCCTCGCCGGGATCTGCCATGAAGTGAACGACGAGTTGAGCGAGAGCTCCGTCGAATGCCTGGTCCGCGAAGGGCAACTGCTCTGCCGAGCCAAGGCGCACGTCGACGCCGGGGTGACGGTCTCGAGCCGCCGAGACGAACGTCTCGGATGGATCGACAGCCGAAACGAAGTCCGCTCGCAGCCGCCTCACCAGCTCGGTGGTGAGAGCGCCTGGACCGCAGCCGACGTCGAGCACTCGCTGACCGGCCGCGACCGCCGCGAAATCGGCGAGCTGCGGGGCGAGCAGCACCGAGTAGCGGCCCATGAAGCGGTCGTACGCGTCAGCCGGAGCGAGAAAGCTCACTCAGCGAACCTATCGAAACCGGCTTGGTTCAGCAGCCGGCGCCGGACGAGTCATGCGCGCAGCGCCCTCCACCGGCCTCACCCCGTCAGCCGCACGTTGCCGCGACCGATGATCTCGACCTCTCCCCCGGGCTCGCAGTCCGAGATCGCGAGCTCCTCGCGCGCCAGCGAGCGCCGCAGCAGCGGGAAGGCGACGGCGCCGAACGCCAGCGGGACGACCAGCGCCAGCGCTCGGTAGCCCAGCACCGCGGCGGTCGCGGCCGACAGCGAGACGTGGTAGAGCACGAGCGTGCCCACGAGCCCGACGTCCACGCCGCCGATCCCGCCCGGCAGCGGGATCAGGCCGCCGAGCTCCCCGATCAGGTAGCCGATCCAGACGATCGTCAGCGTGGGCGCCGAGCCGAACGCCTGGAAGGTGCTCCACAGGACCATCACGTCGAAGCCGAGGTAGCCGACGAGCCCGATCAGCAGCCACGGGTCCCCCCCGCGCAGCAGCTCCAGCGCTTCCACGACCCCTCCCGACAGGGCGCGCAGCGCGGCCGCCAAGCGGGAGGCCCGATCCGAGCGCGCCGCGACGCGTTTCCCGGCGGACGCCGCCCAGCGCCCGCCGGCGATCGTCGCGACGATCGCCGCGACGGCGAGGAGGGCCGGCGCCAGCGTCAGCGCCAGGCTCGCCCGACCCGGCAGCACGCCGGCCGCCAGGCCGAAGCCGATGACGATCACGCCGAGCACGTTGGGGACGCTCGTGAGGAAGAAGAACGCGACGCTCCGGCGGGCGATCCGCGCGGCGTCCATGCCGCCGCGGCGCAGCGCCCAGGCCCCGAGCGCGAGGCCGCCGGCGCCGCCGACCGGCACGATCGCGTTCGCCCCGAGCTCCGCGAAGCCGATCTCCGTGCTCACCCGCCAGCGCATCCTCGCGCAGAACACCGAGCGGAACACCGCCACGTAGCAGAGGCCCGAGAGCACCTTCAGGAGAGCGCCGAGAGTCAGCCACCAGGGGTTGCCGTGGGCGAAGCGCGCGCGCAGGCTCGTGAGGCCCGGGGCGAGCGTGATCACGGCGACGACCACCAGCGCGGCCCCGCCGACCACGAGCAGGTTGCGGCGAAGCTGCGAGCGCTGGACGTCCGGCGCCGGCGCCAGATCGTCGTGGGCCCCCGAGGCGGTCGTGGCGCTGCTCAAGACGGCATCCGCGCTTCCTCGTGGGAGGCGCTCTCCCACACGCGCCGTGTGCCGGGGTCGCCCATGGGACGCCAGGCTAGCGGAGGCCAGGCAGCCGCCCGGCCCGCCGGCGCGGGCGGGCAGCCGCAGCTAGTACCGTTCACGCGGACACCGTGCGCCAGCCCTCCCTGGAGTGACCGTGGTGCTCGCTGACGCGCTCGCGCCGGTCCACCAGCAGTACCTGCTGGAGGCTCGGCAGATGCAGGCGCTGTCGTTCTCCGTGCACATCCCGCTGGTGTGCTTCGGCATCTCGTTTCCCCTGATGGTGCTGTTCGCGGAGGCGCGGTGGATGCGCACCGGCGACCCCCTCTACCGCACGCTGGCCAAGCGCTGGACGCGGATCATGGTGGCGCTGTTCGGGGTGGGCGTCATCACCGGCACGATCCTCAGCTTCGAGATGGGGCTTCTGTGGCCCAACTTCACGGCGACGTTCGGCAGCGTCTTCGGCCTCGGCTTCGCGATCGAGGGCTTCTCGTTCTTCGTCGAGGCGATCTTCATCGGCATCTACGTCTACGGCTGGGATCGGCTGTCGCCGCGGACGCACCTGCTGAGCGGCGTCCCGATCGTGCTCACCGGGTTCACGGGGTCGCTGATGGTGATCTCGGTGAACGCGTGGATGAACCATCCGGGCGGCTTTCGCCTGCGCGCCGGCAAGGTCGTCGACGTCGCCCCGTGGCGAGCGCTGCTCGGCAACGACTACCTGTGGCACGAGCTCGTCCACATGTACCTGGCCGGCTACATGGTGTCGGGCTTCCTGCTCGCCGGGGCTTACGCGCTGGCGCGCCTGCGCCGGCATCCGGACCCACCCACCCGCTACGAGCGCGCCGCGCTCGCGATCCCGCTGACGATCGCGGCGCTCGCGTCGATCGCCCAGGGCCCTGTCGGCGACTGGGCCGCGCGCGACGTGGCGAGCACCCAGCCGATCAAGCTGGCGGCGATCGAGGGCCTTGCGAAGACCACCCGCGGCGCCGACGAGCACCTGCTCGGGTGGTACCACGACGGTCGCGTCGAGCTCGGCATCGCCATCCCCCACCTGCTCTCGCTGCTGGCGTTCCACAACGCCGACGCCACCGTCCAGGGGCTCGACAGCGTCCCGCCCGACCAGCGCCCGCCGGTGAACGTCGTGCGCGTGTCCTTCCAGCTGATGGTCGGGATCGGCACCCTGCTGGGCGCGATCGCCGTGGTGTTCCTGTTCGTCCGTCTGCGACGTCGGCGCCTGCCGGAGTCGGTGTGGTTCTATCGCGCGCTCGTGCTCGCCGGACCGCTGTCCGTGGTGGCGCTGATCGCGGGCTGGGTGACCACGGAGGTCGGCCGCCAGCCGTGGGTCGTCTACCACGTGATGCACACCTCCGAAGCGGTCACCGGCGCGCACGGGATCCCCGTCGGCTACACCGTGCTCGCGCTCGCCTACGTGCTCGTCGCGGCGGGCGTCGCGTGGACGCTGCGGCGGCTCGCCAGCCGCCCGCTCGAGCTGGAGGGCGCGCCGCGATGAGCTCGACGTTCCTGTCCGCGCTGCCGATGGCGTTCGTCCTGACCGGCGTCGTCCTCTACGCGGTCCTCGCCGGCGCCGACCTCGGTGCCGGCTTCTGGCAGCTGCTCGCCGGCCACGGAGCGCGCGGGCAGCGCATCGGCGAGCACGCCCACCGCTCGATGGCGCCCGTGTGGGAGGCCAACCACGTGTGGCTGATCTTCGTCCTGACCGTCTTCTGGACCGCCTACCCGACCGCGTTCGGCTCGATCGCCTCGACGCTCGCGGTGCCGCTGTTCCTCGCGGGGATCGGCATCGTCTTCCGCGGCGCGGCCTACGCACTGCGCGAAGGCGCCTCCAGCCCGCGCGAGTCGCGCGCGCTCGACACCGTCTTCTCGATCTCCTCCCTGATCACGCCGTTCGCGCTCGGCGCGATCGTCGGCGCGATCGCCACCGGACGGGTGCCCGTGGGCAACGCCGCCGGCAGCACGTTCTCGAGCTGGCTCGACGCGAGCTCGATCCTGATCGGCGCGATCGCGATCGCCACCTCCGCGTACCTCGCCGCCGTCTACCTGGCGGCGGACGCCGCGCGGCGCGGCGAGGCGGACATGGAGCGGGCGTTCCGCGCCCGCGCGCTCGCCGCCGGCGTCGTCGCCGGGGGGCTCGCCGTGGCGGGCGTGATCGTGCTGCGCCACGACGCGCACCACCTCTACCACGAGCTCGTCGCCGGAGAGGCGCTGCCGGCGGTCATCGTCTCGGCGCTCGCGGGAGCGGCGACGCTCGCGCTCGTCTACGGCGGCCGCTTCGAGGCGGCCCGCTACGGCGCCGCGCTCGCCGTCGCCGCCGTCCTCGCCGGATGGGCGCTCGGCCAGTGGCCGAGCGTCCTGCCGGGCCTCGACATCCGCCAGGCCGCCGCCCCGCACGACACGCTGGTGGCCGTGGTCGTCGCGGTGCTCGGCGGCGGCGCGATCGTGTTCCCCTCGCTGGCGCTGCTGTTCCGGCTCGCGCTCACCGGGCAGCTCGACGAGCCGACGCGATCCGCGAGCGCGCCGCCCTGCACCCCGCGCCCGCGCCGGCGCGAACCGCCCGCGCTGCTCGGCCGCGTGGCGCTCGCGTGCCTGATCGTCGGGCTGGGGCTGCTGACCGTCGCCGACGCGCGCTGGGCGCACGCCGTCGGCGTGGCTGCGTTCCTCGCCTTCCTCGTCACAGCGTTCCTCGCGCTCGTGCCCGCCCTGCTCCCCGATTAGAACTGGGTACACCGAGCGGTCGAAGCGACCTGTGCTTGTGGCGGCGACGGAGGGCGCGCTGGAGCGCGAAGAAGCTGGTCTGCCTGTATCAAGAAGAAGGGCCGAAGATCTTTCACCGTTCGCTGTTGCGCACGATCTTCAGCGTCAACGGCTTGGTGGGGGCGAAGATCACCTGCGGGCGCGCCAGGCGCTGGGGGCTGCTCGGGTGGGCGCGTCCGGTCTTCGATGTGATGATGGACGGCGCGAGCACGGCGGTCGACTACCAGCTCGACGAGCTTCTCGGCCCCGACGTAAACCACTTCCGCTTCCAGGTCGAGCTCGAAGGGGTGAACGGCAGCCTCGACGATGCGGATCCCAAGAACATCAAGGCCCTGCGCGCGCTCGCCGAAACGTACGTCGAAAAAAACCTCGGCAGGCTCGAACAAGCCGTGGCGCGGCTGGCAGCGAATCCGCCCGCAGAGTGACTACCCCGCCAGTGGAGCGACCGTCACCAGCGCGGCGCTGCCTGGCTGCATCTCCACGGTGACCTGTGCCGGCGCTCAGAGCTCAGAGCTGACCGCGAACCAATCGGACTTGAGCTCCGGCGCCCCGTCGCACACCTCACGCACGGCGTCCAGGACCGCGCGGCGACCGATCTCGCTGCGTTCGTCGCTCGTCATCGACACGGGCGCGTCTTCGACCATGCGCGCGGTGATCTCGGCGCCGATTTTGGCGAAGGAGACTCCATCGCGGCGCACGCCGAGCCGCTGCCACAGCAGCTCGACGGCGTCGGGGGGCGCGTCGAAGCCGGAATGGGGGGCGATCCTGAACTGCACAGTGCCAGGCTACAGCAGCGGGCGCGCTCAACCGAGCAGCAGCTCGCCGCGGGCGACGATCACCGTCGAGCCGCCCACCTCGACGCGCTCGATCGCCTCGGCCGAGCCGAGCGCCCGCGCGCGCAGCAGCGACGGGCGCGCGATCTCGGCGCCCTGGCGGATCTCGATCTCCTGGCCGAACGCGGTCCTGCCGTGGCGGGCGAGGTGCACCGCCAGCGGACCGGCGGCGGAGCCGGTGGCCGGGTCCTCGGCGACGCCGAGCGCCGGCGCGAACAGGCGCGTCTTCCAGCGGTCGCCCGAGCCCGCGAAGCAGTTGGCGCCGACGCCCTCCAGGCCCGCCAGGGCGCGCATGTCCGGCCGCAGCGCGGCCACCTGCTCCTCGCTGTCCAGCTCCACGTACACGTGCAGCGGCCCGTTCTCGTACGCCTCGACGGGCAGGCCCGAGCGCTCGACCCCGAGCGCCGCCAGCAGCTCGGCCTCGCGCTCGTAGGGCCGCCAGGAGGGGATCGGCTGGCGCATCCATCCGGACGCGACGAGCCCTGCCCCGCGCTCGAGCGTCACCGGCACGACGCCTGCGCCGGTCTCCAGGCGCACGGCGTCCAGCTCGCGCTCGCCGCCGACGACCACCGCCGTGCCGAGGACGGGGTGCCCGGCGAACGGCAGCTCGACGGTGGGCGTGAAGATGCGGATGTGGGCGTCGCCACCCTGCTGCGCGGGCAGCACGAAGACGGTCTCCGAGAGGTTGAACTCGCGCGCGATCGGCTGCATGCGCTCGGCGGGGATCGCGCTCGCGTCGGGGAGCACGGCGAGCTGGTTGCCCTGCAGCGGCGTGTCGGTGAACACGTCGACGAGCACGTAACGGTGGGCGCCGGAGGACGGCATCGCGGTAGGCTCGCAGAAAGCGAGCGCACGAACGGAGGGATCGGCATGAGCGAGGTTGTTCAGATAGGAATAGAGGACGGCGTGGCGGTGTTGACGCTCAACCGCCCGGACCGCCTGAACGCGTGGACCGCGGAGATGGAGGGCGCGTACTTCGGGCTGCTGGAGCAGTGCGCGGGCGACCCCCGGGTGCGGGTGATCGTCGTGACGGGCGCCGGCCGGGGCTTCTGCGCGGGCGCGGACATGCAGCAGCTTCAGGCTCTCGGCAACGGCGCGGCGGGCGCGTCCCCCGATGCGGCCGAGGCGCAGGCGCATGCGCTGGAGCGCCGACCCCAGAGCTTCCCGCTGACGATCGCCAAGCCGATCATCGCCGCCGTCAACGGCGCCTGCGCGGGGATCGGCCTGGTGCAGGCGCTGATGTGCGACATGCGCTTCGCCGCCGAGGGCGCGAAGCTGACGACCGCGTTCGCCCGCCGCGGGCTGGTCGCCGAGCACGGCATCTCGTGGATGCTCCCGCGCCTGGTGGGCCCGGCGCGGGCGCTGGACCTGCTGCTGTCGGCGCGGGTGGTGTTCGCCGAGGAGGCGCGGGAGCTCGGCCTGGTGAACCGCGTGTACGCGCCCGACAGGCTGCTGGAGAGCACGCTCGAGTACGCCCGCGACCTCGCCGTGAACTGCTCGCCGGCGAGCATGGCGACGATCAAGCGTCAGGTGTACGCGGACCTCGAGCGCACCCTCCCCGACGCGCTCGCGCAGGCTGATGAGCTGATGCTCGCGTCCTTCGCCCAACCCGACTTCGTGGAGGGCGTCTCCAGCTTCGTCGAGCGCCGCGAGCCGCAGTTCGCGCCGGTCGGGGGGTAGGCGCCGAGTTCGGATAGCTTGACGACGCCATCCGGCGCCCAGGTCATCTCCCACAAGCCAGGATGACCTTGCACCCGCTTGACGCGGGCACCGTCCAAGAATCCGCCCAAATCGGCGCTGATGGAACCAACCGAAGTCAATACGAACCGCTTTGCATTGGTCGCGGGCGGGCAGATGGCGCTCGGGGCTGGCAAATAGGCACCCCCGCTGCAGTGCGGCTCAGTCGGTCTGGATCAGTTGCACGGGCAGTCCGCGTGCGCCGGCGTTTCGCGCGAGTCGGCCATCAAGCGTCCACAGCTGGGTGTTGAGTTCCTCGGCGAGCACGACATACGCCGCGTCGTAGGCACTGCGGCGCTCAAGCCGCTGCGCCATTGCCACTACCGCCGCGGTGTCCTTAGGCTGATGCAGAACGATCGGGACCGACTCGATGCGCTTTGCCGTGTCCGCTACGGCGTCCGGGGCGAGCTGCCCGGCAGAGACCGCCTGCGCCAAGGCGCTCGCTATCTCGTAGCGCAACAGCACAGGTGCGTGCAGCTCTTGCTCTTCGGTCTTCCAGGCACGCAGCAGCTTCTCGACCGCGGGGGCGCGCTGGCGGTCGAGCGAGAGCACGACCAGCGCGTTGGCGTCGAGAACGACGCTCAACTGCTGCCGCGTTGTTCGAGCTGTGCGCGAGCATCACGGGAAAGCACAACCCCGTCGATCTCCGGCAGCCGTGCCCGAAGCTCAGCGAGGCTCTGTAGCGTCACTTCAAGATCCTGACCGTCGCTTGTAGCAAGGTCCGTGCGCAACAGCTCATCGGCGAGCGCATCAGGGTCCAGGCCGCGACGCTGCGCCTCCGCGGACAGCAGCGCATAGGAACTCTCCGGCAAGTGGATCGTTCGTGTCGCCATGAGCAGAAGTGTACGACCCAATGCAGCCATGCGGATAGCCCTCCTTAGCGATCCGGCCATTGGTCGCAACGAGCCGCCTTGGCAGACAACTATCTATGGAGTCGACCGAAGTTCAACGAGCCGGCTTTGCGCTGGTCGCGGGCGGGCGTATGCCACTCGGCGGTGGCGAATAGCCGCGGCCGATCAGTCTGCCGCCGTTGATGGGCCGCCCACAGCGTCACCAGCCCCGTGCTACGCGCGGCGGCGACCCGCATCTTGATCGGCTCGCCCATCCCCTTCCCCATGCGCTTGACGCCCAACCCGCGTGGGGCCCTACCCGACATGGCCTTCAGGACTCTCGGCCCAATGGACCCGCGCCGCAATGACGCGACGAGCGTCTGCTGACGGCGAACGCTGCGGCCTGCAATCAGCGTGCGGGAAACCCACCAGGTTCGGCGCCGTCGCTCACCTTGGTAGTGTCCTGCTGGGCGGGACCTGCCGGCGTCCCGGCACTGATTCCTGTATCTGAGTTTGTTCTATATAGAGCTAATCTAGTGGCATCGATATCCAGAGGGTCGAGGGGGAATCCGTGCTTTACGTCCTCGCCGCCCTCCTGATCATCTTGACGATGTTGGTTGCGCTGCTGCTCGTACGGCAAGGACGGGTGAATCAGGCTCAGTTGGACCCGGGCGAAACCGACAAGATTGTTGCTGCTCTTAGTTCTAATCTCGCGCGGGTCCAGGGCGAGATACAGAGAACTGGCATTGAGCAACTCGTCGCTCAGAACAAGACCGTCCTCGATGGCGAGACCGCGCGTGGAGAGGAGCAACTCAAGGCTCGCCAGGGTGAGATTGACAAAGGCCTCTCGGAGGTCCGTCAGGAGCTTGGCAAACTGCGTGAGCTGGTGCGCGCGGTCGATAGTCAGCGCGGCGACAGCATCGTGAAGCTGGAGACCGTCACCCGCGAGGCAAAACAGCAGACCGAGCTACTGCGCACAGAGACAGGACGTCTCAACGAGGTGCTGTCAGGGGGTCAGTCGCGCGGCCAGTGGGGTGAGCGTATGGCTGAGGATGTGCTCCGTCTCGCGGGATTCATCGAGGGCGTTCAATATCGCAAGCAGCAGCAAGTGCCGGGCGGTGCCTCGCGGCCGGACTTCACGTTCTTTGTTCAAGGCCAGCTTCTGAACATGGACGTCAAGACACCGATGGTCGAGTATCAGCGCTACTTGGCCAGCTCTACCCATCAGGAAAGCGATGCTGCCGCGAAAGCATTCAAGCGCGATGTGCGCGCTCGAATCAAGGAGGTCGCCACGCGCGACTACATCGATCCCGAAGGAGGAACCCTTGACTACATGCTTGTGTTTATTCCTAACGAGCAAGTTTACGGCTTTCTTCATGAAAATGACCCGGAGCTGATCGATGAGGCCCCGCAGAGAAAGGTCGTGCTCTGTTCACCGCTCACACTATTCGCGATTCTCGCCGTCATCCGTCAGGCGAGCGAGAACTTCAAGCTCGCCCAGCAGACAAACGAGATACTCAAGGCACTGGGAGGGTTCAATAAGCAATGGGACATGTTCAAGACGCAGATGGGTAGAGTCGACAATGCCCTGGACAGCTCCCGCAGAGCGTACGCCGAGCTCATGGGCACTCGCACGCGCCAACTCGACAAACAAGTCGAGCGAGTTGACGCCCTGCGCGTTACAGCCGGTCTCCACCAGCTTGACGCGCTGGACTCAAGTCCAGGGGCGGCCCTAGGCGTGGTGGCAGGAGATCCATCTGAGGATGGATGACCCGGTGCAAAAGCTTGGTGAGTTTGCGATGGCCGTTCTGCAATGACGCGCACACTCGATCCAGTAACTGAGGTACAGAAGCTTCGCGATCATTTGTCCTCTCACGACAAGCCGATCGCGATGCTGTTTGGCGCCGGTACATCCTGTGCCGTAAAGGCGACTGACGACAGACCACTGATTCCAGCGGTCGCTGCACTAAGCGGGCCGAGGACAGTCGCGGCGGCCTGCGCAAGAGATCGAGAAGTCCCATCGTCGGGATCGTATCGGGCTGTTGTACGCCTCCCATTGGCGCGCGCCGCCAATCCGTCAGCGAGGCTACGGCTAGTCTCCACCTGGCGACTCATTTTTCGCCTTCCGTTGCCAGCACGGCGGCCTGCACCGCGAGTTGGCGCATCAGCCGCAGATCGTCCTCACGCTGGCGCTTGGCCGGATCCCCGTTCCGTGTGTCCGCGATCGCGCACTCAAGCATTGGGACCATGACCGCGACGGCGCGACACAGCGTGTGCCCGTGCGGACAACCTCGCCTGAGCGATAGACTGGGGAGCCGGCGAACACGAGTACCTGAGAATGAGTGCTCGATGCTCGGCTATGTCCAGCTCGACCATCGCGTGCGTATCCTCGGTGAGCGCGTCGAGCAGGCTGGCGGCAGCGGTCAGCTGTGCGGCGCACTCGTGTAGGTCCTCGCCGTTGTCGATCGCTTGCGCGATGGTGTGGGTCATGTCCTCAGCACCTTCGGTGATGCAGCCGATCAGCACGGGCGGGACCATCAGCGTCGCTGGCTGTTTGGGCGCCGTGGCGAGGAACCGTTCGATCAGCTCGGCGGAGAGGACCGCTTGTGCGCGGCCCTCCGCGGATTCCAGGTGCTCGGCCTGCGCTGTCCATCGCCAGGTATCGATGTCGGCTTGTAGAGCCTCTCGCATGGCTGCACATCCTCCACGGGCGCGTACACGGGGTGGGCGTTCAACCAGCGCCGGCGCATGTCGCGGGCGCCGAGCGCGCCGCTCTGCGCCAGCAGCGCGCGCCGGCGGGTGCCGCGTCGGGCGAGCAGGCGGCCGGTCGCGCCGAGCACGCGCGGTGGGGTGAGCACGCGCGAGGGGCGGGCGCGGTGGTTGAGCAGGTCGAAGAACAGGCCCGCCCGGCCCTCTTCCTGCAGGCGGCGCAGCAGCTCCACCAGCGCCGGGGGCACCGCGCCGGCCTCTTCGAGGTCGTACGCCAGCCAGTAGTGCTCGGCGAACTCGCGGTCGCGCCAGCGCACCCACTCGATGAGAGCGCGATCGAGCGCCTCCTCGGAGCCGTGCAGCGCGCCGGCGATAACGCTCGCCAGGCGCTCGGCCTGCAGGAACGCGTCGCCGATGCCGCGTCCGGGGGCGGGGCTCTTGAAGTGCCCGGCGTCGCCGCACAGCACCCAGCCGCGGCCGGCGCCCTCGCGGAAGAAGCCCTCGAAGTGGAACGCTCCGAGCGCCTTGCCCACCTGCTTCGCGCCGGTCAGCGCGTCGGCTACCGGCTCGCAGGCGCGGGCATGGTCCGTGAAGGCGCGATCGCGATCACGCTGGAAGTGCTCGCGTTCTCTCAATTCAGGCCACAGCAGTACCTGGTAGAGACCGCTGTCGGAGGGGATGCCGAGGATGAAGCGGTCGTCCCAGCGGTGCGACAGGAACGACGGCTCGCCGTCCACGTCGGCGCCTTCGTAGTACGCCCAGAAGAGCAAGCGCTGGTTGGGGGTGACGTTGTAGCGGCGCGCGCCCGCCAGCCGCGCCACCGTCGACAGGCGGCCGTCGGCGCCGACCACCAGCCGCGCGCGCAGCTCGCTCTCGCGGTCCTCCTCGGCGAAGCGCACGCCCGTCACGCGACCGCCCTCTTCGAGCAGCCCCGTCACGCGCGCGCCCATCCGCACCTGCCCGCCCGCCTCCTCGGCGGCCTGCGCGAGGATCGGGTCGAGCAGCGCGCGGCGCACCGAGACCATCCCCCCCACGTCCCCCGGGCGCTGCGGCAGCGGCATGTCGAGGATCAGCTCCTCCACGCGGGTGTGCGTGCGATCGACCATCGGGGCGCCGGTCGCGCCCAGGCGATCGAGCGCGCCGAGGCGGTCGAGGAACGTCAGGGCGTCGACCTCGAAGAGGTGGCTGGAGAGGGTCTCGCTGGGGAAGCTCGCGCGCTCGAGCACCGTCACGCGAACGCCCTCGCGGGCGAGCAGCGCCGCCAACGGCGAGCCGGCGCAGCGCGCGCCCACCACGATCACGTCGGTGCGTTCGACCATCGCTTCTATCCTTTCCGCAGGCGGCATACCTAGTGATCGTTAGGTATGCCGAGTCGTGGACGCTACCTAGTGGACGTTAGGTTGTCAACCGGAAAGACAGACAGAGAGCGCCGCAGGCGACTGAGCGGACAGGAGCGACGGGAGCTGATCGAAGCCGCCGCCAGCGAGCTGTTCGCGCGCCGCGGCTACGCCGGCACGTCGGTCGACGAGATCGCCAGGCGCTCGGGCGTCACCGCGCCGGTCCTCTACGACCACTTCGCCTCCAAGCTCGACCTGCACCGCCGCCTGCTCGAGCGCCACTACGCGGAGCTGCGCGCGCTATGGCGCGAGCAGCTCGCCGGCGAGGACCCGCCCGAGCGGCGCATCCCCCGGGCGATCGACGCGTGGTTCGCCTACGTCGAGTCCCACCCATACGCCTGGAGGATGCTCTTCCGCGACACCACCGGCGAGCCCGACGTCCAGGCCGCCCACGACGACGTCGTCGCCGCCAGCCGCGCGGCGATCACGCCGCTGTTCCTCGCCCAGCCCGGCGTCAGGCAGCTCGCCGACGCGGGCTCCGAGGGCGTGGACATGGCCTGGGAGGTCATGCGCGCGGTCCTCCAGGGCCTCGCGCTGTGGTGGTACGAGAACCAGCACGTCCCCCGCACACAGGTGGTCGCGAGCGCCATGAACGCGCTGTGGATCGGCCTCGAGCGCCTCCAGCAGGGCGCGCGCTGGCCGCTCGAGCCGGACGCCGCGCCGCGCGAGCGCTCGCGACGGAGCTGACTGGCGCTCGCACGCGGAGCGGTGGCGCTGCGCTGCGCGGCGCGCAGACGCTTGTCTATCCGCGAGGAAGTCGTACTTATGGAACCGGTCCTGACAGCCGATCTATTGAAGGTGAGATGACGGTTCAACACTCGGACCCGGGAAAGGATGAGCGGCGCCCGGCGCCGTCGCCGCCTGCCGCAATGTCCGAGCTCAGGGAGGACGTCCATCCCCTTGGCGAGGCGCTGAAGGCACGGACGGCGGACGTGTTCGAGCTGACGGCGGCACGAGCCACGGGGCGGGGCGACGGTCTCGACGCCGTGGTTCTGGAGCGCTTCGAACGAATCAACAGAAGCTCCACGATGGCGGTGGCTCGGTGGATAGCGGGGGAGGGCGCGGAGGTCGCGATCGAGGCCGGCAGGGAAACGTGGGTCATCTACGGCGAGCTCGCGGCCCACCGCTTGGCATCGCTGAACCAGCTGACGAAACGCTGCGTGTGGTGGCGCGACTCGATGGCCGAGGTGCTGCGCGAGAGCGCCGCGCAACTGGACGTTTCGCCTGAGGCGCTCTCCCAAGCCCTCAACGTACTGCAGCTGAGTCTCGAGTTCAGCCTCGTAAAGATCTCCAAGTGCTTTGACGCTGAGCGCCAGCGAACAGACGAGGAGCTCAAACAGCGCGAGGAGGAGCTTTCCTTCCTCGCCACCCACGACCCGTTGACGGGCCTGCCGAACCGGACTCTGATCCTGGATCGCGTCGAGCGGATGCTCGCGCGCTCGCGTCGCAGCCAAACGCCGGTGGCGGCGCTGTTCGTCGATCTCGACAACTTCAAGAGCATCAACGACACCCTCGGTCACGCAGTTGGCGATGAACTGCTGCGGGCCGTAGCCGCGAGGCTCGAGGGGGTCGTGCGCGACATCGACGCGGTGGGGCGCCTCGGCGGGGACGAGTTCGTCGTGATCGCCGAGGAGCTCTCGCTGGCAGCCGGCCCCCAACTGATCGCCGAGCGCCTGCTCGACGCGCTCGCCGAGCCGTTCAAGCTCGGAGTGGACAAGCAGACGCGTGTGACCGTCGCCGCCAGCATCGGGATCGCAGCCGCAGACGCAGCCACCGGCGAGGGAGACGGAGCCTCGGCCGAGGAGCTGCTGCGCGAGGCCGACATCGCGATGTACCGCGCGAAGTGGGACGGCAAGAACCGTTACGCCGTGTTCGAGAGCGGCATGCAGGACACCCTCCAGAACCGCATGGACCTCGAGATGGACCTCCGCGAAGCGCTCGAGAAGGACGAGTTCTTCCTCGCCTACCAGCCCACCTTCGACCTCAGCGACATGAGACCCACCGGAGTGGAGGCCCTGATCCGCTGGCGCCACCCGCTGCGCGGCGTCGTTCAACCCAACGACTTCATCCCGCTGCTCGAGCAGACAGGGCTGATCACAGAGGTCGGCAGGTGGGTACTTCAAGCGGCCTGCTCACAGGGCGCCAAGTGGCGTCAGGCGGGGTATCCGATCGTGATGGCCGTAAACGTCTCCGGGCGCCAGCTCGACAGCGACCAGATCCTCACCGACATCGAAGGCGCGCTCGGTGACAGCGGCCTTGACCCGCAGGCGCTGACGATCGAGATCACCGAGACGACGCTCATGCGCAACATCGAGGAGACCGCCCGCCGGCTCGCCCAGATCAAGCAGCTCGGCGTACGGATAGCGATCGACGACTTCGGCACCGGCTACTCATCCCTCGCTCACCTCCAACGCTTCCAGGTCGACGCGCTCAAGATCGACCGATCCTTCATCACCGGGCTGGCAGACAATCAGGAGGGCGAGACGCTCATCCACACCCTCGTGCAGCTCGGCAAGGCCCTCTCGATCGAGACCTTCGCCGAGGGCATCGAGCAACAACACGAGCTCTCGCTACTCCAAGACGAGAACTGCGACAGCGGCCAAGGCTTCCTCTTCGCCCGCCCGCTCGACGTAGCCGCCACCGAGACGTTCCTCCAAAACTGGGCCGAGAACGCCACGCCCGCCTCCGCGCGCGCGCCACAGCCCCGAGTCAAGTAACTCGACTCTTCGGTCGAGGCCGGGGTCCGAGAGCGCAGCGAACGGGAGCGAGGCCCATCACGGGGCTCGATGCCGAACGTCCATACCCGGGTTTGGGCTCAAGGCGGAATGGGCGCATAGCCGATAGCCGTCCACAGGGAGTGTTGAGCCTGACGCCGAGACGCTGGGCTCGACCGCTTGCCCGGTCGGGCACTGCGATCTTGAAGGATCTGCCCGTGCGAGTGGCAGGGTTGACCCCTCCTGCCGTGGAGGCTGGACGACGCTGGGTACTGATCCTCCTAACCCGCGTCGTCCGGGCCTTCACAGCGGACCTCCAGGACGGTCGCCGACACCGTCGTGGGGAACGGACGGCGCTTTACGGACGGAACGCTCATCTAGTGATGCCGCGATGCCGAGGACAAGGCAGAGCTCGAGATCACAGTGTCCCTGCCAACCAGACCATCCCGCCAGGACGCCGCGCGGCAGACAGCCGACGCGGCGTTTGCCGACGCGCGTGCAGAGATCGACCGGTTCTTCGATCTTTCGCTCGACCTGATGGGTATCGCGAACGCCGAGGGACGCTTCGTCCAGATCAACCCGGCGTTCGAACGCACGCTTGGATACTCACTCGCAGAGTTCACGTCGCGACCGTTCATGGACTTCGTCCACCAGGACGATGCTGAGGCCACCAGGGAGAAGTTCGCCGCTCTGGGCGCAGGGGAGGACGTGGTCGGGTTCGAGAACCGCTTTCGCTGCAAGGATGGCTCATACCGGTGGCTGCTGTGGAGCGCCAGCGCGATGCGGGACGGGCTCACCTACGCGGCCGCGCATGACGTAACCGCTCGCAAGCAGATGGAGGACGAGATCCGCACTGGCCGGGAGCAGGCAGAGCAGGCTTCCCGCTCGAAGTGGGACTTCCTGGCAAGCACGAGCCACGAGCTGCGCACGCCGTTGAACGGAGTCATCGGGATGATCCAGCTTCTGCGCGACACCGCGATGGATCCGACGCAGATCGGCTACGTCGACGCGCAGGAGGCATCGGCGGAAGCGCTGCTTGCAGTTCTCAGCAGCGTGCTGCACTTCTCGAGGCTGGAGGCCGGACATCTCGAGCTCGATCGCAGCGATTTCGAGCTGCGCCGCGCCGTCGAGGAGGCGTGTCAGATGCGCACCGACCACGCTCACTCCAAGGGCCTGGGGATCGGTCTTCGGGTCGATGCCGATGTACCCGTCACGGTAACCGGCGATCGGGCGTGCGTGCGCCAGATACTGTTGACTCTCCTCTCGAACGCCGTCGCGTTCACGGCCTCTGGCGAGGTCACGGTCCGCGTCGTTCGTCACGAGAACGATGAGCTGCGCTTCTCCGTCTCGCACACCGGAGTCGGGGTCGATCGTGAGCAGACCTCGATACTGTTTGAGGCACTTGGGGGTGACCGACCAACCCCACAGAGCGGCGCCAGCGGCTTTGGACTTGCCGTCTCGCGCCAGCTGGTGGAGCTCATGGGCGGCCGGATGGGGGCCGAGCCTCGTGAGAGCGGCGGCAGCGTGTTCTGGTTTTCCGTCAAGTTGCCAGATGCGAACAACGGAGATGCCGAAGCCTCCTCGCGAGTAGACGCCAACCCCTGCACGAAGAGCATCTCGACCGACCGGAACCTGATGGTGCTGGTCGCCGAGGACGACGAAATCAACCGCATCGTCGCCGAGGCGCTTCTAGACAAACTCGGATTGCGAACGGCATTCGCCCACGACGGTCGTGAGGCGGTGGAGATGGCGGCCGCTCACGACTACGATGCGATCTTGATGGACTGCATGATGCCCGCCGTCGACGGATTGCAGGCAACGCGACAGATTCGTGTCGCCGAGGGTGCAAGGCACGTGCCCATCATCGCCATGACAGCGCTCGCAATGCCCGGCGACCGCGAGCGCTGCCTGGCGGCCGGGATGGATGACTATCTCAGCAAGCCCGTTCGACTCGAGACGCTCGATGCGGTCATCCACCGGTGGCTGCCCGCAGCGGTGGACTAGTCCGTCGGTCCCGGCGTCCAGCGCCCTGGACGGCTAGCTCCGGCCGAGCAGCCGCGCAGTGACACCTTCGATCGTCTGCTCGCCGTAGGTCATCGACGGATCGTGGATGGTCAGCACCGCCAGAGCGAACACGATCCCCGGCCGTTCCAGTCGTGCCACCTGATTGACCAGGCCTTCGAATTCCGGCAGCCAGCCGCCCTTGAAGAACACCTGAAACTCGGGACGGGCGACGGCCGGTATCCCCCAGCTCTCATCGGGTTCGATCGTCGAGAGCAGCCAGCGTGCGTACCCGTCGAATTGACGCGGGATGAGCGCTTCCTGGTGGAAGAAGAAGCGGGCCAGATCGGCCGCGGAGACCTCGGTGAAGCCCCAGAACGCACCGCCTGACTCGTAGTCGACCATGTGCGCGTCCCTGGCGACACGATCGAGCGCATCCTCCCCCACGATCGCGAGTACGGTCGACGCCGCTTCGTTGCTCGAGGAGTGAATCATCGGGTACAGCAGCGCCTGGCTGGCGTTGTCCAGAGACCGGTGTCGGTCGGCCAGCATCTGCAGGTAGGCGACCAGCAGCATCGACTTGACGACGCTCGCTGAATGGAAGCGGCGATGCACCTCGACCCCGACCAGCTTGCCGTCGCTGTCGATGACCGCGAAGGCCTTCGTGCCCGCGCGGCCCGCGAGGTAGCGGGTGGCTGCGCTCACGCCCCGTGACGACGGGTACGCGGCGGGACCGCTGAGAGTGCCGGAGATGGTCGTCGTGTGGCCAGAGGACAGCCGGGTCGGGGTGGCGCCGGTCGAAATGCCTTCTGCCGATGCCGCCACAGCCACGAGCGGGTGGGCGGCCTGCGCGTGGGACGTCAGCAGCGCACACCACGCCACGACACCGATGCACATCCACATGCGTCTCATCAGCCACTCATCCCCGCGGCCGCGATCCCAAGCGGGAGATCAGTCGAGGTTCTCGAGAATCTCGGTCGCGCGTGACCACTGGCTGGGCGCCACGACAAGGTAGATATCACCGCGCCCGCGCCGATCCAACGGATGATCGGCGACACACCCCGCGTCGATCCCGAGCGCTTGCAGCTGATCGCGCCACGCCACGGCGGTGCTCTGATCCTCGAACGTGCTGACGGTCTCCCAGCCCTCGAAGCGCGGATCGGCGATCGCAACTGGCGGTTCTCTGGCAGCACCAGCCGAGCGGCGGAAAAGACGCATCGACATGAGCGTAACGCTCGCTTTCGTGGGAGCGGGGCGAGGTCTCAGAACTCGCTTAGAGAAGTCCGACTTGGCGCAGGATCGAGACGGAATCTGAGTACACGTCCTTGCGCTTGACCTTGCCGTTCTCGAACGGAATGACGTCCATGCCCTCCCATTCGATGCGCTTGCCGGATGGCTCGGCCACGATCTCCCCCCGGCTGAGCGGCTTGACGTGGGTCGCACTGGCCGTCCACTCCTGCACGACCAGGTCCTCGCGCACGTAGAGCCTGCGTGCGCGGAACTCGATGTCAGGCCAGGACTCGAAGATTCCGGCGATGTGCGCGAGCGCCTCCTCACCCTCGGCTCGCTCGCCGGCGGTGTGGTTCTCGAAGACCATGTCCGGGGCGTGCATCGAGCCGATCCGGTGCACATCGTGGGCGTTCCACGCGTCGTTGTAGGCGGCGATCGTCTCGTGCAGCTCGTCGGTCGTGCTTGTCATGCCCACTCCATGGGCTCGTACCCGCTCGAACGGGGCGCGGAGACGATGAGCACGCTCGCGGGCTCATCGCCACCGTTGCTGACCGTGCGCGAGTGACTGGGGTCGAGCCGCGCGAACGTCCCAGCGCACGCCGGATGCTGCTCGCCGTCGATAACCAGCGTTGGGCTGCCGGCGAGGACGTAGAACAGCTCCTCCTGGTCGCGGGCCGCCTCGTCGTGCTCGGGGATCTGCTCGCCCGGCGGGATCTCGACCAGGTTGATCCCGAATGAGCGCACACCGAGAGCGCGACGGACGAGCCGCCAGTTGCCGGCCGACTCGCAATCGTCTGTGTGGGCGATCTTGAAGCTCACGAGGACCTCGTCGATGAGCGGCTAGACTACCTACTGGTAGGTAGTCTGTCAACCAGGATTGCGGGAATGCGGCGATGGCCGTGAGAGCACAGAGAGAGCCCGACGCGTCGCACGGCCCCGGCGCAAGCCGGCAGGCGGGTGACACGCGCACGCGCATCCTCGATGTCGCAGAACGGCTCGTTCAGACACGTGGCTTCAACGGCTTCAGCTATGCGGACATCGCCGCCGAGCTGGCGATCACGAAGGCCAGCCTGCACCACCACTTCCCCAGCAAGGCGGGGCTGGGCGAGGCGCTCATCGCCCGCTACGCCGAGCGCTTCGCAAGCGCGCTGGCCGCGATCGACGCGGACACTTCCACCGCATCCGCCAAGCTCGATGCCTACGCCAGCCTGTATGCCGACGTGCTGCGCGAAGGGCGGATGTGCCTCTGTGGCATGCTCGCGGCCGAGTACGCGACCCTCCCCTCGCCAATCCAAGGCGCAGTGGTCGCCTTCCTCGACGAGAACGAAGACTGGCTCGAGCACGTCCTCGAGCAAGGCCGCAGCGATAGAAGCCTGCGGCTCAGCGGCACGGCGAGACAGACGGCGCGAAGCATACTCAGCGGCCTCGAGGGCGCGATGCTGGTGGCTCGATCACACGGCGACGTCGAAAGCTTCCAGGCCGGGGCGGCGCTGCTGATCGCCGGCCTTGCCGGCACCCTCCAACCCCCTTCAAGCGAGCCACAACACCCGAGAGATTAATCGCAGAAGCGGCCTGCTTTCGCCGCCGGCGGCGTGCATGGGCTGCGTGTGCGTGGGCGGCGTGACGAGAGCCGCCGCGATACGGTTGCCCGGTTGGCTGTGCGCGCTCTCGTTTTCGACGTGTTCGGGACGCTGGTGGACTGGCGTTCGGGGATCGCGACGGCGTTTCTCGCGAGCAAGGCACCGGGTGATCCGCAGGAGCTGGCTGACGCGTGGCGCGCCGGCTTCTGGCCGCTGCTGGCTGCTGTGAACGCCGGCGAGCGGCCGTGGGCGAACTTCGAGGAGCTTCACGGCGCCGCGTTGAACGAGCTCCTCGCCGAGCGGAGCATGGATCTTCCCACTGCCGAGCGAGCGCGGCTCCTGGACGCGTGGCATCGGCTCGACGCCTGGCCGGACGTGCGTACGGGCCTTGATGCCCTGCGCCGCGAGCGCGTCGTCGCGTCCCTCTCGAACGGCCACGTTGCCCTGCTCGTCGATCTCGCCCGTCACAGCGGCCTGCACTTCGACTGCGTGCTCTCAACGGAGCTGGCGCGCACCTACAAGCCGGCGCCGGAGGCTTACCTCATGGCGCCGCGCCTGCTCAACTTGAAGCCGGCCGAGGTGATGCTGGTGGCCTCCCACCCCTTGGATCTCAAGGCCGCGCGCCGGGCCGGGCTGCGGAGCGCGCTCGTCGAGCGCCCGCTCGAGCACGGGGAGGGCTCGCCGACTCGCGAAGACCCCGACGCGGACCTGACCGTCCACGACCTGCACGAGTTGGCACAGCGACTCCCAGCCTGAGCGTCGAGCGCACCGAGCGCTTCACACGATGCCTTGAGCGGCCAGAAACTCGCGGATGTAGCGATTGACGAGCTCGGGATGCTGCTCGGCGATCCAATGCGTCCCGTCCGGCACCGGCCGGAACGTCAGGTTGCGAACGAAGCGCTCGAGGCCCGCATGGGAGGCGGGCCTGACGTACGGGTCTGCCTGCGGGTAGATGACCATCGTCGGGACATCGACGTACAGTGGCGCCACGTCTGGGGTGTAGTTGCCGCGGCCGGGGGTGCCGTGCCGATCCGGCGGCGCGATCCCCTCGACCTCATACCAGTGCAGCGCCGACTCGATCGCCCGCGGAACACGCCACGAGGCCCGGTAGGTCTCGCGATCCTCCTCGGAGAAGAAGGGGTGATCGAGCGCCTGCTCGAGCGCGGCGAAGTCGTCGGCGGCGATCGCCTCGATTGCGTCCGGGCGACGGAGACCGAGCAGATACTGGCTGGCCTGGATCTGCTCGTCGTCCTCGCGTTGCGCACGATCGAGGACACCAGGGTGGGCGCCGCCGAGGCTGATCAGCGCCCGCACCATCTCCGGATGATGGAGCGCGAATCCCCATGCCACGAGGCTGCCCCAGTCGTGGCCGACGAGCACGAAGCGGTCGTAGCCAAGGTGCTCGACGAGGGCGCGCAGGTCCTCTACCGCGGGCCAGATCCCGTAGCTGTGAACGCCCTCCGGCTTGGACGAGAGGTTGTAGCCTCGCTGGTCGGGAGCGACCGCGAGGTGGTCGGCGCCGAACTCCCGCAGCTGGCTGCGGAAGGCATAGTGGAACTGGGGGAAGCCGTGCAGGAAGACGACCAGTGGCCCCGCGCCCGCGTGGGCGTAGTGCAACTCGATCCCGTTCACAGCCGCGGTCGCCTGTTGCATGGGCGGATCATCCCGCTGGACCGTTGGCGCGCCGTTGGCGTCTCGTCAGCGCATGACGAGCTCGGAGTGCAACGCCAGCAGCTGCGGTCCCGGCGCGACTCCGAGGGCTTCGCGTAGCCGCAGGCGAAACTCGTCGTAGACGAGGAGCGCGGCCGGCCGCTCACCAAGCGCGTCAAGCGCTCGCATCAACAGCGCGGCCGCGCCCTCGCTCAACGGCTCGGCGGCGACCAGCTCGCGCGCCGACCTCTCGGCGGTCAGCAGCTCGGTTTCGCCGAGCGCCAGCGCAGCCGCGGCGTGCGTCGCCAGGGCGCGTATGTATTGGGCGCCCAGCTCCCCACGGCGCTCCTCGACCCATGCGCCATCGTGCCCGGTCAGGAAGCTGCGGCGCGTGACGTTCATGGCAATCTGGGAGGCGATCCAGGCACGCTCCCATTCCTGGCGTGCGACCCCCGACTCGGCGTCGTGGATCGCTCGTGCGGCAACCTCCACGTCGACGTTCGCGTCGTCATCGAGCCTGAGACGCAACGGCCCGTCTGCCGGGAGCGAGTCGCGTCCGATCACGGAGCGGAGCTTCGAGAGCAGAGCGCGCATCGCCTGGCCCGACGCCGCCGGGCGCTCTTCTCCCCAGATCGCCGTCGCGAGCTCCTCGCGCGGCGCAGCGCGATGGCGGTTGCAGACGAGCCACGCGAATGCGATCCGGCCCTGCGCACCAGGCAGCTGGCCCGCCAACTCAGCTCCTTCGGATCTCACGACGAGGCGTCCACACAGCTGCACGACCACATCGGCGAACATACCGACATGGCAAAGCGAATCGTCTGTGAGTGCGGCTACATCGTCCGCGGCGAGGACGACGACCAGCTCGTGGAGCTCGGGCGCGAGCACATGGAGGCCAACCATCCCGCGATCGCGGCGGTGATCACCGCCGAGGAGCTGCTGGAGATGGCCGAGGAGGAATGACGAGGAAGCGCTTGAGCTTGCCGGTGGCCAGGCGCGGAATGCTCTCAACCACGGTGACCGTGACGGCCGGCTCGGGGCAGCCCGAGCGCGCGAGTGCCTCTTCGAGCTTGCGACCCAGACTCTCGACATCGAACGGTCCCTCGGCGCACACGACGATCTCGGCTCCGGCCGGGGTCTGCTGTACCTGATACTCGGAGATCGCCGGCTCGCGTCCCAGGATCGAACGGAATCGATGCGGATGCACGCTCACCCCGTTCCCGTAGACGAAGGTGTCGTCGTTGCGTCCCTCGATGTCGGCGATGCGCTGGTGCACCGACCCGCACGCGCACGGCTCGTCCAGGAGCGTGACCTCGTCGCTGATCTCATAACGGATGAGCGGCATCAGGGGGTTGAAGAGGTTCGTCACATACACCTTGTGGGAGCGCACTCCCGCCGGGACGGGATCTCCGTCCGCATCGACGGCCTCGACGATCACCAGATCGTCGGTGAGATGCATGCCGGCGCCCTTGAAGCAGCCGATGGCCGTGACGCCCGCCTCCGAGGTTCCCCACATGTTCGCGACCGGCGCCTGCCAGATCTCTTCTGCGGCCTGACGCGTCTCGGGTAGCAGCGGCTCAGCCATCGTCAGTATCCGGCGCGGCTGGATCTGAAGCCGTCCCGCGCGCGCCTCGCCCACCAGACGGCCAAGCATGGACGGGTACGTCGCGAGGTTGTCGCCGCCGACCGAGTTCAGCCCCGCGACAACCTCATCCAGTGGAAGGCCGACCCTGAACCTGTGCGTCTCGATGGCACCCGTGGCGAACGTCTCAGAGACCGCGCTCGTGAAATGCGTCGCGTTTTCCGCCGCGACGATCATCGCCACCGGAGGCTGCGACACGAGCTCGGGGTCGCCGATGCGGTCCAGCAGCGAGCGGCGAATCGCCGTCAGCTGCACCGTCGCCCAGGCCTCCCACCCCCACACGAACACTCCCCGCACGCCACTCGACCCGCCCGACGCCACGGCATGCAGCTCGTCACGAAAATACGCGTCACCGTCCAGCTTCGCGATATGAGCGTTCACGTCCACCAGACGAACCTCAGGGTCTGTCACGATCGCGTCGAAGTTGTCCATCAGATCGTCCTTCGTCATCACCGGCAGACGCCGCACGTCATCGGCGTCGAGCGTCGTCAGGTCGACTTCCCCGAGCCGATCGCGGTGCCAGGGGGATCGCTGCACCGCCGTCCCTATGAGCTCACGCAGTTGCGCCGTTCGCTCGGCGTGCAGCCGCTCAGCAGTCCACGCCACCCGCTCGAAATGCTCGCCGATCTGGGGCAGCAGATGTTCGATGTGACGCTGGCGCGCCGCCTCGTAGGCCTCCACTCGATGGCACCCTACAGGGCGCCGATGGCCGCCCCAGCTCCACGTGGTCAGCGGTCGTTCCAGCCAGCGCCGGTCGCCTCGTACTCCTCGACCCGTGCCCGCATCAGCGCCTTCAGGAGCTCGGTCGGCAGCTCGCGCTCGTAAGGGAGCTTGATGAAGCCCTCACCAGCCTCAAAGCCAGCGGCCTCGACCGCAGCCTTCTGGGTGGCGAAAAACGGTGGCGGGAACCGCAGCGAACAATGATTCTTGAAGTTCTGAAGCATCCACAGGCTCGTCGTCTTGCCGCGGACGTACACGGGCAGGTTCCACTTCAGTTCCTCCCGCGCCTGCGGGTCGGCATCAAGGCTCAGCTCCCTGAGCGCCTCGAGGTGTGGCCGCTGGACGTCGCTCAGTTGCGCGAAGAAGTCATCGACACTCGACCGCTTGGGCATCGGCATGGTGTCAGCGGGTCAGGCGGCGATCTCGCGCTCCACCTGCGCCACGCCCACACGACAGGAGGCCGAGAGCCACCCTTGGTGGGGTAAGCAGTAGGTGCCGGAGACGGGCGCAACGTCGCGGTAGTCGCGGCCCACGGCGACGGTGATGTAGTCGAGGTCCGCCCGCCGGTCGTGTGTCGGGTCCCACGCGAGGACCTCGACCGACTGGCCTGGTGCGGGCACGAGCACCTCGACCCATGCGTGGGTACCGCCTTCGCCGATGAGATGGCCGGACACGTAGCGGGCGGGAATGCCGAGCAGTCGGCACAGCGCGAGCATCACGTGGGCGTAGTCCTGGCAGACGCCCTCTCCCGCTGCGAGGGCCTCGCCCGCCGTGGTGTGCACCCCGGTCCGGTCGAACCCGTAGCTCATGTGCCGGTACACCCAGCTGCTCACGGCGGCGGCCAGGTCGGCGCCCGTTGCGCCGCCGCCCGCAAGCTCGGCGGCCGCGGCGCGCAGCACCGAGTCGGGCCGGGTGAGAGCCGACGGGAGCCGGTAGGCGTCCAGCGCTTGGCCCGTGGCGCCCTCGAGGTGTCGTCCCTGCCCGGGCAACCGTTCCACGAGGACCGACACATCGAAGTCGACGGCCTCCTCGACTTTCGGGATGTCTATCCCAAGGACGACGTTGCCGAACCGGTCGCCACACATCCGCTTGCGGAAGCGGGCCTCGCTCACCTCGAGCCGGTGGCAGAGGAGCCGCTGGTCGCCGTGAACCGGGCGGGGCACCACCATCAAGCGCTGCCTCAGGGTGGAGATAGGGGCTGCGTACTCGTAGTGAAAGCGCTGCTGGACCCGGTAGGCGGTCCGCCGAGTCCGGCTCCAGTCCATGGTGTGGGGATCGAGGAAGTCGACGCGGAGGAGGTCCGCGTCACGCTGCTCGTCCGGCCGATACTCCGGGAGGAGGTCCACAGGCTCTCCCCTACCGAAGCCGATCCCCGCCGGTCGCCGGGACCGGAATGATCTCGTCCGCCCACACCGTCATCTGCTCGAGCGCCAGCGTGCCATACGACGTCACCATAGCCACGTCCATGGCGTCGCGACCTCGCCCGATGACAACGCGCCCAACCCTCCTCGCGTTGTTGCGGGGATCGAATGTCCACCACCGTCCGCCGAGATAGACCTCCATCCAGGCACAGAAGTCCATCGGCTCCGGCGCGGGAGTCACCTCGATGTCGGGGAGATACCCGAACACGTAGCGCGCGGGGATGTTGAGAGCCCGGCAGAACGATATGGCGAGGTGGGCGAAGTCCCGGCAGACGCCCACCCTGGCCTCGAAGACATCGACCGAGGTCGTGTCAGGTCTGCTGGCGCCGTAATCGAAGCGGACGTTGTCGTGGACCCAGTCGCAGACAGCCTGCACCCGCTCCCACCCGAGCGGGCTGGTCCCGAACAGCTCCACGGCCGCGTCGGAGAGCGTGTCGGAGAGGCAGTAGCGGCTGGCCAGCGTGTAGATGAGGAGCTCGCCAGGCAGATCCTCGACACTGTGCTGCACGGCTCCCGATCCCACCTCGTCGAGGGCAGCCGACGCGGTGACCTCAGCGTCGTAACGCAGGCTTGCCTTCCCCGCTCCGATCACGACACGCCGGGGGCGGTTGCCGTATATGTCGACGAGGTCCGAGAAGGACGCATTGGGCTGCACATGCCACGTCTCCCGTTCGATCGTCACGCCGCCGTCCGGGCGAGCGCGCACGAGGACGACCGCGGGTACCGGGAGCGCGGCGGCGAAGCGAAACTCGCACCCCACCCGAATCGGCACGAGTCCCCGGTCGCGCACGGCACGGGAGGGAGGTCCTTGTCCAGGGACGGCGATCGGCTCTCCTCCTCGCTCAGGGCGCGCAGCGCGGACTGACGGCGCAACGATGGCGGTCACGTTCAAAGTCTCTACCTGCGAGCGGTCGGATCCCGTGGGCGCGGGTGCCACTCATCACCGGCGCCCTCGAGCAGGGCACACACCGTCAAAGAACAACATACACCGGTGCTCGGCCGTGTCGTTGGGACCCCGGTCCAACATCGAAGACCGCCTATTGGCCACCCGGCTTGAGCCGGAGGTGGTCACCGGCTTCCCTGCGGCGCCCCGACCCGCGAAAACGCCGCTCGACGCGACTCGAATGGCTCCCAATCGCGCTCAAACCGCGGGCTAGGTGATCTGTTGGGCGAGCCCGCGTGCTGGATGGCAGACGCCGTGGAGGATGAGCTCGAGATGGTGACGCCAGTTCGCGCTGCCCGGCTTGTAATACATCGTGGATGTGATGCCACACATCACCATCCCGAAGTCGTCGAACGTGAAATCGTCGCGGACGACGCCGGCGGCGACCGCGCGTCGAATGATCCGCGTGACTACCTCTGCGAGGGCGGCCTTCTGCTCCTCGATGCCCTCCCACTCGAGCTCGTTCGAGCCCATCATCGCCAGCTGGAACCCCATGTCGCCCTCGACTGCTTCGGCGGAGTTGCGCATGGTGCTCTGCAAGCGCCTCGAACGGATCGCGGATGTCCTCGGCGCGGCTCGCGATCTCCGCGAACTCCTGGAAGCGGTCGCGAACCATGGCGGTCAACAGCGCCTCCTTGGTGGGGAAGTGGCGGTAGACGGTGCCGATGCCGACGCCGGCGTGCGCGGCGATCTCGTCCATCTGCGCGAGAGGCCCTTGGCGGGCAAACAGCTCGCGGCCCGAGAACATGATCCGCTCACGATTGCGTCGAGCGTCGGCTCGCAGTGTTCGCTGGTCTGTGGACATGGCCTTGACAAACGGAATCCTAGCTCCGTATGATGCGAAAAGCAAGGGGAACCGTACTTCCGCTTCCGCATCATCTCGGCGCTCGACCCCAAGAGAGGATCAGCATGACAACCACCAGGATCCAGTCTGCGGAGCAGCAGGCGAAGGCTTCGCCCGAGGGCCCCCGACCTCAGCTCCCAGCGCGGCAAGAATCTCGCGCTGTTGCTCTTGGCGATGGCGCAGTTCGTGGTCGTGATCGACGCGTCGATCGTCAACGTCGCGCTCCCCTCGATCGGGGCCCACCTGCACTTCTCCCGGGATGACCTCTCCTGGGTCGTGAACGCGTACACGCTCACGTTCGGAGGCTTCCTGCTGCTCGGCGGGCGCCTCGCCGACCTGCTCGGGCGCAGGCGCATGTTCATGATCGGCCTGGTCGTGTTCTCGCTCGCCTCGCTCGGCGGCGGCCTGGCCCAGTCCGAGGCATGGCTGCTCGCCGCGCGTGCGATCCAGGGCCTCGGCGCGGCGATCGTCTCGCCGGCCGCGCTGTCGATCATCACGACCACGTTCGCGGAAGGTGCGGAGCGCAACCGCGCACTCGGCGTCTGGGGCGCTGTCGCGGGCGCGGGCGGCGCCGCGGGCGTTCTGCTGGGGGGCATCCTGACGAGCGGACTGAGCTGGCGCTGGGTGCTGTTCGTGAACGTCCCGATCGGTATCGCCGCGGCGGCGCTGGCTACCCGGCTGCTGCTCGAGAGCCATGCCGAAGACGGCACGGAAGGCTTTGACATTCCCGGCGCCGTGACGGTCACCGCCGGCCTCGCGCTGCTCGTCTACGCAGTGGTCGACGCGGTCAACGTCGGTTGGGGCTCGACGGGCACCGTGCTGCGGCTCGCCGGCTCGGGCATGCTGCTCGCGGCATTCGTCGCGATAGAGCGCCGCCAGCGCCACCCGCTGGTGCCATTCTCGATCTTCCGGCTGCGAACGCTCCGGGGGTCTGACATCGTCGGCCTGCTGATCGGCATGTCGCTGTTCTCGATGTTCTTCTTCATCTCGCTCTACCTGCAGGACGTGCTGCACTTCTCACCGATCAAAACCGGGGTCTCCTACCTGCCACTGGCTGTCGGCATCATCGTCTCGGCTGGCGTCGGCTCGCAGCTCGTGACGCGCATCGGCTTCAAGCCAGTCCTGATTGGAGGTCTGCTGCTGATCGCAGCCGCCCTGATCTGGTTCTCACGTGTGCCAGCCACCGGCGGCTCGTTCGCCGCCGATGTGCTGGGGCCATCGCTGCTCGCAGCCTTCGGCCTCGGATTCTCCTTCGTCTCTGTGACGATCGGCGCGGTGACGGGGACCAAGCCCCACGAGGCCGGCCTGGCCTCGGGACTGATCAACACCTCGCAGCAGGTGGGTGGCGCGCTCGGCCTGGCGATTCTCGCGACCGTCGCCAACAGCCGCACTCAGAGCCTGCTCGGCGCCGGTGTGCACAACTCATCCGTTGCTCTCACGAAAGGATTCGACCGTGCGTTTCTCGTCGGCGCAGGCTTTGCGATCGTGGGCGCGATACTGACCACCGTCCTGATCTCCTCGCGTGACAGCCGCGAGCAGGCCGAGGCTGCCCGCCGTGGCGAGCTCGACGCGGTCGCCGCCTGAAGCGCTCGTCGAATGAGGCGGCGGAGCAGCGGACCCTTTGGGTCGGCGGGCCGGCTCGCGCCGCGACGGCCCGCCCCCCACGCTGGCGGGGCGGGCCTGAACGGTTGTGGGGCTACTTGCGGTTCTGCGTGTTATTTGGTGATCTTGATGATGCGCTCCATGCCCAGTCGGGTGTGGCTGCGCCCATCTTGGGTTTCCATGAAGCAAACCTCGACGTAGATGCCTGGCTTGGCCGTGATCGTCTCCTGCTGGAAAGCTTCGTGCGAAAGCGGCCCGGCGAAGCCCGCCGGTGGTCCGACGATCAGCTTTCCGACAGCCTTTTCGTTACCTGCCAGCAAGTCCTTGAGGGCTTGCTTGGCCGCCTTCAGGCTCTTGACCGGCGCCGCGAAGTCCATGTGCACAGCGTTCGATCGCCGACTTCGTCATTACCCGCAACGCGATGAACGCGTCGGGCGCACGGCTGCAGGACCCCGCGATCACCGACACCGCCAACAACGGGATCAACGCATTCATCTCCGTTCTCAGGCGCGCCAACTACATCCTGCCCGCGCGAGCGAGCCGCTCGTTCCCGCTGCTGCCCGGACGCGAGGCAGCACTCACGCGGCGTGACGGTGTCAGCTCGCGATAGTTCGGGATGGCGCAGTGCTGGCGGTCTGACGCGGGCCAGCACTGCTCGACGGCATCAATCGCGCCAGGCGACCTCGAAGTGCTGGATCGGCTCGTCGAAGCCCTTCAGGACGACGAGGCCGGCGTCGGCGAAGCGAATGCCCTTGCCACGGCAGAGGTCGTGCACCCCGGAGGAGACGACGACGCAGTCGGGCCCGGCGCAAGCGCACAGCCGCGCGGCCTGCTGCACTGCCGCTCCGAACAGATCGTCTTGCTCGGTCACCGGCTCCCCGGCCGCCACGCCGATGCGCACGTGCAGCTGGCCCCTCTCGGCCCCGTCGCGGTCCTGCAGCGCCCGCTGGATCTGCACCGCGGCGCCGACCGCCTGAGACGCCGAGGCGAAGGCGCCCATGATTCCGTCGCCGGTGTGCTTGACCTCGCCGCCGCCAAACTGCGCCAGGACAGGGCGCACGATCGAATCGTGTTCGCGGAGCAACTGCATCGCCACCCGATCCCCCAGCTGCTGGGTGAGACGCGTGGAGTCGACCATGTCGGTGAAGAGGATCGCCCGGAAGGCGCTCTCCACGTACGGCTCGCCGGGAGGATGGGTGTTGAGTCGACCGAAGAAGCCGCGAACGGCGGCCCGGTCGACCTCGATCACGCTCGACGGAAGCAGCCCGTGAGCCTCCCGGTGGGCTGCCTCGACGGCCTCCTCGTCAGGACCCTCGACAAGGCAGAAGCCGCTGCCCGCCCCCTCCTCGAACCAATATGTGAGGAACTTCACCCCGAATCTGTCCTGCACCTCGAGATCGCGTAGGTGAGCGGCGGCGAGATCGTCAGCCGTCGCGTCCGGGAGGTCGTGGCGGTCCATGTAGAGCGGCATCGTGATCGAACTGTACTCGCGCTCTTCCGAAGCATCGGCGATGGC
Source organism: uncultured Solirubrobacteraceae bacterium (assembly GCA_963782325.1). Taxonomy (GTDB): domain Bacteria; phylum Actinomycetota; class Thermoleophilia; order Solirubrobacterales; family Solirubrobacteraceae; genus Palsa-744. The sequence continues at coordinate 80,469 of CAWAJG010000002.1, forward strand.
ACTATCGTGCCCTGCATGATGCGCCTGTATCACCGAGAGCACGCGGGCCGGCCGATCCGCGTCGCGTGGATGCTCGAGGAGCTCGGCGAGCCGTACGAGATCACGAAGATGACGCTCGACGAGGCCAAGGGCGAGGAGCACCGCGCCCGCCATCCTCTGGGCCGCGTGCCCGTGCTCGAGGACGAGGACGGGTTCGTCTTCGAATCGGCGGCGATCTGCCTGCATCTCGCCGACCTGCATCCCGACGCCGGCCTGGCGCCGGCACCGGGGACCCACGAGCGGGGGCTGCTCTACCAGTGGACGATCTTCGCCCCAGCCGAGCTCGAGCCGCCGCTGATCGAGTGCGCCGTGCACGCCCAGAGCGACCCCGACCGCTCCGCCGTAGCGCGACGACGCTTCGACGAGGCCGCGAGCGCTGTGTCCGGCGCCCTGGACGGCAGCGACTATCTCGTCGGCGGGCGCTTCACGGTGGCTGACCTACTGGTCGGGAGCACGCTGGCCTTCACGGAGCGCATCGGCTTCGCGGATGAGCTCCCGGCGAACCTGAGGGACTACCTGGAGCGGCTCAAGCAGCGACCCGCCCGCCAGCGCGCCCTCGAGCGCACGACGTCCGGCTGACGCGCGGCCGCTCACCCTTCGCTCTCGACGCTCGCGCCGGGGTGCTGGGCGAGCTGCAGCAGAGCTTCGTCCTGCGCGTTGGGCGGCAGTTCTTCGTATGCCAGGTAGTGCACCTTGGTGACCAAGAGCTCCGGGGTGCCGTGTTCGGTGGTGACCGAGGAGTCGGTGAATTCCAGCGGCACGAAGGTGCTCGCGCTCACCACCACCATCGGATTTGGGAGCGGTTGGCCGTTCAACGTCGGCTGCGCGTCGGCTGGGTGGACTTCCAGCAGCCAGGCTGGCTGGCCATCGACGGTCGACTTGCCCGCGAGCGTGAGCTCGCCCTTGCGGTAGAGCTCGCGCAGGATCTCCACCCCCGTCTGTTCGACGTTCGAGATCCCGGTCGGGACGCTCTGCTTGATCACGTCGGGGTTCGCCTGCGACCACTGCAGCAGCTTCAGGGGGCGGGTCGTGAGGGCGCTTTCGAGTGTTTCTTCGCTGTCGCTGATGATCAGGTGAAGCCTGCGCGGGTTCTGCTCGCTCCAGAGCTGCTCGCGAGAGACCGTCGTCTGGCTTGCGACGATGTCTTCGGTCAGGGTGTTCATGTGCAGCACCCCACTGCCCGGGGCCGTCGCGCGATACATCGCGGCGGCGACGTTGGGCGTACCCCCGCCCGGCGCCGCGAGCAGCACGATCAGAGTGGCCGCGATCCCTGCCGCCGCGGTGCAGCCGAGCACGAGGCTCCGCCGCCGCCAGGGGTGCGTCGCGACGCGCGCACGCGGGTTACGCTCCCGCCCCGCCGTCGGCGAGGGGTCTTCGAGCCGTTCCAGCAGCGGCGCGATCGGAGGTGGCGCGGGCTCGTCGGGCACGGGGTTGATGGGGCGCAGCCGCTCGATCACATCGGTGTCGCTCATTGGACCTCCAATAGGTTGGTTACATCGGGCGCCTGCTCTTGGGCGTCCCTCAGAGCGCGTGCGAGCCGCCGCTTTGCGCGGTGCAGCCGCACGCCGAAAGTGCTCTCGCGCACGCCCAGCACGCGCGCGGCGTGGCGGTTGGTGAGGCCCTCCCAGGCGATCAGCAGGAGCGCCTCGCGATCGCTCTCGCGCAAGCCGAGCAGCGCCTCGATCAGGCGGCGATCGACCAGCGGGTCTGCGTCAACCGTTGGCGGGCGCTCGTGCTCGAGCCGCGCGCGCAGCGCCTCCTGGCGGGACGAGCCCCGGCGAGCGTTCGACTGCACCCGTCGTGCCACCGCGAGCAGCCACCCGCGCGCGTCCGTGGGCACGTCCTGCAGACGCCGCCAGGCGACCAGGAAGACCTCCGCGACGACGTCGTCCGCGTCGGCGACGGGGCCGCGGCGCATCGCGTACGCGCGCACGGCGCCGGCGTGCGCGGCGTAGAGGGCTTCGAACTGCTCGCGGTCGCTCACAACAGTTAGATGTCCGGCAGGGTCCCGCTCTTTACCGGTCGTGGCGCTGGGCGCGGCGACTGGGGAGCGCCACACGCCTGCTTGCGGAGCCTACGATCCGCGCCGGCTCAGGCCGCCCGCAACGGCGCCCGGCGCGCCGAGCGGCTCCTGCTGCGGGTCCCCGACGCCCGCAGCCTGTTCAGCGCGCGGGTGGCCGCGGTGTGCCCCTGGCGGATCAGCGCGGGCCACTCGCGGCGGTCGATGAACAGGTCGTAGAAGGAGACGCCGCGCAGCAGCGACGGGTCGATGGGGTCGATCAGGGTGAAGCGCTCGCCGAGCTCCCGCCGAGCTCGCCTGGCCATCTCCAGGTGGCAGCCCTGCTGCAGCTGGCGGCTGGCCTGCATGAAGCCCCCGCGTCGCTCGGCCCAGCCGGTGATGTCCTGCGCCTGGAAGCGCCGTGGCAGCATGAAGTTCAAGCCGAACACGTGGTCGAAGTCGCCGTCCTCGAGGATCGGCTGGGCCGGGAACAGCTCGATGACCCCGCCGTCGACGTACAGGTGGCCGCCGACGGGGACGGCCTCGATGAACAGCGGCAGCGCCACCGCGATCCGCACGAGCTCGCCGATCGTCAGCTCGGGGGTGGCCTGGCTGCCGAAGTACTCGACGCGACCGAGGTCCATGTTGTAGGCGATCGAGCTGATCGGGAACGCGGTGTTCCCTACGGGCATGCCCCACAGCCGCTCGTTGAACAGCTGTTCGAGCGCCTCGCCCTTCATCAGCCCGGTGAACCCTTTCATGGCGCTCACCGCGAAGTGGGGTATCCGCGACCACTGGATGTCGAGGTAGTCCTCGGCCCGCCACGACAGCGAGAAGTCGACCATCTCCTGCGCGGTCATCCCGGCCGCCCACATCGCACCCCAGATCGCGCTGCCCGAGCACGCGGAGTACAGGTCCGGGCGGATTCCCGCCTCCTCGAAGGCGCGCGCGACCCCGATCATCGACACGCACCCGCCGCCGCCGCCGGAGGCGATGACGCCGATCCGCTTGCCCTTCAGCGCCCCGATCGGCCGCCTGCGCAGCGGCGGCAGGACGTCGTCGGGCACGGGCCTCCGGCGATCGATCACCGGCAGCGGCATCACCACGCTGCGGGCGTGGCTGAGGAACGACAGGCCCGTGCTCGCGCGGGCGAGGTCGAGCAGCTCGTTCGCCCGCTCGAAACCGCGCTTGAGGTTGTAGACGTCGACGTCGGGGACCATCGCTCACAGAGCCCTTTCGGCTTAATGGAAACGCTCGTGTCTGATATCGGTGCCCGCCGGGTGCTCCTTGAGCGCCCAGCGGGCGAGCGCCCGCCGCCACAGGTCGAGGCCCTGCCCCGGCCGGCCGAGCTCGCCCGGCTCGTTAGGATCGCTCTCGGTGTCAAGCTCTGAGGGCGTCGCGGGAGCGCGCGGCGCGGGCGTGCTCGCGCGCGCCCCGTCCGGCGTCCTGGTGGTGGGGGCGATCGCCTCCGTGCAGTTCGGCTCCTCGCTCGCGGCCACCCTCTTCAGGCAGCTCAGCCCCGGGGGGACTGTGTTCCTGCGTCTTGCCTCGGCGGCGATCATCCTGCTGGTCCGGGGGCGCCCCCGGCTGAACGGGCGCACGCGCGGCGAGCTGCTGCTCGCCGGCGGCTTCGGGTTGGTGCTGGCCGCCATGAACCTGAGCTTCTACGAGGCCGTGGACCGCATCCCGCTGGGGATCGCCGTGGCCGTCGAGTTCGTGGGACCGCTCGCCGTCGCCGTCGCCGGCTCGCGGCGGCGCGCCGACCTGCTGTGGGTGACGATCGCCGCCGCCGGCATCCTCGCGCTGACGCACGGGGGGACGCGCGGCGTGGGCGCGGTTGGCGTCGCCTTCGCGCTCCTCGCCGGCTGCCTGTGGGGCGCCTACATCCTGCTGAACGCCCGCCTCGGGCGGGCGTTCGAGGGCTCGACGGGGGTAACGCTGGCGATGTGCGTGGCCGCCGTGGCGGCCCTGCCGGTGGGCATCGCTGCGGGCGGCGCGCACCTGCTCGAGCCCTCCTCGCTCGCGCTCGGGTCGGCCGTCGGCCTGCTCTCCTCGGCGATCCCCTACTCGTTCGAGGTCGAGGCGCTGCGCCGGATCGCGGCGCCGGTGTTCGGAGTGCTGATGAGCCTCGAGCCGGCGATGGCGGCGCTCGCCGGCTTCCTCGTGCTCGGGCAGACGCTCGGGGCGCGCGCGCTGCTCGGCATCGCGCTCGTGGTCGTCGCCTCGGTGGGCGCCTCGCGCAGGGCGCCCGACGCGGCGCTTTCAGTGTGAGGGCGGCGCCTCGGAGATCACCAGCCGCAGCGCGCCGTCGTAGCTGTCCTGCTCGCGCAGGTGGCCGTGCTCGGCGTCCCACGCGCCGGAGTCGAGGGCCGCCGAGAGTCGGGCGACGATCCGCTCCTCCACCCCGGGCTCGAGCAGCGCCCACAGCGACTGGGCGCCGCGGACTGCCGGGTCGAGCAGCGCCTCGGGACGCCGCCAGAACGCCTCGAAGAACCCGTCCGCGCAGTCGCCGGGGGTGGCGATGCGCTCGACGCGCGTGCGCCCGCCGAGCGCGGCCGCGACGTCGTCGATCGCGGGGAACCGCGGTCGCTCGATGGCGATCCCCTCGCGCAGGAACTCCAGCTGCCACGGGGGGAGCTCGTCGAGCTCGAACGTGAACACGACCACCGGCCCGCGCGCCACGCGGCGCAGCTCCGCGAGCCCGGCGGCGGCCGGCTCCCAGTGGTGGATCGTCACGCACGCCATCGCCGCGTCGACGGCGTCGTCGTCGAACGGCAGCGCCTCGGCGCGGGCGCAGATCGCCGGAGCGGCGCCGGGCGGGCGCTGGGCGCGCATCGTGGCGCTCGGCTCCACCGCGAGCACCCAACGGTCGGTCGGCTCGTAGGAGCCCGTCCCGGCGCCCACGTTGAGCACCGTCCGCGCGTCCCCGAGCGCGGTGTGAATCCGCTGCGCGATCCGCGGATCTGGGCGCCGGTGGCATGCGTAGGTGCGCCCGTGCTGCTCGTAGTCGACGCGGTGGACAGTCAAGGGGTGAGCGTATCCGCTCGCGCTCTCGCCGCCGCGGGCCAGGGTGCGGTCCCCGCGCCGCTCAAGAGGCGCCCGCTGGAGGCCGATCTTGTGTGGAGGTGAGAGATTCGAAGGGACGCCTGCGGCTTGGTGGCCTGCGCCTCGAGTGGGTCGGCTGTGGCTGCTTCGTCGCCGGCCTGGTGTTTCGTGACTGGGCGACGGCTCTTCTTCCGGCGTCGATGGCGCTGGGGCTGCTGGCGATGCGCGGGTACCTGCTGAGGGTCATGACGAGCCTGCGCTACCGGGTCGTCTCGAGCGCCGCCGCCCTCAGCGTGGCCAGCGGGCTGGGGCGTCACTGGGCGCGACACGGCGGAGCGCCGCGCGCGGTGGAGTGGGCCGTCCTGCTGGTGCTCGTGGCGTCGCTCGTCGTGACGCTCCTCGGCGCCGCTCCCTATCTGCTGCGGACGCCGAAGGCGGGCCCGGAGCGGGCAGACTCATAGCGAGCACCCAGCGCGATGCGGGCACGCCCTCCGTGCCAGACTGCAGTGAGCCGCTTCGTTTCAGATCCCGAGGAGGAGAGCTGTGAGCACAACCGCGCCCGACCAGCAGGTAGACGCCAACGACGAGGCGATCCGGGCGTGGGACGGGCCGCTGTACGAGCGCTTCGTGCGCTTCCGCGAGATCGTCACCACGGGGCTCGGAGCGCACGGCGAGGAGGCGCTGCGCCTGCACCCGCCCAAGCCGGGGGCCCGGATCCTGGATGTGGGTTGTGGCTTCGGCGACACCACCCAGCGGATCGCCGCGATGGTGGGCCCGGACGGCGAGGCCGTCGGCGTGGACGCGGCTCCGCGCTTCATCGAGGACGCCGTCCGCGAGGCCGGCGAGGCGAACGTCGCAAACGCCCGCTTTCTCGTCGCCGACGTGCAGGAGACCCTCTGCGGTGAAGGGGGTTTTGACATGGCCTTCTCGCGCTTTGGGACGATGTTCTTCGCCAATCCGGTCGCCGCCCTGCGGAACGTCCGCGCGGCGCTCGTGCCCGGCGGCAGCCTCGTGATGGTCGTGTGGCGACGGCGGATCGACAACGACTGGATGTACCGCGCCCAGACGATCGTCGAGGAGATCGTCGCGCGGCCGGAGGAGTACGACGAGCCAACCTGCGGTCCCGGGCCCTTCTCGATGGCCGACGCCGACACCACGAGCGACATCCTCACCCACGCCGGCTTCACCGACATCGCCCTGCATCGCTGCGACATCCCGATCGTGATCGGCAAGGATCTCGACGAAGCTCTCGAGCTGGTGATGGCGCTCGGTCCCGCCGGTGAGATCCTGCGCTTGGCCGGCGATCGCGCCGCCCACCTGCATGTGCAGGTGGAGGCCGCCCTACGGGAAGGCCTCGCCGAGTTCCTCTCCGAGGGAGTGGTGCGCGCGCCCGCCTCCACGTGGATCGTCACCGCAAGCGCATACGCCTAGCGCATGTCACGCGCCGGAGCGCGCGTGCTGGTAACCTGCCGCGAGATGGCCCCCACCGGGATCGTCTGGGGGAAGGTCTTGGTGTGCTCGCCGCGCTGGAGATCGGTCGCCTCGGTGCTCGCTTTTGGCGGATCGATGCTGATCGCGCTCGGCTCGCTCTGGGCGACGCCGGCGCTCGCCGGGTCGCCCAAGGAGACGACGGTCTCCTTCGCCTACGACGGCCTGACCGGCGCCGAGGGTGTACCGCAGGTGTGGGTCGTACCGGGGAAGGTGCACGAGGCGACCTTTCGCGTGTATGGAGCGCAGGGCGGGGGAGCCGGTGGCAAGGGCGGTGAGGTGACGGCTACGGTGGCGGTGAAGCCGGGCGAGGCGCTGGTGATCGATGTCGGCGGCAGGCCAACCGAACGGTTTCCCGGTTTCGGCTCTCTCGGCGGCTTCAACGGCGGCGGCCGAGGCGCCGCCAAGGAAGCCGGCTACCCGGGCCTCGACGGCGCCGGCGGGGGTGGCGCCTCAGACGTCCGCGACGCCCCGTACGGGTTGGGCGAGCGGCTGGTCGTCGCCGGCGGCGGTGGCGGCGCCGGCAGCAGCGGCGGCGGTCCATGCGGCTGTGGCGGTGCCGGCGGTGGTCTCGCCGGCCGGGCTGCCGGCAACCTCACCGGCAGCGGCATCGTGGACGACGTCGAACCAGACGGCCTCCCGGTCATCCCGACCTGTCATGGCGGCTCCGGCGGGTCTGCGAGCGCCGGTGGCGCGGGGGGCGATCCCTGCTATCAGAACGGCGGCACGAAGGGCAAGCTCGGGCAGGGTGGCAGCGGCGGCTGGGGATACCTCTTCGTCATCGCCGGCAGTGAAACGTTCTCCGGTCCCACCGGCGGCGGTGGAGGCGGCGGTGGCGGCCTCTATGGCGGCGGCGGTGGCGGCGGGGGCGGGACGCTCGGCGCCCCGGGCGGCGGCGGCGGCAGCGGCTTTGGACCCCCGGACGCGACTTTCCAGACGGGTGCGCGCCGCGGCAACGGACTGGTGAGCATCACCTACACGCCAAACTGCTCGGGCGGCGGGCCTTGCGTGAAGAGCGCTCCCGCCGCTCCCACGGACGCGAAGGCCGCACCGGGCGATCATCAGGCCAAGGTGTCGTTCGCGGCGCCGTCGAAGGGGTCGCCGATTCTGAGCTACAAGGTGACGGCTTCCCCGGGTGGCGCGCACGCCGAGGGTGACAAGAGTCCAATCACCGTCCCCGGCCTGACGGACGGGAAGTCCTACACGTTCGAGGTGAGCGCCACCAACGAGCTCGGCACCGGGCCGCGGTCGAAACCGTCGAAGGCGGTCACGCCGGCGCCTCTCCCCGGCGCTCCGACGAAAGTGATCGCGATCGGCGGCCATGACGGTGTCGCGGTCGTCGGCTTCACCGCGCCGTCGTCCCGCTGGTCGCCGATCACCTCCTACAAGGTGACGGCCTCCCCCGGCGGCGCGCAGGCCAGCGGCACGGCGAGCCCGATCACGGTCAGCGGCCTGCGAGACGGCACGGCGTACACGTTCACGGTGACCGCCACGAACGGGATCGGCACAGGCCCCCGCTCGAAGCCGTCGGGCGCCGTCACCCCGAGCGGCGTTCCAGGCACTCCGACGGGCGCGATCGCTCTCGGCGGCAACGCCCAGGCGACGGTCGCCTTCGACGCGCCCGCGTCGAACGGGTCGCCGATCACGAGCTACACGGTGACCGCCCTGCCCGGCGGCGCGATGGCAACCGGAACCCACAGCCCGATCGTGATCAGCGGCTTGACGAACGGGACGTCCTATACGTTCTCGGTCACCGCCACCAACGCCGTGGGCACCAGCCGGCCGTCCGCGGCATCGAACGCCGTCACCCCGGCCGGGCCACCCGGAGCCCCATCGAACGTGACCGCCACCTCGGGCAACGGCCAGGCAAGCGTCGACTTCACCGCGCCGGAATCGAACGGCGCTTCGATCGCGAGCTACCGCGTGACCGCGTCGCCGGGGGGCGCCAGCGCCACTGGCAGCGGCAGCCCGATCACGGTCAAAGGGCTGTCGAACGGCACGACATACACGTTCACCGTGACCGCCACCAACAGCGCCGGCACGGGGCCGCCGTCGGCAGCGTCGAACGCGATCGTCCCGGCCGGCCCTCCGGGCGCCCCCACCGAAGTGTTCGCCGAGACCAACGGCTCCGGGCAGGCGCAGGTGAGCTTCAAAGCGCCGTCGTCCAACGGCGCTGCGATCACGAGCTACACGGTGACGGCGGCCTCGTCCGACGGGGGCTCATCGGCGAAAGCCTCCGGCAGCGCCAGCCCGATCAATGTAAAAGGGCTCACGCCGGGCAAGCTGTACACGTTCACGGTGACCGCCACCAACAGCGCCGGTACCGGACCGCAGTCGAAAGAATCGAACCAGATCACCAGTCAGTGATCCTGCGCGTCGGGCTGAGCGATCGCCCCGGGTGTCGTGTTGATGGTACGGTCGCCCGGCCGTGAGCGCTCGCCGGCCCAACGCCTTGACGGTGTCGTCAACTATACATATACTTGTCTGACATTCTTCCGGGGAAGGCGAGGCACCCGATGAGCACCGTCAGCATCCGTGATCTCCAGCGCAACACGAGTGGCGTCGTCGCAGAGGTCGCTGAGTCCAAGCACGCCGCCCTCGTCACACGGCACGGCGAGCCCATCGCCGCGCTGGTGCCGATCGACGCCCAGGACCTCGAGGACTACCTGCTCTCGAAGGTCCCGAGCTTCGCAGAGGACATGGCGGAGGCGGAGCGGGCGCACGCAGATGGCCGAACGCGCTCGGCTGCCGATGTGTTCGCGGAGCTGGACGCTCGAGACACCGGGCGATAGCGCCCGCGAGCTGGAAGCCGGTCGTCGTAGATGACGGACCCTCTGGGCGGCGTCGAGCTCGCTCCACGTGCGATCCGCGACGTGAAGGGCTTGGACCGCCAGACCCGCAAGCGCGTGCAGCAAGCTCTCCAAACGCTGCAGGAAGGTGCCGCGAACCCCGACGTCAAGCCGGTAGCCGGACATGCTCCGTGGCGCCGTCTACGCGTTGGCGAGCATCGCGTGCTCTACCGCGAGCTCGCCGCCGACGCCGACGCGCGATACCTGGTGGCGCGGGTGATCGACCGGCGTGACCTGCACCGCGCTATCGACAAGCTATGAGCCAGTGACCGCGCCGGCGGGCGACTCATCCGACGACCATCAGGGAGTTGCCCTCGGGGTCGCGCAGCCAGAACAGCGGCGGCACCGGGTCTCCCATGCGGCTGATCTCGGCGTCGACGTCCACGCCGGCGGCCTTCAGCTCGGCGTGGTAGCCGTCGATGTCGTCGGTCTGCAGGCCGATGCCGGTTTCGCGATTGCCCGTCGGCCTGCCTTCGGGCGGTGGGGCGAGCGCGATCGTGGTCTGCGCGTCGCCCGGCGCCACCTCGACCCAGCGGTAGCCGTTGCCGAAGGGTATGTCGGCGCGCTTCTGGAAGCCGAGCCTCTCGACGTAGAACTCGATCGCACGGTCCTGGTCGGACACCGGGACGACGACCGTGTTGATCTTGTTGACTTGAGTCTTGGTGCTGGTCACAACATCCTCCTGGTTTGAGATTGACAGCCGCTGGTTCCGGGCCATGCCTCGACCAGGGTAGACCGCGAGCAACCACCGTCGGCGCTAGTTTAGGGTCGCCGACAGCATCCGTTTACGCAACAGCCACACCACAGGTTCAATTCTCAGCCGGCCTTGACATTGGGGTCGGAGCGCCTCCCTGGTGCCCCGTAGAGGTGCCGCTCACGAGCCGCAGAACGCCACCCGCGCAAGCTAACCCCGCGCGGCAGTCCCGAAAGCGATCCGCTCAGCGGCAGCCGTGCGTGCGCCCTTCGCTTCGCCTTCGATCAGCGGAGGAGAGTGAGGGAGTCTCGCACGCGACGATCGTCTGCGACGCGCGGTCGCGACTCGCCGCCAACGGCCGCTGAGCCGTGGACGAGTTGAGCCTAACGTCACGTCGACCGCTACGCTCGCCATCGCGTGGTCGCCGGAGCAGTTGACGTACACGCTCGCCGAGACGCGGTATTGCCTGGCTGTCGTGTAACGATGGGATAGACGCCAGGTTTTGTCGGCTTGGAGCGCCCCTTCCCGCAACACAGAATTGGGGTACGACGTTTTCGGCGCTTGTCGCCGTAGCGGAGCTGATAGCCGAGGGCATAGGGAGCGTTACGCTCAATATGCGGTCGCACTGAACTCGACCGGCGAGCCGGTTCTCGCCCGTAGGAGCACCCCGAGCGCGAGGATCGCCGGTGTAGACAGATGCAGCTTCGGTCCTCAGTCGCAGGACATGACGAAAGCCCGCGTCAGCGTCGTTGCTTCAACCTGAAGGTGACGGTACGCACGAGCGATCTGGGCGCGCCGCCCTTCGGCGTGTATGTGATCGTAACGGTCGCTGTGAGCTTGCCTCGCTCAGCAAGGATCGCCTTTGCTCCAGCGGTCGGGACGAGCGTCACGACGATCCGCCCAGCCTTGCTTACCGTGAGCCGCAGTCGCACATCCGCGAGCGTCGTCTTGCATTTCTTCTTTGTACGCGAAGCGCCGGCGAGCTGTGCCGCCCCTGTCTCGCCCACGATCTGGAGCGTGCCTGGCCCGGGAAGCGTAAGCGTGATCTTGACCGTGCCGTGCCTCGCCACGCTTTCAATGCGGTTCAGCACGAACATATTGCTCACCGTGCCGGTCAGCGCGCCTGGGCTGCCGCTGCCGCCGGCTGAGCCACTGCCGCCGGCGGCTGAGCCGCCGCCACCAGGCAAATCGCCACCGATGAGCTGTTGTGCGGCCGGCACCTGCAACGTGTTGCTCGTCGCGCTCGCCGCACCCCCGCTGTTGGCGGCCGTCACCTGGCAGGCCAGTCCATGACCTTGATCGGTGCTCTGCACGGTGTAGGTGGCTGTGGTCGCGCTACTGATCGGTTCGCCATCTCCCAGCCACTGGTAGGTAAACGTTGGCTGTGGCTTACCCGTCCACGATCCGTTTGAGCATGAAAGTGCTTTGCCGACCGCAGGTGTGCCAGATAGCGTCGGCGGAGAGGTGTTGACGGGTGGCACCGGCGGGGTTCCCACCATCGCCTCGCCGCCAACATCGACGACAACACACATCCCTTCCGCGACGCACGACACGCCCGTCAGTTCTACCGAGAAAAGTTCAAAGTAGGGTTCTGGGGGGAAAATGGGGGTGCCGTATACGTTGCTCTCTATCCACGCTCCCGCGCCCCCCGTAGGATCCGAGGATACGATTACGTTGCCGGGTGACCCGTTGCCGCCCAAGCTGGTGGCGACGCACAGCGATTCTGATCCGCAGGAGACTTGATACAGGCCGTTGAGCCCTTTGATATGCGCCTCGCTCCACGCGCCCGCACCTCCTGTCGGGTCGGTCGAGGTCCTCACGGTTTCGAAACCGAGCGTGACACACAGGCCCACCGAGGGGCAGGAGATGCTGCCACCGGCACCCGCGCCCGTCGCGTGCCACGCGCCAGCGCCACCCGTCGGGTCGGTCGAGTCGATCAGCTCGCCTCCGTCGGTCACGAAACAGAGACCGTCGGACGGACACGAGACCCCGCCTATATGAGGTTCGCCGAGGAGAGCGCGACTCCACGCACCGGCGCCACCCGTGGGATCGGCCGAGGTGAGAACACCGCCTTCGTCATCGATCGCCACGCACAGTCTCACCGACGCACACGACACACCCTCGAGCGGAATCGTGCCGTCCACATCGGCCACGCTCCACGCGCCGGCTCCGTCCGCCGGATCGGTCGACACAATGACATCCCCAGCCTTATCGACAGCGACGCACAGGCCCACGGAAGGGCACGACATCCCAGCCAGCTCATGATCGTCGACGTGGGTCCCGGTCCAGGCGCTCGCTCCGCCGGTCGGATCGGTCGACGCCACTACGTTGCCGGCGCTGTCCACCCCGACGCACAACTCAACAGACGCACACGACACACCCCAAAAAGAATTTGACCCCACTTCGACATGCGTGATTGTCCACGCGCCTGCGCCCGTTGTCGGTTCGGTGGCGGTGATGACATTGCTGTCGCTGTCCGTCAGCACGCATAGGCCGGCAGCGGGACACGCTGCGCTGTCGAGCGATTCGTTGGTGGGTTCGATCGCTGCAGAGGTCCACGCCTGTGGGCCAGCGGTCGGTTCGGTCGACGTGATGACTTCATTGCCAGCCAGCGCCACGCACAGGCCCCACGACGCGCACGACACGTGCCTGATCGACCCGCTCACACTGGTCACTTGGGTGGGGCTCCACGCGCCGGCACCACCAGTCGGATCGGTCGACGTAACGACGCCGGATTCATCACCGGCGACGCACAAGCTTGCAGACGAGCACGACACGTCGGAGAGCGTGTGGCTGTCCACTTCGGTCACGGTCCACGCGCCCGCACCCCCGGTGGGGTCGGTCGTGCTCAACACCTGAATGCCAGCGACGGCGACGCACAGGCTTTCGGTCGGGCACGACACGCCGCTGAGTATTTTTTCAGGGCCGGCGACGTTGGTCTTGGTCCACGCGGCGACACCACCGGTCGGATCTGTCGATGTCCAAACATTCCCAGCTTCATCTGTCGCGACGCACAGCCTCGCGGATGGGCACGACACAGCTTGAAACCGGTCGTCCTGGTCCGGGATCTGGGAGGCAGGCGCAATCAAGGTCGTCACGGTCCACGCGCCCGCGCCACCGGTCGGATCGGTCGAGATCGCGACATCTCCTGCGCCGACGGCTACGCACATTTCGCTCGATGGGCACGACACGCCGACGAAGCCGGCCAGTCCCAGCCCGGCACTGGCCGCCACGCTCGCGGCTGTGACCCACGCCCCGGCGCCCCCCGTCGGATCGGTCGTGCTCAGCACATCGCCCGCACCGTCAACAGCGACGCACAGGTGAGTCGATGGGCAGGACACGCCGGTGATGGCTGTCGGCCATTCGAACGGTGGCTGGTCATCGGCGCGGACCGGGCTCGCCCAGCTCAAGGGGGAGGCCGCCAGCGCAGGGCTCGCACTGGCTAGCAGGCTGCCAGCAAGTACCAACGCGAGGAAGCCGGCTAGCCACAACACATTGCGCTGCGCTCCGCAAGCCACGGGCTGTCTCCTCGTCACAGCCTGGCACCTGCGCACGCATAGCATGAAGTCCATCATCCTGAACTATATCTGATGGGGTGCGACCCATACAAGGGCAGACCACCGCGGAATGTTTCGTCCTCGGGCGCCTGGGCCGAGCGCTGTTCACCTCGATCCTGCTACTAGTACTTCTCTGCTAGGGCCTCATACTTGCCTTCGCCGTTCGTATAGCTTCCGGTTGCAATGCACACGATCGCGGATGTGCACGATACCCCACTGAAGCCGCTTGCTTTAGCGCCTGTCGGGTTGGGCGTTGTCTGTATTTTCCATTCCGTGCCGTTCCAATGCTCCGCCAAAGTATACCAGTCCCCGTTTTTTCTATACCCCTCAGTCACGGTGCAAGCCGTCGAGGAGACGCACGACACACTTCCCAACAAATTATATTCTGCCCCCGTAACGTTTGGCGTCGTCTGTATTTTCCATTCCGTGCCATTCCAGACCTCCACTAGAGTGTCCTCGCCATTTGTACTGGTTACGTAAAACCCAGCTGCGGTGCATGCCGTCGCCGACGCGCAGGACACGCCATGTAGGTCGCTATATGTCGCTCCGGCGGGGTTGGGGGTCGTCTGGACTTTCCATTCCGTGCCATTCCAGATCTCAGCCAGCGTGACGGTGACGTTTCCGCTGTCCGTATATTCTCCGCCAGCGATACATTCTTTCGACGAAATACACGAAACTCCGCGCAATTCGGTATATGTCGATCCCGTTGGGGTAGCCGCGGCCTGAGCTTTCCATTCCGTCCCATTCCAGCTCTCCGCCAAAGCGACGACCCCTTCGCTACCGTCCCTATCGCCTACAGCTATGCAGGATGTGGAAGACGAGCAGGAAACCGCCCTAAGCTGGCTCCATTTCGTCCCAGTGGGGTCCGGCACCGTATCGACTTTCCATTCGGTGCCGTTCCAACTCTCCGCGAAGTTAACGGGATTGCTTTCGCTATTCCTGTATTCACCTACAGACATGCACGCGGCCGATGCCGAGCACGAGACCCCATGCAGCAGGCTTGATTTGGCTCCGGATGGATCGGGTGTCGTCTGAACTGCCCATTCCGTACCATTCCACTGCTCCGCCAGGGTGACATAGACGCTTTCGCTATTCTCGTATTCACCTACAGATGTGCACGCGACCGATGACGAGCATGAGACACCGTCCAATTCATATCCCTTCGCCCCAGTGATTGTAGGGCTCGCCTGAATCGTCCAAGCGGGTTCCCCCAGCGTCGTAAACGACAATTCCCCGCCGTCCGTAGTCCCAACACTGTTAGTCGCAACGATCCGGAAGTAATATTCCGTCCCCGCCGCAAGACCCGTGATAGATTTACTCTCTTCCACACGGCTCGTACCCGACCCCGCACTCGCTTCAGTGGTTGTTTTGGTCAGTCTTTCCTTTTCCGTCCCGTATTGGAAGTAATATTTCGTTGCGAATCCGTTGGGGTTGACCGTGCCATGCAAGGTGGCGGCGGTTTCACCTATACTTGTCGCCGCTTTGGTTTCCACAGACGGCTTCGCCGGGGTGAATCTCTGATTTGCGCCACGGGCCGCCATCCCTACGCCATCGATAGCGACGATCCGGAAATCATAGGTCGTGCCCAGTGTCAGGCCCGTGACGGCTTTACTCTCTTCCACGTTACTTTCGCTTGAGCCAGCACCGGCTTCGGCTGTTGTTTTGCCGTATGATTCTGTGGTACCGTATTCGAAATAGTATTTCGTTTCCACGCCGTTTGGACCAACTGTGCCGTTCAGCGTTGCGCCCGTTTCCGTCACGCTCGTTGCCGCCCTCGTGGTCGCGATCGGCGGCAACTCAAACGGACCATCGGGGGTACCCCATCCCGTCGGCCCGTTATAGCCTTCTATGGTGGCATTACATAGATACCACGTTTTAGATTCGAGCGTGCCGCATTCCCCATCGCTTCCTTCACTGACGTGGAACAGCCCTCCAGCCGGACCAGCGAGATAAAACGCTTCGGCGCCGGGAGACCGGCGAACAGCGCTGCTGCTGAGCGCCTCGACTCCTGCGATAAACGGCGTCGCCGCGCTGGTACCGGCCCCGTTTGCCCATCCGCCCCGGTATGAGTCGTACACAGATACCGGCGATTCGTAACTGCCGTCCGCCGCGACATCGTTGTCTGTCCGCATTTTCCCGCAGGCCTGTTCGTCCTGCCAGGTGGGCTTTTCCTCGTACCGGCTGCAACCACTCGTGGTGGCCGGGTAACCCCCACCTTCTGGTTTGACATTTTTCCACACTTCTTCGCTCCACCCACGAGCGTTCTTTGCTTTTTTGAGCTTGGTGGCGCCGACGGAGATGACGTACCGTGAGCCAGCCGGCCAAAAAGCTCCTCCTTCATGTCCATAAGGTTCGTATCCAACATCGCCCGCGCCTACCGTTGTCGGTATCCCCGGATGGTCGTAATATTTTTCATCTTCCGACTTGACACTGGAACTGGATTGTTCGTCTCCGTCATACCAGCTGTTGCTTATCTCGGTAGCGCCCAGCGTAACGGCCTCGTTCTCCGCGATACCGAAGCTTTCGCGAACTTTTGGAGCGTCTTCAATTTCTTCACGTTCAGTTTTGCCTGGATTGCCGTTCGCCTCTACCAGCAAGATATGACATTCCGGACAGGCCGCCGAAACCATGTCCAAATCCAACGATACCTCTGCGGCCCACCCTTCGCTAAGTCTTGGGAAGGCTTTGCCTTTTTCTTCGGCTTCTTTTTCAGTTTCCCCATCCTGGTCGACCTTCTTGAAGCAGCCGTTCGTTTCGGTGCACTTGGTTTCGATGCCTTTGAAATAGACTTTATATTCCTTGCGGTATTCTTCTAGATCCAACTCAGCGTGAGGATCGTTGTACTCATCGACGACCGCGACCGTCTGGCTCGACCCGCCCGTTTCGGGGAGCTTGTACGCTTCACGCAGGTTCTTTGGGTCAAAGCCGCCCTCTTTTCCTTCACCTTCAAGCTGAGGGCCTTCCTCGGCATCGGGGGAGCCCACAGACACAGTGGGAACGAATATCGCGCCACACTCAGGAACATTCGGCGCGGTTTCCGGACAGACACGCGACGGCTGTTCTGTCTTTGAGAGCGCAAAGGACCCTTCAGCTCTGGCCGCCCGCGGAAGCATACACCCCAGCAGAGCGGCGGCGAGGACCAGCACGCAGGCCACGCGGCCGGTGCTACGTTTGGGTACCAGCAGGTGGCTCGTCATCGTGCTCCTCCCGTTCGTGAATGGTTCGCCGAGACGGCTGCGGCTAGCCCGCTCGGTGCCATTTCGCCGAGACGCGATAGCGCGATGCCGCGCGTGAGCTATCTGTAACAGTTCACGGGCGCGAGCGCTACGCCAATGGTGAGCATTCTTGGGATGGAGTTTGTACAGGGGTGTGCATTTCCTGGTGTTCGAGTAGGTCGTGTAGCCGCAAGGCGACTTCCAGCTCCGGTTTGCGAGCGTCGAGCTTGTAGCCCAAGCGCTCCTCGATCGTGTCGAGACGACGCGCAAGGGTGCGGCGGTCTATGCCGAGCCTGCGGGCGGCCGAGGACGCGTTGCGGTCGGCCTCAAGGTACGCGCGTAGCGTCTGGCGCAATGCCGTGCCCCCATCTTTTTGGCTGTTGAGCGGTGACAGGTACAGCCCAACGAAGGATCGAGCCCGGTCAGGGTTTTGCACGAGCGGCGTGAGCACCGCTATGTCGGCGAAGCGGGCGCGCTTCTGGCGCCCGAACAGCGCAACTTGCAGAGCTCCTTTGGCCTGCTCGTGCGTCTCGCGCCATCCCTGGAGTCCCTTCGCGGGCTCTCCGATCGCGAGCGAGACGCCCGTGGGCTCGCTGTCCAAGCGGAGGCGCTCCATGTCGGCGTGCACTGGCCTTCGCTGTCCGCCGAGCCACGCCCACACCGTTTCCTCGCTACTCGACACCGGCAAGAGCTGACGGTCTGCCTTTAGGGTTTCAACGGCCGCTCTCGCGTTCGCGCCAGTGGCGATTACGCCCACGTGCCAGGCATCGAATCTGTAGCCGAGCTCGGCAAGGTCGGCCGCGCTGGGGTCCTCACCGTCGAGCAACCGTTGCACGCGCTGAAGGCGACGCTGCTCGGGTGAACATGCAATCCGCTGGCGCTCCTGATCATGCTCGTGTTCGATGGCGGCGGTGAGATGGCCTAGCAGCGCATCATGCGTGCCACTGATGTGCAGCAGGGCGGGCGCGTCGCTTGCCAGGCCGACACGCGCCGTCTCCTCCGCAACGAAGTCACCGAGCCGGCCGTGGCCGGCCACATAGCGCCGTAGGACTGTACCCGGGCTTACACCCGTGCGGGCCGCGCGGCGTGCCTGCGCGGCTGCCTCCGCCGGGATCGCGCGGGACCATCCCGGCCCCTGTTCGATGGCGTCAAGGCTGTAGCTGAGGACCGCGTTGACGGCCGCTAGCACGCCTGCCTGATACGCCGGGTCGCGGTCACCCGCCGAGTCAGGCACCACCTCTCGGATACGGTCATAGATCGCCCATGCAATCTCATCGTGGCGCGCTCGCAAGCGATCGACCACGGCGCCGACGCTCTCAAGCGCGGTCGCCTGGGCACCATTGTCGGTCCTCATCGGGCCTCCCCGCTATGTCCTTGCAGACACCGCCGCC
This sequence comes from uncultured Solirubrobacteraceae bacterium, assembly GCA_963782325.1. GTDB lineage: Bacteria > Actinomycetota > Thermoleophilia > Solirubrobacterales > Solirubrobacteraceae > Palsa-744. Next base: position 98,746 of record CAWAJG010000002.1, read on the forward strand.
CCCCAAAAAAGCGGGGGGGCGAAGGGTGGAGCCTCGCCGCCGAGGCGCCTGGGAATGCGGACCGCGACTCCAGCAGGGCCAGTGGCTTGCCGGCTCGCCTGGCACGCATCAGCCGTCTGCGCCCGGCAGACGTGAGCCCCCACACAACTTTCCCACCGGGACTGGAGTGCCTGACGGCGCCAGAACTGGTTAGCTCGTCGACCTGCAGCCTGCGCGTCGTCGCGGCGGCGCGCACAAACCCAAGGTGCTGGCCGATCACCACCAAGGACTCGTCAGCGGACTGCTCATGACGCGCGGCACGCTCGATCGCCGCCAACAAGCATCCCGCCAAGCGAATCCAGCGAGACACCCCGGCGAGCCGCTGCGCCGGCTACCGCACGACGCCCGGGCTGCTTGCTTCTCGCCGGTGTGCTTGGCGGCCATCAACGCCCGCTCACCTTCAACCACCAGATCACCTGAGCGGCACTCCGCTGTGGAGCTTCGACGGGGAAGAATACCGTCTCGATCCGTCCGCCGGCCACCACGAGGGTCAGCCGCTGGTAGCGCTCAACGCCGTCATCGGTGGACGTCGGTAGTCCTAGTGCGTGCGCGAGCGTCAGGTCGGGGTCGCTCCAGAGCTCGTGGCACACGCGATTCGCGCACACGCTCGCGTACTGCGCGGACGCGGGCTCGCTGCTGAGACCCACGGCTTTTATGCAGCGGACATCGAGCTCGTCGCGGACGCGATCAAACGCCCTGTGCTGTACGGCATCCGCTATCCCACTTCTGGCTGCTGAGACGGTTGAGCCGCGCACTCCGGGATACAGGTAGATCGCAAGGGGCGCGTAGGCGTCGCGCGGTAGCGTCACCTGCACACCCGCGAACGTCGTTAGGCACAACGACGGGATCGCACAGCCCACCAGGTCATCAGCCAGACGCGTTGGGCGATCCGGCGCCAAGCACGGGCTTGCCCGCGGGCGATTAAGCGCGATCACCGCTGCGTCTCCCTGGGTGCTTCGCAGTGATGGCGGCGGCCGGCTGAAAGTGTGAAAGACCGGCCGCCGCCGGTCACTGGCTCAGGCATCGCAACACCAGACACGCCGAGCTTCCGCGGTCGGTGCCTCACGTGATGCCCAAGGTCTCCGTCAGCAGCCCGGACCACATGTGGCGGCCGTCTCGTGAGCCGCAGCAGGTGATCGGCCGACATACCAGGTCATCAGCTGGATGCACCGGACGCCCACGGACCCCGGGCGCCCCGACGTCACACCAGCAATGCGCAGCAGAACGCCGCTGCTCAGCCCCCACGTCCGCCCCCTGTCTTCAGGGACACTCCGTCAGCGACGACGCGGCGGTATCGCCGCGAGCGGAGGTCCTGCACCAGCAGCCCTACGCCCGCCCACGAGTAGACATAGCGATGCGTCGTGGCCGGCGAGAGACCCAGCGCCCGGGCCACTTCAGTCAGCTCGCGCTCGCTGCCATCAGCGGGGAACGCAACCAGCACGAGCAGCGCGCGAAGCAGCGCCTGCGAGCAGCCAGGGTCGGCCAGCATCGGCTCCACCACGCCACGCACCCACTCCAGCTCGCCAACACCCGACAGCGCCCCTGCCAGCCCACCTGCGCCCGTCACATCCCACAGCACCTCGCGCACCTGCCCGGCAGTCAACCGGACCGCCACACCACCGTCAACCCCGACGCGAGCGCCCTCATCCAACCCGCGGCACCGCGCGGCCATGACACGCCTGTTGTCGGCGCGGCCTCTCATTGCGCGAGCCTGTAGCGCCGCGTCACAGGGTGGCGCTCCACCAGCCCAATCTCCAACAGCGTCGTCAGGTAGCGATGAGTAGTGCTCGTGTTCATCCCCATCAGCCGCGCGAGCTCAGCCACACCCACATCCGCGCCGTCATCGGGCATCGACGCCAATATCACAAGACCGGTCAGCAACGACCGAGACAAACGCCGGTCATCCGGCTCGCGCAAGTCATCCGCGCACGCCTGGCGCGTCTGCGCAAGGCCAGTCAGCAGAACCGACATGCCGCCGCCGTCCGCTGCTGCGCGCACGACATGGTCGACCTGCTGCGGCGATAGCTCGATGACTACCCTCCCCCTGGAGCCTTCGGCGGGCTGCTGCTGGGGAGTAGATGGCCGTGATATCGGCGCCCCACTATGCATTGCGGCCCTCGGGCGGACGTGAGCGCCGGTACCTTCGCGAGCGCGGGTCCTGTTCGAGGACCCCGAGTATCAGCCAGGTGTTGACGTAACGCGTGGTTTCAGCGGGAGCCGCACACTGAGCGACGGCTTCGGCCCTGCCAGGTCGCCTGGCTGGGCCGTAGAGCGTCGTCGTAGTATTGGACCTCTTGTCTTGCATCGGTCTCGCCTCCGGCGGCGCAGCGGCGGTCTTGCGATGATGCCACAAGTCCAAGAGATTGAATCAGGTCAATATTGTTATCTTACTAACGATATAGTTCTTGACTGGCTCCCGGCGTTAGACAGCTAATAGAAACGTTCTTGGAATAACTAGGCGAAATCAAAAAAAATTGCGCCTTCTGCTCTGGCGGTCCTTAAGGATCACCCGCGCTCCTTGCGACGGGACGAGAATTGCGCTCCGCCAACGTGGTCGCTCGACCTTTCTGCTCGCCCTCAAGACCGCTCTCGTTGAGAGGACGTGGCGAAGGATCGTCGTCACCTCGAGCATTGCGAAGTGCCGCCCAAGACAGTGCTTGCACCCACCCCCCCAAGGCAGCCAGGTCTTCGCTTGGGGAGCAGCCTCGACAAAGCGCTCGGGTCGAAACGCGTAAGGTTCCGGATATAGCTCTGGATTGTGGTGCAGCAGATAAGTACACGCGACGAGCTGCGCCGGACGCCTGTACTCCCAATCGCCTATCTCGATCGGCGTTACGACCTCTCGTGGAATGGTGAACACAAATACGGGCTTGCGCCTGAGCGTCTCGTGCACGGTGGCTACGAGGTAGCCCTCGCCACCGCTCTCGAGTTCTTCAGTGAGCCTAGCTTGCACCGTCGGGTTGTGGGCGAGCATCAATAGCGCCCAGGCGAGCTCCCCGGTCGTCGTCTCGTGACCCGCCACAATCATTGACATGAGGTTGTCACGGAGCTGTTGCTCGGTTAGGGCTGAACCAGCGGGGTCGGTTGCCACGAGAAGCATGTCGAGTAGATCTCCACGTGTCCCGAGATCCTCCGAGTGCCGTCGACGCGAGACCAAACGACAGATCAGCGTGTCGACCTCGTGACGTTCGGCGGTGAATCGTCGCCAAGCCCCTCGCCAGCCGACGATGTTCCGCAGGCGCGGCCCCTGGAGCATGAGAGTGTCGGCCACGCCAAGCATGCGGGTCAGGACGCAGTGGAGCCTCTCTAGCTCGGGGTCGTGACCGAAGATCAGCCTTAGAATCGCGGTGAGCGTCAGCGCCCGAATGCGACCAAGCAGGGCCACCGGGGCTCCGAGCGGCCAGGACGCGACCTCCGCTTCGACAACCTCGACGAGCGCGTCCGTCTGCGTCGCGACCATCTGCTTGTGAAACGCCGGGGACACAACCCGGCGACCCCAAACGTGATCGTCCTCCTCAAGCACCATGAAGGACTGCGCCCCAATAAGTGGCGCGATCGTGCGCGCCCCGGCACCGGCATGTAGGGAGGCGGCATCGCCCGTGAGCACCTTGCGCGCTTCGCTTGGATCGGCGAAGAAGACCATCGGGGCCATGTCGAGGGGGTAGAGAGTGAAAAGATCACCACAGGCCCGCTGGCAGTATTCGAAGTAGGTGTATGGCCAGCGACGGGCGCCAACCGTCTGCAGCGCCGAAGGCTGAGGCGGGCTAGCCGGGAGTTCTCGTTTGACGCGCCTCAGCAAGGATGACTGTTCTGTGAGTTGCATTTTGCATCGTTCCTTTCTTTGGTGTGTGTTCACGACGATCGAAGGGAGTGGGCCACGCGCCATGACCTGAGCACGGGAACTAGGGCGCGAGTAAGTGCGCCGCCGGCTTGCGCGATTCCTTCGCTGGAGCCACGCGTGGCGGGCATGCGTGCGCTGTCCTTTGACAGATACAGGCCGACCATGCTGGACGCGATCACTAGATGCGTCTCAGCGTCTTTCAGCCCATGGAGTTCCTCGAGGGAACGTCCAACTAGCTCGCAGATGCGTGAGACTGCGATCTGTGGCGTCGCGTAGTGCGCAACGTAGACATGGTCGCCGTTCGCGACGTCCTCCTGCTGATCGACGTAGCTGTCCAGCATCGTCGCCGAGGCGCAGACCCACGGAAAATAGGCTGCGTGAGTGCGGGCGATCTCGGCTTCGCCGCAGCTCTCTTCACACGCCAGGGCAAGCAGCGCGAATGTGGCGAGCGCGGCACTCGCGGCGCCGGTCAGCTCGAACCAGGTGGCTGCGCGACCGTGCGGGAACTCTTGCTCAGCCCACGCTTTGAGAGCAGCATCGCGAAGGTTGGGGTCGGGCTCGTGGTTGAGAGCGAGCACCTGGGCGCGCTCAGCATCGCGTAGCACGACAGGCTGAACGTCCGCATACGAGGGGAGCTGGCTGCAGCACTCCCGGCACGTCTCAACGAGTGCCCTGAGATACCCGCCGTCGTCGGCCCAGGGACTGTGGACGAAGTAGTCTCGAACTGGCGCGGCAGGGTCGAGCGCGTCGACTAGCGCGAGGTGGAGCTGTCGCCCGTTCGCGAGACCTGCCGACACCGTGCGCTCGTTGACGCTGTCCAGGTAGTCCCAAATGATTTGATACGCGACGAGGAGTCGCAGGTAGCTGCGGCTCCGCCGCCTTGGCAGGACCGAGAACAGCGCCGCGCCCTCGCTCTGTCCCCGCTTGCGGTGGAGGGCCTGGAGGGCCTCCTCACGCAATGGCCCGGTGGGGATACGTGCCGCGACATCATGCCAGTGGCGCAACTCGCGACTGACAGAAGGAACGGCCCACGTTAGCTCCCGCGTGACAGCGGCTACTAGCGCCCGGAGCTGGCGCAGCGAGAGCGCCGCACAGTGGCGACCGTGTCGTTCCGAAGCCGGGCGCCGCCGGCTACTAGTACGCCGGGCTGACGGTGCTCGGCGGCACACGCACTACCAGATACCCCGGTATAGTCAGCATCACGAGCGTAACTACGGTGATCACCCCAACGCTTGTGATCGCCGTGACTCCTTCGAGGCCGAACACAATCGGAAACCCGGTGACGGTCGATAGAAAGTGGCTCCCGAGCAGTTGAGCGTAGAGACCGAACGCCGCGCCGATGGTCGACCCGGCCGCGAGAATTACTCCACTCTCGTACAACAAGGACAGCCAGAGGCGCCCTTCATCCAATCCGTGGCATTTCAGTGCGGCGAAGTGATTGCGTCGCGACCAGATGAGAGCACCCATTGCGCCAACGACCGCGAGGATCGCTGCAACGAGGATCAAGATTCGGATTTGCGTAAGTCGCGAGAGACCTTGCGCTGCCTCGGCGTAGTGGCGCCGCTCGCGTTCGCTCGATGTTTCAACTGCGAGGCCCATCCCCGCCACGACGAGCTGTGCCCGTGCTCTAACGGCTGCTGCATTCGCGCCCGCGGTCGTGCTGAGCTGATACGCGCTCGGCACTGCGCTCTCCCATCCCCGGGCGTAGTCAGACGCGTTCATGATGATCGCTCCGGGAGGCCATCCAAGATTCGATATCACGCCAGCCAAACGGAGCGCGACTGGACGTGGTGAGGGCAGCACAAGACGCTCGCCGACCCGCAGCTTATGTTCGGCGGCGAGACCTTCCGAAAGCACCGCCCAGCCACCTCCTCGAACTCTCTTGGTCGCGACGCTCAGCGCTCCGGCCCTGAGCTGCGTGGCCGGGATTGGGCTCTCTATGTTCGCAGCGGGCGCGAGCACCCAAAGCCTTCTTGCGCCCCAATCGAGGAAACTGCCTCGGTATATCGAGAGTTGCCGAACCCCTGGCAGGGCCGTCAGTGTCTCTGTCTTTACGGGTTCAAAGGCTATGGTGTTTTGTAGGCTCGAGGCGCCACTAGGAACGATCCAGAGCTGAGCACTGGAGTCGATGCCTCGGGCGGACGCGTCGAGCCCTCGCGTAAGGTTGGTTTGAACGCCGCCGAACTCCACCGTCCCGAAGACAGCAAGCGCCGCAGTCCCCGCAATCGCGAGATAGCGCACATAGAGTTGGGGGTTCTGCAGCTCCTCGACGGCAGTGCCCGAAGCTAGATCGTTGAGGGCGACCGACACGCGACCGAACAGCGCAACTACCACATCGAAGAGGACCGGCAAGAAGCACAGCAGCGCGAACACGAGGGCGATGTTTCCGATGACGGCTGCATGAGTCGCGGCCACTAGCGTGAATGTCGTGACCGCCAGGCATACGAGTCCCACCGCCACGAGCCCTCTCCGCACGGCGGCCCGATCCAGCGCGACCCCGTTCATGTGCGTCCGCTCGGGTTCCCGAGCCTCGCGAATTGGCCAGAGAACTCCCAGGACCGAAGCACTCATTCCCACGCCCACGGCGAGGGCGACGGCGTCCCATGTCACGATACGGCCGTTTCCGACCGGGAACGCGAACGTCAGGTAGCCGGGTGTGGCATTGAACACCGCGATCGAGAGAAGATCGCCGAGCACGAGACCGAGTATGCAGGCGGCGATCCCGATCGCGAGCGCGTCGATAAGCAGAACCGTTACGGTGGGGACCGTGCCGTGTGGACGCATGTCCGCGATCAATCTTCGCCGCGCCGGCACAGTGATCAGCATTGCGTCGAGCGCGAACATGAAGCCAACGAGCGCGGCGATTGCAGAGAACAGCATCTCGCTTTTGCTCTCAGGCCCGACCGCGACGGAGAAGACGCGTGATTCGAAGGTGCTCGGCTGGAGGTTTATGTGCCATCTACGGGCAATCGTCGTCAGCGCGCGAATGGCCGCGTGGGCGCGACCCGGTGCGTAATGAACAAAGATCCGCGTGACGCGTCCTGATGCTCCCGTGAGTCGGCGCGCATAACGCAAAGACGTCACGGCAAGGAGGCTATGCTCGAGTCCTCCCAGGTCCTCTCCGGGCAGGGTTGCGCCAACAAGTGTTTTTACGTACTTCGCGCCTACCTGCAGCCTCGCTGTTTCGAGCGAACCCACTCCGACTTCTCTCGCGAGCGGCGCCGGAAGGGCGACAGCTCGTGCCGAGGCTAGCTGCCGCGCGGAGAACCGCCTGAGAAGTGGGCCAATTCCGTTGAGCCCCCTGGGTTCGACCCCGATCAGATCAACAGGCCGTTCGCCGCGCGGCCCCAGGAGGTTGACTTGCCGTTCGAGAATGGACACCACACTCGTCACCCCCGGAGCACCGCGCACTTGATCCACGACGCCTTCCTGAACGCCCTCGAAGCTCCTGGCCTTGAGCTGCAGCTGCGCGCTCCCGACGAGCTGCGTATTTAGCGCCGCCACCGAGTGCGTGAGGCTGGTGCTCGAAACCTGAGACGCGAAGAGCAGAGCTACGCCCACCGCAATCCCGATCACCGCGAAGCATTCCTGAATCAGGGAGCTACCTGCACCAAGACGAGCCTCGTAGATGTATCGCAGACCTGAGAGCCGTCTCATATCGCCTGGGGGCTGCCGCCGAGCGTCCATGCGCCGGCAGACCGGCGCTCGCCGATACGGCCATCGCGAAGTTCATGCACGCGGTCCGCATAGCCAGCTACCTCGGGGTCGTGGGTGACGACAAGCAATACCATCTCGCGCTCACGACACAGTCGCCGCAGTAGCTCGAGGACGCTATGCGTGTTCTCGCTGTCAAGACTCGCCGTGGGCTCGTCCGCTAGCACAAGGGGGGGATCGCAAGACAGCGCAAGCGCAATCAAGATCCGCTGCCGCTCGCCCATCGAAAGCTGGGCGATGCGATGATTGATACGGTCGGTGAGGCCGAGCTCCGCCAGCAAAGGCGCGATCTGCCGTACAGCCATGCGTCGACCCACAAGGCCCGTGAGCTTCAGCGACGCCGTCGTGATTGCTTTCGACCCCGCCTGCAGGCTGCTGGGCGGCATCACGATCCCGAGTTCCCGCAGCCGGTATTCACGGGCGTCCTGCCGCGACATCCGTAGAACGTCCCGCCCGCCAACAAGAATGCTTCCGCTATCGGGCGACTTCAGACCAGCGATCAGTTCGATGAGTGTGGTCTTACCCGACCCCGATGGCCCGTAGAGCGCAACGAGTTCTCCCTTGGCGATCTCCAACGACACGCCGTCGACGGCATGGATCACACTGTCGCCCAGCGTGTAGGACTTCACGACGTCGCGCAGCTCAAGCACGTCGCTCAGCCTACGCTGCGCGTATCGCCGCCCGTGACTGGTCGGAGTGGGAGCACGTCGGCTTGGGAGCGTCTGTGGCCGCTTATCGGCGTGAGTTTCCCGTCCCCGAGCGACCACACGCGATCGGCAAGCCCGGCCGAGTCCCGGTCGGAGGCGCTCATCAACAAACCCGGACGAGAAGCGCTCTCGGCCATGAGCAAGCGAGCCAAGCGCGACGCCTGCGTCGTCCCATCTGACCCCAAGCCATCCAGCAGATCATCAACGACCACCAGCTCGGGCGACGCCACGAAGCCCCGCGCCAAGCCCACCAGCACCTGCTCCCACGGCGACAGCTCCGCCCGCCGCTTGCTCGCGCAATCCAAAGACCCGACCCGCTCAAGCATCAGCCCAGCCCGACGCTGCGCCTCGCGGCGCCCACACGTCAAAGACAAAGGCCAGCCCACGATCCTCGAAACCTGCAACTGCTGAGCCATGCCCACCCGATCCAGCCACACAACCTCCCGTCCGCGCAAACGCACTCTCTTACGCTCGGGCATCCGCGTAAGCTCGTGCCCACCAAGCCGAACAGCGCCCCGTTCCGGCACCGAGATCCCAGCAGCGATCTCAAGCAACGTCGTCTTGCCCGCCCGACGCCCCCCGACAATCCCAACCACCTCCCCGCGCTCGACGTCGAACGACACATCACTCAGCACCGGCACCCAACCCGCGCCACGCGAACGCCCCAAACACACCCCCTCCACCACCAACACAGACACCTCTAGACCCCTTCGCGCTCGGCCTTCCGTGCCTCCTCTGAGAATCGGTCGTAGATTCTTTGCAGGTTGCCCGCGTACTTCTCACGCCTTGCCGCAAGATCGCCCCAAGCCAGCGCTTCGTCTTCGAACTGTGCGCCCCGAATCTCCACGCTGAACTGCTCACCTATGTCTCGGGGGGGCACTTTCTCGAGCAAGCGCTCCTGCGAGAGCAGCTTGCCCTGCGCCTGATCGCTCTCGGTCCTACAGCGCTCCGCCTGCGCCTTGACCATCGCGATGACCAATGGCAGTTCCTCCAGCCGAGCTAGCTTTGCCTTCGCGTGGATCGCGTCTCGCAGTGCAGGGTCCGGAGGCCAGCGGGCAACCCACTTGCGGATGTGAACCCACCCCGAGTCGTTGATCTCATAGCGGTTTTCGGTCGGCCGCGCTCCCCTCTCAACAAGATCGACGAAGCCCGCTTCGGATAGGAGCGGAAGGTTCGTGTGTGCGGCGTTTCGATCGAAGTCCGCGGCAGGCCAAAGCTCAACCAGCCGCCTCTGGATCTCCGCAGTTGTTCCAGAGCCGGCGACCGTCGCCGCGAGAACCATCATTCGCGGCGTCATGTCTCCGGCTCTGTTCCGCACGCACGCAATGCTACTTGAGCGCCACCCCTCGGGACTGCTCGACTCTACGGAAAAAGCGCCCGCGCCTGACCGCAAGAAGCGAACGCGAGCGAGCTAACCGCCTTCTTCCCGTCTTAGTCGGAGTGGGAGCACGTCGGCTTGGGAGCGTCTGTGGCCGCTTATCGGCGTGAGTCTCCCGTCGCCGAGCGACCAAACGCGGTCGGAAAGCACGGCCGAGTCCCGGTCAGAGGCGCTCATCAACAAACCCGGACGAGAAGCACTCTCGGCTATCAGCAAGCGCACCAGCCGCGACGCCCGCGTCGTCCCATCTGACCCCAAGCCATCCAGCAGATCATCAACGACCACCAGCTCGGGCGACGCCACGAAACCCCGCGCCAAACCCACCAGCACCTGCTCCCACGGCGATAGCTCCGCCCACCGCTTGCTCGCGCAATCCAAAGCCCCGACCCGCTCAAGCATCAGCCCAGCCCGACGCCGCGCCTCGCGGCGCCCACACGTCAAAGACAAAGGCCAGCCCACGATCCTTGAAACCTGCAGCTGCTGAGCCATGCCCACCCGATCCAGCCACACAACCTCCCGGCCGCGCAACCGCACTCTCTTACGCTCGGGCATCCGCGTAAGCTCGTGCTCACCAAGCCGAACAGCGCCCCGTTCAGGCATCGCGATCCCAGCAGCGATCTCAAGCAACGTCGTCTTGCCCGCCCGACGCCCACCGACAATCCCAACCACCTCCCCGCGCTCGACGTCGAACGACACATCACTCAGCACCGGCACCCAACCCGCGCCACGCGAACGCCCCAAACACACCCCCTCCACCACCAACACAGACACGAGCGACCTCCCGAAGCTTGCGAGTCTCGAAGGTACTACACCTACGCCGAGCGGCCCGCCACAGCTAATAATCCTATCGCTCGTAGCGTTTCAATCATCGGGAAGAGGCGTATGCAGCGCTCGGCGACCAGTTTGCCCTGCGTCTCGACCTGCGCTGCCGTGGAGATGAGACTCCTTTCCGCTCATGCCTACACAGATAATCGGACAGACCCGCGGCAGGGGGTAGGGAGTCGCCGAGACCATTTCCTACCCGGTGCTGGTGTTGATGGTGTTACTGTAGCCGCGGCTAGCCGTGCCTTCCACATCTTACTGTAAGGCCTGATAGGCAGCAGGACGGATAGTCGCCGGCCGAAAACGCTCGATCTCCTACGCCGCGACCGGTCCGCGCGTTACGCCACGCCCAGCATTTACTTCAACGAGGTCCAGCTGTAGTCCCACGCGCCGATGTTCCAGAGGTCGCCGACGCCGTCCACCTGGCTGCCCTCGATGTTCGCCTGCTTGTCCCAGTCGAACGGGATCGCGGCGGCGTCTTCGACTAGTTCTTCGTCGATCTTCGCCCACGCGGTCGCCCGGGCGGCCGTGCCGACGATCGTTCGGCCCTTGCCATCGCTTCGTCGATCTTCGCGACGTCCGTCTGCCCCCAGTTGACGTTGCCGGTGCGGACGATGAAGTTACCGTTGAACGGGAGGTTCAGCACCGTCTCGGGATCGGCGAAGTCCGCGATCCAGCCGACGCTCGGACACACGTCGATCTCTCTCTTGGGCACGTTGCAGTACTCCGCATACATGGTCGCCGTTTCAACCAACGTCAACTTGGTCGGGAAGCCCGGTTCCATCAGCGTCTTGTTGACGATTTCAGCGTCCTGTTCGGCTGGGTCGCCGATCGCGCCGACGATCGTCACCGTCTGGCCGCCGGTGTACTTGCCGCTCGGGTAGCCGGCGAGCTTGATGTACTTTCGACGATCGCCATGTCACCTTCCGGGTGTTCGTCGAAGTCGAACTGCGGGCCTTTCGGGCCCGCAAGCCCACCTGCCTGTTCGAAGCCGGGGATCGTCGGGGAGATGAAGTGGGTCGCGACGTTGGTGACGAGCTCCCCGCCGCGCGCCTCGTCCATCGCCGTGCGGTCCAGCGCCGCCCACAAGGCCTTACGCAGGTCGACGTTCCAGAACGGACCGACCTGGTTGTTCACGGCTACGTAGTGACTGCCGGCGCCGGGTGAGACCTCCAACTGGCTCCTGTGCCTTTCGTACGCGAGCTTGACGATCGACGGTGCCGGTTCGTCCTCGACCACGTTCTTGCCTTCAAGGACGCGCCGGCCGATGGCTTCGTTGTTGCCGCCGATCTTGATGCGAATTTCGTTCGGGTAGGCCGGTCGGAAGTCGGTGGCCCGCCTCCAGTTCGGGTTGCGCACCAGCGTCGCCGAGCTACCCGGGACGTATCCGATGCCCAGCACCTTGCCGGCCGCGTTGTTCTTGAGCATGTACGGCCCGGTTGCGACCTCGTAGTCGGCGTAGTCGGACGGCTTGTGCTTGTCGAACCTCCTGGCGTATTCCTCTGGGACCGGCGCCGAAAGCGGCAGCTGCAGCGCGTCGGCCACGATCTGGCCGTCAGGCGCGGTCAGTTTGAAGACGATCTCATGCTTGTTGGGCGTCACGATGCCCTTGATCGGACCCCCGTTGGCGTTCTGCATGCCTTCGATCGACCAGAAGTACCCGTAGATGTACGGGTTGGCCACGTTCGGGTTGGCGCCGCGCTCGATTGCGTAGGCGACGTCCGCCGAGGTCACTTCGCGGTTCACTGGCGGGCTGAAGTGGATGCCCCTCTTGATCTTCACCGTCACCGCCCTGCCGTGGTTGCTGATCTCCGGCGGGCCGGCGGCGAGGTCGGGTGACGGCTGGTTTGAGTTCGGCTTGTCCGAGTAAAGCGGGCGCTGCGTGGCGTACACGACAGTGTAGTCGAGGTCGTAGTATGCGATCCCCGGATCGAGGTCTTCGAAGTCCGTTTCCTGGAGAACGTGAAGCACGCCTCCGCGTTTGGGACCCGTGAGTGGCTCCGCGAGCGGGCTCTTGACACCCGGTTTTACGAGGACAGCGGTATCTGCGCGCGCACCGCCGTGTGAGCCTCCGGAGCCGCTCGGAGCCCACGCCGCCAGCACGATGACTGCAAACAGCGCTGGTGCAGCCACCACGACCGTCCTGGCCCACGTCCTTGAACGTCGGCTGCGACCACGGCTTCTCGCCAGAACCGTGACCCGCATTCCAATCATCAGACCTAACACTACAGATCGACTTCCTGGTGGCGGCGCCTTCGCATGCGCACGACGGGATCTCCTCGGCGAGCCTCGTCGGCGGCGCCGGAGCCGGCCGACCGCTGGCGATCGTCAGGACGAATCCGTCGAGGAAGGCGCCGCGAATGCGCTGTCGGCGAGCTGTGAGAGGTGCTCGCGAACCCACCTGCTCGCGCCGGGTCCCGGGGTCGGGACGATCTCGCCGAGCTCGATCGGCCGATCGCAGGTGCGACATGTGAGCAGCGGATCGGCGTCGCCGCCGCAGGTGGTGTGCTCGAGGACGATCGACGGGCCGCGCGAGCCGGCCAGGTGCTTGTCGCCCCACTGCAGGAGCGCGACGACGATCGGGAAGATGTCGCGTCCGGCCGGTGCGAGGCGATATTCGTTGCGGGCCTTGCTCGGGCCGTACGGGTGCTCCTCGAAGATCCCCTGCGACACGAGCAGCTTCAGCCGCTTGCTGAGGATGTTGCGCGAGAGCCCGAGGTTCTCCGCGAAATCGTTGAAGCGCCGCGTGCCGAAGAACGCCTCGCGCAGGATCAGGAAGGTCCAGCGGTCTCCGAGCAGGCTGGCGGCCGCGCCGACGGAGTCTTCGAAGTCCTGCTCTGTGCCCATGTGGTGATGGTAGCGTCGCGATATTGATACTGATACGCTACCGATAGCGAATCGCTACTGAACTACCGAGTGACGGCAACGCCACCCATCGAGGAGGAGCACGATGAGCCGACAGGCACCGACACCGATCGACGAGCCGGGGCAGCTGGGGCGGCTGTTCGCCGAGCGCACGAACGCCCGCGACCTGGAGGGCATGCTCGCGCTGTACGAGCACGGCGCCACCTTCCTGGGGCCCGACGGCGCGAGCGCCTCTGGAAGCGATGCCATCCGCGCCCGCCTGGAGGGACTGCTCGCGGTGAAGCCCAACATCACGGCCACCGGCAGCCAGGTGGTGATGGCGGGAGACCTCGCCCTGATGTCCAACCGCTGGCGGATGACGGTGGGCGTGGGCGACGGCGAGCCGCCGGCCTTCGACGGCGAGAGCACGGAGGTCGCACGGCGCCAGCCCGACGGCGGATGGCTGTACGCGATCGACAATCCCGCGCTGGCCGGCGCGGCGTCGAGCGCTCGCGATGAAGCGGCCGGCGGACCGTCCGCATTCGATCAGCTGCTCTACGAGCAGAGCGGCCCCGTCGTCCGGATCACGCTCAACCGCCCGCAGCGCCGTAACGCGCTGTCGATGCAGCTCTCCGAGGAGCTGGTGAGCGCCTTCGAGCTCGTCCGGGACTCGGAGGACGCGAAGGTGCTCGTCATCCAGGGGGCGGGCGACACGTTCTGCGCGGGCGACGACATCACCGAGATGAGCCGGTGGGGCGACGCCAACCAGATCATGCGCCGCGTGCGCGGCTACCAGCGGATGGCCGACACGCTGGCGGACCTCGACAAGGTCACGATCGCCGCGGTCGACGGCCACGCCGTCGGCGGCGGCCTGGAGATCACGATGGCGTGCGACTTCGTGATCGCCACGCGCCGGGCGGTCTGGGGCATGCCGGAGGTCGACGTCGGAATCACCCCCGGCTGGGGCGGCACCACACGCATGACGCGCCTGATCGGACGGCGGATGGCCAAGGAGGTCAACCTCCTCGGGGCCCTGCACCCGGCGAGCCGCGCGGCCGAGCTCGGCCTCTGGAACCGGGTGGTCGCGGACGACCGGCTGCAGGTGGAGCTCGACGCGCTCGTGCGGGTCCTGCTGTCGAAGAACCAGCAGGCCGTGCGACAGCTGAAGTTCATGATCGAGAAGGGCGCCGAGGCCGACCTGCACACCGCTCAGGGCTTCGAGGCGCTCGCGGCGGCCCTCACGGGCGCGGTCAACGGCTCCTGGCAGATCGACGACGCCGACCATGCCAGCGGCATCCTCAGCTTCGTCACCCACGGCGAGCAGTGGAAGTCGCGCCGAGAGCTCGCGCGCGAGTTCTGGACCGACACCCCCGAGCGGGCCACACGGTGAGCGCCGGCGAGACCCAGCCGCCGAGCGGGCCCATCGCAACCAGGGGAACCGGCGCGATCTCCGAGCTGCCGTTCATCGACGAGCACCTGCGTGCGGTCGAGGCGCCGGGCGAGCAGGCGTGGGAGCAGACGGCGCAGGTGATGCGCCGCTGGGTGGAGCACACCTTTCCGCGACTCGGGCTCGCCGGCGCGGTGGCGCCACCGCTCGCCCGCCTGCTGCGCTGCTCGGACGTCACTCCCCCACCGCCGGGCGCCGGAGCGCCCGAGGCGACGATCGGCTTTCACATGGCGACGGCCGAGCCACCATCGCTGATCGTGCTGTGCGGCGAGCACCGCTTCTCACGCTACGCGCTCACCTTCAAGATCGAGCCTGCCGGCGGCTCGCGGTGCACCGTCGCAGCCGAGACCAGGGCGGCATTCCCGGGCCGCGCCGGGCGCATCTACCGCAGCGCCATAGTCGGCACAGGCGCCCACGCGCGCGTAGTCAACCGCCTGCTCGACTCGATCAAACACCGGGCCGAGCGCCGCCAGGCCGAGACGTCCGCTCGCCGAAGCGCGTGAGATGTCCGGTCGGCTTCCGCCATCTGCACCGTCACTCCTTGCTTCAGCCGCATCCTTCTTCGACAACCTGTTCTGCGGACTTCAATTCCGTGCGCAGATTAGGGTACCCATTGACACGCCCGGAATCGATGAGTTGTTGCGCATAGCGGAGTTCTGTACGGGTCCGCTGGCAGTCAAGCCTGGCCGCGTGCTCCACGTTGAAGAGATCGGTGAACACCTGGTTCGACTCGATGAGTTCGCCCGTCACATCGGGTTGTCCGTCGTAGGCACGATAGGCGAGCGCAACGTCGTTCCGCGCCCTCTGGTCGTTTACCGATCCTCCCAACGCATACAGGATCGCTGCCTCATCTCTTAGAGCCCCTAACAAAAGGTAGGATTCGTCGTGGGGCTGTCGAAGTCCTGCGTCATGGCGAAACCTTTGCTTCCAGACGAGTTGTGGGCTCGCATCGAGCCGATCTTGCCGGAGCGTGAGCCGCAGGTCACGGGGCGCCCGCGGGTGCCCGATCGAGCGGCGCTGACGGGTGTTTTGTTCGTGCTGAAGACCGGGATTCCGTGGGAAGATCTGCCACAGGAGATGAGCTGTGGGTCGGGGATGACGTGCTGGCGACGTCTTGCCGAATGGAATGACGCCGGTGTCTGGCAGCGCCTGCACCGCGTGCTATTGGACGAGTTGCAGGACGCGGGCCAGATCGACTGGTCCCGGGCGGTCGTGGACAGCTCGCATGTGCGAGCCAAAGGGGGGGCGAGCAGACCGGACCGTCGCCCGTCGACCGCGCGCGTCTTGGCTCAAAGCACCACGTGATCGTCGACGGCAAGGGCACGCCGCTGGCGTTCACGCTGACCGGCGCCAACCGCAACGACATCACGCAGCTAACGGAGCTGACCGACCGTGTGCCGCCGACCGGCCGCCACGGCAAGTTCCGCCCCAAGTGTCTGTACGCCGACCGGGCCTACGACTCCTCGTCTCATCGCAAAGAGCTGCGCGAGCGCCACATCGTCCCGAAGATCGCCAAGCGCGGCACCGGCCACGGCTCCGGGCTCGGCAAAGAGCGCTGGGTCGTAGAGCGCACGATCTCCTGGCTGCACGCCCAACGCTACCTCGCGCGCCGTCACGCACGCCGCGCCGATATCCACGAAGCCATGCTCACACTCGCCTGCGCCAAGATCTGCCTCAAACAAGTCCGGGACTTTTGTTAGGGACTCTTAGGGCACCAGAGCGGACGTGTGGATCATTCCTGGCGTCCGCTGCACGTTCGTAGGAGACGATTCCGTCGAAATCATCAAAGCCGACGAAGGCTTCTCCCATCTCGTAGTAGTCGATCGCAGGCACTGGAACCTTCAAGGTGTTGGTGAGGGCAAGCGCCTCTTCAGCATCTGCAAGCCGCGTCTGTTCAATCGAGCCATATTCCGGCCCGCTCGCGCGCGCCAGCATGCGTGTCTGTTCGGTGATGTTGGCTACAAGAGCCGCCAGCGACTGCCGGTCGCTGATTTCGTTTTGACGCTTGGCAACGTCGATCTGCGAAAAGGTTCCGACTGCGGCGCCGATCGAAACCAGGGCACCCAGAAAAGCTAGCCCCGAACTGGCAAAGACGCCGAAATTGTGCGGCTTGCCCTCGCTGTCCCGTCGTTTCACGTCCTCCAGTATTCGACCCCTTGGTACGAGTCCCCTCTGCTTGCCGGGAGCCAAGACGGCCATACGACCCTCGGTTTTGGCCGGAGCCAAGAGGCAGCTAAATCGTTCCGCCCGACGACGAGAACCGCGAGTCGACCTCTTGCGACAACGCTGGTGTAGCGTCTCGGGCCGAATGGCCGATGCACCCCGACCCATCACCGGTCGCTGCCTGTGCGGTGGCATCACCTACAGCGTCGACGCCGAGCCGGTGTGGCAGGGGGCTTGCTACTGCTCGAACTGCCAGCGCCAGACCGCGACGGCCTTCTCGGTGGTCGTCGGCGTGCCGAGCAGCGCGCTCACCGTCGAGGGCGGCACGCTCGCCTCGTTCGAGACCGCCAGCGAGGGCTACGAGAGCACCACCGAGCGGCGGTTCTGCTCGGCCTGCGGGTCGCCGATCTACAGCACGATCGAGTCGATGCCCGGAGTGGCCTTCCTGAAGGCGGGGACGATCGACGACACCTCTTGGATCGAACCGACGGTCGAGATCTGGACGCGCTCGGCGCCCGCGTGGGCGCCGCACTTCGAGAACGCCGTCCGCTTCGAGCGCATCCCCGTCTGAGCGAAGTTCGCCCCTCGCACGGAAGCTCGTGGCGCGCGGACTCGCGGGCCGACGCCCAAAAGTGCTGATATCTACTGATATCAAGCTGCTATCTTGGTGAGGGTGCCCGAGGATCGCGTTCCCCTCTTCGTCAGGCTTCCGCGTGAGCAGTCGGCGGCGCTCGAGCGGCTGGCCACGACGACCGGTCGGCGCAAGCAGCATCTCGTCAGCGAGATGCTCGCCGACCAGCTCGCGGTGGGCCACATCGAGTTCGCCGAAGGCGCGCTCGGCGAGGAGGTTCTGACGCTGGAGGAGGCCGCCGCGTTGCTGCGGCTGCCGGTCGAGGCAGTCCGCGCGAGCGCCGTCGCCGGCGATCTGCCCGGTCGGGCATTCGGGGATGAGTGGCGCTTCTCGCGGGCGGCGCTGCTGAGCTGGCTCGCCGGCGAGGAAGCGGCGGGACGCGAGGCCGGGCGCAGAGCGAAGGGTGACGATGGGTAGCGCCGAGCGCCGGCCGGTCGTGCTGGTCCCCGGAGCATGCCTCGGCGGCTGGTCCTGGCGGGAGGTGGCAGCGCGGCTGCGCGCGCACGGCCACGACGCCTACCCGGTGACCCTCACCGGGCTGGGGGAGCGCGTGCACCTCGCGCACGCCGGCGTCGACCTGGAGACGCACGTCGCAGACGTCGTGAACCTGCTCGACTACGAGGCGCTCGAGGAGGCGGTGCTCGTCGGCCACAGCTACTCCGGCACGGTGGTCACGGCCGTCGCCGACCGTCGGCCCCAGCGGCTGAGCGCGGTCGTCTACCTGGACACCTCGCCGCTCCCGGACGGCACGGCGATCGTCGATGTGCAGTCGCGCGAGCAACGCCAGAGTCAAGCCCGCGCGGTCGAGGAGCACGGAGA
Organism: uncultured Solirubrobacteraceae bacterium; assembly: GCA_963782325.1. Taxonomy (GTDB): domain Bacteria; phylum Actinomycetota; class Thermoleophilia; order Solirubrobacterales; family Solirubrobacteraceae; genus Palsa-744. The sequence continues at coordinate 117,151 of CAWAJG010000002.1, forward strand.
GGGCTGGCGATGGCCGGTGCCCGACCGCGAGACCCTCACGGCGGGGACGTTCGGAAGCGCGAGCGGCCTCAGCGACGAGCACCTGCAGCTGATCGCCGATCGCGCCACCCCCCAGCCCTACGCGACGATGACCTCGCCGGTGCGCCTCGCCCACGACAAGCCCCCAGCGGTTCGGCGCGCGGCGATCTTCTGCGCCGCCGGCGGCGTCGACGTGGCGAGCGTGCGCGAGCTCATCGCGCAGGGCGACCGACGTGCCGCGGCCTTCGAGGACGACGACTGGGAGCTCTACGACCTCCCCACCGGCCACTGGGCGATGCTCTCCCTGCCGGGCCCGCTCGCCGACCTGCTGCACAGCATCGCCGCGCGCTGAGCCAAGGGCCTCACGGCGCTCCGAGCAGCGTCGGGCCGGGGTCCTGCAAGCCCGTCCACGACCAGCGGGGCACCGGCAGCGCGTCCGCCACGACCGCGTCGGCAGGCGAGATGGCCATTACCTGGCCGACCGCCCACTCCATGTACGCGCGCAGCGCGCCGCGAAGCTCGGGGTCCTCGGGCAGGCCCGCGTCGTCGAAGGAGGAGACGAAACAGGCCAGGAAGCGCTCACCGAGATCGTCTTCGGCCTGCGCGCGCGCGTGGAGCTCGAGCATCGCCGAGTTGCTGCCCGCGACCTGCGTGTAGGCCGGAGGGCCACCGAACACCTCCGCCCAATATCCCGCGAGCCGCTCCACGTGCTGCGGATGGCCGGGGTGCGAGAACGGGTGGTTGAGCACCGGATCGTCGAGGCATCTCTGGTGGTGCACGGTCGCCAGGCGCAGGAACGCGTCCTGCCCGCCCGCGGCCTCGAAGATCGTGGGTCGCTGCACGCGCGGAGCATGCCACGCCAGGCGCCCGCCGGCGATGACGAGGCGCCTGTGGCACACGCGCGCGCGGCGACGAGCAGCTCCGCCGCCGCGCCGGTAGGCTGCGACTCGCCGCGTCCGGTCCAACTCCGCAGGGGGGTGCACATGGTTGAGTCGTTGAGCATCGTCGCCGCGATCGCCGTCGGCGCTCAGACGGTCGCGCTGGTCACGCTGCATGTGCTTCCGACCGGTTACAACCCCGTCCGCAACGCGGTCAGCGACTACGGCGTCGGGCCCTTTCGTGGCTGGTTCTGGGCGCAGGCCGTCGCCGGCGGAGTGGCCGGGCTGGCGCTCGCGATCGCGCTCGCCGACTCGCATCCGTCGAAGCCGACGCTCGTCGTGGTCCTGCTGCTCGTGTCCGCCGGCGCGCGCTTTCTGATCCCGGCGTTCGCCACCGATCAGGACGGCAGCCGCTTCCAGACGTCGGCGGGGACGATCCACATGATCCTCGCGATCGTGATCTTCGCGGCGTTGACGATCGCCGCCTCGGAACTCTCCGGGACGCTCGAACACGAGCCGGCGTGGCATCACGTGAAGGGCGTCCTCGCCGTCCTGCCCTGGGTGATGACCGGCAGCGCCGTCGGCATCGTTCTCGCGCTCCGAGGCCCGCGGCTGAAGATGATCTTCGGGTCGATCGAGCGACTCTTCTACGTCTCGTCGATCGCCTGGTTCTTCATCGTCTCGATCGAGCTCGCTCGCTTCGCCGGCTAGCTCGCGACGATCGCGTCGGTGACGGCGTCGATGCCTGCGAGCCTCGTCGCGAGCTCGTCGGCGAGCCGGTAGCGGCCGGCCAACTCGGAGGGTGCCGTGTAGCTGACCTTCGTCTGGTCTCCGTCGGACCAGATCAGCACCTTCAGCGGCAGATCGAGTGCCGCCAGCGGCGCGGCCACCATCACCGGCGTTCCCGCCTTCGGGCTGCCGAACATCACCACTTTGGTGTCGCGGAGATCCAGTCCGACGGCGCTCGCCTCGCCACTGTGATCGATCACGGCGAACACCTTCATCCCCTTCGCCTCCACCACCGCCTCCAGACGAGCCACCGTCTCCCGCACCGAAGACGGACTCAGCTTCGTGACCACCCCCTCGCCGCCGGCGCCCGCGGGTGCGCCGTCGGCGAGCACGGACTCGGAGCGTTGGTCGGGCATCTGGACTCCTTGGGTGTGTTGAGTGAGCCGAAGGCACATCCTAGGGCCGAGCAGGCGCCCGTGTCGGGCGCGCTCTGCGCGACCGCCCGCCGCGGCGATCTCAGCCGGGTCGGGCTCCGAACCAGGCCTCCAAGCGTTCCCGGCTGAGTGCGACCGCGGGCTGGACTCGGCGGGTGAAGGTGTCGAGGAAGTCCTGGGTCGCGTCGGCGTCGGCCTCGAGCCCGTCGGCGATCGGGCCGATCGTCTCCTCGCGCGGAAGCCGGCCGAAGGTGAACGACCACTCGTAGAAGCCCGCGGCGCGCTGGTCGCGCCAGCGGGAGTACGAGCCGGGCTCCCGGTCCCCCGTGGCCAGTTCCTGGGCGAGGTGGATCGCCTGCTCGATGGCGTCGGAGATGCCTTGCGCGCTGCCCGGATGCTTGAAGTGGCCGGCGTCGCCGAGGAGCCCCCATCCCGGCCCTTCGGCCTGCCTGTAGAAGCCGCGCAGCATCGTCTCCGGCGCCGCCTGGATCTGTCCGATGCGCTCGGCGCCCTCGATCCACTCGAAGTCGATCGGCGAAGGGAAGCTGCGCAGGCAGTCCATGTGTGCGCGCTCACGTGCGTCGGAGTCGCCGCGCGTGTGCTCTGCCCCTCCGAAGGTGACGAGCAGGTCGGCCCCATCCTCACAGGGCCACCAGCTGACGCCGGAGCCGGCGGCGATTGCGAGCGTCGCGTAGTCGGTCGCCGGCAACCCGTGCCAGTAGGAGATCAGCATCGACATCTCGCCGGCGAGGACGTTGACCTTCTCCAGGCCGAGCGACCGCGCCACCGTGGAGGCGCGGCCGTCGGCGCCGAAGACCCAGCGGGCCCGGATCTGCTCACCATCCTCGAGCACGACGCCCGCGACCGGGTCGGCTTCGCTCCCCGCGCCGATCAGGCGCTTCACCTTCTCGCCGTAGCGGGCGTGAGCGCCGGCGGCGATCGCCTCCGCGGCCAGAGCACGGTCGAGCGCGGGACGGCGGATCCCCATGCAACGGTCGTGGCCGGCGACTGGGGTGAACGCGCCGCCGAGCTCGCGCCCCAGCAGCCTCATCCGGAACAGCACCGGGCGCAGCTGGTGGTCACGCCTGAGGCGGGCAAGCACCCCGAGCTCCTCGAGCCGAGCCAGCGTGTTCGGGAACACGAGGTGAGTCGAGAGCGTGTCACTCCCGAGCTGGTCTCGATCGACCATCAGGACCTGCCAGCCGCCACGCGCGAGCTGCGCCGCGAGCGTCGCGCCTGCGCAGCGGCCACCCACGATCACGGCATCGTAGGTGGCGGAGTCGCTCACCGTTTCGCTGCCGGCTCGATGTTCTGGTTTACCCGAAGCACGTTCGCCGGGTCGTAGGTCGCCTTCGCGGCGGCGAGGCGGTCGTAGTTCTCACGGTAGGTCGCGCGAACGCGCTCGTGGCCCTCGTCCATCATGAAGTTCACGTACGCGCCGCCGGCCGAGAAGGGATGCGTCGCGTCCCAGTAGTCGACGGTCCAGTCGCGGATGAGCCCGGCGTTCGCGGGATCGGGGTCGACGCCGACGATCACCTCGGCCCAGTTGCAGTCGCGGTAGCTGAACGGGGTGTCGCGCTCGTCGACGTCGTGCACGGCGCCGTCGATGGGGTAGAGGTGCATGGCCGAGTGCAGCGTCGGCAGCCGCTCGCCGAAGCGCGCATGCTGCTCGATCGCCGCGTCCGGAAGCTCGCGGACGAAGTCGGCGCGCCAGTACCACTGCAGCCCCGGAGAGTAGAGATCGTCGAACAGGCTCTGCCACGCCGGGAACGGCATCGGCGCGACCCCATGCAGCAGCGGCGTCCCCACCTCCTGCACGGGCGCGAACAGCTCGGCCGCCGAGTCCTCCGAGCCCAGGTAGCACCACATCACTCCGCACACCTTGCGGAAGTGCAGCTCGGGCGGGAGGAAGTCGGCGGGGGGAACGGTCATGAGCGTGAAGAACCCGTTCAGCTCGCGCGGCGCGGCGGGGAGGAACTCGCGGTAGAAGCGCATCACCTCCTGCGTCTGCTCGAGCGGCCAGAACGTAGGACCGGCGAGCACGGTGGAGACGGGGTGTGCTTGGAAGCGGAACGAGGTCACGACGCCGAAGTTCCCGCCGCCGCCGCGCAGCGCCCAGAACAGCTCGGGGTTCTCCTCCGCGCTGGCGCGCACCTGCGCCCCGTCGGGCAGGACGACCTCGGCGTCGATCAGGTTGTCGATCGTCAGCCCGTGCCTGCGCGAGAGGTGGCCGATTCCGCCCCCCAGCGTGAGGCCGCCGACTCCGGTGCTGGAGATGATCCCCGACGGCGTCGCGAGGCCCGCCTCGTGGGTTGCGGCGTCGACCTGCCTCCACGTGCAGCCGCCGCCCGCGCGAACGGTGCGCGCGTCTGTGTCGACATCGACGTCCTGCAGCAGGGAGAGGTCGAGGACGACCCCGTCGTCGCAGGTCCCCAGCCCGCCGCCGTTGTGGCCGCCTCCGCGAACCGCGAGCAGCAGCTCGTGCCGGCGCGCAAACGCGATCGTCTCCGCCACGTCGGCCACGCTGGCGCAACGGGCGATCAATGCGGGCCGGCGGTCGATCATCGCGTTGAAGACCGCGCACGCCGACTCGTACGGCGGATCGGCGGGGCCGATCAGCTCGCCGGCGAACCTCGCGCCGATCTCCTGCCGTGCCGTGTCCGCCGCTGCTGTGGTGGTGGTGCTCATGGTCGCCTCCTGTTCTCGGGGCTCACCGGAGAGCCCGCTCGCAAGGCGACGGTAGACCAGCGCGGCCCCGCTGTCATGACCTGGATTGACACAGTTCGCGCGCCCCTGGCGGCGCGGTGCGCAGGAAGCGATAATCAGATCTGACTACTCCTACGTCGACGCCCGTGCACGCGCTTCCCGGCCCACTCCGCCTCGCCTCGTCATCCCCGTTCGTCGGACGCTCGGCCGAGCTCGCGACGCTGCGAGCCCTGGTTCCACGCGAGACGGGCGAGCGCGGCCGGCTCGCCTTGGTGGGCGGAGAGGCTGGGTCTGGAAAGAGCCGCCTGGTCCGCGAGCTGGCGCACGAGGTCGCCTCGGAAGGCGTGCTCGTGCTCTACGGCGCCTGCGATGCCGTGGTGCAGACCGCCTACCGGCCGTTCGCCGAGGCGCTGGATCAGCTCGTCCGGATCACCGACCCCGACGTCCTCCGTGCGGACCTCGGCAGCGCGGGAGGTGAGTTGACACGGCTCCTGCCCGACCTGTCCGCCCGCGTGGCGGGGTTGCCGGCGCCGATCGTCGCGGACCCGGACACCGAGCGCCATCGCCTGCACACTTCGGTGACCGACCTCCTGACGAGCGCCGGACGTCGACAGCCGCTCCTGCTCGTGCTCGAGGACGGCCACTGGGCGGACCCCGCGACGCTCGTGCTCTTGCGCCACCTGGCCAGAGCCACGAGCGAGGCCCGCGTGCTCCTGCTCGCAACCTTCCGGGACACCGAGGCCGACGTCCCGGCTGAGCTCGCCGACACCCTCGCCGACCTGCGCCGCTCCGACGAGGCTGTCCGCCTGAGCCTGAGCGGCCTCACCGAGGAGGACGTCGGGGAGTTCGTGCGCCGCGCCGGCGGCGAGATGGATCCGGTCGAGCCCCGGCTCTCCCACGAGATCCGCGACCTGACGGAGGGCAACGCCTTCCTGCTGTGCGAGCTCTGGCGGGCACTGGTGGAGACCGAGGCGTTGACGATCGAGGAGGGCAGGCTGCGCTTGAGCAGACCGTTGCAGACGATCGCCACGCCCCAGAGCGTCCGTGAGGTCGTCAGCCAGCGCCTGGCCCGGCTCGGCCCGGCGACCAGGGACCTGCTGGAGCTGGCCGCCGTCGCGGGGCCGGAGTTCGAGCTCGACGTGCTTCGCCTGGCGGCGCCTGTCGAGCTCGAGCGAATCGACGCTCTCGAACCGGCGATGCGCAGCGGGGTGATCGAGGAGCTCGCGTTCCCCGCGCTCGCGTATCGCTTCACCCACGAGCTCGTGCGCCGCGCGTTGTACGACCGGCTGAGCGTGCTGCGCCGGGCCGAGCTGCACCTGCGAATAGCCGAGGCCCTGGAGGCCGCCGATCGACCGCGGAGCGCGCGCCTTCTCGCCGACCTCGCCCACCATTTCGCAGCGGCCGCTCCGATCGGCGGGGCGTCCCGGGCCGTGGCGTACAACCTCCTTGCGGCGAAGGCGGCGGCTGACGCGCTGGCCCATGACGAGACGGCGGCTCGACTTCGCACGGCCCTGCGTATGGGAATCGAGGACGAGCGGCGGCGAGCCGAGGTCCTGCTCGATCTCGGCGCAGCGCTGTACCGTGCAGGACACTCGCTGGAGTCGCTGCAGTCGTTCCGCCGGGCGGCCCAGATCGCACGGGACCTCGGCGCCGGAGAGCTGCTCGCGAGGGCGGCGATCGGGTTCGAGACGAGCTGCTGGCGGCCGGGACTCCCCGATGAGGGCGCCCGCGAGCTGCTCGCCGAGGCGTTGACGGCCCTCCGGCCCGAGGACTCCGCACTGCGTGTCGGTGTCCTCGCCGGTCTCGCGCGCACGCTCGAGCTCGAAGGCGACTCGGACCCGGCGGCGGTCGCGCGCGAGGAAGCGATCGCGATGGCGCGCCGGATCGACGACCGGCCGGGACTGGCGAAAACACTGATGGGCGTCTACTGGGCACGCGCGACGATGAGTCTCGAGGAAGCCCTCCAGATGCTCGGCGAGGCGCGCGACATCGCCCACGAGCTCGGAGACGTGGAGGGCCAGGCCGAGGCGACTGAGTGGAGGATCTCGGCACTGATGGCTCTGGGCGAGATTGCGACCGCGCGCGAGGAGCTCGACGTCGCCTTCGAGGCGGCGCAGCACACGCGCCAGCCCTTCATCCTCCACGTCGCCGAACACTACCGCTCCGCGCTGGCGCTCCTCGAGGGCCGGCTCGCGGAGGCCGAGACGGCTGCGGAGCGCTCCCGTGAATGGGGTCAACTGCTCATCGGCCGCGACGCGTCAGGTGTCTACGGCATCCAGATGTTCTCCGTCAGACGCGAGCAGGGCCGGCTCGCCGAGCTCGCTCCGGTGATCCGCGTGCTTGCGGCCGGGGATCGGGGCGGCGGCGCTTGGCGCCCCGGCCTCGTCGCGATGCTCGCCGAGCTGGCGATGGACGAGCAGGTTCGCGGCGAGCTGGACCGCGTGCACGCCGACGGCCTCGAGCCGCTGCGCGAGGGCCTGTGGCTCGCCTCGCTCACCTATCTCGCCGACGCGGCCAGCGCGGTCGCGCATCGGGATGTGGCCGCGCTCGTGTACCCGATGCTCGCGCCGCTGGCCGGCACGAACCTGATGATCGGCCATGGCGTGGCGTGCTACGGCGCCGCCGACCGCTACCTGGGAATGCTGGCCGCCACCCTCGGCGACGACGAGGACGCGGCCGATCGTTTCGAGGCCGCCCTGGAGCTCAACCGGCGGATGGGCGCGACGACCTGGCTCGCGCACACCGCCTACGAGTACGGGCGCATGCTGCTGGCTCGCGGCGCGGACCACGCTCGTGGGGCGCAGCTCCTCGCCGAGGCCGTCCGCCTCGCCGACGCCGTGGGGATGCCCACGCTTCTCGCCCGGGCGCGCGTGCTTGCGCCGGCATCCGGCTCCGCGCTGCCCGACGGCCTGTCCGCGCGCGAGCTCGACGTGCTGCGCCTGGTGGCGCGCGGCCGGTCGAATCGCGAGATCGGGGCGGCTCTGTTCATCAGCGAGCACACCGCCGCCAACCACGTGCGCAGCATCCTGCGCAAGACCGCCAGCGCCAACCGCGCCGACGCGACCGGATACGCCTACCGGCGCGGCCTTGTCGAGGATTGATCGATCGCCTAGCATCAGCAGCATGCCGATGTACGTGATCGAGCGCGAGTTCGCCGAGCAGCTCGATCTGACGAGCGACGACGTGAAGCTGATCGAGGAGGTCAACGCGGACGAGGGAGTCCGCTGGCTGTTCTCGTTCCTCAGCGCCGACCGGCGCCGCTCCTACTGCCTCTACGAAGCGCCCTCGCCCGACACGATCGTCGTCGCAGCCAAGCGCGCCGGGATCCCCGCCGACGCCGTCGTCGAGGTCAACCGCATCTCCGCGGACATGTACGTCTAGAGCGTCGGCGCCGTCAACTGCGAGGAGGTGATCGTCCCATGGCGAAGGCAAAAGCCGAGACACTCGGGACCGGACCCGTCGAGAAGATCAAATGGCTCGACGACGTCGCCGACCACGACTACGATGCCGCCGAGGCCTACCTGTCGCTCAAGCTCGACGAGGACGCCGTGCGCAAGACCGTCAAACGGCTACGCAATGCCTCGGTCACGATGCGCCGCGCGAACGACATCCTGCGCGCCGCCGGACTGACCGCCGCGCCGCTGGACGATCCAGGCGTGATGAAAGACTTGATCAAGGTCATCGAAGGCAGGCATCTCAGCCCCGTGCTCGTGGTCAGCGCCGAGATGCGCGCGGACATCGCCGACGGCTATCACCGTGTGTCGCTCGTCTACCGCATCGACCCCTACGGGGGGATCCCGCTCAAGCTCGCCTGAGCACGCAGGCCGCCGCGCGATCGATCTCCCGTGAGAGGGAGGCGCACGTCCGCCGAATCCGCTGCAAATCCGCTGGCGATGGGCGAAACTTGTGGGCGCGCAAACCACGTTCTTGTTGCGGGGCCAGCCCTTCGGCTCGGTTAGCCGAAAGTCGCGCCGTAGCGTTTCGTCTCAAGGCGATCGTATGGTGTCTGCGTGCCGAGGATCAGCGCTTTCTACGGGATCACCATCTGGATGTATTGGAACGAGGGTGCTCACGCACGTCCGCATTTCCACGCCCGCTACGCAGGGCAGACCGCGTCGTTGGATTTCGCTGGCGTCATGATCGCGGGCTCGCTTCCGCGGCGCGCGCTCGTGCTGGTCGCAGAGTGGGCAGTCCTGCATGAGGACGAGCTGGCGGCGAACTGGGAGCGCGCACGACGGGACGAGCCGCTGGAGCCGATCGATGCCCTGGCGTAACATGGTTTTCGTGGAGCAACTGCATGACGTCATCGGTGTCGAGATCAGCGGCGAGTACCGACTGCGCCTGACCTTCGACGACGGAACAGTGGGCGAGGTCGACTTCGCGGGGCGCGAGTGGCGAGGTGTCTTTGAGCCGCTGCGCGATCCCGATTACTTCGCGCGTGCGGCAGTAGACGCCGAGGCAGGAACCGTAACGTGGCCAAATGGCGCTGACATGGCCCCTGAGCCGCTCTACGCAGAGGCCCGTCAGAACGCGTCTCGCGCGACTGGCGCTGGACGCTAACCCAACCTCGCTGCCACCGCACGATGGTCGGGCACATCATCTAAAATCCCATCATGCTGACTGGGCTCGTCATCGGCACGATTGTCGCGGTCGTGGGTCTCTCGCGGTCATTTCCAGGGCGTCGCGAGCCTGAACCGCCGAACAGTCGATGGAAGCTTCCATCGCTGGTCGTCATGGCAGCTACCTGCGTGGCCTTTACGGTCGCTGGTCCGTGGCCGGTTGTCTGGGCGACGCTGGTTATCGTGCTCCTCGTAGAGATCGGCTTCGTGCTAGCTGGGCGCAACCCTTGGTGGATGCGGAGCGGTCTCGATTGGCGACGCCAGCGGTCCACGAGCGCGGAATAGCGCACTCCTGAGCAGGTGGATAGGCGATGACCTCGACCGGCCAGCGTAAACGCTGTCGGTGTTGCCGAGATCGGCTGGGCGTCAGGCAGCGCGGCCAGCTGTACCAGGCGTGACACCGGCCGCTGCCTGGCGTGCCTCTTGCTTCATCTGGATCGCGCGACGGGCGCCCTGAGAGAGCAGCATCGCGCTCTCGGCGACCTCGCGGTTGACCTCTGGCGTGGTCTCCACAAGACGTCCTTTGCGAACCGTATGCGCCCGATCGAGCCTGGAAAAGCTGCCGTCCATGCGCTCAGCGTCGCTCATGCCTGGGACTCTATCGACCGCTGGATGAGATTGGCTAGCGGCTGCGTGAAGGGCTCTCCAAGGCCAAGACCAAGCACCCCCTGGCGCACCCGTGGTTTGCGCGCCGACAAGTTCAGTGGAGCCAACCGAAGTCAACGCGAACCGGTTTGCACGGCTTCCGGGCGGGCGGATGTCGTTTGAAGCGGCAGATGACGCTCAGGCCACAGGCGAGGGAGTAACGGCGAGCGGCGGGGTGCCGGGGTAGAGCTTTGTGATGAGGTCGCGCAGGGCCTCGAAGTCGTGGCGATTCTCGGTGGCAATCTGACGGCCGTGAGTCCAGGCGCAGGCCGCGATCTGAATGTCCAGCACCCACGCGGCACGTTGCTCGGGCTTGACGCCCCTGCGACGGGCTCCGGTGGGTGGCGTCGGTTGCATGGCTCTAACCCGCCCGGCAACGATGGCTGCTGGCCGGTCGAACGAGAGAATCTCCACTAGGTCGCTCGCGACGAGCTGGACGAACCAGGTCAGCGCCAACGCAATTCCCGGCTTATTGGCTGCCCTGGCCTGGAGGCCGCGGACTACCTCCATTACGGTGGGCGCGGTGATAGAGACCGGCTCGTCTGCATTTGCCTGATCCAGCAGATGTCGCTCCAGCGGTCCGCCTGGATAGATCCGGGAGACGAGCGTTGTGTCCCACGTAAACGTCAAGGATCGCGTCGACCCGCGAGCATCGCCTCATGGAGTTCATCCGGCGATGGGAATGCGAGCGCGTCACTCGAGCCAGGGTGCTCGACTGCGGCACGACGCTCAGATGCCAATGCGGCAATTCGCTCGTGGCGTTCGCGGGAAGAGGCGCCCTCCTCCGCCAGGCGCACGATCGCGTCATTAGCCGTAGTGCCCAATTCTTGGGCCAGACGATCCGCTGCGTCAAGGACCGAGTGGGGCACGGTGAGAGTGGTTCTGTGCCCTGTCCGCCGAGGTGCCCTTCTACGAGGCTCCATCGCAGCGCATCATAGCGCATCAAGCGATGGAGCCGACCGAAGTCAACGCGAACCGCTTTGCACGAGCAGTAGCCCGGCGGTGGCGATCATCTCACTGAACAGGTGCGCGAGTGTCGCGCGGTGGTGCGTGGAGATACCGACGGCGGCGATGCCCACGATCCGCCGGCGGGGCGGAGATGAATAGTAGGATCGCGGCCGTGCCGTTCACGCTCAGGAACCTCAGGGAGGATCTGGAGGATCTCGGGTCCAACTTCGATGGCGCGCCGGACCTGGAGTTTCGCCATGCAAGCAAGGCGCTCGAGCTCGAGCAGTGCGGGCTTTGCTACCAGCGCATCCCGCCCGACTGTCGTTTCCCGTACGGCCACACGCATAAGGAGCAGGAGGAGATCTACGTGGTCGTGCGCGGGAGCGGGCGGATGAAGCTCGACGACGAGATCGTCGAGGTCGAGGAGTGGGACGTGGTTCGCGTCCCACCCGGCACGTGGCGAGGCTACGAGGGCGGGCAGGACGGCCTCGAGGTCCTCGTCTTCGGTGCGCCCAACCTCGGCGAGAATCCGCGCGACGACGTGGAGGGTCAGCGCGACTGGTGGGCTGACTAGATGTAGTTCCTGAGTAGGTTGGTAGAGGAGGCGTGATGGGCGCCTTGCGGTCACAGCGACGCTGACGCCCCAGCATCCCGCCCGTTGATTCTGCCGCAAGCGATGTCCAGCCTGTGCTCGTAGGTGCCGTACAAGTACCGTACTATGAGGGTATGGCTACCCGGACTAGACGGATTGAGATGCGCGCCGACCCAGCGAGCGAGGAGCGGATCTCGCGCGCAGCCCAGGCACGAGACCTCTCGGTCTCGGCGTTCGTCTTGGCAGCGGCGACGCGCGAGGCCGATCGCGTGCTGGGCCGGGCTGACCAGACACTGATCCCGGCCGGTCAGTTCGACGCGCTGGTCGCTGCGCTCGACCAGGGCGATCCGGCTCCTCGTTTGGAAAGAGCCGCTCGCAGCCCGCGCCTATACCGGCGCGCGTGAGCGATTGGACGTCCCAGCGACTCGGCGAGCATCACGTCCTCGCGCAGTTGGACTGCGGGCGCGATGAGCTCGATCGATGGCTGCTCCACGAGGCATTGCGTGCACAGGCGGCCGGTATCGCCCACACGACCGTGTGGACCAGGCCCGACGATCTGGTGGTAGTCGCGTTCTACGCGATCGCTCCGACCCAATTCATGCGCACGGACTTGCCATCGCGCTCATTCAGCGCTGGCTACAGCACGATTCCCGGATACCTCCTCGCGCGGCTCGCGCTCAGCCAAGCCCTGCACGGGCAAGGCCTGGGCACGCACCTACTACTCGACGCGCTCGAGCGGATCGCCGCTGCCGCGACGAACGCCGGCGGACGCCTGATTGCCGTGGACGCCCTCGACGACGCCGCACACCGCTTCTACCGCCACCACGACTTCCAACCGATCCAAGGCTCACGCCGGCTAGTGATGAAGATCGCAACCGCCCGCGCAGCCCTCGACCGCGGAGCACCGCCTTCGGCATGATCGCGCCTTCGCCGACTCGAACGGCCGGCCTCGTGGCTGGACGACCCCGCGCAGGAGCTGAGCAGCCGTGCCTTCACGTCTTCCGTAACCGTCTCGCGCACCACCAGCGCGTCTGGAGCCACGCGCCCGACGGGCACTACGAGGACCTCCTCGCCCTCGCCGGCTACATCGACCCGGCTCTGCCAGGCTGGATAGCCGCCACCAGCAGAGTCCCGCAGACGCTCAGCGCCAAACCGTGACGGTTCGACCACCGTCCCAAACGCGCTCCCGGACTCCGCTGCAAATCCGCCTCGATGGAGCCAACCGACCTCAAGTCGAACCGCATTGCGCGGCTCTCTGGCGTGCTGATATCGCTTGATAAGCAACGAGAGCCCGAGCACGCCGCGTGTGAGGGGATATATACGCGCTTGACGCGTGAGTGCAGGCGCCGTACACTTGTACGTAGCTAAGGAGGAACATGTGGCCGTCAAGGCAGAGCGCCTAGAGGCGCGACTTACATCAACGGAGCGCAAGCAGATCGAGCAGGCAGCAGCACTGGCCGGCGAGTCAGTGTCGTCGTTTGTTGTCCTTGCTGCACTGGATCGCGCCGACATTCTCGTGCGGGAGCGAGCATCGACGGTAGTCCCAGCCGCCTACTTCGACCAGCTCGTCGCATCTCTCGATGAACCAGAGGACGCGCCCGGACTCGCTAGGGCGACTGCTGCGGTCGCGCGGCGCAGGCGAATCAAGGCAGCGTGAGCTACCGGGTCGAGCCGCTTGCCGCCGGCCACGACCTCGCCGCCTTCGATTGCGGGCACGATGCTCTCACGGACTGGCTACAGCGATTCGCCCGCAACGCGACAGGGCAGGGCACCCGTACGTATCTGCTCGTCGAGGACGCTGCTGGCGCTGTCGCTGGCTACTTCGCGATCGCCCCCTATCTAGTCGAGCGGGATACCGCCCCACCGGGTGTCGGCCGCGGAGCGCCAAAGCGCATCCCTGCGATCCTCCTCGCCAAGCTCGCCCTGCGTAGCGACCTGCACGGCCGAGGGCTCGGCGCCGAGCTGCTGGTTTACGCCCTGACTACGATCGTGACGGCCGCTCGCTCGGCCGGGGGGCGCCTTGTCGTAGTCGATGCGGTCGACAGCGACGCAGCGGACTTCTACCGCGCCCACGACTTCCAGCCCTCGCCGACAGACCCGCATCAGCTAATCATGAAGCTCAGCACCACGGCGCGAGCACTCGACCTACCCTGGCCATGAGGGACGCAGGCCGTCGTGGCGCATAACGGGTCGCGCTGACGCCGAGCATCGGAGCGGGGGTCTGCGCTTACCGGTCTTCGGGAAGCGCAGCGAAATCACGCTTGGCCTTCCGATACCAACCCATTCCCGAGACAGGATGCTTCCACCTACCCTGCATCTCTCTCAGGGCATCCTCGTGCGTTTCATCACCCCCGGCGACCATCTCCTTCAGGTGCTCGTCCTGCGCCTTTATCACCTCATTCGCAGTGTTTCCACGGTGCGGGACGTCACACGGTCCACCCAATTGCTCACATGTCATCGTCTTCATCGTCTCGCCTCCTTTCGTACTCTCCGGTCGTCAACCGGGCCGGCGGCGCCGGCGGTCATGCGGCGGAAGTCCTCCCGGGCGATGTCGTCGAACAGGCCAACGCTAGCGAGCCGGCGCCTGCGCGCGCTTCTCCGATCCTGCTCGGTCGTGAGGGGGCTATCGCTCGCCGGGCTTGCTCGCATCCAACGCGCCGGACCCGGCGAGGCGGGAGGTCCGGTCTCCACCCGCTCCGCGCAGGAGATACGCGCTGCCGACGGCGATCAGCGCCCCGGCGATCGGGCCGAGGACGTACACCCAGTAGCCGCGGAAGTCCCCGCTCACCAGGGCCGGACCGAACGAGCGAGCGGGGTTCATCGAGGTGCCGCTCACGGGCGCCGACCAGAGACCCGCGAGCGCGATGTACCCGCCGACGCCGAGCGCCGCGATCGCGCCGACGTTCTGGGCAGCGGAGGCGGTCCCCAGGATCACGCTCACCAACGTCCCGGTCAGGGCGACCTCCATCAGCAGCGCCTGCCAGCTCGCGTAGCCCGGGCCCGGCAGCGTGGCTCCGAGATGCTCGACGTTGCCGAACACCGCGTACAGGAACAGGCAAGCCAGAGTCGCACCGACGAGCTGGATGAGCACGTACCCCGGAAGGCGCTTCCACGGGAAGTCTCCGCGAAGGGCGAACGCGAGCGACACGACGGGGTTCAGATGCGCACCCGAGACGGCGCCCATGAAGAGGATGATCGCCATCACCATCAGCCCCGGCGCGACCACGGCCGCGGCCAGGCTGATCTGGCCCTCGCCGTGAAGGAGCCCGCCACCGGCGGCGACGAGCACCAGCATGAACGTGCCGAGCAGCTCGGAGAAGAGCCTTCGCCACTCCAAGCTCGGGTCATCGAACTCGGCCTTCGAGCCGAACTCGAGCGCCAGAATCTGCCGTGTCCGCGGACCGAGCATTCCGGGGACGGCCTCCCACTGCGCAGCGCGCTCATCGGGCACCGCCCAAACCTAACACGGCTGTGGCCCCTTGACCGCTGCGATCTTGATTGGCCAGACAGCCGGTGCCGAGCGCTTCAAGAGCGACGCCCACTTCGCAAGACTCGCCGGCGTCGCACCGGTCCCCCTCTCCTCGGGCCGACACTACCGCCATCGCTTGGACCGCGGGGGCAACCGCCAGATCAATCGGGCTCTGCATGTCATCGCGATCACCCGCGGACGCCTGGACCCTGAGACCCGCGCCTACTTGCAGCGCAAGGAAGCCGAGGGCAAGACACGGATGGAGGCCATGCGCTGCCTCAAGCGCCACCTCGCCCGCAGGTACTATCGGCTTGCTCAGCGACCGATCAAGACACCGTATCGAGCATCAGGTGTACCCTGGCGTTCCCTAAGAGTGAGCCATTCACCAACCGAAGGCGAACTATGAGCGCCACACTGCAATTCGACGAGGACGCCTCCCGGCGCGTAGAGAGGATCTACACCACGCCCGATGTCATCGAACAGCGCCAAACGATCCTGCGGGCACTCGCGCTCCAGCCCGGCGAGCGCGCGATCGACATCGGCTCGGGTCCTGGTCTACTCGCGTGCGAAATGGCCGTTGCTGTCGGGACCGGCGGGCGGATCTGCGGGGTGGACGTCAGCGAGAACATGCTTGCCCTCGCCAGGGCGCGCAGACCACCAGCTGGCAGCGGCCCGATCGAGTACCAAGAAGCTGGCGCGCACACGCTCCCCTATGCGGACGCGACCTTCGACGTCGCAGTCTGCACACAGGTCTACGAGTACGTCGATGATGTTCCCGCCGCGCTGCTGGAGCTAGGGCGGGTGCTGCGCCCGGGAGGCCGAGCGCTCGTGCTTGACACCGACTGGGACTCGATCGTATGGGCTTCGAGCAACAACGAGCGCATGGACCGGGTGCTCGCCGCGTGGGAGGAGCACCTCGTTCACCCTCACCTGCCGCGTACGCTCACACGGCTGCTGCGCGACGCTGGACTGGAAGTCACCGACCGCCAAATCGTGCCGTTGTTCAACGCCGGCTATGACCCCAACACCTACAGCGCCGGAATGCTTGAGCTGATCGCCACGTTCGTACCCGATCGCAACGGCGTGAGCGAGGCCGAAGCCACAGCATGGGCACAAGACCTAACCGAACTCGGCCCCAACTACTTCCTCAGTCTCAACCGCTATCTTTTCCTGGCGCACAAGCCCACCTGACGACCGGGCAGGTAGCCGTCACCGAGGAGCAGGAGAATCGGGCAAGCGTCTCCGCAGACGCACAGCTCGCTTGTGCTCAGGACGAGGAGCAGGGGAATCGAGCAATCCGTGCTTCGCTTGACATAGGTTCAACGGTGAACATCTCGGGGAGCCACGCTGCCGTCACGGGCGCTACGGGAGGTTTGGGCCAGGCCCTCTCTCTCGCCGGGATGTTCGCCGACTCCGGCGTGGCCCTCCCGCGCTCGGCTCCGACCAACACACCCGAGCAGGTGGCCGCCGCGGTGGTTCGCGCGATCGCGAGCGACCGGGCTGAGGTCGACGTCGCCGCCCCGATCGTGCGCTTCGGCGGTCTCATCGGCGGGATCGCCCCGGGCTTCGTCGCGGTGACCGCGCGGCGAAGCCCGGGGCGCCGACCGCGTGCGCCGACAGATGATCGCCGCCCGCGACACAGATCCTGACCGCCACCACAGATGATCGATTCCGCGGTTTCAGGCGGTGTAGTCGGCGAGTGCGCGGCCGGCGATCGCGCGTCCCTCTACAGCAGCTCGGCGATTCGCCGGGCCGCGTTGGCAGCGCCGTCGACCTCGACGTCGCGGTAGTCGACCTCACGGTCGATCTCCTCGGCGATTGCCGCCGCTATCCGTTCGGGCGGGGAGTCGTCGAAGTCCATGCGGCGACCGGCCCCGTAGCGTTCGAGCCGGTGGCGGACGTGGAAGTTCTGCTCGAAGTGGTGGCGTAGCGGGAAGAAGAGGAACGGCCGCTTGTTCGCGGTCAGCTCCATCGAGGTGGTCAGACCGCCCTGCACCACCGCGAGGTCGCAGGCGGCGAGGTGCCGGTAGAGGTTATGCACGTAGGGGACCACTTCGAGCCCTGGCTGGGAGGGGAGCGAGCCGGGGTCGATGCGGGGGCCGGCGACGACGATCATGCGCAGCTGCGGGACGCGCTCCTTGGCCTGCGGGTAGGCGGCGATGACCCGTCGCAGCAGGTCGGCGCCCACGCCCGAGCCGCCGACGGTGACAATGCAGACGCGCTCGTCATCCCCGTAGCCCAGCTCGGCTCGCAGCTTGGTGCGCTCGCGGAGGTCCGCGGGGTCGAAGCCGGTCACGTAGCCGGTGAAGTCGAAGTTGCGTTCGGTCCAGTCGCGAATCATCGGCAGCTCCGGCCCGAACCGCTCGGGGACGATGTCGTCGGGGTTGCCGACGAACAGGGCCAGGTCGCGGACCTCCGGGTGCTGGGCGATGTGGTCGATTTTCTGGGCGTTGTAGTCGGTGGTCAGGAAGCTCTCGCGCTCGTCCCGCTGATCCATCGGCAGGACGCCCACGAAGTCGGTCAGCCATGCGTATGGGGCGCGCTTCTCGCGCGGGTTCTCATGCAGGTAGTAGTCGAGCTCCCACGCCTCGTCCCCGATCCACAGGTCATAGCGCTCCTCGCGCACGACGTCGTGGAAGAGCATGAAGTTGGCGGCGAGGATCTCGTCCATGCGGCGCAGCGCGTGGAAGACGTGCAGGTCGTGCTCGGCGGACTCCGACTCGATGTGCTTGGACTCGTTGGCCAGATGCGCGCTCGCGGGGTGGATGCGCTCGCCCTCCCCCTCCAGCACGCGGGTGACCGGGTCCTGCGCCAGCCAGTCGATCTGCAGGTCCGGGTGCAGCCGGCGCAGCTCGCGGGCGATCGCCACGTCGCGCTGCGCGTGGCCGAGCCCGACCGGCGAGGAGATGAAGAGGGCGCGGGGACGGCCGTCGGGACGGTAGACCGTTGGGTCGCGGGGGGTGCGCGGCCGCCCGAATGTGTCCTCGGAGAAATCGCGCAGCGCCAGGTTGAACTGCACCGGCTTGCGGGCGTGCGGGAGGTGGCCGGCGCCGTGAACCACTTCGAGCCGCCCGCCGGCGAGGCGGGCCAGCGCGCGGGCGTCGCGGGGCGGCGTGATCCTGTCGCGGTCGCCCGAGACCACGAGCACCGGGCAGTCCAGGTTCTGAGCCAGCCCGCGCAGGGTGCGCCGGCCACGGAGGAACTCGCCATGCTCCAGCGTGGCGATCAGCGTCTCGGAGTCGGTGTCGAGCGCCCAGCCCACGCCGTCTTCGACGGCCTTGGTCGAATGCGGCTCCGGGAGGCAGCGGGGGATGAACCACTCCGCGCACGCCCGGTAGTCCTGGCGCCAGTGGGTCGGGCCCATGTGCGCCCACCAGACGGGCGAGGGCAGATGAGCCGCGAGGGAGAGGGGGACAGCCCGAGGGTGAGTCAGGACCGACAGGTGCGACGGGGTGTAGGGGAACATCGGACCGATGAAGACGGCGCCGGCCACCCGCTCGGGCGCGAGCCGTGCCAGCTCGAGCTGATACTGGGCGCCCGTCGAGAGGCTCACCATCACCGCCCGCTCGGTGCCGGTCGCGTCCATCACCGCCAGGCAGTCGCGGGCGAACTCCGCGGGTCCGTAGCGCCGCCGGTCGCGGCAGCGATCGGAGCGCCCGTTGCCGAGGCCGTCCATCACCAGCACCCGGAAGTGGCGCGCGAAGTAGGCGATCTGCATCTTCCAGTGGCGGGAGTGGACCAGCGACCACGTCGGCATCAGGAAGATCGTCTCCTCGCCCTCGCCGTAGACCTCGTAGAAGAGCCGCTGGCCGTCACGCTCGACGAAGCCCTCGTCGTCGGGGTAGCGCGCGCGACTCTGCTCCGGCGCACCGCCGAGTGCCTCCACGTCGAGCGGCGGCGGTCCTGTCTTCGTATCGGTTGTCATGGCGGCGGATCCGGTCCTCGTGGCGATTGTCATGGTGGCGATCCTGTCCTCGTAGCGGTTGTCGTGTTTCCTAGAGCAGCTCGGCGATGCGCCGCGCCGCGTTGGCGGCGCCGTCCGTCTCGACCGGGCGATAGTCCACCTCGCGCCCGATCTCCTGCGCGATCGCCGCGGCGATCGCCGCGGGCGGCGAGTCGGCGAACTCCATCCGCCGGCCGGCGCCGTAGCGCTCGAGCCGGTGGTGCACGTGGAGGCACTGCTCGAAGTGGTTGCGCAGCGGGAAGTAGATGAACGGCCTGCGGTTGGCCGTCAGCTCCATCGTCGTCGTCAGCCCGCCCTGCACGATCGCCAGGTCGCACGCGGCCAGGTGCCGGTGCAGGTCGGCGACGAACGGCCGCACCACCAGCCCGTCCTGCGCCGGCAGCGACGCGGGGTCGATCCGCGGGCCGGCGACCACGATCATCCGCAACCCCGGAACGAGCCGCTTCGCCTCCGGGAAGCTGTCGATCACGCGCCGCAGCAGCGGCGCGCCGACGCCCGAGCCGCCGACCGTGACGACGCACACCCGTTCGTCCGGGCCATACCCCAGCTCCGCTCGCAGCGCGTCTCGGTCGCCGAGAGCCGCCGGGTCGAATCCGGTGACGTAGCCGCAGAAGCTGTAGTGGCGCTCGGTCCACTCGCGGATCGACGGCAGCGAAGGCCCGAACGTGTCGGGGACGATGTCCTCGGGGTCGCCGACGAAGATCGCGCGGTCGCGCACGCGCGGGTAGCGCGCGATCTGCTCGAGCATCTCGGCGTTGTAGTCCGCGGTCAGCGCCGCCTCGCGAGCGCCGCCGTCGGGCATCGGCAGCCACCCGACGAAGTCGGTCAGCCAGGCATAGGCGGCCGCCTTGCACTCCGGGTTCTCGTGCAGGAAGTAGTCGAGCTCCCACGCCTCGTCGCCGATCCACAGGTCGTAGGGCTGCTCGCGCACGACGTCGTGGAAGACCATGAAGTTCGCGAGCAGGATCTCGTCCATCCGCCGGAACGCCTGGAAGCAGGGCAGCTCATGCCCGCTCGCCTCGGACTGCATGTGCGCGGACTCGCCGGCGAGCTGCGCGCTCGCGGGGTGGATCCGCTCGTCGCGCGCCTCCAGCACCGCGGTGACCGGATGCTGGGCGAGCCAATCGATCTCGAGATCCGGGTGCAGCTTGCGCAGCTCGTCGGCGATCGCGAGGTCCCGACGCGCATGGCCGAGGCCGATCGGCGAGGAGATGTACAGCGCCCGCTTGGCTCGCGAGGCGCCGCGCCGCCATCGGCGCGGCGGGGCGGGCGGGCACAGGAAGTCCCGCAGCAGCAGGTTCACCCTGACAGGGTTGCGCGCCGTCGGCAGGTGCCCGGCGTCCTCGAGCGTCACCAGCTCGCCGCGCGTCGCCTCGGCCAGCGCCCGGCCCTGCGCGTGCGGGCGCACCAGGTCCAGGTCGCCGTGGATCACGAGCGTCGGGCAGGCGATTCGCGCGCACGTGTCTCCGATCGGCTCGCGCGTGGGAAGCCCGAGCCCGCGCGTCGTGTCCGCCAGCACCTCCGGGTCGGTGTCGAGCGCCCACGCGACCGTGTCCTCGATCTGCTTGCTCGAGTGCGGCTCGCTGCTGCACTTCGCGGCGAAGAACTCGAGGAAGCCGCGGTAGTCCTCGCGCCAGTAGTGGCTGTTGTACTTCGCCCACCCCTCCCCCGTGTCCAGCGGCTCGTCGAACGCGTGCGCCTCACGCTCGGGATGGTTCGGCGCGAGCGCCAGTGCGGGCCCGATGAACACGGCCGCCGCGACGCGCTCGGGATGCTCCGCCGCGAGGGTCGTGGCCCACCGGGCGCCGCAGGACAGCGCCACGAGGCTCGCGCGCTCGGTGGCGGTGGCGTCCATCACCGCGAGCGCGTCCAGCGCGAACTCGTCGGGGTGATAGGCCGCCGCGCCGACCGGTCGGTCCGAGCGGCCGTTGCCGCGGCCGTCGAACGTGATCACCCTGCAGTGGCGCGCCAGGTAGGCGATCTGGGCCTTCCAGAAGCGGGAGTGGACGATCGACCAGGTCGGCAGCAGCAGCACCGTCGGCTCGCCCTCGCCGTACACCTCGTAGAACACGCGCACGCCGTCGCGCTCGACGAAGCCCTCGTCGTCCGGGTAGCGGGCGCGGCTCTGCTCCGGCGCGCCGTCGAGCGCCTCGACGTCGAGCGCCCGTGATTCCGTTGGCGCCTGGGCTGCCATCTGCCGTGCCTCCTTTCTCTTTAATTGATTTAGATCGTCCGTTTTGCGCGTTGTCTGTTCGCCGCAGCCGAGTCAGACTATGCCTTGAGCTCGTAGAGGATCGAGAACGGTTCCTCGATCGGGAGCCTGCGAAAGCCCGTGAAGCCGGCGGCGTAGGCGAGCTCGCGCGCCTTCTCCTCCCCCATGCACGCACCGATGCCGGCGCCGCCGTGCGCCAGCGACGTCGTCATGCAGTACAGCGTGCTGACGTTGTACAGCATCGTGCCCAGCGGGTTGCGGTTCTGCTCGACGTCGTGCGACGCGTTCATCTCGAGCATCAGGTACGTGCCGTCCTCGCGCAGCGCCCCGCGGATCGAGCTCATCAGCCCGACCGGGTCGACGGAGTCGTGCACGACGTCGAACGTGCTGACCAGGTCGTAGCGTCCCTGCGGCAGCTCGGCGCCGTCGCCGACGGTGAACGTCACGCGGTCGCCGACACCCTCGGACTCGGCGCTGGCGCGCGCCCGCTCGATCGAGCCGGCGTGGACGTCGTAGCCGTGGACCTCCGCCCGCGGGAACGCCTTCGCGATCGTGATCGGAGCGCGACCCGACCCGCAGCCGACGTCACAGGCCGACGCGCCCGCCTCGAGCTTCTCCCGGACGCCCGGCAGCGCCGGGATCCACGTCTGCACGAGGTCGTGCCTGTACCACGGCGCCGTGAGGCGTTCGATCGCCTCGTACATGTCCGGCAGGTACCGATCCTGCGTGACGCCGCCGCCGCTCTTGAACGCCTCCGCCACCTGCGGCGCGACCGTGACCGTCGGCACGATCATCTGCAGCAGCCCGCCGGTGAAGAACGGGAACTCCTCGTCGGCCAGCGGCAGCGCGTGCTCCGGCGGCAACAGGTACGTGTCGCCCTCCGCGTCGTGCTCGAGGTACTCCGCCGTCGTCATCGACCCCAGCCACTCGCGCAGGTAGCGCTCGTTGAGACCCGTCTGCTGCGCGAGCTCGGCGGCCGTCACCGGCCCTGACTGCGCCAGCGTCGCAAAGATGCCGAGGCGGTCGCCGATGTACATCAGCCCGCCGCGCATCGCCGTTCCGACGTCGAGCACGATCCGCCCGACGAACGCCTGGAGCTTCTCCTGGTCAAGCTGCACCTCGGTAGCCATGTGTGTCTCCTTCGTGGTTGTGCTTTCGGGAAGCCAACTGTCCCACGGCCCCGTGGCGCCAGCGCGAATCGCGCGCGAAACGCGCGTGAATGCACGTAGGCTTCGTCGATGATGCGCGTCGGGCTGTTGGGGGAGATGACACTCGAGGTGGACGGCACGCAGCTGCAGCTGCCCGCGAGCCGCCGCGCGCGCTCGCTGCTCGGCCTGCTCGCGCTGGAGCGGCGCACGCACCCCCGCGGCCAGCTCGCCGCGCGCTTCTGGCCCGACGTGCTCGACGAGAGCGCGCGCACGAGCCTGCGCAGCGCGCTGTCGGCCCTGCGTCGAGCGCTCGGCGCCGACGCCGACCGCTACCTGCTGGCCACCCGCGACGCGGTGGCCCTCGCCGGACCCGACGAGGTGTGGACCGACCTCGCCGAGTTTCAGCGGCTCGTCGCCGAGGGCCGGCTGGAGGACGCGCTCGAGCTCTGCAGGGGCGACCTGCTCGAGGACCTCGACGACGACTGGGTCTACGAGCGACGCGACGAGCACCGCGCGCGCCTGGCGACGTTGCTGGAGCGGATGGCCGGCGCCGCGGACAGCGCGCGGGCGAACCTCGCGGCGGCGATCGCGCTCACTCGCCGCCAGGCCGCGCTCGACCCGCTCTCCGAGGAGGCCGCATCGCGAGCTGATCCGCCGCCTCGCCGCGAACGGGGACCGCTCGGCGGCGCTCTCCACATACCGCCGCCTCGCCGACCGATTCGCCTCGGAGCTCGGGATCGTGCCCTCGCCGGCCACGCGCGAGCTGGTCGAGCGGATCCGCGCGGGCGACACGGCGGCGCATCCGCCCGCCTCGCCGCCACCCGACACGCAGCCCGGGCCAGCCGTCCAGCCATCCGGCGTGCGGCTCGGGCCGGCCGTCCCGCCGCCACCCGACGCGCGGCCCGGGCCACCAGTCGCCGCACCGGCGAGCGAGAGGAAGACCGGCACGGTGACGCTGCTGTTCACCGACCAGGTCGGCTCGACGGAGACGCTCCAGAGGCTCGGCGACGAGGAGGGCGAGCGTCTGCGGCGCGCCCACTTCGGCCTGCTGCGCGATGCGGCGGCGATGCACGGCGGCGAGGAGGTGAAGAACCTCGGCGACGGGCTGATGGTGGCGTTCGTGAGCGCCGTCGACGCCGTCGCGTGCGCGATCACGATCCAGCAGGCCGTCCAGCACGCCCGCGCGGGCGGCGAGCTCGCGTTCGCGGTTCGCATCGGCCTGAACGTCGGCGAGCCGATCCGCGACGAGGGCGATTACTTCGGAACGCCGGTCGTCATCGCCAAGCGGCTGTGCGACGCCGGCGCGCCCGGGCAGATCCTCGCCTCGGAGCTGGTGCGCGCGCTCGTCGGCACCCGCGGCGGGTTCTCCTACCGCGCGCTCGAGCCGGTGGCGCTGAAGGGGGTCGCCGAGCCGGTCGCCGCCTGCGAGGTGCTGTGGGAGCCGTCCACCGAGCAGCGCGTGCCGCTGCCGGCGCTGCTGGCGGGCGAGGACCGCGGGGCGTTCGTCGGCCGCTCCGACGCGGCGGGCGCGCTGGAGGCCGCGTGGACGGCGGTGTGTGAGCGCGGCCTGCGCGTCGTCGTGCTCGCGGGCGAGCCCGGGATCGGCAAGACGCGCCTGGCGTCGGAGTTCGCCCGCGGCGCGCACGAGCGGGGCGCGACGGTGCTGGCGGGGAGCTGCCACGAGCAGACCACTGGCCCCCTACCAGCCAATCGTGGAGGCGCTCCGCCACTACATCGCCTGCTGTCCTCCAGCCGAGCTGGCAGTGCAGGTGGCGCCACGGCGCGAGCAGCTCGCCACGATCGTGCCGGAGCTGGAGGACGCGCGCGCTCCCATCGGGCCGACGGGCGCGGGCGCCGAGCAGGAGCGCTTCCGCCTGTTCGAGGCGGTCTCCTCGTTGCTCGCCGACGCCGCGCACGCTCGCCCGCTGGTGCTGTTCCTGGACGACCTGCACTGGGCCGACCAGCCGAGCCTGCTGCTGCTCCGCCACCTCGCGCGCTCGGCGAGGGACGCGCCGCTGATGATCCTCGGCACCTTCCGGCCGGTGGAGGCGAGCGACGAGCACCCGCTCGCCGAGGCGCTCGCCGAGCTGCGCCGCTCGCGGACCGTGGAGCTGGTGTCGCTGTCCGGGCTCGGCGAGGGGGAGGTGGGCGAGCTGATCGCCGGGCGCACCGGACGACGGGCCCCGCCCGGATTCGTGCGCCGCGTCGCCGACCGCAGCGAGGGCAACCCGTTCTTCATCGAGGAGCTGCTGCACGAGGTCGGCGTGGCGTCCGATTGGGATGCGGCGGCGGGCGGCGTGCCCGACAGCGTCAGGGATCTGCTGGTGCGCCGTCTGCGCGGCCTCGGCGAGGACTGCCGCCGGGCGCTCTCGGTGGCCGCCGTCGCCGGCCGCGACTTCGACCTCGACGTGCTCGAGCGTGTCCTCGAGCACCCGCGCGATCGCCTCATCGACCTGGTGGAGGAGGCGCTCGACGCCGACGTCCTGATCGAGCCCGCGCAGCCGGCGGGGCGGCTCAGCTTCTCGCACGCGCTCTTCCGCGAGACGATCTACGAGCAGCTCTCGGCCACCAGGAAGGCGGCGCTCCACGGGCGCATCGCCGCCGCGATCGAGCAGGCGCCCAGCGATCGCGCCGACGAGCAGGCGGGCACGCTCGCCTACCACTACCGCGCCGCCGGCGACCTGCGCAAGGCGTTCGACCATCACCGCCGCGCGGCGGCGGCTGCGGGACGCGTCTACGCGCAGGAGACCGCGCTGGAGAACCTCGACGGAGCGATCGTCGCGGGCGAGATGCTCGGCATGACGGCGGGCGCCGAGGAGACGATCCGCGACCTCTACCGCGCCCGCGCGTGGACGCTGCGGATGCTCGGCGAGGCGGACAGGGCGCTCGCCGACCTCCGGCACGCGCTGGAGGGCGCGCGGGCGGCCGGCGACCGTACGACCGAGATGCACGTGCAAAACGCCCTGGGGACGCACTGGCACGTGCTCGACCCGCAGACGTCGCGACGCTGTCACGAGCAGGCGCTGCGGATCGCCGAGGAGCTCGGCGACGAACCCGGACAGGTCAGCGCGCTCAACCGCATTTCGCTCGGTCTCGCCAACGAGCTGGAGTTCGCCGAGGCCGTCGAAGTCGGCGAGCGCGCGCTCGCGATCGCCCGCCGGGCCGGGGACGACGTCGCCATCGAGCGCGCGATGGACAGCCTCAAGTTCGCCGCGCTGCAACTCGGCGACCTCCAACGCCTCGAGCAGCTCTGCGCGGAGCTCGAGCCGGCGCAACGCGGGCGCGGCGAGGAGTGGTACCTGCAGTGGACGCTCTGCGAGTCCAGCTTCGTGCCGCTGGAGCGCTGCGACTGGCAGGCGGCCGAGCAGCGCGTGGCTGAGGCGCTGGCCATCAGCGAGCGCATCGGCGACCCTCACACCGGCGTGCTCATCCGCGACACGCTGAGCTGGATCGCGCGCTGCCGAGGCGACTACGCGACGTCGCTCGCATTCGGCCGCCAGGCGTTCGCGGGCGCGGACACCCCCACCGCCGACTGGCTCGGCTGGGCCGCGGCGGGCCTCGCGAGCCCGCTCCTGGACCTGCGCGCCGCGGAGGAGGCCGTCGCCGTCCTCGAACGGGGGCTCGCCGCCGCCGAGCGGAACCGCGCGCGCGGACAGATCTTCCGCTGCCTCGGGGCGCTCTCGTCGGCGGCGCGGCTTGCGGGCTCGGAGCCGCGAGCCCGCGAGCTCGCCGAGCGCGCCCGGCGGATCGCCGAGCAGGTCACCACGCCACCCGGCAAGGTCGACTTCTGGGGAGAGCAGGCATACCTCGCGATCGCCGAGACCCAGCTCGCGGCCGGTGAGATCGCGCGCGCCGAGCAGGCGTTGGGAGCCCGCCTCGAGGCCTGGGAGCAAAGCGGAGCGCGGCGGTCGATCGCGACGACCGCACGCCTGCTGGCCCGCTGCGCCGAGGCTCGCGGCGACTGGGACGCGGCGGCGCGGATGCTCGCGCGCGGCGCGCGGGCGGCCGGCGAGGACGGGCTGATCTGCGAGCGCTGGCAGATCGAGGCCGCCCTCGCCCGCGTCGCCGTAGCGGCGAAGCGGCCACAGGAGGCCGAGGCTCGCGGCGTTCGCGCACGCGAGCTGATCGACACGATGGCCGCCTCGGTCGGCGACGAGGGCACCGGCGCGCGCTTCTGCGAGCGCGCGCTCGCGGAGGTCGACCGCCCGACGCCGGCGCTACGCCGGTAGCGCCAGTCGCCAGTCGACCTCGTAGCCGAGCCGCCGGGGATCCTCCAGCGAGGACCCGTAGGCCAGCTCCAGCAGCGCTGTCTGACTGCGGTAGGCGAGCACCGCCTCGAGCTTGCGGGCATGGTCCCCCGCCGCCAGCCGGTGGGCCGCGACCGTCATCCGCCCGAGCGGGACGCCGGTGGCCTCGAGCTGGCTCGCCCACAGCCTGCCCGCCCGATCCGCGTCCGCCGGACCCGCGCCCGCGCAGCACCCGCCGTCGAGCACCCACCGCGGCCAGCCGAACAGGGTCGCGTGGGGCAGGTCGGCGTACAGCGTCACCTCGGCACCCTCCGCGCGGAGCGCCAGCGCGGCGGCGCGCACGGCGGCGTGGTCGCGATGGTGGTCGCCCAGAGCGGCCGGCGCGTATATCCGGGCGCCCGCCACGGGCACCGCGCGCAGCGCCTGCACGATCTCCGCGCAGTCGTGCTCGCCCCGGCGGTACTGGCCGTCGAGGAACGCCAGGTTGACGGCCGCGCGGCCGGCCAGCGCGAGCGCCCGGCGGTCCTCCTCGATGCGCATGCGCACCACCGCCGCCGAGTCGCTGTGGCCGGCGAGCCGATCCCACCAGCCGAGCGCTCCCGCGGGAGGCTCGCCCGCGAAGACGTTCACCACGAGCACCTCCGCGGGGCCAGCCAGCACCTGCCAGCACGAGAGCGCCGCGTCGTCGAAGTGGGGCGAGAGGATCACCGCGTCCGGTCTCATGCCGATCACTATCGCGGGCGCGCGTGTAGCCACCGTGAAAACGCCGCGAAAGCTCGGGCCCACCTGACACTCGCGCCGAGCGCAGCGCTCGGGCAGCGGCATCGTCCAGCGCCCGATCGAGCACCCCCTGGAGAACTGCGGGATAATCGCCGAACGAATCGTCGAGGCAGCGCCCCGCGCGCGGCCGTCGGTTGGGCGCTCTACCGAGGAGGAGTCATGAGTGACGATCACGAGAGAGCGACGGCATTCGTCAACGGCTATGGGCAAACCTGGGAGAGCTGGGACGTCGCGGGCTTCGTCGCGCTGTTCAGCGACGCGGTCGTCTACGTAGCCCATCCGACCGAGACGACGGTGCTCGGAAGGCAGGCGCTGGTGCCTTACGTCGAAGAGCAGCAGGCCGCGATGGGGACGATCAGCGTTCGCATGGGCAAGCCGGTGGTCGAGGGCAACCACCTTGCGGCTGAGTTCTGGGTTACGGCGACCAACCGAGACGGGAAGGAGACGACGGCGGGGTGCTTCATAGCTCGGCTCGACCCGGCGGACGGACGCTGCACCCACTTTCGCGAGTACTGGTCTGACACCGAAGGACACATCGCGCCGTACGAGGGTTGGGGTGAGTAGGTAACGCAAGCCCCGAGTCGGCTACGCCGCGCTCGCCGGCGAACACACAGGCGAAGCGAGCGCTGTCTCAGCGGTTTGACGCCACTACCACTCGAGGTGCTCTCGGAAGCGCATCAGAAGACTCCTCAATGCCTTCAAGAATTATCTGTGGTACCGTTCGTCCTCAGACTATGTTTGAGCTTCTTGTTGACTTCAACGATCCTGGGAGCATCGCCAGCGCAATCCCGCAGGCTGAGGCGCTCATACGTCAAGCCGAACAGCAAGTAGCGGAGGCCATCGAACAGGCAACGCAAGCACGGGAACGCGCGAGCGATGCCGAACTCGAGATACAGCGGTTGAGGGCTGTCTTGTTGACCCTCGAACAGCTCGGCAGGAGCGACGCGCCATCTCCGCCTGACGGCGCGGACGAAGGGTCAAAGGATCGAGCTCTCAAGGTTGTCATCACCATCAACGGGCCGACGGACATCGCCGAAGTGGCAGAACACATGCCCGAGTTCAACCGCAAGACGGTGTCCTGGGCGCTCTGGAAGCTCGCGGACGAGGGTGCGATCCAGCGTCTTGGGCATGGTCGATACGCGCCGCGCGGGTACGTGCCAGGCCAGCGGACGACGAACTACTTCCATGCTCCGCCGGGGGCTCCGGTGCCGAGTCGGGCACAGATCGCATATGCCGCCGAAGCGGCCGTGGCAGAGGCGAAGGCAGAGGTCTCATGACGGGCCAGGATCTCGGAGAGGAGAGCACTGCTAAGTCCATCGCCACGGCTCTCTCGGACGCCCAACTTTCGTGGATCACACTACCGTCGAGAGATGAGGAGTTGCCGAGCGAGTTGCGGCTCGCGCTCGTCGATTTCGACGCCGGCGAACACGCGGCGGCTAAAGCTGCAGGCACGTGGCTACGGAATGAGGCGATCGCTGCTCATCAAACCTCGCGCACGCGTCTGCTCAGCGCCGACGGTCGCGTCGCGGGCTTCTACTCGCTCGCCTCGGCGCAGGTCGAGCTCAGCCAGCGAGATCGCCAGCGCGCCGGTGTCGCGCCCGTACGAGTTCCCGCAGCCCTCATCACCTGGATCGCCAAGGACAAGCGAGCTGGGATCGACGGCAAGCTGTTGCTGCTCCACGCAGCCGCCACTGCTCGCCGTGCGGCCGAGCTGCAGGCAACGACCGTGCTCGTGGTCGACCCCTTCGATGAGGGAACCGCCGCGATGTGGCGAGGACGCTATGGATTTCGACCCTCGGCCGAAGCGAGGCAACCCAAGCGGCTCTGGCTGCCCCTACAACCAGTGGACTAGCGGTTGCGGCCCTGCCGCTCGAGCTCTACGAGATAGGCGTCGGCGTCCGCGACGAACGACCGGACGCGCGGGTCCTGTCTAGCTGCCTCCAACTCCTCCGCGTCTATCACCGCGACGATCTCCTCGGGCGGGTCCTGTCCCTGGCTCGTCGTGTGGGTGTCGAGTGTCGAGGCCATCATCAAGCTCGTCGGCATCGAGCCGTCAAGGGTTTACGCAGTACACGATAGCCGCAGCACCTGTCCCAATCAACTCGGGCACCGTCGGCATGCATGGCGACCTCCCGTACGCCCTCAGCCGGCTACGCCGCGCTCGCCGCGGGAGCACCCACCCGCCGCAAGCGCACGCCCCCAAGCTCCACCACCTCGGCCCCGCCGGGCAGTTCCCGCGGCAGCTCCACCGCGATCTCCGACAGCCCTTCCCCGCGCTCGCCCGCCGCCGCCTCGAAGCGCACCTCGCCGCCGTCGAGCGCCAGCAGCGGGCCCCGCGCCTGGCCTTCGCCGTCCCCGCCGGAGGCAGGCCCACCGCTCCCGGCGCCCGCCGCCGCCCGCCCACCGTCCTCGCTCACCTCGACACCCAGCACCTGCGCCCAACGCGCCGCCACCGCCGCGGGGTCGGCCACCGCCACCGTGATCCCCGCCAGGCGCCCGGGGGCGCCCGTGCCGGTGCGCTCGGTCCACTGCGGGCCGCCCCACCGCCACGAGCCGTACGGGCTCGAGCGGTCGAGCGACACGATCGCCCCACGCATGTCCGCCGGGTGCAGGTGCGTGCCGGAGATGTCCGGCAGATCGAGCTGCCACACCACACGCACGCCCGCCCCCTGCGCGCGCGAGCGCGCCCCCTCCAGATCCTCCAGGTCGAAGATCACCATGTAGCCGCCGTCCCCGCCGTGACGCGCCAGGTACCTGCCCGCCGTCGTCCCCTCCTGCGTCGGCGAGACCACCTCCAGGAAGCAGTCGCCGAGGGCGAACACCGTGTTCTCCAGCCCGAACAGCCCCACCCCCGGATCGCGGAACGGCTCCCCCAGGCCGAGCGTCGCCCGCAACGCGCCCGCCACCGGCTCGAGCTCCTCCGCCACCACCACCGCCTGGCGCAGCCTCACCGTCGGTCGGCCCTCCCCATCCATCCGTCGAAGGCTACCGCCGACGGCATCCGACGGCAGGCACCCGTCGAGCCTCGGGCGGTGGCTACCCGGGCTGGGCGTCGGCGGCCGGCGGGCGAACGGCCTCCCGCGCGGGCGCGGCTTCCTCGGGCGTCCCGGCGGCCGGCGACTCGGGCTCGCCATCCCCTCGCAGCTGCTGCTCGCGTCGCGCCGCGTGCTCTGCCACGAACGCCTCCACCACCCGCGGGTCGAACTGGCTGCCGGCGCAGCTCCTCAGCTCCTCCAGCGCCTGCGCCTCCGACTTCGATTCCCCGAACGGGCGCTCGCAGATCATCGCGTCGAACGAGTCGCACACGAACACGATCTGGCTCGCCCGCGGGATCTGCGAGCCGGCCAGCCCGCGGGGGTAGCCCCTGCCGTCGTAGCGCTCGTGGGTCGCCCCCACGATCTCCGCCACGTTCGCCAGCGCCGGCGCCGCGCCGAGGATGCTCGCGCCCACGATCGGGTGGTGGCGCATCAGCTTCCACTCGTGCTCGTCCAGCGGGCCCGCTTTGTGCAGCAGCGAGTACGGGATCGCCACCTTGCCGATGTCGTGCAGCTCCGCCGCGCGCACCGCGTCCGCGAGGTCGTGGCCCTTCAACCCCATGCGCCGCGCCACCCCGTCCGCCAGCTCCGCCACGTGCGAGGAGTGGCTGTGCAGCTCCGGCTCGTGCGCCGCCAGGATCTGCAGCGCCAGGTCGCGCGTCTGCTTGCCCGCGCTCGCGCGGCTCGAGTCCTTGTGGGCGTACATCCGCTCGTCCGCCAGCTGCAGCGCCATCTGCGTTTCGCTCGCCTCGCTCGGCAGCATCACCACGCCGTACGAGGACGTGATCGAGAAGCCGTCGCCCGCCGCGCTCAGCGCGTGCAGGCAGTCGCCGAGCAGCACATCGCCCGTCCCCGCCCACAGCAGCGCGCAGAACTCGTCCCCGCCCAGCCGGTACGCGCAGCCGCCGTCGGCCAGCGCCCGCTTGAACGCCTGCGCCAGGCGCGTCAGCAGCATGTCGCCGCCGAGGTGGCCGAAGTTGTCGTTGTAGGACTTGAAGCCGTCCAGGTCGAACAGCACCAGCCGCACCGGGCGCTCCTCGCTCACCTGCGCCCACACCGCGTCCAGGTCCTGCGCGAGCTGGCGGCGGTTCGCCAGGCCGGTCAGCGGGTCCACCGTCGCCTCGCCGCGCTGCTGGAGCTCCGCCGACTGCAGCGCGCACACGATCGACACCACCGCCACCAGCAGCGCCAGCGTCGTGAACACCGGCACCGGGTCGTGGAAGGTCGCGTGCGGGTGCAGCCCCACCGTCACCGCCGCGATCACCGCCACCGTCACCGTCACCGCCACCGCCACCACCAGCGGGCGAAAGCGCGCCGCCACCATCGCCGCCGGCAGCACCAGCCACGGCAGCGCCGGGCTCGACGGCCCGCCGCTCAGCACCACCCCCGTCGCCAGCAACGCCAGCGTGATCACGATCGCGCTCACGCTCACCCGCTCGGGGCGCGCGCTCCGCGCCATCCTCCAATCGACGCTCAGCAGGTTCGCCGCCGACAGCGTGAACAGGATCAGCGTCCACCAGCCAAGCCACGGCGTGCAGATCAGCAGCGTCACCCCCACCGCCCCCGAGCCCACCATCCGGATCGTCCGCACGCGGCCGCTCGCGTCGAGCACGCGCGCGCGATCCCGGTCCGTGGTACACAGCCAGCCTGCTGACATCTCACCGCCTCTCTCGTCCGCTGCCCGAGCACGCTTTAGGACTGCACCGGCCCACGCCCGCCGCGGACCGCCGGCACCGAATCGTCGGCATGTTCGTACGTCGAAAACTTTCACCAATCCACTGTTCGCGCCCGTCATCCACCGCTATTTGGAATCATCCTCACAATCGAGAGCATCTCCGCTGATTGCGGACTTCTAACAGCCGTCTAACACTCCCGCAAACAGCGGCGCAACAAGCGTCCGCTTAGCTTCGCCCGTCAGGCTTGTCGTTCACGGACCTATCGGACCTATGGAGGGGACATGGGGATGTACAAGGCAGGGCTCGCAACTCCAACACCGGAGGCACACGGACGCGGCGCTCGCGACAGCCTCGCCGCCTCCGCGCTCGTCTCCCAGGCCGTCACCCGCGCTCAGCAGGGCGACCGCCAGGCGCTCGCCTTCCTCTACACCCGCTACGCCGACAACGTCTACGGCTACGTCTGCTCGATCGTCCACGACGAGCACGAGGCCGAAGACATCACCCAGCAGGTGTTCGCCAAGCTCATCACCGTCATCTCCAAGTACGAGCAGCGCGAGGTCCCCTTCTTCGCGTGGATCCTCCGCGTCGCCCGCAACGTCGCCTTCGACCACCTCCGCCGCCAGCGCGCCATCCCCGTCGAGGAGGTCAGGGCCTCCGAAGACGGCGCCCGCAGCCACGCGATCGCCGACTACCAGGACAACGAGCGCCTCACCGACCTGCGCGAGGCGCTCGCCACGCTCTCGCCGGACCAGTGCGAGGTGCTCGTCCTGCGCCACTTCGCCGGCCTCTCCCCCGCCGAGATCGCCGCCTGCACGGGCCGCACCGAGGGCTCCGTGCACGGACTCCACCATCGCGGGCGCCGCGCGCTCACCGCCGAGCTCACCACCCGCGGCGCCGCCCCCTCCACCGCGCTCACCACCCGCGGCTGAGCTCCCCGCCCGCCGCTCGCCGGGGCGCCGGGCCGCAGGAGGCGACGGCCGGCTGAGGCCGGCCGCGATCTCCGCTTCTACGCAGGGGGCGACGGATAGGCGCCGCCCGAGATCCGCCGCGCGATCCGCCCGCTGTCGACGTCCGCCAGGTAGTACAGCACCGCGAAGCCCACCAGGTCCTCCACCGGCACGCCCAGCCGCGCGCTTTCCTGCTCCGCCGCCTCGCACGCGAACCCCTCCAGGCGCACGCTCAGCGCCCGCTCGCCCCGCGGCGAGCGCTCGCCGCCGCCGGCGGCGCCCTGCAGCGCCTGGTCCTCGCCCGCCTGCACCCCGCTCACCCCCGGTCTCGGTTTGGTCACCTCACACCCTCATTCAACGTCCCGCACCGGCGGGCGCTCGCGCTGGGGGGCGTTCGGGGGGACCAAATACGGCTGGTTGTGGGGTCCCCGCGACATCCAGCGAATCATGCCAACTTCCGGCGCTCGCGGACGCCGTCCTCGTTTCGCTGACGCACACGCTGCGTCAGGTGCCAAGGAGCCACACGACGATGCCCGTCGGCAGCGCCCAGATCTCGCCGGTGGTGTCCAGAACGTTGCGCGTGGCGATGACGCCACGACCGTAGCGCGCCGCGATCGCGCGCGACTCGCTCTTCCAGTTGCGTTCTACGTACTTGCTCTCGAAAGGCACGCCGACGGCTGGGCCGACGAAGTCGATCTCCGCGGTGGGGGTCCGCTCGTACATGACGTCGCCCCCGGCGATGAACGCATCGGCTCGTCCTCCCGTCAGCGCAGGTAAAGCTCCCACGTGTCGACGAGGTCGTTCGTCCAGAAGGACAGCTCCGTGATCGCGTCACGTGCGTGCGAACCGAGCATCTCTCTCACGTCGAGCGCGGGAAGGTCGGGGAGGTCGTCGAGTCCGCCGATGAAGCGGCAGAAGTCACGGAAGGGAATCGGCATCAACAGCCGGTCCGACGTCGCCGCCGCCGGGCCGCGCCGGCCCGCGAAGTTCTTGGTGGCCTCGCGCAGCTCCCGGGAGCTCGATCCGGTGAGGACGACGCAGTCGCGGCGCAGCGGCGTGTCGTCACGGAGGTCCTTCACCACGCTCGACCAGCCCTGTCCGACGGCCGTGACCTCGTCGACGAACCACCATTTCGTCCCCTCGACCCCTCGCGTCGTGCTCTCGCCGACCCGGAACATGCGACGGAGATTTACACAACGCAGCCTCAGGAACCTCGTTTTTTGGAGGTCGCGATCCAAAATTGCCTAGTTTTTTGGAGGCGCCCCTCCAAAACCGTGGGGTATTTTGGAGCGATCGGGCATGTCCTGCCCGCGGTGGAGCCCGCTGAGACGCGGCGGCGGCGTCGACTCCACCGCGCCGACACCTTGCAATGTCAGAGCCGCGGCCGCGCGAGGTCCGCGGGGGTGAAGGCGGGGTCCTGGCCGAACGTCCGGCGCAGGCGACAGCGCAGCGTGGCGTAGCGGCGGACGGCGTCGCTGCGCCGTCCCTGCGCGATGTCCAGCTCCATCAGCCGGCGGTGGATGTCTTCGTCGAAGGGCTGCAGCGCGGCCAGGCGCTCGAGCGCGCGGGTGGCGCCGTCGATGACGCCCCGTTCCAGGCGGATGTCCGCGAGGCGGCGCAGGCCGATGCACGCGAGGTCGTGCAGGCGGTGGCGTTCGGGCATCGCCCACTCGGCGTACGGGACGTCGGCGAGGAAGTCGCCGCGGTACAGCGCGAGGCTCTGCTCGATCTCGCCGACGGCGCCCTCGGGGTCGAGCTCTGCGGCGGCGATCCCCGCGAGCAGGCGCACCTCGAACTCGTCCGCGTCCAGCGCCACGTGGTCGAGCGCCAGCCGGTAGCTGCCGTTGCGCACGCAGACGAACGCCGAGGGCTCGCGGGGGCCGCGTGCGGGCTCCAGCTTGCGCCGCAGCGCGTGCACGTAGTAGCGGACGCTCGTCCCCACCGCGTAGTCGGCCTCCGGCCAGATCGACTCGCCGATCTCATCCACGGTGACCGCCCGCCGGCGCTCGGCGATCAGGTACTTCAGCAGCTGCCCCGTCCGCTGGTCGAGCCACTCGCCGCCGATCGGCCCGTCGGGGGATTCGACGACGGTCGCGCCGAGCGTGCCGATGCGCAGCCGCGGCCCGGCGACGGCCGTCCACTGCGGGCTCGCCCGCCGGCGCCTGTCGCCGGCGCTGCCGGGGCGCAGCTGGAGCAGCACGCGCGTGTCCTCTTCGCCGATCGGCGCCGCCGTCACCCACAGCGCGCCCGGGCCGGCCGGCGAGCTCACCTCCACGCGGATCTCCGGCAGCAGCCGCTCGTGGCTGAGCGCGAGCTCGGTCACGCACACGTCCTCGAGCACCGTCTCCGGCCGGCGGCATCCGAGCAGCGCGCAGCAGGTGAGCCCCGCCTGCGCCAGCCCGATCGCACCGATCAGCCGGCTGGCCTCGCGGTTGGCGCACACCAGGCGGCCGTCGCGGTCGAGCACGAGCAGGCCGTAGGGGAAGCGCTCGAACGCCTCCCGCTCCGTCGACGGCGCGCCCGGCACCGGCACGCCGCCGGGACGCTGCCTGCGAACCCCCACCGCTGTAGCCATAAAATTACCCTTACACCGATCCACCTCCACGTCGATCGCACGAACGATCCACGGGAAGTGTCAAAAATAGACTGCCCCAATACTTTTTATCAAAAGTATGAAAACCGTTATTACACGAACCCTCTCCTGGCTGCACTATACGGGTTTTGCGAGTTTTGCGGGGTGATTCAATAAAATGTCAAAGCATGAGACGCCCGGGCGTCCTTGTCGCAGTGATCCTCGTCGTGGGCGTCGCGGGAGCCGTGCTCGCGCTGCGCAGCCACGAAGGCAATCCGCAGTTCGTCGCCCAGCAACAGGGAATCCTTCCGGTTGACAGGACGGGGTTGCAAGCGCTGCTGCTCACCACCGACGATCCCCGGCCGTCGCATCGCGGCCGCGCGAGCGGGGCAACGTGCACGCCCGGCAGCGCCGGCGCCCTCGGCAACCCGTGGACGTGCGTCGTGCGCTACCCGCAGCCGCCGCGGATACGCTTCCACGTGACAGTCAACGCCGACCGCTCGATCGACGGCGCCGGACGAGCCGAGGGCGCCACCGACGGCGCCGAGGTGACCGTCAGCGGCTGCTGCGTGCAGGCGCCCTAGCGAGGTCAGTCGAGCTCGTCGCGGAGCTTGCGCAGCGCGCGGTAGATCCGCCCCTCGACCGCGCTCTCGCCCTCGCCGAGGATGCGGGCGACGTCGCGCAGCTTCAGGTCGGCGCCGAAGCGCAGCGCCAGCGCCTCGCGCTCGGCCTCGCAGAGCGTCGCCAGCGCGCGCGCCAGCTCGTCGCGGCGCTCCACCGCGAGCAGTCCCGCGTCCGCCAGCTCCTCCGCGCCGCCCGCGCACTCCGTCCGCAGCAGGCGGTCTTCGTGGGCGTGGCGGCGGGCGTGGTCGCGCAGGAGGTTCAGCGCGATCGTGTACAGCCAGCGGCGCTCGCTGCCGCGGCGCGGGTCGAAGCGCACGCGCGAGCGGAGCACCCGCTCGAAGGTGTCGGACAGCAGGTCCTCCGCGAGCGCCCGGTTGCCGGTGCGGTAGACCAGGAACGAGAACAGACGCTCGGCATGCTCCTCGAACATCCGCTCGAAGGTGTCGGTGCGCAACCGCCGCGAGGACAGCGCCGGCGTGCGCGCCGCGCCGCTGCGGCGCGGACGCCGGCGTGTGGCGATCCCGGCGGCGGGTGCTGTTGTGAGTTCGTGGGCCATGGTGGTGTGAACGTGGACGCGACACTCCGGGGCCGGAGGGGAGGGGGCCCCGGAGTGTCGGTGTCCAGCCGCGCTAGGCGCTTCGTCTCGCTTCGATCAGTCCTCCAAAGCGCCCGGTCACACGCAGAGGTGGTACTCGTGACGGCTGCTCACGGTCTTGCCGTCGGAGAGGGTCACCGTCACCACGACCGTGGTCGCGCCCTTCCCGCATGGCAGGTTCGTCAGCTCCACCGTCGAGGAGGCCTTCCTGCCCCTGACGGTCTTCAGGCGCTTGCCGTTCACCTTCACCGTCACCCTCGCGATCTTCGCGCCGCGCGGGACGTGTATGTGGATCTTGATCCGGCGCGAGCTGGTGGCCGGCTTGTCCGTCGTCGACGCCAGCACGTCGCTCGCCGGCGGGCCGGTGATGGTGGTGTAGTTGTTGGTTACGCTCGCCGTGCCGTAGTTGTTGATGGTGGTGGTGTTGAAGCTGTTTTCGTTGCAGTTGCCGTTGTTGTCGCCGTTGTCGTTCGAGCCGCTGTTGACGCCGCTGTTGCCGTTGCCGGCGCCGTTGCCGTTGTTCACGTCGCAGTCGTTCCCGTACTGGGCGACGGCGGCGTTGCCGGGTGGCGGCCCGCCGCCCTCGCCGGCGAGCACGCCGCCGGTCGTCGCCAGCAGCAGGCCCGTCGTCAGGCCGGCGACCGCCAGGCGCCGGGCGCCCACGCGGGAGCCGGCGGTCGCGGCCTTCGCGCGTGAGAGCGCGGCCGTCTTCATCCGGTCGAGATCCAGCGGGCTGGCCTCGGGGCGCTCGCCGCGCAGGCGCTGGGCGATGCCCTCCATCTGATCCTCGCGTGCATCGTGCTTGCGCCGCATCTGCATCTTCTCCTTACAGTCCTCTGGGTAGGTGGCGGAACGCCGTTGACCATCGATACGAACCGGCGAGCGTTTTTCCGACAGCGAACCTGGCGGGCGCCTTCCCGGGCGCGAACCGGGCGGGCGCGCTCGCCCGCGTGGACTGGAGCAGGGCGTGCGCGCTCACAGGCTCGTCACCTGGAACTTGCCCGAGTCGAGCGCTTCGCCGCGCAGGCGCACCGCCGCGCGTTCCCACCGGCGGGGATCGTCCGAGGCCAGGCGCCGGGCGGCTTCGCGCAGGCCGCCCTCGAGCGGGTTCAGCGCGATCGCGCGGGCGATCGCCGCGTGGGGGTCCGCGCCGGCGCCGGCGCGGGCGACCGCCAGCCAGAACCGGTCTTCCCAGCTCTGCGGCTCGAGCGCCACCGCTTCGGCCATCGCCGGGACGGCCTGCTGGGCGAAGCCCTGCTCGAGGTCGCAGACGCCGACGATCACGTACGCCTGCGGTCGTCTGGCGGACAGCGACAGCGAGGACAGCGCGTCGTGCTTGGCGGCCGCGCAGTCGCCGTGGGTGAGCTCCTGCGAGCTGCGGTGCAGGCGCGCGTAGGAGGTGGCGGCGAGCAGCGGCGCGAGCGCGAGGACGAGCCAGCCGATCGCCACGAACGTCCGGGCGGCCGGCAGCCCGCTGAGGCCCGCGCGGCGGTCGCGGGGGCGCGCGAGC
Source organism: uncultured Solirubrobacteraceae bacterium (assembly GCA_963782325.1). Classification (GTDB taxonomy): domain Bacteria; phylum Actinomycetota; class Thermoleophilia; order Solirubrobacterales; family Solirubrobacteraceae; genus Palsa-744. Next base: position 155,499 of record CAWAJG010000002.1, read on the forward strand.
GCGAGCCCGGCGAGGACGAACACGCCGAGCGTCACCGCCGGCATCTGCCAGTCCCAGTCGAACGCCTGGTGGACGGCCCACGCGAGCGTCAGCGCGAACAGCGCCGCGTACACCCCGCGCTCGCGCCCGCGCGCGCGTGCGACCAGCGCGACGAGGATGCCGACCACCACCACGAGGATCAGCGCCAGGCCCACGAGGCCGAGCTCGGCGAGGCTCTGCAGGTACAGCGAGTGGGCGTCGGCCACGTACAGCGCTTCGCTGCGAAAGCGTGGGTAGTAGAGCTGGTAGGTGCCGGCGCCGGTGCCGTGGAGCTCGTCGGTGCGGTAGATGTCCAGCGCGGCGTTCCACAGCCCGAGGCGCCCGTTGTTGGTGACCGCGGACAGGCGGTCGCGGACCTGCGCGCCGTTGCCGGTGCCGTTGCTGTGGACGAAGCTGCGGTACTCGCGCTGGACGAGGCCGAGCCCGCCGAGAGCCAGCGCGAGCGCCACCGCGAGGGCCGCGACGGCGCCGGCGATGGCCACCCGCACGGCCCGCCGCGGCGGGCGACGGACGAGCGCGAGCGCCGCGATCCGGCGGTCGGCGCGCGCCAGCGCGAGGCGCAGCGCGCCGGCGGCGAGCACGCACGCGCCGACCACCACCGCCACGTGGCGGCCCTGGACGACGGCGGCCGGGGAGGTCGCCCTGGCGCTCGCGAGCAGCGTCGCGTCGTAGGCCGAGCGCAGCGCCAGCGCGCAGGGGACGGCGACGGCGAAGAGGGTGCTCGGCAGCGTGTGCAGGCGGGCGAGCAGGCAGTAGGCGAGCACGCCGATGACGGCCGCGCCGAGGGCGCCGCGCGAGAACGTCAGCAGCAGCGTGGCGGCGAGCGCCGGCAGGAGCGCGGCGGCGAGCGCGCGCACGCCGGCGCGCTCGGCGGGCTCGGCGCTGAGATGGAGGCCGAGGACGATCGCGATCGCGGCGATCATCCCCTCGGCGTTCCAGTAGGTGAGGGGGTAGTTCAGGCGGCTGTCGTAGAAGCTCGCGGCGGTCGGCCACAGGTGCGGCAGCAGCCGCGAGACGAGGCCGGCGACGCACACCGCGGACAGGCCCGCGAACACCCCCCGCACCAGCCAGCGCAGCCGTGCGGGCGTGTGGCGCACCGAGCCGAACAGCGCGAGCGCGAGAACGTAGAGCAGGCTGCGGTCGTACGCGTCCAGCGCGCGGGCGCTGTCGTGCGACCACAGCACCGACGCGAGCTGCCAGGCGGCGTACACGGCGAGCGCCAGCAGCGGCACGCACAGCGCCCTGCTGAAGCCCTCGAACGGCCGCCCGGCGAGGACCGTCCGCAGGACCAGCGCCTGGGCGAACACGATCGTCACGAGACCGTCGGCGCTGGGGAAGTAGCCGCCGGCGTCGAACGACAGGTACACGAGCGCGGCGGGCGCGAGCGCGATCAGCGCCCCCCAGCCGACGAGCTCGAGCGGCTGGCGGCGTTCGCGCTCGGCCTCCACCGGCCGGGGCGGGCCGACCGAGACGGCTTCAGCCGACACGGCCGAGCTCTCCCTGCTGACCGGGGTATGAGACGCCGCCCATACCCGTAAACGCCGGGGGGCGGGCTGTTTTTACGGCGCCGCTGCGGGCCGGCCGGCGGATGGGCGTCTCGACGTGACGATCACCCGTCCCCCTCGAGCCGGGACGGTCGTGATTCGACGCGTGCGCACCGGTCGCTCGGGCTTCTGGGTCGGCGCGCGCAGCTCGACCCGTTCGAGCACCGCGCGCAGGACCGTCTTCATCTCCATGACCGCGAAGCTCGCGCCGATGCAGCGGCGCGGCCCGCCGCCGAAGGGGATCAGCGCGTACGGCGGCGGCGGCCGATCGAGGAACCGCTCGGGGCGGAACCGCTCGGCGTCCGCGAACGTGTCGGACATGTGCGAGCCGAGGATCGACGCGACGACGATCGTCCCGGCGGGGAGCCGATAGCCACCGAGATCGAGGGGGCTGGTCAGTTTGCGCCAGGCCGCGTCGAGCGGCGGACGCACGCGCAGCGTCTCGTTGACGACCGCATCGAGGTAGCCCTCGCCCTGGTCGCCGTCCAGCTCGCGCTTCAGCCGGGCGAGCGCCGCCGGGTGGCGCAGCAGCCGCTCGAAGCACCACGCGAGAGCCGTCGCCGTGGTCTCCTGCCCGGCTATCAGCAGCGTCAGGAGCTGGTCGCGCAGCTCCTCGTCGGTGAGCGGCTCGCCGTTCTCGTCGCGCGCCGCCATCAGCAGAGCGAGGACGTCCTCACGGTCCTCGGGGTCGCCGCGGTGCGCGGCGATCTCCTCGTAGAGCAGCACGTCGGCCTCTCGGCGTGCGCCCACCCAGCCCAGGCGAGCGCCGATCCAGCCGTCGGCGAGCCGCGGGTTGCTCGCCTCCACGACGAAGGCAAGCGCGCTCGCCTGCGCGATCCGCGGCACGAGCTTGCGCAGGCGCTCGATCCGGACCGAGTCGCGTACGCCGATCACCGCGCGCAGGATCACCTCGAGCGCGATGCTCTGCATTCGCGGATGAATCGCGAACTGCTCGCCGATCGGCCACCGCCGCACCTCGGCGGCGGTGAGCTCGTCGATGAGCTCCGAGTACCTGCGCACCGCCTCGCCGTGGAAGGGCGGCGACATCAGCCGGCGCATCCTCACGTGACGCTCGCCGTCGAGCGCCAGCAGGGAGCTCGGCGCGACACGCCCGAGCACGCGCGCGTTCGCCTCTCCGGCATGCAGGACGTCGCTGTCGCCGGTGAACAGCTCCCTGACCAGCTTCGGGTCCCAGACCGAGACGACCTCACCGAGGCCCAGGGGGCGGGCCGTCGCCATCGACTCGAAGCGCCGAAGGCCCAGCCTCATCCACGGCTCGGCGAACCACAGCATCGCGACGGCCTGCAGGACCGACGGCCAACGCGAGCCGGGTGGCAGACCCGGCGTGACGTCCGATCCGCGAGCAGCCGAGGGTGGGGCCGTCCCCTGCACCGTCGGAGGAGCCTACCACTACCTTGTAACAAGTTGCAACTTGTTACAAAGTGCACACGCAAGGCGGCGAACTACCGTGCGCCTGTATCGATCGGATGCCAGCAACGTCGATCTCTGTCGCCGTGGCCTGGTCGAGCAGGGCGCGACGATCTTGGCGCCGGGGAGCGAGGGCTCCGAGCTCGCGCCCGAGCTGCCCTGCGCTCCCGGTGTCGGCCTCGATCCCGAGCGGTTGCTCGCGAACGAGATCCAGGAGCTGGCCGACGACGAGGTCGTCATCTACAAGCCGCGCTGGGGGGCGTTCTTCCGGACCCCCCTCGAGTCCCACCTTCGGACCCAAGCGGTCTCCACCCTCGTCTTCTGCGGCTGCAACTTCCCCAACTGCCCGCGCACCTCGATCTACGAGGCCAGCGAGCGCGACTTTCGCGTCGTGCTCGCGCGCGACGCGATCTCCGGTCTCTACGAGCGCGGCGAACGCGAGCTGGCCGCCATCGGCGTGCGCGTGATGAGCAGCGAGGAGGTGGTCGGCGCCGTCGGCGTCGCCTGCAACGGCCCCCAGCTGCGCTAGCCTAGGAAGATGATCACTCAGGCAGAGCGTGCGGCGGAGCGCCGCCGAGTGAAGCTGGAGGACATCCAGCGTCAGCTCAAGACCGGTTCGCTGCGGATCCGCAAGATGACGCCGGAGGAGCGTCGGCGCTATCCCGCCCTGCCGGCCAAGGCGCGGCGCAGGTGACGAGCTTCTTCGTCGCCGGCATCGAGTCGGAGGGCGCGCGCGCCGAGAAGGCCTACAGCCACCTGCGCGAGCGTTCGCTGCTCGCCGCCGGCTGTCCGGCGCGTTCGCGGCGGATCTTCAAGCTGAGCTGTCGCTTCGACGGAGAGGACCGGGAGATCGAGGTCGGCAGGCCGCTCTCCGAGGGCGGCGACGTCGTGGTCGCGATTCTCGACCACGGACGCTTCGAGCCGTTCTGCGTGCACACCGACCACAGCGGCGAGAGCGCGCCCGCGCGCGTCAGCAATCCCGTCTACTCGGTGACGGAGTTCTCGTAGCGCGCAGGACGCCGCCCGCGACCTCGAGGTCCGTGCTACCGTTGATGGATCAGGTTGGGCGGCTCGCCCAGCGACGCAGTGCCAGCGCTCGTAGCTTTTGCTCAGCAATCTCCGCGTTCGCAGCACTATTGACGCAGGAGGAAAGACGATGGCTACTGGAATCGTGAAGTGGTTCAGCGACGAGAAGGGCTTCGGGTTCATCACGCCCGATGACCAGTCGAAGGACCTGTTCGTCCATCACAGCGCGATCGTGGGCGATGGCTATCGCTCGCTGGCCGAGGGCGCGAAGGTCTCCTACGACGCCGAGGCCGGCGACAAGGGACCGAAGGCCGGGAACGTACAGCTGGCATAGCGCCTTTCGGGCCCGTCGAGGACGACGGGCCCGAACAAGAAGAGAGGGACAGGCATGGCCTCGAGCGGCAAGAAGAAGACCACGATGGCGAAGCTCGCCCGCGAAAGCAGGCTTCGCGAGCGTCGCATGGAGAAGCAGGCGAAGAAGGACGCGCGCAAGCAGGCGCCGGCACTCGATCCGGAATGGCCCGGCGACACGCTGGACGCGGCGTCCGCGGCGCTCCCGCCAGAGGCTGCACCCGAGCCTTTGGAGACGGCCTCGTAGCGTGGCGAGCGCTCTCGGCGCAACGCGAGCAGCGTCCCGAAGTCTGTGTCCGCGGAGACGAGCACACGCTGCTCGTGCTTGGCGCGAGCAAAGATCTCCTCATCGCTGGCTGCCTGCAGACCATAGTCGCGAACGTGCTCGGCCGTCGTGCCCGGCAGTCCGGAGACGCTCAGCGACTACAGGCGACAGCGCATTGTCGATCAGAAACCTCACCCGGCAGCGGCGAGCGGCAGCTCGCGCTCACGGACAGCCTCCGCCGCGTAGCGCATCGCCTCACGAACATCCTCGGACTCCAAGTCCGGATAGGCAGCAAGGATCTCCGGGTCGCTCATCCCGTCAGCGACCATGCCTACCACCGTCGCGACAGGGATCCGAAGGCCACGGATGCATGGGACACCGTTCATCTGGTCAGCGCGCACCGTGATCCGCGTGAAGGTCATCCACACCAGCCTACCGCGTCGCACGTGGACCGGCGAACATCCCAAGGTGTGCCAGGCGGTGCGGGCGCCGGGCGTGAAGTGGACGCCCGCGCCCCGCTCAGTGGGCCCCCAGCACGTCGAGCTCGACGGACTGGACCGTGAAGTGGCCTCCTTTGTTGCCGCTTTTCCAGCCGCAGCTGTCTGCTGAGACCAAGACTTCGATTGCCTGCGCCTTTTCGGCGGTGGGCTCGAACACGGGGAAGATCAGGTTGTCTTCCTTGAACAGGATCGGGCGCACTTCGGTTTCTGGGACTTCGTCACTTTCGATCTTCACCGACCCGATGTAGAAATCATCGAGGAGGAAGTCGACGTACGCGTAGCCCGGCGCAGTGGACGTGGCGTCGCTGCATTCGGAGATTGGAGGCGGGATCACGGTCATCTCGCCGGTGATCTGATCCACTTCGCCGGCGCCCTGAGTCCATCCTGCGTCGCTCAGCCCATCGAACTTGGGATCTGTCGGCCTTCCTGGGGGTTCGTTGCCGGTGACGGTTTCGACGGTCCCCGTACTGCGTGCACGGTCAACCACGGTCGTCCCCGCGGCACCAGTGGATCCGGTTTGGCCCGCGGAGCCGGGAGGGCCCGCCGGCCCTGTCGCCCCTGTCGCTCCCGCGGGGCCCGTCGGACCGGTTTTCCCGGTGTGGCCCTTGAGTTTCTTGAGCACGCTCGGCTTGATCTGTTTGGGGCTGGTGATCAGGAAGTGCGAAGCCGCGAGGGCCCCTCCGCTCATCGCGAACAGGAGCGCGATCGTCGCGACGACGTTGGCGTAGCTGAGATGCCGGCGTACGAAAGACAAGGCGGTCGGACCCCCTCCGTGATTGAGGCGCGGACACAGGTGCCGCCCGCGATGTCAGAGCATGGTGGCAGAGTCCCGCGCCAGGCGCACCGGCGGATGGCGCCAGCGCGGTGCCCGGCCGCGGCGTCGGCAACCCGGCACCGCGCCGAAACAGCACACCGGTAGCCGTGGGCGGTAGGGTGCACCCATCGGCGCTGCGCGCCCCAGGTCGTACTCCGTCGGTCCGTTTCCACCGCCATCGCGAAAGTTTGAGAGATCATGGATCCCGATCTTCTGAAGACCATTCCGCTGTTCTCGTCGCTGTCCGAGAAGGCTCTCGACACGGTGAGCGTGTTCGCGAGCGAGACGTCGGTCTCCACCGGCAAGCGGCTCGTGCACGAAGGCGACTACTCGTACGACTTGATCGTCATCGAGACCGGCACCGCCGACGTGCTCAAGGGCGGCGAGGTCATCGGATCGCTGGGGCCGGGCGACGTCTTCGGGGAGATGGGGATGCTGTCCGGCGGCAGGCGCACGGCCGACGTCGTCGCAACCTCCACAATGCGCCTTATCACCCTCAGCAAATGGGATCTCAAGCGCATCTCCGCCGAGGTCAGCGACCAGCTGCAGTCGCTCGTCGAGCAGCGCCGGAAGCTCAACGAGGAACACGCTGAGCCTTCCTAGCCGCTCTCCTTTGTCGGGTTGCGCCTGACGCACCGTCCCGAGCGCGCCGCACCGCAGCCATCACGCCGGCGCGGCGCCGTACTCCCCATCCGTCACATGCTCCCCCCAGCTGACGACGTTGCCCTGCTCATCCCCCTGCTGAATGGCGATGTGCGTCATGAGCCGGTTGGGCGCGGCGCCGTGCCAGTGCTCCTCGCCGGGCTCGAAGAACACGCGGTCGCCGGGGAGGATGAGCTCGATCGGGCCGCCGCGGCGCTGGCAGCGGCCGATGCCGTCGGTCACGTAGATGGTCTGGCCGTTGGGGTGGGTGTGCCAGGCGGTGCGGGCGCCGGGGGTGAAGTGGACGCTCGCGGCCGCCACCAGCGAGGGCCCGGAGGGCGCGGCGACGGCGTCGATGTAGACGCTGCCGGTGAACCAGTCGCTCGGTCCGGGAGCGGTGTCGATTGAGCTCTTGGTGATCTGCATGTCGTTCTCCGGTGGTCGTGTGTGTGCGATGCGGCGGCCTTGCGGGGCCGCACGATAAGGGCCACCGGGGGCAGATCTACGTGCGATCGATCGGGCCGGGTGCGCGAGCGGGCGTCTTCGGCGCGAATGCGCTATGCGGCCTGGGCGCGGCGGCGATCGACCCCGTCGAAGGGCCCACTGCGGCGCCGGCGCCGGCGCTCGGCGCGCAGCACCGGGCCGAGGGAGCCGCCGATGCCGCGCAGCACGTAGGCGTCGCGGGTGGCGCTGTAGCGCAGCAGCGGTGTGAGCACGACGAGCCACGGGCTCGCGATGTACCGGCGCGGTCGTTGCTCGCGGCGCATACCACTTTTACGAACGCCGATATGTCTTTCCGACAGGCGCCGGCGGCGCTCATTCCTCGAGGATCCGCTGGAAGAGGGGTATCTCACCGGGTCGGAGATTAGTACCCGGGGGCGGGAGGAAGCCCCGGAGCCGCTCAGAGAGCGACTGCGTGAAATCGCCCGCTCTAGCGGCGAACGATGTTCGTCGGGGCGCCGGCGCGACGAGTAGCCACCCCGTCGGTGCCCACCGCGTCACGGGTAGCGCGAAGCTCGCGGACCTCGGCGTGCAGGGCGTCAAAGTCCAGACCGGCGTAGACGTCGGTGGGCACGTGCTCATCGGACTGCGAGGGTACGGTCCGACTCGGACCCAGGACGGTCTTCAGGTTCAGTGATGCGACGGCGCGGCCCATGATGCTCCTTATCGACTGGACTCAACCTGAACGTTACCAGCCATGTTGGCGCCTCGACGACGCCGCCCCGTGGGCGGGGAACCGTGATCTTTGACGACGACCCGGCGGCGTTCTCCGGCCACCCGGCTCAGCGAACGAGTATCGGCTCGCTGAGGCCCGACACGTGCCCGCCGTCGGGCACCTCGACGAGCGCGCGGTAGACGCCGCGGTGGCGCAGGCGGACGACGCGGCCGAAGCGCGAGACGGAGGGGCCGGCGACTTTGACGACGGTGCCGCCGACGTTGATCGAGCGGTTCCCGCGGATCAACTGGAAGCCGACGAGCGCGCCGACCTCGGCGGGGGCGACGCTCCCGTACATGTAGACGTAGCCCCGCCGGCGGGCGGGGCGCACGTGGAGGCTGACGCGGACGGCGACGTCCTCGACGAGGACGGAGCTCGCGACTTCGGGCTTGCCGACGGCGACGACCCGCAGGCGCGCGCTTTCGAGCAGCCCGACGTAGGGAAAGGAGAAGCCTCCGGCGGAGTTGGTGAGCTCGGCGTTGCCGACGTCCTTGAAGCCGGCGCGGTAGGGGAACGGTTCCATCTGGAGCGCGACCTGGTGGTCGGCGGCGCCGGTGCCGGAGAGGCGGCCTTCGACGACGAACGGGCTGCCGAAGACGACCGGGTCGGGGACGGCGGCGATCTGCACCGAGAGCGGCACGCTGGCGGTGGTGAAGGTGTGGTCCTTGCCTACGGTCGTGCCGGCGGAGTCGGCGGCGACGATGCGGTAGTGATAGGTGGTGTCGGGCTGGAGACCGGAGATGGCTGCGCTGAACTTGAGCGAGATGGTGCCGTTGCCGGCGGGTAGGGGCGAGGTCTGCGTGCCGTAGCCGCTGGTGGTGCCGTACTGGAAGTAGTAGTCGGTGGTGAGCCCGTCGGCGTTGACGTCGCCGTAGAGGATCGCCGAAGAGTCGGTGACGTTCGAGGAGCCGGCGGTGCTGACGGTCGGCGCGGAGGAGGCGCCCAGCGCGGAGGAGGCGCACAGGGCGACGGCGCCGAGCGTGACCGCGAGCGCGATGGACAGGCGCGTGAGAGCAGGTACGTGCATATCCACCCATATACCCTCGATCGCTTCGAAGTCGCGCGGTTGGCCCGGAGGCGCCCGACGATCGTCCGAAAGTAGGCCCCGTCGCGGGTGCCCCGCGGCGCGGCGATCGCCCGGGAGACGCGGAGCTACTCGCTGTACTTGGCGATCAGCTTGAGCTGGGGTTCGGTGAGCGAAATGAGGTCCAGCATCTGCCCATGCTCGTCGGAGATCTCGATGAGCATGTGCTCGTCGCGCTCGCTGACGACGGTGCCTCTGGTTCCAGCGGCCCAACCACCGGTCGGGTGCAGCAGCTCGACGACGTCGTTCTCATGGATCGCCTGCTCGACGGTTGCCACGGTTCCTCCACTCTAGACCGGACGTTCGGGAGGCTCAAGAACGACTGGAGCCTCACGCCGCTGCGCGAGCGTCGGATCGAGCGAGTGCGGCTACACGCCGACCTGACGATCCTCACGCAGTTGGCGTGCGCGTTGGCAGCGCAGAAGAGGAAAAGCAGCCTCGGCGGCGAAACACGGACGTGTTTCCCGCCGCCGTCTGTCTTCGCCTTGCGTCAAACTGAAATGTCGGTAGGCTAAACGTCCAGGAGCAGACGCGAGATGGAGCCTTCGCAAGCCGTCCACCCGATGCGCCCCGGGGCTGAGCACACGACATCGGAGGCTTGAATGGTAGTGGTCCATCAGGGTCCAGAGGTTCTTGAGGATCTGACGAAGTACGCCGGGAGCTGGGTCGCCATCCGGGACGGCAAGGTCATCGCGAGCGCTCTCGACTCGGTGCAACTGCGCGACAAGCCGGAGGTCAAAGACGACGACTTCCTGATGCCCGTGCCGGACGCGGGCGCCGCTGCCTTCGTGATGTAGAGAGGCCGGCGCGCGGCTAATGGCGCCAGACATCGTTGTCGCGTACCGTGACCTCGGCCTCGGCGCTGCGCGACCGTACCTCATCCTGCACGTGACCGGGCCCGATGGCGCCAAACGGGGCCCGATCCCCGGACTGATCGACTCTGGAGCAGATGGGACGGTCCTACCGGCTGGATACGCGCCGCTCATGGGCTACACCGCGGCGGATATTGTCGCCCAGCAGGGCACTCAGGTAGGGGGTAGCGTGACGATGTGGCGAGCGACGCGCCCGTCTACTGCGATCGTGCCCGAGATCCCCGAATGTGTCTTCGAGATCACGCCCTCGTTTGTGCAGGGGTGCCAGATTGCGCTATGGGGGCGCGGGGACCTAATGCACCACTTCGACGTGCACATCATGGAGCGCAGGAAGCAGTTCTCGCTCACGCGAGTCTGAGGCGGGGAGCGCGTCTCAGATGGCGTCGCCGACCAGCGAGGTCAGGTGGAACGCGGCCGGCATGGCGAACAGGAGCCCGTCGCCCGTGCGGTACAGGAGCCCTGCGTTGACGAGCGGCCGGACGACCGCGTTGGGGTCGTCGTATTCGATCTCGCGGCCGATGTCCGCCATCTTCCAGAGGGTCGGCTGGTGGCAGGGGTCCGTGAGCAGGTTGAGCGCCGCGAGTCCCCGGCCGTTCCGGCGATGCGATAGGCGCCCACTGGAGAACGTTTCCGGTGCGTCGGGGATGGGAGCCGCCTCCCCCTACGAGTCGCGCTCAGCCGCTGGCGTACCAGGTGTCGGCGAAGCCTTCCCCGCTCGGGTCGAGCGCCCCGGGCGCCGCCAGCAGCGTCGATTCGTCCATCTCGAGCGGCCGGTAGGAGAACGCCGAGATCGGTCCGCTGGTGGCTTTGTCGCTGGCGTTCGCGCCGGTGAAGCTCGCGCTGGCGAAGTCGGAGAGCGCGGCCAGCGACGAGCCGACCTCGGGCCGCTCGAGGATCCACTCCGCCGAGGACCGATTGGGGGCGGGCGAGGGCGAGGCGATTTCGACGCTGTAGCTCCACCCCGCGGTGGTGTCGGCGATCGCGAGCGTCCAGGTCGAGCCGACGATGCTGACCGATGCGGTCATGGCATCGCCCGCGGACACGGGGTAGCTCGAGCTCGGCAGCGGCACTTCGGCGCCTTCGTCGACGGCTTCGTCGCCGTACATCTCATACCAGACGCCGTAGTGGGGCGTGCCCGAGATGCACGCCGAGAGCGTCCCGTCCTGCTCGACGGTGTCGCTCTGGTAGCCGTCGATGCCGATCCACTGCGAGGAGTAGGTGGTGGTGCCTGCGGGGCAGGCGACGCTCGGCACGTCCCAACTGCCGCTGACGGCGCCGAACGTGCCGCCGAGGGCGACGTAGCCCGACCAGTTGCCCGATTCTTCCGCGACTACCAGCGTTGCGGCGTTCGTGGTGGCGCTGCCGGCTTCGTTGGTGAACGCCGCGCGGTACTCGTAGCCGGTGTCGGCGGAGCTCACTTTGAAGAGATAGCTGGTGGAGCTCGCGCCGCCGATCGCGCTCCAGGAGCCGCCGCCGTTGCTGGAGACTTCCCACTGCACGCTCGGCGTCGGGCTGCCCGACGCGGCGGCCGTGAACGTCGCGTAGTCGCCGGGTCCCACCGTCTGGCCGGCCGGCTGGGTCGTGACCTGCGGCGCGTCGCCGCCCGGCGGCGCGGTGACAGTTAGTGTTGCGGCGTTCGTGGTGGCGCTACCGGCCGAGTTCGTGAACACCGCGCGGTACTGGTAACCGCTCTGAGGGGAGCTCGTGGTGAACGAGTAGCTGGTGGAGCTCGCGCCGGCGATCTCGCTCCAGGAGCCGCCGCCGTCGCTCGAGACTTCCCACTGCACGCTCGGCGTCGGGCTGCCCGATGCGCCGGCCGTGAACGTGGCGGACGTGCCGCTCTGCACGCTGTCGCTCGCCGGCTGGGCTGTGATCTGTGGCGCGACGGCGCTCGGTGAGCCACCGCTCGCTGTGGCGCCAGCGCTTTCTGGCGACCCGCCGCTCGATGGCGTGCCGGCGCCGCTCGCCGGCGCGGTGACCGTTAGGGTGGCGGCGTTCGTCTTGGTGTGACCGGCTGAGCTCTTGAACAGCACGCGGTACTCGTAGCCGTTCTCGGCGGAGCTCGCGGTGAAGGAGTAGCTCACCCCGCGCGCCCCGGCGATGTTCCTCCAAGTCCGGCCGTGGTCTGCCGAGCGCTGCCACCGCGCCCTTGGCGCGGGCGTGCCCGCCGCGGTCGCGGTGAAGCTGACGAGGAGCCCGGCGACGATGGACTGGCTGCGAGGCTGGGTGGTGATGACGGGGGCGGCCCGCCTGCGGTGCCGGCGAGTCGGTCGCCCGCCGGCGTGAGCTCCCCGGATGAGAATCGCGGGTGCCCCGCCGATGCTTCGCGGCGCGCGCCCCGGAACCGCTGGGAAGGATGCCGTGCGGGCGACAGGGCGTGCGTTGCCGGAGGCGCCGGGGTCGGCGGCCATCGTCGCGAGGCCCGCCCCGAGCAGCGTGAGGCCGGCGAGGGCGCCGAGCAGGGCCTTGCGGAGCGCTCCGCGAGCGCGTCCGGCGTCCTGGTGGCGCGGGGCATCTGAGTGGCAGTCGGCCTCGGCGGGAGAGCGTCTTTCGATCACACCACGTGTTCGGCGCGGCGCCGGCCGCCCTGGAGCGGGGCCGGCCGGGGCTCGGCTAACGTCTGAGCGAGGGTGTCGCGCAGTGATGGCGGCAGCCGGTGAAAGTGAGAAAAGACCGGCTGCCGCCGGTCACTGGCTCAGGCATCGCCACACCGGACACGCTGAGCTTCCGCGGTCGGTGTCTCACGCGATGCCAAAGGTCTCCGCCGGCGGACCGGGCCACATGCGCCGCGCCTCTCGAGCGGGCGACGCGACCGCTCAGCCCGCATGCCCGTCCTCCGTCGTCAGCCACGCTCGCTCGGCGAGGACCCGGCGGTAGCGCCGCGAGCGCGGGTCCTGCACCAGCAGCCCGACGCCCGACCACGAGTAGACATAGCGGTGCGTCGTCGCCGGTGAGAGACCCAGCTCCTCGGCCACCTCCGTCAGCTCACGCTCGCCGCCGTCGGCCGGGAACGCAACGAGCACCAGCAACGCGCGAAGCAGCCCCCGCGAGCAACCCGGGTCCTCCAGCATCGGCTCGACCACGCCGCGCACCCACTCCAGCTCCCCCACCCCCAACAGCACCCGCGCCAGGCCACCGGCACCCGAGACGTCCCGCACCAACTCACGCACCTGGCCAGCCGTCAACCGCACCGTCACACCACCGTCAAACCCCGACACGGGCACCCCCATCCGACCCGCACAGCCGCGCCGGCATGACACGCCTACGATCGGCGCGGCGTCTCACCCGGCGATCCTGTAGCGGCGCGTCTCGGCGTCGCGCTCCACCAGCCCGACCTCCAAGAGCGTCGTCAGATAACGATGCGCGGTGCTCGTGTTCATCCCCACCAGCCGCGCGAGCTCGGCGACACCCACATCCGAGCCGTCATCCGGCATCGACGCCAACATCACGAGCCCCATCAGCAACGAGCGCGACAGACGCCGATCGTCCAGATCGGCCAACCGATCCACAAACGCCTGCCCCCTCTCGGCGAGACCGCTCAGCACGAGCGACAGGCAGCCGCCATCCGCCGCAGCGTGCACCACGCCGTCGACCTGCCGCTGGGAGAGCTCGATGCACACCCTCCCCGGCGACCCCCGGACGGGCTCGGATCGAACGCTCGCGGAGGCGTCGCTGTGCGCACGTCTGATCACCCGGACACACGATGCGCTGGGTTGGCCGTGCGGTCAATGCTTTTAAGAACGCATTTGCGAGCCTTGATTAAACAGGAGGAATCGTTCTGTCCGAATCCTGTGAGTGCGGAGATTTGGCTCTACAAAAGTGTTTTCAAACGTAAGAAACGTTTTTCAGAGTCTCGTATGCATCGGCCACAGAACCGAGAGTCCCTCGTGAGATACTTTTAAGAAAGTGTTTGTGCACGTGGAAGTACGCGTATTAGTCGTGGTGTAGGGTTCAGCGACACGAAATTCTCCTGCATACGGAGATCGGGTGATCAGGGTCCACCACATAGAGGGAAGCTGAATGTCGGCGAAGCACGCGGTGCTCGGGCTGCTGCTCGACAGGCCGGCCTACCAGTACGAGCTCGCCAACCGCCTGCAGGAGCGCCTGGGGCCGACGTGGGCGATCAACCCCGGTCACCTGTCGCAGACGATCCGCAAACTGGAGGGCGAAGGGCTGATCGAGCGGGTCGAGAGCGTGCCCGAGCGGCGCAAGGATCGGCACATCTTCGCGATCACCGAGAACGGGAGCGAGGAGTTCGAGCGCTGGTGGTTCGAGGAGCTGGGAGCGGGCGCCACGCTCTCGCGCCGGCCGCTGCTGGTCAAGCTGACGCTCGCCGGCCCCGAGCGTCTGAAGGCGGCCCTCGAGCAGATCGAAGCCTACGAGCTGGACTGCGCGGCGCGCCTGAAGGAGGTCGCCCGCCAGCGCGAGGAGGTGCCGGAGGGACCGCAGCTGCGCGCCGATCACGTGCTGCTCAGGCTCGGCCTGCGAGGCGACATGTTCCAGCTGGAAGGGGAGCTCGGCTGGGCCAGACACGCCCACGAGGTCGTCTCCTGGCTGCTCAGCCGCGACGCGATCTGGCCGGGGGCGCGCGATCGCCCGGCCGCCCTCAGCGCAGAGGATCGCCGGGACGCTCGGGAACGGCTGTTCGACAGGATGGCCGCGAGACACCTGCAACTCGCGCCCGATGCGGAGCTGGAGGGTCAGCGCGATGCTCCGTCTTGAGCGGGTGAGCAAGCGCTACCGGCGCCCGGGCGGCGACAGGGTCGCGCTGGATGACGTCTCGCTCGAGGTCGACCGGGGTCAGATAGCGGGCATCTTCGGCCCGAGCGGCTCCGGCAAGACGACGCTCTTGCGGATAGCCGCAGGCCTGCAGAAGCCGGACAGCGGGAGCGTCTCCTACAACGGAGAGCGCGTCGACCGGATGTCGAGCGCGGAGCGGATGCGCTTCCGTCGCCGCGAGATCGCCTGCGTCTGGGCTGCCGAGTCCACGAGCAACGGGCTCAGCGTGCTCGACCACGTGGCGGTTCCGCTGCTCGTCGATCGCCGCGACCATCGTGTCGCCGAGCGACAGGCACGCGAGGTTCTGCTCGCGTGCGAGGTGGAGCAGTGCGCGGACATGGACCTTCACGAGCTCTCCGGCGGAGAGCGCCAGCGCGTCTCGATCGCCCGCGCCCTGATCACGGAACCGCGGCTGCTGCTGGCCGACGGTCCGGCGTCCACTCTCTCGCTCGTCGAGCAGGAGGCGATCATGCTGCTTCTCTCTTCGCTCGCGCGGGAGGCGAAGGTCGCCGTGCTGATCACCGACAGCAACGCGGGAGCGCTGATCGGCGCCAAGCCGATCCTCTATCTGTGCGACGGCAAGCTGGTCAACCCAGAGCCAACGAGTGAGCGGGGCCGGGTCTACCAGTTCCCGCGGCGGTCGCCCCGAGCCGCGGCCGATGCTTGAGCTGGAGCACGTCCGCAAGTACTACGAGAGTCCCGGCGAGGTCGTTCACGCCGTCGACGACCTCAGCATCGGCGTCGGCGCACGCGAGTTCGTGGCGGTCTTCGGCCCGAGCGGCTCCGGCAAGACGACGCTGCTGCTGCTGGCGGCCGGCCTGCTGCGAGCGGACTCCGGCAGCGTGCGATTCGAGGGCCGCGATCTCGGCGCGCTGAGCAAGCGCGAGGTGCTCGCCTACCGCCGCACCCAGCTGGGCTTCATCTTCCAGAGCTTCAACCTGACGGCGGGCCTATCCGCCGAGGAGAACGTGGCCGTCCCGCTGCTGCTGCGCGGCGTGCACCATCGCGAGGCGCACCGCCGAGCCCTCGCGGCCCTCGACGACGTCGGGCTGAAGGGTCGCGCGGGACGCCTGTCGGCCCAGCTCTCCGGCGGTGAGCAGCAGCGTGTCGCGATCGCGCGAGCGCTCGTCGGCGAGCCGAAGCTGATCCTGGCGGACGAGCCGACGGGCAACCTCGACAGCGAGAACTCGGACGCCGTGCTCGGCCTGCTGAGCGGCTTGCCTCGAGAGCGTGGCGCGGCCGCGATCCTCGTGACGCACGACGCTCGACTGGCGCGCTATGCCGACCGCGTGGTCGGGATGCGCGATGGCAGGCTCACGGAGCCCAGCCTCGAAGCGCAGCCGGCGATCAGCGAATGATCGGCTATCTGCGGACCCTGCTGCTGTTCTACAGGCGTCACCTGCGCGTCCAGCCGCTGCGCGAGCTGATGGCGATCTGCGGCGTGGCGGCCGGCGTCGCGCTGCTGTTCACCGTGCAGGTCGCCCACCACAGCGTCACGGGCTCCTTCGAAGAAATCTCGCGGGGGGTCGCGGGTCGCGCCACGCTCGAACTGGCCGCGCGCAGCCCCGAAGGACTCGGACAGAACATCGTCGAAGAAGTCGAACAGATACACGATGTGAGAGCGGCCGCGCCGATCGTCGAGCAGCCGATCGTCGCGGTCGGGCCAAAGGGGCGAAGGGCTCTGACGCTGGTCGGAGCCACCGAACAGGTCGACGCGCTCGGCGGCAGGCTCTCGCTGGCCTTCCAGCGCGCCGGGGAAGCCTCGCACCGAGGTCTGCTCGTGCTGACCGAACCGACCGCCCGGGCGATCGGCGCGAGACCCGGCCGAGACGTCACGGTCCTGGTCGGCGCGCACACCGCACATCTCGCGCTCGACGACACCGTCCCCAGCAGTCAGCTCGGCGCAGCCGCGGAAAGCCCGATCGCCGCCTCCTCGCTGCCGATCGTGCAAACGCTCGCCGGACTTCCGGGTCGCGTCACACGAATCCTGATCGAGCCTCGACGCGGACGCGAAGATGCGCTGCGTCGCGCCCTTGCCTCCCGCTTCGGCGCGACCCTGAACGTGCGACCGATCGATACCGAAGCGAAGCTCCTCGGCAACGCCGCGGGACCGGAATCGCAGATAACGCTGCTGTTCAGCGCCATCAGCCTCGTCGCGGGGATCATCATCGCCTACAACGCGCTGCTGCTGGCGAGCGACGAGCGCCGGCGCTTCATGATCCAGCTGATCGAGATCGGCACGCCCGATTCGATGATCGTCGCCTCGCTCGCCTTCGACGCTCTCCTCCTCGGCCTGGCGGGCTCCGTGCTCGGGCTGCTTGCCGGCGACGTCATCTCGCTGATCGCCTATCGGGCCGTGCCCGGATACATAGCGGCTGCGTTCGCCGTCGGCGGTCAGCGTGTCGTGGACCCGCAGACGGTGCTGCTCGCGCTCGCGGGCGGCATGGTCGCGGCCTTCGTCGCGGCGAGCCTGCCGGCGCTGGTGATACTGCGCAGCAGCGCGGTGGCCGAGCCGGAAGCGGTGGGGCGCACACTCTCCTTCGCAGGCAAGCTGCGTCTCTCCGACGCGCTCGCTTTCGCCTGCGGCGCACTGCTCGTCTGTGTCTCGGTGGCAGTCTCGGCGGTGGAACCGGCGACGACCGTCTTCGCCTTGATCGGACTGGCGACCGGGCTCGTCATCTGCCTACCTCTGATCCTTCGCTACCTGCTCAAGCTCGCGTACGCGGCGGCAAGGCGCTCCGACGACCCCTCCGCACGCCTTTCCGTGGCCGAACTTCGCACCTCGCCAACGCGCTCGGTCGCGCTGCTGGCCACGGGAACGGTGACCGCGTTCCTGATGGTCCTGATCGGCGGGTCGGTCGCGAACGTGAAAGCAGCCGCGCGCACGGGCGCCACGGACCTGCTGTCGAGCGCCAGCCTCTGGGTGAAGCCCGGCGGGGCGGAGAACGTCTACACCACCCAGCCGTTCGCCTACGCCGAGACCGAGCAGCGCCTGGCGCGACTGAGCATCGTCAGCTCGGTGCTGCCGTGGCGAGACTCCTTCCTCGACCTGCGTGGCCGGCGAGTGTGGGTGCTCGCCCCCCCACCGCAGCTGTCGGGGCAGATAGCCCCCAGCCAACTCGTGCGAGGGTCGCTGAGCACGGCCGATAGGCGCCTGCGCGAAGGCGGCTGGGTGGCCGTCAGCCAGGCGATCGCAAGCGAAGCCCACGCGCGCCTCGGCCAGCGCCTCACGCTGCCCACCCCCGCGGGCTACGCGGGCCTGCGAATCGCGGCGATCATCGCCAACTACGGCTGGCTGCCGGGCGCGATCGTCATGAACGGCGCCGACCACGCGCGGCTGTGGCGCAGCACGAGCGCCAGCGAGCTCGCCGTCACGCTGAGGCCCGGCATCCCGATCGAAGAAGGAAGGCGCGCCGTCGAGGAGGCGCTCCCCACCGGCTCTGCGCTGGCGGTCAAGACCGACGGCGAACGGCGATCGGAAGTCAGCGCCGTGCTCGGCAGCACACTCTCCAGGCTCAACGACACCACCATCGTCGTCCTCGTCGCCGCCGTCGCGTCCGTCATCGCGTTGATGATCGCCGCGATCTGGCAGCGACGCGGGAGGCTCGACTCGCTGATGTCGATCGGCATGAGCACCGGCCAGTTCGCGAGGCTCGTCAGCTACGAGACCGGCTCCGTGCTGCTCAGCGGATGCGTGATCGGCGTCGCCGCCGGCCTCGTCGGGCAGTACCTGATCGACGGCTGGCTCCATCAGACCACCGGCGCCTCGGTTCACTACGCGCCCGCTTGGCAGCTCGGCCTGCGAACGCTCGCGATCGCCGCCGCGATCTCCCTCCTGGCGACGATGATCGCGGTCGCCCAGACCGCCGGCGGCCAGCCGCGCGCGGCCTTCTCGACCGAGTGAGGAACGTCCAGCCGCCGCTGTCTGCCCTGCCCAGCGGCGGGTAGCGTCACCGCGATGACACGACCACTTTCCATCCGAACAGCGCCAGCCACCGGCGCGCCGGCAAGAGAGCATCGCGACCCCGCGTCCGTGCTGGCCTCGAGCACCTTCAGCGCCGGCCTCCTGCTTCTACCCGCGAACCTGCGCAGGGACGCCCGGCGCCTCTACCACCTGCTGCGCACCATCGACGACCTCGTCGACGAGACCGACCCCCTGGCCGAACGACGGGTCGACGCGATCGAACGCTGGGCGCACGGCCAACGGCCGGACACAGCCGAGACGCACACCCTCACAGAGCTCGCCCAACGCTATCCCGTCTCGCGCGAGGCGCTGATCGACTTCTGCGCCGGCATGCGCCACGACCTGACCGGCACCACGATCGAGACCGAAGCCGACCTCGAAAGCTACTGCCAGCGCGTCGCCGGGACGGTCGGCGTGATGCTCGCCGGGCTCCTCGGCAGCACCCACCCCGACGGCGACGAGAAGATGGCGATGCTCGGCAGGGCGATGCAGCGGACGAACATCCTGCGCGACATCGACGAGGACCTCGCCAGCGGCCGCCTGTACATAGCGCGCACGACGATCGAGCGGTTCGGCTTCCCCACGCCGGGCGCGCGCGAAGCGCTGCTGCGAGACCAGATCGCGCGTGCGGACGCGCTCTACGAGGAGGGCCTGGGAGCCATACCGCTGCTCGTCGACGGCCGCGACGCGATGGCGATCTCGACGGCGCTCTACAGGGAGATCCTGCGCCAGATCGAACGTGACGGCTTCGGGCGAAAGGCGGGCCGGGCCACGATCCCGTCCTGGCGAAAGCAGTCGCTGATCGCCGACTACTCCCGGCAACTGCAGCCCACCGCCGAAGCGCACGCTCACACGGGGCTGTCAATCCGATGTAACCACCAGTAGAATCTGTTCGAGCTATCGCTCACTGACGGGGAGGGACGCCATGAACGAATCATTCTCAATATTGACAAGCCCTTCCGGTGCCGGACGCGGCCGGCGCCTCGCGACGCTGGCGACGCTCCTGGCGGCCGGCGCGCTTCTCGCGAGCGGCGCCGGCTCGTACGCCGCGGCCGAGGTTCACGGCGCGCATGCCGCACGCGTCCTCGAGGGCACCGCCACGGCGCACCTGCATCTCGTGAGGGTAGAAGGTTCGGAGCTGATGGAGGAAGGGCCGGTCACCGGCGCCCTCGTCGGCTCGGCGCGAGCCGAGCTGCACACCGGCGCGGTCTTCACGGCCAGCTTCACGATCCACACCTCCGCAGGGTCGATCTCGGGTCACGGACAAGCCAAGCCGTCCGGCTCGGGGCGCTACCAGAGCTTCAGCGGCTGGTTCGTGGCCAGCGGCGGCAGCGGGCGCTACGCGCACATCAGCGGACGCTCCGGCCTCTACGGCGTGTTCGACCGCCGGACGGACTCGGTGGAAATCCAGGCCACCGGCGGAAAGCTCACCTACTGAGCGGCTCGTCCGGCCGAGCACGACGAGCCGTGCGCCGAGCTCGCGATCTCCTCGTGCTGCTCGCGGCCTTCGCGCTGTCGTCCGGCAGCGCACACGCGGCACAGTCGGCGCGCCTGCACGTGAGGTTCGCGCCCTACGCGCTCGGACAGAGCACCAACCTGGACTTCAACCTCGACATACTCGCGCCCGCAGGCCAGGTGCCGGCGCCGCTGGTCGGTCTGGACGTGCGCTACCCGAGCGACCTCGGCCTCGACGTGAGCGGCCTTGGCATCGCCACCTGCCCCCAAGGGCGCCTGGAAGAGCTCGGTGAGACCGCCTGCTCCGCCGAGTCCTACATGGGCCAGGGCAGCGCCCTCGCGGAGATCCAGATCGGGCCGGAAATCGTCCACGAGAGCGCCGGGGTCTCGATCTTTCGCGCCGCGGGAGAAGGACACATCGCGATGCTGTTCGACCTCGAAGCCAGGACTCCCGTCAGCGCACAGTTCGTGCTCCGCGCGCTTCTGCTGCCAGCCCCCGCGCCCTTCGAACGCATCCACATCGACGTGCCCCTCATCCCGAGCCTCGAAGGAGCTCCCGACGTCGCCGTCGTGCGCCTGAACGCACGCTTCGGGCCACGCGGCCTGACCTACTACGAACACGTTCACGGCAAGCTCGTCCCCTACCGCCCCCGGGGGATCCTCCTGCCCAGTCGCTGCCCGCACGGCGGGTTCCCGTTCGCGGCGACGCTGTCCTTCGCCGACGGGACGAGCACGATCGCCGCGACGCGCGTTGCCTGCCCGGCGATCCGTGGCTGAGAGCCGCCATCCTGGCCGCCGTCGCCGGCACGACGGTCCTCGCCGACGCGCTGAGTGCTAGTGCTGGCGCCAAAGCGAGGGACGAACGCCGAGCATCCGCACAACCTTGAATGGCGAAGGGCGAGCCTCCGTTGAGTACCCGCCCTTGCCTGATGACCGTTTTGTTTGTGAGCCGTCCTACCAAATGTCTAAACCATTCAGTCGCCCGTCTCGTAGTTTGCTCGCGTCGCTAAGGAGACGGGGCGGGAGGGCGAATCGTTCGCTCCGAAACCCGTATCACTGATACCAAATCAATCACGTTTTTGGACGGCATCCGTCTTGGGGGAGCGACGGTCAGGGCGCTTTACCTTACGACGGATAGTCGGGGGAAGGAGCTTGACCTCTATCTCGCTGTCCTCGTCCTCTCGCACCCCGCGAGCGACCGCGAGAAAGACGAGAAAGACAACCAGTAGAGGACCGACTGCCATCGCGCCCGAGGCGACGATGGAAGCCATAACTCTCAACCTAAACCCGAGTGCTGCCTATGCTCATATAACTCCCTTCCTTGCGTGTTCTCCATACCTTGCTACGGAAGGCCGCGCGCTCGCTTAGAGCAGCACGTCCAGACTTCGCCCCTCTCCACAGACGTTCTCGCACTTCCGTCTGCTGCCGGCCTCTTGGCCGCCTCTCTGTGCATCATGACCGCCATCCGGCGACACGTCCCCGTCATTCTCCGACGCCCATAGGACGCCGAGCGGGGATAGGAGGGGCATCATCGTCATAGCTCCAAGCAAGCTACAAGACGGTTCGGACGCCCAATACTTGGCCGATGGCGCGGCAGTCGCCCGAGGAAGCGCAGCGCTCTGAGAAGTCGGCACGGAGCCCTCAAAATCGTCCGCCGCCTGACCGGCCAGAAGCACTCGCGGCGTGAGCAGTGAGCGCGTCATCTACGCAGGCGCCCGCCAAGCGCTGACAGGCCGGCGGCTACACCTGAGCCTGCTGGCACCATCCAACGGGCGCCGAGAAACGGGCTGACCGCGCTCACGAGTACGAGCATGACGGTCAAGCCCAGCAGGACCCTACGTTCAACCAGCGCCAGTTCTTCGGACTTGCGCTGAAGCTCCTTCTTCGTTCTCTTGGGCTTGCCGGACACAGCGCTCCTCGGCGCACGCCACGGCTCCCCCTGCGAAGCCTTGTCGTGCGTCTTGGATGCGCAATGCGATACGGCAATCCAGTCGGCGAGCACACTCCCGGCAGGGCGGGGCGTTGTGCCTGCTCTGCCTGGTCGTGCGGCCTCACTCGAGACCTAGCCGTTTCCAGCTACGCCCGCAGAACTGCTCTCAAGCCAGAAGTCCGACGCTTTGCGAACTCGTGGAGACTTCCTCCCCTTGGCAAGGTGAGTGCCGTCTTGAGACGAACACCATCATAGGGCCACCGGCAGGAGCCTTCAAGCAAACGAGCCGCGTAGGTCGGGCAAAGGTAGCGGCCCCAGCGCAAGCGCGAAAAGGCTTGCACGGCGGCCCGCTGATAAGAACGTCCTCGCCCAGCAAAAGGGTCTAGCACTACGACCATCCGAGCGATCGCTGCTGGCGGTCGCGCTGAAACGCGACGTGCGGCTGGCCGACGTTCGGGATCACCGCGTCGATTGGCGCGAACCAGCACTACGAGGAGAGCCGGGCGTCCGCCGTGCACGCGCGAGACGCGCCACGCGTTGCCGCCGCACGCTCAGCGCTCAGCGCCGGCGACGGGCTGCTCGACGGGCACGGCGCCGTTGGACGAGGGCAAGAGCGCAGACGCCCGCGGCGCGGCGCCGGCGGCGGCGTAGTCGTAGGCGTACCCGTAGGAGCCGCCGAGCCGGCCGGCCTTGAGGCCGTTGGCGATCACGCCGAGCAGCGGCGCGCCGGCGCCCCTGAGGGTGTCGTGCAGCCGTTCGGCGACGTCGCGGCGGTTGCGCCCGACGCGCCCGACGATGATCACCCCGTCGACCTTCCGCAGCAGCGGGAAGGCGTCGGAGACGGCGGTCAGCGGCGGCGTGTCGATGACGACGAGGTCGTACGTGGACCTGGCGCGATCGAGCAGCGACTCCATCGCGTGGCTCTCGATCAGCTCGCCGGGGTTGGGGGGCAGGGCGACGCCGGCGGCAAGCACGTCGAGCGTCCGCGCGATGGACCGGGCGCCGGACGGCTCGCCGAGCTCGATCGACTGGACGGCCTCGTCGAGCGTGACGGCGCCGATGAGCACGTCGGAGAGGCCGCGACCGGCGGGAACGTCGAACTGCTGGGCGAGCGTCGGACGTCGCAGATCGGCCTCCAGCAGGAGCACACGCGAGCCCATCGCGGCGGCCGCCCCGGCGAGATGGCGCGCGACGGTGGTCTTGCCGTCGCCGGGCGCCGCGGAGGCGACGAGCAGCGTGTGCAGCTGGCGATCGACGTTGAAGTAGCGCAGGTGCGCTCGGATCAGGTGGAACGCCTCCGCCTCGCCGGCGGGGAGGGCACTCGGACCGCCCTTGCCGCGTCGCGAGGAGAGCGCGGCGCTCTCGGGGACGACGCCGAGCAGCGGCAGTTCGTAGATCGCCTCCAGGTCCTTCGGCTCCCTGATGCGGCGGTCCAGGCGCTCGAGCAAGAACGCGATGCCCAAGCCCAGCAGCAGACCGAGCAGAGCTCCGAGGATGGTGTTGCGAGAGACCTTCGGCGAGGACGGCGAGGTCGGCACGGACGCGGCCTGTGCGATCTGGACGTTGCCGTTGCGCAGTTCGGCGAGCACGCCGAGCGACTGGGCGCGATCCTGGAGTGCGAGTCCCGCGGTGCTGGCGCGTTCCTTCACAGACATAGCGGCGAGCTGCCTGCTGACGAGCCTCAGCGCCGAGGCGTAGTAGGCGTGGTTGCTGTTCTGCTGCTCGTTGACGAACTGCTCTGTGTAGGTGTTCGCGATGTCGGCCGCGAGCGCGGGGGATGTCGTCGTGGCCGCGACATTGACGACGTTCGATTCCCCCTGTGCGCTGATGCTGAGATCCGCGTTGACCTTTTCCTTAGTCAAGCCCTGACCAAGCAGGCTCGCGGTCTTGGTCCCCGTGTCACCGAGCTCGACGAGCTTGAGGTTCGTGCTCTGTTGAACCTGTGGATCGCTGCTGCTCCCGAGCGGGAGCCCGACGAGCTGCTGGGCCTGCTCGTTGTTGTTGAAGACCAGCGAGGCCGTCGCCGTGTACTTCTTGGTCTGGTGCTTCGAGAAGCCGTAGGCTGCCGCGGCGACCAGTACCAAGCACAGTGCGATCCACCGCGCGTGCCGGCGCAGGACGCCCATCACCTGCTCGAAGCTTAGGTTCATCCGCTCAGCGTCCATTCACCTGCCCGATCCGTAGCACACGTCCAAGAACGACACGTCCAAGAACGCAGCCGCGTGTCCAAAACTTGCGCGGCGGATAGTCGCTCGCGCGACGGGACCTACTGGCTGTACCCGCCTCGCGCAAGAGCCGCACGGTCTTGGCGTTGCCGGATACCATCTTGTAAAGCGCAACGCACAGCCGCCACCACTCTGCCAACCGCCACGCTGATCGCCTACATGGGCGCACGACCAAACTTCGTCAAGATGGCCGCGGTCATCGCGGGGCTGCGCCGGCGGATACGGACGCCGCCACGCGGTGATCCTCACGGGTAGCGCTGCGACCGCCTGGTGTCCGACCTTCTCCTCGGATTCGACATCCCAGAACCCGACCACATGCCCGGCGTGGTCCAGCCAGCCACGCAGTCAGACGGCGCGGTGATGGAGCGCCACGCAGAACGTATGTTCGGAGATCCTGATGTCTATACTGCGACGGTTGCCACCGACACGATATAACTTCGCGATGCTTGACAGCCACTCCCATCGATCGGCAACCGACAAAGACCAGACAGGAGACGACACTACCGCTCTACCTAACTTCTTCGTGATCGGTGCACTCAAGGCTGGAACGACAAGTCTCCACTTCTACCTCGAACACGTGCCTGGGATTCATATGTCCCATGTCAAGGAGACGAACTTCTTTTTGGATCCGACACCAGGACTCGCTTTCACGCGTGTTGCTAGTCTACGACAGTACGTAAGACTCTTTCGGTCTGACGCGCCCGTCCGCGGCGAGTCCTCTCCCGCGTACACCTTGTATCCTCTTCTTCGCGGAGTGCCGGAGCGCATCGCGGCTTTGGTGCCCGACGCCAAGTTGATATATGTCGTGAGGAACCCGGCAGATCGAATAGTCTCCCATTTTGTCCACAACGTGGCCACCAAAGACATACGTAGAAGCTTTGCGGATAACGCAGGAGATCTATCCGACGCGGATAACCGCTATATATTTCCTTGTCTGTATTGGATGCAGTTGCAACGCTATCTCAAAGTGTTTGACGCGAGCCAGATCCTTGTCGTCGACAATGAGGACTTGTTGCATGACCGACTAACTACTCTCGGCGAAATTTTTCGATTTCTACGTGTCGACGATCGATTTTATAGTCCGGCATTCGACACGGAGCAGCTAAAGCGCGGAGATCGGCGTCGTGTTCCGCCGCGAGTCGGCATGATCAGGGATCGCGCTGGAACTTCGCCGTTGAGGTTCGTCCCCAGCGGCGTCCGACGCCCACTCCGGCAGGCCGTCGAACGAGCACTGTGGCCTGCGGTTGATACCCCCGTTGTGACTGAGGCTCAGCGGCGAGATATCCGGCGGGTATGCGGGCCTGATGTCGCACGTCTGCGTGAGTTCACTGGTAAGGCGTTCTCCACCTGGGATGTCTAGTAGCTCCGGAGCCTGTCGACACGACTGGAGCACGCTAATACGGATTCGAAGCGTCGCGGGCATGAGCGTGTCAGCGTCGCAGGACAACCCCTTCCGGAGCGCCCAGGCGTCGGTCACCGCAGCACCCGACGGTCCCGAACACCACGGGCCGAGCCAGACCGGCTACAACCCTGAACGTGCCGGACTCTGCAATGACAGACGGCGGAAGGCGGTGACGTTGATGTCGACGTGGTGGCGAGCGAGCACAACAAGCGCCGTATTCCAGAGCACGAGACTGGAGGCGAATGCGATCGCGCCACCGGTGATACCCAGCGGGGGAACTAGCACAATGGCAAGCACGACATTGGCGACCAGACCGGCGGCTACTCCACGCACCGCTACACGCTCCTGGCCCGTCATCAGGAGCACGTTGCCTGCCGGTCCCGCCACCGCATTGACGAGCTGACCGAGCGCCATGATCGTGAGCGCAGCAGCACCAGTCTGGAAGCTGGCGCCGAAGAGACCGAGGTAGATGTGAGGGAAGCTCATAAACGCCACGGCAATAGGGGCTGATACCAACAGAGTCACACGGGCCATATGTTCACTCGTGCGCTCGAGACCCTGCCGGTCCTTGCGCGCATATAGACGCGCGATCGCTGGCGCAAGCGGCATGTTGGTGGCGATAAGCACCAGGATGATCACTTCCGCCGCCTTCTGGACAACGCTGTACACACCCGCCGCACGCGACCCGTCGAGCGTTCCGACCAGCAGCGTCGTGGCGTAATTGTTGGCTGTCCACACTCCGGCGATCAACATCATAGGCAGGGAGGCGCGCAGCCACTCTCGCGTGACGAACTCCGGATCGACTGAGCGCAGAGCAGCCGGAAGCGCTCGCCTGAGCAGCACAGCACCAACGATGAAAGCCACCGCAACGCCGGTCACATTTGCCACGAGCGCGGTCGTGGCCATGAGCTTCCCCACAAGCTGCAATGCCAGAACACCGCCGATAATCAGCAACGGCCTGATCAGATACTCCGGCAGTTGTCCACTTACGACACGATTAAACGCCTGCATAGCTCCTTGGCGCAACAACGTCAGTGCGGTTATGGGAACGAGCAGCATGGCCACACAGCACGGACCACGAAACGACGGCGACAACCATGTGACCGCAACGATCATGCCGCACACGGCGATTGCCATCGCGGTGAGCAGGACCAGCTGGTTAGCGCGAAACAGCAGACCCTTCATCAGCGACCACTGTTCGTGTACCTCGTAGACCGCGATACCGCGCACCAAGAAAGTATTAAGGCCCAGGATCGCCGGGGTCAGTAGGAAGCTCGCCCACGCGAACGCAAGCGCGTAACGACCATAGCCCACGCTGCCCAGAAAGCGCGCCAGCAGCACGGACAGGACAAAAGCCATCACGCCTGACGCTCCCTGTAGGATCGCGGTGCCGGAGGCACTTACGAGAAGCCGTTTGATGGCGGGTCGCGCCGACGTCGCGACGGCGGCTATATCGCTCTGCGGGGACGAACTCTCCTTCGAGTCGACTCGCCTTTGCTCATACATGTTCGGGGTATCGCTCTCCTCGCACCGCGCGTCCGGCACAGGGCCGTCGGCCGCGACGGCGGCGCGCGCACTGTCGCTCGGGGTAGTCGATCTCCTCAACTGCGAGCTGCATCCCACAACAGGGCACCCGATCATTCGCAATCCGATGGCTCACTTCACGGCCCTCCGTCGACGAGTCGGGTGCTTGGCGTAAGTGCCGCGACGTTGAGACAGACCGCGAGGACCGCGGCAAGGACGACCAGCCCGGCCTGGTCCGCATACGTGGACAGAGTAACCGAGCCGATGATTCCCGCCGTAAGGTATATCGCTGCGCCATAGGAGATAAAGCCCTTCCGTCGTTTCAACATGTAAATGAGGCCAGCTACGACGGGAGTGTACGCCAATATCAAACCTATGACACCCATCGTCACCAGGATCGTAATTGACCCGAGATCAATGTCTTTGATATTGCCTTCTTTCAGACCATTGACATAGTGATACCGCGGGCTAAGAAAGCCGATACCGGTGAGCCATTTACCGCTGACGGCTGCTCGCTCGATCTGGTCCTCCCGCAGGCGCAGTCCAAAAGTGCCGCCTTGGCTCTGAAGGTCTGTGAAGCCGAGGGCTACCCGAGCGATAATCGCGGAGGCAGGTGAAGAGGATTCGGTATTGGGAGCCAACTCGCCTGCAAACATAACCGCTATGGTGGTGAGGAACGCGGCCACGAATAGAGCGCGTCGGACGCGTTTGGCACCCCGCACCTTCCCAAGCGTCCATACCAGCGAAATTATGAGCAGCGCCGCGGAGTCGCTGAAATAAACAGCGCGTTGGAACGAGAGTACGATGGCGATGCCCATCAGGATCGTGAGTGCCGTAGCGCATATCCGCCAACGAGGCCGACCGAGCAAAGCTCCCGCGAGAGCCAGCGGAAAGGCGGCGATGACTAGCTCTCTCATCGCCGTGTAGAGTCGCGTGACTCCTTGAAAACTACTTGACTCGACGGTATGAATTAGCCATGGGAGGTGCAGATGGCCGAGCTGCGTGGCCATCTGGCCGATTGCGTACAGCGCCACGCCTACCACGAGAACAGCAACGAAACCAGTGAGGCGCTCGCGGCTACATAGAGCAAGGATCAGTAGCGGAAGGAGGATCGCGAAGTACATGTATTCGCGTGCAAATCCGGCTGCCGCAATCAGCGGAACCCCCGGACTTCCGCAAACGACCTTCACAAACCACCAGCCGAGATAGATGGCGCCGTAGGTTGAGGCCCAGCGCACGAGACGCCGCTGCTCCGCGTTTGGAACGCTCCTCAGCGCACACCCGCCCGAAAGGACCACAAGGGCCGGAAAGCCCAGGTCAATCATCACGCCAGAACCCCCGACATGGGTATCTGGCTGTGCGTTGAAGAACGGCAGCCCGTTGAGCAACAGCAGCACAAGTAGCCCCGCTAGAGCACCTTGATTCCAGACGCCTACCCCAATAGCTGCGACCAGCCCGATCAGCACCAACACATAGGTTGGTGGGGCCTGGGCGGCTACAACACCTAGTCCAACCGCTGCGAGGGAAACGCACCCCGCCAGCATCCACTCAGAACGCCATCTTACCGAAACCAGTCCGTCCATATGCTCGGCAAGGCTAGCCCATTTCGGCGTTTCGCGATCCATGGATTGGACAGTTTTGTGTCCATACGCTGACACGACTATGAACTCGTCCAAGTCTCCAGCCACGGTATGTCTCTGCCAAGCATATCGCCGAGCGCCTCGCTGTCGCGTCGAAAATGAGCAATCAGCCTTTTTCGCACTGATGGTGTTAGCTGTTCACTTACGATGCCGCGGCGTGCGTTCCACAAGTGGATACGGTAACTAGCTACTCCAAAAAGTCGGTAAATCTCCAGTCGCGCATGTTCGGGAAGCGCAAACCACAGTGTGCGAGCCCAGCGCAAACGCGCGAGGTTTATGTGCCATGTGACCAAATTGAGGCCCGGTATGCGTTGCCTGGCCGCTGCAGCTCTGTAGTGGAACCCCACGTTCTCGGGCACAAAGTCCGCCGAAACACCGACAAAATCAAAGACCTTATCAAGAGTCTCAACCGGCTGTTGTGCAAGTTCATCAGAAAAGATCACCATAAGCTGCTCACGCGCAAATACACGCAGGAACCCGGCGAGCAATCGTGAGTACTCCCCATTCACAATGTAACCATTGATTCTCGAAGGCTCGATCCTGGCGTGTTCCATTGCTACCGGCTCCATCAATTGGTCGATCGCCTCGTCGAAGGAACGGAGATCGGTGCGTTCCATCTTTCTCATAAGATGGTGGGAGTATGCGCGTGTCACCGGATCTCGGAGCACGCAAATGAGCTTTACATCGGGAAGAAACTGCTTGATGCGCCGCGGTATGATCTCCTCTAGCGACTCGCCGTCATCGACGCTAGCCGCCACGCCTTCGTGTCTATCGTTAGTGAGATCCCTCCACGGGGCTCCACGCATATACTCCGTCGTTGCCTCGCCACATACAGCCCCCAAAGGCGCGTCTCGCAACATCGTTGTCTGATACCAATCCCATCCGCGCTGATAGGTGCTATCCATATTGAAAAAGTAGACCTCCTTGTTTGCAGGCATATGTATTTCTGGATGGTGTCGCATATATTCGAAGAGGGAGGTCGTGCCCGCCTTTGGCGCACCAATGATGAGGAAACCAATGTTAGACATCAAGAATAACTAGCTTCCCGATCAAGTCGCGACTTTCCAACGTGTTCCTCTGCCGACTGATACTGGCTCGCCGTCTCGCGCGGTCTATCTGCGAGTGTCAGAGTTGCCTTCTCAAGAACTCCCAGGCGCTGCAGCTCAGAACAGAGCCGCTGCGCCACTACTGGCCAGGCGAGCTCGGTCGTGGCGTGGTCGTAGATCGTTTTTCTGACGTTTTCGTCATGGTCGATGTACATCGCTATAGCTTCGCCGAGGCATTGAGGATCGTCAGGTGGCACGATAAGGCTCGACAACGACTCGGGCACAAGGTCAGGCAGACCCCCGGTGCGCGAGACAATGCACGGTACTCCACGGGCTAGCGCTTGCAGTCCCACCCCGCTCTGCGTCGCGTCCTTATAGGGGAGAAGCACCAGTCTGACGCTCTCGAGGAGTATGTCCAGCTCTGCGTCTGAGACATATTCCTCGCGCACCTCCACTTTTGGCCGACCGTGCGCGATTGCAGCGAATGGACCGCGTCCCGCCACGATGAGTTTAGCGTCATCCATGCTCTTAGACAGGATGTCGAATGCCTCGAGCGCGGTGTCAACACCCTTATACGCAAACAGTCGCCCAAAGAGGAGCAGTTGACGCCCGGGTGGGACGGGCGCTGGCATGGGCGACATGTCAGCACCGTGAGGAACGACTCCTGTGGGCAGGCGCCGAAGCAGTGGCCGGATCTGATCGAACAGCCTCGCCGAGTGAACGATCAGGCAGGATGACGTAAGCTCCGCCACGCGGGACACGAGACGCACCGGTGGCGGAAAGGTCGATTGTTCGTCGCCTGTGTGCGTTTGCGGATCGTGCAGAATGAGGGCGACGGGGACCGCGAGCCCGAGAGTCGAATAGCGAGGGTCTATATGGGAATGCACTATTGCGATCGCGATCTTCCGGCGGCGGATGTCGCGGTGCAACCAAAGCACATGCGCTAGTAGTGACCGCATACGTCGGCGCGGGAGCGGCACGAGATCAACACCAGCCGCGTGGGCGCGATCGAGAAATGGCGCACGCTCGTTCTCGCTGCCTGCGAATTCGTCGACGCGATCGACGTAATACAGCGTTACATTCAAGCCAGCCTTTCGGAGGCCGACGACTTGGGAAGATCCGTACCGCAGGAAGGAGTCGCACATGACGGCTATATGTGCTGGGTCAGCATCAGTGCTCGCGACGATCCGTCGCATGCTTGCGGCCATGCGATAGATGATTAGACCCGCCCATCCGGCGAGAGCGTTGCGCATCCGATGCAAGCGAGACCCGTCAGACATCATCACAGCACGGGTCAGGCACTGGGGAAAGAGGCGGGTAGCTGCGCGAGTAGCGCGAGACGCGCACGAGCGACTCGCGGGGCGTTTCGGTGCTTGGCGCACGCCATATGGGACCAACGCTGTGCTCTAGCGTAGACTTACGCGCTAACGAGCCTGCCTACGGGAGCGGGCCTCGCGTCGCCCCGCTGCCGACGGCGACCAGGTTGATCGGCTTCGCGCGCTCACCGGGAAGACGTTCCCTACGTGGTGCGTTTAGCGTCACAGCTCTCGGTAGAAGCTTCGCAGCTCGATGTCGATCACCTCGGGCGCCCTCGTATCCCGGCAAAACTGCTGGCAGCGGGTTCCGACACGCTGGGCGGACTCGGGGTCGGTCAGGAAGCGCTCGATCGCGTCGGCGAGCGCACCGGCGTCGTCCACCGGTACGAGCATCCCCTCACACGGCGCCAACTCGTCCGTGCCTCCCACCGGCGTCGCAACGAACGGTCTGCCCGCTGCAAGTGCCTCGGTCAAGATCATCGGCATGCCCTCGGCTCTCGACGGCAGCACGACAACCCTCGCGGAGTGGATCAACGCCCTGATGCTCCGGGGATCGACAGAGTCCTCGATCGACATCTGGCTCAGCGGGGCCGGCCTGTAGTCATCGATGGGGCCGACGAGACGGCAGTGTCCGTCTGTGCCTCTGTCGAGCAGCATCCTCCAAGCCTCGACGAGCACATCGACCCCCTTGCGCTTGCCTATCGCGCCGGCGAAGAGCGCGACCGGCCTGGTGTCGTACACGGGCGGAGCATCTTCGTCGATGGCCACAGGATTCGCGAGCCTTCTGACATGCCCCGTGATGCCGAGTTCCTGGATGGCGCGTTTCGCCCTCTCCGACAGACACAGGATGCCGTGCGCCTTCGAGAGGACCGCCTTCACGATCCTCGGATGAGCGTCGCAAAACTCGGGGAAGTTATGGCCATGAATCGACACGGCAACCCGCAGACCTCGACCACGGGCAAGTGCCATGAGCGGCCCATCGCGCACATACGCGCCGCCAGCCGACATGTGCACATGGACGATCGTGTCCGGGTGAGTACGCAGGATTGTCCCGGCTGCACGACGAACCAGCTGCGAGTTGGCGAGCAGACGTGGCTCGTTCCACGTCGGCTTGACCGAGATCTCATCCGCGCCGATGCCGAAGTCGGTGATCGTGCGGATCACCGACTGGGTGCCGCCAACGGTCAACGGATGGGGACCGACGTGAATGACCTTCAGTCGTCGATCGTCCTCCTTGACCCCAGCAGCTCGCACGACTCAAAGCATACAGAATCCGCAGCAGAGGGGCTCGGGAAATTATTCCCCATACGGTGTAAAAACGGTGCCGTTAGCGCGTTATTAACAATCAAGTCTGCCAACCAATACCCGCTCTCCTTTGGGCACAATCGCTAGGCTTCCAGCTAGATGAAGAGCACCGCTCTCGCGCCGGCCGTCACGAGTACGCGGATCGGCTTCGGCTGCGCGGGTCTGATGCGCGAGCCCTCGATGCGCAAGCGTCAGATTCTGCTTGCCGAAGCCTTTGAGCGGGGCATCACACACTTCGACGTCGCACGCATGTATGGCCTCGGAGCCGCCGAGCGCGAACTGGGGCGCTTCGCACAAGGACACCGCGAGAACATCGTGATCGCCACGAAGTTCGGCGTCGGTCCCGCCTCGATAGCCGGTCGTTTCGCCCGCCTGCAGCGCCCGGCTCGCTGGTTGCTCGCACGCAACCCGGCGCTGAAAGCGCTCCTGAAGCGGCGCTCAGATGTCGTCCACCATCCCCGCCACTACGACGTCGCCAGCGCACGCGCCAGCCTGCAGACGAGCCTTCGCGAGCTGAACACGGACTATGTGGACCTACTGTTCGTGCACGACCCCTCACCCAGCGACCGTGTCGATCTGCCGGGGATCTGCGCCTTCCTGGAAGAGGCGCGTCAGGCTGGCCACGTGCGCGCCTGGGGCGTGGCTGGAGAGCAAGATCCTTGCACGCAGATCAAGCGCTCGCTGCCTGCGACGGCGGTCCTGCAGACGCGCGATGACATCCTCTCTCGGAAGTATCCGTTTCCCCCGGACGACCTGGAGCCGCTCATCACCTTCGGCGTCCTCAGCACGGCCATCGATCGGATCTCCAAGCATCTCAGCGACTCTCCCGAACGCCGCTCACAATGGTCTCAGACGCTAGACGTGGACTGCTCCTCTCCACAGGCCATCGTCGCTCTGCTGCTGCGAGACGCGCTGGACGCCAACCCACACGGAGTGGTGCTCTTCAGCACCACCCGGCCCGAGCGGCTGCGCGAGCTCGACTCCATCGCATCCGCCCCCGACCCCGCGAACGACCCAACGCTTGCTGCGCTCAGACGCCACGTGAGCGACGAGCTGACATAGGCCAGCCGACGGTGCGAATCGACTCGTCAGAGCTCCCGTCGAACTCATGCCTGGAGGCGGATGTCGCGGTGGTCGGGGCCGGGCCCGCCGGCATCGTCGTAGCACTGGAGCTGGCCAGATCCGGACACAGCGTGCTGCTGATCGAGAGCGGCAGCGACTCCCGGCAACCAAGCACCCAGCAGCTGGGGGATCTCGCAGGGAGGGATCCAACACACGTCTCGATGTCGCTCGCCACCAGCCGCCAGATCGGCGGCGCGTCCAACCTCTGGGGTGGACGCTGCGTGCCGTTCGATCCCATCGACTTCGAGCCGCGCGAGATCGCCGGCGAGGCGACCTGGCCGGTTTCCTACCAGGAGCTCGAGCCCTACTTCCAGCGCGCATGCGACTGGTGTCTTTGCGGCGAGGCCGTGTTCGACGCACGCGACGTGCCGGGCCTTGCCAAGTGCTCGCTCGTACCCGGATTCCCGGACGGGGTGGTGCGAGCCTCTTCCCTAGAGCGTTGGTCGCTGCCGACCAACTTCGGTCGTGTGCATCACTCCGCCCTGAAGCTCACGCCAGGACTGACGCTCGTGACCAATCTGACCTGCACCGAGGTCGTCCGTGATCCCACACAGCGACGCGTGCAACATCTTCGTGCGGAGAGCCTCGACGGACACCGCATGACGATCACGGCCTCACGCTACGTCCTGGCATGCGGAGGGCTCGAGGGGACACGCCTTCTCTTTGCCTCTGGCGGACTCGGGAACCACTCCGGCCGTCTCGGGCATTTCTACATGGCACACGTCGAGAGTCGGATCGCACGCGTCCACTTCGCCACCCCTCCCGAGGACACGATCTATGGCCACGAGCGCGACGCCGCGGGCGTGTACGTGCGCAGACGCATGACCTTCTCGCAGGATCTTCTGATAGACCAGCGCCTGCCCAACGCCACGATGTGGCTCGTCAACCCGGCGATTAGCGACCCTTCGCACGGCAGCGGCATTCTCTCCTTCGTCTACCTCATGCTCGTCTCGCCGATGGGGCGCTACTTCGTCGCCGAGGGCATCCGCCAAGCGCACATCGAGTCAACGGATCGCGTCTCGCTGCAAGCCCATTTCCGCAATGTAGCCCGCAACTTCGGATCGGCTGCCCGCTTCGCCGTGAGGTTCGGCTACCAGCGCTTCCTCAAGCGAGGACGCAAGGTGCCCGGATTCTTCATTCCAAGCGCGGCCAACGTCTACCCGCTGATGTACCACGGCGAGCATCTTCCGCACGATGACAGCTATGTTCGTCCTGCGCACGAGCGGGATGCGCTCGGTATGCCGCGGCTGGAAACCCACCTTCACTTCGGAGAGGACGATGTCGACGGCGTCATGCGGGCCCATCGACATTTGGATGCGTTTCTGCGCGAGAGCGGCCTCGGTCACATCGAGTATCTACACGAGGATCTCCAAGCGGCGATTCGCGACCAGCTCACGGGAGGCTACCACCAGGCCGGCACGACGCGCATGTCCGAGCTACCCGAGGACGGCGTGGTCGACCGCAACCTTGCGGTTCACGGCTTCGACGATCTATTCATAGCCAGCAGCTCGGTCTTCGTCACATCAGGCCAGGCAAACTCAACCTTCATGATCGTCGTCTTCGCCTTGCGGCTGGCCGACCATCTCAACGAGAAGCTAAGCGCTGGCAGAGTCGAGGAACGGCTGGACGCTGGAATGTTGAACTGATCTGAGCGACGATCGTCTCTCGCGGTCGTCGCTATCGTGGCTCGCCGAGCGCAACGGGTACACGGATGTCCGTCTCACCCACGACGCTCACGGCAGATTGCGCCGCAAGCCGCAGATCGTCGAGGCGCAGCTCGTCGACCGACCGCACAATCGCCAGCCCGCGTCTGGCCAGCTCCTCGGCGATCAGCACCTGGTGATCGTCGACGTTCTCGTCGTAGCACTGGCGGCGAGGCACCAGCACCGGCTTTTTGCGGGCCTCCAGGGCCGTCACCGACGAACCGCAGCCCGCGTGCGCGATGACGACGTCCGCCTCTTCTATGGCTTGCTGGAGCTCACGCGCAGGCAACTGACAGTGCGCGGCGATGGGAAGACTGGTCACGTCGGTGCAGCCCACCTGCCACAGCACCTCCGCGTCACACGGCAAGATTCGCCGTACCTGGTGAATCAGGCGCGGGAACGAGTAATCCTCCATGGTGCCGAGCGTCACGACCGCCCGTCTGATCGTCCCGTCGTGCAGCGTCTGCGGCCCGGCGACAAACGCGTCGAACACCGAGCCGGCATACTGCCACGGCGGTCGCGCCCAGTGCGGGTACTGAGTGAAGAGCTCGATCCCGGGCACGCGACTGAGCAGACGCCCGGTCAGCGACGGGCCGGCGCTGCGTGTGGCGGACTCAATGTAGCGACACCAGGCTCCGCGCACACGACCGAGCGGCAGGAACGACAGGGCGATCCCCGAGCCGGCGCTTACGACCGTGGAGTAGGGATGGCGTCCACGGAACAGGCGCCGGGCGACGAACGCGTGGCGCAGCAGCGTCTTGCCGGCGCGCGGACCCGCGTAGTCCAGGTAGATGACGTTCTCGCCGGCAAGCATCGAGCGACTTTGCGGCGTGTCGAACGTCACCCACAGGCGGTCGTCATCGATCCCGTCCAGGCGCGAGACGAGATGCTGAAGCTCGGTGAGGTGACCTCCGACGCTGGTGACGAGCAGCGTGGTCACGGTGCCCCGACCTTCACGCGATCGCGACGGCGCGCGGCATCGTCAATTCGCCCCACTCCGCATCAGCACCGCCGGCAGCGTCCGCAAGATCAGCCGCACGTCTCCCCACAGCGACCAGTTGGTCACATACAGGTAGTCGAGCTTCACCATCTCCTCGAACGGGATGCTCGTGCGGCCCAGCACCTGCCACAGGCCCGTGATCCCCGGCGTCAGGTCCAGGCGCCCGCGCGCCCACTGGTCGACCATGCGGTCCTCGTCGAGCACCAGCGGGCGGGGGCCGACGAGGCTCATGTCGCCCTTCAACACGTTCCACAGCTGCGGGAGCTCGTCCACGCTGGTGACGCGCAGCAGGCGCCCCACGCGCGTCACCCGCGGATCGTCCTCCAGGTGAAGCCAGCCCAAGTCGATGCTCTGCGGCAGCAGCTCCGCGCGTCTGGCCTCCGCGTCGGCGACCATCGTGCGCAGCTTCAGCAGCCTGAAGCGTCGCCCGTCACGGCCGATCCGCTCCTGGCGGAACAGCGCCGGCCCGCGCGAGTCGAGCTTGATCGCGACCGCCGCCAGCGCCAGCAGCGGGAGCGCGAGCACGCCCAGCAGGGCGGCGCCCACCACATCCAGCGCGCGCTTGGCCGCGCGCGAGGAGCGCGGCAGCACCGCCGGGTTGACGCCGAGGACGGTCACGCCCTGCACGTCGTCGATCTCCACCGAGGGACCCAGCGCGCTGAACGTCGCCGGCAGCAGGCTCACCTTCACCGACGCCGTCTTGCAGTCGCGCAGGATGTGCAGCAGGCGCGTGCCGTTCACCTCCGCGTCCGCCACCACCACCCGGCCCACGCGCCGCTGCGCCAGCAGCCGCGGCAGGTCGACCTCGCCGAGCTCGCCCAGGCGCGGCAGGTCGAGCACCTCCGCCACGTCGAGCCCGCAGCTCACCATCCCGATCGGCTCCAGGCGCAGGCTCGACTTCGCCCGCATCTTCTCGATCAGCGCGCCGCTCGTGCGGCCCGTCCCGATCAGCAGCACCCGCTCGGGCGAGGCGATCCGCACGAACGCCGCCCGCGCGAGCAGGCGCCCGCCGAACACGAGCACGATCGCCAGCCCCGCGAACACCAGGATCGCCGCGAACACCAGCTTTCCCGGTGCGGCCAGCGCGAACCAGCACCACATCAACAGGCATCCGAACAGCAAGCCGTGAAACAGCGAAGGCAGGTCGTCGAGCGTCGAGTGACTCAAACGCCGTGCGTCGCGCTCGTACAGCCCGTACAAGCCGAACACCGCCACCCACGCGGGCAGTGTCAGCGCGCCGAAGAGCATGTACTGCCACCACGGGTGACCGCGCGCGCCGCCCACCAGCGCGAGCGCCAGCGCCAGCGCCGCCGCCACGCACGCCACGTCGGCGCACGCCAGCACGCGACGCAGCAGCCAGTCGCGCCGCCCGTAGCTGTGCGAGACGAGGCTGCACGCACTCACGCTCGCCCGCGGGCGCGAGTATGTGTGAATCAGGGGCGCCGAGGACGGGATGGATCGCGCGCTTCCCGCGTCTGTCCCCGCCCTACTCATGCCCATCAACGGCGCGGTCCAGCCGGACTTACACGGGGAGGTGTGGCTCCCCCCAAAAATCATCCCCGCTCGAGCGGAATCGTCCCGCGTGGCCGTCGGCTGGCGCTCTGGGCGCGGCCACGCGATCGTCGGCAGGCGACCCGCCAGCGGGGACCGACGTGCCCGGCATCGTCGTCGCCTGGCTCGAAGCTCGATGGGTCAGGCCGCGACGTCGCTGCGCCGGCCCCGTGAAAGTCGGATGATGGGCGGGTGAGCTCTACAAACGGCGGCGTTCACCAGCAGATCGAGCCCGGGGAGACCCGCTATGCCAAGAGCGGCGATCTCAGCATCGCCTACCAGGTGACGGGCGAGGGGCCGGACCTCGTATGCGTCGCCGGGTCGCTCTCGCACGTGGAGCTGGGCTGGGAGACGCCGGCGACCGCTCCGATCTACCGGCGGCTGGCGCGGTTCGCGCGCCTGATCACCTTCGACAAGCGCGGCATGGGTCTCTCCGACCGGAGCGCCGAGCTGCCGACGCTGGAAGAGCGCATGGACGACGTGCGGGCGGTGATGGACGCGGCAGGCAGCGAGTCGGCTGCGCTCGTGGGCATGTCGGAGGGAGGGCCGATGTCGCAGCTGTTCGCCGCCACCTATCCCGAGCGGGTGACCGCGCTCGTTCTGTGGTCGACCTTCGCGCGCCTGGCATGGGCGCGCGACTACCCGTTTGGCGTCGAACAGCAGCTGGGGGACGCGTTCTGCGACCACATGGAAGCGATCTGGGGCACCGGTCGGGTGTGGCCGATGATCTCCACCAACGACTCACCCGACGACGAGGCCACCCGCCGGCGCTACGCGCGCCTGGAGCGCAACTCCGCGACACCGGCGATGGCGTCGGCGGCCAACCGCTTCGCGCTGCGGGTCGACGCTCGAGAGGCGCTCGGCGCGATCTCGGCGCCCACGCTGGTCGTCCACCGCAGCGATGACCCGGTCACCCCGCTCGAGCACGGACGCTATCTCGCCGAGCACATTCGCGGCGCCCGCCTGGCGGAGTTCCCGGGCGCCTTTCACTTCAGCGGGATCGGCAACGACGAGGACGCGCTCGACGAGATCGAGCAGTTCCTGACGGGCACGCGAGCGGAGCACGAGATCGACCGCGTGCTGAAGACCGTGCTGTTCACCGACATCGCGGGCTCGACCGAGCGGGCCGTGCAGATGGGCGACCGGCGCTGGCACGAGCTGCTCGAGGCTCACGACTCGACCGTGCGCCGCGAGCTCACGCGCTTCCACGGCCAGGAGGTCAAGAGCACCGGTGACGGGTTCCTCGCGTGCTTCGACGGCCCGGCCCGTGCGATCCGTTGCGCGCGGGCGATCGGCGAGGAGGTCGGCGCGATCGGCCTGGAGGTCAGGGCCGGTCTGCACGCCGGGGAGTGCGTCGCGCGGGGCGAGGACCTCGCCGGCGTGGCGGTGCACATCGGCGCTCGCGTCGCCGGCCTCGCCCGTCCGGGAGAGGTGCTCGTGACGAGCACCGTTCGCGACCTGGTGGCCGGATCGGACATCGAGTTCACCGACCGCGGCGCCCATGCCCTGAAGGGCGTCCCGGGCGAATGGCACCTGCTCGCGGTCACCCCGTGATCTCGCGGAGCGCCCTGGTCAGCAGCGGGTTGCGCACCCAGAATCCGTTCGCCAGTCGGCTGGAGGTGACCGCCGCGGCGAGGACGAGCACGCCTTGCCAGGTTTGGCCGTGTCGGCGCGGCGGTTCAGGATCGAGGTCCCGACGAGTGCCACGGCCACGCCGCCGACGATGTAGGCGGCGATGATCGTCAGGTTGCCGGCGATGCCGTAGGAGGCGAAGTAGACGATGC
Organism: uncultured Solirubrobacteraceae bacterium; assembly: GCA_963782325.1. Lineage (GTDB taxonomy): Bacteria > Actinomycetota > Thermoleophilia > Solirubrobacterales > Solirubrobacteraceae > Palsa-744. The sequence goes on from CAWAJG010000002.1 coordinate 195,026, forward strand.
GCCGCACGGCCTGGACGCCCGCGCCGTTCGGCAGGGCGGGGCTGATCGCCCGCCAGAAGCCGGGCAGCAGCGGTGCTGGGTAGGCACCGCCGGCGCTGGGGTTGCCGAGCACGACGAACAGGATCAGCGTGAGGCCGACGCCGAGGGTGCCGAGCAGGACCTGGAAGGCGATCGTGACGGCTGCGGCGCAGTAGACGAGCAGGGCTCCGAGCGCCGAGATCGCGAGCAGGTGGCCTGTCAGCGCGCCGAGTACGGGCCGACGAGGCCCCTGGCGTCGCCCGGTTGGGCCGGGACGGCGTCGGTGACCGTCGCGCTGCGGTGCTGGGCGGCCTCGGCGCGTGCGATCACGTCTTCTACGGCGGTCGCGCTCGCCGCCCCGCCGCCACTGGCGACGAGCAGGGCGTCGGTCTTGCCGGCGGGGTTGACGATCAGCACTGCGGCGGTCGATCCGTGCCCTAGCAGTGTCCGGCCGGTGCTCTCATCGGCAGTGGTGGTGGCGTGCAGCGGCTGCCCGTGGATGCCGTTGAGCTCGCTGACGAGGTGGCCGGAGATCTGCGCGGGCGCGACGATGGCGATCGGCACCCGATGAGGGGTGGGGTGATGGAAGGCGCCGACGTAGGAGAGCACGAAGGCGAACTGGATGAGCAGCACCCCGATCACCAGGAAGAACGTTCGTTGCTTGACCGCGTCACGCAGCTCGGAGAAGAAGCTTTGCCGTGAGGCTCGCGCCGGCCCACGCTCAGGTCGTGCGCTCGGCGCCTGGCTCATCGCCGCATCTCCTCTTCGCTGTCCATCGACGCGTCCTGGCTCTTTGTCCCGTGCCAGTGCGCATTCGCTAGGGCTCGAGGACGATGCGCGCGGCGACTCGGCCGGCCTCGACGTCGGCGATCGCCTCGTTGACCTCATCGAGCGGTCGGGTTTCGCGGATCACACGCGTCTTGCCGGCGGCGTGCAGCTCGAACACCTCGCGTAGGTCCTTGCGCGTGCCGACGATCGAGCCGACGATCGTGATCCCGTTGAGCACGGTCTCGAAGATCGGGATCTTGACCTCGTTGTCCGCTGGCAGGGCGACGAACACGAGCGTGCCGTGGCGGCGCAGCGACCCGTAGGCTTGCTCGAACGCGCGGGGCGAGACGGCGAGCGCGATCGCCTGATCGACACCGCCGAGCCGCTGGATCGCCTCGACCGGGTCTTCCTGCTTGGCGTTGATCGTGAACTCGGCGCCGAGCTCGCGCGCGAGCTCGAGCTTCTCCTCGATCACGTCGACCGCGACGACGCGTCCTCCGGCGATCGCCGCGTACTGGATCGCCAGGTGTCCGAGACCGCCGACGCCGAACACGGCCACGAAATCCGAGGAGCGAGTGCCGGCGACCTTGACCGCCTTGTAGGTGGTCACGCCCGCGCAGGTGAGCGGCGCGGCATCCAACGAGTCGACCCCGTCCGGGACCTTGACGGCGTAGTTGGCGTAGGCGGTTGCGTACTCGCCGAATGCGCCGTCGATCGTGTAGCCCATCATCTCCTGCTTGACGCAGAGAGTCTCCCAGCCGGAGACGCAGTAGTCGCAGCTGCCGCACGCGTAGCCGAGCCAGGGCATCGCGACGCGGTCACCGACCGCGACCTCGCTCACGCCGGGCGCGCACTGCGTGACGATGCCGACGCCCTCGTGGCCTGGGATGAATGGTGGGGACGGCTTGATCGGCCAGTCGCCTTTCGCGGCGTGGATGTCGGTGTGGCAGAGACCGCACGCTTCCACCTTCACGCGCACCTGTCCGCCAGCGAGCGCTCGCATCGGAGTCTGCTCGATCGCGAGTGGGCTGCCGAACTCGTGGACTACTGCGGCGCGGTAGCTGGTAGGCGAAGTGTCCGGGGCCTGGGGCACGGGGGTGGCAACTGTGGACATGACTCTCGACGCTCCTTGGTGGTGGTCGGCGACCGTCAGGTCGTCCCTGGGGTGATGGTCGGTGGTTGGGGGTTGGCGCTTGCAAGAGGAGGCCGCAGAGACGGCTGACGCGTAGTTCGCCGGGCGAGCGGGTGACCCGGCGAACTCTCCTGTTCGGTTACGTTCTCTCGGTCTCGCTCCGGCACGGGCAGACCGTCACGAGGGCGTTCCCACCGGGACCGGCTCGCGCTTCTTGGCGAGCAGCAGCTCTTGCTCGATCGGGGTGCGCTGGGCGTGGCGGAAGCCAAGCAGGACGAACCCGAGCATCACCAGGGCAAGGATGAACGAGGCGATCGCGCCGTAGAGCATGATCGTGCCGATCTTCGAGAAGCCGTAGGCCTCGAGCAGCAGTCCGCGTAGCGTCGTTCCCTGGAAGGAGGTCGTCTCCAGTGCCGCGAGCTTGGTGTTCGTCGGTTCCGCACGCGCGGCGGCGCTGATCTTTGCGTAGACCCCTTCGTACGGCATCTCGGAGAGGTGAATCGCGATGAAGTGGTCGGCGAACGCCTCAGCCTGTGGACCGGTGAGCAGCTGCTGTCCCGCGTACTGCGAGACGGACGTGGTCGCGCGCTGCCGCAGCGGCGTTCGATCGGATCGTTCAATCTGGATGGAGCGACGAAGTCCGGCCGGTCGGACGGATCTCCCTGCGTGGCGGACGCGGTCGTCGAGGCAGGCGATGGAATCGAACCTCTCCGTTGGCTCATCGACGGCGGGGCGGACGAGCGTCTCCGAGCAAGCCCTCGCGGACGTCTCGGGCGGGTCGCCATCGCCTCTTTGGACAGCGACCCATCGCATCCCCGAGGCGGGCGGACCGGTGCGAACCAGCGTTTTGGGCACGAAGACCTCCGAGTGATGGACTCTCGGAAGTCAGGCCGTGTTGCCCGCCGCTGTGGGCGGACCTCACGATGTATGCCCTCCAGCATCCGACGATAGCGGCATGCCGGTGCAGCGGAAGCTGAGCTTCAGCGTCGGCGCGCATCGACTCGCTGTGGATGCCAACATGAGCAGCATCGAGACAGCGGGCGAGACAATGCGGATCGCGCAGGAGAAGGCAGATCGATGAGCGGTCGGCTTCCGGAGCCTCGCCTGAGGAAGGTTTACCGCCTGGAGGCGACCCTCGGAGCACCACTGGATCTCGGCGAGGTCGCGCACGGCCACCGGCGGATCGTGCCCCAGACCGGCGGGACTTTCACCGGTCCCGAGCTCAACGGCACGCTGCTCGGAGGCGCCAGCGCGGACTGGCAGATCGTCCTGCCGGATGGCACGTCGTTCGGCGACATCCGCTACACGCTGCAAACCGACGGCGGCGATCTGCTGTACGTCCGATCACGAGCTGTGCGCCACGGCAGCGCCGAGGTCCTCGCACGCCTCGGTCGCGGTGAGGACGTGGACGCCGGCGAGTACACCTTCCGCACCTCAACCCAGATCGAGACCGCAGCTCCCCAACTCGATTGGCTGAACAAGGGCGTCTTCATCGGCGTCGGCGGCCGGCTGGCGACAGGCGTGATCTACGAGACCTACCTCGTCGAATGATCTCGCCGCCTGAGCGCAACACCGGGAAGGTCGCGATCATAACGGGCGCCTCGCAGGGCATCGGCGCGGGCCTGACGAGGGCCTACCGTGAGCTCGGATACGCCGTGATCGCGACCGCTCGATCGATCGGGCCGTCTGAGGACTCCGGCATCGCGACCGTCGGAGGTGACATCGCCGACCCCGACACGGCGCAGCGAGTCGTCGAGGAGGCGATCGAGCGCTTTGGCCGGATCGACACGTTGGTCAACAACGCTGGGATCTACATCGGCAAGCCCTTCACGGAGTACACGCTCGAGGACTTCAACGCCCTGATCGCCGTCAACCTCGCTGGTTTCTTTCACATCACGACGCGCACGATCGGACACATGCTCGACCAGCGCGGTGGGCACGTGGTCAATGTCTCGACGACGCTCGTCGAGCAGGCGGACAGCACCATACCAGCCGCTCTGCCCGTCCTGACCAAGGGGGGCCTCGTCGCGGTCACCAAATCGCTTGCGATCGAGTATGCCTCCCGTGGTCTACGGGTAAACGCCGTCTCTCTGGGCGTGATCAAGACGGCGACAGACGACGCGAGCTCCTACGCCGGGATGGGGGCGTTGCACCCCGTCGGTAGGGTGGGCGAGATCGAGGATGTGGTCGGTGGAGTCCTGTATCTCGAGTCGGCACCCTTCGTGACCGGAGAGGTCCTGCACATCGACGGCGGCCAGAGCGCCGGACACTGATCGTGGGTGTAACGCGCGACTGTGGAGTCCATTTCCAACAACGGAGGTCATCATGGGCAACATCGACGAGGAGATGGTCTTGGCTCACTTCATCGTTTCGGATGACGTCGAGCGCTCTCGCCGCTTCTACACCGACGTACTTGGCGGCAAGACGGTCATCTCCGGCGAGGCGAACGACGAGGTGACGTACGTCGCGCTGGCCAACAGCTGGATCATCATCAACGTCGGCGGAGGTCCGACCGACGACAAGCCGACGGTCACGCTCGAGACGCAACCCGACCCAGATCGGGTGAACAGCTTCCTCAACATCCGGGTTGCGGACCTCCAAGCTGTGTACGCCGAGTGGAGCGCACGGGGCGCCCAATTCCTGACGCCGCCCAAGCAGCACGAGACCGAGATACGCTGCTACGTTCGGGATCCCGACGGCTACCTGATCGAGGTGGGGCAGACGACGCTGGCCAGAGGTTGGCGTCCACCGTCTTGATCACCCGCGTGGGCTGGCTGGCTTGGCGGTGGCCCTCGCGTACAGCGCTGCTTGCGCCGGTCTGCCTTTAGCTCCGGGGTCGGCAGGAAGGGACCCTGCCGACGTGACAGCGACTCACTAGTAGCTATAGCGACCGGCCCGGTCTGCCGATCAGACCTCGTGATCAGGCAGTTGCTTGGACCCATTACCGCTTGTTGCGTCCTCGGCGTAGCAGGCAGCCTGCTTGCCGGATGTGGAGGCGGCGGCGCCTCAGCGACCCGCGCGGCGCCGCAGGCGACTGCGCGTATCAGCAAGGCGCAAGCTACCGCTTACGCTCACGCCGTCAACCTGCGTGCGGCCGACGTCCCCGGGCTGGCGAGCTTCTCGGCAGAACACGAAGTCCCCGCACCGAAGGGTCTCGACTTCGAATTCGTCCGCTGCTTCGGTGGCGTGAGCCCCGCTCGCGCGATCGTGAACACTCTCTCGCCGCTATTCAGCCCTCCGGGTGGCCCGGCCTCTCGAGCCCAATTCGAGGAATCTCGCGTCCAGGTATGGCCAACGCCAAGCCTTGCCGCCCGCAACTACGCCGCATACCAGAGCTCCCGCGGTCGCGCCTGCTTTCTGCGCTACCTCGAAGCATCCCGCGACCAGCTCAACAAACAGCATCCCGAACGCTTTGAACATGGCCCGCCTGCCGTTGTTACAGTGCCGATCACGCTGCCGGGGGTCACGCAGAGCTTTCTGCGCACGAAGGTTGTACCCCTGCTTCGCGGCGGGCGACTGCGCATTCACATCTACCACGACGTCTTCACGTTCGTCTACGGTCCAGCTGAAATAGAACTTGAAGCGACCGGCTTCTCGCATCCCGTGCCGTCGGCGACCGAGCAGCGACTGCTGTTGCTGCTCCTCGACCGCGCCAAGGCAAGCAAGCTCTAGGTACCCGCCGACGTGAGCGGGATCCCTTCAACCGACGTGGCCGCTCAACGAGCAGCGCTGGCGGGCGGCGCGAGCAGGGTCGCGCGCAGCTCGCGCACGAGCGCGGCGATCTCGCGCGAGTCGAGCCGCTCGTCGGGCGCGCCGTCGGCCATCTGCAGCAGGCCGACATAGGTCGCATACACGAGGCGAGCGCGGCGCTCGGCCTGCTGGGGCGGGAAGCCGAGCTCGCGGTAGGTGGCGGTCAGCCGCGCCACGCGTGCGCTGTCCATGCGCGCGACCGCGGGGCGCACGCGCTCGTCGCCGAGCTCTCCGAGCAGGCGCCGGTGCACCGAGGGCGTGCCGCTCTGGCTGAAGCTGATCGCCGCCAGCATGACGCGCTCGAGCCGCTCGGCGGGGTCGGCGATCTCGTCCAGCTCGCCGAGGCTCTCGCCGTGCGAGCGCTCCCAGCGCGTGAGCGTGGCCTCGATCAACGCGTCGCGGCTGGGGAAGTGCGCGTAGAAGCTGCCCTTGGTCACGCCGAGCGCAGCTGCCAGCGGCTCAATGGCGACGGCGCCGATCCCGCCGTCTGCGATCGCGTCGAGCGCCGCGCGTTCCCAGTCCTCTCGACTCAGTCGTGTCTTGCCGGCAGCAGCCATCCAGGCTAATAATACGGGACCGCATCAATACGCTAAGGTATGGATACGCTACCGCATTGAAAGGAGAACCAGATGCAGCAGATGGCGACGGACGTGTGGCGACTGTCGAGCTGGCGGCCGTTGATCAATGTGTACCTCGCGGGCGACGTGCTGATCGACGCGGGGCGCCGCCAGGATCGCAAGCGAATCCTCGCTCAGCTCGACGGGCGTGCGCTCGAGCTCGTGGCGCTGACGCACGCGCATGCCGACCACCAGGGATCGGCACACGAGGTGTGCGAGGTGCGCGGCGTCCCGTTGGCCTGCCATGCCGACGATGTCGACGCGATGGAGGGTCGCGCCTCGATGGCCGGCGCGAGCGCGATCGGCCGGCTCGTGACCAGGCGCTGGGGCGGGCCACCGCACCCGGTCGCTCGCACGCTTCGCGAGGGCGATGAGGTGGCCGGCTTTCGCGTGGTGCATGCGCCCGGCCACTCCCCGGGCGAGGTGATCTTCTTCCGCGAATCCGACGGGGTGGCGATCTGCGGCGACGTGATCCGCAACGTCAGCTACGCGACGATGCGCTCGAAGATCCTCGAGCCGCCCGACGCGTTCAACGACGACAGCGAGCAGAATCGCGCATCGATTCGCAAGCTCGCCGAGCTCGGTCCGTCGCTGATCCTGCCCGGCCACGGCGACGCGGTGCGCGACATGGGCGCGTTCGAGCGCTTCGTGTCCACTCTGCCGCGTGGCGCGGGCGACGGCCACGCGACGCTGTCCGCAGCGGGCCGTTCGTGACGCGGGCCGCCGGTTCGTCGGCGTCTCCTCAGGCGCGCTGCGAGGATGCCCACGAGCAGAAGGATGACCAGGCCCGCGATGATGAGGTACGTGAGGTGCGGCGAGGATGGCGCCCCAGTCGCGGGAAAGCTGATGGTGGCCCGTGCGCTGCGCTGCAGCAGCCCGCTGCGGAGGGTCACGAGCGCGTGCCACGGGCCGTCGGGTATCTGCTTGTCCAGCATGATGATGATTGGCTCGGTGGCGCCGATCGCCAGGGTGGTGCCAAGGTTGGCTGCAAACGGGCCGGCGCTGAGCCCACCGGGGCCGGAGGAGAGTTGCATGGTTCCGCTCATGTCGAGCGCTCGTCCGCCGGTGTTGTGGACGCTCGCGACGACCTCCGGCTGGCCGTCAGGGGAGCGTTTGCCGGTGAGCGAGTCGATCGTGAAGTTGGAGGCGGGCGCGCCTCCGGGCCCGATCGAGAGGTAGAGGCGGATGCCGACGCGGCTGACTTGGGTGATGCCGCCACCAGCTGGTGGCGCCGAGCGCGTCTCGGCCCAGACTACGCCGTACTGTTCGCCGGGGGGCGCGTTGCGGGGAACGGCGATCGTCACGGTGGCGATCACGCGCCCACCAGAGGGGATGATGGACGCGCCAGGAAGGACTGACGTCCAGGTGGACAGTTCATTGGGGGTGTGTGCGGCCGCGCCGGCGAAAGCGCCCTCACTGATGGTCGCGGCGGCTGGGTAGGTGACGATGTGCATGCTCGAGACCGTCGTGTTGGAGATCTCGATCCGGCGGTGGATGGTCGTCCCCGGGTGCAGGTGATCGATGATGTAGAGGCGCGCTCTGGGATCGGCGTATGCGGTGAGCGGGACGTCGAGCAGCTGCACACCGATGCTGCCGGCCGGCGTCGCGCGCCCCCTCGCGACCGGCGCGATCGAGACCTGCGCCGCGGTGGACACGCTGACGGACGCCCCAACCGCGACGGTGAAGGCGGCGAAGACGACGGCGGCCAGGACACGTCGCGTACCTGCGATGAAGCGGTCAGGCGCTCCTCCGCGCACCTGCCCAGACGACGGACAGCGCATAACTACGAGACCGATTGCGTGATCGTTCCGGAATAGACGCCGGCGGCCATGCCTCCCGCGACGAAAACGTTGATCGTGGGGTCCCAGGTCGCGGAGTTATCGCCCGTGATCCCGGTCGCGGTGACAGCTGGGACGACGCCGGTGAGGTTGGCCGGATTGTTCGCCGTGAAGGTCGCAGTTCCAACCTTCGTGATCGCCCCGACGCTGTAGCCGACCTCGGCGGCGCCGATCGTCGGCCCCGAGGACGGCGTGAAGGCCGTCGAGATGACGGTCGCGACCCAGCCGGAACCGGCGGCGGCGGCGCGTGCGTCGCTCACCTGCACTTCGCCCAGCTGGCCGCTGATGGTGCCGCCGGAAACGGTGTTTTCCCGTGTGCCGAGATTGCCGGCGCTGACGGGTACGGTGATCGACAGCGCTCCGCCCGTGATGGTCACGGTGGCGGACGTTTCCGCCGCCGAGGCCGGACCGGCGAGGCCGAGCATGAGCACCCCAGCGGCACCGGCCAGCAGCAGGGCGCGCGTGCGCATGCTTTTCATGGCGATCCTGTCTCCGCGATCAAGCGGTGAAGGTATGGATCAGCGAGTAGAGCCGACATCTCTTGACATGCATCGACAGGCGGGGCCAGCCGCGATCGCGTGGTTGCCCGCGTTCGTGACTGTGGACTTCCGCATCCTGAGCAGGGGTATTGCTGCAGTCTTTGAGCGCGCGAGCGAGCCCGGCTGCGTGTCTCGCGCACAAGCGGCCTGTGGCCCGCTTCGAAAGTCACGCGCAAGCCTGCATAGCGCCCAGCGACACGCCTGCTTTCCGCGGTGGGTGTCGCGCAAAGGTTCGCGGCCACGGTGTCGGCGTGGTTGTGGCGTTGGCCCCAGTGGTGGTTTGTGCTCTTCGGGGGGTAGCGACACTGTGGTCGCCAGGGCGGCCTTTCAGGCCGCTGCAACGGCCATCTGGTGCCTGTGGAGCTTCAGTAGGTTGTGGGTGGCGGTGATCAGCCGCCATTCCGAGAGTGCGGCGGATCGGCCTCGTCGCTGGAATTGATTGATGCGCCGGTTGTGCTTGGTCTGTGCGAACACGGGCTCGACGATCGCCTTTCGACGTCGGTATAGCCCGCCGCCGTAGTCGCTCGCAAGTGCTCGGCGCATCGACGTGTAGCGCCCACCATCCCATCCCGGGCGTGGAGTGCTGCGCTTGCCCGCGTCGGGTGGGATCAGCACCTGGACATGCTCGTTGGCGACGACGTTGTCGATCTGCTCTTCGTTCCAGTAGCCCGAGTCGGCGAGCGCGACCTCTGGAGTCTCTGTGACACCGATCGCCTCGAGTTCTCTCTTTGTCGCCTTGAGCATCGGCTCGAGGTGCCCGAAGTCCGGAGAGCTTGCGCTCACCTCGGCGGCGAGCACGATCTGCTCCTCGTTGACGACGGCCTGGGTGTTGTAGCCCTGCGTGTAGCTGCGCGGGGTCTTCACGTTGCGCGAGTCCAGATCGGTCGTGTTGATCTTTCCCGCGGGGGTCTCGGGCGGCTCGTATGGCTTCGGTGGGCCGCCGAGCCTTCGGCCCTGTTTGTCACGCCCGTGCACCCGGTAGTGCTCATAGGCCTCGTTCGCGGCGCGCTCGACTTCGAGGTCTTGCGCCATCCGGCGCTCTGCCTCCAGTAGCCGCTCGGCACGTGAACGGGGGATCGGCCTCGCCTGCCGGCGGCGATGCTCATCGAGCTGGCGACGAGCCTCGAGCAGCCATCCGTCGCGGCCCTGAACCCGAGGGACGATCACCTCGGCGTCAAGCTCGATCCTCACCTCGGGAGATTCTGCCTCGCCGGCCTCCTCGCCCTTCGGGCTGGCGTTCTGCTTGCGATCGCGCTCGAGCTTTCGCTTCGCCTCGGCCAGCGCGGCACGACGCCCCTCGCTGGTGCGCAGGTGCTCGGGCAGCTCATCGCCACGAGCATCCCCGTAGAGCTCGTCCTCGGCGGCGTCGATCTCGCCGGCCTCTTTGATGATTTCCCGCGCGAGCTGCTCGTAGTCGAGGTTTGAGTGATGCGAGGCGTTGGCGTGAACCTTCGTCCCGTCTATCGCGATCACCCCGACCGTGACCAGGCCCGCCTGCTTGCACAACAACAGCACGTCGCTAAACAAAGCAGCCAACGCCTCCTCGTGGCGCGCGCGGAAGCGAGCGATGGTCGAATGATCAGGCGCCTGCTGCGCCGCGATCACCCGGTAGGCCACGTCCTCCACGCACTTACGCTCGATCGCCCGCGAGGAGCGCTCCCCCCGCGCGTAGGCGTAGAGAAGAAGGGCGACCATCATCTCCGGCTCAAACGCGGCCCGACCCCAGCCATCCACGCGATACGACGCGTAGAACTCGCACAGATCGATCTGCTCGACCGCCCCCAACACAAACCACGCCAAATGCCCCTCCGGCAGCCACTCCCGAGGGTCCGGCGGCATCAAAAACGACTGCTCACGATCACACGCCAAGAAGTTGTAAGCCATACCCCGAATCATCCGAACCACCCCGGACAGACCCGAAGGTTTGCGCGACACCCACCGCGCTTTGCGGGGCTGCCGACGCGGCCGGCCCGACGCCTGTTCGACCGACGAAGCAGGTGTCTCGTTTCCCGATCCTCGGCATGGGTCGGCCCTGAGGGACCGACGGACTAGACTTCCGCGGTCGTGTCGCTGACCGCCCTGACGTCCGCGGAGATCTCGCTGCCGGCCGAGGCCGATGGTGCGCGCGTCAGCGACCGGATCGCTGTTCTGGCCGACACCGTCGACGTCGTCGGGTTGACCGACAATCACGCCGGCCAGCCGCGGATGTCGCCGCTGGCTGCGGTGGCGCTCGCGCGGGAGCAGGGCGTGGGGACAATCGTCCACGTTTCCTGCCGCGATCGCAACCGGCTTGCCCTGCAGTCCCAGGTCGTGGGCGCGGCGGCGCTCGGCGCTGAGGCGGTCCTCTGCATGCAGGGCGATCCGGTGCCTGGCATCGACCATGTGGCTGACATGACCGCCACGCAGCTCATTGCGAGCGCGTCGGCATGGAGCGCCCCGCACCCGCTGGCGGTCGGGGCGGTCGTCAATCCCTTCGCCGAGGACGTCGACCGGGAGTTGCGGCTCCTGCGGCGCAAGATCGACGCTGGAGCAACCTTCCTGCAGTCGCAGATGATCTTCGACCTCGGGCGCCTCGAAGCGTTCCTCTCGGCCGCCGAGGACACCCTCGCGGACGTGCGGTTCTACGCAAGCGTCGCGCTGCTCCGCAGCGCGCGCATGGCAGAGCGCGCCTGCGCGCTACCGGGGGTCGCGATTCCTCAGCGAGCCGTGGCGCAGATCAGTCGCGGCGGCGGCATCGACCTAGCGCGCGAACTGGCGGCCGGCGTTGCCGGTATCTCGCGCGTAGATGCGCTTCACGTATTTCCGCTCGGAGCCGAGGCGGCGACACGCGAGGTCGCCGCGGAGTTCCGCGTCGCGCGGGGTGTCAGCGCCCAGCGCCTGGCAGGGACCGGTCAGTAACCGGAACTTCTTGTAGCAACGCACCCCGCAGTTCGGGACCTTCACACCGGTCCGGTGTTCCGACGTCTCGCAAGACGACCGCGGTGGTAGCCCGCGAGGGTCGCCGGAGAGCGCCGGTGCCCGGCAGCGTCGAGCAGGACGGATTGCATGAGTCCTCCCTTGTGGTTCGATGGCTTGACAAACCACTGCTGTACTGCCATCGTGAGCACAGTGTCAACGACCAAGGAAGAACGCCTCCAGATCCGCGTCGGCCCGGCCGAGAAGGCCCTCCTCGAGCGAGCGGCTGCCGCATCGCATCTGAACATGTCGGCGTTCGTGGTCCAGGCCGCGGCATCCAAGGCCGAGGAGGTCCTCGCTGAGCGCTCGAGCATCCGCCTCTCAGCTCAGGCCTCGGCCGCGTTCACCGAGGCACTCGAACGGCCCGCACAGGTCAACGACCGCCTCGCCAAGGCGCTGCGCCGCAAGCGCAAGTTCAGCTGGCTTGACTGAGCTGCACCGCCCGGCGCCGCTCGATGCGCGCCGACACGACCGCGAGCACTTCGACAGCGGCGAGCCTGTGCTCGACCAGTGGCTACGCCGCTACGCCGGCCAGAACCGCCGCCGCGACACCGCCGCCACCTGGGTCATCACCGACGCCAACAACATCGTGGTCGCATACGCGAGCGTCGCGATGACCGGCATTAATCGCCCAGCGGCCCCAGAGGTGCTCGCCAAAGGCTCTCCTGACCCCGTCCCGGCGCTGCTGCTCGGCCGCCTCGCGGTCGACCATCACTACTCGCGCCTGGGGATCGGGACCGCGCTGGTCGCGCACGTGCTCGCCACCGCCGTAGAACTCAACGAGAAGGCGGCATGCCGAGCCGTTGTCGTAACCGCGCTCACCGACGGAGCTCGCACCTGGTGGGAACGACTCGGCTTTCAGCCGTTCGATCCAAACGAGCCCGACCAGCTCGACCTCTACCTACTCACCGCCGACATCGACGCGACACTTCGGCGCCTGCAATAGAAGCCGGGCACCTGGTGTCCGCGCTTTTCGAGACTCGAGCCGGAGCGTTCGAGATGCTCGTCGCGTCAATAGAGCAGGTCGCGGTCTCAGTCAGTCCTCGTCGCCCCATTCGACCCGCACTTCGAGCGAGCGTTCGTGTGGCCCACCGGGTCCCGGAGTCTGATGTCAGGGAAACGAGATGGGTGGGCGTGCTGGTCTAAACGCAATCGGATCGCTCAGGCGTACGACGCACGGAATCACCATCGGGATGGATTGCCCGGCCGGTTCGCCTTTGAGTGCTTCCGCGCAGGCCTTCGGATTGGTTTCGCCGTTGCCGGGAGCGGTCGCTTCATACGCCCGAAGCCCTGCTGCCATCGAGAATCCGGTCAGCTCGGTGGATGCAGTCGCTCGGACATACGTGTCGTGTGTCGGATCGAATCCATACACGTAGATGCAGTGTGCGACGCACTCAGGAAGACCGTCCGCGTAGAAGTAGAGCTTCCCTTCTGACCAGGAGGGACCGAGCCAGAACGTTTCTCCCCCGCCTTCTTCAACGCCGTCCAGCGCGATGAGATGCTGCGGACCGCCCTTGACCGCCTCGGTCAGCACCTCGCCCTCGCCATTTGGGCTTCCGTTTCTGGTGTAGAACGAGTTGGTCAGCGCCAGCCGCCCGTAGTACAGCTGCAGACCGGTGACGGTGCGGTTCGTCGTAGCTTCGCAGCTCGCGCGTGTTGTTTTGTTTGCCGGCTGGCACAGCCTTCGCGGTGCGCCGCCGAGCATTCTTCGCCCGCTGCCGTCGAGCAGGCTGGTCATCACCTGATTCGCGCCCCTCACCCAAGCGACCCGATCGCCCCAAATCGTCGGATCCCGAGCTTCGTCGCTGCCCGGGACCCCGCGAGGATCGCTTCCATCCACTCCTGAAACGACAAGATGGCAGCCGCTTTGGCAGACCCTGTAGACGAGTAGCGGTGAGCCGGATGGACCGGGGCCAACGTCGGCTTCGATCGTACGTGTGGCGGCAGGGATAGGCGGCGTCGAGATCAGGCCGTCGTTATCGACGACAAGGTGCCAGCTCTTGTCGGTCGCGTTGTAGTCACTCCACACCTGCAGGTCGCCGAAAGACTCGATGGTGGTCCCCCCGTGCAGCGGCGCGATCAACGTTGGCGCTGCAGCGGCGCTACTCGCGGCAGACAGTGCAATCCAGACAGTTAGCGCCAAGACTCGTCTCATGACAGCCAAGACATCGACATCGGACCGGAGTTGCGTAGGCCATCCCCGGAGCCAAATGAAAGCTCGGCGTTGAGGGCATCGCAGAACGATTGAGTCCGCTTGTACCAGAACTTCCAACCCGCCGTCCCCGTCAGGGCTCGTCGTCCTAGTTCTCTCCCAGCCGGCGGCGAGGCGCTCGCCGACCTGGACCGACTGGTGCTGGAGGTGCCGTGCGCGCACCGCGTGGTGCGCCAGGACCAGCTGCAGTGTTGGCTCACGTGCGTCCGCTGCGAGCCGACGCTCAGGAGCCAGGAGAGGAAGAGGGCGGTCTCTCCGATCTGCTCGCCGCCGCCCGGGTCATCTTCTCCCGGCCGAACACCCGGGCGCTGATCGCCTTCCCCGCCGGAGCCGCTGCGATCGAGGGCGCGATCGACCTACTCGTCGTCGTGCTCGCGGTGCAGATCCTCGCAATCGGACCAGGTGCTGCGGGCTACCTGAGCGCCGCCTTCGGCGCAGGCGGCCTGCTCGGCGCCACCATAGCGGTGCTGTTCGCTGGCCGCCGGCTCGCACTGCCTCTAGCCGCCGCCACCCTCATAGGCGGTCTGGCTCTCGGCGCACTGGCACTGGCCTCCACGGTGCTCGTCGCGGTGCTGCTACTGATGCTCGTCGGCGCTGCGCGCACCATGCAAAGCGTCACCGCCCAGACGCTGCTACAGCGCTCCACGCCCCTGGATGTGATCGTCTGCGCCTTTGCCTTGATCGAGTCAATGCGCGACCTTGGCATGGCCTTCAGCGCGTTGATCATTCCGCTGCTCATCGGTCTCGGCGGCGCCAAGGCCGCGTTCCTGGGGATGGCCTGCTTCGCCCTGATCGCGGTACTCGCAACCGCGCGGCGGATCCGCCGGATCGACTCAGAGGCCTCGATCCCGGTCGTCGAGATGGGGATGCTGCGCAACATGGGGATCTTCTCAGCCCTCCCCGCTGCCCCGCTCGAGACGCTCGCCCGCGAAGCACGCTACGTGAGCGTCCACCCAGGCGCCGCGATCATCAGCGAGGGCGAGGCGGGGGACAGCTACTACGCGATCACGCACGGGTCAGTCCGTGTCACTAAAGGCAAGGGCGAGATCAGGCAGCTGGGAAACGGAGACGGCTTCGGGGAGATCGCGCTGCTCCACCCCGTCAGGCGCACCGCCACCGTCACAGCGACCAGCGAGACGACCCTCCTGCGCATCGGCCGCACACTTCCGCATCGCCAGGCACGAGCGAGCGTAATCGGCCGTCGAGCGGCGCACTCGGCTACAGCCCGTGATGTGGCCACCTGGGCGTGAGGTTGCCCGCCTTGAACGCCGCCGCCCCGAGCGTGTGGGGGTCGCGCCGCATGAACATCGAGATCACCATCTCGGCCTCGATCCGCAGGCGCTCCTCGAGCGTGCGCCCGACGCCGCGCATGATGCTCTCCTTGTCGCTTCGGATCGCGCCCTGGGGGAGCGCGGCGATCTCGCGCGCGAGCTGCTGCGCGCGTTCCAGCGCCGCTCCCCGCGGCACGATCTCGTTGACGAGGCCGATCCGCTGCGCCTCTTGCACGCCGATCCGCCGCCCGGTGATCACCAGCTCCATCGCCTTGGCGAAGCCGACGACGAGCGGCAGCCGCACCGTCATGCCGTCGCCGCCGACGATGTTCCAGCGCCGCTCCAGCGCGCCGAACTCGGCGTTCTCCGCCGCTATGCGAATATCAGCCAGCAACGCCGTCTCGAGCCCCGCGGCGAACGCGTAACCGTTGACAGCGGCGATCACCGGCTTGAAGATGTCGGCCTTGCGTGTGTAGCCGCACTCACCCGGGCTGTTGTACAGGCTGACGCGGAAGGCATCGTAGTCGCCGATCTCGCCGAGACCTGCCGCGTCCTGCAGATCCCAGCCAGCGCAGAAGGTCGTCTCCCCGGCACCGGTGATCACGAGCACGAACGCGTCATCGTCGTCGCGAAAGCGCCCCCAGGCATGATGGAGCTCGGCGTTCATCGTCCGGTTGACAGCGTTGTGCTGATCCGGGCGGTTATAGGTCAGCGTTACGACATGCCCATCCTGTTCGTACAGCAGCGTCTCGTAGTTCATCCTCTTCGCTCCTAGGTTGTCCGGTTCGCCATGGACTTCGGTGACGATCGGGGTGTGATCGTCTGGCGGTGAGGACAGTAGCGGCCTCCCCGGTGAGTAGTTGGGTTCGAGAAGGGCGCCCTCACGCTCGACCGTGCCGACGCATGACAGAGGCTGATTGGCTGGATTCCTGCTTCGCTGGCCAAGCGGGCATCTCGCCACGCCCTTGCCGCGTGCCAGGTTTGGACGAGCCGCGGCTGTCTCGGGCTCGCTTGGCGGACGGCCGCTTCGCCCGGTGAAGCAGTCGTGATCTGGTGTCCACAAAGCGTTTCTCCGCAGTGAAGACTAAGATCGTGTAAGTGGAACAGTTCGACGCTATTGTCGTCGGCGCTGGCCCGGCGGGCTCGACCACGGCCTACAGCTTGGCGCGCGAGGGCGCACGCGTACTGCTCCTCGACAAGGCGGCATTCCCGCGCGACAAGCCGTGCGGCGGCGCTATCTCCGCCCGCGCCATGCGTGAGCTGCCGATCGATCCACAGCCGGTCGTCGAGCACATCGTAGACCGGATGGAGTTGAGCTTCCGCGGGCGCCGGCGCTTCGTTCGCGGTGGGTGCAGCCCGCTGGCATACATGACGCAGCGCCGGCGACTGGACCGCTTCCTGATCGAGCACGCCGTGGTCGCCGGTGCCGACTTCCGAGACGGCGCGGACGTGAGCGAGGTCTCTGAGCGTGGCGCGCGCGTCGACGGCAGATGGATCGACAGCGAGCTTCTCATCGGAGCCGACGGGGCCAACGGACCGACGGCGCGGTCTCTCGATCTCGCCGACGGTCGTGTCTATGGTGTCGCCCTGGAGGGGAACCTCGCTCACGATCTCGTCGACCCGGAGCGCTGGCGAAGCACCGGCCTGATCGAGCTCGGCACGATTCCGGGCGGCTACTGTTGGGTCTTTCCCAAGGGCAACCACGTCAACGTGGGGGTCGGTGGCTGGGAAAGCACGGGTCCCACGCTGCGCACGCGCCTGAGGGAGTTGTGCGAGCGGCGAGGATTTGACCACTCCAAGCTTCGGGATGTGCGGGGGTACCGACTGCCAGGGCGCCGTCCCGGCGCCGCGCTCGCCCGCGGACGGGCGCTGCTGATCGGCGACGCGGCCGGGCTCCTCGATCCACTGTGGGGCGACGGGATGTACGCGGCGTTCGTCAGCTCGAGGCTCGCAGCCGGGGCCGCGCTGGATCTCCTCGCCGGCCGGGCAACGGATCTCGAGGCCTACGCGCAATCGGTCCTCTCCGAGCTCGGGCTGATGATGGCGTTCGCTCTGGACGCAAAACTCGCGCTGGACCGCTTCCCGCGAGTCGCTCTCGGCGCGCTGATCAGCAAGCCGGGGTGGCGCATGGTCGAGAACATGCTCCGCGGCGAGATCCGCGAGCCGGACGTAGAACGAGGCATCGCCGGGATCGCCGTTCGGGGCTTCGAGGCCTGGGGACGACACGCAGAATGGCCGGGAACCATCTACCGGACCGAGGCCGCAGCCACTGACGAGTGATGACAGCCTCAGTCATGCGTCGTCTCGGTCGAGTGTGAGATCGCCCTTCTCGAACCCAACTACTCACCGGGGAGGCCGCTACTGTCCTCACCGCCTGACAATCACACTCCGACCGTCACCGCTTGCTCGCCGAAACGCGCGCCCGGGCCGCGGATTCGTCGCGAGCTCATCGCATGGGACAATCGTGGCGCCACCGAGTGATGCGCCCAAACCAGCCGTGACCCCTGACCCGTCGCCCAATCAGCACCGCAGATGAAAGGCAGTCCCATCCAGGCGCATGGCACACCAATGGCACGGCCCGAGACCAGGTATGCGAGCAGCGGAGAGACACACATCGCCTACCAGGTCTTCGGCGAGGGCGACCTCGACCTCGTACTCGTACCAGGATTCACCACCCACGTCGAGCTGGTCTGGGAGCATGAGCCGACGGCACGGTTCCTGGAAGGCCTGGCCTCCTTCGCCCGAGTGATCAGCTTCGACCGTCGCGGCTCGGGTCTATCCGATCCGGTGGCCGACGCTCCCACCCTGGAGCAGCGCATGGACGACGTCCGTGCCGTGATGGACACCGCCGGCTCAGAGCGGGCCGCGCTGGTGGGGCTCTCCGAGGGCGTCCCGATGAGCATCCTGTTCGCCGCGACCTACCCGCAGCGCGTCCGGGCCCTGGTCTGCACCGGAGGGATGGCGCGCTCCACCTACGCCGAGGACTACCCCTGGGCGACTCCGGCGAACGCCCTGGTCGAGTCGGGGCTGGAGCTGATCCTGCCTCAGTGGGGTGACGGGTCTTTGATCGACGTCTCCTCGCCCAGCCAGGCGGACAACCAGGAATCGCGCGCGTTCTACGGCCGGCTGGAACGCTCCACCGCCAGCCCGGGGATGTTGACGGCGCTCTTCCAGATGTTCCTCGATCTCGACGTCCGCGACGTCGTGGCGAGTGTCCACGCCCCTGCGCTCATCCTGCACCGCTCCCGCGACCGCCTCGTCAATGTCCGCCACGGACGCTGGCTGGCCGAGCACATGCCGAACGCCCGGATGGTCGAGTTCGAGGGCGATGACCATGGCTTCTGGTACCAGAGCACCGAGGAGTGGCTCGGTGAGGTGCAAGAGTTCCTGACGGGAGCTCGCGCCGTACCTGACGCCGACCGCGTTCTCGCCACAGTGCTCTTCACCGATATCGTCGATTCAACGCGCGCGGCCGCGGATCTCGGTGATCAGCGCTGGCGCGAGGTGCTCGAGCGACACCAGCGCGCGGTGCGCGAGGCCCTGGGCCGTTTCGACGGCCGCGAGGTGAAGTCGACCGGGGACGGCTTCCTCGCGACGTTCGACGGCCCGGCCCGCGCGATCCACTGCGCGACCGCGATCCTCCGATCCTCCGAGGCGTCGGGGATCCGCGTTCGCGCCGGCCTCCACACCGGCGAGTGCGAGGTGATGGGGGACGACATCGCCGGCATCGCCGTCCACATCGCCGCCCGCGTCAGCGCTTACGCCGAACCCCGGGAGCTGCTTGTGTCCCGAACCGTGAAGGATCTGGTGGCTGGGTCCGGGATCCAATTCACTGATCGCGGGGCTCACGCGCTGAAGGGCGTTCCCGACACCTGGCAGCTGTATGCGGCCGACGCCTGACTGTGCCTCGCGGGCGGTGCTCCCAGGCTCCAGCGAGCAAGCCGAGGACACCCTTCGCCCGGGTCCTTGGCGAATGGGCGAAACTGGCTTGAAACGGCACCCGGGGATTCTCTCAAGTGCGGCCGCGCGACAACCCTCGATAGCGGGACACGGATTTCGCGCTTCCGTCCTGAAACTCCTTGAGAAACCGCTGTCGCTCAGTCAGCGTCGGCAACGCCCGATACTCCTCGAGGGCCGGGAGGCCGCGCCCGTGGCGCTGCGGATGGCGCCGCGCTAGGCGCGCCGGCGGCGGCGATCGCGGCTAGCCCGTCACGGGTGGATCGATGACGGCGCGCGCGGCGCTCCGTCCGCGCCAGCCGGCCTGGCGCAGCGCCGAGTGGGCGAGCAGCGCGCCCGTCAGCAGCACGACCAGCGCGATGATCGCGTTGCGCGCGCTGCCCCACCACCAGAAGTCCGGGATCGTGAGATGCTCACGCGCCGCGATCCCGGTCAGGTCGACGTGCGTCGTACGCCCCTCGAACGGGTCATACGTGACCGTCAGGCCTCTGCCCGTAAGCGCTTGCGCGACCGACGAGACGACGACCTCGCCCTGCAGCAGCAGCGGCGAGACGCCCGGCACCCAGCGCATCCCGTCGCGGCCGTAGGGGACGGCGGCGACACTGTCGGGCACGTCGGTCCCGTTGAGCCCCGAGGTGCGCTGCTGGAACAGCGGGACGCCGGTGAGCGAGGCGGCGGTGTCGAAGTAGATCGCGTAGGAGACCAGCACCGCCAGCAGCTGGATCACGACGGCGACGGCGGCGACCCCGCCGAGCAGCCGCCGGCGGCGCCGGCCATGCACCCACCAGGGGATCGGGACCAGCAGCAGACCGGCGACCGGGACGATGTAGCGCGGGCCCCAGGTCTCGTCGCTCCAGTGCCGCGAGATGCCGATGAAGCAGAACAGCACGATGGTCGGCGCGACCACGCACCAGAGCAGCTCCCGGTCCCGCTGCCACAATGGCTTGAGGCCGAGCAGCCCGAGCAGCACGAGCGGCGAGTACAGCAGCAGCCCCTTGCCGGGCGAGATCATCAGGCCCATCCAGTTGAGCGGAGCGGCGATCGTCGGCGTCAGCCGCTCGGCGTCGCCGAAGTCGGTGAGGGAGCCCTGACGGAACTGGTTGTAGAGCAGCATCACGACGAGGCAGACGAGCACCGGCCCGAGCACCGCCGCGCCGGCGCGCGCGAGCTGGAGGGGCGGCAGCGAGCGGGCGCGCCAGAGCAGCAGCCCGATCAGCGGCAGCGCCGGCAGGATCCCGTACGGCGTCGCAGTCGCCGCGAGGCCGAGCGCGATCCCGGCCAGCAGCTGCCGGCGACCGGTCGGCTGCTCGCGCGCCCACAGCGTCGCCAGGACGGCGAGCAGCAGCAGGGTGGCGAACGTCGTCTCCATCCCGATCTGGGAGTAGGGCCACGCGAGCGAGGCGAAGGCGTAGAGCGCCCCGATCAGGCACGCCCAGGCTGGTCGTCGCAGGCGCAGGAAGACGATCCCGAAGACGGCGAGCACGCCGAGCGCCGAGACGAGCGCGAGGTAAGTCTTCGCCGCCGCCATCCGGAAGGTCGGGCTGCGGCCATGGGTCGAGAGCTGGTCGAGCAGCACGCCGACCGCCATCAGCGGCGCCTGGGCGACCGGCTCGACCAGGGTGCTGCGGCCGTAGAGCCGACCGCCGCGACCGACGTGGCCGTTAGCCCGCATCGGCGAGTTGCGCAGCACCTGCGGGATCCCGGTCCGGACGAGGCCCTCGCTGACCGCAGCGGTCTCGCCCTGGTAGCCCATCAGGTGCGCGGGCGCGGTCACCAGGTAGACGGTGATGCAGGCGATCCCGAGCAGCACCGCGAACCACCCCGCACTGCCGGCCGGCGTGAGCCAGGTCGGGAGGCGGACCGCGCGCAGGAGGGCCGGTTGCTCGATGCGCGAAGATCTTTCCAGGAAGCTTTCGGGAGCGCAACCCCTTCATAAGGCCAATGCCACGTTCCGCAAGTAGTTGGCCCATCGGCTACGCCGGGCAGTGAGTCAGGACGTCGAGCGTCGGCCCGTCCTCCCACGCTGGTCCAACCAGTCGCGCGCGAAGCGACGGCGCTGAAGGTAGCGGTGCGGCGACTCGCCGAAGGTGCACATGTGCAATACTTAAGTACATGCTTAAGCAACGCGATCCTGCTGGCCGGGAGGTCGACCTTCTCTTCCAGGCGCTCGCCGATCCCAGCCGGCGGTCGATGGTCGACCGCCTGACCCGTGGGCCGGCGTCCGTCAGCGAGCTCGCCCGCCCGCTGGCGATGTCGCTGCCCGCCGTCGTCCAGCACCTGCACGTGCTCGAGGCCAGCGGTCTCGTCCACTCGGAGAAGCTGGGCCGGGTTCGCACCTGCGCGATCGAGCCCGTCGCGCTGCGGGCCGTGGAGGGGTGGATCGCCGAGCGGCGCACCGCCTGGGAGGAAAGCCTCGACCGCCTCGGCGAGTACCTCGCCGCATCGTCCCCGGAGGGGGAGCACCCCGACGAACCACCGAAAAGGAGCACGCGATGAGCGACAGATCGACAGACCACGCCACCTTCGTGATCGAGCGCAGCTACGAGGCCACGCCTTCGCGGGTGTGGAGGGCGTGGGCGGATCCCGAGGAGAAGCTGCGGTGGTTCGGCCCGCGCATGCTGAGCAAGCCGGACCACGAGCTCGACTTCCGCGTGGACGGGACCGAGCGCATGACCGTGCAGGCACCTGACGGCGCGCTCTACACGTTCGCCGCCCGCTACCGGGACATCGTCGAGGGCGAGCGGTTCGTCCACACGTATGAGATGTATCGCGACGACGCGCGCATCTCGGTCTCGGTGGCGACCGTGGAGCTCGAGGCGGCGGGCACGGGCACGAAGCTGACGATGACCGAGCAGGGCGTGTTCCTCGACGGACTCGACACGCCCGCCGAGCGCGAGCACGGCACGCGCGAGCTGCTGGACACGCTCGCCGCCCACCTCGAGAGCGCGGGAGACGGGGCATGAACGCGGTCGCCGACGAGCGCGCCGCGCCCCGTGACGAGCGCTGGGTGGCGCTGTACGTGCTGTGCGTGGGGATGCTGATGATCGTGCTCGACGTGACCGTCGTCAACGTGGCGCTGCCCTCGATCCAGGACGACCTGCGCTTCTCGACCTCGAGCCTCGCGTGGGTGATCAACGCCTACCTGATCGCCTTCGGCGGGCTGTTGCTGCTGGCCGGGCGCTTCGGCGACCTGCTCGGACGCCGCAGCATCTTCCTGGCGGGAATCGGCCTGTTCACCGCCGCCTCGCTGCTGTGCGGCCTAGCGGAGAGCCAGACGCTGCTGATCGCCGCGCGCTTCGTCCAGGGCATCGGCGGCGCGATGACCTCCGCGGTGATCCTCGGCATGATCGTGACCATGTTCCCGGAGCCACGCGAGCAGGCGAAGGCGATCGGCGTGTATGCGTTCGTCGCCTCCGCCGGCGGCTCGGTCGGCCTGCTCGCCGGCGGTGTGATCACGCAGTCGATCGACTGGCACTGGATCTTCTTCGTGAACATCCCCATCGGGATCGCCACGGCGGTGTTCGCCAGACGCCTGCTCGAGCGCGACGTGGGCATCGGCCTCGGCGAGGGCGCGGACATCCCGGGCGCGCTGCTGATCACCTCCGCGCTGATGCTGGGCGTCTACACGATCGTCAAGCCCGCCGCCGAGGACGGCTGGGGGGCGGGGCGCACGCTCGCGCTCGGCGGCCTCTCGGTCGTGCTGCTGGCTTGCTTTTTCGCGCGCGAGGCGACCGCGCGCAACCCGCTCGTGCCGCTGCGGATCTTCCGCTCACGCAACCTCGCCACGGCCAACGCCATCCAGGTGCTGTCCGTGGCGGGCATGTTCGGGATGTTCTTCCTCGGCGCGCTGTACCTGCGGCGCGTGCTCGGCTACGACGCGCTGCAGATCGGGCTCGCGTTCCTGCCCGTCACGCTCACGATGGGTACCCTGTCGGTCCGCTACTCCGAGCGCCTGGTGACGCGCTTCGGGGCACGCAACACGCTCGTGCCCGGACTGGTGCTGATCGTGCTCGCGCTCGTCCTGTTCGCGCAGGCGCCCGTCCACGGCAGCTATCTCGCCGACGTGATGCCCTCGATGCTGCTGCTCGGCATCGGCGCGGGCGTGTGCTTCCCCGCGCTGATGAACGTCGCCATGTCCGGCACCGATCCGCGAGACGCCGGGCTCGCCTCCGGCCTGGTCAACACGACCGCGCAGGTCGGCGGCGCGCTCGGGCTGGCGGTGCTCGCCACGCTGTCCACCTCGCGCAGCGGACACCTGCACGCGCACGGCCAGTCCACCGCCGCGGCGCTCACCGGCGGCTATCACCTCGCGTTCTGGATCGCCGCAGGGCTCACCGCGATCGCGCTCGCGGTCGTCCCCGCCGTGTCAGGCGACACCCGACAGGCGGCGAGCGTCGAACCCGTCACCGTGGAGTAGCGCCCCGAGCTCCGTCTGCGGGCTACCCGCTCTGCGCGGAAGCGAGCTGCGCCTGCATGGCCTCCGCCAGCGCGAGCGTGCCGGACAGCGGGCGCACCATCACCACCAGCTCGTCGATCGAGCCGTTCTCGTCGAGGTGCAGGAAGTCGCAGCCCTCGATCTGCCTGTCGCCGACCCGCGCCTGGAACACGAGCGCGTGCTCGCGTGCCTCGGGTGCGCCGATCTCGCGCAGGTAGGAGAAGTCCTCGAACACCTGGGAGACCGCCGTCAGCAGCGCGACGACTGCGGGACGGCCGTGGTAGGGCCTGAACACGACGGGGCTGCGGAACACGACGTCATCCGACAGCAGGGCGGCGAGGGCGTCCAGGTCGTGTGCCTCGACGGCGGAGCGAAACGGGTGCACGGCTCGACCTCCGATACTCGATCGACGAGTTGAATGGACGCTCGATCATACGGGCTCCCACGCGCCCGGCCCTCGGTCACGTCGGCGCAAGCCCCAGCGCGCGTCGCAGCTCGCCGGTCGCGATGCCCTCGACGCGCACCACCTTCTCGCGCGAGCGCTCGCCGCGGATCACGCTGACGCCGCCGCGGGGGACGCCCGCACGCTTGGCGATCAACTTGCACAGCGCCGCGTTCGCCTGGCCCTCGACCGGCGCAGCAGCGACGCTCACGCGCAGAACGCCGTCACGCTCCTCCAGGATCGCGTTGCGCTTCGCGCGTGGCTGCAGGCGGATCGTGAGGTCTGCGGCGGGCATCGGCTGCAGTATGGGCCGCGGCCGAAGCGCGCGAGCGCGAAGGCGAAACCCGAACTCAGCGCGCTCCGCTCGAGAGCGCCACCGCCGCGAGCTGCTCCTGCGGCTCGCCGCCGAGCTCCAGCGCCTCCATCGCCAGCCCCCGCTCGCGGCTGAGGATCAGCTCCGCGGCCTCGCTGCGCGAGTGCACGCCGAGCTTGCCGAAAGCGGAGGAGAGGTGGCTCTTGACGGTGCTCTCCGCGAGGAACAGGCGGTCGGCGATCTGGCGGTTCATGTAGCCCATCGCCACCAGCCCGAGGACCTGGCGCTCGCGCACGGACAGCACCGCCGGCTCGATCTCCCGCCAGTGCGAGCGCGGCACGCACAGCTGCCCCGCGCGCACGGCGCGCACGCACACGCCGAGGCTGCCCTCGAGCTCGTCGCTGACGACCACGCCCACGACCTCCGCGGCGAGCAGCGCGCGCAGCTGCCGGCGCTCGATGCTCGCGCACACCACCACCACCGGCGTGTCGCCGAAGCGCTCGGCCAGTCCCTCGGCGGCGCTCGCCGCGGCGAGCGACGGGTCGGCCAGCCACAGCACCACGACAGCCGGCCGGCGATGGCCCGCGACGCTCGTACGCGGGCGCTCGCGTGCGAGCAGCGCCGGCTCGTAGCCCTCGCGCTCGAGGACCGCCTGGATCTCCGCCAGCGCCTCCGGCGGGCACCCGCCCACCACCAGCCCGACCCGCTCGCGCGGCGCGCCCGAGCACTCGCCGCGCGGCGAGTATGAGCCTGGCCCGAACATACGCCACCAACGGGCTGACCCCGCGCGGACTTCTGTTGCGGATGCGTGCCGATCGACTCGGTGCCGGCGTCGAGCCGACCGTAGAGTGTGTGCGTGGGCGCTCCATCCACACGGGCCGTCGATCCCGGCACGGCGCTCGCGTGGCTGGCGGCGCTGGGCGCAGCGATCGCGCTCGCCGGCTGCGGCAGCACGGGCGCCGCGAAGACCCGGCCGCACCGTGCGCCCGCCGCACCGCTGCAGATCGGCGCCGGCGCCACCGTCGCGGGCGCGGGCGCGGGCGAACGCGTGCGGGTGACGCTGCTGGCGTTCAAGCCGAGCATCGCCGGCGGCGCTGACGACCACCCCGAATTCAACATGCAGTACGCGGCGGCGGAGCTGCGGCTGACGAACGTGGGGTCGGTCGCCTACACCGTCGCGCCCGCCGACAGCGTCGCGGTGATCTCCAGCGAAGGCACGAAGAGCAAGCGCGCGCAGCTGAGCGAAGGCGCGTGCGCGGACGCGTTCGCGCACGACGTGGACATCGCCCCCGGCCGCTCCGCCGAGGGCTGCGTGCCGCTGCAGGTCTCCGTCGTCGCGATCCCCGCCACGCTCACGTTCGCCGCGTCCGCCGGCGGCGCGGGCCAGCGCGTCGAGTGGACGCTCACGAAGCCGCGGAAGGCCGGGTCACCGAGCCGCGGCTAGGACGTGCCGTCCGGCGCTTCGGCCCGGAGCTTGGCGCCGGCCTGCTTCAGCGCGCGCCGGGCCCGGGGGTCGACGGTCGGGTACTGGGAGTCGATCTCGGTGAGCGTCTGCACGAGCACCGCCCCGACGGCGATGTGGGCGAACCACTTGTGGTCGGCGGGGATCACGTGCCAGGGCGCCCAGTCGGTGCTGGTGTGGGTGAGCATGGCTGAGAACGCCTGCTGGTAGTCGTCCCAGTAGGAGCGCTCGGCGATGTCGGCGGCGGAGAACTTCCAGTTCTTCTCCGGGCGGTCGATGCGCTCGAGAAAGCGTTTGCGCTGCTCCTCGCGGGAGAGGTTGAGAAACAGCTTGACGATGCGAAAGCCGTTGTCCACGAGGTAGCGCTCCCAGTCGTTGATCTCGTCGAAGCGGCGCTTCCAGACGTCGCCCTTCGTCGCCGACGGCGGCAGCTGCTGACGCTCGAGCAGCTGCGAGTGGACGCGCACGACGAGCACCTCCTCGTAGTGGGAGCGGTTGAAGATGCCGATCTGCCCGCGGGCCGGCAGCCGCCGTGCGTAGCGCCAGAGGAAGTCGTGGTCGAGCTCCTCCGCGGAGGGGACCTTGAAGCTGTGGACGACCACGCCCTGGGGGTTGACGCCGCTCATGACGTGGCGGATGGTGCCGTCCTTGCCGGCCGCGTCGAGCGCCTGCAGGACCACGAGCACGCCGTAGGTGTCCTGCGCGGCGAGGCGGTCCTGGTATTCGGCCATCAGCTCCACGCTCACGCGCATGTGCTGCTCGCCCTCCTTCCTGCTCAGCCACCCGGCCTTGAAGCCCGGGTCGTAGTCCTTCGCGAGCTTCACCTTCGTGCCCGGGGACACGCGCATGGGGGCGATCAGCTCGGCGAGCTGCTCGGCGGTGACCCCGGGCCGGGGAGCGCTCTGCTTCGGCACCCGAGCCAGGGTACTCGCTGCCGAGCCGGGCGGCCGTCGATAATCGCTCGATCGACGCCGACGCCGCCCCCGACCGTCCGCCGCAGCAGCCGCCCGCGCCCCCGCCGGAGCGCAGGGCGCCGGACCGCTGTCCGGAGTGGCTCGCGCGGATGGCCCGCTCGATCCTGCCGGGCGAGAACAGCGCGGGGGCGATCTACGGGCTGATCGTGATCGCGGCGCTGCTGGCGGCGGAGAGCGGCGAGCACGAGAGCTACGTGGACACGATCGGCTCGGCGGCGATCGCGACGGCGCTGTACTGGCTGGCGCACGCGTACGCGCAGCTGCTCGGGGGGCGGCTGGCGACGGGCGAGCGCCTGACGCCGGCGGCGCTCGCGCGGGCGCTGGCGCACGACTGGACGATCGTACGCGGCGCCGTGCTGCCGCTGGCGGCGCTGGCGATCACGTGGGCCGCGGGGACGACGCAGCGCACGGCGGTGATCGTGGCGCTGTGGAGCGCGATCGCAAGCCTGGTGGCGTTCGAGCTGATCGCCGGGGTGCGCGCCCGGGCGAGCGCGCGCGAGCTGGCGCTCGACGCGGCGGTGGGCGCGACGCTGGGGATCGCGATCCTCGCCCTGAAGATCGTCCTGCACTGATCGTCCCAACCTCTCGACCGCCCGACTGGCGGTCCTTTTAGTACCTGTAGACAAAAAATTCCTGACATGGGATGATCTGGTACGCCAGACACATGACAGTAGTTGACTGGTTCGAAAGTTCGCTTTTCAGGAGAGGTCGAGGGAACCCGAGGGAGGTTGCATGGCATCGACAGGCAGGACGATGTTGTCGGCGCGCGACGAGCGCGTGAACGGCGTCGACGGCTCGGCGCGGCCCACCGCTGCGGGGGTCGCCCCCCTGTACAAGCGTCTACCGCACGGGCCGCACAGCCTCGACCGCCGCGAGGTGGTGGCCAACCAGCGCACCCGCATCCACGGGGCGATGATCGAGGCGGTCGCGCGCAACGGCTACGAGGAGACGAGCGTCAAGCAGGTGATCGGCCTGGCGGGCGTCTCGCGCCGCTCCTTCTACGAGCAGTTCGCGAACAAGGAGGAGTGCTTCATGGCGACGTTCGATCTGATCGCACGGCGGGAGCTGCGGCAGATGCGCATGGCCTACCTGGGCTGCGAGGGGACGCTCGAGGAGCGCGTGCGGGCGAGCTTCGAGCGCTTCGCCCGGACGATGGGCGACGAGCGCAAGGCGAGCATCCTCGTGGTGCTCGAGGCGGAGACAGCCGGCGTCGAGGGCGTGCTGCGCCTGCGCAGGGCGGCGGGCGCGTGCGAGCACATGCTCGCGCAGAGCCTCGCCCAGGCGCCGGACGCGGTGGCGCTGCCGACGCCGATCGTCAGGGCGATCACCGGCGGCGTGCACGGCGCGGCCTCGGCGTTCCTGCGCGGCGCCGGGGAAGGCGAGAAGGTGGACCTGGCGCAGGAGCTGGCGGGGTGGACGCTGCAGTTCCAGGCCCCCGCCGTCGAGCGGATGTCCGCGCGGATGGCGGCGGCGCTGACCGTGCGCCTGCGGGAAATCGCCTCCGCCTGCGGCCACGGCAGGGGCGACGCGGAAGCGGGCAGCCGCGACGAGCGCGCGCGGGTGCTCCAGGGCGTGCTGCGGCTGGCCACGCGCGAGGACTACCGCCTGCTGAGCGCACCCCAGATCGCCGACGAGGCGAACGTCTCGATAGACGCCTTCTGCGAGCTGTTCGCGGACAGGGACGAATGCTTCATCGCCGCCCTCGACGCGATCGGCGACGAGCTGCTGGCGATCGCCGCCGACCCGGACCTCGTCTCCGACGACTGGCCGGGGGCGGTGCGGCGCGTGCTGGCGAAGCTGATGCGCTACATGGCCGAGCACCCGCTGCACGCACGCATGCTCGTCCAGGAGGGCTTATTCGCGGGCGCCGACGCGCGCGAGCGGGTGATGGACCTGTCGCACAGCATCGCCACGCTGCTCACCGAGGGCGCTCCCGTGCAGCCGCCGGGCCGCCTGACGACCGACGCGGTGGCGGGCGCCATCTGGCACACGATCCGCTGCCAGGTGGCGGCGGGACGGATGCAGTTGCTGGCGGCGCTCTCGGAGCACCTTGCGTACGTGGTGCTCGCCCCGTACATCGGGGCGCAGGAGGCGGCGGAGATCATCGCCGAGGAGCCCGCCCCGGCCGCCGCCGCCATCATCGGCGCCTCGGCCTCCGGTTCCGGTTCCGGTTCTACTGGCGGCTCCGCCTGCGGGACAGCCGTTCGACGAAGTACGTGAGCACGATCCCGATCAGCAGGGAGATGACGATCACGATGATCAGCGGCGCGTGGCCCGAGCCGACGATCCAGTCGACGCGCACGTCTTTCAGGTTGAGCAGCGCGAACGCGATGAAGACGCCGGCGAGCACGAGCACGGCGGCGCCGCGGGCGAGCTCGCGGCGGTCGCGCCCGCGAGCCTTCGCCGGCTGACGGCCGCGGCCCGGCGTCTGTGCTGATGGAGCGGACATCGCGCGCGTACTGATCGTAGCTGAGCTTGGCGCGCGTATATGCGTCGGTAGTGGTTCGCGCAGGAGGCGTTCGCAGCGCACGTGGGGACTGCGTTCGTCCATCCAAGGAACCGCCCGAGCCACGCGCTCTTTGAGAGGCACGGCTTCGGCGAACTCTCGCCGGCAGGCAAAGGTGATGCCATCCGCATTCTTGCGCCGAGCTAGCGCTTCCGCACGCGATACGATGCCCTCATGGCTGATTTCAGTCAGCTAGCGCACCGCGTCGTGCAGACGACCATCGACGCCACGGAGCCGGGGTCTGAGGAACCGCAAGAGCCTGAGACGCCCGCGCAGCTCAACGGGCGCAACGGAGGCAGAAAGGGTGGTCCGGCGCGAGCGGCAAAGCTGACGGCCGAGCGGCGCTCAGAGATCGCTCGCAAGGCGGCGCGGGCACGCTGGCAGACGCGAAGCTAGCGGCCGGCGCCGCAGGAGGTGGGCCTAGTCGCGATCAGTCCGACTCGTCTTCTGTGCTGCCGCGCGCTGCTTCAAGGATCGAGCCGGCGAGGAAGAGCTGGCCCCATTTGCGGCCGGTCTGCTCGCAAAGTATCCCTTGCGCTTCTAGGTCTCGAATAGCTGCACGCGCGGTCGGAGCCGACACCTTCAAGACCTTGGCCGCGCGGGGGGCCGTGATATAGGGGTTCATGAAGAGCTGATCTATGAGCCGGTGAGCTGCCTGTCGAGCCCGTGCGCCGGAAAGAAGGTCGTGATAGCGGGCCTGCAGATCGAGAAGGCGCTCGGCGTCATCTACCGCAGCCTGAGCTTGGATCGCCACGCCCTTCAAGAAGTAGGTGAGCCACCCGTGCCAGTCGCCGTGGGTGCTGACGCGAAGCAGACGATCGTAATACTCGACTCCGCTTCGCTCGAAATAAGCCGAGATGTAGAGCAGCGGTTGCGGGAGGAGCCCCCGCTCATGCAGCAGCAGCGATATCAGCAGCCTTCCGATGCGCCCGTTCCCGTCGCCGAAGGGGTGGATGGCCTCGAACTGGTAGTGGGCGAGCGCGGCGACAACAAGCGGCGGCAGCGTTTTGTCGTGCAAGAAGTTCTCGAAGTCACTGAGCGCGACCTGCATCTCAGGCACCGGCGGCGGCACATATCGTGCCTCCTCGATCGGCGCGCCTGGGTCGCGGCCGATCCAGTTCTGGTAGGAGCGGAACCTCCCGGGATGGCGGTCATGACCACGGACCCCTTGCATGAGGCGCTTATGGACTTCTCGCAGCAGGCGAAGGCAGAGCGGCAGCTTCTTGAGGGTTTTGAGTCCGTATTCGTGCGCCGTGAGGTAGTTGCGGACCTCGCGGACATCGCCCCTGGCGCTGCCCGTCGCCTCGTCCTCATATAGATCCGCGAGCGTGCTCATCGTCCCCTCAATCCGCGAGCTGAGGACGGCCTCGCGGCGGAGATATGGCCCGATGAGCAGGGCCGGATTCTGGAGGTTGCGCCCCGTGCCCGCGAGCAGGCCGATGCAACCAGCGGCCTTGCTTAGCTCTGTGACCAGTTCGGAAGTAAAGTCCAGGGTGGGCGGCAGGGGTGCCGGCACGAAGGCCACGTTGCTGTCATGGCTAACGAGGCGACCGGGAGCATTAGGGACGAAGCTAGCTGTGTTCATGGACTGAGGGGCTTAGAAAGGGCGCTTTGCAACTCTAGACGATTTGGAAAGAAAATTGGATCTTCTTTCTTTGCTCGCGTAGGATGGAAAGCGCTCTTTCCAAGACTCACTCGACGGTTCCGTCCGATGGCTCAAGCATAATGGGTCAGGATGAATCGCTTGAGCACCGAGAAACGCGCGCAGATCATCGGGTGTTTGGTCGAGGGCATGAGCATC
Source organism: uncultured Solirubrobacteraceae bacterium (assembly GCA_963782325.1). Taxonomy (GTDB): domain Bacteria; phylum Actinomycetota; class Thermoleophilia; order Solirubrobacterales; family Solirubrobacteraceae; genus Palsa-744. Next base: position 226,016 of record CAWAJG010000002.1, read on the forward strand.
CGCAGCACGGTCAGGATCACGGGCGCCGCCAAGAACACGATCACGAAACTGGTCGTGGATCTCGGCGAAGCCTGCACGGACTACCAGCACCGCACGCTGGTCAAGCTGCCCTGCAAAACCATCCAGTGCGACGAGATTTGGAACTTCTGCTACGCGAAGGCGAAGAACGTGCCCGAGCAGCACAAAGGCGAGTACGGCTACGGCGACATCTGGACCTGGATCGCGATCGACGCGGACTCCAAGCTAGTCCCGACATGGTTCGTCGGCCAGCGCACCGCCGAAGATGGCTTCCTGTTCATGATGGACCTGCGCACGCGGCTCAAGTACCGACCGCAGATCACGACCGACGGACTCGCCGCATACGCGAGCGCGATCGGCTTCTCCTTCGGCGCACAGGTCGATTGGGCGGTCCTCCAGAAGGACTACAGCTCCGACCCATCCGGCGAGCGTCGCTACAGCCCCGCGATCTGCACGGGCATCGACATCGACGTCAAGTGCGGCGACCCCGACCGTACGAAGATCAGCACCAGCTACATCGATCTGCAGAACCTCACGATGCGCATGGGCATGAGGCGCGCCACGCGGCTAACCAACGCCTTCTCGAAGAAGGCCGAGAACTTCGCGCACGCCGTCGCGCTCCACTACATGCACTACAACTTCGCCCGGCCGCACGCGAGCCTCAAGAACCCCTATCCCCGGACGCCCGCGATGGCTGCGGGGAAGGCTGATCACATCTGGAGCCTTCAGGAGATCGCGGGGCTACTCGATTGAAACTGACCCACTACCTATGCGTCTCAGGCGCTCTGCCCGGCCGACCCTCGATCGTGCAACGAGGCCACCGGGGGCCCGGCGGATGGCGAATACCATGGCCGGGATGAAGCGTGTGATCGGAGGGATCGCCGCGCTGGCGCTCGGCGCGTGCGTCGCCGGGGCGCTCGGCGGCTGCGGCTCGCAGACGAAGACCGTGCCGGCGGCCGGCTCCCCGCCGACCACGCCGACGGGCGCGACGACGGACACGAGCACCGCCCCCACGACCACGACGACGACCGCCACGACGACCGGCAGTCCGCCCGCGCCCACGAGCAGCGGCGGCGGGACAGCCGCGCCGACCACCACCCGCACCGCCCCCGAGCCGGCCTTCGCCGAACAGGAAGACCACGCGGGAGGACTGAGCGAAGCGGTGGACGTGCTCCACGCGCGGGGCTACACGGCGAACGAACCCTCTCAATATCGTCCAAACCAGACGCTCAGGGTGCTCATCGGCACGAAGTCGGGCTCCGGCGGGGGCTACGACCGGCAGGCGTTCTTCTTCGTCGACGGCCGCTACATCGGCACTGACACCAAGGAACCGAGCGCGGTGGTTAGTGTCATTTCACAGGGCGACACCGAAGTGACGCTCGGATACTCGCTCTACCGCCCCGGCGAGGCGCCGTCCGGCCCCGCAGGCGGCCAGGCGACGGTCCGTTTCGCGCTCAACGACGGCAAGCTCGCGGCCCTCGACCCGATTCCACCTGCCAACTCGTCCACAGGGCTGAGCCGGTACTAGAACGCTCAAGCGGCCGGCTCTCTACGCCGATCGCATGGGTATGGACTCTCAGGCCCCAGCGCCGGCCGACCCCCACGCCCCGGGTCGCCCGGTGGACGCCCCGCCCGAGACGCCCGACGGCGACGCCGAGCAAGCGCAGGGCGACGGGCGCGAGGTCTGCTGCTCGATGACCTCCGTCATCGTCGCGCTCGTCCGCAGCGACGGCGGCGAGCAGGCCGTCGCCGAGCTGCTCCGGCGGGCCGACTGCAAGCACGAGCCCGCCTACCTCGAGAACGCCGACAACTGGGTATCGCAGGCCGAGATCTACGCGCTGATGGCGGCCGGCGCCCAGATCACCGGCGACCCCACCTTCGCACGGCGGGTCGGCGAACAGACCGTCGGCCAGCACGCCGGCAAGCAGGTCGCCACCCTCCTGCGCTCGCTCGGGTCCGTCGAGGCGGTCCTCCAGGCGGTCGCCCAGACGGCGGGCAGGCTCACCACCACCACGGAAGTGGAGGCCATCGACGTCGCCCCCGGGCGCGCCACCGTCAGGGCGATCGCGCGGCCGGGCTTCAAACGCAACACCTTCAACTGCGACCTCACCGTCGGTCTGCTCACCAACACCCCCAGCCTGTTCGGCCTGCCCCCCGCCCGCGTCCACCAGATCGAATGCCAGGTCCACGGCGGCGAGCAGTGTCTCTACACCGTCACCTGGGACGCCGAGGCGGCGGCCGCCGCCTCCGACCCCCAGCAGCGGGTCACCGCCCTCGAGGCCCAGCTCCTCGCCACCTCCGAGCGACTGCACTCCGTCTACGCCATCGCCTCCGACCTCGTCTCCACCGAGGACCTGCAGACGGTCCTCCGCCGCATCGTCGAGCGCGCCGCCGACGCCGTCCGCGCGCCCTCCCACATCCTCGCCGTCCGCCCCGACCCCACCGCCGAGCTCCAGGTGTACAGCCGCGGGATCGGCGACCACGAGGCCGAGGCGGTCGCCCGCGCCGTCCTCGCCGGCGAGAGCAGCCCGGACGAGTCGACGCTCGCCGTCGACGTCGGCTCCAGCCGCCGCAGCTACGGCCAGCTGATCGCACGCTACCCCGGCGCCATCGAGTTCTTCCCCCAGGAACGCGAAATGCTCAGCCTCTACGCCAAGCACGCCGCCGCCGTCCTCGACATGGCGCTCGCGTTCCAGGAGTCCTCCCAGCGCCACGAACAGGTCTCCTCGCTGCTCGCCCTCTCCAACGCGCTCGCCAACGCCGGCACCAGCGTCGAAGTCGCCCAGCGGCTCGCCGCCGCCGCGCCCGACGTCGTCGACAGCGACCGCGTCGCCGTCTGGCTCTGGGAGCCGTCGGAGCGCTGCCTGCGCTTCACCGCCGGCTGGGCCCGCACCGGCGAGAAGGACGGGGTCCTCGACGGCATGACCATCGCCCCGCAGGACACCCCCAACCTCCAGGAGATGCTCGCCGGGCCCGAGCCCCACTTCTACACCGCCGGCACCCGCGACCCGTTCGTCGCCGCGATCATGCGCAAGCTCGACGTCGTCGCCCTCACCGTCGTCCCCATCGTCGCCCGCGGCGTCTTCCTCGGCATCCTCACCGCCTCCGTCACCGACAACCCCGAGCGCCTGCGCCCCGACCACGATCTCCTCGAGCGCCTCACCGGCGTCGCCGCGCTCGCCGCCCCCGCCATCCAGAACGGCCAGCTGCTCGACCAGCTCCGCCACAAAGCCAGCCACGACGAGCTCACCGGGCTGCTCAACCGCGTCGGCTTCCGCCACTGCATCGACGCCGCCCTCACCCGCGCCGGCAACAGCACCGGACAGGTGGGGCTGCTGTTCGTCGACCTCAACGAGTTCAAGAGCGTCAACGACGTCCACGGCCACGACGTCGGCGACGAGCTCATCCGCCAGGCCGCCGCCCGCCTCACCACCACCTGCCGCGGCGCCGACCAGGTCGCCCGCCTCGGCGGCGACGAGTTCGCCATCGTCCTCGACGAAGTCCACCACGACGACCAGGTCCGCGCCGCCGAGCTCCGCGTCAAGGACGCCTTCCTCGAGCCCTTCGCCGTCGCCGGCGCCATCCTCCCCGTCGGCGCCTCCGTCGGCGGCGGCATCTGGCCGCGGGACGGGCGCACCGTCACCGACCTCGTCCGCCACGCCGACGCCGCCATGTACCAGGACAAGGCCCTCACCCGGCGCGCCGCGGCCTAGGCACGACGCCGCAGTCTTCTACACGCGGCGCAGCAGCCTCGACCACAGCGACGGCGGGCGCGGCTGCGTGCGCCGCCACTCGTCCCGCGATGGAAGCTGCCCGCGTTCGCGGGCGGCCATCACGCACTCGCCGTGCGCGTGGCGACGGCGGCGGGTGTCGCCTTCGGGGGCGATCAGCATATGCTCGCTCATGGCGGCCAAATGACGACCACAGAACGGACAGCGATACGTCGCCGGCTTGCGACTAGACGCACGCCGCCACGTCCACCATCGGGCGGGTGGAAGGCTGGCCATCGCTCCATTGTCGCGCCTCTCGCAGCCACCCTCGCCGCGGGCGTCGCCGTCGGCGTCGGCCTCGTCCTCGCCCACTCCGAGCGCGGGCGCCGCCGCGAGCACCAGCGCCGGCGAGACCGCCAGCTCGGGCTTCAGCCGGGAGAGCCGCTCGCCCAGGGGCTGCGCCGGATGGCCCTCGGCCAGGTCGACCTCGCGCTGGAGATGCTCGGCGCGGACCCACGTGTCGACGCCGGCACCGGCACGGGCGCCCGCCGGGGCGAGCGCGGACGCAGCCAGGGCGCTGCCGGCGCCCCGCCCGACGAGAAGGCGGTGCACGAGACCCGCAAGGCGATCAAGCGCCTGCGGGCGCTGCTGCGGGTGCTCCGCCGGGAGCTCGGCGAGCGCGGCTTCCAGCACGAGAACACCACCCTCCGCGAGATCGCCGGCGAGCTCTCCCGCGCGCGCGACGCCACCGTCATGCTCGCCACCCTCGACGCCCTCATCGAGCGCCACCCCCGCAAGCTCGCCCGCCGCCAAGGCGTCCTCGCCCTCCGCCGGCGCCTCGCCGCCGAGAGCGCCACCGCGCAGCGCCTCACCCTCGCCGACCCCCACGACCGCGCCCGCGTCCTCGGCGAGCTCCACGCCTTCCGCTGGCGCGTCTCCGCCTGGTCGCTCCCCGCCGACGCCGACATCCGACTCGTCGCCGCCGACCTCGAGCGTCTCTACCGCCAGGGGCGAGCCCGCCGCCGACGGGTCCTCCGCGCCCGCCGCCAGCGCACGCTCGCCATGCACAGATGGCGCAAACGCGTCAAGGATCTCCGCCACGTCGCCGAAATGCTCGACCGTCGCGGATCGGCTGGAGCGCGCAAGGGCAAGTCCAGCGGCTCCGGGAGGTCCAGGGGCTCGGGCAGGTCCGACGCAGCCGCCACACACCTGCGCAAGCTCGCCGCCCGCGCCGACGAGCTCGGGGAACTCCTCGGCGAGGAGCACGACCTCGCCGTCCTCGCACAGCACCTCCGCGACGGCGCCGACGCCCGCAGCGGCCTCTGGCACACGGGGCCCCGCACGCGCAAGGCGCTGCTCGAGCTCATCGCCAAGCGCCGGCGCAAGCTCCGCCGCCGGGCGCTCCGGCTGGGGGAGCGGCTCTACGGGCGCAAGCCCGCGGGGTTCATGCGCGGGGTGCGTTCCGCCTATCAGCGTCGGGCCGCAGACGCCTGACCTACCCGTCCCGGTCTCAGGCGAAAGGCACGCGATGTGAGCGTCAGCTGACGCTCACCACCGTCAGCGTCCGCTTGCCTTTCGGCAGGGTCACCGCCGTCTGCTCGCCGGGAGCGCGGCCCAGCAGCGCCACCGCCATCGGCGATTCCGCCGACAGGCGACCCTCACGGGGCGCCGCGTCGTGCGAGCTCACGATCCGCCACGTCTGCTCCCCGCCCTGCTCGTCGCGCACCACCACCGTCGAGCCGAAGCCAACCACATCGGTGCTCCTGTCCGGCGTCGCCTTCACGACCACCGCGCCGGAGATCTTCTCCCGCAGCCGCGCGATCTTCGTCTCCAGGTGCGCCTGTTCGTTCTTCGCGTCGTGGTACTCGCTGTTCTCCTTCAGATCGCCCCATTCCCTCGCCGTCTTGATCCGCTCCGCCATCTCCCGCCGGCCCTCGCCCTCGAGCGCCGCCAGCTCGGCTTCCATCGTCGCCAGGCCCTCGGCCGTCGTCAGGTTCGTCGCCTCGGTCATCCCCGCAGAGCCTACCGATCCCGGCCAGCGACCCCGCCCCCCTGACGCGTCAGCGTCAGGCGGAGGGGGCGGGCGGGCGGGCTTTAATCTAAAAGTAGTCGCTCGCGGGGATCGACAGCAGCGAGTACACCTGCACGATCGCCGCCTGCACCAGCAGCTGGGCCGACGGCGGCGAGCCCGACACGAACAGGTAGTCGTTCAGCCGCTCTTCGTCCCACGCGTGGTTCACGTACGCCTGCGCCAGCGACGCCCCCGGTGGATCGTGGGTCACCGAGTCCAGGTACATCAGGTTGCGCAGGTACACCGACACGAAGAACGGGCTTTCCGAGTACAGCCGTTCCAGCGTGAAGTATTCCAGCGCCGCCGCCGCCGTCTGGCGCGCCTGCCACAGGTAGCCGGCGTTGCCGGTCGCCTGGTAGAGGAGCGTCCCCGCACCGATCATCGCCCCCTGGTTGTAACTCCACAGGGCAGGTTCCACCACGCCTTTGTTGCCGATGTGGTCCGCGTACAGGTTCGCCGGCTGCTGCAGGCACCTGCGTACCCATTCGTAGGCCTTCACCGCGAACTGGAGGTATTCGCCGTCGCCCGTCAGTCTGTACAGCAGCGTCCCCAGCTCCGCCGCCGGCGCCGTCGTCACCGTGTTCCGTTCGCCGTTGCTCGCCGCGTTCGAGAACGGTATCCCGCCCGCACACGCCAGCTTCGGGCTTTCCCGCCAGCCCGCCATCTCGAACGCCATGATCCCCTCCGCGCTCCCCAGCAGCGCCGTCTTGTGCGTCAGCTGGTACAGCCGCACCAGCTCGATCGCCACCCAGTCGTTGTCGTCGTAGTACTTCGCCCCGCCGGGCCCCGTCGGCGGCACCACCGTCCCGTCGAACGCAGCCAGCGTGCTCGTGTACGTGCCTTCCGCCGCCCCCGAGTTGTCCGTGTCCAGGTAGGAGCTCAGGCCGGTCAGCCGCGCGTCCAGTTCCCTGCCCACGTCAACCCCCAGCGTCACGCCCTCGTGCGGGATGTACGCCACGCTCACCGTCGCCGCCAGCGCCTGCGAGAACGGCCACAGGTAGGAGAACGGTTCGCCCGCGTACAGGCCCACGCCCTTCACGTAGTAGTACTTCTGCATCGCCTCGAACGCCACCAGCGCCCGCGCGGGGTCGCCGTGCAGGGTCGGCTTCTTCGCCTTCCCCGGCTTCGTCGGCTTCGTCGATTTCGAGGACGTCGGCGGCGGCGCGCCGGCGCTCGGCGAGGAGCTCGGCGAGGACCCCGCCGGCGCGCCTCCGCTCGAGCTCGCGTGCGCAGAGCGGCCCGCCCGCGCGAACTGCGAGCGGCGCGGGTGGAACGCCGGGCGCGTGGCCGCCGCCGGGTACGGAGAGGCGATCCCGACGTCGGTGCCAGCGCCAACGCCAGAGCGCAGCACCGCCGCCAACGCCAGAGCCGGCGCATCGAGCGTGGTCACCCGCGAGGCGATGTGCGAGGGGGGAACGGGTCATCGACTCTCTGCAAGCACAACAGTCGCCCGGCGCAGTCGATTTGGTATACGCACTGCGCACCGCGCCTGGCCCGGCGGCCGCTCGGCTCTCCCGCGGCCGGTCACCCGGGCGCCATTCTCCCACACGCCTCGCCTCGCCGAAACGGTGAACCACCACTTGCAACACCACTACACGGCCGTCGGCCACATCACCGTGGACGTGTTCGACGACGGCTCCCGCCGCCCCGGCGGCACCGCCTTCTACAGCGCCCTCCAGGCCGCCAGGCTGGGCCTGCGCGCGCGCGTCATCACCCGCGGCGTCGCCGAGGAGATCGGCGAGCTGATCGCTGCCCCACCGCGACGAGCTGGACGTGGAGGTGCTCCCCGCCGCCCACACGACCACGCTGCACACCAGCGGCTCGGGCGGCGAGCGCCGCCAGCGGCTGCTCGCCTGGGCGGGCCCCATGCCGGACGGCCTCGAGCTCGAAACCGCCATCCTCCACCTCGCGCCCGTCGCCCGCGAGTGCCCCAGCCGCTGGCGCGGGCGCCCGCCGTTCGTCGGGCTCACCCCCCAGGGCCTCGCGCGCGAATGGCGCGGCGAGGCACGGCGACGTCGTCCGCGTGTCGCCCGACGCCGGCGCCGAGGCGATCGCACGGCGCTGCCACGCGGTCGTCGTCAACCATCACGAGCGGGCGAGCTGCGCCCGGCTGATCGCCGCCGCCACCGCCGCCGGCGCGCTCACCGCGATCACCGCCGGCGCCAGCCCGACCGTCGTCCTGCGGCCCCACGGACAGGACGAGCTCGTGCTGGACGTCCCCCCGCTCGAGCGCCCCGTCGAGGACATCGGCGCGGGCGACGTGTTCGCCGCCGCCTTCTTCGTCGCCCTCGGCGACGGCCGCCCCGCCGGCCGAGGCGGCCGGCTTCGCGAACGCCGCCGCCGCCGTGCGCATGCGGGGCGCCGGCGCCGCGCGCGATCGGCCGGCGCGAGGAGATCGAGCGGCGGCTGCATGCCAGCGCCGGCGGCGAGCGCTGACGGGCTCAGCCGCGCAGGGCGTCAGCTGCGTAGGGCGTCAGCCGCGCAGGGCGTCTAGCTGCGCAGGGCGTCGTCGATCAGCGACGTCAGCTCCGCCGCGTCGATCGCCTCGCCCACACCGCACGCGCGCGCCGCCAGCAGCAGGCTGCCGCCGACGGGCGCCATCTCGACGGTGCCCACGCGGGCGTTCGGCGCGCACGCGTGGATCGCGCGGGTGAGCGGCGCGACGAACACCGCCCCGGCCTTGTACGCGCTGCCGATCAGGCCCACCGGGAACTCGCCGCTCCATCCTCCGCGAGGCCGGTCTCGCGGATGACCGCCGCGATCTGCTCGCCCAGCTCGCGGGCGCCGCGCTCGTAGAGCTCGCGCGCCACCGCGTCGCCCTGCTCGGCGAGCTTCGCCGTCTCGCACCGCGAACGCCGCGATCTCGCCCTTCGTCAGCGGCCGGGTGTACACGCTCGACGCCACCGCCTCGACGGTCGGCTGGCCGAAGAACGCCGGCGCCGCCTCGCTCAGCGCGGTCGCCGGGCCCGACGCCTCGCGGTCACGGATGGCCGCCTTGATCGACTGCACGCCCAGCCAGTAGCCCGAGCCCTCGTCGCCGAGCAGGTGGCCCCAGCCCCCCGCCCGCCAGGCGCGCGTCCGCGCGCCCGTGCCGCCGACGCCGAACACGTTCGAGCCGGTGCCCGCGATCGCCGCGACGCCGGGGCCGGCGCCGGTGGCCGTCGCCCACGCCGCGACCACGTCGTTGACCACCGTCCACGCGTCCGTGCGCGCCTCGCGCACGTGCGCCGCGACGTCCTCCGTGTCGGTGCCCGCGATCGCAAGCACCGCCGCGCCGAGCTCGCCCCCGCCGATGCCCGCCCGTGCGATCGCCTCGTCGGCCGCGCCCAGCAGCGCCTTCACCGCCGCCTCGGCGCCGACCGCGTCCTCGTTGCTCGGGCCCGCCGTGCCCGAGGTGAAGACGCCGCTCGCGCACGTCCAGGACCGCCGCGAGCGTCTTCGTCGCGCCGCCGTCCACGCCCATCACGTAGCGGGCGTCCGAGGGCGGCTGCGTCGAGCTGAGGAAGGCGGGCAGCTCGACGAGGGACTTGCGCTCCATCGGCCACATCCTCTCAGGATTCGCCCGCCGGGATACCCGCGGATAGGATCGCCGGCGATGGCGACGCAGGCGATGTTCGCGGCCGCGCCGGCGCGCGCGGGAATGTACGAGTCGTTCTTCCTGCGCGCCGTCTCCCCGCAGGAGCCGGTCGGCGTGTGGATTCGCCACACCGTCGAGAAGGCCCCGCACGAGCCGCCGCGGGGGTCGGTGTGGTGCACCGTCTTCGACGCCCGCCTGGGGAGCCCGTACATGCACAGGGTGAGCGACCTCGCAGCCCACCGCGCCCGCCGGCCGCTGGCTGGCGATCGGCGAGAGCGTCGTCGAGCACGGGCGCGCCGACGGCGTCTGCGGCGAGGCGCGGTGGTCGCTGGACTTCGCCTCCGAGCACCCCGAGCTTCGCCACCTGTCCCCCGGCTGGCTGTACCGGACGGCGCTGCCGCGCACGAAGCTCACCAGCCCCGCGCCCGCGGCGAGCTTCGACGGCGTGCTCGAGCTCGCCGGGCGGGAGGCGATCGAGCTGCACGGCTGGCCCGGGACGGTCGGTCACAACTGGGGCTCCCAGCACGCCGAGCGCTGGATCTGGCTGCACGGCGTCGCCTTCGACGAGCAGCCGCGGGCGTGGCTCGACGTCGCGCTCGCCCGCGTGAGGCTCGCCGGGCGCACCACGCCGTGGACGGCCAGCCGGGGCGCTGTTCTTCCAGGGACGGCGCCACCGCCTGGGGGGACTGGCCGCCCGCGGCACCCGCGTGCTCGACCACAGCCCCCACGGCTGCTCGGTGCAGATCCCGGGCGACGGCGGCCTCGGCGTGCGCGCGGACGTCCTCGTCCCGCCCGAGACCGCCGCCGACTGGCGCTACGCCGATCCCGACGGCACCGGCCACGACGTCCTCAACTGCTCCATCGCCGCCGTCGAGCTCACCGTCGCGCCCCACCGCGGGGCGCCGCCGGTCCGCATCGCCAGCCGGCACGGAGGCGTCTACGAGCTGGGCACCCGCACGTAGACTGGGCCGGCGGGGGACGCCGGCCCAGTCCAGTGGAGGGATCCGGGAGCGGAGGGGGCCGCTCTCAGGAGGAGAGAACGTCAGGTGAGTCACACACATCGCCCGCTCGCGACGGGTGGCCCCCGAAACCGGCGGGCGCCGCTCACAAGCAATGTTCATCAACTGTATCAAGATTATTGAGAATGTCAAGGGCCGCCCCACGGGTGGCGCCGCGAGCACCGCTTCGCGCCGTTTGGAGGCGCCCGGAGGGGGTTCGTGGTGGCCCGTCGCGGCGCTCGTCGGAGTGTCCAACGGGTCTCTCACGGCTCATGTGTGCGCGCAATACGGCCGATCTCGACTGGCGACATGGACACTTCGGTCGCAGACCAGCTCAGCGCACAGGCCAAGGACGCCCAGACGGTGTCTCTGGGCGCCGAAGCGCTGCTGCGCGAGCACCCCGACGCGCTCGTCTGCGGGCTCGCCAGCAACGGCCTGATCGTCCCCGTGCCGAAGTCGATCGGGCTGTGGGGCCAGGGCCTGATCGAGGGTCGCGCGCTGATCGACAGCGTCGTCGCGGCCGACCGCACGAAGGTGGCGAGGCTGTGGACGCGCGTCGAGGCCGAGGGCGCGGTGTCCGACAAGGTGCGCCTGCTGCGCAAGCCCTCCACCTGGACGACGCTGCACTTCATCGACCTGCAGGAGATCCACGGCGTGCTGCTCGGCGTGATCATCCCCAGCGACGAAGAAGCCGGACGGTGACGAGGCGCCCGAGGATCTCGCGCCCGCGGCGCCGCGCTTCTGCTCGCTGATGGAGGACGAGGGCGCAAGGGTGCTCGCCTGCGACAAGGCGTTCACCGAGATGTTCGGCTACAGCGAGCAGGAGCTGCTCGGCAACTCCGTGCTCGACCAGATCCACCCCGACGACCAGGGGCGCGCCGTCGAGGGCTGGCTGGCGGTGCTCTCGACGGGCCTCGACCAGCAGACGAGGCTGCGCCGCAGGCGCAAGGACGGGACGTGGATGTGGGTCGACACCACCCTGCGCAACCTCCTCAACCACCCCGACCACAACTACGTGCTCGTGGAGATCATCGACATCTCCGCCGAGATGCAGGCGCAGGAAGCGCTGCAGGAACGCGAGGAGCTGCTGCGGCGGCTGACCGCCGCGATGCCCGTGGGGCTGCTGCAGCTCGACACCGACCGCAACGTCGTCTACAACAACACCCGCCTGCTGGAGATCCTCTACGGCTCGGACGCGCCCGCCGCCGGCGCCGATGGCGAGGACGCCGCGATCGCGGCCAGCGTGGTCGACGCCGACGACGCGAGCCAGAGGACGGCATCCTCGACGACGGCGCTGTTGAGCACGATCACCGAGCAGAGCATGAGCGAGCTCGACGCCGCGCTCGAGGAGGTCTTCGGCGAGGGCGTCGACCGGGACGTCGAGGTCGACATCACGCTGCCCACCGGCGCCTGGCGCCGTGCGCTGATGAGCCTGCGCGCGCTGCTGCGCCCCAGCGGCGAGGTGATGGGGGCGATCACCTGCGTGCTCGACGTCACCGACAGCGCCCGCGCGCGCCAGGAGCTCGAGCGACGCGCCACCTTCGACCCGCTCACCCACTGCCACAACCGCTCGTCGGTGCTCAGCACGCTCGAGCTGGAGCTCGCGCGCGAGGACTCGGCGAGCACGGGCGTCGTGTACGTGGACCTCGACCAGTTCAAGCCGGTCAACGACAAGCTCGGCCACGCCGCCGGCGACGAGCTGCTGGTGCTGGTGGCCGACCGGCTGAGGCTCGCCAGTCGCGACAGCGACGTCGTCGGACGCCTGGGGGGCGACGAGTTCCTGGTCGTGCTGCGCGACATCCCCGGCGCGGAGATGGCCATGCGCGCCGCCGACCGCATCTGCGAGGCGCTGTGCGGCGAGTTCGAGCTCTCGTGCGGCACCGCCGAGCTGAGCGCGAGCGTCGGCGTCGCCTGCTCGCACGGCTCCCTCGTGAGCTCCGACGAGCTCGTCAAGCTGGCCGACGCCGCGATGTACCAGTCCAAGCAGGACGGGCGCTGCCTGCCCGTGCTCGCCGGCTGAGGATCCGCTCGCAGCGCTCGCGGAAATCACGGCTGCTTTACAAAAGCCGCCAGTTGTTGGATACTGTTGCGTGCCTTAACGTCTGGTGTGGTGGGAGGCTTCGTGGACGAGCGCAGCCGACGTGGGCTTGGCGCTCGGGCTCCGAGGCACAGCTGCGATTGGAGGGGTACATGGAACGGTTCAAGCTCATCGTGCTGTGCGTCGCGTGCGCACTTGCAGTCATGCTCGCAGGGTCGGCGACGGCGTCGGCCAAGAAGGTTCTGGTGCTGGTCACGCAGGACGGCGCGCTTCAGCCGGGCGAAGAACTCGAAGCGTTCAGCGCGAACCTCGCGTTCCACACCGTCGACGGCAACCTCGAATGTGAAGAAACCGTGCTCAACGGCGTGTTCGACACGAACGACCAGGCGAAGGACGAAGCGACGATCGACACTGCGCTGTCCACAGGCGACTTCGAAGGGATCCCCGGCGCGTGCAAGACGGCGCTCGGGCCGGCCTTCATCACGACGGAAAGGCTGCCCTGGCGACTCACCTTCACCACCGGCGGCGAGTCGTCCGCCGCACACAGAAAAGCCAAGATCAGCTTCACATCCGAATTCATCGGCCTCGGCGGCGTGAAGTGCACCTTCGAATCGACAAGCCTGAAAAGCTCATTCACTCCCGGCCCGGAAGAGCAGCAGATGCCGCTCGTCCTCTTCACCGACGGCCAGCCGTTCAAGGAGAACAAGAAAGTGAGCAACGCAGCGTGCCCGCATGAAGGGACGTTGACCGGCACCTTCAGCGTGACCTCGGCTGGCAGAACGGTCGAATCTTGCCTGGCGCCTGCGCGCTGCGGCCTGTTCTATGGGGTCGAAGGCCAAAAACTGGCCAGCGGGGAAGACAAGGAAACAGCCTTCAGCGCGCAGAAGGAATTCATCGTCCACGGAGAAATCGACGCGACCGATGTCCTCGCCAGCTGCAAGGCGCTGAGCGGCGCAAGCTCGCCACGAGCGGTCATCGCCGGCGGCACGCCGGGCACATCCGAAGAGAAATTGGAGCTGGAAGACTGCGAAGCGACTGCCAACGGGGAACCGTGCAGCGCGGCGACGGTGTCGACCACCACGTACAAGAGCGAACTCGTGACCGTCCTGAAGCCCGTCGCAAAAGCGGGTAAGGAGGCGACCAAGTTCGGGGCGGCCTTCGTCGCCCCCCAGCTGGGGACCGTCAAACTCTCCGCATGTGGAGCCCTCGGCACCGTCGAAGCAAATCTCGAAGGCCAGATAGCGGCAGAGGACGTCCCGGAATACACAGAACAGCCGGTCGGGGCTCTGGTGTTCGAATCGGCCCCCGAACAAATAGAAGAAGTGGAAAAGTCCAACGGCACCAAGGAAAAGGTGGCGATGACGCTCGCCAAACGTCCGGCGACGCTCGAAGGCGAAGCTGCGATCTCGCTGGTCAGCGGCCAGGCGTGGGGCGTCTTCTAGGTCTAGATGAGTTGTGCCACCGCTTCAGGCGGTGTAGGGGATGAGGGGTCGGTTTGCCAGGGTTCGGGCGCCGTGGCGCTCGAGGGTGAGGATGTCCTTGCAGGCAGGTTGGGAAGATCGACTCGATTCGCTGGCCGATGGGCGCGAGGTGGGGGCCACGGCCGCGCTCGTCTTTGCGGGCAGGGCGCATGATCTGAGGATCTGCCCGGGCTGGCGCTCACAGCGCGCGACGAGCTGCAGGCACACGAGCTTCTCTCGTCGATCTTCGGGGATGTCAGCGCCAGTGCTCCGGGGGTGCCGTCCAGCGCGAAGATCGCGTGCAGTCTGAAACCGCAGAAGAGTCGGCTGTGGCTGGCGCAGCACCCCTAGTCGGCGGGCGTTTAGCGAGCGCATCATTCAAGCCCGAGACGCCACAGCGTGATGAGCTCCGCGTCAGAGATCCTTCACCGTGCGTTTCCTGGCCTGGCAGGCAGGAAATCATCGGCCATCCGTAAACAGCGATCAACAGCAGATCGAGGTCGGCGTCCATCGTGGCCCTCCCCAGCTCGGGATCAGAGGCTCGACGACCCGACCGGCGGTGTCATCACTGCACCCCCAGGAAAGCCGTGAGGGGCGGGACACGAGCCAGATGCCCGTGTCCCGCCCCTCGGTCGGCGCGTCTTATGAGGCTAGCAGACTACGTGAAGTAGAGGTTGCCAGCTTTGATCCCCACCAGCAGTTCTCCTTCGTACTTGCCGCTGTGGAGTTCTTCTTCTGATTTCTTGAATTCTTCGCACTGGCCTTCACCGTATTCGAAGTGAACGCCTTTCCATTCGTTCGTGATCAGGACTCCGTTGTATTCCTTGTTGCCGTGTTCGATCGTTTCGTTTTCGAATTCGGTCGTTTCAAATTCGGTCTTTTTACCCGGTTTGAACGGCACGCTCTGCGGCTCGATCGTCACTAGACACTTGATCGGTTTCACCTTGATTTCGATTTCGCCGCCCGTGACTATCAGTTCACCTGAGCCTTCGAACGGTTCTTCGGTTTCCGAGCCCAGTTTCTGGACCAGTCCGTCGGCGTTGTATTCGATGTCGAACGGCGTCACGAACTTCGTCGGCAGCTTGATCGGGTTGCCGTGGATCGAGGCCCGGGTCGTGCACTTCCCGTACTTGATCGACAGGCCAAGCACCTTCGATGCGGCAGGCGTGCTCGCGTCCAAGCCCGTGATCTTGGCCTTTTCGCATGTGATTTCGAAGACTCCCAGTTTGAAGATCTGTTCGCCTTCCGCCGCGCCCTTGATGGGCCCACCGGTCGATTCGAATTCCGGCGGGGCCGCCAGCGCGGGCACCGCCATCACGGCGAGCGCGCACGCCAATATGGCGACTCCGAGTGTGATCCTCCTGACGCTTCTCATTCTCCTAGGTCCTCGCTTTCGCCCAATAAGGGGCTGGTTGAAGATGTGGCCACCTTGTCAACAACTTGTTGTCAGCTACCCCACCCCAAGGCTTGCCTCAGGGCCCCCTCCTACGCACTCCCCCGAGATAGAGAGGCGCTAGCATAGCACGAACTGCGGTCATTTTGACAGCAGCAACAGGCGGCGTACCGCGCGCCGTCAGTGCGATGTAGTCCCTCGGACTGGCTGGCCAGCCGACTTGCGCGGCGGGTACCCGAGCGCGGACGATCTGGCACTCTAGCGCAGATGCCTTGCGAATGTTGCGAACCAGCGTTCCATCTATCCACGCCGCGGCCGCGGCGGGCATCATGAGCGCCAGGCGCAGACGAAACGCACTGCTGGTGTGCGCCGCGGCGCTGGTGGTGGCGGGCGTGATCGTGGCGATCGTGACCGCAGGTGGCGGGCACCGCCACCGGAGCTCGCTCGGCGCCGGCGTCCAAGCCCATTCCCGGCGAGACGCCCCGGGCACCGCCGCCGAGGTCGCGGTCGCGGCGCGCTATCTGGGGCTGTCGAGCGCGCAGGTGCGGAGCAGGATGCGCTCGGGCCTGACCCTGGGCGAGCTCGCGGCCGCGACGCCGGGCAAGTCGGAAGCGGCTCTGATCGCGGCGCTGACGGCGCAGCGCTACCACCAGCTGCAGAGCAGGCCCGCCGCGAAGAGGCTGAGCGCCGCCGCCCGCGAGAGGCGGCTGGAAAGGCTGCACAGGCGCTTCGAACGGCAGGTGCAGAGGCTGCCGGGCTATGCCGACCTGTCCGCCAGCGCCCGCTACCTCGGCTCGAGCGTCTCGAAGCTGCGTGCCGAGCTGCAGTCGGGTGAGACCCTTGCGCAGATCGCCGACGCGACGCCGGGAAAGTCGGCAGCGGGGCTGATCGACGCGCGCGTGCGCTCCAGAGAGGCCGCGCTCGAGGCCGCCGCCGCGTCGGGCGCGATCAGCCAGGCGACCGTGAAGTCGGAGCTGAAGATCCTGCGCGAACGGGTGAGCAGGGAAGTGCAGCGCCGGCCGCCCAAATCGTGACCGGAAGCCGCGCTCGAAAATCCGCGCAATGCCCGGTGCAGGTGTAAAGGCCGAGTGAGCGAGCGTCGATTCGCCCGACAAGGACACGACTGGTGTCCACTACCTAAGGGGGCCAATCGTGCTCAATCTACTTGGCAGACGAAAACTACCTTCTCGCAAGCGTCGCCTCGCAGCGCTCACAGTGTTTGCGCTGGCGGCGGTGCTCGGGGTGGGCGTGTACGCGTTCACCGCCAGCAACACGGTTCCTGCTCACAAAGCAGGCGCCGGCGCAGGAAAAGTGACCGGATACACGGTCGCCTCTCACGTAAGCTACACATGGGACTCCAGTGGAGAAAACGTGATCAAGGCTCACTTCAAGCTCAACGAAGCAGCGACCGACGTTGCGGTGGCGTTGACGACAGCCGCGCCCACGACGGAAAAAGACTGGACGGACTGTGGGGCAACCACAGGCGCCGAATTCGAAGTGGCGTGCAACTTCGAAGAAGCTGAAGCGTTCCCCGCCGGAGTCCCCAACGGGGAAGGCGACCTGCTCTCCGTGGCCGCAGTCAGCGAAGGCAAAGTGGTCATCGAATAAAGCAGCACCTAGATGGGCAACGCGGAGCGGCTTGCGCACGAGCCGCTCCGCGCCCACATCATTTGTGCGAACGCCGGACTCCTCATGCGACCTTCACGCACACGGAAACTAGTCTCCCTCGCGTTGGGCCTCGGCGTACTGGGATGTCTGTGGTTCTACTTCGCTCCCGTCGCCCTCGGCGGCTCCACGAGCTACGTGGTCACCGAAGGGGTCAGCATGGAGCCTCGCTTCCACACCGGCGATCTGGCGCTGGTTCGTCGCCAGAGCAGCTACCACGTCGGCGAAATCGCCGCCTACTACAGCAAGGAGTTTCACACGATCGTGCTGCACCGGATCGTCGGTCGCGCGGGCACCCGGTACGTGTTCAAGGGCGACAACAACAACTTCGTGGACTTCGAACATCCGGCTCGCAGCCAGCTGCTCGGCGCGCTGTGGCTGCACGTCCCCGGCGTCGGTGCGACCCTGGAGTCGGTGCGCTCCCCGGCGCTGATCGGGGGCCTGACCGCGGTCGGCACGCTGCTGCTCGCCGGAGGCGTGTTCACACGGCGCCGGCGCCGGCAGCGCCAGCGGCAGGCCCGCGCCGGCGCCGGCGCGGGCTCGACGCTCACCCCGGTGGGCGCTCCCCAGCTCTCGGCGGGGTCGCTCGCGGGCGTTCTCCCGCTCGCCGCGCTCGCGCTGGTTCCGTTCGTCGTGCTCGCGCTGCTCGCGTTCACGCGCGCGCCCAGCAAGCGCGTGGCGGTAGCGGTTCCCTACGAACAGAGCGGAACGCTCTCCTACACCGCCCACGCGCTGCCCGGACCCACCTACGCGAACGACACGGCGGTGACGGGTGAACCGCTTTTCACCCATGTCGTGAGCGCGGCCGAGATGCGCTTCGCCTACGAACTTCGATCGCAGGCGAAGAGCACGCTCGCGGGTGAGCTGTCGCTGTACGCGGAAGTCGCCTCCAGCAGCGGCTGGAAGAGCACGCTCGAGCTCGGCAGTCCCGTCCGCTTCCACGGCGATCGCGCGGTCATCGCCGCTCCACTCGACTTGACCTCGCTGCTGGCGCTGGTGCACACCGTGGAGAGGATGACCGCGGTGGGCGGCTCGTACACGCTGACGCTGCTGCCCCGCGTGAGCGCCGGTGGGAGCCTGGGCACGCTTCCGCTGCACGCCAAGTTCACGCCGTTGATCAGGTTCACGCTCAGCCCACTGGAGCTCCAGCCGGCCGTGCCCGCGAGCTCCTCGCTCGGGGCGGGAGCCCCGCAGGGCGACCAGTTCACCCCGTCGACGCCCGGCTCGGTCACCGGCAAGCGCTCCGAGGCGCTGTCGCTGTCCTTTGGCGTCGTGCGGCTGGCGGTGGCCACCGCACGAGCGATAGCACTCGGGGGTATCGCGATCGTCGTCCTGCTCGCGCTGGGCATGCTCGCGTTCGTGCGCCCGCGCGACCGCGACGAGGCCGCCGCCATCCGGGCGCGCTACGGTCGCCTGATCGTGCCGGTCGCGCGCGTGTCGCAGCTGCCCGGGGTGGCGGTCATCGACGTCGCCGACATGGATGCGCTGGCGCGAATCGCCGATCACTACGATCGCTCGATCCTCTACGAGGAGGGCGTCGCGGGCGACGCGTTCTGGGTCACCGACGAGAGCGGGCAGTTCCGCTACACACTGCGCCCATCCAGCTCTCGCGCGAGCGAAGGCGAGCTCGCGGAGGCCGCCCCCGAGTACGTGCCGACGGCCGAGCTCGTCGCAGTTCCCGCCGCGGAGCCCGCCGCTCCGGCGCCCGCCCCCGAGTACGCGCCGACGGCCGAGTTCGTCGCAGGTCCCGCCCCGGCGCCCGACGGCGGGTTCGCGCCTGACGGAGGGATCGCACCTGACGCCGGCTTTGTGGCTGGCAGCCGGTTCGTGCCCGAGGCCGGGCCGGTGCTCGCTGCCAGGCAGCCGCCCGCTGCCGAGCCCGCGTCCGACGACGTGCTGGCGCTCGCCGATGTCGCGACCGCTGCCGATCTCTACTACGAGCCCGCCGCAGACGACGGGATGGCCGACGAGGTGTACGCCGACGAGCTGGAGCTCGGCGAGGCATGGTGGCCGCAGCCTCGCGTAGCGAGCTAGCGCCGGCGGAGCCGCGGCTGCAGCCGCGATGGGAGTGCGCAGGGCGCGGATGCGTCGACGGCGCGCGGGCGGTGCTCGTGGCGATCGAGCACGGGTGGAGTTGAGCGACGGGCGAAGCGTCGACACCCCGTCGGGGGAACTTTTCGAGCGTCGACGGACAATAGATGGCGATGGGCCGCTCACTCCTCGCCCCCGATCGCACCACGGACAGCGCGACGATCGCGGACTCCGTCGAGCGCTCGGAGAGCTTCGCGACGATCTTCGACCGGCACTACGTCGCCGTGCATCGGTACCTGGCGCGGCGCGCCCCGCGCGCGCACGCCGACGACCTCGCGTCGATGACGTTCGTCGTCGCGTTCGAACGGCGCGTGAGCTTCCACGCGCAGAGCACGAGCGCGCGACCGTGGCTGCTGGGGATCGCCACCAACCTCTTGCACGAGCGTTTTCGAGTCGAACGCCGCGAGCGTGGCGTGCTCGCGCTGTTGAGCGCCGATCACCCCGCTGACGAGGACGGCGTCCGTCGCGACGCGAGGGGCGAGCACGACACCGACGGGCTCGCCCGGGCACTCGCGAGCCTCGACCCCGCACAGCGGGACGTGCTGCTGCTTCACGCCTGGGAGGAACTGTCCTACGAGGAGATCGCCGAAGCGTTGGACGTCCCCCTCGGCACCGTCCGCTCCCGCCTCGCCCGAGCGCGGGCGCATCTCAGATCGCGGCTCGAGCGGCCGCGACCGAATCCCGACTCGACCCAAGCCAGGAGCGAACATGACTGACGAGCTCGATCTGCTGCGGCGTCATCGCAGCGAACCCACCCCACCGAGCGACGAGACGCGGGCAGCGGCGAGGGAGTCGCTCGCCCGTGCGATACGCGGCCAGGCGCACGCGCCGGGTGGCGCGGTCCGCCGGAACGACAGCCGGTCGCGACGGCGGCTGCTTGCGGGCGCCGCGCTCGCGGCAGCTCTCGCCGGCCTCGCGATCGCCTTCGGAGCGTCCCTGCGCTCAGGCTCCACCACCGAGCCGGCGCTCGCGGCCGGCCCGGTGCTCCGGCAGCTCGCGCGCGTCGCCTCGGCCCAGCCGTGGGCCGTGCCGGGGCCTGGGCAGTACCTGTACACGGCTTCGCACTCGCTGACGGAGTCGGACACGGTCCTGCCCGGAGGCGTCTACTGCCAGGTCGTCTTTCAGGAATATCGCCAGAACTGGATCGCAGCCGACGGCGAAGGCCTGTTCCGCGAGATCGACGGGCCGGCGCACTACCTCTCTCACCGGCAAGCCAACGCCTGCGAGGCCGTGCCGGCGCAGTCGGCGGGCGAGAGCGACACCTGGGCGGCGCCCGGCTGCCTGTCGATCGACCCGATCCCGCTCGGTCGCCTTCCGAGGAACCCGGCGAGGCTGCGCGCGCGCCTGCTCACGGGCAAGGTCGAGGGCGGACCGCCGGGCCCAGCGGAGGCGTTCACGCAGGTCGGCGATCTGCTGCGCGAGACCGACGCGCCGCCGGCGCTCCGCGCCGCGCTCTACCGCGCCGCCGCCGGCCTGCCGGGGGTCAAATCGCTGGGTACGGTGACCGACAAGCTCGGACGCCGAGGACTCGGGCTCGCGTTCGACAGCCACGGCACGCGACACGAGCTGATCTTCTCGGCCGCGACCAGCGCGCTGCTCGCCGAACAGGACGTGCTGGTCGGCCACGTTCGCGGAGTGCGCGCGCCGATCGGATCCGTGCTCGGCTGGTCGGCCTACTCGGCGGGTCGGGTCGTCGATCGCCTGCCGGCGGCTTCTCCGATCGCGCTCACGCCGTCCTGCGTGCACGGCGGCGGCACGGGGCTGACGGTGCCCGGGCACCCGCAGGACAGCGTGATCGTCGGCTCGTCCGCTCGCCTGCGGGCGGTGGCGCCTTGATTGGCGCTAAACGGGTCGCTTGACGGTCGACAAGTCTCGCGGGCGCATCACAGACGTATTGGAGCCGGGCCACACAGGTTGTGACCGACTTCTTCACCCGTGCGGATGAGCTCGTTCGCCCTCTCATCAGCCCGGCGAGCCCGCGCCGCGCTGCCACGCTGGAGACGGGAGCACCGTGACGCTTGGCGCCGCATGGCCGCACCCGTTGGTGCTGTATTACGGCGCCATCTGGTGCTATATTGTGGCACCCATGAGCAGTCCCTTCGTCTACGAGGATCCGCTCGAACCGCCCGAGGTGCTCGCCGGCCGCGCCGCCGAGCTCGCTTTGTTGCGCGATCGGATCGGCGAGACCCGCAACAGCCGCCTCGAGGGTCCGCGCCGCTACGGCAAGACGTCGTTGCTGAAGGCTGCGCTGGCGGCCGCAGACAAGGACGGATTTGTGCCGATCTACGTGAACTTCCTCGGCGTGCTCACGGCTGCCGACGTTGCCGAGCGTATCGAGCGTGCCTACCGCGAGCAGCTTGACGGACCACTGAAGCGCTGGTTTGCCGGCGTCGTCTCGACGCTCAGGCCGCGTGTGAAGATGGCGCCCGCTGGGGTTGGTGTGGAGGTGGCCCCCGAGGTGCACATGCCGGAACTGCTGGATCGGCTCGCGTTGCCGCGCCGTTTGCAGGAACGTCAGGGTCGCCAGTGTGCGATCGCCTTCGACGAGTTTCAGGATGTCGTGCGGTCCGGAGACGCGCTCACCGGCACCATTCGCTCTGAGCTCGAGCAGCACGGCAAAGTCGCCGCGTACGTATTCTCCGGATCTCATCCCGGCCTGATGCGCGACCTTTTCTCAGACCGTCGCCACGCGTTCTTCGCACAGGCCAAGCCGGTGGACCTTCCACGGCTTGCGGCTGAGGATCTGGCGGAGTACATCGGAGCGCGATTCGAGATCGGTGGCCGTGATCCCGGCGAGGCGCTCGAGCTGCTGCTGGCAACAGCGGATGGGCACCCGCAGCGTGCGATGCTCCTCGCACACCATCTCTACGAGCACACGAAAGCCAGAGCGGCGGCCACCAGCGAGCAGTGGGTCGCGGCGTTCACCGACGCTGCACGTGACGCAAACCCCGAGGTCGAGGCTGCCTGGGATGCATGGAATAACAGCGAGCGGCGGCTGATGGCCGTGGTCTCCCAGCGCACGACGCCGTTGCAAGGTCGTGAAGCGCGCGAGCGATACGGAGTCAGGAAGACCGGCAGCAACAACGACACACTCGAGCGCCTGCAACGAGACGGCCACATCGTCGCCGACCAAGGGACGACGACCGGCTGGCGCGTCGTCGATCCGCTGCTCGAGCTGTGGCTAGCCAACGGTCGCAGTTGGCCAGCCCCGGCGTAGCCCGCGCGTCCGCGCAGGAAGCGGCGCGTTCATCGTCCTGCTACGGGCGGCAAGACTCGGGTTTCTCCAACGACCGGCGCCGTGGACGTGAGGTTTGTCTCGACGTTTTGACCACCTAACATCAGGAGCTGGAGACCATGCCTGCATGGTGTTCTGCCACGCGCCCTGAGAGATTCGAACTCCCGACCTTCGGTTCCGTAGACCGACGCTCTATCCAGCTGAGCTAAGGGCGCAGGGCGTCCTAGTCTACCGTCGGCCTGCGGGCTCGCCCCAGACGGTCGCGAGCAGTGAGCGCCGCCCGCCGCGGTCGCGGTGCTCGCACAGGTAGACGCCCTGCCAGGTCCCCAGGGCGAGCCGGCCGCCGGCGATCGGCAGCGTGAGCGTCGCGCCGAGCAGCGACGCCTTGATGTGGGCCGGCATGTCGTCGCTCCCCTCTAGGGTGTGCGTCCACAGGGCGCCGCGCTCGGGCACCGCCTCATCGAACCACGCGCTGAAGTCCTGGCGCACGTCCGGGCTGGCGTTCTCGTTCAGCGTCAGCGACGCGGACGTGTGCAGGAGCAGCAGGTGCAGCAGGCCGACCTGCAGCTCGTGCAGCTCGGGCAGCGCCCCCACGAGCTCGTGCGTCACCAGGTGGAACCCTCGCGGGCGGGGATCGAGGGTCAGCTCGCGCTGCAGCCACATGCCCACAACCTATGGCTTTCCGCGCGCCACGCGTCGCCTCGGAGACGCCGCTTGACGCAACTCCCGCTGACGTGAAGTGTTCACCTATTCGAGAGCCTTTCCCAAGCCGCGTGGCCATCCGACCATGCGGGTGCCGGTTGGGCTGCACGTCGCTGAAGGAGGGAAACCGCAATGCGCAGAGCAACTTTCTTGGCCGTCCTCGGCTGCGCCGTCCTGGCGGCGCCGGGTGTCGCCGCGGCCGTGCCGACGGTCACCTTCAAAGCGCTCGCCGTCCCGATCCCGGGCTTCAAGCACACGGGCAACATCCTCGGTGCGGGCGCGGCCGTGAAGGCCGAATACGCGATCGCCGGCACCGAATACTTCGGCTCGCCGCCGCCGGTCATCGGCGTCAACTTCTACCTGCCCAAGGGCACGACGCTGCACATCAGCGGCTTTCCCACCTGCAGCCTGCCGGTGCTGGAAAAATCCGGCCCGAGCGCGTGCCCGATGCACTCGCAGGCGGGGCCGATCGGCACGGTGCTCGGCTACGTCACCTTCGGCGAATCGCGCGTGGAAGAGCCCACCGAACTGTTCTCGTTCTACAAGCCCGGCGGCGGCCTCACGTTCTTCGACCACGGCCACACGCCGACGGAGCTGGAAGTGTATTCCAGCGGGCGCATCCTGCACGTCGGCGGCGCCGGCGGCTACGGCCCGGAGCTCGAAACGAAGGTGCCGCTCGTGCCGAGCGTCCCCGGAGCCCCGTACGCGTCGATCACGAGCATCACCGCGAAGGCCGGCTCGGCGATCACCACGGGCAAGGGCAAGCACAGGAAAACCATCTACTACGGGCGCGTCCCCAAACGCTGCCCCAAGGGCAGCTTCCCGGTGAAGACGGAAGTGATCTTCGCCGAAGACGGCGAAGAATCGAGACCGGAGACCGTCACCAAGACATACAACGCGCCCTGCCCAAGGCACTGAGCGCCGAGCGCGATGGCCGGCGCCGGCCATCGCGCCAGCGCTGCCGCCACGCCGCGGGATCGCTACGGTTGCGCCGGATGAAGCCGCTTCGGGGAGGACTCGCGTTGAGCCTGATGCTCGCCGCGCTGGTGGGCGTCGCGCAGGGCGCCAACGCACAGGGCTCCTCGTGGCAGCTCGACTCCGCCTTCGGCCGCGACGGCGTCGCCGGGCTGCCGCTGCGCGAGCACGGCAGCGGGACGCTGCTCGCGCCCGGCCCTCACGGCTCGCTGTTCGTCGGCGGCTACGCCGACCGTCACGAAGGAGCGTTCCTGGTGGCGCAGATGTCGGCGACGGGC
The DNA here is from genome assembly GCA_963782325.1 of uncultured Solirubrobacteraceae bacterium. Taxonomy (GTDB): domain Bacteria; phylum Actinomycetota; class Thermoleophilia; order Solirubrobacterales; family Solirubrobacteraceae; genus Palsa-744. The sequence goes on from CAWAJG010000002.1 coordinate 250,227, forward strand.
ACGCTCGTCCACGGCTTCGGCGACGGCGGCGTCACGACGGTCCCGGACGTGTACGCGTTCCCCCAGAACCCCCCGCGGATGTTCGCGCTCGCGGGCGGGAAGCTGCTGCTGGTGGGCCTGGACAAGGCGGACGAGCTCGTCGCCGTTCGCCTCACCGATCGTGGCCGACTCGACCGCCGCTTCGCGGGCGGCGGCGTGGCTCGCCACAAGCTGACGCACGTGCACGGCTTCGCGGTCCTCACCGCCGCCGCCGTGGAGACCGGCGGCGACGTGCTCGCCGTCTACCAGCGAGAAGCGCCACAGCCGAAGGACGAACCGGCGATCCCCGTCGGCCTCGGCGAAGGGGCGATCGAGCTCATCCGGCTGACGGCCTCGGGGGCGCTGGACGACTCATTCGGGCATGGCGGCTTCCTCACCGCGGGCGGGCACATCCCGTTGCTGCTCGGCTACGCCGGCGACGGCCTCGGCTGGGCGTGCACGACGACGATCGCCGCCGACGGCTCGATCCTGTTCGCCTACGAACAGGCGGTGAGCCCGACCGGCGAACACGCTGAGGCGCCAGCGGTCCAGGAGCTGAGCCCGGCGGGCGCCGACGCCGCCGGCTTCGGCAGCGAAGGGGCGGTGTACCTGCCGTTCGTGCCGGCGATCCCGGAGGCGAACTCGGAGGTCTGCGACGGGCTGTTCGCGCTGGGCGGGGGCGGCGTGGAGGCGATCTTCGGCGGGGAAGGCCGCGACAGCAAGCTGGACGACGTCTTCCGCTTCGCGCCCACCGGCGCCCCGGAAGCCGGCTTCGGCACATCCGGGTACGTGACCCTGCACGCCCCGGTCGACGCGCTCGCCGTGGGCGCCGGCGGCGAGACCCTCTCCGCGGGCACCGCCGGCAGAGCGCTCGTGCTCGGCGGCACGCCCGCGAACGGGACACCGGACGCGGCGCTCGGCGGCCCGTCGGGGAAGCGCTTCGCCGCCAACCTGCCCACGCCGCGGGGTAGCGAAGAAGCGCCGACGGTCGAACTGCTCCCCGACGGGGCCGGCGTGTTCGTCCGCGTGGGCGAAGAGATCGTCCGCGTCGACGACTAGCCCGCGCCGGCCACGCTCAGGACGAGCTTGCCGGTGTTCTCCCCCGCGAACAGCTTCAGCAGCGTGTCGGGGAACACCCTGACGCCCCCCTCGACGACGTGCTCGCGCGCGATCAGCGAGCCGTCGCTCAGCCATGCGGCGAGCGCCTGGGCGGCCTCCGGGTAGCGGGTGACGTAGTCGAAGACGACCATCCCCGTCATCGACGCGCGGGCGACGAGCAGCATCATGTAGTTGGCTGGGCCTCTGAAGCCTTCGGTGGTGTTGTACTGGGAGACGGCCCCGCAGATGACGATGCGCGCGCCGCGCGCGATGCGCGTGAGGGCCGCGTCGAGGATGTCGCCGCCGACGTTGTCGAAGTACACGTCGATCCCCTCGGGGGCGTGCTCGTGCAGCGCCGCGATGACGTTCTCGCTCTTGTAGTCGATCGCCGCGTCGAAGCCCAGCTCGTCGGTCAGCCAGCGGCACTTCTCCTCGCCGCCGGCGATGCCGATCACGCGGCAGCCCTTGATCCTGGCGATCTGCCCGGCGACGCTGCCGACGGCGCCGGCGGCGCCGGAGACGACGACGGTGTTGCCCGGCTCGGGCTTGCCGACGTCGAGCAGCGCGAAGTAGGCGGTCATCCCGGGTATGCCGAGCACCCCCAGGTACGTGGGCAGCGGGGCGAGCGAGGGATCCACCTTGTTGACCCCGGCGCCGTCGGAGAGCGCGTGCTCCTGGACGCCGAACGCCCCCACCACGTGATCGCCGACGGCGAACGTCGGGTGCTGGGAGGCGGTCACCTGGCCGACGGCGCCGGCGCGCATCACCGCGCCGACCTCCACCGGTTCGATGTACGAGGCCCCCGCGTTCATCCACCCGCGCATGGCCGGGTCGAGCGACAGATGGGATATCGCGACCGTGAACTCGCCCTCGCCCGGCGTCGGCACGGGCTCCTCGACGATCTCCCAGTCCGATTCCTTCGGCAGCCCGGTGGGTCGGGCGGCGAGACGCACCTGCGTGTTGGTCGAGCTCATGGAGACCTCCGATGTGGTGGCTGGACGATCATGCGCTGGTACCGCCGTCGATCACCAGCTCCGAGCCGGTGACGTAGGCGCTGTCGTCGCCGGCGAGGTAGACCAGCGCATGGGCCACCTCCTGCGGCGTGCCGATCCGCTGCAGCGGGATCCCCTGGATCAGGCGGTCGATCAGCTCCGGGGTCTTCTCCCGCTGGCGGGCGTTCATGTCGGTGTCGATCTGCCCCGGATGGACGGAGTTCACGCGCACGCCGAAGCGGGCGAGCTCCTTGGCGGCGACCTTCGTGATGCCGCGGACACCCCACTTGCTGGCGGCGTACGCGGACAGCAGCGGGCTGCCCATCAGGCCGGCGACGGAGGAGACGTTCACGATCGAGCCCGCACGCCGCTCGCACATGCCGGGGGCGAACGCGCGCATGCCGAGGAACACCCCGGTGAGGTTGATGTCGATCACGCGGCGGAAGTCCTCGAGCGTGGTGTCGAGCAGCGGCTCGGCGAGGAACACGCCGGCGTTGTTCACGAGCACGTCCACGCGCCCGTGCGAGTCGAGCGCCCACGTGCTGACGTCCTGCCACTGCTGCTCGCTGGAGACGTCGTGAGCGCGCGAGCCGGCGCTCTGCCCGAGCTCCTGCGCGACGCCCGCCACGCCGGCGGCGTCCGCGTCGGTGAGCAGCAGCGTGGCGCCCTCCTCGGCCATCAGCCTCGCGGCGCACGCGCCGATCCCACCGGCGGCACCGGTGATCAGCACGACCTTCCCCGACAGTCGCGGCATCGACACGAGCCCAACATAGGGCATCGAGGGTCGGCTGAGCGCGCGGGTCGCGAGAGCGAGAGCCGCGAGAGCGAGAGCCGCGAGAGCGCGGGTCGCGAGCGCGCGAGCCGAGGTCGTCTCAGTCCGCGAACGGCGCCATCCGCACGGCCAGCGGCAGCCCGCAGTGAACGAGGAGCCCGAAGCGGCCTTTCGGCACCGCTCTCGCCTCGGCGCGGATCATCTCGATCAGCTGGCGCTTGAAGTCCTCGCGCGGATGCAGGCGCAGCACCTCGGTGACGTTCGCGGGGGCCAGATCCCACATCCGCAGCCCGGCGCCGTCCACCATCGCGCCCCACTGGACGTAGCAGCCGAGCAGCCCGTCCGTCTGCGGCGACACGCCCGGCGTGGTGTGCACGCAGACGGCGTCGGCCAGCAGCTCGGCCCGCTCCTCGGGCTCCCCGGCCGCCGTCGCACAGGCGAGGATGCGATCGGCGCTCCCCAACGTGAAGTCGCGGCCGGGCGTCGGCTGGACGATGCCGTGGTCGTGGACGAGCGAGGCGCAGTAGAAGAGCTCCGGGTCGAGCTCGGCGCGATCGAGCGCCGCCAGCGCACTGCCGAACAGCCACGTTCGGTAGCAGTGGCCGACGAGCGCCGCCGGCTGCTCCGCGCACGCCTGCTCGGCCTCGCGGGCGAGCGAGGAGTCCGGCGCCTGGAAGCTCTTCACGTCGATCTCCGACGCGCCCTTCGGCAGCCGCCCGAGCGCGAGCTTCGCACGCCCCATCAGGTTCTCCCACTGCCCGACCGCGATCGCCGCCAGCAGCCGCCGGCGCTCGCCGGAGCTCAGCGTGCCGCCGGTGCGCCGCGCCCACCCGATCCCACCGAGACGCTCTGGATCGGGACGGGCCGGCGAAGCGGCCGTGGTCTGCCGCGAGGCCGCCACACGGGCGATCGTACAGCGCGGTCGCGGCTGAGGCCGATCAAGGATCAAGTCGCCGCTGAGTGGCCGGTCTGACCCTGAACGCCGGCGCGCTGATTGCCTACGGGCCGCAGTTGACACAGCACGCGCGGATGACTAGAATTCTGGTCATGTCCGAGATGTTGCCTCTGTCGTCGGTGAAGGCCCACCTGTCGGAGATCGTGGACCGAGTCGAGAACCAGCAGGACCGCATCGTCGTGACCCGCAACGGCAAGCCGGCCGCCGTGCTCATAAGCCACGACGACCTCGAAAGCCTCGAAGAGACGCTCGCGGTCATGTCCGATCCCGCTCTCGTGCAGGAGGTCCGTGAAAGCGAGCAAGCGATGAGGGACGGCGAGCCGGGCTACGCGCTCGCGGATCTGCGCGCCGAGTTGGAGCGTCGTCGCAAAGCCGCCGCGTGACCGACGCGCGATGGTGGGTGCGGGTCATGCCCCCCGCCCGCCGCCAAATCGACCGTCTCCCGATCGCCGTCGCCGCTGCCGTACTCGAGACGCTCGACGCGATCGCAACAAACCCGCAACGGCTCGGCAAGCCCCTGCGCTTTGAGCTCGCCGACTGCTGGTCGGCACGCCGCGGCCCGTACAGGATCATCTACAGCATCGACGACGACGCTCGCGTTGTCTCGGTGCTCGCCGTCGCCCACCGCGCGGACGTGTACCGCCCGCGCTGACGCATTCTGTCGCCGATGTCCTGAGATACAGAAGATGAGCTATCGGGCGTAGGCTCAAACCTGCCAGTCGTCCCGAAGCGCGCACTGAATGAAGGACGCCTTCGCTTGCGTGTAAGCCTCGCGGTCATTCGTGTGCTCGTCGGCAAGCGCCCGCTTCAATTCTGCGTACTCGGCGGCAAGCTCGGGCCGGGCACGCAGGAGATCGCGGAACGCGAGCTCATCGCGATAGCGGCGTGAGCCCGTCGACACGAGGTGCAGGTGGTGCGTCCGATGCCTCGGATCGGGCTTGCAGAACCAATGCATCTCCTCAGCGCGGTACGGCGCGTAGAGGTAGTCCAGCTCGGCCAGCTCACCAAAGCACGCGCGCGAGGAAGGGAGATCATCGACCCCCACGAGAATGTCGATCACCGGCTTGGCCGCGAGTCCGGGGACCGCGGTGCTGCCGACGTGGTCGATGCCGCCTGTCGCCCACCTGCCGATCGACTGCTCCAGCAGCGCCTTCTCGGTCTCGAACCGAGCAGGCCAGCGAGGGTCGTAAGGGACGATCGCGATCGGATCGTCGTCGAGCTGCGTCTCGGGCGCCACGGGGTGAGTATCCGCTGCGTGGGCCAAGCCGGTCAAGCATCCGCGAGCGGCGTGGTCACGGCCCCCGGTGCCCGACAACACAAGCGCTACTGGTGCTCGACCTGCCGTAACGCAAGGCGTGCCCCACGGTCGACTGAAACGACCCAAGAGCGCCTGCTCAGCGTGACGTCGCCGACGCCCGAAGAACCCCACGCTCGGGGCGTGAGCACCTCAGCCCCCGCCCACCCCCGGCCACAGCCTCGGCAGCCGTCGCAAGAACACGGTGCTGCTCCCGACGGGCGGCGTCCCGGCCGGCGGCGGCCCAGCGGGCCCTTGGCCTTCGTTGCCGCCCGGCCCGGCCACATCGCCCACCGTGCAGCCGGGCAGACAGACGTAGATCGACTGCTCGCCACTATCCGAGGCGCCGCCGCGCGGGTCATCGGCGGCTGCGAGACCAACACCGATCTCCTTGCCGCTCGTGGCCTGACTGTCGGCCGCCAAGCAGTTGTCCAGGTTCAGCGTGAAGCCGAGCTTGTTCGCCGGGGACGGCGGCGCGTCAGCAGCACTGTCCACGAGCGGATAGGAGGCGTCATACAGGCTGTTGCCGGATGACGGCGCATCGCTCAGCGTCGAGGAGAGTTCGCTGAAGTCGCTGGCCGGGCAGCTGTCGGTGCCACTGGGAACGGCGATCCCTACGCCGTAGTGCAGGTGACCCATGTCGACGTAGGACCCCGCTTCGCCGGGGAACGCCGCCCGCTGCGGCCGCCAGAAGGAGAGGTTGAGCGAGTCGCCGTTGAGCATCACCGGGTTCTGCGGAGAGCCGTAGACGCCTTGACTCGCCGGGTAGGTGATCGTCTGCGGGCTGGATGCGGCCGCCGCGCCGGTGCCCGTGCCGATCGAGGACACGGCCGGCACGCTCGCGAAGTACAGCGTCAACTCGGCCGGCACCACAACGGTTTCGGTCGCGGTCGTGTACTGGATCTGGTACGTGTCACCGGGCTGGATTTCGCTTGGCGTGGTGTTGAGCTGAAGCGCGATCTGGAACATACCCGGCGAGTTTCCGGGTGGAACTTCCCCGCTCCAAACACTGCCGTGGGCCAGGACGTTGCCGGTGTCCGCCGCAACCGTCGCGGTGGCGCAGTAGGTGAGTGTGCCGCAGTTGACCGAGACCGACTTGATCGTCCCAAGCGCGGGATCCTGCAGGCCGAGGTCGAGTCCCAGCGCTTTGTGAATGAACTGCGTCGTTTCTTCGCTCGAGAATGTCCCGGCATCGAGGTTGACCGAGCCCGCGATCGCGGTCCCCACCTGTGTGAAGATCCCACCGCCCGCGCCGCCGTTCGAGGCTTGCGCGTTCTCCTGGTTGGGCTCGCCGGCACCCGTGGCGTCAGCGTCGAATGCGGTCGGGATGCCGTCCTGATCGGGATCTTCGCCACCTTGAAGCGTCGATCCCGGCCCCGAGCCGGGTCCAGACGGAGCGGGAGCACCTGATCCCGGGGGCTGCGATTCCGACGCGTCGGCGACCTTTGCGCCGCCAGGCTTTCTCTTTCGCGCAATCAAGCCGAGGTTGCCGGCTCCCGTCGGCGCGCCGCTCGCGCTCACATGCAGCCACTTCGGGGTGTCCGTCGCCCGGGAGGACGCCTGCCGCTTCGGAGCGGCGTAACCCTTGCGCAAGACGATCGTTCCGAGCGCCGCGCTCTCGCCGGACAGCGCCTCCCACCCGCGGGTGCCCTTATGCCTGAGCACGATCGGACCAAAGTAGTGCGAGCTCGGTGCGAGCAGCTGAAGTGTCCAGCCACGGTGCGCGGGGACGCGAAAACTTCCGTCAGAGCTCAGCTCGATGACCGTCGATGAGCCATCAGGGGCGAGCGCGAGCAGGGTGTAGTCCTTAGCGCCGCGGATCTTCCCGGTGATGCTCGGCGCTGTCGCGCCGGCGATCGATGCCAGGGAAAGAGCGCACAGCGCGGAGCCGAGCGCGAGGACGGCAAGGACCTTGACGGTGCGACGAGTGGGGTTCATACGTAAGTCTTCGGACGGGCGGAGCGAATCCCTTTGGCCGAGCAGGTCAATCGAGGCGCCCCGAAAGGACCGTGCACGGAGAGGGGGGGATTCGAACCCCCGAACGAGGTTTCCCCCGTTACGCGATTTCCAGTCGCGCCCGTTCAACCGCTCCGGCACCTCTCCGGGTGCATTTCGCCGGATGGGGCCCCGGCGGCGGCCACACGAAGGCTACGGCACCGGCCCCCCGTACGCTGCCACGCGGCGACCCTGTCCGCCGCACGCCACGCCCCCGGCCGCCGTCACACCGCGCCCGGTCCGCTGGTACGCTCCGCGCATGCCCCTCGCCGCCAGCGAAGCGTTCGTGAAGACATTCGGGCTCGTCGCCACCTTCGGGGGCATCGGCGTGATCGTGAACGTCATCCTCATCTACATCGCCATCCAGGTCCGCGGCGAGCGCCGCCAGAACCAGGAATACCTCGAGTCCCGCCGGCCGCCCGGCACCTGATCCTCGCGCGCGGCGCCGGCGCCGCCCGACATCTGATCTCCGCCGCCCCGCGGTCTTGCGTGCGCGCCCGGCGCCGCGGCAGCTGCGTACACGATCCGCTTTCTTGTCAATATGATTGACACGATCACGGATCGATGTAAAGTAGACGGCGCCGCGGGCGGAGCCCCGCGCCAAGGCCAAGGCCGATGCCCCTCCGGTATGCGGCCCGACGACGACAGGAGGCCCGGCAGATGGCAGCCGCACCGACGATCGACGCGCCCGACGCTCCCGCCCAGGCGTGGCGCGACCCCAAGCGCTACGCGTGGCTGCTCGGGCTGTTCGTGCCGACGCTCCCGTTCATCACCTGGGGGCTCGTCCACGCGACCGGGCTGGGGGTGTTCTGGTTCTACGGGCCGGTGCTCGTCTTCGGGATCTTCCCGCCGCTTGACCTCGCGCTGGGGATGGACCCGAGCAACCCCCCGGACAGCGTCACCAAGTGGCTGGAACAGGATCGCTACTACCGCTGGTGCACGTACCTGTACCTGCCGATCCAGTACGCGGGGCTGGTGTTCGCCTGCTGGCTGTGGTCGCACGGTGGCCTCTCCACGCTCGACAGCGTCGGCCTGGCGCTGACCGTCGGCATGGTCTCCGGGATCGCGATCAACACCGCGCACGAGCTCGGGCACAAGCGGGCGTCGCTCGAGCGGTGGCTGAGCAGGGTGGCGCTCGCGCAGAGCGGCTACGGGCACTTCTTCATCGAGCACAACCGCGGCCACCACGTGCGCGTGGCCACCCCCGAGGACCCCGCCAGCGCGCGCTTCGGGGAGAGCTTCTACGCGTTCCTCCCCCGCACGGTCCTCGGCAGCGTGCGCTCGGCGTGGGAGCTCGAGCGCACGCGCCTGCGCCGGGTGGGCGCCCCGACGGTCGGGCCGCGCAACGACATCCTCACCGCCTGGGCGATGACCGCGATCCTCTTCGCCGCCCTCGCCGTCGCCTTCAGCCCGATCGTGCTCCCCTACCTCGTCATCCAGGCGGTCGTCGGGTTCACGCTGCTGGAGGTCGTCAACTACCTCGAGCACTACGGCCTGCTGCGCCAGCGCCGGGAGGACGGCCGCTACGAGCGCACGCGCGCGGAGCACAGCTGGAACTCCAACAACACCGCCTCGAACGTCCTGCTCTACCACCTCCAGCGCCACTCCGACCACCACGCGAACCCCATCCGCCGCTACCAGGCGCTGCGCCACGTCGACGACGCGCCGCAGCTGCCGACGGGGTACGCGGGGATGATCCTGCTCGCGCTCGCCCCCCCGCTGTGGCGGCGGGTGATGGATCACCGGGTGCTCGCCCACTACCACGGCGAGCTCGCCCGCGCGAACCTCAAGCCGAGCCTCCGCCGCCGCGCGGCCGTCGCCGGCGCCCGAGAGCGGACGGCGGCGTAGGCTGGGGCACGTCATGAGCCGCCATCGCTGCCCCGGCTGCGGGTACGTCTACGACGAGAGCCTCGGCCACCCCCGCGAGGGCTTCCCCGCGGGGACCCCCTGGAGCGAGGTGCCCGACGACTGGGTCTGCCCGGACTGCGGCGTCCGCGACAAGGTCGACTTCGAGCCGGACACGTGAGCGTCCCCTACCAGGTGGCCGCGCGGGAGCTGCTGCGGAACACGCTCCTGGACGCTGCGCGCGGGGAGCTCGGCGCCCGCCGGTGGGAGGAGGTGACGATGGCGGACATCGCGCTCGCCGCCGGCGTCAGCCGCCAGACGCTCTACAACGAGTTCGGCTCCCGCGACGAGTTCGCGCAGGTGCTGGTGATGAGGGAGGTGGACCGCTTCCTGGTGGCCGTCGAGGCGGCGGTCAACGCCCACCTCGACGACCCCGCCGGCGCGCTGGCAGCCGCCTTCGACGTGTTCCTGCAGGCCGCCGCCGAGAACCCGCTCGTGCGCAACATCGTCTACGGCGACGGCGCCGAGGAGCTGCTCGCGCTATTCACCACCCACGGCAAGCCGCTCGTCGAGAGCGCCGCCGAGCGACTCACCGACGTCATCCTCTCCGGCTGGCCGCTGATCGCCCGCGCGGACGCGGAACTGCTCAGCGAGTGCCTCGTCCGCCTCGCCATCAGCTACGCCGGGCTGCCGAAAGGGCCCGCCTCGATGACCGCCGCGTCGGTCGCCACGCTCCTCGGCCCCTACGTCGAACAGCTGGTCGCCAGCACGAACTCCTCCTCATAACCCCGAAGCTCGCACGCCTCACGCCGCGAGCCGACCGGGGTCGCGAACGGCGGGAGGGTTACGGCCGGCGGGCCGATCGTGCTTCGCGCGCACTGCGGGCAGCGATGCCCACAGATGCTGCACGGCATACGCGCGATACGGCCGCCAGCGCTCTGACAGCAACGCGGCGCTCGCGGGGTCGCCGGCGTACCCGAGCCGCTCGAGCGCGTGGCGCACGCCGAGGTCGCTAGGCAGGAACGCGTCGGGGTCTCGCAGCGCGCGCATCGCGATGTATTCGGCCGTCCACGGGCCGATCCCCGGCAGCGCGAGCAGGCGCTCGCGCGCCTGCAGACGATCGGCGCCGGCGTCGATCACGAGCTCCTCGTTCGCGAGCGCGGCGACGAGCCCGAGCAGCGCGCGCCGGCGGGCGACGGGCATCGCGAGCGTCGCGGGATCCGCGTCGGCGAGCGCGGCGGCGGACGGGAACACGTGCGTGACGGTGCCGAGCGGTCGCTCGAGCGCTTCGCCGTGCGCGGCCGTCAGGCGGCCGGCGAGCGTCGCGGCGCCGCGCACGGAGACCTGCTGACCGAGCACCGCGCGGACGGCGAGCTCGTGGCCGTCGACCGCACCGGGCACGCGCCGTCCCGGTGCGCCGCGCACGAGCGCTCCGAGCAGCCGCTCGGAGCCGAGCACCTCGCTGACGCTGTCCGGGTCGGAGTCGAGGTCGAGCAGCGCGCGCGAGCGCTGCATCGCGGCGCCGAGGTCGCGCAGGTCGGCGAGCCGGTAGCGGGCGTGCACGTGGCCGTCGGCGGGGCGCAGCTCGACGACGCCGGCGCCGTGCGGCAGGCGCAGGCTGCGCCGGTAGGCGCCGTCGAGCACCTGCTCGACACCGGCGACGGCGCGCAGCCCCAGGAACGCGACGAGACCGTCGGCGTCCAGCGGCGCGCGGTAGGGCAGGCGCAGCGACAGCGCGCCGCTGTCCTCCGGGCGCCCGTATCTGCGCGCGCGTGCGCGCAGCTCGCTGGGCGTCAGCGCGAACACCTCTTGGATCGTCGCGTTGAACTGGCGCACGCTCTGAAAGCCGGCCGCGAACGTCACGCTGACGATCGGCAGCGCGGTCGTCTCGATCAGGATGCGAGCCGTCTGCGCGCGCTGCGCGCGGGCGAGCGCGAGCGGGCCGGCGCCGACGACCGCGACGAGCTGGCGGTGCACGTGGCGCTCGCTGTATCCAAGCCGGCGCGCGAGGCCGCCGACGCCCTCGCGGTCGACCAGCCCGTCGGCGATCAGCCGCATCGCGCGCCCGACGAGATCCGCGCGCAGATCCCACTCGGGCGAGCCCGGCGTCGCGTCCGGACGGCAGCGCTTGCACGCGCGAAAGCCAACCGACTGCGCGGCGGCGGCGGACACGAACAGGCGCACGTTCTCGCGTTTGGGCGTGCGCGCGGGACAGCTCGGGCGACAGTAGATGCCGGTCGTCTTCACGCCGCAGAACACCCACCCGTCGAAACGCGGATCGCACGCCTCGATGGCCTGCCAGACGCGATCCGAGTCGAAGTCCACGCACACACCCTGACACACCCCGGCACGCATGTCCAGCGGAAATCGGACCTGTATGGCAGGGGGCTGAAGAAGACCGAAAACCGCGAGCTTCCCGGACTCGGCTGTGCGATCTTCACCGCGCAGACGCGTTCCCATGAATATTAATAATTAATATGAGGAGATCCGCAATGGCCTATCCAGAGCACACGGTTGGATCCGATCGGCTGGCGCATGACACCGCGGAGGTGAACGGCGTGGAGCTTCACTACGCGCACGCGGGCGACGGACCGCTGATCGTGTTCCTGCATGGATTCCCGCAGTGCTGGTATCAGTATCGCAACCAGCTCGCGGAGTTCTCGCGGGATCATCTCGCGGTCGCGCCGGACCTGCGTGGCTACAACCTGTCGTCCAAGCCGGATGACGTGCACGCGTATCTCACGTGCACGCTCGTCGAGGACATCCGTCAGCTCGTGGAGCAGCTCGGGTATGAGCGGTTCGTGCTCGTCGGACACGACGTCGGCGGCGCGGTCGCGTGGTCGTTCGCGCTTCACCACCCGCAGATGCTTAGCGCGCTCGCGATCCTCGACACGCCGCACCCGGCGCTGTTCGACGACGCCCTGCGCAACGACCCCGAGCAGCAGCGGGGGAGCGCGTACATGCTGACCGCGCGGCGCCCCGATGCCGCGGCGATCATCGCCGCGGACGACTTCCGTGCGCTGCGCGAATCGCTCGACGAGCCGTTCATCAGCGCGCAGGACCTCGAGCGCTATGTGCAGAGCTGGAGGGAGCCGGGCGCGTTGGCGGCCGCGCTGCGCTGGTTTCACGCCGAGGGTCAGGGGCCGCCGTCGCCCGACGGCACGCTCGCGCACGGCAACATCGTCAGGCACATCTCACCGCAGACCGTCACGGTGCCGACGCTCGTGATGTACCCGACCGCCGACCGCTGGATCCGCCCGGCATCGCACGCGGGGCTGGAGCGCTACGTGCCCGATCTGACGTTCATCGAGGTGGACGGCGCCACCCACTGGCTGGCGGAGGAGCGACCCGAGCTCGTCAGCCGGGCCATCCGCGAGCACCTCGCGCGCATCGTCTGCTAGATGCCCGACCCCGATGCGCCGCAGCTCGAGCCCTGGCGCCAGGAGCTGAGGCGCCAACTGCGCTGCATGGAGGCGAGGATCGCGTCGTGGTCTGTCACTCGCTGGCCTGTCTGCTCTGGTTCGGGGCCGCAGGTCGGCTGACCGCGGAGGAACGCGTCGATCGGCTGCTGCTCGTCTCACCGCCCGCATCGGCGTGCGTTCCCGACGCGGGTGCGAGCTTTCGCATCGACGTGCTCGACGTTGCGGCGATCCTCGCCAGCGTCAGGAGCGAGATCAGGATCGTCTGTTCGGATGCCGACCGATACAACCTGCCGGGCGCACAGGAGCTCTACGGGGATCACTCGGCATCCGAGCCGATGTCCTGGTCGGCGCCGGCCACATCACGCCGGACAGCGGCTACGGGCCCTGGCCGGCGATCGAGGAGTGGTGCGTCGAGGGGGGCTAGCCTGGACGCCGCCCACGGCGAGAGCAGCCCCGACTCGATTGTCGAACGGTGGGGTCGTTGACTCCGGGCAGGAGCGGGATCAAGGTGGTGAGCCCCGTGATGGCCCCACCCACGATCAGGGTCGTGCGCACGCCGATTGACTCGGCTGCGGCGCCGGCGGCGATGAGGCCCAGCGGACTGAGCGCGAATCCGAAGAGGAAGTCGACGGACGAGACTCGTCCCAGCAGCGCGTCGGGGACGCCCCCCTGTATGAGCGGGGTGAACATCACGCTTCCATAGGCGTCCAGCCCGTAGGTCACGAAGGCGACACCCCCGGCAAGCCAGACGTCGGGAACGAACCCGAGTCCGAGCACCCCGATCCCCGACAGGCCCCATCCCAGCCACAGATGCAGCAACCGCCGTCGAGGCGGCTCACGGCGACCGGAGAGCACCGAGGCTGCAGCTCCTCCCAGCCCGCCGGCGGCCAGGACCAACCCGAGGGCGACGCCGCCGCCGTGCAGCACGTGCTCGACCAGCAGCGGGACGAGCACGCCGAGCGGCGAGAACGCGACGAAGTTGCCGAGAGAGGCGCCGACGGTCGAGACCCACAGCCAGCGCTGCGAGATGCAGAAACGCAGCCCCTCTCGTAGGTCCTCGAGGGGCGAGGCGCCGGAGGGGGCCGGCGCCGAGCGAACGCTCATCGCGCACAGCGCCGCCGCGCTGACGATGAACGAGGCGGCGTCGATCCCGAAGCCCCAGGCCGCCCCGAGAAATCCGACGAGCAGACCGCCGACGGCCGGGCCGATGAGGCTCCCTGCCACCTGGACGCTCGTCCCACTGAGGGCGCTCGCGCCCACCAACAGCTCGGACGGAAGCAGCTCGGGCGTGATCGCCATCGCCGCCGGAAAGAACACGGCGTCGCCCACGCCGAAGACGAACGCCATCACCACGAGCGCGATCAGATGGATCTCGCCGGTCGCGACCAGCACCGTGATGACCGCGACCGCGGCGCCCCGCGCGATGTCAGACGCGAGCATCGCCAGCCGTCGCGGGACTCGGTCGACGACGACTCCGCCCCCCAGCGTGAACAGGACCGCCGGCAGCAGTCGGGCGGCCAGCACGTATGAGAGAGCGATGGCGCGCTGGTCGATTCGCAGCACCTCGATCGCGAGGGTGACGGTGAAAACGCCGTCCCCGAGCTGCGAGATGGCCTGGCCCGACCACAGCAACGCAAAATCGCGATGCCGCAGCGGCTCGAAGTACCTGCGCGACGACATCGCGACCGCAGCATGCCAAAACACGCGGCCCCGGGGCGAGGAGGCCCGCGGCTTAGGGACCGTAGCTTTACCGCTGGGAGCGGATCGGCCCCCCTTAGCCGCGTTAGCGGCCGTCCCCGGCGCCTATAGCTGCGAGCACACGCTCGATGACTTCTTCGAGATCGCGCCATGTGTCGCGGGCTGAACGACCGGAGTCTGTGGGAATACCGACGAAGGCCAGGTCGCTGCTCATGATTTCGAGTAGGTCCTTGGCCCGGCTCGCGCGTAGATACTCCGACATGGTCGCAAGCTCGGGTTGCTCTGCCCACCGCTGCACGCGCCTGAGGACGGTAAGCAGCTGGGGCCAGTCACGGTGGACTGGCAGCTCGTCGGCTCCGGTGCCGAGGAGGGCCGCCCAAGCGGAGCGCTCAGCCGCATAGCGCTGTTCGCCCGCGACAGTGAATGCCGACACGACCCCTGCGGCGTTCAAGCCCGCCAGTGCATCGTGGACGTTGCGCTTGGCGTATCCCGTCGATCGGGCCAGTGCTTGGGCATTCACCCACGGAGCCTCGGTGCTCAGCAGAACGCGAACGACCTCAGCCCTGATGCCTACACCGAGAATCTGGCGGAGCCGAAAGGCTAGGTTGATGGGTGCTCTGGTGTCGGGATGTTGGGACTTGCGGGAGGGTGAGAGCGGGGGCCGCAACCAGCCTGCGGCGGCAAAATCCTCGTCGGGTTGGTTGATCTGGATCTCGGATTGAAACAGTGGTTGGAGCTTCGCTGGGGCTGGCGTCTTCGCTGCGTTACCGAGTCTGGCCCGCGGACGCTGGCGACTAAGCCACGTCAGCGTCGCCGTCGTGAGCGTGCGGTCGGTCTCGTCGATGCACATCGCTCGCAGGCGCCGGACGCTGAGCAGTGGCTCGTTGACAAGCATCCAGTCGAGAAGCTCGTCAAACAGGCGTGGCTCCGCTCGAGCGACCTCGAGCGCAAAGACGATCAGAGCCTCGGGATCCTGCGCCCACGGGCTGCGTCTGTGCGGCGTGGCGAGTAGGCCCATCTGTGCCCACTCGGACCACGCGAACGCAACGAGTTGGTCACTCAGTCGCTGTCTAAGAGCCGAGACGTGCATCGTCAATCCCGAAGTACTTGAGAACGCGGGCAAGCACGCCGCTATACGCGTCCGACGGATCGTGAGTCTGGCTCCAATGGGCGGCGTCGAGCAGCTCTCGCTCGGTCGGTGCCAACGCCTGGAGGTCATCGAGGTGCTTGCCGGCGCCTTGGTCGACCGTTGCGTAGAGCTTGAGGTGGATCTGGTCGAGACGCGATGCGAACAGGATCTCCAGTCCGGGTCCGTAGTGGCGGTGCTGCGCGCGTTCGAAGAAGCCTTCGGGCAGTCCGAGATCAAGCAGCGAGGTGGGTCCTGGATTAAGCCAGTCGTCGGATAGCCCGAAGTCGCGGGCCACCGTCTGCGCAGCGCCAGCCAGAGCAGCAGGAAGGGGCTGCGCCGACATGAGTTCGTCGCCGTCGACGATCGCGAGGACGTCTACGTCTCTCGTGGCGCGAGAGATAAGCCCGAGCGCGAGCAGTGCAGAGCCGCCGACCACGACTAGGGTGAAGCGCTCTCGCTTTGCGGCAAGCTGTTCGCCAAGCGCGCGGAGGAGATCGTCGGCTGCTTGGGTGCTATAGATCGAGACGTCAGTCATCACTATTCGGGATGTTATACATCTCGTCCTACTCGGTCAAGTGGTCGAGCGATCCGACGCCACTTCACCGCGGGAGGGCTCAGCGACCCAGGCCCGTAGCATGCCGACGATGTCCGCCCCGGACGGCTATGAGCTGTTCTCTGCGAGCCCGTTCGGAGAGCTCGTGGGTCCCCTTTACGTCGGCTTGCGTGACTGTGGGCCGACGATCGCCGTCCGCGTCGACTCGAGACACGCCAACAGGATCGGCCGAGCGCACGGCGGGTTGATGACGACCGTGGCCGACATCGCCTTGACCCGTGCGGCTCTCGAGCGGCTTCCTCCGAAGGCGAGAGTGGCGACGGCTGACCTCCACATCGCATTTCTGGAGAGCGTCGGCGAGGGCGAATGGTTGGAGGCGATCCCCAAAATCGATCGGGTGGGCCGGTCCCTGATCCACGGGAGCTGCGTGCTCGAGGCCGGCGCCAAGACGGCCGCCAAGGTGCTCGCGACGATAGCCGTTCGCCAGTTGCCCTAACGGCGCCGCTCCCCCTGCTCCAGCCGCTGTCCGGCGATGGTCAACCGCAGCACGTCGATCACCTGACGATGTTCGTCGTGTGTCACAGGCGCGCCGCCACGAGCGCGCACGCGATGAGGACCATTGCCAGCGACAGCGCCGCGAGGGCGCCGTCGAGTGGGGACAGCAGGCCGTCCAGCGACAGCCGTTCGCTGCTGCCGTCGCGGCGGGTGCGGGTGCCGCTCACCGCCACCGTCCGCCTGCGCAGCTCGCGGGCGGCCTCGCTGAGGCGCCGCTGGGCGACGCTCACCGCCAGGCACCCCGCCGCGATCAGCACCCCCGCCGCCGTCACCCTCTCGGCGTTCACGAAGTACCCGGTGAACGCCGGGAACGCGCCCCAGCCGATCGCGAACCACAGGTCGGTGTGGAAGCGCCCGCCCGCCAGCTCGAGGTTGTACGCCGGCACGAACGCCCCGCCGGCCACCACGAACGGGATCAGCCAGACCGTCACCGTCAACACGCCCGCCACCCCGATCGCCACCGCCCCCGCCGTCGCCACCGCCGCGGCCACCGCGAGCGTGCGGTCGGAGATGCCCGTCCCCAGCGGCCGGTCGTGGAGCTCGTCCAGCGCGTGCGCCGCCACCCCCACCGCCAGCGCGAACGCCGCGAGGCCCCACAGCAGCCTGTCCGCGTGCAGCCGCGGGGCGGCCGCCGCGCCGATCGCGAAGTAGCTGAGGTGCCACGCCGTGTACGGCGGGTGCGCCAGCGTCACCGCCTCCCGCAGCCGCCCGGCGCCGAGCGCGTAGAAGGCAGGCCGCGGAGCCGCCGCCTCAGCCCTCGGCCGCATAGCCGTTCCCGGCCGGGCGCTTGCTCGCCCACATGACCACGCCGCCGCCGAGGCTCATCCGCCGTACGCGCACGTCCTCCAGCCCGGCCTCTTCCCAGTAGCCCGAGAGTCGCTGCACGGGGTGGCGCTCGTAGAAGCCGCGGATGCTCGGCCCGAGGAAGCGGCCCACACGCGCCCACTCGCGCGAGGCGACCCTGCCGAGCACCGGCAGGCCGACGGCGGTGTAGACCCGCCACGCCGCCCTCGCGGGCGGCCACGGCGGCACGCCGAACTCGAGCGACGCCACCCGTCCGCCCGGACGCACCACCCGCGCCAGCTCGGCGATCGTCGCGCGGGGATCGTCGACGTAGCGCAGCAGGTAGGTGAACGTCAGCGCGTCGAAGCTCGCGTCGGGAAACGGCAGCGCCTCCGCCTGGGCCTCGACGAGCTGTATCCGCGCGCCGTCCACGCCCGCGAACCGCGCCCGCGCGCCCGCCAGCATCTCCGGGCTCTGGTCGACGCCGACCACCGAGCAGTGCGCGCGCGCGAGCAGCTCCGCGGCCACCATCCCCGTGCCCGTCGCCACGTCCAGCACCCGCTCGCCGGCCGCCGGCGCGACCGCGCTGACGAGCGCCCGCCGCCAGCGCGGGTCCTGCCAGAAGCTGAGCGCCGCCGACAGCGCGTCGTAGCGGCGCGGCAGGCCGCTGAACAGCTCCATCGCCTCCCGCTTGCGGGGCGATGTCGCCTCGGGTGAGGCGACGCCGGGGGGGTCGGTGGATGCGTGCCAACTCATCGCGTTCGCCAATCTGGAAGGCTAACCGTATGAGCGAGCCCATCCGCCACCCCACACACCCACAGGTGATGCTCGTCACGGGAGCCTCCTCGGGCATCGGCGAAGCCACCGCCCGCCGCCTCGCCCGCGAGCCCGGCGCCTCGCTGGTGCTGGTTGCCCGCCGCGAGGATCGGCTGGACGCGCTCGCCCGAGATCTGGGCGAGCGACGCGTCAGCTACGTCGCCGCGGATCTCATCGACGAGGACGCCCCCGAGCGCATCCGCGAGCACGTGCTCGAGCGCCACGGGCGCCTTGACCTGCTGGTCAACAACGCCGGCGCCGCCTGGCGGTCGCGCTTCGCCGACGGCGGCTACGAGAACGTCCGGCGGACGATGGCCATCAACTTCGACGCCCAGCTGCGGCTCACCGAGGCGCTGCTGCCGCTGCTGCGCGCGTCCGCCCCCTCCGCGATCGTCAACGTCGCCTCCACCGCCGCGCGGGTCGCCCGCGCCGGCACCGGCGCGTACTCCGCCTCCAAGTTCGCGCTCGCCGGCTGGTCGGACGCGCTGTCGGCGGAGGAGCGCCCGCACGGCGTCCACGTCGGGCTGGTCCTCCCGGGGTTCATCTCCACCGAGGGCTTCCCCCAGTCCGAGCTCACCGCCAGGCCGCTCACGCGGTGGATCGTCTCGACCCCCGACCGCGCCGCCGAGGCGATCTACGACGCCGGCATCGGCCGCCGCCCCGAGCGCTACGTGCCGCGGCCCTACTTCCTCGCCGCCGCCCTGCGCATTCTCGCGCCCGCGCTCGTCCGCCGCTCGATCAGAGGCGCGGCCGCGTCGGTGATGACAACCACCACCGGCGCCGACCTCGCCGCATCCTCCCGGAACGGGGAGCGGCGCAACGGCAGCGGACCCGTGGAGACGGAGTCCGAGACGGGCGGCGCTCCCCGCGGCTAGGGCTCCAGCTCGCCCGCGTACAGCGCGAACACCGCGCCCTGCGGATCCATCGCCACGGCGATCTTCGCCGTCTGGATGTCGATCGGCCCAGCCACCGCGGTGCCCCCCAGCTCGCCCACCTTGGCCAGCGCCTCGTCGATGTCCTCGACGCCGAAGTACACCAGCCAGCTCGGAGGCGAAGGCGGTGTCAGATCGCGGATGCCGCCGTTGTTGGCCTCGCCGTTCTTGATCGACAGGTAGCGTTCCTCCGTGCCCGGGAACTGCTCGACCTTCCAGCCGAACAGGTCGCCGTAGAAGGACGCCGACGCGTCGGGGTCGGGGGACTGCAGCTCGTTCCACACGAGCGCGCCCGGCGCGTTCACGAGCGCAGCGCCGATGTGGTCGCGCGGCTGCCACAGCATGAAGAACGCGCCCTGGGGGTCCTGGATCACGGCCATCCGGCCCACGGTCATCACGTCGAACGGCGGAGCGTGGACGTTCGCGCCCAGCGTCTTCGCCCGCTCCGCGACCGCGTCCGCGTCCTCCACCGACACGTACGAGTTCCACAGCGGCGGCACGCCCGCGTCGCGCTGCTGCTGGGGCTGGGGAGCGATCGCCGAGACGGGTTTGCCGTCGATCAGCTGCATCGAGTAGTAGGCACCGTCGCCCACCGGGCTGTCCTGCGCCTGCCACCCGAGCAGCGGCCCGTAGAACGCCTTCGCCGCCTCCTGATCGGGAGTCGTCAGTTCGCTCCAGCAGAACGTCCCCTGCGTGTACTCGCTGCGCTCGCCCATATCGGCGCGAGCCTAGCGCACCGCGCGACGCGGCGCGTAAACAGGCTGTCACGCGTGCCTCTCGCCGTGTTGGCGCGAGCGCGCGTACCCTCGCCTGATGGCAATCGAGGTCCCCATCCACGGCGAGACGATCAGGCTCGGGCAGCTCCTGAAGCTCGCCGGCGTGGTCGACGGCGGCAGCGAGGTCAAGGCGCTGCTCGCGAGCTCGCCCGTGCTCGTCAACGGCCAGCCCGAGACCCGTCGCGGTCGCCAGCTCCACCCCGGCGACAGCGTGCGCGTGGGCGAGCAGGAGCTGCGCGTGAGCGCGCAGTAGGACCGTACCCAGTCCGCGCTAATATTATCTCTTGCAAGAGATACCAACCGAGATATCCATCCAATTCACACAGGCCAGGCAGATGCCCGAACAAGACTTCCTAGAGCAGATGATCGACAGGCGCACCGCGCGCAACCCCGAGTTTCCTCGGCTGCTGGACGCGGCTCGTCGGCGCCGCGAGCTTCTGCGCACACTCGCTGTGCAGCGGGAGGCACAGCAGCGGACACAGACCGCGATCGCGGCAGCGATGGACACGTCGCAGTCATTCATCGCGCGCCTCGAGAGCACGGCGGTAGACGCAAAGATCTCAACGGTCGATCGCTATGCGGAGAGCCTCGGCTTCGTAGTGCAATATCGACTGATCCCGACCGCGGAGGCCAACGGCTCCCCGTCGGTCGTGGTCGAGCCGACGATCAGGTGATCACAGCGTCGTCTCGGGCAACGCCAGCTCCTTGAGCTGCCATAAGCACCCCTGGATACACCCATCAGAGGCGTCGCGGCTAGCTCACACGCGCGACGATCACCGGCGCGCGGGTGGGCACCTTGCTGCCGCCCTCGGGCTCGGAGGTGACGAGCACCTCCCGCACTCCCGCCACGCCGCCGGGCACGCTCACGGTGGCGCTGCCGCCGGATGACACCGTGAACAGCGCGTCCGTCGGCTGCGGGGCGCCGGCGCCCTTCCGCCACACCTCGTACACGCGACCGGTGCCCGCCTGGGGCATGTCGGCGACGTCGAGCTGCGCGCGACCGCCGCTGACGCTCAGCGACGCGCTCGCTCGCGGCAGGAGCACCTGTGCTCGGATCACCCGCGTGCCGGCGCCTCCGCCTCCGCCTGAGGAGAGCGCGACAACAGCCAGCGCGATCACCGCCGCCGCCAGCGCGACGACGGCGAGGCCCGGCCGCCAGCGCAGCCAGCCGCCGCCCGCCAGCCGTCCGAGGCTGCCCGCCTCGCGGGCCCGACGCCCGGTGGCGGCGCCCTGCGCCTCGCCGGCGGCACGCGCCGGGGTGGCGGCGTCCCGCGCCTCGCGCAGGCGCGCGTCCTCGCGCACGCTCGCCATCACCCTGCGCTTGAGCTCCGGCGGCGCGCTCACCTGGGGGGCGGCGGCGGGCAGCGCGGAGGCGACCACCTGCAGCGCGGCGACCTCCTCGCGGCACACCGAGCACGAGTCCACGTGGCGGCGGAACGCCTCGTGCTCCTCCTCGGTGAGCGCGCCGAGCACATACGGCGCGGCGTTCGCGCCGCAGCCGCCGCGCTCCTCGGGGTCGATGTGGTGATCCTCAACACTCATTGCACACCTCCGCGGGGTCTCCGAGCGTCATCCGCATCTTGGCAAGGCCGAGGCGCATGCGCCCCTTGATCGTGCCCACCGGCGCATCCAGCATCGAGGCTATCTCCACGTGCGTCAAGCCGCCGAAGTACGCGAGCTCGATCACCCTGCTCTGCTCGTCGGGGAGCTGCCCGAGCGCGTCGCGCACTTCCCTGGCCTCGTCGCGGCGGGCGAACTCCACGTCGGTGCGCTCGCGGGCGACCAGCCGCTCCTCGATGCCCTCGTCGCTCACCCGCCCGCGGTCGCGGACGGTGCGCCGGCGCAGCGCGTCGATCGCGCGGTTGTGGACGATTCCCAGCACCCACGTGCGCACGCTTCCGCGCGCGCGGTCGTAGCGCGCGCCGCTGCGCCACAGCGCCAGAAAGCCCTCCTGGACGACGTCCTCGGCCAGCGCGCGCTGCCCGCACATGCGGTAGGCGAGCGAGAAGGCGGCGTCGGCGTGGCGGTCGTAGATCACCTCGAACGCCTCCGCCTGGCCACGGTAGACGAGCTGCATCAGCTCCTCGTCCGCGAGCACGCTCAGGCCGGCGGCCGACGTCGCGCCCGCGGGGCGAGCGGCGGAGCGCAGCGGTTTGAACATGCGAGTCATTGTCCTCGCCGACGCAGCGGCTACGCCTCCTGCCGGGCCCTGCGCCGGTCACGGCGGTCGATGATCCTCGCGAGCATCACGCTCAGCTCGAACAGCAGGTACAGCGGCACCGTCTCCAGCAGCAGCGTGATCGCGTCGCCGGGCAGGACCGCGGCGACGGCGCCGCAGGCGAGGATCGCGTAGCGGCGATTGTGGCGCAGCTGCCTGGTCGTCACCACCCCCGCCCGCGTGGCGGCGAGCACGCCTACGGGCACCTGGAAGACGAGGCCCATCGCCAGCAGGATCACCGCCGCGAAGTGGTAGTACTGGCTGGCCTGCACGAGCACGTTGAACTGCGCCGCTGTTGAAGTTCTGGAAGAAGCGCACGGCCGCCGGCAGCACCACGAAGTAGCCGAACACCACGCCGGCGGCGAACAGGAACGGAATCGCCAGCATCAGCGGGGTGGCCACCCGCTGCTGCTCGGGGCTGAAGGCCGGCAGCAGGAACCCGTAGATCTCGTACAGCAGCACCGGCAGCGAGAGGATCAGCGCGAAGATCAGGGAGATGCCGAGCGTGGTGGTGAACGGCTCGCCGATCCCGAGCGTCACCGGCTTGTTGCCCTGCGGCGGCGCCGACAGGTGGGAGATGGCCCCGCGCAGCGACGGGCGCGACGTGCGCCAGCGACGCCCTGGTGGCGGGCGAGGCGCCGCTGCCGGGCCGCTCGAGCGCGCCGACCACCAGCCGCAGCTGTGTGGCCACCGTGCGCGCGCTCTGCTGCACGGTGTAGGTGGAGCCGAGCGGGCCGTTGCCCGCCTTCACCTGTTTCTGCGTCTGGTGCGCGAGCGGCGCGTTGATGATGTTCAGCAGGGCGTGGTTCTGCCACAGGCACACGCCGAACGCCACCGCCACCACCGCCAGGCACACGATCAGCCGCGTGCGGAGCTCCTCCAGATGATCGACGACGCGTCAGCCGGTCCTCGTGTCCGATGCTCCCGACGGCAACAGCCATGGTCTTTCCCTTTGCCTGTCCGATTCGCGCTTCGCGGTCGCCTATGCCCGGCCGCCGATCAGGCGGCGGCCGGCTTCTCGCCCAACGGCTGGGGTGCGCTCTGGACCGCGGCGACGGGCGCGACGGGCTGTTGCGCGTGTGCCACCAGCGCCGGCGGCGCGAGCGGCTGCGGGGTGGCCTCGGCGGCGACCGGCGTTGTGCCCTGACCGCTGAGCGCGTCCTTGAAGCCGCGCATGCCGTCGCCGAGCGAGCGACCCATCTCGGGCAGGCGCTTGGCGCCGAACACCAGCAGCAGCAGGATCAAGAGGAATGCGATGTGGATTGGATTGTCGAGTCCCATGTGTTGAGCTCCTCACTGAAATCGATTGCGATGCACCCGCCGGTGGCGAGGGCCTTCCTGTCCTCTGTTCTACGCGGCCCGCCCGCCCGCGGATCACATCCGGCGGGCGGGCCTCGGTGGCCGGTGCCGATCTACGACTTGATCAGCGGCCCAGCCTTGGCGAGGACTTCCGCCTTGCTCAGCGGCACGTCGAAGCCGCCGGACGGCGTGGGGCTCTTGCCGATCAGCAGGTCGATGGCGGCCGCGTGGCGCGCCTCGACCTGCACGATGCTGCCGGCCCCGGCCAGCACCGTCTTGCTCTCGATCGACGGCGCGGCGCCGTTGTAGGCGCCGACGCCCGTGTTCTCCAGCACCGATGCCAGCGCCAGGAACGAGCCTTCGTCGCCGGCGGGGAACACGAACGTCGGTTTCGCCACCGGCTTGGCGCCGAGCTGCTTGATGAAACCCTGGAGCGCGACCACGTGGTCCTGCTCCTCTTCGCCGAACAGCGTCGCGTAGCTCTTGGCCTGGCCGGAGAGGCCGACTTGCTTGGCCTTGACGTTGTAGAAGTCGGACTCCAGGTACTCGAGCGTGAGGGCGAAGTTGAGGATTTCAGCGTCGCCGCCACCGGTCGCCGCGAGCGCGTGCGAGACGAACGGCGAGACCGCCGAGACCCCGTACGCCGCGCCCGCGACCATCGCCCCGCGCAGGATGAAGCTCGCGCGGGTCAGACCGTGCACCTCCACGCCCGCCAGCTCGGCGCTGGCCGGGCCGATCGGGTCGGTGTTGTGTGTGATGTTGGACATTTGCCTTGCGCCCCTTTCTCGTGCCGCGCTCACGACAGGAACGGCTTGACGGCCGCCAGCACGGTTGACATGTCGGCCGGCTTGGCGAATGCGCCATCCGGGGTGATCGGCTTCTTGACGAGCGTGCCCAGCGTCGCCGCGTGGCGCGCCTCGACGGAGTGGATGGCCAGCGCCGTCGCCAGCACTTCCGGGCTCTGGATGTTGCCCGCCTGACCGAGGTAGGCGGAGGCGCCGAGGTTCTCGACGGTGTACGCCAGCTGCGCCACCTGCGCGGCGCTCGTGATGGGGAACTTGCCGTTGGGGTTGGCCGCAGGGGTGCCCCCCATCTTCTCGACCGACCCTTTGAGCGCTTCCACGTGCGTTCTCTCCTGGCCGCCGAAGCTCTCGATCAGGGCGCCGACCTTGCCGCTGAAGAGACCGGAGGCGACGACCTTCTCGTAGAAGGCGGTCTCCAGGTACTCGAGCGTGAGCGCGTAGTTGAGGATCGCGAGATCGCCGGTGTTCGCGCTCGACGCGCTCGCGGCGCTCGCCGACGTGCTCGGAGTGGAGGTCGTCTTGGTTGAGCTTCCGCACGCAGCCAGCACGAACGCGCCGAAGCTCGCCGCCCCCGCCCCGCCCGCCATCTTCAGGAACCGCTTGCGGTCGACGTCGTCGCGCACCAGGCGCTCGACGATGCCCGCGGGCTGCGTCTCGGTTTGCTCACCGCGCCGCAGCGCGGTCTCCTCGTTGGTTGGACCTGACATCTTCTCGACACCTCCGCTTCGGCGTTGTTTTGTTTCCATACGCGCGGCGAAGCGGCGCGGATCAGCGGAGGTGCTGCTACGGGCGCGGGTCGCGCCACATCTTCCACATCTTCGGCCCGCGCAGCAGCTGTATCTCATCCAGCACGCGGAAGCCGTGGCGGGCGTAGAAGTCGATGTTGCGTTCCTTCGAGGACTCCAGGTAGGCGCACACCTGATCGCTGTCGCACTGTTCGAGCATCGGACGCAGCACCGCCGAGCCGAGGCCCTGCCCCTGCGTGCCGGGCTCGGTGCCGAGCACGGCCAGATAGACGTGGGGCGGGTGGCGCGGGTGCGCGCGCTCGAGTTTTTCCCAACCGAGCGCCACCAGCGGCATGCGCGCGAACAGCGACGGTCGCAGGAAGCACGGCACGAGCATCGCGGTTTCGCGCAGCGACATGTGCCAGCTCCCCGGCGGCGCCCACAGCGCGGCGCTCGTCAGCTCGTCGGTCGTCCAGATCTCCCGGCCCCCCATCAGCTGGCGCAGGCGGACCGCCTGGAAGCGCTCGAGCGCCTGCGGGCGCAGACGATCCGCCCGCCACGCCCAGCTCGCGACGGGGTCGTCGAGGAAGGCCCGCGAGAGCATCGCGGCGAGCGCCGGCACATCCTGCTCGCCGGCGCGGCGAACGGTCGGCGCGCCGGCGCTCATGTCGGCCGCGGCGACTCGCTCGCGCCGACCTGCGCCGGGGGCTCGCTCGCCGGTCTCGCTTCGCCGGCGCGCGCGCGGTCCAGCTCGAACACGCTCGCCAGCAGCTCGTAGCTGCGCCTGCGCGCCTCGTGCTCGTAGGTGATGCACACCACGATCGCCTCCTGCGCTCCGTACTCGGCGACGACCTTCTCGAGCTGGGCGCGCACGCCGTCCGGCGCGCCCACGATCGCCCGCCGCCGTGCGCCGCTCCCGGCGCCCGCGCGCCCCTCGGCGGCGAGGAAGCGCAGCGCCTCCTCGGGCGGTGGCACGGCGATCAGCTGGCCGCGGCGCAGCAGCGTGAATGTCATCCGCCCGCTGGCCGCGAGCTCGCGCGCCTGCTCGTCGCTGTCGGCGCAGATCACCCACACGCCCACCGCCGTCTGTGGCGCGTGGGCGTGTCCGTGCCCGGCGAAGCGCTCGCGGTAGAGCGCCGCGATCTCCGCTCCGTCTGAGTTGATGAAGTCGGCGAACGCGTACGGGAGCCCCAGTTCGGCAGCCCACAGCGCGCTCTGCGGCGAGGAGCCGAGCAGCCACGGCTCGGGGCGCTCGGGGCGCCCGGGCAGCGTCTGTGCGAGGCGCGCGAACGGGTGATCGCGCGGCAGCGTGTCGTCGAGATAGCCGAGCAGCTCGGCGAGCTGCTGGGGGAAGTCGTCGGGGGCGGCCTGGCGGCGGTCGCGCTGCAGGGCGAAGGTCGTCAGCGGGTCGGTGCCGGCGGCGCGTCCGATCCCCAGGTCGATGCGACCCGGGAACAGCGCGGACAGGACGCTGAAGGTCTCCGCGACCTTCAGCGGACTGTAGTGCGGCAGCATCACCCCGCCGCTGCCCACTCGGATGCGGGCGGTGGCCGCCGCGATCGGTCCGATCAGCGCCTCGGGGCTCGGCCCGGCGAGCATCGGGCCGCCGTGGTGCTCGGCCACCCAGTAGCGGTGATAGCCGAGGCGATCGGCCAGGCAGGCGAGGTCGAGCGTGTTCGCCAGCGCCCGCGCCGGCGGGGATCCCTGGGAGACGGGGGACTGATCGAGGATCGACAGGCGGAAGGGTGCGCTTGCGCTCGTCACCCACACCAGGTTATGACGCCGTCGCCAACCGCGCAGGCGCCGTCGCCAACCGCGCAGGCGGGACGCCGTGCAGAACGCGCCCGCGAGCGCCAGAGAAGCGCTAGGGTTTGACAAGACTTCAGGGGAGGACGACGTGTATCAACCGAAGCTGTTGCGTGAACGCTCGCGCCCCGAGCAGGTGGTGCTGGGCGGGATCGTCCCCGCGATCGCAGGGGCGGTCGCGGGCGTGCTCGTGGGCGTCTCCAGCGGCGCCTACTGGGGCTACGCCGCGGTGGTCGCGATCGGCAGCGTGGTCGCCGGCTTCGAGCACCAGGACGGCTGGGGCGGTGCCGACCGCGGCCTCGTCGCCGGCGCCGTCTACGGAACGGCTCTGCTGGTGGCGCATGCGATCGCGGGCACCCACGCGAAGGTCTCGCTCGGCAGCTTCCCTCCGTTCCTCGCCGTGATCACGGCGATCGCCGGCATGCTGCTCAGCGCCACCGGCGGGCGCATCGCCCGCGCACAGCGCGAGCGCGCCGCTCGCGTTACTGTGCCCGCAGAGTGAGCGACCCTCCATACCACCTGTTCCTCGACGAGCGCGAGGCGCCGGTGGCCGCGCAGGCGCTGCGCCTGCTGATCTCCGACGAGGCGCACGAGCCGGACATCCGCCGGATCGCCCGCGAGGTGATCGCCGAGCTCGAGCAGCCCACCGACACGCCGGGCACGCTCACGGACACGCCGGGCACGCTCACGGTGACGCTCGCGCCGGCGCAGATGAAGATCACCCACAGCGCCGTCAGGCTGTTGCTCAACGATCTCGGACGCGAGCAGGAGGACGAGCGCGCGATCCTGCGCGCGATCCTCGAGAAGCTCCCCGACGAGCACACCATGCGCGCGATCGTGCTCGAGTAGCCGGCAGCGGTGATGCGCCGGCTGATGGCCGTCCCCTTGATCCTCGCCGTCGGCGGGCTGCTCGGCGGCTGCGGCAAGAGCCAATCGGCGCCGGCCGTGACGGTCACCAAGAGCGCCGGCACGCCCGGTGCGGCCACGACGGCGCACCACGCGAAAGCGCGGCCGGCGACGCCCTCTCCGCAGGTCTCGCCCGCGCGGGCGCGAGCGCTCGCGTTTGCCCGCGCGGTCAACCTGACCGCGAGCGACGTCCCGGGCTTCAGCGCCTCGAGCGAACACGAAGCCAAGCACGAAGACGCGACCGAAAAGCGCGCCACACAGGAACTGCACACGTGCGCCGGCGAGAGCGGCGCACACCCGGAACTCGCGGAAGCGAGCTCCAGGAGCTTCGAACGCAAAGCCGGGCTCGCCAGCCAGAGCGTGAGCTCCTCCGTGACGGTCGAAAGCACCGCGGCGGCGGCGGCGGAACTGCCGAAGGCACTGCACAGCGGCCACCTGCGGGCCTGCCTGGCGCACGCGCTGGACACGCTGCTGAGGGCGCAGAGGCTCCACGGCGCGACGGTCGGACCGGTCTCGATCAAGTACGGGTCGCCGCCCGCGCCGGGAACGACGGGCAGCTTCGGCCTGCGCTTCATCGCCAGCATCACCGTGCACGACCCCTCGCTTCCGTCCATCCACGACCTGTCGCTCAAGTTCTACATGGACCTCCTCGGCTTCGTCGACGGCCCCGCCGAGGTCTCGCTGCTCACGATCAGCCTCCCCGAGCCGTTCCCCGCGAGGGCCGAAGAAGGGCTGTTCTCGCTGCTGCTCGAACGGGCGAAGGCGCACGCCCTCTGAGCGGCGGCGGTTCGCCGGCGCGGCTCGTTCGCCGGCGAACCGGCGCACTGACCGCGCGAGCCGATCGACGCGTTCACCTATCCTCTTGCGCTATGGGGGACCACATCGACGGGCGCAGCCTGCGCTATCGACACCGACGCGGCGAGCTGCTCGAGGCGGTGGGCGACTACGTGCTCGAAAACGGCGTCGCCAGCCTGTCGCTGCGCCGGGTGGCCGAGGCGGTCGGCGTGAGCCACGTGACCCTCCAGCACCATTTCGGCAGCAAGGAGCAGCTCGTGGGGGAGATCGTCGAGCACCTGCTCGAACGGACGCTCGTCCCCCAGGACGTCTACGCGGACGGCACCCCCAACCCGGACATGGATCTGCCCAGCCGCTGGCGTGCGCTGTGGGCGCACCTCACCTCGCCGCCGGGCCAGCGCGACATTCGCCTGTTCGTCGAGGTCCTCGGTCAGAGCCAGTTCCAGGGCGCGGACTACGCGCCGGCGGTCAAGCGCTCGATCGACCATCGCCTGGACATACTCACCGCGAACGTCATCGCGCTCGGCTGCCCGCCGCAGGACGCGCCGGCGTTCGCCACGCTCGCGCTGGCGACGCTCCGCGGCCTCGTCATCGACCTGCTCGCCACCGGCGAACGCGAGCGTCTGGACAGGGCCTTCGAGGGAGCCCTGGAGACGGTCACCCGGCGCGCCGCCGAGTGGGAAGCGCGCGCACGTAGGGCGCGCCGGCCCGCGCTCGCCGGCTGACGGGGCCCCGTCGGGGCCCCGTCGCCGCGGAACGTCACTTCAGCCGAGGCCGGTCATTCGATGCCGACGGCTTTCAGGCGGCCGACCAGGAATTTGCTGGCCGTCTTGTCGTACTTTTCGACGTAGTCGAGGTGCGCCTCCAAGTCCAGGCCTTTGGCGCAGAACGGGTCGCCGGTGTCGCAGTAGGACTGGATGTCTTCTGAGAACGCGGTCAGCAACTGCGTTTTCAGGCGCGGGAATATCCCTTCGGCGTTTTTGTCGCTGCCGACGTCGAACGACTGCCCCGGGATGCGACGCGGGTCGCCGTACTGGATCACGCCGACCACTTTTTCGGTGGCTGACTTAGCGGCCGGCGGGGTCGCCGGACCGTCGCCTTCACCGAAGTACTTGGCGTTGCCGCCACCGCCGCCGAGCGCGTCGCCGACGATCTGCGCGCCCTGCGAGTAGCCGAGCAGCAGGATCTTCTGGCCGGGGCATTTCGCGACCTCTTCTTCGAGTTCGGCCTTGATCGCTTCGTCACCCTTCACGACGCTTGGTTCATACGGGGTCAGCGCCGCCGGATATACGACGGCCCGGATACCGACGGTCGCTTTGACGTCTTTCTGCACTTCTTCTGCCAGCGCGCCGATCGCGCCGGTGCCCGGAGCCTCGGTCGAGGCCCGGGCGACGATCTCGTCGACCGTCGCGCACGGCGAGTTCGACGACGCGACCGCCAGCGCGGGCGCCGCCTCGAGGGCGGCGATCCCCATACCCACCGCGACGCTCGCAGCCAGCGAGCACGCGAGCGTGCGGCCCGCGCGCGCAGCTGCCGATGATGATCTCCTGCGATACATACGACACTCCTATCTGTTGAGAGACATGCTCGTTGCCGAGCCGCCCGCGGGCGCACGACCGGTCCCCCGCGCGCAGGCGGGCACGACCGGCGGTACGCCAGCGAAAGCCCCGGCAAACCCTCTGTGAACTGCTCCTCCTCGCCGCCCCTCAGGGCGACCCGCGCATCATACACATTGCTCGACCAAACGGTCTAGCAATTTCAGAGAGCGGTTCGTGCGCGGAGCGAGACGGGCGCAGTGATCCATTCGCGCCCGCCACGCGCATAGGCCGCTGAACCCATCCATCACGACCTGGAGTTGAAGACCAATGGCCAACGAACACGAGGGGAAGGACCCAATGCGAGCATCGAACGATCAGTCGGCGGGCGCGTCCACGCGCAAGGGCTTTCTGAAGGGAGCCGCCGTCGCGGGCGCCGGCGCGGCGAGCATCGGGGCCTTCGGCCCGGCCGCGGCGTTCGCCAGCAAGGGCAAGGGCGGCCTCACGCACGGCGATCTGGAAATCCTGAAAGCGGCTGAGATCGCCGAGGCGCTGGCGGTCACCACGTACACGAACATCATCGCCACGGCGCCGTTCTTCAAGAACATCCCGAGCGACGACCAGGGCTACCTGGAAGCCGCGCTGCAGGAGGAGATGTCGCACTACCTGCTCGAGGAAGGCGTCACCAAGAAGCCCACCCCGTTCACCACGTTCTACTACCCGCCGAACATGTTCAGCGACACCCAGACGACGCTGAACACGCTGGTGACGCTCGAGGACGCGTTCATCGCCGCGTACCTCGTCGGCGTACGCCACTTCAGCACCCCCGATCTGCGGGTGACGGCGGCGCGGATCATGGGAATCGAGTCCGACCACCGCACGCTCGCGCGGGTGATCGGCGGGGACGTCGCGAGCGTCAACGGCGGCCCCATCACCGAGATCACCGGCATCCAGATGGTCGCCGAGTCGGTCGAACCGCCCAACAACAACGGCTACGAGCGCACGCTGTCGCTGAAGAACATCGGCCAGGCGGTGGAAGCGCTGCTGCCGTTCGCCGAAAAGGCGGCCGCCGAAAAAGCCGGCTTCGACACCACCAAGCCGTACCAGTTCACGCCGTTCACGCCCAAGCTGCCGAACCCCCTCGGCGAATTCCACTCGTTCAAGGGCTGATCGAGCGGCGCTTCATGTCTGCTCCGGTGATCTGGCGGTGGGGCGCCGATCGCCGGGGCAGATCGGCTGGGGTCCGATCGGGCGCCGGCGCCCGATGGCCCGGCGGCAGCGCTCACCCCTCGGGCCGCTCCCGGCGCAGACGCTCCAGGAGCTCCTGGCGGTCGGTGCCGTGGATCTCGAGGACGTGGTCGAAGTCCTCGCCGTAGACCTCCATGACGGCCATCAGCACATCGGTCGTCGCCAGCGCGCGGGCGTCTCGCTCGCCGGCGATGCGCACGGCATGCTCGGTGACGAGCGCCACCGCGTCGCGCTCGCCGCTTCCGGGCGCGGGCGGGCGCGTGTCCTCGCCGCTCTCGCCACCGGACAGCGGCACCTCGCTCACGCCGAGTGCCTGCAGGGCGATTCCCACCTGCCCGTGCAGCCGCAGGACGCGCAGCCAGCGCTCGACCTCCGCCTCGGGGGTGCGGGCGAACGGCATCGCGGTGGAGGCGATGCCCAGCGCGATCGCCGCATCGGGTGCAAGCGCGGGACCTGGGCTCATCTCGCCTCCCGCGCTCCGCCGGCGTGCACGACCTCGGCCCGCCGCGCGTGAAGGTAGGCGAGCTGGTGGCGTCGCAGGAAGACCTCCGGAGCGCGCTCGCCGTCGCCGCAGCGGACCTCGAGCACGACCGTCCCCGCACGCCCGGCCGCCGCGCTCGCGGAGCGCATCAGCTCGGCGATCTCCCCGCCGTCGACATCGCACGCGCGCAGGAAGGTGGCGGTCCTCGTGCTGATCGCCTCCGGGCGGTCGAGCTCGATCTCCTCGGCGAGCACCTCCGGCGGGCGCTCATCGCCGTCGATCGACAGCAGGCACGCGGCCATGTCGTCGGGACGTGCGTCTGCCTGCTCGGCGACGCGCTCGAGCAGCGAGGAGGCCGTCGCCCGCGGCCCGAGCTCCGTCAGCGCCGCCTCGAGCCGCTGGGCGCCGAACAGCTCGCGCCCGACGCGCGCCTCGGTGACGCCGTCGGTGTAGAAGCAGATCTGCGCGCGGCCGGGCAGCGAGACGGTGGTCTGGCGTGTGCCGGTGCGCATACCCACGCCTATCGGCGGCGACGTGCAGCTCGTGACCGACGACAGCGTTCCTGCGCCCGGGTCGGCGCCGAGCACCAGCGGCGGCGGATGGCCGGCACAGGAGTACACGAGCGTGCGCTCGTCCGGCTGGTAGATGGCGGCGACGACCGTCGCGAACACGCCCCCGAGCTGGCGCTCGAGGACTGCGCCGGCCGTCTGCAGGGCGTCGCGCGGCGAGAGGCCGGCCTCGAGGTAGGCGCGCAGGGTGAAGCGAAGCAGCGCAGTGTGCGGGAGCGCCTGGCGCCCGTGCCCGGAGACGTCGCCGACGATCACCGCCAGCCGGCCGTCCTCGAGCGCGAACACGTCATAGAAGTCCCCACCCGCCCCCGGACCGGCGGCCGGCTGGTAGGCGACCGACGTGCCCACGGGCCCGAGTCGCTCGGGCGCCACCGGAAGCAGCGCGGCCTGCAGCAGCCCGACGTCCTCGAGCAGGGCTCGCCGTTGGCGCTCGAGGCGCCGCGCGCCGACTGCGGCCATCCGCGAGCGCACCGCCAGCGCCAGCGCCAGCGCGAACAACCCCGCTATCAGCGCGCGCACCCACGTGGGAACCACATCGACGAACTTCGTGATCGTCGTCACCAGCGGCGAGGCGGGCCCGGCGGGCCGGCTGTTGCGCGGGCCGGAGGGCGTGTGGCGATGCCTGCCGGCGCCGGCCGATTTGCCGGCCAGCGGGGCATGCGTCGCCGAGCCAAGCGCGGGCAGCGCCGTCGCCGCACCGCCGCCGCGGTGCCTGCTGCGACGGTGGCCGGCGGCATGGGGATGGCGCACCGTCAGCGCGGCCGTCGACAGACCTGATGCCGCTTCCGGCGTAGGGGCGAAGGCGGGCGACGTGGCCGGCGCAGGCGCGAGGGCGTCGTCTGGCGGAGTGGCCGCGAGCACCGGCGCCGGCACACCCTGAGATTGTTCGCCGCCCTTTGCGGCTTCCCGTTCGGCTTCCCTTTCGGCTTCCCGTTCGGCTTCCTTTTCGGCGGCCTTCCGTTCGGCTCTCTTTTCGGCTTTTTCGGCTTTGGATTTGTGCCCTTTGCTCGATTTGTGCCCCGAGCCCGAACCGTTCGCGGAGCTGCTCGCCGGCTTCACCAGCGTTTCCACCCGCTGTTCGCCCTGGGCGGCGCTCGCCGCCGTTTCGCCGCTGCCCTGCTGCGAGTGCTTGCGCTGGGCGCGCTTCGACGCATGGGGTTCCCGTCCGTCGCCGTCGTGTCGGGAGTCGCCCCCGTGCGTCTGTGCGCTCGTCGTTTCGCCCGCGGTTCCGCTCTGGCTCGTGCCCGAAGCGCCCGGCGAACCGTCCGCCTTCCCGGATTTGTCGTCTTTGTCGTGTCGCTTGCCCTGCGAGGTGGGGGCCGAGCCAGAGGAGGTCGAGCCCGTGGAGGTCGATTCCGTGGAGGTCGATTCCGTCGAGCCGCTCGAGGGCGTGCTCGCGGACGTCGTCTGGGTGCTCGTCTGAGCGGAGCTCGACTCGCCGCTCGAGCCTTCGTGGTCGCGCTTGGCGGTCGCAGCGGGGATGAAGGCGAGGTTCAGCGCGCACGCGGCGCAGGCCACCGCGAGCACCCGCCGGCCCACGCTCGCGCGTCCACCGCGTCGTCCGGCGTCGGGGGCGCCGGCGCGCACACCGGCCTCGGGGGCGGCTGGGCGACGGCGGGAGCTGCTCGCTCTTGAGCGAACCATCGCTCAGCCCGTTTCGGCTGCTCGCCGGGCGGTCTCCGAATGCGCATCGTCGAGCGTCGGACGGATCTCGAACACGCCGTCCAACCCCGACAGCTCGAAGATCCGCAGCAGGCTGGCCTTGGCACACACGATCGTCAGCCTTCCGCCGGCGCCGAGGCTGCGGTTGACGCCGACGAGCACCCCCAGGGCGGTGGAGTCGATGAACGTCGTCGGGGACAGGTCCACGATCAGCCGGTCGTGCCCCTCTCCGCGCGCGTCCACGAGCACCCACTTGAGCTGGGGCGCCGTCGTCAGGTCGAGCTCACCCTCGACAGAGATCACGCACGTGCGCTGATCGAGCTCACGGCGGTTGATCGCAAACGGCACCATCGCGGGCGTCGAGGTCTCGGTGCTGTCGTCTCTACTGCGCATCTCCCCTCCTTCTTCGCGCATCGACGTGCGCAACTCGGATGTCGGGCGAGTAGATATCCGCGTCCGGACATCTTATTACCACCTCGGCGATCCCACGCCAGGCGATGATCGACCACGGCGAAGATCGAACAAACGTCCAGATTTCGCGCCGGGGATACGGTCGGGCGGCGAATCGGTCGAGGGGCGCCGTCCGCGAGGGCGGCGCATACACTGTGCCGTATGGCGCTTGGCGAGACGAGGGCCGGATGATGGGCTCCTGCGATCCGATCGAGATCGGGCGATGAGGCTCGCCCCCCACCGACCGATCAGGGCGGCGCTCGCGCGTGCCGGCGCGGTTCACCGGCATGCCCGCGGCAGACTCCATCCCGGTGTGGCGGCGGCGATCGAGCTGGTGGTGGTCGTCGCGCTCGCGCTGGGCATCGCCGAGGGCGTGCAGGCGGCGGTCGTCAAGCCCTTCCGCATCCCCTCGGGATCGATGGAACCCACGTTGAAGATCGGCCAGCGAGTGCTCGTCAATCGCCTCGTCTACGACTTCCATCCACCGCGGCGCGGCGAGGTGGTCGTCTTCCACCCGCCCACCAGCCTCACCTGCGCGGTGGCCGTCGGGCCGAGCGAGCCGTGCCCGCGGGGAGACGGACACCCGTCGAGCACCTACTTCGTCAAGCGGGTGATCGGCCTGCCCGGAGACCGCATCTCGATCCGCGGCGGCCACCCGGTGATCGACGGCCACGAGCTCACCGACGAGCCGTACATCACGCCATGCGTGGAAGCGCAGGAGTGCAACATGCCGCAGACGATCACGATCCCACCCGGGCACTACTTCATGATGGGCGACAACCGCGGCAACTCCGACGACAGCCGCTTCTGGGGCCCGATCCCCGCGAGCTGGATCGTCGGCGAAGTGTTCTTCACGTACTGGCCCCCCGACCGCATCGGCTAGCGAGCGCGGCGAGGAACGGGCGCCGCCGCCGTCGCGCCAGCCGCGACCTCCACCCTGTCGGCGGCGGCCTCCAGCGCGCGCACGAAGCCGTCGAGGTCATCGAGGCGCACGGGGTGCGCCAGTGGCCGCTCGCCGAGACGAGCGCACAGCGCGCTCGCCTCGCGCCAGGCGGGCAGCAGCGAGCACAGCTCCGTGGCGGGGCGTTCGAGCAGGACCCGCAGGCCCTCGCTCGCGCCGGCGTCGTCTTCGTCGTCCGGGACCGGACAGAACAGCGGCCGCCCCTGCGCGGCGGCGAAGCGGGCGGTGTGCATGGTGCCGCTGCGCAGGTCGCTCTGGGCGATGACCACCGCGAGCGACAGGCCGCTCTGGAGGCGGTCTCGCGCGATCAGGTGCCGCGGCTGCGCGCGCTCGCCGTCGGGCTGCTCTGAGATCAGAGCTCCCCCCTCCTCCACGATGCGCCGCGCCAGCCGGGCGTTCGCCGCCGGGTGGATGCGGTCGAGCCCGCCGCCGATGACCGCGATCGTGGGCGCCCGCCGTTCGAGGGCGGTGCGGTGGGCGACCGTGTCGATTCCCGGCGCCAGCCCGCTGACGATGCCCCACCCGCCGTCCGCGAGCGCGCCGGTCAGCGCGTGCGCCGCCGACAGCCCGAAGGCGGTCGGCTCGCGCGTGCCCACGACCGCCACCAGCCTCCGACGCGTCACGAGCGCGACGTCTCCGCGCAAATGCAGCGCCGGCGGCGCGTCGGCCAGACGGCGGAGGCGATCGGGGTAGCGCGGGTCGCCGATCGCGAGCTCGATCGCCCGCTCGGAACAGATCGCGAGGCTATCCATCGCGGGAATCGCCACCTTGCCTGTGTATCGCCGCCACCTGGCTCAGCCGGCCGAGGACGTCGGTCGTCGGCGCGACCTTCGCGTTCTCGTAGTCCGACAGCCGCGACGCCGATGTGCCGGCGACCAGAGCGAACTCGCGCAGAGTCATCCCCGTTTGCAAGCGCCAGGAGCGAATCTGCACGGCGTACTCAGCCCGCCCGCGCTGGTTCACCTCCTCGCGGGCGCGGCGGATCACGTTGGACATCAGCGCGTCGACGCCGTAGTGCTCGCCCCAGCCGACCACGGTCTCGGTCGTGCGCGCGGCCGAGCCCCACGGGTCGCGCCGGATCGCGCCGGCGAGACGTCGCCAGTCGGATAGCGAGCCGCGGTCGATGACCGTCTCGATCGCCTCGGCGGGCCAGCGATCCACCGGCTCGCCGGGATCGAAGTCGAGGTTGCGCAAGGGCGTCGTCATCCGACCAGCCTCTCGGCGACGTCGGCAAGCACCGCCTTGACCGTCGACCAGTCGTGCCAGCGCGGGTCAAGCGCCTTGTAGCTGGCGAGCTGCGTGGTCACCTCGGCATCGCGCGGACGGGGGTCCGCGAGCTGCCTGACGAGCTGCGTCACCACCGCCTCCGGGCGGCGGTTGACGTCGGCGTAGTAGTCGTCGATGCCGCGCAGCGCGGTCGCCGCCTCGTCGAGCCCGATACTGTCCGCGAGCGCCGCGATGTCGAGGTAGTCCCGCGTCTGGTTGCGGCTCAACGCGAGCCACGCCTTGATCCGCAGCATCTCCGCCGCGGTCGGCACGACGAGGCGCCTGCCTCGCACCTGGATCTCGGCGGTCTCGAGCGGCCTGCTGCGCAGCAGCTGGCGCACGCCCGTCTCGATGCCGCCGAGCTCACCGAGGATGATCTTCCCGGGCTGAGCCCTGGCCGTCGACCAATCGCCAAGCGCCTCGAGGTTCTCGAGGATCGAGTCAAAGCGCCCGGCGAGATCCGCGATGACGTGATCGTGATCGAGCGACTCGCGGTGGCCGGCGTACAGCGCGGCGGCGGTTCCCCCCACGAGAACGGCGCCGGGTACCAGCTCCTGCAGCTGCGCGGCCTTCTCGAGGACGTCTTCCAGCGAAGGATCCATCGGCCTAAATTATCAGATCCGATAACACACGCCGGTGCGAGACCAGCCGGGGGCCGTCCTAGAGGACGAACGGGATCAGCATCTTGGTCCTCGCCCGGTAGTCCGGGTAGGCGGTGGGCAGCGAATCGCTCAGGAGCCTTTCCTCCACGCGTGCGCTGTAGATGAAGTAGGTCCCCATCACCACGAGCGCGATCAGCCAGTAGAGGTTGGTGGCCAGCGCTGTTCCGAGGACGCCGAGCAGGATGCCCGAGTAGATGGGGTGACGAACGAAGCGGTAGGGGCCCGACGTGACGAGCTCCGGCTGATCCTTGCGCGTCATCGGCATGCCCCAGTTGCGCCCGAGATAGATCCTCGCCCACACCGCCAGGGCCAGGCCGGACAGGAACACGACCGCTCCGACCACCTGCACGATGCGATCGTGGACGTCCAGGGTGCCCGTCCCGAACATCCGCAGCAGCAGGCCCCCGAGGATGACGATGATGAGACCCGGCGGCCTCCTTCGTACAGGGCGCGAGCCCTGCTTGGCGCCGACCGCGGAGATCAGCCAGTAGACCCAGAAGACCACCCACACGGCGAAGATGGCGGTCCTCAGAGCGGGCATCTCAGCGGCCCGCGTCGAGCTCCAGCTTGATCGCGGCGGGCGCCCCCAGGTCGGGCCCGACCGTGATCAGCTCCCAGCTCTGGCCGTCATCGCTGCCGGCGGCCACGCAGAACCGGCCCCAGGTCGTCGCGAGGCCCTTCGCCCACACATCGACGAGCCAGCCGTACGGAAGCCGCGCGTCGACGGCGCCGTCCTCGGCGGACAGCCACGGGTCCTCGCCTTCCTTGATCATCGTCAGCCGGACCTCGCGATCGATCTCTCCCAGCCACGATCGGATCGCCGCGCACGCACGGCCGTACAGCGCGGCCTGCAGCTGCGCTCGCACGCGGGTCGCGCCACGATCCCTGCTCTCGAGCCGCTCTCGCCACGCGGCGGCGGCCGTCGCGACGAGACGCTCGCTCAGCCCGCCCCTGAGGCCGAGCAGCGCGATCAGCTCGTCCTCGGCCTCTGCTCCGCCGCCGGCCTTTGGACCCGCACCGGCGCCCGCTCGACCGATGGGCACGCCTGCGCCGCCCACCCCGTAAGCAACGGAGGCGCCTGCCCGGTGCGCCACCCCCATGGCCCGCGGCGAGCGCCGGGCGCGGGCGGCGGCGACAGGTCGGACGGCTGAGAAGGTATGCAGCGAGAAGCCTCCGGACACGGCGGCCCGCCCCCGGCCGAAGCGGGGCGTTTCATCCCCCGGCGGCGCGAACGGATCGGCGGGGCCGCGGCTGGCGAGCACCAGCAGCCGCGGGTCGTCTCGACGCGCGGCCCACGCGTCGAGCAGCTCGACGCACGCGCATCGCTCGCCGCCGAGCGCTGCCAGTGCGCGCTCGGCCTCGGCGTCGTCGTGGTCGGGTGCGCTCAGCTCGCCGGCCTCCCATCGCAGCCGGTGCTCGGCGCCGGCGCACGTCACGGTCGCCTGGGCGGGTGCGAGTCCGGTCCACCACGGGCTCACGCCGGCGCCTCGCTCTCCGCCGCCTCCGGCGCCGCCCAGGCCAGCGGCACGCGGATGACCGCTCGCGAGGTGGGGCCCGTGGGCATCAGATCGAGGCGGGTCGCGCGGGGGTCGAGCGCGGGCCAGAAGTTGACGGAGCCTTCCATGTGGTCCTCGCCGCCGCTCCAGCTGCCGAACCCCCCGAGGTAGTGGTTGCCGCGGTCGTCGACCGCCCACCAGGCGAGCCGGCCCTCGTGGACGTCGCCTCCGAAGCGAGGGCCTGTGACCGACCAGCCCGCCACCTCGGCCTCCACCGTGAATCCCTCCGAGTCGGACTCGACGCTCAGCGCGCCGGCGCTGAAACCATCGAACAGCGGCGTCACGGCGCCGAGGGCGATCGAGCCGACGGGCCCGTCTTCGCTTCCCCGGCGCGCGAGCAGCGACCGCCACGGTTCCGGCAGCTCGCGCCCCGCGTGCCCGCGAGTCGGTTCACGCGGGTGCTGGGGCATCGCCTCGGCTACGGCCCGCACCTGCGCGATCACGGGGTCGTCGGCGGCGAGCGCCGCCGCGGCGAGCAGCGCGTCGATCGCGTCGTCGAGCTCGGCCGCGGGTGAGTGCGGAAAGCGCTCGGAGGACCCGAGGCGCTGCCACAGGTAGCGGTGCGCGGGCTCTTCATCGGCGAGCTCCTCCACCGATACCTCGCAGGCAACGGCTGAGTCGCTGAGATCGACGCGGGCGCCATCGATCTCGATCCACGCCGTGTCGGAGGCCAGCGGCTGGTGGGCGGTGAGATGTCCCTCCCACGTGTGCTCGGAGCCCCCGCCGCTGAACGACGTCGTAGTGCTCACGCCGCGATCGTCGACGAGCGTCACGTTCGGATGGTTCGGCCCGCCGCGGAACATCCTTGGGCGCCCTCGACCGCGAGCCCGCCCAGCGGAGGGATCGCGGTGGATGCTCACCGCGAGCCGCGTCGAGTCCTCGGCGAGGCTGACGTGGCGAACGCGTATGGTGCCTTCCGGGGTCTCGATCGTGCGCTCGCACGCCACCACGCGCCGCGCCTTCAGCGCCTTGCCCTTGCCTCGGCGGCGGCCTCGGCGAGCCATCATCGCCGCGTGGCGGGGCCCGCCCCCTTCGCCGCGCAGCGCCCGCGCGAGCGCGTAGTCGTCGATCACCGCCTGGGCTTTCGCGGCGCTGACGGCGCCGACCGCGACGAGAGCGCCGGCCGCCTCGCTCAGCGGTGAGCCGAACGGTTCGCCGGCTCGATCGTGGCCTCCGAGCAGCGTGTCCTCGCCGAGGAGGCGCAGGTACAGCTCGGCGTCGAAACGGGCCACGGGAAACAGCGTGCCAGATACAGGCCAAGCGGGTGCGGCAAACTTGGCGCATGGACGAGCAGAGCAGCGTCGTCGAAGCCCTCGGCACCGCGATCGTCGCGCGCGTCCCGGTCCTGCTGTGGGGTGCGCCCGGCACGGGCAAGACATCCGTCATCCGGGCGATGGCGCAGGCGGGCGGATGGCTGTGCGAGACGGTGATCGCATCGATCCGCGAACCGTCGGACTTCGCCGGCCTGCCGATCGTGCTCGACGGGGCCGACGCAACCCGGTTGACGCGGTCGGCCGGCGGGCGGGTGTCCTTCGCGCCCCCGTCCTGGGCGGTGGCGCTCGCCGACGCCGGTGAGGGGGTGGCGTTCTTCGACGAGGTCTCGACGGCTCCGCCCGCCGTGCAGGCGGCGCTGCTGCGCGTGGTGCTCGAGCGGACCGTCGGCGACCTGGCGCTGCCCGAGGGGGTGTCGGTGGTGGCGGCCGCCAACCCCGCGGAGCAGGCCGCCGACGGCTGGGAGCTCTCGCCGCCGCTCGCGAACCGCTTCTGCCATCTCGACTGGCCGGTCGACGCGCGCGCCGTCGCCGCCGGCTTCTCCGGCGCATGGCCGTCGTCGAAGCCGCCGGCGCTCGCCGACGGATGGGAGCGGCGCGTGGGGGTCATACGCAGCTGGATCGCCGGCTTCATGACCGTCCGCCCGACGCTCACGCTGGCGGTGCCCGAGGACGCGGCGGGGGCGGGGCGGGCGTGGCCGAGCCCGCGAACCTGGGACATGGCGGCCCGGCTGCAGGCGGCGGCCGAGTACGGCGGGGTGGGCGAGCTGGCCGCGTCGCTGCTGGTGCGCGGCTGCGTCGGCGCGGGCGCCGGCGTCGAGTACCTCACCTGGCTGGCTGAGGCCGATCTGCCCGACCCGGAGGCCGTGCTGGCGGACCCCGAGGGCTTCGCGCTGCCCGAGCGTGGCGACCGCGCCTACGCCGCCCTCTCCTCGATAGCCGCCGCCGTCGCCGCCGACGCGACGAACGAGCGCTGGGAGCGAGGATGGCGGGCGTTCGGAAAGGCCGCGAACACCGCGCCGGACGTCGCGGCCGCCGCCGCCCGGACGCTCGCGCGCTGCCGACCACCGGGGGCGGGCATCCCCAAGGAGGTCAAGGCCTTCGCGCCGCTCCTACGCGACGCCGGGCTGCTCGAATGAGACGGACCGCGAGCACCGGCCGGCGACCGGAGGCCGCACTGTGAGCGCCACCGCGCTCGACGTCCGCAAGCTGGCCGCCGCCCGCCTGTGGGCGACCGCGCGCATGCCGTACCTCGCGAGCGCGATCTTCGCCTGCGGGGTGCGCGGCGAGCGCGACTCGGGCACGATCGCCGTCGATCGCCTCTGGCAGCTGCACGCCGACCCGGCGGTCGTCGACGAGCTCAGCGTCGAGCAGCTCGGCCGGCTGCTCGTCCACCTCAGCGGGCACCTGATACGCGACCACGCCGGCCGCGCCGAACGGCTGGGCGTGGCGGCGCAGGAGGCGAGGGCTCGCTGGAACCGCTGCGCCGACGCGGAGATCAACGACGACCTGCTGGTCGGCGACTGCGTTCCCGATCTCGCGCCGGACCTGCCGCCCGGCCTCGGGTGCAAGCCGAGACGGCTGGCGGAGCGCTACTACGAGGACGCCCGCGAGGGCCCGCGCCATTGGGACTGCGGGTCGGGCGCCGACGGCTGCGAGCGTCCGGGCGACTGCCCGGTGGGTGTCGAGCGCCAGCAGGCCGAGCTGCTGCGGCTGGGGGTCGCCGCGGAGATCCAGCGTCAGGACGGCCGCGAGCCGGGCAGCATCCCCGGGGGCTGGCTGCGCTGGGCCGAGTCGGTCATCCCATCGCGGATCGACTGGCGCCGCGTGCTGGCGGCGGAGGTCCGAAGCGCGGTCGCCGCCGTCGCCGGCAAGGTCGACTACACCTACACGCGCCCCTCCCGCCGCGCCCACCTGAACCGCAGGATCGTCCTGCCGACCCTGCGCAGGCCGATCCCCGACGTGGCGATCGTCTGCGACACGTCCGGATCGATGCACGAGCGGCTCCTCGCGCGGGCGCTCGCGGAGGTCGAGGCGGTGCTGACCAGGGCCGGGCTGCGCCAGGCGCAGGTCCGCGTGCTGGCGGTGGACACCGCGGTGCAGACCGTCCGGCGCGTCAGCAGCGCGACCCAGGTGAGGCTCGCCGGGGGAGGCGGAACCGACATGGGCGCCGGCATCCACTCGGCCGCGCAGCTGCGGCCGCGCCCGTCGGTGGTGATCGTGCTCACCGACGGGTTCACGCCGTGGCCCGAGAAGCCCCCCGCCGGAATCCGGGTGGTCGTCGGGCTGCTCGTCGAGGGCGCCCGTCCGGCGGGCTGGGCGCCGCCCGAGTGGGCGCGTGCGGTCGTGATCGAGGACGACGCCGACCGCGCCCCGGCGGCCCCGGCGCTCGCCACCCCGTAGTTTTCCGAATCGCAGACGGCGGGTCGGGGCGGATGCGCCGAGGGGTCCGGGGTGTGACGCTGTGAGCATCGTGACCGGCGCCACCCTGCCACAGACCGGCGCCACCCCGCCGCAGCGGTCCGCGGTCGCCGAGGACCGGCATGAAGCCGAGCTCGTGAAGCTGCGCGACGGCTCTCCCGTCACGCTGCGCCCGGCCCGCGCGGACGACGAGCCGGCGCTGCGCTCGTTCCTCGCGGGACTGTGCCCGGAAGCGCAGCGCCTGCGGTTCTTCACCGGCGCGGTCGACATCCCGACGGCGGCCCACCTCGCCGGTGCGACCGGCGCCGGGCGCTACGGCCTGCTCGCCCACGACGCGATGGGCGTGCTGGTCGCCCACGCCATCTACATCCCCCTCGACCGCACCCGGGCGGAAGTGGCGGTCGAGGTCGCCGACCACCTCCAGGGCCGCGGCCTCGCGACGATCCTCATC
Organism: uncultured Solirubrobacteraceae bacterium; assembly: GCA_963782325.1. GTDB lineage: Bacteria > Actinomycetota > Thermoleophilia > Solirubrobacterales > Solirubrobacteraceae > Palsa-744. The sequence goes on from CAWAJG010000002.1 coordinate 292,945, forward strand.
GAGCGCCTGGGCGCGGTGGCCGAGCGCCACGGGATCACCCACTTCGTGGCGGAGGTGCTGCCCGAAAACCACGCGATGCTGGGCGTGTTTCGCGATGGCTTCGACGCGCACGTCGCCTTCCGCGACGGGACCGACTCGGTCGAGCTGCCGACGTCGGCCTGGCGCACCGCCCGCGAGCGCTTCTCCGCGTAGCCGCGCGGGCCATCGCGGGGGTAGGGTACGCGTCGTGCGCGCTGTGCGATTCGATCACTACGGCGGCGTCGATGTGCTGGAGGTGGTGGACGTCGAGCGTCCCACACCCGCCGCCGGCGAAGGGCTCGTGCGGGTGAAGGCCGCGGGCATCAACCCCGGGGAGGTGTCGATCCGCGAGGGCCGCTTGCGCGCGCGCTGGCCCGCCACGTTCCCCTCCGGCCAGGGCAGCGACTTCGCCGGCGTCGTCGAGGAGCTCCCCGAGGGCGTCGACGGCTTCGCGGTCGGCGACGAGGTGATCGGCTTCAGCGACAGGCGCGCCAGCCAGGCCGAGCTCGTGGCGGTCGACGCGAGCCACCTCACCCCGCGCCCCGCGGGCGTTCCCTGGGCGGTCGCCGGCGCGCTGTTCGTCGCGGGCGCCACCGCCTACGCGGCCGTCCGCGCCGTCGCGCTCGAGCCGGGCGACACGGTCGTCGTATCGGCGGCGGCGGGCGGCGTGGGCTCGATCGCGGTGCAGCTCGCCCGACGGGCAGGCGCGCGCGTGATCGGCATCGCCAGCGAGAGCAACCACGCGTGGCTTCGCCATCACGGGGTCGAGCCGGTCGCCTACGGCGACGGGCTCGCCGAGCGCATCCGCGAGCTCGCCGGCGAGCGGATCGACGCGTTCATCGACACCTTCGGAGGCGGCTACGTCGATCTCGCGCTCGAGCTGGTCGTGGCGCCCGAGCGGATCGACACGATCGCCGACTTCGCGGCAGCCGAGAAGCACGGCGTGAAGACCGAGGGCAACGCGGCGGCCGCGAGCGCCGAGGTGCTGGCCGAGCTGGCGGCGCTGATCGACGCGGGCGAGCTGGAGGTCCCGATCGCGCAGACGTTCGCGCTCGAGCAGGTGCGCGACGCCTACCTGGAGCTCGAACGTCGCCACACCCGCGGCAAGATCGTGCTCCTTCCATAGAGTCGTGCCAGCCGATCACGCCCTCGACGTGCTCGAAGATCGCTCGAAGACCGCCCGGACGTAGTCCGCCCCAGTGGGGGCGCGAGTTTGTGCGGATGGCGCCGCCATCGAGCTGGCATACCGTCACATCAAACAGGCGGAAGCTGTGGAGCCGAGCCCGCCGAAACGCGCCGGGTCCGGCCGATCAGCTTTTGCGAAGCTCGTGACGGGACCACGGTCCCGAAGGTGGTGGAGCTGATGCCCGAGACGAAGACCCAACGCCGCCCGGCGGCGAAAACCGAGACGAAGACCCGACGCCGCCCGGCGGCGAAAGAGAAAGCGGCTGCGCCCACGCGTCGCGCGTCGCATTGGGAGCGCGATCGCAGGGGCGATCACAGAGTGGCGGTCGATCGGACCACCGAGCTCTCAGAGGACGTGCTCAAGGCGCTCGACGACGGTGCAAGGACCGCGATCGAGGCGGTCCGCAAGTTCGTCGAGACAGTCGACAGAGAGCTGCCGCCACGCGGAGAGGGTCCCTCCAGGAGGGAGGAGATCACGGACTCCGCGCTGGAGATGGCCCAGCGCCTCGTCCACGCGCAGTACGAGTTCGTGAGCAAGGTCGTGGACGGCGCAGGCAAGACGCTGACCGGACGCAACCGCGCGAAGTAGCGCGTCGGCGGGGAGCGCGAGTCAGCCGCTCCCCGCCCGCTGGACGTCGGCGCCCCCGCGGCGGTCAGTGGAGAGCACTGACGGGCCTCGGGACGTCGATCTCCCGGCGCAGTCAGCCCGGTCCGTAGAAGTGCGCATCCATCAGCGTGGAAGTCCCCGATGTGCCGGGGGCCTCACGCGCGTACGTTCGTATTGCGACGTTCTCCACACGACCACACGAAGGAGATCGAGATGAAGGCCCTCGTTTACCACGGCCCCGGCGAGCGCGGCTGGGACACCGTCGACGACCCGACGATCGTCGACCCCACCGACGTCGTCGTGCGCATCGACACCACGACGATCTGCGGCACCGACCTGCACATCCTCAAAGGCGACGTGCCCGAGGTCAAGTCCGGGACGATCCTCGGCCACGAGGCCGTCGGCACCGTGCAGGAGGTCGGCGCGGGCGTGAGCACCGTCGCCGCGGGCGACCGCGTGCTGCTCAGCTGCGTCAGCGCCTGCGGGCGTTGCCGCTTCTGCAAGGAAAGCCGCTACGGCCAGTGCCTCGGCGGCGGCGGCTGGATCTTCGGCCACCTGATCGACGGCGTGCAGGCCGAATACGCGCGCGTGCCGTTCGCCGACAACTCCGTCTACAAGGTCCCCGACGAGCTCGACGACGAGCAGGTGCTGTTCCTCGCCGACATCCTCCCGACCTCCTACGAGGTGGGCGTGCTCAACGGGATGGTCGCGCCGGGCGACACCGTGGCGATCGTCGGCGCCGGACCGATCGGCCTCGCGGCGATCCTCACCGCGCGCCTGTACACACCCGGGCGGATCGTCGCCATCGACCTCGCCGACAGCCGGCTGCGCAGCGCCGTGCGCTTCGGCGCGGACACGACGATCAACAACGGCAGCGAAGACGCGGTCGCGCGGGTGATGGAGCTGACCGGCGGTCTCGGCGCCGACGTCGCCTTCGAGGCCGTCGGCGTGCCGCAGACCTTCGAGCTCGCCACGGAGCTCATCCGCCCGGGCGGGCGCGTGGCGAACATCGGCGTCCACGGACACTCGGTGCAGCTGCACCTCGAGAAGCTGTGGATCCGCGACGTCACGATCACCACGGGCCTCGTCGACACGTTCAGCATCCCCCAGCTGATGCGGCTGATCTCCAGAGGCCGGCTTGACCCATCGCTGTTCGCCACCCACCGCTTCGCCCTCGAGGACTCGATGTCCGCCTACGACACGTTCGCGGACGCGGCCGCCAGCGGCGCGCTGAAGGTCGTCCTCCAGGGCGAGCAGAGCGCGGACGTCGCCTCGCGGGTCGAGCTCGTCGGCGTGGGCGCCGCCGCCTGAGCGCCACCCCTTACCGCAGCGTCACCCCTCGATCAGAACCCGCGCACGCCGCCTTCGGCGGCTACAAGGTCTCGGGCGTCGGGCGCGAGAACCACAAGATCTGACCGCCGAGCACGGCCCGCTCGCCTTCCACCAGTCCGGCGGCTGCTGTGACGGCAGCTCCCCGATGTGCCTGCACGACGGGGAGCTGCAGCCGAGCCGCTACGACGTCCAGCTCGGCGAGCTCGCCGGCGCCCCCTTCTACATCGACTCCGAGCTCCACGAGCGCTGGGGCAGGCCGGCGTTCGTGATCGACGTCTCCGCCGGCTCCGGGGAGGGCTTCTCGCTCGAGGGTCCCCAGGGCGTGCACTTCGTGGCGCGCACGGTGCCGGGCACGTAGATCTCCGCACCGGGGGTGTCGGGCGCGAATCTGTACTGTGGCTTGCTGCGAAACTGTTCTGTAGTGCTCTGCGGAATGGTATAGTAGCTTTATGGGCGGCAACGCAGATCAGAACCTGAGTGGTCCTGCCGGCGACTATCGACGGCGCATCGTCGATGACGAGCTGGATGAGTTGCTCGCCGGCCTACCCGCGATAGCGCTCGAGGGCCCGAAGGCTGTCGGCAAGACGGCGACTGCGCTGCGGCGAGCCGCGACGGTCTACCAACTGGACGACGAGGCCGAGCGCTCGATCGCCCAGGCCGACACCTCACGCCTGCTCGAGGGTGAACGGCCTGTGCTGATAGACGAGTGGCAGCGTCTTCCCGAGTCTTTCGACCGTGTCCGCCGCGCCGTCGACGTCGGCGCGCCTGCGGGGAGCTTCCTGCTCACCGGCTCGGCGTCCCCGACTGAGCCACCGACACATTCGGGAGCCGGCAGGATCGTAGGAGTGCGCCTACGCCCGATGACCCTCGCAGAGCGCAACATCGTCACGCCGACGGTCAGCCTGGCGGAGCTCCTCCAGGGCGCGAAGGCTCCGATAGCCGGCCGCACCGACGTCAACCTCGAGCAGTACGTGCACGAGATCCTCGCGTCTGGGTTCCCAGGTCTACGTGGGCTGTCCGACCGTCTGGCGCGCGCGCAACTCGACGGCTACATCGACCGCATCATCGACCGCGACTTCGACGAGCTCGGCCGTCAGGTACGGCGGCCGGGCACGCTGCGCCGGTGGATGCAGGCGTACGCGGCGGCGACCGCGACGACGACCTCCTACGAGAAGATCCGCGACGCCGCGACGAGTGGCCAGGGACAGACGCCGACCAGAGCCACGACACAGCCATATCGCGACGTGCTCGAGCGGCTGTGGATCCTCGACCCCGTCCCCGCCTGGCTGCCCACTCGCAGCCGGCTCGCACGCCTCTCGGCACCTCCCAAGCACCACCTCGCCGATCCCGCCCTGGCGGCCCGCCTGCTCGGTGCCGACGCAGAGGTCCTGCTCCACGCTCGGCCGGCAGGCCCTCCGATCGCTCGCCAGGGCACGCTGCTGGGAGCCCTCTTCGAGTCGCTGGTCACACTCTGCGCCCGCGTCTACGCCCAGGCCGCCGAGGCGCGCACCTCCCACCTGCGCACGTGGAGCGGCGACCGCGAGATCGACCTGATCGTCGAGCGCGGGCAACGGATCGTTGCGATCGAGGTCAAGCTGGGGCAGATACCCGAAGAGCGCGACGTCCGCCACCTGCAGTGGCTGCGCAACGAGATCGGCGACGAACTGGCAGACGCAATCGTCATCACCACAGGGCAGGCCGCCTACCGGCGGCCCGACGGCATCGCGGTCGTGCCCGCGGCGCTGCTCGGACCCTGAGCTCACCCAGGCTTCGCCGCGTCTCGCGCCGCTACGCTCGCATCGTGACGCCGGAGGAGCTCGCCAACCTCGCGCACCTGCGCCGCGCCCGCGACCTGATGGACCGCGAGTACGCGCGGGCGCTCGACGTCGCCGTGCTCGCCCGCGCCGCGCTGATGTCGAGCGCGCACTTCTCGCGGCAGTTCCGCGCGACGTACGGTGAGACGCCCCACGCCTACCTGATGACGCGACGGATCGAGCGGGCGAAGGCGCTGCTGCGCGGCGGCGAGCTGTCGGTCACCGAGGTCTGCGTGGCGGTCGGGTGCTCCTCGCTCGGCTCGTTCAGCGCCCGCTTCACCCAGCTGGTGGGCGAGACGCCGACGGCCTACCGGGCCCGTGACCACGGCGCGCTCGCGAGCGTGCCGGGATGCGTCGCCAGGGACCTCACCCGCCCGACCGGCAAGCCGGCCAGCAGGCCGAGCAGGATCGGAGAAGCGCGCGGGGCGCTGGTTCCCTAGCGTTGGGGGCATGAATCTCACTCTCTCCACATGCTTCGTCCTGGTCCACGACCCCGACGTCGCGCTCGCCTTCTACCGCGATGCGCTCGGCCTCGAACTGCGTAACGACGTCGCCCGCGAAGACTTCCGCTGGATCACCGTCGGCGCCGCCTCCCAGCCGGGCGTCGCGATCGTCCTCACGAACTACCTGAACGGCAGCCCCGCCGACGGCGACGCGCTCGCCGCCCTCGTCGCGAAGGGCGCCCTGAACGGCGTCCACTTCCACACCGACGACCTCGACGCCAGCTTCGAGAAGCTGCGCGCCTCGGGCGCCGAGATCGTGCAGGAGCCGACCGACCAGCCGTGGGGCACGCGGGACTTCGCCGTGCGTGACCCGTCCGGCAATCTCGTGCGCATCGACCAGCCGCCTGGGGGGTAGGCGTCAGGAGCGCGATCAGCCCGGCGGCAGCTCCGCGATCGCGGCCATAGCCGCGTTGCGCCCCGGGATCCCGCTGACCCCTCCCCCCGTCGGGCGCCGGCACCGCAGAGCAGCACGGTGCGCTCGCCGGTCGCCACCCCCCAGCTGCCGACCTCCTCCTCGGAGCCGGCGAACGGCCAGGAGAGCTCGCGGTGAAAGATGTGCCCTCCCGGCATCCGCAGCTCCTGCTGCAGGTCCAGCGGGGTGTGGATCTCGAGGCACGGCCCTCCGTCGGGGCGCGCCAGCAGGCAGTCCTCGATCGGCTCGGCGAGGACGCTCTGCAGCGAGCGCAGGATTCCCTGCAGCGCCGCCTCCCGCGCGCCGTCGGGGTCCGCGACGAAGATCCGCGCGGGTGTCTGCAGGGCGAAGACCGTGAGCGTGTGCACCCCGGCGGCGCGCAGCTCGGGGCCGAGGATGCTCGGGTCGGTGAGCGAATGGCAGTAGGCCTCGCATGGGACCGGGGTGGGAAGGGCGCCGGTGGCGGCCTGCGCGTGCGCCAGCTCCAGCTGGGAGGCGAGCTCGTTGACGTGGAAGGTCCCCGCGAATGCGCGCTCGGGCTCGACCGCGGGATCCTTCAGGCGCGGCAGCCGGCGGAGCAGCATGTTGAGCTTGACCTGGGCGCCCTCGGGCGGCTCTTCGCCCGTCGGAGCCCGGCCGAGCAGACGCTCCAGCTCCGCGGGTGCGGCGTTGACGAGCACGCGGCGCGCACCGACGGCGCGCTCGCTGTCGCCGTCGCGGTAGCGCACCCCCACCCCGGCGCCTGAGTCGGAGTCGGAGTCGGAGTCGGCGGGCTCGATCGCGAGCACGTCGCTGTCGGTGAGCAGCTCGGCGCCGGCAGCGCGGGCCACACGGGCGAGCTCCTCGACGATCCTCCCCATCCCCCCGAGCGGCACCTGCCAGTCGCCACTGCCGCGCCCGATCACGTGGTAGAGGAAGCAGCGGTTCTGCAGCAGGTCCTCCCCGGCTGCGCATGCGAAGGTCCCGATGAGGGCATCGGTGAGCGCCACCCCGGCCACGAGGTCGTCGTCGAAGGTCTCCGCCAGCGCCTCGCCCAGCGGCCGCTCGAAGATCGCCTCCCAGGCGCGATCGTCACCGACCAGCGCGCGCAGCTGCGCCCGTGAGCGCAGCGGCTCGGTCAGCGTCGGGAAGACCGCCTGCGCGACGCGACCGGTCATCGCGTAGAAGCGCTCCCAGCCCGCGTGATCGTGCTCGGCGCCGGTGATCTCGCGGAAGGATCGCCGCGTCGCGATCGGGTCTGCATCGTCGACGAGCAGCCCGCGCTCCCCCTCGGCCCGCGGGTCGGGCGTGTAGGAGGAGGTCCGACGCGGGAGAAGCCGCACGCCCAGCCCGAGCTCACGCACGATCAGCTCGGGGAGGAGGCTGACGAGATAGGAGTAGCGGGACAGCCTGGCGGGCACCCCCGGGAAGATCTCCTCCGAGATGGCCGCCCCGCCGAGCGAGGAGCGGCGCTCGAGCAGCAGGCAGGAGCGCCCGGCGCGGGCCAGGTAGGCGGCCGCCACCAGACCGTTGTGCCCGCCGCCCACGATGACGGCGTCATAGCTGCCGCGCCGAGCGGTCATCCGTGCGCGAGTATCGCAGCGCCGTTCCTCAGGCCCGCGTGATGCGGCCGGTCGCGCGAGCGGTCAATGGCCCAGGAAGACCCTCCAACGTATCCTCATAGCCAGCGACCAGAACAGGAGCCACTCGTGTCGACCACCGTTGCAGACCTGATCGTCGAGACCCTGAAGAACGCCGGAGTGCAGCGCGTCTATGGCCTGCCCGGCGACTCCCTCAACGGCTTCACCGACGCGCTGCGCCGTGACGGGACCCTGGCGTGGGAACACGTGCGCCACGAGGAGGCTGCCGCGTTCGCGGCGGCCGGCGAGGCGGCGGTGACCGGTGAGCTGGCGGTCTGCGCGGGCAGCTGCGGGCCGGGGAACCTGCATTTGATCAACGGCTTGTTCGACGCCAACCGCAGCCGGGTGCCGGTGCTCGCGATCGCCGCGCAGGTTCCGAGCGTCGAGATCGGAGGCAACTACTTCCAGGAGACCCACCCGCAGGAGCTGTTCCGCGAGTGCAGCGTCTACTGCGAGATGGCCGGCATACCCGGCCAATTCCCTCACATCCTCAACATCGCGATCCGAAGCGCGATCGAGAAACGCGGCGTCGCCGTGCTCGTGGTGCCAGGCGATGTGCTCGTCCAGCGCTTCGAGAAATCGGGGCCGGCAGCCGTGATCCGTCCCACCGGGGTCGTCGCGCGTCCGGGCGACGCGGAGCTGGACGCGGCCGCGGAAGCCCTGAACCGCGACGAGCGCGTGACGATCCTCGCGGGCGCCGGATGCCAGGGAGCCCACGACGAGGTCGTGGCGATCGCCGGCGTGCTGCAGGCGCCGGTCGTGCACGCGTTGCGCGGCAAGGAGTTCGTCGAGTACGAGAACCCCTATGACGTGGGCATGACGGGGCTGCTCGGCTTCAGCTCGGGCTACCGGGCGATGGAGCGCTGCGAGACGCTGCTGATGCTCGGCACCGACTTTCCCTACCGGCAGTTCTACCCGACCGACGCGACGGTCTTGCAGGTCGACTGCCGCGGTGAGCAGATCGGGCGGCGTACGGACGTGGACATCCCGCTCGTCGGGACCGTCAGGGACACGATCCAGGAGCTGCTGCCGCGGCTGACGCAGAAGAGCGACAGCTCGCACCTGGAGCGTTCGGTCAAGCACTACAAGAAAGCCCGCGACGGCCTCGACGAGCTGGCGGACAACGACCGCAATCGCACCCCGATGCACCCCCAGTTCGTCGCCAAGACGATCGACGAGCTCGCCGCCGAGGACGCGGTCTTCCTCGCGGATGTCGGCACCCCGGCCATTTGGGCTGCGCGCTACCTGCACATGAACGGCAAGCGCCGTCTCCTCGGCTCGTTCAATCACGGCTCGATGGCGAACGCGCTGCCCCAGGCGATCGGGGTACAAGCCTCAGATCGTGGCCGGCAGGTGATCACGCTGTCGGGCGACGGCGGCCTGGCGATGCTGCTCGGCGATCTGCTCACCCTCAGGCAGCTGAACCTGCCGGTCAAGCTCGTCGTCTTCAACAACGGCGCGCTCGCGTTCGTCGAGCTGGAGATGAAGGCCGCCGGCTTCGTCACCTGGGGCACCGACCTCGAGGACCCGAACATCGCCGACGTCGCTCAGGCGATCGGCCTGCACGCCCAGCGTGTGGAGCGCCCCGACGAGCTCGAGGGCGCGATGCGGGCCGCGCTGGAGCACGACGGGCCGGCGCTGATCGAGGCGATGGTCGCCCGCCAGGAGCTCTCGATGCCACCGACGGTCACGCTCGATCAGGTCAAGGGCTTCACGCTGTTCGCGACGCGCACGGTCCTGTCCGGCCGCGGCGACGAGCTCGTCGATCTGGCGACCACGAACGTGGGTCGGCGGATCTTCTCCTAAGCAGCAGATCGCCTCGCGGACCGATGGCGTCACTCATCCACACCTCGCTGGTGTTGGCGGCGGCCCGCGAAGTGGTGCCGGCGCGGGCACAGATGGCGACGACGCTCGGTTTTCACATCATCCTGGCGTGCTTCGGGATCGCCTTCCCCACGGTCGTCCTGATCGCCGAGTACATCGGCCTGAAGCGCTCTGACGAGGTGGCGATGACGCTCGCGCGGCGCTGGTCGCAGGCGCTCGGCGTGCTCGTCGCCGTCGGGGCCGTCACAGGCACGGTGCTCTCGTTCGAGATGGGGCTGTCGTGGCCGGGCCTGATGCGCAGATACGGCCCGGTGATCGGCCTGCCGTTCAGCGTGGAGGGGATCTTCTTCTTCCTGGAGGCGATCTTCACCGGCATCTACCTCTACGGCTGGCGGCGGCTGGGCGGCTGGGCGCACTTCTGGTCGGGCATCCCCGTCGCCGTCAGCGGGATCTTCGGCGCGCTGTCGGTGATGGCAGCCAACTCGTGGATGAACCAGCCCGGCGGCTTCACGATGAAGGACGGGCGCATCGTCTCCGTGGAACCGCTGGACGTGTTCTTCAACCGCGCTTCCGCCTACGAGATGCCGCACATGCTGCTCGCCGCCTATCTCGTCGCCGGGTTCGGCGTCGCGTCGGTGTACGCGGTCGGGTTCCTGCGCGGGCGACGCGACCGCTACCACCGTCTCGGGTTCGCGATCCCGTTCGTGCTCGCGGCGGCGCTCACGCCGGTCGAGTTTCTCGTCGGGGACACCGCCGCCCGAGCGATCGCCTCAGACCAGCCGGTCAAGTTCGCGGCGATGGAGTACGTCACCCACACCACCCGCGACGCGCCCGAGTACCTCGGCGGCGTCTACGCGAACGGGCACGTGTATGGCGGGCTTCGGATCCCCGGCCTCGACTCCCTGCTCGTCGGCTTCGCCACCCACACGAAGGTCACCGGCCTGGACACCGCCGCCCCCGCCGACCGACCCCCGGTGACGTGGCTGATCCACCTCGCCTTCGACGTCATGGCGGGCCTCGGGTCCCTGTCGCTGGTCCCGCTGCTGTGGCTGCTCCTGGCCTGGTGGCGACGGCGCGCGCTGCCCGGCCATCGATGGTTCTGGCTGCTGGCAGCCGGAGCCGGACCGGCCGCGGTCGTGGCGATGGAGGCCGGCTGGATCGTCACCGAGGTCGGACGCCAACCCTGGGTCGTCTACAAGCTGATGACCACCGCCCAGGCAGCGACGACGAACCGGGGGGTGATCGCGAGCCTCAGCGCCGTGATCGTCCTCTACGCCGTGCTCGGGGTCGCGACCGTCGTGATCCTGCGGCTGCTCGCGCGTCGCTGGCGCGCGGGCGACGAAGAAGACAGCGCAGTGCCCTACGGGCCGCCGGGCGCCCACGCGAGGGCGCTCGGCGGGGAGGGAGCGTGATCGGCGAAGTCGTCGCGGCGATCCTGATCGCCGTCCTGGCCATGTACGCGATCTTCGCGGGAGCGGATTTCGGCGGCGGCCTGTGGGACCTGCTCGCCGGCGGCGATCGTCGCGGGCGCCCGGTACGGCAGCTGATCGACGAGACGATCACGCCGGTGTGGGAGGCCAACCACGTTTGGCTGATCTTCGCCCTCGTCATCTTCTGGACCGCCTTCCCGGTCGCCTTCGCGGCGGTGATGACCGTCGCCGCGCTTCCGCTCTGGCTGGCGGCGCTGGGGATAGTGCTGCGCGGCGCGGGCTTCGCCTTCCGCAAGGAGGTGCAAGGACTGCGCTGGGAACGCCTGCTCGGCGCCGTCTTCGCGTTCTCCTCGCTGCTGACGCCGTTCTTCATGGGGACCGTGGTCGGCTGCGTTGTTGCCGGCAAGGTCTCGCTCGGCGAGGAGCACTCGACGCTCGCGGCCTGGACGAACCCCACATCGCTGCTGGCCGGCGCGCTGTTCGTCGCCGTCTGCGGCTACATGGCCGCGATCTTCCTGATCGGCGAGGCAGCCGGTCGCGCCGACCATCGAAACGAGCGCTACTTCAGGCACCGCGCCGCGGTCGCCGGCGCGCTCGCCGGCGCGCTCTCGCTCGCCACCCTTGCAGAGCTCCACCACTCCAACCACGCGCTCTACCACGGCCTCACCGGCCGCGCGCTGCCACTTCTGATCCTGGGCGCGGCATGCGGTGTCGCCGTCCTCGCGCTGCTCGCGCTGGGTCGATCGGCCGGGCTGCGCGCGCTCTCCGGGGTCGGCGTAGCGGCGGTCGTGTGGGGATGGGGTGTCGGGCAATACCCGACGCTGCTCCCCGGAACCGGCTTGACGCTCGCGAACGGCTCGGCGCCGCACGCCACACTCGTGATGCTCGTCGCCGTATTCGCCGCCGCCGGGCTGCTCGTCGTGCCCGGGTTTCTCCTGCTCTTCCGGCTTCACGGCCGCCAGCTGCTCAGTCCGCCGCCGCCGCAGAACGCCGAACAGCCGAGATGAAGGACTCCCTCGCCGCGGCCGCGGATCTGAAGCGATCGCCTGGCGGCCGTGCCGGTGAGTGCCTGCTCGGTGGGCGTCCGGAGGTCCACCAGGTACGCTGCCTCGAGCATGGGTGCTCCGTTGTCGGCGCAGGCGATGCGGGTTGGTGCGGTTCGGGGGCGCTATTTCCGCGAAAACTTTGCGCAGGGCGGCATCGACCTGGTGCAGATCGTGCCCGAGCTCGTCACCAATGCGGATGCTGCGATCGCGGCTGGTGGTCGCGGGCGCGGACGGATCGAGGTGCGATTCGGCGCGCCCGATGCGTCGTTCGTCGACGCCTGGCGCGCGCAGATGCGCGTATTGCGAGTCCCGGCGCTGGTCAGCTGGCGCTTTGAGGTCAGTTGCGCGGACGACGGCGTCGGCGTCAACGCCGCGGCGGTGGACCGCCGTCTCGGCGCGCTCGGGGAGCTTCCAGAGCAGGGCGGACAGCGCGGACTGTTCGGGCGCGGGCTCCGCGACGTGTGGCTCGCGCAAGGGGCGGGGCGTATCGAGGGCGTACGGGATGGGTGGGCCGTGGAGTCGTGGTTCTTCCCGGCGGCCGGCGATGACCCGTACGCGTATCTGCATGTCCGCGACGAGCCGGCGCACAGCGAGCCGTCGCGTACCCGCGTGACGGTGCCGCTCGCGCTCGAGCGACTGCCCGCCGACGGCCGCCTGCGGACGCTGGTCTCGCAGCTGGTCCAGATCAGACCGGTCCTGGAAGATCCCGAGCGCGAGCTTTGGCTCGAGCTCCCGTCGGGCGCCGTCGAGATCGTGCGCCTCCCGGTCGCCGAGCCAGACCACGAGCGCGCTGTGCTGTTCGACGACGAGGTCGAGGTGAGCCGTGGCGTGAGCGCGCACGTGACCGTCCGCCGCAGCGCGAGGCCGCTCCCCCCGGGCACCTCGCGCGCGACCCGCCTCGGCGGCCTTGTCGTGCGCTCCGGGCGCGCGGCGCACGAGTCCACGTTCGCCGGACTCGAGGGCCTGCCCGGCACGAGGCACCTGTACGGCGAGGTCAGGTGCGACGCCCTCGAGGAGCTCCAGCGCGCGGCGCTCGACCGCCCCAGACCGCAGGTCGTCGTCAAGGTCGATCGCAGCGGGCTCAACGAGAACCACCCGGTCGTCAAGGCGCTGTATGGCGCGATCGATCGCGTGCTGCGACCGATCGTCGCCGCAGAGGAGCGCCGCGCCGGCGCTCATCTCGTGCGCGCGGGAGGGGCTCTTCGCGCACGCGACCAGGTTGGCCTGCGCGCCCTCAACGACGCGCTCAAGAACGCGTTCGACACTCCTGGCAAGGCGGGATTCGAGGCCGGCGGGCAGCCCTCCGCAGCACCGCCGGTGGTGGACGACGGCGAGACCGCCGAGACTCGAGCCGGTCTGCCAGCCGGCCCCGGCGGCGACGCGCCGGCAGCCGAGAAGGCGCCGCTGCGCTTCAAGCAGGCGCTCGTGCGGCTGCACCCGGGCGAGCGACGCGGCATCTCGCTCCTCGTCGACCCGGACCGGATCGCCCCGGGCACGGTCGTGCACGTGGCGGTCGACCCGGGCCTGGGGGTCAATCTGTGGTCCGACGCGGTCCCCGGCCCCAACCGCAGTGGCTGGTCGCGCATCGACGCGAGCCTGCGATGCCGCATCTCCGCCGAGCCGGGCACTCGCCTCAGCATGCTCGCCGAGGCCGGAGGCCACACCGCCGAGCTGGTCGTGCTGGTGGTGCGCCACCGCGCGACGGGCTGGGTTCGCGAGATCGCCCGCAAGGACGAGGACGCCGAGATCGAGGCGCACTTCGACCCGGAAACGGGCGTCGTCACCGTGTACGAGGGCCGACGAGAGTTCAAGGCCCTGGAGAAAGCCGCGCGTCGCTCGGGGCTGCCCGCGGCGCGCGTGCGCGAATACCTCCCGTACCGAATGCTCGAGGTCGAGGTGGCAGCCAACACGCTCTACACGTGGGCCGCCGAGGAGATCCTCGCGCGCCGCCTCGCCGAAGAGCGGCCCGCGGACCCCGGGGACTACGCGGCCGCCGTCCGGCGTGAGGCGCAGGCGCTGCGATACCGCGCGCACGACAAGCTCATGCGAGCGTTCCTCGACGACGCCGTCTACGACGGCCGCGTCCGCGTCGAAGCCGAGCCCCCTCCCCGAGCCGTTCAGCAGACGCTGCTCGCAGACTGAGCCTCCTCGCCCGCGTCATGCGGCGAGCTCCTCGAGCCCGAGCTCATCGAGCCCGAGCTCATCGCGGATCCACGCAACATCCGCGAAGGGCTCGCCGTCGCGGCGAGCGCGCTCAGATCTGTTCTCGATGCCGCGGACGAGGCTGACGAGCTCGGCTCGGTGCTCGCCGGCGGCGGCGTGCCGCGGCGTGCGGCCACCGAGCTGAGGATGCGGCTCGTCCAGCCATTTGCGGGTGTACTCGGTCATGAAGCCCGCCACGATGCGGCGTTCTTCGTCCGGCGGCAGGCCAGAGGACGAGCGCTTGCCGGCGCGGGACGGCGCCTCTCGCTGCTCGGCGAGCAGCGGCTCGATCGGAACGACCTGGCGGTGGGAGAGCTCGACGAGCTCATCGAAGTCCGCGGCGACGATGTCGATCGCGTGCTCGAGCCGCTCTTCCGACATCGCCTCGGCCGACAGATGCTCTCCCTCGAGACGGAGGGTGGCCACCGAAACCGTGTCGAGGTCGCCCGCCGAAGCCTCGATCACGATCGCGCCTTCGGGCAGCTGCGGGCGCTCGGCGACGAGTCGCTCACGCGGGGCCGTGATGTCCATCTCGAGCGCGTCATGGGGAGCGAGCCTCCCGAGGACGCGAAAACGCTCTCGCGCCTTGCGAAGGTCTCGCACGCTCCAGGTCGCAGAACCCTGGACGATCGGATCGCCCTCGACGGTGAAGAAGCTCGGCTCGACGTCCCAACGCGGCGGTCGGTACCGCATCAGCTCGAGCGCGTGGGCGCGAAACAGGTGGGCCGCGCCATCGCGCATGCTCGAGACGCTGGCGCCGACGAGGCGCTCGAGCTCGGCGATCAGGCCCGGTTCGTCCGCGGGTTCGAGCAGGCGAGCCGGCCCCCACAGGGTCGGCGGTTCGCCATCCATGACCCGACCGATGAGCGTGTCCCAGCGAACCGCGTCGCGGGACACGTTCTCACTGCGCACCTCGACGCGCCCGCCGCCGACGACGTCCTCCAGCAGCAGCGAGACCCCCGGCTCGACGGCGAGCACGCGGTGGATGCGCAGGCGGGCGGCGGCGATCCGCGCGGCTGCAGCGCGCTCGTCGGCGGGAAGCTCCGAGCGCGCCGCGTAGCGCTCGGCTGGCGTTCCCCCACCGGGAAGCTCGCGATCGTTGTGGAACCAGGTGGTGAACATCTGCACGTCGGTGTCGTCCATCACGCGCTCGCGTCCGACGAACTGCTCGAGCGCGACGCCGATCTCGTCGCTCAGCTCCCGGGAGGCCCAATCCTGAATCCGCCGCCCCACCTCGTCGTCGAGCCGTGACGCCTGCTTGGCGCGCTTGGCGGCGGCAAGGCAACAGCGCTTGTACTTGAGTCCGCTCCCGCACGGGCACGCGGAGTTTCTCGAGACGCTCATCGGATCGAAGGTAATCGTGGGGTCGGACGCAAAAGCGAGGCGCCCGCCGGCACGACGTCGCTCGCGGCCGGCTTCGATCTCGCGCGTCGAGCGCGTCACGGATCTCGTGCGCGCCGCTCGTAGCGCACGAGCAGCTCCGAGGGGCGCACGCCGAGGGCGTGAGCGACTCGCAGCAGGTTGGCGAAGCTGAGATTGCGCTCGCCGCGCTCGATGCCGCCGACGTAGGTGCGGTGCAGGCCACTGCCCTTGGCGGGGAGTATATCTAAACGTGTATAATGTGTTCATGGAACCCATGAGCCTCATCCGGACCGCGCGGCACGCGGCGGGGATCACGCAGGCCGAGCTCGCCGCGCGGGCCGGCACCACGCAGCCTGCCGTCGCCGCGTATGAGTCGGGTGCCAGGGAACCGAATCTCGCGACGCTCTCGCGGCTGCTCGACGGATGCGAGCACGACGTGGAGGTGGTGGCGCGCCCACGCGTGCGGCGGGGTGCCGCGTCCCTCGCCGAACTCTCCCCCACGATCTCGGAAGACCTGTCGGGCGACCGGGAGCGCGACGCGGTGCGGTTGCTGTTCGGCTTCGCCGACGATTTCCAGGGATCCTCGCGGCCAGGGCGCGTCGCACTGATCACCGAGGAGCCAGCGCCGACCGAGGACGCGCGATTCGACGCCGCCCTCGCGGGGATCGCCGAGTTCTTCGCCGCCGAGGCCGGGATCGTCGCACCGGCATGGGTGGACGGCCCAGGACGGTTCGTGGAGCCTTGGTGGTTCGTCGCGAGCCGCCGCGCGTTCGATGCGTACACCCTCGCCAACACCCCGGCACTCATCGCCCGCCATGGCGTGTTTGTCGCCCGCGAGGTGTTCGACCGTGCCTGAGCGCGAGTTCACAAGGCCGCGGATTCTGCAGGCGCTCCAGGCGCTCGGAGAGGAGCTGACCAGCGAGGGGGTGCGGGCACAGATCTTCATCGTCGGCGGTGCGGCTATGGCCCTCGCGTACTCGACGAGGCGCGTCACGAAGGACATCGACGCCGTCTTCGAGCCCAAGCAGACCGTCTACGCCGCCGGCGCCAAGGTGGCCGAGGAGCTCGGGCTGCCCGATGACTGGCTGAATGACGCGGTCAAGGGCTTCATGCCGGGCCCCGACGATGCGCGTCGCCCCGTCCCTGCCATCGAGGGCATCGAGGTGACCACCGCATCACCCCGATACCTGCTCGCGATGAAGCTGATGGCGATGCGCTTCGGCGAGGACGATGAAGACATCGAGATCCTGCTACGCGAGTGCGACATCGACACCACCGAGGACGCGCTCGCTGTGCTCGAACAGATCTATCCCACGAACGAGCCGCCGGCGAAGACGCGGTTCTTCTTGGAGGAGCTGCTCGGGAGCTAACCCCGGTGGGCCGAGCAGCGCTCGCCACCTCACCAATGGGTCAGCCTCGCGATCCTTGCGGGCATAGCGGGGGCGGGGTCTGGACACCGATCAGCGACCGGGGTCGCTTACCGCATCCTCGAGTGCGTTCCGATCGATCAGATGCCAGCGCGCACCCGCACCGGTGCCGTGGGAGCTGATACGCCCGGCGTCGCGTAGCTCGTTGAGCACCAGCCGCACTGTGGCCGAGCTTATTCCTGGCAGCGCACGATGGATGTCGCGGGTGCGGAATTCCGCAGGCGCATGATGCAAGATGTGTTCACGAACGCGGTCTTGCTTGGAGCCCGTGCCGGTCGCACCTGCCACGACGCGTTGCTCGAAGTCATCGTACGCACCGTCGAGGATACGCACTAGGAAGGTCGTCCACGGCCAGATCGTGTGTTGCCCCTCATGCCAGCCGCGTTGCGATTCGTACAGGCTCTGGTAGTAGGCGTTCTTGGCTTCGAAGATGCGCTGCTCGACGCTGACATAGCGAGCGACGCCATAGCCGGCCGCGAGTAGCTCATAGGTGGTGACGAGCCGTGCCAGTCGACCATTCCCGTCGGCAACCGGGTGGATCGCGAGCAGGTCGACGATCAGGGCACCGATCAAGACCAAGGATGGGTACGTGCCTCTCGCTTCGCCGCTCCGTAGCGGTCCAGGAGCTCGGTTAGCAGCGTCGGCGTCTCGTGCTCATCCGGCGGGGTGAACACAACCTCGCGCCGGCCGCTCTCGTAGGAGACGATCAGGTTCTGGTCGCTCTTGAGATGCCCGCCCCGCCCATCAACATATTGGAACAACAGACGGTGCAGGTGCAGGATGAAGGGCACTGTCAGCGGCTCGTAACGCTCCAGGCGCATGACGTCGTCGATCGCGTCACGGTAACCGGCGAACTCCTTCTCGTTGCGGTTGCGAAAACGCGGGCTGCCCTCGGCTATACGTAGTGCACGGTCCTTCGCCACCGTCACGTTCTCGATCGCGTTTGAGGCTGTGATCGAGGCAACGCGGGCGTTCTCCGAGAGCGTCCGCAGGAGCTCGGGGAGCTGATCCGCAAAGAGACGTTCTTGGCCCTTGCCGGTGTCGATGCGCGACAGCTCTGCGCCCAGCTCTCGTGGCTGACCGCCGAAGGTGCCCTCTAGGTCGATGAAGCTCCGCATGGTGCTAATGATCGCATAATGATGCTAAGAACTGGCCTGGTTAGCATTATTTTTGCAGCATTGGCACCATCCGCATCGGCCCTCACGGGCCAGATTCGCCTCGCCGTCCTTGCCATCCGCAGACGGAGGCTCCACGTGATCGATGTCGAGCGAGCCGGCAGGGCGAGGGCGGCCCCTCAGATCGATGTGCGTGTAGTAGGCGGGGCTACAATCGAGCGCGTTATGCGTACGTTGGCACGCACCGCGCTGGATGGAACCGTCGCGAAGGAACGGCGGGGCATGAACGCCGTCACCGCAGAGGCGATGATCGAGCATGCAGGCCGTGCGCTGATCGACGCTGCGCCAGCGCCAGCCAAGGTGATCCTGTTCGGCTCACGCGCCCGAGGCGACGCCGACGACGGCAGCGACTTCGACTTCCTGGTCATCGAGCAGACGGTCCCGAATCGTCTCACCGAGGCGGTCCGGCTCCGTGATGCTCTCGGGGACTTCAACGCGCCCGTCGATGTGATCGTGATGGACGCCGCGCTCGCCGAGCGGCGGGCGAAGGTGCGGGGCACGATGGTGCACCGAGCCCTGCGCGAGGGTCGTGTTCTCGCCGAGTCCTGAGCAGATCGAGTACGCCGAGCTGGCGGGCTTCGTCAGGCCGCGCCTCACCAGCTCCTCGTCGGTCGCGTTCTCAAGGAGGCAGAGCCCAAAGAGTGGCCCCGCGCCTCGCAGTCGGCTCGCAGCCGAGCGTAGACCGGGACGAGCTCTGGCCCCGTATGCACGATCTCCGCCCTCGCGATCTTGGCATCGAGCCTGAAACATCCGCGCCTCGCCCCAGCCTCGGCGTAGCGCGCCATAGCGCAGCTCGGCGACGGTTTGAAACGAAATGAACGCCGGCCGCCCGGTGACGATCGGAGCGTAGAGCTCCGTCAAGCGCGATCGCGGGACGAGATCCGCGCCGAAACGTCCGTGTCGATGACGATCGGCCGACGCGGCTCGCCCGGGCTCACGACCCAACGGCCAAGACGAAGGCTTCGCCCTCCTCCGCGCCGAGATCCTCGATGACCATCTCGTCGTGCGGAGGCAACGGTCGCGCGCGGCTCAAGAACTCCTCGACCGGGAGCTCGAGGTGTTGCTCACGCGCAGTCTCGATCTGCTTGATCTGCTTCTGGATCGCGAGCTTCTCCGGGAGGCTGGCGGCCTGTCGGGCTTCTCGTTTGAGGGCCTTCAGGGCGTCGTCGTGCTCGCGGAGCACCGCCTTGAGCCCCGTGCGCTTGTCCTCGGCCCAACGATCGAGCTTGTCCATCTCATCATCGAACCACGCCCCTTGCCTGGCGCTGATGTCGCTGCGCAGCGCAGCGACGCGCTGCTCCGCGAGACCCGCGACCGCGGGCGACAAGGCGCTCGGATCGGCGGGTCGGGCTGTCGCTGAGATGTCGAGCAGCCGTCGAGCCTGGTCTGTCGTCAGCGCCTGGCCGTCGTCGGTGATCCCCGCTAGGACAAGATGGTCCTCGGCCTCGACGCCGTTGAGCTGCAGGTGTTCCGCGACGAGCGTGCCCGTCGCGCCGAGGAGCGGCTCGATGACCTCGGAGCGCACGGGCCAGCCTGAGTAGTCGAAGGCCAGCTCGGCACAGGGGCGCCTCTAGCTTGGCTGCCTCGTCGAGGACGGCCAGTGCCAGCGGATGCTGCGGCCGGTATCGGTACGCATCGTCCTGCTCGTCGCGCGTTAGGCGATAGCGGCCGAGAGCGGTGTCCGCCGGCGCCAACGCCGGAAGCGCTTTCAGCGAGAACGAGCGCGATGCCGGGTCGATGTCGGCGTCGTCTTGCAGGATGTGCGCGGTCACTCGCCAAAGCTGCTCGCTCGCTTTGTCGATGAACTCCGTGCTCTCCGCGAGACTGACCTTGAAGACGGTCGTGGACCTCGGCGTCGAAGTGTTCGAGGAGCTTCGTGCGCGTGTTGTCCATCGTCTCCGTGATCTGGTCGTCCATTTCGAGGCGGAGCTGCTCAAACTGCTCGTTGATCGCCTCGGTCGTGCGGCAGTTCTGGTAGATGTCGACGATCCGACGCTCGAAGTCGACGCCCGATTCGATCGTCCCAAGAACCTCGTCACTGGCTCCGAAGACGCCCGAGAAAAGCCGGAACTTCTCGTCGAGCAACTCAAAGACACGCAGGTCGGCGGCGTTGGCCTTGTTGAGGAAGTTGATAACGACGACGTCGTGCTTTTGTCCGTAGCGATGGCACCGCCCGATCCGCTGCTCTATACGTTGCGGGTTCCACGGCAGGTCGTAGTTACGACCATTGAGCAAAACTGGAGGTTGATTCCCTCAGCGGCTGCCTCAGTGGCAATCATGATCTTCGCGGTAGTACGGAAATGCTCCACGAGTGCCGCCCGCATATCTGCCGTCGGCGAGCCAGTGATCAAGTCCGTGCCCCCGTATCGCTCCTTCCAATCTCGGTAGATCGCTTTGGACCCCGGATCGTTGTTGTTGCCGCTGAAAAGCACGATCTCGTTCTCGTAGCCGGAGCGGGAGAGGAGTTCGATGAGGTACGCCTGTGTGCGACGAGACTCCGTGAAGATCACCGCCTTGTTGGCGGCCCCGAGAGCGGCGGCCTTCGCAAACCCCGTCTTCAACGCGGTCAACAGAGCAAGGCCCTTTGCGTTCTCGTTGATTGAGACCGCCAGGTCGCGAAAAGCACCCAGCTCGGCGATCTCCGCCGAAATCGCACCACGCTGAGCCTCAGTCAAGGTAGGCGGCCGCTCCTCGGCCTCCGTCTCCGCCTCTGGCCACTCCTCCTGCTCCTCGGCCAGCGTCTCGTAGTCGCCCTCGAAGATGTCCTCGGCCTCGGCGGCCTCGGCGGCCTCGGCGGATCGTGCGCGATCGTCATCGCGCAAGGTGGTTTGGAGCTTTCGTGCGAGCGAGTCGAGCGCCCCGGCAATCGCGAACGTTGACGACGCGAGCAACTTTCTCATCACGAGCACCATGAGCACGCGCTGACTGTTCGGCAGCGCCGTTAGCTCTGGCCGCCGCAGGTAGTCAGACACTGCGTCGTAGAGCGTTTGCTCCTCCTCGGACGGCCAAAACTCCTGCGTGATCGGGACGCGGTTCGTATAGCTGACGTACTCGACGACCTGCCGCCGCATGGTGCGGTGGCAGACAGGTTCAAGGCGTGCCTTGAGGTCCTCGAAACGACCGTCCTGCGCCAGCCGCGAATACTGGGCCTGGAAGCTCCGAGCGTCACCGAAGTGGTGTTCATCGATCATGCTCACGAGCCCGTACAGCTCCATCAGGGAGTTCTGTAGCGGCGTGGCCGTCAAAAGCAGCTTGGGCGTATTGGACAGCGCCGTCCTGATCGCCAACGCCGTCTTCGCGTTGGGCTTGAACACGTTGCGCAGCCGATGTGCCTCGTCAAGGATCGCGAGATCCCACGGCACTGTGGCCAACTGCTCGGCCTTGCGAGCCGCAAACTGGTAGGAGCAGATGACAACTGCCGGCTCGTCGGGTGGAAGGTCGAACGGATTGGGAGCCCCCGCCTTCATTGCAGCGTTGAACGACTTGGTCTCCAAGATGAGCGACGGCAGAAAGAACTTCTCCGCCAGCTCCTGCGACCACTGCTTGCGCAGACTCGCTGGCACGACGACGATCACGCGGCGCCGCCGCTCGGCCCACCGCTGCGTGAGCACGAGCCCCGCCTCAATCGTCTTTCCCAGGCCGACCTCGTCCGCCAGGATCACGCCTGCGCTCGAACTAAAGCGCCGTCATCCTGAGGTCAACCTGCGCGTCGAGAAGAGCGAGGAACGGCACCCGATATGGAAGCCTTCGAGGTTGCCGGTCAGCTGAATCGCATAGATGAGGACAGCTTCTTGACTCTGACCTTGACCCGGAAGCCCCGATGTGCCAACCAGTCGTCTCGGCACACAGAAAGGCCCCGCGCTTGCGCGGCCTTGGTACATACATAGCGGGGGCGGGATTCGAACCCGCGACCTTCGGGTTATGAGCCCATTTCGGGGATGTCGTGGGGTGTCGTGGGGTCCGGTCGTTTGGCTCTATTGCTGGGCGATCCGATTCCGGCCCACACCGCCGTTGGCGGCGAATGGCGTCGGGCATGTTTGCACTTTGTTTGCACTTTCCGCGCACCGATTCAGGCCGTCGGAGGCCCTCGTTGCTCGCGGTCAGTCAGGAAGCACCAGCAGCCGCTCTTCTTGCCGGCGCTCGCGCCCTTTCCACGAGCGCTCTACGAGATATGGCGGGATGAACGTCAGAACAGCGACGACCGCGACTCGCGTCGGCTTGTCCAGACCGTCGCCGCTCTGGAGCAAGAGTCCCGAGAGCGACCCCATTGCGCCAGCAGGTGCCGCATAGCGCTTGGGGGCGCCTCCCTTGCCGGATCGCAGCAGGGAGCGCCACCACGGCACTGGTTCGCCTCCGAACGGATCGCATGCAACGCCGCTCATTTGAGGGCAGTCTAGGCTCCACACCAGAATCTCGACAAGAGCAACGATGACCTCGACACGGGACACGCACACGACCAGCCGGCGACACGCGCCAGCCAACAGTCGAGCAGAACGGCAGGATCTTCTGCTACTTCTGCATCTCCTGCAAAGCTTGCAGTATCGGCGTCTTGTGTGTTAGACTATTTCCATGCCCGCTGTAGCTGCGCGTCCACGCGCCGACCGAGTCCGCTCGCTTCCTACGCTCTCGCAGGCTGCGGGATTCATTGGCTTGGACACGGGCAGCATGAGCCGCGCCGTCCGCGCGCTCGGCATCGAGCCTCAGCGGCGGGGCCGCCGCGACAAGCACCTAGAGGTTGCCCAGGTGCTCAAGATCGCCACGGTCGCGCAGCGCGCGTCGCTTGAGGAGGTCGCCGGCAGCATTCTGGAATGGACAGAGCAGGCCCACCCGGAGGCGCTGGGATCAGACGACCGCCGAGATAGACGCGTTCTTCGCCGAGCTTCCGCCGTCCACTGCGACGCCAGCCGATGAGTTCGTCGCCGAGCTCCGCGCAGCGCTACCGCCGCAATGGGCGGACAAGGCCGAGGCGATCTGGCGCGCTCATGCAGGCAGCGTGTAGTAGTCGCCGCGGTATCCCTCGCCCTTGCGACCGCGCGTAAAGCCGAAGTCGGCCAGCTCGCTCGTACTCAGCTCGATCCCGCCATCGAGGACGAGGCCGACTCGCCCCGCCCGGATGGTCCTGCGATCGATCGCAGCGACGACACACATGAGCAGCCAGACGGCGACGAGATAATCGGCGCGCAACGCGCGGTCGTCGACGTCCTTGCGGACCGCCGCCGCCGTGATCAGATGCGGCCGCTGCTCACCGCTCCGCGATCCCTGCTCGTAGTGCCATGCGAGGACGGCGGCCACCCGGTTGTCGGCGCGAAGGTCGCCGGCCAGAAGCCTTCGACCCTTCTGTCCCTCGGCCATGTGCCACGCCTTCATCGGCTCACCGTTCACCGGGGGCGGATAGAGACGCGCCGTCGTCGTCGCTAGACGCCAGCGCGCTGGCGCGTTGCCCCCGCCGGCCGGAGACGGTAGCAAGTGATCCAGCTCGACCCTCGTCTCGGACTCCCCGCCGCGCCTTCCGTGATGCACCGTCAGAGCGCGCTCCAGACGCTCGATCAGATCGTCTCGGGTGTCGGCAGGGCTCAAGACGCCGATCGTCCGCATGCCGGCGGCGCGGCGGCCCGTCTGGTCTGCCAATCCGTCGTCGCGCTTTGTCTGCGGCCTCGGCTCATGCGCCGAGCGTACCCGCCGCCACCGACGCCCTTGTCCATGTCGGGCTCACGACGCCGACCCCGAGCGGAGATGCCGCTTGAAGCGGCTCACCAAGATGGTTATCGAGCAGGTGGACGTAGGTGTCGAGCGTAAAGCTCGCCAAATGGTGGCCGAGCCAGCGCTGCACCTGCACGACGTTCCTACCCTCCGCGAACAGCCGCGACGCGACCGTATGGCGGAACGTATGGAACCCGGCCCACTCGACCCCAGCAGCGGCGCACGCGGGCGCAAGCACCCTCGTCGCGAGGTTGTCTGGATCAAGAATCGAGCCGGCGGTCAAGCGGAACACAAGCTCGTGCGCGGCACCACGGTCCGCCAGGCGATCAGCCAGCGCACGCGAGATGGGCACATCGCGCTTGGAGTAGCGCGACTTGAGCGGCCCGATCACGAGACCCTCGCCGCGGCGCCGGCGCACACGCTGGCGGACCTTCACGTGCGGTCGATCACCGCCAAGGGCGAGATGACGGCCTTCGAGCACCAGCAGCTCCGAGCACCGCAGTCCGGTCGCGGCAAGCAGCTCGAACATCAGCCGGTGGGACTCGTGGACGCACTCGACAACCAGCTCCATCGTCTCGATCGCCTCGTCGTCATCACCCTCGACACGCGGAAACGGCCGCGGCCGATCCTCGTCGTCATCCATCCTCGCCCTGTGGGGCAATGCCACATCGGTCGCCGGGTTGTGGCGGATCAGGCCCTCGCGACGAGCGGTCGCCAGGCACGCCTTGAGCGGCCCGAGCGCGTTGCGCACGGTCTTGTCCGACAGCGGCACCCGCCTGTCCGAGTCCTCCGCCGTCGCCGCCGGCTTGGTCTGCTCGCACAGCCAGCCGACGAAGGACGCGATGTGCCTCGGAGTGATGTCGGTCAGCCGGGCTCGGCGGTACTGCTCGCGGGCATCACCCCACACCGCCTTCTCTGGCACTAGATACGAGTATCAGGCGCCCAGGACGGACGGATGCGTAGCCAGGGAGAGGTGATGAAGCTCTCCCTGGCCCGCAGCAGCACTCGAACAACAGGACGGTGTGTAGTTCTATACGACCAGGCCGACAACCTGCCCCCGCGACGCACGCCGGGTGAGCCCTGAGGCGGGCCGGCCTGACGCCGTTACCGCGCCCACAGACCTACCGATGGGTCTCCCTTCGGCAAGCAGAGCCGATCGTCGCTCCGCGCGAGGAACGTGATTTCGTCCAGCACGCCCATTGCATCACCAAGGATCGTTCCTGGTGGCGTGTTGGCTCTTCGGCCTTCTTTTGCCAGGCTCTCGGCTTTGCTGAGCGCTGGACCACCGAGCGACTCGAAGATGACTGTCGCCGCCTCGAGCCGGGCCAGCAGCCCGTGGTTCTTGTAGCCGGAATGGCGTCCCCGTCAAAAGGGCGGCTCATCAACCATCTCGGTGCGAGCGATGTCTGCAAGCTCCCGGAGCACATCGGTGATCCTGCCGAGCTGGACGAGTCGCTGGAGGACGAGGTCAGATGCCAGGGCCCGCTCGCGTTCCTGGGCCTCCTGCTGATGCGCGGCCGTGGTGGCCTCAAGTAGTTTCGCTTGCTGGCCGGACTCCTCGGCGTGTGCGGCGCTGGACTCCGTTCGAGCTTTGCGAGCCTCAGACACCGTTGCCCGCGCGTACAGCACCGTCACCAACGCCGCCGCCGCCGCGACGACTGATGCGATGCCGCCAACCGAGTTCAACGTGTCTGCGAGAACCACCGCGACACCGTACGCCCGCGATCCGACGCCATCCATTACACGCCGTCGATGAGCGCTGCCGCCGGGACACCGAGCCGGTGCGCGATCTTCGCGACCACATTGACGCCCCGATCGCGGTGCGCGTCCACACGGCCGTTGCATGCGCGCATATGCTCGCCCCATGCAGAATCGCCAACTGTTTGCGCTCGGGCTGATAGGAGCCGCCGTCTTTGCGGCATGCGTTGGCGCTCTCGTCTACGGACTCGTCCAGGACCCGCAGGTTGCCGGCCCAATTGCTGGTGCAATCGGCGTCGTCGCAGCCGCCGTTGTACAGCGTCGATGGGAGAAGCGCCAGGAACTGGAGCGACTCCGTCGCGAACAGATGGCACCGATCTATGAGCAGCTGACCAGCATCGTCAAGACGAAAGGCGGAGAGGAGAGCGCGACGGCCGAGTTCTTCCAGGACTTCACGACGAAGCTGGTCCTCTACGGCCCCCCGCCGATCATCAAGTCATGGAACACGTTCCGTGCGCTTGCCATGCCGGAGGACATGACGAACCCAACCTACCTCCTGACGTACGAGCAACTGCTCTTTCTCATCCGCAAAGACCTGGGTCACGACGACTCCACCCTGATACCGGGGCGACCTGCTCCGCGTGTACGTCAACGACTTCGACGAGATGAATGCGCTCTGGCTGGCGAAGCAAGGCGCGGGTGGCGGCGACCCGTGGAGCGTCATTCAGGTAGTCGTCCACCACTTGCCAGCTTCGGGTCACTCCGACGCTTAGTTTCAGTCCCGCCGCGAAGACGAGCGACCGCGACGCAAGCGACAGCACGACGCGGCGCGGCCGCGAATTCTTGAGGTGCGTTGTCGCAGAGGGCGGCATGCCGAGGGCTCATCCGGGGTGCCAGCGTGACACAAACGGAACCCTATTGGAACCTCGCCGACCCGCCCATGGACCGACCCCCGAAAAAAAGACCCCGATTACCAGGGCCTTTCTCCATAGCGGGGGCGGGATTCGAACCCGCGACCTTCGGGTTATGAGCCCGACGAGCTACCAGACTGCTCCACCCCGCGGCGGTCCCTATGTTCTAGCAAAGAACCGCCCCATCCGTGGCCTGCGGGCTGCCGCGCCAGAGCCTGGGGAGCCGCCGCCCGGGAGCCGAGGGCACCGC
Organism: uncultured Solirubrobacteraceae bacterium; assembly: GCA_963782325.1. Taxonomy (GTDB): domain Bacteria; phylum Actinomycetota; class Thermoleophilia; order Solirubrobacterales; family Solirubrobacteraceae; genus Palsa-744. Next base: position 319,460 of record CAWAJG010000002.1, read on the forward strand.
TGCGCAGGAACCCACAGGCCCCCGCGCAGGCATCGCCGCCGGCCGCCTCCTACCAGCCGCCTCTACCATCCCCGCGTGCGCGTAGCCGTAGTCGACATCGGCACCAACTCAACACGCCTGCTCATCGCCGACGTCGACCCCGACGCCGGCTCCGTCACCGAGCTGGTCCGCCGCTCGGAGGTCACCCGGCTCGGGCACGGCGTCGACGCCAGCGGCCACCTCTCCGAGGAGGCCATCCAGCGGGTCTTCGACACCCTCGCGAGCTACCGCGCCGACATCGACGCCCAAGGCGCCACCGCCAACCTCGCGGTCCTCACATCCGCCGTCCGCGACGCGGCCAACGGCCCCCAGTTCGCCCAGCGACGTGCGCGACCGCTACCACCTCGACGCCCGCGTGCTCAGCGGCGACGAAGAGGCGCAGCTCACGCTTCCTCGGCGCCATGGCCGGCCGGGCGATCGGTCTCGCGACGCGCGAGGGCCCCGCCGCCCCCACCGTCGTCATCGACATCGGCGGCGGGTCCACCGAGTTCGTCGTCGGCGCCGGGCGCACCGCCGGCTTCCACACCTCGCTGCCCGCCGGCGTCGTCCGCATGTCAGAGCGCCACATCCACTCCGACCCGCCCGCTCCTCACGAGCTCCAGGCGCTCGCCGGCGACGTCCACGCCATCCTCCTCGACGGTCTCCCCGAACCAGAGCGCGCGCCCGTCACCCACGGCATCGCCGTCGCCGGCACCGCCACCTCCGCCGCCGCCATCGACCTCGAGCTCGACCCCTACGACCCCGCGCGCGTGCACGGCTACACGCTCGAGCTCTCCACCGTCGAACTGCTGCTCGCACGCCTCGCCGACATGACCGAAGACCAGCGCCGGCGGGTCGTCGGGCTGCACCCCGACCGCGCCCCCACCATCGTCGCCGGCATGATCCTGCTCGAGGAGGCCATCCGCGCGTTCGAGCTCCAGCGCGTCGAGGTCTCCGAGCACGACATCCTCTACGGCGGCGCGCTCCAGCTCGCCGGCGTCAAGCTCTAGGCCGCCGCCGCAGAGCGCCGCCAACCCGCGCGACCGCGCCACACGGCGTCGTCCCGCTCGCCGGCGCGACCTACGCCAGGTTCGACTTCCGCGGGTAAACCACGTTCGGGTCCGTCAGCACGTTCACCAGCGCCGGCAGCCCCGCCGCCAGCGCCCGCTCCAGCGCCGGGCGCAGCTCGTCCGGGCGCTCCACCAGCTCGCCGTGGCAGCCCAGCGCCGCCACCACCTCGTCGTAGCGCGTCCCCGGTCGCAGTTCCGCCGCCACCGAGTAGCCGTACAGGAACTCCATCGGGTGCTTCTCCAGCGCCCAGATGCCGTTGTTGCCCATCACGCCCACCACGTTCACGCCGTGGCGCGCCAGCGTGTCGAACTCCATCCCCGAGAAGCCGAACGCGCCGTCGCCCACCAGCAGCACCACCTGGCGCTCCGGGTGCGCCAGCTTCGCCGCCAGCGCGTACCCCGGGCCCGTGCCCAGGCACCCGAACGGGCCGGGGTCAAGCCAGCAGCCCGGCTCGTAGCTGTCGATCATCCGGCCCGCGTACGACACGAAGTCGCCGCCGTCGCCCACCACGATCGCATCCCTATCCAAAACCTTCCCCAGCTCGGCGTACAGCCGCATCGGGTGAAGCGGCGAGCGGTCGTCCTCCAGCTCCACCCGCTCCGCCTCGCGGCGTTCCACCTCGCTCGCCCGCAGCTGCGCGATCCACGCCTCGCTCGCCAGCGCCTTCGCCCCCACCGCCGCCCGCACGTCCTCCAGCGTCTGCGCGATCGCCCCGTAGCACTCCACCGCCACCCCCCGCGGGTGCTCGCGCGGCGGCTCCACCGCGTCCACCACCACGATCTCCGTCTCCTCGCCGAACGCTCCGCCGAAGCCCAGGCGGAAGTCCATCGGCACGCCCACCACCAGCGCCACGTCCGCTCCCTTCAGCGCCTGCGAGCGCGCGCGCGAGAAGAACAGCTCGTCGTCCGCCGCCACGCACCCCCGCGCCAGGCCGTTCAAGAACACCGGGATCCGCAGCGTCCGCGCCAGCTCCACCAGCGCCTGCTCGCCGCGCCCCCAGTACAGGTCCGTGCCCGCCATCACCACCGGGCGCTCCGCCCCCGCCAGCAGGCCCGCCGCCAGCTCGATCGCGTCCGCCGGCGCGCCCGCCGCCGCGCAGGTCCGTCACCGTCGATGAGCCGTCCGTCTCCGGCTCCGCCGCCTCCATGAACACGTAGTCCAGCGGGAAGTCCACGAACGTCGGGCCGCCGTGCGGCGCGCTCGCCACAGCGAACGCCTCGTCCACCAGCCCCGGGATCTCCGCCGTGCTCTCCGCCGTCGTCGCCAGCTTCGCCAGCGGGCGCACGAACGGCACGTGGTCGATCTCCTGCAGCGAGCCCTGGCCCCAGCGCATCGCCGGCGCGCGGCCGCCCAGCACCACCATCGGCGAGTGGTTCGCCTGCGCCGAGGCCATCGCGCTCATCCCGTTCGTCACCCCCGGACCCGCCGTCAGCGCGCACACGCCCGGCTCGCGCGTCACCTTCGCCCAGCCCTCCGCCGCGAACGCCGCCGTCGACTCGTGACGCACGTCCACGATGTCGATCCCCTCCTCGCGGCAGCCGTCGTAGATCGAGAACAGGTGCCCGCCCGACAGCGTGAACAGCCTGCTCACCCCGTGCGCCTTCAGCCGCCGCGCCACCAGCCGGCCGCCGTGGAACGTCTGCGTCTCCTGCGCGCTCTCCGTCGACATCTCCCGCGACTCTACCTTCCGCCGCTCCGACGCGTCCGTTCCGAGGCGCCGCCGCGTCGGCTCCGCCGCGTCCTCTTGCACCGCTCTGCCGCGTCCGCCGGCCGCTTATCCCCCGCTTACCCAGCGCTTACAAACCGCAACTCTCCCCTTGCTAGCGTGTCTTCAGTAGCGACGACAGCTACCGGTCTGTCATGGAGGTATCGACTCTCAACCACCCACGCAGCGTCCCCGGGCTCCGCGGCCCGTCGGCCCTGCTGCGCCTGCAGTCCGACGAGCGGCTCATCGCGCTCACCCGCGGCGGCCACCACGCCGCCTTCGAGGTCCTCTGCGCGCGCTACCAGACGCGCCTGCTGTCCTTCTGCCGGCACATGCTCGGCTCTCGCGAGGACGCCGAGGACGTCCTCCAGGAGGTCTTCGCCGCCGCCTTCAACGCCGTCCTCGCCGACGAGCGCGACATCAACGTCCGCCCCTGGCTCTACCGCATCGCCCGCAACCGCTCGCTCAACCACCTCCGCCGCGCCTCCGCCATCGGCGTCGACTCCATGGACGTCCACTTCGCCGAGCACGGGCTCTCCACCGGCGACAAGGTCATCCGCCGTGAGAGCTTCCGCGAGCTCGTCGCCGACGTCCACCACCTGCCCGAGACCCAGCGGACCGCCCTGCTCCTCCGCGAGATCGACGCCCTCTCCTACGAGCAGATCGCCCACGCCATGGAGACCACCATCCCCTCCGTCAAGTCGCTGCTCGTCCGCGCGCGGATCTCCCTCGCCGAGGCCGCCGAGGCGCGCAAGCTCAGCTGCGAGGAGGTCAGGCTGGAGCTCGGCGAAGTCGCCGAGGGCCTCACCAAGCTCTCCACCCCCGCCCGGCGCCACGTCCGCGGCTGCGAGCGCTGCACGTTCTTCCGCAAGCAGCTCAAGGACAACAACCACGCGCTCGCCCTCATCATGCCCGTCGGACCGCTCCTGCTCGTCAAGAAGCTCCTCCTCGCCAAGCTCGGCACCACCGCCTCGGCCGGCGGCGCCCACGTCGCCTCAGCCGGAGGCGTCACCGTCGGTGCCGGCGCCGGCGCCGGCGCAACCGCCGGGGCCGGAGCCGCCGCCGGAGCTGGAGCCGGAGCCGGCGGCGGCATCGCCGGAGGCATCATGACCGCAGGCGGCGCGCTCGCCACCAAGGCCGCCATCGTCACCGCCGCCGCCGCCATCGTCACCGCCGGCGCCGTCGCCGCGGACCACGCCGTCGTCACACCCCACCGTCGCCCCCACCCATCCGTCGTCGCCTCCGCCGCCGCGCCCGCCGGCGCCTACGCCGGCGAGCCGGTCGTCGTCCACCAGGCGCTCCAGCCGGTCACCACCGGGGTCCCCGACACCCGCGCCGCCGCCGTCGTCCACCGCCGCCACCACATCGTCAAGGCGATCGCCAAGCCGCCCGTCCAGCAGCCTGCCGCCGCCGCGCCCGTCTCCACCGTCACCACCACCGCCACCACGCCCGCGCCCCCCGTCAAGCCGACCCCCACCCAGCCGACCACCGAAGTCACCACCCAGACCACCGAACTGCCCGCCTCCGCCACCACCGTCCCGCCGACCGGCACGACCACCACCGGCACCACCACCACGACCACCACCCCCGTCAACCCGCCCCCCACCACGAGCACCGGCGAAGAAACCGCCCCAGCCCCGGGCGAAGAACCGCCCCCGCCGGCGCCCGAATCCGGCGGCTCGACGCAGTCCCCGTAGCTCCCGGGCGGCCCGGCGTCAGCCGAACGCGAAGCTCTTCAGCGGGCGCAGCAGCACCCCCGCCTCGCCCACTTCCAACGGCGAGACCACCTGTGTGCTCGCCCCCGGCGCCGTCAGCATCGCCACCACCACCCCCGCCCTCGGGTGCGCCCGCTCGGGCGTCAGCAGCACGTCGCGCGCGTACATCTCGCGACCTTCCACCTTCGCGAAGAACGCCACCTCGTAGCCCGTCAGCGTGTTGTTGATTTTCGTCTTCCCCTCCGCCCGCAGCGCAAAGCCCGCGTACCGGCGGCTCAGCGCCCGGATGAACGTCGTCGCGTACAGCGGCAGCTCGCCCGTCACCTCCCCGCTGTACGGCGGCAGCGTCAGCGGGCCCACCGCGTAGGAGTACTTCAGCGCGCCGCCGCGCCAGTGGCTCTCCACCCTCACGTACCCGCCCGGTTCCGCCGCCGCGCGGTACAGGTACCTGTAGTCGAAGCTGAACGGCACGCCGCCGCCGTGCGAGTACGTCGTGTTCTCCAGCGTCAGCCCCGCCGCCACCAGCGCCGCCAGCAACGCCACGCCCGCCACCGTCACCGCCGCCCGCGCCCTTCCCGACGCCGCCCGCCAGCGGGGCTCCAGCAGCTGCCACAGGCTCGGGCGGTACTCCGGCTTCACCCGCGCCGTCGCCGTCGCCACCAGGCGATCACTCCCCGATCGAGAACAGCGATTCCAGGTCGTGGCGCGAGTACGCCGCGAACGCCACCATCGTCTGCGTCCGCGACACGCCCGACAGGCCGCCGATCTCGCCCGTCACCACGTCCGCCAGCTGCTCGTGGTCGGCCACCCGCACGATCGCCACGAAGTCCCACTCGCCCGTCACCGAGTACGCCTCCGCCACCCCCTCGATGTCCGCCAGCGCGCCGCCCAGGCTCGACAGCGCGTCGCGCTCGGCCTCGATCAGCACCACCGCGTTCGTCATCGTCATCGGACGAGCATCCTACGTCTCGAGCTCGCTCAGCCGGTGCATGCCCAGGCCCACCGCCAGGCCGAGCGCGCCGCCCACCACGCCGGCCAGCCAGCTCGCTTCCGGGCGCGCGAACGGCATCGCCAGCAGCAGCGCCGCCAGCGCCGCCGCCCCCAGCAGGTCGCCCTCGCGGTAGCCGCCCGTCCGCGCCGACTCCAGGTCGGGGCTCGCCCACGCCACCAGCAGCGCCAGCGCCGCGCCGTTCGCGCCGCTCACCAGCGGGAACCGGTACACCGCGTCCGCCACCAGCCCGCCCGTCGCCCCCGCGCCGAGAAACAGCGCCAGCACCGCCGCCGGACCGTGGCGGCGCTCGAGCAGCCAGCCGAAGATCGCCACCGTCAGGATCGCCACGAACGCGTACCACCCGTCCACGTACGCGAACTCGTTCGTGAACAGCCTCCACCAGTCGCCCGCAAGGGGGCCGAGGATCGCCGCGTGCACGTACAGCGCCGGTTCCGCGTGCTCCACCACCCACGCCACGCAGCTCACCGCCACCAGCGCCATCGTCGCGTACGGGCGTTCCGAGGCCCACCGGCTCGGTTCGCGGCGGGCTGGCGCCCTGCTCATCAGGCCGGCTCCCGCGGAGGCGCCGAACGGCCCCGAGCGGGGGGCCAGCAGCGAGCGAGCGCGAGTGCGCAGCGTGCGCTTCGAAGCGTTCGCCGGCGGCAGCTTCGGCGCGCGCCGGCGCAGGCGGTTGCCGCAGTAGGGGCACTCGGTGATGTACGGACTCACTTCCGAGCCACACTGCGTGCACACCACGAACAGGTCGGCGCCCGAGGTCATCTCCGTCCATTCTATGGACCTCTCGACCGCGCCCCGCGAACCGCGGCCCGCGCGCCTCTGGAATACTCACGCCATGACCACCGGACCCGACAGCAGGCTCTACATCCTCGCGTTCGACCACCGCGGCTCGTTCCAGAAGAAGTTCTTCGGCATCGACGGCGAGCCCGACTCCGAGCAGACCGCCATCATCGCCGACGCCAAGCACCTCATCTTCGAGGGCATGCTCCAGGCGGTCGCCGCCGGCGCCGACGCATCCGTCGCCGGTGTGCTCGTCGACGAGCAGTTCGGCTCCACCGTCCCCGCCGAGGCGCACGAGAAGGGCTTCAAGCTCGCCATGCCAGCCGAGCGCTCCGGCCAGAACCTGTTCGACTTCCAGTACGGCGAGGACTTCGGCGAGCACATCCTCCGCTTCGACCCCGACTACACCAAGGTCCTCGTCCGCTACAACCCCGACGGCGACCGCGACGGCAACCGCGAGCAGATCGCCAAGCTCAAGCAGCTCAGCGACTGGCTGGCGCAGCACGATCGCAAGTTCCTCTTCGAGCTGCTCGTCCCCGCCGAGGACGCCCAGCTGCAGTCCGTCGGCGGCGACAGCGACCGCTACGAGTCCGAGCTGCGCCCCGAGCTCATGCGCCGCGCGATCGCCGACTTCCAGGACGCGGCCATAAACGTCCACATCTGGAAGATCGAGGGCGTCGAAGAGCGCTCCGACTGCGAGATGCTCGTCGCCCAGGCCCGCTCCGGCGGCCGCCACGAGGTCACCTGCGTCGTGCTCGGGCGCGGCGCCGACGACGCCAAGGTCGACCACTGGCTCACCCAGGCCGCGCCCGTCGACGGCTTCATCGGCTTCGCCATCGGCCGCTCCATCTGGTGGGACCCGCTCAAGGCGTACGTCGACGGCAAGATCGAACGCTCCGCCGGCGCCCGCAAGATCGCCGAGAACTACCTCCGCTTCGTCAGCGTCTACGAGCGCGCCGAGCGCAAGGCGTCCGCGTCGGCGTGAGCGCCATGAAGATGCGCCAGAGCGCCACCGAGTGGGAGGAGGCGTTCGTCGAAGAGAGCACCCTCGACCGCGACCGCCGCGACTCGCTGCGCCGCACCGCCGAGCGGCGGACCCTCAAGCGCCACCTCGCACGCCGTCACAAGCGTGGCTCCGTTCGTTTCGCACTGCTCGTCCTCACGCTCATCCTCACCGCCGCCATCGTCACCGTCGTCATGTTCCGCACGCTCTACCTGCTGCTCGGCTGAGCGGTCCACGCCGACAGCGCTGCCGCCGGGTGAGACGCGCGAGATGGGCCCCCGCGGCGGGCGAGCCTTCGATTCAGCCTACTCGGAGCCGTCGCCCAGCTCGCGCAGGGACTCCTCCACCTCGCCGCCGTGCGCGGGCGTCGCGGCGTCCTTCGCAGCCGGCGCCGCGCCCGCTTCGCGGTGGATCTCCAGGTAGATCTCCTTGCGGAATACCGGCACCCGTTGCGGCGCCTGAATACCGATGCGCACCTTCTCGCCCATCACCGACAACACCGAGACCTCGATCTCGTCCCCGATCATGATGCTCTGGTTGGACTTGCGCGTCAGAACCAGCATTTTGGGTGCACCTTCCTCTTTGCCGACTGGCGACCCGGCGCAACCCAGACCGCCGGAGAGGCAAGCATAGTCACAGGGCCGGGGGAACGCGATGCCAATTTGTCGAAACCTGCCGCTGGGCGAGCGCCGACCCCCCAAACGGCGGGGCACCCACTACGCCAACCTGGCGCTTGCGCTAGTCTCCCGAGCCGTCCATGCCACGGAAATCTCTGCGCCCGCACCTCAACCAGATCCGTGCCTGGGTGCGCCAGGGCCGAACCGACGCCTGGGTGGCCCACCAGCTCGAGGTCAGCGTCCGCGACATCGAGCAGTTCAAGCGCCAGAACGAGCTCGTCAGCGACGACGAGGCCGACGGCGTCAGCGGCGGCGGCGACTACCCGGAGGAGATCGACCTCCGCGCCGAGGACGACGCGCTCATCGCCGCCGAGCTCGAAGCCGCGGAAGCGCAGGCCGCCGAAGCCGACAGCGCACGCGCCGACGAGGAGGACTCCGACGAGCAGGCCGACGAGGGCTCCGGCACGCGCACGCGCCGTCGCAGCCGTCGCGGCGGGCGCGGCCGGTCGCGCGCCGCCGCCGCCAACACCGGCCCGCTCGAGGGCACCTTCGACCACGGCGAGGAGGGCTACGGGCTGTGGCTCGACCCCGCCATCCAGGAGAACCCCATCTACGCCGAGCACTGGGCCGGCCATCGCCCGGTCGAGGTCGAGGTCGAGGAGGACCGCATAATCATCCGCCGCGCCGGCGACGACAGCTAGCGGGGACCGCTACGCCTCCGACAGCGTCCGGCGGCCGCCCGCGTAGTCGGCGGCCTCACGCAGGTAGCGGGCGAAGGCCGCGTCGACGACCACGCCGGGCTCCCACGCCCACGCGTCCGCGGGGGCGATCCTCATCGCCAGCTGCACGCACCAGGTGGTCCCGGATTCGTACAGCTCCACGAGCTCGTCGGCCGAGAAGCGCCCGCCGAGACGCCGGCGCAGATCGGCGACGATCGCGTCGGTCACGCGCTCGAGCAGCACCCGCCGCTCGGCTGGCGCCGTGCGCAGCCGGCGCTCGCCCTGCTGCCACTGGTAGATCGCCGTCTCGAACGACATCGCCGCGAGGCTAGCAGCGCGGCGCGGCGGCGCGCTGTCAGTCGTTCGGCAGCCCGCTGATCACGTACGGCTGCTCGCCGCTTTTCATCATCCCCAGCTGGCGAGCCTCCGTTTCGAGGGTGCCGGGCGCCGTCAGCGCGGCGCGCTGGTGAACGAGCTGCCGGTGTTCGCGTTCCAGCGCCGCCACCGTCGCGCCGGCGCGGCGGGACTGGCGCCAGGTGGACAGCATGTGCGCGCCCGCGCTCGCGTACAGGTACACGAGCGCCGCCAGCACGCACAGCATCGCCACCCGTCCCAGCCGATCCCAACGCACGCGTGCCAACACCATCCTGCTGGCGCATTCGCGCTCGGCGGCCAACATCCTTCAACACGCCCAGCGTGCTCCATGGTTATACGGAAGTCGCAAGGGGACATACCCGCGCGGAACGCCACCGCGCGCGGAACGCCACCCGCGTGAGGCGCTACGCGCCGCGGAACGCGCTGCGTCCGGGGAAGCGCGCCTCGGGCCCCAGCTGCTCCTCGATGCGCAGCAGCTGGTTGTACTTGGCGACGCGATCCGAGCGCGAGGGCGCGCCGGTCTTGATCTGCCCGCAGCCGCTCGCGACGGCGAGGTCGGAGATCGTCACGTCCTCGGTCTCGCCGGAGCGGTGGCTGATGACCGCCGTGTAGCCCGCGTCGCGGGCCATGTCGATCGCCTGGAGCGTCTCGGTGAGCGTGCCGATCTGGTTGACCTTCACGAGGATCGAGTTGGCGACGCCGGCGTCGATACCGCGGCGCAGCCGCTCGGTGTTGGTCACGAAGACGTCGTCGCCCACCAGCTGCATGCGCGCGCCCAGCCGCTCGGTGAGCGTGCGCCAGCCGTCCCAGTCCTCCTCGCCCATCCCGTCCTCGATCGACACGATCGGATAGCGCGCGGCGAGCTCGCTCCAGTAGTCGGCGAGCTCCCCCGCGGCGAGCGTCCGGCCCTCGTGCTCGAGCACGTACGCGCCGTCCTCGTAGAGCTCGCTGGTGGCCGGGTCGAGCGCGATCGCCACATCCTCGCCCGGCCGGTAGCCCGCCGCGTCGATGCCTGCGACGAGCATCTTCAGCGCCTCCTCGTTGGAGCTGAGGTCGGGCGCGAAGCCGCCCTCGTCGCCCCCCGCCGTCGACAGCCCGCGCTCGTGCAGCGTGCGCTTGAGCGCGTGGAAGACCTCCACGCCCATCTGCAGGCACCGCGAGAACGTCGGCGCGCCGTAGGGCACGATCATGAACTCCTGGAAGTCGACGTCGTTGTCCGCGTGCGCTCCGCCGTTGAGCACGTTCATCATCGGCACCGGCAGCACGCACGCGTCCGGCCCGCCGAGGTAGCGCCACAGTGGCAGCCCCTGCTCGGCCGCCTGCGCGTGCGCCGCCGCCAGCGACACGCCGAGGATCGCGTTCGCGCCGAGGCGCGACTTGTTGGGCGTGCCGTCGAGGTCGATCAGCGCGCGGTCGAGGGCCTGCTGGTCGGCGGCGTCGATGCCCGACACCGCGCTCGCGATCTCGCCGTCGACGTTGGCCACCGCACGGGAGACCCCCTTGCCGGCCCACGCCTCGCCGCCGTCGCGCAGCTCCGTCGCCTCGAACTCCCCCGTCGATGCCCCCGAGGGCACCGCCGCGCGGCCGCCGGCGCCGGAGCGCAGAGCCACTTCCACCTCGACCGTCGGGTTGCCGCGACTGTCGAGGATCTGCCGCGCGTGAACTCGCTCGATCTCGCTCAGGCGCCTCGCCTCGCCCTATTCGGTTTTGGAGGTGAGGCCCGTCGATTTCGTCTTCGGGGCTTTGTACCCGTTGCAGTCAGCGACCAGGTAGCCGGAGCGGCATTCGGTTTTCGCCTGCCACTTCTTTTTGAAGTTCTTCACGAACGTGCTGAGCGCTTTCTGCTCGTCGGTGGCGATCAGCTGCTGTTTGATCGTCGCCTTCACCTGCGTCAGCGACTGCTGCGTGCCGGTCGTGACGCTCACGACTTCGTAGACGTAGTAGCCGAACGGGGTCTTCACGGGCCCGCCGAGCACGTTCTTCTTGGCCGAGAAGATCGCTTCGTCGAGCGCCTTCTCCTCCTCGCCCTTCACCACTTCCTTGAGCAGACCGCCGTCCGCCTTGCTGGTGGGGTCGATCGAGTCCTTCTTCGCCACCGCCGCGAAGCTCGTGCCAGATTCGATTTCCTTCTTGGCGCTCGCCGCGGCGGCTTCGGTTTTGGTGAGGACGATGCGCACGTTGCGCTTTTCCGGCGTCCCGTAGTGGGACTGGTTGTCCTTGTAGTACTTTTCGATCTGAGCCGGCGTCACTTTGCTCTCGTTCTTGACGACCTTCTTCTGGATTCTGCTGGAGAGCAGGTTGAGCTTCACGCGCAGCAGCAGGTCCGAGACGGTCTGCCCCGAGGACGCCAGGAATTTTTCGAATTCGGCCGCTTTCGGGAACTGGGCGCTCTTGATTTTCGTGAATTCCTTCTTGACTTCCGCATCGCTGATCTTCACGCCCAGCGAGGACGCTTCCGAGAGCACCCACTGCGAGGAGATCAGGAAGCCGAGGACCTCCGTCTGCAGGGATTTGTACTGCTGCTCGCACTCGGACTTCAGCTGCGAGGCGCTGGGGGCTTTCTGGCCTTTCGCCGTTTTTGCGGAGGTCGCTTTGAGGTGCGCGATGCACGCGGTGTAGTTCGGCGGTTCTGGAACGGAGGGCTTTTCGCCGACGGCGACCACGCTCGAGGCGGACGCCACCGACATCCAGTGGTCGAACGCCGTCTTCGTGATCGGGCTTCCGCCGACGTTGACGACCGCGTCGCCGGGGATGCCGCCGCACGCCGACAGCCCGACGAGGGCAAACAAAACGGCGCCTAGCGCCGAGATGGACCGTATGGACTTGGACACGACGCGGGCACTCTAGCGGAACTGGGTCACGCGCGCCTCACGAATACCTAAGGCCCAGCTAAGCGGCCTCGCGCACGATCGCCAGCAGCGTGTCGGCGGCGCGCACGACGCTCGGGAACCGCTCGCCGCCGTCCCTGGGGACGCGCACCGACACCTGCGAGCGCCCGGATTCGTAGAGCGCGCCGGGGAGCTCCTGGCGAAGCCGGCGCGCCCGCACCGAGTCGAGCTCGATCGGCACCACCGCCAGGCGGTCGCCGCGGAAGCTCACCGTCCGTGCGCCCGCCTGCCCGAACTTGATGCGGGCGCGCTGCAGCGACAGCAGGTTCTCGACCGGCTCGGGGATCGGGCCGAAGCGATCCTCGAGCTCCTCGCGCAGCTGTTCCACGTCGGCCACCTCCAGCGCCCCGGCCACGCGCCGGTGCACGTCGATCTTGGCCTGCTCGTAGGGGACGTAGTCGGCGGGCACGTACGCGTCGACGTTCACGTCCAGGCGCACCGGCTCGGGCAGCGGCTCGCCATCGGTGCCCTCCTCCGCGCCGGCTTCCGCGACGGCCTCGTCGAGCATCTGCATGTACAGCTCGAACCCCAGCGCGGCGACGTGCCCGGACTGCTCGTCGCCGAGCAGGTTGCCGGCGCCGCGGATCTCGAGGTCGCGCATCGCGATCCTGAAGCCGGCGCCCAGCTCGGTGTAGTCCGACAGCGCCGACAGGCGCTGGGCCGCCTCCGGCGTGAGCGCGGCGGCCGCGTCGAAGAGCAGGTACGCGTACGCGCGCTCGCGGCTGCGACCGACGCGTCCGCGGATCTGGTAGAGCTGGGCGAGCCCGAACGCGTCGGCGTGCTCCACGATCAGCGTGTTCGCCTGGGGGATGTCGATGCCGGACTCGATGATCGACGTGCACACCAGCACGTCGGCGCCGCCGCGCAGGTAGTCGATCATCACGTCCTCCAGCTCGCCCTCGCCCATCTGGCCGTGGGCGACCGCGAAGCCCACTCCGGGGCACAGCGCGCGCAGGCGCTCGGCCGTCTCGTCGATCGACTCCACGCGGTTGTGCAGGAAGAACGCCTGCCCACCGCGCGCGTGCTCGCGCACGATCGCCTGCCTGACGAGCTCCTCCTCGTACTCGCCGACGTACGTCCGCACCGGTCGCCGGCCCTCGGGAGGCGTCTCGATCACGGAGATGTCGCGCAGCCCCGCCAGCGACATCTGCAGCGTGCGCGGGATCGGCGTGGCGGACATCGAGATCACGTCAACCTTCAGCTTCAGCTGGCGCAGGAGCTCCTTCTGCTTGACCCCGAAGCGCTGCTCCTCGTCGATGATCAGAAGGCCCAGGTCCTTCGCGCGCACGTCGCGCGAGAGCACCCGGTGGGTGCCGATGAGGATGTCGATGCGTCCCTCCGCGAAGCCCTTGACGGCGGCTTTCTGCTCCGCCGCGCTGCGGAAGCGCGAGACGTGCTCGAGCGTGAACGGATAGTCGGCGAGGCGCTCGGCGAACGTGCCGTAGTGCTGCTGGGCGAGGATCGTCGTGGGCACGAGCATCAGCACCTGCTTGCCCTCGGCGGCGCACTTGAAGGCCGCGCGCAGCGCCACCTCGGTCTTGCCGTAGCCGACGTCGCCGCAGATCAGCCTGTCCATCGGCCGCGGCGCTTCCATGTCGGCCTTCACCAGCTCGATCGCCTCGCGCTGGTCGGGCGTCTCGGTGAAGGGGAAGCGCTCCTCGAACTCCCGCTGCCAGTCGGAGTCGAGCCCGAACGCGAACCCGCTGCGTCGCCGGCGCTCGGCGTACAGCGTCAGCAGCTCGCCGGCGAGCTCATGGGCGGCGCGCCGCGCGCGCGCCTTCATCGTCTCCCAGCGCGTGCCCCCGAGCTTGGACAGCGGAGGGTTCGTTGCGGCTCCGGCGCCGACGTAGCGCGAGATCTTCGCCAGCTGGTCGGTGGGCGCGTACACGCGGTCGTCGCCCTCGTATTCCAGGTAGAGGTAGTCGCGCGTGACCCCCGCCACCGTGCGCGTGTCGAAGCCCGCGAAGCGCGCCACGCCGTGGTCCTCGTGCACGACGATGTCGCCTGTGCGCAGTTCCGCGAACGAGCGCAGCGCGCCCCGGCGCGGGCGGGCGGCCGTTCCGTCTCCCGGGCCGCCGCCCGCCCGCCCGGAGCGCGAGTCCCCGGCGCGCCGGCGGCGCAGCAGGCGGTGCTCGGGATAGACCGCGAGCTTCAGCTGCGGCGCGACGAAGCCCTCGCGCAGCGAGGCGGCGGCGAAGCGCAGCGAGGGCTCGAGCGGCTGGGCGCCGACGTCCACCGTGGCGCCGTCCTCGAGCCACGTGGCTTTCAGGCGGGCGAGGTTGTACGCGGTGCGCTCGCCCTCGCCGCGTCGCGGGAACGCGACGACGGTCCTGTACCCCGAGCGCACGAGCTTCTCCAGCTCGGGCTCGGCTTCGGCGAGCGAGCGGGCGGCGGTGTCCGCGGATTGCGCCCGCAGCTCTATCTCCTGGCCGCCGGAGAGCGCCGACAGCCACACCCGCGCGCGTTCGGCGAGCGTCGCGCGGATGGCGTCGGGGCTCACGTACAGGTGATCGGCGTCCTCGTCGCCGAACGCCGCCCGCACATCGCCCCAGAGGTCGCTGAGGACGGGCTCGAGGTCCTCCTCGGCGGCCACCAGCAGCTCGGTGTCGGCGCCCACCAGGTCGAGCAGCGCCCCGAAGCGCTCCAGCGGCAGCAGCTCGGCGATGTCCGGTAGCTCTCGATCCTCGCCGGCGGCCGACGCCGGCACGGCGATCTGCTCGGCGGCGAGCTCCGCGAGCTCGCGGTGCTCGAGCGCGAGCTCCGCCGCGGGGGCGATCTCCACCTCCTGGGTGTCGGCGAGCGAGCGCTGGGTGAACGTCGAGAACCACCGCAGCGATTCGATCTCCACGTCGAACATGTCCACCCGCACCGCCCGGTCCTCGGTCGCCGGAAACACGTCCAGGAGGCCGCCGCGCATCGCGAACTGCCCGCGCTCCTCCACCTGCTCGACGCGTTCGTAGCCCGCGCTGACGAGCTCCGTCGCGCATTCCTCCAGATCCAGAAGATCGCCCACCCGCAGCGTGAACGAGCGGGGGCGCAGTTGCGGGTCGGGGACCTTCTCCGACAGCGCCACCGCGCTGACGACCACCACCGGCGCCTCGTCGCCGGCGTCGGATCGTCCCTGCATCGTCCCGGCAGGGGGAGAGGGGAGCAGCGCGTCGAGGGCCGCCACCCGCAGCCCCACCAGGTGCGCGGGGGGCGCCAGGTGCGACTCGTAGGCGACGCCCCTGGAGGGGTAGTAGCGAACGCGCCGCGGCGCAAGCCAAGCGCCGAGATCGCCGGCGAGATCGCGTGCGGCGCGGTCGTCGCCCACCACCACCAGCGACGGGCGCGCCCGCGCCTGGGCGTCGATGTCCGCGAGCGCTCCCACCACGTACGCCCGCAGCGACGCGGACACGAAGGCGTGACCGCCCTCCCGGGCGAGGCGCTGCATCTGCGGATCCTCCGCGGCCAGCCCCAGCAGGGGGCGCAACGCTCCGGCGCCCGCGGCCACTACGAGGCCCCTTCCTGCTCCGCCGGTGTGTGCGCGGCCCCCTCCGGCCCGCCCGCCGTGCGCCCGGCGCCCTCCTGCCCGAGCACCACCTGCTCGACGTGCTCAGTCGCGCGATCGACGAGCTCCTGCACCTGGGTCGGGTCCTCGCGGAAGCGGGAGAGGACGTACGCGGAGACGATCTCCGGGTCGGTGGAGTCGGGGCGCCCGACGCCGACGCGCACGCGCATGAAGTCCGCCCCGCCGAGCTCGCGCTTGAGCGACTTCAGGCCGTTGTGGCCGGCGAGCCCGCCGCCGAGGCGCGTGCGCACGTCACCGAAGGCTAGGTCGATGTCGTCGTGTACTACAACCACTCTGTCGAGCGCCAGCTTCAGCGCACCACGCGCCGGGCCGACTGAGCGCCCGGCGTCGTTCATGTACGTCTGCGGGCACAGCACCGCAACGCGCGGGCCTCCAGGCGACGGCACGCGGCCTTCGGCGATCCGCCCACGGAAGCGGTCCTTCGCACGGGACAACCCCCAGCGCTCGACGAGCGCGGCGGCGACCATGAAGCCGACGTTGTGTCGCGTGCGCTCGTACTCGCGGCCCGGGTTGCCTAGCCCGACGATCAGCCAGTCGACAGCCGCGCCGCCGCCACCGCCGAACGGGCGTCGCAGCGCTACTCCTCGCCGGATCCCTCGGAGGCGCCCTCGGCGCCCGCAGCCGGGGCGCCCTCCTCGCCGACGACCTCCGTCTCGGCTTCTATCTCCTCGCTCACTTCGCTCTGCAGGCGCGGCGGCGAGAGCGTGGCGAGGACGGTCTCCTCGAGGTCGTCGAGCAGCGTGACGCCCTCGGGGACGGCGACGGCGGCGAGCGTGAGCGTGTCGCCGATCTCCATCTCGGAGACGTCGTGGACGATCGACTCCGGGATCGCGGTCGGCAGCGCCTCGACGTTCAGCTCGCGGGTTATCTGCTCGAGCACGCCGCCCGACTTGACGCCGGGCGAGTCTTCGACGCCGGTGAGCTCGAGCGGGACGACCGCGCTGATGGCCTCGTCGAGGCGCACCCGCAGCAGGTCCACGTGGATCGTCTCTCCGCGGACGGGGTGGCGCTGGAATTCCTTGAGGACGACCGGCGTGGGCTCCCTGCCGTCGACGCTGAGGTCGAGCACGGCGCCGGAGCCGGCGAGCGCGAGGCGCAGCTCGCGGGCGTCGGCGTCGAAGCCGACCGCCTCGGCGCCGCCCCCGTAGAGCACTCCGGGCACGCGCCCGCTGCGGCGCAGGCGCCGCGCCTCGCGCGAGCCGCCGGCGTCGCGGCTGGAGACGTTCAGCTTGGTCGTGGTGGTGGCCATCGGCAGGGAGAGCAGACTGTAGCAACCGCCGTGCGCCGCGCTCACGCCCTCAGCGCCCTCGCCGCCCTACCCGTCAGCGCCCTTCTTCCACCGCCGTCGCTTCTTCTTCTTCCCTTTCCAACCGCGACTCCTTCGTGCATCTGCCTTCTCCGGGGATCGGCGCGCCGATCCCCAGCAGGTGCACGTGGACGCCGGTGAGGAAGTTGCCGGTGCGGCGCACCTCCACGCACTGGACGACCGGTTGGCTGCCGATGACGGTCCACGCGAGGCGCGTCTTGCCGGTGGCGCCGAACAGGGAGTAGGCGGTGTCGGATTCGAGCTGGAGGATCTTCACCGCGCCGCGCCTGCGCAGGCGGGGATTCGTTGCGTCGGCCTTCACGCCGGCGAGGCACGACCGACCTGCGCGACAGCCGTCGAGCTGGTCGAGCATGCCCGCGAGGTCGCCCCTCGCCTCTGCCTGCACGAGTGCCAGGTCGGCGTCGCGTTCGACGTTCTCCACCGACAGGAACCGCGCGAGGACGATGCTGACGGCGAGGACGACGACAGCGGCGACCGCGAACAAGCGTCGCAGGATCGTTCGCTGGCGCGGAGGAAGGCCCCGCCACCACGCCCGCGGACCGGGAGCGCCCTGCGGCGGAGCCGTGACGGGCACTCAGAACAGCTGGTTCTCGCCGCCGAAGACCTCGCTGACGGAGTCGTCGACGAAGATCCGGCGGATCGAGTCCGTGAGCAGCTCCGCGCAGGGCAGCACGCGGACGTTCTCGGGACGGCCGGGGGGCACGGGGATGGTGTCGGTGACGACGATCTGCTCGATCGGGGAGCTGCGCAGGTTCTCGAAGGCGGCTCCCGAGAAGATCGCGTGGGTGGCGGCGGCGTAGATGCGCTCGGCGCCTTCTTCCTTGACGGTGGTGGCGGCGGCGGTGAGCGTGCCGGCGGTGTCGATCATGTCGTCGACGATCACCGCCGTCTTGCCTTTGACGTCGCCGATGACGTAGCCGATCTCCGCGACCTGCTGGGCGGGGCGCTCCTTGTCGAGGATCGCGAGCTCGGCGCCGATCTTCGAGGCGAAGTTCTTGTTCAGCTTCACCCTGCCGGCGTCGGGGGCGACGACGACGAGGTCGGGGAGGCCGAGGTCGGCGAAGTACTGGGTGAGCATGAACAGCGCGGTCATGTGGTCGACGGGCTTCTGGAAGAAGCCCTGGATCTGGCCGGCGTGGAGGTCCATCGTGAGCACGCGGTCGGCGCCGGCGGCCTCGAGCATGCGCGCGACCAGCCGCGCGGAGATGGGCTCCCGGGGCGCCGACTTCTTGTCCTGGCGCGAGTACCCGAACCAGGGCATCACCGCGATCACCCGGTGGGCGGAGGCGCCGACGGCGGCGTCGATCATCAGCAGCAGCTCCATCAGCGAGTCGTTGGCGGTGATGCCCGTCTGCGGGTTGCCGCAGGTGGACTGGACGATGAACACGTCCGCGCCGCGGATCGACTCCTCGTAGCGGCAGTAGACCTCGCCGTTGGAGAACTTCTTGAGCTCCACCGGACCGAGGGCCACTTCGAGCTTGTCGGCGATGTCGACGGCCAGCTGCGGGTTCGCGCGGCCGCTGAACAGCATCAGCCGCTTGTTGTAGTCGAACGGCAGGCTCGCCCGCGAAGGCTGGGTGCGCGTGTCCGTCGCGCTCATATCGCCACGCAGTGTAAACACCCGTGGGCGATCAGTCATCCGCCCGCTCCGCGTAGCCCTCGACGTTGCTCTGGCGCTGGCGGGCGATGGCGAGCGCGCCGGGGGGGACGTCCTCGGTGATGACCGACCCCGCGCCCGTGTATGCGCCGTCGCCGACGCTCACGGGGGCGACGAGGGTGGTGTCGACGCCGGTGTGCACGCCGCTGCCGACGCGGGTGCGGTGCTTGGCGCGGCCGTCGTAGTTGGCGGTGATGGTGGCGGCGCCGAGGTTCGAGCCCTCGCCGACGTCGGCGTCGCCGATGTAGGAGAGGTGCGGGATCTTCGAGCCCGCCCCGATGTTCGAGTTCTTGACCTCGACGAACGTCCCCACCTTCGCCCCCGCCCGCAGGACGGTGCCCGGGCGCAGGTAGGCGAACGGCCCGAGCGTGACGCCGTCCTCGAGCCGGCAGTCGATCAGGTAGGAGTGGCGGATCGCGCACTCCCGCCCGATGCTCGTGCGGCCGCGGATGGTGGTGAAGGGCTCGACGAGCGTGTCCTCGCCGATGCGCACGTCGACGTCGATGACGGTGGCGAGGGGATCGACGACGGTGACGCCGGCGAGCATGTGGCGTTCGTGGATGGCGGCCTGGGCGAGCGCGCGGACGCGGGCGAGCGCCACCCGATCGTTGACGCCCAGCGCCTGGCGGTGATCCTCGAGGACGTGGGCGGCGACCGGCCGGCCGTCTGCGATGAGCAGGTCGAGCACCTGCGGGAGGTAGCGCTCGCCCTGGGCGTTGCCGGTGCTCAGCCGGGGGAGGGCGTCGCGCAGCGCGGCGGCGGAGAACACGAAGATGCCGGTGTTCACCTCGCGGATCTCGCGCTCGGCCTGCGTGGCGTCGCCGTCCGCCTTCGTCTCCACGACCCGGCGGACCGCGCCGTCGCCGTCGCGTACGACGCGCCCGTAGCCGGACGGGTCGTCGAGGATGGCGGTGGCCATCGTGGCGGCGGCCCCGGTTCGTGCGTGGACGTCGAGCAGTTGCGCGATCGTGTGGGCCGCGAGCAGCGGGACGTCGCCGGCGATCACCACCACGGCAGCGTCGTCCGGCAGGTCGCCCCCGAGCGCGTCGATCGCCGCACCGGCGGCCCCGCCGGTGCCGTCCGGACGCTCCTGGACGGCCAGCTGGACGCCCTCTGGCAGCACCGGCTCGAGCGCCCGCTCGGGGGAGTCGACGACCACGACGTTCCCCGCGCCGGCCTCCAGCGCGGCGCACACCGGCCACAGCACCAGCGGGCGCCCGCACAGCTCGTGCATCATCTTCGGCTTGGCAGAGCGCATCCGCGTTCCCTGGCCGGCGGCGAGGATCACGACGGTGGGGGCGCTCACCTCAAGGATGTTAATCGGGTGGGCAGCGGTGTCCGTGGCTCGGACGGCGCGCCGTCGGCCCGAAGGCGCGGACTGGGGGGCAGGGATTCGAACCCCGATTCTCAGGACCAAAACCTGATGTCCTGCCGTTGGACGACCCCCCAACGGCGCTACAAGGATAGTCGCGCGTGCGTGGGGGACCGCCCGGCGAGACTCCTCGGCGCGGGCGACACCCGGCGCTAGGAGCGCCTGCTGCCGGGGCGGCGGGGCACGCGGCCGCCTTCGGCGCCGGCCTCGGAGGCGGGGCCGCCGGCGGAGGCGATGCCGAGGACGCGCATCGACTTCAGGCCGAGGCTGAGCTTCTCGCGGCCGTCGGTGGAGCTGACGTCGAGGCCGGAGAGCTCGCGGACGCGCTCCAGGCGGTAGTAGATGGTGTGGCGGTGGGTGAACAGCCGCTGGGCGGTGCCGGCGACGTTGCCGTCGGCCTCGAGGAACGTCTCGAGCGTGCGCACGAGATCGGTCTCGTACTGCTCGTCGTAGGCCACCAGCGGCTCGACGGTCTCGGCGTAGAAGCGCTGGAGCTCGGCGGGGTTCTCGCTCATCGCCGACAGCAGCAGCCGGTAGGCGCCGGTCTGCTCGAAGGCGAGCGCGGGGTGGGCGGGATCGATCGAGCCCTCGGCGACGTTCGCCGCGAGCAGCGCCTCGCTGGCCGCGCGCGGCAGCTCCGAGGGCTCGGCGGCGACGCGGCTGCGCCCGAGGGCGAACGTGTAGCCGGGGAGGCTCGCCTGCATCTCGTGCAGCACCGCGTCGGCCGCCCGCGCGGCCGTGGCCTCGTCGCCGCCGGGCACCAGCACGAGCACCTCCGCGCCCACCCAGCGGCCGCCCGCCTCGCCCCAGCCCTCCGCGGCGTGTGCCCGCCCGGCGGAGTTGGTGGCCCTGCCCTCCCCCTCCGAGAGCGCGGCGATCGAACGGCTCGCCACCGCCCGTGC
The DNA here is from genome assembly GCA_963782325.1 of uncultured Solirubrobacteraceae bacterium. Taxonomy (GTDB): domain Bacteria; phylum Actinomycetota; class Thermoleophilia; order Solirubrobacterales; family Solirubrobacteraceae; genus Palsa-744. The sequence continues at coordinate 340,189 of CAWAJG010000002.1, forward strand.
GCCGCGCTCGGCGACCGCGCGAACGCGTCCGCGCCAGCCCTCGTCGGTCGGCGCCTGCGGGTGGGCGCGCGCGACGAGCATGCGTCGCGCCGTCCTCGATCGCCAGCGACAGCTTGCCGGCCCGCTCGAGCAGCTCGTCGCGGTCGGTCAGCTCGCGGCGGAGGATCGCCCGCAGGAAGTCCGCGGAGGCGGTTTCCGATACGCGCTCGGGCGCCCGCACGCGCTCGACCTCGGAGGCGATCATCGTCAGCAGCACCCGGCGCATCGACGCGCTCGGCTCGGTCTTCACGCGCATGTGCAGGGTGCCGACCACCGTGTCGGCCACCCGCAGGGGGACGCTCGTGACGCCCTCGCCCTGCGACAGCAGCGAGCGCTCCTCCGCCGGCGAGCGGGCGGCGACCGCCAGCGTCGCACCCCACGCGTCGGCCACCGCCAGGCTCGCGTCCAGCGCGCGGGCGGCCGCCCGCACCACCTCGGGCAGGCCCGCCCCCGACTCGACCGCCTCGGTGATCGCGTCGAGCGTCGCCAGATCCGACACGCCGGCTAGCCCCAGAAGTAGATGACCGCGAGCGCGCCCACCACTCCCACGCCCACCAGCACCGCCAGCACGTACATCGACAGCACCGTCGCAGCCAACCGCTCCCACAGGCGCGAGTACGACGACCACGCCGGGACCAGGATCAGCCCGGCGAACAGCGCCAGGCTGAACACCCCCGCGCACGCGGCCACAAGCTCGTTGATCGCCGTCCTCGTCATCTTCGCCTGCGGGGATTGTGACGCACGCGGGCGTCGTCCGCCCGCGCCGAGGACCTTCGCCGACGCGAACGCAAAGGACGCGAACGTCATGCACGCGGGCTACGTGCGCCCGCGGCGAGGGTGGTCGCCGACCCGAACGCACGGTCCACGGACTGGGCGATCACGGAGGCGGGACCGCGGGAGGCCAGGGCGGCAAGCGCCCGCGGGCCCGCGAGCTCGGCGGAGGGGGTGGACGGGAACACGCCCAGCACCGTCGGGCCGGAGCCGCTGACGGAGCGCCAGCTCCGCCCCGGCGCCGCGAGCCTGCGCGAGGGCGTCCTCGATCTGCGGGCACAGCGACAGGGCGGCCCGTTGGAGGTCGTTGTGCAGGAGCCGCTCGTCGGCCGGCAGCGGCTGGCCTTCGGCGAACGCTCCGCGCGAGCTGCCCTCTCAGCTCGTCGATCTCCGCCGCGGAGCGCCGCCCGCCCAGCCTGTCGGCCGTCGCGTACACCTCCGCAGTCGACAGCGGCTGGGCGAGGGGCAGCACGAGCACGCCCAGCGGCACGCGCGGCGCCGGGAGCGCCCGCAGCCGCTCGCCCGCCCCGCTCGCCAGCCAGCGGCCCGGCGACACCTGCGCGGGCACGTCCGCCCCCAGCTCGGCGGCGAGCTCGCGCAGCAGGCGCTCCGCCTCCGGGGACGACGCGTCGCCCAACCCCGACGCGTGGGCGGCCAGACGCAGCGTCGCGGCCGCGTCGGCCGAGCCGCCGCCGAGGCCCGCCGCCACTGGAATCCGCTTGACGATGCTCAGTCGCAACGGCGGCGCCCGCCAGCCGGTGCTCGCACGGAACAGGCGCAACGCCGCCGCCGCGAGGTTCTCCTCGGGGTCGCCGCCCACCCCCTCGCACACCACCTCGTCGCGTTCGGCGCCCGCCGCAGCCGCCTCCAGCGTCAGCTCGTCCGCCAGGGAGATCGACTGCATGACCGTCGCCAGCTCGTGCCTGCCGTCGCCCGCGCCCGCGCCCGCCGTCGCCCGCGCCCGGGCCCTCCGCGGTGCGCACCGGCCCCACGAACAGGCCGAGGTTGATCTTCGCGGGAGCCAGCGCGCGGTGGACGGATGCCAGCGGCGCGCCGTCGCTCACCACGCGACCCTCCCCCTCTCATAAAAGACGTTCACAGCTCCAGCTCGCGCGCCAGCGCCCGGAAGTCCTCGGGGGAGAGGCGCTCCCACGAGCATCGGCAGGATGTCCGAGCCGCGTCAGCGCGTCGCGCACCTGGGCGCGCGAGCGCGGCGGGAGGGACTCCAGGGCGCCCGCCAGGGCGAGCGAGCCCGCGAGCGTCTTGCGCCGGTGGGCGAACGCGCCCCGCACCAGCGCCCGCAGCGCCGGCGACACGCCCTCCGCGGCCGGCCGCCGGCGCATTCGCACGAGCACCGAGTCCACCTTCGGGACCGGGAAGAACACCGTCCGCGGGATCGCCCGCACGACCTCCACCTCGCACGCGAGCTGCGCCAGCACCGACGGTGCGCCGTACGCGCCGCTGCCCTCCCCAGCCGCCAGCCGTTCGCCGACCTCCCGCTGAACCATCGCCAGCCACAGCTGCACTCCCGGCAGCTCCTCGACCGTCCGCAGCAACACGCCCGCCGCCACCCCGTAGGGGAGGTTCGCGATCACCTTCCCCGGCGCCGGGTCGAGCGCCGTGAAGTCCATCGCCATCGCATCGCCCCAGTGCACGCTCACGTTCGCGTGGGGGTCGGTCGCGTCGGCGAGCGCGTCCCGCAGGCGCTCGTCGATCTCCACCACGTGCACGTGCGCCGCCCGCGCCGCCAGGTGCTCCGACAGCACGCCCACGCCGCCGCCCACCTCCAGCACGACGTCCCGCGCCGCCAGGGCCGCCTCGCGGGCGATCACCCCGAGGATGTTCGAGTCGATCAGGAAGTTCTGCCCCAGGTCGCGGTCGGGGCGCACCCCGAACGCGCGCAGGCGGCGCAGCGTCGGCTGGGTCGGACCGTCGGCCACGGCGCTCATCCCCAGCCGAACACCCGCGCGGCGTTGCGCGTGAGCGTCGCGTCCAGCTCGTCCACGTCCACGCCGCGGAGCTCCGCGAGGAACGCCGCCGTGTGCGCCACGAACGCCGGCTCGTTGCGCTGCTTTCGCACCGGCTGGGGAGACAGGTAGGGCGCGTCCGTCTCCACCAGCAGCAGCTCCGCCGGCACCCGCCGCGCCGCCTGCGCCAGATCGGCGGCGCTCTTGTACGTCACGTTGCCCGCGAACGAGATCGCGTAGCCGCGCCCCACGCACTCGTCCAGGCGCTCGGGCATCGAGAAGCAGTGCATCACCACGCTCACGCCCTGCGCTTCGTCGGCGAGCTGGGCGAGCGTTTCCTCTTCGGCGGCCCGCGTGTGGATCACCAGCGGCTTGCCCGTCTCGCGCGCGAGCTCCATCTGCGCCGCGAACGCCCGCCGCTGGTCGGCCGCCGGCGGCACCGTCTCGCGGTAGAAGTCCAGGCCCGTCTCGCCGATCGCCACGCAGCGCTCGTGCGCCGCCAGCGCCCGCAGCTCCGCCAGGTCGGCGTCGTCGAAGCCCTTCGCCGCGCTGCGGGTGGCGGCCGACCGCCGCGTACACCTGCGGGAAGTCCTCCGCCGCCGCCAGCGCCGCCCGGCAGGAGGCGCCGTCGATCCCCACCGTCAGCATCCGCGTCACCCCCGCCGCGTCCGCCGCCGCCACCAGCTCCGCGTTCGGCGGCTCGCACAGGTGCAGGTGGGTGTGGGAGTCGATCATCCTCGCGACGGCCGGGCCCGGTCAGGACTTCGGGAACAGCGGCTCCAGCTCGCCCACCGCGCCGCCCAGCGCCTGCGTCGAGGACCACCGCGCGCACGCGAGCGAGCGGTCCTCCACGCCGAGGGCCGCCAGCAGCTTGTCGGTGCTCTCCGGCAGGTACGGGTGCAGCAGCACCGCCACCGCCCGCAGGCCAGCCACGAGCGTCGACAGCACCCGGTCGAGCTCCTCCGCGCGGGCGTCGTCCTTCGCGAGCTGCCACGGCGCGCGCTCCTCCACGTAGCGGTTCAGCCGCCGCACCCGCTGCCAGATCGTCTCCAGCGCCCCCGTCAGCTCCGCGCGGTCGATCAGCCATTCCACCTCCCCCACCAGCCCGTCGAAGTCGCCGGCCAGCTCCCCGTCCAGCGCCACCGACGCGGGCACGCCGGCGCGGTATCGGTGCACCATCGCGATCGTCCGGCTCGCCAGGTTGCCCAGCTCGTTCGCCAGCTCGCTCTCGTAGCGAAGCTCGAACGCCCCCGTCGACACCGACCCGTCCTGGCCGAACGGAACGTCGCGCAGCAGGTAGAAGCGCAGCGCGTCCGCACCGTAGCGGTCGATCACCGCGAACGGGTCCAGCACGTTCCCCAGCGACTTGCTCATCTTCTCGCCGTCCATCAGCAGGAACCCGTGCACGAACACGTGCTCGGGCAGCTCCAGCTCCGCCGCCATCAGCAGCGCCGGCCAGTACACCGCGTGGAAGCGCAGGATGTCCTTGCCGATCAGGTGGTACGTGGCGGGCCACACGCGCTCGGTCAGGCTCGCGCCGGTCGCCGCGGGCGCTCCCGCCGCGCCCTCCGACGCCGGCGCCGCGGGAGCGGGCGCGTAGGAGAGCGCGCTGTAGTAGTTCAGCAGCGCGTCGAACCACACGTAGAACACGTGCTCGTCGTCCCACGGCACGCGCACGCCCCACGTCAGCCTGTGCCTCGTCAGGGGAACGTCGCGCAGGCCCGAGCGGATGAACGACAGCGCCTCGTTGTAGCGGGTGCGGGGAACGACGAAGTCCTCGCGCTCGCCGTACAGCCGCTCCAGGCGCTCCTGGAAGGCGGACAGCTTGAAGAAGTAGTTGTCCTCCTGCTCGCGCGTCAGCTCGATGTGGTGGATCGGGCACAGCCGGCCCTCGTCCACTTCGTTCTCCGCCTTGAAGTCCGCGCACCGCGGGCAGTACCAGCCCTCGTAGGTGCCCTCGTACACGTACCCGTTCTCGCGCACCCGCGACAGCACCTCCCGCACCACCGCTTCGTGCTGGGGGTCGGTCGTGCGGATGAAGAAGTCGTTGCTCGCGTGCAGCCGCGGCGCCAGCGCGCGGAAGCGCTCGGCGTTGCGGTCGGCCAGCTCCTGCGGCTCGATCCCCAGCGCGTGCGCCGCGTCCGCCACCGGCTCGCCGTGCTCGTCCGTGCCCGTCAGGAAGAACACCTCCTCCCCGCGCTGGCGGTGGTGGCGCGCCATCACGTCCGCCGCGATCGTCGTGTACGCATGGCCCAGGTGCGGCGCCGCGTTCACGTAGTAGATGGGGGTGGTCACGTAGAAGGACACGGCGCCACGCTAGCGCGTGAGCTCGCGGTAGAGCGCGTTCGCGCTCAACCCCGTCAGCCGCGCAACCACGCCGGCCGCCGCCCGCGGCTTGGCGCCCGCGTCGACCAGCTCGGCCAGCGCGCCCGCCGCCGCTCGCGCGCCCGCGCGATCGGCCTCGCCGGGGGTGGGTGCGCCGATCGCGAGCACGATCTCTCCGCGTGCCGGATGCTCGCGGTAGTGGGAGGCGAGCTCGGCGGCCACACCGCGGCGAACCTCCTCGTGGAGCTTGGTCAGCTCCCGGCAGACGACCGTCGGTCGGGCGGGATCGTGTCGGGCGAGCAGCTCCAGCGTCCCCGCCAGCCGCCGCGGCGACTCGAACGCGATCACCGTCTCCTCCGCGCCATCGAACAGCGCGCCCAGCTCTCCCCGCCGACGGGGGAGGAAGCCGACGAACCGCCACCGATCGGCCGGCAGGCCCGATGCGACCAGCGCCGTCACCACCGCGCTCGGCCCCGGCAGCACCTCCAGCGCGAGCCCGGCGGCGATGCAGTCGCGCACGAGTGCGAAGCCCGGGTCCGACACCACGGGCGTGCCCGCGTCCGACACCAGCGCCACCACCTCGCCGCCCTGAATCCGCTTGACCAGCTCGCCCGCCCGGGCGCGTTCGTTGTGCTCGTGGAAGCTCACCAGCGGGACGGAGATCCCGTGGCGGTCGAGCAGCCGCCGCGTGTGGCGGGTGTCCTCACACGCCACCGCGTCGGCCCGCCGCAGCGCGTCGAGCACGCGCATCGTCACGTCCTCGAGGTTGCCGATCGGGGTGGGGCAGACGACCAGCCGGCCAACCGGCGCCCCCGTGGTGGTCATCGGGCAACTATAGGGTCATGCCCGTGGCCGGCGACTCCGACGCATCGGGGGAGACCCCCCAGTACACGCGCTACCGCGCACGCCCGCGCCTGCCTGTCCTCCCGAAGGGAGGGTCCCGTGGCGGCGGGGACACGCTCGAGGGCCCCCGCCATCTGCCAGGTCTCGCAGGAAGAGCGCACGGCTCACCGGGAGCCGGCGGGTCGAGCTCTCGGCCCGACGGCTCCCGCGCCGGCTGGCGGCGGTGGGCGGCGCCCAAACGCCTGCTGCTCACCCTGCTCGGCCTGATCGTCGGCTGGGTCCTTCTGTCGCTCGTTCTGTTCCTGCTCAGCTCGCACTTCGAGCGCACGTCGCTGCCGGGCAACGTCGCGGGCGTGCTCGATCCGGCGGGCTTCCCCCTGACCTCCGCCAACGACATCCTCGTGCTCGGCTCCGACCGGCGCCAGAAGGACAGCAGGGAACCGGGCGCCGAAACCACCGGCTACGGGCGCTCGGACACGATCATGCTGATCCGCACCGGCGGGGGGCACGCGGCGCGCCTGTCGATCCCCCGCGACACCGTCGTCGAAATCCCCGGACACGGACTGCAGAAGATCAACGCCGCGCACGAGTACGGCGGGCCCGCGGAGTCGGTGTCGGTGATCGAGCACTGGCTCGGCATTCCCATCAACCACGTCGTCGAAGTCAACTTCGAAAGCTTCCCCCAGCTGATCGAAGCGATGGGCGGCGTCACCTACACCGGCGGCTGCATCGTCGCCAACCTAGACGGCGGCTCCGCGGACGGCGGCTTCACGCTGCGCCTGCGCGCCGGCACTCACCACCTCGACGGCGAGCAGGCGCTCGCGCTCGCCCGCACGCGCGAGAACCTGTGCGCCCCCGACGAGACCGACATCCAGCGCGAGGAACACCAACAGGCCCTGTTCACGGACATGAAGGACCAGCTGCTCTCGCCGTCGAGCTTCCTCCGTCTGCCGTGGATCGCCTGGCACGCGCCGCCGGCGATCATCTCGGACATGAGCGGCACGGAACTGCTCGGCATGTTCACCGCGCTGGCCGTCACCGGCACACCGCCCACACGGGTGCTGCGCCCGACCGGACAGATGACGCTCGCCGACGGCGAAGAAGGCCTCACGATCTCAGAAGAAGCCCGCCGCGCGGACGTCGCGCGGTTCATGAGCGGCTGAGCGCCCGGGTCACTTCTCCCCCTTCGGGGACGATGTGGCGCTGACGGGCTTCGCTGCGCTCGACTTCTTCACGGCGCCGTTGCCGCTCCCCCGCTCGGACGAGGACGACGACGATGACGCGGCCTCACCCGAGGAAGACTTCTCGCCAGAGGACGACTTCTCGCCGGAGGACGACTTCTCGCCCGAGGATGACTTCTCGCCCGAGGAGCCCTGCGACGAGGACTTCTCAGCGGCAGCCGCGGCGGCGGTCTCGCGCTGGCGGTTGCGGGTGCCGTAGTCGGTGTTGTAGAAGCCCTTGCCCTTGAAGTGAACGAGCGGGCGCGTGCAGCACGCGCTCGACGGGCACGCCGCTGTCGGGATCGACGCTGAGCGGGTCGTCACTGAAGGACTGCTGTATCTCGAACGTCGTGCCGTCCGGGCGCCTGTACTCGTATATCGGCATTCGTGCGCCGATTATAGGAGCGTCAATCGGTCAGCAACGAGCGCACGCACGCGATGCCCGCACGGATCGTGCTGGTGAAGTCGCGGTCGGGCTCCGTCAGCAAACGAAGCGCCATCCCGTCGCCGAGCGAGAACAGCACCTCGGCGACGGCCTCGGGCTCGGCGTGCAGGTGCAGCACGCCCTCGCGCTGTGCGGCTGCGAGCATGCCGGCCACGTGTTCGCGCGTGTTGCGCATCAATCCCGCGTAGTCGATCGCGATGTCGTGGTTGCGGCGCGAAAGGGTGAACAGCTCGAACACGAGCGTCACGAAATCGGGATCGTCGCGGACGGTCTCCTGCAGGTTCTCCGCCATCAGGTCGATGAAGTCATCGGCGGTCTTCGCGGTCGCCAGCTGGCGCTCGAGCAGCTCCAGGCGCAGCTCGCAGTCGCGTCTCACGGCCTCGGCCAGCAGCTGCTCCTTGGTGCCGAAGTAGTAGTGCAACAGGCCCCTCGAGACGCCCGCCTCGCGCGAGACGTGGTCGAAGGTCGAGGCCGCCGTCCCGCGCTGCGCGACGCTGCGGCGCATCGCGTCGATGATCCTCTGCGCCTTCTCGCCCGACAGCGATCGCCCGCGCGCGTCGCTCGTGCGTACCGACGTCGCGATCTCCTCGGCGGCGCTCTCCGCCTCTGCGATGGCCGTGTCCATGGCGCTCGTCATCTCAGGTCCGGTCTCGGTCCACGTCTCTCAGCTGCCGGCGACGCCCGCCGGCGCTGGGGTCTCGGGGGCGGTGCTCGAGCTGTAGTCGAACTCCTCCTCCGCCCCGAACAGAAGATCGAGCGCCTTCGTGCGCAGGCCCTCGCTGAGCGCGAGCGCGAGCACGGAGGCGATCGCCAGCACCACCAGCGAACGCCCGGCCCCGCGACGGCGGCGCGCCGGCTTCGCCGGCTCGCGAAGCGCGCTCGAGGCCTGTCGCAGCGCATTCGCCGCCTCGCTGAGCTCGCGCTGGAGCTTGCGGTCTGAGAACAGCGCCTCGGTGGCGGGCTTGCCGTTCGTCATCCGCCCGTACACGCTGCGCGCGGACGCGTACGCCGAGAGCAGGTTCGAGCGCAGCTCGTCGTCTTCTATCAGGCGCTGGACATACCGGTTCTCCTGCGCCGCCCGAGCGGCCCCGCTCGCCTTGCCGAATGTGTCCCAAGCCGCCATTCTCGCCACCGCCTCTGCCGAAGATTGTAGATCCTCGTCGCAATATACCTCGCCAGGCGCGCACGGTGTCCTCGCCGGGCCGCGCGGGGTGGCCGGCCGTCTGCGCGGGGGTCTGCTCGCTAGACGTGCAGTGCGGCCTGCTCCTGAGCCGAGGGGAACGCCCATGCCGCTCGCGTGCGCCGCTCTTGGCGGAACACGAACCGCAGCTGCTGCGGCGGTTTGAGCTGCGCGTCGTTGGGGCGGAAGGTGGCGCACGGCTCGGAGAGATCGAGTGCGCACAGAAGGTTGACGCGGAAGTAGCACTCATCGCAGCTCACCTTCCGCGGCGCCCGCCTGGACGACCGCTTGCTCTCCACAACCTGCACCACCCTCACACCCCTCGCTAGGAGTCGGATTGAACGGGACGCGGCGATCAAAGCACCATCGGGCGGTCCGCTCAAGGGTGCGCACGGGCCCACTCCGCAAATCGCAGAAGAAACCTGTCTACCCGGAAATAGCCCTCGAACAGTCACTTTCTTGTGACAATCGCGGCGATGAAGGCGCAGTTTGCGCCGTTTGCGCGCCTCGCCGGCGCAGTCTCGTCATCATCTGCACAGGATGCGCATTCTCGTCACCGGCGCCAGTGGCTTCGTAGGCTCGCTGCTCGTGCCCAGACTATGCGCAGAGGGGCACGCCGTGCGCGCGCTCGGCCGCGACCGCCAACGGGTGCGCGCGGCGCTCGCCCGTGCCGGCGCCGAGGCCGACGCGCGCGACATCGAGGTGGTGCGCGGCGACGCGCTCACCGGCGAAGGACTCACGAACGCGCTGGCGGACGTGGAGGTCGCGTATTACCTGATCCATTCGATCGACCGTAACGGCTCTCCCTTCCCCGAGCGAGACCGTGTGGCCGCCTCCAACTTCGCCGCGGCGGCCGCGCGCGCGGGTGTGCGGCGGATCGTCTACCTCGGCGGCCTGCTCCCTCGCATCCCCACCGAGACGACCGCGTCCGCGGGCGAGCTCCCGCAGACTCTCACATCCCGCCACCTCGCCAGCCGCGAGGAGGTGGAGCGCGTCCTGCTCGCGAGCGTTCCAGATTCGCTGGCGCTGCGCGCGTCGATAGTGATCGGCGCCCGCTCACGGTCCTTTCGCCTGCTCGTCCGCCTGCTCGAGCGCATGCCCATCCTCCCTCTCCCCGCGTGGCACGCGCTGCGCACACAGCCGATCGACGAGCGCGACGCGATCGCGATGCTCGCAGCCTGCGCGACCGCGCAGCCGCCCCGACGCTCGCTCGAGATCGGCGGCCCCGAGGCGCTCACCTACGGCGAGATGCTGCGGACGCTCGCCGAGGTGATGCTCATCCACCGCCCCACCCTCGCCCTGGGAGTGAATCTCACGGGGATCACCGCGCGGGTGGCCGCGGCGGTGACCGGCGAGGACCCCGCGCTGGTGGTGGCGCTGATGGAGGGGCTGCAAAGCGATCTGCTGCCCGCGGACGATCGTGCCGCAGAGCTGCTAGGCGTGCACCTGCACTCGTTTGACTCAGCCGTGGAACACGCGCTGGCCGAGTGGGAGCGCTACGAGCCGCTGGCCGCGCGATGAGCCTCGTCACGGCCTCGATCCGCATCGCAGCGCCGCCGGAGGAGGTGTGGAAGACCGTCATGGACCCTTCCTGCCTGGACGAGTGGGTCACGATTCACCGCAAGCTCGTGCACGCCGACGATGGCCCCCCGCGCGTCGGATACATGATGGACCAGCAGATCCACCTGCGCGGTGTCAGCCTGGAGGTTCACTGGACACTCGTCGACTGCCGTCCGGGTGAGCGGGCCGTGTGGGAGGGCCGCGGTCCGGCTCGCTCGCACGCGTGCAGCGAATACCTGCTGAGCGCCGAGAATGGCGGTACGCGCTTTGACTATCGGAACGAATTTCGTCCTCCGCTGGGACCGGTGGGCGCTCTGGTCAGCCGCGCGCTCGTCGGCGGAATGCCAGAGCGGGAGGCCCGCCGCACGCTCGAACGATTGCGCGCGCTGCTGGAGGGGGTTACCGGAGCGAATTAGTGTAAGGTGAAGCCGCTCAGCGGTGTGACCAGAACGCATCGCCCTAGTGAAGAGGACCCAAATCGTGACCGACTTCCTTGACGAGAAGCGCCAAGAGATCACAAATCGACTGAAGGAGCTCAAGCCCCTCGTGGACGAGTTCAGGCGCCTCGAGGCCGCCGCTTCGGCGCTGGCCGGCGTGGGCGGCGGAGCGAGCTCCTCTGGCTCAACCGCGGTCGCGACCCCCCGTCGCCGGGGACCGGGCCGCCCACGGGGCTCGGGCAAACGCAAAGTGAGCGCCGCGGTTGCCACGCCGAAAGCGCCCAAAGCGACGAAACGTCGTGCCGGCCGGCGCAAAGGCAGCGGCACCCGCGCCGCCGAGGCGCGATCGTTCGTGCAGGGGCAGCCGGGTATCACCATTCCCGAGCTCGCCGCCAAGATGGGTATCAAGCAGAACTACCTCTACCGAGTGCTTCCCGGCCTCGAGCAGGAAAACAAGGTAGAGAAGAAAGGCCGCGGCTGGTACCCGAAGGGCTAGTCTCGTCGTCCCTGGCGGCGTCCTCGGATGCTCGTGTGCAAAGCACACCACGCATCCTGCGTCCTTGCCAGGAACGACGATCCGTCGCCCTTACTGCAGGATTCGTTGCAGTTTGTAGCCGGACTCCCTCTCGTCTCCGGCGCTTTCATCAAGTGGGCATAAGGGGCGTAGTCGAAATGACTGCGCCCCTTTTTGCGCCTCTTTTTTGAGCCCTTCAGATCAGGCCGAGGCCCGAGACCGTGTCGCGCTCGGCGATCAGCTCGGCGACGGAGGCGTCGATCTTCTCGCGAGAGAAGGCGTCGAGGTCCAGACCCTGCACGATCGCGTACTCACCGCCCTCACACGTGCACGGGAAGCCGCTGATCAGCCCCTCGGGCACGCCGTACGATCCGTCTGAGGGAACGCCCATCGACACCCAGCCACCGTCGGTGCCCGCAATCCAGTCGCTCACGTGGTCGATCGCCGCGCTGGCGGCCGAGGCCGCGGAGGAAGCGCCGCGCGCCTCGATGATCGCGGCGCCGCGTTTGCCCACGTCGGGTAGGAACTGGCTTTCGATCCACGCCTGATCGTCCACCACGCCAGCCGCCAGACGCCCGCCGACGTGGGCGTGGAACAGATCCGGGTACATCGTCGGCGAGTGGTTTCCCCACACTCCCATGTCGGTCACGTCCGTCACCGGCACCTCCAGCTTGGCGGCGAGCTGGGCGATCGCGCGGTTGTGGTCGAGTCGCATCATCGACGTGAAGCGCTCGTCGGGAATGTCGGGCGCGTTGTTCATGGCGATCAAGCAGTTGGTGTTGGCGGGGTTGCCCACCACGAGCACTTTCACGTCGGGGGCGGCGACGGCGTTCAGCGCCTTGCCCTGGACGGTGAATATCTCGCCGTTGGCGCTCAGCAGCTCGGCGCGCTCCATGCCCTTGGTACGCGGCCGCGAGCCGACGAGCAGCGCGACGTTCGTCGCGTCGAAGGCGTCGGCCGGACGATCGTGCAGGTCCAGTCCCGCGAGCAGCGGAAAGGCGCAGTCGACCAGCTCCATCGCCACCCCCTCCAGCGCGCCCATCGCCTGCGGGATCTCCAGCAGGCGCAGGTCCACGGGCTGCTCGGGCCCGAGCAGCTGCCCGCTGGCGATGCGAAACACGATGCTGTAGCCGATCTGACCGGCGGCGCCGGTGACCGTAACTCGTACGGGGTTGCTCAAGTTCTCATCTCCTGTTTGAGGTTCTCATCGATCGATGCCAGGAACTCCTGCGTGGTCTGCCAGGGCTCGTCCGGCCCGATCAGCAGCGCGAGATCCTTGGTCATCTTGCCGCTTTCCACCGTCTGGACGCACACACGCTCGAGTGTGTCGGCGAAGGCGCTCACCTCGGGCGTGCCGTCAAGGCGACCGCGCGCGGCCAGGCCGCGGGTCCAGGCGAAGATCGAGGCGATCGGGTTGGTGGAGGTCGGCTTGCCCTGCTGGTGCTGGCGATAGTGACGGGTGACCGTGCCGTGGGCGGCCTCGGCCTCGACCGTCTTGCCGTCTGCCGTCATCAGCACGCTGGTCATCAGCCCGAGCGATCCGAAGCCCTGGGCGACGGTGTCCGACTGGACGTCGCCGTCGTAGTTCTTGCACGCCCACACATAGCCGCCTTCCCACTTCAGCGCGGACGCCACCATGTCGTCGATCAGGCGGTGTTCGTAGGTGATGCCGGCGGCATCGAAGTCCGACTCGAACTCGTCCTTGTACACCTCGGCGAAGATGTCTTTGAAGCGACCGTCGTAGCGTTTGAGGATGGTGTTCTTGGTGGACATGTACACCGGATAGCCGCGGTCGAGGCCGTAACGCAGGCAGGTGCGCGCGAAGTCGCGGATGGAGTCATCGAGGTTGTACATGGCCATGGCCACGCCGGCGCCGGGGAAGTCGTAGACGTCGAGCTCGATCGGCTGGCCGCCGTCCCCCTCCGGGGACGATGCGGCGGGAGTGAACGCGAGCGTCAGCCTGCCCTCGCCGGGGACGACCATGTCGGTCGCGCGATACTGGTCGCCGAAGGCGTGACGGCCGATCACGATCGGCTTCCTCCAGCCGGGCACCAGCCGCGGGATGTTGGCGATGACGATCGGCTCGCGGAAGATCACCCCGCCGAGGATGTTGCGGATGGTGCCGTTGGGCGAGCGGTACATCTCCTCGAGGCCGAACTCCTGCACGCGCGCCTCGTCAGGGGTGATGGTCGCGCACTTGACCCCCACGCCGTAGCGCTTGATCGCCTCGGCGGCGTCCACGGTGACCTGGTCGCCGGTGGCGTCGCGGTGCTCGATGCCGAGGTCGTAGTACTCGAGCTGGACGTCCAGGTAGGGGAGGATCAGCTGCTCCTTGATGAACGCCCAGATGATGCGCGTCATCTCGTCGCCGTCGAGCTCGACGACGGGGTTCTTCACCTTGATCGCGGCCATGGGGTCGCCGATGCTATCGCGGGTGGGTGGGCGTCGAGGGTGGGTGGGCATCGCGGGTGGGCGGGCATCGCGGGTGGCCGGGCATCGATCCGTCAGCCGTTCCAGCTGGCCTGCGAGCCGTGCGCGACGAGCACGTGCGAGCTGCCGCCGGCGAACGGGACGGTCGCCACGCGCGCCTTGGACGGCGGCTCGAACAGCGAGTTTTCGTCGACCAGCAGCGTGCTTCCGCTGGCGGAGATGCCGGCGCCCTGCACGGCTCGGCCGTGGACTGTCACCGCACGGGCGTGGCCGGAGACGACGTTCACCGCGTACGCGTCGCTGTTGTCCTCGCCCCCGAACTCCGCCAGCAGCCTGTCCCCGTTGGCCGAGAACGCGAGCGGGATGAGGCCCTGCGACAGCGGGTCCACGGGAATGTGCGTGAGCTGGCGCACGACGACGCGACCGCCCGGCGACTCCAGCCAGATCTGGTATTCGGGGGACAACTTGCGCATGCGCTCGCGGTCGTACGCGATGTACTCGGGCCCCCACACCGGCTCCAGGCTGCGCCCGTTGGTGGTGATGCGGTGCAAGCCCGCGCCGTCGACTTCGCTCTCGTACAGGTTCACCGACGCTGACGGCGACAGCGAGTGCGACAGCGCGAACACCAGCCTGTCGCTTCCGTCGCGCGCGAAGCTCACGCCGTAGATCGCGCCTTCTGCGATCGACGTGATCGCTCCGGTCTGCACGTCGAGCACGTCCAGACCCGAGCCCTGCGCGATCAGGACCGGCTCGTTGGACTGCCTGTACACCGCCACGTAGCGCGAGTCCGGCGACCACGCCAGCGGCGTGGCGGTGGCGGTTTCGAGGTCGAAGGAGTCGGCGACCGGGGCGCCCGAGGCGGAGTACACGCCGATCGACGGACCGTGTTCCTGGCTCCCGGGCGTGGCGCCGAACAGCGACACCGCCACCGACTGGCCGTTCGGCGAGAGCATGGGCTGGTCGCCCGGCCCGAGCAGCTTCGGTTCGCTTCCGGAGGCCGACGCCAGCCACACCTTGGATGTCGACGTCGCCGTCTCGGTCACGTACGCCAGCCGCGGCACGGTCGCTTCGGAGGCCGCGCCCGGCGCCTGCGCGGTGGCATCCGGTGCGCAGAGCACCGTCAGCAACAGGAGCGCCGCAATCGTCGCGAGCAGGCCCACGAGGGCCACGCGCCGAGGGGTGGCCGATCCGAGCATCGCGCCGCAGCGTACCGATCTCTGCTTGACTGTCTTGTGATGGCCAGCACCATGTCGGGACATGCGGTCGGGGATGCGCCGTGGCAGACACACACGGTCTTCAACCAGGTGCCGCCGCTGGAGGGCGTGGACGTCTTCTCCAGCAACCTCCCGCTGGTGGAGGCCACGGAGCGCGAGGGGGCCGGCTGGGTGAGCGAGCGCGCCTGTGCGCTGGGGCGCTTCGTGGGCGGCGAGCCGCAGCAGCAGTGGGGTCGCCTGGCCAACGAGAACAAGCCGGTGCTGCGCCTGTTCGACCGCTACGGGCATCGCATCGACGAGGTCGAGTTCCACCCGGCGTGGCACCAGCTGATGAAGATGGGCGTGGAGAACGAGCTGCACTCGCTGCCGTGGACGAGCGATCAGCCCTCTCCGCACACGGCGCGCGCCGCCCTGTACATGACGGCGATGCAGGCGGAGGCCGGCTTCGCGTGCCCGATCACGATGACCTTCGCGGTCGTGCCGGCGCTGCGCGCCCAGCCGGAGCTGGCAGCCGAGTGGGAGCCGCTGGTGACCGCCACCAACTATGACCCGCGCCTGATCCCCGCCGCCGAGAAGGGCTGCGCGATCGCGGGGATGGCGATGACCGAGAAGCAGGGCGGCTCGGACGTGCGCGCGAACACCACCGTCGCCACGCCCCTGAACGGGGGCGGAGCCGGAGGGGAGTACGAGATCGTCGGGCACAAGTGGTTCTGCTCGGCGCCGATGTCGGACTTCTTCCTCGTGCTCGCGCAGACCGACGAAGGCCTCTCCTGCTTCTTGATGCCGCGCGTCCTGCCCGACGGCGCTCGCAACGCGTTCCACATCCAGCGCCTGAAGGACAAGCTCGGCAACCACTCCAACGCCTCCTCGGAGGTCGAGTTCCACGGGGCGTGGGCGCGGATGCTTGGCGAGCCCGGCCGCGGCGTGCCGACGATCATCGAGATGGTCGGGCACACGCGCCTGGACTGCGTGATCGGCACGGCCGCGGGCATGCGCGTGGGCGTGGTCAACGCGCTGCACCACACCGCCCACCGCAGCGCGTTCGGCAAGCTGCTGATCGACCAGCCGCTGATGCGCAACGTCCTCGCCGATCTCTGCCTGGAGTCCGAGGCGGCCACCGCGCTGGCGATGCGCCTCGCACGCGCGTACGACGAAGCGAGCGCCGACGCCGAGGACGCCAACAACGACAGCGACGGGCAGCTGTTCAAGCGCCTGGCCACGGCGGTGGGCAAGTTCTGGACGTGCAAGCGCGCGCCCAACCACGCGTTCGAGTCGCTGGAGTGCCTCGGCGGGGCGGGCTACGTGGAGGAGTCGGGGATGCCGCGCCTGTATCGCGAGGCGCCGCTCGCGTCGATCTGGGAGGGCTCGGGCAACGTCATGAGCCTCGACGTCCTGCGCGCGCTCGCCCGCTCGCCGCGCTCGCTGGAGGTGTTCCTGGAGGAGGTCGAACAGGCCCGCGGCGCGAACGCGCAGCTCGACGCGAGCGTGGCCAAGCTCAAGGACCGCTTCGCCGACCCATCCACGCTCGAGCAGCGCGCGCGGCGGGTGGTCGAACAGATGGCGCTCTGCCTGCAGGGCTCGCTGCTCGTGCGCAGCGCGCCGGCGGCGGTCGCGGACGCCTTCTGCGCCTCACGCCTGTCGGACGAGGGCGGCCTCGAGTACGGCACGCTACCGGCGGGGGTCGACTTCGAGGGCATCATCGCCCGCTCGCGCCCCCAGGCCTGACCTGACCTGAGCCGGCCAGCGGGGCGCAGCCCTCGCGGGCCTACCATAAAGACATGCCCACCCGCAGGAACATGCAACTGGCGCGGATCTTCGGCATCCGCATCGGCGTCAGCGCGAGCTGGTTCGTGATCCTGTTCGTGCTGATCCTCTGGCTGTCGGGCGAATACTTCCCGCACGTGATGCGCGGCTCGCAGACGACCGTCTACGTGGTCGCGGTGCTCGGCGCGCTCGGGTACTTCGGCTCGCTTGTCCTGCACGAGCTGGGCCACGCGCTCGTCGCCCGGCGCCTGGGGATCCCCGTCGTCGGCATCGACCTGTGGTTCTTCGGCGGGCTCTCGCAGATGCGCCGCGAGCCCCAGAGCGCCGGCGAGGAGCTGAAGATCGCCGCCGCCGGCCCGATCGTCACCCTCACGCTGTTCGCGCTCTGCCTCGGCGGGGTGGCGGTGCTCGCCACGAGCGGCACCGTCTCGACGGTCGCGCTCGCCCGCGAAGGCGTGAAGGCGACCCCCGCGCTTGCGCTGCTCGGCTGGCTGGGCTTCGTCAACGCGGCGCTGTTCGTCTTCAACGTCATACCCGCGTTTCCGCTCGACGGCGGGCGCATCGCGCGCGCGCTCATCTGGCGGGTGACGGGCGACCGCAACCGCGGCACCCAGGCCGCCGGGCGCTCGGGCCAGGCGTTCGCGCTGGTGCTGGGACTGCTCGGTGTGTGGATGTTCTCCACCGGCGGCAGCTGGTTCGCGCTCGCGACGATCCTGCTCGCGTTCCTGCTCTACCAGGCCGCCGGCGCGGCCGTGCTCCAGGGCACGCTCGGGCGTCGCATCAGGCACATCACCGTCGGCGACATCATGGACCGCGAGCCGGTGACGATCTCCGCGGAGGTCACGCTGCTGGACGCCCAGGAGCAGTTCTTCCTGCGCTACCGCTGGCCGTGGTTCGCGGTCGTCGATCCCGCCCGCCACTTCCTCGGCGTAGTGCGCCAGCAGCGCGTCGAGAGCGAGATCGCCGCGGGACGCCCGGCCCTGCCGGTGGCGGACGTGCTCGAGGAGGACATGCCCGTGCGCATCGGCGAAGAGGCGCCGCTGGAATCGCTGCTCGGCTCCGACGGGCTCGGCCGGCTGGGGGCGATGGTCGCCGTGGACTCCGAAGGCGTCCTGCGCGGCGTGGTCACGCTGGCGCAGGTGCGCCAGGCGTTGCGGCCGGCGAGCGGCGTCTGAGGCCGCCGCCGCGAACCGGGACTCGCCCGATGCGGGTATCGCTGGTGATGACCGCCACCACCGTCGGCGGCGTGTGGCGCAACGTCGTCCACCTTGCCGAGGGCCTGCGCGAGCGGGGCCACGACGTGAGCGTCGGGCTGAGCTCGCACGCGCAGGGACCGCGCAGCGAGGCGCTGGAGCGGGACCTGCGCGTACAAACTCTGTGGCAGAGCATCGACCGGCGGGTGGATGTCTGTCACGTGCATCTGCACGACACCTACGACCCGCGCGCCGCCGGTCTGCTCGCTGCCCGGCACCCACTCGGGCCGACGGTCGCCACCGAGCACCTACCGCACTTCAACGGATCGGACCGACATCTTCTGAGCGAAGGACCGAGAACGGCTCTTACGGCTCCCGTCAAGACACTGCTCAAGCGGCTCTCGATAGCCACTTGTGATGCTGTGATCGTGCCGAGCCAGCAGGTAACCGAGTTCTTCCGCGACCGCTACCACCTGCGAGACACGAGCAAGCTGCACACGGTACCGCTCGGCGTGCCCCCTCAGCGCGAGCCGCCGCCGATCTCCACGGGACCGATCGGCGAGGTGCTGGCCTCGGGAACCATGAACGTTCAGAAGGGCTTCGATCTCCTCGCCCAGGCTGTCCGCGCGGCCGAGCGCGACTGGCGACTCACGATCCTCGGCGATGGTCCTCACCGCGCATCGCTCGAACGCGACCTCGGAGACTTGCTCGGCCGGCGCGTATGCATGCCTGGCTGGCAGGAGGACACGCTCATGTGGCTCGCGCGTGCGCGTGTGGTGTGCCTGCCCTCACGCTGGGAGACGTTCCCGTTTGCGGCCATCGAGGCGCAGCTCGCAGGACGGCCGGTGGTCGCGTTTGCGGTAGACGGCATACCCGAGATCGTCGAGCACGAGCTGACTGGCATCCTCGTCGAGCCCGGTGACGTGCACGGGCTCGCACGCGCACTCGATCGCCTCGCGAGCGACCACGCGCTGGCGGTGCGTATGGGCCAAGCGGGACGTGAGCGTGCCCGGGCACGCTTCGGGGTTGCCGAGATGTTGGAGCGGACCGAGATCGTGTACGATCGCGCGCTCGCACGTTGAAGCCCCTGCGCCCGAGCTCCACTTCACAAATCTCTGAAAGCGGGGGCACACGGCTTGGGCTGGAGGCGCCTGCGGGGAATCCGCGATACCCGCAATTGGACGCGCTGCGTGCGATCGCGGCGTTCTCCGTCCTCTTCTACCACGTCAATGCCGTGCATAGGCTTCCCGGACCGGTTGGAAGACTCGCGGGTCACGGTGACATAGGCGTCGTTCTCTTCTTTTTGATATCGGGCTTCCTGTTGTACCGCCCTTTCGTGACCGCGCGTCGGGGCATCGCTCCACGGGTGCCGATCGGGCGCTTCTACGTTGCCCGGCTGCTGCGAATCGTGCCCGCCTACTGGGTGGCGCTCACGCTCGTGGCAGTCTGGCCAGGGATAACTGAATTCGGATCGCGCTGGTGGCAGTTCTATCTTTTTGGCCAGATCTACGATCCGAAGACCGTCTTCAGCGGCCTCGGGCCGGCGTGGAGCCTGTGCGTCGAGATCTCCTTCTACCTGCTGCTGCCCCTATATGCTCTCGTCGCCGGGGTGTTCCTAGAGCGGCTGCGCGACGAGAGCACACGATGCTATGTCGAGCTGGCGGGATTGTCGGTCCTCGCCCTCATCTCGATCGCAGCGCATGTCATCATCTCGCGTCACCCCGCTGACGCCGATCTGGCCTACACGCTCCCCGGCACCTTCTATCTGTTCGCCATCGGAATGGCCTTGGCTTTGGTGTCGACGCAGTCATGGTTTGGCCACCTCTTCGACCGCTGGAGGCACTGGTCGCTGGTGAGCTGGCTGATCGCTGCATGCATCTTTGCGGTCATCGCAATGACCCTCACCAGCAAGTCGACCGGCTCGGTCAACCCGGTCTACGCGCCCACAGCGTTGCTCGTGCTGCTTCCGGCAGTGGCTCCTTCGCGAGGGCTGACCGTCAAGATCACCAGCTTCGGCCTCCTGCGGTGGCTTGGCGCTGTGTCCTACGGCTTTTACCTGTGGCATCAGACGATCGTCGTCCAGCTAAACCACCACGTGGGATCGGTCTGGATCGTCCTGGTGGTCGCAGCCGGATTGGCGGTGTTGATTGCTAGCGCAAGTTATTACTTGGTCGAGCGGCCGTTTTTGCAACTGAAGGCACAGCTGCGGGGTTCGCGCAGCTAGCCGTAGCAAGCATTCCGGGCACGGGGGCACGACTGCTAGATTGCGCTGATGTCGTTGGCCGTCCGCGTCCGCGCCGAGCAGGTCCCTCGCCTGTTGGCCGTGGTCGCGTGCGTGATAGCGACCTTCGCGGGGGTTTCAGGCGCGACGCAGGACGTCTTGTTCGCCGCGCCGTCGCTGCTCAAGTACATGTTGACCGTGCTGGCGCCGGTCATCGGCATAATCCTGCTCACAAGTCGCCATCCGCTGCGCATCATCGTGGCTCTGACGATCATATGCATTCCGTTCGCCGACGCTGGCGCTCATTTCGGGGGCGAGCAGGTTACGCTACTTACGGCGGTGCTTGCGCTCGCAGTCATCGTGGCAATCGTGAGCGGTGGGCGACCCGATTCGCTATCGAGCCTGGGAATCGTCTGCGTGGTCGCCCTCACCCTGCTGATAGCTCCGCTGCTGATTGGTCACGACAGCGGTGGCGTGGTGATTCTTACGGGGATGGTTCTCGTCGGATGGTTGACTTCACGAGTGGTGCGCGAAGGTGACGAGGCGGTGAGCGTCGTCTACTGGGCAGTCACAATCGCGGCTGTCATCCAGGCGGTGATCGCCATCTACGAGTTCAAGACGAACCATCGCCTGAATCTCTATGGATCGGCGGGCAGCGCAGGCGCCGAAACTGGCTACTTTGGGACTGCCGCGGGTCATGCCGGCGAAGCGCACACCACGGAGAGGCCGAGCGGCACGCTATACGACCCAATCTCCCTTGGCAACATCCTCGCGCTCAGCTGCCCGATCATCGTCGTCCTGGCAGCCCGCACGCGCAGCGTGACTCTTCGCCTCGCGCTGATCGGAGCGGGCGTGGTCGTAGCGCTCGGACTCGGACTGTCGTTCTCGCGCTTCAGCTGGATTGGCGGAGGCGTCGGAACCGTCATCGCATGCCTGGTGCTGCCGAGCCCCCGCCTCCGGGCTCGTGCTTTGGCCATCGCCGCGGTCGTGGTGGCTGCGGCCGCCGTCCTCGCCGTCAGCACTGCTGGGCCACACATCGTCAGCCGCCTCGAAACGATCTCCAACCCCACACATGCCGCCAACCGAATATCCGCCAAGGGCGATCGAGAACGCGTGGAAGCGTGGCACGCCGACGTCAGGACGTTCCTCGAACATCCGCTTGCGGGCGTTGGGCTGGGTCGCATTCGTTACTCGCTGGCACGCTACCTGCCCAAGGTGAAGGAAGCATCGAACGGCCAGAACACCTACCTGCAAATCGCAGCGGAGGCGGGCCTGCTGGGACTGGCGGCGCTCGCGCTCGTGATCGGCGGCGCGGGTGTCGCGCTCGTCCGCGGGCTGCGCACCTCGCCGGTGTTGGCAGCCGGTGCACTGGGCGGCGGAGCGGCGATCTTGATCGTTTGGCTCACCGACGTGACCATTCGCTACACGCCTGTCGCCGCGTTCTTCGCCATAATCCTGGGCGTGGCGGCCGCCTTGCCAACCCTTCCCAGTCCGAACAGGATCAGTGTCGGCCGGTGAGCTTGCTGCCAACCCCCTCCGATCAGCCGATCCCGGGCCCTCACGCTGCGCCGCCACCGACCGGCGTCGACGCCGGTGAGCCGGTTCGTGCGAGCGTGCCGCCGACGCGCTGGCGCGCAATCTGGTTGGCGCGCTGGATCATAATCGGAGCAGCCGTCATCGCTGCCGCGCTGGCAGTCGCGGTGTCACAAGTTATACCCAAGCGCTTTTCCGCATCGGCGATCGTGCGGATCACCCTCCCGCAGAGCGCCGGGCTGAGCGAACAGTCCGTCCAGGCAGCCAACGATCTCGCCAGCCAATACACGCAGATCGCGACCGCCGGCCCGATCGTGGAAAAGGCCGCGGCGAAGCTGGGATCGGCAGGAGCGGGGCTGTCGGCGGCGATCAGCGCCTCGACCGTCAGCTCGGAGAACCTCGTGCAGCTGTCGGCGCGCGGCAACTCGGCGGGGGTCGCCAGCGCGCGCGCCAACGCGATGGCGGAAGCGTTCGTAGACACCCTCAACCACGAAAACGCCGCGAACGAAGCGCACAACCGTGCGATCTACACCCGCCAGCTCGACCGTATCCAGGCACGCCTGCAGACCACGGAGCAGAAGCTCGACGCCGTCCTCGCGATCAGGGAATCGGGCACGGCGTTGAGTCGCCGCCAGCAGGCGCAGGTGCAAGCCCTGCAAAGCGAAGTGTCATCGCTGGAGGGCATCCAGCAGACGCTGCTCGACGACCAGGTTCCCACGGGAAGCCCCCAGCTGACGCTCTTCTCTCCCGCCACGACGGCCTCGCAGACCCAGCCACGCGCGCTGCTGTACGCGCTGGTCGCCTTCATCGTGGTGCTCCTCAGCGCTGCACAGATCGCGAGCTTCGTCGGCATGAACCGGACCGTGGAGCGCTGAGGAGCGCCAGCGCAGACGCCGAGAGGGCTGCGGTGAATCCCGCCGCGCCCGCTCATTCTGTGCTGCTCGTCGCGCCGGCCGAGGGCGGGCCCGGCAACGTCGCGCGCCGGCTCGTGCCGCACATCCGCGAGCGTGGCTGGGAGGTGCGCGAGCTCACGCTCTCACGCTCCGGGGGGGCCGCAGTGTGGGCCGCTGCACGCGCCTGGCGGCGCACCGCACGCTCCCGAGCGCACTGCGGGCTCATTCACGTGGAGCTCGGAAAGCTCGATCTGCCGTGCTTCTGGTACGCGCTGCTCGCGGCGCTGGGCGGCCGGCGAGTGACGATCACCGCCCACGACGCACCAACCGTGGTGCTCCACCCAGCCGCCGGTCTGCTCCCACAGCGCACGCGGCTGGCGAAGATCGTCACCTACCGGCTGCTCGCGCCGACGCTCGACCGCCTGCTGTTGCGGGCGCTCCTGCGCCGCGTCGAGCTGGCGGTGGTGCTGTCCGCCGAGGTGCTGCCGGCGTGGCGCGCGGCCGGGGCGCCCGCGCGCGTCGTCACCGTGGCGCACGGCGCCGACGCCAGGGGAGAGCAGGGGCCGCCCAGCGCCGGCAGCGCCGTGCTGACCGCGGGCTTCCAGGGACCCAGCAAGGGACTCGATGTGCTGCTCGAAGCATGGGAGATCGTCGGCGGCTCGAGCCCACTGCCGCTGTGGATCATGGGCGAGACCACGGGCGAGACCCACGGCGCCTGGGTCGCCGAGCTCAAACGTCGCTCCCAGGAGATGGCGAACCCCCCGCTGTGGCTCGGTCACGCCACCGACGCCGAGTGGTGCTCACGGATACAAGAGGCGGCCATTGTGGTGCTGCCGTACCGCACCTCCAACCCGGCGAGCGGACCGCTCACGAGCGCGCTCGTCGAGGGACGGG
Source organism: uncultured Solirubrobacteraceae bacterium (assembly GCA_963782325.1). Lineage (GTDB taxonomy): Bacteria > Actinomycetota > Thermoleophilia > Solirubrobacterales > Solirubrobacteraceae > Palsa-744. Next base: position 363,632 of record CAWAJG010000002.1, read on the forward strand.
CGATAGTGATGAGTGACGTGCTAGCAGCGCGCGGGCTGCTCGTCGACGGGGAGAACGCCCTCGTGGTGGCACCGGGGGACGTGGAGGCGCTCGCCGGAGCGCTGCTCCGCCTGATCGACGATCCGGCACTGCGCGACGCGCTCGGTCGCTGCGCCGAGCGGATGGCCGCCGCGCGGTTCTCGTGGGCGCGCCACGCCGACGGGCTCCTCGGCGCGTTGAGCTCAGCCGTCGATTGAAGCGACTATGTCAAACATTCGTCCACGCCTAGCGCGATCGCTCTCCGCACGGGGCTGGCGCTCCGAGCGCAACGGGAGTGCCACCCCTACCGCTACCACGGCGTCTTTCGATATCCACCCTGCTGGCCGTGCTCGCCTGCCTGGCGTGCGCCAGTCCGCCCGCGAGCGCAGCGAGCGCGCAGGGCTACGAATTCGAGGCCGCCTACGCCGCCCAGGTCAGCTCGATCGCCGGTCTCGACCACACCGTCCTCGAGAACTTCATGACGGAAACGGCCAATGGGCGCTACTACGAAGACGGGGTATGGCACAACCCGGCGCTCCAGCCCAGCGGATGCTGGTGGTGCCTCGACAGTGCCGGCACGGCCGCCGCGATCCTCTCCCGGCGCCACGAAGCCGGGATGTCGGCGCTCGCCTCCATCACAGAAGACACGTTCGAGCGAGCGATCGCGGAAGACCAGCTACCGAACGGCGCTTTCCAGCAGGAAGGCGCCGCCAACGAGATCACCACCGGCTTCGAGCTGATCGAACTGGGGATCGCCTATATCGAGCTGCGGCACGTGCTCGCGAAGGACACCCGCGCGAGCTGGGAGAGCGCGATCGAACGTGCCGCCAACTACCTCCTGAACTCCGGCGCGATGACCTGGTACATCAACGGCAACATCCAGCTTCACCAGGTCGAGGACATGTGGCTGGCATGGCAGATAACGGGCGCCGAACGCTTCCGCAGCGCATACGAATCCGAGTGGGAATTCACGATCGCACCGCCGCTACCGCGGTGGGCGGGGTTCGGCCTGCAGATAACTCAGCCGCCCACCCGAGCGGACGGCGCCGACGGCGCCGGCTACCTCGCCGAGTCCGGTGGCGGCGCGCCGGGCTTCGACCCCGAATACACGATGCTTCAACTCGACTACGCGACGAGCTTGTGGGTGCTCACCCACGAAGAGCGCTTCCTGTGGCTGACCAACCTCCTGTTCAACCAGCTGCGACCGCTCGTCAACGCGAAGGACATCCTCAACGCCACCGGCGGGACGCGCAGGAGCGACATGCTGCCCTTCTTCAGCATGGGCTCGGTAGTGCTGCTCGACAGCGGCGACCGCCCGGACCTAGCCCAGTTCGTCTCGACTCAGCTGCCGGTGGTCACCAGTGCGTACGAAAGCCCCTCGATATATGACAACCTCAACTTCTACCGCGGCCTGAGCATCTGGCTGTCGGTGCCGCTGCTCTACGAACAGTGGCCCGACGGCATCGACGGCGCGAAGCCACTCACGCGGGCCCGTCGCACGCGCTCCAGAGCAGCTAAGAATCGGCCTCAGAAGGACTACGCCCGTTCCAAGGGAGATGCTCCCCGCGAGCTGGCCCGCTGACTCGCCCGTCGGCCGAACAGCGGCTTCAACACGACGACCTTATGCGAACCGGCACAAAGCGCCGATCCTTTTGGTGTGGCAAAATCGAGGCCGTGCAAAGGCGTCTGGGCACTCCGTGCTGACAAATACCAGCGTGACTCCGCTGCGCATCCTCGACATCGCGTGGTGGGACTGGCCCGAGGCAGATGTCCGCAAGGCGGCGCCCGTGCTCAGCGGCGAAAGTCTCGAGGCGCTCAGGGCTCTATGCCACACCAGCCGCGTGTCAGACTAGGCGCGCAGCGAAACGCGCCATGCACCAGCGACTCAAGTCTGTCCTCAACTCCGTGGCGGTGCGAGCCCCAGCCCCTGCGAGAGCCCGACTTGGAATGTCGGCACTGTCATCGCCCAGCACCGTCGGCAGCTTCGACCTCGTGGAGGGCGTCGCACTTGTAGACGTCGACCTGCCCCGTATCCCCGCTCCTGCGCCCAGCAGCCGCACGGTTCAGGCGACGCTCCACCCGATGTTCTCGAGGAGCTATTCGGAGCCGGCCTACCCACTACGGGTCGCCACCGTCCCCGGAGGCCGGCTGGCAACAGAAAGTGGTGTGGTCTTCACCGCCGGGGGCGATCTCGTGATGGAGACCCTGTGGGACCGTGAGCACTTCGAGCGAGAGTTTGGGCGCCCGACCGTACTGCCCAAGCCCACTCGGATCTCCGGGACTCATGCATCCATCATCTCGTTGTGGTGCAACAACTACTTTCACTGGATATTCAATTCGCTGCCGCGGCTCGCCGTTCTCCAGGCCAGCGGAGTTGAGTACGACAGCCTTATAGTGCCCGAGCGCCTTACCCGCTTCCAGCGCGAATCTCTCGCAGCTCTGAACATCCCAGAAAGCAAGCTGACACCCTTCACGGGAGAGCATCTGCAACCGGACAGCCTGGTATGGGCTGCTCCCCTGGCGCCAATCAACGAGCCGAGCGCATTCCTACTGGACTGGGTACGCGAGGCACTTGGCCCTGACCAGTCGGAGCCTGAGCGCATGTTCTACGTGAGCCGCGCGGGTGGCACGCGCAACGCCAGCAACGAACGCGAGCTGCTCGCTGCACTGCAACCGCTCGGGTTCGAGCTGCTTCTCCCAGAATCGCTGGCTTTTGAGCAGCAAGTGAGCACATTTGCTTCGGCCAGGGTGCTCGTCGGACCGCATGGCTCGAACTTCGTCAACGCGATCTTCTCCCGGCACACATCCGTGCTCGAGTTCTTCCAACCTGCCCATGTCAACTGGGGTGTCTACTCGGTGCTTTGCGCCGCAGGTCACGATCACTGGAACATCATGTGCGAGCCAGTGCGACGTGTCGGCCCGCGTAAGTTCGACGACATGCATGTACCCGTAGACGCGGTGCTCGAGTCCGTCGAGAGGATGCTTGCCGAGTCCGAAACGACTATTCGTGCAGAGCCGAGCCTCTAGCCCGGATCAGCTCCACGGTGGATCGAGGCGTCGGATGGCACTCTGTCAGCCGGCCGTCGAGGTTCTGCGGGCTCGCGAAAGCCGTAGTCGCCAGGCCATCGGGATCGCATACCTGTAAAAGAGCGCCGCACCTCGACCCCGGTGCCGGAGGTAATAGTGGGCGCGTGCAGTTCGCATGAGCTTCAGCTTTGCTGCCGAGGTGCTGCTGGCTCCTCCGATGTGCACCAAGTCCACGTCCGGTCGGTACATCAGCGAGCGCCCGGACCTGACCAAGCGGGTGCACAGGTCGAGATCCTCATCATAAAGCGAAAAGCTTGGGTCAAACAGCCCGTGGCGCTCGACATCTGCCCGAGCGATCAGCCAGCAGGTCGCCCACAGGAACTCGGTACGGCGTGGCGCACGACTCTGAAGCAAGCCGCACTCGCGGGTCGACTCGACGACCCTCTCGGCGTCCCAGAGCGACCCAATGCGACCCAGCTTGGTGCCGCGAAGCGGCAGAGCGAGCTCGTAGGAAAGCGACGGCGTGCGCTGGCTCGACAGCTGCACCCGTCCCTCGGGGAAGATCAAACGCGGCCCCACCAAGACTACGTCGGGATGGCGCTGCAGCGTGTCTAGCAGCCCCTCAACGATGTCCCTGATCCAAATCGTGTCCGGATTCAAAAGGAGCAGGTAGTCAGCATCGCTGGCTGCGGCGAGTCGATTGTTGGCCCGAGCGAAGCCTTCGTTGACCGGCGAGCACGTCAGCTCAACCATGGGAAAGCGCTCAGTGAGCATCTCGATGGTGCCGTCGGCCGAGGCGTTGTCGAGAACTTTGACCCGAAGTCGTACTCGCTCCTCCGAGGGTCGGTTACGCTCGATCGACGTGAGGCACTGTCTCAGGAGCTCGCGCGTGTTATAAGACACAATCAGGACATCGACGGACACCGGTCGGATCCCCGGCGTGTGCGAGCTGTTTACTGGACCTTGGCTCATCGGCCCCGCCGGTATCTCGTGGGGATCAGGTCTTGGGGCCACGCCCCCAACACCATGATGAGGATCGCGAACACGGCAGCCGATCCTGGAATGCCCACGAGAGGGTCGCTCCGAAGAGCGATGCCGACGTCCGCCGCCAGTGCGACCGAGACCAGCGTCGGCAGCGACGGGGCAATCACTCTAGAGATATGTACGCGATGGCGAACGACAACGAGCGCATAGCTCACCACGATCGCCTCGCACGCCGCGGTCAGCCACGCCGAGGCGGTTACCCCATATCGCGGAACGAGCAGGATGTTGCCGATCACGTTCACGCACAGCGTCGCCACGTTGAAGATCAGTTGCGGGCGTACGATCGATAGCGCAGATAGCACAATACCGAGCACGTTCGCCGCCAGTGACAATGTGCCCGCCACCATGAGGATACGGAGGAGAGGTACAGCCGGAAGATATGCGGAGCCGAAGACGATCTCAATGGCAGGCCTCGCGAAGACCGTCAGTCCGACGCAGAGAGGAAGGGCGGTAGCCGCGATCCAGTGAGCTAGTCTGCCGGCTACGTCGGTTACCTCGTCTCGATCATTCGCGGATTTTGCGAGCGCCGGTATGCCCGCCTGCATGATGAAACCCGGAATCGTGACTACTACCGTGAGAAGCTTTACCGCAGCTGCGTAGTGGCCTAGATCCGCAGGCGGCACGAGCCATGTGAGGATCACCTGATCGACCGTGAAGTACAGCGAGGCGATGACCGACGCCACACCGAGCGGCAGTGCCAGGCGGGTGATGCGCCTGCGCTGCAAGCGGGTCGACGGAGCCCGATCGACAAGACCCCACCCAAGCCGGGCACCGACGATCTGATTGACGCAGATCGCTATCGCTGACGCCCCGGCGATAGCGACGAGCCCGAGCCTGAGCAGCGCCACTGTCAGCATGGCGATTGTTTGGAGAATCGCCGATGCCGTGTCGACGAGGAACAGGCGCCCGACTTTGAAGGTGACGAGGAACACCTGGCGCACGGGGCTGAGGCCCGAGACCAAAACCACTGGCGCCATGACGAGCATGACATCTCCTCGCGGTCCCACTCCTGTCGCCAATGCGACGCTTACGAGGGCACCCGCCACCACCACGCTCCAGACGAGCTGTACCCGCACAGTCGAGCGCAGCAGACTGCCGCGATCCTCGGGGTGCTGGGCCATCTCCCGCGTCAGGACGATGCCGAAGCCGAGTTCGTTGAAGGCAAGCGCGAACTGGAATGCCGCCATGCCGCCGGCGTAGAAGCCATAGTTCGTGGCACCCAGCACTCTCGCGACGACCGCAGCCGTGACCGCCGAGAGCGCCATGCTCAGGCCCTGTCGGAGGCCAGTGATGCTGGCGGCGCGCGCGGTGAGCCGGGTCGTCTCCGCGCGATCAGATGCCGCCGGAGCTGGAAGGGCCTCCGGTTCGGCAGCGGTGAGCGACGTCTCCATGTCGATCTCGCCCAAGCACACAAGGGTAAAGATCTACTCCCACGCCTGACACGAGCCGCACCGTGAGCCCTCGACGAACACATCTGCCGGCTTCTCGGGTCGCGGAGGACTGGGTATGCTCCCGCGCTTGGAGCCCCGCGTAAGTCCCCGTAGCCTCTCTGGTCTGCGCCGCGTCGACTCCGAGTGGCGGATCTGGGACCTCGACGCCGAGATGCGCTACGAGCCTGTGCTCGACGTGCTCGCGTCGGGCGGTTCGCGGATCTGCGAGGTGGGCTCCGGCGCTGCAGGGATCGCACGCTGGACGACCCGCCCGGTCATGGGCGTCGATCCAGGTCCCGATGATCGCCACGGAGACCTCGTCGCTCCCGAGAACCTCCAGCGGGTGATGGGTAGTGGCGATGCGATCCCACTGGCCGACGGATCCGTCGCGGCATCCGTTGCGATCGACACGATCGAGCACATCCCACGCGAGCTTCGCGACCGTGTGGTCGCCGAGATGGTGCGAGTGACGGCGAGCGGTGGTCAGGTGATCATCATCGGGCCAACCGGAGCACCAGCCGCCATGGCGGACCGTCGTCTGCTCGACCTGCTCCACCGGCGAGGCACGTACGGTGGCTGGACAACATGGCTCGAGGAGCACATCGAGTTCGGGCTTCCGTCCATCGAGGAGGTTGACGGTTATCTGCGCTCGCTGGCGCGTGTTCAGCATGTCGGCGTGCGTGGAGAGCTCAACCTGACGCTGTGGTGGATCATGCACAGGATCGCGATGGGCCTGTTCCCGCGTGTCGGCCCGCTGCGCTACGTGCCCCACCCAATCCCATACCATGCGCAGCTCTGGGCGCCAGTGGCGATACTTGCCCGCAGGTACAGGCGAGGACCGTTCTACCGGTACATGTTTGTGGCCTCGATCCGCTGAGCGGGCTAGTCCGACCGGAGCTAGCCAGCGAGCCCGAACACCGCCGCAGACCACGCCGCCCAGCGCGACTCCCAGCGCTGGCCCTCGGCCCAAGCGCGCCGGTCCTCCCGCCAGGACGGCGGCTCGGAGCGGCTCGCGAGGACCGCCTCGGCCATCTCGCCCACGTCGTCCGCGATGTAGGTGTGCGGCGGCGCCTCGTCCCCGAGCTGCGCGGAGAAGCGCGTGCTCACGATCGGGAGGCCGCGCGCGGCGTAGTCGTAGAGCTTCATCGAGTCCTGCCCGAGCGAGAGCTCCCGCCGGTTGAGCACGAGCGCGACGGCCGCGCGGTCGATCGCGCCCGCCAGCTCTGCGCGCGCGAGCACCCCGTGCCAGCGCACGCGCGGCGAGTGCTCATCGAGCAGGCGCACGAGCTCCGCTCCCGGTCGCTCTCCACAGCCGGGATACTGGCACTGCCCGTACAGCTCCAGCGTCCACTCCGGCAGGCGCTCCAGCAGCGCGCCCGCGAGCTCGCAATCGAAGCGCGGAGTGAGGGTGCCGGCGTGAACGAGCGCCGGCGCTCGCACGGGCGGCGCCAGTGGTGTGAGCATCTCCTCGCTCACGCCGTTGCGCACCACCACCGTGCTCGCGGCGGGGAACTGCTCGACCAGCGAGGGGCTCGCGAGGATCACGGCGTCGGCCTCGCGCTCGATCCGGCGGTAGAGCCCTGCCAAACGCTCGCCGCGGTGCCCCATCAGCGCTCGCCAGTCATCCGCGCAGTCGAACACCCGCCGGGCGCCCGCGCCGGCGCTCGCCGGCCACTGCCAGGGGACGTTGACGACCACCGCCGCGTCCGCGGGCTCGCGGGCGAGCAGGCGCGCCAGCAGCAGGTTCGCGCTCCACTCCCCGAGCCCGTTCAAGTGCCCCGGCAGCACGTTCGCGTGCGCGACCACGCGAACGTCGCCCGCGCCGGGCGCGGAGCGCGAGTCGCCGCGGATGCCCCGCCACCACTCGCGAGCGCTATCCGTGCGGACGAGCGCGCGCACGTCGAGCGGGCGCTCGATGAAGCTCACCGGATGGCCGTGTGCGGCGGCGAGCATCGCCAGCGAGTGCTCGCGGCGGATCGCCGGCTGCCAGGCGCTCTTGGAGCACACCACCAGCGGCGTGCGCGGCCCGCCGGGTGCGCTCATGCTCGGCTGCTCCGCTCGAGGGCCTCCTGCACGCACTCGGCCGAGCGCTCCCACGTGTGCGCGATCCCGTGCTCGCGCGCGCGCGCGCCCACCCGCGCCTGGACGGCGGGATCGTCGAGCGCATCAATCGCGCGCGCCGCGGCGGCCGCGTCCTCGCGCGCGACCGCCCAGCCGGTCTCGCCTACGATGAGCGTCTCCGGCAGGCCGCCCTCGTCGGCGACGACCACCGGGCTGGCGCAGGCCTGCGCCTCCAGGGACACGAGGCCGAAGGGCTCCTCGCGGGCCAGGTACAGCGTCGCCACCGCCCCCCGGTAGAGCCCGCGCAGCTCCGCGTCCTCGATGCCGACGCGAACGTCGAGCGCGACCGCCAGCTCCGCCGCGAGCGCCCGCAGCCTCGCCTCCTCCTGTGGCTGCGCCCGCGGGGCGACGACGGTCAGCGGCCACCGTCGCGCGGTCAGCGCGGCCGCACGGATGGCGTTGTCGTGGCCCTTGCCGGCGATCAACGTGCCCACGCTCAGCAGGTGCGTGCGGGGTCGGTCGGGCGCGGGCTCGGTGAACACCTCGGCCACGCCCAGCGGGACGGCGGTGGCCGAGCGCCCGTATGCGCTCGCGATCCTCGCGGCGGTGAAGTGGGAGTTGGTGAGCAGCTCGTCCGCAGCCGCCACGGCCGTCCGGTCGAGCTGCCGTTCGGCGCGGTGCAGACCCCCGTACAGCAGGCGCGTCCGCGAATTGACGTGCGCCGCCGCGGCGCGCTCGTAGTCGACGCGGCGGGGCTCGTGGCAGAAGTACACCGAGCGGCTGCGGGTGAAGCGCAGCGCGAGCGGAGCCTGCAGGTACTGGCAGGGGTGCGCGAGCACCACGTCGCAGCCGGAGGCGTCCACGGCGCGGGCAAGCTCTCGCCAGGCGAGCGCCAGCGCCGCCAGGTCCAGATGTCGCGGCAGTGGGCGCAGGGCGGGGCGCAAGCGCGTCGCCCGTGGCGCGAACGCCGTCACGCGGGCGCCGGCGGTGACCGGTAACGCCGTCTGCAGGCAGAACTCCACTACATCACCCCGCAGCCGCAGCTGCTGCTCGTGCATCGCGCGTCTGGCCCCGCCAGCGGTGAGGTTGTGAACGAGCGCGATGCGAAGCGATGACAATGCCCGGCGCCAGGTCCGACGGTCGCGCTCAGCGCCTGACCGAGAAGCCGCTGTTGACACCGCGGTAGCCCGCGATGATCTCGCGATCGCTGCCCGCCCGCTCGCGGGCGCGGCCCAGGAAGTAGATGCCGGAGGCCCCGTCGAGCGCGGCGGAGCCTCGCATCAACGGACGGTCCATGTACTTCAGCCAGAAGAACGTCAGCGTGGTGAGCGCATTCGCCAGCGCCCGCGCCCACGCGCGCTCCCCCGCCAGCGCGGTGGCGAGCGCCCGAATCGACCACCCCAGCGCCATCCCCGGTCCAGCGGTCGCCCCGGCGTCGATCTCCTCGAAGCGATTGAACAGGCGGCGCTGGCCGTTGAAGGTGTAGCGGGTGAAGTCGTACGCGCCCTCGTGCACCTGCTGCATGAACGGGATCTCCGCGTACACGAGGCCGCCCGGCCTGAGCACCCTGTGCACCTCCGCCACCACCCCCGGGGGATCGGCGACGTGCTCGAGCACCGCCTGGCAGACGACGCCGTCGAACGCCCCGTCGGCGAACGGCAGCGAGTGCGCGTCGCACACCACATCGGTACGCGGACCGACCGCGACGTCGGCCCCGACCAGGGCGATCTGCGGATCGCCGACGAGGCTCGCCATCCCCTCGCCGACTGTCGCGCCGCCCACCACCAGCACCTGCGCCACCGCGCCGGCGCTCGCTTCGTGCAGCAGCTCGCGCAGGCGAGCGAGGTTGCGCTCGGCGCTGAGGTTGTGCGACAGCGACGGCAGGGCGCCGCGGATGCGCCTGCCCGCCGCCGGCGCCTTCGCGGGCGCATCGACGTAGTCCTCGGTCGAGAACGCGCTGTCCGACGCGAGCAGGATCGGGACCCCGCGCACCACCGGGAATCGCTCACGTCCGTCGGCCGTGCACAGGGCCTCTCGCTCGGCGAGCAGGCTGGCGCCGCTGTCGGGAGAGCGAAGGAGTGACAGCAGACGGGCGTCGGGTTTCGCTTCGGCCGCCGGCGCGGACCGGCCGCTGGGGCGGGCGCCGTTGCCGCGAGCCCCGTTGCCCCCTGCGGGGATGCCGATCTCCGCCTGATGGCGCTCATACAGCTCCAGGTAGCGGTCGGCGACGGCATCCCAGCCGAGCGCCGGGTACACCGCCGCGCGCGCACTCGCGGCGAGCTCCGCGAGACGCCGTGGCTCGCGCAGCAGCTCGATCGCCGTGTCGGCGATCGCCTGCGGCGAGGCGTCGCGCGTGCTGAGCGCCTCGTCCAGGCGCCCGAGAACCTCGGGGTTGGCACCCGCGGGCGTCCCCACCACGGGAGTCCCGCAGGCGAGCGCCTCCGCGGTCGTGAGCCCGAAGCCCTCGAGCTCCTGAGTGGGCATCACGACCAGGTCGGCGGCGCGATACCAGCCGACGAGCTCCTCGTCGGAGACCCACCCGAGCATCAACACGCGATCGCGCAGGCCGAGCGCGTCGATCCGCGCCCGTATCTCTCCCTCCAGCGGCCCGCGGCCCGCCAGCACGAGGCGGGCATCCGCCACCGCCGCGCCGATCCGCGCGAACGCCTCCACCAGCTCGCCGACGCCGGTGCGGGGCACCAACCGCCTGGCCGTGAACACCAGGGGGGCCCTGCCCTCGGCCCATGGGTGCGCGACCGGCGGACCCGGCGAGAAGCGCTCGGTGTCGATGCCACCGGGGAGCACCGTGATCGAGGCTGGCTGCGCGCCGAGCGCAATCGCCTCGGTCCTCATGAAGTCGCTGAGCACGACCACCTCGCTCGCAGCGCGCACGACGCGGCTCTCGCCCGCGCGCATGGCCCTCACCGCGGCGGCCTTCGCGGGACCCGGGAGCGCGTAGCTGTCCTGGTGTTCGCCCAGCAGCTCGCGGTGGACGGGAGCCTGGAAGGTGTGGACGTAGGGCGTGCGGCTGGCAGCCAGGGGCAGGCCCTGCAACGGGAAGTTGCTGTGCACGACGCGCGTGCCGGCGGCCGCGCGGACGGCCGCGCGGACGGCCCGCGCGCTCGCCGCGGGGTAGCCGAGCGCATACAGGGGACTGTCCTTGGAGGGGGTGTCGAAGCGCCAGATCTCGACGCCGTCGGCGTCGATCGCGCGCGCGGGGTCATCAGGGTTGACACGGCGGGCGTGAATCAACACGTCGGCGCCCTTGCGCGCGAGCGCGGTGCCGAGCTCGCGACAGTGACGCTCCAGCCCCCCCTGCCGATCGGGTGTAATGGCGTTGCTCAGCAGGAGTACGCGGATAGGCGACACCGACGACATCATGAACCATCGCCCGCCTGCCGCCCGCTGGGCAGCGGCTCTGCGGCGGGCAGGCTTTCGCCCCTGATCGCCGCGGCGAGCACGTCGGCGTGGCGGGAGCGATCGGCGAACGCGCGCACGAACCGCTGGCCGCTGATGGCGTGTGCGGTGCGACGCTCGCGGTCGGCGGCGAGCTCGCGGATGGCCAGCTCCCACTCCTCGGCGCTCGACGCCAGCACGCCGGCGCCCGACTGCTCCACCAGCCAGCGGTTGATGCCCACCGGGCTTGCGATCACGGCGCAGCCGGCGGCCATGTACTGCAGCAGCTTGAAGCCCGCCTTCGCGCGCGTGTACGCCGTGTCGGGCAGCGGCATCAGGCCGACCTCGAAGCCGGCCACCGCCTGAGCCTCGCTCGCGCGCTGCCACGCCCGGAAGCTCGCCGCCCCCGACCACGGCAGGTCGCTGACGACCTCCAGCGACGCCACCCGCTCGCCCGCCAGTCGCGCGAGCGCGTCTCGCAGCGGCTCGAGGTAGCGGAGGTTGCCGCTCGAGCCGATCCAGCCGAGCCGCAGCGGGCCCTCGCGGCGCTGGACCGCCGTCGGATAGCTCCACACGTCGGGGATCGTCGGCAGCACCGCGTCCGCCCGGCGGCCCGGCAGCGCATCGCCGAGCTCGTCGGTGCTGACGATGACGGTGTCGGCGCGCTCGAGCAGCAGCGACGCCTGGCGATCCTCATACACCCAGCGTGCGAGCCGTCTCCGGTGCGCGAGCGTCGGCGTCGGGAGGAAGATCGCGTCGTCGAGATCGTAGATCACCCTCCCGGTGAAGCGCTCCACGCAGCCCAGCAGCAGCGACGGACCGATCGGGTAGGCGCCACGCTGCACCATCAGCACGTCGCTTCGGGCGACCAGCCGGCGCAGCTCGCTCGCCCGGCTCGCGTAGCACAGGCCGTGCTCGGCGAGCAGCAGCGCCGCGCCCGCGCGCCCCCCCAGACGGCGCTCGGGGACCGCGGCGGGCGCGCTCACCACCGCCAACCCCCGCTCGGCCAGCAGCGGTGCGAACTGCAGGGCTCGGTAGTAAGCCGAGCCGTTCAGCTCCGAACCTTGTGTGATGAGTGTCACACACATCGCTAGGCGGACCTGGGCAGTATGCAATGGCTCCTGCAACGACGCGGTGGCCGGACCCGCGGAAAAGTACGGAAGGTTGAATGATGGGCGCGAGCGATCGTGCAAGCTCTCGTACATCTGTTGACTTTTCGTGAATACATGATTGAACTCCGTACACACCGGATAGCATGCCCGAGTCGCTTCCGGGTATCGCGCCCACGTCGTTCCGGGCATTTACGTCCCTGCTCTGGGGGCCTGCGGCCGTATGGACAGATGTCGATTCCCGCCCATCTCGATTTCTACTCGCTCACCTACGGGCGCTGCGCGCGGCGTCGTATTGTGACCGTCATCGCATGCGCCCGCGATAGCAAGAGCCGATCACCGCAAGGGAAGACCGGCTCGCGAATCTCAATCAACGGACTAGTTCCAGAGATCAGCACATCATGAGCAGAAGGATCACTGCTAACGCCCCAAGAACGCGGCCACTGGTGGCCACGCGTCGGCCAGGCTCGCTCTACCCCGCACCGTGGCGGGCCGCCTCCCCCAGCGTGCAGCACGGCGGCGCGCTCGACGCGCACCGCGACGATGCGCAACCGCCGATGCGCATCATGCACGTCGCCGAGGCGCTCGGCGGCGGCATCTTCGGCGTCGTCAGCGAGCTGTGCGCCGGCCTTGCCGATCGCGGTCACGAAGTCGCGATCGCCTACGGCGTGAGAGCCGAGACGCCGACGAACCTGCGCGAGTGCGTCGATTCCAGGGTGGAGCTGATCCCCACTCCCTGGACGAGCCGCACGCTGCGCGCCTCGATTCGCGCCTCGCGCGCGCTGCGGCCGGCCGTGGACGTGTGGAACCCGGACGTGATACACCTGCACTCCTCGTTTGCCGGGGTGGTGGGGGCGGCGACGCTCGGCGGACTCGCGCCGACGGTGTACACGCCGCACGGCTACTCGTTCACGATGAACGCCTCCCCGCTGCGCCGCCAGGCGTTCCGCGCGCTCGAGCGCAGGGTCGCGCGCAGAGTTCAGATGGTTGGAGCGGTTTCGCATGCCGAGGCTGCGCTCGCCCGCGACGTGGTGAGCGCACCGCGCGTGGAGGTCGTCCTGAACGGCATCCCCGAGCTCGATCGCGACCACGGCCAGAGGGTCCCGGTGGAGCTGAAGACGGGGGCCGTGGCGATGGGTCGCGTCGTGCCGCAGCGCCAGCCGGAGGCCGTCGCCGAGATCCTCTCGGACGTCAGCGAGCTGGCTCCGGTGTCGTGGATCGGAGGCGCGCCCGAACGCTCTCGCGGACTCGACGCGCTGACGCTCGCGGGCGTCCCGTTCAGCGGATGGCTCACCCGCGCGGAGGCGCTCGCGCGCCTCGCCGAGGCGCGCGTGTACCTGCATTGGACCGCGTGGGACGGACTGCCGCTGAGCATTCTCGAGGCGATGGCCTGCGACGTGGTGGTGATCGCCAGCGACATTCCCGCCAACCGCGGCGTGCTTGGCCCCCAGCAGGTATTCTCCTCGAAGGCCGACGCCAGCCGCGCGGTTCGCCGCGCGTTGCTCGATGACGCCTACCATCGCTCGCTGCTCGACGAGCAGCGCAGGCGTCGTGCCCGTTACGGAAGCATGGCGATGAGGCGCGGCTGGGAGAATGTTTACAGGGCGCTTTGCACGAGACCCGCGAGCGCCGGCTCAGGCCAAATCAGTGTGTACAGGAGACAGCAGAACGAGAACCCACTCGTGGGTATTGATCAAATGCCAGTCAGGGAGGGACCACACAATGCTCAGACGTATACGTAGCGGAGCACTTTTGCGAGCGATGACCGCTGCTTCGGTCGCGCTCGGGATCACCGCGCTGGCCGCGGCAGCCGCGGACGCCGCACCCACGAAATTCTTCCTCAACAGCTACAACCCGACGGATGCGGCGCAGGCGTTCTGCGCCGCGAGCCTGATGGAACCGACCAGCCCCCCCGGCTGCGGTAACACCGTGACGGCGCCGATCGTGCTCGAAAGCGGCCGCACCTATGTGGTCCTCGTCAACGGCGCGGTCAGCTCCTGGGGCGCGTGGCCCGCCGACCACTGCGGAACCGCCGAGCCCAGCTCAGAGTTCCCAAGTCCTGGGATCGCCAACGAGCCGGCCGGCGACGACGCCCAGTTCCGCTTTGCGATACCGCTGAACCCTGCATCGTGTCCGGCGCTCCCGAAAAAGAGCGCGTTCTTCCAGGTCGACCTGGGGGGCGGCTGGTTCCATCCGGTGGCCATCAGCAATCCGACGAAACCGTCGAAAGTCTACAAAAAACTGAAATTGCAGCACCCGTACCTGTTCAAGTTCGTCGGTGAGGGAGTCGCGCCGCAGTTCCGCTTCGTCGACTACCACGCGAGCGACAACAGCGGTCAATTCAAGATCACCGTGTTCGGCTGAGCCGCAGCGGCTAGCTGTCCCGGCGCGCGGGCGCCCGTAAACCGTCCGCCGCCGGGACGCCCGCGTCGTGTTCGGCGTGCGCGAAGGCGAGGCGGGCCTCGACCGACGGCCCCGCAGGCGTCCCCTCGCGCCGGCAGTGTTCCCGTCGAGCCGCGCCCTCGGGCGCGGCTTGCGCGTGCTTGCGCCGGGTCTGGGGCGCGCTCGTTATAGAGTGCCCGGCGCAGCTCCCCGTCTCCCTCCCCGCCCGCAACCGACACCTCGAACGCGATGCCAGAACACGACGTCCTCATCATCGGCGCTGGTCTCGCCGGCCAGCGCGCGGCGCTGGCGGCCGCGCAGGCGGGGGCGAGCGTGGCGATCATGAGCAAGGTCCACCCCGTGCGCTCGCACTCGGTGGCCGCCGCCGGCGGCATCAACGCGGCGATCAGCGTGGACGACGACTGGCACTCGCACGCCTACGACACGGTCAAGGGCTCGGACTTCCTGGGCGACCAGGACGCGATCGAAATCATGTGCTCGGAAGCCCCGCAGGAGGTGATGCACCTGGAGCACATGGGTGTGACCTTCCACCGCAACGAGAAGGGCGAGATGGACCTGCGGGCGTTCGGGGGGGCGTCGATGAAGCGGACGGCCTACGTCGCCGACATAACCGGCCAGGCGCTCCTGCACGTGCTCTACGAGCAGCTGATGAAGCACCACGAGACGGTCGCCCGCTACGAGGAGTGGTTCACGACCTCCCTGCTGCTCG
Organism: uncultured Solirubrobacteraceae bacterium; assembly: GCA_963782325.1. Classification (GTDB taxonomy): domain Bacteria; phylum Actinomycetota; class Thermoleophilia; order Solirubrobacterales; family Solirubrobacteraceae; genus Palsa-744. The sequence continues at coordinate 378,829 of CAWAJG010000002.1, forward strand.
GCGAGGACGGCGTGTGCTGCGGGGCTATCGCGCGGGAGGTCCGCAGCGGGCATCTGGAGGCGTTCGTCGCCAAGAACGTGATCCTGGCGTGTGGCGGGGCGGGGCAGGCGTACAAGCCGACGACCAACGGCCTGATCGTGACGGGCGACGGAATCTCGCTGGCCTACCGCGCGGGCGCGCCGCTGATGGACATGGAGATGGTCCAGTACCACCCGACATGTCTGGTGGAGACGGGCATCCTCATCACCGAGGGCGCGCGCGGCGAGGGCGCGCACCTGCTGAACGCGAACGGCGAACGCTTCATGGAGAAATCCGCCCCCAACAAGATGGAGCTGGCCTCGCGCGACGTCGTCTCCAGGGCGGAGCAGATAGAGATCGATGAGGGTCGCGGGGTGGGGCCCGACGGTGCCGGGATCTTCCTGGACGTGACGGTGGTGCCGCGCAAGCGTACGCTGGAGGCGCTGCGGGAGATAGTCAACCTCGGCCGCGATTTCGCCGGGGTGGACATCACCCGCGAACCGATCATGATCCGGCCCGGTCAGCACTACATCATGGGCGGCGTGAAGACGGACGTGGACGGTCGCACGCCGATCGACGGCCTGTACGCGGCGGGCGAGGTGGCGTGCGTGTCGGTGCACGGCGGCAACCGCCTCGGGGCGAACTCGCTGCTGGACACGCTGATCTTCGGCCGCCGCTCAGGCGAACACGCGGCCGCCCGCGCGGCGAGCATCGGCATGCCGAGCGCGGACGCGAACGCGGGGCTGCGCCGCGACGGCGCGATGATCGACGCGATCCTCGCGCGCGATAGAGATGGAGATGGAGGACCCACCACCCGCCCACGGCGGGTGTCGGAGGTCAAGAACGAGCTCGGCGAGACGATGAACCGCCAGGCGGCGGTGTTCCGCGACGAGCAGGGCCTGCAGGGCGCGCTCGAGACGATCACGCGCCTGAGGGAGGAGGCAGAACGCGCGTGGATCGACGATCGCGGGACGGTCTTCAACCAGGACGTGCTCGGGGCGATCGAGCTCGGCTTCATGATCGACTGCGCCGAGACGACCCTCGTGGCGGCGATCGAGCGCAAGGAGTCGCGCGGCGCGCAGTTCCGCACGGACTTCCCGGAGCGCAACGACGAGGAGTGGCTGAAGCACATCGACATCTCGCTGAACGGCGACGGCGGGCCTCAGATCTCCTACTCGCCGGTCACCATCACCCAGTGGCAGCCCGAGGAGAGGAAGTACTGATGCCCGAAGCCCACGACCGCCCGCCGGAGAAGTTCACGCTGCGCCTGCGCCGCTACGACCCCGAGTCCGGCGAGGCGCCCTACTGGGACGAGCACACGGTGGAGCTCGAGCCCCACCGCTCGGTGCTGGAGGCGGTGCTGCAGGCGAAAGACCGCTTCGACGGCTCGATCGGCATCCGCTGCTCGTGCCGGCAGGCGATCTGCGGCTCGTGCGGGGTGCGCGTGAACGGCGAACCTGCGCTCGCCTGCCATACGCACCTGGATGCCGCCAAGGCGAGCGCCCGCGAGGGCGTGATCGAGGTCGAGCCGATGGGCAACATGCCGGTGATCAAGGACCTGATCGTGGACATGGACGCGGTCCACTGGAAGAAGATCCAGCGGGTGACGCCGTGGCTGCTCGCCAAGCAGCCGGTGCCCGAGCGCGAGTACATCGTCTCGAAAGAGTCGATGGTGGACGTCACGCAGACGATGGCCTGCATCCAGTGCGGGGCGTGCGTGTCGGACTGCCTGGCGATGGAGGTGGACCCCGGCTTCATCGGTCCGGCGGCGCTGGCGAAGGCCTACCGCTTCGTGGGCGACCCGCGCGACGATCAGCAGTTCGAGCGGCTGAACGACCTCGCGCAGGATCCCCAGGGCATCTTCGACTGCACCCACTGCTTCAAGTGCGTGGAGGCGTGCCCGAAGGACGTCAACCCGATGGGTCAGATCATGCGCCTGCGCCGGATCGCCACCCAGGACCAGCACATCGTGGATCAGAACAACGGCGAGCGCCACGAGGCGGCGTTCACGGGGCTGATCAAGGACAACGGCATCTTGTGGGAGGCGGAGCTGATACCGCGCTCCTACGGCGGCAACTCTTGGTTCGGCAAATTCGCCCCGGCCGCGGGCAGAGAGCTCCTGAGCTCTGTGCCGACGGCGATCAAAGGCCTGCTGCGCGGCAAGATGACGGTGATGGGCATACTCAAACCGCACAAGCTCGCCAGCGCGGACCTGAAGGCGGTGCAGTCGATCTACGACAAGATCGAGAGCCGCCCCGAGCGCTACGAGCTGAACCTGTACGTGTCAGGGGAGGACGAATCATGAAGGTCGCCTACTGGCCCGGCTGCGTCAGCCGCGGCTTCACCCCGGAGCTGCACGGCTCGATGGCGAAGGTGGCGCCGCTGCTCGACATCGAGCTGGTGGAGCTGGACAGGGCGTGCTGCACGGGCGCGGGCGTGATCGCCGAGCACAACCAGGAGCTCGCGGACACGCTGAACGCGCGCACGTTCGCGCTCGCCCAGCAGGTCGAGGGGGCAGAGCTGATGATGAACATCTGCTCCACCTGCCAGGGCGCGCAGAGCGAGTGCCAGGAGCGCCTGGACGCCAACTCCGAGTACCGCGCGCACGTCAACTCGACGCTCGCCGGCGAGGGCCTCAGCTATGAGAAGGGCCTGACGAACAAGAACTTCCTGTGGCTGCTGGTGGAGGAGATCGGCCTCGATCGCCTGCGTTCGCTGGTCAGGCGACCGCTCACCAACCTCAAGGTCGGCCCCTTCTACGGCTGCTACATCGTACGCCCGCGCGCCCGCCTGGGCATCGACGCAGAGCACCCTCGCGACCACTACCTGCACCAGGTGATCGACGCGCTGGGCGGGACCGTGATCGAGTACGCGGGCATGCGCAAGTGCTGCGGCTTCCCGATCATCACGATGCACAAGGACGCGTCCCTCAAACAGGCCGGACGCCATCTCGGCGACGCGATCGACGCCGACGCCGACTGCCTGGTGACGCCCTGCCCGCTGTGCCACCTGAACCTCGACCTCCAGCAGCCGCTCGCCGCCGGCGTGGTCGGCCGCGAGCTGGGCATGCCCGTGCTGCACCTGCCGCAGCTGGTGGGTCTAGCCCTGGGCCTCGATCCCGGCGAGCTCGGCCTGAGCCGGCACGTGGTGCGCCCGACGTCGGTGATCGACTGGTCGGCGTCGGTCGTCGGCGCCGCGGCCTGAGCCGCATCTCGCCGCCGAACATCCGTCTGGCCGCGGGCGGTTGTACGCGACTGTCCATCGCTGCCATCCGAGACCTGTCGCAGGCCCTCGCACGAAGACCGATCGGCGGTCGAGCGGGGCCCATCGATGAACGTGACCAAGCTGAGAAGGCTCTCGCCAGGACGCATCGCCCGCACGCTCCTCGTATGCGGGGTGGCCGCGACCGCCCCGCCGGCGAGCGCCTACGCCGCCAGCGGGGCAGCCGTCGCGGCGTGGGGCGAAAACAGCAAGACCCAGCTGGGCGCGGGCTACAAGAGCGGCTACGAAGAAAGCCCGATGCCCGTGCTCGGGCTGACCAACGCCACGCAGCTTGCCGCCGGAGAAGGCTTCAGCCTCGCGCTGCTCGCCAACGGCACCGTGCGCGCGTGGGGCGGCAACGCGTGGGGACAGCTCGGCGACGGCACGGAACTCGGCACCTGGGAAAAAGGGGCCGACGAGGTCACCGTCGCGGGGCTCAGCGGCGTGAAGGCGATCGCGGCCGACAACCAGCACTCCCTCGCCCTGCTCGAAAACGGGACGGTCGACGCATGGGGCAACGACAACGACGGGCAGCTCGGAAACGGCAAGGGCGGCACCGAACACGACACCGGTGAAAACCAGATGCTGGCGAAACCCGTGGGGGGCCTGAGCGCCGTGATAGCGATCGCCTCGGGCGGCGGCTCGAACTTCGCGCTGCTCGCCAATCACACCGTCGTCGCTTGGGGACGCAACAACGCCGGCCAGCTCGGCATCGGCGAAATCGGGCCGGAAACCTGCGTGAACGAACTGAGCGAAACGCTCCCCTGCAGCAAGATCCCACGACCCGTGGGAACGACGGTCCCCGGCCACGAAGGCGAGCCACAGCTCGAACCCCTCCAGAACGTCGTGGCGGTATCGGCCGGAGCGGAATCCGCGTACGCCCTGCTCTCGAATCACCACGTGATGTCGTGGGGCAACAACAAAGACGGGCAGCTCGGCACCGGCGGGGAACTGGTCAAGGGCATCGTCTCCCCCGAACCGGTCCGCAGCGCAGGCACAGACGCCGCCCTCACCGGCGTGGTCGCGGTCTCGGCAGGCGGCAGGCACGTGCTCGCGTTGCTCGAAGACGGCAAGGTCGTCGGATGGGGCGAGAACGACGACGGCGAACTGGGCAAGGTGGGCGCGAAGTGCACGGCCAAACTGACCTGCGCGACGGTCGCCACCGCGATCCCGGGCCTCGAACACGTGACCGCGCTCGCCACTGGACAGCGCTACAGCCTCGCCGTCATCGGCGGGCGCGTGTACGCCTTCGGCGAGAACGAAAGCGGACAGCTCGGCGACGGCGGCACCGCGAACAGCGCAGTGCCGACGGTGGTCCCCGGCCTGGGCAGCGTGAGCGCTGTCGCAGCCGGCAACACCCACGTCCTCGCGCTGCTGGCGCCAGGGGTGCAACCCCCCGCTCCGGCGCTCGCCGTGGAACCCGGGATCGGCTCCCTCAGCCTGTCGTGGACCATGCGCTCTGAAAAGTTCCTGCTGTCCGACAGGATCGCGAAGGCCGCAGGCACGGGCCACAGAGGCGAACCGCGCGAAACGGACGAAGCGCTCAAACGCGTGACGCTCGGCGAAGGCACACAGCACTACACCTTCACCGGGCTGACGGCACAGCCCTACGAAGTGGTGGTCGCCACCGCCGGCCACAACCACAGCTCCAAGCGGCGGGTCATCTTCGGATCGCCGCTCGCGTAGCGCCGCGCCAGCCGCGCCGCGCGAACCTCCCGTCGCCGCGCGAACGTCCATAGGCTGTGGCCGTGCGGATCCTCACCGTCGTCGGAAACCGGCCGCAGTTCATCAAGGCGGCGGCCGTGTCGGGGCCCTTGCGCGAGCGCCACGAGGAGATCCTCGTGCACACCGGCCAGCACCACGACGACTCGCTCTCGCGCGTGTTCTTCGCCGAGCTCGGTCTCGCGCGCCCGGAGCGCGAGCTGAACGTCGGCGGCGGCTCGAACACCTCGCAGACCGCCCGCATGCTCGCGGCGCTGGAGCCGCTGCTGAGCGAGCTCAGGCCGGACGCCGCGATCGTGTACGGCGACACCAACTCCACGCTCGCCGGCGCGCTCGCGGCGGCGCAGGCCCGCGTGCCGCTGGTCCACGTGGAGGCGGGGATGCGCTCGTTCGACCGCGCGATGCCCGAGGAGCTCAACCGGGTGCTCTGCGATCACGCCGGCGAGCTCCTGCTGTGCTCGTCGGAGACCGCCGCCGCGAACCTCGCGGCCGAGTCGGTGGCGGGGCGCGTGGAGGTGGTCGGCGACGTGATGGTCGACGTCGCGCTGCGCTGGCAGCCGGCGGCCCGCGCCAACGCCGCCGTCCCCGCCGCCCACGGGCTCGCGCCGGGCGCGTATCTGCTGCTGACCGCCCATCGCGCGGGCAACGTCGACGAGCCGCAGCGGCTGCGGGCGCTCGTCGAGCTGGTGCGTGCGCTGCCGGGGCCGGTGCTGTTCCCGCTGCACCCGCGCACGCGCGCGCGGCTGCGCGACGCCGGCCTGCTCGACTCGTTGGCCGCCGGCGGGGGGGTGCGGCTGACCGAGCCGCTCGGCTACGCCGAGTTCAGCTCGCTGCTCTGCCAGGCGCGCGCTGTGCTCACCGACTCCGGTGGCGTCCAGAAGGAGGCCTACCTCGCGGGCGTGCCCTGTGTGACGCTGCGCGCGAACACCGAGTGGGTGGAGACGGTGTACGCCGGCTGGAACACGCTCGTCGACCTCGACGCCGACTCCGCGCTCGCGGCGCTCGCTCGCAGGCCGCCCTCCGAGCGCCCGCCGTTGTATGGCGACGGGCACGCCGCCGAGCGTTGCGTGCAGGCGATCGGGGGGCTGTGAGCTGCCGAGCGGCGACGATGCGGGAGGACGCGCGGATGTCGTCCGAGGCGGGCATTGCCGCTTGTTGTCTGCGCGCTGGCCGCGTTCGCAGCGTCGCCTTTGGACGGAAGCGGTAGCGGGCCGGCGAGCTTCGATGAGTGCTGCATGTCGTCCAAGGGGGGGAGCGTCCGGCACCGCCGTCACGGCGCTTGCTTTCGGGGTGGAAAATTTGGCGTCGCCCGCCTAAACCATGCCGCGATCGAATGAAGACAACCCCACGCAGAGAAGCTTTAGCTCCGCCGCCGTGCCAGCCGACACTCAGCTCGCCACGATCACGGTCGCGCGATAGGGGTGAAGCCGTGACGTCGTGCCGGCTCGATGGCTTCAGGCTCGCGCGATCGGAGCTGTGAGCGTGGCCTGCCCGGGTCAGCGCGCGGAGGCGTACACCACGACGGGCAGCGTGGAAACCCCGCGCTCGGGCAGAGCGCGACACGCCGCAGCACGCTGGGGTCCGACGAGCGAGCGGCAGCCCATGGGAGGACGCGCGGGGGCGGCTTCGTGCCCGTGGGCCAGGGAGGTACTTCTCGGCCTCGACCAACTCCACGTAGACGAACGTGCCCACCTTGACTGTGAGCGTGGCGCCGCTCTCCGGCGCGATGCCGGGCGAGAGTGTCGTAGGGGACCTCACACAACCGTTGTGGCCCTCCCCGGGAAGGTGCCCGGGCGCCCGCAGGCCGCGAGCACAGCGGCACAGAGCACAGCGCCAGGGAGCGCGCTCGGATACCTCATTGTCCACCTATACGTCGATCGCCCCCATGACGTCACAGATCCGTCAATGATCGTATGTTGTCAGCATCCCTCCCGCCGGACTCGGGACCGCACCACGGGCGGCCCGGCACGAGCACGCGCGGGCCACCCTGTGGCGCCCCCGCGCCCGGCCACTCGTGGCGACCGCGGTGTCAAGAGTTGTAAGACGACGGCGTCGACTGAGGGGAGCGCCTGTCCCATCCGTGAAATGGCGAGTAGTCGCCCGCATCCCACGCTTCGCGCAGCCCGGGCTTGCTCAGATCCCAGTCGGGGCGGATCTCGCGGGTCACGGTCCGCAGGTCGTGCCAGAGATCCACGAAGGAGGGACGTCCCCAGAACCAGTAGCCGTTGTAGATGCTGTGGATGACCAGCCCGGGCTTGAGCACGAGGGTGTGGGGGATCATCGGGTCGTGCTCGGGGTCGGTGTACTCCTGGATTTCGAGGTCCTTCTGGACGGTCCGCTCCGGGTCGGAGAGGAAGGGCCACTGGGCGCCGATCGACGCGCGGAACTCCTGGCTCGCGTGATGGGTGTCGGTCGAGATGGTGGCGACCTTCGTGTAGGCGACCGCGATCTTGGGGTAGTTGGCGGCGAGTTCGAGGTGCTGCTGGTGCTCCTTGGGGCAGTAGTTCCCGCGCGCGAGCGTGAGGATCAGGGGGTCGTCGCCTTGGATCTCGCTGAGCTTTCGAGTGAACGTTTTCGTGATCGGGCAACTCGTAGTCGGGGAAGGTGCCGCCGGGGGCGATGTCGCTGCGCATGATCTGCTCCTGTCCATGGTTGAGGAGTGACGAGAACGATGGCCGCCGTCCCGTCCACTCGCGCCCGGTGGTCCACGGGTCCGGACCCCCGGTCCGCGGCACGGGCGTGGACCAGTGGTAACCCGGGCGCCATCGGAGCCTTTCGGGTCCACATTGAGCCTAGTCAACCGGCGCCGCGGGCGCCAGAAAGGGGGCCATCCCAATGAGTGCCCACACGCCGGTGTGCGAGTTGCTGGGGATTGAACACCCGATCGTCCAGGCGCCGATGTCTGCGGATCCCCGCCTGCCCGCCGCGGTCTCCAATGCCGGCGCTCTCGGCAGCGTGGCGCTGTGGTGGGCCGATGACGCCGGAGATCTGGTTCGTGAAACGGCAGCGCTCACCGACCGGCCCTTTGCCGGCAATTTCGTTCTTAGCCGTCCGATCAGCACCGTCGACTCGATCAGGCGCTTTCCGCTGGTCTGCGGATCGTGTCGCTCTTCGTCGGGCGATCCCGACAGGCTATGTCGACTCGGTGCATGACGCCGGAGGGCTTGTCATGCACACGGTCGGGAGTGCCGAGGAAGCGCGGCGCGCAGCCGGATGTGGAGTGGACATCGTCGTTGCGCAGGGCTGGGAGGCTGGCGGGCACGTATGGGGTGGCGTGGCAACGCTCCCATTGGTGCCAGCGGTAGTCGACGCGGTGGCACCGGTACCGGTCATTGCGGCCGGTGGGATTGGCGACGCTCGAGGAGTCGCGGCCGTGCTCGCCCTCGGCGCGCAGGCCGCCTGGCTGGGCACCCGGTTTCTCTTGGCCGACGAGATGCCGATCCACGAGGAGTATCGGCGCCGCCTGATAGCCGCGACCGAGACCGATGCAGAGTGGTACGCCAACCTCTATGAGGTGGGATGGCCGGACGCCCCCCACCGCGCCATCCACAACTCGACGGCCGAGAGGTGGGAGGCCGCGGGCCGGCCGCCACCGGGTAGTCGACCGGGAGAAGGGGAGGTGATAGCGCACTTCGCTTCGGGCGAACCGATCCTTCGATATTCCCCCGCGCCCCCGCTCGTCGGAACAACCGGCGAGATCGAGGCGCTATCGCTGTGGGCCGGACAGAGCGTTGCGCTCGCCAAACAGCCACAGCCCGCTGCGGAGATCGTGGCCGAGCTCGTCTCGCGCTTGTAGCCCCCACCCAGGTCAAGGCGTTCGCCTCGCGGCGCAGCGACCGCATCGGGGCCAGCGCGTGCGCCGTGACGGCGCGACTATGGTGCAATTCCAACTACGGAGGTCAGCATGAGCAACATCGATGAGCAGATGGTCTTGGCCCACTTCATCGTTTCAGATGATGTCGAGCGTTCCCGCCGCTTCTACACCGAAGTACTCGGCGGCAGGGTGGTCTTCTCCGGCCCCGGAGGGCTGACCTATGTCGCGCTGGCCAACAGCTGGATCATCATCAATGTCGGAGGGGGTCCGACCGACGACAAGCCGGCCGTCACGCTGGAGACGCCGCGCGACCCCGATCGGGTCAGCAGTTTCCTCAATATCCGGGTCAAGGACATCGAGGCCGTGTACGCCGAATGGAGCGCCCGGGGCGCTCAATTCCTGACGCCGCCGAAGCAGCACCAGTACGAGATCCGTTGCTACATCCGCGATCCCGACGGTCATCTGATCGAGGTGGGGCAAACCACCGACCCAGAGGGGGACTGGACTCCCCCTCAGTGGCTATCGAGTACGTCCGCCGAGGAGTCATGACGACCGCGGTCATCGGCACCGGGACGCTCGGATCGGTCATCGCACGCCTGCTGGCCTCAGGCGGCGAGACCCTGCGGCTCTCGAGCGCCGACAATGAGTCGGCACGAACGCTGGCTGCAGAGATCGGTCCAGCTGCGGTCGTCGCCGTCGACAACCGCGACGCGTTGCAGGGCGCCGATGCCGTCGTCCTCGCGCTACGGTTTACCGCGCTGAAGGGCGTCATAGACGAGATCGCCGACCGGCTAACCGACAAGCTCGTGGTCGTTCCGAGCAACCCGCTCGGCATCGACGCACAAGGTAACGTCTCACGTCTTCTGCCGAAAGGGCAATCCTCTGGCGAGGTTGTAGCCGGGTGGTTGCCGGCGGGGGCGCGCTTGGCGATGGCGTTTGGAACCCTGTCGGCCGATATCTTCGAGTCCTCTAGCAAACGATCACCGGAGCTGGCGGTCCTCTTCTACGTGACCGACGACGACCGTGCTGGCGAGGAAGTCGAGCGGTTGATCCGAACAGCCGGCTTCGAGCCGGTGAAGGCCGGCGGGATCGAACAGTCCGGTCGACTCGAGGTGGGCGGCGACCTTCACGACCTCGTAGTCGGCCCTGCAGAGGCACGGTCATTGACCGGTGGGGACTGATCGCTTCGCGGCCCTGGCCGGGGGCACCTCTTCGGTCGGGCCCTTCGCCCGGATGGGCTTGACGACGCTGACCATCGCTCATCGCTTCACTCCCACCTCAGTCCCCTCGGTGTAGCGAATCGCCTCTCCTTCGACTGGACTCACCAGGAACTGCTCGCGCTCGCCGCGATCCCAGGCCTCGCGCAGCCCTGGTGCGCCCAGATCGAAGTCGGGGCGCAGGTTGCGCATGACCTCGCGCAAGTCGCGGTGCAGCTCTTCGACCGTCGGGCGCCCCCAGTACCAGTAGCCGTTGTAGATCGCGGAGATCTCGAGCCCAGGGGCGAGCACGAACGTGTGCGGGACCATCGGGTCGTGGACGGGGTCCGTGTACTCGACGATGTCGAGATCGTTCCGCACCGTTCGCTCCGGGTCAGAGAGGAACGGGAACTGCGCGCCGACGCTATCGCGGAACTCATTGATCTCGAGCTGGTTGTCCGTCGAGATCAGGGCCACGCGCGTATACCCGACCCGGAAGTCGAGGTATGCATCGACCAGATAGTGAAGGAAACGGTGCTCCTTCGGGTCAAACCCGCCGCGTGAGAGGTGGAGCACCATCGGGTTCGAGCCCTGCAGGTCCGACAGACGGCGCACGACGCCGTCCTGGTCGGGCAGTTCATAGTCGGGAAGGCGTGCCCCGACCTCGATGTCGCCGCGCATAATGGGCCTCCAATCGAATTCAGCTGAACTTCGTCACGGGCCGCTCCGCAGGATATGACCGCGGAGCGCCCGCTGGCCATCGGCCCCAAGTACCGCCGCCGGGCTGACGGAGGCCTAAGAGGGCGGCCTCGGCGTTTCCTGCAAGATCGACGATCTGCCTTGCTCACGCGGGCCTACAGGATGCCTCGTGCTGCCCAAGCCTGGGCCGGGAGCACAAACGGCGCCGCTGGCAGCGCCTCCCGGCACTGTTCACGAAGCTGTGCCTGTCGCGTTGCGTCGAGAGAAGCGGTGTAGCTGCCAGCCGGGCCCACTCCAAGGGTGAACGGCTCCCACCAATCGTCAAAGCTCGGATGCTCGACGCTGACCGTGAGGGTTGCCTCCTCGATCTCGCGCAGCCCGGCGCCGTGGAACAGCCGCGGAAGGGCGCCCTCGCGAGCACCGGCAAGCTGCGACTCATCCTCGACCTCGGGATCGAGCTCGCGCGCCGCATCCCAGAACAGGCTGAGCGGGCCCTGACCACCAGCGTGATCCCACACGCACGCCGCCACGACACCGCCTGGGTGAATGACGCGCACCATTTCACTCAGCCCCTCTCTGGGATCTGCCATAAAGTGAACGACGAGTTGTGCGAGAACTCCGTCGAACGTCTGGTCGGCAAAAGGCAACTGCTCTGCCGACGCGAGTCGCACGTCGACGCCTGGGTGACGGTCCCGGGCCGCCGCGACGAACGTCTCGGAAGGATCAACAGCCGAAACGAAGTCCGCTCGCAGCCGCCTTACCAGCTCGGTAGTAAGCGCACCTGGACCACAGCCGACATCGAGCACTCGCTGACCAGCCGCGACACTCGCAAAATCGGCCAGCTGCGGCGCGAGCAGCACCGAGTACCGGCCCATGAAGCGGTCATATGCATCAGCCCCAGCGAGGAAGCTCACTCGAGCGAATCTAGCAGTTGCCAGCCGACTCAGTGACGCGACAGCGGTGCCGCTCGTGCAACTTGCCGCCTAGGACCGTGGCCTCCCCTCCTAGGATGATCGTCTGCGGGTGCTGCGCTTGGTCGCCTCCCGCTTCCCGCGATTGGGGCCGCAATGCACGCGCGATCGGGCCACTACTCGGTGGCCTATAGCTATGCCGTGGACGAGATAGAAACCCCGATCATCGCGGTATCGGCGGTAGACCCGTCCGTAAGCGGGGTATGAGTCCCAACCAGTGGAGGTGGCAGATGGCCGAACTCAGACCGCCGGCAGAGGAAATTGTGCTGACCCACTTCATCGTCTCGGACGACGTCGAGCGCTCTCAGCGCTTCTACACCGACGTGCTCGGTGGCAAGTTGTCTTCCCCGGAGGGCCGACCAATGTCGCACTAGCCAACAGCTGGATCGTCATCAACGTGGGCGGAGGCCCGACCGACGACAAGCCCGCGGTCACTCTGGAGACGCCACGCGACCTCGACCGGGTCAGCAGCTTCCTCAATATCCGGGTCAAAGACATCGAGGCCGTGTACGCCGAATGGAGCGCCCGCGGTGCTCAATTCCTGACGCCGCCGAAGCAGCACCAGTACGAGATCCGTTGCTACATCCGCGATCCCGACGGTCATCTGATCGAGGTGGGGCAAACCACGGACCCAGAGGGGGACTGGACCCCCCCTCAGTGGCTGTCGAGTACGGCCGGCGGGGAGCCCGGTAGCGATGCTGGACAATGCTCGAGCAGGAGCGCAAACCGGGGAACGCTCTCGGTGCGTGTGTTCGCGGTGACGATCCAGGTGGAGGCAGGCGCGCGTACCTCACCCTCGGCCGCGAACTCGGCGAGGCCCTCGCGCAGAGCGGCCTGGACCTGCTCGTGCAGGTGAGCCGCACGATCGCCGGCCAGTCGTCAGTATCACCGGCGGGCCCTATCGCCATGACCATTTCGCGGGCTTCCTCGAGATCCTTGCAGATCACGATCGGGATGTCGCAGCGATGCAGCGCGATGTTTGTGAATCCAGCGTTGGTGAGAATCTCGCTCAGCGTGTCGGCGTTCGCCTGCGAGAAGGGCCCGGGCCGCAGCGGGCCTCGTCGGTCTCCTCGGGCTCGGCGACGAGCGGCTCGACGATCTCCTCGGCACGTGGAGCCAAGGGTTGTCGATCCGCGACGCCAGACGACCAGCACGAACCTCCCGCCGGGCACGAGCGCCTCGCGGACGTTCCGGAACGCCGCCACCGGGTTGGCGAAGAACATCGTCCCGAAGCGCGCGAAGGCCATGTCGAAGGTCTCCGCGAACCCACCTGGACGTCCGCGATCTGGAAGCGCGCGTTGGCGAGGTTCGCCTCGCGGGCCTCGCGGACGGCGTCCTCGATGAACCGCGGAGCAACATCGACCCCAGCGCTTCGCCGTCCGAGCCGACGAGGCGTGCGATCTGCTGCGTGGAGTCGCCGAAGCCGCAGCCGACGTCCAGGACCCGGTCGCCGGGAGCGGGCGGCTGCACTCGCAGGGCCTGCTCTCCGTGCGCCCCAAGTCCCGTCGTCACGATCTCGCGGAAGCGCACGAACCGCTCATACAGCGGCCCGTCCACGCTCGGATCGCCTCATCGTTCGCGGTCTGCCGCTGCTCGGAAACGGTCGTGCTCACGGCCGTCCTGCCCCGATGCGATCGCAAACGCTCACTCGCAAGAGACTACTCCGGGCGCGCCGACAGCCGGAATCCCGAGCACACCACGCGCATCCACCCAATCCGCTCGATCTCCGGGTGCATGAGGTCAAGTATCCGGGCCTGATCCTTGTCGGCCAAAGCGCGTGCAAACGCGGCCCCGCGGGTACTTGGTTCTTGCACGCGGCCTTCTCGCGTCCGCAAGGCAGCACGTCAAGCGCGCCGAGCAGCCGGCTTGCAAGCGCGAAAGCGAAACGAGCGCCCGCCGATCTGCACGCTCGGGTCGGCCAGGCCGGCTCCTTCCAGGCGCTCGGGTAGCCCGTCCGGGGAGACCGGAACGAGCGTGTCATGGACATGCAACAGCTTGAACAACCGACCCGTTCCGAGGCTGTCGGTTCCTGCCAAGACGCCCCCGTCGCGCAGCACCCTCGCGGCCTCCGCCAACAGGCGATCCTGGAGCTCCGCCGATGGCAGGTGGTGGAGCATGGTGAAGCACGCGACTCCAGAGAACCGGCCGTCGCGGAACGGCATCTGGGTCGCGTCGCCCTGCTCAACGGTGACGCGCTCGGGCAGCACGCGACGCAGCCGCTCGCAGTAGTCCCGCTCGAGCTCGAGCACGCTCAGGTGACCATCGCGGCGGGCAAGCACGCGGGTGGTGGCCCCGAAGCCTGGGCCGATCTCCAAGACGTCCTCGCCGAGATCCACTCCTTTGAGGCCCCAAGGGAGCAGCTCACGCTCAACCGTTCGCGCCCACCAGCCGGACGAACAGATCAGGGCGTGTGCGCGATTCACGGCCTCGCCCAAACTAACTCTCTGCATCCGGGGCGACGTCGTAGGTCGTCGGCGTTCGCGCTCATCGACGCGAGAGGCGGGCCTGGAGGCGCTGAAGAGCGACCATTCCCGTTCGGCGCGGCTGCCCGGCGCTGGCACGATGCCGAGCTGGCGGGCGACATCGTTCATGTCGTAATATGCGCGATAGCGTGCGATCCGGCCGTCGCGCATCGCCCATTGATCGATGCCTTCGACCCGCATGACGTGACCCGTCGGCGCGAAGCCAGGGGGATCGATCGCGCCACGGTTGGTGCCTTCCATGTACCAGGCCCACAGGACCACATCGCCGGCAACCGCCAAGGCAGGCGGGTCGGGCTCGCTGAACCGGAGGTCCGGAAAGGCGCGAAAGCTCGAACGCATGAACTCCTGCACCGCGGGGATGCCGCGTGCGGGCTCGGGCATCGCAGGGTCCACCCAAACGATGTCCTCGGTGATCAAGTCCGTCATCGCTTCGGTGTCACAGCCGTTCCACGCCGCCGCGTAGCGGTCCACGAACCCCCGCAACTCCAGTGCGGCATCCTCAGCCGAAGCAGTGACCGCCATGCCGCAAACGATAGTCGGACGCGAGCGGGCGTGCTGTCCCGCGCGGAGCGGATACGGGCGTCCATGTGACCGGCATGACCCGGCCTCAGCTCAGATGCTCATCTGCGCCAGTGCGCGCTTGAGGACCGGCGTTGCTCCGCGCCGCCAGAACAACGGCCGACGACACGACGATCTTCATGGTCGGAGGACCCACCGGCGTCCCGTACACCATCTCGCGCTGGGAGGCATCGCTCCCGTAATCGGGAACGGCCCGGCGTCAGCCGCGCAACGCGCAACGCAGCGCTTGGGGCGCAGCATCCGGCCCACCGACCGCGGAGGGGACAGGTGTCGTCTCCCTCCACGGACGCGGGTCTGGCATCGGATGAAAGCCCGCCCTACCTCACTGCTTGGCCCCTCCTCCGCAGGGCATACCAGTAGCCACCGAACGCCCGCACTCCCACGTAGTCGGTTTCCCCAGGCCCGCTGTCTCCACTGTAGGTGTAGAGCGGATGACCGGCGTAAGTCACCTGGCTGGTGCCGTCCGGCAGCGTGATCGTGGACAGGAGCGACGCCTTGACGCCAACACCGGCCGTCGGCGAGCCGGTGACCAGCAGGGCGGGCCAGAAGTGGGGGCACCCGCTGATTTCCATGCAGCTGTCCTTGCCGTCACTGTCCTTGGTGAACTCGTACAGGGTGAACCCCGTCGAGGAGACCAGTATGTACCCGCGGGCGGTCTTGGCCAGTTTGACTGTCGCGACTCCAGCCTCGCGAGCGGCGCTCGATCTCGCGCCGGCGGTCGCGACCGCCGCGCAGCTCACAGCTGCGAGCAGGACGCCTACGAACAGGATGCGGGTCCACTTGATCATGGTTCCTCCTATCGTCTTGTGATCCCGCCCGGAATGCCGTGCCCCCGAACAGGGAGAGCCACAGCGGCCCTCGGAAGACCACGACTCCGTCGCCCTCAGAACCTTCCTTGCTGGACAGCGGCATAGTGGGAGCGTGGATCGCGTCGTCGCCGAAGACTGGATCTGCTCGCACGTCGAACCCGTCGGCGCGATCGAGACCGTGCACGAGCGACCCTGGGCGACGGTGTTGCGCGTGCCGCTGGACGGAAGCGACGTTGCCTGGTTCAAGGCGTGCGCGCCGGTGCAGGCTTTCGAGCCACTGCTCACGGCCGAGCTGTTCGCCCGCTGGCCCGACCGGGTCGCGGAGGTCCTCGCTCACGACGCGGAGCGGGCATGGCTGCTGCTCGCGGACGCGGGCACGCCGATCGGCGCATCCGGCAACCCGCCGCAGACGTGGCTCCTCGTCCTGCCGCTGTACGCCGAGCTCCAACGCGGCGAGGCCGAGCACACGCCGGCGCACCTCGGGCACGGTGTCCCAGACCTGCGGCTCGCGACGCTGCCGGCGCTCTACGAGGAGCTCCTGCGCCGAGACCCGCCGCTGGACGGCGACGAGGTCGTCGGGCTGCGCAGATTTGCGCCGCGCTTCGCGCAGCTGTGCGACGAGCTTGCCGCACACGTCATTCCGGAAACGCTGCAGCACGACGACCTCCACATGGCGAACGTGTACGCCCAGGGCGAGCGACTGCGCGTGCTCGACTGGGGCGACGCGTCAATCTCCCATCCCTTCGCGTCCCTCGTCGTCACGTTCCGGTTCCTCGAGGAGGTGACCAAGCTCCCGCCGGGCGACCCCTGGTTCGCGCGGCTGCGCGACGCGTACCTGGAGCCCTGGGGCCAGGGCCTTGCCGGTGCGTTCGCGCTCGCGATCCGCGTCGGGGCGTTTGCGCACGCGTTCGCGTGGACGCGTCAGCGAGAGCACCTTCCAGAAGACGCACGACCCGAGTTCGACAGGTGGTTCGCGATCGTGCTCCGACGCGCAATCGCCCAGATGCGCGCATAGAGGCTGTGCGATCCCCAGCGTCCATCAGAGCAACGGACGAGATGCAGGTGTCGTCCCAGCCCCCGCTCTTCCTTCCTCGAGTGGCGCTCAGCTCATGAAGAACTGCTGGTAGAGCAGGAAGACGTTCAGCAGGCTGATCACGCCGGCGCAGCCCCAGGCGAGGATGGTGGTGAGGCGGCGGTTGACGTGGACGCCCATGACGTCTCGGCGGCCGGTGAGCATGACGAGCGGCACGAGGGCGAATGGGATGCCGAAGGACAGCACGACCTGGCTCAGAACGAGGACCTTGGTGGGGTTCATGCCGACCGCCAGGACGACGATGGCGGGGATCATCGTGACCGCGCGGCGCAGCATCAGCGGGATGCGGACGTTGATGAAGCCCTGCATGACGACCTGCCCGGCGTAGGTGCCGACGCTGGATGAGGAGGCGCCGGAGGCGAGCAGCGCGACCGCGAACGCGAGCGCGGCGGTGCCGCCGACGAGGTGGCCGAACTGCGCGTGGGCTTCAGGGATCGTGGTGAGACCCGAGAGGGCGGGGGTGTGGAAGAGCTTGGCGGCGACGGCGAGCATCGCCATGTTGACCAGGCCGGCGAGGCCGAGCGCGATGATCACGTCGAGGCGCTCGAAGCGCAGCACGCGGCCGCGCTCGCGGTCGTTGCGGCAGGGCATGCGGCCCTTGGTCAGCGCGGAGTGCAGGTAGATGACGTGCGGCATCACGGTCGCGCCGATGATGCCGACGGCGAGGTAGAGCGAGGTGACGCCGTGCAGGCCGGGCAGAAGGCCGCGCAGCGAGCCGTGGGTGGAGGGGCCGATGCGCAGCGTCTCGTACAGAAAGCCCAAGAAGATGATCCCGAGCAGAGCGGTGATCGCCAGCTCGAAGCGGCGGAAGCCGTGGGTCTGCAGCTCGAGGATCGCGAACGCGATCACGCCGGTCATCAGGCCGGCGGGGAGCAGCGGCACGCCGAAGAGCAGGTTCAGCCCGAGCGCGGCGCCGAGGAACTCGGCGACGTCGGTCGACATCGCCATGATCTCGGCCTGCACCCACATGCCCCACGTGAACGGGCGGGGGAAGCGCTCGCGCACGACCTCGGGATAGTTGCGGTCGGTGACGATCCCCAGCTTGGCCGAGAGGTACTGGATCAGCATCGCCATCACGTTCGCCAGCAGCACGACCCACAGCAGCAGGTAGCCGAACTGCGCGCCGCCTTCGATGTTCGTGGCGAAGTTACCCGGATCGACGTAGGCGATCGAGGCGACAAACGCCGGGCCCAGCATCATGAGCGTCGCGCGCACGCGACCCTTGGACAGAAGCTGCTCGAGCGCGCTCGGGCCCGCGAGCGCCCCGCCGAGCTCCCCCGGTAGCGCTACCGAGGCGCCCTCGACGGCGCCCTCGAGCGCGGGCACCGGATCGGGGCGCAGCGGTGTCATCCCTGACCCTCCTCGGTCTCGATGCGCATCGCGCGCGCCAGCGCGCCGCCGATCGGATGCTCGCGCTCGCCGAAGCGCACGAACACCGGGCCGCCGAACGGCTGACGATCGACGACCTCCAGGCGCTCGCCGATCGCGATGCCGTGCTCGGCCAGGTAGCGCAGCATCTCCGGGTCGGAGTCAGAGACGCGCACGAAACGCCCCGCGGCGCCAACCGGCAGCTCGTCGAGACTGTGCGTGGGGCGCTCCTCGATCCCGAACTCGACCGTGGGGATCGGATCGCCGTGCGGATCGACGGTCGGGTCGCCCAGGCGCGCGGCGATCAGCTCCTCGAGCTCCTCGGAGAGCACGTGCTCGAGCACCTCGGCCTCGGCGTGCACGCGATCCCAGGGCATCCCGAGCTCCTCGGCCAGGAACAGCTCCAGCAGCCGGTGGTGGCGCAACACCTCGAGCGCGACCCGCCGACCCTGGCTGGTGAGCCTCACGCCGTGGTAGGGCTCGTGCTCGACGCAGCCCCACCTCGGACAGCTTGCGCACCATCGCCGAGACCGAGCCCGGCGTGACGCCCAGCCGCTCGGCCAGCTCAGTGGTCGATACCGCCGCGCCCTTGCGGGCCTCCAGCGCATAGACCGCCTTGGCATAGTCTTGAACGGACGCAGAAATCGAATCAGCGCAGCCATGAAGATTTAGCACACCAAAATATGTTTGTCAAGAGCGCATAACTCGAACGTTCGTCGACCTGCAACCTCATCGCAACGTGCGTTAGTCTGAGCTCGTGGCCGATGATCGCTGCGATCTGCTGTGTCTGGACCTGCCGCGCGCCGAGGCGATCCGCCAGCGCTTGGATCTCGATCTCGCGGCGGGCGGCAGCCGTGCGAAGGCGCTCGCCGACCCGACGCGGTTGCTGATCGCGCTCGCGCTGCGCGACGGCGAGGAGCTGTGCGTCTGCGACCTCGCGTGGATCACCGCGCGAGCGGAGAACCTCGTCGGCCACCACCTGCGCACGCTGCGCAACGCCGGCCTCGCGAGCTCGCGGCGCGAGCACAAGATCGTCTTCTACACGCTGACCGACGCCGGCCGCCAGCTGCTCGACGCGCACCTCGAACTCGCCGAGGTGACGCATGAGCACCCCGTCGCTCGAGCTGCCCGCGTCGCCGAGCCGGCGCACGCCTCGCGGCAACAGGGCCGCTCGAGCTGGCCGAGCGCGACCGCCTGATCCGCCGCGCGAAGGCGCTGTCCTGGCTCAGCCTCGCCTACATGAGCGCCGAGGGCGCGATCGCGATCACCGCGGCGATCCTCGCCAGCTCGGTCGCGCTGCTCGGCTTCGGCCTTGACTCCGTGATCGAGGGCCTCGCCTCGATCATCGTCATCTGGCGCTTCACCGGCACCCGCCGACTCTCCGAGCACGCCGAGCAACGCGCCCAGCGGCTCGTCGCGATCACATTCTTCCTGCTCGCCCCCTACATCACCCAGGACGCCATCCGCACACTCATCAGACGGCGAGCATCCCCGCACCAGCTGGCTCGGGATCGGCCTGTCGATCTCGAGCATCATCGTCATGCCGCTCCTCGGCAAAGCCAAGCAGGCGATCGGCCAGCGCCTTGGCTCAGGCGCGACCGCCGGCGAGGGCACACAGAACATGCTCTGCGCCTACCTCGCCGCGGGCGTCCTCACCGGCCTAGCGCTCAACGCCGCCTTCGGCCTATGGTGGGCCGATCCCGCCGTCGCGCTCGCCATCGGCGCGCTCGCACTCAACGAGGGCCGACGAGACCTGGCGCGGCGAGGGCTGCTGCGCCGCCTCGCCGCTCCCCGGCGAGCCGCTCGACGCCTGCGACGACGACTGCTGCACCTGACCCACAAGACGCGACAGCAAGCCCCCGACTCTCCTGCCGCCACGGGGCCCGGTCACAAACTGCCGGACTGAGCCGTATACACGCCAGGATGACGAGCTCTCTGAGCGACGAGGAGCTGCTGGCCCGCGGCGACGCCGAGGGCTTCGCGGCGCTGTACGAGCGCCGCCATCCGCTGATCCGCGGATATCTGCGCCGGCGCCTCGGCGGGCACCCCGAGCTCGTGCTGGATCTCGTCGCCGAGACCTTCGCCCGTGCGCTGGAGCGCCGCGAGCAGTTCGACGGAGATCGCGGCCCCGCGGTCGGGTGGCTGATCGGGATCGCCCGGCACCTGCTGCTCGACGCGGCCCGCCGCGGGCGGGTCGACGACGCCTCCCGGCGCCGCCTCGGCATGGAGCGGATCTCCTTCGAGCAGCAGGAGCTCGAGCTCCTGGAGCGCGACAGCGCCTCCGAGCTCGAGCGGTCGTTGGCAAGACTTCCCGACGAGCAGCGCCAGGCAATCGAAAAACGCGTCCTCGAGGAGGAGCCCTACGCCGCGATCGCGGCCGGCATCGGGTGCTCCGAGCAGGTGGTCCGCAAGCGTGTCTCGCGCGGACTCGCGACGCTCAGACGAGAAGTGAGGGAGAGCGCATGAGAGACCCATACGAGATCCTCGGCAGCGAGCTGGCCGCGGCGGCAGAGCGCCAGGACGCGGGCGCGCCTGAGCGCCGCCGGAGCTGGTTCTCCAACCGCCTGCACGCCCTCTCGGTGGCAGCCGCCCTCGTCCTGGGCGCCGGCGCCGTCGCGCTGGCCGCCACCGGCCTGTTGAGCGGCAGCCCCGTCAAGCCGGAAGTCCCGCCGAACGCGGCGGCCGGAAACGGCCTGCCCGTGGCCGGCGCGTCGGCTCATATCGCGCTGCTCGCGGCAGATCCCGACGGCGGCTTGCCCTGGGGGATGCGGATCGAGCACACGACCCGCGGCCAGCTCTGCCTGCAGGTCGGCCGCGTCGACGGCGCCCAGCTCGGCGAGCTCGGGCTGGACAGCGCCTTCGGCGACGACGGGCGCTTCCACGCGCTGCCCGCGACCGTGCTGCCGCCCGGCTACGGCGGCTCGGCCGACCAGGTCGAATGCATCCCCGACGGGCAGACGGTGATCTTCGAAGACCTCAACGCGGACCGCAGCGGCGTGCGCCTGCTGCCCGCGGAGTCCAGCGGGCCGCCGCCGAAGCACCCCGGCGAAGCGCTCCACCCGACAGGGGTGCCGCCTGTCGGCGACCTGCGCGCCCTCGCCTACGGGGTGCTCGGCCCGCACGCCGTCAGCGTCACCTACAAGACACCCACGGGCATGCGGACGATCCCCGTCAGCCGGCCCGACGGCGGATTCCTGATCGTCGAACCGGCCGGCTACATCAAGAGCGAGGACACGATCGGAGGCTCGATCTCAGGCACGGCGGAGCCCGGCTCGGTCGACGTGGGGCTGGCAGACCGCCCGGGGCTACCCGGGATGATCGCCGCGGCGACGTTCCGCTTTGGAGGCCGGCTGTGCTCGCAGGGCGTCGGCGCCCCGGTCACCAGGTCCTGCCCGATGCGCAAGATCAGCGTGCGCTCGCCACCCTCGCGTCCGGCGCCTGGACGAGCCCGTGCACCTGACGCTGCTGGCGCAGTCGCACGCGGCCTGCAACGCCGCCTTCCTGAAGTTCCCCTGCTACAAGGGCCAGGTCGAGTTCACGGCCCCCTATGCCGTGAGCTCGGCCGGCAGCGAATATGACATCGAGGGCATCGCCAGATGCAAGATCGGCGGCCGCGTCGAAACGGCCTGGTCGCTGGAACGCGACGTCAAGGCTCACGAACTGGTGAAGACCGACTCGCTCGGGCGGTTCGTCTACGCGCCGTCCTGCGCCTCGACCGAGAAGTTCCAGGTCAGCTATCAGAAGCGTCCAGGTCCCCTGACGGCGGGTCCCCCCGAAAAGGTGATCATCGGGACCGTGTCACTCGGGCAGGCGACACTTCCCGGGGGCGGGAAGCCCTAGCGGAGCTGCATCCGCCCGCGGCTTCGTGACGCGCCTATGTATGGGCGCCCGGGAGCGGTTCGCGCGTCACGACGGTGAGCGTCGCGTGTTGGCGAACGCGAAAGCCGAGCGCCTCGTAGAGCCGGATCGCCCCCGTGTTGGTGCTCATGGCGTGCAGGAACGCGCGTTCTGAGCGCCGCTGGATGCCCGCGATCAACGCGCCCATGAGCCGAGAGGCCAGCCCCAGGCCACGATGGTCCGGCTTGGTGCAGACGGCGCTGATCTCGGTCCAGCCGTCCAGGTGAAACCGCTCGCCGGCCATCGCGACGAGCGCCCCGTCGCGCCGGATGCCCAGGTAGTCGCCAAGCTCGATGGTCCTCGTCAGGAACGGCCCCGGCTCGGTCTCGGCGACGAGCTCCAGCATCTCGGGGACATCGGTGGCGCCGAGCGCGATCGCCTCCGCGCAGTCGACCCCGGTGACCCGCTCCTCGACCATCTGCACCAGATCGAAGGCCTGAACCTCCCGCCAGCCGTCGGGCAGCTCGGCGCCGTCGTACTGGCCGGCCACGTAGGTTCCCGGTGCGACGAGACCGGCGGCGTCCCGCCAGTCCTGTGCCGACGGCGGCGAGGGCAGAGCGAGGAACGGAGCCACGTCGGCCGGATACCGGCGCGCGCGCCCGCGCACCTGCGCGAGCCGTGCGTGCGGGCCGCACAGCGACGCGTACGCCGGATTGTCGAGCGGGCTTCGTCGGCCGCGGTCATGCTGCATCAATACCAGGTGGCGTGCGCGGCCTTGCACGCCGGCTCTGGGCTTGACATAATCGCGGCGGCAGACACACGATTCCCCGGCCGCCGGATCAAGGAGTGATTGTGCACCGAATCGTTTCCGGCCTCGCCGTTGCCGGCGCGATGGCAGCCCTGCTCGCGGGGGCGTTCACCGACTCGGCATCGGCCGCCATCAACTGGGAATCCTGCTCGGAACCGGCGCTTCAGGAAGCGGGCGCGCAATGCGGCTACGTGGCGGTGCCGCTGAACTACTCCGACCCCACCGGCGCGCAGATCGAGCTCGCCGTCTCGCGCATCGAGCACACCTCGCGCGACTACCAGGGCGTGATCGTGACCAACCCCGGCGGTCCGGGCGGCGAAGGCCTCAACCTCAACACCTACCTGATCCCGGTCCTGCAGCAGGAGGGCTTCACGGGGGCTGCGGACGACTACGACTGGATCGGGTTCGATCCCCGCGGCGTCGGAGCGAGCATCCCGGCGATCAGCTGCGAACCGAACTACGAGGGACCCGACAGGCCGAGCTACGTGCCCTACGACCATCAGCTGCTCGACACGTGGCTGTCGCGCTCGCGGCGCTACGCACACGACTGCGGGGCCGCAGAGCCCAATGCAGGCGCAGCTCCTGCAGAACATGACCACGCGTGACAACGCCATGGATCTGGACAGCATCCGCAAGGCGCTCGGCCAGTCGCAGATCACCTACTACGGCTTCTCCTGGGGCACGGACCTCGGTCAGGTCTACGCGACGCTGTTCCCGAGCCACGTGCGGCGGCTGATCCTCGACAGCAACGTCGACCCGCTGCGGGATGGCTATGAAGACTTCAACCTCGACCAGGACCCCCCGTTCAACCGCAACGAGAACATCTGGTTCGCGTGGTTGGCCAAGTACAACAGCGTGTACCACCTCGGCGCGACCGAGGCGGCCGTCCAGCATCAGTTCTATGCGACCGAGCATCAGCTGGAATCCGAACCGGCGGACGGAGAGGTCGGGCCCGACGAGTGGACCGACATCTTCCTGTTCCCCGCCTACTACCAGGAGACCTGGGTGCCGTGGGCGCAGGCGTTCTCCAACTGGGTCAACGAACACAACGCGCCGGCGGCCGAAGAACTGGTCGACCTCTACGAAACGGTCGACGAGCCCGGCGACGACAACGAGCTCGCCGTCTACCTGTCGGTCGCTCTGCACCGATTCCCAATGGCCGACCGACTGGAGCATCTGGGAAGCTGACACGTGGGCCATCTTCCGCACCGCGCCGCTGGAGGCGTGGGGCAACACGTGGTTCAACGCCCCCTGCATCTACTGGCCGGCCCCGGCGCAACAGCGGGTCGCCGTGAACGGAGACGGCGTCAAGAGCGCCCTGCTGATCGACGAAACGCTCGACGGCGCGACTCCCTTCGAAGGCAGCCTCGTCACGCGCCAGCTGTTCCCGAGCTCGGTGCTCGTGGCAGAGCCCGGCGGGACCAGCCACGCGAACTCGCTCTCGGGCAACCTCTGCGTCGACGGCACCATCGCCAAATACCTGGAAACGGGGGCGCTGCCTGCTCGCATCCCCGGGGCTCTGTGGGACAAGACCTGTGCGCCCTCGCCGCAGCCGGTTCCGCCGTTCTCGAGCAGCGCCGCACAGGCGAGCGATGCGTCCGCGGCCGGGGCGCTGGCGCGGCTGGGGACGGCCCCTGCCCGCATCAGGCTGCCAGCCGCCAAGGCCGGCTGATCGACCCGGAAAGGCCCAAGGGCGCGTCTCGCGCTCGACGGTGCGCGACCCACCGGCCAGATGGGCAGAGGCCCACAGCGCGCTCGACCGGACGTCCTCCGGCCGCCTCGGACGCAAGACTGTGACGGCATGAGCCTTCCGCCGAGACCACTCGCGTGAGCGGCGACGCCGCCGAGCCGGTGCGCGTGGGCGTCGTCGGCCTGGGCTACTGGGGCCCGAACCTCGCTCGCAACCTAGCCGCCATACCCGGCTGCGAGCTGGCGTGGCTGTGCGACGTCGACGAGGACACGCGCCGGCGGCTCGAGCCGGCGTTCCCGAGCGCCCGCGCCACCGCCGCGCTCGACGACCTGCTGGGCGACGACGAGCTCGACGCGATCGTGCTCGCCACGCCCGTTCCCTCGCACGCCCGGCTGGCGATCGCGGTGGCGCAGGCCGGCAAGCACTGCTTCGTGGAGAAGCCGCTCGCCACCACCAGCGCGGAGGCCGAACGGGCGGTCGAGGCGGCCGAGCGGGCGGGGCGAGTGCTGATGGTGGGCCACCTGCTCGAGTACCACCCCGCGGTGGCGCGCCTGAAGCAGCTGGTCTCGAGCGGCGAGCTCGGCGCGCTCTACTACCTGTACGGCAACCGCCTGAACCTCGGGAAGCTGAGAGCCGACGAGAACGCCCTCTGGAGCCTCGGCGCCCACGACGTGTCCGTCGCCCTGCACCTGATCGACGACGAACCCACCCACTGCGAGGCCCGCGGCGCCTCGTTCGTGCGCGAGGGTGTCCAGGACGTGGTCTTCTGCTACCTGCGCTTTGCCTCCGGAGTGGTCGCGCACCTGCACCTGTCGTGGCTGGACCCGCACAAGGAGCGGCGCATCACGGTCGTCGGCGCGCAGCGGATGGCCACATTCGACGACATGCTCATCGAGGGCAAGCTCACCATCTACGACAAGGGCTTCGACGAGGACACGCGCTCGTGGGGCGAGTACATCACCCGCTCCGGCGACACCTTCTCGCCGCGGATCGCCAACGTGGAGCCGCTGCGTGTGGAGTGCGAGCACTTCATCGACTGCGTCCGCACGGGCGCCACGCCCCGCTCGGACGGCCTCAGCGGGCTGCGCGTCGTGCGCGTGCTCGAGGCCCTCCAGCGCTCACTCGACGGCTGAGGCCCTGAACGGCTCCTCCTCGAGGATCGTGCCCTCGCCCGCGAGCTCGAACGCGCTGTGCAGCGCGCGCACCACCGACCCCACTCGATCGGGAGGGATCACACAGGAGATCTTGATCGGCGACGTCGAGATCATCTCGATGTTCAGCCCCTCGGCGGCGAGCACCTCGAACACCTTCGCCGCCACACCGGGGTGCGAGCGCATGCCGGCGCCCACGATCGAGACCATCCCGATCTCCTCGCGCGCGATCAGCTCCGAGTAGGCATCCCCGGCCAGCGGCTCGAGCGCCGCGCGCGCCGCGCGCAGGTCCGCCCGCGGCATCGTGAACGAGATCTCCGCAAGGCCGCCCGCGGAGGCGGGCAGGTTCTGGTCGATCATGTCCACGTTCACGTTCGCCTCGGCCAGCGCCCCGAACAGGCTCGCGGCCACGCCGGGCGTGTGCCGGACGCCCATCAGCGTGACCATCGCCTCGGAGTTGGAGTGGGTGACTGCTGTTATCAGGGGCTGCTCCATCATCTCTCCTTCCGGCACGACCACCGTACCGGGACGATCGTCGAACGACGAGCGGCAGTGGATGCGCACGCCGTGGTTTCGCGCGTACTCCACCGAGCGCAGCTGCAACACGCCCGCGCCCGACGCCGCCATCTCCAGCATCTCCTCGAACGAAACGGTATCGAGCTTGCGCGCGTCCGGCACGATCCGCGGGTCCGCCGAGTACACGCCCGCCACGTCGGTGTAGATTTCGCAAACCTCCGCGCCGAGCGCCGCCGCGACCGCCACCGCGCTGGTGTCCGAGCCGCCCCGCCCGAGCGTCGTCACGTTCCTCGCGTTCGCCGACACGCCCTGGAAGCCGGCCACCAGCACGATGTGTTCCTCGTCCAGGGCCGCCCGGATGCGATCGGCGCGCACGTCCAGGATCAGCGCCTTCGTGTGCGACTCGTCGGTCACGATCCCCGCCTGCGAGCCGGTCAACGAGATCGCCCGGTGGCCGAGGTCGTTGATCGCCATCGCGCACAGCGCGCACGAGATCCGCTCCCCCGAGGACAGCAGCATGTCCATCTCCCGCGGGTCCGGCGCCGTCGAGACCTCCTCCGCCATCGCGATCAGCTCGTCGGTCGTCTTCCCCCGAGCCGACAGCACCGCCACCACGCGCTGGCCCTCCTCGCGCCTGTCGACGATCCGCCGCGCCGCGCGCTTGATGCGCTCGGCATCGGCCACGGAGGTGCCGCCGAACTTCATCACGATCACGGGGTTCACGGGAACCCAGGATATTGCCCGCCCGCTGCCCTCCGCCCGCGGGTCCGCTACAACCCGCGGCGTTCCACCACGTAGGGGATCGTCCGCAGCAGGATCTTCGCGTCCGTCCACAGCGACCACGTGGCCACGTAGAGGTAGTCGATCGCGACCATCTCCGCCAGCGGTACGCGCGCCGGGCCGAGGATCTGCCAGTGGCCGGTCATGCCCGGGGTCAGCTCGAGGCGGCGGCGGTGCCAACCCTCCACGCGCATGTCCTCCTCGACGATCAGCGGGCGCGGGCCGACGAGGCTCATCTCGCCTTTGAGGATGTTCAACAGCTGCGGCATCTCGTCGAGCGCGACCCTGCGCAGGAGGCGTCCCACCCGTGTGACCCGGGGATCGTCGACGATCTTGAACAGCCCCTCCTGGGCTTGGTTGCGGTGGCGAAGCGAGTCCTTCAGCGCCTCCGCATCGCGGACCATCGTGCGGAACTTGTAGATCCGAAAGCGCGCGCCGTGGCGCCCCACGCGCAGCTGGCAGAAGAACACGGGTCCGCGGCTGTCGAGCTTGATCGCCACCGCCACCACCGCCATCAGCGGCAGCGTCGCCAGCAAGCCGATCGAGGCGCACGCGAGGTCGAATGCGCGCTTGACCGCCGCCGAGGAGCGCGTCAGTTCAAAGCGCCTGACGCCCATCAGGGTGATGCCGTGCAGGTCGTCGAACTCGACCGACGAGCCGATCACCTCGAGCACGCGCGGAAGCACGCTGACCCTCACCCCGACCGCCTTCAGCGTGCGTACGAGGTCGAGCACCTCACCCGCGTCGGCGCTGTACGGCGCGACGATCGCCCTGTGGACGTCCAGCGTGCGCGCGAGCTCGCTGATCTCCGCCAGCTTCGACGCCGACCGCGCGTCCGTCGACCACGGCGCGATCTTGTCGAGGTCGAGGTGCGCGACCAGCTTCGCGTTCACCCCGCTGTGGCCGCTCAGCTTCACGCGGATCGTCCTCAACGCGGTCTCGTCGCCGATCAGCAGGCAGCGCTCGGCGGGCGCCACCCGCAGCGCGATCGCCCGCCCGATGCTCCGCGTGGTCATCAGCAGGAGCACCAGGGCCAGCCACAGGAACAGCGCCTCGTGGCGATCGAGCGGGCTGGTGACGACCAGCGCCCCCGTCAGCCACGCGACCAGCGCGCACAGGCTCGCGAGCTGAAGCAGCCTCGGCGCCTCGTCGAGGGTCGTCTTGCGCAGCAGCGCCTCGTCGCGGTCGTACAGCCCCAGCAGCTTCGCGCCCACCAGGAACATCGGCAGCGCGAGCGCCCCCACCCACGTCAGCTGCAGCGGGCGCGAGGACAACGTCACCGTCAACACGAACGCGCACACGATCGCCGTGACGTCGGCGACCACCAGCACCCTGCGAAACGTCGCGTCGCGCAACCTGCTCGCGGCCGGGCCCCGCTCCTCGGCCATCGGCACGCCCAGGCCGAGCGGGTCAGGCGGGCCGAGACGGCGTGCGAGAGCCGATCGACGCTCCTCTCGCGTGATCGCCTGGCGCTCCATCAGCCTGCTGTCCATAGCTCGTCTGCTCCTGGGCCAGTGCCCTGTGGGCACAGCTCACGTTCGGCGCCCCGGGTCTGTACGCCCGGTGTTATCTCATCATCCCAGCGGATCGCCGCCCGAAGTTCAATGGGTCACATGTCAAAACTGATTTGGACAACGGTCGCGGTCGCGTTTACAACGCCCTGCGACCCGCCAGCGCCTTGCCCAGCGTCAGCTCGTCCGCGTACTCCAGATCCGAGCCCACCGGCAGCCCGCTGGCCAGGCGCGTCACCGTCACCTCCGGGGCGCGCGCGCGCAGCTCCTCGGCCACGTGCAGCGCGGTCGCCTCGCCGGTGGTGGTGGGGTTAGTCGCGAGCACGATCTCCCGCACCGCGCCCTGCGCCGCCTCGCCGCCGCCGTCCGAGCTCGTGCTCGCCCCGGCGGGCGGGCGGGCGGGCGGGCTCTCATCAGCGCCCGCGCGTGGCGCGATCCGCGCGAGCAGCTCGGCGATCTTCAGGTCCTCCGGGTCGACGCCGTCGATCGGCGACAGCGCGCCCCCCAGCACGTGATAGACGCCGTGATACTCGTGCGTGCGCTCCATCGGGATCACGTCGCTCGGCTCCTCCACCACGCAGATCAGCCCGCGATCGCGCCGCGGGTCCTCGCAGATTCGACAGCGGACCTCGTCCGTCAGGTTGAAGCACACCTCGCACAGCCTGATCTTCTCCTTCACCTCCACGATCGCCTGCGCCAGCGCGTTCGCGTCCTCGCCGGAGGCGCGCAGGATGTGGAACGCCAGACGCTGCGCCGTGCGGCTGCCGATACCCGGCAGCTTCGACAGCTCCGTCACCAGCCTCTGCACGGGCGGCGCGTACGAGCCGCTCACAGCCCCTCACCCGGCCCCCGCCGCCCACGAGACGCGTCCATCGTCCGGCTCACAGGCCCGGCAGGCCCAGCCCGCCCAGGCCGCCCAGGTCCAGGCCCGCGGTCGCGCCGCCCAGCTTGCGCTCCGCCAGCTCCTGGGCCATCCGCAACCCCTCGTTCACGGCCGCCAGCACCATGTCCGCCAGGATCTCCACGTCCTGCGGGTCCACCGCGTCGGGGTCGATCCTGACCTCCCTCACCTGCAGGTCGCCGCTGACCTTCACCGTCACCATCCCCCCGCCCGCCGACGCCTCCACCAGCTCGCTGCGCAGCTCCTCCTGCGCGATCTCCATGTCCTTCTGCATCTTCTGCACCTGGGCCATCATCTGCTGCATGTTCGGCATCCGCGGCTGCTTGGGCATCACGCGCCTTTCTCGTTGCTGGTGACGGCCTCCTCGCCGGCCGACCGCGTCAACCGGGTTGCGCCGGCCGGGTCGACCGGGCTGCCCATCGCCCCCTCGGCGCTGCGGACCTCCTCCGCGCCCAGCTCCTCCGCGTCGAGCTCCCGCATGAAGCGCGCGACCCACTGCTCCTCCGAGGTCTCCGCCTGCGCGTCGTCGTCCTGTGCCGGCAGGTCCTCGCGCAGCTCGTACGCCAGCCGCCAGCGCGAGCCCGTGACGACCCGCAGCGCCTCGCCGACGATCGCTCGATCGGTCGGCCCCTCCGCCTGCTTCTTCAGGAACGACGAGCCAAAAGCCAGCGTCAGCTCCGCGCCCTCGACCTCCACCGGACGCGCCGTCTCGATCGCCGCGCCCAGGCGAGCGTTCTCGCTGCGCACTAGGTCCACCACCGCCTGCCACAGCGCGAGCAACGACTCGAGATCGTGGGCGAGCGCTGTCGCCGCGCGGTCCGCGGCGTCCTCGCCGCCCGCAACCCCGCCCCCGGCCGCCTGTGGCGGCCCTTCATAGACGTCTTCCTCCGCCTCGTCGTCCGCGGCCGAGGAACCTGCCGGGAGCGACGGGCCACCACCGCGCTCCAGCCGTTCGATCCGCGCCAGCAGCGCGCGCATCGAGCCGTCCGCGCGGGGCGTCGCGGCCTTCACCAGCGCCAGCTCCAGGCGGGTACGTGCGTCCGCGCCCGCGCGCACCGCCTCCATCGCCTCGCCCAGCAGCTCCAGCAGCCGCACCACCGTCGCGTGCTCCACGCGCTCGGCCTGGGCGGCGAGCGCCGCGTCGGCCTCCGGCGTCAGCGACAGCTCGGCCGGCAGCTCGCCCAGCACCTGCACCACCAGCAGCTCGCGCGCGCGCACCTCCAGGTCCGACGCGAACGCGCCCGCGTCCCGGCCCTGCCGCGAGCACTCCTCCAGCGTTCGCAGCGCGCGCGCCGCATCGCCGGCCGCCACCGCGTCCACCGTCGACTCCAGCAGGCTCGCGTCCGCCACCCCAAGCACCGCCAGCACGTCCTCCAGGGCGATCTCCTGGCCGCTGTAGGTCACCAGCTGCTCGAGCGTGCCCAGCGCATCGCGGAAGCTGCCCGTCGCCGCCCGCGCCAGCGCCGCCACCGCCGCCGGCGGGATCTCGATCGAGTCCGCCGCCGCCGCCCTGCGCACCACGTCCGCGATCTGCTCCACCGTCGGGCGCTGGAAGTCGAAGCGGTGGCAGCGGTCCACGACCGTCGCCGGCACCTTGCCCGCCTCCGTCGTCGCCAGCACGAACACCGTGTTCGGCGGCGGCTCCTCCAGCGTCTTCAGGAACGCGTTCCACGCCGCCGTCGAGAGCATGTGAGCCTCGTCCAGGATGTACACCTTCCGCCGCCCGCTCACCGGCGCGTACGCCACGCTCTCGCGCAGCTCGCGGATGTCGTCCACCGAGTTGTTCGACGCGGCGTCCATCTCGATCACGTCCAGCGACGTCGCCCGCGCGATCGACACGCACGAATCGCACACCCCGCACGGGTCCACCGTCGGGTGGGTTGGGGGTGGGTGGGTCGGATTCCGCTCGCAGTTCAGGCACGCCGCCAGGATCTTCGCCATCGACGTCTTCCCCGTCCCGCGCGAGCCGACGAACAGGTACGCGTGGTGGACCTTGTCGCGCTCCACGGCGTTGCGCAGCGTCCGCACCACCGGCTCCTGGCCGACCACCTCCGCGAACGTGCGCGGACGGTGCCTGCGGTACAGCGAACGCTGCTGGTTGAGTGGCTGCTCCGTGCTCGACACCGCTCGCCTGAGTCTACCCACGACCGGATAGCGTCCGCGCCCGTGCCCGCGTCCGTCGACCTCGCTTCCCTCAAGCGCCGGGCGGGCCTCCCCGCCTGCCTGTCCTCCGTCAAGGAGGGTGCCGCCGCAGGGGGTGCGGTCGCCCTCGGAGCGGTGCTCCTGCGCTCCATCGCCGGCGTCGGCTTCGCCAACTACGACACGCTCTACGCGCTCGCCTGGGGAGGACAGCTCTCCCGCGGGAGCGCCCCCGCCTACGACGTCCCCATCGCCCCCACCCCCCATCCGCTGTTCGAGGCGCTCGGGCTGGTGCTCTCGCCGCTCGGTCCGCGCGGCGTCGAACGCGTCACCGTCGCCATCGGCTTCCTCGCGCTGTCCGGCTGCGGATGGGTCATCTACCGGCTCGCCGCCCACTGGTTCTCACGAGCCGCCGGCGCGCTCGCGGCGCTGATCTTCCTCACGCGGGTCCCCGTGCTCTCCGACGGCGTGCGCGCCTACATCGACCTGCCCTACCTGCTGCTGGTGCTCTCGGCGCTGCTCGTCGAGTCCCGCCGGCGGCGCGCCGGGGCGCCCGTGCTCGCGCTGCTCGCCCTCGCCGGGCTCCTGCGGCCGGAGGCGTGGGCGTTCTCGGGCCTGTACTGGCTCTACCTGATGGATCTGCTGCCCCTGCCGGGGCACACGCGGGGGCCGTTCGGGCGAGGGCTCCCGCGAGGCGAGCTCGTGCGGCTGACCGCGCTCGCCGCCGTCGCGCCGATCGTCTGGGTGCTCAGCGACCTGGCCATCACCGGCGACCCGCTGTGGTCGCTGACGAACACCCGCCACACCGCCTCCACGCTCGACCGCGTCACCGGCATCGCCAACGTGCCCGAGTACATTCCCCGGCGCATCGGCGAGATCCTGCGCCCGCCCGTGCTCGTCGGGGCTGCGCTCGGCGGCGTGCTGTCGCTGTCGTGGCTGCGCGGGCGCGCGCTGCCGGGCGCCGGCGCCGGCGTGCTCGCCGTCGTCGTCTTCGCCGCCTTCGCCTCCGTCGGCCTGCCGATCAACACTCGCTACGCGTTCCTCGCCGCCGCCATCCTCTGCATCTTCTGCGGGGCCGGCGTCTTCGGCTGGACGCACCTGCCACGCGGCGACCCGCGGCGGCGCTGGTGGATGGCCGCCGGCGCGCTCGTGCTCGTCGCGCTGCTCGCCTACATCCCCTCGCAGGTCCACGCCGTCCACTCGCAAATGGGCGCGCTCTCACGCGAGAACGCGATCGAAGACGACCTGCTCGCACTCGTCCACGACCACGCGGTCAACCTGCGCTGCGGACCGGTCGGCGTGCCCAACCACGCGCCCGTGCCGCTGCTCGCCCTCTATCTGAAGACCAGTCCACGCAACATCGTCAGCCTGCAGAGCGGCCACATCGCCACCGGCGTCTACGTCGATCCCGCCAGCAAGCAGGTCGAAGAAGACTACTTCCTGAACTCGCACGACCCCGTCGAGCCGGTGTCCGTGCCGCCCGGGTTCAGCGAGTCCGCCACCAACCGCTCGTGGCTGATCTTCGAGCGCTGCGCCTAGCACGGGTCGGGCGTGCGGGCGTTCTCCTCTTCCGCGCACCGTATCACCATGGTTAGACCGTGGTTGTTGGACCGTGCACCCCCCGTCGAGGCCCGCGACGCCCGGCGCCTGTCGTCGCCCACGGCTCCGGCCCGGGAGCTCCCGCTGCGCCTGACGGACATCGCTTAAGGCTGCTTCCTTCCGGACCTGACCTGGTTCGCGAGCCGGCACCGCGCGGGACCCGAACCATCGACGCCCCGGGCGACGGAGCGACCGGGGTCCGAACCCCTCGGAAGGGAATTCAGCCCCGCTAGAGCGGATTGCGGATTCAGGGCACCGCTACCTCCCCGCCTAGCACGGTCCACCTTCGATCGTAACGCACCACGGGCCCAGCAGTTCCGCTAGGCTGCGCGACCGTGACCAACTTCAAGACCCTCCACTCCAGCATCCGCTCCCGCGCCGAGCGCACAGCCACCGACAGCGGCGTCGGGCGCTCGCGCGCGCTCGTCGCAGCCGCAGCCCTGCTCGCCGCGGTGGCGTTCGCCGGCTGTGGCTCGGGCGGCTCGAGCACGATCACCGTCGGCAACGAGAACACCGCCGACAACGCGCTGATCAAGGCCGGCGAAAAATCGAGCGAAAAAACGTCCTCGTCCAGCACGGGCAGCGCGAAAACGCCGACCAGCGGGCCGCTGTCCAAAGAACCGAAGGTCACGGTGCCCACCGGACCCGCACCCACCAAGCTCGAAACCAGGGAACTGATCGCCGGCACCGGCGCCGAAGCGAAGGCCGGCGACACCGTCACGGTCAACGACGTCGGCGTCCTGTACGCCAGCGGCAAGCAGTTCGAAAACACCTTTGCACACAAAGAACCATCCACGTTCGCTCTCAGCGGACTCATCCCGGGCTTCGGCAAAGGCATAGTCGGCATGAAGGTGGGCGGACGGCGCGAGCTGATCATCCCCGCGTCGCTCGGCTACGGCGCCAAAGGCTCGCCGCCGAACATCCCAGCGAACGCGCCGCTCGTGTTCGTGGTCGACCTGCTGGCCGTGTAGGCGAGCCGACGGCGATCGCGCGCGCGAGGACATGGCGAGGCGGCCGTCCGTGCACGGCCGCTCGCCGCGCGAGCCTGCGCACGGCCATCAGCCGCCCGGCGGCGCTGCTCGCAGCGGGTATCGCCGCGCTCGCCATCGCCGGCTGCGGCGCCAGCCACGCCTCCACGCCACAGGCGCGGGCCCTCGAGCGCGCCGACCTCATCGATGTCTACCGAGCGCTCACCGCCGTCGAGCCGGCCGTGCACAGCGAGGCGGCAGCCACCAAGCTCGCGTGGCCGGACGTCATCGACGGCCTGCCGGCCCACATCGGCGCGGGCACTCGCAGCGCGATCGACACGGCCGGTGAACGCGCGAGCGCGCTCACGCTCCCGGAGATCCTCCAGGAACGCACCTCCCATGCGCTCAGCGGGCCCGCCTCCGGGCTGGCGGGCGAATTTCGCTCGTTCGTGATCCTCGCCACGCGCGGCTGGAAGCTGATCGGCGCAGCCCTCGAACAGATCGAACACGGCTCGCCGGCGGCCGCGCGCTTCGCCCGCGCGAACGTCGCCCTCTACATCGAGAGCGTCTACGACGCCCACTTCACGCTCGCGCAGATCGGCAAGCAGATGCGCAAAGGCTGGGAGGAGCTCGAAGGAGCCCCCGCGTTCGGCGCCACCCTCACGCTCGCCGAAATCGACACGCTCGCCGACGTCTACTCGGAGCCCGACTTCCGGCTGTACCCCCACGCGGTGGTCAAACTGGGGTCATGAGCGGGCGCCTGCCGGTGCGCGGGAGCGCATAGGATCGCCAGCCAGATGAGCACCGTCCGGGAAGCCTCCTTCGAGTTGTTCCGCTCGCACGGGATGACCACCATCTTCGGCAACCCCGGCTCGACCGAGCTGCCGATGCTCACGGACTTCCCCGAGGACTTCGCCTACGTCCTCGCCCTGCAGGAGCTGGTGGTCGTCGGCATGGCCGACGGCTTCGCCCAGGCCTGCGGCCGCGTCACCCACGTCAACCTCCACACCGCCCCCGGCGTCGGCAACGCGGTCGGCGGCCTGTTCAACGCACAGGCCAACAAGGCGCCGCTGCTGGTCACCGCCGGCCAGCAGGTGCGCCCGCACATCGTCATGGAGGCCAATCTCACCAACCGCGACGCGATTCTCGGCCCGCAGCCGTACGTGAAGTGGAGCCACGAGCCGGCCCGCGCCCAGGACGTGCCGCTGGCGCTCGCCCGCGCCATCCACCACGCCTCGCTGCCCCCCAGGGGACCGGCGTTCGTGTCGATCCCGATGGACGACTGGCAGGCGGAGGCCGACCCGGACATCGCCGCGAGCGTCCTCGCGCGCACCGTCAGCGGGCGAGCGGCAGCCGACCCCCGCGCGCTCGAGCCGCTTGCCGGCGCGATCGAACAGGCGGCCAGCCCCGTGCTGGTGGCCGGCCCGGACATCGACGCCAGCGGCGGATGGGACGCCGCCGTGACGCTCGTCGAGAAGCAGCGGCTGCCGGTATGGGCCACGCCCGCCACCGGCGGCGGGCGGATCGGCTTCCCCGAGAGCCACGGCAACTTCCAGGGCGTCCTGCCGCCCGCCATCGGCGCGCTCTCGCAGACGCTCGACGGCCACGACCTCGTGCTGGTGGTCGGCTCCGGCGTGTTCCCCTACTACCCCTACATACCCGGCCCGCTGCTGCCCGCGGGCGCGAGGCTCGTGCAGCTCACCAGCGATCCCGGCGAGGCCGCACGCGCGCCCATGGGAGAGGCGATCGTCGGCGACGTCGCGGTCGCGCTCGAGCGCTTGGTCGGGCTCGTCGAGGAGTCCGCGCGCCGGCAGCCGCCGCCGCGCCCGCAGCCGACCGAGCCGGCCGACGGCGACCCGTTGAGCGGCTCCGCCGCGATGGCCGCGCTCGCCGACGCCTGGCCGCAGGACGGGGTCGCGGTGCTGGAGGCGCCCTCCAGCACGCTCGCGCTGCGCAACCGGCTGCGCCTGTCCCGGCCGGGCAGCTACTACTTCAGCTCCAGCGGCGGTCTCGGCTTCGGCATCGCCGCCGCCGTCGGCGTGCAGCTCGCCCAGCCGGAGCGCCCCGTCGTGTGCGTGCTCGGCGAGGGGTCCGCCCAGTACGGGATCACAGCCCTGTGGACGGCCGCCACGTACAACGTGCCGGTGACCTTCCTCGTTCTGCGCAACCAGGAGTACATGATCCTCAAGTGGTTCGCCGAGCTCGAGCACGTCACCGGCGCGCCCGGCCTCGACCTGCGCGGTCTCGACGTCGCCGCCGTCGCCCGCGCGTACGGCGTGCCGGCGAGGGAAGTGGGCACGCGCGAGGAGCTCGCCGAGGCGCTGCGCCAGGCGATCGCCGTCGAGGACGGCCCGCGGCTGGTGCAGGTTCCGGTGGCCTCCGGGATGTGGCTCGAGTGAGCGCCCGCCGGCCATCGCGCGCGGCATGGTCGACTTCCCGCCGTGGGGCGTGCGTCCTGGCGGCGGTGCTGGTCGCGTACCTGCTCACGGCCGTCCTCGCCCCGGCGTCGATGGCGAGCGAAGGCGCCGCGCCGAGCAAGGCGGGAGCCGTGCAGGTGTCGCTCGACGAAAGCGCGCCCGGGCCGCCTGTGGCGAAGGACTTCCTCGGCCTCTCCTACGAGGTCAAGTACCTGCCGCAGGTGGCGTCGCTCGCGCACACCGGGGATCTCGTCGCGCTGCTGCGCTCGCTCGGCGCCGGCGTCCTTCGCTTCGGGGGAGTGACGGCGGACACGCAGGTGGCGTGGCTCGATCCAGCGAGCGCGCCCCTGCCCTCGTGGGCCAGCGCGGCGCTCGTGCCTCAGGACCTTCGCAACCTCGGCGCGCTCGCCCGTGCCACAGGCTGGCGGGTGCTGCTGACCGTCAACCTCGGCCACTTCGATCCCGCGGCCGCCGCGGACGAGGCGCGCGTGGCGGCGGCCGCTCTAGGTCACTCGCTCGAGGGGATCGAGATCGGCAACGAGCCGACGGCTTTCGTGATCGATCATCTGCAGAGCGCGCCCTACCTGTTCTCGACCTACTACGGGGAAGTCGCCGCCTACATCGCCGCGATAGGGGCCGCGGCCCCCGGGGTGCCGATCGTCGGCCCCGACAGCGCGAGCGGGCCGGCGAACATCCCGTGGACCGAAGACGAGGCGACGGCCATCCACCCGGCCCTGCTGACCAGCCATTTCTACGGCACGAGCTGTGCGGCGATGCCGACCGTGCGCTTCCTCGTCAGCCGGCGGGTGCAGAAGCGTGAGGACGAAGCCCTGCGGATGCTCGAGCAGGTGTGGCGTCGCCACCGGATCCCGATACGGATCGACGAGACGAACAACATCTCCTGCGGCGGGGTGCCCGGCGTGAGCGACACCTACGGGGCGGCGCTGTGGGCGGTCGGCCTGCTCACCCGCGCAATGCGCGCGCCCTTCGTCGGGATCAACTTCCACGGGTTCCTGTCCGTGCCCACCGGCTACTCGCCGCTCGCCGCGCTCACCCCCGCGGACCTCGCGAGCGGCGCGATCTCCGCGCGACCGGAGTGGTACGCGTTGCTGCTCGCCCACGAGGTCGAGGGCGATCGGCCGCTCCCGGCGACGGTCGCCGCACACGGCCAGAACGTCGCGATCTGGGCCGGGCGCACGCCGGACGGCGATGTGCAGGTGATCATCGACAACGAGCAGCCCAGCGGATCGCGCCCGCTGCTGTTCAACCTGCCGCGACCGTCGGGAACGCGCGCCGCCTCGATCCTCAGGCTCACCGGGCCCTCGCTCAGCGCCACGAGCGGCGTCACGCTGGGCGGCAGCCCGGTGTCCACGGACGGCCGCTGGCAGCCGATGTCCGTCCTGCCCCACGCCAGGCTCTCGAGCAGCTCCGTCAGCGTCGTCGTCGATCCGCAGAGCGCTGCACTGATCAGCGTCGAACGCTCGGATCGTGCCTGACCGGCGCCGAGGTCTCGCGGCCATCGCCCTGGCGATCGCCGCTGCGGCGCTGGCCATCGTGACCGTCGCAAGCGGCTCGCGGAGCGCCCCGCTGCGGCGTTCGCAGCGGCCGGCGGACCGCGCCTCACGAGCCAGCGCGTCCATCGACTCCCCGCGGTGCACCCCGGCGACCCTGAGCCGGTCGGCTGTGCTGCCGGGGACCCCTCTGTCGGTCTCGCCGCTGCCGGGCACGATGGTCGCCGAGCCGACGTCGCAGATAAGCCTGCTCGGCGTGCCGGCCGGGGACATCTCCGCGGTGCGCGTCACCGGGTCGCGCACCGGCCCCCACGAGGGCCGGCTGATCGCATACTCCCAGGGCGATGGCGCCAGCTTCGTGCTGCAACGCCCGTTCTCGGCGGGCGAGCACGTCACCGTGCGGGGAACCCTGCTCGTTGCGGGCGCCAGCCGGCCGTTCGCCTACGCCTTCACCGTGGCCGACGAGGACCCGCTGCCGAATCGCACCGCGAAGTACACGGCCACCGCCTCGCCCACCGGGATCCAACGGTTTCACAGCCGGCCCGACCTGCCGGCGCCCACCGTGCACGTGAGCAGGCCAGCCACAAGCAGCGTGGCGGGCGGAGACATCTTCGTGGCCGCATACGCCACAGCCAACGGCCCGGGCGGTCCGATGATCTTCGAAGACAGCGGCCAGCTCGTGTGGTTCAAGCCGCTTCCAAGCAACGTCTCGGCCGCCGATCTGCAGGTCCAGCAGTACCAGGGCCATCCGGTCCTGACCTGGTGGCAAGGCCACGTCCTGCCACAGGGCTTCGGCGAGGGCGAAGGGGTCATCGACAACACCGCCTACCAGCAGGTCGCAACCGTGCACGCCGCCAACGGACTGTACGAGGACCTGCATGAACTGCAGCTCACCTCCGCCGGGACGGCGCTCATCACGGCCTACGACCCCGTCCACTGCAACCTCTCGTCGATCGGGGGCCCGGCAGACGGGGCGATCACCGACGGCGTCTTCCAGGAAATCGACCTGAAGACAGGGCTGGTGCGCCGCGAGTGGCACGCCCTCGACCACGTCGCCATCGCGGACGCCTATCCGAAGGCGAACGCGGGTCACGCGAGGACCGCCTTCCCGTTCGACTTCTTCCACATCAACAGCGTGGACCCGCGGCCAGACGGCACGACGATGATCTCCGCACGCAACACGTGGACGATCTACACGATCGACGATCGAACGGGTGAGGTGCTCTCTCGAATCGGCGGCAAGCAGAGCACGGTGAAGATGGGTCCCGGCACCGCCACGGCCTGGCAGCACGACGCCCGCACGCTGCCCGACGGAACGATCACCGTGTTCGACAACGGCGCGGAACCGAAGATCCAACCGTACTCACGCGGCATCGTCGAGCAACTCGACCCGAGCACGAACACGATGACGCTCACCGCCCAGTACACCCATTCTCCTCCGCTGTCGGCCGGCACTCAGGGCAACGTGCAGACGCTGCCGAACGGAAACGTCATGATCGGGTGGGGAGCGCAGCCGTACCTCTCCGAGTACTCGCCGACCGGCCAGCTGCTCTTCGAAGCGCGTCTATCCGCTGCCGGTCAGTCCTACCGCGCGTTCCGCCTTCCGTGGACGGCACAGCCGGCATCGGCTCCAACGGTCACGCTCGCGACGGCGAAGGCAGGTGGCGCGCGGGTGGCGTACGTGAGCTGGAACGGCGCGACCGAGGTCGCGAGCTGGCGCGTTCTCGCCGGGCGCACCGAGCACGGGCTCGCGCCGCTGACCACCGCAGCCCGGACCGGCTTCGAGACGGCGATCCCCCTAGCCAGCCCCGGGCCGTGGTTCCAGGTGCAGGCGTTGGACCGCGCCGGAGCCGTACTGGGCTCCTCCGCGGAGAGCCGGACGGGAGCAGGCGGTTGACGACGAACGCGCACCGCGATGCGGCCCGCGACGGCGGCCTGTCCGATGGCGTCAGCGCTCCAGCGCGAACGCCGGGCTACTGCGCGTCAGGCCAGGCGGCGGAGCCCATCACCCCATCGCCGTCGGCGGGCTTGGGACCGCCCACGGCGATGATCTCCAGCCCGTCGTCACCCGCCTCGAAGGCCCGCACGACATCAGGCGCCACGCGCACGACGTCCCACTGGCGGAGATCGTGGACCTCGTCGTCGAGGAGCACTCGTCCGGACCCGGCGACCACGACGTAGGCCTCCTCCTGCTCGCGGTGGCTGTGGGCCATCGGGCTGCGCAGGTTCGCCGCATAGCGGAAGTGGCTGATCCCGAGATCGCGCGAGTCCAGGTGCTTGCGGGCAAATCGACCCTCGATCCCGGGAGCCCGCTCGCCGACGGAGTCCTCGACGTCCAACAGGTTCACGGTTGCAAAGCGGGACATAGGCTCTCCTCTGGTGGGACCGAAGGTGACGAAAGGGCGGCCGGCCCGAAACGCTCGTCGGGGGGCCGACGGCAGATCTTCGCAGACGCGGGCGAGTGCGAAGGCGTCGACCGGCGGCCACGTCCAAAAGCCACCGAAACAACCTGTACGTACGGCCGACGGATCCCCGAGGCCGTACAGCTCGGCAGCGTCGTCGGCGTCCAACCCACCAAGCTCCACCATCGCCCGCCCGACCAGCCCAAACGGCAAACCCGACTCCATCTGACTGCCGACCGCCGAGCCCACCTTGAAGCCCGCGTCCCGGGCCACGCGCCTGCCGGCGTGCACGAGCGACGTCTTCGGATCGAGTCCCGGACGCCCGCACCAGACAAGCCGAATAGAATCGGCTCTCCAGGGCGCGTAGCTCAGTGGGAGAGCGCTCGCTTCACACGCGAGAGGTCGCAGGTTCGAAACCCGCCGCGCCCATGCCCCGTTTCCCTTTTATACAAGCCAAATTTGGCCGGGCACGGAGCTGCTCACGGAAGTCTCGAAAGGCCCGCGGTGGGCAAAATGGTGGCCAAAAGTCGGTGTTCGTCGTCGCAGATTGCGATTTTTGGAACGGAAATGTGGCGCCTCGAGAACTCGTCGCCGGGACATGCCGCCATCGATGCATGGCGACGCGAGTACCGCTTAGCACCCACATTTGGCGTCAATACTAGGCTTTGAGCGCATCACACAAGCCAAATACGTCGCTAGAAGTACGTAGTTTCGAATGAGCGACCTGTCGTCCCGGTAACGACACGTCGGATGTTCGAGGCGCGAGCCCATCGCCGTATGCCGATTGGCCGATTATGGATGCTATATTGGAGGCAATCTGATAGGAAATTTAGGCGGTTATTGACCGCACCTTTTGAGGAGGACACAAGTGGCCACCACAAGCGTCGCGCATCCCGCCAGCCCCGATGATTTCCCCTCTCCAAGCGATACAGAAGCCCTTTACGCCCGTATCGTCAGTGAGATCCGCGATAGTGGGTTGAGCACCGTGGACATCGCACGCCTCGTCGGAGTCGCCGAACGCCAGGTGCGCAACTGGACCTCCGGCGGCAGCACGCCGAGCGGGCGCAACCGCGATCGTCTACTTGAGCTGCACTACGTGACGCAGGCCCTGCGCGACCTCTATACGCGCGAGGGTGCCGAGATCTGGTTGCACGGCCGCAAACGCAGCCTCGCAGGCCGCCGCCCCGTGGACATGCTCGCCAGCGGCTCCTACGAGGAGGTGCTCGACGCCATCGAGCGCAAAAGCGCGGGGGCCATGTGAGGCAGCGCGACCTGCTCGCCGCGGTCGCCCGCATCGACTCGATCCGAGTACAAGGCAAATTCGAACGGCATACCTCCCTGCGCTGGGATGAGCTGAAGCCCAGCGCCGCCGGCGGACGATGGGGCGCACGACGCGCCTATGCGGTTCTCTACCTCGGGCGCCCACGCAGCAGCGTCGTGATCGAGGCATACCGCCACCTCGTCGATGACGAGCTCGACGACACCGGCGCTCTCGCAGCAAGCGTCTTGGAGCGGCGCATCGTGACCTGCAGGCTCGATGTCCCCGACGTCCTCGACCTTCGCGAGAGCACGACCCGCGCGGCACTCTCCCTAACCGATGCGCAGCTATTCTCGGACGTAGGCGACTACGCAACCTGCCAAGCGATTGGGGCCGCCGCACATCAGCTCGGACTCGCAGGGCTCATCGCGCCAGCCGCGAGCAGACGCGGCGAGACCCTCGCGCTGTTCGTCGCAAACCTCCCCGACGAGCACCGGCCCAAAGTCACCAAGCGCGACATCTGGCGAGGTCTCCCACCCGACCCGCGGCGCCTGCGACTCATCGACGAGGCCTGACGAAGGGCGCCCGAATAGGAACCGAGTGGCGCGTTCTCCCGCGGAGAACCAAGCGCGGCGCGAGGGCTCAGCAAAAAGCCGATTCTGCCTACGGGCGACTTGCGGTCACTTCCACCTTCGCCGCACGCTCCACTCAATGCTCTCGATCGGCGCTCGCCAGTCCGCGACGCGCGAGAGCTGCACGATTGCCCTCTCATAACTCTCAGCCGCAGAGGTCAGCTCAACCCGGTCCGCCTCCTCGGGTGCACCCCCCTGGCTTGACGGATAGATCTGATCGAGCGACGCATGACCTTGCGCCGCTGCGTGTATGCGGGCGGCGTCACTGACGGCGTCGTTGACGGCGTCCCACGCCTTGGCGGAGAGCACTCTGGCGAGTACTGCACGGTGCTCGGCCCAACTTGATACACGTATCTCGTCGACAGGAAGCCCGGCCCAGATGTTCTCGCCCAGCGCGAACTGAATCCAACCGAGGCGTTCACGAAGCTCGGAGAGCACGACTCTGGCTGCCGCGCGCCGCTCTCCCCTTTCCCCACGACGGGCGAGCGCCCAATTCGCGCCCCATTGCAGGGTCGCGCCCAGCGCGACTCCTGCGAGTGCGTAGGCGCCGCTTGACCAGCCTGGGTCCACCCACGCATTCTCGGTCATAGGCCGGTCGCCCGGCGCGCCCTTCGAGCGTCGCACCAGCCCACGACGAGGAGCGTTCCTACTTTCGCCCACCGAGCCCGTTTGGTGGGCAGAATCCGCGGAGAACTCCCGGTATCTGCAGAGATGGACGCAAGAGAGACCTGAACCGTATTTGGCTTGTTAGAGCCGTTTCTTGCGCTTTCTCAGGCATTCCCCGAGCCGCTTCACACGCGAGAGGTCGCAGGTTCGAAACCCGCCGCGCCCATTGCAGAACACCCCGTAAACAGTGCAATTTTACTCATCACCGGTGAGTTCGTCCAGCTCGGTTGAGTGGCTAAAATTGCCCATTTGGCCCACTCACTGGCCTAAACTCCGGGTCGTCTGTGCGGGTGACCTGGCGCGTGAACGGGCACTCGGCGGGCTCATCGGCGAAGCGCATCAGCTCCCAGATCGCCTGGCGCTCGTGGTCAGTCAGGCGGCGGTTGCGAGTCTGCTGGTAGACCTGCAGCGTGAACGCCGCCGAGGTGTGGCCGATCTGATCTGCTATCCAGTGCGGGTCGCGGCCGGCCTGCGCGGCGAGCATCGCCCAGGTGCGCCGCAGCGAATGCGGCGTGATCTTCGGCAGCGACGGCAGACCCTGTTCGGAGCGCCGCTCGTTCCCAAGTCGAGCGCTGCGCGCGAGCACGCGGTCACGGAAGCGGTCGGGATCGCGCCGACGTCCGTTCGTGGTGCCGAAGAAATGGTCGGCCGGCCCCATCGGGAAGCCGTCGCGCAGGCGCTGCTCTCGGTGGCGAACGAGCTCGCCACGATTCCACAGCGTCATCTCGACCTCGCGAAC
This sequence comes from uncultured Solirubrobacteraceae bacterium, assembly GCA_963782325.1. Classification (GTDB taxonomy): domain Bacteria; phylum Actinomycetota; class Thermoleophilia; order Solirubrobacterales; family Solirubrobacteraceae; genus Palsa-744. The sequence goes on from CAWAJG010000002.1 coordinate 422,367, forward strand.
GCCCTTGGGAGTCTTGGCGTCGGGGAGCTTGAACCGGGCTCGCGCGAGATCGACCTGCGAGCAGCGCATGTCGCACAGCTCGGAGCCTGCGCCAACCTGGACCCCAATCGCCGGGCGGAGGTGGCACAGCGTGGGGCACAGTATGGGTGCCACGCCGCTGGAAGATCTCCCCGATCGCGCATATGAGTCGGTCGGCGTCGATCGTGGTGGTATGGGCGATCACGACGATGTCGACAAGGTCCTTGACTCGCGAGCTGGGCCTGTCTGCGGCATAGGTCCGGGTGTAGGCGTGGAGCTTCTCGGCGACGTGCTGCTCGATCGCGACCGTGGGAATGCGTACAGGCGCTATGTCCGCGAAGTCCAGTAGGTGGGAGGAGGCGATGGCCTCTGGCTCGAACACGGGCTCTGCGGCGAACCCGATGTCGATGGCTACGCGCTCGAACTCGCGCCCGGCGAGCGTCGCGGCAACCGTCCAGCGCTGGCCGCCTCCCGGCAGGTCGTCATCCACCTGCGCCCGCTCGATGGCATACTCGAAGCGGTCATCGAGCGTCACGGCCGCGGCATCGAGGAGCAATCCGACCGCCTCGTCCTCGCCGATTGTCCAGTCGACGTCGATGTCCTTGGTGGTGCGGGCCTGAGCGCCGAGCCGCAACTCGAGCGCGAACCCTCCCTTGAGCACCCAGGCGTCCGGCGCCACGGCATGCAGGCGCGCGAGGAGGCGCTCGAACACCACGCGCTTGCGGAGTCGCGCCAAGCCGACGCCATCGTGCTGCGCCGCCTTGAGCCGAGCCTCGAGCGCTGTGCGGAACCCCGCGGACGTGCGGTACTTCACGTCGCGTCCCGCTCGATAGCGCCGTCGAGCCGCGAGTGCCACTTCGCCGGCAGTTCCGCCTCCAGCCGCCGGCGTGTCGTGAGGCCGCGCCGGATTGCCTGACGCGTGGCGAGGTCGGTCTGCTCGGTCCATCCGCCGCTGCGCAGCATGTCGGTCACGGTGCGCTCGACGCTGGTCACCGGGATGCCGAGCACAAGCCGTCGAGATCGGCTGTCGATCAGCCGGTCAGTGAAGTGGACGCGCACACCGGGCGGGGTGCGCAGCCCTCGCTTGGCGCGTGGCAGGGTGATATGGACCTCGTCGGCGATCAGATCGCTGAGATCGAGGAGCTCCAGCGCGCTCTCATGGGAGACCACGGCGTCGGCGCGCGCGAGCGCAAGCCATCCGGCGATTACGTGACCGTGCGGTGGCGCTGGGAACCGTCGCATTCGATAGACGCCATGCCCGACGCGCTCCAACGCGTCTCCATCGGTGGCGTGGTAGGACAGCGTGGAGCGTGGAATGCCGGCGGCCACGGCCTGGTGCGCGGCGAGGAACCCGCCTTGGGCCTCGGCGATCTCGTACAGCCGGTCTATTACCGAACTGTCACTAGAATCTACGGGTTCTCCGGACATATTCGTGACAATACCACCGCTCCAGGATGCCAGGAATCTTCGATGCGATGGACAGCCATGGGCAGGTGTTTCGGCCCGCCCTCACCAACCGCGGCTTTTGGCGACCTCGTCCAGATCTGCCGTCAGGGCCTCCGGACGTTTAGGCCAGTGGACCCGCTCACTGGCCCAAATCCCGCCGAAATGAGCCCAAATCAGCCGGTTTCCGAAGATCGGCCAGCGACCTGAACCACGCGGATTTGCAGGAAAAACAACCCCAACTCGCCCGAGCGCACTCCTGCTTCACACGCGAGAGGTCGCAGGTTCGAAACCCGCCGCGCCCATAGAAAGAAGTCCCTGCAAATGTGCATATTCCTCGGGGGGCTCGTAAGCGCTCGGGAGGCTGAGCGCGCCCTCACCCGCGTTATTACCCGCAAAACCCCTGCGGTCAGGGGGGGACCGCAGGCGCCCGTGACGACAAGTTGGCGGTTGTGGAGTCCCGCCAGCACCACTTCGACTCGCTGCTCGACGAGGCCGACGCGGCCGATCTGCGCGCAGCTGAGCTGCTCACTGCCGCGGAGGCAGCCGTCTTGCTCCGGGTCGCGCGCAAGTTCATCTACGCGCACGCGCCGGCGCTCGGTGGCTGGCGCCTGCTGGGCGACCGTGGGCCATGGCGCTTCTCCCGGCGCGAGCTGCTTGCGCGCCGGGCAAACGCGGCGGCGCCCTCGCCCCGCCCGCTCCGCAGCGCTCGCGGCGCGCCGGCCCGCACGCCGGCCGGCGCGCCGGTGCTTGCCGCCGAGCCCCGCCGCGAGCGCGTTGCGCCCGCGCGCGGATGGGCTGAGAGGGTGAAGTGAGATGGCACGACCACGACGCGCAAAGCTCAAAGCCGAGCGCCTCAGCGACGGCAGCACGGCGTTCTCGGCCGATGTCACGGTCGCCGTGGGCGAGCGGCGCCACATCACCCTCGGCTACAGCCGTGAGGGCATGGACCGCGCCGCGGCGCTCGCAAAGCTCCGCGAGCAAGAGGCGATGATCGCCCTCGGCCGGTGGGTGGACCCCCGCCCGCTACAGCCGAGCGGCGCCCAGCTCACCTTCCAGCAGTACGCGAGCGACTGGTTTGCGGCCAAGAGCCGGGAGGTCTCCGAGCGCAGGCGCGCGGACCTGCGCTGGCGGCTGACCAAGCACCTGATCCCGTTCTTTGGCCCGCATCTGCTGTGCGATATCGACAGGAAGCTCGTCAAGGACTTTCGCAACTTCAAGCTCGCAGAGCGCGACGAGCTCGCGCGGCGGATCGCGGCCGGCGAGCGGCCGCTGGATGAGCGCCGCCAGCCGCTGCGAGCGCTGAACAACACCTCCATCAACAAGCTGCTGGCGACGGCGAGCGCGATCTTCAACGAGGCCGTCGAAGAGGACGAGCTGCGTGCGGATAACCCGGTCGGCAAGAAGCGCCTCAAGCAGGCCCGCCCGAAACGCACCTGGCTGATGCCCGACCAACTGCTCGACCTGATCGAAGCGGCCGAGCGCGTCGATCAGCGCCATCAGCCTGAGACACGTGAGCGCGCTCGTGAAGTGCAGGCGCTGATCGCCGACGGGCACACGCTCGCGCAGGCAGCCAGGGCGCTCGGTCGGGCGTGCTCGACGACCAAACGCCTGGCCGCGATCGACCTCTCCCGGCGCGAGCCGAGCCCGCGGCGCGCGATCATCGCGACGCTCGCTCTCGCCGGCCCCCGCGTATCGGAGTGCTGCGCGCTCGACCTCGCCGACACAGACCTCGCCAACCGCCGACTCGCGATCGCCGGCACCAAGACGCCCGCCGCCGAGCGCAAGGTGTGGATCGTCGACTTCCTGCACGAGGAGCTCCTGCGCCACAAGCACGAGACGGGACTGGCCGACCCCTACGCACCGCTGTACCCGACGGGCACGGGCGCGCGACGGACGAAGGACAACATCCGCCAGCGCGTGCTGCCGGCCGTCGTCCGTGAGGCAAACCGCGTGCGCGTCAGACGCGGCGCGCCGCCGATCTCCGAGCAGATCACGCCGCACACGCTCAGGCGCACGTTCATCTCGCTGCAACTGGCCTACGGACGGGACGTGCCATTCGTCCAGCGCCAGGCCGGCCACGAGGACCCGCGCACCACGCTCGGCATCTACACCGAAGTCATCGACACCGACTTCGCCCCTACCGCTGAGCTCCTCGAGCTGCTGATGGCCTACAGCGGGGAGGGCGAGCGCTCGGCGCAGCGGCGCGCACGCACTCGCCGGCCAGGCAAGCCGGAAATCGACCGCAAGCCGCTCACTGGCGTGAGATCGCCGAGCACCGGGGCTCTACACGCGGGCCTCGGAGGGGAAGGATGAGCTCGGGCGCCGTGAACTTGGCGGGGTCCACGACACTCGCCGCCGAGCAGACCGTTCCCTGTCGTTAGGTCCCCGCCCGATGTCGTTTGGCCCCCGCTCGATGTCGTTTGGGCCTTGCCCGATCGCGCCGAGTTGTCGTTTGGGGTCCGTTTCATCGCATATCAGCAGACGCCGCCAGCGCGCAGTCGCCGACGCTGAGTAAACGACAGGTGCCGGCCGTGTCGGACGCCGTGTGATCAGATCGTCAGCGCGTCGGCGGCGTCGCGGACGATCGTGAGCGCAGAGCTCGACGGGCCCCATACCGCGACGGCGATCCGCGCTCCGCTGTTGGAGGTGGCTTTGTTGATCGCCTGTGCGCGTGCCGGTGTCGTGGTAACGATGATCACGAGCGGCGCTACGTCGCTCACAGCGCTTCGGGGAACCTCGGTCGCGTAGCGCTTTGCCTTATCGCGCAATTGACCGACGGGCTCGGTAGCCCGGTCCAGCTCGAGCAGGATATGCACCGGCAGCCGATCTGGGAGGTTTAGGACCCCGTAGCCGTCAGGGATGACCTTGCCGTTGAAGAGGTGCTGGGTCGTGCGCTCGCCATACCACTCGGTTAGAAACCCGCCAGCCGTGGCGATCTCCTCGGCCAAGCGGGCGAAGAACTCATTGATCTCGATGTGATGGCGGAGCTTCGGCGAGTCCGCCAGCGCCAGTGCAGTCCCTTGATGCCACTTGAGCTCGTTGCGCTTGATCCCGGTATGCTCGGCCACGATGTGGGTGCCCGCCGCATCGAGTATCCAATGCCACGGGGTGCTGCCTTCGCCGCGCCTCCACGGCGGCCGGAAGTGGTCGAGGACCCGCAGCGTGTAGAGCTTGTCCAATCGCGCGCGTGCGGCTCTGACACCGGAGAAATGCAGCCGCTGTAGCTGCGTTGTCGTGAGCACGTAGTGCTCGTAGCAGTCCAACGCTATCTGTCGGTCGCGTTCGGTCAGTCGTGACGCGAGTTCAACGAGGAGCGCCTTCGTGACTCTAGTTGGCCGAGCGCGCGGCTCCTCGGGTTCGTTCATGTGAACACCCATGTGTCCTTGTTCTTGCCAACCTGGAGCTTTGGGTACCCCCAAAAGAGCCGGTCGTGTCGGACGCCGTGCGATCAGATCGTCGGCGCGTCGGCGGCGCCGCTGACGATCGTAAGCGCAGAGCTCGACGGCCGTACCGCGACAGCGATCTGCGCTCCGTGACGCGAACTCAACCAGGGGCGCCTTCGTGATCGTGGCGGGCCGAGCGCGCGTGTCCTGGGCTTCCTTCATGTGACACCCCCAGGTGTCGGCGCCACATGATGTCTCGATTTGCAGGTCTTTTTCCCGCATGGGTACTCCGCTTTAGCTGGAGGGCAGATCAGAGGACAGATCGGCGGACAGATCGGAACGCCTCGATCGCTTCCTCGACGTGCTCGACCTCTCGTCGGTCGTCGCGAGTCATCGCTGTCGTGCTCGCGCGCTCGCCTCCAGGCCCGGTTGGAGACGGGCGATGCCCTCGATCAGCTCTCGGTCGCTCTGCTCAGGCGACGCTCGCGTAGTCTCGCCGACAGATCGCTGTCGATCTCAACCGTGGTCGTGGCCATACACGCTCAAGGCGACCAGCGGCCATGAGGTACGTCGCTCGACAACGATCCATGCGAGCCGCTTCCCGCCCGGTGCGCGGGCGCTGCGCGAAGCCGAGGGCCGCGGTTAATAGTCGATGCGGCTGATGGTTTGGGGATCTGCGTTGTACGTCCAGACGTGCGAGCCTTCCGCGGCGATCATGATGGGGTCTTCGCCGACCGCGATCCTTGCGACGACGACTCGGCGCTGGGGGTCGAACTGCACGACGTCATTATCGCCGCCCATCGCGACCCAGAGATATCCGCCGGCGCTCGCGATGTCTGAGGGGAAGTTGCCAAGGTAGACCGCGGGGCCCACGGGTCGCAGTGACGTCGGAGACGTGGGCGTGATCGTGCCGGCTTCGGCGTTCGTGATCCACAAGGTGCCGCCGGACACTACCGCCGAGGGGTTGCTGCCAATCTCGAAGTTCTGGTAGGTGAACGAGCCGTCTTGGTCGACGCGGGCGATACCCTGAGCGCGGTTGCACTGGTTGTAGTAGACGTAGACGGCGCCTTCACCGGGTGTCATACCGCCTGGGCACGCGGGGAGCGAGCCGACTTTGCCGACAATGTCCCCGGATTCTCCGCTGACCATGGTCACGCTGCTCGTGCCATTGCCGATGTTCGAGCCGGTCGTCGCACCGAAGTCGAGGTCCCAGATCATGCCACTGGCGGCGGCGAGTCCACCATCGATGTTGACGCTAACGTCGACCGGGCTCTGCGCGGATTCGGTGGTGGGGTCGATGCGTTGGATGTTCGGCATCGAGCTGACCCAGACGCCGGAAGGAGCGGTGACGATGTGACGCGCGTACGAGAGGACGCTGATGGGTCGGCCGCGCTGGGAGTCGTTGGTCGCTTCGTAGCGGTCGACGACGGCGTGTTCGCCCCCAGCAACCACCCAGAGTGATCCAAAGCCGGCACCGATGCCGAGAGCTTCATGGGGCGCCTTGAATGTCGCGTTCGCGCCGCGCGTCGCCTTCGGCGGCGCGAAAGTCGTGGACGTCGCCGACGACGATGAGGAGGGTGAGGATGAGGAGTGGAGGGCGTATCCGGCTGCGAGGCCTACTGCGAGGGCGACGACCGCCAACCCGATTAGCGGGCTCCGCGATGACCTCGCGGCGGGCTCAGGAACGGGTGGCGGTGGCTTGCCGTCGCCAAGGCCGCCTGGCGCGACTTGAGGCGCGACCCACGTGCCCAATGGTGACGGAGCGATGGGGGGTGCCGTGGCGCGTGTGACCCTTGCGACGAGCGGCTGCGACGCCGGCGCTTGCGCCGGGTGTGGCAGAGTCTCAGCGCCGAGCGGCGAATGTGTCTGGGGGCCGCTTGCGCAGCCCGTGATCGCGCACCCCTGGTTGTCGGCCCAACACTCTTCGTGATGAGGCGAACTGCACGTTGGGCAAACCGCGGCCTCTGTGTCCTCCTTGATCGGGAAGCGACAGTACGGACAGGTCCGGCCCGCTATCTCGGGGGTGGCCCTCATCGCACTGTCAGCACGGCGCGTAGTTGACGGTGATGCCGCGGAGCAGACGGAGGTGCCCGTGATCCTCAACGTAGACGCTGACTTTTGAGTAGTACGCCTGGCCGCTGCATACGCGTATCTGGGAGAGATGCGCGCTGCCGTTGGCTTCGTGCGACGGCGCAGCGCCGCACGCGGGCGTGCAGCCGTGCCACTCGATCTTGCCGTTGCCAATGGCAATGGGGCCGCCCCATGTTCGCCAGTGCATGTGGAACGCCTCGAGTGTGCCGTCGACGCTCAGCCACAGGGTCGCCGGGCGCACGTGTGCCCCGCTGGTCGCGCCTTGGAAGAGAACCGTCCTGGCGAACGCTGGCACGGTCAGCGCCAGGCTCAGAACTACGGCGACGATGACGACTCGTTTCACCGCAGAGTCGTCGCTAGACGGAACCCTGCGCCTGGTGGATCAGCACGAGTGCCGTTCGAGCCCATCGTGCGTGATCTTCCACGTTCCGCTGTAATCGGTGAGCCGGTAGTACCCGGTCCACGTGTAGCAGCCGGTCTTGCTCGCGACGGTCTGCAGCGACCCGACGTCGACTGTGGATTCGTTGCCTTCGAGCCCACCCGGCTGGAAGCTGTAGGAGACGTGCTCGACGCCTTCTTCTTCCTCGGCGTGCACCCATTCGGATTCACTGGATCCGGCGCTTGGTTCCTCGATTTGGTACGCGCCCGAGTAGTTGTGGTTTTCGATGTCGCCCCAGTAGTTGTTGACCGCGTCCACGGCGTGGCCTTCGCGTTCGGAGTTCGACGGCCCAGTCGGAGCGGGTGCCGGTGTCACGGGAGTAGAGGTATGGGTTGGAGGCGTCGACGTGTGCGTGGTCGCCGGCGTGGAGGGCGCGGCGGTCTTTTCTACGATCCGTTCCTTGACGGTGACCGCGGCGGCCGCTGGAGCGTGACTCTTTGATCCGGAGGTGATCGCGATCGCTGCGCCAGCGCCGATCAGGGCGACGATGATCGCTCCGGCGATCACGGCAGCGGTCGGGAAGCGGCGGTCCGGCGTCGGCGGCGGTGGCTTCGACGCGGGTGGAGGTGGAGGAGGTGCCGCATACGCTGCAGCAACGGTCGCGGGCACAGCTGCAGGCGGAACGACGTGGGTGGCTGTCGTGTTCGAGGGGCCGTTGACGCAGCCCGTGACGCTGCACCCGCCGTTGTCCTGCCAGCACTCAATGTGATGGACGGCTCCGCAAGAGGCGCACGCCTCGATCGCGACGCCCTCCTTGAGCGGGAACCGGCAGTACGGGCAAACGCGTCCGGTGAGTTCGGGGCCCGCCGTCCGCCCGCCGCCCGGAGGCAGGCCGTGTCCTCCCGGGGGCGTGGGAGGCGCCGGTGATCTCGGCGTAGCAGCAAAGGCCGGCGTGAACTGCTGCGTGGACTGGCCCGTACAAGCAGGACAGTATCCCCGCGGGTCGAGCAGGGCACCGCAGGTGTTGCAACGCGTATGTGGTTCGGCCGCCATGCCCCCAATTGCTCCTGGATCGAGGCGGGATCATACCTGAGCAACGACCATTGGCGCAAAAAATCCCGCACTCCGGACTAGTTGACGCCTAGCCAAGTCGGCGCTAACCAGGAGGCGCGTGCCCTCGGGACAGTTCGAGCTAGGGGCAGGCGGTGGTGTGCGGAGCCGGGCGCACAGTGGCGCGCAACCACGTCGCGGTCTTGGTGAGCATTTCGGTTCCGATCGCGAACGATGATTCGCCCGCGGGCGGATGGGCGATGATCGCGACGGCGATCGCTTCCGGGGTTTCGGGGTCGATGATGCCCGACTGTCTGACGAGGTAGGCGTCGCCTTCCGGGCCCCAGCCGCCCTTGAAAGCGATGTGGGCGAAGCCGGCGGACCCCAGGCCCCAGCTCTCCTCCGGCTCGATCTGTTGCATCAGGCTGAGGATGTGCCGCGTGCGAGGCGGCGAGAGCAGGCAGCCGGCGTCGAGAGCGCTGAAGAACAATGTCGCGGCTTCGGGGGCCCACTCGGTCTGTCCGAACGTCGTCACCGCGCCGGGCGGCGGCGGCGCAGTCGCGACGACGGTGTACGGATCACCGCTGGCGCGAAGCTCGCCTTCGACAGCTTCGCTCGCGGCGACGAGTCCGCCCTTGAGGTCTTCAAGCGCATGGAAGAGACTGAGGATCGCTTCATTACTCGATTCGGTGATGGCGCTGTGGACCTCGTTTTGCTCTTCGTAGCTGAGTTCCCGCGACCCCAACGCCCTCATCAACGCGACGATCACCGGGATCTTCGTCGTGCTCCAGCCGTGGGCGGGCGCGTCCGAGCCGAAGACCGTTACCCTCGATGAGCTAACGGGCCTGACGGCGACCTCGATGGGACCGGGGAGGTCGCGCTGCAAGACTTCGAACGATGCCATCGCATTCGGCGCGAGCTCCGTCGTCGTTTCAGCCGAGGCAGTCGTGGAATTCGGAGCGGGCGGCGGCTTCTTCGTAGCGGTGCTGACCTGCTGAGTTGGAGCCGCTACTTGGGTGCCGTTGAGCTTGTCTGTCGTCGTGGTCCCGCTCGAGCTCGCGAGGCGCTGGACGATGATGCCGGCAGCGAGCCCGCCGACGAACAATGCGCCCACCAGGAGAAGCACTCTCGTTCGATGGCTTGTCGTCGGACGCCTCACGAGTACTGCCCGTCAACCGTGAAGCTGTAGGCGCCGGTGGCACTGGGTTCGACGGAAACCGCGGTCACGGCGACGCTCGGGTCATCGAAGACAGGGACGTTGACGAAGCCGACGAGGGGAAGTTCGGGCGCGATCTCAAGTGCGCCAGCTCGAGCTACCAGTCGCGCGCCCAACGACACCGGATGCCCAAGCACCGATGTGGACAGGGAGAGGCGGAGACCCCCGGTCGAAACATCGGCGGCGTTCAGATGCAGGGTCACCGGGAGGATGTTGTCGATCGCCTTCTGCGTGACCGTTGCGCGGGCGGTGATGGAGGAGCCGTTCTTTCTGAGGGACGCGTGCCTGAGTTCGAGGGGGCCTAGATACATGGTTTCCACGTTCGCCGTGAGGCGGTTGACGTGGGAGGCTCGGGAGAGCAGTTTTTCGAGCCCACCTCTTCCCCCCGGCCTGGCTTCGGTCATGCGCACGGTCGCGGAATCGGCATGTCCGAAGATCAGCGTGATCGCGGGGAAGCTCGAGACGGATACCGAGACACCGCGGTCGGGCGGTTCGAGCGAGTCCCGCACGACTTTCGACGCGAGTGGAGGCAGAGCAAACTGAGCTATGACGAGAAGGACGAGCACGACAACGCACCCGACGACAACAACGCGTATCCAGCGCGGATGTCTACGCGACCGCAACGCCGGGACCGGCGTGAGCGTGAACGTCCGAGCGTCGGTCATTGTGAGGGCTTTGCGAGCAGGCGGACGATCCCCGCCGAGAGCGCGGCCGCGAACACTGCGCAGATGAGGATGAAGTCGATCAACGTCACGGAGAAGAACGAGTGACCGTAATGGCTGATGCGGGAGAACACAGGGTCTTCGTCAATCCGCTGCTGCATATGCACAACGTGCCCGGCTGTCCCGAAGCCCCAGCGCGAGGGCACGAGCACGGACAGAACCTTCACGATCGGTTGCATTTCCTTGACCTCAACGATCGCACCGCTGAAGAGGAGCTGTGGGACGAGGAGCAGCGGAATGATGGCGGTCGCCTGGTCCTCGGAGGTCGAGAACGCGGAAACGAGTAGGCCAAGCAGGGCGGCGACCGAGCCGACCAAAACAAGGACGAAGAGGAACTCGAGCACAGTAGATGACGGTTCGTGCAGTGGTCTGAACACGAGGACGATCAGCGCGAACAAGACGATTTGTATCGCGGCGAACGAGAGCAGGACCACGAGCTTCGACGCGAGGTACGCTGACAACCGGACGCCGATAGCCAACTCACGGTCGAGCACGTTTCGCTCCTTCACGATCTCACGCGCGGCGTTGATCGAGCCAAGCCAGATCGCGATCGTGACCATAAGGAAGACGAGTTGCGCGGCTTTCCCTGCATAGTTCGGCTGCGGCGGGCTCACGAAGATCGACGAGGAGAAGAGGATCGCCGTGAAGACACCCAAGACCGGCACCTGGATCAGGGCGCTCCTAATGAATTTGCGGTCGCGAAGGACGAGGAGCGCGTAGCGGTGCGCGAGGACCTGGGTCTGATAGCCGAGCGATTGGCGGACGCGCACCATCGTTGGCGGAACGTCGCGACGCACCGGGGGCAACGCGGGAACTGCCGCATGCGTTCCCGTCACTATCTCGCCCGATGGGAGTTGCTCGAGCGCGGCGTAGATGTCGTCGTACTGCTCCACCCCGAACGCTTCAAGCAGTTCGTCGGGCTTGCCGTCAAAGCGCAGATAACCGCCTCGGCCCATCACGATCACGCGGTCGTAGAGATGCATGCTTCCGGTGGCGTGGGTGACCAGCGCCACGGTTTGGCCTGAGTTCGCCAGCTGCCGGAACAGCTCGGTCATGTGATGCTCAAGGCCAGGGTCCAACCCGGTCGTCGGCTCGTCGAGGAAGAGCGCGCCGGGCCGGTGCAGCAGCTCCACGCCGACGGCTACGCGCTTGCGCTGTCCGCCGGAGAGACGACTGACGCGGATCTCCGCTCGTTCCGTCAAGCCGAGCTCGGCGATGACCTCGCGGACGCGCTCGAGACGCTCGTGCTCAGCGGTGTCCGACGGCAGACGCAGGCGAGCGGCGAAGTCGAGCGCCTCGGTGATCGTGAGCTCGTCGTGGACGATGTCGAACTGCGGCACGTAGCCAATCTCCGACTGCCGGATCTGGACCGGTTCGCCGCCGACGAGAACCTGGCCGCCGGTGGGCACGGATACACCGGCGAGCGCCTTGAGGAGCGTGCTCTTGCCCGCTCCGGACTCGCCGATGATCGCGACGAGCTCGCCCGCGCGCAGCTGCAGATCGGTCGGCTGCAGGATCGTCCCGCTCTCAACGTCAACGCGAACGCCGCTCGCGGCGAGCGCGAGACCGACCGCGACCGCGCGCTCGAACAACTCAAGGCCGTCGAAGACGATGCGGTACGGACCGATCGCGATCTGATCGCCAACCTGCAGACGCCCCCGCCGCACCGGCGCGCCGTTGACGCGGACCCCGACCGCACTACCAAGATCCGTGATCGTTGTCGCCGCCCCGTCCGAGCTAAGCACCGCGTGGTGGAGCGAGATCGTGGGATGGTCGAGGACGAGATCACACTCCGGGTCGCGGCCGATCGTGAACCCGTGCTTGGTCGCTCGAAACCGCCCGGCGTCGACGGGCTTGACCGGTGCGAGCCGCGGCAACCCTTGCCCAGTGGGCAGGTAGTAGAGGTTGGTGTCGCCGACCGCGACGGCGTCGCCACGCCGGAGCGAGCGGCGCTCGCCGGCGATTAGGAGTTCGCCGTTGACGTAGGTCGCGGCGCGGTCACCACGCTCGACAACGACATGGCCCTCGACGGTGGGCTCGACCAGCGTCTGAATCGAAGAGACGCCGGAGACGCGAAGTGTCACATCATCACCGGAGCCGATCGTGAGACCGTCGCGCGGAATCGGAATGCGCTGATCGCCGCTGAGAAACGCAGCGTTCTGCAACGTGATCTCGAAGTCACCGGAAGACCCCGCAGACACCGAGGGAGCCGCAGGAGGCGGCGCGCTCCAAGCCCCGGCGCTCTGGGAATCAGCAGGGGCGTCCGCGCTCTCCTGAGAGCGGATCCTGACTAGATCCTCGTCTGGGTCCTCCGCCACTTGCCGCCTCTTTAGAACGGTTCTTGCCGACGCGTTCGCCGCATCGTATAATCCGGCGTCGCTATCGGCCACGGTCGGCTGGTACGGGTCCTCCCGTATCTTGCGGCCCAATAAGGAGTTGGGGGATGGACCCGCGCCTGCGGAGGCTGCAAGCAGACTACGAACTAGTGCGAGAGGTCTTCTCCGGCCACCCGCACGTTGCGCTGGCGCCGCTGGGGACGAGGCTGCCGCCGGAGAACTACCGCGTGGAGTTCCGCGTGCGCGGCCTCTACCTCGACGGAGACCAGCCCGCGTACCGGGACGTCCACCACGTCGAGATCATGCTACCGCGGCGGTACCCGGCGGAGAAGCCCTACGTCGTGCCGCTCGAGCCGATCTTCCACCCAAACATCCGCGATTACTTTTGCATCGCTGATTACTGGGCAGCAGGAACCACACTCGCGGACGTAATTGTCAAGCTCGGCGACATGATCCAGTGGCGGATATACAACACCGCGAGCCCCCTGGACGCGATCGCGGCACGCTGGGCTGCAGAACAAGAAAACTCGGGGATCTTCCCGATCGGCAACGTCGACCTTGGCGTCGCCGACTTCGAAATCGCGATCCGCTCGAGCGCCAAGGAGCAGCCGATCCCGGCTCCCGAGAGCGCGCCAACACTCGCGCCGGTCGCTGTGATGCCAGAGCCCGAGGACGAGCCGCAGACGCTTCCATTGCCGGACGACGACGATGACGACGAGCTCGTCGTGATGCTCCGATCACGCGGATGACTTGGAACACGACTCATGGCTGAGAAACGGAGGATCGTCCTAGGTGAGGAGGACTTCCTCGACAGCGCGACTCCGCCAGCCGCCGCACCGCCCTCAGCCGTCGCGGCACCACCAACAAAGCCGCTAACACCGCCCGCCCCGCCGCCGATGCCACCAGCACCAGGACTGCCCACGGTCACCCGCGGAGTACCACGTCGCGTGGACCCGAGCGCCACCGTCGGCGCTGCCCCGCCACCGGGCGTTCCGGGCCGACCGAACTGGATGGTCGCGGCACACACGGCTCCGTTCGTCGCCGCGGCGATCGGCATTCTGGCGGGCTGGGCGATCACCGAAATCACCGGGATCGGGAACATCACCGCAACCTCCAAACTCGGGCTCGATGCGACCGAGGGCCTCTGGGTCGCCGTTGTCGGCCTCGCCTTCGGTGGCACCGTGATCGCCTACGACAGCGCGGTCGGTGGCGCGTGGGCAGCCGCGAGGCAACAGTTCGCGAGGGCCGCGGTGCCGATGTTTGGCGCTTCGTTCGCAGCGGGTTTTCTCGCCCAGGTCGTTTACGGCGAAATCATCAAATCGATCCTCGAAGAAGTGCTGCGTGGCCAGACCACGGTCGGCCAAAATGATGTGCGCCTCTACCTCGCCCGTGCGCTCGGATGGGCGCTGTTCGGGCTCGGCGTCGGGGTGACAGTTGGATTGATTCGGAAAGCAAACCGTCTGGCGATCAACGGAGCGATAGGGGGCGCAATCGGAGGCGCCATCGGTGGAGTGATATTCGAGTACTTGGCGGTGAATGCTTCGCTGGGTGAGGCGCTGACACGTCTCGTTGGCCTCGCTGCGGTCGGCGGTTTGATCGCTGGCGCCACGCGCGTGGTTGAGACCGCTCGTCGTCAGGCTTGGCTGCACATCACCGCGGGCGGCATGGCCGGCAAGGAGTTCATCCTCTACCACGACGTCACGCGCATCGGCGCGTCGCCAGACTGCGAGATCTTCCTACTTAAGGATCCCGCGGTCGCGAAGCTGCACGCTCAGATCGACGACCGCGACGGCCGACGGCTACTGACAGCGATGCCAGACGCACCGGTCTACGTCAACCAGCAGCCGGTGCAATCCCATCTGCTGCGCAACGGCGACCAGCTGCGGGTTGGGAACACAGTGATCACGTACGCGGAGCGCATCGAAGCCGCAGCATCGGCGTAAGCACTACTGTCCCTTGCCGCTCGAGCACCGCTAGGAACCAATCAAAACGGAGGCGACATGGACCTGACGATAGTGGATGCGACTGGCAATAAGACGGAGGAGGTGACCGTCCCGGACACGGTTGCCAGCGGGCGCATCGTCGGCAGACTCGTGCAGCTGTTGCAGCTCCCAGCCGTTGGCCCTGACGGGCAGCCGCTCTCGTACAAGTTCCATCACAAGCAGTCGGGGCGGCAGATCAACGACAACGAGACGCTCGCGGATGCCGGCGTCAAAGAGAACGACGTCCTCCGCTTGGTAGCCGAAATCACGGCCGGCGCCTGATCCGTTAGACCCGATGTCCACGAGCCCTGACAACGGACGGATAGAGATCGAAGCCGAGGAGGGTCGCTACCATCGCCAGAGCCTGATCACGTGGTGGGACCAGTCGCGCCTCCAGGACGCCCGCGTGCTCGTCGTCGGCGCCGGCGCGCTCGGCAACGAGATCGTCAAGAACCTCGTACTCGTCGGCGTCGGGACCATAGTCGTTGTCGACATGGACACGATCGAGAACTCGAACCTTTCGCGCTGCGTCTTCTTCCGCCCCGAGGACGAGGGCCGACCGAAGGCAAAGACGCTGGCGGAGCGCGCCTCGGAACTAAACCCCGATGTCGAGGTCATCCCGGTCGTCGGGGACGTACGCCTCGCCATCGGCCTAGCCTCGTTCGCCGAGGTCGATGTCGTGATCGGCGGCCTCGACAACCGCGAAGCCCGCCTGTTTGTGAACCAAGCCTGCTGGAAGACGACGACGCCGTGGATCGACGGAGCGATCGAGGGCCTAATGGGCGTTGCCAGGGTCTTCGTGCCGCCGGACACCGCTTGTTATGAGTGCACGCTCAGCGAGCACGACCACGAGCTGCTCGCGGCCCGGCGCACCTGCGCGATGCTGACGCGCGAGGACATGCTCGCTGGAAAGACACCGACGACGGCCACCAGCTCGAGCATCATCGCTGGCTTGCAGACCCAAGAGGCGATCAAGCTCCTCCACGAGGACCGCCTCGGCGAGCCGAGCCTCGCCGGTGGGGGCTTCCAGTTCGTTGGGCTCACGCACGAGTCGTATGTCGTCCGATACGGGCGCCGTGAGGATTGCCTCAGCCATGACACCTACGACGACGACGCGGTCACCACCGTGGACCATGACATCACCTTTGGCGAGCTCCTCGCGCTCGCGCAAGAGCGGATGGGCGAGGACACGATCCTCGAGCTGGAGCACGAGCTCGTGGTCCGGGCCTCGTGTCAGGGATGCGACCGCAGCGAAGATGTCATGGCGCCGGTCGACGCGCTGGACGCTGGCGCCGGCCTCTGTCCGGAGTGCGGCGAGCCGTGGAAACTGGAGTTCGCCCACACGATCGACCCGACCTCGCCGCTCCGGTCTTATTCCGCAGAGAATCTGGGGTTGCCCGCCGGCGACTACGTTGTCGCGCGCGAGGGATTCAATCGCCACTTCTACTCGCTGACGGCGCCCGGCACTGCCTTGGACCTTCTGCGCGCGCGAGCGGTCGCATGAGCGGACGCCGGCGCACACTACTTGCGGTTCTGCTGACGCTCCCAGCGCTGTTGCCGAGCGAGGCGATGGCGGCGAACTCGCTCTTGCTTGGGGTCGCGGAACACAGCGTGGCCGCAGCGCAGCACCCCACGGGCAGCACCACGGCGTTCGCATACGGGGTCGAAGGCGGCATGCTCACGGCAGGCAGCGGCTCTGTCCATGCAGTCACGAGCACGGGTGTTGCCATAACCGGAGAAGTCAGCTCGTCGCGTAGCGGCCTAGGGATAGCGCACGTCTCCGCCCTTCCCCTCCGGGCGCTCGTCGCGACCCGCGCGACGAGCATTAGTCAGCGCACGCCGAAGTACATCCTCGGCCCCCCGCTCGGCTACGAAGGTGGTCGAATCCGCGCGGTGCGTATGCCGACGGTGAGGGTGAGCGGATCGCAGCTGCTGCGCGTGAGCGGGATGTTGCCGGCGAAGTTCCTCGGCGCTCCCGTGGTCACGACGCACGGCCGGCTGATCGGATCGGTCGCCAGCGTTGGGGCGAGGAGCTGGGAGTTCGCACCGCTCGGGCTGATCGAGGAGCTAACAGCGGTACACCAGGGCACGAGCGTCCCGATCCTCCCGATTGTCATCGGTGGCCTGGTCGTGTTCCTGGCGGGCATGGCGTTCGGGGTCTTGCGCGTAAAGCGCCGACGAGACCGTGAGCTCGACCTTCGTCTCCGTCAGAGCCGCGCCAGGGGAGCAGCCGAGCGCCGTGCGGATGGCCCTCTCGTTCGCCTGCGGACACCGGGAGAGGAAGGGGAGCCGGAGCAAGACACAGAGGAAGACTTCGACGTGATCGTGAAGCCCAGGATGGAGGACTCGTGAGCCCGCGCGACCGGCGCCTGATGAGCGACCTCCGACAGATGGAAGAGCTGGCCTCGACCGGCGGATTCAGCTTCCGGACGGAGGGGAACCCTCCGGACGTCTACCACCTGATGCTGAACGAGCGCGGCATCGCTGTCGGAGCAGACGGACGACTCGCGGTCCGCGGCCTCCACCGCTTCGACGCATACCTCCACCGCGAGTACCCGCGCCGACCACCGATCATCACGTGGCTCACGCCGATCTTCCACCCCAACATCCTCGGGCCCGAGCGAAACGGCGGGGTCTGCATCGGCAGTTGGAGCGCGGCCGAGAGCCTCTCCGACCTCTGCGTGCGGCTTCGGAACCTCGTCGCCTATCGGTCCGTGAATCCGGCCGATGCGCTGAACCGCGAAGCCGGCGAATGGGCCACGCGCCACCAGATACGCGCCGGCACAGACGTCGCAGAACTCGCGGCGCTCGAGCTCGAGCGAGGCTTCGACGTCGCACTCGTGGGAGCCGCCCGATGAGCGCGGACCGGGCGGACGCAGGCGAGACCGCCGTGAAGTCGACGCGGCGGCGGCCACGACGACGCGAAGCCGGGCCAGAGATCGCCGGGTTGAAGGCGGTCAGCGAGGGCACGATCTACCCCCACGTCTTCGCGAGCGCTGACCGCGAGGTCGGCGGGGTTCTAATCGGCCGAATGCCCGCCGACGGCGGCCTTCCGCTCGTGACCGGCGCGATCCCCGCGATCAGCGCGGACGAGCAGAAGGCGACGCTGACCTTCACCCAGGAGGCGTGGGCACACGTCCATCAGGTGCTCGAAGCGGAGTTCCCCGCGGACGAACAGATCGTCGGCTGGTACCACAGCCACCCGAGCTTTGGGATCTTCCTCTCCGGCCACGACCTCTTCATCCACGAAAACTTCTTCAACGCGTCCTCCCAGATCGCCGTCGTCGTCGACCCAATCAACTGCCGCGAGGGCGCATTCGGATGGCGGGACGGTAAGCTCGAGGCGCTGTACGAGCGCGCGACAGCGAAGCGCTGGCGCGTCCCATCCGAGGTCCTCGAGAGCCTGCAGCCACGGCGCGCCGATGAGACGCGAGTCGTCGTCGCTCCCGAGCCCGCGATCACGCTGTCAACGCGCGTCGTCGCGCTCGTCTCCGTTATCGCGGTCGTGCTCGTCCTCATCGCCTTGCTGTTCGTCACCGGCGTGCTGGGCGGATCGGGGAGCTCTCACACGCGCGACGTGCGCGTCGTCCGAAAGTCAGCCCCGCAACAGCTGCAGAAGGTGCACGAAGAGACGCGGGAACCCTAATGCCAGACCGCATCGCAACCCCCGAGGACGTCGGCAGGCCGTGCCCATACTGCCGCTTCCCCCTCAAGGAACGCGTGCCAGTACACGCGTGCGAGTCTTGCGGCTCGGTGCACCACGCCGAGTGCTGGGGTGACGGCGGCGGCTGCGCCGTCTTCGGATGCGCCGCTGCTGGAGCTGCCGTTGCCTCGGCAGCTCAAACACCAGCACCCGCGACACAGGCCTACGGCGCGCCGCCTACGTACCAAGCGGTACCGCAGGCTCCGGTCGGCTACGCGCCCCCTCCGCCACCTCCGCCATACCCACAGCAACCGACGAGTTCCGGGATGAGCCCGTGGACGATCGCACTCGCCGGGCTCGTGGCACTCCTCGGGATAGCGGCTGGAGTCGCGGTCGCAAGCGGAAGCTTCAGCTCAAAAGGACACAACGCGACAGTCGTGACCGTGCACCAGCAGGCCAACCCAGCGGGGAACTCGACGTCGATGAGCTCGGCCGAAGAACAGCAAAAGCGCGAAGCGGTCGTTGGGGTACTCGACGCGTATCAGCGCGACTACACGAACCACAGCGCGTCCGGTCTCGGCAGCATCTTCACCGAAAAAATCAAACGCCACGGACTCTCCGGATCAGGCTGTAGCGTCGTCGAAGGACGCCAACCGGTACTCGAAGACTACGAACAGCAGTTCAACGATGGCACGGGCACGTACACGCTCATTGGCCTGTCATCGAGCCAAGTCCAGCTGAGCGGGCCCGACAATGCGGAAGTCCACTCCCACTACGAAATCTCGCCCGGTGGCGCCGGGTTCGTGAACTTCAAGCTTGCCGCGAGCGGGAACGAATGGAAGATCAGCGAAGTCTACGCGACCTGCGCATGACCCAAGGAAAGGCCGACCGAGATGAGCGATGAGCTACCAGGCGTGAACCGACCAAGCCGAATCGTGATCGACGAGGCTGACCTCGCACCCGCGCCCCCCGTTACCCCGCAAGCACCGACCTCGGGCCCGCCCGCGCCCGTGCCGGCGCAAGCCGCTCCGCCTGCGCCAGTCCCGGCGCGACCACCACGGCCGCCCGCTCCACCGCAAGTCGCGCCGCCAGCACAGATTCCGAAGCCGGCGCCGCTGCCACCGAAGGCCCCAGCGCTTGGCAGCTACTGCTCAGGCTGCGGGAACCCGGTGCACGACCAAGCCATCGTTTGTCCGCGTTGCGGCGTGCCCACGCGCGGCGCCGCCCAGGCGACAACGGCGGCGATGACGGTGGCGCTGAACTCGAAGTCGAGTGCGGCGGCGATCCTGCTCTCCCTGGTGTTCACGGGCGCAGGGCACTGGTACGTCGGCCGTGTCGGGCGTGGCTTTGCGTGGTTCGGTGCGGCGGTGCTCTCCGGCGTCCTCGTGATCGCGGTGATCGGGCTGGTATTGCTTCCGCTCGTGTGGGTGGGCGCCGCGATCGACGCGAACAACTGCGCGCGCAAACACAACGCCGCACTGATGCGCCAGGCCGGTATGCCCCCGATGCCACCGACGCTCAATGCGTGAGCGTGCCGCGGCACGAGGCGACGCCAAGTCCAGAGCAGATACTCACGAGCCTCACGATCGCCGTCGACGAGCGGGGTGCGCGTTCGCGGCGGCTGTCCTGGCCGCGACCGTGGCAGGCTGCGGAGGCTCGGAAACCGTGGGACACACGATCACTGTCACGAAGACCGTGATCCGGCACACGAAGCCGACCATCGCAAAAGCGCCAAAGACACGGCCGTCACCATCGTTGGCACACGCCGGTTCGGTGCCGGTCAATCAGATGCTCGGGCAGATGATCGTCTCGCCCTACGCCGGCGACACTCCGCCGCCAGCGCTACTTAATCGGGTGCGCGCGGGCGAGGTCGGCGGCGTGATCTTGTTCTCGGAAAACACCGCGGCCGGTGAGGCGTCGACACGAGCGCAGATCACCGAGCTCCAAGCCGCGGCGAGCGCCGGGGGCAAGCCTCCACTGTTGATCATGACCGACCAGGAGGGTGGGGAAGTTCGGCGGCTGACCTGGGCCCCACCGTTCCTCGCGGCGGCGGACATGCGCTCCGTAGAGGTTGCGCAGGCAGAAGGCGCGGCAACGGGAAGAGCCCTCCGAGAAGTCGGCGTCAACCTCGACCTTGCGCCAGTCTCCGACGTCGTCCACGTCGCCGACTCATTCCTCGGCACCCGCTCCTTCGGCGACGAACCGCTTCCTGTTTCTGAGCGTGCCTGCGCGTTCGCCAGCGGCCTGGCCTCGGCGGGCGTGGGGTACACGCTCAAGCACTTCCCCGGCCTGGGTCGAGCGCTCGGAGACACGGACAACGAACCCGTGACGATCAATGCGTCAGCGCAGGAGCTGCGAGCCGACTATGCGACCTACGTCCTCTGCGCCTCAAATCCCAGTGGCGTCGTCATGGTCAGCAACGCGACGTACCCAGCTCTGACCGGGAACTCGACGCCGGCGGTGATGTCGCCCGAGATCTACAAAACCGAGCTCGGGCAGATCGTCGGCTACCACGGCGTGACGATCAGCGACGCCCTAGGCGCGGGCGCGCTCGCCCACGACACGGACCCCGCGGAGCGCGCGATCGACGCTGGGCTGGACTTGGCGCTCTACGCCGGGACCGAAGGAGAATCGGTCGACGCCTACGCGACCCTCCGCGAAGATTTGCGTACGGGAGGAATCCCCCATAGTCGCGTAGAAGACGCGTACAACGAGATCATGGCGCTGAAGGCCAAGATCGCCGACGCGGCACCGCAGACAACCGCGAACTACTCGCAGGCATCGTCTTACCCCGAAGACATCGGGCCACCCGAAACAATCAGTCCCGAAAAGGGGAAGTAAGCAACGATGACAAAGCGCCGGACCTGGGCTGTCGCGGTATGCATAACGGCGATCGCAGCCTTGGGCGCGTCCGTCGCCGTCGCGATCGCCAGCGCCGGGCCCGAAGCCGGTGGAACGCCTGCGCCCGAAGGCGCCGCTGAACCCACGCAGCCGACCACCACGACCCCTACGAGCGCCACCGCGACCACGCCGGCCGTCAGCACGCCTACCCGAGCCCCGGCCGCAGCGAAGCTGACAGTCGGACAGGCCGTCGGGCAGATGCTGATGAGCCACGTCACCGGCCTCACCGCCGCCCCCACGCTCCTAAAGAGGATTCGCACAGGACAAGTCGGGAGCGTGATCCTTTACTCCGAAAACATCTCGAGCACCGCCCAGCTCATGGCACTGACCGGCTCGCTGCAGCGCGCCGCCCGCGAAGGACACAATCCGCCGCTGTTCATCGGCACCGACCAAGAGGGAGGCCCGGTGAAGCGACTCGAGAACGCGCCCCCGTGGCTGTCCGCGGCAGAGATGGGCACTACCCGCCACGTCAGATCGGTCGCACAAGCTGAAGGGCGTGCGGCTGGCCGGGCACTGCTCAAGGCAGGCATCAACCTGGACTTCGCTCCAGTCGCAGACATCCCCACCAGTTCCAACAACTTCCTCGGCGAACGAGCCTTCGGCGATAGCCCGCGGATAGTCGAAGAAGGGGTCACGGGTTTCGCCAGCGGTCTCGAGGAAGACCACGTCGGCAGCAGCGTCAAGCACTTCCCAGGCCTCGGCGGAGCCGGACCACGCGACACCGACACCGAAATCGTCACGATCGACCTCTCCAAGTCGCAGCTTAGATCCGCGTGGGCGCCCTACCGGGCCGTCGCGCGACTCAGCACGAGCGTTGGCCCATTCGTGATGATCTCGAACGCGATCTACCCCGCACTCAGCAGCTCCGGACTACCAGCCGACCTTACGCCGAGCATCGTCCGCAACGAACTTGCCAGCACCGGCCTCGGCAACAGGGTCACGGTCACCGACGACCTCCAGGTGCCTGCGGTCGAGCGCTACCCCAACGCCGCTGTGAAAGCGGTACGAGCCGGCATCGACCTCCTGATGTTCGCGCAGGAAGAAGCGGCCTCCGAACACGCCTTCCGCGAACTCGAGGCCGCGGTACAAGCCGGCACGCTCACGACAACTGAAGTCATGACGGCGGCAGATCGTGTCGTCGCGTTGAAGACCCTACTCCTCAAATAGTGGACGCAGCCGTCCGCGTCTGGCGGAGGAGACATCCCTGTGGACCGCAGCGATCGGTGCACCCTAGACCGAATAGCTGAGGCACGGCGCGCGCCGTCGGTTAATCGCCGCCGCCGGTTTCCGGCAGTGCTGTGATTCGCGCCCTAACGCGGCTGCAGGTCAGATCGCCCTCCACTGCGGCTCTGGTATCGGGGCCGATACGGCACTCCCAGCCGTCGACCTGCACGCCGCGATAGAGGTCCCCGTGTTCGGCCTCGGACTTGTAACGGCAGCCGTTGAAGTCGTCATCGTAGTAGGCGTAACACGATCGCGCGATAACGCCTGCTCCTACGATTCTTGCCTCCTGGCACGAGGTGCCAGTGGCGGAAAGATCCGCGAGATAAAAGAAGTCGCCGTGCCCGTCTTCGCTCTGGCTCGTCACGAGCTTTCCGCACTTCAATTCGCGTGTCTTGGCTGTCGCCATGCTCGCTCCGGTTGCCATGAAGGCGCAGCTCAGTGTGATTGTGGCGACGATCAGGACAGGGCGCCGCTGGAATGCACGCCGCGGGCTGCGCGGGTGCTTCGTGATGGGTGCTGCTGGCAACTGATACCTCCTTGGCTCAAAAGACACTGGCTGTTATTCGCATTCGGAGCGGAACGAGTTAGCGACTTCGGTGTAGGTCCCGCGCAGTGCGTTGAAGCGTGACGGCGGCGCTGAGCCGAGCACGCCCATCGTGTTACTGCATGTTTCGAAGAAGTAGTCGATGCGCTCGGCGCCTTCGATTTCAAAGATCCACATCCACGATTCGGGGTGCCGTGAGAGGCTGCCGGGTCCATAGTAGATCTGGGTGTAGCCGGGCTGTTTCGCGAGTTGGTCGCGCACCGGTTCGGCGCCTTCGCGCATCGTCACGTGAGCGGGGGTGTGCACGTCGAGGAGAATGTATTCGCTCGAGTTCGAAGGGTTCGACCACCTTGATTCGGCTTCCTCTCCAAGCTGCTTTTCGTGAACGTCCTGGACCCATCCCGACGGGATCATCATCGAGAAGTTGGAGCCGGTGTAGGAAGTCAGGCTCGGCGTGCTTGATCCCGGGTCCAGAGACGAGGTGGTGGTTGAGGGTTCCTTGGGAGTTGTCGTGGAAGTCGTGCGGCCGGCGCCGTGGCTTGCTGCTTCGGTCTTCACGAGCTCGGTCGTGGTGGTATGGCCGCTGCCTTTGCCGATCACGAACGCGAGCGCCGCGCCGAGCATAAGGATCGCGACGAGCGAGGCGAAGAGGGCGCCGTTGCGTGCTCGGTCGCGGGGAGGGCGGCCCGGCGGTGTGTAGGGGGCCGGTGCTGGACCCACACGGGGCTGGCGAGGGACAACCGCGGCTGGCGGCACAGCCTGCGTGGACGTCGCCGTGGGCGGCGTGGTGGGCACAGTGGCTGGTCCGCTCGCACACGCGGTGATCGCGCAACCCTGGTTATCGTTCCAGCACTCAGTATGGTGCGGCGCGCCGCAGGTCGGACAGACCGTAACCTCTGTGCCCTCCTTGATCGGGAAACGACAATAAGGGCAGTTTCTGCCCGAGATGTCCGCCTCGGCTCTCACCATGCGTTTTGCCAGTCGCGTTCGTTCTCGGGGGTGGCCACTACTCAGCCCGTGGTCCCGGGCGGCTTGCCGCAGTTACGGAGCGTGTATTCGTTGACGCGTTGTTCGGCCCCACGCGTCTCCAGTCCGTCGACGAGGCCGCTGGCGAGCGCGCCGAGTGGGTCGCTGACAGCGCTACCCGCGTCAGCGGAAACGTGTTTGAGTGCTTCCGCGAGCGTCTTTACGTCCGGGGCGATTTCTTCGGGCGCGCGTTCAGACAGCTGGTTCAGGAAGTTCGCTGCTTCTGGCAGGTCGGCGAACACGTTCGAGAGCTCCGCGAACGGGTTCTGGGCGTCGGCGTTGGCTGCCTTGATCCACCGGTTGCGTAGCTGGCTGCCTTCGCCGTAGAAGTACGAGCAGTACGACGCCACGCTGCGCGTTGCGCCTCCGCAGCCCGTGAGCGCGACCGCTGCTGCGCAGGCAATCAGGACGGCAGGACACCAGCTGGCGCGCGTGCTGATCCCCTCCGCCGCGTTCATAGACGCTGACGATCGTCGCATGCGCTTTGTTCGGCCTATCCGCCATATGCCACGCATCGAACAGTCTCCCAAGCTTTGCGAGAAGCGCAGGAGTATATGCAGACGACGAGGTCGTCGTATCGCTGGTGATGGACTCTCAAGCGAGATCAGCCGCACCGCGAACGGCATCGCGAGACTCGGGATCGAATCGAGGAGACTACGATTTCAGTCGCGGGGAGACGGCAGCGTCTTCGCGGTTATGGCTCTCTCTCGACAGACACTCCGCGACGAAATCTTCGACCCCAGTAGAGAGAGGACGAAAGCGGGTCGTCCCAGATGGTCGCCCTCGGTCCCGATCGCGCGCCCGATCCCGTCAGCTCGATAGCCGAGCCGCTATGGGAGTCGCAGCGCGTCGAGCTTCTGCTCTGACCAACCTCGCGCGCGGAGAAGCCGTTCGATCGCGGCATCGTAATCCTCCACGGTCGGCGGGTTGCTCGCGCGGGAGTCAATCACCCAGATCCGCCCGGAGCCCGGGCACGGCACGCCCGGTAGCGGCAACCCGCACACGATCTGGCCCCCGAAAAGCACCCCGACCGCCGCCGTCGAGCCATCGCTATCGGCCGGAGCCGTGAAGCCAACGAGATGGCGCCGATCGCCGATCGCCTGGCGTGCCGGGTGCTCGCGGTCGAGCTCACCGGGCCAGCCGGGCACACCATCAGGCCAGAACCGATGATCGATAGGAGGGCGGTGCCACAGTAGATCGCGGATAGCTCCGGCCAGCGGTTGCGCAGGCCACTCGTCGGGCAGAAGCTTTGCCGCGCACCCAAGTGCGAGCTTTGCTGTGAACCGCACCCAAAGATCCGAGTCCAAGTCGTAACGAATCTCTACCGGCTCGCGCACCGGCTCGCCCGTTGCGCGTCGTGCCTGCATGCCGCGGGGATCGAAAGTCAGTCGCACCCGCTCGCCGGTAGCGGAGACGACACCTTCAGACTCGGCGTGCGGCTCCTTTGCCTGGTGTTTGATGCTGCGAACGTCGGCGAGCGCCTTGGGAACCTGAACGATCAGGTAGTTGGCCATGCGATCGTCGATCTCGCGCCCGGCACGCTCGTTGCAGCCCCTGCACACGCGTCGCGTCTTCAGACGGCTGCCGAGGTACCGCGACGGAACGTGCTCGTCGGCCGCCGGCATCCCGTCTCGCGCACAATAGAAGCACCGCACATCGCGTAGGTTGACGGATCGCCGCGGGGGAAACCAGCAACGGCTCAGCGCAGCGGGGCGCCCGGTGATAGCCGCTGCGCGCCTCCTCTGGTGCCGGGATCTCGTTGTGTCAGCGGGATCGCGGCGATCCCGACGAGCTAAGCGGCGACCGACTCGTGAGCTTCGACGACGGCCAGCCGATGGCCGAGGGGGGTCAGCAGTCGATCCATGGTCGAAACCTTCGGGACGACCTCGCCACGCTCGATCTTGCTGATCTCTGCCTGCTGCACTCCGGAGCGAACCGCCAGCTCCTTTTGGGTCATGTGCGCACCCGTGCGCGCAGCAAGCAACTCGGCGGCGAGCCGAAAGCGGGTATCCAGAGCGCGCAGCTCGGCAACCGCCTCGGGCCCCTCAGCGACCGCCTCCTGCTCGATGTCATCAATGAGCTTGTCGAAATCATTCATCGCGTTCCCTTTGATCGGCCACCCTTTCTATGTTGCTTGAGCACATTACCCACTGTATGTGTTTTAGCACATCCTGTCAAGGCTGCCGTCTACCGCTCCTCCGCTGCGTCTTACGCGCTGCCGCATCTCTACGCTCGAGGATCTTCAGCCGCCGGCGAGCCTCCCCGATCTCGGCTTGCTGCCGCCGCTTGCTCGGGTCCTCGCCCTTGTCGTAGGCGTGCAGGAGCAGGACAACAGCGCCGGCTCGGGTGGTACAGAACACGCGCAAGAGCACATCCTCCGAGGGATTAAGACCAAATCGATCGCGCGCCTCGTCCTCGCTGATGCCGTGGATCTCGGCCTCAAGGTTGACGATCTCCTTGCCGTTCATCCGCAACCGGAACTCGAAGATGCCCTTCTCGACGGACCGCCCCCAGCCGGAACGAGCAACCGCCGGCCCGTGGGTCTGAAGGACACGCCGCATCGCCGAGCCCAGCGCACGCCGCTTGGTCGGACTGAGATCGTTCTTGATCCAATCCAGCACCGGCTTGCGGCCATCGTCGTTCTCGAAGAACTCGATCCCCCAAACACGCATGAGACCATCAGGGCCAAGGATCGGACGGCGGGTCATCGCGCCGACCTTACGCCAGCGACCAGATCGCACCGCCCTCGACAGCCTCCCGCCTTCAGGTGCAAACCAGGAAAATGAGCTCGACACCGAGCAGCGCTCGGTAGCGGACATCGGGGGTTTTGCTGGTCACCCGCGAAACCCACGCCCAAATACGCCCAAATATGACTAGAATGGCTTCCACTCTGGCTGGTGGGTGTAGACGCTTCATCTGGCCCCGCTGTCGACGCTTGAACTGGCCCCACCTCCGTCCGATCTGAGCCTGACGCTCGGCGCTTTGTTGAGCGCGACGCGAAAGGCCGGAAGGAGTGTCCAGAGTGGAACAGTTCGAGCAGATCAGGCGCGATCACGCGCGGGAGGGCCTGTCGATCAGGGCGCTGGCGAAGCGCCATGGTGTGCATCGCCGCGCGGTGAGGCAGGCGTTGGAGTCGCCCGTGCCGCCACCGAAGCGCCGGCCGGTGGGTCGCCCGGCACCGAAGCTCGGCCCGTTCCGGGTGTTGATCGATGAGTGGCTTGCGGCGGATTTGCAGGCGCCGCGCAAGCAGCGTCACACCGCGAGGCGGATCTGGCAGCGGCTGGTTGAGGAGCACGGCGCGGATGTGTCCGAGCGCCAGGTCGACCGGTATGTCGCTGCGGCGCGGCGGCGGATGGGTGAGGCTGAGGCGTTCGTGCCGCTCGTTAGCGACGCGGGGGTTGAGGCCGAGGTCGACTGGGGCCAAGCGCAGGTGATCCTCCGTGGCGCGCCCGTGGAGGTGCACGTGTTCTTGATGCGTGCGTGCCATTCGGGCGCATCGTTTGTGGCGGCGTTCCAGGCAGAGACCCAGCAGGCGTTCCTCGAGGGGCACGTCGCCGCGTTCGAGTGGTTCGGTGGCGTGTTCGCGCTCGTGCGCTATGACAATTTGAAGGCGGCTGTCGCGCGGGTGCTGAAGGGCCGGCGCCGGTCGGAGTCAGACCGGTTCGTCGCGTTGCGCTCGCACTACTTGTTCGAGTCCTCCTTCTGCCAGAGGGGCGAGCAGGGCGCGCACGAAAAGGGTGGCGTGGAGAGCGAGGTCGGCCGTTTCCGCCGCCGTCACCTCGTCCCCGTGCCGAAGGTCGGGAGCATGAGCGAGCTGAACGAGCTGCTGGCGGCGGCGTGCGATGCGAACCTGGGCCGCACGATCATCGGCCGCTCCGAGCCGGTGGGGGTGATGCTCGATCGCGAGCGGCTGCTGTTCGGGGAGTTGCCGCGTGAGGCGCACTGCACCGCCGAGGAGGCGACCCCGCGCGTGGACAGCAAGGCGATGGTCACAGTCCGCCAAAACCGGTACTCGGTCCCGGCCGCGCTGGCCGGGCTGCGGGTGCGCGCGCAGATCGGCGCGAGCCAGATCGATCTCTGGCACGACGGGCACCTCGTCGCTCGCCACGAGCGGCTGCCCGGCCGGCACGGCACCAGCGCGCAGCTGGATCACTACCTGGATCTGCTCAAGCGCAAGCCTGGGGCGCTCGCGCGGTCGCTCGCGTTGCGCCAAGAGCGCGACCGCGGCGACTGGCCGGCCTGTTTCGATGAGCTCTGGAGCGCCATCGCCGAGCGCGTCGGGCGTGAGGAGGCCGCGCGGCAGATGGTCGACGTGCTGCTGCTTCACCGCGAGCTGTCAGCCCGAGCGGTGGAGCTCGCGGTCCGTGGCGCGCTGGCCGCCGGCGCGCACGACGGCCGCGCGGTCGCGCTGCTCGCCCGCCGCAGCGAGCGAACCGTCGCGCCCGCGCTGGAGGTCGAGGCGCGCCTGGCTGGGATCGGCAGCCCGCCACCGATCGACATCTCTGGCTATGACCAGCTCAGGCAGGCCGGATGATGAGCGCCCGCACAACCCCCTCCCCAAAGACCGCGGCGCTGGAGGCGCTGATCGAGGCGCACGCGATCGAGCTGAAGCTCCCGACCGTCAAGGCACGCTTCCGCGCGATGGCCGCCGAGGCCACCCGCGAGCAGCAAACACCCACGGCCTACCTGGCGGCGCTGCTGGAAGCCAAGGTGCACGAGCGCTCAGAGCGCCGTGAACGACGACGACTCATCGATGCACGCTTCCCGCTTCTCAAGCGCCTGGAGGAGTTCCGCTTCAGCGATAACCCCAAGATCCCCCAGGCCACGATCGCCGCGCTCGCCGAAGGCACCTGGATCAAAGACCGCGAGTCGATCATCCTGATCGGCGACTCAGGAACCGGGAAGACGCATCTCGCCACAGCCCTCGCGGTCTGTGCTTGCCAGCAGGGACGCCGCGTGCGTTTCACCACGCTCGCCGGGCTCGCGAACGAACTACAGGAAGCCGAGAGCAAACGCGAGCTCTCACGCGTCGTCGGGAAATACACCCGCACCGAGCTGTTGGTGCTCGACGAGCTCGGCTACCTCGCGCTACCCGACGGCGCCGCCGAGCTCATCTTCCAAGTCCTCTCCGAGCGCAACGAGCGAGCCAGCCTGATCGTCACCACCAACCTCCCGTTCGGGGAGTGGACCAAGGTGTTCGCCGACGCCCGTCTCGCGAAGGCCGTCGTCGACCGGCTCACCCACCGCGCGCACATCATCGACACTGGCACCGAGTCCTGGCGCTTCCGCCACGGCCTCGAACAACGCGCCAAGAAAGGAGACCGACCCCCAACCAAGTGACCGCGCCGCGCTGCTGCTACGCCTCCGCCCTACGGGCTCCGGCTCCGCAGCAGCGCGCAACATCCGCCAACATCACCAACACAAACAACCGACGCGAGATGGAGCCACTTCAAACGTCGAACCCGGGGCCACTGCAAGCGGCGACACTCAGCTGGTCCGCGGTCACGTCAGCGGGCCGAAAACCCTGGAAATATGGGCCTCCAGGGCAAGTAGCTCGCCGAGAAGCCCAGCGCTTCACACGCGAGAGGTCGCAGGTTCGAAACCCGCCAGCCCCATGAGAACCGCCTGCAAATCGCGTTGATTTGCGGATTGGCGGGGGCGGTGTCGCTGGCGATAGAGGTCCATGGGAGCTGTTCGTGGGCCCAAACCCCAGGCGCCTGGATTCCGCTCGCATGCTGGCAAAACCCCGGCTGGGGGTGTTCGCTTGACTCGCGAAAGGTCGCCGAGCGGCTTGTGCGACCGGCTTGCTCCGACGCGGGGACGACCGCAGTTCGACGAGGAGCAGTAGGGCTGGAACTCGCCCATGCGCTTGCGCTCTTGCGCCAAGAGCTCATCTGCTGGTTCCGGCTAGTGTCCGACTGCGGCTCGGCAGACGCTCGCTTGCACGGACGAAGCAGGCGTGATCTCGGCACCGGCCCCCTTACGCCAGTGCACGATCAGCCCAGCATCTGACCTGCTGCTGAGACATCCCCGCCAGCTGCGCGATCTCGCCCAACTTGACTCCATGACCCCACGAATGCTGCCGCAACCTTGCCTACTGTGATTGATCCATCACACGTAGTATGCGATAATGAGCAGGTGCGCTCAGCCGAGATAATCGCAAGGTTGCGCGACTTGGGCTTGCCCCATGGCGAGCTCGCGGAGCGGGCCGGCATGGCGCGCGAGACGTTGTCGCGGTGGGAGGCCGGCGCTCAGCGCCCGAGCTTGGAGGATCTGGAGAAGGTGGTCACGGCAGCCGGCGCAAGGCTGGATGTTCAGGTGGTCCTGCCGGAGCCAAAGCTCGTCGAGCTGGTAGGTGAGCAGCTGGATATCGCATCGCCTACCGAGCGGCTGAAGGCGATGCTCGGGAACCGCTGGCGAGGCTGTCGCGATGCGCTGCGCGCTACCCACCAGACGGGAGAGCTGGCCGTCGTCGTGGGGCCGGTGGCGGCCGCTCTCAGGGGTGCGCCCCAGCGTCCGGGGTCGGGGCGAGTTGACCTGCTCGTGCCCGCGGAGCGGCGCGAGGAGCTGACCGAGTGGTTGCTGCGCGCCGATGCATGGCCCGATGGCGTCGAGCAGGCAGCGAACAGCGGCGAGCGGCGCGAGCGCTGGCGGGCTGGCCGAGGCCAGCTAACGGTCCGCTCCCAGGCCACCGGGATCGGGGACATAGCTGCGCTGCGGGATCGCGCTTACCCTGTCGTGCTCAACCGGGAGGACGCCGGTCGCGTTCGCGTCGCCTTGGTCGAGGATCTACTCGACCTGGTCGAGCACTCGCCCTGGCCCGAGGACGCCCTGTACCGTGCCGGGCTGCGCGCCGTGCTGGCATCCGGACGCTACTCGTCGCGTAAGGCGCGCAAGGAGCACTTGGCATCAGTGTGATCGAGATCGAGGATCGCCATCGCGAGCTGCTGCGAATCCTGACTGGCGCCAAGGTTCAATTCGTGCTGGTGGGTGGGGTGGCGCTACAGCTGCGCGGCTTCTCGGGCGCCACTCGCGACCTGGATATCACGATCGCGATCGATGATCTCAACACGCGCCGACTGGATCAAGCGCTCGAGGCACTCCAAGCGAAGCCATATCTCACGGGCGAGCGCGGCGTCGCATACAGCACTCGCCTCGGCCAGATCGAGGTGATGCGCCGGACCGACGGCGTCGGCGACTACGACGCCTGGGCGCGCGAGGCTACCAAGATCGAGCTCGAGCCCGGTTTCGATGTTCAGGTTGGCAGCGCCTCGCACTTGCTGCTCGCCAAGGAGGACGCCGGCCGCGAGAAGGACACCGACGCCCTACCGCTCATCCGCGCCGAGCTACTCGCGAGTGGTGCCCTGAGAGCGAGCGATGTGCGTGGGCCGGTCGCATCGTTGCCCACAGAGGTGACGCCCGACCCGCGTGTCGAGCAGCTTCTTGGTCCCCGACCCGGGCGCCGCCGCACGCGCGGTCTGTGGGATCACGGCGCCCAGTTGATCGCCGAATATCGGCAGCGTTGGAGCGTGCCCGAAGATGGTCCACTGCTCGGCGCACCACCGGCGGTCGGCGAGTCGCAGGCAGTTGATCGCGAGGCGCTCGATCAGCAACTGGAGCGTCTGCGCCGGCTAATGGCTAGAACTAGCAAGTACCGCCGGTAGATGATGGCCTTGCGTGATTGACTGAGAGACGACGATGGTTCGCGTTGAGTTCTGGCGTCCGGGCAGCGAGATCGGCCGATCCGCGTGCGTCGCCACGCTCACGCAGGACGGGAAAGCACCAGTGCGTCGAGTGGTGGCCCATGCTGTGAGGCACAGGCCACCATTCCGATCTCGCCCTCGGCTCGGTAGAACTACAGCTAGGCCAGGAGGGAAGTCTGCGGTGGGTGGCGAGCATGGACGACGAGCCTGGCCTCACGCGCGCGTATGGCCGGTCTTTGATCTGCGCGGGCTGTCCGCTGGTCAATCCGAGGCAGCCCGGGCTCGCCGGCAGTGCTATGGGCGTGGGTCTTGACGCTTGGAGCGGACGTCGGTGTCTGTCCGTGCGCGCCGCGCGGCGTCGCGGATCTCGAACACGTCCGTCGCCCAGTCGCCGACCTCGCGTGTGACGTCGCGCACCGCGCCGACGACGATCCCGACGATGCCGCCGACGTGCGTTGCGCCCGACTCGATCACGACCTGGATCGTGTCCTTGCGTGTCTCGAGTCTGTCGAGGGTTTCGCTCATGTGGGTCAGGCGGCTGAGGCTAGCTCCCGCGGCCGCACCTCGGCGGCCTCGTCCCTGTCGGACCCGGGGCTTGCGCGGCCGGGCAGCGGTGGCAGCGCGAGCTTGACGATCTTACGCACGACGCTGCCAAATTGCTTGTGCAGCGGGCCGGTGTTGTAGGGGATGCGGTAGCGCTCGCTGATCTTGCTCACCTCGGTCGAGATCTCGGCGTAGCGGTGGGCCGGCAGGTCGGGGAACAGGTGGTGCTCGATCTGGAAGCTGAGGTTGCCCGCGAGGATGTGGAACAGCTTGCCGCCGGTCAGGTTGGCCGACCCGAGCAGCTGGCGGTAGTACCACTCGCCGCGCGTCTCGTTCTCGGCCTGCTCCTCGGTGAACTGTTGCGTCCCGTCGGGGAAGTGGCCACAGAAGATGATCGTGAACGACCACAGGTTGCGGGCGAGGTTCGCGGTCGCGTTGCCGGCGAGCACGAACGGGAGCGAGGGGCCGGACAGCAGCGGGAACAGCACGTAGTCCTTGAGCGTCTGGCCACGAACCTTGCGCCAGATGTCTCCCAGCATGCCGCGCTTCTCGCCCAAGGTCATCTCGCCGGTTGCGATCCGCTCGCTTTCGAGGTCGTGCAGCGCGACCCCGTATTGGAAGAACGTTGCGAGCAGCGCTGCGTACAGCGGGTTGCCGAGATAGTACGGATGCCACCGCTCCTCCTCGGACATGCGCAGGATCCCGTAGCCGATGTCGCGGTCCTTGCCGACGATGTTCGTGTGGGTGTGGTGCATGTAGTTGTGCGAGTGGCGCCACTGGTCGGCGGGGCAGGCGGTGTCCCACTCGAAGGTCTTGCCATTCAGCCGCGGGTCCTTCATCCAGTCGTACTGCCCGTGCATGACGTTGTGGCCGATCTCCATGTTGTCGAGGATCTTCGACAGGGACAGGGCGACGGTGCCGCCGATCCAGGCGGGCGGCAGGAAGCCCAGGAACAGCAGGCCGCGGCCGGCGAGCTCGAGCTCTCGCTGGGCGCGGATGACCTTGTTGATGTACTCGGCGTCGCGTGCTCCGAGGTCGGCGACGACGTGGGCGCGGATGGCGTCGAGCTCTTGGCCGAAGGCCTCGAGCTGCTCGGCCGTGAGACTGGGTGCGGAGGTGGACATGACTGGCTCCTTCTCGAGGTCGGGGGTTCAGAGGTCGAGCGCGACGTCGCCGACCGGCACGGACACGCAGATGCGGATCTGTTCCTCGCCGGCCGTCGAGGTCTCGCCGGTGAGGACGTTCCGCACGGTGCCGGCCGTCTTGCGAGCGCTGCACGTGTTGCAAATGCCCATACGGCATCCGTGCTCGGGCGCAAGCCCGGCGTCCTCGGCCTGCTCGAGCAGCGGCAGGCCGCTGTTGGCGGTCTCGCGTCCGCTGGCGGCGAAGCTGACGAGGCCCTCGGCGCCATCGGGGTCGAAGCTCAGCGCGGGCGGCGTGAAGGTCTCGACCGCCGGCTCGGCCAGGCCGTCCTGCGCCCAGACGGCGCGGACCGAGTCGATCAGCGCAGGTGGCCCGCAGACGAACGTCGCCGCGCTGGCGTGATCGGAGATCACGGCGCCCAGGTGCTCGCGGCGGAAGCGCCCTGTGAGCGTCTGGCTGCGCCCGCGCGTGAAGCCGCGGGCGACGCGAAGCCGCTGCTCGCGGTCGGCGAGCTGGTCGAGCTCGGCGCCGTAGAGCGCGAGCTCGGACGAGCGCGCGTAGTTGAGGAAGCCGATCTCGCCCGCGAAGCCCTCGTCGCAGAGGGTGCGCAGCATCGCCATCACCGGCGTGACGCCGCTGCCGCCACTGATCAGCAGCACGCGCTCGGGCCGCGGGTCGCCCAGCACGAACTCACCCTCCGCCTGGGTCAGGCCGACGATCATCCCCGGCTGCGCGTGGTCGCGCAGGTGGCGCGAGACCTTGCCCTCCGGGTGGGTCGAGACGGTCAGCTCGAGCGCTCGGTCGGCGGCGTGCTGCGAGCCGGCGGGAGAGTAGGGCCTGGTCTCGCGGACCCCGTCGATCTCGACGCTCACGCCGACGAACTGCCCGGCGCGCAGGCCGCGCCAGTTCTCGTTCGGGCAGAGCGTGAGCGTGGTGCTCTTCGGCGTCTGGTGGCGGACGGCCGTCACCTCGGCGCGCACGGCACGCGTTACGAGCAGAGGGCGGACGAGCTCGATGTAGCGGTCGACGCCGTGCGGGTAGGCGAGCGCCTCGAGCAGGCTCGAGCGCAGCACGCGGCGGCTGAGGCCGCGAGGCGAAGCGACGGTGGGGAGTGCTCTCGACTGCACGTTATTCAGTGCACGACTGTTCACAGAGTACACTACCCGGGCCCTGAGCATTGGATACATCTGTGAACATCGTCACACTACGATCGTGAACGTCCGTACTCCAGAAAGCGGCGCCACGCGTCAAGAGCGCAAGCAGCGCACCCGCGAGGCGCTGCTCGACGCGGCGCTGGAGCTTCTCGAGGAGCAGAGCTTCTCCAGCCTCAGCCTGCGCCAGGTGACGCGCGCCGCGGGCATCGTCCCGACGGCCTTCTACCGCCACTTCGACGACATGGAGGAGCTCGGGCTCGTCCTGATCGACGAGTCGTTCCGGACACTGCGAGCGATGATCCGCGCCGCGCGAGAGAACCCGCGAACCTACGAGCACGTGATCCGCAACTCGGTCGAGATCCTCGTCGAGTACGTGCACGAGCACGACACCCACTTCCGCTTCATAGCGCGCGAGCGCTTCGGCGGCGTGGCCGCGTTGCGGCACGCGATCCGCAGGGAGATCCGCCTCTTCTCGAGCGACCTCGCGACCGACCTCGCGCGCTTCCCCCACCTCGACCGCTGGAGCCCCGAGGATCTCCAGCTCCTCGCCGGGCTGATGGTCAACGCGATGGTCTCGACCGCCGAGGCGATCCTCGACGCGCCGCCGAAGAACCCGACGGCGGAGGCCGAGATCATCGCGACCGCCGGGCGCCAGCTGCGGATGATCACCCTGGGCGTGCCCCAGTGGCGCAGCTCAGGAGCGCAGGCTCTGTCGCCGGCGGCCAGCCGGCGTGCCGCGGCGCCGCGCTCATAAGCGCGGCATGCGGGCGCCGCCACCCGGGCCGACCTCACGTGCGCAAGGGTCCCGGCCTGGCGAGCGACGGGGTGAGGACTTCGCACCGCCCAATCGGAGCCCGCCAACTACGTGCTCCATTTGTGCTACCTTGCATTACAAAGTCCGGAGCAGGAGAAGTGGCGATGTCACGGGCCAAGCGCACGAAGTCGTTTTCCGCACGGTTCTCCGCCGAGGTTGTCGACATGCTCGATGCCCGCAGCGAACGCCTTGGCCAGTCGAAGGCACGGGTGGCGGAGCGCCTGATCGAGGAGGGCCTGCGGATCGAAGAGTTCCCGGGAATCGTCTTCCGCTCGGGCCCCACCGGCAGACGGGCCGGCATCGGCGGTGGCCCCGACGTCTGGGAGATCACCCGCGATCTGAAGGCGGCGGCCGGGGAGGGCGCGACGGACCCGATCGAGGCAGTCGCGCGTATCAGCGGCCTCGACCGCAGCGCGGTGGAGCTGGCAGCGAGCTACTACGCCGCCTATCCCAGTGACATCGACGAGCGCATCCAAATGGACGAGGAGGCAGCCGAGCGACTGCGGCACATTCTTGGGTCCTCGCCCACCCGATCCGTGGCGTGAGGCTGCTGCTCGACGAGATGTGGACGCCGACGATCGCGCTCGAGCTGCACAAGCGCGGATTCGACGTGATCGCGATCAGCGAGCTGGCGCACGCGGGCCGCTACGCCGGGGTCAGTGACGATGAGGTCTTTGCGCGTGCGCAGGACGACGGTCGTTCGATCGTCACCGACAACATCGCTGACTACGAGCAGGCCAGGCGCGACCGGGAGAACCGCGGCCAAACCCATCACGGGCTACTCTACGCGCTCAACCCGCCCTTCAACCGTCACCGTGGGGAGCGCGTCATCGGCCAGATGGTCAACGCGCTCGCCCACTTCCTCTCCTCGCCGTACGCAGCGCAGCAGCCGTTCAACCGAGCGCACTACCTCCGCGAAGCTCCAGGTGATGCCTGAGCGCCGCATCCACCCACCGCCTTTGGTGCTGCGCCAACGAGCTGGATCCCGCCGGTCACACTCCCTCGATACGACAAGATCTCCTGCACATGTGATCGCGGCACTAGTTCTCATCGGCGCACCCGGAGCCGGCAAGTCTTCGGTGCTCGAGGCCCTGGCGACGCTCCACGACATAGAAGCCATCGAGCACGGGGCGATCGAGGCCGAGCAGCTGTCCCTCGGGCGGCCCCTGCTGCCCGCGAGCAGCTGGGTGCCTCAGCTCGACGCGGTCCTCTCGCTCCAGCGCGAGGCGGGCCGCCGAAGGTTCCTGGTCTCGGCCACCGTCGAGACCGCCGAGGACCTCGCCGCCGTCAGGAACGCGACCGCCGCTCAGCTGCTCCTCGTCGTCTGCCTCAGCGCCTCCTCCGAGACCGTCGCCGCGCGAATCGACGCCCGCGAGCCGGACCGCTGGCCTGGCAAGCCACCGCTCATCGCCCGCGCCCGGCAGCTCGCATCCTCGACCCCCCGCCTGCCGGGCATCGACTTGGTCATCGACACCGAGCAGCGGGCGGAGGAGGACGTGGCAGCCGAGATCCTCCAGGCGATGCGGCTCAGGGGGATGCTCGGGCCGTGAGTCGGTCGCCGGGCGTTGACGACTCGGACGCCTGGCCGCCGTCCCGACTCAAGCCCGGTCACCGACTGCCGATGAGCCAGTAGTCGCTCTCGTGAGGAGCATTCCGCTGGGCACCTCGCGCTACGACGACGGAAACGAGACAACGAAGAGATGCCGGTGCTATGGAACGTCTGATGGACTCGGAGTCCGAACGGGTTGGACTGGAACGTGTCGTCGCGCTCGCCCACCGTCATCTCGGACTCGATGTCGTCTTCATCGCCGAGCTGACCGCCGCCGGGCAGCTGTATCGCGCGGCTGCGGGAGACGTGGCGTCGTTCGACATCACCGTGAATGAAGGCCCGGCCCGTGACGCGACCTTCTGCCGCCGGCTGATAGCGGGCGAGATCGCGAACGTCGTCGGCGACGCCACCGCCGACGGCAGCCTGCTCGAGCTTCCCGTCGCTCAGCAGACGCGCGTCGGTTGCATGATCGCGGTGCCGCTGCGGCTTTCAGACGGCACGCTCTATGGCGTGCTCTGCGGGCTCGGCCACCAGCCGGACGACACGCTCGGCGAGCGCGACGTCGGCTTCATGTCGATGCTCGGCGAGCTGGCGGCCCGCGACCTCGACATGCAGCGCACGCAGGAGCGGCTCCGCACGGACATCTTGCGGTTGATCGAGGTCGACAGCCCCGTCGACAGCGAGGGGGTCGACATCGCCTACCAGCCGATCATCGATCTCGATGACGGGCGATGTCTCGGGGTCGAGGCGCTTGCGCGCTTCCCCGAGCCGTTCGCCGGGCCTGACTTGACGCTCGCCGCCGCGGAGACGGTGGGTCTCGGCCTGGAACTCGAACGGCGGCTGATCGTCCAGGCGTGGAAGACGATCCCGTTGCTCGGCCCCGGCCAGTTCCTCGCGCTGAACGTGTCCCCGGATGCGTTGGTGGAGCTGGCGCGTCGTGCGAATCTCCGCGATGACCTGCCGCTGGCACAGCTGGTCGTGGAGGTCACCGAGCACGCAGTGGTCGAGAGCTACGCGGCGCTGCACAGCGAGCTGGCGCCGCTGCGCGAGCGAGGGTTGAGAATCGCCGTCGATGACGCGGGCGCCGGCTACGCGTCACTGCGGCACGTGCTGGAGCTGCGACCGGACTTCATCAAGGTCGACCGCTGGCTGATCCACGGGATCGCCGACGATCACGCCCGGCGAGTCGCCGTCAGCGCGTTCCTTTCGCTCGCCCTCGATCTCGGAGCGTCCGTCGTCGCCGAGGGAGTCGAGCGTCCAGCCGACCTCTCCGCGGCCCGTGACCTCGGGCTCCATGCCGCGCAGGGCTACCTGCTCGGAAGGCCGACTACGGACCCCGATGCGATCTCGCGATGGATCGGCCCAGCACCGGCGAGGAGCGGGCACGCGCCACCAGGACGGCGAGGCGATCGACCCCGACCTCGACCCCGACCTCGACGGGCGACCACGATCGCAGACTCTCCGTAGCGTGTCGCGTCAGGTCTGGAACGAGTGCACGATTTCGCCCATCTGTCGGGCCGCGCTGTTGGCCCCGCCTCGTAGGGCGATGTCTATCTCGTACGCCGCGCCGCCGGTGGAGATCACCACCTCGCTCTGGACGAGCCCGTGCCCGGTGCGCTCGAACGTGTAGACCCATGCCGGGCCCGCCAGCGTCCGGGTCGTCCCCGTGCTCAGAAGCTTGAAGTCGGCAAAGCGAGAGCTGAGGGACTTGGTGAGCTGGGCGGAAAGCGTCGAAAGCGACTGGGTCAGCGGCTTCTTCGGCCGCACGAGCAGCAGCACCCTGCCGCCTTCCGCGACGAGCCCGGCGGCGGGCGGGTTGGCGATCCTCGCCAGCTGTGCCGCCGTCAGCGGTGTCCAATCCCTCGGGTAGTGCAGCACAAACGGCGCTTGGCCGGACACCGACAGCGTCCCCGGCTGCTTCAGCCCCGCTTGTGCCTGAGCGGTGGCCCGCGCCGTGGCCGGCGCCTGGATGTCGGTCGTCTTGGACCCTGACCTGAACACGCCCGCGGCCAGGAGGGCGATCGCGACCGCGACCGCAGCCGCGGCGGCCGCCGCCGCCCAGCGCATGCGGTCATCGGAGCTGCCCGGACCGCGCCTCCTCGGCGCGGCCCCGGCCTCGCGAGGAGGCACGTAGCGCGGCAGGGAGCCGTCCGCTCCCCCCAAGGGGACGTGCGGAGGGGGAATCGGAGGCGCGGAAGCCGCTTGCACGGTTTGTGCGGGCCACTGAGGCCCAAAGCCCTGAGTGCTCGTCGTCATCTCAGCTACCGAGAACCTTTCTCGCGGGCGTTGGCGGACGTTTGAGCGCACCGTGTCAGTGCGGTCGCTCTGGTTGTTCGCCACGCGTCATTCGTCTCCTGCATCGCCGGGGAACCCGGCCACCGCCCCACGCAGGCCACGCGACCGCATCGCCGCTCCCTCGCCCTGAACAGGCGCCTAGTAGTGGCATCTACGCCTCAAAGTGTCTGGAAGGCGGGAATGATTTTTTCCGCTTCAGTGAACGTGACCTTGATCTTTTTAGCCGCGGGCACGATGCCCGTCCAAGTGAAGTTGACGATTTTGTTTTTTTCGACGTTTTCAAATTCGCCCACGATCACGCCGCCCACTTCGATTTTCACTTTACCCGTTTTTTCCGATTTGAATTTCCAGTACAGGTACACCATCGTGGGTCTGGTGGCACTGGGTTCTTTTTCTCCATTGCCTTTGCCAGATTCAGTCACTTCCGCTTGCAGGACGGGCGTTCCGATTTCAGCCGCGGCGGCTTCCTTCAGCGATGGCGCCAGCTTCGAGGCGCTGACCGCTTCGTTTTTCAGCTTGGCTTCGGTCACCGCCCCGTTCTGGAGCTTCGCTTCGGTCACCGCTTCGTTGGCGAGCTTGGCTTCGGAGACCGCCCCGTTCTTCAGCTTCGAGGCGCTGACCGCTTCGTTTCTCAGCTTCGCTTCGGTCACCGCTTCGGAGGCGAGCTTGGCTTCGGAGACCGCTTCGGCTTTCAGCTTCGCTTCGGCCACCGCTTCGTTGGCGAGCTTGACTTCGGAGACCGCGCCGTTCTGGAGCTTCGCTTCGGTCACCGCTTCGGAGGAGAGCTTGGCCGCCGTCACCGCTTCGGAGGCGAGCTGGCTTGCGGTGATCGTTTCTTTCGCGAGCCTTTCGGCTGTGACCGCTTCTTTCTTTATCTTGGTTGTTTCCACGGCTTCGCCTTTGAGCTTTTCTCCGGTGACGGCTTCGCTCAGGATCTTCGCCGTTTCAACGGATTCTTTGCCGAGCTTGCCGGCCGTCACCGCTTCCCCCGCGATCCTTTCGCCCGTGACAGCGCCGGCAGCCAGCTGCGACGCGGTGATCGTTTCTTTCGCGATCTTCCCAGCCGTGACCGCTTCGCTCCTCAGCTTCGCTTCAGAGACCGCTTCGGGGGCCAGCTTCCCTTCCGTCACCGCTTCATTCTTCAACTTCGCCGTTTCAACGGATTCTTTGCCGAGCTTTGCGGCCGTCACCGCTTCCCCAGCGATCTTTTCGGCGGTCACAGCGGCGGCGGCCAGCTGAGATGCGGTGATCGTTTCTTTCGCGATCCTTTCGCCAGTGACAGCGCCGGCAGCCAGCCGAGATGCGGTGATCGTTTCTTTCGCGATCTTCGCCGCAGAAACCGCTTCGGCGGCCAGCTTTCCCGTCGTCACCGCTTCAGAGGCCAGCGTCCCTTCCGTCACCGCTTCGGCCTTCAACTTCGCCGTTTCAACCGATTCTTTGCCGAGCTTGCCGGTCGTCACGGCTTCCGCCGCGATCTTCCCCGCCGTGACCGCTTCCCCGAGGATCTTTTCGCCGGTGACAGCGCTGGCGGCCAGCTGAGACGCGGTGATCGTTTCTTTCGTGATCTTCGCCGCGGACACCGCTTCAGCGCCCAGCTTTCCTTCGGTCACCGCTTCAGCGGCCAGCCTTTCTCCCGTCACCGCTTCGGCGGCCAGCTTCCCTTCCGTCACCGCTTCGGCGCCCAGCTTTTCTTCTGTCACCGCTTCGGCGCCCAGCTTTCCTTCCGTCACCGCTTCGTTCTTCAACTGCGCGGTCTCGACAGATTCTTTACCGAGCTTCCCAGCTGTCACGGCTTCGCTCGCGATCTTTTCGGCAGTGACGGCGCCGGCGGCCAGCTGAGCCGCGGTGATCGCTTCTTTCGCGATCTTCGCCGCAGAGACCGCTTCGGCGGCCAGCTTCCCTTGCGTCACCGCTTCAAGGGCCAGCTTCCCTTCCGTCACCGCTTCAGGCGCCAGCTTCCCTTCGGTCACCGCCTCGTTCTTCAGCTTCGCCGTTTCGACGGATTCGTTGCCGAGCTTCCCGGCGGTCAGCGCTTCCCCCGCGATCTTTTCGGCAGTGACGGCGCCGGAGGCAAGCTGAGCCGCGGTGATCGTTTCCTTGGCGATCTTCGCCGCAGAGACCGCTTCGGAGGCCAGCTTCCCTGTCGTCACCGCTTCAGAGGCCAGCTTCCCCGTCGTCACCGCTTCGCTCGCGATTTGTTCGGCGGTGACAGCGCCGGAGGCCAGCTGAGCCGCGGTGATCGTTTCCTTGGCGATCTTCGCCGCAGAGACCGCTTCGTTCGTCAACTTCCCTTCAGTCACCGCTTCAGAGGCGAGCTTCCCCGTCGTCACGGCTTCGTTCTTCAACTTCGCCGTTTCGACGGCTTCTTTACCGAGCCTGCCGGCCGTCACCGCGGCGGTCGCGATCTTCTCGGTGCCGACCGCGCCGTTGGCCAGTTGCGCCGCGGTGATCGTTTCCTTGGCGATCTTCGCCGCAGAGACCGCTTCAGCGGCCAGCATCGCTTCCGTCACCTCTTCAGCGGCGATTTCAACTCCTTTGCCTGGTTTGCCTTCGGCGCCGGTTTCGCCTTTGGCGCCCTGCGGCCCCTGTTTGCCTTCGGCTCCAGCGGCTCCGGTGTGGCCTTCCTTGCCTTCGGCTCCAGCGGCGCCCGCATGGCCTTCCTTGCCTTCGGCTCCAGCGGCGCCCGTGCTGCCTTCCTTGCCCTGGGGTCCAGGTGGCCCCGTTTCGCCCCTTGGGCCCCGAAAAGTCGATTGGCGTTGCCTGCGCTTTGAAGCACTGAACGCCCGGTGGCCGACAGGACGCGCGGCCCCGACAGGGCTGACCGGTTCGATACGTCCGGTCAGCACTCGCTGACTGCTCGCCACCAGCAGTCCGGCATTCTCGGCAGTTGCGGACCCGCTCTGACCTCGAGAGCCGGTGATGGCCCGCGCACTGGCGAGGGAGAGGATCAGCAGCACGACGATCGGCGCGCTGCGCATGAATGTTCGTGCCATGAGGTTTCCGTGCTGGCGCGCTGGTCGTTGGCCCACATCTTTGGAACGAGTAGCGAAACATGTGGAGACGCGTCGTCTCCAGATGTGCAGTCGGATGGCTTCCGGTTCTTCGCGATTCCTGCGAAGCTTCCTGCACGAAGCCAACGACGCGAGCGATGAATGGTCCGGCGACGACGGACCGCCAACAGGGGCTGCGAGGACTGGTGGCCGACCTGCGGTATCTCGCCAGGCTGCGAGTCCTACCGCTGCGGGTCGCCTGGTTCGAGTGGCGTGCCCGCCGCCTTGCGCTGCGCACGGGCGACGGGTTCAGCGTGGTCTCGGCGACACGTCCCGACGATCTCGCCGTGCTGCTCGAGCTGGCCGAGAATCGGCGGCTGGTGGTTGAGCTGGGAACGGGAACCGGGTGGACGGCGACAGCGCTGGCGCTCGCCGACGCGGAACGCGAGGTCATCACGTACGACCCCGTCGACCGACCCGAGCGCGAGCGCTACATGGCGCTGGCCGGCCCGCGCGTGCGCAGCCGGATCACCTTCGTGAACGACACCGGGTCCTCTGGACCGCACGACGACCGCCCCGTCGACCTGCTCTACATCGACAGCGCGCACGGACGCCAGGCGACGATCGACGAGCTGAACACATGGCGCCCGGGACTCCGGACCGGCGCCTTGGTGGTGCTCGACGACTACACCCACCCCGAGTTCCCGGGAGTGCGTGAGGCCGTCAGGCAACTCGACCTCGAGGGCTCCCAGCAGGGCACGCTTTTCGTTCACTCGCCCTGAGCCCGTGGGCGGCGTTTCGATCGGCCGCTATGCCGCGTGCGACGCGCGGGTGATCGTGCGCGCGCCCTTGCCCTCTTCGCCGGCTGAGGGGTGCAGCCGCACGGGCAGCGTCTTCAGCTGGTTGATGAACAGCGATTCCACGTGGGCCGGCGTCCCTGCGAGCTCGATGCCGGGGTAGCGGGCGAGGGTCTCCTCGAGCATCACCTTCAACTCCAGGCGGGCGAGGGCGGTGCCCAGGCAGAAGTGCCGACCACCGGCGCCGAACGCCTGGTGCTCGGCTTTACGGCGCACGTCAAAGCGGTCGGGGTCCTCGAAGCGCGTCTCGTCGCGGTTGGAGGACACGTACCACATGACCACCTTCTCGCCCTCCTTGATCTTCTGCCCGTGCAGCTCGGTGTCGCAGGTGGCGGTGCGACGGAAGTGCGCGAAGGCGGGGAACATCCGCAGCGACTCCTCGACGGCGTCTGCGACCAGCGAGGGATCGTCGAGCAGCAGCTGCATCTGCTCGCGATCTTCCATCAGCGCGCGCATGCCGCTGCAGTAGGTCGCCTTGGTGGAGTCGTTGCCGGCGGCGAGGAGCAGGAAGAAGCCCATCACGATCTCGTGTTCCTCGAGTTTCTCCCCTTCGACCTCCGAGTGGACGAGCACGCTGGTGAGGTCCTCGGTGGGGTGCTCGCGCCGGGCGGCGATCAGCTTCTTGCAGCGCTCGAAGATCTCCGGGAGGTCTTTCTCGATCGCCCCCTCGAAGCCGTCGGGGTTGAGGTCGGGGTCGGCGGCCCCGAGCGTGGAGTTCATCAGCCGCGCCCAGATCGCGTCGTCCTCCTCGGGGATGCCCATGAAGCTGCCGATCACCCGGGAGACGACCGGCTGGGCGACGTCGCTGACGAGGTCGCAGGTTTCGCGCCCGTCCAAACGGTCGAGCACCCTTCGCGCGATCGCCCGGATGGCGTCCTCGTGGTCGGCGATCCGCCGCGGCGTGAAGCCCGCCTGGAAGAGCGCCTTCAGGCGGTCGTGCTTGGGCGGGTCCATGCCGATGAACATCGCCCGCGAGAGCTCGATGGGGAAGCCGGCGGCGGCGACGAGCACGCCGCCGAGCTCCGAGGAGTAGGTCTTCCAGTCGCGGCTGACGGTGTGGATGTCCTCGGCGGTGGTCACCGACCAGAAGCCGGCTTCCTCTGGAAAGAGTTCGAATTTGTCGGTCCAGTGGATGGGGCAGCTGCGACGCATCTCCTTGAAGACCTCCAGCGGTGGCCCGTCCGCCCACAGCTCTTCCTCCGTCAGTTCCACCGACTGGATGTCGCGCCCGATGGTCGCCATGTCAACCTCCACTGTTCGCCGCCCGGATGG
Source organism: uncultured Solirubrobacteraceae bacterium (assembly GCA_963782325.1). GTDB lineage: Bacteria > Actinomycetota > Thermoleophilia > Solirubrobacterales > Solirubrobacteraceae > Palsa-744. The sequence goes on from CAWAJG010000002.1 coordinate 466,648, forward strand.
TGCTCCCGATGATACTGGCTGCCTGGCCAGTGTGTCGCAACGACACCCCCCGGCGTCAGACTTGAGCGCGAGTGACCAGTTCGATGCCGCAGCCGAACGTGCCCGGGCGGGGGATCGTGGCCTCCTACGGGATCCGCTTCTGGATGCTGGTGGTGGCGATCGGCCTCGGAGCGGGCCTCGGCGGGGCGGCGTTGATCGAGCTGCTGCGCGCCGTCCAGCACCTGGCGTTCTCCTATCACGCGGGCGACTTCCTGGAAGGCGTCAAGCGCACCTCCTCGACCCGGCGCGTGCTCGTGCTCCTGGTCGGCGGCGTGGTGGCGGGCGCCGGAGCGCTGGCGCTCGCGCGCTCGGGCGCGGGGGAGGTCTCGGAGGCGATCTGGCTGCGCGGCGCGCGCCTGCCGCTGCTGGCGAGCGTCGCGCGGGCGGTGCAGTCGATCGTGATCGTCGCGCTGGGAGCGTCGCTCGGCCGCGAGGCGGCCCCCCAGCTGACGGGGGCGGCGCTCGCGAGCTCGCTGAGCGATCGCGCGCGACTGCCGGACTGGCAGCGGCGGCTGCTGGTCGCGTGCGGCGCGGGCGCGGGGATGGCGGCGGTGTACAACGTGCCGCTCGGCGGCGCGCTGTTCTCGCTGGAGGTCCTGCTGGGAACGCTCACGCTGCCGCTCGTGCTGCCGGCGCTGGCGACCTCGCTGATCGCGACCGCGGTCGCGTGGGTGGCGCTGCCGACGGCTCCCACGTACGCGATCCCCAGCTACCCCGTCAGCGGCTCGCAGATCGTGTGGGCGATCGTCGTCGGCCCGATCGCGGGGCTGGCGGCGGTGGCGTGGATCTGGCTGGTCGCCCGCGCGCACGCGGTGCGCCCGAGCGGCTGGCTGCGCCTGGTGGCGCCGATCGTCGTGTTCGGCGCGCTGGGGGCTCTGGCGATCGCCTACCCGCAGCTGCTCGGCAACGGCAAACCGGTGGTCCAGCTCGCGATGGTGGCGCGCCTGAGCGTGGGGCTGCTGGCGGTGCTGCTGGTGCTGAAGCCGCTGGTGACCGCCGCCTGCCTCGGCAGCGGCGCTCCCGGCGGCCTGTTCACGCCGACCCTCGCCTACGGCGTGCTGCTCGGCGGCCTCCTGGGGGAGGCGTGGGCGCAGATCTGGCCGGGGTCGCCGCTGGGCGCGTACGCGATCATCGGCGGCGCGGCGGTGCTCGCTGCGGCGATGCAGGGGCCGCTGGCGGCGGTGGTGCTGATGCTGGAGCTCACCCGCCACGCGGACGCGCTGATGGTGCCGATCCTGCTGGCGGTGGTGGAGGCGACGGTGCTCGCGCGGGTGCTCGGAGCGCAGTCGATCTACTCGGCGCGGATCGCCGTGGGAGCGCGCGCGGACGTGGATGCCGGAGACGGCGACGGCGCGTACGGCGCCGCCGAGGAGGCGGGCAGGGAGTTTGCAGAGGTGGTCCGGCCGCCTCCCAGGTGGTAGTACTAATGCCATGCCCCGCGCGATGTGGACCGGCACGATCGGCTTCGGGATGGTGACGGTGCCGGTGAAGCTGTACAGCGCCGTCGATCGCAAGACGGTCCGCTTTCACCAGCTCTCCGGCAAGAGCGGCGTGCGCGTGGCGCAGAAGCGCGTGGACCCCTCCAGCGGCGAGGAGGTCCCCTACGAGGACATCGTCAAAGGCTACGAGCTGGCCCCCGACCGCTACGTGGTGATCGAGCCCGGCGAGCTGGAGGCACTGGAGCCGAAGAAGACGAAGACGATAGAGATAGAGGAGTTCGTGGATCTCTCACAGATCGACCCCGTGTACTACGACCATCCCTATTACCTGGCGCCGGGCCCGGGGGGCGCGAAGCCCTACCGGCTGCTGCTGGAAGCGATGCGCGAGACGGGCAGGGTGGCGATCGCGCGTGTGGTGATCCGCTCGAAGGAGCAGCTCGTGGCGGTCCGTCCGATCGGCGACGCCCTGGGGATGGCGACGATGCTGTTCGCCGACGAAGTGCTCCCGCCGGAGCGCCTGGACGAGGTGGCGGAGGCGAGCGCGGTGAAGACCACCAAGCGCGAGCTCGACGTCGCCAAGCAGCTGGTGGAATCGCTTGCCGAGGACTTCCAGGCCGAGCAGTTCCGCGACACCTACCGCGAAGAGGTGCTGGAGCTGATCGAGCGCAAGGCCCAGGGCAAGGCGATCGCCGTGCAGCCGCCGGCGGAGGAGGTGGCGGAGCCGGCGCCGGACCTGATGAGCGCGCTGAAGGCGAGCCTCGAAGCGGTGCGCGCGCGCGAAGGCAAAGCCGGCGGCGCGAAACCGCGCAAGCCTACCGCCAGGAAGCCAGCGGCCGGGAAGGGCGCCGCCGCAACGAAACCTGCGGCGAAATCCGCAGCGAAGAAGCCGACCACCAAGCGGTAGGTGCGGAGCCCGGCCGCGCGCCGCGTTCGCCCTTGGCTATGCGAGGACAGCCGCAAGCAAGTTCACGATTTGCTCGTCCGGTCGGATTTCGTAGTACAGAACGACCGGTGGAGCACCCAGCGCTCCGCGAGTCTGGTAAACCCACGTCTCGTCAGAGACTTGGACAGCGTTGAGATTCGGGATCGCCTCGAACAGGCGCTCGACGACCACGAACACGTCTCCGAGACGCGAATGTTCCGCTTCGAGCTGCTCCTGATCTTCGAGAAAGCGATCATGCTTCTCGACCGTCCAGCCTCTACTGCCGTTGCCATTTGCTGCCGACAAGCCATCCCCGCTCGCGCGCTACCCGAATAGCTGCTGAAACGTTGTCGTCTGTCGGAGGATGCTCCGCTAGGAAGGCCGCCTCGTATGGGATCGCCTCGTTTTCGTCGACCATCTGGTAGCCAGGGTGGTCGTGGGAAGCCTCGGAGATCTCGTTCGCCGAGCCACGCTCAACCCGAGCGATCCATGCATCGACGATGGCTGTCTGCTCGCTGCTGATGCCCACCGCCTGTGGGTCGGCGGGCCTCACACGCGTGGGAATCAGGCGGTCTGCTCCATAGCCACGACCCTTGACGGGTCTTGCTCGCCCCGCACTCTTGAGCATCTGCCTGGAGGCCTCGAGCTTCGGGGGATATGGCCCGTACTCCCACTTCTGATATTCGGCACCCGTGATCGGCGCACCAAGCTCCCTGTATGCCTCAAGGTCGCTGTAGAACAGGACCTTGGCTAGCTTGACGCTTCCGAAGTTCTTGTCGTCCTTTGTGCGCTCGGCGATGTAAAGGACCAGCTCATCGAAGCGCTTGGCATTGAACGTTTGCAGACAATCACCTATCCCGATGGGGGGTCATTTGGAAGGTAAGCATACGGCCGGACGGTGTTTGACTCGTTGCAATCCGCACTTTATGGGGATTGCAAATGAGGCATCGCCGTCGAGAACGGAGTGGGTCAGACTGCCCACTAGCGTGAAGGATGACAGCAAGCAGGCCGCCCGACTGAAGCGCTACGGCGCCAAACGCGACTTTGCCATGACGCCTGAGCCCGCCGCCGCGCCCACCGAGCCCGCTGCGGGAGCCGCCGCCGCGGGCGGTACGCCGCGCTTCGTGATCCACGAGCACAGCGCGCGGCGCCTGCACTGGGACCTGCGCCTGGAGCGCGACGGCGCGCTCGCCTCGTGGGCGCTTCCAAAGGGACTGCCGGAGGAGCAGGGGGAGAACCGCTTCGCGGCGGCCACCGAGGAGCACCCGCTGGAGTACCTCGACTTCCACGGCGAGATCCCCGAGGGCCAGTACGGCGCGGGGACGATGGCGGTGTGGGACAGCGGCACGTACGAGTGCCTGAAGTGGGAGCCGCGCAAGGTGGAGGTGGCGCTGCACGGCGGGCGCGTCGACGCGCGCTACGCGCTGTTCGCGATCGAGCAGGGCGAGCGGCCGAAGGACTGGATGATCCACCGCATGGACCCGCCGGAATCGGATCCCGCCCACCCGCGCGAAGCGATGCCCGAGCACGTCGTGCCGATGCTCGCACGCGCGGGCGAGCTGCCGGCCGAGGAGGAGGGGTGGGCGTACGAGATCAAGTGGGACGGCGTGCGCGCGATCGTCTACTCGCGCCCCGGCGAGCTGCGCCTGGAGAGCCGCAACCTCAACGACATCACCGACAGCTATCCCGAGCTCGCGCGGGTGAACCGGGCGCTGAGCTCGCACAGCGCGGTGCTGGACGGCGAGATCGTCGCCTTCGACGCGGATGGGCGCCCGAGCTTCGCGGCGCTGCAGCGGCGCATGCACGTGGTGAGCAGGGCGCAGGCGAGGCGGCTGATGACCGGCACGCCGGTGACGCTGATGCTGTTCGACCTGCTGTGGCTGGACGGCCACTCGCTGATGGAGCTGCCATACCGCGACCGCCGCGAGCTGCTCGGCGAGCTGCGCCTGGCGGGCACAAGCTGGCAGACGCCGGAGAACGTCGTCCTGTCCGGGGTCGACACGGCGAGGGCCGGGCGCTGCTGGAGGCGAGCGCGGCGCAGGGCCTCGAGGGCGTCGTCGCCAAGCAGCTCGAGTCCACCTACCGGCCGGGCGTCCGCGCGCGCAGCTGGGTGAAGGTCAAGAGCGTGGGGCGCCAGGAGTTCGTCGTCGCCGGCTGGCTCCCGGGAAAGGGCAAGCGCCAGGACACGATCGGCGCGCTCCTGCTGGGCGTGTACGAGGGCGATGGCGCGTTCCGTTACGTGGGCCGGGTGGGCACGGGCTTCGACGAGGCGGAGCTTCAGCGCCTGGCGAAACTGCTCGCGCCGCTCCGGCGCCCGAGCTCCCCGTTCACCGCCGGCGCATCGTCCCCGCATCGTCCCGGTACGGGGAAGGGGGAGCGCCCGCCCCGCGAGGCCGTCTACTGCGAGCCGCGGCTGGTGGCCGAGGTGAAGTTCGCGCACTGGACCGAGGGCGGAAGCCTGCGCGCGCCGGTCTATGAGGGGCTGCGCCACGACAAGGACGCGCGGGAGGTGGTGCGCGAGGACACGACGGCCGGATATCCGGTGAAGCGGCCGGGCGACCCGTCGCAGGCGACGCAGCGGCGCGTGGACGGCCGCGAGCTGAAGACGACGAACCTCGACAAGGTGCTGTATCCGCAGGCGGGCACGACCAAGGGGGAGGTGATCGACTACTACGCGTCGATCGCGTCGGTCCTCGTCGCCCACCTGCGGGGACGCCCGCTGACGGTGACGCGCTGGCCGGACGGCGTGGACGCGAAGTCGTTCTTTCAGAAGCACGCTCCGGCGCACCGTCCTGGATGGGTGCGCACGGCGACGCTGCCGGCGGGGGGCAAGCCGATCGACTACATCCTCGCCGACGACGAGCCGACGATCGTGTGGCTGGCGAACCTGGCGGCGATCGAGCTGCACGTCCCGCTGGCGCGAGCAGACGACATACGGCGCCCGACGGCGGTCGTGTTCGATCTCGACCCGGGCGCGCCGGCGGGGATCGTCGAGTGCTGCCGCGTGGCGTCGCTGCTGCGGGGCGTGTTCGAGGGCATCGGCCTGCAGAGCTTCGCCAAGACGTCGGGCTCGAAGGGCCTGCAGGTGTATGTGCCGCTGAACCGCGAGGGCGTGGGCTACGAGCGCACGAAGCCGTTCGCGAAGACGGTCGCGGAGCTGCTCGAGCAGGAGGAACCCGAGCTGGTCGTCTCGCGCATGACGCGCGCGCGGCGCACAGGCAAGGTGCTGATCGACTGGAGCCAGAACGACGCGAAGAAGACGACCGTGTGCGCGTACTCGCTGCGGGCGGGCGAGCGCCCGACGGTGTCCACGCCGGTGGAGTGGGAGGAGGTGGAGAGCGCGCACGACGCCGCCGACCCCGCCAGCCTGGCCTTCGAGGCGCCGGACGTGCTCGCGCGCGTGGCCGACAAAGGCGACCTGTTCGCGCCGGTGCTGTCGCTGGTGCAGGAGCTGCCGGGGTTCTGAAAGACACGATCTGCCAAGGAAAGGGCAACCAGCCCTCGCGATCGAGCTCGTCCGGGAGAACCGTCCCAATCCTTGCGTAGCCTCAGCCCGATAAATGGCAACAGCCGGAGACACCGATTAAGTTCATCTAGCAATTTGCTGATCCAGCAAACTACTATGCTAGGCTCTTGTCACAAACAAAAGGAGATCATGATGAGCGACCGCACTCTGATTGGCCGGCGCATTAGAGAGGAGCGAGAGGCGGCCGGCTACACCCAGGCACAACTCGCCCAGCGCGCGGCTATCGACGACACGGTGCTGAGTCGGATTGAGAACGGCCAGCGCGGAATCGACAGCCTAATCTTGCGTCGCATAGCGCGCACATTGGAGGTTCCGATGGACCGCTTCTTCACCGCGCGTGAGGGCATCGCCTTGGCGCGCAGTGGCGACAGCGAGGAGGTGCGCGGAATGGTCGAATGGGCCCGCCGGATGAAGGCGGACCTCAGGTTCGTGCGTAAGGCGGCCCGCAGGTATGGGTAGCCAGGAGCAAGCGTCCGTCCACGGCACGCAGGCGGCTCGAGCACTTCGGCACCGCGAGCAACTCGGCTTCGAGCCAGTGGATATCTGGCAGCTGCTGGAGCGCTTGGAGGTTCCTGTGGCGATTCGCGATTTCGGCAGCGAGTCCGGTGACGGGCTCTACCTCTGGGAATGCGGCGAACCGTTCATCGTTATCAACAAGAGCAATCGGCCGAGCCGACAGCGCTTCACGGCAGCCCACGAGCTCGGTCACCATGAGATGCACCGCTTCGAGGCGGATCAGCTGCTGCTCGCCGACAAGGACATCTACAAAGCGCACGACGCCCGTGAGGTCGAGGCGAATGCGTTCGCAGCGTACTTCCTCGCTCCGGACGAGGGCATTCGTCAGCGCTTGGGCGAGCATGCCGGCGAGCACGTCACACAAGACATGGTCGTGGAGCTTATGGGCGTGTTCGGGCTTTCATACGACGCTATGACATACCGGCTGCTGAACGCCCAGCTGATCAACCACGCCCAACGAGACGCGCTGGTGGACAACCCCATGATCGAACAGCGCATGCGTCGCGCAGGCATCGACGAAGACGCCAACTCGAAGCCGCCCACACACCTGCCGCGTGCCCACATCAGCGCGACTCTGCGCCTTTATGAAGACCACGTAGTCACACCCGATCGCCTCGGCGAGCTCTTGGACATGACGCGTGCCGAGGCGATCGCGTTCGCGCGGGAGCGCGGTGTGGTCCCAGCGGATGAGCTGCCGGTGGACCGTGCCGCTGTCGAGGCGCTGCTACGCGAGACATGAGCTCGCTGCCGACTGGCAGTGGCTCCGTGTGTTTCGACACGACAGCGCTGATCCACTTCAACGCGATCGGCGAGCTCGACATGCTCGGGGAGTGGTTCCCCCGAGCCTTCGCACCAGCCGTGGTGATCGAGGAAGAGATTCGCGACCATCTCGGAAAGTACCCGAAGAATCAGGCAGTCCTCGACGCGTCATGGCTCGAGAAGGTGGATGTCACGGAGCCCGACGACCTCCATGACGTGGCAGAGATTCATGCGCGCTTCGGACGAGCCGCCAGCCAAGACCGGGGCGAGGCTGAGGTCGTGGTGCTGTGCGCGCGCCACCGATGGACAGGGATCATCGACGACACGAGCGGCCAAGTCGCCGCACGCGACTACGACGCGCCGCACTGCTCGATCCTTACGATGATCCTCGCGGCCGCGGCACATCGGCTGATCTCGCGCGAGCAGGCGTGGAAGCTGCACTGCGATCTCACCGCTAGCCGCGAAGGCGCATTCTCGGCGCTCACCGCGCAGACGGTACATCGACCGCCGTTTCAGGCTTGCATCAAGCGGTTCACCGCAATCGTGGAGGCACGTAGCCTGACGTGGCCGCACATCCTCGCGACCCCGAGCCTCGACGGTCTGGTCGTTCGCATCCGCAATGACACGCCGTAGTCGCCTTGCGGTCGACGCCAACCGCGAGGCCCAAGCACGGAATGGCCGCGCTCTGAGCCTACTCGAACTCCGGCGCCTTCCACCCCGGCATCACGTCGGGCAGCCCGTCGCTGACGCGGTCGGGGAAGTGCGCCGCGCGCTTCTCCAGGAAGGCGGTGATGCCCTCGACGGCGTCCGCGGACTGCCCGCGCGCGAGCATCCCGCGCGAGTCGGCGCGGTGGGCGAGCATCGGGTGCTCGGCGCCGAGCATCCGCCACATCAGCTGGCGGGCGAGCGCGACCGAGACCGGGGCCGTGTTCTCGGCGATCTCGCGCGCGAGCGCGCGAGCGGCGTCGAGCAGCTCCTCTTTGGGATGAACGCTGCGAACGAGCCCGCCTTCGAGGGCCTCCTGCGCGGAGAACACGCGGCCTGTCGCAACCCACTCCATCGCGCGGCTGATGCCGACCACGCGCGGCAGGAACCAGCTCGAGCATGCCTCCGGGATGATGCCGCGCCTGGCGAACACGAAGCCGATGCGCGCGTCCTCGGCGGCCAGGCGCACGTCCATCGGCAGCGTCATCGTCGCGCCGACGCCGACGGCCGGACCGTTGATCGCGGCGATCACCGGCTTCCTCGATTCGAAGATCCGCAGCGTCAGTTCGCCGCCGTTGTCGCGCCTGGCGCCGGCGACCGCCTCGCGCTTTCGCGCGTCGAAGGTGTCGCCACCGCTCGCCAGGTCAGCGCCCGCGCAGTAGCCCCGCCCCGCGCCCGTAAAGACCACCGCGCGCACCTCGTCGTCCGCGTCCGCGCGATCGAGCGCCGTGCGTATCTCCAGGCCCATCTGCGCCGTCCACGCGTTCAGCCGCTCGGGTCGGTTGAGCGTGATCGTCAGGACGCCCTCGGCAAGCTCGGTCGTGATCTGCTCGAAGTCCACGCGGCGCGGGATCATACGCCGCGCACGCAGCCGCCGGCGCCGGCGCACTCGCCGGCAGGCGTTCCCTCGTCCGCCTACAGCTCCTCGGCGCTCAGCTGGCGCTCATACGGGCCGCGCCCCGTCAGGCACACCGCACCGCAGCGCGCGGCCAGCGCGAGGGCGTCCGCCAGCTCGAGCCCGGCACCCAGTCCATAGGTGAGCCCAGCCGCGAACGAGTCGCCGCAGCCGTAGGAATCGACACGCTCGCCTGGGAGCGCCGCCGCCACCCACCCGCCCGTCCCACCTGAACGCGCGCGGTAGCTGCCCCCGCGCGCGCCTTCGGTGAACACCACCAGCGCGGCTTCGTCCTGGGCACATGCGAGCTCGCTGCGCTCGATCTCGTCCTCGCCGCTCAGCACCAGCGCATCGACCGGCACGCCGTGGCCCAGCGCATCGCGGGCGCGCGGGCTCGCCACCAGCACTCGCGCCGCCTCGCGCGCGGCGCGCAGCGCGGCCTGATCGCCGGCCGTGAAGTACACCGCGTCGACGCCGGCCAGCGCGTCCCAGACGACGCCGTGCTCGCCCCCGAGCGGCTCCAGCCGTGGCCCGAACGTCGTGATCGTGCGCTCGCCCGCGTCGTCCACCAGCGTCACCGCGCCGCGCGTCGGGGACGCGACGAACGCGGCACGCACGTCCACGCCGAGCTCGTTCAGGCGCGCGACCGAGCGCCGACCGTGCTCGTCCTCGCCGAGCGCCGTCAACAGCGCCGCCGTGCCCGCAAGCCGCGCCAGCTGCACCGCCGCGACCGCGCCGCCGCCGGCCGGCTCCTCGAACGGCTCACGCGCGTGCACGACCTCGCCGGCGCACGGCACGTGCGCGACGCGTGCGAAGCGCACCCACTCCACGTGGCCCACCACCGCGACCCTCGGCCGGCTCGAGAACACGGGCGCCAGTCTCACACACCGCCTACCCGCGCTACTGATCGCCTGCGGGCTCGGCGCCAGTCTCACGGACTCGCCGGTCAGCGCATAGGATGCCCGCAGATGACGCCACTGGTGCTCGTAGAGGAACCCGCTCCGAGTGTCCGCCAGCTGACGATGAACCGCCCCGAGCAGCTCAACGCGATGACCGCGGAGCTGTGCGAGGCGCTGCACGTCGAGCTGCGCGCGCTCGCCGCCATGCGCTCCGTGCGCGCGGTGATCCTCACGGGGGCAGGCCGGGGTTTCTGCGCGGGGGTGGACCTGCGCGGCTACGGCGCCGCGCCCGGCAACCTCGAAGACGACGAGCCACGCGACCGGTTCGTCAACCAGCAGCACATGTCAACCCTCGTGCTGGGGCTGCGCGCGCTTCCCCAGCCCGTGATCGCGGCGGTCAACGGTCCCGCCGCGGGACTCGGCCTGGCGCTCGCGCTCGGCTGCGACATCCGCTATGCGGCCAGCGAGGCGGTGTTCCGTGCGGCGTTCATCAACATCGGCCTGTCCAACTGCGACATGGGCACCAGCTGGCTGCTGCCGCGCCTGATCGGAGCGTCGCGCTCGCACGAGCTGATGCTCACCGGGCGCAGGCTGGGGTCCGAGGAGGCGCTCGCAATCGGGCTGGTCGCGGACGTCGTCGCGCAGGAGCGACTGCTCGAACGCGCCCTCCAGGCCGCTCAGGAGATAGCCGCGCTCTCGCCCTGGGGCGTGCGGCTGACCAAGCGCGGCATCTGGACGACCCTGGAGATCCCCTCCCAGCAGGCCGCCGTCGAGTACGAGGACCGCCAGCAGATTATGGGCACGTTCAGCAAGGCGGTGCCGGAGGCGGCGCACGCGTTCCTGGAGAAGCGTCCCGCCGACTTCGCCGACTAGCGCGCGACGGGCGAGCTGCCGCGAGGCGGCTTCCGCGCCGCTCAGGGCGCCTTCGCCAGGTAGCTCTGCCCGGCGGTCACCGTGCGGTGACGGTGGTTCACCAGGTTCGTCACCGCCACGCGGTCGGTGGCGACGTGGATCAGCGTGCCGTCGCACAGGTCCTCGGTCAGCCAGCGTGTGCCCAGGACCGCCCCGCTGGCGTAGTTGCCCTTCGTCGAGTAGCTGCCGTGACCTTCGGCCCACAGTTTCCGCACCGGGTGCTTGCCCGACGCGTGCTTGGAGCTCGCCTGCGCCACGTGGCTGCGCTGCCGCGCCGTCGGACACACCGAGAAGTTGCCGCCATACAGCGCCGCGACCACGAGGCCGCTGCGGCGCTGGGTGAGCTTGAACTCGCCCGCGTAGAACGTCATCGACTGGAGCTGGCCGTCGCGGGCGGCGGTCGTCACCGTCACCTTCCCGTGGATCGCGTTCACGATCGTCCCGAACGGCACCTGGCGGATGCCCGTGAGCGCCACCCACGTCTTCGACCCCGGCAGCCGCACGAACACACTGCCTGACACAGGCGTGAGGTTGCCACTGACCCCGAGCTGCGGGGGCGGCACCACCGTCACCTGGCTCGAGAGCACGTTCCCGCTGGCGAGCTGATTGCCAAGCCCGCCGGCGGTGGCGCCGCCAGAGCTGCCGCCAGAGCTGCCGCCGGGCGGAGGTGGTGGTGGCGGCGGCGGAGGTGGTGGCGGAGGAGGCGGAGGCGGTGGCGGTGGCGGCGGCGGAGGCGGAGGCGGTTCGGTGTATGTGAAGAGGGGCCCGCTCGTGGAGGCGCCCGCAGCGTCGCTCACCAGCACTTCGTCCGAGCCGGCGGCGGCTTCCGAGGTGACGGCCGTCAGTTCTGTTTCGGAGAGCACTTCCACCGAGCCGGCCGCGCCACCGATCTGCACCGTCGCGCCGGTCAGGAAGCCGGTGCCGGTGATCGTCACCTTCGTCCCGCCGGCGATCGGACCGGACGCCGGTTCGACCTTCGCGACCCTCGGTGGCGGCGCAGATTCGTTCGCGTACGCCCACGCCGCGCCCACCCCGTCGGTGCCGGGCCCGCCGATCAGCGCCGTCCCGCCGCCGCCGGACAGCGCGACGCTCATGCCGAAGCGGCCCGTTTCGCTTGCTTCGCCCGCGAGCTTCGTGCCCTGCTCGACCCACGTCGAGCCCGAGAGCTGGTAAAGCCAGACGGCGCCCACGCGCACGTCGTCGTGCGGCGCACCGACGAGCGCCACTTCGCCGTCCGCGGACAGCGCGACGCTGGCGCCGAATCCGCCTTCGCCGGTCTCTTCTCCGCCGCCCGTCAGCTTCGCTCCCTGCTCGGTCCACGTTTCCTCCGAGCGCCTGAACGTCCACACCGCGCCGAGGTTCCCGTCGTCGTCGCGAGCGCCGACCAGCGCGGCGTTCCCGAACGCGGACAGCGCGACGCTGGCGCCGAAGTGGCCTTCGCCGCTCTCTTCTTCGCCGCCCGTCAGCTTCGGGCCCTGCTGGGGCCACTTGGAGCCCGCGCGCACGAGCACCCACGCCGCGCCGCGGTGGTGGTTGTCGGCCGGGGCTCCGACCAGCGCGGTGTTGCCGTCGCCGGACAGCGCCACGCTTCGACCGAAGCTGCCGTCGCCATGCTCCGGTTCGCCGCCCGTCACCTTCACGCCGTGGGGGGACCACGTGGAGCCTGTGCGCGTGAACACCCACACGGCCCCGCGGTGATGGTGATCGCCGCTGGCTCCGACCAGCGCGACGTCGCCGTCGGCGGACAGCGCCACGCTGTCGCCGAAGCGCCCGGCGCCGATCTCTTCTTCCCCGCCCGTGAGCGCAGGACCCTGCTCGGTCCAGGTGGAGCCCGAGCGTGTGAACACCCACGCGGCCCCGCGCCCTTCCTGATCGTCGGGGCCTCCGACCAGCGCGGTGTCGCCGTCGGCAGACAGCGCCACGGTGCGACCGAACGCGCATTCGCGGATTTCTTCGCACTGTTCTTCGCCGGCGGCGTTTTCTTCCGTTATTTCCAACGAGGGGCCCTCCAGCCCCCACGTCGAGCCGGAGCGCGTGAACACCCACACGCCTCCCGCCCCATACTGGGCTCCCACCAGCGCGGTGTTGCCGTCGCCGGACAGCGCCACGCCGTAGCCGAACTGCGAGCCTTCGCTGCCGGGTTCCGCGGTGAGCGTCGGCGGCTGCTGGATCAGGGGGTCGATCCGCAGCGGGTAGGCCGCCCCGCGGGCGTCCACCCTCAGCAGGAGCGTCCGCCCATCGAGCGCCAGCCAGCTGCGAAGGCGCCGCCCGCGAGCGTCGGTGGCGAGGAGCGCACCGTAGCGAAGCGAGAAGCCGCCAGCCCCGCGCAGCGCGATGCCCTGGCGCGTGCCGTCGAGGTACGCGCCGGTGCCCGCGGAGATCGTCATCGCGAGCGTCAGCGCCCCCCCGGCGCGGCCCGGCAACGCTCGGGGCAGCGTGAAGCCCTGCTCGACACCGAGGGGCCCGTTCACGTACCACTGTTCGAGATCGGCGCTCTCGTACAGAACGCGGTTGGCGCTGGCGCGCGGCCGCACCTCGCCGACGGCGTGCAGGGAGCTGCCGTAGCCGGCGGCGCGCAGGCTGAGGCCGAGCTGAGCGCCGCCCGAGCCGACCCGAGCTCCGCGCGAGCGAAGCTCGACGCCCGCACGGTCGAAGCGCGCGTCGAGGCGTTGGGCGGGGTTCTCCGCGCGCAGCGCGCCATCTGCCGCGCTGATCCGGTATGCCGGTGCGGCCGCCCCCAACGTCGCCGACACCGGGGCGAGGGCCGCGGTGGGAAGCGCCGCCGGGCGCTCGCGCGCGAGGCCACGCGAGGACCCCCCGGCGAGCGCCGCCGAGCGCCCGCCCGTGAGCGCGTCGGACAGCCCCGCTCCGAGCAGCGCACACGACAGCGCGGACGCCGCCAGCAACCGCCAGGGCACGACCGTGCTGGCCGCGCGCCCCGCTGGCGCACTGATCGAGCAATCCATCGCCGCTTGCAGCGCCCTGTCAGACCTGGGCACGTTCCAACCCCCAGCCGTATGTCGTCTCCGCCGCCACCCGACGGGCGGACGTTCCATCCAATATGTCCCAAACAAAGCCTGAGAAAGTCAAGATAGTTGTGGGCGGACGCGAAGTCAAACGCGCGTGGCCGTGCGCTGCGCTCGGCGCCGGCCGTTGCGGCTAGCATCAGCACGTGCCGAGCGGGGGTCCTGCCAGGAAGGCGCTCGGGTGACCGGCGCGCGCAGACGACGGCGCAAGGCGCTGTCGCTGCTCGCTGTCGCTGCGCTGGCCGGCGGCATCGGCGTGCTCGCGTACGCGACGAACGTGCTCAACCGCAGCGAACTGCAGACGATCGACGCGCGCTTCTCGATCCGCGGCAACCCCGGCGCCCCGTCGAACATCGTGTTCGTGGCGATCGACCCGGTGACGCTGCGTGGCCTGCACCGGGACTTTCCCTACCCGCGCGAATGGGAGGCTTCGGTGATCGATCGCCTGCGCGAAGCCGGCGCGCGGACGATCGCGGTGGACATCGACTTCTCCAAGCCCACGAACCCAACAGAAGACAACGAGCTCTACGAAGCGATCGCCCGCGCCCACGGGAAAACGGTGCTCGCGGCCACTGAAGTGGCGAGCGACGGCGAAACCGAAGTGTTCGGCGGCGCGCAGAACCTGCGCGAAGCGGGCGCGCGGGCGGGTGAGGACCACCTGACGCTCGACGGCGACGGCTCCACCCGGCGCTTCGCGCGCGAATACAACCACCTCGGCAGCTTCCCGGTGGTGGCCACGGAAGTGATGACCGGGCGCCGAGTCCCGCGCTCGCTGTTCGAAGGCGGAACGCTCCCCATCGACTTCGCCGGGCCGCTGGAAACGTTTCATTCGATTCCCTACGTGGATGTGCTGCGCGACGAGTTCCCGGCGGCGGCGGTACGCGGGAAGCTCGTCGTCGTCGGCCCCTCCGCCCCCGTTCTACAGGACATACACCCGACGGCGATGAGCGGCGGCGACATGCCCGGCGCGGAAATCTGGGCCAACGCCATCTCCACGCTGCTTCGCGGCGTGCCGCTGCGCGGGACGCCGGCGTGGATAGACGTGATGCTGATCCTCGTGCTGGGCGCCGCCGTTCCCCTCGGCAGCCTGCGCCTGCAGCAGTGGCGCGCCGTCGCCGACGCGGTCGCGCTCGCGGTCGTCTTCACGGTCGCCGTCCAGGTCGCGTTCGACAGCGGGCGGATCGTCACGTTCGTCTACCCGCTGCTCGCGCTCGCGCTCAGCACCGTCGGGACGCTCGGGGTCCTCTACGTGGGCGAGGCGATCGAGCGCGCGCGCGTGCACGACCTGTTCGCCCGCTTCGTGCCCGTCGACGTCGTCGACCAGGTGGTCGCGAGCGCCGGCGAGAACCTGCGGCTGGGCGCCGTCGAGCGCGACTGCACGGTGCTGTTCTCCGATCTGCGGGGGTTCACGAGCTTCTCCGAGAACCAGCCCGCGCAGGGGGTCCTCGAGGTGGTCAACTGCTACCTCAACGAGATGACCGAGGCGATCCTCGGCGCCGGCGGCACGCTGATCTCCTACATGGGCGACGGCATCATGGCGCTGTTCGGCGCGCCGCTCGAGCAGCCCGACCACGCCGACCGTGCGCTGACGGCCGCCACCGAGATGATCGGGCCGCGCCTGGACGCCTTCAACGCGTGGATGGCCGAGAACGGGCACGAGCACAGGTTCGCGATGGGCATCGGGCTCAACAGCGGCTCGGTGATGGCCGGAAACATCGGCTCCGAACGGCGCGTCGAGTACACCGCGCTCGGGGACACCACCAACACCGCATCGCGCCTGGAGGGCATGACGAAGGGCAGCGGGCACATGCTCTTCATCTCCGACTCCACCCGCCTGCACATGAAGCGTCCACCCGAGGACCTCGTGCTCGTCGGCGAGCTCGTCGTCCGCGGTCGCGTCGCCCCCGTCCCCGTCTGGACGATCGCCGGCCCGGGCGAGCGCGCCGAGTCCGGCGAGCGCCTCGCGCCGGAGAGCTCCGCCCACGCCGGCGCCGGCGCCGGCGAATCAGGGAACTAGCACGATCTTCCGGTGCGAGCCCGCCGCCAGTCGGCTCCACGCCTCGCCCACCTGATCCAGCGCCAGCGCATCCACCTGGACGTCGATGTCGCCGTCCGCCGCGGCCTGCGCCATCCGCTCGTACGCCTCGCGCTTGACCCCGGGCGGCGCCGCGAAGTTGGTGTGGCCCATCAGCACCAGCATCTTGCCGCGGATGGCCGCCGAGGGAATCGTCGCCTCCGCGCCCGCGCCCGCGCCGATCTGGACGATCCGAGCGCCGAAGCTCGCCGCCCCCACCGCCGCCACCAGCGGCTCCCCCCACAGTGGGTCGATGACCACGTCGATGCGGCCGCCCGCCGCCTCGCCGAACGCCGCCGGCAGGTCCTCCGGCCCGCCCAGGCGGACGCTCGCATCGGCCCCCAGCTCCATGCAGCGGTCGAGGCCCTCCTGCGAGCGCGCCGCCGCCACCACCCTCCCGGCGCCGAGCAGCTTCGCCGCCTGCACCGCGATCTGCCCGAGCACACCGCTCGCCGCCAGCACCAGCACGTGCTCGCCCTCCTTCAGCTGCGCACGCCACGTCAGCCCAAGCCACGCCGCCAACCCCGAGATGCCGAGGGCCACGGCCACGCCGTCCGGCACGCCCTCCGGCACCTCGTACGTGGAGACGGGGTCGATCAGCGCCCGCTGCGCCATCGAGCCGAAGGGGACGATCGGCGCGTCGAAGTACACGCGCCGTCCGTCCAGCATCCCCACCCCCTCGCGGCCGGCGACCGACGGCAGCGGCGGCTTGCCCGCGTAGAAGCGCCCCGCGCAGATCGCCACGTCCACGGGGTTCACGCCCGCCGCCAGAACCTCCACAAGCGCCTGCCCGGGCCCCGCGCTGGGGTCCTCGAAGTCGTCCGCGCGTGGCACGCCGTACTCGTGGAGGACCGCCGCCTTCATCGCGCCGGCATCCTACGCCCCCTCCGCCTCCGGCGGATCGGGCGCTCGCGCGATCCTACGCCGCCGCTCGCCTGCGCAGCCGCCGGGGGAAGGCGACCAGGCGCCGCACCCGCGACTCGGCCAGCGCCACCCGCGCCGCCGCATGACCGGACACGCCGTGCACGGCCCCACCGGGGAACGTCGCGGCGCTGCCTATGTACAGACCGCGCACGGGGGTGCGGTAGGGAATCAGCGACGGCAGCGGGCGGAAGATCAGCTGGTCGAGCGCGTAGCTGCCGCCGCCGACGTCGCCTCCGACGAGGTTCGCGTTGCGCGCCTCCAGGTCCGCCGGGCCGAGCACGTGGCGGGCGAGAACCAGCTGGCGAAAGCCCGGCGCGAAGCGCTCCACCTGCGCCTCCATCCTCTCCACGTGGCGCTCCCGCTCGGCCGCCCAGTCGAGCGTCTGGGGGCCGTGGGCGTACGCCCACGCCGTGTGCTTGCCCGCCGGCGCCCGCGTGGGGTCGGCGAGCGACTGCTGGCCGAGCAGCAGGAACGGACGCTCGGGCAGACCGTCGGCGATCGCCGTGCTCTCCAGCACTTCGCCCGCCGAGCCGCCCACGTGCACCGTGCCCGCCTCGCGGGCCTGCGGCGCCGTCCACGGGATCGGGCCGTCGAGCGCCCAGTCGAGCTTCAGCGTCGCCGGGCCGGGCCGGTAGCGGCGCAGCGCCCCCGCGTAGCGCCGCGGCAGCGCCTCGCCGGCGAGCTCCGTCAGGGCAGCGGGCATCAGGTCCGCGACCACCACGCTTGCGCCCACACGATCGCCCCCCTCATCATCGTCGAACTCCACCCCCACCGCGCGACCGCGCTCGACCGCGATGCGGCTCACGCGCGCGCCCGTCCGCACCTCGCCCCCCAGCTCGGCCAGGTAGGACAGCAGCGCGTCCGCCAGCCTGCCCGCCCCGCCCTCCGGGCTCGGCCAGCCCGCGCCGTGGCCGAGCCAAGTCAAGTTCGCCGCCGCGATCGCGCTGCCCGCCGCCGTCAGCGGCGCGTCCGAGTGGGTCGCCGAGCCGTACAACCACGCGCGGGCGCCGTCGCCGGCGAACAGCTCCGCCGCCAGCGCCTGCGCCGGCATCGTCAGCAGGCGCACGAGCTCCACCATCGCCCGCGGGCCCACCCCGGCGGCGAGACGCAGCGGACCGGCGAGCGGGGGAAAGCCCGTCAGCATCGTGTCTCGCAGCGCGTCGAAGTTGCGCACGAACGGCTCCGCCAGCTCGCGCCAGCGTCCGCCGTCGCCCGCATGCCGCGCATCCAGGCCCGCCGCCGTCTCGTCGAGGTCGCGGTACAGCGCCAGCGCCGTCCCGTCCGCAAACGGGTGGGCCATGCACGCGCGGGGATGCACCCAGCGCAGGCCGTGGCGCTCCAGCGGCATGTCCGCGAACACCGGCGAGGCGACCCCCGCCGGGTACACCGACGAGAAGGTGTCGTGGCGGAAGCCCGGCAGCGTCAGCTCCTCCGTCGCCACCGCCCCGCCCGCGCGATCCGCCGCCTCCAACACCAGCACCCGCCAGCCCGAGCGCGCCATCGTTATCGCCGCAGCGAGACCGTTCGGACCCGACCCCACCACCAGCGCGTCGTAGCTCATGGCCGGCAAGCATATGCACGTCCGTGGCGACATAATGCCGGGCGCATGCGGCACGAGAGCTCCATCACCTCGGTGTCGTGGATTCCCTCGGAGGCGATCGAGGGCTCGCAGCGACTCGCCT
This sequence comes from uncultured Solirubrobacteraceae bacterium, assembly GCA_963782325.1. GTDB lineage: Bacteria > Actinomycetota > Thermoleophilia > Solirubrobacterales > Solirubrobacteraceae > Palsa-744. The sequence continues at coordinate 484,966 of CAWAJG010000002.1, forward strand.
TCGACGCCGGCGTCGCCCACTACGACCAGCCGCCGCCGGAAGCCATCGACGACCTGATCGCCCTGCGCGACGCCGACCGCTTCCGCTTCGCCAACGTGCTCGAGGGTTGGGTCGAGGTGAACGAGCGCGGACGTATCGTCAAGTTCGGGCGCGAGGGCGGCGGGCTGATGGGCTCGACCACCGTCAAAGTGGGACCGCTCGCGCGCACGTTCGAGGCGGTCGGGCTGCCCGACATCCAGCCCAAGCCCGTCAAGGGCGACGGCTGGGTGCGCTTCACCCAGACCGCCGGCGGGCGCACCGGCGTGCCGGCCCCCCGGCGCGTGCGGCGCAAGCCGTTCATCCAGTGGCAGGCGCCGCTGGTGTGGACGACGCTCGAGCTCACCATCCACGCCGACGGCGCCCTCGACGCGACGATGACCGGCGCCAGCCGCTTTCCGCGCCACTGGGTCTACGACCACGACGGACGCCTCTCCCACAAGTCGGGCCTCGCCGACTTCCGCGACTGGTACCGCAAGTCCTTCGGCCGCCACACGCCGTGGGGCGACACCGACTCGAAGGCGCTCGTCACCGCCGTCGAGAGCGCGCTCGAGCGGACGCTCTCGGCGCAGATCATGCAGGGCTCGCGCAAGCCGGACATCCGCCGCGTGAAGGCGGGAAAGACGCTGGTCGAGCAGGGCGAGAGCGGCGCGGAGGTGTTCCTGCTGCTCGACGGCGTCCTGCGGGTGGAGGAGGACGGCCGGCGCCTGGCCGAGTACGGGCCGGGGGCGCTGCTCGGCGAGCGCGCGCCCCTGGAGGGCGGCACCCGGACGTCCACCCTCGTGGCGGTCACGCCCTGCAGGGTCGCCGCCGTCCACGCCTCCCAGCTCGACCGCGGCGCGCTGCACCAGCTCTCCAAAGGCCACCGCCGGACCGAGCCGGACCGGAGCTGAGCGCACTTGCGGGTCCGCTTCTGCGGCGTCCGGGGATCCACTCCGGCGCCGGGCATCGAGTTCGTGCGCTACGGCGGGCACACCTCCTGCCTGGCGCTCGCCCACGACGGGGCGCACGCGCCGACGCTCGTCCTCGACGCCGGCATCGGGCTGCGGAAGGTCTCGCGCGTGCTCGACGGCGCGCCCTTCGCCGGCACGATCCTGCTCACCCACCTGCACTGGGACCACGTGCTCGAGCTGCCGTTCTTCGCCGCCGGCGACCGCGCCGACGCGAGCACCGCGGTGCTGGTTCCCGAACAGGACGGCAAGGACGCCGTCAGCCTGCTCGCCGGAGTGATGTCCCCCCCGTACTTCCCCATCACGCCAACCCAGCTGCGCGGGAGCTGGACGTTCGCCACCGTAGCCCCCGGCGAGCACCACATCGAGGGCTTCACCGTCATCGCCCGCGAGATCCCCCACAAGGGCGGGCGGACGTTCGGCTACCGGATCTCCGACGACCACTCCACGCTCACCTACATGCCCGACCACTGCCCTACCAAGCTCGGCTACGGCGAGGACGGCTTCGGCGAGTACCACCAGACCGCCCTCGAGCTCGCCCGCGACACCGACCTGCTCGTCCACGACGCCCAGCTGTTCCCCGAGGAGCTCGCCGCCGAAGCCGACTTCGGGCACTCCGTCGCCGACTACCCAGTCCAGCTCGCCGCCCGCGCCGGCGCCCGCGCGGTGACCCTCTTCCACCACCGCTGGGACCGCACCGACGACGCCCTCGACGGGCTCGCCCGGCGGCTCGGGGCGGGCACCCGGGCAGGCGACGACGCGGACGGGCCGCACGTCTCGGTGGCGGCCGAGGAGACCGTGCTCGACCTGTAGGGACGTTCAGCGCTCGCGAGCTATCGTTGGCGCGCACATGGACGAGCCGTTCATCATGAACGTCGCCGACGCGCCGGCCAGGAGTCACCCACGCCGAGCGACGATCATCGACTTCGAGGCCGAGGACTCGCCGTGGCCGGACACCGGCGTGAACATCCAGGTCATGCAGCCGGGACAGCCGAACTGCCGCTACCACTCGGAGCCCGTGCAGGAGGACTTCCTGGTGCTGCACGGCGAGTGCACCGTCATCCTCGAAGGCGAAGAGCGGCCCCTGCGCCAGTGGGACTTCCTGCACTGCCCCGCCGGCGTCGAGCACGTCTTCGTGGGGGCGGGCGACGGCCCGTGCGCCGTGCTGATGATCGGCTCCCGGCGCAAGGACGAGGCGCACTACCCCGTCAACGAGGTGGCCGCCAAGTACGACGCGTCCGTGAGCGCCGACACCGACGAGCCGGCCGAGGCGTACGCCGACTGGCGTCAGGAGCCGTGGCGGTCGGTGCGGAACCCCTGGCCGCTCACGGGTCCAGGTAGCGCCGGTATCCATGAACCGGCGCGGTGAAGCCGGTCCGCTCGTACAGCGCGTGCGCCGCCAGTCGATCTGCGCGTGAGAGCAGTTGCAGCTTGTAGCAGCCGAGCTCGCGTGCCAGCTCAGCCGCGACGGCGATCAACGCTGCGCCGACGCCCTGGCGGCGGTGCGCGGCGTCGACGACGACGTTCTCGACATCCGCCCACGGGCGGCCGCGGTGGGTGAGGTTGGCCACCACCGACAGGTCGAGCGTGCCAACGACTGCGCCGGCGCGAACCGCGATCAGAATCACGCGCGCCGGCGCGGCGAGCATCTCGACGAACGTGGCCCTCAGCTGCTCGGGGTCGGCTGGCGAGTCCTCCTCGTGCAGCTGGCAGAGCAGCGACAGCAGCTCGGGCAGATCCTCCGGGATGGCGGATCGCACGTGCAGACCGTCCTCGAAGCTCTGCGACACGTCGCGGCGAAGCGCGATCGTCACGGCTGCCGCTCCATCACGAAGTGGGGTCCGATCTCGGGGATCTCGAACTCCGCCGAGCTCACACGGAAGCCGGCCCGCTCGTAGAAGGCGCGCGCACCGGTGCGCGCGTTGCACCACACCCTCGTCGCGCCTTCGGCGAGCGCGTGTCGCACGAGCGCGTCGAGCACCGCCCGGCCCGCTCCGCGGCCGCGCGCGTCCACGGCGGTTGCCATGCCACGCACCCGCCACGCCCGCGGCCCGCCGTCGGGAGCGACGAAGCCGACCGAGACGAGCTCGTCGCGATCGAAGGCGCCGACCGCGAACGCCCCGGCAGGCTCGTGCGCGGCCATCTGCCCGACGGTTTCGTGCGGGCGCAGAATCGCCTGGCGAAGTGCTCGCGTGCGCGCCAGTGGCACCTCGCGCACGATCGTCGCCGTCACGCGCCTTCGTCCTGCCGGGCCCTGCGGGAGCGCTCGGGGAGCTCGCGCAGAAGCTGGGCGGCCTCCTGGCGATCGCGGTCGCGCAAGACCGCGTGCACGTTTCGCCCGGCGGTGTCGAGATGGATGCTCGCGAGGCGAAGGCGGCGCTGGACGGGTCCCTCGACGAGGCGGACGCTCTGCACCTTCGACAGGGGCACGAAGTCGGTCACCCGCCGCACGCGGCCGCTCGTCGTGACCGCATAGCGCCGGTTGCCGCCCCACGACAGCAGGCGGAAGCGCAGCGGCGACTTCCAGCGGGCACGAGCGGGAGGCGCGAGCCGCTCGTCGGGCAGGTCTCCGAACACCAGAGCGACAAGCGAGGCCGCCTGCTCGCGGCTTCCGACGGGGAGCAGCGCGCGGGCGGCCTTCGCCGCGCCGCGATCCTGGCGACCCTTGGACTTCTGGGTTGCGACGTCCACCTCCAGCCGGCTCCATCCGAGCGCTCTCCACGCCAGCGGCTCGACCATGCGGATCGCCTGGATGCGTCCGCGGGGGATCGTCTCGGCGGTCGTCTCCACCAGCCCCGAGCGCAGCCGCAGCCCGTCGGGAGCGTCGGCGACGGTCATCCGGTAGTCGCCGTTGAAGCGGCGGAACAGCGCGAAGCAGAGGCCGATCAGGATCGAGGTGCTGGCGCTGAGCGCGACTTTCGCGACGCCCGGCGCGAGCAGCGCCAGGACCGCGAGCGCGACGATCAGCAGCTCGAGGAGCAGGCCGGCGTTGGTGAGCGTCAGCGAGACGAGCAGCCTGCCGGGCGGGACGGTCAGGAGCACCCGCTCGGCCGCAGCGCCGGTCGCGGCGAGCTCGCCCGCCGCCCCCGCGGCGTCGCCCTCGAGCGCGCCCGCTCCGCGGCTCATCTCCAGCAGGCGCGCCCGCAGCGTCTCGGCCTCGTCCACCGTCAGGTAGGCGAGGCGACCGGCCTTGCCGCCGCCGCCGGCGAGGCGAATCCGCAGCTCGGCGAGGCCGAACACGCGCGCGAGACCGGGGCGCACGGTGTCGATCGCCTGGATCTGCGTCAGCGGGAAGCGCTCGGAGGTGCGGCGAACGAGGCCGCTGTCGACGCGCAGCACCCCCGCCTCCACACGCCATCGCGTCACCAGCCAGGAGATCACGGCGAGCACGAAGACCACCACGAGGACGGCGAGATGGACAAGCCCGCCTCCTGTCGATCCCTTGCCGCCGCCAGTCGGGATCAGCAGGACGACGACGATCGCGAGCGCCCCCCGCCCCGCCCTCACGACGGGCGACAGCGGGTGCAGCCGCTGCCATTCGCCCCCCAGGCCGGCGATCGCATGCGCATCCGCCGGCGAGCGCCACGGCGGCGGCGCGCCCCCCGCGCTCACAGCCCCATCGCGTGCGCCTCGCCCAGCGAGGTCAGCTGGTCGCGCAGCCGTGCCGCCTCCGTCGCGGGCAGGCCCGGAATGCGCGCGTCGCTGGCCGCGGCCGCCGTGTGCATCTGCACCGTCGCAAGCCCGAACGCCCGCTCGAACGGGCCGGCGGTCAGCTCGACGTACTGCATGCGTCCATACGGGATGACCGACACGCGCCTGAACATCACGCCTCGCCTGACGAGCAGATCCTCCGCGCGCTCGGCATAACCCCACGCGCGCACCCGCCGCCCGGCGACCGCATCGGCGCCCACGCCGGCGAGCAGCACGCAGGCCGCCGCGAGCGCCGCGGCGCTCGCCGAGCCCACCACCAGCGCGACCGCCACGGCCACCGCGAGCGCGGCCAGGGTCGCCGCCAGCACCTCCCAGCGCCGAAGCACGCGCAGTCGCCGCGAAGGAGCGCTCCAACTCAGCTCGTCGCCGTCCATCGCCAGTACTCATACACCACGCTCGCGACGCTACCGGCCGCCGGCGAGCCGGTGGCGAGCTCGCTCGACCGACCTCAGCGACCGGTCACGCGCAGCCACCAGACGACCTGCGCGGCGCTCCGCTCAGGGCTGTCGATCGGGTAGAACGCCTTGGCGATCCGTCCGGCGAACGCGACGAGGGTCAGCCGCCGGTAGCACTCGACGGCGTCATCCGTGAACGTCGGCAGCCCGAGCGTGTGCGCGAGCCGGAGCTCGGGGTCGCTGACGAGCTCGTGGCCGACGCGATGCTCGATCAGCCGCACGAGCTGCGCGTGCTCGGGCTCACTGCTGAGTCCGAGCACGTTCAGCGAGCGAGCGCGCAGATCGTGGTAGTGACGGTCGAACGCGCGATGCAGCGCGGCGTCGGCGACTGCGGTGTCGCTGACGCCATCCGGTGAAGCGGCCACTCCCGGATAGAGATAGAACACCGCCGCCCGTTCCGCCTCACTCCTGAGATCCACCAACGCGCCCGCGGCGGTGGTGAGTCGCAGGGCCGGAATCGTGCGCCCCACCAGGCCGTCTGCGAGGCGCCTGGCACGCTCGCGCGCGGCGAGCGACTGCGCTTGGCGGCGCTCGAGTGGACGCACGCGTCCGGGCTGCGCCACCGCCGAGCGAAGCGTTTCCGGTTGCAGCATCGATTCCATTGTGCCGACACCGGGCGCGTCTCGTGTGGAGCATTGATCATAAATGAACAGAAACATTCATTTATGAATGGACCCCCTGAGTGGCCGGAAAGCGCACACGATCGAGCCTGCGTGCCGAGCGCTGCCTGAGCTCGACGCGACACCCACGTTCTGGCGTCACGATGACGCTGCGCCACCGCGCGGTCTCCATGCGCCGGCCGGCCGGCCGCAGCTCGAGCTGTGAAAGCACGGTCTCGAGCACCACCCGCATCTCCAGGAACGCGAGGTGGTGTCCCGGGCATCGCTTGCGCCCCCCGCCCCAGGGCATCCAGATGTCCGGTGCAGGCGAGGTGTCCAGGAACCGCTCCGGCGCGAAGGTGTGCGGCCTTGGGTACAGCTGTGGATCGTGGTGCATGAGATGAACGCAACCGACGAGATGGACGGGCGGGCAGTAGGTTCTCGCCGAGACCTCGAACGGGTGGCGCACGGCGCGGGGAATCGTGAACAGGAACACCGGGCGATGGCGAAGCACCTCGTGGATCACGGCGGTGAGGTAGCTCTCGCCACCGCGATCCACGTCATCGACCAACTGGTCGGTGACGGATGGGTTGTAGGCCAGCAGCTGAAGGGCCCACGCGAGCTCGCCAGCCGTCGTCTCGTGCCCGGCGAGAATCAGCGACATGAGGGTGTCCCGAACCTGTCCCACGTTTGTGTCGCTCACGCCCGCCATCGGTGAGCCAAGAAGCATCGCGAGCGCTCCGTCGTCGCGCGCGCGGGCGTGGGCTTCGCTCTCGATGAGGGATGTGAGCAGCCGATCGACCCCGGCGCGGTGGGCGAGAAATCGCTTCCACATGCCCCGCCATCTCGGCAACCGCCTCAGCTGCGGCTCCTGGAGCGCGAGGCTGCCGGTCACCGAAAGCATCGCCAGCAGCCTCCTGTGCAGCTCGTCCACACGCTCGTCGTCCTGCTCGAAGATCGTGCGCAGGATCACCCGCAAGGTCAGTGCGCGCAGATGAAAGTGGAGAGGGCCCGGTGTGTCCCGCGGCCACGTGGCGACCTCGCGGGCGACCGTCTCCTTGACCATGTCCACGTGCTCGCACACTCGCCGATGATGGAACACCGGCAGCACCCTCCTCCTGCCTTCGAGATGCTCGTCTTCCTCGGCGATCATGAACGACCGCACGCCCACCAGCGGCTCGATCACAGACGCGCCGACGCCGGGATGCAGAACGGTCGCGGGCGCCTTCACGATCGCCTTGATGTCAGAGGGCTCTGACATGAACACGAGCGGTGGCTTTCCCATCGGCGCGATTGTGAAAGTGCTCCCGTAGCGACGATGACACCACTGCAGATAGGCGTGAGGGTGGCGCCAGAAGGCCAACGTCTGGATGGCCGACGGCAGTGGTGCGGCTGGCGGCGGCTTCTCGGCCGCTCGCCCGCTGCGAACATTCTCAGGACACACTGCAAGTGAGCTCATTTGCTGCCTCCTTCATGCTGTTCGTTGGTCGTACAGAACTCGCCAGAGCCGCAACATCGGCAAGAGCAGCCGCGTGAGCGGACCGGCGGCGCGGATCAGGGCTTCGGTCGGCGCTCGCGTCTGCGGTGTGCGCGCGCTGTCCTTCGACAGGTACATCGCGACCATGCAGCTGGCGATCACCTGATGGCGCGGGCCGTCACGCAGCGACGCCGCCTCCTGCAGGGAGCGGCGGATGATCTCGCTGAGCCGTACCGCGGCCACCTCGGCGCCGGCGTAGTGCGCGATGTAGCTGTGGGCCGCCTCGGCGACATCCTCCTCGATGTCGCCGTAGCTGTCGAGCATCGTCCCCGTCAGCGAAACCCACGGCAGGTAAGCGTCATATGTGGCCTGCGCTTCTCGGGTGTCGCGGCCACGGTCCGCGGCGAGCGCGAGCAGGGCGAGGATCGTCAGCCATGCGCTCGCCCCACCGGTCCACTCGAACCAGACGAGCTCGCTCGCGGCTGGAAAGTGGGCGCTCGCCCACGCCCTCAGCCTCGCGTCCCGATGCGCGGCGTTCTGCTCGTGGTTCAGCGCCAGAACCTCGGTCAGCTGCGCGGCGCGCGCCACCAGCGGCCGCGCTGCCTCATAGGACGGCAGCCGCCCGCAGATCTGGCGGCATGTGTCAACCAGCGCGCGGACGTAGCCACCGTCGTCACACCACGGGTGAAAGCGGTAGTAGTCGGACACCTGCAGCCGCGGGTCGAGGGCCTCGACGAGGGCGAGGTGAAGCTGGCGTCCGTTGCCGACTCCGGCGTGGGCGCCGCGCTCGCTGGTGCAGTCGAGGAAGTCCGCCAGGATCTCGTACGCGACGAGCAGCCGCAGGAGATCCCGCGAGCGAGCGCTCGGCAGAGTCGTGAACAGCGCGGCGCCGTCGATGTTGGCGCGCTTGCGGACGAGCGCCGCGAGCGCATCCCGGCGCAGGGTCTCGTCCGGGATCTTCTCCGCCAGCGTGCGCCAGCGTTCGACCTCGCGCGAGGTACCCCTGAGGCCCCAGCTCATCTCACGGAGAGTCGCGCGCGCGAGCGCCGCGATCATGCGAGACGGACCGATTGCTGGGCTGGGAGGACTAGGCGGGCTTAACCATCGTTGCGCGCACACGCACCACCAGATAGCCAGGGATGGCCACGATCGCGAGCGCCGTCGCGCTGACGATCGCGAAGCTGAACATCGCGATGAGCGCACCGACGGCGATCGTGATTGGGAAACCTGTCACCGTCGCCAGGGCATTGGAGATCACCAGCTGGCCGTACAGTCCGAACACCGCGCCGATCAAGCACCCGGCCCCGAGCAGCACGGCGCTCTCGAAGAACAGGGTGCGCCACATCAGACCGCGCGTGAAGCCCACTCGCTTGTGATAGGCGATTCGCTCCCGCCGCTGCCAGAGCATCGAGGTCACGACCCCCGCCATCGCCAGGATCGCCGCCAGCAGCACGAGCGTCGAGATCTGGCTCAACCTCGCGAGACCCTGATGACTGATGCTCTTCCACTGGCGTTCGCGTTCCGCGGCGGTCTGCACGGCCAGGCCCGAGCTCGGCCCGAGCGCAGCGAGAACCTGCGCCTGCGCGGCGCCGGGGGAGACGCCGGGCGCCACGGCGATGTTGAGAGCGCTCGCCGCCTGCGAGCCCCAGGCGTTTGCGTAATCTGCGGCGTTGACGACGATCGCGCCCGGCGGCCAACCGCCGTTCGTGCTCAGGCCCGCGAGCCTGAATGCAGCCGGCCGCGGCGAAGGGAGCGTGAACAGCTCACCGATGTGCAGATGCATTTCCCGGGCCAGCGCTTCGGAGAGCACCGCCCAGCCATGACCTCGCAGCCGGGCGTTCGTCACGGCGTCGTTCCCGACCGTCAGCTGGCCGGGCGGGATCAGGTGAGGCGCTGTGCGGGGCGGCGCTATCACCCAAACGCGGCGATCGCCGAGATCCAGGAAGCCGCCACGGTAGACACCGACACTGCGCACGTCCGGCAGCCGTGACAGCTTCGACGCGACCGACACCGGAAACGCGGTCGTCCCCAGCGTGTTGTTGACTCCCGCCGGCGCCACCCACAGAGCGCTCACCTGGTTCCATTCACGGGCCGTGCGGTCGAGCCCGTTCTGCAGGTTGTCCTTCGCCCCCGCGATCGCCACGCTGCCGAACACGGCGATCGCCCCCGTCGCGGCGACGGCCAGCGAGCGAACCCTCGTGAGCGGCTCTCGCAGCTCGGCGAGCGCCAGACGCGTGGACGTCGCGCCGAACAGGCGCTGCAGCCGGTCGAAGGCGAGGACGATCGCGTCGAACAGGAAGGGAAGCAGAGCCGCGCAGGCGACCACCAACGTGATCACCCCCGCGACCGCGGCCTGCGGGCGCAGCAGCACTATCAGGGTCGTGATCGCCAGGCACACCGCCCCGGTGAGGATCCGCAGGATGCCCCAGCCGCGGGGAGCGCGCTCGCGAGTCACGGGCGATCGCAGTGGGCGCGCGAGGATGTCGCGCAGGGGCGCGAGCACGCCGACGAACGCCGCCAACATGCCGGCTCCGGTGGCCTCCGCTATGACCGCCCCCGTCACGATCCTCTGCGAGCCGACCGGGAAGGCGAACGACAGGTAGCCGGGCTGTGCGTGGAAGACCTCGCTCGACAGCAGCTCCCCGGCGAGCAGCCCGAGCGCGCACGCCAGCACTCCGATGACGAGCGCGTCGAACAGCAGCACCTGGACTGTCATCGTGCGAGTCGCCCCGTGGCGGCGCAGCGCCTCGATCAGGCGACGGCGCTCGGGCACCGTCAGCAGCATCGCGTTGAACGCGAACAGGAACCCGACCACCGCGCTGATCGCCGAGAACAGGCCCTCGCCCTGCTGCGCCGGCGCCGAGGCGACCGCGAACAGGGTCGCATCGAAGTCTGCGGGCTCGACGTTCAGGTGACGCGCGCCAGCCACCCTGCGCAGACCCGCCAGGACCTCGGCCCGGCGGCCTCGTCGCACCTCCACGAAGACGCGCGTCACACGCCCTCTGCGTCCGGCGAGGCGCTGGGCGAAGGAGATCGGGGCGAGCGCTATCTGGCTGGCGGCGAGCCCGCCGACCTGACTTTCCCCGAGCTTGGCTCCTACCAGTGTTTTCACATCGTGTCCGTCGATCTGAAGCTCGACGTCCTGTAGGGATTCGACGCCGATCGCGTCCGCGAGCGAGGCCGGTAGCCCGATCGCCCGCCGAAGAACGAGCTGTCTGGCTGAGAACTTTCGCAGCAGCGGGCCAGCGAGGCGCGCGAAGCGCGGATCCGCTCCGATCAGGTCGACGGATGCTCGCCCGGCCGGCCCGATCACGGTCGCCTGCTGCTCGAGCAGCGGCAGCGCGGCGCGTACGCCCGGCAGAGCCCGAGCTTCAGCGACCACCCGTTCCGGGAAGCCTTCGCTGCTTCGAGCGTCGATCTGGTACTGCGTGCCGCCGAACAGCTGACTCGTCAGCTGACGCACCGAGCCGTCGAGGCTCTGCGAGGCCACCTGGGAGGCGAACAGCAGCGCCACCCCGACCGCGATCCCCGCTATCGCGAGCAGCTCCTGTACGACCACGGCGCGCTCGCGCAGGCGCGCGCGAGAGATGAACAGGATCTCCCCGAGCCCCATCATCTCGGGTCGCTGTGCGCCGGCTCTGCTGCGGCCTCATCGGGATGGACGTAGACCTCATCCGGGTAGTATTCCCGCAGTCGCCCGTCGCGGAGCTCGTGGGCGCAGTCCGCGAACGCGACCGCCTGTGGATCGTGCGTGGCGAGCATCACCGCCATGCCGCGAGAACGGCAGATGTCTCTGAGCAGGCCAAGGACTTCGCGGCTGCGGCGAGTGTCCAGGTTGCCGGTGGGCTCGTCCGCGAGCACCAGCCGTGGACCCGTCGCGAGCGCTTGCGCGATCATCACCCGCTGGCGCTCCCCGATGGACAGCTTGTTCGTCGGCTGCCTCATGCGCTCTCCCAGCCCGAGCTCGATCAGCAGCGGCTCGACCAGGCGTACGGCGTTGCGCGGGTTCGTGCGCAACAGCTTCAGGGCGGCGTTCTCGCACGCGAGCGCCGCCGGCATCAACTCGCTCGGTTGGCCGACGATCCCGACCACGCTGAGCAGATAGCGAGCGTGCTCTGCTTCGGAGAACGCCGCCACGTCGAACCCGTCGACGAGAACGGCGCCCCGGTCGGGCACCTGGAAGCCCGCTATCAGGTCGATCAGCGTCGACTTGCCGGAACCGCTCGGCCCGTACAGGGCAACGAACTCTCCCGCGCCGATCGACAGCGAGACCCCATCGACGGCGCGCACCGTCTCGCCGCCCACCCGGTAGTGCTTGACCAGCTCGCGCACCTCGAGCATCTCAGGACCCGGCCGACAATTCCCGACCCGCATCCTCCCGTTTGTGGAGTGGGATGACGTCAGGGTGGGTGTGGTCGGCCATCAGCTTCAGCCGACGGCGCACCAGCTGCCACACCTGCACCGAGCGCACCGCCGAGGCGTGGTCGGAGACCGCCATCAAGACACCGCAGCCGATCTCGCTCGCGAAGCCTTCCAAGAGATCCATCGTCTCCCGCTTCTTGCCGATCCCGAACCCGTCCATCACGTCGTCCACGAGCAGCACACGCGGCCGTACCACGACGGCCTGCGCGAGCTCGACCAGCACCCGCTGCCAATTCGACAGCTCCTCCCAGCGCAGGTCGGCGCAGCCGGAGATCCCCAACTGCTCCAGCACGCTCGTCACCTGCACGCGTCGCTGGCGCTTGTACGAGCGCCGGCACGCGACCAACGACATCTCCACGTACTCACGCACCCGCACACGCACTTCCGGGCCCGTCCTCGCCGCCAATCCAACCTCGCTAGCCAGCACCCGCGCCAGCTGACGATCCTTCAAGCCACTCAGCTCCACGCCACCGACACGCACGCTCCCGCGGTCGGCCGGAAGCATCCCCGAAGCCAGGCGCAGCAAGGTCGTCTTGCCCTGATCGTGCGTGCCGACGACCGTGACCACCTCACCCCCGGACACCGACAACGAGACGTCCTCCAGCACCGGCACCCGGTCGCGACCGCGATCGAACGCCTTCCACACACCCTCGAGACGCAAGACCTCAGACATCAGCAGCCTCGCGCTCCAAGACCGCCCCTCTCCCATTGAAGTTGTTCATCCAAGACAGTTCGGGTCAACCGTAAGAGCTCAGGTCATCGAGCTCCTCGAGGTCCATACCCGCTCGCCGCGGGGCGCCGAGCTCGATGCCCGCCTCCCCGGCGATCTCTTCGAGGTGTTCTGCCACCACCACCGCGATCGCCGCCCGCGAGGACCACAGCAGGGGGTCGACGTAGAGAAGCGTGTTGCGGACCTCGCGCTCGAAGTCCACCGAGATCCTGCGCGTCTGCTGGCCCTTCCTGGCGATCTCGTGCCTGCGCACGGCCTCGTTCGCTACCGCGTAGAGATCCGTGGCGATCGCCTCTTCTTCGCGCGCGATGCGGACGAGTCCCGGGAGATGCTCCAGCCGCGCAAGCTCGATCCGGCCGTAGATCGCCTCGCGGATCGCGGGCACGGTGCTGGGCGGCTCGAACATCCACGCGCGGAACACCTCGCGGCCCACCGCCGTCACCGCATAGCGATCCATCGAACGATCGTCGCCGGGCGCGCTGTAGGTGCGCCGCACCCTCACAGACCGCCCGCGCGCCATCTGCGGGAGCGCCATGTAGGCGGTCGATTTCACGAAACGCGACCGCACGAACCGCTCGTCCAGGGTCCGCGCGATGTGGGAGACGGTCTGGTTCGGCTGCTCGACGACGATACCCAGCACCGCCATGTGAGCCGGGAGGGTGGGATTCACGCGCGGCATAGCCCCATAAACATTACCCCAGATAGCGGTGGGGTGGTTGGATCCAAACGATTCTGATTCATGGAGTCCAGCAGACGTCTGTATGCCGGCGAACGGGCCGGAGAGACGCTGCGCTGCGCTGCTGCTGGGCGGCCGTTCGGCTAGGCGGGAACCCGACTTCCTCGCGAAGCCTGGCGCGTCGCTGCCCGCGTCCGTCCGCGCGGGAGCGCCCTCGAAGCTCCAACTCGGGGCGCGGGTTTCACTAATACTCGAAAGCCTGAGTTACAGTTACCACAATCGAACGCTCGCGCTTTCACCTTTATCGCAGCCGCCGGATCGCCACTCGAGGCTGGCCGGGAGCGTCCAGACGTGGCGCTCGCCGGGCTCCGCTCCACGATCGGCCCGCCGCGCAGCCAGCCGGCGAAGGGCCGATCGCAGACCCACCGCACAACGCGAAAGGGCCCGCCGAAGCGAGCCCCTTCACGGAAAGTGAGACTATGACGCAGATGAAGGTAGCACGTGCGACGGACGTTGTGGCGGACTCGACGTCATATATGAACGGAAACATTAATTTATGAATGGCGGCCCTTCCGATGACCCGCCTGCGCGACCATGACCAGCCTCCGCGAGATCCGGCGGGTGCTCGCCCACCGCGACTTCCGCCTGTTCTGGCTGGCGCAGTCGACGAGCGTGATCGGCGACAACATCGTCCTGGTCGCGCTCGCCCTGTTCGTGATCGAGCGCACCGGCAGCGCCACCGACCTCGGGTACGTGCTCGCCGCCCAGACGCTCCCGCTGGTCGCCTTCCTGCTGATCGGCGGCGTGTTGGCGGATCGCCTTCCCCGTCACCGCGTGATGGTGGCCACCGACCTCGTCCGCTTCGCGCTGCACGCCCTGCTCGCGGCGCTGATCTTCCTCGGACGGGTGTCGATCTGGCAGCTGGTGGTGATCGAGGCGCTGTTCCGCAGCGCCGAGGCATTCTTCCGGCCCGCCGCCAACGGGCTGCTGCCCCAGACCGTCCCCGAGGCGGACATCCAGCCGGCGACGGCCGCCACCAACGTCTCCAACAACGCCTCCGAATTCGTCGGCCCGGCGCTCGCCACCGCGCTCGTCCTCGGCGCCGGCGCGGGCTGGGCCTTCGCGCTGGACGCCGCCACGTTCCTCGTGAGCGCCGCGCTCCTCACCCGCGTGCGTCCGCGTGCGCGCTCGGGCCCGGTCGCGCAGGACTCGCCACCGAGCGTCTGGCGCGAGATCCGCGAAGGCGCCCACGAGGTGCGCTCGCGGGTGTGGGTGTGGGCGACGCTCGTGTCCTTCGCCGTCGCGCTGTTCTGCGGGCTGGCCTCGTGGTTCGTCCTCGGACCGGTGGTCGCCCGCCAGCGCTACGGCCACCTGGGCGTCTACGGGGTGATCGAGGGCGCCGTCGGCTTCGGGACGGTGATCGGCTCGCTGATCGCGATCAGCTGGCGCCCGCGCTATCCGATGCGGCTGGCGATGCTCGCCACGCTCGTGTGGCCGCTCGCGTCGATCATGTTCGCGCTCGGCGTCACGCTGGTCCTCGTCATCCCGGCCACCGTCCTCGGAGGAGTCGGGTTCGCGTTGTTCGACGTCTGGTGGGTCACCGCGCTCGCCGAGCGCATCCCCCCGCGGGCGCTCTCCCGCGTGACCTCCTATGACTGGATGGTCTCCTACGCGCTGCTGCCGCTCGGCTACCTGCTCGCCGGGCCGCTGGCGAGCAGGCTCGGCGCGGTGAACGTGCTGGCCGTCGGCTCGGCCCTCGCCGCGGTCGCATTCGCGCTGGGCCTCGTGCCCCGTCAGACCCGCATGCTCCGACGTGTGGATGGAGAGCGCCGCGCGGCGCCGATCGAGGAGACCTTCGCGAGGCTCGCGCCGCGCGGCTGAGGCCCTGAGGGCTCGCACGATCCACGTGGAGCGCGTGTCGTGAAAGTATTCGCCTCGCTGCCCGCCCTGCGCAGGCGCGAGCTGGGCACCGCGCAGGTGCGCATCCATCCCCATCGCCGACCCAAGGAGCCACGAATGCCCGACATCGAGTTTCCCACCAGCGCCGGCAGCGCTCCCGGCTATCTGGCCGTGCCGGCCGGCGGGAGCGGGCCGGCGACGATCGTCCTGCAGGAGTGGTGGGGCGTGGACGGACACATCCGCTCGATCTGCGACCGCCTCGCCGGCGAGGGCTTCTACGCGCTCGCCCCCGACCTGTACCGCGGCGAGACGACCACCCAGCCGAGCGAGGCCGAACAGAAGATGATGGCGCTGTCGATGGACGAGGCCGAGAAGGACATGTGCGGCGCCGCCGACCACCTCGCCTCCCAGCCCGGCTTCCAGGGTCCGGGAGTGGGCGCGATCGGCTTCTGCCTCGGCGGCGGGCTGGCCGTGTGGGCCGCCGCCACCTGCCCGAACATCGCGGCCGCCGTCAGCTACTACTACGTGATGCCGCACGGCAAGCCCGACTTCGGCGGCATCGGAGGTCCCGTGCTCGGACACTTCGGCACCGCCGACGAATTCGTTCCCGTCGACGCCGCCGAAGGGCTCGAAGCGGAGATGCGCGACGCCGGCGTGGACGTGACGTTCCACCTCTACGACGGCGCCGGGCACGCGTTCTTCAACGACAACAACCGCCTCGGCACCTACGACGCCGAGCAGGCCCAGACCTCGTGGGAGCGCACCGTCAGCTTCCTGCGCTCGGCGCTCGCCGCCTGACCGTCGGCGCGCTCGCGTCCGCCGCGGCGCTCGCGTCCGCGGCCGTGCTCGCCCACTCGCGCCCGCACTCGACGCCCACCGCCGCGCTCGTGTCCTCGCTCGCGGTCGCCCAGCAGCCCGCCGGCCAGTGGTCGCCGCCGGCCACGCTCAGCGCCTGCCCGGCCGGTCCGGGGGCGCACGTGGCCTTCCCGAGCGACAGCCCCGACCACACCACCGGCCCCGGCGCGGTCGTGTGGAGCGCCTCGCCGGGCTGCCCGGGCGGCGCCGGCGCGCGGGTCGCTGCGATCGGCAGCGACGACGTGCCGGGCGAGAGCATCGTCCCGCGCAGCGCCGGCGGACGGCCGCTCGCGCCCCGGGGCCCGCTCGTCGCCGGCGGCGGCCCACACGGTGAGATCGTGATCGCCGGCGCTGCGCCGCGGGCGTCCGGCGACGGGCTGGCGATCCAGGGGGCCGCCGGCGGGCCGTACTCCATGCTCGAGCCCGCGGAAGGGCTGACCGCGCCGATGGCGCTCGCCACCGCCTACCTCGGGGACGTCGCGCTCGTGTCCGCGCCCGCCTCGACGGCCGCGCACAGCGGGCGCACGGGCGCCGCGCTGCGCGTCCACGTCGAGCGCTTCTTCGCTGAGCGCTTCGCACCGGACGCGCTCCTCGACGACGGCCGATCCGGTCCGGTCCAGGCGCTGCAGGCGGCGATGGACTACCGCGGCGAAGCGCTCGTCGCCTGGGCCCAGGACGGCGTCCTGTACGCGCGGCTCGTGCCGACCGGCGGGAGCCCGCAGCGACTGCAGCGACTCGCCACGGTCGGCGCGCACGTCACGATCTCGGCCGTCCTCAGCGACGACCGGCGCGGGATGGTCGCGTGGGCCGAGCAGCGCGGGAGCGAGACGAGCGTCTACATCGACCGTTCCGCCACCGGCGTTCGCTTCGCCGCGCCGGAACTGCTCGAGCGCTTCCAGGACCCGGACGGCCTGTCCTCGCCGGCCGCCTCGCCCACGCTCGTGCGGCTGAGCTCGGAGAGCGTGATGCTCGCGTGGGCCGGCTCGGCGGACGGCCACTGGGTCGTGAACACCGCGCCCGTGGACCTGAACGGAGTGGGCGCCGTCAACACGATCGGCGCGCCCGGCGCCGACGCGCTGCTCGCCGACCTCGCAGCCGGCCCGGCGGACGAGGCGCTCGTGCTGTGGAGCGAGCCGTCGCCCAGCGCCGGCGGCCAGCCGGACATGGCGCGTCAGGCGCTCTACGCCGCCCGCGGCCTCGACGTATACCCTCCCGCGCGCACCGTGTTCGGCGAAACCGAACAGGTGGCCCCGCCCGCGAGCCTCAGCGACGCCACCGTCGCCTTCGACCCGGACAGCGACCGCGCGGTGGCGGTCTGGCGCGGCGAAGCCGGCACGATCCGGTACGCGGTGCGCGGGTAGAGCACCGCGCGAATCGCGGTCTTCAAGGAGAAGATGGTCTGAATGGACAGGGACTACGAGCGCCAGACGCACCAGGCCGAGGATCGCCACTGGTGGTATCGCGGCCGGCGCACCGTGCTCCACGGCGTCACCGCCGGTCTCGGCCTGCCCGCGGGGGCGCGCATCCTCGACGCCGGCTGTGGCAGCGGGCGCAACATGGTCGAGCTCGCACGCTACGGGACGGTCACCGGCATCGAGCTCTCGCCCACCAGCGTGGCGCTCGCCCGCGAGCGGAACATGGGCGAGGTGATCGAGGGCTCCGTGCTGGAGATGCCCTTCGCCGACGACAGCTTCGACCTCGTGGCCAGCCTCGACGTGATCGAGCACCTCGAGGACGACCTCGCCGCGCTGCGCGAGTTCCGCCGGGCCGTGGCCCCCGGCGGCGCGCTGCTGGTGACGGTCCCCGCCTACCGGTGGCTGTGGAGCGGCCACGACGTCATCAACCACCACCACCGCCGCTACACCCGTCGCTCGCTGCGGGCGGTCGCCGAGCGCGCGGGCTGGCGGCAGGTGCGCACCACCTACTTCAACTCGCTGCTGCTGCCCGTGGCGATCATGCTGCGGGTGCTCGACCGGCTGAACACCAAGACGACCGAGTCGAGCCTCGACCTGTGGGTTCCTCCGCAGCCGCTCAACTGGCTGCTCGAGCGCCCGCTCGCGGCCGAGGCCGCTCTGATCAGACGCGGCGGGCGGATACCGGCGGGCCTGTCGCTGCTGGCGGTCTTCCGTTAGACACCCTTTTATGGGACGCCCCTCCGGGGCGTGGGCGGCGTTCGCGTTGCCCTTCCCGGGATGCCGTCAGGCCTCGCCGTCCCCCTGCGGGGACAATGCGGCCACCGCCACCGGCGGGTGCACGCGGAACGTCCACGCGCGGTTGGCGAAGAACGTGGTGACCGTGACGACCGCCGTGGCGCACACCTGGGCGATCAGCTTGTCGAGGCGGGCGTCGTGCACGAACACGTACAGCAGGCCCTCGTTGACGCCCAGGCCGCACGTCTGGACGATCCCCCAGCGCACGGGGGTGAGCGCGTCGCCGACGTGCTCGCGGAACGTCCACCGGCGGTTCAGCAGGAAGCCGTTGACCGCACCGACGACGAAGCCGATCGCCGAGGCCGCCAGGTACCAGACGCCCAGCACCTTCAGCAGCACCGTGTACACGGCCAGCGTGATCAGCGTGTTGGACACCCCGACGACGCCGAACTTCACGAACTGGACGAACACCAGCGCGCGGGGGTGCGAGGACGGGCGCGCTACGCTTGTGCGCGGTTCGTGCGTGTCAGCGCCCTCGACGGACATCCATACACAGGATGAACGATAAATTGAGCGCCGGCTTAACCCGCCAGGCGAACATACGTGCGAGCCGCCCGCCAGGGTAGGGCCCGCGCAAAGGCCAGACGATCATGTCCGACACACCCCTCCGCACCCCCGCACTGCTGAGCGTGGTCGCGCCCGTCTACGACGAGCAGGAGCTGATCGAGCAGTTCGTCTCACGCACGATCGCGGCCGTCGCCGACTACGAGTTCGAGCTGGTGCTCGTCAACGACGGCAGCTCCGACGGCACCCCCGAGATACTCGACCGCCTCGCCTCCGGCGACCCGCGCGTGCGCGTGGTGCACCTGTCGCGCAACTTCGGCCACCAGGCCGCGCTCACCGCCGGGCTCGAGCACGCGATCGGGGACGTCGTCGCGATGATCGACGCCGACCTGCAGGACCCGCCCGAGCTGATCCCCGAGATGCTCGCCCAGTGGAGCCAGGGCGCCGACGTGGTGTACGCCGTGCGCAAGCAGCGGGAGGGCGAGACCGCCTTCAAGCTCGCCACCGCCTCGTGGTTCTACAAGCTGTTCGACAAGCTCGCCCAGGTCGACCTCGAGCCCAACTCCGGCGACTTCCGCCTGCTCGACCGCCGCGCGCTGAACGCGCTGCTGGCGATGACCGAGCGCTCGCGGTTCCTGCGCGGGATGACCGTGTGGGTCGGCTTCACGCAGACCGCCGTCTCCTACCAGCGCGACGCCCGCCACGCCGGCGAGACGAAGTACACGCTGCGCAAGATGCTGCGCTTCTCGCTCGACGCGATCGCCTCCTTCTCGCACCTGCCGCTGCAGATCGCGACGTACGTCGGCCTGCTGTCCGCGAGCGTCGCCTTCATCGCCATCCCCGTCGTCATCGGCCTGCGCATCGCCGGCTCCTACCTGCCGGGCTTCGGCTCGATCACCATCGCCATCCTCCTGCTCGGCGGCATCCAGCTGATCGCCCTCGGCGTGATCGGCGAGTACGTCGGGCGCATCTACGACGAGGTCAAGCACCGCCCGCTGTACATCGTCCGCGAAGAGCGAAACCACCCGAGCGCGTCCGGGCGCGTCGCCGCCGTCCCCGTCGCCCGCTCCGGACTGCCCGCGCGGGTCGCGCAGCCCGAGCGGATAGCGCAGTAGCGGGCGGACCGTCCAGCCGCACCTTCGCCGTGACCCGCTAGCGTGAGCGCATGAGCGTGGACGAGCTGTTCGGCGAGGACGAGCACCCGGGTCTCGACCAGCGCACCGAGCGCATCAGGATCGAGACCGAGCGCCACCGCATCGAGGGCGTGCTCACGCTCGCCCGCGACGGCTACCGCAGCCGCGTCTCCGATGTCCTCAACGCCTCCGAGCGCGACTTCATCACGCTCACCGACGTCACCATCGCGCCGCTCGACGGCGGCCCCGTCGAGCTGCATCCCTACCTCAGCCTCGCCCGCCGGCACATCGTCTTCGCGGTCGCCACGGACGGCGGGGCCGGGGACTGACGGCGCGCGTTCGACTGAGACGGACCCACAGATGTAGTGTGTATTGCACTACACTGGCTACGTGACGCCGGCTCCTCATCCACTCTCGCTGCGTCTCGGGCGCGACGGGCTGAGCGCACTCGACGAGATTGCAAGGCGACGAGGCTTGAGCCGCGCCGAGGCAGCACGGCAGGCGATCACCGAGACAGCCGAGCGCGAGCGCAGGCGCGGCGGACTTGCAGCGGAGGCGAGGCGCCTGATGCAAGACAAGAGCTATGTGCGGGAAGCACGGAACGTCGCCGAGCTCATGGAGACGCTGCGTGGTCCGTGGTGATGTCCATCGCATCAAGCTCCCAGGCAGGCGCGGGCACGTTCAGGAGGGCCGCCGCTACGCGGTGATCGTCCAGGCGGACGATCTGCTCGCCCTCTCCACCGTCGTCATCTGCCCGACATCGCGCTCGGCGTTCGCGGCCAGCTTCCATCCAGAGGTCACCATCGACGACCAACCGACGCAGGTCCTCTGCGAGATGGTTGGCGCCGTGGACGCCCGCGCGCTCGGTGACCGTGCCGGACACCTGACGCACGACGAGCTGCGCGCCGTCGAGGACGCCCTGCTGCTGGTACTCGATCTACCATGAGCCGCGGAGACGGCGAGCACGCCAAAGGGGACGGAGAGGGTCGTGTGTGGTCGCAGCTGATGCTGGACTGATGTCTCGGCACATGTCCTGAGACACAACGAGGACGGAGAGGGCGGGATTCGAACCCGCGATGGAGTCTTAACCCCATACTCGCTTAGCAGGCGAGTGCCTTCAGCCACTCGGCCACCTCTCCGTGGAGATGCGCGCAGCCAGTGTAGAGCCAAAGATGGGAGGCTGCGAGCGATCGACGCCGGCCGGCGCGGGCACGCGCGCAGCCGTCTGAGCCGGGCGCGGTCAGGCGGCGCTCGCGGCCGCCACGAGCGCGTCGCCGTCGCGCGAGCGCAGGTAGAGGACGTGGCGCTGCACGCGCCCGCGTCTCACGAGCCCGGCGTCGGCGAGGATGCCCAGCTGCTGTGAGACGCCGCCGTTGGTGACGCCCAGCATCCCCGCGAGCTGGCCGGTCGAGCGCGGGGAGTCGAGCGCGAGCAGCAGCGCCGCGCGGTTGCGCCCGACGAGCTTCGCGAGCGCGTCCGGCGGCGCGGGCGGTTGCGGCTCCCACAGCATCCCGGCGCCGCGAGCGGGGTAGACGAGCGTGGGCTGCCATTGCGGCGCCGTCACGACCATGACCTTCGGCCACACGAACGCGCTGGGGATCAGCAGCAGGCCGCGCTCGCCGAGATCGAGCGTCGTGTCGCTGCACTGGTCGATATACAGCACGCCGTCCTCCCAGCGGATCGACTCGTCGAGATCGGCGAACAGCTTGCGGGTCCCGCCGTCGGCGATTTGCCGGGCGCGATAGAGCACGTCCTGCTCCAGCAGCGAGCGGATCCGCTCCCAGTGCATGGCGAGCGCACGATCCCAATAGGCGCTCATCAGCTCGGCCAGTCCCTTTACCGAGCGCTTCGGGTCGTTCAGGAAGGGCCGCAGCTCGTCCGGCAGCGGCTGGTCCTGAAACGAGAAGCGCACTTCCGCTCGAATGAGCTCAGGTGGAAACGCCTGCATCGCGGCGAGCCCATCCTTGAAGTCCGCCACCGGACCTGTCGGCAGCGGATGCACGAAGTCGGGGTGGTACGTCTCGGACGCCTGCAATCCATACAGGGGCGAGAGGTCCAGCTCGCGCGTGTCACGCAGCGCCTCGGTGACCCACGGACGGTGCAGCTCCCGCCCGGTCGGGTCGGCGAGTGTCTTGATGCTCGCGACCAGCTCGATCATCGGCGAGATCGCAAGGCGCAGCCGAGCCATGGCCTCGGTGTCGAAGCGGGCGGTGATCATGACCAGAGGATCGCCGATCGCTCGCGTGCGGGTAAGAGATTTAGCTCGATCTAAATGTCTTAGCAGCGCGCCGGTCGCACGCGAGACTGGCCGCATGCCGACCAGCCATCACATCGCCAGGGAGCTCGCACGCCAGCACCACGAAGACCTGCTGCGGAGCACTCGAGCGCAGAGCCCCTCGGCCGGCCGGCCGACGTCGCGAAGCGCTCGCCTGCGCGAGACGGGGGCTCGGCTGGTTCGTCAGCTGCTGACGGGTGGAGGCGGCGGCGGACCGTCCAGCCCGAGGATCCCCGCGGCGGCACGGGCTGCCAGCAGCTCGTCGTGCGGCGCATGCCCGGCGAGCGAGATCACGGCGCCCTCGAGCGCACCGGCGAACGCCAGCGCAACCGCTCTCGCGGGGGGGCCGGAGGGAATCGAACCGTCTGCGCGGCCCGCGACGATCAGCCGCGCGACGCGCTTGACGAGGCTCTCCGAGATCCGCTCGAGCTCGCGCCCGACCGGGTGCTCCTGACCGCTGAACTCGAGCCTCAGCGCCATCGCCACGCGGGCGACGTCTCGCCGGCAGAACACCGCGTGACCGCGGGCCAGCGCGATCAGCGCAGCGACCGGGTCGGGCTGCCGGCCCACCAACCCTCCCACCTCGCGCCTCCACGTCTCGTCGACCCACTCCACCACCGCCAGCGCCAGATCCTCCTTGTCCTTGAACTGGTGGTAGAGCGCGCCCCGCGTGTAGCCGGCCTCGCGCGCCACTCGCTCCAGCACGAGGTTGCCGTAGCCGTAGCGGGACAGGCCCCTCGCGGCCGCCTCGAGCAACGCGCTCCGCGTGCGGGCGCTGCGCTCGGCCTGGGTCGGGCGCCGCTGCCTCGCCGGCGCCCGTCCCTTCGATCCTGGCTCATTACGTACGTGCATGTATGTATGTATGATACATTCTCGGCGCAGGGCGCATTTTCCGTTGCTCGATCCGGAGGATTTCACGACCGACGAATGAGGCTTCCGAGCGCCGCCCACACCTCTCGGCCGTGGCGCATCCACGAGCTCACGGCCGACTTCAGGCTCGAGGACGTGTGGGCGCTGCCGACACCGGGAGGCCCTGACGACTTCCCCCGGCTGGTGGCGGCGATGGCCGCGGGCGACCCCTCGCAGGAGCCCTCCGGCGTCGTCCGCACGCTCTTCGCGATCCGCTGGAAGGTCGGGGAGCTGCTCGGTTGGGACGACCCGGACTCCGGCGTCGGCTCCAGGGTGCCGACGCTCCGCGACCGCCTGCCGGCGGATCTGCGAGACGCTCCGCCCGGCCCGCACTTCGACACGCTCCCCTTCACCTCGCTCTACCTCACCGACGACGAGCTCGCCGCCGAGATCGCCAACCGCACCATGCACGGGATCCTCCACCTCGGCTGGGTCCCCGACGGGGCCGGCGGCTACCGCGGCCAGATGGCCGTCCTGGTCAAGCCGAACGGGCCGCTCGGGATCGGCTACATGGCCGCCATCGCCCCCTTCCGGCACCTGCTCGTCTACCCGCCGATGATCCGAGGGATCGGACGCAGTTGGCGGGCGCTCCCCGGCTGATCCGATCCGTACCTCGCCGGTCGCCGATCGCCGCATCGGCAGGGAGCTGTCGCGGCCGAGGATAATCCCACGGCGATGAGCGCGCCGACCGAGGAAGTCGGGACACGGGGCGACTCGCCGGCGACGAGCGGCCCGTCGCCGTGGGGGCCGTTCCGCTCGCCGGACTTCGCGAGGATGGCCTCGGCGCAGTTCGTGAGCAACGTCGGCGGTTGGATGCAGACGGTCGGCGCTCAGGAGCTGATGCTCACGCTGACGACGTCGGCCACGCTCGTCGCCCTGATCCAGACGGCGGCGGGCCTCCCGATCGTCCTGCTCGCCGTGCCGGCGGGCGCCCTCGGCGATCTCGTCGACCGTCGCCGGCTGCTGCTCGCCTCGCAGTCGTTCATGCTGCTCGCCGCGGCGGCGCTCGCGGCGCTCGCGTTCGCCGGCCTGGTCACGCCGTGGCTGCTCCTCGGGCTGATCTTCGCGGTCGGCGCCGGACAGACGTTGACGTCGCCGACCTGGCAGACCCTCCAACCCGAACTCGTCGCCCCCGAGGACCGAACGCAGGCGATCGCGCTCGGCTCGGTCAACCAGAACCTCTCCCGGGCGGTCGGTCCGGCGATCGGCGGCGCGCTCTACGCGGCCACCTCCGCAGCGATCCTGTTCGTGGCGAACGCGGTCAGCTTCGTCCCGGTGATCGGCGTCGTCGCCCGCTGGCGCGGCCGCGCCCGGCCGGCGAGCGTCGTTGCTCCCGAGCAGGTCGGCGAGGCGATCCGGGCGGGCGCGCGCTATGTGGCCGCGAGCCCGGCCCTGCGCGTGATCCTGCTGCGTGCCGGCTCGTTCACCTTCTTCGCGAGCTCGATCTGGGCGTTGCTGCCGCTGGTCGCGCACACGCGCCTGCACCTCGGCTCGGGCGGCTACGGGCTGCTGCTCGGTGGCGTCGGCATCGGCGCCGTCGCCGGCGCGGCGGCTCTGCCGCGACTGCGTGGGCGTGTCAGCCCGACCGTTCTCATGGGCGCCGGCGCGGGCGCGCTGGCAGGCGTGACGCTGGCGCTGGCGTACGCGCGCGTCGCCGCGCTCGCCGCCTGCGTGGTGGTCGTCGCCGGGGTCGCGTGGATCCTCGTCCTCTCGACGCTCAACTCCCAGTACCAGTCCACCCTCCCGAGCTGGGTCAAGGCGCGGGGCATGTCCTACTACCTGGTCGTCTTCCAGGGTGGCGCCGCGGCGGGCAGCGCCGCCTTCGGCGTGATCGCGCAGAGCGCGGGGCTCACCGACGCGCTGCTCGCAGCCGCCGCCGGGCTCGCGGTCGTCAGCCTGGCGGGCTCGTGGCTGCCGTTCAAGGCGATCACGCCGGAGGACCTGCTGCCGGCCGGCGACTGGCCGGAACCGCATCGGGTCGACGGCGCCACGGCCGACGGCCCGGTGCTCGTCACCGTCGAGTATCGCGCGCAGCCCGGGCTCGAGCGAGAGCTGGTCCGCAGGCTCCAGGCCGGCCGCCACGCGCGACGCCGAACCGGGGCGATCAGCTGGCGCGTGTGGGTCGACGCGGCCGACCCCCGCCGCGTCCTCGAGCAGTTCGTCGTCGGCTCATGGGATGAGCATCTCCGCCAGCACGAGCGCGTCAGCCGTCGCGATCAGCAGCGCCTCGACGAGATCGACGCGATCACCGCTCAGGGCGAGCCGGTCACGGTCACCCACTGGCTGGCGGCCCCGGCGGAGGACGCCGAGCCAGATGGCGCCGTGTGAGCAGCGAGCTCATCGCCCGCGTCACGTGGGCGATGCGCGTCACCGCCGCTCGCCGCCGAACAGCTCGAGCAGCAACAGGAAGACGTTGAAGATGTCGAGGAAGATGCCCGCGGCGATCGGAACCGCGCTCGCCATGTCGGCCCGGCGCAGGCGGTTGAAGTCGAAGATCGTGAAGCCGCCGAAGATCACGAGGCCGAGCACGCAGTAGATGATGTTGCCGTCCGGGATCGCGACCAGCAGCCCGACGATGCCGAACACGATCAGGGCGATCAGCGCCCAGAACAGCGTTCGTGCCCAGGATGAGAGGTCGCGTCGCGTGGCGTAGCCGTACGCGCCGAGACCGGCGACGAACGCCGCCGTCACCCCGGCGGCCTGCCAGAGCACGGCCGGCTGCGTCTTCGCGTAGTAGGCGAGCACCGGCGCGACGGCCAAGCCGAGCAGCAGCCCGAGGCCGAACAGCAGCCCGGTCGCCAGCTGCTCGTGCCCGCGCCCCGCGGCGCTGTTCAGGGCGAAGATGCAGGCGAACGCAGCGATGAAGAACGCGATCCCCGCGCCCCCGCTGAGGTTGCGCCCGGCATAGGCGCCGAGCGCCGCGCATCCGACCGTCAGCGCGACCAGCCCCATCACCTGCCCAAACACCGTTCGTGTGCGGTCGCGCGTGAGCGCGCCGCGGCCAAGCGCGAGTTCGTCGATGGACTGGTTCACGGTGCGCCTCCTTCAGCCCGGTCTGATGCTGCTCGGATGAGAGACCTCACGACCTCGCCAAGATCTTACGCTCGGCAGGCGTCGAGTCCCAACCCGTGATGAGTAGTCACGTAGGCGGCTCCAGGGTCCCTACCAAGACAGTTGGTTGAGGGTTTCAGCGGGCATCGGAGACGCCGTGCTGGAGGGACTATGCTTGGTGTACGCGAGTACTGGCTCGCTCGCTGTGGTGCGGGCGTCCCGGAGACCGCGGGCAGCCTGCACGGATCTCGATCGTCTCTCTCCTTCTTGTGCGCTGTCCCACCTCTAGAGGGGGGCGAGAAGCAGAGGATCTGCGATGTCCGGCACGAAACTGGTCGGTCGCATTGGAGTGAAAGACGCTGAGTGGAAACGAAACGACGCGCTGATCGGTCGCGCGGCAAAACGCGCCGACTGGGCGGTGTCGGCTCTCGAGGGTGCTGCTGGAGACCTGACTCGCGCACACGGCCCCGAGGGCAACTCGCTGACTGGGATCAGCGAGATCGTCCAAGACCAGGCGGTGCGCCTCTCGAGCCTCGCCGAGGACATCGAGAGCTGCCGAGCGATCCCGGGGCGATAAGTGAGCCACCTCAAATGATCCGCCCCCAACGGCCACCTCGCCGTGGGAGCGCTCCGTGACTACACACGCTCCCGTGTGGGGCTGATTGGCAAGCGACCGTCCGCTTCGGGGGCGTCATCGCCTACGTTCGCGGTCGTGCCGAGACGCGCTTCCCACCATGCGACCGGCACGATCTTCACGGCGAGGTCGAGTGTTCCCCTGTCGAGCTGCTCGGCGAGCTGGGTGATCGCGACGAGCCTCTGGGCGAGACGGTCATCGTCCATGTCACCGGTGATCTGGACGGCAGGGTTGCTTCGAGCCCTGCGCCAGCGCAGCTGGTCCCCATCGCCTGGCTCGGACTGGTCGAGCAGGCTCCCTAGCCAGGCGAGGCTTCCGGCGAGCTCCACATGACGGTCCACGACCTCTGCGTAGGCGTCGGCGTCGAGCATCACGTCAGCCCATCGTCCCAGCACCTCGTCGTTGTGAACCACGAGCCTCGCAACGTGGTCTCGCAGAACGCGGCGCCGATCGGCATCGGCGACCAGGCCGTGAACGGCTTTGGTCAGGCGCGGCGTGTCGCGCACCACGAGGGCGACTGCGTCGATCGCCGCCGGCGGGTTCGTGTCGGCCGGCATCAGGCCGGCCAGCTCTACCACCGCCGTCCAGACCATGCGCGCATCGCGGACCAGCTCGAGCATCACGTACTGCGCGAGGACCCTCCAGCGGCGGCGCCTGCGGATCTCCAGCGCCTCGTTCACGACCGCCACCGACAGCATCACGACGATCGCGCTGGAGGCAAGGTCGGCAAGGAGCGGATGCCGCACCCAAAGGTGCTCGGCGAGCTGTTCGGACGCTATCGCCGCCGCCAGGGCGAGCAGCGCCAGTGCAGCGCCGGCGCGCGTTTGACGTAGGTAGGACTCGACGGATTTTGAGCGTCGGGGTCCAGAGGAGCGCGGCGACATTCGATCGAGCTTACGCTCCGACGGTGCAGCCGGGAACGCTAGCGGCGCCGGGTCAAGGGCGTTCATCCCGGCCCTCCGCCGGCGGTCCGCGAACTGGCGAGCTGAACGCAGCATGCGCGAGAAGCGGCTATCGCTCCCGCGCGAGAGCAGTAGCTGCATACTGCTCGGAGGTGCATCAGCCTGCCGCTGAATTGCGCTCATCACGACGACGATGAGGATTTGCCATGAATAAACCGGTGTTGTTCTGTTACGACGGATCAGACGGATCGAGGTCGGCGTTGCGCGCCGCTGTCGAGCTCGTAATCCGCCCGGCCGACGCCGTGGTGCTGGTCGTGTGGATGCCCGCGGTGGTCAGCCTGGTTCGAGCAGGCTCGTTTGTGACCGCCGTGCCCAACGAGGGCGAGATAGACGGGCAAGAGGCCGCTTTCGCCGAACGGCTCGCCGAGGAGGGCGCCGCAGGCGCCCGCGAGCGTGGCTACAACGCCTCGGCACGAACCGCGCGAGCCGACATCTCAGTCGTCGGGACGATTGGCGAGATCGCTCGCGAAATCGACGCTGGACTGATCGTCTGCGGCCAGCGTGGACGCAGTGCAGTCCGCAGCGCCCTACTCGGCAGCGTCTCGCATGGACTCTCGGTGCATGCGCAACGGCCGGTGCTGATCGTTCCCGAGCGCGCGGGATAGCCGTCGATCGACGATCGCGGCGCGGTCGTAGCTATTCTCGCCTCGTCGGCCGGTCGGTGTGCACCCTCACAGCGAAGTGACAACAGGGTCCGGTAACCAACATGGCAGTCGCCGGCGCCGATGCTGTCGACGCGGCTGCTGTTCGGTAATCCAGACGCTTCGGTGCTGAGGAAGCGCTCTCGCGCTTCGACGGAAGAATGAGCAGTGCGAGCAGCAGCCCGAGGGCGAAGATTCCTGCGGCCCAGGCGAACGCGGTGGTGTAGCCGTGGATTGCTGCCGCGTCGTTGACCCCGGGCGTCCCGGCGTGGCTGGAAGCGTAGGCGGCGGTCGCGCTGGCGAAGATCGTGCTCAACAGCGCGGTGCCAACCGAGCCGCCTACCTGTTGGGAGGTGTTGACCATCGCGGAGGCGACTCCGGCCTCGGAGCCGTCGATCCCGAGTGTGGCGGTGCTGAACGCGGGTGCGAAGATGCAGCCCATTCCGAGGCCGGCGATGACCAGTGCGGGCAGGACGTGGCTCGCGTAGCTGGCGCCGGGGGACAGGCGGGTCAGCAGCAGCATCGCGATCAATCCGAGCGTCATCCCGACGGCAACGAGCGGCTTTGCGCCGGTGCGGTAGAGCAGCTTGGTCTGCACTGTCGTGGAGGTGACGACGAGCGCGGCGGTCAACGGGAGGAACGACAGGCCGGTCTTGATCGGAGAGAAGCCGAGATTCTCTTGCATGTAGTAGGTCAAGAAGAGGAACACGGCGAAGATCCCGGCGCCCGCCAGCAGGATCGACAGATAGGCGCCGCCACGGGCGCGGTCCCTCACGATGTGCAGCGGCAGAAGGGGATCCGTCCTGCGGCGCTCGACTTGCACGAACGCGGCGAGCAGGACGACGCTGGCGGCGAGCGAGACGATCGTCAGCCGCGCCGTCCACGAGTGCGTCTCGGCGTTGGAGAATCCGTAGACCAGCGCGAACAGGCCTCCGCAGGCGAGCAGCACGCCTGGGACGTCGATACGCAGGCGGCTCTCGGGGGGATGGTTCTGCAGGAGCCGCAGCGCCGTGAGCACAGTCGGTAGCGCGATCAACACGTTCACATACAGACACCACCGCCAGGACAGCGTCTGCGTGAGCACCCCGCCGAGGACCAGCCCGACCGACGCGCCACCCCCGGCGATCGCCCCGAAGATGCCAAACGCCTTCGCCCGATCGGGCGAGCCCGCAAAGGTGACCGTCAGCAGCGACAGCGCCGACGGCGCGAGCAGCGCACCGAAGGCACCCTGCAGCGCCCGCGCGGCCACGAGCATCCCGAAGGATTGCGCCAACCCACCGATCGCGGAGGCCGTCGCGAAGCCGATGAGCCCCGCGACGAACGTCCACTTGCGCCCGAACAGATCGCCAAGCTTTCCCCCCAGCAGCAAGAGGCTGCCGAACGCCAGCGCGTATGCCGTGACGACCCATTGCCGGCTATCTGTCGAGAAGCCCAACGACCGCTGCGCTGAGGGCAGCGCGATGTTCACGATCGTCGAATCGAGTACGACCATCAGCTGCGCGACACCGAGCAGGGCCAGGACCGCCCAACGGCGATCCCCGGATGCAGAGCTCTCCGCGTCCGTCAACGGTGCGACGCCGATACGCTCGCTGCTCGCCATTGACGGCATCCAGGCTACGCCACAATCGCACGGCTGGTCCAGCCGGCAGACTCGCGGCGTTCTTCAACGAGCCCGAGAGTCGCATCCAGGAGCGGGTCCGCGCACTCGCCGGTGAAGGCAGGATCAAGGAGTCGGCGGCCGCCCCGGACCGCTGGATGATCGTCCTTCCCAGCGACTCAGACGCCTCCAGTCGATCGACTAGCCTTCATGGTCCGCGTGGAAGGGTGGCAGAGCGGTTGAATGCACCGGTCTTGAAAACCGGCAGGCGGGTACCCCCCGTCTCGGGAGTTCGAATCTCCCCCCTTCCGTTTTGCCGCCAACCCGCAAGTAGCGAGCCCGGAGCGACTCACCGCCCGAGCCCGATCCAGCAAGGCATCGTCGCCGCGCCTCACCTAATGCGGCCGATGGGCCGATAGGACAGGAGATCGCGATATCTCGGTGCGCTGGCGAAACCTCCCCATCCCGCGTCAAAGCCGCTCCGAACGGAGGCGCTTGCCGACGCCGGGTCACGAACCAGCGGTCGAGATGAAGGAGCCGAATCCGTCGGCGGCCGGCCGGCGATCTGGCGACAGCGGCGGACCCAAGGCCGAGATCCTCGCCAAGCCGCTCGAGGCGGTGCTCGATCACGCCACGATCGGCCACCTCCGTGACACGCTGACACCCGACATGCGCAGGCAGCTGGTTGACATCTTCGACGTGCAGCGGGAGAAATGCGTCTCTGAGCTCGTGCAGGCGGTCCGGTGTGGCGACCGCGCCGAGATCAGGCGCGGCGCGCACATGCTCGAGGGGAGCAGCGCGAGCCTGGGGGCAATGGCCCTGCGCACCGCGTGCGAGGCCCTCGAACGTGTGTGCCGAAGCGGAGACGCCGATGTCACCCAGAGCCAGGTTGCAGAGTTGCGCATTCTCGCGGCCGCCGTTAGCCACGCCCTACGCCAGCAGCTGATTTGAGCAGCGGCCAGGTCGTGCGCTCGTGACGGTCGTTGGCGAGAGCAGGCTGGCAGCGCAGACGCAGGCTCAAGTAGCAGCAGCGCAATACCGATGAACGTGGGATGCACAGCCCTCGGCCGAACTCTCCTGGAGACGATGATCTGATGATTTCCGATACCAACCACAAGCCTCGTCCGCGTCTGATCATCGCCGACGACGATCCGGTCGTCCAGTCGATCCTGGACATGTCGCTTGGCAGTGAGTTCGACGTGATCGGTATGGCGAGCGACAGCGATGAGGCGATCGCGCTGGCGAAGGAAAGGCAGCCTGACGTGGCCATCGTCGATGTCGACATGCCCAAGGGCGGTGGGCTGCGGGCGGTACGGGGGATCCTCGACGTCGCTCCCGACACGGCGATTGTCGTGCTTTCGAGCGATGAGTCAGACGCAGGGGTTCGTGAGCTGATGCGGGCGGGAGCGATGACCTATCAACGCAAGGGCGTGGAGCGCGACCTTCTCGCGCAGGCGTTGAACGACTCGATCATCGCCTGTGCCAGTGGGCGCGTCGCGCGCGTCTGAGACGCACGCTCACGAGAGGCCGCTGCGAACGGCCTGGACTGCCAGCTGGATGCGATTTTCGAGGTGAAGCTTGGCGAGGATGCTCGCGATGTGGTTGGAAACCGTGTTGGTGCTGAGCTTGAGCTCGTGCGCGATGTCGTGGTTACTTCGGCCGCTGGCGAGCCGGGTGAAGATTTCGAGCTCCCGGGTGGTCAACGCGGCCCGGATGGCACTCGCCGTGTTGCCGTTGTCCCCTGTGATCGGGATGCCCAGGTCGCGGATGCGCTGAAGCAGCTTGCCCGCGATCTGGGAGGAGATCACCGATTCGCCCGCCGCCGTCGCCTTGACTGCGGCGACGATCGCATCGGACCTCGCGCTCTTGAGTATGTAGCCGCTGGCACCCGCGACGATCGCTTCCACCACGCGGTTTTGCTCTGTGCGTGTGAGAATCAGCATGCGCGACGCCGGTGCCAGCAGGCTGAGTGCCTCGATCGTGGCGACGCCATTGCTTCCCGGCACCTTGATGTCCATGAGCACGACGTCGGGGCGCAAGTCGACGACCATCTCGATCCCCTCTGCCGCGTTGGCGGCCTCCCCGACCAGATGAAGCCCGTCGGCGGCCAGCGCTTGGGCCATCGCGCTGCGAATCAGCTGCTCGTCGTCAACGAGGACCACGGTGACCGGCCGCTGATGCACGCCCACAGGCGGGACACCCTGGGTTGCCATTATTGCGAGCCCATCACGTAATCCTGCTCCAGACATTCGGAAGCCTACCAGATACTGGGTTTTGGTCGGTCGCGGCCGTTTCGCCGGACGCTCCGCATCTGCAGTCGCACCGTTCGACACGCGCCGCCGACGGCTCGACGTGAGCGTCTCGGGCTCAGCGTCGGTCCGGGCGGTTCGTCCGGACTTAGGACTGGCCCGTTCTGACCCTCACATTGGATTTGTCCGAGCCATGTGTTCGCTACGGCCAGCGTGCCGATATGTAGCCTGGCCGACCGCGAGATGGAGCCGGCCTTCCCTTCTTCTTGGCTTGTGAAAGGAGTCAGAGATGCGTCGGACGAGAGGCCCCTCATGACCGAGCGTCACCAGGCAGATGGCTCGTCCTCGATGGCCGCTGCGCAGCGTCCCGCTGAGCATGTCGACGAGGCGGTGCTGCTGAGCGTGCTCGCGGACTTCAAGAACGGCGACTTCGACGCTCGCATGCCGCTCCAGTGGACGGGCATGGCGGGCAAGATCGCGGACACGCTCAACGAAGTGATTGCCGCAAACCAGACGCTCGAGAACGAGATCGAGAGGGTGAGCCGCGTCGTCGGCAAGGAGGGCCGACTCTCGCAGCGGGTCGCGCTGGGCGGCTCAGACCGCGTCTGGTCCTGCACGGTCGAGTCGATCAACAGCTTGATAGAGGAGCTCGTGCGTCCCACCAGCGAGATGCAGCGGGTGATCGGCGCCGTCGCCGACGGCGATCTGAGCAAGAAGATCACCGCTGACGTTCACGGAGAGGTGCTCGAGCTCAAGGACACGATCAACGCCATGGTCGATCAGCTCAACCGCTTCGTCTCAGAGGTGACCCGCGTGGCCCGCGAGGTCGGGACCGAGGGCAAGCTGGGCCAGGCCGCAGCCGTGACGATCGAGGTCGGCGGCGTGTGGAAGGACCTGACAGACAACGTCAACCTGATGGCGGGCAACCTCACCGGACAGGTTCGCAACATCGCCGAGGTGACCACAGCGGTGGCGAACGGGGATCTGAGCAAGAAGATCACAGCGGACGTCCAGGGCGAGTTCCTCGAGCTGAAGAACACCGTCAACGCGATGGTCGATCAGCTCAATAGGTTCGCCTCAGAGGTGACCCGCGTCGCGCGCGAGGTCGGCGTCGAGGGAAAGCTCGGCGGCCAGGCCCAGTCCGCCGAGGTCGCCGGTGTCTGGAAGGACCTCACCGACAACGTCAACCAGCTCGCGGCCAACCTCACCAACCAGGTGCGCGCGATCGCCGACGTCGCAACGGCGGTGACCGAGGGCGACCTCACACGTCAGGTCGGCGTGCAGGCGAGCGGCGAGGTCGCCGTGCTGAAGGACAAGCTCAACGAGATGATCCGCAACCTCAGGGAGACGACGCGAGAGAACACCGAGCAGGACTGGCTGAAGACCAACCTCGAGCGCTTCACCCGCATGCTCCAGGGCCAGCGCGATCTCGCGACCGTCTCGAACATGATCCTCTCCGAGCTGGCGCCGCTCGTCTGCGCGCAGCACGCCGTCTTCTACACGCTGGCGAGCCTCGACGACGGCGGCGAGCCAGTTCTTATCTACCAGGCCGGCTACGGCTACAAGGAGCGAAAGCATCTCGCGAATCAGTTCCGCCTCGGCGAGGGACTCGTAGGTCAATGTGCGCAGGAGAAGGCGCGCATCCTGCTCACGGACGTTCCCACCGACTACGTCAAGATCAGCTCGGGGCTGGGCGAGTCGACGCCGCTGAACATCATCGCCTTGCCGATCTTGTTCGAAGGGTCCGTCCGTGCCGTTGTCGAGCTCGCCTCCTTCAGTCAATTCAGCCCCACCCACCAGGCGTTCCTCGACCAGCTCACCGAGAGCATCGGCCTGGTGCTCAACACGATCGAGGGCAACACCCTCACGGAGAACCTGCTCAGGCAGTCCCAGTCCCAGGCGCAGGAGTTGCGCTCCCGCCAGGAAGAGCTGAGCACCTCCAACGAGGACCTCGCAAGCCAGGCCAGCCGTCTGGCTGAGCAGTACAGCGAGGTTGAGCGCAAGAACCAAGAGGTCGTTCTCGCCAAGCGGCTGGTGGAGGAGAAGGCCGAACAGCTGGCCGTCTCCTCGAGGTACAAGTCGGAGTTCTTCTCCAACATGTCCCACGAGCTGCGCACTCCGCTGAACAGCCTGCTGATCCTCGCCGGCGAGCTCGAGCAGAACCAAGGGCAGAACCTGACCGAGTCACAGGTGGAGTACGCGAGCGTGATCCACGCCTCCGGCACCGACCTGCTGCGGCTGCTCGACGACATCCTCGACCTAGCGAAGGTCGAGTCTGGCACCGTGACCCTCGACACGGAGCTCGTGCAACTGGTCGAGGTCAAGGAGGCGATCGAGCGGGACTTCGCCCCTGTCGCCAAGAAGCAGGGTCTGTACTTCACGGTTGAGCTCGCGCCCGAGCATCCTGCGATCACCACCGACGTCAGCCGACTGCGCCAGGTGCTCAAGAACCTGCTGTCGAACGCTTTCAAGTTCACCGAGCGCGGCGGCGTGACCGTGCGGATCGGCCCCACGGAGAGCGGCTGGAGCCCGGAGCATGCCAGGCTCTCCCGCGCGCATTCGGTGCTCGCGTTCAGTATCAGCGACACCGGTATCGGCATCACAGCCGACCAGCAGCGTCTCATCTTCGAGGCGTTCGCCCAGGCGGATGGTTCGACGGCCCGCCAGTACGGCGGCACCGGGCTGGGCCTGTCGATCAGCCGCGAGCTGGTACGACTGCTCGGCGGCGAGGTCACACTCACCAGCTCCCACGACGAGGGCAGTACCTTCACCGTGTATCTGCCGGGAACCCCCGATGTCCAGGGCGTGGCCGGGGATGCGGGAGTACCGAACGCGGGACCGCAGCCCACGCGCTCGCCGGAGTACAGTCCGTTCGCCTCGAACGGCGCTCTCGCTCGATCCCTCATCCCAGGCTCCGCAAACGGGTCTGTCGCCGGGGTGGCCGCCGGCGCGGGCACGGCCGTCACTGCGAGCGTTTCTTTCGCGGGGGCTGCGCCTGCCCCTCAGTTCGTCTCCACGCCGCCCAACGGCCATGTCGACGTAGCGGGCATCGTCGCGCTCGAAGCGCCTGCGCTGGAGCCGATGCGCCCACTCGAGCACAGCGCCGGAGCCCGTCTGGGCGGCATGAAGGTCCTGGTCATCGACGACGACTTCAACAACATCTTCGCGCTCGCAGCGCTGCTCAAACGGGTTCACGTCGAGGTGGTCTCGGCCGAGAGCGGCCAACAGGGCATCAAGCTCGTCGAGCAGGTCCCTGACATCGACCTCGTGCTCGTCGACATCATGATGCCGGGCATGGATGGGTACGCGACGATGCGGGAGCTGCGCAAGCTGCCGTCTGGCGAAAAGATCCCGCTGATCGCGTTCACGGCAAAGGTTGAGGCGGGGGAGCGCCGGCGCTGCATCGACGCAGGCGCCTCGGCGTACGTGCCCAAGCCCGTCAACACGGCGGACCTCCTTCGCGTTCTCGGCGAGTGGCTGCCGGCTGCCGCGCCCGCGCGCCACCCACCCGAGGCGCGCGAGGCGTGAGCGCCTTGACCCTCGCAGCCCCCGCTGTCGCGCCGGCCCCGGCCCCGGCCATCCTCGTTGTCGATGACAACCCCGTCAAGCGTGTCGCGCTGCGAGCGATGGTCGTGCCACTCGGCTACCCGGTGGTCGAGGCGGAGTCGGGACGCGCCGCGCTGAAGGCTCTCGAGGACCAGACGTTCGCGCTGATCCTCATGGATGTGCGAATGCCCACGCTGAACGGCTTCGAGACGGCCCGGCTCTGCCGGCGCCAGAGCCGGGGAGGACGCACGCCGATCATCTTCATCACAGCCCAAGGCGGCGACGAGGGCGAGCTTGCCAGCGCGTATGCAAGCGGTGCCGTCGACTTCATTTTCACGCCGGTTCTCCCGGACGTGCTTCGCGCCAAGGTCGCAGCGTTCGTCGACCTGTTCTTGCAGTCGCAGGCGCTGGAGTGCTCGGTCGAGTCGATCACAGCCCTGAATACGGCGTTGCGCGAGAGCGATATTCGTACACAGGCCGTGCTCGACAACGTCGCGGATGCGATCTTCATCTTGGACGGAGGCGGTGTCATCGAGTCGGTCAACCGGTCGGTTGGCCGGCTGTTCGGCTACCACGCGGGCGAGCCGGTCGGACATCCATTCGCCTTCATGATCGCGCCCGAGTGCCGACACGAGCTGCGCGGCCTGGACGCGGTGCTGACCCACGTAAAAGGCGCGCCGAACCTGACGACCGAGACGCTCGGTCGTCGCGAGGATGGCTCCACCTTCGCCGTAGAGCTGGAGTGCGGCGAAATGCAGCACGACGAGCGCACGTTCACGCTCGTCTGCGTGCGCGACATCTCCGAGCGCCGGGCGCACACCGACGCGCTCGAGCGCCTGGCGCTCCACGACAGCCTCACGGGACTGGCCAATCGCACGCTCTTCGGTGACCTCCTGACGCGGTCGCTCGCATCGGGGAAGCGCGCGAACGAGCCGCGCGCCGTGCTGATGCTCGATCTCGACGGGTTCAAGCAGGTCAACGACACCCTCGGACATGACCGGGGAGACACCCTGCTCAAGCAGGTCGCAGAACGCCTCGTCGAGACCTTGCGCGAGAGCGACACCGTCGCCCGACTCGGGGGAGATGAGTTTGCGATCCTGCCAACCGACTCGATCGACTTGGAGGCCGCGGTGGGGGTCGCCCTGAAGATCCAACAGGCATGCGAGCTGCCGTTCACGATCAGTGGCGAGACGGTGCACGTGTCACCGAGCATCGGCATTGCCGTATCTCCCGAGCACGGCAGCACGAGCACCGAGCTGCTTCATCGAGCCGACCTGGCGATGTACTCGGCCAAGCGCTCGGGCGACGGTCACGCCGTGTTCGTCACGGGGCAGGAGGCTGAGACCGCCGATCATCTGTCGCTGCTGCAGGATCTGGGTCACTGTGTCAGCCGGGAGGAGCTGGTCCTTCACTATCAGCCCAAGATCGACCTGGCCACCCGCAAGATCACCGGCGTCGAGGCGCTCGTGCGCTGGCAGCACCCGATACACGGGCTGCTGGCACCCGAACACTTCATGCCCGAGGTGGAACGTACCCATTTGCTCGCTCCCGTCACGAGATGGGTGCTCGACAAGGCGTTGCGCCAGCAACGCCTATGGCGCGATCGGGGCATCGATCTGACCATGGCCGTCAACGTTTCGGCACGCAGTCTGCGTGCGGCAAGCACGCTCCCCGAGACCGTGTCCGAGCTGACCCAGCTGTGGGACACGGCGCCCGGTCGCCTGACGCTCGAGCTCACCGAGAGCGCACTCATCGGTGAGGCCGCAGCGGCCATCCTGACTCGACTGCACACGATGGGAGAGGTGCTGTCGATCGACGACTTCGGCACCGGATACTCCTCGCTGGCGTATCTGCAACGCCTGCCGGTGAACGAGATCAAGATCGATCGATCCTTTGTCAAGAACCTTGCATCCGCCAGCGACGATGCGATCATCGTTCGCTCGACGATCGAACTCGCCCACAAACTCGGTCTGAGGGTTATCGCCGAGGGAGTCGAGGATGAGAACGTCGCAAGACTCCTGGTGAAGTACGAGTGCGACGAAGCCCAGGGCTATCACTATGCTCGGCCGGCTGTCGCAGAGGGTCTCTGGGAGCTATTGACCGACAGCGGTCGAGATCAGTCCGTAGCTTCTGAAACGAGTGCCGTGCGGCCCACTCCCTAGAGCGAAGGTGGTCATATGGCTACTCCCGTCGAACCTGATCTGCCAGCGCACATGAGGGACGTCGAGCTGCAGAGCAGTTAGACGAGCGCGCGCGGGAGCTCGTCTTTGAGGGTCTGCCTTATCTGATCGCGCAGCTCGGGTGTGTCCTCGTGCCCGTGCGCCGTCACCGCATGGATGACGGCCGCGTCGAGGACGTGCTCGTCGCTTCCGGACATCGCCAGATCACAGCCGTTCTCGCTCGGCATCTCACGGCAGTCGATGTACTTACGAGACATGACTCTCCTTTTCCTTTGCGTAGTTGCTCGCGCCGTACCAGTCGATGACGACCACGGGCTCGTCCCCTATCACCCATGCGTCGTGTCCCCTGGGCAGCGAAGTGATGTCACCGGCCTTGGCGAGGATCTCGGTGCCGTCGTCCATGCGGATCGCAAGCTGTCCGCTCACGTGGTACTGGAAATGCGGCGCTTCGCAGCTGTCGGTCTGTGCGATCGGCTTCACGTCCTTGGACCACCGCCAGCCCGGCTCGAACACCAGGCGCCCAACCTCGCCGCCGCCGATCGCCAGGATCCGCGCCTCTCCGTT
The DNA here is from genome assembly GCA_963782325.1 of uncultured Solirubrobacteraceae bacterium. GTDB lineage: Bacteria > Actinomycetota > Thermoleophilia > Solirubrobacterales > Solirubrobacteraceae > Palsa-744. The sequence continues at coordinate 523,231 of CAWAJG010000002.1, forward strand.
CGGGAACTCACGCGTCTCGTCGGGTGCTCCAAAGCTCTTGTGCTCGGTGTCCTGCACCATGGCCCCCTTTTTGGTCGTAACCGGAGTACTCATCAGCGGGCCGCCACTCTATCTACTAGTAGGTAGGCTGTCAAGCTCGCCTGCCAGATTGCCACTTGCGATCGGCGCTCCGCAGTTCGGGCAGGTGGCTCGCCGGCGGTGGGCGCGAGTCCTTCGCGGGCTCAGCCGCCGGGTGCGAGCGCCTGCTCGGAGACCGCCACCGACGTGCCGATCACCGCGCCTTCCGCGTTCAGCGCCTGCACGGCAACGTAGGGGCCGGCGACGCCGACCGGCAGCGCGATGGCGGTCTCGAACCCGCCGCGGGCGGCCTGCGCGACGGCGCTCAGGCTCGACGCGCTCGCGCCCGCGAGCACCCGCCACGAGGCCACGCCGGTGGCGCCGTTCCAGCTCGCGTACACCACGCTCGCGCCCGATCCGCCGGGCTGGAAGGCGAACGCGGGCAGGTGCGCCGGCGTGCCCGTCCAGGCGAAGCGGAACGCGCGATAGGAGTCGTCGCGCACCGGGAAGTGCGCGTCGAACAGCTGGCTCCCCGTGGGCCCGTACTCCGAGAAGTACGGTTCCTGACCCCAGCCGACGAACCAGTCCCCGTTCGGGAGCGCCTGCAGGCTCCCCTGACTTGGGGCGAGCACCGCCGGCGTGTGCACCAGGCGCGTGGCGAGCGTCGCCGTGCCGGGAGGTTCGTCGAGGCTGATCACGATCGCGCGCGACTGGCTGTGCTCCTTGGGAACCGCCCCGTTGTCGAAGATGCTGATCGCCCCGCCGGGCAGTTCGCGCGGATCGTGCTGCCAGGCGGTGCCCGTTCCGGCGCCCATCTTGAAGCTGCTGTGCTTGCCCCCCAGGCGCCATTCGATCTCGCCGGTCGCGGCGTTCAGCTGGTAGACGGCCCACGTGTTGCGGCTCCCGATCAGCAGGTTGCCGCTGCGCTCGCGGTCGATCGAGTTGAGGTGGAAGAAGTCGTAGGGCTCGGGGACGCTGGAGGGGCTGGCGCGTTCGAAGGAGTCCCCCAGGGCGACGTGGTCGATGCTCGTCCATTCGTACATCACCAGGCCCGTCTTCACGTCGATCTCCTGGAAGAGGCTGTCCGTGACGGCGCCGTACGCGGGTCCGCCCACCGATGAGAGGTCGCAGAGGATCGGCTCGTAGGCCGTGATCAGCGCCGTCCCCTGCGGGGTGAGCAGGAATTCGTGCAGATCGGCCTGCAGGCCGTTGCCGGCGCGCACGTGCGCGATTTCGGCGTAGGTGTCATCGGCGATCACGTCTTCGCCCAGCCCGAAGCCGTGGGTGACGTTGCCCTGCCACCAGGTGAGCACGGGCTTGCCCTCGTATTCCTGGACCTGGAGGTTCGTCGCTTCCGTGTGCGTGGGCATCGGCTTGAACCACACGAGCGCCCCGTCGGGTTCGAGGATCATCGGCCCGGCCTGGCCGGGGCCTGCGTACGGGGTGACGAACTCGTCGCCGGGAGCCACGGCGGGAGAGCTCGCAGTGACGGTCACCACCGGCGGGTGCAGTTCCGGGCGCGAGTGGAAGCTCTGAACGTCCGTCGGCTTGCCCGGCACGGCGGTCCTCGGCGTGGTCGTGATGCGGTCCTCGTGGGCGATCGCGAACTCGTCGAGCAGCGAGCGCACCCCGCCCCCCACCCGCACGCGTGCGTGCACGGTCACGCGCTCGCCTTCGGCGAACGGCTGCCGGGGCAGGAAGCTCGCGCCGTCGCCCTGCGAGTAGCCCCCCAGGACCCCGCTGTGGACGCCGGTGGCCGAGCCGACGACGCTGATGTGGCTGAGATCGCCGGCGGGCGCGCCGAGGAAGCTGATCTGCGTGTGCGGCGAGGCGTCGCGGCTACCGGCGAGTGGCGAGACCGTCACCGCGCCATCCTGCAGCGCCGAGTTGTCGAGCGTCGTCGGCGGGCACATCGGACCGGTGAGCGCCGCCGCGGCACCGCCCCCCGCGAGCAGTCCCAGGGTTGCGCACCCCCCTAGGATGACAACGCGGATGGAGAACATCGAGCACGGGCAGCATAAGAGACTGGACAGGCGCACGTTGCTGAAGCGAGGATTGATCGCCGGCGGCCTGTTGACGGGCACCGGCGCGACGATCGCCGCCGCCGCCGAACTGGCCGGCGGCAACGGCGCCTCGGCGCCGAGCACGGCCGGCGCCCAGCCGCGAGGCAGGACGCAGCCCTCGCGCCCCAGGGGCCCGAACATCCTCGTTATCGTCGTCGACCAGCTGCGCTTCCCGCAGTGGTTCTCGCCCGACCCGCGCGGGCTCGGGCTGCCACCCAACCTTCAGCGCCTGCGCGCCGGCGGCGTGTCCTTCGCCAGGCACTACACCGCCTCCAACGACTGCAGCCCCGCGCGCTCGACGTTGCTCACCGGCCTCTACACCCACCAGACGGGCTGCATGATCACCGGCGGCAGCACGCTCGACCCGGGGTTCCCCACGTGGGGGACGATGCTGCGCGAGCACGGCTACCGCACGCGCTGGCTCGGCAAGTGGCATCTCACGCACCACGACAACCACTGGAACTCGTTCACCGGCGAGCAGGGGCTCGAGCGCTATGGCTTCGCCGGAGGCGTCTACCCCTCTCCCGACGGCGCACCCGGGCAGGGCTGGCACGTGGACCCGCGGATCGCCGCCAAGTTCACGGAGTGGTTCGCCGAAGAGGGGGGCGCGGAGCCGTGGTGCACGACCGTCTCGTTCGTCAACCCGCACGACATAGCCTGGTGGTACAAATGGAGCGACCGTGTCCCGGCGGAGGCCACCGCGCCGCCGTCGATCGCGCGGCTGCCGGCCAACTTCGAGACGCCTCAGCTGCTGCGCGAGCGCCGCAAGCCCCGCCTGCAGCTCTCCTTCCAGGGCACGGAGGCGGCGTCGTTCGGGCCCGTCCCCTTCATCGGGCCGGAAGTCAAGGAAGTGTGGCTGCCGTTCCTCGACCTCTACGTCAAGCTCCAGCTGGAGGTGGACCGGCACATCGGACATGTGCTGCGAGCGCTGGAGAGCCGCCCGCAGGTGGCGGCCAACACCGTGATCGTGTTCACCTCCGACCACGGCGAGTACGGCGCCTCCCACGGGATGCGGGGCAAGGGCGCGAGCGCCTACGAGGAGGGCGTCCGCGTGCCGTTGATCGTCAAGGACCCGCGCGGCGTGTTGACCGGCGAAACCAAACGGCCACGCACCCAGCTGACCTCCAGCGTTGACGTCGCACCGCTGCTGCTGACGATCGCGACCGGCTCGGAGGACTGGCGGCGGGATGCGCACTACTCCCACATCGCCCGCCGGCTCGACCTCGCGAGCATCCTCGCCGACCCCGCCGCGCCCGGGCGCCCGTACGTGCTGCACGCCACCGACGAGACGGTCACCGAGTACGCGATCGAACCCTACGCCGCCGATGCGCCGCTTCACATCGTCGCGCTGCGCACACCCCAGGCGAAGCTCGCGACGTACTCCGACTGGCCCGAAGACGGCATCGCCCCGCTCTCGCGCGGCGAGGAAGTGGAGCTGTACGACTACCGCACGCAGGGCGGACGCCTGGAGGTGCACAACAGCGCCGGGCACAGCGTGCTGGAGGCGGGCCTGCGCGCGGAATACCGGCGCGCGTTCGTCGATGAGCTCCGCGAGCCGCTGCCCTCACGCCTGATCGCGGCCCACGCGCGTGGCTTCGCCGACTACTTCTCCACAGCCCGGCACGTAGCCGTCAGCGCCGCCGCAAGACGCAAACGCGAGGCCGAACGCGAACTGCAGGAAGAGCTGCCCCCGAGCACTCAGCTGAAGCCGCACGGGCGAGGTGAAGGGCCGCCGTTCAAGCTGAAGCTGATCTCCTCGCTCAGGCGCGGGGCTTGACCGTGATCGTGCGGGAGGTGCCGATCACCGCGCCCGCCGAGCTCAGCGCCTGCACCGCCACGTAGGAGCCGGCAGGCGCGCCCGGCACGGCGATCGCCGTCTCGAAGCCGCTCCTCGGGGCGCCGCCGGCCGGTTCCAGCGCCGTCGGCGACGATCCGGCGAGCACCTGCCAGGAGGCGACTTCCGTGGCGCCGTTCCAGCTCGCGTACACGATCGTCGCAGCGTGCGCGCCCGTGCCGGCCACCGCCGCGAGCGCCGGCGGCTCGCCCGGGTGGCCGCTCCAGGGCTCCACGAACGTCCTGTAGGACTCCCACCCGGGCGGCAGGTGGGCGTTGAACAGCACCTGTCCCGATCGCGTGACCTCCGACAGGTAGTCCGCCTGGCCCCAGCCGACCACCCAGTCGCCGTTCGCCAGCACCTGCAGGTTGCCCTGGCTCCCCGCCACGAGCGGGTTCCTGTGCTCGTAGCTGCGCACGAGCGTGGCCGTCATCGTGCGCGTGTTCAACGCCACTTCGATCGCCCGCGACTGCCGGTGCACCTGCGGCAGGGCGCCGTTGTCGAAGAACGTGATCGCCCCGTCCGGGTGCTGGACAGCGTCGTGCTGCCACGCCGTCGCCGCCCCCGGCCCGAGCTTGAAGCTGGAGTGCTTGCCGCCCAGCTGCCAGCGCACCACGCCGCTCTTCGCATCGACGTCATACGCCGCCCACGTGTCGCGAGAGTCCACCAGCAGATCGCCGTCCCGCTCGACGTCGATCGAGTTGATGTGGAAGTAGTCGAACGGTTCGGCGCGACTCGTGGGGCCGGCCGCTGAGTAGGAGCTCGTGAGGGGCACGTGGTCGAGGCTGTGCCACTCGTACATCACCAGGCCGGTCTTCAGGTCGATCTCCTGTATGAGGGTGTCCGCGACCGCTCCGTCGCGCGAGCCGCCGACCGATGACAGGTCGCAGTCGATCGCGTCATAGACGGTGATCAGCGCCGTGTCCTGCGGGGTGATCGAGAACTCGTGCAGGTCCGGCTGGTAGCCGTTCCCGGCCCGCACGACCGCGATCGTCCGGTAGGCGCCGTCGGCGATGACCTCGCCCGCGGTCCTCGAGCCGTCGGCTGTCAGCGGGTCCTGCCACCAGGTGAGCACGGGCCTGCCCTCATAGCGCTGGACCTGGAAGTTCGCCGCGCGCGTGCCCGCGGGCGAGAGCGTCTTGAACCAGATCAGGCCTCCGTGCTCGTCGAGGATCATCGGCCCGTACTGGCCGGCCCCCGAGTACGGCGCCAGGAACAGGTCGCCCGTGGCTGTGCGGTCCTCAGAGGACACGGTGATGTCCGGCGGGCGCAGTTCCGGGCGCGAGTGAAAGCTCTGATATTCCTTCGGCGGCGACGTGGGCGCGGCGGTCACGCTCCTGGCCGTGCCAACCGCCGCGCTTTGCGCCCCCCGCTCGTCGCGCACGGCCACGGTGAAGCTCCACGCGAACGGGATCGAGCGAGCGCCTTCGCGCAGGAGCGCGTGCACGCTCACGCGCTCGCCGTCGGCGAACGGGCGGTCCGGCAGGAAGCTCGCGCCGTCGCCTTGCGAGTACGCCTCCAGGCGCCCGGCGTGCAGGCCCGTGCGCGAACCCGAGACGCTCACGTCTTCCAGCTTGGGATCAGTATTCCCGCCCACCCCGACGAGCATGCTGATCTGGGTCGACGACGACGCGTCCCTCGTCTGCGGACCCGGGGAGACGGTCACCCGTTCGCCCGCCAGCGCCTCGGAGACGTTCAGGCGCGGGGGTACGCAGCTCGGCGCGGCACGCGGGTGGCCGCCCGCCGAGTGTGCCGCCAACAGCGCCACCGCTGCCGCGAGCGCCGCGAGCACGACCACCGCGATCGATCCGACCAGCGGTCCGTGCGCGGCGGCTCGGCTGCGCACTAATCCTTGACCGTCGCCAAGGTCCCGATCACGCTGCCCGCCGAGCTCAGCGCCTGCACCGCCACATACGGGCCGCCGCCGGCCAGCGCGATCGTCGTCTGGAAGCCCGCCTTCGCGGCGCTGGCGACCGTCGTCAGCGAGCTCGGCGACGCGCCCGAGAGCACCCGCCACGAGGACACTTCCGTCGCCCCGTTCCAGCTGACCGATACCTCGACCGTGCCACCCGTGCCCGCGCTCGCCAGCACCGACGGGGGGCTCGTCGGGTGCCCGCTCCACGGCGCCAAATATGTTCTGAAGTCCTGGACGCTCTTGCCGAGCGTGCCGTCGAGCAGCACGTGGCCGGAGGCGCTGTACTCGGTGAAGTTCGGCAGCCCGCCGTATCCCATCAGCCAGTCGCCGCCGGGCAGGCTGAGCATGTCGCCCTGGCTGGAGGCGAGCAGCGTCTTGGTCGGGTTGGTGAGCTGTTTGACGAGCGTCACCGTGTGCGTCGCCAGGCTCGGATCGAGCACCAGCCCGCGGGACTGCTTCTCCTTGGGCGGGTCCGAGCCGTTGTCGAACACCGAGATCAGCCCGCCCGGCTGCCATTCGGCGTCGTGCTGCCAGTAGGTGTGCGTGCCGGGGCCGAGCTTGAAGCTCGAATGATCGCCGCCCAGGCGCCAGCGCACCGCGCCGCTGACGATGTCCACGTCATACAGCGTCCACGTGTTCCGCGAGGAGAACAGCACGTCTCCGAGCCGCCCGGTGCCCGCTCCCCCGAAGTGACCGGTTGGATCGGGGGAGATCGAGTTGACGTGCACGTAGTCCCAGGGAGAGGAGGACGTCGGCGGCGGGTTGTGCGATTCGCCGATCGGGATGTGCCCGAGCGCGTGCCACTCCCACATCACCAGGCCGGTCTTGATGTCGATCTCCTCGATCACCGAGTCCGTGAGCACGCCGTCGGCGGCTCCGTGGAAGCGCGACAGGTTTGCGTAGATCGGGTCGAACGCGTCGATCCACGCGGTGCCTTCGCCCGTCAGGCGGATTTCGTGCAGGTCGGCGTGGTAGCCGTTGCCGGCGCGCACGGTGGCGATGCGCTGGTAGTCGGAGCCATAGATCTCGTCTTCGCCCTGGCCGAAGCCAACCCCGAGGATGCGGCCCTGCCACCACGTCAGCACCGGCTTGCCTTCGTAGCTCTGCACCTGCAGGTTGGTGGACTCCTCGCCGGAGGGCAGCGGGTGGAACCAGACGAGGCTGCCGTCCTGTTCGACGATCATCGGGCCCGCCGTGCCGACGCCCTGGTAGGGCGCCATCAACAGGTCGCCGCTCGCCGCCCCGGGCCTCGCCGACGTGGTGATGTCGACCGTCGTCGGCGTCAGCGTGGGCGCGGTGGCGTAGTGCTGCACCGCGTGGGGATCGCCCGGGTTGATCGGGAACTCTTTCGGGCTGACGGGTGCCTGGTGGGCGATCGTGAAGCTCGTGCTCGCGGGGTGCGCGGCGCCGCCCACTTCCACCGTGGCGGTCACGCTCACGCGCTCTCCCGCCACGAACGGGTGCGCCGGCAGGAAGCTCTCGCCGGTCCCCGTCGAGTAGGCGCGCAGAACGCCGCCGTGCACGCCGCTGCGAGAGCCGACCGCGTGCACGCTCGTCACGCGCGTTCCGGCGCTGCCGAGAAAGCTGATCTGGGTGTCGGGGGAGGCGTCCGGGGTGCCGGGCTGGGGCGAGACCGCCACGGGGTTCGCCACCGCGACGCTCGCGGCGGTGTCCTCGAGCACCGCCGGGCCGGCCGGCGAGGCGCCGCCGCACGCCCCCAGCGCGAGCGCCAGCGCGAGCGCCCCCAGCGCAGGCGCGAGCCGCCGGTGCGAGGATCCGCGCCCCGGCTGTGCTCGGTGGGAGATGTGTCCGCTGCGTTCCATGCGTGCTCCGAAGGCCCGACGATACCTTCCAACCCAGCCGCACCCTGCAGGCTGCTCCGCGCGCGCCATCTTTAGCAACTTCTTCGTGGCGGCCCCGCGGCGGGTCGCGCGTGTTGGCGCTCGTGGCGCGCTTTTGCCGTACGCTGCATTCCATGAGGGTGCGTGTGGGAGTCGCGTTGCTGGCGGTGAGCAGCAGCGTCGCGTTCGGCGCGACGCCCGCCCTCGCGAGCTCGAACGTCGCGGCGACGCAGGCCTACGTGCAGGCCAACTACGCGGCGCTGCGCGTGGTCATATCCCATCTGGCGGCCTCGGAAGCGGCGGCGCCGAACATAGTCGCGCGGGTGAAGGGCGAATGTCCGGGGGCGGGAGCGGGATCTCCGCAGGATCCCGAATCGACGCAGATGAGCGACGACGTGATCGGCGCGATCGTGATCGGCGCCGCTCAACCCGATCTGCAGGCGATCAGGACCGCCATCCGCGCGACCGCCGGCCTCAGCTGGAGCGACGCCGGTCTCACACGCGAAATCCACGCGTATGCGAACGACTGGAAGACGATGCTGAGCCTGCCTGACCCGAACCTGTGCAGCGACGTCAAAGGGTGGGCTGCGAACGGCTACCACACGCTGCCCGCCAACATCGTCTCGTTCGTCGAAAGGTTCATGCCGTCATGGGTGGGGGCAGGCTTCCTGCCCCCGAAGCTGAGTCGCTACGAGAGCGCCTCTGTGAGGGCGCTGGCGAAGCGCTCGATGGGGCTCGAACAGCAGGTCGCGGAAGCCGAAGCGCGCGCGGTGGAACACTGGGGGGAAATCATGGACACGCTCGATCTGTGGCCGTAGGCCGGGCTCACGCGACCGCCTGCAGGTGGCGGTAGGGCGCGCCGCGCAGCTCGCGTACGAGCGCGTCGATGACCGCCTCCTGATCGGCTTCGCGGCCGTCGGTGACGGCGCCGATGACCGCGCGCTTTCGCTCCAGCAGCGTCGAGATCGTCTCGTCGATCGTGTCCGCGGCGAGCAGGTAGTAGGCGTTGACGGCGCCCTGCTGGCCGATGCGATGGCAGCGGTCCTCCGCCTGGTCGTGCTTGGCCGGCGTCCAGTCGAGCTCCAGGAAGACGACGTTGGAAGAGCGCGTGAGCGTGAGGCCGTGACCGGCGACGTCGATCGAGCACACGATCAGGCGGCTCGCGTCGGGGGTCTGCGGCGTCTGGAACGCGCGCACCGCCTCGTCCCTCGCGGCGATCGTGTCCTCGCCGAGGACGTGCAGCGCCGCCGGAAAGCGGGCGAGCATCGCACGCTGGATCTCGCGGTGCTTGGCGAACACCACCAACGGCTCGCCCGCGGAGCAGAAATCGTGGATCCAGGCGAGCGCCGCATGCAGCTTGCCGCGCGCGGCAAGCAGCTTCAGCGCGTTGCAGCGCACCAGGCGCTCGGCGCGCAGGGCGGCCGCGACCTTCGCGTCGAGCTCTCCCAGATCGAGCGGCTGACTGCGCAGCCAGGCGATCAGGTCGCGCTCGGCGAGCCTGTACTCGCCCTCGTTGTCGAGCTCCACGGGCACGACCGCTCGCGTCTTGGCGGGAAGCTGCGGCAGCACGTCGGCCTTCAGCCGGCGCACGAAGCAGCGCGCGCGCAGATGCCAGTGCAGCCGCAGGTGCGCGTCGGGACCGCGGAAGCGCTCGCCGAAGCGGGCGCCCGAGCCGAAGTCCTCGAGGCGCCCGAGGATGCGCAGCTGGGAGATCAGCTCGGCTGGGCGGTTGGTCACGGGCGTGCCGCTCAGCGCGAGCACGAGACCGTCGCGGGGCACCGACGCCGAGAGCCGCCCGACCGCCTGCGTGCGTTTGGCGGCGGCGTTCTTGCAGTAGTGGCTCTCGTCGAGCACGAGCGCGCGTGGACCCAGCGCGCACAGCTCCTCCAGGCGCCTCGCCACGATGTCGTAGTTGAGCACGGTGATGTCCGCGGCACGCGCGTCGGCGGCGCAACCCGGGCCGTGCCGACCAGGTCGTTGGCGCGGCGGGCGGCTGCCGGCGAGCGTCGCGGTGCTGCGGTGGGGCAGCCACCGTTCGAGCTCGCGCAGCCAGTTGAGCTTGAGGCTCGCCGGACACACGACCACCGCCGGATAGGCCCCCGCGGCCTCGACCGTGGCGAGCGCCTCGATCGTCTTGCCGAGACCCTGCTCGTCGGCGAGGAAGGCGCGCCGGCGAGCCAGCAGATAGCTCACCCCCGCGCGCTGGAACGGCTTCAGCTCTCCGCCGAGACCGACGACCCGCAGGGACGCGTCGGTGGCCGACGACAGCGCCACGAGCCCGGCGCCGAGCGCGTGCTGCTCGCGGATCTCCTGCAGCGTCGCGAGCGCGTCCGGCTCGATCCACACCTCGCCGTCGGCCAGGAACGCATCGAGCTTCGGCACGCAGAAGGGGTCGGCGCGGATCGTCAGCTCGACGGCGCCGGGCAGCGCGGCGAACTCCCGCGTCCGCCTCGCGTCGTGGCCCTCGCCGAGCACGAACGTCGCGTCCTCGTGGACGGCCGAGAGCTCCAACACGGCCGGCGGCGCCGGCCGCCCGTCCTGGAGCGCCGCGATGCAGCGCCTGGCCGCGGGGCTGATCCAGGCCTGCAATCCCTGCATCAGCCGCCACGAGTCGAGCGTCAGCGGGATGCCCACGCCGCCGGGGACGCCGGTGGCACGCTCGCGCACCGCGCCCGGCAGGCGCTGCTCGTCACCGAACAGCAGGAACGCCGGCGCCTCGCTCGGCCCCCCCACCTCGACGCTCCCGCGCCAGCTGCGCCCGCGCGCCAGCAGCGCGCTCGCGTGCCGATCGATCGCCGGCGACCCGGACCGCGTCGGCCGGGTCGTCGGCGCGGCCCGCGTTGCGCGCTCGGCGCGCTCGCGCTGCGCTCGCCCACCCCGCTCGAGCTCCTCCAGCGCCCGCCCCGCGGGCTCGCTGAGGCGCACGCCTGCGAGCGTCCGCACGAGCTCGGCCGCGCGCTCGTCGAGCGGTATCAGCGCGCGGCCGATCGCCGGCACGTTGTACGAGCCGGGATGGTCGAGCAGCGCGGCGACCGTCCCGGGGGCGGCGTCGGTGGCGAAGCTCAGCCACCAGCTCTCGTCCGGGCGCGCCAGGTCCACGAGGCACCGCCGCCGATCGCGGCGGGCGCGGCGGCGGGCGATCGCCCGCGCGAGCGCCTCGCTCACCTGCGGGCGCCCGGGTAGCGACGCGAAGAGCCACGCAAGCGCCTCGGCCTGGTCCGGGGCGAGCGGGATGCACCAGGCTCGCTCCACGGGCTCCCATCGCCGGCCGGGGATCGCCCGCAGCAGCAGCCGCAGGCGCTCGTCGTAGGGGAAGCGCAGCACGGCTTCTTCGTGGACGAGAGTCGCTGAGAAGGTGGAGGACACGAGCGCAGAACGATAGGCGCAGACGGGGACGGCCCGCGTGGCCCGCGGGGGGCGCTCTCAGCGCCGGCCCGACGGCGGCGCCAAAAGGCCCTCGAGCCGCTCGAGCGCCGTCGGCGTGCCCATCGCCACGATCACGTCGCCGCAGAGCAGCGCGGTGTCGGCCGGCGGCTGGGGCTGGAAGCCCGGGCCGCGACGCAGGCCGACGATCATCAAGCCGCCGCGGATGTCGCCGACGGTCTGCCCCATCCCTTCGCAGTCTTCGCCGACGGCGATCTCCTCCATGCGGTATTCGACGTCCACGTCCACCACGCCGCTCAGCTGCGGATGCAGAGCCAGCCTGGCCATTTCCGTGCCGCTCGTCTTGTACGGGGAGATCACGCGGTCGGCGCCCGCGCGCTTGAGCTTCTTCTCGGTGTCCTCGATCGCGGCCCTCGCGACGATCGAGATGTCGGCGCGCAGCTCACGGGCGGTGAGCGTGATGAACACGTTGTCCGCGTCGGAGTCCGCGCAGGCGATGATCGAGCGGGCGTGCGCGATGCCGGCCTGCACGAGCACGGCGTCGTCGGTGGCGTCGCCTTCGACGAAGCACACGCCCAGCCCTTCGGCGAGGTGGCGGCTCTCGCCGCTGGCGTCGACCACCACGCAGCCGGCGCGGGCGGCCTGCAGGTCGCGCGCGACCTGGCGCCCGACGCGTCCGAAGCCGCAGACGATGTGGTGGTCGGTGAGCGAGTCGATCATCCTCTGCATGCGCCTCGCCGCCAGCAGATCGCCCAGGTGCCCCGCGACGAAGAACTCGGTGATCGTGGCCAGCGCGTAGAAGAGGGTACCGACGCCCAGCACCACCAGCGCGACGTCGATGATCTGGCCGACGAGCGTGCGCGGCTGCGCGAAGGTGCCGACGGTGGAGGCCGTGTCCAGCGCCCAGCGGAACGCGTACCACAGGCCGACCCCCTCGCTGAGCGCGAGGCCGGCGGCGCCGAGGGCGAGCAGCGTGAGCACGACCGCGGCCAGCAGCGCGATGCGCCGCGCGAAGGCGGCAAGCTGGCCGTGCGGCGTCTCGTCCGGGCGCCGGTCGGCGTGCCTGGAGAGCCGATCCAGGGCCGACACCGCTACGCGCTCACCCGAGCGAGCCCAGGCCGAGCTCGGCCAGGTGCTGGCGGTAGCCGACCCCGTACGCGGTGGGAGTACCGGAGTAGCTGCTGATCAACGACGGCTCGTGCGCGCAGCTGCCGACGAACCACGCCCACGCGAGATAGGAGATGCCGTGGCCGTCGGCGAAGTCCAGGAACTGCGGGTACAGCGTGTCCCCGCAGTCGAGCTCGCCGAAGCTCGCCCACCACGATAGGCACCTGCGCCGACAGCGGCGCCAGCACTTCCTGCCAGCAGGATTCAGCGAAGCACGGCGAGTAGTCGGGGTCCTTGGGGTTCTTCCAGTAGATGTGAATGCTGGCGGCGAGCTGGTGCAGAGGATCGACGGGCTCGTACTGGAGCCACTGGTCGAGGTCGCCCGCGTACTGCGGGCCGCCGACCATCACGACGTTGCCCGCGCCGGTGGCGCGCACGGCGTCGAGCAGCTGCTGCATGCCGGCGGCCTGGTAGTGAAAGCCCTTGCACGTGCCGCCAGAGCTGCCGTCGAGATCGCACTTCCAGGCGTCCTGGGAGTCGGTGTTGCGGTTGGGGTAGGGCTCGTTGAAGAGATCGAAGATGACCGCCGGGTCGCCCTCGAAGGCTTCGGCGACCGAGGTCCAGAACGCGGGCGCGTAACGCTCGTCCGGCATCGGCTCCTGGCCCTTGGCCTTGTGCTTGGCGCCTGTGGAGGAGAAGTGCATGTCGACGATCACGTACATCCCGGCGGCGTTCAGCGCCGCCACGTACTGCTCGATCGCTTCCCGGTAGGGCCTGCCCGAATATGCGGGCTTGACGCCCTGCACCGCCAGCCAGCAGGACTCGTTGAGCTCGACTCGCGCGGCGTTGAAGCCCCACGACCGCATCGCCGCGATCGAGGCGGCGCTGGCCTCTTCGTCGCCGTCGAAGATGCTCTTCTCGCTAACGCACGCGTACTCCGTGCCCGAGGTGTCGGCGCCGCGCAGCACCACCGGGTCGCCCTCCCAGTCAACCAGGCGGTCTCCGCTGACGGCGATCGACGCCACCGGCTGCCCAAGCGCACGCGGGGCGCGCGCACAGCAGACGAGCGCCAGCACGCCGAGCAGAGCGAGCGCGAATGGCTTCGGCTCACCCAGGCGTCGGGCGCTCATCGCTCGCGCGTGCATCACCCGCTCTTATACAGCGCCGGCGGGCAGGCGCGCGGGTTATTCGTAGCTGAAGCGATCGCCGGGTGGATTGGCCGAGCTCTTGGCCTTGCCCACCTGCGCAGTGACATCCACCACCCCGGCCTTGCCCGCGGGTGTCGTGGCAGTGCAGGTCGTGCTCGAGCTGCAATCGACTTCGGCGGCGCTGCCTTTGCCGAACTTGAACGTGGTCGCACCGACGCCGACGGCGAACCCGTAGCCGGTGATCGTGACGCTAGTGCCGCCGCCCGCAGGACCGCTATCGGGTTCGATGCCTTCGACGGCGGGGATGTACTCGAACTCGTCGTGCTTGGACGTCGCGCTGGCTCCACCGGCGGTGGTGACGGTGACGTTCACCGTGCCCGCGCCGGCCGGGGCGATGACCGCGATCGACGTGGCCGAGTCGCCGGTGATATGCGCGCTCGTCGCGCCGAAGTGGACCGACGTGGCGCCTTCGAGGTTCGTGCCGGTGATCGTCACGGGCGTGCCGCCGTTGCCCGGGCCCTTCTTGCTCGAGAGCTTCTTGACGGTGGGCGGGAGGACGTAGGCGAAGCGATCGGAGGGTCCGGTCGGGCTCGTGCCCGCGGGCGTGGTGACAGTGACGTCCACAGTCCCCGCCGAGCCGGCGGGCGCCACCGCGGTGATCGAGCTCGGGGAGTGCACGGTGACGCTGCTCGCGGCGTTCGCGCCGAAGTGCACCGAGGTGGCTCCTTCGAGGTTCGAGCCGGTGATCGTCACTTCCGTGCCGCCTTCGGTCGACCCGGAGCTGGGTTCCACGCCGCTGACCGTCGGCAGCGGTTCGCTGTAGGCAAGGTCGAACGCGCCGCCGGCGGCGATTCCCGCAACCTCGCCGAGCGCGCTGACCGCGACGGGGACGTCGCTGGGTTCACCGACGGTCCCGTCTCCGAGCTCTCCGGTTTTGTCTTCGCCCCACGTCATCACCGCGCCGTCGCCCAGGAGCGCCATGCTGTCCAGGCCACCCGCCGAGATCGCGCTCACTGCGGTGAGCCCGCTGACCGTCACCGGCGCTTCGTGGCTCGTTTCGATGCTGCCGTCGCCGAGCTGGCCGGAGCCGTCCGCTCCCCACGCCATCACTTTGCCGCCGCTGACCAGCGCCAGGCTGTGACTCTGTCCGGCGGCGATCGCGCTCGCGCCGCTCACGCCTTCGACCGCCACCGGCACGCTGCTGGCGCGTTCTTCTCCTTCTTCCGCCGGTTCCGGAACGCCGCTGTTGGCGAGCTGGCCGAGCCCGTCGCTGCCCCACGCCACGACCGTGCCGTCGCCGAGCAGCGCCAGGCTGTGTCCTTCGCCGGCGACCACGGCCGTCGCGCCGGTGACGCCTTTGACGTTCACGGGAGTCGAGCTGTTTTTCGTCCCGCCGTTGCCGAGCTGGCCGTGTTCGTCGTTGCCCCAGGCCTGCAACGTGCCTTTGCTCAGCAGCGCGAGGGCGTGTTCGCCGCCGGCGGCGATCGCGCTGACGCCGGTCAGCCCTCTCACCGGTACGGGAGTGTCGGTTTCTTCGGTGCTGCCGTCACCGAGCTGGCCGGATTCGTTTGCGCCCCAGGCCATCACCGTGCCGTTGTCCAGCAGGGCCAGGCTGAAGTTCGCGCCGGCGGCGATCGCCTTCACGCCGGTGAGCCCCTCGACGGCGACGGGCACGTCGCTGGAGCTGTATTCGCCATCGCCGAGCTGCCCCGAGCCGCCCGCGCCCCAAGCCATCACCGTGCCGTCGGTCAACAACGCCAGGCTGTGGCGGTTGCCCGCGGCGACGGCAAGGACGAAGTCGAGTTCGCTCACCGCAACGGGGAGATCGCTCCTCGTGAGGTTGCCGTCGCCGAGCTGCCCGAACGTGTTCTGACCCCAGGCGAGGACGCGATAGTGGTGCGTGGCGACCGTAAGCGTGGCAGCCTCGCTGGTGGCTTTGCCCGCGACGTTGCTGAACACCGCGCGGTACTCGTCGCCGCTTTCCGACGCCTCGGCTTCCGCGATCGTGAGCTCGTCCGATGTCGCGCCGGCGACCGGGTTCCATGTGCCGCCGGCGTTGGTCGACAGTTCCCACTGGACGCTCGGCGCCGGGAATCCCGAGGCGGCCGCTTGGAAGCTCGCGCTCTGGCCCACTTCGACGGTGATGCTGACCGGCTGTTCGGTCACCGCGGGCGCCTTGTGCACGGTCAGCGTCGCGACGGCGCTGGTCGCGGTCCCGGCCGCATTCGTGAACACCGCGCGGAACTCGTCGCCGTTTTCGGAGGTCTTGGCGCTGGCGATCGCGAGCTCATCGGAGGTGGCGCCTTCGACGGGGCTCCACGTGCCGCCGGAGTTGGTCGACACTTCCCATTGCACGCTCGGCGCCGGGAACCCGGAGGCCGCCGCTTCGAAGTGCGCCGCCTGGCCTTCTTCGACGGTCACGCTGGCCGGCTGTTTGGTCACCGCCGGACGGTTGTGAACCGTCAGCGTGGCCGCTTCGCTGGTGGCGCCGCCGGCGGCGTTCTTGAAGACGGCGCGGTACTCGTCGCCGTTTTCGGAGGTCCTCACGTCCGTCAGCGTCAGCTGGTCGGAGGTCGCTTTGCTGACGTTTTTCCAGCTGCCGCCAGCGTCGGTCGACACTTCCCACTGCACCGTCGGGGCCGGGAACCCCGAGGCCGCCGCTTCGAAGCTCGCGGTCTGGCCTTCTTCGACGGCGACGCCGGCAGGCTGTTTGGTGACGGCGGGGCGGTTCTGGACGGTGAGCGTGGCGGCTTTGCTGGTCGCCGAGCCCGCCACGTTGGCGAACACCGCGCGGTACTCGTCGCCGCTTTCGGAGGTCCTCGAGCTCGCGATCGTCAGGCGGCCGGACGTCGCGCCTTCGACCGGGGCGAACGTGCTGCCGCCGTTGGTCGAGCGTTCCCACTGCACGGTCGGCGTCGGCGTACCGGACGCGGCCGCTTCGAAGCTCGCGCTCTGGCCTTCTTCGACGGTCACGCTCACCGGCTGCTGGGTCACTTTCGGCGCTTTCGTTTCGCCGGCGTCGGGCACCACCCGCCCCGGCATCCGCGCCGCGGCGGACGCGGCGAGAAGCGCCGTGGCGAGACTCGCGATCGCCAGCAGCACGAGCCCGCGGCGGGCAGCGACACGCAGCAAGCAACCGCACGCGCCGACCGATCGTCTGGTCATCCCTGCCATCCCATCCCTCAACCCCCAAGTTCCCAGTCCGCCCAGGCCCGCGTGTCAACCCTACCAACTGGCCGGCGGTCCGGCAAGCCGGCTCAGGCGGAGTCGAGCGCATGCTCGCGCCGGCGCCGGCGCCAGGCGCCGGCCACGCCCACGAGCACGGCTGCCACGAGCGCGAGCGGCACGAGGACCGCAGCGGCGATGAGCGCCACGACGGCGACGACCGTGAGCACCCGGCCGGCGTCGTGCAGGCCGCGGTGGAGCGTGAGCCCTTCTGCGGCGGCGCTCGCATCTCCCAGGACCGTCACTTCGACTTCGGCGGTGCTCGCGTGCCGCGTGAGCGCTTCCAGGGCCGAGCGCGCATGCGCGACCGAGCTGCGGGCCTGGGCGAGACGTTCGCGCAAACTGGCGATCTGGCCTTCGGTGCTGGCGCGGGCGAGCGCCTTGAGCAACGCCTGCCGCTCGGCGTTGGCGTCGGCGAGGCGCTGGCGCGCGGCGTCGTAGCTGTTGGTTATGTCCTGCAGCGACTGGCTCTCGGCGCCCACGGGCGCGAGCCGCGCGATCGCCGCCAGCGCAGCGCCGAGCCGTGCGCTCGGCAACTGCAGCGTGAGGCTCGCTTCGCTGGAGCCGTGCGCCTGCACCTGCGTGTGGGACTCCTCGACGTAGCCTTCCTCGCGTTCCGCGAGGCGGGCGACGCCGTCGGAGACCGCCTGCACGTTCGCGGGCGACGCGCTGAGGCTGACCGTGGCCGCGAGCTGCTGCTCGCGTCCGGGTGTGGGCGCCGTGGGAGCGAAGGGGACGGCCGCGCCGTTGGTCGCGGAGGAGGCGCGCGCTTCGCCGGAGCCGGCGGTGCTCGCGCCTGGACTTGGCGCCTCGGTCGCCCGCGAGGCGGCCCCGGCGCCCGCGCCGGCCGAGCCGACGCCCGACCCACCGCTCCCCGGACGGGCAGCCACGGAGCTGTGAGGAACCCCTTCGGCGGCCGGGCGCGGCTGCCCGAAGATAACAGCCGCGACGGCCGCCGCGAGGACGGCCGCGCCGAAGCCGGCGAGCAGCGCCACGCGCGGGCGTGTCGGCGTCGCGCGCCGGCGAGTACGGCGCGATCCTCGCCCGAAGCGCCCGAAGACCCTGCGGGTATGGGAGAGCTCGCCCTCCAGGCGGTGGGCGAACTCATCGGCGATCGGCGGCGCGAGAGCACGGACGTCGCCGCGCAACTCACGCCAGTAGTCGGCGTCCGCGCCCTCGCGCTCGTCGTTCAGCGCGGCCTCGAGATCATCGAGCCACGCCTGCTCGCCGCGTGGCGAGTCGCTGCCTGGAAAGGCGATGATCTTCATGCGACCTCCTGACGGTCTGGTCCGAGACAGCGCTCGCGCAGACGCGTGAGGGCGCGGTGAAGCAGGGTGCCGGCGTTGGACTCGCTGATGCCGAGCGCGCGGGCGAGCTCGCCGTTGGAGAGCTGGCCGTGGAACTTCAGAAGCACCACCTCACGTTCGCGGGGGGAGAGCGCGAACAGTGCCTCGCGCACCGTGTCGCGGCGCTCGAGCAGCTCGAGCGCATCGGGCGCAGCCTGCTCGGCGGGGAGCCCCTGCGCGAGCTCGCTCTGCGGGCGACGCCGGCGCCGGCGCAGCTCGTCGAGCGCGGCGTTGCGGGCGATCGTGAACAGCCACGCCCGAGGGGTCCCGCGGCGCGGGTCCAGACGCATGCGCGAGCGGTAGACGCGCTCGAACGCGAGCGCGGTGACGTCCTCGGCGGCGGCCCGGTCGCCGAGCAGGGAGATGGCGTAGGCGTGGACGTCTGCCGCACACTCGCGGAAGAGCGCGTCGAAGGCGCAACCCGGTTGGCGCGGCCGGGGATCGAGGCCCCCGCGCCGGGGCGCCGCGAGCGGCCGGCGCGAGGGCTCGTCGGTGGGGGACACGGGCTCGCTCACACCTTAACTACGCCGGCGCGGGGGATCCATCACACCCGGCGTAGATGGTGGCGGGGCCGTGAGATGATCGGGCGATGCGTTCCTGGCTGCTCAGGGTGCGGACGTTGCCGCTGCGGGCGCGGTGGGCGCTCACGATCGCCGTCTACGCGCTGGTGATCGCCGCG
Organism: uncultured Solirubrobacteraceae bacterium; assembly: GCA_963782325.1. Taxonomy (GTDB): domain Bacteria; phylum Actinomycetota; class Thermoleophilia; order Solirubrobacterales; family Solirubrobacteraceae; genus Palsa-744. The sequence continues at coordinate 541,830 of CAWAJG010000002.1, forward strand.
ATCGCGATCGTCGTGCGGGGCGGCGGTGGCAGCGGAGGTGGCGCGAGCGACTCTTCGCAGGCGGAAGAGCGGGCGACGGCGGAAGCCAACCGCGAGGGCCGCATAGCGATCGCCGAGGATGAGGCGCCGCACAGCTCCCCGTTGCGGCGCGGCGAACCCCTCCAGGCGGCACTCGATCGGGCGGTCGCCGTGGACGTGCGCGCCCGCATCGCCCACGGGCAGCTGACGGGTCCGCTGCAGAGCGTGCGCTGTGAGCTCGGCGCGCCGGCGCACGCAGGCCGGCGCCAGCTCAGCTGCACGGTCCGCAGCGCGGGTATCGGCTACCCGTTCGTTGGCGTGGCCGACGAGCGCACCCTGGAGCTGACGTGGTGCAAGGTCGATCCACCGCCGGTGGCCGATGCGCCGCTCGAAGTCCCCGTGAGCCCTCGCTGCCGAGCGTGAGCTCGCGCGAGGCCGAGCACACCCGTGGGCGGGCAGCGTCGCGGTGGCGCTAGCTTTTGCTGCGGTCGCGGACCTGGCCGGGTTGGCGCCAAGCGGGCCTTCAGCCCCAACGGAGTGGGTTCGACTCCCACCTGGTCCACCAGCTTGACGAAGGTCGAACCGGCCCAGTCCCTCAAGGGGCTGGGCCTTCGGCGTCTTTGGGGGCGGGACCCTCGGGCGTCCAGCTCGGAGGTGGAAAGAGGACACCGGCACTCCCGAGCCGATCCAACTGCGCTGGAACGACTATCACGTGGCCGGCGGCGGGATGCGCACGGTCTACTTTTTGCCGGAGGACATGGCCGAGACGGTCTCGACCCTCGCAGCGAGCCTCATGGTCGCGCCGATCGGTAGGTGAGCAGTATGAATATCCCTCTCGACGTGGCGATGGCTGAGCTTGATCTGATCCCCAAAGGGTCGCTGCCTCAGAACATCTTTCGGGACACCTATTTCTGCCTGCGCGAGAATTCGCTCGGCCAGCAGACGACTGTAGACAACGACAGGCAAGCCGTATGGGACGCGGCTCTAGCGATCTTCAGGAAGAACTGGCCGGGATTCGCGCCCGAGTGCGACCCGGCACTCCTTGCGTCAACCTAGCTACCCCGACGTGGCTCAGGCCGCCTGCGTCCAGTGAAGTCGCTCCCGCACCCACCCCGGCCAGTCGGGCTATCCGTGTGACGGCGACGGCGGCGCCTGGTTCTCGGAGGACGCTGGTCCACTGCCGCGAATTGGCGACGTGGGCGGTGGCGCGGGTACGAACCCGATAAAGGCCACGGTCGCAGCCGGAGGCTGCCCGGTCATCTTGATCTCGGACTCGCGCAGCTCACGTTCATTTATCTGTCTGTTACTGGGCACTTGGCACGGCTCCTTGCTCGGACACCCATTCTACTGTCTCTATCTCGCTCCCGGCTACGAATGCGCCGAGTCCGTAGGCCGTGGGGTAGTACCTACCGTCCTCGCCTTCACGCCACACCTGCTCGAGGTACACGTCGCGCGGCTGTGGAGACGCGGCAACTCGTGAGCGATTGGCGACGGTCCCAATGATCTCTCGCCCGCCCTTGGTACTAATCCGCGTAAAGACATACGGCTGGGTGCGTCGGATCTGTTTCCATGTCCGGTCCCATGTCGTCGGGCCCTCGTGCAGCAGACGCGTGGAGAGTGACATGAGAAACCACCGCTTTAGCCGTTTCAGCGGCGCCTCCTTGGCGTCTACGTCGTCAGGTGCCTCGGGGAGCTTCTCGCGCGCCTTCCATACGCGGCTGACGGATCCATCGACGATTTGGGCGAGCAGAAATGCGGCTAGCGGCGGGATCAGCAAGAGCCCGAGGATGAGTCGGTAGGTGTTCGCCTCGTGGCTCGTCAGCGCTGTTCCCGCCTGGGCGTGCTCGTAGAGCTCGCGGCCGCCGAGCGTCCATGCGATCACGGCAATGAACACGCTGACTGTGATAACACGCGCAGTCGTGACGAGTCCCTCCGGGTGCTCGGGCACGGCTCGGCCAGCGCGGTAGCCGCTCATAGCCAGGAACCCTGGCACGATGACCGCGAGGAATGTAAGAGCCCCTAACAAAAGGTAGGATTCGTCGTGGGGCTGTCGAAGTCCTGCGTCATGGCGAAACCTTTGCTTCCAGACGAGTTGTGGGCTCGCATCGAGCCGATCTTGCCGGAGCGTGAGCCGCAGGTCACGGGGCGCCCGCGGGTGCCCGATCGAGCGGCGCTGACGGGTGTTTTGTTCGTGCTGAAGACCGGGATTCCGTGGGAAGATCTGCCACAGGAGATGAGCTGTGGGTCGGGGATGACGTGCTGGCGACGTCTTGCCGAATGGAATGACGCCGGTGTCTGGCAGCGCCTGCACCGCGTGCTATTGGACGAGTTGCAGGACGCGGGCCAGATCGACTGGTCCCGGGCGGTCGTGGACAGCTCGCATGTGCGAGCCAAAGGGGGGGCGAGCAGACCGGACCGTCGCCCGTCGACCGCGCGCGTCTTGGCTCAAAGCACCACGTGATCGTCGACGGCAAGGGCACGCCGCTGGCGTTCACGCTGACCGGCGCCAACCGCAACGACATCACGCAGCTAACGGAGCTGACCGACCGTGTGCCGCCGACCGGCCGCCACGGCAAGTTCCGCCCCAAGTGTCTGTACGCCGACCGGGCCTACGACTCCTCGTCTCATCGCAAAGAGCTGCGCGAGCGCCACATCGTCCCGAAGATCGCCAAGCGCGGCACCGGCCACGGCTCCGGGCTCGGCAAAGAGCGCTGGGTCGTAGAGCGCACGATCTCCTGGCTGCACGCCCAACGCTACCTCGCGCGCCGTCACGCACGCCGCGCCGATATCCACGAAGCCATGCTCACACTCGCCTGCGCCAAGATCTGCCTCAAACAAGTCCGGGACTTTTGTTAGGGACTCTAAGGATCGCTTGGGCTGTGTCAGGCACGCTGGCACGGTAGCGGCGAGATGGGACGGCTCGTGCCGTCGGGGCGGTTCTTCAGCGCCAGAGGCCGCCCTGGCTGAGCGTGTCGCCCTCGACGTTGTCAAGGACCGCCGCGCTACGAGGCATCCATGTTGGCGCGCCAAGCGTTGAGGGGTTTGCGCAACGTACGGCCCTCTCTCCATCTGTGGCGAGTCGCGCCGACGTAGCGCAGCGCGCGACGTGCGCTGCTGTCGGCGTGCTGGCGCATCTCGCCGCCGACGCCTGGCGCGTCGGCCGCTCGCGTGACCGGCTTGCCGCAACGGATGAGCGGGCGTGGCCGCCCCCGAGGGGACGGCCACGCCCGCTGACTACGGCTTCACCGCGCGCTCGCTAGACCTGGCCTTCGCCGGGGAACGTGGCCTGCGGCGCCGGCGCCACCAGCGAGGGCGTCGGTTCGGTGACGGTGATCGGGAACGTCTGGCTCGGCTGCGCCTGGTTGGCGAAGTCGCCCGGGATCACGACGCGGTAGAGGCCGGTGCCCAACCCGAACAGGTAGTCGGTGATGGTGTACGTACCGGTCGAGCTCACGGCTCCCGTGTCCACGACGTGGAAGCCGACGCGAGGGCCGATGTTCTGGCGCTCGAGGTAGACGACGTGGCCGGCGTGGACCGGCGTGACGGTGCCGGAGAACGTCACCGGTTCACCTGAGTGGACCGTCTCCGGGGACGCCGCCGCGGTGAGGAGGTACTTGACGCCCTCGAACTGCACCGTGGACTGCTTCGAGCCGGCGTGCACCTGGTAGTAGGTGCTCGTCTGCGGGGATTGCGTGAACGTGTAGTCGCCGACGGCGTTCGTCATGGCCGTCGTGACCGCCGCGAACGAGTCGTTGCCGTTGCCATCGGCGTGGGCCATCAGCGTGACCGGCGCGTCCGACGCGCCGGCGACCTTGCCGCTGAGCGTGACCGTCTGCCCGTAGCTGATCGGGTTCGGGGACCCGACGAGGGTCAGGCCGGAGTCCTCGGGCTGGGAGATCTCGTAGGAGAGCGTGTTGGAGATGCCGTGCAGGTCGAACCGGCGGTGCCGGCGCACCACGACCCGGAGGTTGGCTTCGCCGGGAACGACGAACCAGTGGCTGATCGTGTAGTTGCCGCCGGGGCCGACGACCCCGAGCTGGATCGCGCGCCACTGTTCGAACCACGTGAAGCCGGAGCTGCTCGCGTTCTCGCGCTGCAGCACCACCTCAGCGCCGACATCCGCGGGAGAGACCGTGCCGGTGAACGTCACGCGATGGTGCGGGCCGGTGAACAGCGCGGCGCCTTCGGTGCTGTGCCCGCCGGTTTCGGTGGGCCCCTCGAGCGTGACCACGGGAGCCACCCGCACCTCCCTGCTCACGCTGCGAGCGCCCGCTGCGCTCGAGTAGAAGGCGGTGTCGGATGTCAGGTTCGGGGCGACGATCGAATAGAAGCCGCCCGGACCTGTGGTCGCGGTGCCGAGGACCGTGAATTCGGTCGCTCCGGTCGACTGCTCGTAGACGGTCACGGTCTGGCCGGTGGCGCCTTCGCCGCCGAGGCACTTGAGCCGTCCGAACAGCTGCGCGGCTTCGCCGCTGGCGATCTGGTAGGGCTCGGCGATCAGCGTGACCGCGCAGCCGCCGGCGGAGGTCGCGTACCTGGCGCCTGCGGGTCGAGCGTACGACGGCGCGGCTGCTGCCATAGCAATCAGGGTTGTCGCGGCCGCAATGGCCGCCGTCAGCTTGGTTATGCGCATGTTTGCCTCCACCTTCGCGCTACGTGTCGGGATTTGGGCTTGTTTCGCTGGGGATGGATCTGTGCGTCGATTGGCTTGCCTGACTCCCGTAACCCGCGAGCGGCGGCCTCGATGCGGTGCGCCGCCAGCTAGTTCGCGTCGGCCCGCACACCGGACGGCCGATCATTCTCGGCGCTGAGCGGTCGCTTTGCGCGCGGACTTGAGCCCGATCGCAAGCGGGCCATCGAGCCCGGGGAGCGAGTCCTCTGGGGACCTGCGACCGTGTACGCTGGACGCGGCTGTCAAGTGATGCGGGCGAGCGAGGGGAGTGACGCGGATGATCGTCGTGGTGGGCAGGGTCAAGACCGACGCGGAGAAACGCCAAACGCTGATCCGGATTGCGCAGAGGGTCGCGGCGGCGTCGCGCGCCGAGCGGGGCTGCATGAGCTACCGCATCTATGAGGACACGGAGGCCGAGAACGAGTTCGTGTTCGTCGAGGAATGGGAGAGCGACGACTCGCTGCAGCAGCATTTCCGGACCCCGCACATCGCCGAGTTCATGCGGACGGTGTCCACTGCGGTCGCCGCGGCGCCCGATGTCAAGTTTCACACGGTCGCCAGCTCGCGAGACCTCTCCGATGTGACCGCGACTTGACACGCCGGCGACCGCGGGGCTGCGATCGCCGGCCTGGGTTCCCTCCCTCACGCCGCCGCTGGCGCGGCGGCTTCGGCGGCGGGTAGTACCACGGTGGCGCTCGGGCGACGTGCAAGCACGACGCCGACCGCGAGCGTCCACAGCGGCGTGAGCAGGAAGGCGATGCCGCCGAGCGGACCGGCGAGCGCGAGCACCCCGAGCGCGATCGACGCGCCGGCCAGCCAGCGCGGGAGCGCCCGGCCGCGCAGACCGGCGAACCCGGTTGAAAGCGCAACGATCGAGAGCCCGACCACGATTGGCACCCAGTCGTCCTGGCTGAGCACGTTCAGCGTGCGGGCGGCGCTGGTGATGTGGTGGCTGGCGGCATCGAGGAGCGCAACTTGGAGGATGAGGCCGACCAAGAACCCGCCGATGTACACGGCGCCACCGACGGCGGCCGCGGTCGAGAGCTGCTCGCCGTCGCCGCCGTTTCGGCGCAGCTCCCGGCGCAGGGCGCTGAGGAAGAAGGCGAACAGGACCATCGCAGCGGCCACGACGAACACCGCCGCCATCGTCTGGCCTTCATGCGTCTGGTAGTAGGCGATCAGCTGCGCGGCGCTGGCGTCGATCCCGGGCTGATTGCCGGTGAGCACCAGCAGCCCGAGGAAGTACAGCACCGAGTACACGATCCCCAGTCCGCCGATCCACCGCCACAGGCGGGGGCTCGTCGCGGGTGTGTCCTGTGAAGTGTTCATAGCGTCCTCCTGGTCCAGTTGCGTGATTTTCACCGTCGCAGCAAGACGCTACGGTCACCGCCCACCCTTGTCGTCAGCCCTAGGGCCCGTTCCCATCGAGGCCGCGTCGTCCTTTTGGATGATCCACCGGCGTCAGGCCGGCTGCGCGAAGCCGGTCTCGTAGGCGAGGATCACGGCCTGCACCCGGTCGCGGAGACCGAGCTTCATGAGGATCCGGCTGACATGGGTCTTGACCGTCGTCTCCTCGACTACGAGCTCCCGCGCGATCTCACTGTTGGACAGGCCGCGCGTGAGCAGTCGCAGCACGTCGAGCTCCCGCGGCGTCAGCTCCTCGAGCTCGCTGGGCGTCCCGGACGGCTGACGCAGCGATCTCGCGAATCGGTCGATCAGCCGTCGCGTCACCGAGGGGTCGATGAGCGCGTCGCCGGCGGCCGCGGCGCGGATCGCCGCGAGCAGCTGGTCGGGCGGCGCGTCCTTGAGCATGAACCCACTCGCGCCTGCCTGCAGCGCCTCGTATACGTACTCGTCCGCATCGAACGTGGTGAGGATGAGGACGCGCGCGGAGCTGCTTGCGATGATGCGCCGTGCAGCCTCGATGCCATCCATCGCCGGCATGCGGATGTCCATCAGGACGACGTCGGGTGAGAGCTCGCGGTTCCGGTGAACGGCCTCGGCACCGTCGCCGGCCTCACCCACGACCTCGAGATCGGGCTCGCCGTCGATGATGACGCGAAACCCCGCGCGGACGAGACGCTGGTCGTCGACGACGAGCACCTTGACGATGGAGCGCTCCGGCGAGGACGAGTTGCCCGGCATTTATTCGGGCGAGCATAGTTCGCGTCGACGCGCGCCGCGTCCTACTCGAGAACGACCTCTCAGGGCGACGATCGTCCAAATGTCGGACGCCTTGCGCTCACACTGGGCGTACGATCACGCCGAGGAACGTGATGCGAGAACAGACAGCACTCACATGGCCCCGGCCGCAGCTTCGCGCGTTCACGTCGGTGTCGTTGCTCGACATCGCCCTCGGGGTGCTGCTGGGTGCCTTCGGTGTCGCGCTCGTCACAGGCTTGACGAGCTCTCCCGGACGTCACGGGGGCGTGCTGGCGGCGCTCGCCGTGCTGACCATGACGGTCCCCGTCGTGTGGCGGCGACGCGCGCCGGTGGGGATCGCGGCGGTTCTCGGCGCCGGGGCGGTCCTCAACGCGATCGCGATCGGCAGGATGGTGCGTTGCGGTCCGGCCCTACCCGCGCTGCTGCTGTGCGCGTTCGCGCTCGGCCGCCGGCCGCCCGGGTTGACACGGCGCCAGGTCGCCGTCGCGATCGCGTTCCTGATCCTCTCGGTCGCGGTGCAGTCGGTTACCGATCCGAACCTCGAACCGAGCATCCTCGTCCCGATGGTGGCGCTGATCGCCGGCCTCTACGCGACCGGACGACTCGTCGAGTCACGCTCGAGCCTGATCGCGCAGCGTCGCGAACGCAACGAGGAGCTGCGCCGCCGGCGCGGGCGCACAGCTGAGCTCGCGATCGCGGCCGACCGGGCGCGTATCGCTGCGGGCCTGGACGAGTCGATGCGATCGCGCATCGGCGAGATCGAGCTCGCCGCGCGCGGCGGGCGCCAGGCGCTCGCGCTGCGGGACGGCGAGGAGGCGGCCCGCGAGGCGTTCTCGACCATCGAGCAGCGCGGTCGCGAGGCCCTGGCACACATGCGCCGCGTGGTGGGCACACTGCTCGAGGTCAAGCCGCCGAGCGAACCGCAGCCGACGCTGGGCGAGCTCGAGCGTCTCGCACAACGCGACGGCGGAGCAGACGTGCGCGTCCACGTGAGCGGGAGCCCGCGCACGCTCCCGGCCGGCGTGGAGCTTTCGGGCTACCGCACGGTCGAGCACCTGCTCGACGCCTTCCGCGACAGCCGCGAGACCACGGTGGACGTGTATGTCGACTTCGGCGCCGACGAGCTCGAGCTGATCGTGCGCGGCCCGGCCTCGGCAATCGACGATCAGCAGACCGCGCTCGCCGCCGCGCGTGCGCGCCTGGCGGTGCACGACGGGTCGGTGACGAGCGCGTGCCCGGGCAGCGAGTGGGAGGCGGTCGCCCGGCTTCCGCTCGCCGCTCATGCCTGAGCTCGCGGTCGAGAGGCGCCGGCGATCCGCGCTCGAGTCCCGCCGGCTGGCCCGCGCGGTGCTCGGTGTGAGCGTCCTGCTTGGCGCGATCGGGCTCGCTTCGGCCTACGCCCCTCGCGACCTCCTGGGAGCGGCCACGGCCGACGCCGCCGGCGCGGCCATCACGATCGCCGTCCCCGTACTCGCCTTCGCCCTCGGAGCGTGGTTCCCGCGCTGGGTGGGCCTCAGCGCCGTGACGTGGAACGCGGTCGCCTGGGAGCTCGACCAAGGGTACGTGAACCCGTTCATCCTCGTGGTCATCTTCGGGCCGTGGATCGTGGGGGCGATGATTCGCGATCGCCGGTTGATCGCGGCCGATCTCGAGCGGACCGCCGAGCAGCTGCAGCGGGAGAGCGAGCTGGTCGCCGAGGAATCGGTCCGCCTCGAGCGAGCTCGCATCGCGCGCGAGCTGCACGACGTGGTCGCCCACTGCGTGAGCGTGATGGTCGTGCAGGCATATGCCGGGGAGCGCCTCGCGGCACGCAAGGACGCAGCGGCGGCCGAGGCGTTCGATCACATCACCGAGGTCGCCGAGCAGGCGCAACGCGAGATCGGCCATCTCGTCGAGCTGCTCGGGAGTGATCCCGGCGATCGCGGCGAGCTCGCTCTGGCAGCGAGCGTCGGTGAGCTCGTCGCCGGCGCGGTGGCCACCGGCCTGTCGGTCAACCTCCGCGTGCACGGCGACGCCGACCGCCTCCCCGACGAGATCTCGAAGGCCGCCTACCGGGTCATCCAGGAGAGCGTCACCAATGCGCTCAAGCACGCGACGGGGGCTGCGATCGACATCAGCGTCGAGTGCACCCTTGACGCCGTGGCGATCCGGGTGACGAACGCGATGCCTGCGGTCGACGGAAGCCCAGCGCCGCTGCGCGACAGCGGTGGCGGGCACGGGTTGGTCGGCATGCAGAAGCGGATCTCGGCGCTCGGCGGCACGATGGAGGCGGGTCGCGGCGACGACGGGCGCTGGCAGGTCGCGGCGAGCCTGCCGCTCGTGTATGAGGCGGCGCTGAGCTGCTAGCCAGCGCGACTCTAGCGACGACCTATTCGAAGTCGATCGCCGATCCCCTGAACTCGCCCTTCTTGACTGCTTTGGCGGCTTTTTTGCCTTCTGGCTCGCCGCATTTCTCGCCGCCGGAGAATTCCTCCGTCATTTCGTCCCCCGAGAACGTCAGCGGCGCGTAGGAGCCGGCCGAGACTTCGCCCGACATGCCACTTTCATCAGTTTCGTCGATGATCGTGCTCAAGGTCCCGGTTGAGGCTTTCGCGTTCGGCGTCCATTTGAATTTCGCGGGCCCGGACACCCTTTCATATTCTCCGTCAAACACCAGACACGAGACGGGATTGGCCGTTTGCATGGTCGCGGTGTACGTCGCTTCAGTGAACGGTTCGCCCGTGCACCCCGTGAGCGTCCCCTTGACTTTAACCTTCTGCACGGCCGGCGTGGCTGTCAGGCCCGGCGAGAGGGTGATAGTCCCGCTGTTGGAGGTGCACGTCGCGCTAAAGAGGCCAATCACGTCGACCGGCGTCGTTCTGTTCGTGGTCGTGCCGTCGCCGAGCTCGCCGGATTCGTTGTCGCCCCAGCACTTGACCGCGCCGGCGCTCGTCAGCGCGCATGTGTGAAGGCCGCCGGCGCTGATCGCGGTGACGCCGCTGCTCAGGCCGATGACGGCGACCGGTTCGGCTATGTTCGTGGTCGTGCCGTCGCCGAGCTGGCCGAATTCGTCGTTGCCCCAGCACTTGACCGCGCCGGCGCTCGTCAGCGCGCACGTGTGAGCGTCGCCGGCGCTGATCGCGGTGACGCCGCTGCTCAGGCCAAGCACGTTGACCGGCGTCGTTTTGCTCGTGGTCGTGCCGTCGCCGAGCTGGCCGGATTCGTTCGCGCCCCAGCACTTGACCGCGCCGGCGCTCATTAGCGCGCACGTGTGAAGGCCGCCGGCGCTGATCGCGGTGACGCCGCTGCTCAGGCCGATGACGGCGACCGGCGTCGTTTTGTTCGTGGTCGTGCCGTCGCCGAGCTGGCCTTCTGCGTTGCTGCCCCAGCACTTGACCGCGCCGGCGCTGGTCAGTGCGCAAGTGTGATTGTTGCCGGCGCTGATCGCGGTGACGCCGCTGCTCAGGCCGCTGACGGCGACCGGCGTCAGCGACGCGTTCGTGATCGTGCCGTCGCCGAGCTGGCCTTCAACGTTGACGCCCCAGCACTTGACCGCGCCGGCGCTGGTCAGCGCGCACGTGTGAAAGCTGCCGGCGCTGATCGCCATGACGCCGCTGCCCAGGCCGCTCACGGCGACCGGTTCGGTTGTGTTCGTGGTCGTGCCGTCGCCAAGCTGGCCGGATTCGTTCGCGCCCCAGCACTTGGCCGCGCCGGCGCTGGTCAGCGCGCACGTGTGATTGATGCCGGCGCTGATCGCGGTGACGCCGCTGCTCAGGCCGCTGACGGCGACCGGCGTCTTTGTGCCCGTGGTCGTGCCGTCGCCGAGCTGGCCCTGAAAGTTGTCGCCCCAGCACTTGGCCGCGCCGGCGCTGGTCAGCGCGCACGTGTCAAAGACGCCGGCGCTGATCGCGGTGGTCGTGGTCGCCGACGCCGTCGCCGGCGCCGCCAGGGCCACGCACGCGAGTACGCCCGCCAGGATCCATCGCCGGGGCGCTGCGCGCCCCTGACCGCAAGCCTGCGCCCCTGCCGTGATCCCGACACCAGCACCCCGACGCGAGCAACCATGCCGCAGTGTCATCGAGACTCCCTCACCGGTAAGGCCCAAGGCCGCTTTAGCGCCGGAACAGCATACCGGACCCTATCAGAGAGCTCTGCCCATTAGACCGACGACACGCGGCACTGAGCGCCCACGTGTGGCCGCCACGCGAAGGGCGTTGGCCGCGTCGAGAAGCTCCGCTCCACTCCGAGAGCACGGGTCGGTCGGGCTCAGGCAGCGCTCCGGCTGCATCGATTATGCTCGCGGCGCGATCGTCGCCGGCCGCTCACCCCGCGCGATCCTGTTCGTGATCGCGGTCGGGGTTTCGTTCGGGCTGACGGGGGCCGGCTCCACGCTCGCGGCCGAATTCACGGTCAACAGCACGGCCGATACGACAGAATGCGCTGCCGCGTGCACGCTGCGGGGCGCGATCGCCGCGGCGAACGCATCCGCCGAAGCAAACAACACGATCGTCGTAGCCCCCGGTACCTACATCTTCGGCCCGGCGGAAAAAGCGGACCCCGCGGATACCGGCGAGCTGCGTCTCACAAACCCTCCTGGAACGACGCTCACGATCCGGGGCGCCGGCGCCGGCGCCCTGAACGACGTCTACATCCACGGCAAGCCCGTAGTGATCCGAGGAAGGAAGCGCCGCGAAGAGTCTCGTCGGCAGGAAGGTGAGGATCCTGCTCAACCGGACCCGGCAGGTGGCGAGCGCCACGGTGCAGCCGAACGGCCAGTACGCCACCACGGCGCCGCTCCCCCCGGCAACGATCCGCGATCGCCTGACCAACCGCTACGCCGCCGCGATCGGCGCTCTGCGCTCGCCGAACCTCAAGCTCACGAGGCGCCTGCTGCTGGAAGCGCCGAAGGCGGCAGGCCCGAACGTGACCCTGACCGGTCAGATCGAGCTGCCGCTGACCAGGCCGATCGCACCGGTCGTCGTCGAACAGGAACTCGAATGCGGGAAGGCGACGATCGTCAAGAGCTTCACCCCACCCGCCAGCGGCCACTACCACGTCACGCTGAGCGTCCCCGCGGGTACCAAGGCGGCGATCTTCAGGCTGAAGAGCTCCGTCGCCGCCAACAAGCACTCCGTCAAGCACGGATTCACCACGTACAGCTTGCCGCTGCCCGTCGTGCTGGGCTGAGCTGATCGCCGGCTCGGACTCTCGCCCACCGGGACCGCCCGCTTGCAGGCAGTCCTGAGAGCCGACGCGGGGACTCGAACCCCGGACCCCTTCATTACGAGTGGCTCCTGGGGAGTGCCTTTGGCTCTGTGGAGCCAAATGTGCGGGCCGAAAGTGTCCCTAGATCACCTCAGATTTGCGGAGTTCGGGACACGATTCGGGACACAGTTAGCCCCCTGCACACCAACTCGTCACCGTGGCGCTTCGACGCGAGCTTGTACGGGCTCCCCGACGGCGGGCTGCTCACGCCAGGCCCAGAGCCTTCAGGATCACATGGGTCAGAGCCTCGACTGATACACCTCCTGCCAGTGTCGCCGTGCCCGAGGTGACCTTCGCGGTGAGCCGCCCGATCCAGCCGACGGCTGCAGACCCGAGTCTCGCCGTTTACGGGGTCGCCGTCCGCGAGCAGCGCCGTGTGCAGCTCCTCCAGCTCGTCCTCGGGGACGCCGAACTTGTCAAGCTCCTCGCGCAGGCTCGGCCACGCCGCCTTGACCTGTCGGGCCTCTGTATAGGTCCCCTCCGCCGTGACCTGATGGGAGCCCGAGCCGCTAGCCGTCGCTGACGTCACGTTCACGCGCGCGCCCCGGCCGTACACGGCAACATGGACCGCTTGGTCGGCGACCTCGCGGGAGGGAACCTCCGACGAGGCGGGCATTCCGGCCCTCATCTCAGCGACGAGCTCGACTAGCGTCGTCCGGATACTGTCGAGTGCGCCAGCGATCGCCGGCGCACTCAGCGACCAGTAGAGGGCAGTGATCTGCTGGAGTGGCCGATTGCTTTCCTGGTTCATGATCGCTACGAGGTCCTGGCTCATCGGCAGCGTGAGCTTGATCGATCCGCCCTCGGCGTCTGCCCCCTGCAGCATCGCTTCGATCTCCCCGACCGGCTGTACAAGGCGCACCTCTTCACCGATCTGCTCGCGCGCGAACTCGGGCAGCCAGCGAGGGCTGATCTGCTGGCCGGTGATCTGCATGTTCCCGCTGATGCCGTTGATGCGGATCACCGCGCCCGGCTTTCGGTACCCAGGCAGCTCGACCTTGCTGTGCAAGTAGCCGCGAAGCTCAAGGCTCGCCCACTCTCGCAGCTCTGTCGATCCCGCTTGCCCGCCGAGAGCCACCAGGTTGCGGAGCGTGTCCGCGAGCGGAGCGTTGGAGTCCAGAGCGTCGCGCTGGACTTCTGTCAGTAGGGGGCTGTCGCCTCGGGCCATTGGCGACACCGATGTTGGCATGTTGGGCGGCGCAACCCCAGCCCACGATCAACCTCGACCTGGTGAGATCAACGGCTTGATGTCGGCGCTTACTCGGCATTCGGACTTCCGGAATACTATAAATAATCACTAGCATCGGTCGCATCCAGTGCCCTCATGAGGCACGAATCCGGTGTGATCTGGCCCGGCCGCGAGTAAGGTACGTGCGCATGCCCCCCGTTAGGACTACTTCCGCTGGTCGTAGACCGGCCAAACCTAGGCCGACGTGCTTCGTGATCTCGCCGATCGGGGAAGACGGGAGCCCTGAACGACGTCGTGCGGATCAGGTTCTCCGGCACATCATCGAACCAGCCGCGAGCAAGGCAGGTTATGCCAAACCTCAACGTGCCGACCAGATCGCAGCACCCGGCATCATCACGCAGCAGGTTATAGAGGCTGTTGCTGACGCGGATCTCGTGATCGCCGACCTTACTGAACACAATCCAAATGTCTTCTACGAGCTAGCCATTCGCCACGGACTGCAGAGTGCACTGGTGCAAGTTCTGGAAAGCTCACAGCGGCTGCCGTTCGATATCGCCCAGATGCGGACGATCAAATTCGATATTCACGACATGGATAGTGTCGTGCGAGCACGCGAAGAGCTCGTTGCGCAGATCAACGAGCTAAAGAACAGCGAAACACCGATGGTCACACCTGTAAGCGTTGCCAGGGATATGAAAGCAATGTGGGAGAGCGACGATCCGACAACTCATGCGCTCGCCGACGTTCTGTCTGCTATCAGCTCTTTGAAGGCCGACGTTCAATCACAACGGTCAAGCTACCTATCCTTCACACCCGAGCCGGGACTTGAAGAGCGCCTGAAATACCGGACGATCGGTTCGGCTTTTGGTGAGGCTCCGACCATCAATTTTCCGGTGTCTCCTGCTGGCTCGGCTGCGGTACGGCTCGGCGAGTCATTCGTCTTCAGCCACGACATAGATCAAGATTCCGACGTGGAGCCTTCGTCGTCACGCAAACCTCCTTCCAAGAGGGCACAACACCGAGCGCCGTCCAAATCATCGAAGCCCAAGCCGACCGGCGACTAGTCCGCAGCCAGAACTTGCGATCAGTTCGCCTGCTGCGGACGAACGCGGGCGTCAGCTCTCGATCACGATGCCTTGCCGGCGCTTGGACTTGTCGGCGGGCACTAGGTGGTACTCGATCGCGTAGCCGAGAGCACTGGCGAATCGCTCGACAGTTGAGAGCTTGGGGTCGGCGACTGTCGTCTCCAAGCGGGCGAGGGTGGGCTGGGAGGTGCGCATCGCCGCTGCAACGCGGGTTTGGGAGAGCTCGCGGCGCCTGCGTTGCTCCGCGAGCGTGTGCAGCAGAGCGCGACGACGTTCGGCCGCGAGCAGCAGTTGCGGGAAGTCTGGGTTGGCCTCGGTGAACTCGACGATCATCTCGTCGAGCGCATCGGGTTTGTCCTGGATGTGTCGAGCGTTGCGCGCCACGGTTAACAACCTATCATGCTGTCTTTGATATATCAAGCAGGCTATTAGCGGCGTGGTTTGCGGGCGTCCGTGCTGGCTGGCTTCGTGCGGGCACGCGAGCGCCAGTCGCGCAACCGGCTTGCTGCCAGCTGGATCTGCTGGGGTGGTGTCTTTCGGGTCTTCTTGTTGAATGCGACGAGAGAGAGCAGGATTTGTCCGTGTGTGCCCTCGCGGGCGAACAGAATGCGGTAGATAACCCGCTCGCCGTCCGCGCGGACCTCGAACAGGTCGCCGCGTAGGTGTCGTGCTGCTCGTGTTCCCTCGCGGCGAACTTCCTTCATGGCGGCAAGGATCGCGGCCTTGTCGCCGTCGGGCAGCTTGCGGATGAACTCCAGCACGGGCCGCTTCCCGGCCGCCGTCTCGTACTGGCGCCAGCGACGCTGCATCGACGATCACAGACTCTATGCCCCGACTTCAGGAGGGCCGACAGTCGGCGGGTGGCGTAGTCCGGTTTTCGGTGAGCCAGTGGTCTAGGTCGTCGGGGTTGAAGCGGACGTAGTGTCCGAGGCGGTGGTGGGGTATGCGTCCGGCGCGTGCTTGGGCGAGTAGCCAGGCGTGGGGTACGCCGAGTAGCTTGCTGGCGGCCTTGGCGTCGATCAGGGGCGTGAAGCCTGCTGTCTGGATGCCGCTTCGGCGGTGTAGGAGGCGTGCGGCGCTCGTGCGTAGGCGCTCTGCGGGGCGTTGGGGGATCGTGGTCAGGGTTCGCATCGTGACTCCATCGTTGGGTGTTGCTGACGGGTCGGCAGGGCTTGCCCTGACGTCGCTCACCGGGTTCGCAGACAACTTGTGGACCTTGCGCGCGCGCTGGAAGATGCCGTGGAGGATCACGAGCGCCTTCCTGCGCGTAGCTGGCTTGCAGTCGATCGCCGCGAGCCAGCGCTCGACGTGCTCGGTCGTGACGTCCTCCAACTTCATCTCGCCCAGCGCTGGCCGGATCTGCGCGTCGATCCACCGGTATCCCTGGACCGTCGAGGGCTTGCGCCGCCGGTCGTGCTCGATGTAGCGCATGTACTCCGCCGCCGCGTCCGCCACCGTCGCACCCGTCCGCACGAGCCCCGGTAGTGTGCCACGGCACGCTCGCCCGAGCACGTCGCGCAGCCAGTCCTCGGCGAGGCGCTTCGTGAAATAGCCCGCCGGCGGTCGGCCGCGCTCAGCCCACGCAGGTCCGAGCTTGCGCTGGACCTGGCGCCCGTCAGGGAGCCTGTACTTCGCGTACCAAACCGGGCCGCGCTTGCGATCGATGCGGAACACATGCCCGCTGGGAGGTGATTTCGGCGCTAGCCGGGAGACCGCCAAGTGGGCCGCGGCGGTGGATCGAGGGGTGGAGTCGGAGGGCGCCATTGCTCTCTTCCTTCTCCGACCGCCGCTCCGTTTCGGGACATATTCGGGACACGGTTACTTTTCGTAAGTGTCCCGGGCAAAACAAAACCCTGCATTTGCAGGGCTTCTAAAGAGCCGACGCGGGGACTCGAACCCCGGACCCCTTCATTACGAGTGAAGTGCTCTACCAGCTGAGCTACGTCGGCGCGGTCAGGGCGACGGGCTATCTCGTGCGCTAGCGTCTCCAAACATGCGCGCATGGCACATCCATGGCACGCCGAGCTCGCGAAGTCGTCGCATCGACGGAGTCATGTTATCGGCCGATCGCTGCGCGTCGCGCGGTCGCAACCAATGTCGGGGCTCGCCCAGTTCTCCCAAGTTATCGCTACTTATCCATGTTCTATGGATAAGTAGCTACGCCCGCGCCGCTACGCCCAACCCCGCCAGCGCCGCCAGCAGCGACTCCCCATGCTTCTCGCAGAACGCCGGGCCGATGCCCCTGACCGCCAGCAGCTCTCCGGCGTTGCGCGGGCGCCCGCCGAGGATCCCCCGCAGCGCCGCGTCGGTCGCCACCGTGTACGCCGGCTTGCCCTCCGCGCGCTCGAGCCGCCAGGCCCTCAGCGCCTCGAACTCGCGCTCATCTACGGGCTCGAGCTGCTGCTCCGGATCCGACTGCGCGGCCGGGGCCTGCCGGCCGCGTGGCGTGCCCTGCGCCGACTCCCCAGCCCGCCGACCACGCGCGGCGCTCGTCCGGCGCGTGCTCACGGGCGCCGCCCGCAGGACCCGCTGCAGCTCCTCGTCCGGCTCGCACACGTCGCAGCAGCGTCCCGTCGGGGCGCACTGCGCGCCGTCGCCGAAGTGGTCGAGGATCTGCCGGCGGCGGCACGTCTGCCCGTCGGCGCTGTAGCGCTCGATCGACCGGTAGGACTCCCACCCGCGGTCGCGCGCCGCCTTGATCGCCGCGTACGCCTTCCGCGGGCTGCCGCGGCCGGTTAGCCTCACCAGCAGCCCATCCCGTCCGCCCGGCTCGAGCTCCACCGCGCCGGCTCGCTCGGCGATCGACAGCAGCACCCGCTCGCGCTCGCCTGTGCCTGCCGGGGTGTCGAGCTGCCCGTGGCCGATCCTCGCGACCCCTTCCTCCCCCGATGCCGCGCCCGCCCGCAGCCGCGCGACGTAGCGGCGCACGTCCTCGACGGTCATCTCGCGCTCCTTGATGAACCTGATCAGCCGCCCCAGGTCCATCCTCGACGCCAGCAGCAGCGCCCGTGCCGGCTGGCCGTCGCGGCCCGCCCGGCCGGCCTCCTGGTAGTAGGCCTCGAGGCTCGTCGGCAGCGCCCAGTGGGCGACCGTCCGCACGTTCGCCTTGTCCACGCCCATGCCGAACGCGTTCGTCGCCACCACCACCTCGGCCTCGCCGTCCATGAACGCCGCCTGGCTCTCCCGGCGCGCGTCGGGGCTCATGCCCGCGTGGTAGCTCACCGTCGCGATCCCCTGCGCCGCGATCGTCGCCGCCAGCTCGTCGGTGTCCTTGCGCGTGCCGCAGTACACGATCGCCGGCAGCGACTCGACGGGTGGGCGGCCGTTCATAAGCACGTGCATCAGCGCCGCGCGCTTGCGCGCCATCGCGCCCTTCCCCTCCACGCTCACCACGTCGAACGTCAGGTTCGGCGCGGTCGAAGCCGGAGCGGACCGACACCCACTCGCGCAGGCCCAGCCGCGCGGCGATCTCGCTGGCCACCCGCGGCGTCGCCGTCGCCGTCGCCGCCATCACCGGCGGGCGGCCCATCGACTCGATCGCGTCGCCCAGGCGCAGGTAGTCCGGCCTGAAGTCGTGGCCCCACTCCGCCACGCAGTGCGCCTCGTCCACCACGAACAGCGCCACCCGCCTGCCCGCGAGCGCCCGCCTGAACGCGCCCGACGCGAAGCGCTCGGGGGCGGCCAGCACGAGCTGCGTCTCGCCCGTCTCGATCGCGCGCAGCGCCCGCGCGTTGTGGCCCTCCTCCATCCCCGACGCCAGCATCGCCGCCCGCACGCCCGCCTGCTCCAGGCGGCGCCACTGGTCGCTCATCAGCGCGATCAGCGGGCTCACCACCACCACCAGGGGACGGTCGGCGGGGTGGGCGGGCATCCAATCAGTCGCGAGCGCCGGCAGCTGGTAGCACAGCGACTTGCCGCCGCCCGTCGGCATCACCACCAGGCTGTCCCTCCCCTCGAGCGCCGCCGCCACCGCCTCGCGCTGGCCCGGCCTGAAGCGCTCCAGGCCGAACCGCGCCAGCAGCTCCTCGGGCGTCACCGGCGGCGCGCCGGCGCCCACGGGCGGCCTCGCCCCGTCCTCGAGCGGCGAGGCCTCGCGCTCGGGCAGGGAGAGCTCGCGCTCGGGCGGGGAGACGGTGAGGGGGTTCACCCCCTGAAAGCTAGTCCGCGCTTCGGCCGGCACCGCGCGGCCGCCACACAACGCGCGCGCCGCGCGAGGGCACCAGCGTGACCGCCCGCCTGCGCATGCGCTCCTCGCCCCGGTCTCGCCACCCTGAGGGCGCATGCGGCTCGAGCTCGCCGAGCATCGTGCGCAGCAGCACCTTCATCTCCAGCAGCGCGAACGACGCGCCGATGCAGCGGCGGATGCCGCCGCCGAAGGGGATCCACGAGAAAGGATTGATTGCCCTGGGTGGGCCACCCTCATCACCGAGGAAGCGCTCGGGGAGGAACTCTTCCGGGCGCTCGTACGCGCGCGGGTTGCGGTTGGTGAGGTAGAGCGACGGCACCACCCGCGTGCCCGCCGGCATGCGGTAGTCGCCGACGTCGAAGTCCTGCGTGAGCATCCGCACGACGATCGGCACCACCGGGCGCACGCGCAGCGTCTCGTGGACGACCGCCGTCAGGTACTCGTCGCCCTCCCCCGCGTCGATCTCCGCGACCAGCCGCGCGAGCTTCTGCGGATGGCGCACCAGCCGCTCGACCGCCCACGCGACCGACGTCGCCGTCGTCTCGTGCCCGGCGAGCAGCAGCGTCACGAGCTCGTCGCGCAGCTCCTCGTCGGTCATCGCCGCGCCGTCCTCGTCGCGCGCGCCCAGCAGCAGCGAGAGGATGTCCGTGCGCTCGGCCACGTCGCTCTGGCCGCGCCTGCGGGCGATCTCCTCGTAGATGACCGCGTCCAGCCGGTCGAGCGCCCGCCCGAGCGCCCCGCCGGGGCGCTCGCGGCTGGGGCCGCGGAAGACCGCGCGCAGGATCGTCGGCAGCTGCGGCGGCTCGAACAGGCGCGCGATCGCCGCCTTCACCGGCTCGATGCGCTCGTCCTCCACGCCGAACACCGCCCGCAGGATCACCTCCATCGTGATCGCCCGCGTGTGCGGCTGCATCTGCATCGGCCGGCCGAGCGGCCAGCCGGCCATGTCCGCGCGCGTCGCCCGCGCCATCACCTCCTCGTACTCGCGCATCCGCTCGCCGTGGAACGGCGGCAGCAGCAGCTTGCGCTGGCGCATGTGCTCCGGCCCCGTCAGCATCAGCACCGAGCTAGCGCCGAGGACAGGCGCGAGCGGCGAGAAGCGCGCACCCGACGGCGCGACGTCCGCCGGCGCGGTGAACACCGTCTTCACCGCCTCCGGGTCGCTGACCATCGCGAACTGCAGCCCGCTCGGCCAGAACGTCAGCGTGAACGCGTCCCCGAGCGTGCGCGCGCAGCGGTCCATCAGCCACGTCGGCGCGAGCGCCCACGCGAGCGTCTGCGCGAGCGCCGGCCCGCGCGGCCCGCGCGGCAGCCGCGGCTCACGGGTGCTTGGCGGGAGAACGCTTGGCGTGCTGGTGGTCGCCGTTGCCATGGTGGTGGTCGAACACGTTACCGACGTCGTGCCTCACGCTGTGGGCGGCGTGGCTCACCACGTGCCTCACTCCCGGAGAGACAGCGTACGCGAGCAGCGTCGCCGCGATCCCCACGAGCGCTATCGCGAGCGCCAGGCGCGAGCGCCGCCGCTCTCCTCCGGGGACGCAGGCCGCGCGCTGAAGGGTGAGATCGCCATCTCGATAAGAAACTAGCGCCCGCCGCGCCCGCCTGTGCCCTTTAGGGTACGCACGGCAGGCAGCCGTCCGCGCACCGCGTGCAGGCCCTGCACGCCCACGCCGCCCACGCGCACGCCCACCGCGCGGGCCTGCGCGTGGTGTTCCTGAAGCGCCTGCGCGATCAGCAGGTGCGCGCGCTCGATCTGCTCGCGCGAGAGCCCGCGCTCGAGCTTGCGCAGGTAGCCGACGAGCATCCGCGCCGGCATCACCCGCACGCCCTTCCTGCGCGCCATCGGCCTGTCCACCCACGCGCGGCTGAACACCACCAGCGGCTCCACGTCCATGCCCGTCACGCGTTCGATCGCCCGCCGCTGCGCCTGCGCCTGGCTGAGCGTCTCGCCGTGCACGCGCGACACGCGCACCGGCCCGGGGTGGCTCTTGGTCTCGATCGTGAAGATCCCCGGCGGGCCGATCAGGATGTGGTCGACGTTGCCGCGGCCGAGGCTCGCGTCGTGGATCACCAGCCAGCGGTCCTCGCACATCTCGTCCAGCAGGCCGCCCACCTGCTCCTCTCCCCGCGCCCCGCGGTCGCGGCGCTCGACCAGCGGGAGCACGTGGCGCGAGATCACGAACATGCTCACCAGCAGCGCCAGCTCCGACGCCACGAACCAGCCGTCGTGCAGCCCGAATGTCTTGCCGAGCACCGCCGTCGCCACCGCCAGCGCGCCGAGCGTCACCAGCGTGCGCATGCGCAGGCGCCTGACCGCCGCGCGCGCGTACTGCCCCGCCGTGCGGCCAGTCGGGTCGGTGTGCGCTTCAAGCATCAGTTTCTCCCCACGCTCTCCCTCTCTTCATCGGCGCGATCGCGCCCACTCCTTGAGCGCCGCCGCCGACGGGCCGGAAAGGCCGAAGAAGCGTGGAGAGGACCCCCTGAATCTTAAAGCACCGACACCCGCCCGCCGAAGCCAAAACAGCCGAACGAACATGACCGATCAGGCCCTCACATCCCACCCGCCGGACATCTCCTGATCCTCCGCGCGCACGCCGAGCAGCTGTGGCTGACCGCTCGCGGTGCTGCCCATCGCTGCGCCAGCTGGAGCGGCCGGGCGCAGCCAGCGCAGAGGACGCTCGGCGCCGCGCTCGCGTACCTCGAGGTGCTGTGGCTCGACGCCTGCCAGCGCGCCGCCGAGACCGACGCCGCGCTCGACGAGCTGTTCGACGGCGGCCCGGCGCGCGATCGCGTCCTCTACGAGAGGGCCTGCCACTACCACGCCGCCGTGCGCCGCCTGCGCACCGCCGTCGCCGGCCGCGTCACCACCCTCACCGGCGTCGGCGGCCACGCGCCCCGCCGCCCGATCGTCGATCGCCACGCGCGCTCGTGAAGCGATCGCATACGCTCCCCGCGTGGCGCTCCGCTTCGACCTGCAGTCGCACTCCACCACTCCGACGGCGCGCTGGCGCCGGCGGAGGTAGTGCAGCGGGCGGCCGCCGCGGGCGTGGAGCTGCTGGCGCTGTCCGACCACGACACCGTCGGCGGCGTCTCCGAGGCGATCGCCGCCGGCGAGCGCTCACGGCGTGCGGGTGGTGCCCGCGGTCGAGATCTCGGCGGTCGACGCATCGTCCCGGAGCGGCGCCGGCGCCGGCGCGGCCGACGGCGCTGCGGCGAGCGCGACCCGCGAACTGCACATCCTCGGCTACCGCATCGACCACACCGGGCCGGTGATGACCGCGCGGCTCACCGACTTCCTCGCCGACCGCGAGAAGCGCACGCTGCGCATGCGCGACGCGCTGCGCGAGGTGGGCTTCGACCTCGACGAAGCGGAGATCGAGGCGCGCATCGCCGCGGGCAAACCGATCGGGCGTCCCCACCTGGCGGGCGCGGTGCTGCGCGCGCCGGCCAACGCCGAGCGACTGGCGCGGGAGGGCATCGACGACGTCGGCTCGCTGATCCGCGGCTACCTGATCGAGGGCAAGCCCGCGTTCCGCCTGCGCGAGACGCCGACCGTCGCGCAGGCGATCGACGCGATCCACGAGGCCGGCGGCGTGGCCGTGTGGGCGCACCCCTTCTGGGACATCTCCGACGACGGCGAAGTGCTCGACTCCGTCAACCGCTTCCACGCGCTCGGCGTCGACGGCGTGGAGGCCTTCTACATCACGCACACCCGCGAGAAGACCGAGCTGCTGGTCAAGCGCTGCGACGAGCTGGGCCTGCTGACGACCGGCTCCGCCGACTTCCACGGGCCGGAGAACCGCCAGTTCTCGAAGTTCATGGCGTTCGACACCTACGGCTTCGAGCCGAACCTCGGGCCGATCGCCTGACCCGTTTTTCAGATTTAAGAGGAGCCGCCTACGGCGGCCGCGTTCGTCAGCGTCCCACCGGCGCCTCGCCGGAGAAGAGGGCCTGCAGCCGGTACGCGAGCGCCTCCAGCGCGAGCTCCTCGGACACGTGCACGCGACAGGCTCAGGCGCGTGTCGGCGACCAGCTCGACCGCCCGCGCCAGCGACGCCGCGTCGCGACCGCCGGCGTACCGCGCGAGCTCGTCGCGGCGGTCCACCGCGTACACCAGCTCGCCGGCCCCCTCGCCCACGCACAGCATGTCGCGCAGCCACAGCTCGACCAGGCGCAGCCCCTCGTCGAGCGTCCGCGTGCGCGCGCGCCGCTCGCCGCGGCGCTGCGCCTCCGCGGATTCGCGCTCGTAGCGCCTGCGCTCCCTGCTCGGCAGCAGCTCCAGCTCCTCGCGCATGGCGTTCTCCGCCGCCGCGCCGGCGCCGGCGCCGGCGTCACGCGCGACCTCCAGCAGCCCCAGCCACGGGCGCGCGCCCGGCGGGGACGCACCCCCCGCGCGGGCACGGGCAGGCGGGCTGGCGGGCTCGCCGGCGGGGGCCGGCTCGCCGGGGTGGGCGGGCTCCGACAGCGCCCAGCGCACGAGATCCTCGGCCCTGCGCGCGCAGCGCCACGCCCTCCTCGCCCGCCAGCCGGAGCGCCATCCCCGCGTCCCCCATCGCAAGGCGCGCGCACGCCACCACGCAACCCCTCTCAAAATCGTCGTCGTCCCCCTCCGGGGACGACGTGGCCTCGGCGCCATCCTGCGCGCGCGCGCCAGCCAGCAGGCGCTCGGCGATCGCCGCCGCGGGCAGCGGGTCGAAGCGGACGTGCTGGCAGCGCGAGGCGACCGTCGCGAGCACGTCCTCGCGGCGGTCTGCCAGCAGCACCAGGTGGGTGAACGCCGGCGGCTCCTCCAGCGTCTTCAGCAGCCGGTTGGCCGCCTGGTCGTTCATCGACTCCGCGCCCTCGATCACGAACACCCGCCGGCGCGACTCGAACGGCGTGCGCGTCGCCGCCGCCACCACCGGCTCCTCGACGTCCGCCACCAGCATCTCCGCCGCCCCCGACGGGCGCACCCATACGCAGTCCGGGTGGCAGTCGCGGGCCACCCGCTCGGCCACCGTCGCGGGGGTGCGCGCGCCGTCCGCCAGCAGAGCCGCGGCGAACGCGCGCGCGACCTCCCGCTTGCCCGTCCCGGCGGGGCCGTGGAAGAGGTACGCGTGCGACGGGCTCCCGTGCGGCGCGAGCGCCGGCGTCAGCACCGCCCGCGCGTGCGGGTGGGCGTCCAGCCCGGGCAGCGTCGTCGTGGACATGCTGGCGGCCATCCTAGAGCGGGCCGTCGCATGTACCGTGCCCGCGTGGCCCGCGGAACGCTGATCACCATCGAGGGGCTCGACGGAGCGGGCAAGTCGACGCTCGCCGCCGCCCTCCACGGCGAGCTCGCCGCCCGCGGCGCGCCTGTGGAGCTGCTGCGCGAGCCCGGCGGCGTGGAGGTCTCCGAGCGCATCCGCGCGCTCGTCCAGGATCCCGCGCTCGATGTGCTGCCGCGCACCGAGGCGCTGCTGTACGCGGCCGCCCGCGCCCAGCTCGTGGACGAGCGGCTGGAGCCGCTGCTGCGCGACGGGGCGATCGTGCTGCTCGACCGCTTCGTCGACTCCTCGCTCGCCTACCAGGGCGCCGGGCGGGGGCTCGGCGTGGAGGAGGTGCGCGCGGTCAACCTGTTCGCCACCGCCGGCCTGCGACCCGACCGCACGCTGCTGCTCGCATCGCCCCCGCCGCCGGACGCGCGCGCCAGCGCGAGCGCGCGCTCGAACCCGATCGCCTCGAGCGCGAAGGCGAACGGTTCTTCGCGGCCATCGCCGCCGCCTACGAGCAGCTCGCGCGCGAGGAGCCGCAGCGGATCCGCGTCATCGACGCCGCCCGCGCGCCCGAGCAGGTGCTGAGCGACGCGCTCGACGCGGTCGCGGACCTACTATGACCGCGGTCATGTCGGGGCTTCTCGCCGCCACCACCACCACGCTCACGCTCCAGGGCAACTCGCTCACGCTCGCCCATCCCCACCAGGCGACGCACGCCTCCTCGGAGGCCATCGCCATCGCCGCCATCGCCGCGCTCGTCGTCCTCGCGTGCCTGGGGTGGGGCGTCGCGCGGATGCTCGCGTTCGAGCCGCGCTGGGTGGCGTCGCTGCGCCACGCCACCGCCGAGGCGGGCTTCCGCGCGTCGGCCACCTGGGCCGAGTTCAGCGACTGGATCAGGCTCGGGCGCTAGCCCCCGACGGGCCTTCGGGAGGGCCGTTCGGGGGCCTCCGAGAAGCGGGTCCGGGACGGCTTCGCCGCTATCCTGTAGGGACTGGATCTTGCCTCACAGAGCGGCTCGAGAAGTCCGTCCGAACGAAGGCGGATGATTCGGTGTTACCCCCAAAAACACCGTATTTTCGCCGCAAATTGGGGTTGCTTGCGGCCCAAGACCAGGAGACGAGCTTAGATGGATGGCGCCCCACACACCGCAGTCGCTGAAGTTGCATCGTCCGGCCGGCCGCTGACGATCAGACGCGTCTTCACGACTTCCGGCGTCCATCCGTTCGAGACCGTCGAGTGGGAGCTGCGCGACGCGCGCATCGGCCACGGCGACCGCGTCGCCTTCGAGCAGCGCCACGTCGAGTTCCCCAAGAGCTGGTCGCAGAACGCCACCAACATCGTCGCCCAGAAGTACTTCCGCGGCCAGCTCGGCGCGCCCGAACGCGAGAGCTCCGTCAAGGAGATGATCAGCCGCGTCGCCGGCACCATCACCGGCTGGGGTCGCGCCGGGGGCTACTTCGCGAGCGAAGACGACGCCACCGCCTTCAACCACGAGCTCACCCACATCCTCCTGCACCAGATGGCCGCATTCAACTCGCCGGTGTGGTTCAACGTCGGCTTCGAGGAGAGCCCGCAGTGCAGCGCCTGCTTCATCCTCTCCGTCGAGGACACCATGGAGTCGATCCTCGCATGGAACACCAAGGAGGGCATGATCTTCCGCGGCGGCTCCGGCTCGGGCATCAACCTGTCGCACATCCGCGGCTCGATGGAGCCGCTGGCCAAGGGCGGCACCGCCTCCGGCCCGGTGTCGTTCATGCGTGGCGCCGACTCGTGGGCGGGCACCATCAAGTCCGGCGGCAAGACCAGGCGCGCCGCGAAGATGGTGGTGCTGGACGTCGATCACCCGGACATCAAAGACTTCATCTGGTGCAAGGCTCACGAGGAGGACAAGGCGCAGGCGCTGCGCGACGCCGGCTTCGACATGTCCATCGACGGCGAGGGCTTCTTCTCGATCCAGTACCAGAACGCCAACAACTCGGTGCGGGTCAGCGACGAGTTCATGCGTGCCGTCGAAGAGGACCGCGAGTGGCAGCTGACCGCGCGCACCACCGGCCAGCCGATAGGAGAGCCGATCCCCGCCCGTGAGCTCATGCGCGAGATCGCCGAGGCGGCGTGGCGCTGCGCCGATCCGGGCGTGCAGTACGACACCACCATCAACCAGTGGCACACAAGCCCGAACAGCGGACGGATCAACGCGTCGAACCCGTGCTTTCCGGCGGACGCTCGGGTGCACACCACACTCGGGCTGCTACCGATCGACGAGCTCGTCAGCCGCGGTGAGGCCGGTGAGGAGTTTTGCGTCTACACGCACAGAGCGACGGCAGAGCAACCATGCGACGGCGTGGCGGCCACACAGCCGATTGCGTTCATGCGAAACGGGGTCAAGCCAATCGTGCGTTTGCGCTTCGCAAACGGAGGCGAGCTGCGGTGTACCCCTAATCACCGAGTCTGGACCCTGAACCGCGGCTATGTGCCCGCCGAGGAGCTAACCGGTGAGGATCGAGTTCTGCTGAACGACAGCCCTACTCCCGCGGAGCAGGCGAGTTGGGCACTGCCGCTCAAGGTCAAGACGCCGGCGAAGTCTGTTGTCCGCGGGGGGACGGCTACCTACCAGGAGCTGCCTGACCGTTGGAGCGAGGGCTTGGGAGAGCTGACCGGCCATCTCGTCGGCGACGGTTGGCTGACAGACGTGCAGACCGGCTGGGTCTATGGAGGCGAGGACATCGAGGACGGGCTGGCGAACGCTCATGAAGGACTGCTCCAAGAGCTGATCGGCGGCATCTCGAGACAGGAGATGCCGAACGGGACCGTTCAGTTGCGAGCGGGAAGCGAGGCTGTACGTGAGCTGTTCCGGGGCCTCGGGGTGACATCAGCCCGCGCCCATGACAAGCGCGTCCCATCTGCTGTCTTCACCGCCCCGGCCGAGGTACAGGCCGCGTTCCTGCGAGGCCTTTTCGGTGCCGACGGATGCGTGTCGCGAATCGAGACAGGCGGCAAGGCCAATCGCTACGTGGGACTTGGCAGTCGCAGTAACGCCCTGCTCAAGGATGTTCAGCGCATGCTTTTCAGCTGGGGTATCCGTGGACGCATCTACCGCATCAGCGAGGGCGGTGCATCACACTTCTCCTACACGCGACAGGATGGAACGACCGTCGAGTACGCCACTCGAGAAGGGTTCGACCTACGCATTACCGGCACGGACATGGCGCGCTTCGCCGACGAGATCGGCTTCTCGTGTCCTCGCAAGCAGGCTGCGGTCGAGAATGTGATCTCTGAGTGTGAGCTCTATCGCACCAAGCCCGGCACGACAATGGTCGCGCGCGAGGACGATGGTCAGGAGCTGGTCTTCAACCTCACGGAGCCGCTGCACCACTCCTACATAGTCGATGGGGTAGTGGTCGCAAACTGCAGTGAGTACATGCACGTGGACGACTCCGCCTGCAACCTGGCGTCGCTGAACCTGATGAAGTTCCGTCGCCCCGACGGCACGTTCGACGTGAGCTCCTTCGAGCACGCCGTGGACATCATGCTGCTTGCCCAGGAGATCATCGTCGGGCCGTCGAGCTACCCGACGGAGAAGATCGGCGAGAACGCACGGGCCTTCCGCCAGCTGGGGCTCGGCTACGCCAACCTCGGCGCCTTCCTGATGAGCAACGGCATGCCCTACGACTCCGACCAGGGGCGGGGAGCGGCGGCGGCGATCACCGCGCTGATGACCGGCCGCGCGTACCGCCGCTCGGCTGAGGCCGCCGGCGCGCTCGGCCCGTACGAGCGCTACGCGGAGAACCGCGACGCCCACAACCAGGTGATGCGCATGCACCGCGACGCCTCCTACGCGATCCCCGACGCGGCTTGCACAGACGGGGAGCTGCTGGCGGCCGCGCGACGCTCGTGGGACGAGGCGGTCGAGGTCGGCGAGCGACACGGCTACCGCAACGCCCAGGCCACCGTACTCGCCCCCACCGGGACCATCAGCTTCTTGATGGACTGCGACACCACCGGCGTGGAGCCTGACTTCTCGCTGGTGAAGTTCAAGGAGCTCGTCGGCGGCGGGCAGATGACGATCGCCAACAAAACTGTGCCGCTGGCACTGCAGACGCTCGGCTACTCAGAGCAGCAGATCGAGCAGATCGAGGCCCATGTCACCGAGCACGGCACGATCATCGGCGCACCCGGCTTGGCCGAGGAGCACCTGCCGGTATTCGACGTGGCGGTCGGCGAGCGCGCGATCTCGCACATGGGCCACCTGAAGATGATGGGCGCGGTGCAGCCGTTTATAAGCGGGGCGATCTCGAAGACTGTCAACCTGCCGCAGGAGGCGACCGTGGAGGACATCGCCGACGCCTACACGCAGGCCTGGCACTTGGGCGTCAAGGCGCTCGCGATCTACCGCGACGGCTCCAAGACCGCCCAGGCCCTGCGCACCGAGGCGCAGAAGCCCGCGGACCCGCCCGCGGACGTCGACGCGCTGGTCGAGACGGCCGTCAGCGAGGCCCTCGCCCAGGCCGGCCCGCGGCGCAAGCGGATGCCGCGCGAGCGCCAGTCGATCACCCACAAGTTCTCCATCGGCGGCCACGAGGGCTACATCACCGCCGGCATGTACGAGGACGGCTCGGTCGGCGAGATCTTCCTGACCGACATCGGCAAGGAGGGATCGACGCTGCGCGGGATGATGAACGCGTTCGCCACCGCCATCTCGATCGCGCTGCAGTACGGCGTGCCGCTGGAGACGCTCGTGCAGAAGTTCTCCTACATGCGCTTCGAGCCCGAGGGCGTCACCGGCAACCCCGAGATCCCGTTCGCGAAGTCGATGCCCGACTACATCATGCGCTGGCTGGCGTCGCGCTTCCTCGACACCGACGCCCAGGAGGAGCTCGGCATCCTCACCCCCGAGGTACGCGCACGCAAAGCCGCCCAGGACGCAGCGCAGTCGCTCGTCGCCTCCGACACCGCCAGCCCAGCCAACGGCTCTGGCTCCGGATCGACGGGCAACGGCAGCGACGGCTCCCCGGCCTCGACGCCGCGGGCCTCCTCCGCCGAGGCCCGTGAGAGCGTCCCCGCGGCGTCCGCACTAACCGACTCCCCGCCTGTCGTCCCCGCGCGGCTGCAAGGGTTCGACCTCGGTCCCGCCTGCAGCCAGTGCGGGGGGATGATGCAGCGGACCGGCTCCTGCTACACGTGCTCCAGCTGCGGCAACAACACCGGCTGCGGCTAGGTCGGCAGCCCGTCCGGGCGCGACCCCGCGGCTGCGTATTCGCCGAGCGCCATCCGTGACTCGTCGCGGCCGAGGACGCTCATGAAGACCGCCACGAAGGCGATGCCGAAGACGAGCGCCTCGATGAAGCACATGCTGGCTCCGGCCAGGTGCTGATCGTTGATCGCCGAAAGGCCGAACGCGCGCGGGGCGTGGGCGTAGAGGGGGTACTCGGTGGTGGAGATCCACGTCAGCGGCAGGCACACGCACGCGCTCGCCAGGCGCGTGAAGCCGAGCAGCGCCAGGCGCTGGCCGTTCGGGCGCAGGCGCGCGCGCGGCAGCGGGTCGACGATCAGCCACCACATCGCCAGGCCCGTGTAGAAGAGCGTCGCATGCTCGACCGCGTGCACGAGTTCGTGCTGGGCGGCGTAGTCGAACACGCCGGGGATCGCCCACGTCCAGGTGGCGAGCGCCCACAGTGGGATCGCCAGCCACGGCGAGGTCAGCCGCGCGAGCACGCGCCCCGAACGCCCGCCCGGCGCGACCGCCGTCAACGCCTCACGCGAGAGGCCCAGCGGCAGCACTGGCGCACGCAACCCGAGCACCAGCAGCGCGGGCGCGATGTCCGACAGCAGAACGTGCTGGATCATGTGCGCCGACAGCAGGTAGCGGTCGCCGATCGGATCCAGCGGCGAGAGCAGGGCCACCGCGATCGTCACCAGTCCCGCCGCGTATGGCACCCAGTGACCGGCGTTGGGCGCGGACGTCGAAGACCTGGCCTGCGCTCGACGGTAGATGCGCGCGTACGCGACCGCCGCTGCCAGCAGCGCGATGATCACGACCGGCTGGAAGCTCCACGAGCCCCAGCCCGGCAACGAGGTGGCGACAGCCATGCTTGGCGGCATCCTATAGATCCTCGCCCGAAACCGCCGCCCGTGGTGGCCGGCGCCGGCGGGTCACGGCGACCATCGTCACCGGCCCCCACGAGCCGGTGACGCCGCACGCGTCATCTATGTATATGGAGGTCGATCAGCCGTTCAGGCGCTTCTTCAGAGCGCTCGCCGCGGAGAATTTCGCAGCTTTCGAGGCTGCGATGTTGATCGTCTCGCCCGTCGACGGGTTGCGTCCCTGGCGAGCGGCCCGCTGGCTGACGCTGAACTTGCCGAAGCCGGCAAGAGCGACCTCCCCGCCCGCGGCCAGCTCGTCGGAGACCACCTCGATCGTCGCCTCTACGACCTGCCGTGCCTGGCTGGCGGCGAGTCCGGTGCGTTCCGCGATCTGCTCGGCTAGCTCGTTCTTGGTCATGCCACTCCCTTCTCGAGTGTCGTTGCTGTGGGCAGGCTAACCGCTGGTGAGGACGGCGAGATGCGAAACCACCGCGCGCACGTCGCGAGGAAGCCCTAATTTCCGGGCGAATTAAGCTGGGCGAGCGCCTCCGCGGGCACTCCAGGGGGCTCCGTGGCGCGCTCTGCGCCCCTGGGCAGCGTCTTCGGCGCGAGCCGCCCGGCCGCACAGGTCGCCCACAGCAGCGACAACCAGGCGCCGCAGGCGAGGCAAACGTGCACCCACACCAGCTCGGTCGGCAGGTGCGTCTCGTACTGGTCGAGGCCGACGATGCCCTGCAGCGCCAGCAGCACGCAAAGCACCGTCAGCGACCGCCGCACCGTCGGCGCGGCCGCCCGCCGGCGTGCCAGCCACCACAGGCCGACGGCCGCCACGCTGAACACGAAGGCGATCTCGGCGTGGCGGTGGATGACGAAGTCCATCGTGCCCCGCCCGTCGAAGCTCAGCCGGTTGATCCGCTGTCCCGGTTCGCCGCCGGCGTGCGGGCCCGCGGCGGTGGCGGCGGTGCCGGCGAAGATCGTCAGCGCCCCCAGCGCCACCAGCCCCCACATGCCCTTCACGATCGTTCGATCGGTGGCGATGGGCTGCGCAGCCGCCCGCCGGGCGTCCTCCGCGGAGGCATCGCGGGCGCGCCACGCCAGCAGCACGGCGGCCACCAGGATGAGCATCGAGAGCGCGAAATGGCCCATCACCCAGCCGTAGTCGAGCTTGCCTCTCACGGTCAGGCCGCCGAGCACCGCCTGCGCCACCACGCCCGCCGGCAGCAGCGCACCGAGCCACACCAGATCGCGCCGGTAGGGACGGCGGCGCAGCGCCGCCAGCCAGGCAAGTCCTGCGGCCAGGCACACCGGCACGGAGATCGCGCGGTTCGAGAACTCGATCAGCGCGTGCGTCCTCAGCGGCGGGTACAGGTTGCCGTAGCACTTCGGCCACGTCGGGCAGCCGAGGCCGGAGCCGGAGAGCCGCACGGCGGCGCCCGTCAGCACGATCAGCGTCAGGGCGCCAACGCCGGCGTATGCGAAGTACACGTACTGCTCGGGGGTTACGGTGTAGCCGTTGGTGCGCTCACGCAGGCGCTGCAAGCGGGCGTGCATCCCCCTAAGGATGCCACTCGAACGGCAGCGCGTCGGCGATCTCGCTCAGGCGCGGCGCGGCGGCGTCGCGCGGGGAGAGGATCAGCTCCTGCGCCGGCAGCGGCCACTCGATCGCGAGCTCCGGGTCGTCCCAGGCAACGCCGCGTTCGAGCTCGGGGTCGTAGTAGGAGGTCTGCTTGTAGAGCACGTCGGCGACCTCGCTGAGCACGCAGAACCCGTGTGCGAAGCCAACCGGCACATACAGCTCGCGCATGCTCTCGTCGTCGAGCTCCACCGCTTCCCAGCGGCCGTACGTCGGCGAGCCGCGGCGCAGGTCGACGGCCACGTCGACCACGCGCCCGCGTGCGCAGCGCACGAGCTTGGCCACGCCGCCGCCGATCTGGAAGTGCAGGCCGCGCAGCACCCCGCGGGTGGAGCGCGAGTGGTTGTCCTGGACGAACCGCTCGTCCCGCGGCATCCCCAGCTCGGCGTGCCATTCACGCCTGTACGTCTCGCAGAAGAAGCCCCGTTCGTCCGGGAAGGCGGTCGGCTCGATCACCACGAGACCGTCGAGCTGTGTGGGCAGGACGCGCACAGGCGCAAGAGAGTAGTCGCCGAGCTTGATCGCAGAGGTTCGGGCACCTACATTTGGCCGGCGATGCAGCCACCGACGCGCGCGGGCTCGGGATCTTCC
This sequence comes from uncultured Solirubrobacteraceae bacterium, assembly GCA_963782325.1. Taxonomy (GTDB): domain Bacteria; phylum Actinomycetota; class Thermoleophilia; order Solirubrobacterales; family Solirubrobacteraceae; genus Palsa-744. The sequence goes on from CAWAJG010000002.1 coordinate 573,926, forward strand.
TGGCGGATCGGACCGTCTCACCCGGATCTTCCCGAGGACGCCGTCGATGTGTGGCGAGCCGACCTCACGCAAGCGGACGACAGTCTCGCGGGTCTCCTGACCGGCGAGGAGCACGCGCGGGCGCAGCGCCTGCTGAGCGAGCGCAACCGTCTTCTCTGGGCGCGCTCGCGAGGTCTCCTCAGGGCGCTGCTCGGACGCTATCTGCGGGAGAGCCCACGTGCACTGCGGTTTGTCCACGACGCACACGGCAAGCCTCGCCTGAGCGAGCCCGCGCGTGGACCGGGGCCCGGCGGCCCCACCACGGCAGGCGCGCACGCGGGCCTGTCGTTCAACCTCTCACACTCGGGCGAGCTCGCGCTGTACGCGTTCTGCGCAGGGGCTCCCGTCGGAGTCGACGTGGAGACCGACGACCGCTCGATCGACGAGGTGGCGATCGCCGCGCGCGTGCTCGGCGCGCACACGGCCGCCTCTCTGCAGGCGATCGCCGATCCCGCCGCGCGCCGTCGCGATTTCCTGCGCGCGTGGACGCGATACGAGGCCACGCTCAAGTGCCTGGGGACCGGCATCGGCGCCGGCTCCGCGGAGGCTCTCGAGCGGCGGGTGTGGGTGGCCGACCTCGACCCGGGCGCGGGCGCCGCGGGCGCCGTGGCATGTGAGCGCGAGCCGAGCGAGCTGCGCTGCTGGGAGTGGTCCTGAGCTGCGCACCAAGCCTCTGTGCGGCGGCGATTCGGGGCTACGACGGCCCGACGCGGACCGGCGCTGCCGGCTACAGGATCTTGATCTCGACCGTCTGGGAGAACGTCTGGCCACCCACGACCGCAGTGAGCGTGGTGGCGATGCCGTGATGCTTGCGTATCAGCGCCAGCAGATGGGGGCTGATGCGGATCGCCACGCGGCTGGTGTCGTCCCCGCGCAGGTCAAACGTCACCCGGTCGTCCTCGCGCGCGCTCCTGCCGCCCGCGGACGCCGTCAGCGTCGCCGTGCCGGGGCACCCGCCGGCGGGACGGCAGTAGATGGCGATCTCCACGATCCGCGCCCGGTTGACGCCGTCGGTCTGGGGATGCACGTGGATCACGGGTAGCACAGGGGGAGCTTCCTTGCTACCGCCCGGACACACGTACCGCGCGTTGGCTCCGGTCCCCAGTTCCATCTGCATCATCAGTTCCTCGCTCGCGTTGGCGGCAAACCCTTCCATCGCGTTCACATCCGACGTTTCCAGGCTCGCGCCGTTGTCGGTGCCGTTGTTCTTGATGAACGAGTCCGCGGTCGCCCCGCGGACGGCGCCGAGCACCGCGTAGGGAACGCCGGCCCGGTACACGTTTTCCACGTAGCCGCCCTCGTCGTTGAAGTCCACGTAGTCGCCCGCGTTGACGCAGAGGTTGACCGGTTCGTATGTGGACACCGTCGAGTCGCTCCCCCCCTGGCCACACACCGGCATGTCGAACCCCTGGGAGGTCAGGTTGACGCGCGCGCCGCCGCCTGGAAGCGGGGAGAGGGTCTGGAAGTGGACTTCGGTCAGCGGAGCCGGTCCGCCGGAGGCCGGCCTGGCGCAGCCCTCGAGGCGGATCTTCAGGACCTGCCCGCCTTCGGGCGCGGCCGCCTGCTCAGCCGTGTTCCACAGGGCGGTGTCGGCGCCGAAGTGGAACGTGTGGAAGACGCCTTCTGGGGCTTCCGGGCCAACCGGAACGTCGGTGTTGACGCCCTGGTAGTTGAGGTTTTCGGCGGTGTTCAGCGTGGCCGGGACGGACAGCGGGCTGCCGAACACACTGGTCGCCGCGCCCGCGCTCGCCGGCGCCAGCAGCGCTGGCATCGTCGCCACCGCCGTCAACAGCCCGACGAGGATCGCGCCGAGGCCCAGCGGCGGCCGGACAGCCGCCCACGAGGCGCGGCTGGAGGAGTGGCTGTGTCCCGCGAATGGCATCGCCCTCACAATCGGACGGTAGGGCGTCGGGTTTTAGCCTTCCCGCCCTCAATCGGCACATTGCGCGCCGGCGGGCACAGCGTCGCGCTCCAGAAGCGCGACCGCCACCAAGAACAGGCCCAGCTCGCGGGAATCGTCGGACACCGCGAAGGAATGGGGCGAGCGCGGATCGCCGATCCGCCACTCGAGCAGCACGTCGCCATCGTCGCGCACAACGCCCGCCGGCAGCGGCATGCGCGTCATCGACGGCTTCAGCGGATCCTCGTCGACGCCCTCGTAGCCGACCGCCCCGAGGCGCTGGCCGTTGACGTACACCTCGACCGCCAGCTTGCGGGGGGCCGGTCCGAGGAAGGGGGCGGCCTCGAACTCCAGGTCCAGCGCGGGCAGCACTCGCGACAGGCGCATCAGCATGCGTGCCCTACGCCCGACCGTCCAGCGCCCCCGCTGCTCGGGCTCATCCCAGCCGTCGAGCAACAAGCTCGCGTCGTCGAAGCCCGCTCCGAGCAGCAGCCGGCTGTCCGGCGCGTATGCGCTCGGCGCGCGTAGGCGCGCGCGGCGCACGAACACGCCCAGGCGACGGTCGTCGTCGTCGAGACCGAGTCGCGCGAGCGAGGTCGCGTCCGGCGTCCGCAACACCAAATCCAGCCGCTCGCGGCCTACCAGTACCTCGCGCGGGAGCATGATCGACTCCTCGCGCACGTGCGAGCCGTGCTCGATCGTCAGCTCCCTCACCGCGCGTCCGTTCACCGACACGCCCAGCCGCTGACGCGGACATCCCGGCACGAGGAGCCCGTCGGCAGAGAGGTCGAGCACGAGCGATCCGCTCACCCGCTCGGGGAGCGGAAGCTGCAGTCGCGCCTGCCTGCCCGCGATCCAGCATCCATCCGCCTGCGCACGCCAGGTCCCGTACGCGGTGTACGCGCGCACGAGCTCGGCGTCACCGAAGTCGAGCGTCTCACCGAGGGCGATCGGTCGGGCGCAGGTCGCGTCGATTCCCGCCCCCACCGCCGCGGCCACCTCCGAGGAAGGACGCGACGGCCCGGGTGGACCTCCCCACGGCAGCCGGCCCAGATCGCTCAAGCGCTCGACGCCCGCGCGCCGGCGCGCGATCTGGAGATGCCTGCGCAGAGTCGGCCTGGCGTCGAGCGGCAGCTCGCGGCGCACGTGCTGCTCGTGGTAGACGACCTGCCACTGCAGCGCGCTTCGCCGCCGCGGCTGGGTGGACTGCGCGCGGAACTCGGCGCGCTCGAGCACGCGTGGTCTCGGCGAGCGCAGCGCGCGCATCGTCCGATCGGGGACCGGGGCGTCGGCCACCCGCCGCAGGTACGCGAGGCCGGCGCGCAGCATCACCGTCACGCGGCGCTTGCGCGCCTGCGCCACCAGGCGCTCGTAGTCGATCGCCCCGATCGCGCCGGAGCACAGCAGCGCCGCGTCCACCACCCACCGGTAGGTGGGGATCGCGTTCCAGCGCAGCCCGTGCAGTATCACCAGCAACAGCTCGTCCGCGGGGCACAGCGCGCGCGTGGACACACCCAGCAGCTCGATCGGCTCGGCCGCGGCCCAGAAGTCCTCATCCGCATCCGGCTGGCAGGAGGCGTGAAGCACATGCCAGTGCAGGTCGAGCTGGCGGTCGAGCTCGTCGCGGAAGCCGTGGCTGGGCACGAACCGCGGGGCATACTCGGCCACATACCACGCCGGCACCTCGCCGACCGGTTCGAGCCCCATCTCCGCCAGCACGTCGATCGCCGCGCGGGTCTGCGCGGTCGGCACGAGCACGTCCACGTCGTTCATCGGGCGCATACCCGCGTCCAGCCGCCTGTCGGACACGAAAGCGGCGCCCTTCAGCAGCAGCGTGGGTATCCCGACGTCCTCCAGCGCCTGCACCGCCGCGGTCATCGGAGCGAGCAGCATCTGCGTGCGCGCCCACCCGTAGCGGTGCACGCCCTTGAACAGGTCCAGCAGCTCATCCTCCACGCCGAGCGCCAGCAGGTTCCTGCGCAGCGCCGGCAGCAGCGCCTGGGTGGGGCCGTCCATCTCTGCCACGTCCAGCTTCGGGCGTACGCGCCGCCAGGCGACGAGCGCGCGCTCGTCGGGCATCAGCGCCGCCTTCAGCAGCAGCTCCTGCGCCGGCGCCGGCCACACCTCGCGCTGCTCGCCCTCCGCGCCCCAGAACGTGCTCGGCGGCGCCGGCGGCGGCGCGAGGTTCATCGCCCGGCCTCCCGCCCCGCCCGCCGGTCGCTGCGTGCCCCTTCGGAGGCCCCAGGCCGGCGCCGCTCGGCGGCCCGGCGCCGGTCGAGCGAGGCCTTCAGCACGTGCGCCCACTCCCCGATCGAGTCGCGATAGAGCAGCGAGGCGTTCTCGCCGTGCACCCGGCGCCACAGCACCTGCTCCTCCAGCGTCAGCTCACACACCCCGAGCTCGCGCGCCCGCAGCAGCCAGTCCAGGCCCTCGGCGGCACGCACCCCAACCGCGAACGGCCCGACGCGCTCGAGGGCGCTTCGCCGCGCGAGGATCGAGCCGGCGGTGTGCGAGGGCATCGGCTCGTCGAACGCGACGGGAGCTCCGTCGAGCATGCGCTCGAAGCGTCGGACGTGCCCCCACACGATGTCCACGTGCGGAAGGCGCCGCAACGCGTCGAGGCGGACAGCGAGGCTCGAAGGGGTCAGCATGTCGTCCGAGTCCACGAACGCCACGATCGTCCCGCGAACCAGCTCCAGCGCGCGGTTGCGCGCCGCCCCGATGCCCGCGTTGCGCTGGCGCGCCACGCGCACCGGCGCTCCGAAGGCCTCCGCCACGGCGACCGTGCCGTCCGTGGAGCCATCGTCGAGCACGAGCACGTCGTCCGGCGGGCGCGTCTGCGTGAGGACGCTGTCGAGGGTCTGCGCCAGCCAGCGCTCGGCGTTGAAGGCGGGGATCGCCACGCCGACCTCAGGACGTTCGTCGGCGCTCACCGCTCGCCCGCCCCTGCGCGATCCGCTTCGCGCCCTCCAGGCGCGTCTCCCGTGCGCACGGCCGCGCGCTGGCGTGCGGCGGTGGCGCGGATCATCCTGAACGTCTCGCGGCGCATCGTCGCCTGGTCGTAGGAGCCGTTGGTGTCGTGGATGCGCCAGCACACGAGCGTCTGCGGGAGCATCCCGCTGGCCAGCCCCATGTCCTTCGCTCGCGCCAGCCAGTCCGCGTCGCAGACGATCGCATAGCTGGTGTCGAACCGTCCGACCCTCTCGAAGGCCTCGCGACGCACCAGCCAAGCGCTCGGCACGTAGCCGGGCTGGCGATCCGCCGCCCACGTCAGCCACTGCGGGCGCGGCGTGCCCGCCGAGAGCACCATCTCGATGCCGCAAAGCGCGATGTCCAGCTCCCGGCGCTCGTCCAGCAGGGCAACCTGAAGGGCGAGCTTGGACGGCTGCCACAGGTCGTCCTGGTCCATGAACGCGATCAGCTCGCCTCGCGCCGCCGCGATCCCGGCGTTGCGCGCCGCCGCCACCCCCCGGTGGGGCTCGCGCAGCACACGCACCCCCGGCCGCGCCGAGGCGATCTCCGCGCTGCGGTCGGGCGAGCCGTCGTCGACGACGATCGTCTCGACACGCGTGTACGTCTGGGCGGCGACGCTGTCGATGGCTTCGCCCAGATAGCGCTCACCGGCGAACACCGGCACCACCACCGACACCAGCGGCTTCGCAGGGTGCTCAGCCACCGCCGCTCCGCTTGCGCCGGACCGACGCGCGCAGCGCCCGCATCGTCGCGACTTCGTTGGCGTGCGGGTTTCGCGATGTGTTCTCGGCGTGAATCCGATAGCGCAGGAGCGTGCAGTCGAGCCGTCCGAACCGCACCCCGGCGTCGCCGGCGCGGGCGATCCAGTCCAGGTCCTCGCTCAGGCGCAGCGACTCGTCGAACGGCCCCACGAGCTCGAAGATCCCGCGCCGGACGAGCATCGTCGAGGGATGCCCCGGAAAGGGCTGGGGAAGGCGGGGATAGTGAGCGGGACGCGGCTGGCCGGGCGTGACGAAGGCCTCCGTGAGGCCCACCACCAGACCGTCGTCCGGATGCTCGCGCATGTGCTCGACCTGTCTGGAGAGGCGATCGCGTGGCCACACGTCGTCCGCGTCGAGGATCGTCAGCAGCTCGCCCCGCGCGACGGCCAGTCCGGCGTTGCGCGCCGCCGCCGGACCGCCGTTGCGCTGGCGGATGACCGTCACTCCGTGCGCCGCCGCGATCTCCGCGGTGCGATCGGTGGAGCCGTCGTCCACCACGACGATCTCCACGCGGTCGTAGTCCTGGCCGAGCGCGGACTCCAGCGCCTCGCCGAGGAACGCCTCCGCCTGGTAGGCCGGCACGACGACCGACACCAGGGGCCCTTCGCCTCGCGTCGGTGGGCGCTCGCTCACGGGGCCAGCGCTCCCGAGGCCGGCGCGAGCTCCGCCTCCCCACCGCCGGCGACCGCGTCGAGCACGCGATCGATCGCCTGCGCCAGCTCGTCGGGGTCGTCTCCCACGTCCAGGGCGAACGCCGGCACCCGACGCGCGAGCGCGGCGAGCGAGCCGACGACCTGGCCGTCGTCGAAGGGCATCTGGAAGGTCGTGCTCGGGGCCAGCGCCAGCAGCGCCGCGCCGGGGCTGGCCCTGCGCAGCCGCGCGCTTCCACCGCGGATGCGTGGCACGACCACCGCGCGGATCGCCAGCGAGCACGTCGGCTCGCCCGGAAACAGAGCCTGCACGTCGAGCACCGACTTCTCGTCCTCCTGCGGATCGGCCGAGATGCTGAGGCCGCCAGCCAGTTGCGGGAAGCGCGCCAACTGGCTCGCGTCGAGCTTGGCCGTCCCGTACATGTTCCACGCGACCGGCTCGGGATGGGAGTGCAACAGCAGGTAGTCGTCTGCGACGTACGCCATGCCCGCGGTCAGCGCCGCGAGCGCGACGGTCGTCTTGCCGGAGCCGCCGGCGCCGGCGAGCAGCACCCCGCCGCGCCGCACGTCCCCTACGGCTCCCGCGTGGACGAGATGGCGCCCGGCCCCGCTCAGCGCCCAGAACAGCGCCGGGCGCAGCGGCGCGGCGCGCTCCCACCACGGCAGGTCGCGGACGTCCGGCACGCGGTAGAGCAACTGCCGCGCCGCGAGATCGACGAGCGTCACCGCTTCGGAGCCCGCCTCGTGTACGGCGATCAGCTCCGCGTCCGGATGCCCGCGCACGAGGCCGCGCGGCCCGACGTCGGCCTCGCGCCACGGCACCCGCAGGGCGCCGCCCGGTGCGCGACTCTGCTCCCACAGCCGAATCGTGGCGTCCGGCGACCCGGCGCCGTCGGGCTCGGCCTCGAGCGCCAGGCGTGGCTTGAGCGCCTTCGTCAGGGCGTCGGCCAGCGCCGCTCCGGCGAAACGCAGACGCACGCGGGCGTCCCCCAGGCGGACCACCCGATCGACCTCGCCGGCGCTCGCCAGCGTGCGCGCGTGCTCGTCGGCGGCGTCGTCGAAGAAGCCGCGGAGAGTCTGTTCAGCCGGCCTTGACATGCGGCCAGCCGGCGTCCACCTCGACGTCGTGGAGCGGGTCCACGAGCATGAACTCCTGCATGTCGGTGTACTTGTGCAGCACCGGCTCCGCGAACGCGGCGTCGCCGGAGCGTTCCCCCTCGTGCGCGTCTGGCCGCTCGGCTGGCGGGGAGCCTGGGGGCGCGGGGGTCAGCAGATCCTCCCGCAGGAGCTCCTCCACGAAGCTTCCGACGGACGCTTCCACGACGGTGAGCTCCGCGTCGTAGCGCGAGCCGAGCACCGGCGCGAGCTCGTCGGCGGCGATGCCTTCGACCAGCAGTCGCCACACATCGGCGCCCACTCCGTCGAAGCTGTAGTAGGTGCCCGTCCCCAGGTGAATCGCGACCGTCTCCCCGTCGATCGTCTCGTGCACGACGTGCGGCAGATTGACCTTAAGTTGCTCGGACATCGGCGGCAGTCTAGTCCTCCGAGTCCGCTGCGAGCGGCCAGGAGGACGGCAAGCTCTCGCGGGCGCGAGAATGGCGGTCGGTGTCGCTGTCGATCTGCATGATCACCGCCGATCCGCCATCGCGCGTGGCGGCCATCCTCGAACCTCTGCGGCCACACGCCGAGGAGGTGCTCATCGCCGCGGACTCGCGTGTGGACGCCGACGCGCTGGCGGGTTACGAGGCGGTCGCGGATCGGCTTTTCAGGATCGAGTTCGCCCAGACCGAGCGGCACCTGTCGTGGCTCTTCGCTCAGTGCCGCTGCGACTGGATCCTCAAGATCGACGGCGACGAGGTCCCGAGTCGGGCGTTCGTCAGCGAGCTGCCGAGGCTGCTGAGCTCGCGCGCTGCACAGCAGTTCTGGACACCCACCGCGTGGCTGTTCCCCGATGCGTCCCACTCCCTCGCGGGGGCCCCGTGGTCGGACGATTTCACCGCTCGCCTGATGCGCAACGACGGGACGCTGCGCGTCCGCGGCTTGCAACACATGCACGCCGAGCCGCTCACGCCGCGCGAGTACCTTGCCCAGCCCTTCTACCACCTCGATCTGCTGACGAACAGCCTCGCGCAGCGCCGTGACAAGGTTGTGCGCTACGAGGTCGCGCGCCCGCACCTGCTGGCCGCCGGCGGCGGCCGGCTCAACGAGGCGTTCTACCTGCCGGAGCTGCGCGAGTCGCTGGAGCTGCTGCCCGTCTCGGAGGAGGACAGGGCTGGGATCGTGCGGGCGCTCGAGCCACGACCCGCCGCGCTTCCGACGCGGCCACCGGATGACGTCCCGTTCGTCTCGCTGGAGGAGATGGATCGCCGGTGGGAGGGGCGGGTCGTCAGCTCCGACGCCTACCGCGCGAGCATCGAGTCGCGCGAGCGCGCCCCGGCGCTTGCGCCACGCGAACGACGGCAGCTGTTCTTCACGGTCGCCAACCAGGGGACGGCCCGCTGGCCGGCGAGCCTGGACGCCGACCCACCGATCCGTCTCTCCTACCACTGGCTTCGTAGCGACGGGAGCGTCCTTACGCAGGAGGGTCCGCGCTCGGCATTCCCGCGGGTGGTGGCTCCGGGCGAGCGCGTCCTCACGCCGCTGCACGTCGACGCGCCGGCGGATCCCGGCGACTACCTGCTCGAGGTGGACATCGTGCACGAGGACGTGCGCTGGTTCGGCTGCCGCTGTCGCGTGCCGGTCCGGGTGCGCGAGCCGCAGGGCCTGCCCCCCGCCGAGCCGCGACTGCGGCCGACCCCAGCGCCACGCGGCCAGCGCTGGCGGCGGATGCGCATACCGCGCACGATCCACAGAGTGTGGCTCGGAGACGACCCCATGCCACCGGAGCACGAGCGCTTCGGCAGGACGTTCGCCGGACACCACCCGCACTGGGAGGAGAGGGTGTGGGGCGACGGCGACCTCGCGGAGCTCGGCATCGGCGAGCTCGAGCGGGCGCGATCACGGACGCGCTCGGAGCTCTCCAACCTCGTGCGCTACGAGGTGCTGCATCGCTACGGAGGCGTGTACGTGGACACGGACGTCGAGTGCAAGCGGCCGTTCACGCCGTTGCTGCGCGGCGTCGAGGCGTTTGCCGCGCTGGAGCTTCCAGGGCGGATCGGAACGGCCGTGCTGGGCTCGGTCGCCGGCCATCCGTTGTTCTCGAGAGCCATGCGGTTGGCGCGAAGCACACTCGGGATCGGCGCCAAATCGACGGATGCGAACGGGCCCTACATGCTGAGCCTCGTCCTCGAGCAGGAGGAGGGCGTGACGATCTTCCCCGCACGGCTGTTCTACCCGTACCTGTGGGACGAGCCGGAGCGTCGCCACGAGCCCTTTGCCGATGCGTACGCCGTTCATCACTGGTCCATGAGCTGGGCGCGAACCGGCGGCGCGAGATGAGCGTTGAAGTGGTCCGGCGCGAGCGCAGCGCCAGGCATTGCCCCTACACTTGTCCTGCGCCATCGGATGGCGAGTGCGCAACTCGCCGTCGCAGGACGCGTTGCTATCAACGGCATGCGCCATCCAGCACGAGCTCACACGAGACGCAACCTCGCGATCGTCCCTGCGTTCAACGAGGTCGACGCGATCGCCACGACCGTGGTCGCGATAAACGCGGCGGCGTCCGACTTCGACGTGCTCGTCGTGGATGACGGCTCGAGCGACGCCACGGCCGAGCGCGCGTCGGCTGCCGGCGCCTCGGTGCTGCGCATGCCCTTCAACCTCGGCATCGGCGGCGCCATGCAGAGCGGCTACATGTACGCCTTGGAGAACGGCTACGAGATCGCCGTTCAGGTCGACGGCGACGGCCAGCACGATCCGCGCCACATCGGCGACCTGCTCGCGCGCCTGCGTTCGGACCCCGAGCTGAACATGGTCACCGGCTCGCGCTTCCTCGAGCGCCACCGGGAGGGCTACCGCTCGTCGGGCACGCGCCGCATCGGCATCCGCGTGTTCTCGTCGATCGTGTCCGCGATCACCGGACAGCGCGTCACCGACCCGACCTCCGGCTTCCGCATGACCAACAGGCGCGGCATCGAGCTGTTCGCGCGCGACTACCCCCACGACTACCCGGAGGTGGAGGCGATCCTGCTGATGCACGCGCATCGGCTTCGCAGCTGCGAGATCCCCGTGCGCATGCGACCGCGCGTGACCGGCGAATCGGCGATCTCCTCGACCCAGTCGATCTACTACATGGTGAAGGTGCTGCTGGCGGTGTTCGTCGGCCTCTTCCGCCGGCGGCCAGCCGTCGATGACGCTCCCCGCGTGGCCGCGGTCACAGAGGCTGGCGCGGTCGGGGAGCGGGCTACGGCAACAGAGCCAGCCATCGCAACAGAGCGGGCCACGGCGACGGAGCGGGCCACGGCGACGGAGGCGGCGGCGGTCACGGAGCAGACGGCGTGACCGACGTCTCGCTCCAGCGCGGAATCGCGATCGTGGGCACGCTCGCGCTGCTGCTGTTCGTGTTCGAGCTGGTGCGCCGCAAGCACCTCTCCGAGCGCTACGCGATCCTGTGGCTGCTCGCCGCCGTCACGCTGTTCGTGCTGGCCGCGTGGAAGGGCCTTCTGACCTCGCTCTCGCACGACGTCGGCATCGACTATCCGCCCTCTGCCCTGTTCGCGGTCGCGATCGGGCTGATCGTCGTCCTGCTGATGTACTTCTCGCTGGTCGTCTCGCGCCTGTCCGACCAGAACAAGATCCTCGCCCAACGCTTCGCGTTGCTGGCGCAGCGGATCGAGAAAGCCGAGCAGAGCGCGGCCGAGGAGCCCGCCGAGCCGGAGCTGTTTCACTCGCGCGCCGCCGAAGACGCGCTCGTGCGGGACAACGGGACGGCAACAACCGTGGCCGAGGCCGACCAGCATCCGGCACTCGCCACCGAAGAGCTCTCCAGCAGTAGCTGAGCGCCTTGGCCGATCACGGCTCCGAGGCGATGGCCGTCGTGGTGGTCACCCACCGGTCGGCCGAGCATCTTCCCGCGCTGATCGCCGCCCTCGAGGGCCAGTTGCGCGACGACGACGAGCTGGCGATCGTCGACAACGCCTCCAGCGACGGCACCGCCGCGGCGGCGAGGTCTCTCAGCGAGCGTGCGCTCGTGATCGAGACCGGCGAGAACCTTGGCTTCGCGGGCGGTTGCCACGCCGGCGCCCGCGCCACGCGCGCGCCGCTGCTGCTGTTCCTCAACCCCGACTCCCAGCCGCAGCCGGACTGTCTGCGGCGGCTGCGCCGCGCGTCCGCGGAGCACCCCGACTGGGGGGCGTGGCAGGCCGCGGTGCTGCTCGACGAGGCGCGCATCAACACCAGCGGCGGCGTGATCCACTACCTCGGCATCGGCTGGGCCGGCGACTGCGAGCGTGCGATCTCGGAGCTGCCCGCCCACGATCGCGAGGTCGCGTTCCCCTCGGGCGCCGCGATGGTCGTGCGGCGTGAGACGTGGCGCGCGACGGGAGGGCTGGAGCGCGAGTACTTCATGTACGGAGAGGACCTCGACCTCGGCCTGCGCCTGTGGCTGGCCGGGCAGCGCGTCGGCGTAGTGCCCGGCGCGCGCGTCATCCACAGATACGAGTTCGACAAGGGGACGGCCAAGTGGTTCTGGCTGGAGCGCAACCGCTGGCGCACGGTGCTGTCGGTGTATCCGGCGGCGGTGCTCGCGCTGGCGATGCCGGCGCTGCTCGCGGCCGAGCTCGGCCTGCTGGCGCTCGCAGCGCGCGAGGGCTGGCTGGGAGCGAAGCTGCGCGCCCAGGCGGCGACGATCGCCGGCCTACCGCGCACGCTCGCGCGCAGACGCGCCATCCAACGCGCGCGCCGGATCGGCGCTCGCGAGTTCTCCGAGCAGCTCACCTCCTCGCTCGACAGTCCCTACCTGGCGGCCGCCAACACGCCCTTGCTGCGCGTGCCCCAGGCGATCTACTGGTCGCTCGCTCGCCGGATCCTCTCACTGCTGGCAGGCTGATGCGCGTCGGGCTCGACCTGCTCTACCTCGTGCCCGGCGAGACCGGCGGACGCGAGACCTACGCCCGCGAACTCGTGCCCGCCATGCTCGAACGCGCTCCCGTGCTCGAGCTGGTCGCGTTCGTCAATCGCGACGCCGGCGCACGCCTGGCCAGCGAGCTCGGAGACGGCGTGCGCGCCGTCGTGCTCCCCGTCTCCGCCCGCAACCGCGGCCAGTGGGCGCTCGGCGAGCTCGCGCTCGTGTCGGCGGCGGCGCGGCGCGCGCGCGTCGAGCTGCTGCACTCGATGGCGAACTTCGCCCCCGCGTGGGGGCGCTTCGCCCGCGTGGTCACGATCCACGACCTTCAGTACAAGGCCCAGCCCGAGCTGCTCTCCGCGCCGATGCGCGCGGGCACCTCCGCGATGGTCTCGCTCGCGGCGCGCACGGCCGACCGCATCATCGCGGTGTCCGCAGCCGGGCGCGAAGAGATCGTCGCCGGCCTCGGCGTCGAGCCGGGGCACGTCGACGTGGTCCCCAACGGCGTGCGCGCAGCGCCGCCCACCCCCCGCCAACCGGCGCGCGCGAGCGCTACCGCCTGGGGGAGCGCCAGACGGCGCTCGCGGTCGCCACCAACCTCCCTCACAAGAACCTCGCCGTGTTGCTCGACGCGATCGCCCTCATAGATCCATCTCGACGTCCGCTGCTCGTGATCGCCGGCCACGCCACCGACGACGGCGCCCTCGCCGCGCGCGCCCGTGACGCCGGAGTGGCAGCCGACGTGCGCCTGCTCGGCGCGCGCTCGACCGAGGAGCTCGACTCGCTGTACGCGCTCGCCGACTGCCTGGTGCTGCCCACCCTGCACGAGGGCTTCGGGCTGCCGGTGCTCGAGGCGATGGCGCGCTCGCTCCCGGTCGCCTGCTCGGACATCCCCGCCCTGCGCGAGGTCGCCGGCCCCGCCGCCCTCTACTTCGACCCGCGCGTGCCAGCCGAGATCGCCGCCAGGATCGGCGAGCTGACAGCCGACGCGACGCTCGCCGGACGGCTGCGCGAGCTGGGGCTCGCGCGCGCCGGCGCCTTCAGCTGGACGGCGGCGGCTGAGGGGACGCTCGCTAGCTACTGGCGGGCGCTGGCGGCCCGCGCCGATCCGGGCTCAGGCCGCCGGGCTGGAGCGGTCGGCTTACCCGCCGTGCCGGAGTAGAACGTCGAGCAGCTCGCGCGGGAACGCCTTCAGCGCCACCAGCAGCGCCAGGTAGACGACCGAGGCGATCACCCACGAGACGACGCTCGGAAGGGGCAGCGCGAGCGCGCCCACCGCCACGGCTCCCGCGAGGGCGATGCGTGGCATCCTCGCGAGGCTCGGACGCATGCGGGCGTGTCCGCGCGCGAGCGCCACCAGGTAGCCGCCGGCCGCGACGAACTCGCATGCGGCCGAGGCGATCGACGCGCCGTCGGCGCCCAGGCCTGGGACGAGGGCCGCGGAGAGCGCGATCGACACGAGCAGCGCCGCGAGCGTGACACGCAGCAGCGCGCCGTGCATTCGCAGCGAGAGCAGCGAGTAGCTCCAGGTCGCCGCCATGAAGCCAGCCAGCAGCGCGAGCGCCTGCAGGCGCAGCACGGGCACGGCCGGCGCGTATGCGCTGCCACCCAGCACTTCGATCACGAACGGGGCGGCGACCACCAGGCTGACCGTCACGTACGCGCCGGCGATGAACGCGGTGTCGCTCACCTGGCTCACGGCGCTCCGCAGGCGCTCGTGATCGTCGCGCCCGGCTCGCGCGAACACGGGGAAGGCCGAGCTGGCGATCAGCCCCGAGGTGCCGCCAACGACCTCCACGACCTTGAAGGCCGTCGAGTAGTAGCCCGTCTGATGCGAGCTGGAGATCGCCGACACCGCGATCAGGCCCACCCGTGGATAGAGGATCGCCACGGTCGTGGCCGACGCATACGGGAGCGCGTCCCGCACCAGCGCACGCCAGCGCGCGATCTCAAAGCGCGGCCGCAGCGACACCTGCCGGTGCAGGCAGATCACGGCCGCCGCCAGCGCGGCCGCGGAGGACGCGGCGCTCACGTAGAAGAACGGGAACAGGCTCGCGCCGATGAGCACCAGCAGCACGGTGCCGGCGGCGACCACGATTGCGTTCACGAGTTCGAACATCGACGCCAGCCCCCATCTGAGCTGCGCGGTGAGCGCGATCGAGTACGTGAGCTGAACGTTCAGCAGCAGCAGACCGAGGCCCGCGACGAGCATGCCCTCGATCACGACCTTGGGGTAGCCGCCGAGCACCATCAGCGGCGTCGCCACCGCCAGCCCCGCGACCGTGAGCACCGTGCGCAAGCCGAGCAGGTTCGACAGCAGAGCACGACGCTGCGAAGGCTCGGTCAGCGCGTACTCGCGCGTGCCGATCCCGCTGAGCCCGAACTCGGTCACACCCGCGATGATCATCACGATCGAAGAGGCGGTGACGAAGCGGCCGAAGTCCGCGACGCCGAGGTGACGCGTCATCAACGGGACCACCGCTCCCGTCAACAGGATCGTGGCGCCGTACACGACGCCCCTGATGGCGCCGCTGCGGATCACCGTCGCGCCGGCCTCCGGGCGATCGAGGATGTCCGTGGGCGTGGGCGAGGCCATCACAGGGGCTCGGCCAGCGGCCGGCCGTCGGGCAGCTCCAGCCCCAGGGCGCGCAGCAGCCGCTCGGCGACCTTTCCCCACGTGTAGAGCTCCGAGCGCTCGCGCGCCGCCTCGCCCATGCGCCTCGCCGTGTCCGGATCGGCGAGGCGAAGCATCGCATCGAGGAGTCCCGCCTCGTCGCGCGGGTCCACGACCACGCCGCCGTCGCTGCCGATCACGTCGGGCGCCCCGCCCACGCTCGTGCCGATGCTCGCCACGCCGGCCGACGCCGCCTCGACGTACGCGATACCGAAGGGCTCGACCAGTGAGGGCATCACGAAGCAGGTGGCGCGTGCGAACAGGTCGAGGATCGCCTTCCTGTCGCGATCGCTCGCCCGCGAGAGCACCCCGTGGGCGTTCACGCCTCGCTCGTGGATCGGCGGGTGTCCGCCGACGAGGTCGAGCACCGCATCGGGGTTCACCTCGCGCAGGCGCGAGAAGGCACGCAGCACCGCCGGCCCCCCCTTGCGCTCCCATTCGATCCCCACGAACAGGAACCGCGGCCGCGTCCACACCCGCTCGCGGACGCTCGCGGCGTGGGTGGCGCCGAACCCCACCACCGCGACGCGCTCGGGCGACATGCGGTAGTCGCCGAGCAGGGACGCGGCGGCCCACCGGCTGGCCACCGTGCACACACGCGCGCGCGCGTAGATCTCACCGCGGCGCCTCTCCCAACCCTCGACCCCGCGCGAGGACATGCGGCTGAACACCGGATGCACGCTGGCGCCCTGGCGCAACGTCATGTCCTCCAGGGTCACGAACGGGACAGCGCGTGGGAGCGTGAAGCTGGTGCCGATCTGGATCACGCCGTCCACGCGGGTGCGGCTGAGCGCCCGGCGCGCGCGCAGGCTGCGTACGCGCATGGTCAGCGCCGCGCCTTCTGCGTCGAAGCGGTTGACCGTCGCGGCCGCCGCGCCGACGAGCATCGCCTGCTCGAGCCCCGGTGCGAGCGCGACGTCGATCGGGCAGGTGGCGACGCCGAGCTCGCGCAGGCCGCCGAGCACACCGGCCGTGACCCCCGACCAGGTGCCGGGGGACTCCGGGTCGCCGACGGAGGCGATCGCCACCTTCAGCGGCCCTCGCGCGGCGAGCCCATCCTCGGACGCCCCAGCCTGCGGGCGACCGCGCGGCGCCGCGCTCACGCGCCGCCGGAGCCGGGACGAGGAGGGTCGGATGCCGCGGCCGCCGGCCCTGCACCCAGATAGCTGTACTTCGCCACGTAGAACTGCACCATGCCCGCGTACAGCCCCTGGTAGAAGGCCATGCGGAGGTTGCGCAGCGGCGAGGCGCAACGTCGCTCGTTCCAGAAGTTCAGGACCAGCACCACGGGCACGTAGGGCAGGAACAGCAGCGGCGAGAGGCGGTTGAGGATGCGTCGTCGCCGCGACCATTCGGCGGGCCCGTCCCAGTTGAACTTCGGCAGCTCGGCGAAATCGAGGATGAGCTCATGAGCGTTTATCTTGGCCCACCTGCGCCACTTCGTCAGCACCGTCCGCAGCGCGAAGTTGTTGTACGCCGGGCGGTGCTCGAGCTGCAGCTCGGTCGTCCTGACCGGCGGGTCCACCCGCTCGGCAGCGTGGATGACTCCGAGCAGGTGCACGTTTGCACGGCGGAACAGCGCGAGCTTGTAGGGTCCGTCGTGGGTGATGTAGCGCCGGCCGTCCGACAGCCGCCACAACAGTTCGTAGCCGTTGACGCCCTCGTCGCCCACCAGGTCGCGCAGGCCGGCGCGCAGCGGCTCGCTGAGGAACTCGTCGGCGTCGAGCGACAGGATCCACTCTCCGTGAGCCTGCTCGAAGGCGAACACCGTCGTCGCCTCCGCGTGCCCGACGAGCGGCCGCACGAATGTGCGACAGCGGTAGCGCTCGGCGATCTCGAGCGTCCGGTCGTCGCAGTCGCCGTCGTGGACGAGCACGATCTCGTCCACCACGCCCGCGAGACTCGCGAGGCAGCGCTCGATCACCGCCTCCTCGTTGCGCACGACGAGGCAGGCCGACACGGTTCCCGGCTGCGCTGGCGGAAGCTCGACGCTCGGCACGCGGACCAGGGTAGAAGCTCGCCACGATCGACATCCCGACGCCCACCTCGACAGCTTCGGCGACTCGAGCTGCTGATCTCCGACGATCCGGCGGCGGTCAACCGGCGGCCATCGCGTCGCTCGCGCGAAGCTCCGGTCTCGGCCCCAGCCGGCCCGCACGAGCGTCGGCGAACCCGCTGCGCACCGCCCGCAGCGCAGCGCGCCGATTGGAGCGAGTGAGCGCGTGCAGGGAGAACGTCGCGAGGATGACCAGCCGTCGCGCCATCGTCGCGGCCGTGCCGAGCGGACGCCGCCGCTCGAGCACCGCGACGGTGTTGCGCACGCCGTAGTAGAGCGTGTGCGTGGACGCGGCCTCCCCGCCCGTCGAGGCCGAGACGCGGTGCCAGGCGCGGGCGTCGGGGGCGAACACCACCTCCAGTCCGCCGGCCCGCACGCGCAGCGCCCAGTCCACGTCCTCGACATACGCGAACAGGTCCTCGTCGAGCATCCCCGCCGTCTCGATCCCCTCTCGCGAGACGGCCATCAGCGCCCCGACGGCACGTCCGGTGAGACGGACGTGGCTATAGCGCGGACCGTCCGGGCGCCCGTAGCCGCGCGGTCGCCCCGAGTAGCCCACGCACTCGGACACGCGCTGTCCGGCGAACCAGATCGTCTGCGGCCGGTCGGCGAAGTACACCTTTCCGGCGAGGATCCCCGCCCGCGGACGCTCACACGCCGCGCGGGCAAACCCGTCGATCACGTCTGGGGCGACAGTGGCGTCGTTGTTGACGAGCACCACCCAGCGCGCGCCGTGCTCCAGCGCGTGGCGGATTCCGAGGTTGTTGGCGGCCGAGTAGCCGAGATTGCGGCCGGCGTCGATCAGGTGGACGCGCGGGAAGCGCTCTCGCACCGCCTGCTGAGAGCCGTCGGTCGAACCGTTGTCCACACACACGATCGCAAGGTCAGGGCATGGGACGCGCGCGAGCGACTCCAGGCACTCGACCGTGTCCTCCCGTCGGTTCCAACTCACCACCACGGCGTGCCAGGCGGGGCCCGTCGCACCGCGGTGGGCATCCTCGGCAGGGAGCATCGCCGGACAGTATGGCTTCGATCTACGTTGGCCAGGCAGGCGAGCGTGCCGCGTCGCGCCCGGCGGAGCCGCTATAGATTGCGCGCTTGACCGGATCGTTCATCTGCGGCTGCGTCCTCTTCCCGCTCGTGCTGCTGGCGCTGAGCGCGGGCGGGGGGCTGCTCGTGCGCCGGCTCGCAGGTGGCTGGCTCCCGGGCGTGCTGGTGTTGCCGGTGGGCTTTGCGCTACTGGTCGCGACCTGCTCGTTTGCCACGTACGTAAGCTGGCTGGCCCCCGCGGCCCCGTACATCCCAGTCGTGTTCGCGCTCGCGGGCATCGGCCTGGAGGCGCACGGCGGGGCGCGGCGCATCCCCCGGCCGAGCGCGATTCCGTGGGCGGTCCTCGCCTCGCTGTTCGCCTTCGCCGCAATCGGTGCCCCCACCCTGCTCACGGGCACACCGACCTGGAGCGGCTACACGCGCATCGTGGACATCGGCTTCCAGATGGACTTCTCCCGGCATCTGGCCGAAGCCGGACGTGCTGCGGTCGGGAACGCCTCCTCGTTCCAGGTGGTGGCCGGAAAGCTGCTGAACATCGGCTATCCCGGCGGAGCACAGGCAACACTCGGGGTGACCGCGGCGCTCATCCGCACCAACCTCGCCTGGTGCTATCAGATGTATCACGCGTTCGCGGCCGCCATGGGGGCGCTCGCGATCTATTCGCTGCTCGGACGGGTGAGCAGCAGTCGTCCGCTGCGGGCGGTGGGGGCAGCCGTGGCGATTCAGCCGACCGTGCTCTACGCCTACGCGCTGGAGGGCGGCATAAAGGAGCTCACCACGGCCAGCCTGTTGATGACTGTGGCGGCGGTCCTGGCGGAGCGACTCCCAGGCACTGGGTCGCGGCGCTCGATGGTGGCGCTGTCCGTCAGCATCTCAGGCGCGTTCGCCGCGTTCAGCGTGGGCGCTCTGCCGTGGCTGGGCCTGCTGCTGGCGATGCTGTTCGCGGTCACGCTCGTACCGCACGACCGCTGGCGCACGATCGTGAGCTGGCTACTGCTGGGCGTGGGCACGATTGCGATCTCGCTGCCTGGCATCATCAGCGCTGCTACGAAGCTGAGCGGAGTCGCCGGCTCGGCGATCGGCGGCGTCGTCGAACTCGGACTCGGCAACCTCGCCGCGCCGGTGCCCGACTGGTCGGCCGCAGGCGTGTGGCTCACGGCGGACTACCGCTTCCCGCTCGGGCACGTGGCGATGACGCACAGGCTGGATGTGTTCGTGATCGTCTTCGCGGTGCTAGGCATCCTCTATGCGCTCAGGCGACGCAGCTGGGTGCTGGCAGCCATGGGCATCGGGGCGCCGATAGCGCTCGCGTACTACAAAGCGCACAGCACGGCGTGGCTGCAGTTCAAGTCGTTCACGATCACCGGCGTCTTCGCCCTGACGCTGGCCTTTGTCGGCGCCTGCGCCCTGGGTGAGAGCCGCCGGCGGGCAGTCTCGCTCCTGGGCTGGCTGGCCGCAGCGGTCATCGCCGCGGGAGTGCTGTACGGCAACGCCATCACCTACCACGACACCACGCTCGCGCCCGCCGCCCGCTACTACGACCTCGCCGCCATCGGCAGACACTACGCCGGGCAGGGCCCCACCCTGTTCCCGGGATTCGACGAGTATGCCGAGTACTTCCTGCACGAAGAGGACGCCAGCTCGAGCGTCAACCCCGCAAAAGGCGAATACACACTCGTCCCAGGCATAGGCGAGCCGGGTGGAGTCGGCTTCGCGTTCACCCTCAACCAGTTCCAGCTTCCCTACCTGCAGAGCTTCAGGCTGATAGTCGAACCTCGCAGCCCCGCGGGGATCCGCGCGCCGAGCAACTGGGAGCTCGCGCAGCAGACCAAGTACTTCAACGTGTGGCGTCGCGTCCGCCCCGCCTCCGACGTGTACTTCCACTTCCCGCTGTCGGGGCTCCCGCACGAGCGAACTCCTGAATTCTGCGAAAAGCTCGTCGAGACCCTGCGTCACGCGGGCCCAGGCGCAACCGTCGCCTACGTCGACGCCGCTGCCGGCACGCAGCTCTCGCCGGCATCCGGGGTTCATCCCGATTACTGGCGAGCGGCTGGCTCCGGGCTCGCCGTCCATGGCGCCGGGACCGACCGCATCAGCTTCACGCTCCCACGAGCTGCCGACTACAGCCTGTGGATCGCGGGCTCGATCGGGCGTCCGATCAAATTCATCCTCGACGGCCACCCGGTGGGCACGGTCGCATACGAAGAGCGCTATCCCGACCAGTTCCTGAGAATCGGCGCGAGCCAGCTTGGCTCCGGAGCCCACACCTTGACCCTCGTGCGCGGTGGCGGCAGCCTGCATCCCGGCAGCGGCGACGACATCGATCCCGACACCGGCGAACTGGGCCCGATAGTGCTGATCCCAGGCGAGTCTCCGCCCACCCACGTGAACGTGGTGCCTGCCGACGATGCGCAGAAGGCGTGTGCCGCGCCCGTCGGCTACCAGTGGATGGAGGTGCTCAGGCCGGGGGCCGCGAGCGCTTGAGCGCTAGACGCTGCCCGGCGCATCTCTCCGCCTGATCCAGAACGAGCTCGCCGGCTCGCCGGCCAGAAGCGCTCCGGCCGCCGCCATCCGCGCCCCCTGCTCGCGCCCGAGAGCATGCACAGCGCACATCGCCTCGAAGTCCGAGTTGAACGCCAGGAACGCCTGCAACAGGTACTGCTCGGCCCAGTACAGGGCGAAGTCGGCGAAGAAGAACCGCGGATACTCGTACGGCAGGAAGATGTCGTGCACGTGCACGATCACGCCATCCGCGAGTAGCGGCAGCACGCGCAGGACGATGTGGTTGACGTCGCTGGCGATCTTCACCGTGTGCGTGGTGTCGACGAACAGCACGTCGCCGGCCTCGAGCTCGGTGAACACCTCGTCGGGGACGTCCTGGGCCTTCGTGCGAACGAGCTCGCCGAGACCCGGGAGGCTGTCATCGACCGCGGTCGGGAACGGGTCGAACGCGCGCAGCTCCACCGGGCTGCCGTCAGCAGCGTTCTCGCGGCAGGACTGCGCGATCACGCGCGTCGTCTGACCGGAGCCCAGCTCGACGATGCGCTTCGGGCGCAGGTGGCGGAGCATCGCGTACAGCACCCGCGCGTCGGCGTGCGGGTAGGAGTCGTTGTTCGGATCGAACGCGTGTCCCGCCGCCACGCCGGCGCCCCACGCAAGCCCGTCGAGATGCGCGGCCAGCTCGGACTCCACGAACGCCATCTGCGCGTCGAGGTCGAAGGCGACGCCGCGCAGCGGGTCGCGCGCCTGCCACACGCCGGCGGGGAGCTGGGCGAGGTCGGGGATCGGGCTGTAGTAGGTCTTCAGCACGACCTGCAGCCCCAGCCGCTCGGCCGTCCTGCGCGCGAGGCGATAGCCGCTCACCGCCGCCGCGCTGCTCCAGAGACGCCGGCGACGGATTGAGCTGCCTTCGCCGAACACCCGCCAACCCTACCTGGAGGATCTGCCCGACAGCTCCTGCAGCCGCCGGCGCATCGCCGCCCCTGTGGCCTGCGGCGAGAGTGCCCGCGCGATGTCCTCGCGCGCCTGCTCGGCGATCCGTGCGGCCCCCCCACGGTCCTCGTACACGCCGCGCATCAGCTTCGCCGCGTGCTCGACGCTCGGCTGCGCCCATTCGCCCTCCGGCGGATAGATCTCGCAGTCAGCTCCGACGCGGGCGATCGCGTAGTCCACCAGGAAGCTGTTCTCGGCGTTCATGAAGTCCACGTTGCCCGAGTAACCCGTCCCGATCACGGGCTTGCCGATCGCCATCGCCTCGGCCAGCGTCAGCCCGAAGCCCTCCGAGCGGTGTAGCGACACGTAGCAGTCGCACGCGGCCATCACGCCGGCGAGCTCCTCGCCGCTGAGGGAGCGGTCCACGAGGTGGATGTCCGCGCGCCCGTGCGCCGCCCACAGCACCTCCTCCTCGGCCAGCGGCCGCAGCGGCCCGTTGATCGTCTTGATCAGGAGCTGCGGCCCCTCGCCCGGCGCGAAGGCCGTCCTGAACGCCTCGATCAGGCCCACCGGGTTCTTGCGCTGGATGGTGCTCAGGTAGTCGAACACGAACAGGAACAGAAAGCCCTCGGGCACGCCCAGGCGCAGGGGTGCGACAGCCTGCGCCGGTGGCTGCACCGGCGGCGGCAGCGCGATCACCGGCACGGGCGCGACCGCGCCGATGTTCTCGGCCATGAAGCGCGAGTACACCCAGATCTCATCGACGAGCGAGAACGCGCGCTGCCAGCGGTGCGGGATGGCGTTGGTCTCCCAGCCCCAGATGCCGATGCGCGGCCCGTGGAAGTAGTCCTCGCCAAGACGCTCCACGAAGTCCGGAAGCTCGTCCGCGTTGACAGCCACGATCTCGAAGGCGTGACGGGCGTCGTTGCTCACGTCCTCGAATCGATGCCTGCCGTACTCCTCCTCGAGCTCCACCGGCAGCGCCAGGTGATGCAGCGGCACGCTCACCGTGCTCACCGCCACGCCGGCGGCAGCGAGGGCCTGCGCATACGCCCTCCCCGCCGCGCCGAGGCCGAGGGTGTGTCCCAGGTATCCGGTCAGCCTCACCGTCGGGCCAGGCGCGTTTGCTGGCAGCTCGGTGGCGCGAGCGGCAGCCGGGGCGCGCTCTCGCGCGGGCGCAGTCGGCGGCTTGGAGGCCGGCATGAAGCGCTCCGGGATCGCCAGCTCATCCGCCCCGAACGCCTGACACCAGGCGAGAAAGCCGGCGCCGTCGGCGCCGTCGATGTCGGGATAGGCGCGCATCACGTCGGGGCGCTCGCGCGCCACGCGGTGGAACACGTAGCGGTTGATGCCGGCCGCGCCGCCGTGCGGGGCCGGCTCCTGCAGCCAGGCCACGAAGGCGCGGGTGCCCTCCTCGCTGAACGGGTCCTCGAAGCGCTCGCCGAGCGCGAGCGCCGCGGCGTGCATCGCCCGCAGCGCGTCGTCGTAGACGAGCCCATCCGCGAGTCGCCGTCCCACGAACTCACGATGCTCGGAGTTGCGCCAGCCCGCCGCCCGCAGCTCCTGCGCGTAGCGCTCGCACAGCTCGTGCAGGACGGGGAGCGGCTGATTCGCACCCTGCTGGCCATCGCGTTCAGACGGTGCGGGCGATCGGGGTCGAACCCCGGGAGGTTCAGGAAGCGAAGCGGCCATGCGCCGTCGACGAGCACGCCCTCCGCCGTGGCGTCCAGCGTGTGGGCGTGCAGGTTCCACATGCTCAGGTTGCAGGCGGGGTCGTCGAGCACGGCGGTGGCGAAGCGCGCGGGAGCCAGCTCCAGCCAACGCCCCAGCCACGAACGGTCCTCCGGGCGCGCGCCACCCTGGCGCGCGTCGAGCGAGCCGAGCGTCTCTTCCACGCGCTGCTGCCACCACACCAGGAAACCCTCTGCGGCGGATGTGCCGTCCACGGCCACGATCGTCTCGTCGATGCGCCCGGCTCGCTCCATCTGCATCGAAGACGGTTCCAATCCGTCGTGGGGGACGTCCGCGCTCATGCGCGGCACGAGCACGACGCTGCGCGTCGCCAGTGCATCCTTCAGCGGCGACAGCTCGCCGAGCACCCACGCCGTGCTCGGCAGGTGCACGACCGGCTCGCCCGTGCGCTGCGCGTAGCGGCGCAAGAGGCGCCCCAACAGCAACGCGGTCAGGTCCTCGGGCTCGTAGCGCGCGAGCAGCGTCTCGACATCCACCTCCAGCTCCTGCGAGGCCGAGCGCACGCGCAGCGAGGTCGCCTCGCGCTGCGCCGCGGACACGACCTCATCGCCGGCGACCAGCACCACCTCCAGCGGCCAGCCCGGCTCGTGGGTTTGCAGCGAGCGCCCCAGCGCCCGCGCGCGCGGCATCGTCGCGAGCGTCGCGAGCGTGATGACCTGCATCAGCTCGGATTCCCGTCCAGGGGCGCCACCGTCGCGACCAGCGCGTACGCGGGCGCCTGGAAACGCGCCCGCTCGAAGCTGTCGAATGTGGGGGCGAACACGTATGCCGGCTCGAAGCCGGCGATCGCGCTGAGCGCCAGCGCGACCTCGGGAAAGATCGGGTGCCGGTGGGTGAGGTCGACCCAGAAGGTCTTCAGCGAGGACACGCGGTGGGGGTTGACCGTCTCGGCGACGAACAGCCCGCCCGCGCGCAGCTTGCGCCGGGAGAGCTCGAACATGCGCTGGAGCTCCGCGTAGGGGAGGTGCTCGATCAGCTGCGCCGAGAACACCGTGCCGAGGCTGGCGTCCTCGACGCCCTCCAGGTACTCGTTCGCGTCGGCCAGCGTCGCCTCGACGCCGAGCGCCCGGCAACGCTCGATCATGCCCGCGTCGGCGTCGACGCCGTGCGCGGCGATGCCCTCGCCGGCGAGCAGCGCCAGGAACTCGCCCCGCCCGCAGCCGATGTCCAGCACCGGCCCGTGCTCGCGCACCAGCGCCAGGTACGGGCGCTGGGACTCGGCCACGCGTGCGGCCGGGCCGCGGAACAGCTCCTCGAAGTCCACGTAGCCCGAGTCGCCGCCCCGCAGCGAGGCGGCAGAGCGATAGCCGACGACCTCCCCCACCGGCGAGTCCATGCGCTCGAACGGGCTGTCGGCCACGTAGGGCAACGCGTTGAGCTCCGTCTCGATCAGCTCGATCTCCCTGCGTGCGGATCTCGCCGCGGATTTCATCGCGACGTCCACGTCTGCGCTGCCGCGACGCAGCGACTCCGCCGTCAGGATCAGCTCGCGAGCGAGGTCCTCCAGGCGCTCGATCTGCTCACCGTGGCGTTCGTCGACGTGTTCGAGCTCGGCCTCCAATCGCGCCAGCCTCGCCGGCAGCTCCGCGCGGGCGGCGCGGCGGCGGGCGTAGCCGGGCGCGGCCCGCCACAGCAGCGTGCGCGCGAGCGCACGCAACCGCCGGCGCAAGGGTCGCAGGGTCTCGGCAGGACGAATCGCCTGTCTTGTCTCATCGTCGACGGTCATCGGGTGCTGGCTGGCAGCATTATCGCCTGAGACCGCGCAGGCGCCCGCGAGAGGGTTCTAGACAGCGAGATGCATTACCGGCGTCCTAACCCGCAGCAGGTGCTGCTGATACTCCGCCACATCGCGGACGATGTGCTCCAGCGAGCGGCGCGGGTGCCAGTCGATGAGCGCTTGGACCTTCGCGATGTCGGGCACGCGGCGGTACATGTCCTCGAAGCCCTCGCCGTATGCCTCGTCGTATGAGGTCAGGGAGATATCCGAGCCAGAGCCCGTCACCTCGATGATCCGCTGAGCCAGATCGAGAACCGAGACCTCGCTGGTCGCGCCGACGTTGAACACGTTTCCGAAGGCGCTCTCCTCGGTCATCAGCCCGAACAGGGCCTGGACGACGTCGGCGACGTGGCAGAAGCAGCGGGTTTGGCGGCCGTCGCCGTATACGGTCAGCGGCTCGCCGGCGAGCGCCTGGCCCACGAGCCTTGGCACGACCATGCCGTAGCGTCCTGTCTGTCGAGGGCCGACGGTGTTGAACAGGCGCACGACGATCGTCGGCAGCGCCCGCTCGCGCCAGTAGGCCATCGCCAGGAACTCGTCGATGGCCTTCGAGCAGGCGTAGGCCCAGCGTCCCATATCGGTGGCCCCCATCTGCATGTCGCCGTCCTCTTTGAACGGAAGCGCCTGGCTCTTGCCGTAGACCTCGCTGGTGGAGGCGATCAGGACGGGCTTCTTCTTCTTGTTGGCGTGCCTCAGCACGACCTCGGTGCAGTGGACGTTGGTCTCGATCGCCCGTACGGGGCTGTCGACGACGAGCTCGACCCCGACGGCGGCGGCCAGGTGCACGACGATGTCGGACTCGTCGACCAGCTCGGCGACCACGGCGTGGCTGTCGGCCGAGCCGATCGTGTACTGAAACCGACGATCGCCCTTCAGATGGCAGATGTTCTCCATGGCGCCGGTCGAGAGGTCGTCGAGCACGTGCACCGAGTGGCCGTGCTCGATCAGCAGGTCGCTGAGATGGGAGCCGATGAACCCGGCTCCGCCGGTGATCAGGAACCGCATCTAGCGCTCGCCGATCGTGCCGGGTCCATGGAAATGGCGGGCACGCCTGAGCATCGCCCCTCCGAGGCCGCCGAGGATCAGGATGGCAATACCTCCGGCAAGGAGAGCAAGCAGCGACCCGCTGTCCCCAGGGGCCCGGGAGCTCGAGGCCAGGACCGACGAGGGAAGCGATTCCCGACCCGCGATTCCCGTCGCGCTCGGTCTCGAGGCGGACCCCGGTCCCGAAGAGCCGGCGGCGGCGGAGGTCCTGCCTGCGCCCGCATGCGAATGCGACGATCCCCCCGGTCCCCGCGGCCCGATGCCGGCGCCGAAGAGGGGCGGTGACGAGCTGTCGCTCGATCCTCCGGCGCCTATCTGCTGGGCCTGGCGCAGAGGGATCACGTACTCCTTGGCGGCAGGCGAGCCGGGGTCGACGTGAACGCCGGGTTCCAGGCCCGTGTCGGCCTTTGCCGCGGTCGGTGAGAGCGCCATCAAGGTCACGGCGAGGACTCCGCCAAGTGAGGCTGCTGCGCGCACAGCCATGAAGATAACGGTTCGACTACTGGAAGGCTGCGCGAGGTTCGAGTGCGAGTGCACGAAGTGTTTCATCTCTCGGATTCAGCCGGTGTGCGTGCTCGTAGTCCCGTTTCGCCTGTGCGAACATCCGCTCGCGCACGGCCAGGTCTCCGAGCAGCGCCCAGGTCACGAAGTTGCGCGGTTCGCGCGCCAGGGCAGCGTCGAGTGCCGACGTCGCGGGCGCGGCCTGATCGAAGCGAGCGAGCGCCGCCGCCTTGATGTAGTAGCTCTGGACCGAGTCCGAGTCGATGTCGAGCGAGCGATCGATCTCCTTCAGCGCCGACGCCGGCTGGCTATCGAGCAGGCTCTGTGCGCGGGAACGGTAGTAGTCGGCGAGACCGCCGCGGGCGAGGCTGGCGCCAGCGACGACGAGCGTCACGAGCAGCGCGGAGGCGCCCAACGCCATGACAGGCCTGGCCATGCGCGCGGGTCGCTGCTCGATACGGTCGAGGCCGCGCGCTGGCGGGGGCGTCCGCCGCCGCGGACGCACGAGCACCGCCAGGCCTGCGAGCGCGATTGCGGTGAGCCCGGGAAGCAACTGCATCCAGTCGACGCTCGTCTGCACCAGCCAGGCCAGGAAAGCGCCAAGGCTGGCGACGAGCAGCGCCCTGGACAGCGAGGAGCTCGCCGCGTCCCGGCGCATGCGGATCGCCCCCCACGCGAAGCCAGCCATGAACACGGCGACCAGGAGCGCGCCGACGAGGCCGAGCTCCGAGAGCGCCTGCAGCTCGATCGAATGCGGCTGGTCGATGTCCTCGGTCGTGGCCCGCTCTTCGTAGTACGGCCTCGAGTAATTGCCCGCTCCCACGCCCAGCACGGGGTTCGCCTGCCACACGCGCCAGGCGATGCGCCAGTAGTCATAGCGGTTGCCACCTCCGGACAGCAGCCTCGAATGGCTGACCGAGGAGGACGTCGCGCCGCTACCGCCGGGTTCGGCGAGGTGTGTGAACGCGTGCCACTGGGTGCGCACGTCGCGCTCGGTGCGGTGGGCGGAGGCGACTGCCAGCGCGAGCGCCACCAAGGCGGGCGCGAGCAGCAGCCACGATCCCGCCCTCCGAGCCCGTGAGGCCAACCCGGCCTGGGCGGCGAGAAGCCCCCAGGCGAACGTGAGCGCGGCCCACCCGAAGGCTGCCGCGAGCGCCGCCAGCAACGCCGCGCGCCCGGCGGCATGACCGGCGGCGCGTGGTAGCGCCCCGGAGGCGTGCCGCTCGTAGATGTGCAGAAGATCGGGGGCCGCGACGGCGACAGCGCCGGCCACCACCAGCAGGGCGTACATCCGCCGCGCGCGGCCGGGAACGAGCGCGACGACGACCACCAGCGCCCCGAGCATCGCCAGCGCCGTGCCACGTGACTGCGACAGGAGCGCCAGGCAGCCCATCAGCGCGGCCAGCCCCGCCCCCGGCCCGGCGAGCAGCGCGCGGCGTGACTCGCAAGCGGCGATGCTCAGCCAGAACCCCATCACGAACAGGCAGCCCTCGCCATTGATGTAGCCAAGCGGCAGGTTGAGGCGTCCGCCGAGAAAGAGCGCCGCCGGGTCCGAGCCGAGCAGGCGCGCGAGCACCGAGACCGCCACCGCCACGACCCCGACCCCGGCTGCTCCAAGCAGCACCGCCGAGCGACGCTCGCTGCGCAGCAGGACGAGCATGACCAGCAGCAGCGCACCGTAGGCGAGCCAGCGGTTGCCGCTCACGACCGCGTTCTCCACCGATTCCGCCCAGGCGGTCGAGCTCAGGGACCAAATCCCGAGCCCGAGCACGCCTGCGAGCGCCAGCGCGGCGGGAGCGCTGGGACGAACCGGACGCGCCACCGCCCCGACCGCCGCGGCGGCCACCAGGCCAAGGCCGATGGGGACCCAGACGGACGTGTCGTAGTAGGCGAAGAAGAAAGGGCTGAGGCCGGCCCCGAGACCCAGCACTGCCAGTGGGAGCGCTCCGCTCGGCGAGGCTCCCGTGCCGCCTGACGCGCGAGCGAGAGCGTCCGCCCGCACCCCGAACCTCTCGACCGTCTGGTTCTCCAGGACGACGATCGCGCCGGTGGCCGCGAGCAGGTAGAGGATGGCGCAGACCACGATGAACGAAGCCCCGCCCTCCATCGCCAGCACGGCCGCGACCGAGACGACGGCCTGCAGTGCCCCGAGGGCGAGCGCGACGGCCCGCGCGCTAGGCAGGACCCTGCGGACGCGGTGCGTGAGGTGGTCCCGTCCACCGGTCATGATCGGCACCCCCCGCCGCCGCCGCGACACGATCACGAGGCTCGTGTCCAGCGCCGGAATCCCGACGAGCAGCAGCGCCACGAGCAGCGACTCCCAGGCGACCGTCGAGGTGCCCGCCGCGGCCATCACCAGTACGGCCGCCGCGAAGCCCAGCGGCATGCTGCCGCCGTCCCCCAGGAAGATGCGTGCCGGGAGGCAGACGTTGCGCGGGAGGAAGCCGATGCAGGCACCGCCCAGCGAAGCGGCGCCAACCGCCAGCCAGACGTCGCCCCGTACCACGCCGACGAGGGACGCCCCGGCCGACACGACCAGGGCCATCGTGCTGGCCGCTCCATCCATGTTGTCGAAGAGGTTGAAGGCGTTGACGACCCCCAGCACCCACAGGCCCGTCAACGACAGGTCGACGATCCACCCGGCGTGCAGGTGCCATCCGAGGCCGACCGCCCACACGAGCCCCGCCAGCCCCAGCTCGACCGACGCTCGCAACAACGGTGAGAGCGTCCTGCGATCGTCGATCGTGCCCACCGCCCAGAGCAACGCCACGCCGCTGACGAGCGGTACCGTCTTGCGCCAGTCGCCGGCGGCCATGAGCACTGCGACCACGAAGCCCGCCATGACAGCCGCGCCTCCCAGATAGGGCGTAGGGCGGCCATGGCCCTTGTAGCCGGCGGGCAGGTCGTAGAACTGAAGACGTCCAGCGACACGGATCGCGTAGGGGGTCGCGACATAGACCACACCGGCGGCCACGAGGAGACTGATCAGCAGCCGCTCAGCCAGCGACAACCGTGCTCCCTTTCACACGGGCGTCTGCAATGCGATCCTCCCATGCGATCAAGACGCACGCTGCCCACGTCCTGGCCGGATGCAGCCGGCCATTCTCGAGCTCGTCTGCGATGCTCCGGGGCTCGAGAAGGCACGATGTCGATTCTCGAAGCCACGCGATCGCCGACGCCCGCCACGCACCTTCAAAGAGCGCACCGAGGGGGACGGCGAATCCGCGCTTCCGACGCATCGTGATGTAGCGGGGCAATCGCTGCGAGGCAACGCCGCGAAGCACTCGCTTACCGGCACGCATCGTCGCCAGCTCCCGATCGTCGAGTACCTCCGCCAAGCCAAGCAGGTCTCGCCCGAGCATGGGCACGCGGCCCTCCAAGCCGACCGCCATCGTGGCCCTGTCCTCCTTCGCCAGCAGGTCTGAAGGCAGATACGTGCGCAACTCAAAGGCCTGAATCGCCGACAGGGTGGATGACCGGCTGGCGTCGCGGAGGCCGAAGCGTCGTGCAACTCGCTCCTGTGCGTCGATTGAGCCGCCTATCTGCGCGGACAACGCCCCGTCGGTCGTCCCACCTGTCAGCGAAAGATATTGGCTCAGCGCGTCACCATGGCTGGCGACACCGAGACGCTTGAGATACGAACACGCCAACGAGGCGAGCGTCCGACGCTCGCGACCGCCCTGGCCATCCAAAGAGGCCGCCCATCTCAGCAATGCGGACGGCGCGTACGCCACGAGCGGCAAGAGCATGTGCGCGCGATGACGATAGTAGCCCGCGAACAGGTCATCGCCGCCAGTGCCGCTGAGCGCGACCGTGACCTCCTCTCTGGCCATGCGCGCAAGTGAGAGCATGGCAATGGCGGACGCGTCAGCCAATGGTCGGTCATAGGCTTCAGCCACCGAACCCAGAGCCTCATGAAAGTCGAGCCGCAGATCGTGACAGACGTGGCGCACTCCGAGGTGAGCCGCAAATCGCCGCGCATGCGCCGACTCATCAAAGTCCCCCTGTCCGCCAAAGCCGACTGTGAACGCGGTGGGGCGCGCGCCAGCGCGGACCGCGCTGTCAAGAATGAGCGAGGAGTCAATTCCGGAGGATAGGAAGACACCGAGAGGCACGTCAGCTATGAGCTGGCGGCGAACCGATTCGTCGAGCACGTGAGCAACCTCCGCCACCGCCTCCCGTCGCGACGCACGCGCCGGCTGCTTGGTGTCGGCTGTGAAGGGAGGCTCGCGCCACCTTCTCCGTCGCACGTGACCGTTTAGATCACGTATTACGGCGACCCCGGGCTCAACCTCTTTGAGCCCCCCGACGCCGGTGGCGGGCATCGGCACGTAGTGGAAGACTCCGAAATCGTCGATCGCCTCGAGGTCGGGCCGCCCAGGGCTGAGACCAGCGGCCACGAGGGCGACTGCGTCCGAGGCGAACGCGAACCGTCCCGTGCTGGTGTGCACGAGCGGCTTGATGCCCAGCGGATCCCGAGCGAGCACGAGCTCACTCTTGCGTTCGTCCCACAGAGCCAAGGCAAACATCCCATCAACCTGGGAGCAGTAGTCCAACCCCCACTCCTCGTAGCCGTGCAGCATGACCTCCGCATCGCATAGCGTCCGAAATCTGTGTCCCTTCGCTTCAAGCCGGCTGCGCAGCCTCGCATGGTCGTAGACCTCGCCATTGAACAGCAGCCATATGTCCTGTGACTCGTTGGCCATCGGATAGCTGACGCGATCAGAGAGATCGATGACAGCCAGCCGTGTCTGAGCGAGGCCGTACCGACCGCGAGGCACGAACCAGCCGCCGTCAGGCCCCCGACTCGCCAATCCGGCGAGAAGGCGTCTGCCGATCTTCTCGTTGGCTCCGGTTGAGTCCAACTCGAAGCCGGCTATCCCGCACATACTCCGTCTCCACATGGGATTGTCGCCAAGATGAGCACGCCGCGCGCCCGAGAGCGGTCTCGCCAGCCAGACGCGAAATGCGCGCCCGAGATCGACCGTCGAATCGGCCGCTGCGCGCGCATGGCGATCCGCCAGAGTAGATACTCAAGATGTGGCTGGCGAACGATCGTCGGGAAGCCTATCGCGCCGAGGATAACCGGAGCGCTCCGCCCGTGCACGCCCGCCGGCGCCACACGTAGTCCTGTCTTGCACTCCGGAGGCCGATCCGCACCCGCGTACCCGCGATATGCGAGAGGCGACGGACGCGATCCATCGGGTAGTGTGCGCCCCAATGAAGGTCCACGTGACCCGCCGCCACGCTTGTGGGACTCGCGTCTGGCCCAGGTGCAAGCCTGGGGAGCAACGTGCCGTCGCTCGAGAACTTCGCGAAGCGACGACGCCGCGATGCGCCTTCGTGACCCCCCACTCCGCCGGCACGTCGAGGACTAGACCGCTTTGCCGAGCTGGCGCGCCGCGATCTCGTTAACTATGCAAGACGCGTCCGCGACCAATATCGGACAACCAGACATCGTGCGAGACAGCTCTGGGCACGGGTTTCGACTGGAGCCAATCTGCTGCCCGACGTGTGGGCCGGCACCCACCAAGAAACTTGGTCTTCGCGGCGGGCAACATCAACGTTATGGCCTGGGGATCGCGTCGCCCATCTATCGCTGCGGGTCTTGCAGTCTGCTTTTTCCGAATCCGTTTCCTCTCCCAGTGGACCCCGACTCGCTTTACAGCGATCCCGAGTCCTACTTTTACCGCCATCCTCCCGAGGCGCGGCTCGTCGAGTACCGTCACCTCATACGGGCACTCATCGCTAGGAGCCCGACATCCACACCCTCACTGCTAGACATAGGGAGCGGCCGCGGCGACCTCATCCGCGCTGCCCAGCTCGAGGGACTCGCCGATACCGTTGGTCTGGAGTTTTCCAGGGCGATGGTCACGTATGCACACGACCACAACGGCGTTGACCTTCTTCATACGACATTGGAGCAGTATGTGGCAGCTAACCCAAGACGATTCGACGCCGTGGTGCTCAACGCTGTTATCGAGCACGTGTACGATCCGGATCGGTTTCTCGCAGATGTGTCCCGTGTTCTGATTCCGGGAGGCGTGCTGTACCTCGACACGCCACGAGATCCTAATCTGCTGACATGGATTGGTAATCTTGAGAGCCGCGTGCGTGGCCGGGAAGGCATCTACAACCTGTCCCCGACCTGGCCCCCGTACCATGTCTTTGGCTTCAATCCGCGCTCACTCCGAATTCTCTTGGAGAAGCACGGCTTCACAATCGAGTCGTCACGGATTTACAACGATCCGCATGTCTATTCTGACGGGGGCCGCGTCGACCAGGTACGATCCTTCCTGGCGACACAGATACTTCGTCTTGCCAATCTCACAGCAACGAGCAGTAACATGTTCGTGTGGGCTCGCTATGCCTGATGTCTTTGTCCGGGCTCGGTCCAGCGCTCGACAAGGTACTTGAATGTGGCATTTGGGCTAGCAGCAGCTCTCCTCGCTTGCGCGTGCGTCGCAATCGTTTGGCTGCCTCCCATACACCCTGCTCAGCTCTGGCTGATCCCCTGGGCGCTTGCGACGGCGCTTTTTGCCGCGCGACTTCTACCGTATCGCCCCATTCAGCTGCAGACAGCCGTCGTCGCCATCGGGTGCACCGCGACGTTCGTCCTAGGCTCACTCGTGGGCGAGAGAGCTGTCCCGTACTCGTTGAACGTACGCGCTCGCGCCAAATGGAACACGCCCTCGCAGGTGCCTCTAGCCGCAAGGCTGGTTCTCGGAGCACTGGTCCTGACCTGTTCCGCTTTCGTCGTCCAGCTTGTTAGGGATTTTGGCGTCAGGTCGGCCCTGATCTCCTCTGGCCAGGTCCGCTTGGCGATCGGCGCCGGTGGAATGTCTATCACTATCAAGTACGTCTACTTTGCGTTTGCGGCGGTCGCACTGTCAACGCTCGCGGCCGCCAACGCGCATCGACGCAGCACTCGCAATCGATGGCTGGCCGCGGCTGCGATCTCCGGGCTGTCGCTGTACTTCACGACCGGGCGAGCCAATATCATCATTGCTTTGATCATCGCACTGTTGACATGGGGCGTGGCGCGTCCGATTTCGGTCACGCGCCTGCGCCTCATCCTGGCCCTCGGCACGTTGGCCGTAGTAGCCCTGCTGATCTTCACCGTCGGCGGGGCGATCATCGGGAAGACGCTCGCCTCTAACGAACTCTCGACGATCGACAGCCCCTTTACGCGTGATAGCACCCTGTCGGACCTCGCTCTGCCATACGAGTATCTCTCGGCGCCCATCGCTGGACTGCAGCGCGAGGTGGCGCTCACCAACACATGGGGACGGGACGACGGCTGCGCGACTCTCCACGTCATCTGCCAGGTCTTGCGGCGGGTAGGGCTCGATGTGCATCCAGAGCCGGCGATCCGGGCCGAGACGAGAGCGCCCCTGCCATGGAATGCATATACTAGCCTCGATTTTCTACTAATCGACGGAGGTCTGGTCTGGGTGGCACCGATGGCGTTTGGTTTTGGGCTACTCATGGGTGCGCTCTGGGCCGGCGCCCAAAGCGGGGGAGTGGGAATGGTTGTTCTGTACGCGATCTTTGGCTCCACCGTCTTGCTTTCCGCTTATCAGAACAGCTTTTTCGCACCCCACATACTCGGGTCTGCCTCTATCTGCCTCCTCGCACTCGTGGCCGCGAGCCGACTTGCCGCGAGACGGACGATCGCTATCGAGCGCGAGGACACAGGTGCGGTTCAGCCGTCCTAGCGTAGTCGTGGCCGCCGCGCTCAGCACGGCCTTGATCGTGGTCGGGTGCGGCAGTAACGTCCAGCGCGAAGGACAGCAGCTAAGAGCCCAGTCGCTCCTCGCAAACAGCCCTCCATTGCCCCGTGCCGTCGTTACCGATCCGTACATCGAACAGTATCCTGCCGAATCGGTCCAGCGGGCGTTTTACACCTACTGGCAAGCGCTGCAGTTTGACTCGTGGCGACGTGCGTCAGCGTGGTACGACCCGCGGCTTCAGCAGGTCCTCGGGCTGCAGACACTGATAGGCGGTCTCGAAGCTTTGGCGTCGTTTTACCGATCGGTCAAACCCGTTGTGTATCACATAAAGGAAACTCCCTATGGGACAAGCGAACTGACCTACGTCGGCTCCCGTTCCGGTGCTCCGCTCAACCTCGAGACCATCGAATGGCTTCACGTTGGTCGCACTTGGCGTATTGAGTCGGACTCGTTTCTCAATGAAGGGTTGCTCGCGTACGCAGGACAGGCTGAACAAGAACGCATTGACCCGGCGGCCCAGGTGCTGGCGCCTCCGGCAGTCCGGGCGGGACGCAGAGCAGCACGCCTCCAGGCCGGGTACATTGCGACGCTGATCGACGAAGCGCAGACCAAACATCCTGGCTCGGCGACCGGACCACCATGAGTTTCGAGGAGTGAGCGCGGACCTGCCCAGCTCCCCGGATGCCCTGGTTGGCATAGCCCTTTCCGAAGCTACCCCCTCAACGCGGAGGCCCTCACGACCTGCGCGCGGCTTTGCCTACCTTGTCGGCGGTCAGCTCGCGGCGAAAGTCGCGCGGTTTGCCGCCGCCGCGATTCTCGCGCGTGAGCTGTCTGTCAGCTCCTACGGTCTCGTCAACGTGGGAATCGCCGTATCTGGCATCATGGCTGTTGGCTCGACCATAGGCCTCAGCGATCTCGGCGCACGCGATGTCGCGGTCGAAGCTGACCGTGCCCAGTGGATCGCGGGACGGGTACTCGCGGCGCGGCTCCTCGGGGTGCTCACATGCGCCCTGGCGCTGGTGATCGGGGCAGCTATCGGCAATCCGTCGTTCCTGCCGCTCGTCGTAGTCGTGACGCTCATGTCGCTCTCGACTGTTTCCTCAGCCGAGTGGCTGCTGCGAGGGAGCGAGCGAATGGGAGCCCTGGGAATCGCCGAAACAATCGGCGGGATAGCGGTCTTGACGGGCTGCATTCTGCTTGCCGTGACCAGGGCTACGCCCGTCTTGGCGCTAGGCGTATTTGCCGTCGGCGAGGCTGTCGTCGCTGGCGGGTGCTGGATCGCCGCGGGACGAGCGCTCATCCCCCGGTTCGCCTTGGATGGCCTCAGAGTGATGCTCAAGCGATCCTGGCCCATCGGCATCTCTTCCATCGCTTTTTACGCGTATTACGCCAACCTCGACACAATCATTCTTGCAGTCACCCGATCAGAGCGAGAAGCTGGCCTCTACACGGCGGCCTACCGTCTTTTCCTTGCCGCCAACCTTGCGGGCATCGTGGCGGCTTACGTACAGCTGCCGATCCTTTCACGCGCCGTAGCTGTTGGTGACGATGCCGCAGCATCGGCCTCTTTGAAACGTGCGCTCTATTTCTTGGCTTGTTACGGGGCGGCGGTGGTCGGCGCGGTGGAGGTGGGAGGTCATGTCATTCTCGCCACTCTCTTTGGCTCGCGGTTCGTTAGTATGACACCCGTCCTCACACTGCTGTGCATGGGAGTAGTGTGGTACTCGGTTGGCTATCCTACCGGTTACACGCTGATCGCGCGGGGTCGCACCAAAGGCCTGCTGGCCGGTGCCGCCACGTCGGCTGTGCTCAACGTCTCTCTCGACATAGTGCTCATCCCGCTAACGGGCCCGATCGGTGCGGGTGCAGCCACGTTCGTCGCGTTCGTCGCGGGAACCCTCGTGTGGATGCACGCACATGAGATGCTTCACGGCTGGGGGCTGCACACTGTCGCGGCGTTGACCATCGTGACCCTCGGCGGCTTCGCCGTGCTCTTGATTCCCGCCGTGCGAGTCCCCGTTGGGGCGCTCACCTTTTTCACGGCTGTCGTGTTTGGCTGCGTTGGTCTGGATCGTATGGGCCCGAAGGGGCGGTACGGCTCAGCGCGCCTCAGATCCCTCCTGAGATAGCTGCCAAGCTCGCAGTGGAGTCTTCACCAAGGTGCCTATGACTATGACTGGCCTTCGGCAGCACCCGGCGACGGCGTGCCCGTAAGGACCTTGCCGATCTCGGGAAGCCAACGCTGCAGCGAGTAGTCCGCGATTGCGCGGCGGCGACCATCCTTGCCGAGACGCGCTCGCTCTTCGGCGTCGCGGGCAAGCGAGACAATCGCCTCGCTCCAGTCCGACGGGGATCTGACCACGTGCCCTGCTCGGCCATCGCCGATTACCGCCGCGCTGACACCGACGTCGTCAGCGATGACTGGGATGCAGGCGGCCATATACTGGATGGCCTTGTAAGCGCACTTTCCCCGCGTCCACACATTGTCGGCTAGCGGCATGAGGCCAACGTCGATATGCCCGAGGAAATCCGACTCCGCCTCCTCGGTCCAGGGTACTGCGTGGCAGTGCATCCCTGGCACACTGACGTGGCCGCCACCCATCACCCAGATCTCAAAGTCGATATCTCGAGCCATCGCGGCCGCGGCGGCGAGCGACGGCGCTAGTGCCTCTAGATGCCTGAAAGACGACGGAGAGCCGATCCAGCCCAGAACAACCGTCTCGCTCGCCTGGTGCAACCGTTGGACGGAGCGCTCCGTGTCGACCACAGATGGGATGATCGTCACATCCTCCGCGTATTGCGAGAGCCACTCCGCGATGTACGCGTTTCCAGCAACAACAGAGTCAGCCCTTCCTGCAAGGACCCTCAGCTTCCTGCGCGTCCCCTTCAAGAAGGCGAGTCGGTGCCCGCCGGCGCCCGGCGTGGAGTCGAGCCAGATCGGATCGTCCACGTCCAACACCAGACGGCGTCCCGCGCTCGCGAGCTCCTCGATGCGCAGAAAGGGCAGCATGTCGACCTGCCGTAGAATCCAGGCCACGTCGACCGGCAGCGGCAGTCGAGCACACAATGCCCGCCGAGCATCGAGGATTGTGCGCGCCTTCCTCCGCGCCCCTCCGGCACGAAACACCTGATCTTGCTCGGTCGAAAACAGGGGCATCTCGCAGACCCGGATGCCGTGGCCAGCCAGGGCGCGCCCCGGAATGGCACCGCGGATCCGAAATGACGGCGACAGCGGTCCGGTGGCGCTCAATGCGGCTACACGGAGGCCATCCTGGCGCGGAAAAGAGGCGACTGCGGCGAAACGGCTTCTAGACATGGCGCAGTTGCTGGGCCCCCCGATAGCCCGTGACGATCTCCTCGTCTGTCGCGGTGCCAGCCGTGAGTCGCCCGTAGAAGTAGGTGCACGAAGCACCATCGAGAGCCGCCGCACGCTGGGCCACGCGCCGATCCACCACCGAGAGCCACGCAAACGCCATGCGCACGCCACCCTTGACCGCGCTGCGTAGAAGACGACGTTCGTTCACGAGAGCCAGAAGGAAGTGCTCGATGGCCCATCTGAGCGCAATGGCCGGGCCGGCGACTGCTCCGCTGTCAATCTCCTCAAAGCGCGACGCGAGCTTTCGGTGACCGCTCAGTGTGTATCGCGTAAAGTCGTAGGCGCCCTCGTGGACCTGCTGCATGAATGGTATCTCCGAGTAAAAAAGGCCATCCGGCTTGAGTACTCGGCAGATTTCCGTCACTGCAACCTCTGGTCTGATCACGTGCTCGAGTACCGCGGTCGCTATGACCGCGTCGAAGCATTCATCGCGAAAGGGCAGCGACAACGCGTCGGCGAAAGCGTCCACGTCGGCGTCTGTGTCGATATCGACCGCGACGATCTGCGCACCGATCTGCGCGGCGAGTCGAGCGCGCTGATTGCCGCTGCCCACCAGCAGCACCCGCCGGTCCGGCTGTCGACTGAGGCGAGCCCCCATGTCCAACATGCATCGATCTGCGCTCAGGTTCACTG
This sequence comes from uncultured Solirubrobacteraceae bacterium, assembly GCA_963782325.1. GTDB lineage: Bacteria > Actinomycetota > Thermoleophilia > Solirubrobacterales > Solirubrobacteraceae > Palsa-744. The sequence continues at coordinate 612,278 of CAWAJG010000002.1, forward strand.
ATCTCTGCAGCATGCCTCGGAGTCGGCGATCCCGAGGCAGCGCCCTCTCATAGGCTGCCTGCGGAAAGAGTGGATGGTCCGGTTCCAACAGAACGGGGCGGCCGTACGAAATAGGATAACGAGCGTGGCATCGTGCACAACCAAGGCCAGCAGCACTTTCCTGAAGCAGCGGAGACTCACACCGCGGGCAGCGCAGAAGGTCCATTGGCAGCGTGCGCATCTATACAACGGGCGCAAACTCAAGCAGGAGTCGCTCGTACAGGTCCGCGATGTCAGCGACCAGGCGGTCGATGGAAAATGTTTCGACCGAGCGCCGACGACCCTGCTCGCCCATTCTTTGGCGCAACTCCGGATCGTCGAGCAGCGAGCCGACAGCGTCCGCAAGTTCGCCCGCATCCTGTCCCACTATTCGGCCAGTCTGCCCGTCGGCGACGACCGTCTGCACCCCGCCGACCCTCGTCGTCACGACCGGTACTCCCGCTGCCTGAGCCTCGATCAGACAGACCGGCGTGCCCTCGTTGTCCGACGTGAGCGCGACGACGTCGCTCGCACAGCAGATCGAGGCTATGTCCCGCTGAAAACCAGTCCATACGAGTCGCTCACCCAGCGCGCTGGCGGCGGTAGACCTCTCGCATTCAATCCGGCGGTCTCCATCTCCGACGACGAGATACCAGACATCGTTTCGTAGCTCGGCCAGTCGGACTGCCATGTCAATGAATCTATCCACACGCTTGACCTTGACCACCCGTGCGATCAACGTCACGACAAGCGCGTCCTGTGGAACCCCAAAGCGCTCGCGAATGAGCCGGCGTGCTTCATCCCGCTCTCGGCCGCCTATCGTAAAGCTCGAAAGGTCGAACCCCAGGCGCACTACCTCTACCTTCTCAGGAGGTGCCACGCGAAGGCTCACGAGATCATTTGCCACCTCCTCTGAAACGGCGATTACACAGGTCGCCCGGCGAGCCAACCACCTCTCTAGCCGGACGAACAGGCGCGAAGCTCGCTCAGAGAACTCACCCTGGAAAACATGGCCGTGGAATGTATGCACGACAACCCGAGGCCGTCGCTCACTCGGAAGCAGCCAGGACGCCAGCCGTGCGAGCGCTCCCGCCTTGGCGGTGTGCGAATGTAGGACATCCGGTCGAAAGCGCCAGATCCAGCGCATCACATGCCAGAGGGCATACACGTCGTGCACCCCTAGCTCGCGTCGCAGCCCTTTCGTGCGGACGGGTGCGACACCCAGAGCCTCGGCGAGGTGGTCCATCGAGCCTTCCGTCGCGCCCTCCTGCCCGCGAAGTAGGACCGTTTGGTAGCCGAGCGGCTCCAGTCGTCTCGTGAGGTTGATCGCCTGGATCGCCGGACCTCCGACGTTCAGGCGAGCGATGATGCGCAAGACCCGAATGGGTCTGGTGGAGGGCGAGCCGGATCTCATAGGCAGCAGGCTAACGTCTACGCATCGTCGTTGCCGATTGAGCGATAATGGCCGCCAATGCGGGCCTTGATCACCGGTTGCGCGGGCTTTATCGGCTCCCACCTTACCGAGGCGTTCCTCGCGGAAGGCCACGAGGTGCTCGGAGTCGACTGCTTCAACGACAACTACGCACGCGACGCGAAGCTGCGCAACCTTGCGATCGCTCGCGACTGGGATGGCTTCGAGTTCGTACCCATCGACCTTGCGCGCGGAGCAGTCCATGATCTGGTCGAGGAATCCGACGTGATCTGTCACCTGGCGGCCGAGCCGGGCGTACGTCCCAGCTGGGGCCAGCGCTTCGAGGCCTACGTGCGCAACAACGTCCTAGCGACACAACACCTGCTCGAGGCGACCAAGCTGCACCCGGGCAAGCGCTTCGTCTACTCGTCGTCCTCGTCGATTTACGGAGAGCCATTGGTATTTCCTACCCCTGAGCGCACCACCCCGGCTCCCCGCTCTCCTTACGGGCTGACGAAGTTGGATGGCGAGCATCTGTGCTTCATCTATAGACAGAGCTACGGGGTCGAAACCGTCGCGCTTCGATACTTCTCGGTGTACGGCCCCAGACAACGACCCGACATGGCCTTCTCGCGCTTTTGCACGGCAGTCTTGAGTGACCAGCCGGTCGACATCTACGGCGACGGTAGGCAAACACGTGATTTTACCTTTGTTGCCGACGTTGTCGCCGCCACTCAAGCCGCGGCTGTGGTATCCGGACTCGGCGGTGCGGTCATGAACATCGGGGGTGGTTCGCGGATCTCTCTAGCCGATGCGGTGCACACGATCAGCGAGATCAGTGGCAAGAGAATTGAGAGACGACTGCTCGACCCTCAAAAGGGAGATATACGTGATACTGCAGCAGCGATCGATGAGGCTCGAGTCAGAATTTCCTACATGCCGCAAACGTCGATACAAGAGGGTCTGGCCGCCCAGTGGGAGTGGGCGCTTAGCTCGTCAGCTGCGCGGTCTTCTTCCGCGCGCGACATGCGATGATGAGTCGCTGCCGGGTAGTCGCCACGGCCGTAGTCGGTTTGGTGGCGATTGCGTTGGCTGCTCCTGCAAGCTGGGGTCACACCGCGCTGAAGGCGATTTGGGGACCAGCAACTGTGGACGGCGTGTCCCGGTTTCCCGTCTATCGGGAGCTAGGCGTGAGGATCTACGAGGAAAAACTGGATTGGGCCTCGATCGCGACGAGCCACCCCGGCAGTCCACGTAACCCCAGCGACCCCGCCTACGTCTGGCCGAGCGGGGTCACCAGCGCCGTGGCCGAAGCAGGGCGCTACCACATCCAGGTGGCCCTGCAGATCATCGGCGCGCCCACGTGGGCCAACGGCGGCAAGCCCTGGAACTGGGCGCCGCTGCACCCACAGGACTACGCCAACTTCGCGATCGCCGCCAGCCGGCGCTACCCCTCGGTGCACCTGTGGATGATCTGGGGCGAGCCGTCACGCGGGCCTGACTTCGAGCCCCTCGTCCCCGCAAAGCCCTTCGCCAAGCTGGACGCCGCACAGCGTCTAGCTCCCCATGTCTACGCGCGCATCCTCGACGCCGCCTACGGCGCGCTGAAGAGCGTCAGTCGCGCCAACATCGTGATCGGCGGGATGACCTACACCACCGGCGACATCTCCACCCAGCAGTGGATCGAAAACCTGCGCCTGCCCGACGGCAGGCCGCCGAGGCTCGACATGTACGGCCACAACCCCTTCACCTTCCTGCGTAAACCGGGCCTCGCCAACCCGCCCTCGCCCGAACAGGAGATCGACTTCTCCGACCTGGGACGGCTCTCCGCGCTGGTCGATCGCTACCTCGGGCGCCCCGGCAACCCCGATCCGAAGCTGTTCCTCTCGGAGTGGACGATCCCAACGGCGCCCGACGAGGAGTTCGACTACTACCTGACGCCCGAAGCACAGGCCCAGTGGATCACGGCAGGGCTGCAGGTCGCCGAGGCGCTTCCGAGCGTCTACGCGGTCGGCTGGATCCACCTCTACGACGAACCGCCCGTCAGCTACGGGGGCCTGATCGAAACCGACGGCACCAGGAAGCCGGGGTTCTTCGCGTGGAAAGACGGTTGAGGCATACTGCGGCACGCCCTCACGCACGCGTAACGTGGGGCCGCATCGTGCAAGGCGGTCGTTCAGCATTCGGAATACGCTGAGGCAATGAGGATCAGCGTCGTCATCAGCACACTTCACCGTGCGGACAGCCTCCGCCTGACGCTCGCGGCGCTTCGGTTCCAGCGCCACCGCGACTTCGAGGTGGTCGTCGTCGAGGGGCCCTCGGAGGTCGGCTGGGGCCGGATCGCCACCGAGCAGCATCGCTGGGTGCGACGCGTGAGCTGCCCAGAGGCAAACCTCGCGCGATCGCGCAACCTCGGGGTCGCGGCAGCCAGCGGTGAGGTGGTGGCGTTCGTCGACGACGACGCGGTGCCGGAGCCACGCTGGCTGACGGAGCTGGCAGTCGCCTACGAGGACGAGCGCGTGGCAGGTGCGGGGGGCATCGTGCTCGACAGCACCGGGATGCAGCCGCAGTACGAGTACGCGCTCTGTGACAGGCTCGGGCGGCCAAGCTTCGAGCGCCGTGCGCCCTCCGCGCGCGAAACGATCCCGGGGGCAGACCCGTTCCTGTATCTGCAGGGGACCAACATGAGCTTCCGCAGGGAGGCGTTGGTCGCGATCGGTGGCTTCGACGAGCAGCTCGTGTACCTGTACGACGATGTGGACATATGCCTGCGGATGATCGACGCGGGCGCACTGCTCGTGCCGCTCGCCGGCGCCCCCGTCCACCACCGTTGCCTTGCAAGCCCTGTGCGCCGCGCCGACGGGCTCATCTACGATCCCTTCGCGATCGCCCAGGGGCGCACCTGTTTTGCCTTCCGGCACGGGTCCTCCCCGACCGAGGCGGAGCGATCGCTGTTCCCCTTTGCGCAGGAGCTCCGTCAAGCCGCCCTCGATGCCCGAGCGGCCGGGCGCTTCTCGGCCACGGAACTCGAGCACTTCATGAGGCGCCTCGAGCAGGGACTCGAGTCCGGCCGGGAATGCGCGCTGGCCGCGGGCCCGAACGACCGCGTCTCGCCGGCGCGCCCTACCGCCAGCTTCAAGCCATACCCGCGACTGACATGTGTCGAGGGGCAACTGCGCGTCTGCGTGCTCTCGCCCGCGCGCACGGCCGGTCGGGACGTTGACGGCGAGAGGCCGGAGGCCGACCGGCTGGCGCGCCGCTTCGCGGCACAGGGTCACGAGGTGCATCTCTTCCGCGGGGGGGCCGGCCAGAACGTCGTCGAGTTCGACGGAGCCGTCTGGACTCACGACGTGCAGGTACAGGACCGCGCTCTGGCGGCTCTCGCCGATGAGCCGGTCGCGCTCGATCTCTACGCCGCCGCCGCCTACTACCAGGAGGTGCAGCGTCTGCATCGATATGGGCCGGTCGACACGGTCCTGACCTCTCTCGTGGGCCGCGAGAGCCTCATCTGCTCGCTCGACGGTCGCTTTCCGGCGAGAGCGCGACTGCTCCCCAGCCCTGGCGAGGCCCATCGAAACGGCGAGCCCGTGCACATAGACGAGCTCGCCGATGCGCTGCAGAGCGTCGCTGGGATCGACCCGGCATCCGCACGCCAGACCGCGGCCGACCTGCTCGATGGCGCCAGCTATCCGTTCGACCTCGTCGCCGCGATCGTCGGGGTGTGGGAGGCTCCCGCGGCCCGCTTCGCCGACGTGGTCTTCCGTGCCGCACTCGGCCGCGAGCCCGATCAGCACACTCGCGCCGTCTGGCAGGCGCACATCTCCGCCGGACACTCCCGCCACCATCTGCTCGAAGGCGCGCTCTGCTCCGCGGAGGCGCGCGAGCGCGGCATCCAGCCGGACACGCTCGCCAGGTTCCGGCGGCGACTGGCGGCCTGGGCGCCGGTGCAGTTGCGCCGAGCTTGGACACTCCCGGATCGCGCGTTCGTCCACGCCGCCTACCAGTGGACGCTCGGGCGCACCCCCGACCCGGAGCACGGAGCCCTCGCAATGCGCGATCTGCAGCGCGGCGCCTCGCGACTCGACGTTCTCGCCCGCCTGACGGAGTCCGCGGAGGCTCGCGAGCGTGGAATGCCGGCCGGCATGCTGGAGCTGCTGCGCAGCGAACTGCGCTCGACCCCGCCTCAGCGCGTCGAAGACGCGCTTGGGCTGAGCGACGCGGAATTCGTTCGCGGCCCCACCGTGGCGGTCATGTCGCGCATGCCCGACGAGAGCTCTCACGAGAGCTGATGCGCTTCTGCTTCGTGAGCACGCGACGGGGCAGCCCTTTCATGACCGAGCTGCTCTCGGCCGTCTCCGCGGCGACCGCCGCGGCGGGGCACGCCGTCGACTTCGCCTTCGACGAGTTCCCCCCGCTTCACGACGGGGGCGTGTACGTCACGATTCCGCACGAGTTCCACGCCTGGGGCGACCCACGGGGGTTCCCCGACGCGGGGCAGCGCGCACGAACGATCGCGCTGTGCACGGAGAACCCCGGCACGGAGTGGTTCGAGGCGACCTGCCAGCTCGTTCCCCAGTTCGCCGCCGCGATGTCGATCAACCGCGCCAGCGCGGCCGAGCTGCGACGGCTGGGGACCCGCTGCGAGCACCTTCAGCTGGGCTACACCTCGCTGTGGGACAGCTGGCTGGGAGATACGAGTGCGGAGCGCCAGATCGACGTGCTCTACCTCGGGGCCGCCGACTCGCGGCGCGATCCGCTCCTCGGTGGCTGCGGCCGCCACCTGTGGAGGCGCGAGTGCCAGTTCCTGGTTCCCCCCCTGGAGCCGAGGCGACGCCCGCGGCCGGACTATCTGCGCGGCGCCGAGAAGTACGACCGTCTGCGCTCGGCGCGGATCCTGCTCAACCTGCACCGCACCACCTCTCGCGCGCTGGAGTGGATGCGCTTCCTGGAGGCCATCTGCAACGGGTGCGTGGTGGTCTCAGAGCCCTGTCTCGACCCTGAGCCACTGGTCCCGGGCGAGCACTTCGTGACGGCTGGGGCCGACAGCATCGCGCTCGTCGCCGACCGCCTGCTCGAGCAACCCGAGGAGCTGCGGCGGCTGCGAGAGCAAGCCTACGATTTCGTCCGCAGGGAGCTGCCGATGGGCCACGCCGCCCGCCAGCTGGCCGAGCTCGCCGCGGAGCTGCCCCTGCAACCGCTCGACACGCCGGACCCGGCCTCCGTCGCCCGCGCGGCGTCAGCTCGCCAGGCGCGTGAGCCCGAGGAGACCGCAGACGCCACGTCGATCCAGGCGCGTGAGCCCGAGGAGACCGCAGGCGCCACGTCGATCCGGGCGAGTGAGCCGCATCGTCTGTTGCGCGGCATCTCCCACCGGGTCTCGGGCGGCCGCCTCGGCGGGGGGATCCGCGCCCGGACCCCCGCCTACGCCGCGGCCACGCCGCGGGTGACCGTCGCGATGACCATCCACGCTCGCGAGGGCGACGCGGTCGAGGCGCTCGCCAGCGTCGCCGCGTCCCGCGGCTGTGAGCTCGAGACGCTCATCCTCGACGACGCCCCCGACGGGCGGTCCGTCACTGCGGTGCGAGGCTTCCTCGACGACCACCCGTGGCTGCCGGCGGCGTTGTTGCGCCGGCCGGCCGGCCGCGGCCTCGCCGACTCGCGCAATGCCCTGGCCGCGCGTGCGCGCGGCGAGTACGTGTTCATCCTCGACGCCGACGGCGGCATCTACCCCTCCACCCTGGAGCGTCTGGTGAACGCGCTCGACGCGGATCGGCGGGCCACCTTCTCCTACGCGATGGTCGCGGCCTTCGACGGGGACGCTCCTGTGGAGCTGCTGAGCTCGCTGCCGTGGGAGCCGGAGCGGCTGAAGAGCGGCAACTGGATCGATGCGATGGCGCTCATCCGGCGCGAGCGGCTGCTGGAGCTCGGCGGCTACGCGACCGACCCGCGCCTGGCCGGGTGGGAGGATTTCCACCTGTGGTGCCAATGCGCGGAGGCCGGCGACCACGGGGTGCTCGTGCCCCAGGTCCTTGGTTGGCATCGGCGGACCCCGAGCCCCATGCCCCGCGCCGGGAGCTGCGCCGAGACCGGCACGCCCGCGATCTGGGCTTTGATGCAGGCGCGCTTCCCGCAGCTCCTGGGGGCCCCGGGCGCTGCATGAGCCGTCGTCTCGCATGAAGTTGGTGATGACGCTGCTCGTGCGCAACGAGGCCGACATCGTCGAGGCGAACCTCGACTATCACCTGGCTCAGGGAGTGGACTTCGTGATCGTGACCGATCACGGCTCGTCTGACGGGACCGCCGAGCTCCTGCGACCGTACGAGCGGGCGGGCGTGGCCGAAGTGCTGCGCGAAGACGGCGAGGAGCACCATCAGGGCGTTCGCGTGACGCGCATGGCGCGGCTCGCGCTCTCGCGTCACGGCGCCGACTGGGTGATCCACAACGACGCCGATGAGTTCTGGTGGCCGCTGTCGGGCAGCCTGCGGGACGTGTTCGCTTCGATCCCCGCGGACTACGGCCAGATCGAGGTGCAGCGGCGCAACTTCCTGCCTCGGCCCGACTGCGCGGGCCCCTTCGCCTCCCGGCTGCTCTACCGCGACGCGCGGTCGCTGAACGGCGAGGGCGGTCCGCTCGAGCCCAAGGTGGCCCACCGTGCTCACCCGGACATCGTGGTCGCGCCGGGCAACCACTCGATTTCAGGCGCCGATCTGAGGCCGGCGCCGGCCGGCGAGCTGCTCGAGATCTTCCACTTCCCGATGCGCAGCTATGAGCAGTTCGAGCGCAAGGTGCTCCAGACGGGAACCGGCTATGAGAAGCTCGAGCATCGCTCTCCCGAGGTCGGTCGCGACCAGCTGAAGCTCCTGACGATCCACCGCGAGGGCGGCCTGCGCCAGTATTACGACGATGCGCTGCTGGACGACGCCGCCCTCAGATGTGCGGTGGAGCAGGGCAGCGTCGTCCTCGATCGGCGCCTCGAGGACTTCATGGCGGTCCGGCCCGAACGCCCGCCCCCGGCGGATCGCCCCGACGGACCGGCGACGCGTTCGTTCCTCACCAGGGCGTTGGGCGCACTCCTGGAGCTCGACGAGCACCGCCACGCGCTGGCGCAGGCGCGATCCGAGACGGCCGCGCTGGAGCGGCAGCTGGCCACACACCAAGCCGAGCTGGCCACCGCGGGCGCGGCGCTCGAATCCCTGCGCGGCAGTCGCCTGGTGCGCTGGAGCGGCCCGCTGCGGCGCGCCTGGTACCGAGCTCGCCCGCGCCGGCCGCGATCCCAATGACAGCTGAGGAGCTGACGCGGACCAGCCGGCACGATCTCGCCAGGGGCGATCCCTGTGTGGTGGTGGCGCCCTCCGACGTCGACGCCCGCGCCTGTCGCTGCCTCGAGTCGCTGCTCGCCCACACCCCGCCGGACGTGCCGATCGTCGCTGTCCTGATGGCCCCGCTCGACCGGGAGAGCGAGCTCGGCCGGCTGCTCGACGAGCCGATCGGCGGTGAGCGTCGGCTGTGGCTTAGCTACCCCGGGGGCGATTCGCCGAATGACGGCCCAGGCACGCCGGCGCCGCCGGACGACGGCCTGCCACGCGACGCGACGACCGCGGCCGTGGATCGTGCCCTGGCCCTCGTGCGGCCCGCGGACGTCGCCCTGCTGCGCCAGCCGTGCCGCGTGACGGGCGGCTGGCTCGAGCGCATGCGCGACGCCGCGCGGGCCGACTCCAACACTGCCACCGCCAGCGCGCTGGCGGACGTCGGCACGCCGCTCGCGCTCTGTGAGGGCGACGCTCCCACGGAAGGCTTCGAGCAGGTCAGCGAGACCCTGGCCGCGCACACGCTCAGGCTGCGCCCGCGCCTGCGCGGGGCGGCCGGGCCTTGCGTGTACATACGCCGAGAGGCGCTCGAGCTGGTCGGCGGGCTCGACCAGGGGCTCGACCTGCGCTGGGCGCTGGAGGTCGATTTCGCCGAGCGCTGCCTGCTGTCGGGGCTTGCCCACATCGCCGCCGACGACGTCGTCGTGCAGCGACTCGCGCCCATTGGCGACACGGGCACCGACACGCTGCCGGTCGCGCTGGCCGAGCGCTACCCGCACCTGCCACAGCGCCGCGCGCTCGCCGACTCGAGCGTGCTCACGCTCGCCCTGGAGGCGGCGCAGGGACCGCGGGAGCGGATGGACGTGACGCTCGACGCGCGCGCGCTCGACGGCGCCGTGACGGGCACGCAGGTGCACATCCTCGAGCTGATCCTCGCGCTCGCGCAAACCCAGCGGCTGCGCCTGCGCCTGCTCGTACGCACCGAGCGAATCGATCGCGCGACGCTCGAGCTGCTGCGCGATCTGCCCGCGACCGAGATCCTGGCGGCCGAGGAGCTCGAGGCGACCACGCCGAGGAGCACCGTCTTCCACCGCCCGCAGCAGACGTTCTCGCCAGGTGACGTCGCGCTGGCGCTGGCGCTGGGCGAGCGCTTCGTGCTCAGCCAGCTCGACCTGATCGCCTATCGCAACCCCGGCTACTTCGCCGACGAGGACGCCTGGCAGGACTACCGCCGCGCGAGCCGCCACGGCCTTTCCGCGGCCGAGCGGGTGGTCGTGTTCTCCGAGCACACGCGCCGCGAGCTGCTCTCCGACGGGCTGGTCGAGGATGCCCGCATCAGGGTGGTGGCACCCGGGCTCGACCACCGCACCGCGGCGGAGCCACTGCGCCCGGCCGCGCTGGAGGCGCACCGCGGCAGTGCCGGGACGGAGGCCCCCGCCAGCAGCGAGGACTCGCAACCGGACGGCTTTCTGCTGTGCCTGGGCACGGACTTCCGCCACAAGAACAGGCTGTTCGCGCTGCGTCTGCTGGCGGCGCTGCGCGAACGCCACGATTGGCAGGGGAGCCTGGTGCTCGCCGGCACGCACATCCCGATGGGGTCATCGCTCGATCTGGAGCGCGCGTTCCTCCACGAGCACGACGAGCTGCGCGGGAACGTGGTGGAGCTGGGGGCGGTCGGCGAGCAGGAGAAGGCATGGCTGCTCGGGCACGCCGGCGCGGTCGTGTACCCGTCGGTGTACGAGGGGTTCGGCCTCGTGCCGTTCGAGTCGGCCCTCGCCGGCGTGCCGTGCGTGTTCGCGCCCATGGCCTCGCTGGCCGAGGAGACGCCCGCGGGAACCGCGGCGATCGTCCCGTGGGACGAGAGCGCGAGCGCCGCCGCCGTGCACGCGCTGCTGAGCGACCCCGCTGTGCGCGCCCGCCAGGTGGACGCGCTGGCCGCGGCGGCACGCGAGCTGAGCTGGATGGAGGCGGCGAGCGCGATGGTGGAGATCTACCGTCAGGCGGCCCTCGCGCCGGTGCGCGACGCGGCCACGCTCAGCCGCGACGCCGTCCAGCGCGAACGCCGCTTGAGCGTCGAGCACGAGCTCGAAGCGGCGCAGCTGGTGCGCGAGCGCGAACACGCCCAGCGCATGTACGACGAGCTGAACGCGGAGGTCGGCTTCGGCCTCGGCCTGATCGGCCCGCGCGGAGCGCTGCCCGAGGGTCTGCAGCGGGCGTTGCTCGCGCTGAGCGCGCATCCCGACGCTGAGCCGCCCCCTGTTTGGGCCGTCGCTCTTCGCGCGCCTAGCTGTCCGTCGCGCGCCCGCGATCCCGCCGCTACCGTACCCTCCGATTCAGCATCGCCATACGCTCGAGCGGACAGCTCTCGCCGGCCCGTCCCGTGCTCGCCGCCGAGGGCGTGCACAAGCGCTTCAAGATCCCCGAGGAGCGCAGCCACACGCTCAAGGAGCGCGCCCTTCACCCGCTGCGCCGCTCGCGCCACGAGGAGCTGTACGCGCTGAAGGACATCTCCTTCGCGGTCGCAGCCGGGCGAGTTCTTCGGCATCGTCGGGCGCAACGGCAGCGGCAAGAGCACGCTGCTGAAGTGCCTGGCGGGGATCTACCGCGCAGATCAGGGGCGGATCTGGTGCAACGGGCGCATGTCCACGTTCATCGAGCTCGGCGTCGGCTTCAACCCCGACCTCGCCGCCTACGAGAACGTCGACGCTCAACGGCATCATGCTCGGCCTCTCCCCGCGCGAGGCGCGCGCGCGCTTCGAGCGCGTGATCGAGTTCGCCGAACTGGAGGAGTTCCAGGATCTCAAGCTCAAGAACTACTCCTCGGGGATGCACGTGCGCCTGGCGTTCTCGGTGGCGATCCAGGTCGACGCGGAGATCCTGCTGATCGACGAGGTGCTCGCGGTCGGCGACGCGGCCTTCCAGCAGAAGTGCTTCGACGTGTTCAACCGGATGCGCGACGAAGGCCGCACGATCATCTTCGTCACGCACGACATGGGCGCCGTGACCCGCTTCTGCCACCGCGCGATGCTGCTCGAGCGCGGCGAGATCGTCAGCGTCGGCGACCCCCGCGACGTCGCCGACCGCTATCTGGAGCTCGCCTTCGGGCGGGCCGTCGGCCATGCGGACGACGGCGTGGGCAGCGCGCGCATGGGCGACGGCGCCGCACGCGTGAGCGACGTGTGGCTCGGCGATGACCCGAACGAGCGACGAACGGTGGCGCCGCAGGCCGAGCCGCTGACGCTGAAGGTGCTGGTGACGTTCAACGCCGACGTGCTCGATCCGGCGGTGAGCATGTCGCTGCTGAACGAGCAGCGCCAACCCGTCGTGGTGGCGACGACCGCGCGTAGACCAGGAGGAGACGGGCAGCTTCCGCCCGGGCGAGCGGGCACTGTTTGCGTTCTCGTTCCACAACATGCTCGCCCCCGGGCGCTACCACCCGGTGCTCACGATCACCCACCGCGGGGAAGGCCTGGACGTCATCGACCGCTACGCCGGCGGCCTGTCGTTCGTCGTCTCCGGCGTGACCGCCAGCGGCGGCATGGTCGAGATACCCGTCGAGACCAACGTCAGGCGCTGGGAGGCAGACGTGCCGAGCAAGGCCCAGGCGGCGGGTGATCGCCAATGAGCGCGCCCGCGCTCTCCCCGCCCGCCGGAGCGCCGATCCACCCGGCCGGACAGCCGATCCGCGGCCCGCGCGCGCTCAGCGATAGCTGGCCGCGCTTCTGGCACCTGACGTACAACATCGCGCGCAGCGAATTCAAACTGAAGTTCTTCGGCTCGGTGCTCGGCTACGTGTGGCAGGTGATGCGCCCACTGCTGCTGTTCGGCGTCCTGTATGTGTTCTTCGTCGTCATCCTTGATGTCAACAAGGCGCCCGGGCCCGCAGGGAAGTTCTACGGCGTGCAGCTGCTCGGCTCGATCGTGCTGTTCACGTTCTTCGGCGAAGCTACCAGCGGCGCCGTGCGCAGCGTGGTGGATCGGGAGAACTTCGTTCGCAAGATCCAGTTCCCGCGGCTGGCGATACCGATCTCCGTTGTGCTGCTGGCGCTGTTCAACCTGGGCCTGAACCTGGTCGTGGTAATGATCTTCGCGCTCGTCGCAGGAGTGCAACCAATGCTCAGCTGGCTGGAGCTGCCGCTGATCATCGCGATGCTCGTCGTGTTCGGCACCGGCATGGCAATGCTGCTCTCTGCGCTGTTCGTGCGCTTCCGCGACATCCAGCCGATCTGGGAAGTGTTCAGCCAGATCCTGTTCTACGCCTCGCCGGTGATCATCCCGGTGGAAAAGGTGCGCAGCGAACTGCTCGGACACGGACCGACGCGCGAATTCCTCTACCACATCTACACGCTCAATCCGCTCGTGAGCGTCTTTCAGCAGCTCCGCCATGCGATGATCAACCACGCCGTTCTCAGCGCCGGACAGGTGATGGGCAGCTGGGCGGCGCTGCTGGAGCCGCTGGGGCTCGTGGCGGCGATCTTCGTGCTCGGCTTCTGGTACTTCAACCGCCAGGCGCCGCACATCGCCGAGGACCTGTAACGCCGCGGGATGCAGGGAGGCAAAGGGGAAGTCCCGTCGACGCCCTAACGGCGGTCGAACGCTGACGTTGGCGGCGCCTCATCGGGGGGCACCGTGCGCACCGCAATGCGCTCCAGCGGCAGACGCTCGGCCAGCCGATGGGCGGTGTGGTGGAGCACGTGCCTGCGTAGATAGCCCTGGACGTGCGCGTGGGTCTCCTCTTCGGACATCGCTCGCCCGAGCACGCGCTCGTGCAGCAGCTTCGTCTCCTCTCTGCAGAGGATCTGCTGGCGCGCGGTCTTCTGCTCCTCGTGCACCCGGAAGGCGCCCAGGAAGCGGGGCAGGCGCACCATCTTCGCGCCTGCCTCCTGCATCCGCAGCAGCAGGTCCCAGTCGATGGCGAAGCGAAGGCTGGTGTCGATGCGAGCGCCCGTGCGCTCCCAGATGGAGCGTCGCCAGAAGAGCGTCTCCTGGGGCACGAAGTCCGACACGGCGAGCGTGCGCGGGTCGTGCGGCGGCAGTACCCAGCAACCGATCTGGCGGTCCTGCTCGTCGATCAGCACGCGGTGCCCGTACACGGCGTCCACATCCGGGTGAGCCGCGAAATAGCGGGCGACGTAGGGGAGCGAGCCGGGCAGGAGCATGTCGTCGGAGTTGAGGTAGGCCATGACCTCGCCGTCGGTGTGCGCGAAGCCGCGGTTGATGGCGTCGCCTTGCCCGCCGTCCGGTTCGCTTGCCCAGTGGTGCAGCGAGCCCGCAAAGCGCTCCAGCACCGCCTTCGTCTCGTCGCTCGAGCCGCCGTCCTGGACGACGTACTGCAGCCGTGGGTAGTGCTGGTCGAGCACGCTGCACAGCGTCCGCGTCAGGTAGCGACCTTGTTCGTAGGAGGGGGTGACGATCGAGATCGTGGGCGGGTTGGGGGGCGGCTGCGTGCGCAGGTAGCGCGGCGGCACGCGCAGCACCACGGGCGCGTGATGGCGCAATTGGCCGAGCCGTGGGCTCGCCCACTGTTCCACCAGCGCCAGCGGGGCGCGCCGCTCGCGGCGCTTGACGTCCTCGCGCAGGGCGTGCTCGATCTCGATCAGGCGCTCGGCGACCAGCTCTGGAGGGCTGCCCTCCTCGAGGCGGTGGGCGCAGTCCACGAGGATCGCCGCCAGGTGCATCTGTTCGTCGCGTCTCACGGACCTCACATCGTAGGGGCCGTATATTTCGGCGATGGAGTTGAGCGGGCGGCGCGTGCTCGTCAGCGGGGGGGCGGGCTTTCTGGGCACGCCTGTATGCCGTCTACTGGAGGAACGAGGCGCGGAGCTGACCGTGCCCAGAAGGGCCCAGCACGACCTCACGGACGCGACCGCCGTATCGCGCTTGCTCGCACAGGCGCGGCCCGAGGTGGTGGTTCATCTCGCCGCGGAGGTCGGCGGCATCGGCGCCAACCAGTCCCAGCCGGGGCGCTTCTTCTACGCGAACATGGCCATGGGCCTGCACCTGATCGAGGCCGCGCGCCTGCAGGTCGTGGAGAAGTTCGTGCAGGTGGGCACCGTCTGCTCCTACCCCCGCGACACGCCCGTTCCCTTCCGCGAGGACTCGCTGTGGGACGGCTACCCGGAGGAGACGAACGCGCCGTACGGGATCGCCAAGAAGGCGCTGCTGACGATGCTCCAGGCATACCGCAAGCAGTACGGCTTCCCCGGGGTCTACCTGATGCCGGTCAACCTGTACGGGCCCGGCGACAACTTCTCGCCGTCCTCCAGCCACGTGATCCCGGCGCTGATCGAACGCTTCCACACGGCCATCGAGACGGGTGCCGAGCACGTCACCTGCTGGGGCACCGGGGAGGCGTCCCGTGAGTTCCTGCACGTCGAGGACTGTGCTCGAGCGATCGTCCTCGCCACGGAGCGCTACGCCGAGCCCGAGCCGGTGAACGTCGGCGCCGCCCGCGAGATCACGATCCGTGAGCTCGCGGAGCTGCTCGCTTCGCTGATGGGCTTCACCGGCGAGATCGACTGGGATCACACCCGCCCCGACGGCCAGCCGCGCCGGCGTCTGGACACCACGGCCGCCGCGGAGCGCTTCGACTTCCAAGCCGCGATCCCGCTCGAGCAGGGACTGCGCGAGACGATCGCGTGGTACCGCGAGCAGTCGCCGACACTCGCCTCGGCGGCGGGTGGGCGCGTCTAGCGGGTCTCCTACGCGCGCGCAGTGAGCGCGACGAGCGGGGCCGACGCGAGCTGCTGGCTCATCCCCCCTGCGCGCTGTCCGCCACGAGCTCGCCCAGCGGCCGCCCGGGGTCGCCGCAGAAGAGGCCCGCCAGCCGCCGGTAGCGCTCCGTGAACGCGCGCACCAGCGCGGGCTCGTAGACCCTCGCGTCGAAGTCGGTGCGGCAGCCCTCGCCCTCGTGGTCGCGGTCCACCATGAAGCTGAAGCCGGAGGGCATGTAGTGCTCGAGGCTGTGTTCGCAGGGAGTCGACTCGATGCCCGCGAAGCGCCTGGCGGGATGGGCTTCGGAGGGGGCGAACAGCACCCGCACCTGCGGTAGCGCCACGCCTTCGCGGGCCAGCTCCTCGGTGGCGTGCTCATAGGGCAGCTCGGCGTTCTCGCTGGCGTCGAGCACCGCCGTGCGCACACGCGCGAGCCACGCGCCGACGGTCGGCTCGCCCGCGCAGGCGAGGCGCAGCGGCACGAGATGGGTGAAGCAGCCGAACATCGTGCGCGTCTCGGGGTGTCCGCGGGTGGTCGCGTACGCCCCGATCAGCAGCCGCTGCGCTGCGCTCGTCGCGCTCAGGAGCGCAGTGAAGATGGCGAGGCGGACCATGTAGTGGGTGCTCCCGGTCTCGCGCCCGAGCAGCGCGAGCGCGCTCGTTAGCTCATCGGGCAGCCCCCAGTGGATGCGTGCCTCGGCGGCGCTCGCGTCCTCGTGAATCCGCTCGCGCTCGAACGGCGCGGGGGTCGCCTCCCACTGGGCCAGCTCGCGCCACCACGACAGCAGCTCGGCGCGGCGCGGCGAGCCCGGCTGGGTGCGCCGGCGCTGCCAGGCTGCGAAATCGCCGTACTGGAGCGCGAGCTCCCCAACCGCAGAGCGCTCACCGCGGACGTGGGCCTCGTAGCCGCGGGCGAGCTCCTCCATGAACACCCGCCAGGACCACCCGTCGGAGATGATGTGGTGGTTGACCCGCTGGAGCTGGTGATCGTCGGGCGCGAGCCGCACAAGCGCGACGCGCAGGAGCGGTCCGGTTTCGAGGTCGAAGGGGGTCTGCGCCGCCCGCGCGAGCAGCGAGCTCGCCTCCCCCGCGGGGTCAGCGGCGGCGCTCGCGTCGTGCAGCGCCAGCTCCATGGCCGCCGGCGGATGCACGATCTGCAGGAGTTGGCCCTCGCTCGCGGCGAACGTCGTGCGCAGGGCCTCGTGGCGGCGGACGATGCCTTCGATGCTCGCCCTCAGCGCGTCCACGTCGAGTGGCCCGCGCAAAGACGTGGCCGCCGCGAGCGTGTAGCCGGCGCTCTGCCGGGGTGTCGAGCACAGGCTCCAGATGCGCTCCTGGGCGTATGAGGCGGGCGGCGGCTCGGTCCCCACCCGCGCCCTCAGCGCTCCCTCCACGGCGGGGCTCGCAGAGTCCCCCGCGCTCGCCCGGCGCCGCAGGGCGAGCTCCGCGAGCCCCGCCACGGTGGGCACGGCGGCGAACGCGCGCAGCCCGACTTCGACGCCGAGCGCCGCGTGCACCGCGAGCGCCACTTCGGCCGCGGCCAGCGAATCTCCGCCGAGCTCGAAGAAGTCCTGGTCGCGTCCCACCCGCGGGCGATCGAGCACGCGCGCCCACAGCCCGGCGATCAACTCCTCGACCTCGCCCACAGGCTCCTCGCCGCCCAGCCCGTTCGTGCTCGCGTCGTCTGCCGGCGGGCGCTCGCGTCCCGGCGGGGCGAGCTGCGCGCGGTCGACCTTGCCGTGCGGTCCGCGCGGCAACTGCCCCACCAGCACGAACGCGCTCGGCACGGCGTGGTCGGGAAGCCGCCTGCGCAGCTCACGGCGCAGGTCGCCGACGCTCGGGGCCGGATCCGACGCCGGCACGACATACGCCAGCAGTTGCGTCTCCCCGAGAGCAGACTCGCCCGCGACCACGGCCGCGCCCGCGACCTGCTCGACCAGGTTGAGCGCGGTCTCCACCTCGGCCAGCGACACGCGGTTGCCGCGCACCTTCACCACGTCGTCGCTGCGCGCGAGCACGGTCAGCACGCCGTGCTCGTCGAGGCGGCCGCGATCGCCGGTACGAAAGCGCCTGAGGCCGTCGGGCTCGGCGCTGAAGCGACGCGCGGTGAGCTCCTCCTCGCCCCAGTAGCCGGGGGAGATATGGCGCGCGCGAACAACGACTTCGCCCTCCGTGCCCGGCGGCAGCTCGGCGCCGTGCTCGTCGAGCACGAGGATCTCCGTCCCCTCGGTCGCGCGACCCGCGGGCAGGCGTCCGTCCGCAGGCTGCTCCGCGGCGCCCACCGGCCACTGGGCGATCGCGCCGGTCTCCGAGGACGAGTACGTGTTGGCGAACAGGCAGCCAGCCGAGAAGTGTTCGCGCCAGCTCTCGTAGTCGCCGCTGAACGCCTGCTCGGAGCCGACGCGCACGAGGCGCACGCCCGGCAGGCACGGGCCGTCCAGCGTGGACAGGAAGTGGCGGAACAGCGAGGCCGAGGCGATCAGCACGGTCACGCCCGTGTCGCGCAGCCAGCCCGCCAGGCCCGCCAGGCCGCGATCCATCACGGGGAAGGGGCACAGCGTGGCGCCGTTCGCCAGCGCCGTCCACAGTGTCCCCGCGCCCTGCCCGCCGCTGGGCGAGGCGAGCAGCGAGATGCGGTCGTCGGCGCGCAGGCCCAGGCCGTTGGTGTGGCGCAGCACGTTGTGCAGCACGTTGCGGTGGGTCTGCTCGACCGCCAGCGGCCTGCCGGTGGAGCCCGAGGTGCACAGCAGCAGCGCCAGCGCGTCGGGGTCGATGGGGTAGCACGGCGGGGGATGCGGCGCGCCGTCGAGGCGCTCGCCCACCGCGACGATCGCCTGCTCGCGGAAGCCCGCGCGCAGCGCCTGCGCCCGGTGGCGATCGTCGCTCAGCACGAGCGCGGGCGTGGTGTCCAGGCGGAGCTGCGCGAGGCGAGCCGGGGGGTCGCTCGCGTTGAGGATCACCAGCGCCGCGCCCGTCTTCAGCGCCGCGAGCGCGGAGGCGACCAGCGGCGCGTCGTGCGCTTGCAGCAGCGCCACGCGGGCGCCCGCGCCGGCGCCGCGTTCGAGCAGCGCGTGCGCGAGCCGGTTGGCGGCGCCCTCCAGCTCGCCGTAGGTGGGCCGCCACGAGGTGCCGTCGATCGCCGTCCGCTGCGGGCGGCGCAGCGCCTGCTCGGCGAACGCCGCGGGGATCGAGCGGGCGGTGTCGGCGAGGGTCCAGCTCACCGGTACACGGTCTGCGCTCGCGTGTGGAAGTCCGCGTCGAAGCTGCCGTGCTCGGGCGGGCCGACGCCGGAGGCCTTCCAGCCGCCGAACGGCACGTCCACCTCGGCGTCGGCGGTCGAGCGGTTGAGCTTGACGATGCCCGCCTGCGCCTCCTCCAGGAAGCGCGCGGCGCTCGCCTCGGAGCGGCTGAACAGCGCCGCCGCCAAGCCCTGCTCGACGCCGTTGACCAGCGCGAGCGCGTGCGACCAGTCGGCGGCGCGCTGCACGACGAGCAGCGGGCCGAACGTCTCGCGCTGCACCAGCTCGCTGTCAGCGTCCTCGCAGCAGACGATCGTCGGTGGATACCAGGCGCCCTGCGCCCCCACGGCCTCGGGGCGCTCGCCTCCCACGACACCCGCGCGGCCGGGCGCAGCCGGCGTCGTGCGCCCGTGCGGCACGCGCGTGGGCAGGCCGGACCGGGTGAGCGCCTCGACCAGGCGCTCTCGCTGCTCCGGGCCGAGCATCGGCCCGACGTGGGTGTCCTCGTCCAGCGGGTCGCCCCACGGCAGCGCCGCCGTCTCGCGCACGAGCAGCTCGAGCAGCTCGTCGTGGCGCTCGTGGTGGACGACCACGCGCCGGTTCGCCGTGCACCGCTGCCCGGCGAGCGCGAAGGCGCCCTCCGCTATCTCCCTCGCCGCGTGCTCCAGGTCCGCGTCCTCCCACACCATCGCGGCGTTGTTGCCGCCCAGCTCCGCCTGCAGGGGGATGCGCCGCCGCGCGCATATCTCCTGGGCGGCGAAGCCCGCGAGCGAGGAGCCGGTCACCGTCACGGCGCTCACGTCCGGGTCGGACATCGCAAGCTGCGCCTCTTGCCGAGCGCCCGCCACGAGCCCCAGCAGGCCCGCCGGCAGGCCGGCCTCCTGCAGCGTGGCCGCGACGCGCTCGGAGATCGACTGGGCAGCGGGGGCGGGCTTCCACAGCACGGCGTTGCCGTACGCCAGCGCCGGCGCGATCTTGCCGAGCGGGATGTACAGCGGGTTGTTCCACGGGGTGATCGCCGCCACCACGCCGTGCGGGCGCCTGCGCAGCTCGCCGTGCGCGCGCAGCTCGCTCGTCGCGGTGGCCCGGCAACGGCGGGCGACCGCGCGCAGCATCTGCGCGGTGCGCCTCACCTCCATCGCGCCGTAGCGCACCGGCTTGCCGATGTCGGCCGCGAGCGCCGCCGCCAGGCTCTCGGCCTCGGGCTCCAGCAGGTCGGCCGCCCGCTCCAGCACGCCGGCACGGGCCTCCACGCCGAGGCTGCGCCACGCCGACGCCGACGCCGCGCAGCCCGCCGCCGTCGCGCGCACGCGCTCGTGGGCGTCGCCCGGGACGGCGCGCGCCGCCACGCGCGCGGTGGGCGCGGACGCGTCGAGCCCGGCGAGAATCGCAGCGGCCGGTGCGAAGCGGACGTCGCGGCGCTCGAGGTAGCGCCGGGTGGCGGCGGCGTGCACGGGATCGTCGCTGGTGACCGCGTCGTCCGCCACCACGATCTCCTCTATCGATTCTCGCGCGTGAGCGCCCAGCGCAGCCGCGCGCACGCACGCATGCAGGTGCACTCCCGCCAGCGCCAGACACCCGACGCGAAGCTCGTCCAGCAGCCTGTCGAGCTCGCCGCCGGCGAAGGGATCGAAGCCGCTCTTGTGCACGACCGCCTCGCCCTCGCGCGGCTCCAGCCCCGGCGCCGGCAGGTGGCCGGGGGTGCCCTGCTCGCAGCGCCACAGCCCTTCGCGCTTCCAGTGGCGCATGCGCCGGTCGTGCTCGCGCGAGACGGTCGTCCAGACGTGGATCACCGCCAGCCCGCGCGCGCGAAAGCCGTCGAGCAGCTCCCGCGCACGCGCGACGACGGCGTCCGGCGCCGGCTCCAGCCCGGGCAGGGCCAGGTAATCGCGCTGGAGATCGACGAGCAGGAGCAGCCGCGTCATCGGCTCACCCCCGCTCACACCCGTGGGAGCGCCGCCGCCAGCTCCGCGCCGGCGGCAGCGGCTATCCGCGAGGCGAGCTCAGCGGTGCCCACGACGGTATCGCCAGCGTCAGCCACGTCGGCGGTCCGGTAGCCCTGCTCCCACACGCGACGTATGCCGGCTTCGCACGCGCGCGCCTCACGTGCCATCCCGAGCGACTCGCGCAGCAGCATCGCCAGCGAGAGCACCTGGCCGGCGGGGTTGGCACGGTCCTCGCCGGCAATGTCGTAAGCGGCCCCGTGGTTGGTCTGATAGACCCCTCCTCCCCGTGGGGTGAAGCTTGCCCCGAAGGACATGCCGCGTGAACCGACGAGCGCGGCAGCGAGATCGCTGAGTACATCTCCGAACAGGTTCGACGCGGCGATCACGTCGAACGTAGCCGGACGCTCGAGCAGTCGGTAGACCATCAGATCGACATCGACGGCCGTGCAGACCACATCGTGCTCGCGTGCGGCGTCCTCGGCGCACTCGCGCCACAGCTCGCTGAACGCATCGAGCCCGGCGTCCTTCACCACCACCGTCAGCCGCCCCGAACGTGCGCTCGCCAGGCGCGCGGCGGCGCGCAGGAAGCGCCGCAGCTCGCGCTCGCCGTAGCACAGCTCGTGACGGGCCTCGCGCCAGGGGCCGCGCCTCACGAGCTCAGAGCGGCCCTGGTAAGCGCCGCCGAGGTTCTCGCGCACGACCAGCAGGTCCACGTCCGCGAGCCGCTCGGCGCGCAGCGGCGATGCCCGCGCGAGTCCGTTGCACGCCTGAATCGGGATGATCTTCAAGAACAGCTCGAGCCGCGTGCGTAGCTCGTAGACGTAGCGCCCGCCACCAGCCCCGTTGAGGACGCCCCCTCCCCGCTCGATCACGCTCGCGCAGAAGTCGAGCGCCTCCTGTGGCAGCGTCGAGCCATGCGCCTGCACGGCGGCCAGTCCAACCGCACCGCCGAGCTCGACCTCCACCCGCTGCGCGCCGGCGTCCTGGAGACCGCGCAGGACCGTGAGCGCGGCGTCTATCACCTCCGGACCGACGCCCTCGCCAGGGATCACGCCGATGAGCGGCGCGCCCTCGACCGCCGCGGTTCCCGGCTCGAGCACGCTCTCGCGCCAGCCCATCGTCATGGCGAGGCACCGCGACTACACGAGCGGCGCATCTGCATCGTGCCCGAGAGTGTGGTGCAGATGATTGACGACGCGGTTGACATGGGAGAAGAAGCCGGCGTTCCAGGCAATGACCACCAGCGTGTAGCGCCGGGACGTGACCGCTTCGCGTGCCAGGGATGGTGACGGGAACTGGGACACTTCGATCGGCCGCCTCGCGCGATCCTAGCCGCTGGCGGCGGCCGATGGCAGCGCGGGAAGCTCCCCCGCGACCGCCATCCGCCGCGACGCGGCCACCCGCTGAAAGAAGTCCTCCAGCGCGTCGATGCGCCGCTCCCACGCGTACTGCTGCGCCGTGTCGATACCCGCGGCCCCCAGCCGCGCGCGCAGCTCAGAATCGCCGAGCAGCCGCGCGAGCGCGGCGCTGACCGCCGCCGTGTTCGCCTCGGGCATCAGGCAGTTGAGGCCGTCCACGCAGAAGTCGCGGTTGCCGTGCGCGTCCGTGCACACGACTGCAGCGCCCGTGGCCATCGCCTCCAGCGGCGGCAGCGCGAAGCCCTCGTGGACGGAGGTCTGCACGAACACGGTCGCCTGGCTGAGCAGCTCGCCGACCTGCTCATCGTCCAGCGAGAAGACGTAGCGCACCCCGTCGGCGGCCGCCATCCCCTTGCCCTCCACCAGCTCGGGCTCGACGCCGAACAGGCACAGCTCGGGACCACCGCCGCCTCCGGAGCGGCCGTTCAGCGCCTTCCACGCGGCCACCGTCAACGGCAGGTTCTTCAGCGGGTTGGCGCGGCCGAGCGCCAGCACCATGTCCTCCCGGCGCGCCACGTCCGCGCGCGCCCGGAACGTGTCGAGGTCGATGCCCGGCGGGATCAGCTCGGCGTCCACCCCCAGCTCGTGCAGGCGCTCGCGATTCCACGAGGAGATCGTCATGTAGCGGAACTCCGGCCGGTAGGAGTCGAGCACGGCGTTGCGGGCGTGCTCGTGGTCGGGGTAGTAGGAGGTCTCGATGTCCTGCACGAAGTACACGGGCAGGCCGCGCACGACGCTCGCGCGCCACACCGGCTCGGCGGTCATCCACCACGTGGCCACCTTGATCGCCTCGAGCTCGGCGAGCGCGTCGGCGAGCTGGTCGTAGTCGGCGAAGCTGTGCACGGGCACGCGCAGCGGAAACCAGCCGGGCGTCTCGTCGAGCGTGTACAGCGACACCTCGTGCCCGCGCGCGGCCAGGCGGTTGAGGTGCTCGAACACGTCGCGGTGCCCGCCGCCCACGCCCGTGCCCTCGGTGGCGTAGACGATCCGCAGGCGCCCGTCGCGGGGGCGCGCGGGGTCCCCCTCGCGGGACGATGCCGGGGACGATGCGGCGCCCGGCCTGTCGGCTTCGGCGCCCGCGGGCGCCCCGGCGCTCACCGTGCGCGCGTCGAAGAAGCTCCGACCAGCGCTCCCAGAACGCGCGCTGGGAGTCGCGCTCGCGCTCGCCCAGGTCGGTGCCGCGGGTGACCGACTCGTGGTGGACGAGTCGCGCGGCGGGGAAGTACAGCACGCCGAAGCCGGCCTGCCACGCGCGCAGGCACCAGTCGACGTCCTCGTAGGCCATCGCGTAGCGCTCGTCGAGAAGTCCCACGCGCTCGATCACCTCCCTGCGCACGTACATGCACGCGCCGGTGATCGCGAGCGCGGAGCTGGGGCGCCCGGCGGGACCCCAGTCGCTGGGCTTGAAGCGGTAGCGATGGTCGAACCACTGGGGCTGGTCGCGGTTGCGCACGGTGCCGGCGAACTGGATGCGCCCGTCGGGATACTGGAGCTGGGCGCCGACGACGCCGGCGTACGGATAGCGGTCGGTCGCGTACTGAAGGCACTCGAGCCAGTGGGGCAGCGCCTCGACGTCGGAGTTGAGCACGACGACGTCGCGCTGATGGTCCCCCTCCGGGGACGATGCGCTGGCGCGCAGGCCGCGGTTGACGTTGGCGGCGAAGCCCGCGTTGTGCTCGCCCTCGACCAGCAGGTCGATCCCCTCGATCTGACGCAGCGCGGCGAGGTGCTCGGCGCCGCTGCAGTCGTCGGCGACGATCACCCGACACATGCCCGCCCGCACCGTCTTGCGGATGCTGCGCACGAGCACGAGCACGCGCGCCGCGTCGCGGTAGCTGGGGATGACGATGTCGACCGGACGGCCGTGCTCGCGATACCACGCCACGGCGCTGCGCAGTTCCCCGTCGCGCGCGTGCGTGCGCAGGCGCATGCGCCGCTCCAGGGGGGTGAAGCGCAGCGGCAGGGTGAGCGCGCGGAACAGCAGCGTGCGCAGGCCGAAGTAGCGGTAGGTGAGGGCGATGCGCCGCCCGAGGCTCGCGAACGCGCCCTGCGGGCGCCCGCGGATCGGATCGTCGTTCATTTTCGCTCGTCCCCCGCTCGATCGAGGTCGAGCGGCATGAAGCCGCCGCGGCCCTCCAGGGAAAGCCTGCGCGTGAGCGCGGCGGGCAGCCTGTCGACGCGCGAGCCGAGCAGGGCGCCGGCGCGCGAGACGACATCGTGGCGGGCGACGGCGGCGAGCGTCGCGCGCCGGCGCGCCGGGGAGACGCCCTCCGTGAGCAGCTGCTCGCGCGCCCGTCCCACATCGCCGCGCAGCTGGGAGAGGAGATGCCCGGGCGAGGCAGGCTCGCGCCAGCCGTACACCTCGCGCAGGCCGCGCCACTCGTCGAAGCAGCGACGAAGCTGCTGGCCGGCGGTGTAGTCGTGCGAGTGGATCACCGCGGCCTGCGGCACGAACGCCTTGGCGTAGCCCGCGCGCAGCATGTCCAGGGCGAGCACCCGGTCCTCCGCGTAGGGGACCTCGCGAAAGGGCACTCGCTGCCAGGCCGCGCGCAGCAGGCATCCGTTGGCGTCGGTGAAGAAGCCACGCCGGCCCACCAGCTCGACGGCCGCAAGCGCGCGCTCGCCCTCCTCCAGGCGCTCCACCTGCAGACTGCCGTCGGGCGAGAGCGAGCGAAACCAGCGTTCGAGCTCCAGGCGCACCGGCGCGGCGGCGCCCGCGCGCGGGCGGTAGGGCCCGTAGGCGATGCCCACGTCGCCCGCCAGCCGAAAGCCCCGCAGGATGTGCTCCAACCAACGCTCGTCCGCCGGCTGGGAGTCCTGCGTGAGCAGCGCCACGTGCGTGCCCGCGGCGGCATCCATCAGCAGGTTGCGCGTGGCGCCGTGGCCGAAGCGCTCGGGCGCTATCTCGAGCACCCGCGCACCGTGCGCGCGGGCCAGCGCCACCGACCCGTCACTCGAGCCCGAGTCGCACACCACGCAGCTCGTGCTCGACCGTCTGCGAGGCGAGCGCGTCGAGCACGCCGGCGAGCAGCGCGCCGCCGTCGCGCACGGGGATGGCGACCGTGACCTCGCTCATGTGTAGTAGCGGGCAACCGTGAGTGCCTGCGCATAGAGATCGTGCCCGAGGGCGAGCATGACCACGGCCACGCCCAAGACGGGCCCCCAGCGACGTCCGCCGAAGCGCACGGCCAGCGCGAGGACCCCCGCGTAGAGGGCGAGCAGCGGCAACAGGTAGCGGGGCTGCTGAAAGACCTCGTTGGTGCCGACCAACGCCCGATAGGACTCCAGGCCCACCTCCCCGCACAGGCCGAGCACCACGAGCACGTAGACGGCGAGCTCATCGATGCGCCTTCTCACCGCCCCCCGTCTGCGTACGAGCTCCGCGAGTGCGAGCGCAACCACGATCACCGCCAGGACCAGCGCGAGGTCGTCGAGCCAAAGCGGAAATTCGTAGTCCAGCCAACCAAATCGTCCGATGAGCCCCGTGAACCACGTCTTCCACAGCGGCAGGTGGCTGAACTGAGCGCGCATCCACAGGCGTGGGAGGAACAGCTGCCAGACGTGGCTCAGCTCTTCACGGATGTTGAAGCGGTATCCCGACACGCCGGGCACCCTGCCAAGGCCGGACGGGATCGTGACACGGCGCCAGACCAGGCGGTTGAGGGCCTCGTAGATCGCGAACGGGGCCGCCCCGAGCGCAGTGGCCAGAGCCGCACCCCGTAGCGCGGCCCGTCGCTCCCGGCGCCAGCCCCGCCTGATGAGCGCCACCAGCGCGAGCGCGGCGGCGGGAACGAAGCCGAGGAGCGTGAGCTTGGAGACCAGACCGAGGCCGACGAATGCGCCGAGCAGGGCGCCGGTGGCGGGAGTCAGCCCGCGACGAAACGCCCTCGCCGTCGCCCACAGGAACCCCGTCGCCATGAGATACAGGAGATCGTCGTTGTTCACCCCCCCGGACATGAAGCCGAACAGCGGTTGGAAGGCTGCCGCCAGGGCGCCGGCGCTCCACACCCAGCGTTGGCCGGGCAGGAGCTCGGCGAGGAACAGGTAGACGAGCAGCACCGTGACGGCGCCCATCAGGGCCGAGAGCACGCGCATCGCCGCGAGCCTGTCGAGCACGGTGCCGCCCACGACGAGCTTGTACGGAACGGCCTCCAGGACGTAGTAGAGCGGCGGGTTGTTCGTGGCCGACAGGGCATCGCCGTCGCCGCGCATGCTCAGCCGCTCGCGCCCGACGGCGTCGATCGCCCGTTGCTGCGAGTCGAAGAAGGGCGCCGGGTTGTGCGGCTCGCCCACGATCCCATAGAAGCCGATCGCCGCCAGCGTCGCATCCTCCGCCGGCGAAAGCGTAACCTCGGGGAGGATCTGCCGCGGCAGCGTGCCGCGTTCGGCGACCTGCGCGACGTAGGCGTAGTGCGCGTTCTCGTCGGGGACCTCGAACGGGGGCACGATCAGCGACCAAGCCAGGCCGTTGGCAAGCGCGACCAGGGCGCAGAGCCATGCAGCCCTTGGAGCCCTCGCGAGCGCGCGTCTCACCGCGCTGAGCCATCCTCGAGCGGTGCGGTCTCGGAGAGGATCGTCCACACCGCCAACGCCGCGCCGCCCGCCATCAGCAGCAGGACCGCGATCCACGCCCAGTGGCGAAGCAGATCGGACTTTCCCAGCGAGAAGCGATTGGCGATCGTCGGCAGCAACTGCAGCCACGATTCACGCCCGGGCCGCAGGTAGTCGACGCGGAGTCGTAGGTTTTCGCGCATCTGCCCAGCGACTTCGGTCTCGTAGCCCAGATCGGGCGTCTCGCCTGCGAGCTCGATCGCCCGACCTCCCTGGAGGGGATCGTCATCGCGAAGGCACACGCGCACGTCTTCTGTGGTGGCCGTGGTGGCCGATGCGTGTGTCACGGGAATTCGAACTGCGCCCTGACGCCAGCCGGCAGCGAGGCGGCCGCTCGCCAGCGTGGCGCCGTCGCGTGCCGTGATCGTGGCGCGCAGGGGCGGGCCCGGCTCGCCGGAGGTTCCGATCGTCATCTGCAGCGCAGCCGTGTCGCCAGGCAGCACCTCTCCGTCCTGGCAGGCCTGCTGGCCCCCACTGAGGAAGGCCACGAATTCTCGATTGGGAGTCATGTCCGTACCCGAACGCCGCCACCCCCGCTGGAGCAGCAGCGCCGTGAGGAACGCGACGATGACGAGCACGCCGATGGCAGCGACCCGTCGCGAGGTCACGCTCAGCGGGTGCCGGAGCCGCGGCGCAGACCGAGGATGCTCAGCAGGAACGAGGAGAAGAAGATCTGGATGCCGACGATCAACAGCGACGCGGCGATCACCGCCAGGTGTTCGTCGGCGAGCGAGCCGAAGCCGTGGGAGATCCACGTCACGAGGATCACCGACGCCCATGAGCACGCCGACGAGCACGAACGCGCCCCCCAGCAGCAGGCCGTGCTCGAGGCGGAAGCGCGCGCGCATGCGGTCGAACCACGGGTCCTGCTCGCCCATGAAGTACGTGCCGTACGCGTGCGCGCACAGGCCCAGCGCGAGCACCTGGGTGCCGACGATCATCAGCAGCGCGCCGCCGATCAGCGCGTGCAGCCCCCAGGCGCGGCCGAAGAAGTCCAGGCCGGCGCCCACCAGCACGACGATCAGCGTGCCCAGGCCGGCGAGCGCGGCGCCGGGCACGATGAACAGGTGGTTGGGGCTGTGCACGAGCAGGAAGCGCAGATGGCGCCAGCCGTCGCGGAAGCTCGACAGCTTGCTCTCGCCCCCGCGCGGGTGGTACTCGATCGGGAACTCGGCGATCGCGAGGTTCTCCTTCGACGCCCGGATCACCATCTCCGAGGCGAACTCCATGCCGGTCGTGCGCAGGTCCAGACGGGGCAGCACCTCGCGCGCGCAGCGCGCGCATGCCGCAGTGCGCGTCGCTGACGCCGGTGCGGAAGAACAGGTTGAGCAGGCCGGTCAGGATCGGGTTGCCGACGTAGCGGTGCAGCCACGGCATCGCGCCCGGCTGGATGTTGTCCATGCGGTCGCCGATCACCATCTCGGCGCCGTCTTCCAGCGCGGCGACGAAGCGCGGGATCTCGTCGAAGTCGTAGGTCAGGTCGGCGTCGGCCATGACGATGTAGCGCCCGCGCGACGCCGCGAAACCCGCCAGGTAGGCGCTGCCGTAGCCGCGCCGGCGCTCGACCACCACGCGCGCGCCCGCGCGCTCGGCCAGGCTGCGCGGAGTCGTCCTCGGAGTCGTTGTCGGCGACGACCACCTCGCCGTGCACGCCCATCCGCACGATCGCTTCGCAGCGCGGCGGTGACGCACGACTCGATGTTCTCGGCCTCGTTCAGGCAGGGGATCACGACCGACACCAGCGGCAGCTCGGCATCGTGAGCGTCGGGCGCCGCGGGAGGGGCGCTTGTCGGGACGAGTGTGCTCATCGGCTGGAGTCGCTGGCGCCCTGATCTGCCGTAGGACAGCCGGCGCCTTGCGTTCATAACGCCGCGAAGGGCGGAAAGTGGCGCGCGAGCGTCGAAATGGGATGCTAGCGGGGATGCGGGTGTGCTCGTCTACGACTGCCTGTTCCCGTACACCGTGGGCGGCGCCGAGCGCTGGTATCGCGACCTCGCCGAGCGCCTGTGCGCTGACGGCCACGAGGTGACCTACCTGACGCTGCGCCAGTGGCCGCGCGGCGAGAGCGCCGCAGATCGATGAGCGCGTGCGGGTCGTCACCGCGGGCCCGCGCATGGCGCTGTACACCACGGCCGGCCGGCGGCGCATCCTGCCGCCGCTGGTGTTCGGCGCTGGGCGTGCTGTGGCACCTGCTGCGCCACGGCCGTCGCTACGACGTGGTGCACACGTGCTCGTTCCCGTACTTCTCGCTGCTGGCCGCGGGCGCCGCGCGGCCGCTCGCGCGCTTCGAGCTGGTGGTCGACTGGTTCGAGGTGTGGAGCCGCTCCTACTGGCGCGACTACCTCGGCGCGCTCGGCGGACGCGTGGGCGTGCTCGTGCAGCGGCTGTGCGCGCGGGTGCCGCCAGCGCGCGTTCTGCTTCTCGGAGCTGCACGCCGCGCGCCTGCGCGAGGAGGGTCTGCGCGGGCGCGGTGACGGTGCTGCGCGGGCTGTACGCCGGGAGCGCCGAGCCGGCCACGGCGATCGCCGGCCGAGCCGGTGGTGGTGTTCGCCGGGCGGCTGATCCCCGAGAAGCAGGTGCGCGCTGGCGGTGGCCGCGATGGCGCTCGCGGCCGAGCGGATCGAGGGCCTGCGCGGCGAGTTCTTCGGCGACGGGACCGGAGCGCGACGGCGCTCGACGCGGCGATCGCCGAGCACGGGCTGCAGGGCGTCGTGAGCGCGCGCGGCTTCGCCGAGACGGAGACGGTCGACGCGGAGATGCGCCGGGCGATGTGCATGCTGCTGACCTCGCGGCGCGAGGGCTACGGCCTGGTGGTCGTCGAGGCCGCCGCGCGCGGCACGCCGAGCGTGGTGGTCGCGGGCGAGGACAACGCCGCCACGGAGCTGATCGAGGAGGGCGTCAACGGCACGTCGCCGCCGAGCGCCGACCCACAGGCCGATCGCCGAGGCGATCGTGCGCGTCCACGAGGCCGGCCTCGCGCTGCGCGAGAGCACCGCGCGCTGGTTCGCCGAGAACGTCGGCGGCTGTCGCTGGAGTCCTCGCTGCAGAAGGTGCTCGACAGCTACTCCGCCGACGGCGCCTCGCGTCCGAGCGCGCGCGCGTAGCTCTCGAGCGTCAGCCGCGCCGTGCGCTCCCAGGTGAACGCGCCGCGCCTGCGCGGCGCCGAGCGCGCGCAGCCGCTCGCGCAGCGCCCCGTCCTCCAGCAGGCGCGTCGAGCGCCGCGGCGATCGCCGCTTCGTCGTGTGGGTCGAACAGCAGCGCGGCGTCGCCCGCGACCTCGGGCAGCGAGGAGGCGTTCGAGCAGGCGACGGGCACGCCGCGCGCCATCGCCTCCAGCACCGGCAGCCCGAAGCCCTCGTACAGCGACGGGAACACGAACGCGCGCGCGATCGCCCACAGACCCTCGAGCTCCGCGCTCGACAGCCACGCCGGAAAGCGCACGTCATCGGCGACCCCCAGCGCGGCAGCGCGGGCGCGCAGCTCGGACTCGTGCGCGGTGGGATAGCCGGGGAGCACGAGCACGGGGCGCCGCTCCGCTCCGGGGACGATGCCCGGGGGATGCGCGCGAGCGCGCCGATCAGCGCGAGCAGGTTCTTGTGCGGGCGCTTGGCCGACAGGCTGAGCACGACGCTGCGCTCGCCGAGTTGCAGCCGCGCGCGCACCTCGTGCTCGCCGAGCGGCGCCTCGCGTTGCACCGTGCCGAGGCCGAGCGGCACGACGTCGATGCGCTCGGGGATCGACGCCCAGCAGCTCGATCAGGTCGTCGCGCGTGCTGTGCGAATCGGCGATCACGCGATCCGAGCGGCGCACCGCGCCGGGCACGAGCACGCGCATGCCCTTGTCGCGCAGGCCCGCATGCGCGTCGGGGAAGCGCGCGTAGATCAGGTCGTGCACGGTCACCACGCGGCGAAAGCGCCCCCACAGCGGGGCGGTGCTGGCGAGGCTGTGCACCAGATCGACGCCCGCGCGGGCGGCCAGCACGCGGCAGCAGCGCCTGCTCGCCGAGCACCCACTGCACCCGGTTGCGCGCGCGCACCGGCACGGTCACCGCCGGCAGCAGCTCCCCCCACGGGCCGCCGCCGGCGGCGGCCGCCTCGCGGTTGACGAACGCGGTGAAGCGCGTGTCCGGCGCGGCCTCGAGCAGCTCCGGGATCAGCTCCCGCGCCACGACCTCCATGCCGCCGGTCTCGCCGGGCACGAGGAAGATGAGGTTGAGGCCTACGTGCATCGAGCGCCCGAGGCTACTGCGCCGCTAGTCCTTGAGGGCCTCGAACTCCGCGCGGATGTTCATGCTGGGGCACACGAACGCGAAGTACTTCTCGTAGGTCTCCTGCGCGCGGTTGAACAGCGTTCCCAGGCCGAGCGCGCGGTAGGCCAGCCACATGTCGAGCGTGACGTGCACGACGCGGAAGCGCACGTCGGTGTAGTGCGCAAAGCGCGGCTCGGCCAGCGAGCGGATGGCGATCGTGGAGAAGCAGTGGCGGTGGGTGGGGTCGCCGTAGGCGAGCGCCGAAGAGAAGTGCGGCGTGCGCAACTGCACGCGTCCGCCGGGGCGGGCGATGCGATGCAGTTCCTCGAACACCCGGATCGGCTCGCGCACGTGCTCGATCACGTCCTGCAGCAGGATCTGATCGAAGCTCGAGTCCTCGATCGGGTAGGGGAGCTCGTCGAGGTCGTGGACGATGTCCGCGGCGGTGTCCGGGGAGACATCCAGGCCGACCGCGCCGGGGAGCTTGGTCGCGCCGCAGCCGACGTCGAGGATGGCGCCGGGGCCGGTGGGCGCGAGATCGAAGCGGTGTGGATCGGTCAGCCGTGCGAGCAGGCCTGCGGCGCTCGACATCCGGATCAGCCGCCTGCTCGGAGTCGAGATCGCGCGGCGCTGCCACTGCCCAGCACCTCGTCGTAGGCGAGCGCCAGGCGCTCGGCGGCGGCGGCATTCGAGTAGCGCCGCACGATCTCCGCCGGATAGGCCACGCGCGTCGCCGGCTGGTGCTGGAGCGGCCCGGCGGCCAGCGCGCGGGCGATTCCCATCCAGTCTCCCGGGGCCAGCAGCTCGACGGGTGCGCCCGCCACCACCTCGGGGATCGCGCCGCTGGTGGTGGTCACGATCGCCAGCCCTGCCGCCATCGCCTCCGCCAGCACCAACCCGAACTGCTCCTCCCAGAAGACGCGGGGGACGTCGAACGGGTGGTAGGCGGCGCCGGCCGAGTCATGGCTGGCGAGCACCATCGCCGAGGCGTCGGCGAACACGCCGGGCATGCGCTCGTAGGGCACGGCGGCGATCTCCACCGAGCCAGTCAGGCCGAGCTCGGCCGCGTGCTCGTCCAGCCTGTGCTCCTCAGGACCCGAGCCGACGATCACAAGGCGCGGCTTGGCGACGGAGCCGTCGGGCAGCGTGACGATCCCGCGGTGCAGAGCCGCGAGCGCCCGCAGGACGTCCTGGTGGCCCTTCTCCCACACGAGCCGCCCGGGCGAGACGATCACGTGCCGTCGGCGTGTCGGCGCGCGGGCAGCGTCGCCGTGCTCGGTCCCGGTCGCCGCGCCATCCGCGTGAGCCCCGGCGAAGCGATCGACGTCGATGCCGGGCGGGCATACGCGAATCCGCTCCTCCGGAGCGCCCTCCAAGCGAAGCGCCTGCGCTGCGCGCTCGGTGGCGGGCAGGAACAGATCGGTCTCGGCGAGCACCAGCTCGCGATGGCGGCGCGCGTGGCGGTTGCGGTAGGCGTTCAGGAAGGGCAGCGTCTCCCATACCGTCTGCACGAGCTTGAAGCCGTGCCGGCGCCGGCGTCGGGCGGCCTCGGCTGAGAACCAGAACGACAGCTCCTCCGCGTGCACCACGTCCGCGTCCGCGAACGCCTGCTCAGCCGACAGGTAGCGGTCGCCGATCAGCCCCGCGCCGACCTCGCCGAGCGGGCCGCGCGGCAGCAAGTCGCGAAGCGAGCGCGCGGACACCGAGCGCAAGCCGTCCGGCGCGGCGAAGCCGTTGGAGCGGGTGAGCAGGTAGGAGACGTCGAAGCGCTCGGGCAGCTCGCGCCACGGGCCCAGCTCCCAGGGCGTCACCAGGTGCCCGCGGACGATCAGGATGCGCGGCATGGGCTAGGCGAGCTTCGCCGGCGAGAAGCGCAGGCCGCGGGCGTGCATCGCCCGCCGGTAGCCCGCGAGGCTCGCCTCGCCCGTTCGCCGCCACGTGAACGTCGCCACGCGCTCGTGTCCGCGCGAGACCAGCGCGGCCGCGAGCGCGGGATCGTCGAGGACGCGGCGCACGGCCGCGGTCACCTGCTCCTGGCTGTGGGGGTCGAACAGCAACGCGGCGTCGCCCGCGACCTCTGGCAGGGCGGCGACGTTCGCGCATGCGACTGGCACCCCGCGTGCCATCGCCTCCAGCACGGGGATCCCGAACCCCTCGATCAGCGACGGAAGCACGAACACCCGGCTGAGCGCGTACAGGCCGTCGAGCTCCTCGTCGGACAGCCAGTCCAGAAAGCGCACCCGCGCGCTCACGCCGAGCCCGTCGGCGAGGGCTCGCAACTCCCGCTCGTGCGCGGTCGGCGCGCCGGGCAGCACGAGCATCACGTCATCATCCAAATCGACGAGCGCGCGCAGCAGCGAGGCCAGGTTCTTGTACGGGCGCTTCTGCGCCACGCACAGCACCACGCGCGCATCGCCGAGCCCCAGGCGCGAGCGCAGCTCGCCCTCGGAGATGGACGGCGAGCCGGCGGGCGCGCGCACGCCCAGGGGTGTCACGTCGATCCGCTCGCGCGGCAGGCCGAGCGTCTCCACGAAGTCCAGCGCGGCCGCGTGCGAGTCGGCGAACACGCGATCGGCGTGGCGCATGCAGTGGCGCACGAGCACGTCCATCCGGCGCTGCACGCTCGCGCTCGGCTCCCATTCCGCCGCCCGGTGCAGCCAGATCAGGTCGTGCAGCGACACCACGCTGGCGACGCCGGGGACGATCGCGGGTCCCGTGTTCGCGGGGCTGTGCAGCACGTCCAGCCGCCGCGCAAGCGCGAGCGCCGGCAGCACGGCGAACTGCGCGAGCAGGTGCACCGGCGGGCCGCCGAGGCGCACCGGCAGCACGACCCAGCGCACGCTTTCGGCCCAGGGGGCCCGGCGCAGCCGCGCGGGAGCGTCGCGCGAGACGAACAGGTGCAGCTCGCTGTCGGGCTCGGCTTCGAGCAGCGCGCCCGCCAGCTCCGTCGCGTAGCGGCCCACGCCGCCGGCACGCTCGCCGAGGAACACCAGGTTCAGGCCGATCCGCAGGGGCCGACCGCGCACGTCGTGGTCGCGGAACACCGGCGCTGAGGCTATCCAGAGCGACGCATGCGTGCGGGCAAGAGCTCGCGCATCTCCGCCGGCACCGCTCGGGTGAGCGCGATCAGCAACGCGTAGACGATCAGCGCGAGCACCGCCCTCAGCAGCGACGGTACTCCCGAGAGCAGCGCGATCGCCACCGCCGGCGCCGCCGCGGGTACGACCTTCAGGACGATGCCGAGCCGTGGACGCAGCTCGGGGTGCCGGTGGGCGAGCGCCAGCAGCGAGCCGAGCGCGAGCACGCTCTCGCCGGCGACGGTGGCGATGGCGGCGCCCTTCGCGCCGTGCGAGCTGGCCAGCACGATCGTCGCCGAGCAGCTCACCAAGAACGCCGCGAGGTTCGCCAGCAGCAGGCCGCGATAGCGTCTCAGCGACAGCAGCGCGAAGCTCCAGCCGGCCAGCACGAACGAGGCGATCAGCGCCGTTCCCTGAATCTGCAGCACGGTGCCGGCGGCCGCGTAGCTGTGACCGGCGATGACGTGGATGATGAACTGCGCGCCGCCGAGCAAGCCCAGCGCGGCGGCGACGCCCAGGATCAGCGAGGACTCGAAGATCCGCTGCAACGCGTAGGAGAGGCGCTCGCGATCGTCGCGCGCGGCTCGCGCCAGCAGCGGCAGCGCGCCGCCGACCACCACTCCGGGGACGGCGCCGACGACCATGAAGATGCGAAACGACGCCGCGAACAGCCCGCTCTGGTGTTCGCTGGCGACCAGGCTCGTGAGGATCTGGGCGGTATAGATGTAGATCGTGCCCACCGCCGTGGCCAGCGAGAACGACACCGTCAGGCGCAGCAGCGCCAGCCACTGACGCGGGCGCAGCCCCATGCGCAGCGGGATCTGATGGCGCGCGAGCCTCGCGGTGGGCGCTATCAGCACCAGGTTGACCGCCAGCACCACCGCGAGCAGCGGCGCGACCCCCGCGCCGGCCAGCACCAGTCCCACGATCGCCGCCACCAGCAGCACCTGGCGCGCGAGTTCCAACCCGGACAGCGTGCCCAGGCGCAGCGCGACGGTCAGCGGGATGGTGTAGCGTGTGCTGGACGACCAGCGCGATCGTGCCGAGGCTCGCCAGCACCGCGCCCACGAGCAGCGCCGTGCTGTAGCCGGCGGCGAGCGCGAACGCGGCCACGAGCAGGACCCCGATCGCGGTCAACGTCATACGCAGGCCGAGCAGGTCGCGCATCAGCGCGTCGCGCTCGGCGCCCTCGCTGACGGCGAACTCGCGCGTGCCCACCGTCGACATCCCCGCGTCGGTGATCGAGGACACGATCCCGACCAGCGAGAGCACCGTCGTGTACTCGCCGAAGCGCACCACGCCGAGGTGGCGGGTGAGCAGCGCCGCCGACAGTATCGACATCACCACCATCGCCACGTAGGTCGCGAGGCGCAGCACCCCGCCGCGGATGATCCGCCCGCCCGCCTCCGTGCTGTCGAGCACGTCGGGGATCCCGCCCGCCGGTCCCCGCGGTGGCCGCTCCCCCGATGCGGCGCTCAACTCCGCCATGCCCACAGCATCCCGTGACCGTCGGCCCGATGCCACACCGGCCGTACGCGCAGGCCGGCGCCCGCCAGCGCCGACTCGGCTGCCCGGCGCGGGTCGCCGCCCGGACAGAAGCGCGGGTGGTACTCGAGCACGAGCGTCCGCGGCGGCGACGCGCGAAAGCGCGGATCGCACAGGATCGCCCACTCGCCTCCCTCGATGTCCATCTTCACCAGATCCGATTCGGCGAGCTGCCCCAGCACGTCCCGAAGCGGGACGTCGATGCTGTCCGCATCCCCGTCGTCGGCCAGGCGCGAGAGGGCGACCTCGCCCGCGACAAAGGCGGCGCTGCCGCTGCTCGAACCGGCCGCCGAGCGCACCAGCGTCCAGCGTGCCTGCAGTCCGTTGAGCGCGATCGTGCGCGCGTGCACGGCCGCGTTCTCCGGATCGGGCTCGAACGCGAGAATCTCAGCCCGCGGCCAGCGCGCGGCCGCGAAGGCCCCGAACAGGCCGACGTTCGCGCCGAGGTCGACGATGCGGCTCACGCGCGTCAGATGCCGCTCGAGCTCCGGCGGCGGGCGGTAGTCGTGCTCGTGGAACACCTCCCCCAGCGTCACCACGTCGCCGCTGCCGTGCCGGATGGCCACACGCAATCCGTTCTCCCGCAGGCGGTAGACGTAGGTACCCTCGCGGCGCGTGCTCGCACGTGCGATGAACGCGAGCGTCGGCCGCACGGTGCGGGCCCTGAGCACCAGCGCGGTCACGGGCAGCACACGCGGACTCCCTGCGAGCCGGCGCGCGAACTGCGCGAACCTGGCGAGCACGCGTGTCATCGCCCGAGAGCATAGGTACGCTCTCGCCACGCCCGCGCGTAGCAGTCGAGCGTCCCGCGCGCGGTGGCCTGCCATGTGAAGCCCGCCTCGCGCTCGCGCCCGCGGGCGACCAGCTCGGCCGCGAGGGCGCCGTCGCACAGGAGATCGAGGAGCGCGTCGGCGATGTCGTGGACGTCGTATGGGTCGAAGTAGCGCGCGGCGTCGCCCGCTACCTCGGGCAGCGCAGAGGCGCGCGAGCAGGCGACGGGCACCCCGCGCCGCATGGCCTCCAGGATGGGGATGCCGAAGCCCTCGTTGATCGATGCGAACACGAAGCAGCTCGCCAGCGCGTACAGCCCCTCGAGGTCGCCGGCGTCGACGTACTCCGGAAAGACGACGCCGTCGGACACTCCCAGCTCGGCGGCGAGCGCGCGCAGCTCGCGCTCGTGCGGAGTGGGGTTGCCGGGCATCACCAGCACCGCGCCGGGGCAGCGCCCGCGCACGCCGACCATCGCGCGGATCAGCCGCGGCAGGTTTTTGTTGGCCTTCTTGGCCGACACCGTCAGCACGACCGGGCCGTCGCCGAGACCGAGGCGCGCCCGCAGCTCCAGCGCGGGAGTGGGCGCGAGCAGGTCGCTGCCGCCGGAGGCCAAGGCGACGACGTCGATGCGCTCGCGTGGCACGTGCAGGTGTTCGACCACGTGCTGCGCGCCCGCCTCGGACAGGGCCAGCACACGGTCGGCACGCCGCGCGACGGGCGGGACGATCACCCGCCACAGGCGCATGGTGGCTGCCTCGCCGGGCTCGGGCGCGACGATCCAGGTGAGGTCCGCGAGCGTCACCACGCTGACCGCGCGCGTGCGCAACGGCGCGGTCAGCGCGACGCTGTGCAAGACGTCCACCCGCCGCCCGGCCAGCGCCCCGAGCAGCGTCAGCTCCGAGGCCGCCCGCAGTCCGCGGCGCCCGAGCAACGGGTGCGTGACCAGCTCGACGGCCCCGCCCCAGCCCTCCGCGGCGAGATAGTCGCGCCCGCGGGCGTTGCAGAACACGCTGAAGCGAACGTCGGGCGCGAGGCGCACGAGCTCCGGTACGAGCGCGCGCACGTACGTGTCGAGCCCGCCCATGCGCGGCTCGAGGAAGACGGCGTTGATTCCGATGCGCGGCGGCAGCGCCGGCAGGTTTTCGCTAGAACCACCCACTGTGGCGGAGCTTCGCAGGCGGGCGCAGATCGAGCTCACTCGCGCGACCACGCGGGTGCTGCGTGCTGTGGGGATCCGCGATGGGTTCGTCCGATGGCGCCTGCGCCGGGCGCGTGCACTGCGGACCGCCGCCGAGACGCGCGGAGAAGACCGGCTCTCGCACCCCGCGCTGCACGAACTGGACGTCAAGCTCGACGCGATCATCGATCGGGACGGCGGCTTCTATGTGGAGGCAGGTGCCCATGACGGCTTCACGCAGTCGAACACCTACTGGCTCGAGCGCTTCCGCGGCTGGCGCGGCCTGTTGGTGGAGCCGATGCCCGAGCTCGCGGCCGAGGCGAGGCTGTCCCGGCCGGGCGCCGTCGTGACCGAGTGCGCGCTGGTCTCCGCGGAGGAGCCCCCGCCGACGCTGCGGATGCGCTTCGGCGATCTGATGTCGATGGTGGAGGGCGCACGCGAGTCGCACTGGCCGGGGCTGGGAACGGTGCTCGGGTGGCGGGACGAGTACGAGCTGGACGTCGACGCGCGCACGCTCTCCTCGCTGCTCGACGAGATCGACGCGCCGGAGGTGGATCTGCTGTCGCTGGACGTCGAGGGCTTCGAGGGTCAGGCGCTGCGAGGCGTGGACTTCGATCGCCATGCGCCGCGGTATGTGCTCGTGGAGATCCACGACCGCGGACGGGATCGTCCGCCCGTGGACGCGGTGCTGTCCGAGCGATACGTCGAGCACAGCTGGCTGTCGCCGGTCGATCTGCTGTACGTGCGCCGGGACGTGGCAGAGGACGCCGGGGCGCGAGCGGCAGTTGCTGTCATTGCGATGGACGGAGCTAGCGAGCTTGATAACCTATAGGTTATGCCATACTCCGTCCTAGATGTCCCCGCACTGCTCCGGGGCGCCAGGCAGCGTACCGGCCTCACGCAGGCCGATCTCGCTCGCCGATTGGGGGTCAGTCAGGTGGCGGTCGCAAAGCTCGAGCGACCGGGCGCGAACCCAACCGTGGACACCCTCGACCGGGCGCTGTGGGCGACCGGACACCGCCTGACGCTCGACGCGGCGGCGCGCAGCCCGGGGGTGGACGAGAGCCTCATCCGACGACAGCTCGAGCTCTCACCCGCGGAGCGAATCCGCGGCATCGAATCGATGTACGCCCAGATGCACGCGCTCGCCGACGCTGGCGCCCGAAGTCGTGGCCAGCCAGGCTGAGTTCGCCCTAAGCCGATTGCTGCGCCAGCTCGTGGGGGCAGACGTCGACTTCGTGGTCGTCGGTGGGGTGGCGGTGATCGTGCAGGGCAGTCCGCGCTTCACGAAGGACCTCGACATCTGTTACGCGACCGACCAGGCGAACCTGGATCGGCTCGGGGCGCTGCTCGTCAAGCTCGGCGCGCGACTGCGAGGGGTAGATGAGGATCTGCCGTTCGTGCCCGACGGCGAGACGCTCAAGCGCACGCGGATGCTCACGCTTACGACACACGAAGGCGACATCGACCTGCTCGTCGATCCCGACGGATCGCCGGGCTACGCCGCCCTAAGACGGAAAGCGAGCCGGATCGAGCTCAACGGCATCACTGTGGCGATCGCATCGATCGACGACCTGATCGCCATGAAGCGCGCGGCCGGTCGTCCGCAGGACATGGTCGATCTCGAATCGCTCGAGATTGCCCGCAGGCGGACGCGACACAAAGCTGCGCGCTAGCCGTGGGACCCGCTCACCGCTCGAACACCCCCACCACGTTCGACGCCCCCGTCGCGTACGGGTAGTCCGCCTCGGCTTCGCACAGCACCCGGAACTGGTAGTGCGCCGGCCCGGGGAACTTGAAGCGGTAGCTCGCGAGCAGGCGGCCGCGGGCGTCGGAGCGGATCACGTCGAACTCCAGCCACGCGCCGCCGGGCGAGCGCGCCTCCAGCACCAGCAGCTTGCCGCCGGCGGGGATCGGCCTGCCGCGCAGGCGACCGGAGAAGTGGATGGTGCGGCCCACGTTCGTCGTGCGCGGCGTGACGTCGAGGTGGATGCCTGCGCGGACGGTCAGGGTGAGCGTCTTCGTGACAACCGGCGGCGAGTCCACGTCGTCGCTGTACTCGAAGCGGAGCGTCCGCGACGAGACGTCCGCAGGCAGGCGCATCGCGAAGCGCCCTTCGCCGTTGGTGGCGACGCTCGCCATCGCCGCCGTCCGCGCGCCCGCGTAGTCCGGCTTCGCCAGCACGTTCACCCTCGCAGCGCCGATCGGCACGCCGCCGGTGGCCGTCAGGCGGCCGACGATCGTCTCCGCCTGGCCGTAGCCGATCGTCAGGCGAGCGCCCTTCGTGTCCTGCCAGCTCACCGCCAGCGTCGCCTGCGGCGACGCGTTCGTGCCGTTCGGGCCGCCGGGCGGCGGCGAGTTCTCGACGGTGATCGTCCGATCCAGCACCGTCGCGGCGTTCCCC
Source organism: uncultured Solirubrobacteraceae bacterium (assembly GCA_963782325.1). GTDB lineage: Bacteria > Actinomycetota > Thermoleophilia > Solirubrobacterales > Solirubrobacteraceae > Palsa-744. The sequence goes on from CAWAJG010000002.1 coordinate 652,164, forward strand.
GCGGCGTCCACCACGCTCACCACCAGGTGGTGCTCGCCGTTGGCCACCCGCGTCGTGTCGAAGCCCACGTCCGCGCTCACCGACGCCGGGCACGGCCGCACGTACAGGAACGCGGCCAGCCCTTCCGCCGTCTGCCCCACGCTCCTGCAGCGGCCGCCGTCTTCGCTCAGCACCGTGCTCTGCACCACCTGCCCGTCCACGCTGAACACCGCCTCATACACGCCCGAGCCCGGGTCGCTCGCGTCGAAAGACACATCGCTCGTGCCCGACACCGTCGGCGCCGTGGTCAGTTCGCCGCTCACATCCGATGCGGTTGGGGGCGCGCTCTGTTCGAGGGTCAGGTCCGCCGCGTAGAGGTACACGACCGCGGCGAAGTTGTTGTGGTCGCCGGGGCCGGATGGGCACTTGTAGAGCGCTGTTCCCCCACAAGAAGCGCTCGCATAGAGATTGGACCCAAGATTCACCGCTGGCACGGCGACGCGATTTTCAGGCGAAAGAGGCTGGGCGACGTCGCCAACGCGTTCGCATTCGAGGGATGACAGGCATGCGTTGAAGATGTCTGTTTCGCTTGAGCCAGCCAGCCAGAGCTGGTAGATAGCGTTAACTTCCCAGCCTCCATCGGTGTCCCCTGCGCGCCACAACGTCGCCCCGGCAATCGTCTCGCCGGGCGGAGCCGAGAACGCCCAGGTCGCCATCGTCGAGTTCGCCGTGCGAGGTGTGTTAGCCCGCAGCCCCGCGATCAACGCCCCTCCCGGCTGCGAGCACGTGTTTTCCGCCACAGCCGCCGTGCCGACGACCGACCCGCTCCAGCCGTCCGCCGGCGCGCTTTCGCCCGACGGCGTCTCGCACGCATATACCACGTATCGGCCGGCGTGGGCGACGGTCGGCGCGACGGTGATCGGGAGAGCCAGCGCGAGCGCAACCGCGGCCAGCGTCGCCAAGCGCCGCCACTGTCCGCACATCCGTTCCGCAACCGCCATCCCAACCTCGTCTCACTCGGAGGTCTCGTCCGTCGCCCCCGCCCAAATTGTTCCACCACGTGGGCGATGGCGACGTCAGCACGCGTCGCAGGAGGATCGGCGACGGCGGGGAACACGCGCGGACATGTCTCCCACCAGACGAACCGCGCCGGCCCGCGCCGGGGCCCTACGCGAGCGTCAACCGCAGGGGCAGCTCGGCGAGGCCGTAGATGCCGGTGATGCTCTCGAACGCCGGCTCGCCGTCCAGCTCCAGCTCGCGGACGCGCTCGGCGAGGAACGACAGCGCCTCGTGAGCTCCAGGCGGGCGAGGTTCGCGCCGACGCAGTAGTGGACGCCCGCGCCGAACGTGAGCGCCCGCGCGCGACCGCGCTCGGCGGTGATGTCGAAGCGGTCCGGCCCTCCCGCGCCCTGCTCGCCGGCGGGTAGGTCGCGGTTGCCGGTGAACGCGCACACCATCACGATCGTGCCCTCCGGGAACGTGACGTCCCTGTAGGTGAGCTCCTCGCTGGTCATCCGCGCGGTGAACGGCGTGATCGGCTCGAAGCGGAGCGCCTCCTCCGCGGCGGCCGGCGCAAGAGTCGGGTCCGCGACCAGCGAGCGCCACTGGTCGGGGTGTTCGGCGAGCAGGCGCATCGCGTGCGCGAGCTGGCTCTGCGTCGTGTCGACGCCGCCGGCGAGGACGTTGAACACCAGGTTGATGCACTCGACGTCCGACAGGCGCTCCGCCGGGCGGGCTGGATCCGCGTCGCCGTCCGCGTACGTGGCCTCGATCAGCTGCGAGATCAGATCGTCGCCCGGCGTGCGCCTGCGGTCGCTGAGGAGTCCTTCCGCGTACTCGTAGAACTCCTGTACCGCCTGCTCGATCTGCTCCCGCTCGCTCGCCATGCTCGCGGCGTCGAACTGGCGCTGGATCCAGTTCGACCAGTGGTGCAGCCGCGGCGCGTCAGCCAGCGGCGCGCCCATCACGCTCGCGATCACCTGCGACGGATACGGCTTGGCGAACGCCTCCACGAACTCGCAGCGCCCGTCCTCCGCGACGGCGGCCAGCAGCCCCTCCAGGAACTCCCGCATGACGGGCCTGTAGCGCTCCACCGCGCGGGGTGAGAGCGCCGGGTTGACGAGGCCGCGCAGGCGGGCGTGATCGGGGCCGTTCACGTGCAGGATGTTCCGCTTCATCTGCTCGTAGAGCGGCCCCTCGCTCACGCCGAAGATCTCCGCGATCTTCATCCCCGGGAAGGTCGCCGCACGGGTGCGCAGGAAGAACTCCGCCGCCTCGCGGTCCAGCACCATGTAGCCGTACGGCCCGCGCGCCAGCCAGCCCTGGTTGGCCGCGCCGACCGGGTCGACCGCGTCAGCCGCGCCAACCGGGTTGACCGGGTTGGCCGCGCCGACCGGGTCGCGCAGTTCCGCCATCGCCGCGTGGAAGCGCTCCCCGCGCAGCGAAGGGTCCGTGTAGTCGAACTCCCGGAGCTCCAGCTCGTCGACCAGCGCCACGGCTGCCGTCTATTTCTTCGGGTGCACCGCCTGCTTCAGGCCGGCCCCCGCGGAGAACTTCGGCGCCTTCGACGCCTTGATTTTCACGCGCTCGCCCGTCCGCGGGTTGACGCCCTGGCGGGCCGCCCTTTTGACGACCGAGAACTTGCCGAAGCCGGTGATGCTGACCTCGTCGCCTTTCTTGAGGGTCTTCGCGACGGTGTCGACCAGCGATTCCACCGCGCGCGCCGAGTCGGCCTTCGTGAGGCCGCTGTCCGCGGCGATCGCGTCAATCAGTTGCGACTTGTTCATCTGCAGTTCCTTTCAAGTAGGTGTGCGTCGTGTCTCCTGCGCCAGAAGTGCCCAGCGAGCGCGCAGGGTACACCGCCAGCTTCTTTCCCGGGTTGAGCAGGCCCTTGGGGTCGAACGCCCGCTTGATCTGTTCGTGCAGCTCGAGCGTCCGCGGATCCCACTGCGCGGACAGCCGTCCGCGCTTGTGCCAGCCGACGCCGTGCTCGCCGGCGATCGAGCCGCCGAGCTCGACGACGAGCGCGAACAGCTCCTCGCCGACCGCGTCCGCCGCGTCGAGCTCGGCGTCGTCGCCGGGATCCACGAGGACGGTCGCGTGGACGTTGCCATCGCCGCCGTGCCCCCAGGCGCAGGAGCGCAGGCCGTGGGCGGTGGCGATCAGCTCGAAGCGCTCCAGGCCCTCGGCGATGCGCTCCAGCGGGAACACCACGTCCTCGCTGACCTTGCCGCCGCGCACCGCCGTGACCGCCGGGTTCGCCCCGTCGCGCCAGCGCCACAGCGCGCCGGCGTCGGCCGGCTCGTGGACGGCCAGCGCCCCCAGCTCGCCGGCCAGCTCGACGAGCGCATCGCGCTGGGCTCGCGCCTCGGCGCGCGAGCCGTCGACCTCGCAGATCAGCGCGAAGCCCGCGCCGGCCGGCAGCTCCCCCGGGTATGCGCCCGCGAGCGCTCCGAGGGTGAGCGCGTCCACGAAGTCCAGCACCGAGGGGCGCAGCCCGGCGGCGAACACCTCGAGGATCGCGGAGCAGCCTTCCGCGCGCGTGCCCACGAACACCACCAGCGGGATCGCCGACTCCGGGGCCGGCAACAGCGCCAGCCGCACCGCCGTGACGACCCCCAGCGTGCCCTCCGAGCCGACGAGCAGGCTCTTGAGGTCGTAGCCCGCGACGTCCTTGCCGGCCCAGCGCCCCACCTGCACGAGCTCGCCGGGCGCGAGCACCACCTCCATGCCGGCCACCCACGCCCCCGTGACGCCGTACTTCAGCGCGTGCGGCCCGCCGGCGTTGGTGGCGACGTTGCCGCCGATCTGCGACTGCTCCGCCGCACCGGGGTCCGGCGCGAACATCAGGCCGTTCTCGCGTGCCAGGCGCTGCACGTCGCGGGTGCTGACGCCCGCCTCCACGAACAGCCGCCACAGCCCCGGCTCGAGTTCGCGGACGGCGCGCAGGCGCTCCAGCGAGAGCACGACGCCGCCCTGCGTCGGCACCGCGCCGCCCGTCAGGCCGGTGCCGCCGCCGCGGGGGACGATCGGCACGTCGTGTGCGTAGCACCACGCGACCACCGCCGCCAGCTCTCGTGCGCCGCCGGGGAGCACGATCGCATCGGCGCTGCCGTGGATGCCGCGGCGGTTCGAGCAGTCGCTGTTGTAGGGAGACACCGGCGGCGCGTCCAGGATGTGCTCCGGGCCGACCAGGCGGCTGAGCTCGCGTGCGATCGGTGGCGTGGCGGAACGCATCACCCGAACGCGAGGCTAGCCGCTTGCCCCGGACGAGCGGCTGGCGGGACGCGCTCTAGCCGATCTGCCGCGTCACCCCGAGGGCGTCGATCGGCGTGCCGGGCGTGTCCGCGAGGGAGCGTCCCTCGATTTCGCCGGTGTCGGCGTTGACGAGCAACCGCAGCACCGTCCCCACCGGCGCGTGCGCGCCCGGCGGCACCGGCGCGTCGGCGAGGGTGAAGCTCCCGTGCGCTTCCACGAGGTCCACACTGCCGGCCAGGTAGGCGATCTCGGCGGCGCTCGCGCTGGCGCGCACCTCCTTCATGGAGCCGGGCCGCATGACTTCGAGCGCGCTGTCGAGCGTGCCTTCGGCAACGGTGACGGCGCCCGCGGGCGCGCCCCCGTCCCGGGTGGCCTCCTTCTCGGCGATTCGCGCGGCGCTCGCAGGCGAGATCGGCTTGACGCCGGGCGCCGCCTGGTCGGTCGCGAACGCCTCGCCGCCGCTCGCCGCAAAGGCGGGGTCGGCTTGCAGTGCGTCGCCGCCTTCTTCGCCTTCTTCGAGCGCTTCGGGGCACCCTTCGCCGGCGCCGAAGTACAGGCTGCCGTAGCCGGGCCGACCGAGCTTGGACGCGCACGTCGCCTCACCGACTCGTTCTTTGCCGACCTTGATCTCCTCGTGGTAGCGCGTCGCGTGGCTCTTTTCGTTCGCCGTTTCCTGCCACAGGTCGTTCTTGCCGGCGGCGGCGAAGCCTTCGGAGGAGCCGCGGTTGGCCGGCTGCCTTTCCGTGGCGGCCTCGACCCCGGTTTGCAGTTCGGTGGAAGGCCCGTACATTTCGTGCACGCATCTGACGGTGCCTTCCTGCGAGGCGGGGAAGATCGGACCGCCCCATTTGATGCACCAGTCTTCTCCGGGTTTCGCTTCGTCTTCACCGGGGACTTCGCTGTAGAACTGGTAGAAGTTGCGCGAATCGAAGGAGGTCGCCGGCCCGATGATTTCTTCGTATTCGTCTTCGTCGTGAAGAACGGCGTAGAACGAGCGGATCTGTGTGGGGCTGTCCTGGCGTCCGGCCATCTGTCCGGCCTCGACCCAGTCCCAGAGCTTCTTCCAGGTGGTCCACTGCTCGTTGGTGACGAAGTTCTGTTCGGGTTCGGGAACGTACATTTCGGTCGTGTCGATGTAGCTCCAGGTGTTGAGGATGTCCGCCGCCGCTTCGGGCTTCCAGACCGCCAGCGCGTAGCAATGCGAGCCTCCCCGGTCGGCGCACTTCCCCAGCGCCCACGCAGCGTTCGCGCCGGCCGGACAGAGCGCGAGCACGCACGCGCCCACACCGAGCATCGACACCAGCGCCGATCCGATCCTCCCGGCCATCGCGACCACCTCTCCTCCCAGCTCGCCGACTGCCGAGAGCCCGGACGCCAGTCAGCCCGCTTACCGACTGTTCACACGACTCAACACACCATACAAGCGAAGCGAGGCGAGCGTGAGCGAGGCCGTCACGAGCTGGTGGCCGCCGAATGCGCGCAGCAGCAGCCTCGGGTCGGCGAGGTCGTGGGTGTCGGGCGCATACCCGCTCGAGACCATCCTGGCCGGCGCGAGCAGCGCGCCGACGCCGTAGGCAACGCGCACCAGGCTGCCACAGAGCAGGACCGCCCGCGCGCTCGCCGGCAGCCTTTCGTCCTGACGCGAATATGCCACGATCTATATATCTGAGCAGATATATTGTGGTTGGGCAAGAGGTCCCGTGGGACCGGTCCCGCCGACCTGATCGGGCGCGGATCCGGCGCCCTCGCCGCGCGACGCTCACACCGACATGAAGCTCACGCCGCCGTCATACCTGATGCTGGGCATGGTCCGCCTGGGAGCGCGCTCGGGGTACGCGATCAAGAAGGCGACGGACGCGTCCACGCGCTTCTTCTGGCCGACGTCGCTGGCGCAGGTGTACCCGCAGCTCGCGTCGCTGGAGCGCGCGGGACTGCTGACGCGTCGTGAGGATCCCAACGGGGCGCGCGCCCGGTCGGCGTACGAGCTCACCGCGGAGGGCCGGGCGGCGCTGCTGGCGTGGCTGCGCTCCCCGCGCGAAGGCGAGACGCATTTCCGCGACGAGGGCATCCTGCGCCTGTTCTACGCGGACGCGCTGCCGGTGGAGGATCAGCTCGAGCTGGTGCGACGCCTGCGCGAGCGCGCCCGGCGCGAGAGCGCGCACATGCGCGAGGAGATCGTCCCGCTGGCGGAGACACTCGCAGCGGAGGGCACCCGCTATCCGGCTCTGGTGGCGCGGCTCGGCGCCGACTCCTATGCCTTCGTCGAGCAGTGGCTGGCCCGTCTGGAGGCGGAGCTCGAAGTAGCATGAGCGCGAGATGGCAATAAGCCCCAAGCGTCGTGCGCAGTCAGGGCAGGTGGCGCAGGCGAGCGCGCCGGCGGCGACGCGGCGACCCGAGCCCGCGCCGGACGAGCGCTCCTTCCGCACCCTCTCGGGCGAGCCGGTGCGCGAGCTGTACACGGCCGGCGACCTGTCGCCGGGCGCGGGCGCGGGCGGCCCGGATGACCCGATCGGCGAGCCGGGCCGCTACCCGTTCACGCGGGGGATCCACGAGACGATGTACCGCGGGCGACTGTGGACGATGCGCCAGTTCGCGGGCTTCGGGACGAGCGAGGAGACGAACGAGCGCTTCCACTACCTGCTCGAGCACGGGCAGACGGGGCTGTCGACGGCGTTCGACATGCCGTCGCTGATGGGACACGACTCCGACAACGCGCGCTCGCTGGGAGAGGTGGGCCGCGAGGGCGTGGCGGTGGACACGCTCGACGACATGCAGACGTTGTTCGGCGGCATCGACCTGGGCGAGGTGTCGGTGTCGATGACGATCAACGCGCCGGCGGCGATCATGCTGGCGTTCTACGTGGCCGCCGCGGAGGCTCCGCCGGAGCGCCTGTCGGGGACGATCCAGGCGGACATCCTGAAGGAGTACATCGCGCAGAAGGAGTGGTGCTTCCCGATCGACCCGGCGATGCGCCTGTGCGGGGACATGATCGAGTGGTGCACGCGGCGGATGCCGCGCTGGCACCCGATCTCGATCTCCGGCTACCACATCCGCGAGGCGGGGTCGACGGCGCAGCAGGAGCTGGCGTTCACACTGAAGGACGGGCTGACGTACGTCGAGCAGGCGGTGGCGCGGGGCCTGGACGTGGACGAGTTCGCGCCGCGGCTGTCGTTCTTCTTCAACGCCCAGCTCGATTTCTTCGAGGAGATCGCGAAGTACCGGGCGGCGCGGCGGATCTGGGCGAAGGAGATGCGCGAGACGTTCGGCGCGAAGGACCCGCGCTCCTGGCAGATGCGCTTTCACTCGCAGACGGCGGGCGTGAGCCTGACCGCCCAGCAGCCGCTGAACAACATCGTGCGCACGACCGTCGAGGCGCTCGCGGCGATCCTCGGCGGCACCCAGTCGCTGCACACGAACTCCTACGACGAGGCGCTGGCGCTGCCGACCGAGCAGGCGGTGACGATCGCGCTGCGCACCCAGCAGATGCTCGCCCACGAGACGGGTGTGACGAACACCGTGGATCCCCTCGGCGGCTCGTACTTCGTGGAGTCGCTCACCGATCAGATGGAAGTACGTGCGTATGAGTACTTTAAGAAGATCGACGAGTTGGGTGGGATGGTTACGGCGGTGAAGCTCAACTATCCCCAGCGTGAGATCGCCGACGCGGCGTTCGCCCTGCAACAGGAGATCGACGCGGGCGAGCGGATAGTGGTGGGTGTGAACAGCCACGTGGCCGCTGACGAGGAGCCGATCCCGACGCTGCGCGTGGACCCCGCGCTGGAGCGCAAGCAGATCGACCGCCTGAACGCCGCCCGCGCCCGCCGCGACGCCGCGGTCGTCGAGCGCGCGCTGGCCGCCCTGCGCGAGGACGCCGCCCACGAGCAGCGCAACCTGATGGAGCCCCTGCTCGCCTGCGCCCGCGCCCACGCCTCCGAGGGCGAGATCGTGGAGTCCCTGCAGCAGGTGTTCGGCGATTACGCCGAGACGCCGGTGTTCTAGCCGGCTGCCCACGCGGCCGCTCAGGCTGTAAACGCCGTCTCCGCGGCCGAGCGCCACGTTCCGTCCGATGCGCTTGGTTTGCTTTTTGGTTGGCTCTACAATCCTAATGGGGCAAAGGAAGCCACGATGATCGCCGAACCCATCTATTTGCTCGACTTTCGTAACCGGCGAGTGGTCGAGCTCGACCCGGCCGCAGATGTCGATGTCAAAAAGTCAGATGACGAGCCCCCGGCACGCGCGCCCCAAGAGACCGGCATAACATTCGCGGCACTTGGCTCGCCGATCGACCGTGAGGACTGACCCCCCTGCGCATCGCGTGGGCTATCCCTTGCGAACGGGTGCAGCCGCGAGGAGTGGGGCTGCTGACACTCGTCGGCGCGCAGATTGACTCGGTCATCGTTCCGTCGCTACCGGCTGACATCGTGTTCGATGTGGCGGTTCGTCTCGTCGGGCTTCCAGCGGACTTCGAGCGCGGGTGCCGTCTCGAGGTGGCACTAGTGGCACCCACATTCGAGGAGCTTGGCAAGCTCGACATCGAGGTGAAACCGCGGACGCCCGGTCCTCACTATTTGGCTGGAAGCGAGATCAACCACCATCTGATGGCACGGATCGATTTCGAGGCAGTGGAGTATGGCCCTCATCACCTCGAATTCACGCTCGATGGGAAGACCGAGCCTCGCGTCAATACGGCGCTGACGGTGGTAGAGCCTACGGCGTGAGACGACATAGCGCTGACTCCAAGAACTGTCGAGCAGTCGCTGAACGCCCGCCGCCTTCAGACGACCGAAGAAGCGAAACGGGCTGCCCAAAAGGCCGAAACCCCACCGGCCGAGTAGCCCTCGGCCGCTCGGGCGTCGGTGGAGTACTCATGCTTGTCGAGCTGAGCACTACCCCGCCGCCGCGAGCAACGACGCCTGCCGCGAGATCGGCCGCTTGCCCCACCCGGCGCGACGCGCGTAGGCGATCAGCCGCTCCAGGTAGTCCCTCGCGTCGGGCTTCTCGACGCCCGCATGCGCAAGCGCCTCGCGCGCCCGTGCGTCCGTGAACCGGCAGCGTACGTCGAAGTACGGCACGAACGTCTCGCCGCCGGCCGGCACACCACCGTTCGTGCGATCGTTGCCAGCCCGCCCCTCGGCTCGTACCGCCACGCCGTTCTCGATGGGAGTAACGAAGCGCACCGGCGCGCGGCCGGTCAGCGAGGCGTGCAGCTCGACGAGCTCGCCAGCGGTGAGGGCCCCCTTGCCGGCCACCAGGCTGTAGGTCCCGCGCGCGTCCTCGTCGTCGAGCAACGCGAGCATCCCGTCGGTGACGTAGTCGACGGGCACGAAGTCCACGATCGAGTCCTCCTTCGCGGGGACCTCCGTGAGCAGCCCTCGCTCGAACGCGCGCATCGGCCAGTAGAGGACGTTGAACGCCGACGTCCAGCCGCTCGCGCTGTGCCCCACGACGATGCTCGGCCTGGCGACCGCCAGCGGCAGGTCGCGCGCGCCGCGCAGCAGCAGCTCGGCCTCGTGCTTGGAGCGCTCGTAGGTGTTGCGAAACTCCTGGCCGACGTCCAGGTCGTCCTCGCCGAACTCGCCCGCGTGGCGCCCGCTGACGTACGCGGTCGATACGTGCACGAGGCGGCGCAGCGAGCCGCCGAGAGCGATTTCCCGCGCGAGCTCCAGCACCCGCACGACGCCCCCGACGTTGATCTCGCGTGCTTGATTCAGTGGCAGCTCGAACGAGATCGACGCCGCGCAGTGAACGAGCCGATCGACCGACTCGATCAGCCACCGGCGGTCGTCAGATGACAGGGCGAGACCCGGCTCCAGCAGGTCCCCGCGCACCGCCCTCACCCGCTCGGCGGCCGGCGGCGGCTCATCGTAGAGCTGCGCGAGCACCGAGCGAAGCCGCTCGCCAGCGCCTTCCCGATCGCGCGCGCGGACCAGCACGGCCACGTCCTCCTCGCGCTCGATCAGGCGCGCGAGCGCGTCCATGCCGAGGAAGCCGGTCGCGCCTGTCAGCAGGACCGCGCCGCTCATGTGGACGGGGAGAGGGAGGGCTCCGGCGTGGCAGGCGGAGTCGCCGGGGCGGGGATCACGGCCGACGAAACGGCGTCGATCGCTGTGGGCGACGGGCAGCCCATCGCGTGGTAGCCCCCGTCGACGTGCACGATCTCGCCGGTGATCGCGCGAGCGAGCGGCGAGAGCAGGAAGCACGCGGCGTCCGCCACGGGCCCGGGGTTCTCGACGTCCCACCCGAGCGGGGCCGTCTGCGACCACACGTCGGCGAGCCGCGAGAAACCGGGGATGCCGCCCGCGGCGAGCGTCTCGATCGGACCGGCGGAGACGAGGTTGACGCGGATCGCGCGCGGGCCCACCTCGCGCGCGAGGTAGCGCGAGACCGCCTCCAGCGCGGCCTTGGCGACGCCCATCCAGTCATACGACGGCCACGCGACGCTCGCGTCGAAGTCGAGCCCGACCACCCCCGCGCCCTGCGCCGCCTCCAGCAGCGGCAGCAGGCCGGCGACGAGCGCCTTCAGCGAGAACGCGCTCGTCTCGTAAGCGGTGATCGCGCTCTGCGCCGGCGTGTCCAGGAAGCCGCCGCCGAGCGCGTCCGGCGGGGCGTAGGCGACCGCGTGCAGCAGCCCGTCCAGCGCTCCCCAGCGCTCCTCCAGCTCGTCGCGCACCTCGCCGATGTCCTGCGGGTTGTTGACGTCCAGCTCCAGCACGTCCGCCGCCGACGGGAGCTGGCCGGCGGCGCGCTCGGTCATGCGTTTGCTGCGGGCGAAGCCCGTCAGCACCACTTCCGCGCCCAGCTCCTGCGCGCGGGCGGCGGTGGCGAACGCGATCGAATGGCGATCGAGCACGCCGGTCACGAGGATGCGCCGTCCCTCGAGCATCACACCGTCGCCGGGACTACCTCGGTGCGCCACAGCACCTGCACGCTCGCGCGCGCGACGAGCGCGCCGTCCTGACCACCGACTTTGTCGGCGGTGCCCCGGATCTGCCAGGCGAAGTCCACCAGGCCGCTGGTCTCGTCGATCGGGCGCAGCGCGGTGATCTCACCGCTGACGGAGATCGTCTCGTTGAGGCGCACCGGGCGCTTGAACACGACGTCGCTGACGCGTCGCAGCGCGAGCACCCGCTCGGGGTCGAGCGGCACGAGGCCGACCGCCAGCGACAGCACGAGCATCCCGTGGGCGATGCGCTCGCCGAAGGGGCTGGAGGCGGCCCACTCGGGGTCGCAGTGCTGCGGGTGCCAGTCGCCGGTGAGCGCGCTGAAGACGATCACGTCGGTGTCGCGCACCGTGCGCTCGCCGGACTCGAATCGCTCCCCCACCGACAACTGCTCGAACGGATCTGACCAACGCATCGTGCCTCCTCCTCTACAGCGGGATGTTGCTCGCGCGGGACTCGGGTCGGTGCACGCCGGCGAGCGCCTCCAGGCAGGACGCCACACGCGCGCGCGTGCTGTCCGGGGCGATCACCTCGTCGACGAAGCCGTCGGCGCTGGCGCCCTCCACCTGCAGGTGCTCGGACGCGTACGCGCCCGCCAGCCGGCGGCGGTGGGCGGCTGGGTCCTCCGCGGCGGCGATCTCGCGGCGGCCGAGGATGCCGACCGCCTGCTCGGCGCCCATCACGCCGACTTCCGCGGTCGGCCAGGCGAACACGTAGTCGGCGCCGAGCGCCTTCGAGTTCATCGCGATGAACGCCCCGCCGAAGGCCTTGCGCAGGATCACGGTGACGCGTGGGCACGGTCGCCTCGGCGAACGCGTGCACGAGCTTGGCGCCGTGGCGGATGACCGCCGTCTCGCTCCTGCCGCGACCCGGGCAGGAAGCCGGGCGTGTCGACGAGCACCAGCAGCGGCAGCCCGAACGAGTTGCACGTGCGCACGAAGCGCGCGGCCTTCTGCGAGGCGCTCGCGTCGAGCACGCCGCCGAGGTGCTTGGGCTGGTTGGCGACGATGCCGATCGCGCGGCCGTCGAGGCGCGCGAACGCGCAGACGACGTTGCGCGACCAGCGCGGGCTGACCTCCATCAGCCGCCCGCCGTCGACCAGCGCGCCGGCGACGTGGCGCACGTCGTAGACCTTGCGCGCCTGCGCCGGCACCGCGCGATCGGGCGGGTGCCCGGGCGGATCGACGCTCGGCCACAGCTGCGGCGCGACGCCCGCGTGCTGGGGCAGGTAGTCGAGCAGGTCGCGCGCCATCAGCGCGGCGTCGACCTCGGTGGGCGCGGTGAAGTGGCAGACGCCGTTGCGCTCGTGCACGCGCGGGCCGCCCAGCGCGGCCATGTCCACGTCCTCGCCGGTGACCTCCGCGACGACCGCCCGGCCCCGTCAGGAACATGCGACGCGCCGCCGGTCATGATCACGAAGTCGTTCAGCGCGGGGCCGTAGGAGGAGCCGCCGGCGGCGGGCCCGCAGACGATCGATATCTGCGGGACCAGGCCCGACAGCGCGCACGTGCTCGCGGAAGATCGCGCCGTAGCCGGACAGCGCCGCCAGGCCCTCCTGCATGCGCGCGCCGGCCGACTCGACGAAGCCGATCACCGGCACGCGCGCGCGCCCCGCCAGGCGCAGCACCTCGACGATCGTCTGCGCGTGCGCCTCGCCGAGCGAGCCGCCAGCGAACGAGGCGTCCTGCGCGTAGCAGAACACCTGGCGGCCGTCGACGCGCGCCGTGGCCGCCGAGCACGCCGTCGCCCGGCACGCGCGCGCTCGCCCATGCCGCCGCGAGCGCACCTGCGTGCGCAGCAGCTGCAGCGAGCCCGGGTCGGCCAGCACCTCCAGGCGCTCGAGCGGCGCCAGGCGCTCGTCTGGGCGCTCGAGCAGGGCGAGGCGTCATGCGGCCTCCAGGCACAGCACCGCGTTGTGGCCGCCGAAGCCGAACGAGTTCGACAGCGCGAGCAGCGGCCTGCCTTCGCCGGCGCCCAGCGGGCGGGCGGAGTCGGGGACGTAGTCGAGGTCGAGCTCGGCGTCGGGCTCGGACAGCCCGAGCGTGGGCGGGGCCACGCGGTCGCGCAGCGCGAGCAGCGTGGCGACCGCCTCGACCGCGCCGGCGGCGCCGAGCAGGTGCCCGATCGCGGACTTCGTCGAGGAGATCGGGATCCGCGCGGCATGCTCGCCCAGCGCGCGCTTGATCGCGCTGCGTCTCGGCGCGGTCGTTCAGCGGCGTCGAGGTGCCGTGGGCGTTGACGTAGTCGATCTGCTCGGCGTCCACGCCCGCGTCTGCGAGCGCGGCGGTCATCGCGCCGCGCCTGGCCCTCGCCGTCCTCGCGCGGCGCCGTCAGGTGGTGGGCGTCCGAGCTCGCGCCGTAGCCGCGCAGGCGTGCCCAGGACCCGCGCGCCGCGCGCGCGCGCGTCCTGCTCGCGCTCGAGCACGAGCACGGCCGCGCCCTCGCCCATCACGAAGCCGTCGCGGCGGACGTCGAACGGCCGCGAGATGCCGGTCGGCGAGAGCGCGTCCAGCGCGCTGAAGGCCGCCCGCGCGAGCGGCGTGAGGCCCGCCTCCGAGCCGCCGGCGACGACCGCGTCGGCTTCGCCGCGACTGGAGCATCCGCAGCGCGGAGCCGATCGCGTGCGCGCCCGACGCGCACGCCGAGCTGACGGCGTAAGAGGGTCCGCGCAGGCCGTGGCGCATCGACAGCGCGCCGGCGCCGGCGTTGCTCATCATCAGCGGCACGGACAGCGGCGAGACGTACTCGCGGCCGCGTTCGCGCAGCGTGTCCTGGCCGTCGACGAGCGTCGCGATGCCGCCGATGCCGGTGCCGAGCACGCAGCCGACGCGCTCGGCGGCGTACGGCAGCTCGCTCCCCGTCCGTCGTCCGAGCCGCCCAGCCGGCGTCGGCGAGCGCCTCCACGCAGGCGGCGATCGCCAGCTGCGTGAAGCGGTCGGCGCGGCGGGCCTCCTTGACGGAGAGGAAGTCCTTGGCGTCGAAGTCCGTGCATGCGCCCTCGCCGTCCTCGATCCCGCACGCGCCCGCGCACCAGCGCTCGTGCAGCGCCCGCGCGCCCACGCCCAGCGGCGTGACCGCGCCCACGCCCGTGACGACGACCGCCCGTGCCTCATCCGTAGGGGTCCTCGCTCGCGTGTCTGCTGTGGCGACCACCGCGGTGCTCCGCTCAGAGCCGCGAGGCGATCAGCTTGATCGGCGTCTTCGACGGTCTTCACCTCGGCGACGTCGGCGCCCTTCAGCTCGACGCCGAAGTGCTCGTGGACGATCTGCGAGAGCTCGGCGAGATCGAGCGAGTCGATGTCGAGCGCCTCGAAGGTCGCGTCGGGGCTGATCAGATCGGGGTCGGCGCCGAAGCTCGCGAGCGATTCCACGACCACCGCTCTCGACCTGCTCCTGTGTCACTGCCGTGCTCATACGTGCTCCTTTCGTTGGTGTTGCATCTAGGCGGAGAGCCCGCCGTCGACGTACAGGGTCTGCCGGTGACGTAGCCGGCCTGCTCGGAGGCGAGGAAGCGCACGCACGCCGCGACCTCCTCGGGGCGCCCGGCCCGGCGCGCCGGTATCGCCTCCAGCAGCGCGCCGTCCCTCCCGGCCCAGTCCGAGATCGGCGGTCATGTCCGTCGCGATCAGCCCCGGCGCGACCGCGTTGACGGTCACCCCGCGGCGCGCGACCTCGACCGCGATCGTCTTCGTCATCCCGATCAGCCCGGCCTTGGCGGCCGCGTAGTTGGCCTGCCCGGCGTTCGCGCGCGGGCCGACGACCGAGGCGAGGTTGATCACGCGCCCGAAGCGCTCGCGGATCATCCCCCGCAGCGCGCGCCTGGTGGCGCGAAAGGCGCTCGTCAAGTTCGTGTCGATGACGTGCGTCCAGTCTGTGTCGCTCATGCGAGATCGAGAGATCGTCGTGGCGCACGCCGGCGTTGTTGACGAGCACGAGCACTCTCCCGAGCTCGCGCTCGGCGGTCTCGAACAGGCGCTCCAGCTCCGCCGGCTGGGTCACGTCGGCGCGCACGGCCAGCGCCCGCCCGTCGCCCTCGTGGATGCGCTCGCACGGTCTCCCCGGCGGCCTGCTCGTCGGCGCGGAAGTTCACCGCCACCGGCCAGCCCTCGGCGGCGAGCGCGCAGGCGATCGCCGCGCCGATGCCACGCGAGGCGCCGGTGACGAGCGCGCAACCGTCTCGCACCCGGGTCGCCCCCGCCTCCCCGACCGCCACGCTCGTGCGCTCAGCGACGCTCACGTCGGCCGCGCCAGCCGCGCCAACCGGGTTGACCGGGTTGACCGGGTTGACCGGGTTGCACCCCACGTGATCGTCGTCGCCCCCCAGACGAGGCCAGCGCCGACGGCGCCCAGCACCACCCGCATGCCCGGCACGAGCGCCCCTCGGCGTACGGCCTCGCCGAGGGCGATCGGCACGCTCGCGGCGCTGGTGTTGCCGAGCTCGGCGATGCAGTCGAACACCCGCTCGCGCGGCACCTCCAGCTGCTCGGCGACCGCGGCGAGGATGCGCGCGTTGGCCTGGTGGTAGACGAACAGATCGACGTCCTCGACCGCCAGCTGCGCCAGCTCGAGCGCTTCGACGGTGCTCGTGGAGAACTTCTCGACGGCCATCAGGAACGTCTCGTGGCCTTCCATCTCCAGCACGCCCCGCTCGCGGGTGACACGGATCGCATCCGCGGCGGCGCCGTCGCTGCCCAGCACGAACGGCCCGATCGCCCCGTCGCAGTCGGCGCTCAGGAGCAGCGCGCCGGCGCCGTCGCCGAACAGCGGCGCCGTGCGCCGGTCGTCGAAGTCGACGAAGCGCGTGAGGATCTCCGCGCCGATCACCAGCACGTTGTGCGCCCGCCCCGCCTCGATCGCCGCCGTGGCCAGCGCGAGCGCCGCGATCGCGCCCGTGCACGCGGCGCCGACGTCGATCGCCGCGATGTTGGCGGCGCCGAGCGCGTGGGCGACGAGCGGCGCGGTCGAGGGCGTGACCTCGTCGGCGGCGAGCGTCGCCACGAGGATCATGTCGAGCTCGTGCGGGGCCAGGCCGGCGTCCGCCAGCGCCGCTCGCGCGGCGCTCGTCGCCAGCTCGCTGACGCGCTGTCCGGGCGCCGCGTAGCGGCGAGCGGCGATGCCCGTGCGTCGCTCGATCCACTCGCACGTCACCCCCAGCCGCTCGGCGAGCTCGGCGTTGGCGACGCTGCGCTCGGGCAGCGCCACGCCCAGCCCGACGATCCCCGCGGTGCGCAACCCGGTCAACCCGGTCAACCCGGTTGGCGCGGCTGTCGCGGCTGTCGCGGCCGCGGGCGCCGTCCGGCGCAGACGCTCGCGCACAGGGGCGACGGTGGAAGCGTCAGGCGACATCGCTCAGCTCCAGCTTAGGCTGTCCGGGATCGAGCACCGTGGCGTCGGGCAGGTTGCGGTTGACCAGGCGCGCGAGCACTTCGCCGGGGCCGAAGTCGACGAACGTGTCGGCGCGGAGGTCGGCGAGGGCGAGCATCGTCTCGCGCCAGCGCACCGGGCATGACGATCGCCGCGGCGAGCTCGGCGCGGATGTTGTGGAACGGACGCGCGCTCGCGCCCGAGATGACCGGGATCGCCGGGGCGGCCAGGTCCACCCGCTCGAGCTCGGCGAGGAACGCCTCCACGGCGCCGGCCATGGCGGGCGTGTGAAAGGCGCCGGCGACGTCCAGCATGATCGCGCGCACGCCCCCGGCGCGCGCGGCGCTCGAAGCCGCGCGCAGACGCTCGGTCGGGCCGGCGAGCACCGCCTGCCCGGGGGCGTTGTCGTTGGCGAGCACCAGCCGGTGCTCGTGGATGAGGCTCTCCACCTGCTCCGCGGACGCGCCGAGGACGGCGAGCATCCCTTCCTCGCGAGCGCCGCAGGCCTCGGCCATCAGCTCGCCGCGACGCACCGCCAGGTGCAGGCCCGCCGCCGGCTCCAGCGCGCCGGCGGCGACGAGCGCGCTCAGCTCTCCCAGCGAGTGTCCGGCGAGTGCGACGGGGCGCAGGAACGCCGGGCGCTCCTTCCAGCCGGCGACGCTCGCGCAGAAGATCGCCGGCTGCGCGAACCTGGTGCTCTCGCCGGCTCGCGCGAACGGGTCGCCGCCGACGAGCGCATCGCACTGCGCCAGCAGCCTCGGCACGACGTGGGCGACGTGGGCGCGGAGCGCGCCCACCGGGCTTCCCTGGCCGGGGAACAGGCCTGCGATGACACCTGTAGACACTCACAAGAGCATTCGTCGTGGCGGGACGTCAGGTACACCGAGACGGCCGCGAACCGCCCAAATGGGGGGTAGCTTCGGGCTTGCGAGGGGTGGGCGCTCAGCGGTGCAGCCCGAGTCGCTGCGCGCGCTGGACGGCGTCGGCGCGGTTGCGCGCTCCCAGCTTGCGGTAGAGCGTGCTCGTGTGCTCCTTGACGGTGTGCGGCGAGAGGAACAGCGCGGCCGCGATCTCGCGGTTGGTGGCGCCGCCGGCGATCAGGGCGAGTATTTCGCTCTCGCGGTCGGTCAGCGTGGGCGTGGAGCGAGAGGTTTCCCTGAAGACCTCCTTTCCGTCTCCCACCATGCGCACGAGCTTGGCGATCTCCGGCGCGGGCCAGTCCTTGGAGATGAAGCCCGCGGCACCCGCCGCCCGCGCCGCCCTGGGAGAGATGCCCCCCGCTCCGGACATCAAGAGCACCCGCGGGGCCGGCGCCTCGGCGCGCAGGCGCTCGCAGATCTCCGGTCCGGACTCGCTGCCGAGGAACAGGTCCACGAGCGCCACGTGCGGCTCGTAGCGACGGCAGACGGCGAGCGCTTCGGCGCCCGTGCGAGCGCTCAGGCAGCGCTCGACCCACGGCATCTGGCCGAGCATCAGGCGAAAGCCCCAGTGAACGACGTCGTGGTCGTCGACCACGAGCACGCGCAGGCGCTTCTCCGGCGTGTTCTCCGGCGTGCTCACCGGCTGGTCGGAACGACCAGGCGCACCTGCCACACCCCCGCCTCCGCCTCCCCGTACTCGAGCACCCCGTCGTGCTGGAGCGCCTCGAGCGTCGCCAGGCGCAGGCCGACGCCCCCGGCGGCGCTCGCGCGCCGCCTCGCCCTCGCGACGGGCGGCAACGCCGTCGTTGCGCACCTCCAGCACGAACGTGCCGTCGTCGCCAGCCGCGCCAGCCGCGCCAGCCGCGCCAACCGGGTTGACCGGGTTGACCGGGTTGACCGGGTTGCGCAGCGACACCCGGACGGTGCGCGCCCGGGCGTGCTTGTGGGCGTTGCGCACCGCCTCGACGAGCACCGACTGGGCCAGCGCCTCGAGCCGCGCCGGCACCTCTTCGCTGCCCTCGAGCGCGATCTCCAGGTCGGGGTACAGCGCCCGCAGGCGCTGCAGTTCTTCGACGAACGTCACCGTCGTCGCGCGCGCGGCGTGCCCGAGCGGGCGCTTGAGCGCGGTGCGCAGGTCGGCGAGCGCCGTCTGCACCTCGGCGGCGCAGCGTCGCTGGCTGTCGGCGTCGAGCAGCTCCTCACGCGACAGCGCGAGCGAGATCCCGAACAGCCGTTGCACGACCCCCTCGTGGATCTCCCGCGCGAGGTCGATCCGCTGCTGCAGCTGACGGCGCTGCTCGTCGTAGGTGGTCACCTCGCGCGCCACCGAGGCCATCGCGATCGCCTTGCCGAGCGTCCACAGCAGCTGGCGCTCGTCCTCGTCCATCTCCGGGGCCCCCGGCTGGCGCTCGGAGAGGACGACGCCCACGTAGCGTCCGGCGGCCGCCATCGGCGTGCACACGATGCGCACGCCCGCGAGCAGCTCGCGCAGGGATGGCGGCACCTTGAAGTCCTCCGCCCCGATCACTTCCAGCACGCGATCCTCGACCAGCGCCTGGCGCGCGACGGGGACCGAGTCGATCGTCACGAACAGATCGGCGAATGGCTCCAGCTCGATCCCGTGGGTGCCGACGGCGCGCACGCGCCGTCGCGAGCTGTCGTAGCGGACGAGCACCGCGCGCTTCATCGAGGCCAGGCGGCAGATCGCCTCGCACAGGCTGCCGAAGAACGCATCGGGGGGCGAGCCCTCGCCGATCCCCGACAGCAGGTCGGACATCACCTCGAGCACCTCGATCACGCCGCGCTCGCTGCCGGCGTCCGCGCCGGAGCCCGACTGAAGCGATGTGGCGCCGATCATGTGCGCGACAGGTATAGCGACTTCCGGCGCGAACAGCTCTTTGCAACTTCTTAGCCGGTCGTTCGCAACTTCTTCGTGAAGCCGCGTGTCCACGGCTTAGGATTGCGCTCGCGTTTCCCGACGAACCGTCCCCTGCGCCACAAGCCCTCCGTGTACCGTCATGACGATGATGCCGCTGCGTAGAGCGCTGGCCGTTGGCGCGCTCGCAATCGTCGTGGCCAGCGCCGGCGCGCTGACGGTGGCCGCAAGGCGGATCAGCGCCGAGCAGGCCGCCTACGTCGCCTCCACGAGCGACGGCGGTCGCTGCGAGCCCACCACGCTCAATCGCTCGGCGGTGCTGCCGGGCACGCGCCTCGCCGTCTCGCCGCTGCCCGACTCCTTCGACGCTTCGCCGGAGGCGCAGATCAGCATGCTGGGCGCGCCGGCGAGCGCGATCGCACGCGTGCGTGTCAGCGGCTCGCAGAGCGGCCCGCATCCGGGGCGGCTGCTGGCCTACTCGCAGGGCGACGGCGCCAGCTTCCTGCCGTCGCGCGCCTTCCTCCCCGGCGAGACGGTGACCGTACACGGCAGGGTGAAGGTCGGCGCCGTCGAGCAGCCCTTCGCCTACCACTTCGTCGTCGCCCGTCGCGAGCCGGTGGACTACGAGGCGTCGAGCGTCGCGCTGCCGCGCGACTACAACGAGATGCAGCACTTCCACTCGCGCCCGGAACTGGAGCCGCCGGCGGTCGTCGTCACCGCCCACTCGGCGCAGAGCGCGCTCGGCGACCTGCTCGCGGCGCCGTACAACGGCCCCGGCCCGAGCGGGCCGATGATCTTCGAAGAGGACGGCGAGCTGGTGTGGTTTCACCCGCTGCCGGAGGGCATCTCCGCGACCAACCTCCAGGTGCAGCAGTACGACGGCCACCCGGTCCTCACCTGGTGGCAGGGACGGATCCCGCCGCAGGGCTTCGGCCAGGGCGAAGAGATCCTCTACAACGGCGCCTACCGGGAAATCGGCCACGTGCACGCCGGCAACGGCTAGCTCGCCGACCTGCACGAATTCCACATCACCCCGCAGGGGACCGCGCTGCTCACCGTGTTCCAGCCGATCGCCTGCAACCTGTCGTTCCTCGGCGGTCCCAGCGACGGAGCGGTGACCGCCAGCATCTTCCAGGAAATCGACATCAAGACGGGGCTCGTGCGCCGCGAATGGGATCCCCTCGACCACGTCGGCCTGATCTGAATCGTATAGCTCTGCCACCACGTCGACGACGATCTGGCCGTTCGACTACTTCCACCTCAACTCGATCGACCAGCTCTCGGACGGCACCACGCTGATCTCCGCCCGCAACACCTCGGCGCTGTACGAACTGGACACGTTCACCGGCCAGATCGTCACCCGAATCGGCGGCAAGCACTCCAGCGTGAAGCTCGCCCCCGGCGCCGCCACCGCCTACCAGCACGACGCCAGCGTGCTGCCGAACGGGACGATCAGCGTGTTCGACAACGGCGGCGTGCCGAAGGTTCATTCGCAGTCGCGGGGGCTCGTGCTGGCGGTGGACGCGCACACGCACACGGACACGGTGATCGCCGAATACGACCACCGGGCGCCGCCGCTGCTGTCGGGCAGCCAGGGCAACGTGCAGGCGCTCGAAGGCGGAAACGTGTTCATCGGCTGGGGCGCCGAGCCGTACTTCTCCGAATACAGCGCCGCCGGCCAGCTCCTGTACGACGCGCACATGCACGGCTCCTACCAGTCCTACCGCAGCTATCGCTTCCCGTGGACGGGCGAACCGAGCGAAGCGCCGGCGATCGCGGCGGTGAAGAGCGCCAAGGGGGCGATCGTGTACGCGAGCTGGAACGGCGACAACCGCACGACGAGCTGGCGTGTGCTCGCCGGACCGACCGCGCAGCAGTTGACGCCGGTCGCGAGCGCCTCCCGCGAAGGTTTCGAGACGGCGATCACGGTGCCCGTGGCGGAGGGCTACGTGGCGGTGCAGGCGCTCGACTCCGCGGGTTCGGTGCTCGGCAGCTCCCGTGCGATCGTCGGTTGAGGGCTGCTGGCAGCCAGCGTATATTCGCTCGTTCGTTAGCGCCCCGTTTTCCCACTCCTGGACCGCGATCTCGACGCGTTGAGTTTTTGGGACGTTTTAGGCTCTAAGGCTCAATGTTGAGTCAAGTCAGTCGCCATAGTTTGATAGTCTCGACTTTCCCAGGAGTCAAGTGGAGGGTAGCTCTTGATGGCGGCTCGCAATGTCACAGGAAGGTCGTTGCGCCGCACGAGCCCGGTGCTCGCCGGCGGCGACGGTGGGGCGGCGATCGACGGACACGACGACCGCTACCGGCCGCTACCCACCGGCACGCACGGTCTCGACCCCGAGCTCGTCAAGCGCGACCAGCGCGAGCGCCTGCAGAGCGCGCTGATCGAGCTGATCGCCGAGAAGGGCTACCCGGCCGTCCGGATCGTCGACCTGGCGAAGCTCGCCCACGTCTCCCAGCCGACGTTCTACCGTCTGTTCGCCGACAAGGAAGACCTGTTCCTGAGCGCCTACGAAGGGGCCGCCGCGCGGGCCGCGGCGAGCGTCCTCGAGGCTTACAACGTCGAGCTTCCACACGAGCAACGTGTGGTGCTCGCGATGCGCGCGTGGACGGAGCTCGCCGCCGCCGAGCCCGAGTCGACCTCGCTGCTCGTGCTCGGAGCCTTCGGCGCGGGAGCCAAGGCGCTGGAGCGGCGCCGGCGCATCCTCAAGGCGCTCGAGCACAGCATCCACGAGAGCCGCGACGGCGCCGCCACCGCCGGTCCGACGGATCTGATCGTGAAGGCCATCATCGGTGGCATCCGCGAGGTCACGGCAACGCGTCTGCGCGAGGGCCGCGCGGGCGAGCTTCCCGCGCTGGCCGACGAGCTGACGGCGTGGGCGAACTGCTATCCACGTGGTCTGCCGGCCGGCCTGGAGGCGCCGCCGACGAGGTCGCGGGGAGCCGGCGCCCCGACGACGCCCTCCGAGCGCGCACGACGCGCCGAGGGACGGCTGCCGAGCGGGCGCAGCGACCTGCCGCGGCAGTTCATCGTGAAAAGCCAGCGCGAGCGGATCGTCGACGCGACCGCGGCGATCGTCGCCGAGAACGGGCTCGCGGCGCTGACCGTCCCCGAGATCGCCCGCCGCGCGAACGTCTCGCATCAGACCTTCTATGACATCTACGCGTCCAAGCACGAGGCTTTCCTCGGCACGATGAAGGTCGGCATGCACCAGGCACTGACGATCGCCGTCGAGGCCTACCAGGCCCACGGGGACGACTGGCCACGCGCGGCGCGCGCCGGCGTCGGCGCGCTGCTCGCGTATCTCGCCTCCGAGCCGGCGCACGCCCACCTGAGCCTCGTTGACACCTTCGCCGCGTGCCCGGAGGCGCTGGAGATCCGCAACACGCTGCTGCAGGCCTTCGCCGCGTACTTCGGCCCCGCGTACGAGCTCGCGCGCGACGAGTTCGAGGTGCCGGCCATCGCCGGCGAGGCGATCGCCGGCGGGATCTGGCAGATCCTCCACCACTACGCCGAGAGCGACAGCATCGCCGAGCTTCCGGGCGTACTGCCCCAGCTGACGTACTTCACGCTGACGCCTTTCCTCGGACCGCAGGCCGCCACCGCCTACGCGCTGTCCGAGAGCGCGTAGCGGCCGCTGCCTTCGCGCTCGGCTCGCGAGCAGACGCCTACTCGCCGCCCGACAGGGCGTAGGCGGCCCTGCCTTCGCGGCTCGCGCGGACGATCTTGCCGGCGGCCAGCAGGCGCCGCAGGCCCTCGCGCAGGTCGGGGCCGGACATCGCCGTGACGACCCCCAGCTCGGCGAGGGTGTGCGAGCCGTGCTCGAGCGCGGCGACGATCGCGCGCTCGACCGCGCCGATGCGACCCCGCCGCCCCCCTGCCGCCGGTCGGACTCTGGCGCGGGCGCTCGCGCCCGGCCTCGGGGTGGGCGGCGCCTGGGCTTTCCCCGCCTCTGTGACCGACGGCTGCCCGGAGGCGCGCTCGTCGGCGCTCGGCGGCGCCGGCGCGGGCGACGAAGGCCGAGCCGCCGGGGCACCCGGGGAGGGGGCGAGCGCCTGCGCGGCTCCCAGCAGCCGCTCGTACTCGAGCACCGCCGGGCGCAGCTCGGCCAGCCGGCCTACGATTTCGGCGCGCACCCTCGCCAATAGGTCCGCTGGCATTGCGCACGTTTGTATCAGGTCGAGACGCCTCCGCGCGATGACTGTTCGGCTACACGCAGGTACGCGAGCACCGCCAGCACGCGCCGGTGGTCGTCGTCGCACGCGGGCAGATCGAGCTTGGCGAAGATGTTCGTGATGTGCTTCTCGACGGCCCCCGGCGTGACGACGAGGCTCTCGGCGATCGCCGTGTTGGAGCGCCCCTCGGCCATCAGCGCGAGCACCTCGCGCTCGCGCGTTGTCAGAGCCGGCAGCGCCTCGCTGACGCCGTCGCGCGGCGGCGAGCAGCTCGGCGACGACCTGACGGTCGAGCACCGTGCCGCCGGCGGCGACGCGCGTGCAGGGCGTCGAGGAACGCCCTCACGTCGCCGACGCGCTCCTTGAGCAGATAGCCGATGCCCGGCCGTGTCCTCGCCGATCAGCTCGCTCGCGTAGGCGGTCTCGACGTACTGGGAGAGCACGAGCACCCCCAGCGCCGGCTGACGGCGGCGCGCCTCGATCGCCGCCAGCAGACCCTCGTCGCTGAAGGTCGGCGGCAGGCGCACGTCGACGATCGCGAGATCCGGCCGGTGGCCGGCGATCGCGCGCAGCAGCGCCGGGACCGTCCTGCGACCTGGGCGACGACCTCGATCTCGTTCTCACGCAGCAGCGCGACCAACCCCTCGCGCAGCAGCGCGAGGTCCTCGGCGATCACTACCCGCAAGGGAGCCTCGCCTCGAGCACGGTGCCGCCGGCGGCGGGGCTGACGACCTGCAGCCTGCCGTCGAGCGCCTCCACGCGCGCGCGCAGGCCGGCGAGGCCGGAGCCCTGCGGGTCGGCCCCGCCGCAGCCGTCGTCGCCCACCAGCACCGCCAGGTCTCTGTGCTCGTGTCTGAGCCGCACCCAGCTGCGCCGGGCGTGGGCGTGCTTGGCGGTGTTCGTCAGCGCCTCGGCGACCACGAAGTAGGCCGCGCTCTCGACCGCCGGGGCGAGGCTGCGACGCGTGTCGGCCTCGATCGAGGTTCCGAGCCCGTAGCGGGCCGCCAGCGATTCGACCGCAGCCACCAGCCCGCGGTCGGCGAGCAGCGGCGGCACGATGCCGCGGGCGAGGTCGCGCAGCTCGGCGATCGCAGTGTGGGCCTCGCGCTGGGCATCGACGATCAGGCCGCGGATCTCCGGCTGGTCGTGGACGCGCAGCTCGGCGCGTCCCAGCTGCAGCGTGAGCGCGACCAGCCGCGCCTGCGCGCCGTCGTGGAGGTCGCGCTCGATCCGCCTGAGCTCGGCCGCCTGCGCGTCGACCGCCTGGCGGCGCGTGCGCGTGAGCATGTCGATCCTGGCGCGCAGCGCGCGCCGCCCGTAGGCGACGAGCACGCGGTCGTGCAGCGCGATCAGCGAGTACGCGCTGCCGGCGGTCGCCAGTCCGAGCAGCGCCCACGCCGGCCAGAAGCTGCGGGCACCCGCCAGCAGCCACGTCAACAGCCACGTGAACACCAGGATCACCGCGGCCGCGCCGACGAGCGTCCACACACACGCCACACGCCGCACGGCGCCGGGAGGACGCGCGCCACGCCCAGCCGCCTGCGAAGTCGAGCAGCACGAGCACCCCCAGACCCAGCCACGCCCACGCCGGCCAGAAGTAGCCCTGCCCGTCGAGCGCCCAGATCGCCGCCAGAAGACGCGCTGGCGAGGAACGCCAGGCGGCGGACCAGCGAGCGCGCATATTCGCCCAGCGAGAGGCCCGCGGCGAGCGTCGGCGTCCAGCGCCGCCGGCTCGCGGTGAGGTCCCCCGATGCGTGCGCCCGCTGGCTCACAGCCGTAATCGTCTCACGGCTTCCCTCGGGCCGGGCCGGCGCTCTCAGCTCACAGCGACTTCGCGGCCTGCCTGGCGACGCCGACCCGCTGCACGTCCCACACCAGCCCGGCGCGCTCAAGCGCCGCGATCGCCAGGCCCGAGATGTCGAGCTCGTCGCGCCCGATCCCGTGGAAGGCAGAGGTGGGGAAGGCGTGGTGGTTGTTGTGCCACGCCTCGCCGAGCGAGAACGGCGCCAGCCAGCGCAGGTTTTTCGAGTGGTCGTCGGTGGCGAAGCGCCGGACGCCGAAGAAGTGGCACAGCGAGTTGATGCTGTAGGTGACGTGGTGCAGCAACAGGATGCGCACTGCGCCGCCCCACAGCATGCCCTCGAGGCCCGCCGTGACGGTGCCGCCGATCAGCATGCCCAGGGAGAAGGGGATCGCCAGGCCCACGAGCGACCACAGGATGAACGTCCGGTCGACGAAGGACACGACCGGATCGGCGAGCAGATCGGGTGCGAAGCGCTCGCGCGAGCCGCGCTGGGTGTGGTCGAACAGCCAGCCCACGTGCGCGTGGAGCAAGACCCCGCAGCGCGCCCCGCCAGCCACCCCCGTGCTCGACGTGCGGGCTGTGGGGATCGCCGCAGCCGGTCGGAGTAGGCGTGGTGCTTGCGGTGGTCTGCCACCCACGAGATCACGGGGCCCTCGATCGCCATCGTGCCGAGCGCGGTCAGCACCCCGCGCAACAGCGGCGAGGTCTTGAAGCTGCGATGCGTCAGCATCCGGTGAAAGCCGACGGTCACGCCGAGGCCGATCGGCAGGTACATGACCGCCAAGATCGCGAGGTCGCGCCAGTGCAGCTCGTGATTCCACATCTGCCAGGCCGCGAGCCCCAGCAGCAGCGGCGGCACGAGCGTGATCAGGCCGGTGATCGCCCGGTCGAGGCTCTCCAGGCTGGGCTGCTGGATCTCCTCGGGCGTCGGGCCGTCATCTCGCGCACCCGCCTCTCGGCCTGGCGTTGCGCCCTGCACATCGGCGTCCTGCCTGTCCGCGTCCGTGGGGGCTGCGCTGTCCGTGGGGACTGCGGCGCTCATGCCATCCTAATGTTGAGCCGAGCGCGGACGTCTGTCGATGTGGGCGGCCACCGACCGACGGGGGGCGTGCCCCCGCCGCGATGGTGGGGACAGCCCCAGTGGCCGCGGCGCCACACCCGTGACCGCAGGGTCAAGCGGGGCGCACGTCGAGCACGATCTTGCCGGTCGCGCGGCGCTCGTCGAGAGCCTTCAGCGCCTCGGCGGCGCGCTCCAGCGGGAAGCGCTCACCGACGATCGGGGCGACGAAGCCCTCCTCCACGAGCCGGTTGACGGCCGCGCCGATCTCGCGGTTGAGGTCGGGCTTGCTCATCACGTACGCGCCCCACCCGGCGCCGACGACCTCGGTGTTCTTCAGCAGCAGGCGGTTGACGCGCACCTCGGGGATCGCGCCGCCGGTGAAGCCCACGACCACCAAGCGCCCGTTCTCACGCAGCGAGCGCAGGCTGTCGAGGAAGCGATCGCCCCCGACCGGGTCGAGCACCACATCCACGCCGCCGCCGGAGCGCTCCAGCACCGCGTCCTTCCAGCCCTCCTCCAGCAGCAGCGTATGATCGGCGCCCGCCTGTTCGGCGACAGCGCGCTTCTCCTCGCTGGAGACGAGCGCGATCGTGTTTGCACCGAGCCCCTTGGCCACCTGTAGCGAAGCGGTGCCAACACCGCCGGCGGCTCCGTGCACTAGCACCGTCTCGCCCGCTTGCAGCCGTCCGCGCATGTGCAACGCGAAGTAGGCGGTGTGGTAGTTGAGGATCAGCCCGGCGCCCTGCGCGAAGTCCAGCTTGTCGGGCAGCGGGAACGCGAAGAACTCGGGGGCCACGGCGGTCTCGGCGAAGCCACCGAGCGCGCAGAAGGCGGCGACGCGCTCACCGGGCTTCACCGAGGCGCCCTCGCTGGCGCTCACCACCACGCCCGCCACCTCGCTGCCGGGCACGAACGGCAGCGGCGGTTTCAGCTGGTACTGGCCGCGCGTCTGCAGCAGCTCGGGGAACGACACGCCCGCGGCGTGCACCTCGACGACGACGACTGAATCGAGCCCCGCCCGCCCGAGCGGGTGCGAGGACTCTGGCTCGGGCAGCTCGACGAGCGCCAGCGCGCTGTCCGGCCCGGACTCCTCGACGATCTGCAGGGCGCGCATGGCGGGGGATTATGTCCGTTGCGCCGCGCGCGCGCCGTCACAGCTCTCGCGCCGGTGGCACATTGAAGGTGATGGCCGAGCCCGGGGAGTTCGACGATATGTACCGCACGGAGAGCGAAGGGCTGCTGGTGTTCTTCACCAGGCGCACGCTCGACGCGGAGATCGCGCTGGACCTGACGGCCGAGACCTTCGCGCACGCGTACATCGGCTGGCGTCGTCTGCGCGGGCGCTCGCCGCAGGAGCGCCAGGCGTGGCTGTACACGATCGCGCGCCGGCGCCTGTCGCGCTACCTGCGTCGCGGGCGCGTCGAGCGCGACGGGCTGCGCCGCCTGGGCATCCAGGTGCCGGCGGTCCACGAGGACGACCTCGTGTCGATCGAGCGGCGAGCGGGCCTGCCGCAGCTGCGCGCCGCGCTGAGCGTCGAGCTCGCACGCCTGAGCGCGGAGCAGCGGCGAGCGCTGCAGCTGAGGATCGTCGAAGAGCAGCCCTACGAGGACGTGGCGCGGCACCTGGGCATCTCCCAGCCGGCCGCGCGGGCGCGGGTGTCGCGCGCGCTGCGGGCGCTCGGCCAGGCGCTCGAGCCGCAGGTCGCCGGAGGAGGGTCGTGATGGAGGAGCTCTCGGTGCTCTCGCAGCTGGGCTCGGAGCTCCGCGGTCTCGGCGAGCCGCCGCGCGGGCGCCGGCTGCCCGTCGCATACCGGCGCACGCTGCCGATCGCGGTCGTGCTGGTAGCGCTGGCGGCAGGCGCGGCGACGGCCGCGATCATCATCTCCCGCGGCGCGCCGCTGCCGGGCGCGCACACGCAGGATCTGCAATCGAGCGGCGTGCCGATCCCCGGCAGCGCCCACCTGGCCGGCCTGGACGTGCCCGATCCCGCATCGTCCCCGGAGGGGGACCCGGCGCAGCCGGCGTGGGACATGCGCATATCGCGCACGCGCGACGGCGAGACGTGCACCGCGGTGGGGCAGGTGCTCGACGGCCAGTTCGGCATCGTCGGCCTCGACCACGTCTTCCGGGCGCTGGCGCTCGGCGGCGTCGACGCCTGCGGCGTGGCCTCGCCCGACGGGCCGACGCTCGCGGGCGCGCGAGTGTTCGTCGGCGGCCTCGGCACCGAAGCGCGCACGGTCGTCAACGGCCTGGCGGGAGCGCACGCGCGCTCGGTCACCGCCTACGGGCCGGAAGGGGCGCACGCGCTGCGCCTGGGCCCGCAGGGGAGCTTCATCGCCGTCTACCGCGGCTACGTCGAAGAAGTCCGCCCGCGCATCGTGGTGGTCGCCGCCGACGGCGCCAGCCGCACGATCGCCTTCGCCTCCTCGACGGCGTTCGAAGTCGCGGACCCCGGTGGGGACTCGCCGTGGCTCATCAGCGGCGGCGTCGACGTGGAACCCGGCGCGTACCCGGAAGAGGACTGCGCGCAGGCAAGCGAGCAGCCGGGCCGCAGCGATCCGAGCCGCCTGCTGGCGCCGCTGACGCCCGAGGTCTGCGGGCGCCTGGGCGCCCAACCGCTGTTCGTGCTGATGCGCCGCTTCGTGCCCGGCAGCGGCGAAGGCAGCGGCTTCCCGTGGGGCAACAACCCAGCCCGCACGCTCGTCTACGGCGCCGCGGCGCGGCGCGTGGCGACGCTGACGCTGTCCGGCGCCGGCGGCGCGCGCGAGCTCGCGATCGACCCGCACGGCGGGGTCTTCCTGGCGGTGCTCGACGGGCACGTCGACCCGAGCGAGCTGACGTTGACCGCGAAGCTGCGCGACGGCACGACGATCGCCTACCACGGCTCGACGAACCTGTTCGCCGAGAGCTCGAACCGCCCGATGGCGCAGGAACCGGTGCCGGCCTACCGCGAACCGCTGCCGGCTGCGCAGGCGAAACCTCCCCCGTTCGCGCTGCCGATCGACAGCACCGTGCGCGAGACCTTGCACGCGCGCGACCCGGCCGGCGGCCAGGAATGGGCGCTGCGCAGCTGGCAGGCGCGCCCCAACCCGCACGCGCGCTTCGGCGGGCACCCCGGGCGCTTCGTGTGCATGCAGGTCGGCGTGATGCACGACGGCACCCTGGTCGAGCCCCTCCCCGGCGTCGCCCCACGGCCGCTGAGCATCGAGGAAAGCGAAGGCCCGGCGCTGGGCGGATGCAACGAAATCAGCTGGCTGGCGAAGCACCGGCGCCGACCCGTGGTGCAGGTGCAGAGCTTCAGCGAACACCCCGCCGCCTACGACCCCACGCCGGCACGCACGGTGGTCGCCGGCATGCTCCCGCCCGACGCGAGCGACCCGGTGCTGCTCGGCGCCGGCAGGCCGCGGGCGCTCGCCACCGACGCAAACCACATGGTCCTCGCGGTGCTGCCGGGCCGTTACTGGGACGCGCCGCTGCGCCTCTCGGTCAGGGAGGGCGGCCGCACGCTGACACCGAGCGGGGACTCGACGCTGCCGGTGCCGCCGGCGCTGACCGTCCCGCAGGCGCGCGCGCCGGACCCCGACGGCAGCGCGCCGTGGGGCGTGGCGGCGGACGCCAACGCGACCGCGTACGGGCGCATCATCGACGGTCGCCTCGGCTACGTCTCAGAACGCGAAGGGACCGTCAACTTCGGGCCGGCGGGGTGGGGCGGCAACGCCGAAGGCTGCCGCCGTCCCGACGGCGGGCACGGCTGCCACCCGCAGCGCCGCCCACAGGCGGTGGAATTCGACGCCCAGACCGAGAGCGAAGCGGGGCTGAGCCAACACACGCCCTCGCTGACGCGTGCGCAGATCGAGCGGCGCACGCTGCCGGGCCTGACGATCATCACCGGCCGCGCGAGCGCCGACGTGGCCTCGGTCACGATCGTCACGCCGCGCGATGTGCGCACGCTGCGCCCGCAGGGACCGCAGCACGTGTTCATCGTCGTCTACGACGGCCAGTTCTTCCGTGGGAAGATCACCGCCGAGATCCTGCTGCGCGACGGCAGGACCGTCACCCAGCCGGTGCCCGACGTCGACAGCATCATCGACGAAGGCGCCCAGCGGGCGCCTTCGCTGGAGAGCCAGCTGCAGAGCTTCCGCGGCATGCTGGCGGCCCAGCGCGAGCACCGGCCCGGCGCGACGCCACCCCCCGGCAGCCCGCCCGAGCGGCTGGGAGCGCGCATCCGCGCGATCGAAGGCCGCATCGCCTACGAACGCGGCCACCCCGGCGTGCTGCCGGCGCCGTAGCGCGCGGCGGGCCGCGCTCGCTCATAATCGGGCGCGATCGCCCGGCGCATGAGCTCGGGACGAAGCGCGCCAACTTCAGGAAGGGGTCAGTGATGGCGAAGGTCCTTTGCGTGTTGTACGACGATCCGGTCGATGGATATCCGCCCGCGTATGCGCGCGATCAGATCCCGACGATCGCCGGGTACCACGACGGGCAGACGACGCCCACCCCGCGCGCCCTCGGATTCACGCCGGGAGAGCTTGTCGGCTGCGTCTCGGGCGAGCTCGGGCTGCGCGAGTTCCTGGAGAGCGCCGGGCACGAGCTGGTAGTGACCTCCGACAAGGACGGCCCCGACTCGGTGTTCGAGCGCGAGCTCCCCGACGCGACGGTCGTGATCTCCCAGCCGTTCTGGCCCGCCTACCTGACGGCCGAGCGGATCGCGAAGGCGCCGCAGCTGAAGCTGGCGGTGACGGCGGGCATCGGCTCAGACCACGTCGACCTGCAGGCTGCGATCGAGCGGGGGATGACGGTCGCGGAGGTCACCTACTCGAACTCCATCAGCGTCTCCGAGCACGTGGTGATGATGATCCTCGCGCTCGTGCGCAACTACATCCCCTCCTATCAGTGGGTGATCGACGGCGGCTGGAACATCGCCGACTGCGTGTCGCGCTCGTACGACCTCGAGGGCATGCAGGTCGGGACGGTGGCCGCCGGGCGCATCGGCTCGGCGGTGCTGCGCCGTCTGAAGCCGTTCGAGGTCGGGCTGCACTACACCGACCGCCACCGCCTGCCGGCGGAGGTCGAGAGCGATCTGGGCGTCACCTTCCACGAGGACGTGGAGTCGATGGTGGGGGTGTGCGACGTGGTGACGATCAACGCGCCGCTGCACCCCGAGACCGAGCACATGTTCGACGACGCGCTGATCGCGAAGATGAAACGCGGCGCCTACCTGATCAACACCGCCCGCGGGAAGATCTGCGACCGCGACGCCGTCGTGCGGGCATGCGAGAGCGGTCAGCTCGCCGGCTACGCCGGCGACGTGTGGTTCCCCCAACCACCGCCGCGCGATCACCCCTGGCGGACGATGCCCCACCACGGCATGACCCCGCACACGTCCGGCACGAGCCTGTCGGCGCAGGCGCGCTACGCGGCGGGCGTGCGCGAGATCCTCGAGTGCTTCTTCGACGGGCGCGCGATCCGCGAGGAATACCTGATCGTCGACGGCGGGCAGCTCGCCGGCGCCGGCGCGCACTCCTACAGCGAGGGCGACGCCACCGGCGGCTCCGAGGAGGCGGCGCGCTTCAAGGCTGGCTGAGGCCGACGCTCGGCCGGCCCGCGCGGGCCGGCCGAGATCGACTGATTGCTTGCGGCTTACTGCCTCACGGCACCGACACCCCGCTCGCCGGCGGCGCCGGCTGCGACTTGGTGTAGGGGGTGATCGGCGAGCCTGCCGTCGGTTCGGTCACCAGCGGACCTCCGAACAGCACGATCTTGCCGTTTCGCACCTGACCGATCTCGACGCCCGCGTAGCCGCCGTGCTCTTCCTTGGAGTAGCGGTAGGGCACGAGGCCGGGGCCTTCCAGCTGGGCCCCTTTTTCGTTGACCGCGTCGATCAGCCCTTCGCGGGTGAGGTTCTTGCCGGCCAGCTCGAGCGCCTGCGCGAGCGTGTAGGCGTTGGCCATGCCGTACTCGACGTTGCCGTCGAACGGCGCGCTCGCGTCGTATTGGTCGTGAACTTTCTTGAACAGCGCGATCCACGGATTGG
Organism: uncultured Solirubrobacteraceae bacterium; assembly: GCA_963782325.1. GTDB lineage: Bacteria > Actinomycetota > Thermoleophilia > Solirubrobacterales > Solirubrobacteraceae > Palsa-744. The sequence goes on from CAWAJG010000002.1 coordinate 684,575, forward strand.
ACGTTTCCGAGGACGACGGCAGGTAGCCGTCGGTGATCGCGCCTTCGATCAGTTCCGTCCCCGCCTTGCCTTTCGAGAACGTCTTCAGCAGGCCGCCGACGGTCGTCGGGTCGATGCCCACGTCGGAGACCACCAGCTGCGGTTTGTAGCCGAGCGTGAACGACGTCAGCTGCCCGAGCGCGGTGTAGATCGGCACGGTGAAGTCGACCAGCACTTCGGCGCCCGCCGCCTTGATCGCCGAGATCTGGGGGGCGACGTTGGTGGTACCGGGCTGGTAGGGCTGGGTCGAGACGATGTCGCTCTTGGGGACCTCGTATTCGATCCCCGTCAGCCCGCCTTTGCCGAAGTCGTCGTCCTGGTAGAAGACGCCGACCTTCTTGCCGGCGAAGTGCTGCTTGAGGTACTGACCGAGGATCTTGCCCTCGATCGTGTAGTTCGGCTGCCAGCCGAACGTCCACGGCTGTGCCGAGCCGTTGTCCCAGCACGGGCAACCCGACGCGACGAACATGTCGGGGACTTTCGAGCTGTTGAGGAAGCCCACGACCTTCGTGTGGGTCGGCGTGCCGAGCCCCTCGAAGATCCCGAAGACGTTGTCTTTCAGCACGAGTTCGTGCACGACGCTCACCGTCTGGGTGGGGTTGTATTCGTCGTTCTTGATCGTCAGGTGGATCTTGCGTCCGTAGATCCCGCCTTTGGCGTTCAGGTAGTCGAAGAACGCCTGCGACGCCGGCGCGATCTCGCTGTAGCCGGGCGCCGCGGGGCCGGTGAGCGGCTGGTGGGTTCCGAACGTGATGCTGTTCGCGGTGACGCCCGGCACGCTGCTGCTGCTGCTCGAGCCGCACCCGGCGACCGCCAGGGCCGCGATGAGCGCACAGGCGATCCCCATCGCTCGAGCCTTGTGTCCGTGTGCTGTCATGGCTTCCTCCTCGTGATGCTGCTGTTTAGTGATGTCAAGTTCTCTCCCGCGCGTCTGAGCGTGTGTTCGCGTCTTCGCATGCCTACCCTCCACGCGCGGGGCTTCGACGTGCGATGGCGATGATCCTGCGCACCGCTCCCTGGATGCCGCTCGGCCAGGCGACCATCGCGCCGATCAACACGAGCCCGTAGATCGCCAGCGGCAGGTTCGCCGAGACCTGGTCCGACAGCGAGAACGAGTGCGCGATGTCATCGGTCCAGCCGGGCAGCAGCACCAGCACCGCCGCGCCCCAGATCGCCCCGAGCTGGGAGCCCAGCCCGCCGAGCACGATCGCCGTGAGCAGCGACAGCGACAGGCCGAGCTCGAACGCGCCGGGGGCCGCCAGCTGCAACACGACCGCGAGCATGCCGCCCCCGAGCCCGGCGCAGGCGGCGCTGACGACGAACGCGAGCGTCTGTACGCGGCCCACGCGAAGGCCGCACAGCGACGCCGCGATCTCGTCGTCGCGCACCGCGCGGAAGGAGCGCCCGACGGCGCTGCGGACGAGGTTGTTGACGACGAACACCACCAGCAGCGCGCCGATGCCCGCTATCCACGCCTCCCAGCGCTCCAGCGGGAAGCTCGCCCCCAGCCACGACGGCACCGCCGGCGGGTTGATCAGCAGGCCGTTCGCGCCGCCGAACGTGCCCGAGTACTTTTCGGCGAGCGCCGGCAGGCCGATCGCGAAGGCGAGCGTCGCGCCGGCGAGGTAGGGGCCGCGCAGGCGCGAGGCGGCAGCGCCGACGAGCACCCCCACGGCGGCGGCGCTCGCCACCGCGGCGGCGAGCGCGGGCACGAGCGCCCAGTGTTCGTCGCCCACGAGCAGCGCCACCGTGTACGCGCCCACCGCCATCAGAGCGCCGTGACCCAGCGAGATCTGCCCGCTCAGTCCGGTCAGCACCGTCAGGCCCGCGAGCACCGCGAAGTAGTAGGAGCCGCTCGCCAGCTGCAGGTCCTCGTAGCTGCCGAGGCCCTCGCTGGCCACGAACAGCACCGCGGCGCCGAGCGCCACCAGCGCGAGCGAGCGAGCGAGCGTGGCGCTCGGCACGGGTGGGCGCCGGCGCATGCCGGATGCTCGAGCGCCGGCGTGCGCGCTCATACGCGGCGTTCCTTCGTCGTCGAGAAGAGGCCTCCGGGGCGGATCATCAGCACCGCGACCAGCACCACCAGCGCCGCCAGCGTCACCAGCGAGGAGCCCTCGTAGCCCGACACATACGAGAGCACGAGCCCCAGCAAGAGGCCGCCGACGACCGAGCCCGGGGGGCTGTCGAGGCCGCCGAGCACCGCGGCGGTGAAGCCGAAGACGAGGATCGGGTCGAACTGGCTCGGCCCGACGAACACCGACGGCGCGACCAGCACGCCGGCGAGCGAGCCGACGCACGCGGCGAGCGCCCAGCCGAGCGTGAACATGCGCCCCACGCGCACGCCCAGCAGACGGGCCACCTCGGGCGCGAGCGCGGCGGCGCGCATCCGCAGGCCGAGCGCCGTGAAGCGGAACAGCGCCGCGAGACCGAGCGCGACGCCGATTACGACGAGCACGATGAACGTGTCGTTGGGCGCGAACAGCAGCCGCGTGCCACCGACGTCATAGCCTCGGATCGAGAACGCCGGCGGGAACGATCGCGGCGTGTTCCCCCAGATCATCCCCGCGATCGCTTCGAGCAGGATCAGCAGCCCGAGCGCGACGATCACGGCGTTCAGCGGAGGGCCGCCCTCGACGCGGCGGATCAACACCCGCTCGACGATCGCGCCGAGCACCAGCCCGCACACGAGCGCCACCGCGAAGCCAAGCCAGTAGGAGCCCGTGGAGCCGATCACGTCGGAGGCGATGAACGTGGTGACCATCAGCATCCCGCCCTGCGCGAAGTTCACGATCCGGGTGGCCCGCCAGATCAGCACCAGCGCCAGCGCCACCGCCGCGTACACCGACCCGGTCGAGATCCCGTTGAGCGTGAGGTCGAGGAATCTCGTCATCGCTCAAAACCCCAGGTAGGCGCGGCGCAGCTCATCGTCGGCGGCGAGCGCACCGGCGCTGTCGGCCGCGACCACACGCCCGAGGCTCAGGACGATGCCGCGGTCGGCGATCGACAGCGCGCTGCGCGCGTTCTGCTCGACCAGCAGCACCGCCAGGCCGCGCTCGGAAGCGAGCGTGCGGATCAGCTGCATGATCTGCGCGCTGACGATCGGCGCGAGACCCAGCGAGGGCTCGTCGAGCAGCAGCACCCGCGGCCGCGCCATCAGCGCCCTGCCGATGGAGAGCATCTGACGCTCGCCGCCGGACAGCGAGCCCGCAGGCTGCGCGCGCCGCTCGCGCAGCGCGGGGAACAGCTCGTGCACCTGCTCGAGCTCCGCGCCGTTCGCCCCCCGCCACAGCCCACCCAGGCGCAGGTTCTCGTCGGTGGTGAGCTCGGTGATCACGCCCCGGCCCTCGGGAACCTGGGCGAGGCCGTGCCTGACGACCTCCTCGACCGCCATCCCGAGGATCTCCTCGCCCAGCAACCGCACGTGACCGGCGCTCGCCGGCTGCAGTCCCGAGATCGTGCGCAGCAGCGAGGTCTTGCCCGCGCCGTTGGCCCCGAGCACGGCCGTGATGCTGCCCTCCTCCACGGCGAGCGAGACGCCGTCCACGGCGCGCACCGGCCCGTAGTCGGTGGTCAGGCCCTCGATCTCCAGCGCTGGCTGAGCGCTCACTGGGCCACCTCCTCGGTGCCGGCGTCGCGGCCGAGGTACGCCTCCAGCACACGCGGATCGCGCGCCACCGTCGCGGGCTCGCCCGCGGCGATGACACGGCCGAAGTCGAGCACCACCACCCGGTCGCACGCCGACATCACGAGGTCCACGCGGTGCTCCACGAGCATCACCGCCATCGATCCGCGCAGCGCGCGGATGCGCTCGCCGAGCTCTCGCACCTCCTCGCCGCCGAGGCCGCCGGCGGGCTCGTCCAGCAGCAGCAGCTCGGGTTCGGCCACGAGCGCGCGCGCCAGCGCCACGCGCTTCTGGATGGGGTAGGGAAGCATCGACGGCAGCCGCTGCGCGGCGTCCTCGCAGCCGAGCTCCCCCAGCGCACGCAGCGCACGCTCGCGCAGCGCACGCTCGTCGCGATCCGAGCGCGGCAGCCCGAGCAGGGCGCTCGCCACGCCGGCGCGGCGGAATCGCTGCGCTCCGGCCATCACGTTCTCGAGCACGCTCAGCCCGGCGAACAGCCCGACACCCTGGAGCGTGCGCGCGATCCCGAGCTCGGCGAGGCGGTTCGTGCGCACGTTCGCGAAGGGCCGCCCCTTCCAGCGCATCGTCCCCGAGCTGGGCGCCACGAAGCCGCAGATGACGTTGAACAGCGTCGTCTTGCCCGCGCCGTTCGGTCCGATCACGCCGAGCACTTCGCCGGCGCCCACCTCGATCGAGACCGCGTCCAGGGCTGTGATGCCGCCGAAGCGAACCGTCAGCTCGCGCGCGGCAAACCCACCTCCGCGGTCCGGCTCACCCTCTACTCCCATCGCCATGGACGCTACACCCCATGGCGGGCGTGTGAGTCAGACGTGGACCTACGTCTCGTCGTAGCGCGCGACGGTGAAGCCGATCAGCAGCGGCACGTGCACCGCGAACACCACCAGCGACAGCGTCAGCACGATCAGCGGCCCACCGCTCGTGTGGTTGCGCAGGAACACGTACTCGATCATCCCGGCGATCACCGTGTAGGCCAGCAACGCCCATCTGGCGACCGCGAAGAAGCGTGCCCATGCGAATCCCCGTACCCGCGAAAGCGCCAACAGATTGCCGGCGAGCATCAACACGGAGGCGCCCAACAGCCCGATCGCCGGCCCCATCGGGACGTGTTTGGGCAGGTGCGCGGACAGGTAGATGCCGGCAGCGACGATCAGCGCGAGCGAGGCCATGCCCAGCTGCGTGACGGGCGGGAGGCGCACGGCGTCGGCCCGGATGGCGCCGGCCCGGTCGTCGGGCTCGCTCACGGGCTCGCTCATCCGGCGGTGAGCTTGGTCATGATCACGAGCGTCGCCACCTGCATCAGCCCGGTCGCGCCGGCCGTGTAGATGAAGCGTTTCATCAGCCGCTCGATCACCGCGGGGTTCGGCTGCGGCTTCTTCAGCTCCGTCAAGACCGCGATGTTCGCCGGCTCGAGCAGGCCGAGCGCGATCACCGCCATGATCCCGACGACGATGAAGCTCGCGACCACCCAGCCGTGCAGGGGGTTGGCAGTCAGGTTGGTCCCCAGGAAGGTGGAGAGCTGCCACCCGGCCACGAGCGTGACGGTCACGACCGTGGGCATGATCAGCACCATCTTCGGCATCAGCCGCGTCGTGAACTCGACCCGCGCGGCGATCGACAGCTGTCCCATGATCGGGCCGAGGACGAAGCCGAGGAACAGGTCGATGATCGTCCACGCCGCGCCACCGACGACGTGCATGAACACGAGCGGCCAGAGTTTGTCGACGGCCACCGCGACGACCAGCGCGACCATGACGACGGCCACGATCGGCAGCCCGCGGCGCGGCACGATCTGAAAGTCGGGACGCTCGAACGCAGGAGCTGGGACGGGTGGGGCAGGTGGGGCTCCAATAGGCGCGGAACCCTCTCCGACCGCGACCCCCGACGAAACCGCCGCGTGTGCCATGGCGCGCAATCTAGCGCGCCGACAGACGGAACGCTAGAGGCGGCGCGTCACTGCTCCGCCACGACCGAGGCCTCCGCGACAGCCGTGTACATCTTGGTCAAGTGGTCGACGATCCGCTCCACGGACGCGTCCACCTCGCCGTGGATCCAGTCGACCAGCAGCTCCATCGAGGCGCCGACCATGGCGCGGGTGGTCAGCACCGGGTCCACCGACAGCCGCGCGTCCTCGCCGGCGAGCGACAGCGCGTTGCGCATCAGGATGTCGGCCATCGCGTGGCGGTTCTCGCGGCGCACGCGTTCCAGGCGCTCGCTCACGCCCACGACCTCGAGCACGATCACTCGCGCCTTGCGCCGGTCGCCGGTGAGGATCTCCCACGACGCCCGCAGGCCCTCGCGCGCCTGCTCTTCGACCGTGCTGGCGGCGGCGGTCGCCTCGACGATCGCCCTGGCGACCTCCTCGACCGCGCGCTGGTAGACGTGGTAGAGCAGATCCTCCCTGCTCGAGAACGACTCGTAGAAGTAGCGCGAGTTCAGCGACGCCGCGGCGCTGACGGCGCGGATCGAGCTGCACGCGTAGCCGTCCGTGCCGAACAGCTCGAGACCCGCCTCCATCAGCTGCTCGCGCCGCTGATCGCGACGCTCGTCCACGCTCAGGCCGCGATAGCGGCGGGGCGGCGGGTCAGCCAGCGCGGGGGCATATGGCTCCACAGACGACATCTTCGTCACCTCAACGATAGCCGCACAGGCTCTGTTTGATACTTGTGGGCCGATATGTACAAAGAGATCACGCCGTGCTACATTTGGCCCGCCAAACAGGCACGACAGTGCTACAAACCAAGGAGAGGGGCTTGCAGTGTCAAGGTTCAGGGGAATGGCGCGGGCCGTGCTCGCGCTCACAGCTCTGCTCGCGTTCGCGATGGTCGCATCGGCCTCGGCGACGCCCGTAGAAGGACCGGCGGGCGAAGCGTTCTACACGCCGCCGAGCAAAACGCCGACGGGAACCGCCGGCGAACTCGTCTGGTATCGCCCGGCGAGCATCGACCTCAAGGTGTCGCTTCCCGCCAACAAAGCGTGGACGGTGCTCTACCAGTCGACCGCACAGCGCGGGGAAGCGGACTTCGTCACCGGCACCGTGATCGTGCCGACGGCCAAGTGGACTGGCAAGGGGTCGCGACCGGTTGTCACGATCGGCATCGGCACGCAGGGGATCGCCTCCAAGTGCGCCCCGTCGAAGCAGATGATCACCGGCAGCGAGTACGCGGGCGGTGAAATCATCGAGGCCCTGAAGGCGGGCTACGCCGTCGACGTCACCGACTACCAGGGCTACACCAACGGCGCGATCCCGACCTACACGGCGGGCAAGGCCGAGGGCCAGGCGGTGCTCGACATCGTGCGCGCGGCGCGCCAGCTCCCGGGCGCGGGTCTGACGGAAAGCGACCCGACCTACGCGTGGGGCTACTCGCAGGGCGGACAGGCCGTCGGTTGGGCCGGCGAGCTCCAGGCGAGCTACGCGCCGAACGTGAAGCTCACCGGCATCGCGGCCGGCGGCGTGCCCGCCAACCTCGCTGAATTCGGCGCCTTCAGCGGCGCGTCGGTCGGCTCGGGCCTGGGGATCATCTCGGCCATCGGCCTGGAGGCGGCGTACCCCGAACTCAAACTCGGCACGCTGACGGCGGCCGGTGAAAAGGCGGTGGGCGAGGCCCTGAGCGAGTGCGTGACCGAACTGCTGAGCACGCTCAACGGCGCGAGCTTCCAGGAATTCACCACCGAACACAAGACGCTGGAAGAACTCGAAAAATCAGAACCGACGTTCAAGAAAGTGCTCGAAGAATCGTCGCTCGACAACAAAGCGGTGCCGGCGCCCGTGTACCACTACCACGGCCTGGAAGACGAGCTCGTGCCCGTCGCCCAGGACGTGAACCTGCACTACGACTGGTGCAAACTGGGGGTCACCGACGACTTCCAGCTCTACAACGGCGAGCACCTGTTCACCGCGGGGATGGCGGCTTCGACGGCGCTCAAATGGATCGAAGAACGAGTGGCCGGCAAGAAGGCGCCGAGCACCTGCGGTGAGCACGAACCGGGCGACGCGCTGCCCGCGGACGCGCGTCTGACGCCGGAGGTCGGCGACCTGATCGTGAAACTCAACGAATGGTCGCTGAAAGGGAAGGTCACCGAGAAGAAGTCGGGCATCTCCGAGGAAGTCCCCTCGGGCGCCACGATCAGCTCGACCGCCAACGCGACCACGGGAGCGTTGACGGCCACGCTGAACATCCCGCCGATCAACCAGACGTTCTGGATCGGGCTGATCCCGGTGACGATCAGCGGGGGGCTGACGCCGACGGGCCCGGCGACGGGGACCTTCGGGTTCAGCGAAAACGGCAGCGAAGTGTTCGAGAGCGCGGAAGGCGCCGCCAACGAGGAAGTGAAGGGCGTCAAAGTCGGGATCTACCCGGTCCCGATCGGCTGCAAGACGGTCGAACCGATCGAGCTGCCGCTGAGCATCCGCGAGCCCACGAACGCGCTGTCCACCGGCAGCTTCTCGTTCAAAGCGGAAGTGACGGTGCCGGAATTCGGCGGCTGTGGCCTCTATGGACCGCTGATCTCGGCTGAGACGTCGGGGCCGGGCAACACGGTCGAAATGACCGCGTCGCCGCCGGCGCCGATCAACTGGTAACCCCACCGAAGCGAAGCATCCACAACGGCGGGGGCCCTTCGGGGTCCCCGCCGCGCGTGTGATCGACCGCGCACGGAGCCTCGGAGGCCCGCCAGACGTGGGCGGATGGCGCCCGGCGTCGCTCAGGCGCTCGCCGCTCCGTCCTCCTTCTCCTCCGCGAGTCGCGCCAGCACCAGCAGCGAGCAGCGCGCGTGGCGCTCCAGGTACTCGGAGGTGCTGCCGAGCACCAGGCGACGCACCGGCCCGTATCCGCGGGAGCCGACGACCAGCAGATCGACTTCCTCTCCGAAGGCGGCGAGCTCCTCGCCGGCGAGCCCGTACACCGCGCGACCCTCGACGCCGGACAGTGCACCCAAGCGCTTGTTGGCCTCGGCGAGCAGCATGTCGATCGTCTCGCCCATCGGCGGCGTCATCACTCCGGTGAAGGCGTAGGTCGGGATCGAGACGACTTCGAGGGCGGTGACGGTCGCCCTGGTCGGCTGCGCCACCGCGATCGCCGACGCCAGCGCGTGCTCGCTCTCGGGCGAGCCGTTGTAGGCGACGCCGACCTTCGCGATCGGCTTCGGCTCGGCGCTGTACCCGCGCGCGGCGATCGCCACCGCGCAGGGCGCGCCGTTGAGGGCGGCGCGGGTGTCGTCGCCGAGCATCGCGCGCCCGAACGCGCCGTGACTGCAGGAGCCGACGACGAGCAGCTCGGCCTGCTGCTCTTCTGCCTGCCGGTGCAGGCCGGCGCCCGGGCTCGCGGCGACGACGCTCACCAACTCGGCCTGCACACCGGCGTCCGCGCGCTCGCGCTCGAGCAGTTCCAGCGACGCTTCGCGCTCCTCCGCCACGAGGCCGGGGGTGATGGCGTGCAGGGGATGCAGTTCTCCGCTGCGCACGTGCGCCAGCGTCAGCCTGCCGTCTGGCCCTGCCAGCGCTGACGCGAGCGCGACGGCGTCACGTCCGTTGGTCCTGCCGTCCACTCCCACGAGCACGTTCTCGAACACGTCGTTCTCCTTAGGTCGTTGCTCGTGATCCTAGGGCGTAGGATTCATGGAGTGCCCGAAGTGCCCGACGACTCATCCAGCAGGCTTGACACCGCCGGCGAGCGATCGGAAGCGCACCCGCCGCTGCCGCGCGACAAGCGCGGCTGGCAGGTCGCGCCGGCACCCGACGGCCGCGGCATGCCCGAACACGCCAACCCCGGACGGCCGCCGCATCGCATGCGCGGCTTCTGGTACTTCGTGCTGGCGCTGATCGCGCTCAACTGGCTGTCGGTCCTGTTCTTCCAGCCCTCCACAGGCGAACAACGGGTAACCGTGCCGTTCAGCCCGTACTTCCTGGCACAGGTCAAAGGCGACAAGGTCGGCTCGATCGCCTCCAAGGGCGACACGATCCAGGGCAAGTTCAAGGCGAAGCAGCGCTACCCGGCCAGCGACAAGAAGGCCACGCCCACGAAGCTGTTCGCCACGCAGGTTCCGAGCTTCTGGAACGGCAACCAGCTGTCCGCGCTGCTGCAGGAAAAGGGCGTGCAGATCAAGGCCGAATCGACGACCACGAGCGAGTCGCTGCTGGCGGAGATCCTGCTCGGCTTCGGCCCGACGCTGCTGATCGTCGGCCTGTTCGTCCTGATCTACAAACGCGCCGCGAAAGGCGCCGGCGGCATGGGCGCGCTCGGCGCCTTCGGCAAATCGCAGGCGCGGCGCGTGGACCCGGAAAACATCCGGGTGACGTTCAAGGACGTCGCCGGGATCGACGAGGCCAAGGCCGAACTGTCGGAGATCGTCGACTTCCTGCGCAACCCCGACCGCTACGGCAGCCTCGGCGGGCGCATGCCCCACGGCGTGCTGCTGTCGGGCGCGCCCGGCACCGGCAAGACGCTGCTCGCGCGCGCGGTCGCCGGCGAGGCGCACGCCGCGTTCTTCTCGATCTCCGCCTCCGAGTTCATCGAGGCGATCGTCGGCGTCGGCGCGGCGCGCGTGCGCGACCTGTTCGCCAAGGCCAAGGAGGCGGCCCCGGCGATCATCTTCATCGACGAGCTCGACGCGATCGGACGCTCGCGCCAGGGCTCGGTGTCGGTGACCGGGGCCAACGACGAGCGCGAGCAGACGCTCGACCAGATCCTCACCGAGATCGACGGCTTCGAATCCTCGCAGGCCGTGATCGTGCTCGCGGCGACCAACCGCCCCGACGTGCTCGACCCGGCGCTGCTGCGCGCCGGGCGCTTCGACCGGCGCGTGACCGTGCAGGCCCCGGACCGCAAAGGGCGCGTGGAAATCCTCAAGGTCCACACCCGCTCGATCCCGCTCGACGACGACGTCGACCTCGAGGCGCTGGCCGCCAGCATGCCCGGCATGGTCGGGGCGGACATCGCCAACCTCGCCAACGAGGCCGCGCTGCTCGCCGCCCGCCGCGGGCACAAGAAGGTGCAGATGGTCGACCTCACCGACTCGCTCGAGAAGATCATGCTCGGCGCCCCGCGCGGCCTCGTGCTGGAGCCCGCCGACCGCGAGCGCACCGCCTACCACGAGTCCGGCCACGCGCTCGTGGGGATGCTCACGCCCGGCGCCGACCCCGTGCGCAAGGTCTCGATCATCCCGCGCGGGATGGCGCTCGGGGTGACGCTGTCGACGCCCGACTCAGACCGGGTCTCCTATCGCTGGAAGAGCTGCAGGCGAAGATCCGGGTGGCGCTCGGCGGGCGCGTGGCCGAGGAGGTCGTGTACGGGAAGATCACCACCGGCGCCGAGTCCGACATCCAGCAGCTGACGATGATCGCGCGCCAGATGGTCGGGCGCTGGGGCATGAGCGAAGCGATCGGCCCGATCGCCGTCCTGCCCGAGGAGGGTCAGGGGATGTTCCTGCCGGGCGTCAGCGAGACCTCCCAGGAGACCCAGCGCGTCGTCGACGAGGAGGTGCGCGGGCTCGTCGAAGCCGCCCACCACGAGGTCACGCGGCTGCTCGAAGACCATCGCGACCAGCTCGAGAGCCTCGCCCAGGCGCTGCTCAAGGCCGAGACGCTCGACGCGCCCGAGGCCTACGCGGCGGCCGGCGTTCCCCTCACCCAGGAACCGGAGCCGGAGCCGGCGCCGGCCTGAGCATCCCCACGCCGACGGTGCTGACGGCGAGGCTCACCAGCGCCGAGGCGACGATCGCCGTGGCGATCACCGGCGAGAGGAGGTGCTCGGAGATCCCCAGCGAGGCGACGGCCGCGGGCACTCCCAGCTGGGCGCTCGCGGCGAGGGCGCCGGCCAGGGGCTGGTGGCGCACGAGCCGCGTCGCGAGCACGTGGATCGCGACGTTGAGCGCCGCCAGCGCGCCGGCGAGCGCGAGCATCGTGGGGTCGCGCACGAGGCCCGCGAGGTCCAGCCGCGCGCCGAGCACGACGAAGTAGAGCGGAACGAAGAAGCCGTCGGCGATGCCGCGCATCTGCGTGGACAGGCGTTTGGGGCCGCCGATCAGCGCCACCATCACCCCGGCGGCGAAGCCGGCGATGAGGATGCTCGTCCCGCCCTTCTGGGCGATCCACGCGAGCGCGAACAGCACCAGCAGCGACAGGCGCAGGTCGAGCGCCCAGGAGCGCTGCTTGGAGAGGCGGCGCACGCGGTGCACCCACTGCCTGTCGGCGAGCAGACGGGTGGCGGCGAACAGCAGGGCGGCGGTGCTCGCCACGAGAACGCCGCCGAGCGCCACGTGCCCCACGCGGGCGGGCGCCAGCACGATCGGCACCGACAGGATCGTGATGATGTCCGCGATCGTCACCTGGGCCATCACCGTCAGCACCTCGGCGCCGGCGAGACCTGTCTCCTCGATCGCGGGAAGCAGCACGGCGACGGAGCCCGAGGCGAGCACGACGGCGTAGATGGCCGCGTGGCCGCTGCCGGCGATCGCCGCCGCGAGCAGCCCGGCGGGGAGCGCCAGCACGCACACGATCGCCGCCAGCAGCCCGCCCTGGCGGGCCGCGGAGGCGAGCCGCCGGTCGCGCAGCGGCAGGTGCATCCCGACCGTGAGCATCAGCATCGCGAAGCCGACTTCCGCGAGCGTGGAGATCGTGGCGCTTTCCGGGTGGACGGTGCCCAGCACGGCCGGTCCGACGAGGATGCCGGCGACGATCTCGCCGACGACGACCGGCACGAAGCGGTGGGCGAGCATGCCCACGAGCGGGCCGCCGAGGCCGGCGAGAACGACAAGGACGAGTATCCCGAAGCTCATCGGTTACGTAGTTTTCCCCCATGCGACGGCGGGTTTGCGCGGCTGCCAGCCGCCGTGTGCGAGCTACGTTGAATATATGACCACGCAAGACTCCGCCTCCAAGCTCCGCGTCCTGATCGTCGGCGGCGGCGTCGGCGCCCTCGAGGCTCTGCTCGCGCTGCGCGAGCTCGCCGCCGAGCACACCACCGTCACCGTGCTCGCGCCCAACGCGGAGCTCGTCTACCGGCCGATGACCGTCCGCGAGCCGTTCTCCTACCCCTGCGCGAGCCGCTACCCGCTGGCGCCGATCGTCGAGGAGGCGGGGGCCGAGCTGGTCGTGGACGAGCTCGCCGAGGTCGACACCGCGAAGCGCATCGTGCACACAGCCTCGGGCTCGGAGATCGCCTACGACGAGCTCGTGCTCGCCCTCGGCGCGCATGCCCGACCGCGCTACGAGCACGCGATCACGATCGACGACCGCAACCTCGACGAGACGCTGCACGGGTTGATCCAGGACGTCGAGGAGGGCTACGTCGACAGCGTCGCGTTCGTCTCGCCCGGGCGGATGGCCTGGCCGTTGCCGCTGTACGAGCTCGCGCTGATGCTCGCGGGACGGGCGTACGACATGAACGTGAAGCTCAAGGCCACGATCGTCACCCCCGAGGACAAGCCGCTGGCGATCTTCGGCGAGACGGCCAGCAGCGCCGTCGCCGAGTTGCTCGCCCAGGCGGGCATCGAGACGATCAGCTCCGCCTACGCCGAGATCCCCCACGACGGCGAGGTTGTCGTCCACCCCGGCGACCGCCACCTGCAGGTCAAGCGCGTGGTCGCGCTGCCGGAGCTGTATGGTCCCGGCGTGCGCGGCGTGCCGCTCGGCGAGTATGGCTTCCTGCGCGTGGACCCTCACTGCAAGCTGATCGACGTCGATCACGTTTACGCCGCCGGCGACATCACCGAGTTCGCGGTCAAGTTCGGCGGAATCGCCGCGCAGCAGGCCGACGCGCTGGCCGAGGCGATCGCCGCCCGCGCCGGCGCCGAGCTAACCCCCCAGCCGTTCCATCCGGTGATCCACGGCATCCTGCTGACCGGCGACGCCCCCCGCTACCTGACCGCGCGCATCACCGGCGGTCACGGCTTCAGCTCGGAGATAGACGTCAGCGCCTCGTGGTCGCCGGCGATGAAGATCTCCGCCAAGTACCTCGCGCCCTATCTCGATCAGCTCGACCGGGCCGCCGCGGCAAGTTAGGTGGGGAGGCTGGGGACGCGACGGGGATGAGCGGATGCTGACGTCATCCGATGCGGCGGACCAACCCTGGTCTACGCGCCACGACTAGAGGATGTTGTTGCCGCTCAGGACGTATAGGAACGGAACGAACGGCACGATCGCCGCAATGCCCCACGCTAGACGCCCGATCAGGCCCAGATCGCTGCGGCCGATCAGCCTGACCCAGATCAGGACTACGGCGATCGGGTGCAGGATGCAGAGGATCAGTTCGAGGACTTTCTTCACATCGCTTGACGATACACCTCCGAGACCTTAGATCCGGCGACGCTCAGCTCGGACTGACGCTCACGGCCGCGTGACGGCCTGAAGGCCACCCGGCTGGGGCGGATGGTGCACGGCGTCGGGATCGAGTGTCGCCTCAAGGATCAGCGCCGTGGCGCACAAGACTGCCCAGACCTGGGCCACGAGCGACCAGAGGCGCTCTTCGAGACCTTGATATCCGGCAATGTGGTTATGGAGCGCGAAGGACGTGACGAGCCATACCATCAACACCACGATGCCACCGCCGAAGGTCAGTCTCGCGAGCCGGCTCGGCCAAGCGGAGCGGGCAATCGCGAATGGCGTCAGCAGGAGGAATGCGTTGATCCCCAGGCTCGCCCACCCGTGTGCGTAGTGATGCCAGGAGAGCGTGCCCGCGATTTCACGCGCCCTGCAGAGATGGCTCACGGTCGGCGAGCAGTCCATGCGCAGTGGGGCTACGACGATCGCACACGCACCGGCGAGCACGAACAGGAGCGGCATCGCTTTCGGCCAGGGTCGCGTGCTCAGCGCCGGCGCGAGCGCGATCGCTAGCGCGATGAATCCCAGTCCCCAGATCGCGACCGAGACGGAGAAGATCCAAGGGTGCGCCGCGCCGCGTCGTCCAAGCTCGCTGATGTACTGGCGAAGCGGCGAATAGCCCTTTTCGAGGGCGCCGGCGAGCACCCAGCCACCGACGAAGATGGCCTGCGTGCCGATCGCGAACCACGAGAGCAGCAGCGTTCGGCGGCGTGCGCCATCCGGCAGCGGTGGCCACCCTGCCGGCCTGAGCCAAAGACCAACACTGCGCAGCACAGTCGACCTCTGCGCGGATGCTAGTGCTCGCGCTCAGCCGAGCGTCATCCCCATCCACACGTGGGGTATGCCGGCTTCCTCGAAGAGATCCGACTCGACGGCGAAGCCGGCCTGCCGGTAGAGCTCGCCGGCCGCCACCTGGGCGGCGAGGCGAACCCTCACGCACCCGCGCTCGCGGGCGCCGTCCACGGCGAGGGCGAGCATCCGCGAGGCGACGCCGTGGCGGCGCCAGCGGCGCTCGACGGCCACGCGGCCGATTTTCGCCGTGTCGGCGGCCACGAGCAGCCGCAGCGTACCTACCACGCGCCGCTCGCCGGGCTCGAGCGCGACGACGTGCAGCGCCTCGTCGTCGCGCCCGTCGAGGTCCTCCTCGCGCGGCACTCCCTGCTCGCCGTAGAAGACCTGCTCGCGCAGGGCGAACGCGGCGAGCAGCTCCTCGGGCGAGCGCAGCCAGCGCACCTCGATCGCGTCTGATCCGTGTGACCCGTCTGACATGGACGAGATGCTGGCACGGCCGCCCCTACAGCGAGTGCTGGTAGGCGCCGAAGGCGCGGGTGGCCCACGTGCCGACGGCACAACCGCTCGGCGCTAGTGTGGTCGTGACCCCCGGGCCGGCGCCTCGCCGGATCGCCCAGCCATGTCCTCGACGAGCTCGCCCCGCACCCATCCGACGCTGATCCTCGCCGTGCTCTCGCTCGCCGGGGCGGCGTACGCGATGCTCAGCTCCTCGGTCGTGCCCGCGCTGCCGACGATCCAGCACGCGCTGCACACCAGCGAGACGGGGATCGCGTGGCTGCTCACCGGCTACCTGCTGTCGGCGTCCGTCGGCACGGCGATCCTCGGACGGCTCGGAGACATGTACGGCAAGGGGCGGCTGCTGCTGGTGACGCTGTTGATCCTCTCCGCCGGCACGCTGCTCGCCGCGGTGTCCAACTCGCTGGCGGTGATCGTCGTCGCGCGCTTCATCCAGGGCGCCAGCGGCGGCATCTTCCCGCTCGCGTTCGGCATCGTCCGCGACGAGTTCCCGCACGAGAAGGTCGCCGGCAGCATCGGCCTCCTGTCGGCGATCCTCGGCGTCGGCGCCGGCATCGGCATCGTGCTCTCCGGGGTGATCGTCGAGCACCTCAACTACCACTGGCTGTTCTGGCTGCCGCTCGCCGCCACCCTGCTCGCCGCGCTCGCCACCTGGAGGTTCATCCCCGAATCCCCCATCCGCGTGCCCGGGCGCATCAACTGGCTGGCCGCCGCGCTGATGACCGTCGGCATCTCAACGGTGCTGCTCGCCATCAGCGAGACCACCACCTGGGGGTGGGGCTCGGCCAAGGCGCTCGGCCTGATCGCCGCCGGCCTCGCCGTCTCGGCGGCGTGGGTCGCCGTCGAGGTGCGCAGCGAGAACCCGCTGATCGACATGACGATGATGCGCGTGCGCGGCGTCTGGACGACGAACCTCGCCGCGTTCCTGCTCGGGGCCGGGATGTACGCCTCGTTCATCGTCTTCCCCCAGTTCGCCCAGCTCCCCAAGAGCACCGGCTTCGGCTTCGGCGCCTCGGTGGTCGTGTCCGGCCTCTACCTGCTGCCCTCCACCGTCTTCATGACAGTCCTTGGCCTCTTCGCCGGGCGCATCTCCGCCGCCTTCGGCTCGCGCACGGCGCTGCTCGCGGGCACCGCGTTCACGACCGCCGCGTTCGCGCTGCTGACGGTCGCACACCGTCACCCCTACGAGCTGCTGATCGCCGCGGGGCTCCTCGGCATCGGCATCGGCCTGGCGTTCGCGGCGCTCGGCAACCTCATCGTGCAGGCCGTCCCCGGTCACCAGACGGGCGTCGCCAGCGGTATGAACACCGTCATGCGCACCCTCGGCGGCGCGCTCGGCGGGCAGCTCTCGGCGACGTTCATCGCCGGACACGTCGCCCACGGCCACCCGACGGTCACCGGCTTCACCGACACGTTCCTGATGGCCACCGGCTTCCTGCTCGTCTGCCTGCTCGCCGGCGCGCTCGTGCCCGGACGGCCGAGGCCGGGGCCGAGCCGCGTCGAAGTCGCAAGCGAAGCGGCGAGCGGATAGAGCCCACGCCCGGCCCGCGTGCTGACCGCGCTCGCGGGGCGCGATGCAGCCCGCCTGCAACCCCCCGCACCCGTCCGTCCTATCTTTAACGGATGGCGATTGGGTCCGCTAGCGGCGGCGCCGTTCCGATTGCAAGGGGTTGGAAGCGCACGCTGCTCGGCGTCGGCGCGGGCGTCGCGATCGTGCTCGTCGCGCTCGCGCTCGCCGCGCTGCTGCTGTCGGGGGCGACGCTCGCAAGCGATTCGACGGCGCTCGCGCGCGTGTCGGTCCAGCCCCTGGGGGGCAAGATCGAGTACGTCCAGGCGTTCGGCCCGCGCGGCCACAGCATCCCGCTGGCCGTGCACGACGGGCTGCTCACGCCCCTGCGCCGCCTCACCCCGGGCGAGGCGGTGTCGGTGGACGTCCAGGTCCGCCGGCCAGGATGGATCGGCTGGGCGCTGGGCAAGGAACACACCGTGCACCTGTCGCTGCACGCTCCGCTCGCGAACGTCACCGAACAGTGGATGACCGTCCCCACCGGCGCGCCCGTGCGCATCGGCTTCGAGCAACCGGTCGCCGCGGTCACCTACTACGGCGGCGCCCACGGCGTCACCCACCGCGTGTTCGCCGGCGGCGGGCAGAGGTCGGTATCGCTCGGGCGCCAGCCGGCGACCGGCGCCACCGAGATCGCCGCCGCTCCGCGCTCGTGGGAGACCGTCGGCGCGGCCACGCAGGTGAGCTGGTTCCCGCCGTCGAGCTCGGCCGTCATGGCCTCCATCCCCGCCGCCGGCGACCAGATCTCGCCGACCGCCCCCATCTACCTCACGTTCTCCAAGCCCGTCAGCGAAGTCTTCGACGAAACCCAGCCGCAGCTCTCACCGCACACTCCGGGACACTGGCGCGAAGTCAACAGCCACACGCTCGAGTTCGTCCCCTCCGGCTTCGGCGCCCCGCTCGGCTCGCAGCTGCGCATCGAGCTCCCCCGCACCGTCGCCGTCACCGCGAGCGGCGGCGGTGGCGGTGGGGGCGGACTGCGCACGACCAGGCAGATCGAATGGACGGTGCCGCAGGGCTCGACGCTGCGCCTGCAGCAGCTGCTCGCCGAGACCGGCTACCTGCCGGTCGACTGGCACCCGTCGGGCGCCCCCGTGGCGCACACCCCGAGCGCGCAGGCGCAGGCGGCGGTCGACCCGCCCAGCGGCAGCTTCGGCTGGCGCTACGGCAACACGCCCCACCAGCTGCAGGCGCTGTGGACTCCGGGGCGGTGGAGCATCGTCACGAAGGGCGCGGTCATGAAGTTCGAGAACGACAACGACATGACCGTCGACGGCGAAGCCGGGCCGGCGGTGTGGCGCGCTCTGCTCGCCTACGTCCTCGCCGGCAAGCGCCTGCGCGAACCGTACAGCTACGTCTACGTGCACCGGGAAATCCCCGAGACGATGACGCTGTGGAGCGCCGGGCGCACCGTCGAGACCTCGCCCGCCAACACCGGCATCTCCGGGGCGGAAACCGAACTCGGGACGTTCCCCGTGTTCGAGCACATCCCCGAAGGCACCATGAGCGGCACCAACCCCGACGGCTCCCACTACGAAGACCCGGGGATCAAATGGATCAGCTACTTCAACGGTGGCGACGCCCTGCACAACTTCGACCGCTCGTCGTTCGGCACGCCGCAGAGCCTCGGCTGTGTCGAGCTCCCGCTCGAAGCCGCCGCCGAGGAGTGGCCGTACACGACCATCGGCACCCTCGTCACCATCGAAACGTGAGCGCGCGGGCTCTGCTGGGAGCGCTGACGGTCGCCCTCGCGCTCGGCGCGAGCGCGGCCACGGCCGCGGCCGCCCCCTCGCTGACGTGGACGAAGGCGTCGATCCCCTCCGGCGGGACACCCACCGCCGTGTCGTGTGCGACGGAATCGCTGTGCGTGGCCGTCAACCACGAAGGCGACGCGTTCACCACCGCCAACCCGAACGCGACCCCGCCGACCTGGGCCACCACCGCGATCGCCGGCAAACCCGCGCTCAGCGCCGTCTCCTGCGCTCCGGGCGGCCCCTGCATGGCGGTCGACGAAGAAGGCGAGGAGTTTGCCAGCTCCGCGCCCGGCTACTCGTCGTGGTCGCCCGAGACTGTCAAGACGGGGGCTGTGCTCACCGGCGTGTCCTGCCCGAGCGAATCGCTGTGCGTGGCGGTCGACGAACAGGGCGACGTCTGGACGAACACCAATCCGCGCTCAGGCAAATGGTCGGAGACCGAATTCGGAGCCAAACACGAATGGAAGGCCGTCTCCTGCGCCTCGCCGACGCTGTGCGTGGCTGTCGACGCGAGCGGCGATCTGGTCTCGAGCACCGCCCCCACCGGCGGTCGCGGCGGCTGGCACGAACAGGGCGTCGGCGGCGAACAGCTGCTGGCCGTCTCCTGCGCGTCCTCGGCGCTGTGCGTCGCCGTCGGCGCCGGCGGCGAGGCGCTCGCCAGCGCCGACCCCGGCGAGTCGGCGCCGTCGTGGGTGCTCACGCCGATCGACGCCGGCGAACCGCTCACCGGCGTCTCCTGCGCGTCCTCCGGGTTGTGCGTGGTCGTCGGCGAAGCCGGCGTCGCGCTCGCCAGCGACGAAGCCGGCGGGGCGATCCCCGTGTGGAGCCAGCCGACGAGCATCGACGAAGAAAATCCGCTCGTAGGCGTCTCCTGCCTGCCCGGCGGCCTCTGCATGGCGCTCGACGCCAAGGGCAATGCTCTCTCGGGGCGCGTCCCGGCGCCGATCGCCACCACGCTCGCGCCGACCCAGGTGACATCCACGACCGCGATCCTCGCGGGCGTCGCCGAGCCGAACGACGCGCCGCTCACCGGCTGCAGCTTCGAATACGCCGTCGGCACGGGCGGCACGGGCGGGGCCTACACCCAGTCCGTCCCCTGCTCGGTCCTGCCCACGGCGATCGCCGGGCGCGTGGAGGTGTCGGCGTCGATCACCGGACTCGCGCCCAACACCGCATATCGTTTCAGGCTCGCGCTCGCCACCGCGGCGGGCAGCGCCTTCGGCGCGGAAGCGACGTTCGTCACCGCCCTCTCCTCGCTGATCGCGCTCGCCTACCCCCACCCCTCGATCACGGGCACGCCGGCGGTCGGGCAGAAGCTTACCTGCCATCCGGGCACGCCCACGGGGGTCGAAGCTCAGCTCAGCTACGCGTGGGTGCGAGACCTCATCCCGATCCCCAACACCGGCGCCTCGACCTACACGGTCAAGGGCCAGGACAGCGGACACCATCTCCAGTGCCAGGTCACCGCGACCGACGGCGGCGGCAGCGCGAGCGCGAAGAGCGCGTTCGTGACGATCCCCGTCGGCGGCGCGCCGGCGTCGGTAGGCGAGACGAGCGTCGGCCGGGCGAGCTTCAAGCAGGGGAGGGTCAGCGTCCCGATCGTCTGCTCACCGCACGCAAGCGGCGGCTGCCACGTCACGCTGCGCCTCACCGCAGTCCACCACCTGTCGATCACGCTGGCGAGCGTCAGCGCCCATCTACAGGCTGGGGCCGGCGCCACGGTGAGCGCCACCGTCGGCGCGACCGGCAGGCGCCTGCTCCGTGCCAAGAAGCGTTTCTCGGCGTACCTCAACGTCAGCGGCACCGTCATCGGCGTGATCGAAGCGCAGCTCGCCCGCGAGCTCGTCACGCTCACCGCCTCCTCCGTCCACGCGGCATCCCATCGCGGGGCGGCGCTCGCCTCGCGCCCGCCCGTCGCCACCGCTGCCAATGCCGGCAGCGGCATCCTCGCCGCCACGCCGTACATGGGCTGGGACACGTACTTCGCGCTCGGCGGCAGGTACAGCGAGGCGACGATCCTCGAGCAGGCGAGCCAGCTGATCTCACTCGGGCTGGAGAAGCGCGGGTACCGATACGTGTGGCTGGACGTCGGCTGGTGGCACGGCACGCGCGCCGCGAACGGCGAAATCACGGTCAGCCCCAGGCAGTGGCCGCACGGCTTGGCGTGGCTCACGCGCACTCTGCACGCCGCGGGGTTCCGCGTAGGCCTCTACACCGACGCCGGGCCGAACGGCTGCGGCGGCGCCGGGCAGGGCAGCTACGGCCACTACCAGCAGGACGTCAACACGTTCGCGGCGTGGGGCTTCGACGCGGTCAAGGTCGACTTCTGCGGCGGCTCCGAACACGGTCTGAGCCCGGCCAGCGCGTACTCCGCGTTCGCGCAGGCGATCGCGCACAACTCCAGCCACCGGCCGATGCTGCTGTCGATCTGCAACTTCCTGCAGCCCGAACAGTACGGCGAAGGCAAGCCGGCGCTCGGCGAATCGTCATTCTCCTCCTACACGTTCGGGCCCACCGTCGGCAACAGCTGGCGCACGGACACCGACGTCGGGTCCCCCGGCCACGTCACCTTCGCGGACGTCCTGCGCAACATCGACGCCGACGCCGCCGCCCCGCAGGCTGCCGGGCCGGGACACTGGAACGACCCCGACTACCTCGGTCCCGGCCAGGGCATGTCGGCCACCCAGTTCCGCAGCCAGCTAAGCATGTGGGCGATGCTCGCGGCGCCGCTGATGATCAGCGACAACCTGGAAGAGATCAGCCGCGCGAGCCTCGAAGCCGTCCGCAACGGCGAAGTGATCGCCATCGACCAGGACCCCGCCGGCGTCCAGGGCACGCTGCTCTCCGCCTCCGGCAACGGCGAGGTCTGGGTCAAGCCGCTCCTCGGCGGCTCCCGCGCGCTCGCCCTGCTCAACCGCGGATCGAGCGCGACGAGGATCACCACGAGCGCCGGCGCCGTCGGACTGCCGGCCGCGCCGAGCTACAGCCTGCGCAACGTCTGGACGCACACCACCGCCACCACCGCCGGAGCGATCAGCGCGGAGGTCCCGGGCGACGGGACCGTCCTGCTGCGGGTCTCGGTGAACTGAGCGCGCGCGAGGGCGACCGCCGCACCGGCGAGGGCGACGAGTCCGGCCAGCACGTAGGCGTCGGCGTACACCAGCTGCAGCGCGTCGAGGTGCAGCTCGGAGTGCAGCGGGTGGTCGATCGGGACCCACCAGGTGACGTGCGCGTACGCGAGGCCCGCGGCCAGCGCACAGAACGCGAGACCCGCCCGCGAGCGGCGCCGGGCGGCGTCGAGCGCGAACAGCGCCAGCGCCGGCACGGCGAGCACCCAGTGGTGCGTCCAGGAGACCGGCGAGACGAGCAGTCCGGTGAGCGCGCACAGGGCGAAGCCCCGTGCCTCCTCGCCCCGCCGCGCGGCGGCGACGGCGAGCGCCATGCCGGCGATCACCACCAGCGCGGCGACCGCCAGCCAGAGCTCGCCGACGTTGGCCGTGTGCAGCACGCGGGCGAGGGCCCCGCGCAGCGACTGGTTGGCGGCGTTCTCGATCCGCCCCACGCGTCCGGGTTCGGCGAACGCGCCGCCCCAGTATTCGCGCGAGTCGCCCGGAAGCACCGCGTACGCGAGCGCGAACGTCGTGGCGAACGTCGCCAGCGACACCGCCGCCGCGCGCGGGCGGCGGGTGAGCAGCAGGTACACCACGAAGATGCCCGGCGTGAGCTTCAGCGCCGTCGCCAGCCCGATGCCGGCGCCCTTCCACCGTGCGCCGTCGGCGCGGCTGAGATCCCACACGACCAGCGTCACGATCGCCAGGTCGATCTGGCCGTAGCGCAGCGTCGTCCACACGGGCTCCAGCCACAGCGCCGCCGCGGCCGCCGCCAGAGCCAGCGCCGCCCGCCCGCGACCCGGTCGGTCCGCGACGGCCGGGTCGCGCGGCCGTGGCGCCGAACGGGGATCGAGCCGCAGCGCGAACGCGAGCATCGCCGGCAGCAGCGCGAGGCTGACGGCGGTGACGAGCAGCTCGAGGGCGGCGTTCGGCGCCAGCGTGACGCCGGTCAGCGCCAGCGCCGCGAACGGCGGGTAGGTGAAGGCGAGCGCGCCGGGGAAGCGCAGCGCGTACAGGTGCTCCCCGGCGCGCACGGCCGCGCCGCTGCGCTCGTACACGTGCAGGTCGACGAAGCCCCAGCCGTGACCCATGTGACTGATCAGCAGCGCGACGATCGAGACCGCGTACAGCGCGGCGCACGGCCACAGCCGCGGACGGCGCGCGCCAATCCCTGCCACACCGCCAGCAGGTCGACGCAGACGGCCACCTCGGCGGCGCCGTGCACGCGCCGACGGCGCGGCTCGCACTACGAACGCCTCCTAGACATCATCCTCTCCCGCCATGCTCATCCTCCGTTCGGGTCGAGGAGGACGAGGGTAGCGCAGGGGGGTGGAGCCGCTGGCGCGCCGGGGCGGTTTCGCTTCGCGTACGATCGGCGCTCATGGCGGTTGACCAGGATGTGCACGGCCCGGGCGGGGCCCCGGGTGGCGGCCGGCTCGCCGGCAGGCGCATCCTGATCGTCGGCGCCGGCCAGCAGGACTACGGGCTGGAGGACCCGCCGATCGGCAACGGCCGGGCGATGTCCGTCCTGTTCGCCCGCGAGGGCGCCGCGCTCGCGCTCGCGGACATCGAACCCGTGAGCCTGCAGGCCACCGAGGCGCTCGTCCGCGAGCAGGGGGCGCAGTGCGCGAGCGTCGTCGCCGACGCCGCCGAGGACGCCGGCATCGAGGCGATGTTCGCCCACGCGGCGGCCGCGCTCGGCGGCCTCGACGGGCTGGTGATGAACGTCGGCATCAGCGCCGGGCGGCGCTTCGAGGGCACCTCCGTCGAGGAGTGGGACCGGGTGATGGCCGTCAACCTGCGCTCGCACTTCCTCGGCTGCAAGCACGCGCTGCGCAGCTTCCCCGACGGCAGCGCCGTCGTCTTGATCGGCTCGCTCGCCGGGCGCGAGTCGATGCCGATTCCCGCCTACGCCGCGTCGAAGGCCGCGCTCGAGGCGGTCTGCCGCAACGCCGCCGTCGAGGGCGCCCCGCGCGTGCGCGTCAACGTGCTCGCGCCGGGCCTCATCGACACCTCGCTCGGCAGGATGGCCACCAAGCTCAACCCCGGCCGCGGCGAGGTTCGCATCCCGGCGGGGCGCGAAGGCAGCGCCTGGGAGGTCGCGCGCTGCGCGCTGTTCCTGATCGGCGAGGACTCCTCCTACGTGACCGGGCAGACGCTGCTGGCGGACGGCGGGCTGAGCGTCGCCACCAGGAGCTGAGCCCGGCTCCTCGCCGGCGACACGCCTCCTGTTGATTAAGCGCTGCGGATCGGCTGGCTAGGTGAAAAGCGCGGTGCCAGGCCGGCGATGAACTCGTCGATGTGCCGCGCCAGCACCAGCGGTTGGTCTTCGGGGATGTACGTGTAGGAGTCCGCGATCGCGACGAGCTTCGCGTTGGGCAGGATCTCGGCGAGCGCTTCCGCGTGGCGGTAGGGGAAGACGCGGTCTTCGCTCGCCCACGCGATCATCGTCGGGCGCTCGAAGCTCGCCAGCGCGGCGTCGGCCTGGATCGTGTAGCGGCGGCGGATCGCCCGCAGCACCTTCGCGGTGTCGCGGCGGATGCCCCTGTCAGTGAGCCCCGGGGTCAGATAGCTGTCGTACGCCGGCCTGTCGAGCGGCCGCTTGGTGAGCCAGCCGAACGCGATCGGCAGCCGGCGGACGGCAGAGAAGCGCATCGACTGGACGAGCGGCCACAGCGCCCCCGGTATGTAGGCGAGGGCCTGCAGGTAGCGGTAGATCGGCGGCAGGAAGTTCCCGAAGCACTCGCACGGCGTCAGCACGAGGGCGCTCACCCGCTCGGGGTGACGCGTGGCGAGCAGCTTAGCGATGGCGCCGCCGGTGTCGTTGCCGACGATCACCGCTTCGCCGATGTCCAGCGCGTCGAGCAGCTCGGGGATCAGATCGGCGATCGCCGCCGGCGAGAGATCGGCGTCCCGACGCATCGGCAGCGTGTGCGCTCCCAGCGGCAGGTCGGGGACGATCGCGCGGATCGGTTGGCTGAGGGCGGGCACCAGGCGCCGCCAGAAGCCGCCGGGCAGCACCAGCCCCGCGAGGAACACGACCGGCATGCCGCTGCCCCGGTCGCGATAGCGCAGCGGACCCGACGACAGTCGGGCCGTGCGCAGCTCTCCGAGCGCCTGCTCGAACGGGTCGGACGGGAGCGCGTCGCTCATCGATAGGCGCCTTCCCTGAACAGGGCGTTGCTCGCCGCGTTCCAGCGCTCGAGCTGCTCGGGCGCGAAGAAGGGCTGGGGCAGGTGGCGGCCGACCGCGTCCTCGAGCAGGACGGTGCCGAGCACGAGCACGACCGCGTGCAGCGCCGTCCACTCGAGGTCGGCGCCGGGGCGCAGGAGATCGTGATCGGCCAGTCGCCGCCACTGCTCTCGGGCGATCGCGACGAACGCGTCGAAGATCTCCAGCGCGGCCTGGTCGCCGTCGGCCGCCGACCTGGCGACGTAGCGCACCGCCGTCGGGTGCTCGCGCACGAACGCGGTGACGCGATCTCCGAGCTCCTGCTGGGCGTCGATCGGCGAGTCGCTCTCGGACGGGTCGCCGAAGGCGTCCCTCGCGATCGCGACGACGTGTTCGTTCACGGCCTCGACGAGCTCCGCCTTCGTCGAGAAGTGGTGCTGGACCAGGCCCGGCGACACCCCGGCCCGCCTCGCCACGTCGCGGATCGACGTCGCGGCGACGCCATCTCCGGCGAAGCCGTCCAGGGCGGCGTTTCGTATGCGCGCCAAGCCGGTCAGGTCGGAGGTCGCCGTGGTCGGGGCGGAGGCCGTAACACCCATACGGTCGTATGGTATACGATGCGAGCGTATGGTGTACTCGAGCGCCACCAAGGCAGTGCTCCTGGCATCCGCCCTGATGTTCCTCTGGGCGCTGCTGCTCGGGGTCTGGAAGTACCGCCAGATCGCGACGTCCGAGAGCCACCTGGCCCATCGCTACGTCGACATCGCCCACAGGGCGGCGCTCCTGTACAGCTTCGCCCTGCTGCTGGTCGCGGTCTTCGTCCAGCTGAGCGGCTGGAGCGAGCTGGTGAACCTGCTCGCGGCGGGCGCGATGACGCTCTACTTCTACGCCGCGGTCGCCACCTACACCGTGCAGGGCTGGCTCCGCCAAACCGACAACCAGTTCCGCGACCCGGTGGCGGGAACGCACGCCTTCATGATCACCCTCATCATCGCCGAGATCGGCGGGTGGCTGGTGCTCGTGGCCGGCTTCCTCGATGGGCAGGTGTTCTGAGGAGCGCCGCGTTCGTGAGCCGCCGCTCAGTGCAGCGTCACGGACTTTGCCACCTGGCGAGAGTCCTCTGCAGGCATTCCCGCAGTGTCATGTCCGAGCGCTTGGGCGATTCTTACGACCGAGTCGTGATACACGCGCGGGATCTCCAAACGCAGCACCGCACCATCCGACTCATGTCGCAGCGCGAGCTTTATCAACGAGAAGCGCCTGAGGTGAAGGTGCTCCACCGATACCCCCGCGAAAGGCTCCGCCCACTTGATCGCACGCGGCCGCTTGGGTCGCAGGCGTCGGGAGGGCAGTGTGAGAACACGGCGATCGGTCGCGACAACGTGGTAGGGCACCATGATGACGACATCGACGAACGGCAGCGCCTTGTCGGCGAGCAGGTGAAGGAGCCAGTGCGCGCGCCGGTGCACGCGACCCCATGCCCAGTCGCGTATCTCCTCCCCCGGCTCGAGCTTACCCCGAAGGGCATCCTCCAGTCGCGTCACGTGCTGACGCTCGTCGCGCTGGCGCGCCCGATCGCGGAACCCCATGGCGGCCAGTGTCTCACCTTCGATCAGGCTCTGCAAGCGAGATCGACGCCGTCCGCCCGAAGCGCCGATGCGTCCGCGCGGAGCCCACCAACATTCCAAAACATTCCGATGCTAGGGTTCACAGCGATGACTGTCGCGCCGCCGTCCGATCTCGATCAGGTGCGCTATGCCTTCCGACTCGGCTGGGCCGTAGCCGAGCTCCGGGGCCGCCTCAGGCCTGACAGATACGGTCAGAGAGATCCGATGCAAATCCGCGTGTTCAAGCGCAACGACCACGAGCTTCCGCTGACCACCGAGCGCAGTCCGGCGGAGATTCGCAGGGAAGTGGTGGAGACCGTCGAGGTTCTCCGAGCCGCTGTGCAGCTCAGCGACGACGACAGCAAAGCGCCTTGGGAAAGACTCGAGACGGCGCTCGAGGAATATGAAGCGAGCAATGCCGATCACGAGAGGATGTGGGGAAGCTTGGCCCACAGGTTCTACGAATTGGATGCGAACATTCAGGATTCACTGGTCCTCCAAGCGCCTCAGGCAGATGCGTATCAGCTGGGCCGGGGCCTCGCCGAGATCTACTGGGCGCTCCAGCCAGCATGCGCGGCTGACCTGATGGGTTCCTGGGAGTTCGTTCTCGGGCCGGAACGGTGCGAAACCCTGTCGCGACTGGCACTTCGATTGTCGGCCTATCTCACCCCAGAGATACTCGCGGCCATAAAAGGCCCGCTGCAGAACTGGTCGAAGGTTGCGTGCAGAGAGGAGTACCGCGACCTGCGTGAGAACCCCGACGTCCCGAAGGATCTTTTCCGCCAAGGGCTCCTGTGGCGCGGCCTGATTCGCGGAGAGGTCTCCACCGCGAACCTCGAACTGGTCGATCATCAACTGGTCGTCAACAAAAAGGCGCAGGGAGTCAACCGCGCTTGGAAAAACCTCAAGCTCTACCAGACGGCGATAGCCACTCTGAGGGTGCCCCTAGCGGCAGGAGTCGTCGGCATAGCCCTGCTCGCGGGCGGCGGCGCGGCCCTCGCCAGTGGCTCGATAAGCCCAGCGCTGAGCACGCTTGCCGGGATCCTTGGCGCGCTAGGCGTAACGAGCGCCGGGCTCTACGCCCGTGCAAAGGCCGAGGTCACCTCTCTGTTCTCCAACCTCAGCCAGACGATCGAAGTTGAGCGAGTACAGCAAGCCGCCGAACTGTCACCGATACCCAGCTCAAACAACTCGCGCTAGTGGCGCCGGCCTGATCCTCAGATAACCACGAGCACAACACCGGCCGCGCCAAGCGCGCTTATCCAACCCAGAGCGCCAGCAGTGTCGTGCATACGACTACCTCTGTGAGGGCGACGGTCGCGCCGAGCGTGTCGCCGGTCCGACCGCCGAGCGTCTGCCGGGCAAACACCGCGGATAGCGCGGCGACGAGAAACGCCGCCCCGATCGCCGTCGCACCCGGGGCAAGCCCGCCGAGCACAAGCGTGAGCGCGATCGAGGCGCCGCTCGCGGCACAGAATGCGGCGCGGCTCAGGCGCAGCGCGGCCCCGAGACCCTCACCGCGGGCAGCGGGCGTGGCTATCGCGTGCAGCAGCGCCGCCCAGCGCCCGAGTGTACACGCGA
The DNA here is from genome assembly GCA_963782325.1 of uncultured Solirubrobacteraceae bacterium. Lineage (GTDB taxonomy): Bacteria > Actinomycetota > Thermoleophilia > Solirubrobacterales > Solirubrobacteraceae > Palsa-744. Next base: position 712,667 of record CAWAJG010000002.1, read on the forward strand.
CGATGAGCGCTACCAGCGCGTGCGACGCGTCCAGTGCGGTGAGCGCGCTCAGCAGCAGCAGCGTCCAGCCGATCAGCGCGAGCGCCCCGAAGACGCCGGTGGCCGAGTCGCGCATCACCTGAAGGCGCCGGCTGCGATCCCCGCGGGCACCGAGCCCGTCGGCGGTGTCGGCAAGCCCATCCTGGTGCAGCGCGCCGGTCACCACCACGAGCGCGATCATGGCGAGCACGGTCGCCGGCGTGCGCCCGAGAAGCTGCTGCGCCCCGACTCGCACCCCGCCGGCAAGTGCGCCGACGCCCGCCCCCACGAGCGGGAACCAGCCAGCCGCCACACCCAGCTCGGCGCCAGCGCCGGGAACCGGCACGATCGTAAGGAACGCAATCGCGCTGGGAAGACCGCTCCATGGCGCGCGCCTGGGGTGTCTCGCGTCGACCGCGTCCTGTGCGGGCACCTCAGCGTCAGCGTGCGCGTGCAACGCGGGCCTCCTCGAAGGTCCCCATCTCGTCGTACAGAGCGCCTGCCGCCTCGATCAGCGGCAGCGCCAGCAGCGCGCCTGACGCCTCGCCGAGACGCAGGCGCAGGTCCAGCAGTGGCTCCAGGCCGAGCTCGGCGAGCAGCAGGTTGTGCCCCGGCTCGGCTGAGCGATGTCCGGCGATCAGCGTCTCGGCGACCGTCGCCTCGAGTTGCACGGCGGCGAGCGCGCTCGCCGCCACCGCGTAGCCGTCGAGGAGCACCGGCAGGCGCAGGCGCGCCGCCTCGCGCATGGCTCCGGCGAGCGCGACGAGCTCGAGGCCGCCGACGGCGAGCAGCGCCTCACGCGCCGGCAGCTGCGCACCGTGGCGCTCGAGCGCAGCCGCCACGATCCCGCGCTTGCGCTCCAGGCCGGCGGCGTCCATGCCGGTTCCGAGGCCGACCATGTCCCGCGGCGGGGCGCCCGTGAGCGCGCAGGCGAGCGCGGCGGCGGTCGTCGTGTTCCCGATCCCGATCTCTCCCAGCACGAGGCAGTCGACCTCGCGCTGCGCGAGCTCGCCGGCGAGCGTGGCGCCCACCTCCAGGGCTGCGCTCACCTGTGCCTGCGAGAGCGCGGGACCGGCCGTCAGGTCGGCGCTCCCGGACGCGACTTTCGCGTCGCGGACGCCCGGAGGGGTCGGAGCGCTGAGGCCGACGTCCGCCACGATCAGCTCGTGCCTGCCGCGGTGCGCGAGCACGCCGACCGCGGTCTCCTGACGGGCGGCGGCGGCTGCGACCTGCGCCGAGACGGCGCCGTCGAACAGGCTCGTCCCGTGCCGCACGTGGCCGTGGTCGGCAGCGCACACGAGCACCCCGGCGCGTACGCGGCTCGGCGGCGGGGCGCCGGTGACGGCGGCCCAGCGCTCGATCGTCGCCTCGAGCGCGCCGAGGCTTCCGGCGGGCTTGACGAGCTGATCGAGCCGGTCGCGCGCGGCGATCGCCGCCGCACGATCAGGCCCGGTGGGCGGCCTCGCCGGTCGAGCATCTGCTCGTTCGCTCGCTTCCTCGCCGGTCGCCTCGTCGGCTTGCCCTGCGCGCCAGCGCTCGTGCATGACGACGGCGTGCAGCGGCATGCGGCTCGACCAGCCCGCGGCCTCCAGGCTCGGCCGGACGGGGCGCTCGTCGGGCCAGCCCACGCACAGGTACGCGATCGGGTCGACTCGGTCGGGGAGGGCGAGCAGCGCGCGCAGGTCGGCGGGCCGGTAGTAGCTGACCCAGCCCACGCCGAGTCCCTCCGCGCGAGCTGCCAGCCACATGTTCTCGATCGCGCAGGCGGTGCTGTAGATGTCGGTGTCGGGGATCGTGCCGCGGCCCAGGATCTCGGCGTCGCGTCGGCCGTGGTCGCAGCACACACAGATGCCGAGTGGCGCCTCGACGACGCCCTCGATCTTCTTGTCGAGAAACTCGCGGGCGCGCTCGTCGAAGCGGTCCGCTTGGCGCAGGCGCTCGCGCTGCGCGAGGCGTCGCACCGCCGTCCGCGTGGCGACGTCGCGGATCACGATCAGCCGCCAGGGCTGCATCAGCCCGACCGACGGGGCGCGGTGGGCCGCCGCGAGCACGCGCCGGAGCACCTCGTCGGGGACGTCATCTGCTCGGAAGCGGCGTACGTCGCGGCGCTCTTCGATCACGCGGTGGACCGCCGCTCGCTGCTCGTCGGGGTAGCGCCAGCCGGCGGGGTCGGCCGCTCGCTGACTTGCCCGCGAGAGGTCGAATCCGGGGGGCGTCGGTGGCCGGGAAAATCGTTGTGCGTCGCTCATGAGCGCAACAGTGGCGGATCGAGCGCGCCGACGGGCGGCGGGGGATCAGAGCGATCGAGCGATCGAGCGATGGCGTCCGCGAGCACGGTGTGCTCTGCGGGTGTGCGCACGGCGAGGCGGATATGGTCTGTCCCGAGCCCGGGAAAGGAGTCGCACGGGCGAGCCGCGATCCCCTCGGCGGCGAGGCGGGCGACGAGCCTATCGCCGCCGGGCACCTCGACCAGCACGAAGTTCGCCCGCGCGGGCCACGTCTTCACGCCGGGTATCTCGGCAAGCCGCTGGCGAAGGTCCTCGCGGGCGGCGGCGACGTCGGCGACGACGCCGGCGAGCACCTGGTGCTCGGGAAGGCACGTCTCTATGGCGGTGAGCGCCGGCGTGCTGACGCTCCACGGCTGGCGGTGGGCGGCGAGGCGGTCGACAAGATCGCCCGGAGCGAGGAGGTAGCCGGCCCGCAGGCCGGCCAGGCCCCAGACCTTGGTGAGACTGCGCAGCACGACCAGCCCCGGCAGCTCGCGCCGGGGCGCGAGGCTCGAGCGTTCGCCGGGCACGAAATCGATGAACGACTCGTCCACCACCAGCGTCCGCCCGGGACGCGCCAGCCGCGCGATCAGCGCCGGCGGGTCGAGGTTGCCGGTGGGGTTGTTGGGGTTGGCGAGCACGACGAGGTCGGCGTCCTCGGGCACCTGGTCCGGGTCAAGCGCCCAGTCGCCGGCCGGGCGCATGAGGCGCGTCACCATTCTGCCGGCTGCCCGCAGCGCCGCCTCGGCCTCCGTGAAGGAGGGGTGAACGCAGACGGCGTGGCGGACGGGCAGGGCGTGGGCAAGCAGCCAGAACGCCTCGCACGCGCCGTCGAGCGCCAGCGTTTCCGCGACCGGCCGCCCGTGCCGGTGGGCGATCGCCAGGCGCGCGGCCGCTTCGTCTGGGTAGGAGGTGCATTGCAGGGATTCGATCAGCGCTTCGGTCAAACGCGGCGGGCGCGGCGTCGGCCACACGTTGACGGCGAAGTCGAGCATCCCGGCGCGGGCGAAGCGGTCGCCGTGAACGCGCAGGGAGCCTGTTCGGCGATCGCTCACGAGCCCGCCGCTCTCATCGAGGCTCGCGTGAGCGCGAGCAGCGAGCACGCAACCACGCTTGCCCGGCCGACGAGCCGCGACAGGAGCACCGCCCTCGCGATGTCCTCGGTGCTCGGCGTTGGACCGTCGCCGAGCGGCGGGCGATGCTCGGTGTGGGTGGAGTAGCGGTTGGTGCCGCCGAGGCGCACCCCTAGCGCGCCGGCGAACGCCGCCTCGACCAAGCCGGCGTTGGGGCTGGGATGGGAAGCGCCGTCACGTCGCATGACTCGCAGCGCCTCGCGGGCGTCGGCGCCCGCGAGCGGCGCGATCAGCACGGTCAGCAGCGCCGTCAGTCGTGCCGCGGGCCAGGTCAGCAGGTCGTCCAGCCGGGCCGCCGCCCAGCCGAAATGTTCGTAGCGGGGACTGCGGTGCCCGATCATCGCGTCGAGCGTGTTGGCGGCACGGTACACAGCCACCCCAGGGCCGCCGGCGAGCGCGCCCCAAAGCATCGCTCCCACCAGCGCGTCGGCGGTGTTCTCCGCGACTGACTCAATCGTCGCTCGGCACAGCTCGTGCGCGTCCAGCTCTCGCGGATCGCGCCCGACGAGCATCGGAGCGTGCGCACGCGCTGCCGGCAGCTCGCCGGCTCGCAGCAGGTCTGCCATCGTCAGCGCGGCCCGCTCGAGCGAGCTTCCCCCGAGCGCGACCCACACCACCAGCACGGAGGAAGCCCGGCTTCCGTCGGCGCGGCGGCCGACATACCCGGCCACGGCGAGCAGCAGCGCGACGTGCATGATCCCGGCGCGGCGATCAGGACGCCACGTGCGGCGCTCCAGCGCGGTGGCGAGGGCACCGAAGCCGGCGACGGGATGTCCATGGGAAGGGTCGCCGAGCAGGCGGTCGAGCGCGAAGCCGATCACGAGTGCGATCGCGTCCCGCTCGCCGGGCCTCATCGTGCCTCTCCGGCGGGCGGTGCGTGAGGATCGGATATGCGCGCTGGATCGGGCGCGGCAAGTCCCAGTAGCGCGCCGGCGACGACGAGACTGGCCTGCGTCGCCTGCGCGACCCAGATCGCGTTCACACGACCGTGGATGTCGCGGAAGCGGCGCACGAGCGAATCGGCCGGCACGATCCCCATCCCGACCTCGTTGCTGACGGCGATCACCGGCGCGACTCTCCCAGCCGCTCGCCCGGCTGCTCGGGCGGCGTGGTCGGCGATGTCCTCCTCGCCCGTGCCGGCGGCGAGGTGGTTGCTGACCCACAGCGTCAGGCAATCGACTATCACGAGCGCGTCCTCCTCCGCCCGGGCGAGCGCAGCCTCCAGCTCGAGGGGCTCCTCCACGGTCTGCCACATGGCCGGCCTTTCAGCCCGGTGGTGGGCGATCCGCGCGGCCATCTCATCGTCTCCGGCGGTGGCGGTGGCGATGAAGCAGACCGGCCCGGGGTAGGCGGAGCCGCAACGTACGGCGAGCGTCGACTTGCCACTGCGCGCGCCGCCGAGCAGAATCGATAGCGTCATCAGAAGTCGAGCCCCCGCTTGGCGCGCACCCCGCGGTCGTACGCGTGGCGCACCTTGACCATCTCGGTGACGGTGTCCGCCACCTCGATCAAGGCTGCGGGAGCATCGCGTCCGGTGAGGATCACATTGACCTGCTCGGGTCGCTCGCGAATCGCCTTCACGACCGCGGCGATCTCGATCCACCCCCAGTTCAGCGGGTAGGTGATCTCGTCGAGCACCACCAGCTGGTGCTCGCCGGCCGCGAGCGTGGCGGCCGCGAGATCCCAAGCCGCGCACGCACGCGCGCGGCTGCGCTCCAGATCGTCGCTGAGCCAGGTGAACCCATCTCCGGTCTTCGCCCAATCGACCCCTAGCTGGTGGGCGACCTTCTCCTCGCCGACCTTCCACTTCCCCGACTTGATGAACTGGATCACGCTCACCCGCCATCCGCGCGCGACGCCGCGCATCACCACGCCGAACGCGGCGGTCGACTTGCCCTTCCCATCGCCGGTGTTGATCAGCACGAGCGAGCGCTGGCGAGTGTGGGCAGGACGCTCTCGCGGGGGGCGGGCGGGGTCCTCCGGGCGGCAGCTCATCCGACACCCGCCAACGTGTTGATCTGATCGAGGTCGAGATCCACCAGCACGGCATCGGCCAGCTCGTCGATCGCCTGCTCGACGCTCTGGCGGGGCGTTTGGCCGAGCAGCGCACGCACGATCGCAGGGTCCTCGAGCAGCCCGTGCGGGTAGACGGCGAGCACCGGGCCGTCCACGAAGCCCAGCCCGTCAGGCAGCGCTTCGATTGGAAAACCCGGAGCTCCCGCCCTCCCGCTGCGATCAGCGTCGACGGTCCGGCTCGACCCGTGGCGGATCTCATAGCCCCGCGCCGGAAGACCGGAGAGTGCCTCCCATGGCGCCGGCAGCGTGGCGAAGCGTGCCTCTACACGGCCGACCCGCTTGCTCGGCGCGAACGTGCTCTCGAGCGCCAGAAGGTCGAGGCCCGCGGCGTCGCGCTCTCCCGCCCCGCAGTCGCGCAGGCGCCGGCCGGCGATCTGCATGCCGCCACAGATCGCGAGCACCCGCCCACCGGCGGACACGCGCCGCGCGAGCGCGCCGGCAAGATCGCGCTCGCGCACCCATTCCAGGTCGGCGCTGACGTGCTTGGACCCGGGCAGCACAACCAGGTCGGCGGACTCGATCGCCGCAGGCGCTGAGGTCCACTCGAGCGTGGCGACCTGCTCGATCAGGCTGAGCTCGTCGAGGTTCGACGCGGTCGGGTAGCGCACCACCGCTACGCGCGCCGCCGCGCTTGCCGGGCGCGGGACGCGCGCAGCGCCGTCCTCCTCGGGCAGGCCGTGGTTGATCTGCCGCACGACGCCGAGCGTGGGAACGCCGGTGAGCTCCTGAAGGCGCTGCGGCGCTGGGGCGAGCAGCTCGCGCTCGCCGCGAAAGCGATTGAGAATCCAGCCATCGATTCGCTTGCGATCGCGCTCCGCCAACAGCTGCCACGTCCCGTACAGATGCGCGAAAGCGCCGCCCCGGTCGATGTCGGCGACGAGCAGCACCCGCGCGTCGGCGTGGCGGGCGACCGCCAGGTTCGCCAGGTCGCAGTCGGCGAGGTTGATCTCGGCCGGACTGCCGGCGCCCTCGATCACCAGCAGCTCGTACTCGTCCGCAAGCGAGTCCAGGGCGTCCAGAACGGACGGACGAAGCCGCGGAGCTGCGCTCACGCCAGGGGGTGCGACTCAGCTCCTCCTCGACAGAGCCGAGCACTATGACCTGGCTTTCGCGATCCCCTTCGGGCTTGATGAGCACGGGGTTCATGCGCACGTCTGGCGGCGCCCCGGCGGCGAGCGCCTGGAAGTACTGGGCGGCTCCCATCTCGCCACCCTCGCCGACGCGCGCGTGGTTTGACATGTTCTGGCCCTTGAACGGTGCGACACGCACCCCGAGACGCGAGAAGTGGCGGCACAGCGACAGTCGCGAGCAGGCTCTTGCCCGCCGAGCTCGTGCAGCCCTGAACCATCAGCGCCCTCACCGCAACACCACCGGCAGGTCTGGGAGGAGCGCGGTCGGGGAGGCCGAACGCGCCGGCGAGTCCACCGGGGGACGCGGGGTCACTATGAGGCCGTGTCCCGCGGGTGCGCCGACCCGGAGCCGCGCGCGGTAGTGGGTATTCAGCAACGACTCGCGCAGCACTGTGCTGGGCGGCCCCGAAGCAGCGGTCCGGCCATGGTCGAGCAGCAGCAGCTCGTCGGCATACTGGCCGGCAAGCGTCAGATCGTGAAGCGCTCCCACGACGGTCAGCGACCGGTCGCGGCGGAGCTCTCCGACGAGGTCCAGGAAGTCCTGCTGGCGGCCGACGTCGAGCGCACTCGTCGGCTCGTCCAGCAGCAGCACGCGCGCGTCCTGGGTGAGGGCACGGGCGAGCACCACACGCTGTCGCTCACCTCCGCTCAGCGTTCCGAGTCGTCTGCTTGCCATGTCCGAGAGGTCAAGCCTGCCGAGCGCGGAGCGCACGGCATGCTCGTCGTCGGAGCCGCTGCGACCGAGATAGCCCAGATGCGGTGTGCGACCCAGGCAGGCGTACTCCCATACGCCCATCTCCGCCGGGAGCTGCGGGCTCTGCGGTACATACGCCACGCGGCGAGCGAGCTCCCGCCCGCCGATGCCCGCGAGCGCCTGCCCCTCGATCGTCAGTGACCCGTCGTAGGGAGCGAGACCGGCGAGTGCGCGCAATGCGGTGCTCTTGCCGGCGCCGTTCGGGCCGATCAGCATCAGCCAGCCGCCGCGCGGTACGCCGAAGGACACCTGATCGACCGCGCGGTGCTCGCCGAGCGTGACGGTCAGCGCCACAGCCTCGATCACAGCGCCTCCGAGCGCGTTGCACGCAGCACCAGCGCGAAGCAGGGCGCCCCGATGAAGGCCGTCATCACGCCGACCGGCACTTCCGCCGGGGAGAGGGCGGTGCGGGAGACGATGTCGGCGAGCACCAGAAACGATGCGCCGAACGCCGCCGAGAGCGGGATGATCACGCGGTAGCTCGCACCGATCAGCAGTCGCACGGTGTGCGGAAGCACCACACCCACGAAGCCGATCAGCCCGCTCACCGCCACCACGGCGGCCGTCCCGAGCGTGGCTGCCAGCACGACCACCAGCCTCACCCGGGCGACGTGCACGCCGAGCGCTTCGGCCTCTTCGTCGCCGAGGCGCAGGACATCGAGCACACGCCGATGCGCCATCAGGACGATCAGGCTGAATGCGACATAGGGGACGACCAGCAGGACGTCGCTCCAGCCGGAGGTATTCAAGCTGCCGAGCAGCCACGAGTAGACGGCCGTCGTGCTCTGCGTGTGCTGCTGCAGCAGAAACGTCTGCACGGCGGTCAGGAAAAGGCTCACCGCGATCCCAGCGAGGATCAGAGTCGAGACGTCGCGGCCGCTCAGCGAGCGTCCCAGCGCATAGGCTGCCGCTACGGCCAGGAGCGCTCCCGCGAAGGCCGCGGCGATCAGCAGGCTCCTCGAGCCAGGCGGTCCGTAGACGATCTCGGCGGTCGCGCCCAGGCCAGCTCCCGCGGCCACCCCGAGCAAATACGGTTCGGCGAGTGGGTTGCGAAACACGGCTTGGTAGCCGGCGCCCGCGCTCGCGAGGGTGCCGCCGACGATCGCGCCGAGGATCACCCGCGGCGCGCGTATCTGCCACAGCACGGCCGCGTCGAGAGGATCCAGGCGATGACCGACGTGCAGGCCCGGCAGGCGAGAGGCGAGATCGGCGAGAATCGCGTCGGCGCTCAACGACGCCGGGCCGATCGCGAGCCCGGCCACTAGCGAGGCGGTCAGCACCGCGGCGCCGAGCAGCCCCCACCGCAGGCGCAACCCAGCGCCCAACTCCGAGGTGCGACGCCGTTCTCCGATTCCCAGAAAACGTGCCGAGGTGGACGATGAAGCGCTCACCGTCTCAGACCCCGGGGTCACAGGCCGGCCTCGTGCGCGGTCTCTACGGCGCGAGCGATTTCCGCAGCCAGGGTGGGCGTGCGCGGCCCCCAACGCGAGGCGACATCTTCGTTCAGCGCGACGATCGTGTGCTTGCGCACGGCGGTCATGTCCGACCATCCCGGCCTGCGGGCCACCGACGCGGCGCTCTGACCACAACAGACGGTGTCGTTGAGCAGGACGATGTCGGGGTTGGCCGCCACCACGTACTCCGCCGAGAGCTGCGGATAGCCGAGACCCTGCGGGTCGGGTGCCCTGTTCGCGATGTCGCGCAACCCGAACAGCGTGAACAGCTGCCCGACCACGGTCCCAGACGCCGCGGCATAGTATTCCTGGCTGATCTCGTCGTACACGCCCATGCCACGAGCCCAACCACCCGCCGAACGGACGCTCGCGGCGATCTGCGACTTCATGCGCTTCACCAGGTGGCGTGCCTGCACGGCGCGTCCGGTAGCGAGCCCCAGCTGTTCTATCTCCAGGTAAGCCTGGCCCAGCGACCGAGCGGCAGGGTTGACGAGGACGGGGATGTCGAGCTTGCGCAGAGCAGGAGCGAGCGATGAAGGGCTCTCGTCGGAGATCACCACGAGATCCGGGCGATAGCCAGCGATCGCTTCGACGTTGGGCTGAAAGCCCGACAGCTTCGTCCGCGGCGCGTTCGCCGGGTAGTCGGACTCGTCATCCACTGCCACGACCCGCGGGCCGGCGCCAATCGCGAACAGGTCTTCCGTGGAGGTAGGCGACAGCGAGACGATACGACGAGGAGCCTGCGCGATGACCGTCACGCCGTCCGCGCCATGCACTGATACGGGAAAGCCGGCGCTCGCCGCCGTCGACGACGTGCTTGCATTCGAGCTCGAGCCGCAGCCGGCGACCGCCACAGCCACCACCGCGAGGACCCCGGCGGGCCACACAGAAGAACGTCTGAACATAAAAACCTCCGCGCTTAGGCGGAGGAAAAGTCAGCTCGCCAGACCCACCGGCCTGGACGAACCACCCTTCCTCCGAGGGATGATCCGCAGACACGAGTCAGGCGACCTGGCTAGGCCCTGAACGGACCATCACAGTTGCGGGACAGCGCCGGAATCACACCGGCTTCGCTGGACACCGTGTCAGCCAGAGGAGTATGTGCTCCGGCCGCCCAGCAGCATACGACATCCGGGAGAGTTCTCACTCGCGAGAGACTCGAGCGCGAAGGCCGCTGGTTTCCAGCGGATTCTAGGGGTTTGTGCCAACGGGACGATTTTCGGTGGCCATGGCCCCCTACGGTCATGCGGCCTTCAGGAAGCGCCGCAGGGCCTCGCGGATTACCTCAGAGGTTGTAGTGCCCTCAGCCTTTGCGCGCTTGAGGAGTTGGTCGCGCAGCTCGGGGTCTAGCCTGACGGACTCGACGCTCGCGGGCGCCGAGCCTAGCGCGGGTCGTCCGCGCTTGCCCCTGCGGGCTAGCAGCGTGTCTAGGTCGTAGCCTGACTCGGCCTCTGCCGCCAGCGCCTCGATCTCCTTGTCGGCGATCGGCTTGCCGGAGCGGCTGTGGCCGTATACGCGGTCTTCACTCACGGCTCGATCAATCTCCTGAACTTGGCACGCATCCTCATTGCGTGGATCGCCAGCTGCGCGCCCTCGATCGTGACGAGAACCACCACCTCGAGCAGGTTGCCTGCACGATCCGGCCCGATGACGAGCCAGCGGTCTGGGTCCTCTCCGGCATCCTCGATGGCGAGCGCATGGTCAATGGCGTGGCGGATGTCTTCGTCGGCGACGCCATGCTCGCGAGCCGACGGATGGATCTCCACGATGAATTAGTGTACTACGAAAATAGCCCTCATCACGTGGCCCTCGTGTCGCAAACGGCTTTGTGCGGCCCCAAAAACCGACATGGCGAGACCCAGATTCGAACTGGGGACACCACGTGTTTTCAGCCGCGGGGAGATGACCCCGATGCGTGCGTCGACGGCCCGGCAGAGTAGCCTGTATCCAGGGGTTTCGCACGGTGGCCACCGGTGGCTCGCTGGGCTTGACCTGTCTAGATACCGCTGGTTGCCGGCGGTTTCCTGTGGGTTTTGGACCGCGGATAGAGCCGTTGTCCAAAACCGAGGCGCTTTCAAGGCCGGCGTGGGTACAACACCTCCGTTACGTGAGGTACGATCCCATCGTTATGTTGGGTACGATCCCTCCGCATGGCCACCGCGAGCGGATCATCGAGAAGCTGGTGCAGGCACGCCTGCGCACCCACGGGGGAGTCCTGCTCACTGGTCCGAAGGCAGTCGGCAAGACGACCACCGCACGCTGCTTTGCGGGCTCAGAGGTATGCCTCGACCAGGACCGCGCAGCGCTCACCGCAGCCCAGACAGACCCGCGTCTCGTGCTCGACGGCGAGCACCCCCGGCTTATCGACGAGTACCAGCTCGCCGCGGGGATCTGGAACGCCGTGCGGGGACGAATCGACGACCTCGGCGGCAAGGGCCTGTTCCTGCTCACCGGCTCGTCGACTCCCGAGAGCGAGGAGCAAAGTCACACGGGCGCGCGCAGGATCGCCGCCGTGCGGATGCGAACTATGACACTGCTGGAGCGCGGCATCTCGAGCGGCTCCGTTTCGGTGGGCGGACTCCTCGATGGCGCCACCCCTGAGGCCACGCCACACCGGATCACCGTAACCGAGGCGATCGAGGCACTTTCGATCGGCGGATGGCCGGACAACCTCACCCTCGCGCCGACCGACGCCGTCGAAGCGAACGCCGACTACCTCGACATGATCGTCCATACGGACGTCCCTCGCGTCGACGGGGCCCGACGCGATCCCGGCGGAGTCCGACGGCTGCTCGCCTCCTACGCTCGCAACGTCGCGACCAGCGCGAGCCTGCGGACGATCGCTCGCACGGCAGAGAGACCACTCGGCGAGACCACCTTGCACGACTACCTGCGCGTGCTCGGGCGGCTCTTCCTGATCGAGGACCAGCCGAGCTGGAAGCCACAACTGCGTTCGCGAGTACGACTCGCGGCGACACCGAAGCGTCACCTCGCCGACCCCTCGCTCGCAGTCGCGGCCCTGGGCGCCACACCCCAGCGGCTCCTGGGCCCTGAGATCGAGCTCGCCGGATTCCTCTTCGAGTCACAGGCCACCCATGACCTGCGCGTCTACGCCCAGCCACATCGCGCGGAGGTCCGCTTCTACCGCGACAACAAGGGGCTCGAGATCGACGCGATCGTCGAGGCGACAGACGGACGCTGGCTCGCGGCCGAGATCAAGCTCGGACACCACCGAGTGGATGAGGCAGCCCGCCACCTGTTCGCACTCAAGGAAAAGCTCTCCCCCGCCACAAACGCCGCGTGCGGCGCCCTGCTCGTCATCGTCGCGGACAGCCCCACCTACACACGACCAGACGGCATCCTCGTCACCTCGATTGCGTCCATCGGCCCATGAGAAGCCGCGATGAAGAACTCAACCGGGAGCCATCGGCGATCCCGTAGCAGGAGGGTTTGCCGTTCAGTGCGCCGGGCGCCGGCGTGCGTGCTGTCGATGAACGACAAGCGACTGGAAGAGCGTGTGAGGACGGTCACCGAGGCCGCGCTTTTCAGGGCGGGGGTTCGTCACAGCGATCGACGTTTTCCTCGGCCTGGGCTGGCTTGAGACATCTAGCCAGCGGGCGTGGCGCCAGGGGCGCATGCCCTACCTACGAAGGCGCTCAGCCCCGGTTGCGTCGGCGCGCTGCACGGACGGCCTTGCGTTTGCGGCGCGTCGCGGCACGCTGGCCATTGCTGCCCCCAGCGACGCGGGGTGACTCGACACCAACGGCTGGGAACGTGGCCAAGTGCATGGAGCGGTCCTCGTCGTCTTCGTCATCCAGGATGGCGGCTGCGCCATTCAACATCAGCTTCGCGAGCCCCCAGTTGCGACGGTCGCGGTTGGCCGCGAGGAACTCGTCGGACACTTCCTCCGCCGCATTCGCCAGCGCGCCGCCGTCCTCGCCGGCGAGCGTGCCGCGGTCCGACATGAAGTAGACGAAATCGCGCACGCAACTCGGCGTGTCTCCCAGCAGCCCGCGGTCAGCTGACACCTTGCGCGGGAAGTGCTCGAGCAGGTACGTGTGGACGTCGCCCACAGTCCAGTGATCCAGGCGCCCATCTCCGTAGATCGCCTTCCATTCCAGCATCGAATACACAACGAACGGTCCTGAACGCACGACCGGGCAGTCAGGGCAGACGGCGTGCTCGCTCTCAACGTAGCGCTCGTACTCTTCGGTCAGCTGCGCGATCACGCGCATGCAGCGGTCGGTATCCTCGGCGTAGTCGACCATGAGCCGCGCGGGCCTCCGCGAGCCCCGCAATCCGCCGCCGGAGGCGCGCCGATCCTCGATTCGGATGTCGCTCGTGGGCGCTTCGCCCCGGGCCGAGCGCTTGTTGCCCGAACCCACTGCTGATCTCGGCTCACTCACCGGCAGGCCCCCCCCACGCTCATTCTTCTACGCCGCCCGCCTGACGACCGTTACTGGCCGATCGGCGGAACTGTACGCCGACCATCCCTGGACATCCTCGCCGCCGCCGAGCGCCACGTTGACCTCCTCCACGTCGAAGCGAGCCGGGTCGAATTCCACTGCGGTTTGAAGGCCAAGCCACTCAAGCATTTCCTCGTGCCGCTCGTGGGCCGGGTCGGCAAGCGCGTCGCGCAGATCCTGATACCCCCACACGCCACCGCAATCCTCGGGCGGGCAGGCGCCCTCGCCGGCAATGCAGACCGGATAGCGCACGTCTGGCTCGGCGACGAGCACTCCCTCGAGGAGGATCTCGTGCTCCCAGTCGTCGCCGAAGTCGTAGGAGTAGCGAACCCGCTGACTCGCCCGCCTGAGCAGCTGACCGAGCGTCACCTTGCGCTCATCGTGGATCCCCAACTCGCGATCCGCCAGCCCGTACCTGCGAGCGCCGTCCGCGAAGACGTGCATGTGGTAGTCCTCCCAGCCCATCGCTGCCTGGATCACGCCGTGCAGGCGGTCGAGCCGGAGGCTGGCTGGCAGGAGGAGCCGCCGCCAGACCGGTGGCTCCGACACTCCGAGGAGGCTCATCTTCACCTGCAGAATCGGATCCTCCTCGCTCGCCTCGCCCGCGACGAGGCCCATCCACCATGACCCGAGTTCGGTCAACGTCACGCGCTCCTCATCTCGCCGCAGCGCACCCATGTGCTCGAGTACTTTCAGCGCGTGGAGCACGTCACGGTCGTTCAGCTTGCGCCACAACGTCCGGTGCTGCTCGGGCGCGTCCTCGAAGAAATACAGCGCTGTCACCGCCTCCCAGGCCAGCTCGCAAGCCCGCACGACATCGATGCTTCCGCCCCGTTGGTAAAGCTCCTCGAATAGGGCGCCAATCGCCTCTCGGAAGTGACAGCGCATCAGCGACTCTGCCCATCCGGGCGGACACAGCGCCTCGCCAAGCCGGGGGAACGCGTCTAGCATCGCCGCCCACAGCTCAAGCGGGCGATCGAGCAGGGGCATGTTCTTCTTCACAGGGACCAGCTGTCCCTTACTCACACGCACCAAGCGGCTCGCCTTCGCCCACTCCACGACCGCCGTGAGCTCCGGCAACTCGACGCTGCTCGTGATCCGCCTCGTCGCCTCCTGCCGATCAGGCAGATCGCCGGTGTCCAGTAGGACCACCAACTCGCCGAGATCCGCCAAGCGCACTCTGCCCGTCTGGGTGAGCGCCCGTCCCGCTCCCACCCATCCGACGAGCAACCGCACCTGCTCGGCAGGTCGCGCCCGGCCGGCCGCGACCACAAGCTCACCATCCACTCGCCGGTTCACCTGAACGTGCGATTGTGAGTCTCAGGTCCAAGGGACATCGCCACGCAAGCTACCCGCTCCCGCGGATGGACAGCACACGGCTCGCGCCGCCGCGTGGGAGCGGCGCGACGATGCACAACTACGCAGGCCACACCGTCATCGAATACGGCGAACAACACCCGATCGCCCTACCAGAAGCGAGCGACATCGGCAGAGCCATCCACGAGTTGGAAAGCCGTAGCGGCGAGCCCATCAGCTTCGTGGAGCGTCCACGCTCGGTATTGAAATCGAACTCAAGACACCACGATTCCCGGTCGTGTTCCCAAGCGCCCATTAGGACCCTCCGCGCAGAAAACCGCACAATCAAGCCATTTCTGAGGCTCGCTGACTCATCATCCCAGCCAAAGAGAGCGCAGACCCGGCATGAAGCGGGGGGGTTTTGGACAACCAATTGGACAACGTTGGTCCAAAACCATCGAGGAGAAGACCACTCGCGCGGCTCAAAACCAGCTCAATAGCAGGCGAAAACTGTATGGCGAGACCCAGATTCGAACCGGGGACACCACGATTTTCAGAGACACCAAGGACGCGGACTAAAGTGCGCGTTTGCGGGCAGCTTCTGAAAGTGTCGCTGGCACAGATGCGTGCGGATTACCGGAGATTACCGCGGGTTTGGGTCACGAGCGCCTATCCGGTGACCTAAACCCTCGCCGTCGGGGTCGCGGGAGCGACGGGGGTCAAACCTCGTCCGGCAACGAATCGAGATTCGGCGCCGGCAGCGATGATCCCGGCCATCAGCCCGCAGGCGCTAGCCCCAGGCGGTCGGTCAGCACGCGCGACGTGAGCACCCCACAGCTCGCTCGGTGCCACGTCCAGCAGGTGCCAGTCGCCGGATACGATCGGACTCCCTGCACTGCGCGAGCGCGATCAGGTCGTCGTCGCGGCATCGGCCCAGTGCTTGGGGAGCCAGCGTCGGGCGCACGACCTGCGGCTCGCAGAGTCATGGCGCCGGCCGACTCGGGTAGCGGCGCCCGCCGAGGCGGTGCCCGTCTAGCTCAAGTGCTCGCCGAAGAACGCCAGGATCGTTAATAGCCCTGGGTGTAGCTGCGCGGCGTCTTCACGTTCCTGGAGTCCAGGTCGGTCACGTTGATCTTTCCCGCTGGCGTCTCGGGCGGCTCATACGGCTTTGGTGGACGACTCAAACGTCGGCCCTGTTTGTCGCGCCCGTGCGCCCGTAAGCGTTCAGTCCCTGGCTTTCAGGCGAGGGATTGCGCAAGGCGAAGGGTGGTCGCCAGCGCGTCGTGCCGATACGGGAGCTCTAACCGTGCCTGCCTCGTCAAAGATGAATCGTCGGACGGAGGTGTTCGAGCAGCATCACACGTTGGTCGAGGTTCTGGCCTCCGCCGACAACCAGCCAGGCACCTTCTATGCGTCGAGCGACCGTTGCTCCTTGCACGCCTGGACCCTGCCATACTCCCGCATGCCCCGGTAGCGTATCGGTCAATGGCAGCGGGCCCGGCACTATGCCAGGATGCGCCGCATCGAGAAGTATGTCTGCTTCGAGCGGCCAGCCTTGCATGACATACTCCGTACGAACGCAGTCGACGAATTCGCGGCCACGCACATCGCGATGAGGCTTGACCGCTACCATCACACTTCCGCCTTCGGACACGAGCCCCGCGACACCGCTTGCCTTGAGGCTACAGACGCCCTCATCCGCGCGGCTCCCGCGCCCCCATTTACGACTGGGAACTGAGAACGTCAGCGATGGACCCGGTGCGCTCGTCCGTCGAACTACCTGACCCTTCGAGTTCCACGCAACAAAGTGAGCGCGAGGGAGGGGTGGTGGCACCGTGAATCCTAGTATCTTGCGCTTCGGGGTGCCTCGCAGCTCCACCACCGCGGCGCGCATGTGATTAGGCAAAGAACGACCAGCGTCTGTGGAGATCGGTGATCCACCTTCCAGCGACACATCCGACACTTCACCGCCGGTGACCACTATCCCTTCATCAACCGCGTCATGGCTCTGTTCGTTCCCTGTTGAATAGCTAGCGCTGCTCCACGTTTCGATAATTACTGGGTCTCCAAACACGCGCGCATCGGCGGACGAACATCCGATCGAGCCTACCGCTGTAACGCACCATCCACCCTCGCCGCCTCCGATCATCGGAAGCAACGCGACCTCGGCATGGCTAACCATCTGCGTTACATGCGACCCATCAGACACGTCCACCGCCGCCATGAGCCTTGGGATGCCGGCGAGCAAACAACCAACCGCCAGGAGCGCCGCGACACATCGCACCAGCCACCAATGTCGATCATGTCTCCTTTCGTCCGTTCCGACCACCGCGTCTCCGTTCGTCTCGACTTACCTTGAGTGCCTCACGTAAACAGTTCGACAGGCGCGGGTTCGTGGAGGCCCGGCGAGGACTCTTAGACGCCTTCGCCTAGCCGGGCCTCCTGGCAGAGAGCTATTTGATAGAGCAGTCCAGCGTTAGTCGCCTGATCCGTGCCTGGTGCTGCCGCTGGACGTTGATCGCCGTCGCTTCGCAAAAGCGCGGTGATCTGAGCGGCCCTTCGTCCAGCGTCGCTACGACCGTGTATAGCCCAGGCCGCAACCGGACGCTGAGCCGACCATCCGCGGATTCAGCGACCGTCCGAGCTGGCGCACCGCGGGTCACAGCGACCGTCGCGTTCAACAACCTTGACGGGGGCTCCGCGGGTGGGCCACCGATCCCGAGTACTGTGACCATCAGCACTAGTAGTTTCATGTTTCCATGTTTCCGCTACAGGTGTCGTAATACATATTACCTGGAGCACCGTTGAGGGCAGACCAACAAAGTCCAGGCGTCGTTACGTGTGCTCTTGCGAAGTTCCAGGTATGCCATGTGTGGTTCGTCCACTCTGCGTCATTGTTGGATGATGAGGCGAACGCTGGCTTTTCTTCTGTGGCTATCTCCCCGCCAGCTTCCACCTGCGTCGCCTGCCAGGCGAAGTCCGATCGACATGCCTTTAGTTCATTCCCAGTACCGAAATACCAGCACCATGTGCCGCCACCCGATGTCATCATCGTGTAGTGGTTCCCTGTGCCCTCGGGAACGCAAACGCGAAAACACCCGTCGGTGCTCCAGCTCCGAGAGGCACTGTTATGAGTTTCGTGCTCAATCGGGAAACTGGACGGGTCGCCGTGATCTCCGTTGGGAACGTCTTCAAATTGCCCGTGCATCACCACTAGATTGAGTGCTGCCGCGGGCCGCTGTATCGAGGCTCGTTCCATTTCTCCGGGAGAGAACGCGGCTTCCACTGCCTCCTGGCTCCCGCCGGACGCTTCGATGCTTTCGATGGTTCCTGCTGATTCGGCCTGCTGTGTGGCAGCCGTGAGCTCAGCTTTCGTCAGGACCGTTTCGGCTTGTGCCGCTGTCGCACTGGTCGCGAGTCCCGTAAGAGCAAGCGCCGACATTACCAGCTTCTTCATGATTCCTCCATTGTATCGTCTACGGGAACGCTTCTCGTTTTGGGCGGGCTTGCCCACGACCGGCCAACACCGCTACTAGTCCTCGCCCGGCAATCCGCATGGCGCGCCCCCAAGTACACGAGCCCCGGACTCGATCCGGGTCACTCAGTTAGAACGGTTTCGGGAGACCATAACCAGGCGCAGCGAGCGTGTCTACCGTTGTTGCAGACGAGTCCAACGGTAGAAACTAAAAGTCACGCCGCCCGGCAGCTGTCTAGTCGATGATCTACTCGTCGGGAATCGGCATACCGACAACTTCGCTCCTATCCTCTACACCCAGCTTCTCCAGGATGCGAGGCACGTGCATCTGGACGGTGCGGTAGCTGATGTGCAGCGCGCACGCGATCGCGGCATATGGTTCGTCTTTGGTGAGATGTATCAGTACTTCGCGCTGGCGTTTCGTGAGCGGCTCGGCACGCGGCGGATAGCGACGCTCGATCCGCTCACCGTCAGCCCCAGCAAGGAACCGCTTACCATAGGCGGTCAGATGGACCATCACTCGCAAGTCAAGCTCAGGAGCGTTGCGGGCCACGCAGTTCGCGCCAGCCGCGAGCAATCGCATTCCACGCTCGCGCGTAGGCTCGTGTGCGAGCACAAGCATCCTCGTCGTCGGGCAGACAGACCGTAGACGCTCGACCAGGGCCGGCTCGGCCGTCTCACCGAGAACCGCAACCTGCGGCTCCCATTGCGCAAGCGCATCGTCAAGCGCCGCGTCCGTAGCGCCGCACTCGAGGACGCGCAGTCGGCGGTCGTCTCTCAAGAGCGCGACCACACCGGTCACGACAACGGCATCGAGTCGCCCCAAGACCACGGTCACGCTGGCCGCGCGACGATGCCGCTCGACGCTCACACCGGTGGGCCTCTCTCGCGTGGCGCGAGCCGACGGCGCCACCCAGCTGCGAGCCTGAGCCAGATCGTGACGCTGCTGCTCGCGGCAGCCTCGCTCGCGATAGCCGCCGCGCTCAGCACCGCCGTCCTTCAACGACGTGCTCGCCTGGCATCGCTGAAGTCCGACGGCTTCGACAGCCGCCAGCTATGGCGCTCGCTACTGCTGGAGAGCGCGATCCTCATAGCCATCGGCTGTGTCGACGGCGCGATCCTCGGCATCTGCGGCCACGCGCTCGCAAGCCGCTGGCTAAAGCTGTCCGTCGGCTTCCCAGCACCATTCTCGCTCGGAATCGGCCTCGTCCTCCTAACCCTCGCGATCGTTACGGCTATCGCACTGGCCGTGATCGCACTCCCCGGGCTCGTCGCAGCACGCGTACCCCCACACACGAGCTTCCAAGAGTGACCACAATGCGTACGCCGCGCGCGGGATGCTGTCGGTATGACAGACAGCACCTCGGCCCGCCGAGCGCTGACCATCTGCTTCCTGACGGCCGCGCGACGATACTGGCTAAGCGTCTTTCCAGCCATACGCCGTGAGACCCGCCACTGGCAAGAGCGTGCAGAAGCAATCCCCGACCCACAGCTACGCCGCCTCGCACTGGAAGCGCAGCGCGTCAAGCGCGGGAACATCGAGGGCGCCGCCGCCCTCGCGACGTTCGTACCAGCAGAAGTACGCGCCCAGGTGGTACGAGCGCAGGTCGCCTTCCAGTCGATCTACGACTACGTCGACACACTCGCGGAGCAACCCAACGACGACCCGATCCGCAACGCACGCCAACTCCACCAAGCACTGCTCGTCGCCATCGACAACGAAGCCCAGCACGGTGACTACTACGCGCACCAGACACAGCACGCGGACGCCGGCTACCTCCAAGAGATCATCGACACCTGCCGATCGACGCTCCACCTCCTGCCCTCCCATGCAGCGATAACGACACCGCTCCACAAAAGCGCTGAGCGCATCGTCGGCTACCAGAGCCTCAACCTGACCGAACCCCAAGGCGGCCACCACCATCTCGAACGATGGGCCAAGCAACAAACGCCTCCACACACCGGACTCAGCTGGTGGGAGACCGCCGCATCCGCCGGATCGTCACTCGGCCTGTTCGCACTCATCGCAGCCGCAGGCCAACCGGCCCTCACCACCGCAGAAGCCACCGCGATCGAGATGGCCTACTGGCCCTGGATCGGAGCGCTGCACTCACTCCTAGACAGCCTCATCGACCAGGACGATGACGCCGCGGCCCAGCAGCGCAGCCTGCTCACCTACTACACCAACACACGCGAGACCACCCAGCGTTTTCGGATGCTTGCGACCGAAGCGAGACAAGCCGCGGGATCGCTTCCAAACGGCCACGAGCACACCCTCATCCTCGCGGCGATGGTCAGCCACTACCTGACCGCACCCCAAGCCGCCAAACCGTTCGCCCGGCAGACCTCCCGCACCATCCGACAAGCACTCGGACACATCACCACCCCGACCATGCGCGTACTCGCTGCCCGACGCGCGGCAAGCCGGCTCCCCGTGTAGCTGTTCATCCGCGGGCCTGAAGGATTTCTCCGGTGAGAGTCGTTCGCCGTGGTCGAGCGCATCGACCAGCTGCGCCGATCCGGTCGCTGCACGAGCCCGCAGGACGACCTCGTGCAGAACCTGCGCGGTGGGCGCATCAGCCGCCAGCGCGCCGCGAAGATCGTCGGCGAGGCCGCCGCCCAGGCGAGCAGGGAGCTTGCTGGCAAGGGCCTGCCGCCGCTACCGCGCACCACGCCGCACAGCATGCGCCGCACCTACATCTCGATCGCCCTGCTCGCGAACAACTTCGACGTGAAGTGGTGATGGGGCAGGTTGGGCACGCCGACTCGAAGATGACGATGGACGTCTACGCCAAGCTAGAGCAGCGCGCGGACCGCAGCCACGGCGAGATCTTCGACAGGCTCGTCCGCAAGGCACGCGAGCAGGTAGCCGGGCTCCCGCTGATCGAGGCGTCCGAGTTTTGGTCACGAAAAGGTCACCAAGGCGAGAAACCATCGAAGACGGTCGGCAAGCGACCCGGCGCGAACGCTCGAAAAGCGCCGGTTTGCAGCCAGTTCGGTGCATGGCGAGACCCGGATTCGAACCGGGGACACCACGATTTTCAGAGGACACCAAGGACGCGGACTAAGTGCGCGTTTGCGGGCAGCTTCTGAAGGTGCCGCTGGCACAGATGCGTGCAGATTACCGGGGATTACCGCGGGTTTGGGTCACGAGCGCCTATCCGGTGACCTAAACCCTCGCCGTCGGGGTCGCGGGAGCGACGGGGGTCGAACCCTGTCCTGACACCGCATGTATAATGCCGAATCTAGAGTCGTCGGGACGCCCCATCGCCGTGTCGGCTCAAGCCGGCTCGGGGAGGGCCTTGAGGAAGATGCGGCGCGCGAGCGACGTTCGGAAGTAGTGGTGGCGCACCGCGTATAGCCAATGCCCGGCGAGCCACGCGACGGCGCCGACAAGTGCCGCGGCGGCCATCGTCAGCGAGCCGGTATCGGCCGTGCAGAGCAGGCCGCCGACGGCGAGGAACGCGCTGGCCGTGCGTAGCACCAAGCCGCCGATCGTCTACGTCGCCAGCACGGCGAGGATCGCTGTCGCCGCAAGGCTAAGTACCCCGCTCATCGCCTCTCGCCAAGCGCTTTGTCGGTAGTCGTCGTCGGCATGGCGAGCCGTCAAAGCCAAAAGCATGCCGCAACGAAACCCTCGCCCCCGGACGCCGTAGTGACCGCCGTCGAGGCAAATCCCGGCGCCGCTACCGAGGCATCGCGAGCTCGGCCGGCCTCGCGCGCTCGACCGCGTCGAAGGCGCTCGCGGGGCTCGCCGACGCGGGCGAGGTGGTGCGCCACGAGGGCGGACGCGACAAGGGCAAGCGCCTTCGCGATCGCTGGACCGTCGCGGGCGTCGAGATGCCCGCCGCGCACGCGGCGCACGCCAACAGCCCGGCACTGGCCGAGATTCGCACGCGCACACCCCGCAGGAGCACGAAGCGCTGCCTATGGCGTCCTGTTGGTCAGCGACAAGTTCGTACGCGCCTTCTTCGTGAAGAACCATCACTTGCTATGCGCACCGGTGTCTCTGCCAGCCGTGCGGAGCATGCCAACTCCAACGGCGGCACCCGCAGCACTAGCTAGTATGACTACCAAGTGACAGTCACGGACAAAGTGCTCTACCCCAACTAGGACGCCGAGCCCCCCAACGTATTCGACGATGCGTCGTTGTCTCATTCGTGGCATATTTTTTCACCCGCCTTCCAACCAGCTGCCCCTCCGATTATAGCTCCAGGAATGTCACCGCCGACCCACCGATTGCGCCACCAATGAAGCCGCCAACTTCCTGGTTTTCGCCGCGCCGCGGGCCTCCTTTGTGACACGTTTTTCTCTTGCCGCAACCGTGGCCGCCTGGGCCACCCTTGATCATGATATGGGACCATCCCTCCGGCTCGGTGCTACCCGAATTTGCCCCTTCGTGCAACAGTGGCTGGTAGAGTACCGCCGGTTCGATATGGGCTTCTTCCTCGCCGTGTTCACCGCTGTGCTTGTAGGTAGCCCATTCGTATTCGCCTTCTTCTTCTTCCCACCATTCTTCCCATTCTTCCTCTCCCCATTCCTCAGCAGCGTATTGGGGTCCTGCTGCCCACTGGGCCTCGAGCACAGGAGTGTCCAGCTTGACGTCAGGATCTACACCGAGCAGCCTGCACACTAAAGGGCATCTCACTTACCACCCGTCCACTCGGCGTCCGAACGATCACACTCGTCGGGCTCGACGCAAGCCGCGCATACACGAGCACACCACCCGCATGAAACACCGCCGGAATGGGTACCTTTTTAAGCCGCGTTGTTGAGCCTCGGCCTTGTGCCACGACGGTGTAGCGTTTGTCACGAAGCAACCCAAACGCGACGATACGTTCGTGGGAGCCCGTGCACTCTCTTTCAACCTCTAGGCTCAGCGGTTCGACTCGATCTCCGCTTCGTTCGCCGACCGGTATAGATGCAACCACGCCTTCACGTGCGCGCCGTCGCCGCGGATCATATTCTACTGTGCTGAGAACACTGCTGGGTTCCCCCCGATGCGTATAACGTTCCGCTCGTATGTACAGACGGGAGCCGGTTGGCAACGGTTCTTCCGCCAATGTGTAGCGCTCGTTCGAGGTGTACACGCCTATACCTGTCGATTTGTGAGACGGCGTTACGGTCGAACCGCCGCAAGCAGAAAGCAAGCTAGATCCGATAGTAAGGCCCGTAACTAGACTCGTGAGCGTGACGATACCGCATCTGAGCGAGCATTTCTTGAACGGAACCAACGACGTTGACCACCTTTCGCCGGGCATCGTCTAGGGCGGTCCAGGCGCAAGGAAGCTGAGGAAGAATTCCGCTGTTTCTTCGGCCACATTTTCGCCACATTCAACCTGTTTTTCTGGTGGCGTCGTGTAGACACTTCCCTTTGCAAAGCCAGGCTCCCAGAACCAGACCCACGCTCTATAGACTTCCCCGGCATAGCAGTCTGTATTAGTTTCCTTATCGAGGTCTAGGCTTGGTGGCTCGCCGTGTTCGCCCGCTTCGCCTGTCTTGCAACCTTCGTAGGCCACGAAGACATCATATATGCAGACCTCTAGCTGTGAGTACTCGGGCACAATCGAGCTACAGCTAGCATACCCCCTTGCGTACACTTTTTCCGTCTTGGTGATCCCTATGACTGTCGTGATCTTACACTTTACCCGTGTGTGATGCGCAGAGGCGGCACACGCGCTCACGCCTGAACATCCGCTTTCGCCTGCTGGCGTTGGTATTGTCCCTGGTGGGTCTGCGGCTTCTTCCTGTGCCCGTTGTATTTGCTTGGCTTCGGCGATGGCTAGGGCTGCCGAGATGGCGTCGTATGTGGCTCCTTCAGCGTTTGGTCTCTCGTATGGGTTGTAGTACTTGATGGGTAGGGGTAGTTCGATTGCTTCGGTTTGTAGTGGTCGTCCGGTTTGGGGGATGTAGGTGGCGCCGTCTTGGGTGATGGCACCGGAGGGTAGTTCGCTGGCGAGCCCCACGGCGCCGAGCCAGGCGTATTTGGGTGGCGCTTCGTTTTTGGTTGGCACGCCGTACTCGGTGGGGTTGTACGTTTTCAGGAGTTTTGTTTCTGTTTCGCTGATGCTCGCTTCGCCCACGACGTTGCCTTGGAGGTCGTGTAGGAGTAGGACGGGGGCGGTGGTGTTGATTTGGGTGGCTGTGAGGGTGCCGTCGATACCGGGGATGTTGCGGGTCCATTTGCCGGTGGTTGGTTCGAGGGCCATGCTAGCGCGTTGCCGGGTCCGTCGTAGTGGCTGATGACCTTGGTGGTTTCGGCGCCGCCGCTGGTGATGGTTTCGCGTGTGCGGTCTTCCGGATCTGTCTGGTATTCGACCGTGGTGCCGTTCTGGGTTTGCTTGTAGACTTGGTTATCGACGTAGAAGCTGGCGGTCAGGGCGGTGCCGCCGGCGTCGCTGGCGGGTAGCGTGGTCGTGTTGCCGAGCGCGTCGTAGTTCACGCCAGTGTCGGTGAGCTGGTTGGCGGTGTCGTAGGTGTGCCATTCTGTGCTGCCGCCTTCGCTCGCGCACTTGTTTTCGGCTGCTGGTTCGCGGCTGGTGAGGGTCGTTCGGTTGCCTTCTTCATCATGGGTGTAGATGCGGGTCTTGCATCCTTGCCCTGTTGGTGTTTCTTGGACCTGGTTGAGCCAGCCAGTGACTTCGTAGCCGTAGGTCTCAGCGGAGAGACTGCTGGCTTGGGTGATCGTTTCCCCGTGGATGGAGGGCACGTCTTGGTCGCTGAACCAGACGCATTTTTCGCTGCAGTGCGTTTCCTTTTTGTATTCGACCGCCGTGTCTTGGCCGGCCGGGTTGATGGTGTAGTAGGCGGTCATCCCGTTGGGGTATGTCTCTGTCGCGATCTGGCCACCGATGGTGTAGCCGGCCGTGAAAGTGCCGGCGGCGGAGTCTTCGAGCTTCGTCAGCTCGCCCGTCGTTTCGTCGTAGTGGTACTTCTGCCAGCCTTCATAGCCGTCTTTTTTGATTGCTTCTTCGGAGCCATCTTTGAGTTCGACGACGCGCCCATCTATGTCCCGCTTGTATTCAGCGGTATTCCCGGCCGCGTCGGTGTAGCGTTCGAGTTGCCCGAGCGTGTTCTCGATGCTAGTTATCGTCTTGGTTTCTTCCCCGACTTTGATGCTTTGGGTTTCGAGCGACCCTTTCTGTTCGTTGTATTTGTCTGTGACCTTTGGCAGTGGCTGGTCGACACTTGCTTTTTCTTTGGTTTCCAGCGCCTTCTCTTCGGTTTCGAGCGGCCGGCCGGCCGCATCGAACGTCGTGGTCCTTTTGCGTTCGACCGTGCCGAAGTGTTCGGTTACGATTTCCGGTTGCTCCCACATGCTGTAGGTGATGTCCGTGACGGGGAGCTGCGGCACGCCTGCTCCTGACTGCATGGCCGGTTCGGTCTGGCAGGGCAGCCCGACCCATTCGGGGTGGTTGCGGCATTCCGCTACGGCCGCTTCTTCTTTGGCCGTGTAGTAGATCGTCTTGATATCGTGGGCTTCCGCATTGCCGGTGATCGTCGGCACCCAATCCTCGACGCGGTGGTTGAGATCGTCGACCACATAAACATCACCGGAGGAGTTGATCGCGTCGCCCTCGGGGAATTTTAGTTGCCCGTTGCCGCTTCCCTCCGTGCCGAACTGCGTTAGATAGCTTCCGGATGGCTTGTAGACCTGTACGCTGTTGTTGCCCGAGTCCACGACATACACGAAGCCGGTGGTAGGGCTGACCGCAACGCCAATGGGCGTTTCGAGGACTCCGTTGCCCGTCACGTTGAACTGGCCAGCGTATTCGTTTTTTTCTGTGTTGATCTCCTGTACACGGTTGTTGCCCGTGTCGGCTGCGTAGAGGGTGCTGCCCGCGAACGCCAGACCCCAGATGCCTGCGAACTGCCCGTTGCCTGAGCCTTTGGTCCCTGCTTGACAGCTGGTCGTGCACACTTCGAAGCGTTCTTTGCCTCCTTCTTTGTTCACGTCCCAGCCGAGCGCCTCGATGAATGTCCCCGAGGCGGTGAACTCCTGGAGGCGACGGTTGAGCGAGTCGCCAACCCATACGTCCCCGGCCGAGTTTATCGCTATCGCGAGAGGGCCTTTGAATTGCCCCTTTTCTGTCCCCGCGCTCCCCCACTGCGTCACGTATTCGAGTTTTTCGTTCAGCACCTCTATACGATCGTTGCCGGGGTCAACGACATACATATCCCCGCCAGCGATCGCGATGCCCGCAGGTTCGGCGAACTGTCGTTCACCCGAGCCAGTGAGACCAACTTTGCAGCCGCTGGTACAAACCTCGAATTCGGCTTTACCGTTGCTCACGCCCCAGCCGATAGTCTCGATGAACGTCCCCGACGCGGAGAACTCAGAGATCCGGCTGCTAGCGTGCTCGGGGACCCACACATCTCCGTGCGCGTCGATCGCGTCGTACGCCGGCCCTTCTAGCTGCCCCGCTCCTGTGCCTTTCGCGCCGAACGCTCCGGTGTATGCCGGCGGCACCTTCGTGTCCCCGCCGGCCGCCGCGGGCGACTGCGTTTCTATGACGTTGCCCGTGGCTTCTTCGTACTTGATCGTGCTCGTGAGATTGGCCTCGGCGAGATTGACCCCGTTGGGTTCAATCGTTGTGGATGTCGGCTTGCGCAGTTTCCAGCTGTAGGACGTCGTTGCGGTGCGCTGGTCGAATTCTTCTTTCGACTGCGTTTCGGCACCATCGACTACCTTCGTCACCAGCTCGTAGGATTCGCCTTCGGGCGCCCCTTCGTCGTAGAAGTATTTGACGTGGTTACGCGCCAGCGTCGTTTCGTTGGTTTCTTTCTTGCCTTTGGCGAGCTTGACCGTGTGCAGTGGGCCCCACGTGTCGGTCAGCTCTCCTTCGTGGTAGGCGCTTTTCGTATCCAGCAGTTCCGAGGCCGCCGCTGGGTTCGCTTCTTTCAGCGCCGCCGCACGATTTTCCGCGCTGAGGCTCCGCACGACCTCGTTTTCGCTGTTGTATTCGATCGTGCTGATGGCTTCGGTCGGGGTGGTGCCGCTTGGGCTGGCGATGTTGACCGTCCGCATCTCTTCGTCCTGGTAGGAGATGGTCGCGCGTTTGTAGTTCGCTGCAGGCCAGCCCATCGGCTCATCAGGCGGGAAGATCGCGGTCCCTTCGCGGGGGTCGTCTTCTTTCTGCGCCCATTTCGCGACTTCCCCGCTCGTCATGTTCGGTAGCCCCGTCCCCGACAGCGGAACGTTGTACTCGATCGTCGAAACCGGATTTTCCGTCAAAGCCGGCGGCGTCGGTAGCGGGTTGCTCGTCGAGTAGCTTGGTTTCCACTTCGAGATGCGATTGTTCCCCGAGTCGCCAACATACACCAGCCCGGCTGGCCCTACGCCGACACCGACCGGTGATGAGAAGTCGCCTTCGCCGCTACCCGACGCACCCGCCAGCGCGCCGCGAAGATCGTCGGCGAGGCCGCCGCCCAGGCGAGCAGGGAGCTCGCTGGCAAGGGCCTGCCGCCGCTACCGCGCACCACGCCGCACAGCATGCGCCGCACCTACATCTCGATCGCCCTGCTCGCGAACAACTTCGACGTGAAGTGGTGATGGGGCAGGTTGGGCACGCCGACTCGAAGATGACGATGGACGTCTACGCCAAGCTAGAGCAGCGCGCGGACCGCAGCCACGGCGAGATCTTCGACAGGCTCGTCCGCAAGGCACGCGAGCAGGTAGCCGGGCTCCCGCTGATCGAGGCGTCCGAGTTTTGGTCACGAAAAGGTCACCAAGGCGAGAAACCATCGAAGACGGTCCGCAAACGACCCCGGCGCGAACGCTCGAAAAGCACCGGTTTGCAGCCAGTTCGGTGCATGGGACAGTGCTCAATATCGTGGTGGTGCGGGTTTTCGGGGTGCTGGGGGCGGGGTTGGTACGCGCGCCCGGGCGCCTAGTGGACGCGGCCCGCTGGGCGGCCAATGGGAAAGAACGTGGAAATGATGGAATGCGGGTCATTGGGCGTTGATGCCTAGTTTCCGCTCCAGTAGGCGGTCCGAGGCTTCGCGCGACACGACGGGCCATCCGCCGAATCTTCTGATCGCGCCCAGCGTCGGTGTTTTACCTGCTTGCTTCGCGGCCCAGTCGCGGTATCCGGTCGCCGACGGTCGCGCAGCGTCCCCGAGGTAGCGCGCGACCGCGTTCACGCAGTCGGTGCGCGTCCACGCCTTGCCCGTCGTCTTGCCGGTCGCGGGCTGGGGTTGGAGGCCGGCGCCGCGTACCGCAGCGTCCCACGAGCCGTGCGCGCGCGTGACTTGTTCGTGGGTGGGCAGGCGCAGTTGGCGGCCGTGCATCCACCGTTTCGCGTCGGCTGCGACCATCCTCGCGCGCTCGCGGTCGTACTCGTCCTGGGTTAGCGAGTCCGTGCTGAGGCGGTGGGCGACGACGGCGAGGGCGGAGGCCGCGTTCTCGCGCGTCACCCACTTCGCCGGGGGTGGTTGCGTCTTGTTGGCGTGGAGCCTGCCGCGCTCGTCGTCGTGGGCGTGCGCTGTCGCGAGCACGTCCGGCCACGTCATTTTCAGCCGTTCCGCGATGCGCTTCGCGCGCGGCATGCCGGGGTAGAAAAGGCTGCGCGACCGGGCCTCGTCAAACGCGCGTTGGGTGACGGTCCGCGGGCTGTTCGGGCTCGCGATCTCAGCGACTTCCGCCACGCCGTCCAGAAGCGTGAGGTCGTCGCTCGGCATGCCGACGCTTTCGGCGTTCTCTCGTTGCTTCCTGCCGTTCGCAGGAAGGCTGGCGATGCCGTCGTAACCCTCCGTTGATGGGGCCGAACACGATGATCGGGGCTCTCGCGGTGAATTGCCGCGCAGCCCGGGAATCAAAAGGTATCTCGCTCGCGATGGTTGCCGCGAACGCCGGGGTGAGCGAAGGCGTCATTAGAACGTTTGAGCGGGGCGAATCGTGGCCGAAGAAGGTCGAGGAGATCGTGGATACTTACGCCCTCGTCGTCAACAAAAAGGCTTGGAGGATGTGGGCCGACGCTGCGGGCATCATGGGCGACGACTCCTAGCTACCTCCTCGCGTAGTCGGGCGCGATCTCGAGCACTTTGAGGCGGTGTTTGACGTGTGCGACGGTGCGCTGCGCGCTCCTGGCCACGTCCTCAACGCTCGCTCCGGTTTTCACGCGTGCTTGGTACTCGCGCGCCTCGGCGAGCGGACTGGGGAGGCTTGGCTCGTTGATGGGCCAGTCGTGATTCTCGTCGTTCATGCTCACCTATTGACTTTACGCTCACCTGGCAAGGGCGTGCTCGGTTTTCGCGATGCTTCGCGTCTCACGGCTTCCCAGCCGCCGTGTTCCTGGATCGTTGACATCGTGGGCGCGCTGCCGCGCGGTTGGGTTGCGGCCCAATCGGTGTAGCCGCGCTGCGTTGACCGCTCGCCCGCGCGGAGTTGGACGAGGTAGCGGGTGACGGCGGCGGCGCAGTTCGCGCGCGTCCACTTCCCCTTGGCGCGGTGCTCGCCGGGCCTCGCGGCGCCCACGTCCCTCGCGTAGTGGTCCGTTCGCGTCCGCGCGCGCTTCGGCGTTGGACGACCAGGCGGGCGCGGTTCCACGCGGGGCGGCGGCAGCCCTCGTTCGCGCCGCTGGTGTTCCCACTCGGCGACGATCGCCGACCATTTCCTGCCGCGTTCCGCCCTCATCGGCAGGCCGTTGCCGCGCGCGAACGCCTCCAACTCCGGGCGACTCGGCCGCCTCCCGTAGTGCTCGTGGAACCGCTCGATCACGTCGCCGCGCGTGAGCGCGACTTGCTGCGCGGTCCGCGGCCGCGGCGATCCTGATGAGAGCCCGGCGAGGAGCAGCGCGGCCTCCCACGAGCCCGCGACCGCGATGACCTGCTCGTCCGTGGGTACGCGCAGGGCGCCGCCGTGCAGCCAACGCGCGCGGTCCGCGGCCAGCATCGCTTCGCGCTCCGCGCGGTACTCGGCGAGCGTTAGGGAGCCCACTCCCCGGCGCAGCGCCGCGACGCGCAGAGCGGAGCGCACGCCCCCGCGGGTGAGCCAGTCCACGGCCGCGCCGCGCGCGCCCACGCCGAGGAGTTTGTTCTGCGCCGCCTCGGGCGCGTGGGCGACTGTGAGCACGTCCCGCCACGGCAGCCTGAGTTGTTCCGTGATCCGTCTCGCCGTGGGGAGCGTGGCGTGGTCGGCGCTGCGCTCGCGCGCCACGTCAAACCCGCGCTGCGTCGCCGCAGTCGGCTCGGCTGGGTGGGCGAGCGCGGCGACTTCGCGCACGCCTCGGAGTAGCGCAAGGGGTTCCACTGGGGCTCTGCCGACATGAAAGCTCGACCTGGGCCGCTGCGGTCGAGCATTCGTCGAGTGTTCTAACCGCGAGCGCGGCAGTGTGACAGCGGCTCAATCGCTCACCGTGGCGCTCCGCCCATGTAACAGCTCGACTCCTGCGCCACCACGTACACGGGCAACGCCGCTCTCTCGCTCGCGTGTTCCGCGGTGTCGCGTGATAGCTTGGCCGCCGTGTCCGACGACGGGTGGGTGGAGTGCCTCGTTGATGCTCCTAGCGATTCGGCCGGCGCCGAGTTCGTGGCTCTCCTGCGGGAGCGCGTGCCCAATGCCGAGGTTCAGGCGGGGCTGGGCGGCGAGGCCCTGTCGTCAGCAGCTCCCCTCCGTCGTCATCGCTCGCGTTGCAGCGTCCGCGTGCCAGGCGAGGGCGCCGAGGGGACGGCTGCGAGGCTGAGGAGCGCCGTTGCTGACCTGGACGTTGAGCTTGACGACGGCGACCTGCTCACGATCATCCTCGCGTGACTGGGCAGACAACGGCCGTGGCGCGGCGCATCGCGGCTGGACCCGGCATCCTCGTTCTCTTGTTGCTCGCGGGCTGCAGTTCGGCTGCGACGAAAACGACGACCGTAGCCCCCGAAGCGTCTCCCGCGTCGGCGCAGCGAGCCGTCGTGGGCGTTCTGACGAGGTACGAGGGCGCTTACAGCGCGCATGACGCCAGCGGACTCCGAGCCATCCTCGCGGCGAACGTCGCCCGTACCGGGCAGGGCGCGGGAGGCTGCGAGCACGTCACGGGCCAGTCGGCCGTCCTCGCGGCCTACGAAGCGCAGTGGACGGCCGGCGCCGGCCGTTACCAGCTCACCGGGTTGAGTCCGCAAGCGGTCAGCGTCACCGGGCAGACGGCCTCCGTGAAACTGCGCTACCGCATCGCCCCGGCGAGCGAGGGCCAAGTCCAGTTCCGTCTCGCCGACAGCGGCAATAAGTGGCTCATCACAAGCATCACCGCGAGCTGCCACGCAACCCCGGCGACCACTCCAAAAACGACAACGGCAACGGCCCAAACCCTCAGCGCCAGCGATTGGAGGGAACTGGAAGGCAAAACCGATGGCGCGCTGATCATCGTGCTTGGCAGCAAAGGCCCAGCGGGCGAGGAGGGGCGCGTGGCCTTCCTCCATCACGAAGAAGAAGCGACTTCGGAAACAAGCTGCGCGCAGACGTACAAGGCACACGCACCCTGCTTTCAGCAGGTCGGCGAACTGCTCGCCCACACCACAGCCGAACAACGCACACAGGCCGCCGCGCTCGCCGAACACGTACAGGGGGCTTGCGCCGGGGCGTTGCAAACCGTCGCCGGCATCTGGGCGGGCCTTGAACGCGTCACCCGGAGCTTTGAGCACGAAAGTGGGTCCGGGGAAGGGCAGGACGAATGGCAGAGCGCCGCGGCGCCAGCAGAACGCCTGATCACCTTCGCTCGCGCCGCTGCGGGTGAAGAACCCCGAACCGAACTCGGCGCGGGGTTGGAGGCATGTAAGCCTTCCGGCGCGTGACGGCTAGCCGCGGAGTTCGCCGTGATATGGATCGGCGCGGCGCGCCCCGCGCTCTAGGTGCGGCGACGGCCGCGGCGCCATCACACATTTTCGCCCGCCACTAGAACACTCGACGAATGTTCGAGTGTCGCGGCCCTGATCGAGCTTTCATGTCACGTGGGGGCCGGCACTGAGCCCGGCCCACGACGACACGTAAAAGCTAAGCGGCTTCGGCGCGGCGGCAACCACGCCGAAGCCCGCACAGGAGGAACAATCTCCGATGCTCCACCAGCGTAGTAACTTCGTTCCATACGAGCGGAGGCGGTGTGTTGAGGCCGCGGTGTTCGCGCTCATGCTCGCCGAGGACTGGCCGTGGCGCACCGACGAACTGGCCGTGCGTCTTCGCCTTCCCGTTGACTTGATCGGGCTCGCAGCGGCGACGCTCCAAGCGGACGGACTCGTCGTCACGCACGGCGACAAGCTGCGCGCGTCGTGGGCCGCGGTGCGCGGCGACGAACTCGCGTGCTGGGGCGACTCGATCAAACGTCTAGCCAGCGCGTCACTGATTCCGGGGGCCGCGATACCCCTTCACTAGCTCAGCGGACGACCCAAAAAAACTCCCCCAATACCCGGCAAGCCAGGGCCTACGGGGAGGGGTCGTGCGTTCCAGCGAACCGTTGCCAAAAGACCATGCCTAAGCTCCGTTTCCAGCCACCCGATCGCCTTCGCGGCGCCGCCGACTACTCCGAGCACCCGGGGTTGCGCGGCTCGCTGAACGCGGTGAAACTGGTGAAGTCGCAGCGTTGGGCGTGGGACGGCCTGCGCGCGGCGTGCGAACTGGAAGTGAAGTACGCGCGGAAACGCGAGCCGGGGCACTGGGAGCTAGTCGCGGTCGCGTTCGTCGCGTCGCGCCACGTGGACGTGCAGCCGTGGTACGACGAGACTACGGACGAGATTTGGCGGGAGTGCGGCTTCGCGCGCAGGCCGTCGCGGCAAACGGTGCACCGTCGGCTGCGCGAGTTGAACGGCGTATGCGACGAGTTCCTGGCCGCGGCCGGGGCCGTGATCCGGCGTTGTCGCGGGCACGACTCGCGCGTGATGGCTCACGTCCACTTTGACTTCACGGAGGACGAGACGCACGCCGCGCTCGTCCACGATTGCCAGCCGGGGGAGCCGTGCAAGCGTCGGACGAAGCCGGGATCGCGACGCTCCGTGCAGGGTCACGCGCTCCGCCCGCGCCGCGCGGCCACCCAGGAAGCGCGCGAACGCCGAGAGCGGTGGAACGAAGAAGACCCCGACGACAGCGTGAATAGTGCGAAGGCTGTGACCCCGAAAACGATGGAGGTGTGGCGCGACGGTCGCCGGATCAAGCGCGTCCAGGTGAACGGCTGCTGGTACAGGACGCGCGACGCCGAGGCCGGCGTGCGCGCGTACACGAGTAAGGGCAAAGTCAAACGCTTCTGGCACGGCTACTACTCCGGCAAGGCCGTGGACCACTACACGGGCGGGGTTATCCCGAGCGTGGACCCCGCGAACAAGCAGGAGTACGACTTGTTCATTCCGTTGTACGACCGCGTGGTCGGCATGGTCGGCGAGGCTCCCCAGACCGTGATGGGCGACCGCGGCCTGTCGGTGGAGCGCTGCTTTGAGCATGCAACGACAAACGGCTCAGCGCCCGTGTTTCCGTGGCGCAAGCACAAGAATCAACGGCAACGACGGGACAAGCTCACGCACGACCGTCACGGCGTCATGCGCTGCAAGCATTGCGGCGGCCCGATGAGCCAGGTCAAATACTCCAAGAACAAAGGGAAACCGCGGCTGTGGTTCCGCTGCTCGCTGGGGACGACGCCGGACTGCGCGCGGGATCAGACGATCACTTGCGCGACGGACTGGCGCTCCCTCATCCCCCTCGCGCGCACGGAGTCGCTGTACCACGAGTTGCGCAAATCCCACCGCTCCTACGAGGCCGCGCACGATTACTGGCGCGACCGTTACCGCGTCGCCGCGGACACCTTGGCGAACCGTCCGAAGGGCGTTGGACTGGACTGGCACCGACTGAGAGCAAACGTCGCCTGTCTCGTTGATTGGTTGCGCATCGCCGCGGTCAACGGCTGGCTCGGAAGCGCCCGCCGCGCCGCGAGGAACGGGCGGGACGTGAGGCCGTTCCGGTGGGGCGGACGCGAGGCCGCGAGGGAACTCGGCGACGCTCGCAAGAGGGCCGGCCTTGGCGACCCCTACGGCCCACGCGCGAAGGCGCTCCGAGCCGGGGAGGAACTACCGCCCTCTGAGCGCCCCCGCGGCGCTCCACCAGGCCCGTAGCTCGCCGCAGTTTGTCCCGCTCAGCCGCCTCGGGGGATTGCCCCTGGGCGGCTTCGTCGTTTGCGTACCAACAACCCCCTTGGGCGCCCGGGTAGCCGTGACGGCGACCCGCAGCGGTAGTAAAAACCCTTGATCCAGAGCCAAACCACCGCCGCAGGGCCAAATTGAGCACTCTAGGTTGCAGTCTCCGCATGGCGAGACCCGGATTCGAACCGGGGACACCACGATTTTCAGTCGTGTGCTCTACCAACTGAGCTATCTCGCCGTGGTCGCTTGATGCTACCGCCTCGCCCGCGACGCCCGGCCCGCAAGACCGAGCGCCTCGCGACGTGCCGCCGCCACGCCCGTCCCTCCCCTGCCGTCTACTCGCGCCCGGCCTCGAATTCCGCCACGAGCGCCTCGTAGGTCATCCGCAGCCCCCGCGCGATCGGCACCTCCGGGCGCCACCCCAGCTCGCGTTCCGCGCGGGCGATGTCCAGGCAGCTGTGCGTGAGCTCCCCCGGCCGCAGGTCCGCCAGCTCGGGCTCGATCTGCTTGCCCGCCGCCTTGGAGAGCTCGCTCCACACGGTGGCCACGTCGGTCTCCACGCCGGTGGCGACGTTGTACGTCCCCGAGCGCCCCGATGCGGCGAGCAGGGCGCCGACGACGTCGCCCACGTACACGTAGTCGCGCGTCGGCTGTCCGTGCCCGAAGAGCTTCGGCACGCGGCCGGCGTGCAGGCAGTAGGAGAAGATCGACACCACCCCGGCCTCCCCGTGGGGAGTCTGGCGCGGGCCGTAGACGTTGCCCAGACGGCACACCGCGTGGGGGATCCCCGAGGCGCGCGACCACGTCGTCACGTACGCCTCGGCTGCCAGCTTCGAGGCCCCGTACGGGGACAGCGGCTCGGGGATCCGATCCTCGCCGGTGGGCATCGGCGCCGCGTCGCCGTACAGCGCCCCGCCCGTGGAGGTGAACACCACCGGCGCGCCGCAGCGGCCGGCGGCCTGCACCACGTTGAGGGTGCCTTTCACGTTCACGTCGCAGTCGCGTCCGGGGTTCTCGACGGACACCACCACGCTCGCCTGCGCCGCCAGATGGAAGATCGCCCGCGGCGCCACCCTGTCGACGACCGCCTCCAGCGCGGACAGCTCGACGATGTCGAGCTCCACGAGCTCCGCCGCGTCGGCCACGCGCGCGGCGTCGCCCGAGGACAGGTCGTCGATGACCGTCACCGCGTAGCCGTCCGCGAGCAGCGCATCGACGACGTGCGAGCCGATGAAGCCGGCGCCGCCGGTCACGATCGCGCTGGAGCCCATGCGCGGGAAATCTATACGGGCGCGCTCGCCGGCCCCTAGACGGGCGAGGGCGCGGTGCTGGCGAGCAGGTCTTCGACCGCTTCGACCGACTCGTCGATCCGCTCGAGCACGCGCATCCCGCTGCGTTCCCGCGGCAGGTTCCCGCCGACGGCCGGCCCGCCGAGCATGATCGGCAGGTCGGGCCGGTTGCAGCGCAGGTCGCGCAGGGCGATCTCCACCGATTCCGTCGCCGTGGGCACCGTCGCGCCCACCACCACCAGGTCGGGGCACTGGCTGGCGACCATCTCCAGCAGACGCTGCGCCGAGAGGTCGGTGTCGAAGATCGTGTGGAAGCCGGCGGCGGCGAGCTGGTCGTGGACCATCTGCAGGCCCAGCGTGTGCTCGTCGCCCTCCACGCCCGCCAGCAGCACGCGCTCGCGCGTGGGCTCGGTGCTGCCGGTCATGTACCGGTAGAGCGTCGCCAGCACGCGCCGGGTGATGGTCGTCGCGCGGTGCTCGCGGTCGGAGTCGATCTGGCCGGCCTCCGACAGGAAGCTGATGCGCCGCAGCGCCGGCCCGATGACCTCCGCGTGCAGCGTCGTCGGCGTGACGCCGTCCTCGATCGCCGTCGCGATCGCGGCCTCTGCCATCTCCGCGTCGCCGCGTTCGAGCGCCGTGGCGAACGTCTCGAGCGAGCTCTCCACCAGCGCCGCCGGGTCAGAGCGCAGCTGCGCGCGGGCGTCGGCGCCGGTGCGCCCGAGCACTTCCATGAACGCGTCCAGCAGCACCGGGTCGAAGTGGCGCCCGCGCTGTTCGCGCATCATCTGCACCGCCTCCTCGACGGCGAAGGCCTTGCGGTAGACGCGGTCGCTGGTGAGCGCGTCGAAGACGTCCGCCACCGCCACGATCCGCCCCTCGATCGGGATCGCCTCGCCCTTCAGCCCGCGCGGGTAGCCGG
This sequence comes from uncultured Solirubrobacteraceae bacterium, assembly GCA_963782325.1. Lineage (GTDB taxonomy): Bacteria > Actinomycetota > Thermoleophilia > Solirubrobacterales > Solirubrobacteraceae > Palsa-744. The sequence goes on from CAWAJG010000002.1 coordinate 749,042, forward strand.
TGCCGTCCCACTTCTCCTGGTGGCTGAGGGCGATCGTCGCCGCCATGTCCAGGATCGAGGAGGACGAGCCGCGGACCAGGCGGTGGCCCTCCTCGGCGTGGGTCTCGACGATCGCGCGCTCCTCCGGCGTCAGCGGGCCGGGCTTCAACAGGATCGCGTCGGGGATCGCCACCTTGCCGACGTCGTGCAGCGGCGCCGCGTGGCGCAGGCGGGCGCAGAACTCCGCGTCCATGCCGATGTGCTCGGCGAGCAGCACCGAGAAGCGCCCGATCCGCTCGATGTGGGCGCCGGTGTCCTCGTCGCGGAACTCCACCGCCATCGACAGCCGCTGGACGGTCTCGGCCTGGGCGATCTCGAGCTCCGAGAGCGCGCGTTTGAGGTCGCTGGTGCGGTGCTCGATCTCATCCGCCAACGCAACCCTGCTGCGCTCGCCCAGGTACCAGCCGAGTGCCCCCGTCGCAAATGCGGCCGCCACCAGGCAGCCGGCCACGAGCGGCGAAACGCCGGCCAGCAGCGCGCCCGCGAGCGCGGCGGCGGCGAGCAGCGCGGACGCCGCCACGCCGGCGAGTGGGTGCCGGCGGCCGGCCGGATCGCCGGGGGGCCGGCGGCTGGGGCGAGTGTCGGCGCGGCCGTTGCTACGCATCGGCGTACCGCTCCTCGCCCGTCCCGAGCTGGAGGTTGGGGTAGTCCCGGAGCCGATTGCGGACCCCGCCGGTCGCTGAAGCAAGCTGGCTTGGATTGCGCCATTCACGGCGAGCTCTCGCATTCCTCTCCGGTCGAACACACGCGCGGCCGTCAACTTCCACGTTCGACGCATTGTGCAGCCGGCTTGACGCGTTTTCAGCAGTGATAGACATATGGCCCAGGTGCTCTTCAGTCGCCGCCCTGCAGATGCTTGACGTCGATCGCGCCCGCCGGCGGTTCGAGCGTCACAGGCTGATTCCATCTGTCAAAAGTCAGCCGCCCGCGGCCCGAGCCGTGCTCGACGATCGCCAGCGGATACGGGGTGCCGATGCTCGCCACGTAAAGCGTCCCGCCGTCGGTGGGGTCGGTCACGGCGAGCGCCTCCCGTCCCTCGACGGTGGCGCTCGCGCCGCGGGAGAGCGTCCCGTGGGAGCCCAGCGCGCGATCGAGCAGCTCGGGTAGGTCAGTCAGCGAGCCCAGCGCGTCCAACGCCGAGCCGCGCGCCGGTCCCATCAGCCATCTCCCGGCCAGGCGCCGCGCGGCGGCGGGTCCGGCGAAACGGCTGTAGAAGGCGTCGCCGCTGTTGATGTAGAGGTCATCGTGGACGTCGATCAGCTCGATGCTGAGCCCTTCCAGCATGATCCGTCCCTTCCCGCCCTTGCCGGAAACCAACCACATATCCACAGATATCGGCGTTCCTCCATCGAGAATTGAGCCTGCAACGTGGACCGTCGCCGCCCCGGCCGCAGCCGCCTTCGCAGCCGCCACGATCGCGCCCGGCGTCTTCGCCGCGAGGCCGTTCGCGCTCGAGCCGGAGCTGGCACAGCCGGCGAGGATCGCGCCCGCCGCCAGCGTGCTCGCCAGCCAGCCCGCGCGCGCTCCTCGTGGGGAAAGCGGCGAGAGCGCCCGCCCGCGACGGCTAGCCGGTGTGCGCATGCGAGCTCGGCGACTGTGAGCGCGCGTGGTGCAGGAGCTCGCGGAAGAAGCCTTTCCCGAGCACGCTGACGGCCAGCAGCGAGCCGAACAGCGCCACCGCGTCGATGCTCTCCCTACCCTGCTTGCTCCAGTAGTCGTCGGCGAGGTTCAGCCACAGCGCGAACTCGTCGAGCGTGAGCGCCGCGCCGCTGCCGTATGCCAGCGACGTCAACCGCGAGGCCCGCCGGCGCTCGTCGGTGCCGATCTCGAGCATCCACAGATAGCCGACACTCAGCAGGCCGACGATCCCGAAGGTCATGTGATGGATGTGGCGCCCGCCGGGGGTTATGTTCTTGAAGGGGCCACGCCCGGACCTGATCGCGTGGGTGATCCCGCGGACGCCGGCGAACGTCACGAAGAAGCTGGCCGTCGAGAGCAGCTGGCGCTCCTTGCGCCGGTCCTCGAAGTGCCTGCAGTAGAGCTCGTGGAGCTCCTCTGCGGAGACGCGCCGCGACGAAGATCTGCGCGGGGGTCGCGAAGGAGCCGGCGGCCGGTCGGTGGCGCTCATGGAGCCCAGCCTAGATGGTGGGGATCGCCGCTGGCAAGCGAGTGTGCACCGATAAACCCAGATCGGCTTTTCGTCGAGATGAACGCAGGATGCCGATGGAGCACCCCGCGCACACACGATCAGGCGTAGGCAGGGAATGGCCGCGCGCCGGGAGCACACGAGGTCCCCGTGTCAGATAGCGAAACCCCCCAAGACATCCCCGGGCCCGAGCGCGCAGGCGACACCGCCGCCCAGACGCCGCCCGCCGGCGACTCGCAGCCCGACGCTCAGAGCGCCGCTCTTTCGGGCGACCAGGTCGCTCCCGGCGCGCCCCCGCCGGCGGACCCGGCCGGCCCGCAGGCGCCGTCGCCCGTCCTCGACGGCCCGCAGCCAGCACCTTCCACCCCCGCCAGCCCGCAGGCAGCGCCGTCGGCGCCCGCCGGCGAGCGACCGCGCGTGGAGGCGGGCAGGCCGGTGCCCCGCGTGCCCGCCGGCAAGCTCGCGTGGATCGTGGCGGCGCTCGTGTGCGTGGCCGCCGGAGCGCTCGTGTCGGCGCTCGGCGCGCAGAAGGTCGCGCGCAATGACGCCGCCGGCGCGCGGCGCTCCTCACAGCAGTCCGCGGCGGCGGTCGCCTCGACCGCGAAGCTGGCGCTGCAGCGCGAGGAAGAGCTGCGGACCGGCGGCGCGACGTTCCTCGCGGGCGACCCAAAGTCTTCGGCGGCTGAATTCGACAGGTGGGCGAAGTGGGCGCAGACGCTGCGCCGCTACCCCGAGCTCGACCAACTGAGCCTGGTGGCGCTCGTTCGGGCCCCCGAACTGGCAAGCTTCGGCGTGGCTCCCAACGCCAGGGCCCGGCACTTCGCGATCACGCCGGCGGGCGCCCGCCCGTACTACTGCCTGGCGCTCGCCCGGCTGGCGCGAGGCGCCGGCGAAAACCCGCCCGCCGGGCTGGACTACTGCGCCTCGAGGAGCGGGCTGCTGCTCTCGCGCGACTCCGGCTTCGGCCACTACACGGCGTCATCGCACGCCGGCACGGGGATCTTGGAAGTGCTGACGCCCGTCTACAGGGGCAACCAGCCGCCGCCGACCGTGCTCGCCCGCCAGGGGGCGTTCGTGGGCTGGCTGCGGGAGGTGTTCTCGCCCGCCGTGGTCGTCGGCGAGGCCCTGCAGGGCCACCCGGGCGTGGCGCTGCGACTGAGCTTCCACAGCCGCTCCGCGAACGTCGCGTTCCTCGGCCGCCGGCCTCAGCCCGGCACGCCCACCACCACGATCGAACTGCAGAACGGATGGACCGTGCAGAGCTACGGCGCGCCCGTCGGCGGCGCTGTCCTGAACGACGGCAACGCCGTCGCACTGCTGATCGTGGGCTGCGCCCTCAGCGCGCTGCTCGGCCTGCTCGTGCTCGTCCTCGGTGCAGGACGCACGCCGGCGCCTCGTCTGTCGCCGCCCCAGGAGCGCGCGCTGCCCGCGGAAGACCTCTACGACAGGCTCACGGGACTGCCCAACCGCGCGCTGATGCTCGATCGCGCAGAGTGCATGCTCGCGCGCGCCGGACGCCAGTCGGGGCTGCTGGTGGGCGCGCTGTTCATCGACATCGACTGGTTCGAGGACGTCAACCAGCGGCTGGGCCGCCCAGCAGGCGACCAGATCCTGAAGATCGTGGCCGAACGTCTGGAGGGGGTCGTGCGCGCCGGCGACACGGTGGGCCGTCTCGGCAGCGACGAGTTCGTCCTGCTCGTCGAATCCGCCGCCCGCGGCGCGCGCCTGGACTCGCTGGCACGACGGGTTGTGGAGGCGCTGCACAAGCCCTTCGACGTCGAGGGCTACGGCCCCAACTTCTTCGTCACCGCGAGCATCGGCGTGGCGTTCGGCCGCTACGCAGCGGCGGAAGACCTGCTGCGCGACGCGCAGCTCGCGCTGCACGCGGCGAAGTCCGCGGGCAAGGACCGCTACACGCTGTTCAACGCCAACATGCGCTCGGTGATCGAGGGGCGGGGCGTGCTCGAGGTCGAGCTGAACGCGGCGCTCGCCGACAAGCAGTTCTTCGTCCTCTACGAGCCCATCTTCGACCTCGACAGCGGCAAAGTGGCCGGCCTGGAGGCGCTCGTGCGCTGGCTTCACCCCAAGCAGGGCGTGCTGATGCCGGCGGACTTCATGCCGCTCGCCGAGGAAACCGGGCTGACCGTGCCGATCGGCCGGTGGGTGCTCGAAGAGGCGTGCGGGCGCGCCGCCGCCTGGAACGTGGAGGGCCACAAGATCGGCATCACCGTGGAGGTCTCCGCCAACCAGCTCAACCGCGACGGCTTCGTCACCGACGTGCGCCGCGCGCTGCAGCAGTCGGGGATCGAGCCGACACTGCTGACGCTCGCGATCGCCGAGACGACCGTCATGCGCGACGTCGGCGCGGCGGTCGAGCGCCTGCAGGAGATCAAGCAGCTGGGGATGCGCATCGCGATCGACGACTTCGGCGGCAGCGGCTATGCCTACCACTCGGACCTGCGGCGCCTTCCGCTGGACTTCCTGAAGGTGGACCGCAGCTCGCTGGCGGCCTCCGAGGACGAGGACTACCGGACGTGGCTGCTGGAGGCGATCATGATCGTCGGACGCGACCTGTCGCTGACGGTGATCGCCAAGGGCATCGAGAGCCTCGAGCAGATGAGCGCCCTGCAGGCGATGGGCTGCACGATGGCCCAGGGCGTGCTGATCGGCAAACCGGTCCCCGCCAGCGCCATCGAGAACGTCTTCAGCGCGACGCTGCCGACGGCGCGTGCGAGCACGCAGAGCTCCTGACCTGCGCGCCGGAGAGCGCCTGCGCGCGGCCAGCGTTTAGCATGGCTCGCAAGTTTCGGAACGAGCGAAAGGAGCTCAGGTGGCTACGAGCGCGAGCATGCCCAAGGCCGTCGCCCACGGGATCGAGGATCTGCGGGCGCTGAAGGACCAGACCGTCGGGCCGAGCGGCTGGCGGGAGGTCACCCAGGAGATGGTCGACGAGTTCGCCGAGCTGACCGGCGATCACCAGTGGATCCACACCGACGTCGAGCGCGCCAAGCGCGAAAGCCCGTTCGGCACGACGATCGCCCACGGCAACCTCACGCTGTCGCTGATCGACGGCCTGCGCAAAGACCTCAACGAGTGGAGCGGCTTCAAGATGGGCGTGAACTACGGCTGGAACAAGGTTCGCTTTCCCGCTCCCGTGCCGGTGGGCTCGCGCCTGCGCTGCTACGCGCAGGTGGTGGAGGTCAGCGAAGTCGGCGACGGCTGGCACCAGGTGGTGACGCGCTTCACCGTCGAGGTCGAGGGCACCGAGAAGCCGGCATGCGTGGCCGACAGCGTCGGGCGGCTGCTGGTGGACGCGTAGTCCTCGCCAGCGCCGGCTCAATTCTTCGGGAACTTCATTTCGTGACGGGAGGGCGGCACACCCGTGCCGCCCTCCCTGCCGTCCGCGCCGTCCTAGGTCGATGCGAGGCTGAACGTCGACGTCGTCCCGCTGCCGATGGCCTTGACGTCGGTCAGACTCGAGACCGCGACCGGGACATCGGAGTTTTCGAGAGTGCCGTCGCCGAGTTCTCCGTACTCGTTCTCGCCCCACGACATCACGGTCTTCGATTTCAGTAGCGCCAGGCTGTGGGCGGAGCCGGCCGCGATCGCCTTCACACCTGTGAGACCGCTCACCGCGACCGGGACGAGGCTGTTTTTGGTGTTGCCGTCCCCGAGCTGTCCCTGGCTGTTGTAGCCCCAGCTCTCCACGGTTCCGCCGCTCATCAGCGCCAGCCCGTGGTAGCCGCCCGCAGCGACAGACTTGACTTTGCTGAGGCCGCTGACGCTGACCGGAACGTCGGAGTCCGTTTCGGCTCCGTCGCCCAGCTCACCGTTGGAGCCCGCGCCCCACGCCTCGACGGACCCGCCTTTGCCAACCGCCAGGCCGAAGAAGGCGCCCTCGGCGATCGCTTTGACTTTGCTCAGACCGCTGACCGGGACCGGAACCAAGCTTTCTTTGGTGTTGCCGTCGCCGAGCTGCCCGTGGCTGTTGTAGCCCCAGCTCATCACGGTGCCGTTCGACAGCAGCGCCAGAGCCGACTCGCCGCCGGCCGCGATCGCCTTCACTCCGGTCAGGCCGCTGACGGCGACCGGTTCGTCCTCGTCGACTTCGAGCCCGTCACCAAGCTCTCCCGAGCCGCCGTTGCCCCACGCCACGACGCTGCCACTCGACAGCAGCGCGATCACGAACGAGCTGCCGGCCGCAACCGCCTTGACCCCGCTCAACCCGGGGACCGGTTGCGGGACCAGCGCCTCGGTTTCTTCTGCGAATTCAACGCCGTCGCCAAGCTCGTCGTAGACGTTGGACCCCCACGTGTCGACCGTCCCGCCGGGCAGCAGGGCGACGCTGAAGTACGAGCCGCCGGCCACCTCGGTCGCTTCTCCCAACACGCTCGCCGCGACAGGTACGTCGGACGGGCTTGTCGTCCCGTTCCCGAGATCACCGTTCGAGTTGCTGCCCCAGCCGTATACCTTCGGCATGGGTTTTGCCATCGCCGTCCCCGGCGCGGCCACGACGACGAGCAACGTCAGCGTCACGAGCGCGATCGCCCGCCTCGACGCCCGCGAGCCGATCGCGGCGTGTGCCGGCAGCCCGCCGGACGCTCGCCTCGCCATCGCCGAGTGCGCACCGCGCCGCCGTCGGCGGATTCCGTTCAAGTCCATGTCCCCCCCTTGGTTGTTGGCATTCCGATCCCTGCGGGGATCGAAGGACCAGCACTATATTCAGCCTCGCCCGCCGGGCGTTGGAGAGGCCGAGATGTACCCGGTGTCACGGCTAGTCCAGGTCCCCTTGTCTACTCTCCCGCTCAAAGCCCGATCGCCACGTACTTCGTCTCCAGGTACTCCCCGATCCCCTCGAATCCACCCTCGCGCCCGAAACCCGACTGCTTGACCCCACCGAAGGGCGCGGCGGGGTTGGATACCACGCCCTGGTTCAGCCCGATCATCCCCGACTCGATCCCCTCGCACACCCTCAGCGCACGGTTGAGATCGCGCGTGTAGACGTAGGCGACGAGCCCGTACTCGGTGCGGTTGGCGGCGTCCAGCGCTTCCTGCTCTGAGGTGAAGGTGGCGACGGGCGCGACCGGCCCGAAGATCTCCTCGGCGAGCACGCGCGCGTCGCCGGGCACGTCGGCGAGGACGGTGGGCTCGAAGAAGTAGCCCGGGTAGGCGGGGCCCGAGAGCTGGCCGCCGCCGAGCAGCACCCGGGCGCCGCGGTCGACGGCGTCGTCGACGAGCTCGCTGACCTTCGCGCGCTGGGCCTCGTCGATCAGCGGCCCGACGTCGACGCCCGGCTCGGTGCCGCGGCCGACCGTGAGCGCGCCCATGCGCTCGGCCATCCGCTTGGAGAACTCCTCGGCGAGCGACTGGTGGACGTGGAAGCGGTTGGCGGCGGTGCACGCCTCGCCGACGTTGCGCATCTTCGCGAGCAGCGCCCCCTCGACGGCGGCGTCGAGGTCGGCGTCCTCGAACACCAGGAAGGGGGCGTTGCCGCCGAGCTCCATCGACACGCGCAGGATCTGCTGGGCGGACTGTTCGACGAGCGTGCGCCCGACCTCGGTGGAGCCGGTGAAGGACAGCTTGCGCGTGCGCGGGTCCTCGAGCAGCGGCGCGATCACGCGCCCGGCGCTGGAGGCGGTGATGACGTTGAGCACGCCGCCGGGCAGCCCGGCGTCCTCGAGGATCTTGGTGAGCGCGAGCATCGACAGCGGCGTCTGCTTGGCGGGCTTGACGACCATCGTGCAGCCGGCGGCGATCGCGGGGGCGATCTTGCGGGTCCCCATCGCCATCGGGAAGTTCCAGGGCGTGACGAACACGCACGGGCCGACGGGCTGGCGCATGGTGAGGATGCGGCCCTTGCCGGTGGTGTTGACCATGTAGCGGCCGTGCACGCGGACGGCCTCCTCGGAGAACCAGCGGAAGAACTCGGCGGCGTAGCCGATCTCCGCGCGGGACTCCGCGAGCGCCTTGCCCATCTCGAGCGTCATCACCAGCGCCAGCTCGTCGGTGTGCTCGACGATCGCCTCGTACGCCCGCCGTAGGATCTCGCCGCGCTCGCGCGGGGGGTGGGCGCCCCACTGCGCCTGCGCGTCGGCGGCCGCGGCGAGCGCGGCGAGCGCGTCGGTGACGTGGGCGTCGGCGACCTCCACGAGCGCTTCGGTGGTGGCGGGGTCCTCGACCGTGAGCGTGGCGCCGCCGCTGGCCGCCCGCCACTCGCCGGCGATGTAGAGCTCCGTGGGCACGCGTTCGAGCGCCGCGCGCTCGGCGCCGGAGGCGACGGACTGGCTGACGGCGCTCACGGTTTCAACCTACCACCGCGCGCTCGCCAGCAATCGTGCACGGCTAAGACCTCCGCGGGCGAGGGCCGAGGGGAGCGTATGGAACGCTCGTCCATCGCATCGCTCGCGTGCGCGCTGGCGGCGATCGCCCTGTGGGCGGCCCCGGCGGCGGGCGCGGCGACGCTGGTGGTCGAAGGCGCCGGCGACGGGCACGGCGTGGGCATGAGCCAGGACGGCGCACGCGGCTACGCCGAACACGGCTGGAGCGACGCGGAGATCCTCGCCCACTACTACACGGGCACCACGCTCGGCCAGGCCCCGGCGGGGTCGGTGGTGACGGTGCTGGAGGGCGCGAAGGTGGTGAGTGTGCCGCTCGAACGCTACGTGCGCGGGGTGGTGGCGGCGGAGATGCCCTCGGGCTGGCCGCTGGCGGCGCTGGAGGCGCAGGCGATCGCCAGCCGCACGTACGCGCTGACCGACCACGCGGGGGGCTCGCGCTTCGACGTGTACGCGGACACCCGCTCGCAGGTGTATGAGAGCCCGCCCACCGCCGCCGCGGAAACGTCGAGCACGAACGCTGCGGTGGCGGCGACGGCGGGGCAGATCGTCGAGTACGACGGCCAGCCGGCGATCACCTACTACTTCGCGAGCTCGGGGGGGATGACGGAGGACAACGAGAGCTCGTTCCTCGGCTCCACGCCGGAGCCGTGGCTGCGGGCCGTGCCCGATGCCTACGAAACGAAGTCCTCGGACTGGCGGGTGAGCATGAGCTTCGCGACGGCCGCCTCGCGCCTGCGCGGCCTCGTGAAAGGCTCCTTCCGCGGGATCGAGGTGCTGAGCCGGGGCGCCTCGCCGCGGATCGTGGCGGCGGAGGTGCTGGGCACGCGCGGCGAGGACCCGGTGAGCGGCCCCGAACTGCAGGCGCGGCTGGGCCTGGAGAGCGCGTGGGCGTACTTCAGCGTGAAGCACGGCAAGAGCGTCACGCGCGAGCCCGACCTCAGCGGGCAGGCCGCGTTCACGCCGACGCCACCCGAAAGCCCGCCGCCGACGCCCGCCCCGAGCACCGTCGCCGGTCCGCAGGGCGGCACGCAGGCGCCGCCGGCAACCGCCACGGCGAGCGCGACGGGCGGAGCGCCCGCCTGACGCGTACGCTGCGCGGATGCCCGCCCCGCTGCTGCTCGCCGACGTGCCGTGGCTGCTGTACCGCTCGTTCTTCGCGCTCCCCAGATCGATCGTCGGCGCCGACGGGCGGCCGGTGAACGCGCTGCTTGGCACGGTCAACGCGATTCTTTCCGTTTGTGAGGGGCGCCTGAATGACGACGATCCCCGCCCGCCCGCGCGCCGCGTGGTGGCGTGCCTGGGGGCAGAGCAGGCGGCCTACCGCGTGGCGCTGTACCCCCCCTACCACGCCCACCGCGAGCCGATGCCGGATGAGCTGAGATGGCAGTGGGAGAGGGCGGCGGCGCTGCTGGAGAGCCTCGGCTGGCTGGTGGCCTCGAGCGCCGAGCTGGAGGCGGACGACGTGATGTTCTCGTTCGCGCGCGTCGAGCAGGAGGCCGGCGGTGGTGCCTTGATCGTGAGCGGCGACCGCGACATGTTCGCGGCGGTCGGCGAGCGGGTGTCGGTGGTCGAGCTGGGCAAGGGCGGCAAGCTCGGGCTGATCGGCCCCGAGCAGGTGCGCGAGCGCTACGGCGTGGAGCCCGAGCAGGTGGCGGACTTCATCGCCCTGCGCGGCGACCCCTCCGACGGCCTGCCGGGCGCGCCGGGCATCGGCGCGAAGACCGCCGCCGAGCTGCTGCGCACGCACGGCTCGCTGGAGGCGCTGCTGGAGGCCGCGCAGGACGGCGCCACCGCGGGCATGCGCCCGCGCGTGGCCTCATCGCTGCGCGAGAACGCCGAGCTGCTGCGCGCGTTCAAGCGGATCGCCACGCTTCAGACGATCGCGGTGGAGCGACCGGCCGACCGCGAGTCCGACTACGCGCGAGGCGCCGAGGCCGCCCGCGCGCTGGGCATGCGCCGCCTCGCGCAGCGACTGGGCGAGCGCACCGGCTGACTGACCGGTAACGCAGCCGTGCCGTGAATGGGGTTGACAGCCGCAGGCGCCCTCGCTATAGGATTGATTTCAACATAGCGGATCTTGACTTGGGGGGAATGCATGAGCTCGATCGCGTACGGGGCGCTCACACGCAAGCGCCAGGAGGCGCCCGCCAACACCAGCACCTTGGACGAACCGCCGGGGCTGAAAACGTATGTGGACACGCTCGCCGCGCTGGTGCCGGCGGAGGTGCTGGCGGCCCACGCGGCGTTCATGACGATCGCCACCAGCACCGCTGGCGGGAAGACCGCGCTCACGCACCCGGGCACGCTCAAAGTGGCGTTCTGGGCGCTGCTCGGCCTCAGCTTCGTCTTCTACGTGGTCGGCTACCAGAAGAAGGAATGGACGCTCCAGGCCGTGATCGGCGCGTTCATCCCGCCCGCCGCCTTCGTCATCTGGACGGCCGCCCAGCACCCCACCGCCTTCGACGCGGTGTGGCCGCACACCGGCACCGGCACGCGCGACGCGCTCGTGATCCTCGGCGCGCTTACGCTCGGGCTGCTGGCGTCGGTGCTGCCGGTGAGCGTGAACAAGGCGGCTGCGACCGGCGCGCCCGCCGAAGCCACGGACGTTGCGAAGAAGGGCAAGGAAGGCTCCGGCGAAGCGACGCCGGCGACTCAGGGCCCGCCGGCGGACGCGAGCGCATCCGGCGTCACCGAGAAGATCGCGGCCGCCGCCAGCTCCGCCAAGGACGCCGCGGACTCGACCGCATCCGCCCAGCAGGCGGCCAGGATCGCGAGCAACAAGGCCAAGCAGACGCACGACGCCGCCGAGCAGGCGGAAGGCAAGGCGGCGCAGGCTGAACACCTCTCCGCCAGCGCCGACGAAGCCGCCGGGCAGGCCCGTGCATCCGCCACGGCCACCGCAGCCGACGCCGCGACCGCGCACAGCGCGGTCGCGAAGGCCGCCGAAGCGATCGCCGCGCTGGCCGCAGCCGTGCCGGCCGGACCCGCCGCCGAAAGGGCCGCAGAAGCCAGCGAGCTGGCGGAGACGGCAAGGGCGACGAGCGAGCAGGCCGTCGAACACGCCGCCGCCGCGGCGAAGGACGCCACCGACGCCCGCCGGGCCAGCGCGAACGCCGTCGGCGAATCCGAGCGGACGGGCGAACAGCTCGGGGCGGTGCTGCAGGACGCCAAAGACGTGCTCGGAGCGACGCAGAACGCCTCGCAGCAGCTGGGCCAGGCGAGCGGGGCCGCCGCCACGGCCGGCGCCGCGCTGAACGAACTGCCGCCGGGACCCAGCGCCGCACGGTCGGCGCTCGCAACGGGCGAAGCGCCGGCCGCGGCCGCCGAAGCCGCCACCGCGAGCGCCGAGGCGCACGAGGCGGCGAAGTCCTCCGCGCTGGGCGCCCAGACCACCCAGGCCAACCTCGAAGACGCCGCCGAGTCGGCCGCCGCCGCCCATGCCGCGACGAGCGCCGCCGAGACCGCCAGCAAGCAGAGCGGGCGCAGCTCGCACAGGGCGCACGCCTCGGCTCACGACGCCCACGAGCTGATGGTGCGCGTGACCGTGAAGCTCGCGGAGGTCGAGCAAGCGCTGCGCGGCGACGACGGCGCAGGCGCCGCCGTCGAGGCAGCAAACGAAGCGGCACAGGCAGCGGCCGCCACGACCGAGACGACGCATGGCCTCGCAGAAGCGGCCGCGAATGACACGGAGGCCGCGCACGAAGCCGCCGCAGCCGCCACCAAGCCCGCCGGCGAAGCGAAGGCGGCTGCGCGGGAAGCAAGCGAGCACGCCGCGCAAGCCACGCAGGCCGCCGCCGCCGTCTCCGGGCACGCCGGCGCCGCCAAGCTCGCCGCCGGCGCCGCCGCCTCACAGGCCAAGAGCGCAGCGGCCCAGGCAGCCGGGGGCGCGAGCCGCGCGGGCGCCCCGTCAAGCGCCGGCGCCGCCGCTACGGCGTGAACTTGACGGTGATCACGTCCCCGTCGGCCATCGCGTAGTCGCGGCCCTCCAGGCGCAGGGTGCCACGATCGCGGGCGCCCGCGTAGCCGCCGGCGTCCACGAGCTCCTTCCAGCCGATGACCTCCGCGCGCACGAAGCCCTTCTGGATGTCCGAGTGGATCTCCCCCGCCGCGTGCCACGCGGTGAGGCCGCGGCGCAGGTGCCACGACTGCGCCGGCTTGGCCTCGCCGGCGGTGAAGAACGCGATCAGGTCGAGCAGCGCGAACGCCTCGCGGACCACGCGCTGGAGGCCAGACTCGCTGACTCCGAGCTCCTCGCGCATCGCGGCCGCGTCCTCGTCGTCGAGCTCCGCCAGCTCAGACTCGATGCGCGAGGAGACCGCCACCGCCCGCGCGCCCTGCGCGGCGGCGTGCTCGGCGACCTCTCGCGGGAGTTCCTCCGAGCCCTCGTCGACGTTCGCCACGAACAGCACCGGCTTGCTCGTCAGCGAGCCCAGGTCGCGCGCCGCATTCGGGGCTTCATCGGGCACCGGCACGGTGCGCGCCGGGCGGCCGGACTGCAGGGCCGCGATCACCTCGCGCAGCCACGCCTCCTCCGCGATTGCAACGCGATCGCCCCCGCGCGCCTGTTTGCCGACCCTCTCCACCCGGCGCTCAGCCTGCTCGAGATCCGCCATCACCAACTCCGTCTCTATCGTCTCGATGTCCTTCGGCGGGTCCACGCGGCCCTCCGGATGCACGACGTTCGCGTCGGAGTGCGCGCGCACGACGTGCACGATCGCGTCCGTCTCGCGGATGTTCGCCAGGAAGCGGTTGCCCAGCCCTTCGCCTTTGTGCGCGCCCGCCACCAGCCCGGCGATGTCGTGGAAGTCGATCGTGTCCCACACGATCTCCGAGGAGCCCACAGTGCGCGCCACCTGCTCCAGGCGCTCGTCGCGCACGGGAACCACCGCCACGTTCGGCTCGATCGTCGTGAAGGGGTAGTTGGCCGCCTCCGCCCCCGCCTTCGTCAGCGCGTTGAAGAGCGATGACTTCCCCGCGTTGGGCATGCCCACGATGCCGATGCGCGTGCTCATCGGTTGGGCATCTTTCCAGGGATCGCCCTTGGGCACAGGCGCGTGCCATCCCAGGCGGCGCGTAGCTTCGGGTGGCCGTGACGAAAATCGATCGCTTTACGTGGACGATCCACGCCGAGGAGCGCCTGCTACAACGCGGCCTGATACAGGAACGCGTCGAGCATGCCGTCCAAACGCTGCACCCGATCCGTGAGAGCAACGAAGGGGTGGCCAATTGGCGCATAGATGCCGGGACCTTCGTAGTTGTCTACGACTATCCAGATGGCGACGACATCGGTGCCGCCCGGATCGTCAGTGCCTGGATCAAGCGCCAGCGCAAGCGGCGCACCCCTGAGGACTATGCTGGATGAACACGATGTATGCCTATTACGATCCTGAAGCCGATATCGCGTGGCTTCCTACAGGGCACTCGGAGCGTGTCGTCAGCGAGGAGGTCGAGTGGGGCCTGATCGACCACGACGCCACCACCGACGAGGTCGTGGCCGTCGAGATCTGGGGCGCCAGCGAGCGCCTGCCCACAGCTATTCTCGAGGCCCTTCCCAGGCCCGGCAAGAATCACGGTGTAGCAGCCTGAGTCAAGGCCTCGCAGCATGACTCGTGCGACGAACGAGCCAGCTGACCAGCTCATGCTCCCGCGCTCGCCCGGCCAGCCGGACCACCTCGCCGCGCGCCATCAGTCGGTCGGCCAGCTTGGAGAGATCTCGTCGAGCTCGTCTCGCAGAGCGGCCAGCTCGGCACGATCTGCCGGGTCAGCGGCAAGACGAAGCGCCTCCTCGCGGCGCGCGGAGCGCCGGCGACGGCGCGGCGCTGGTGACGCTTCGAGCGGGTGGGCCAGCGCGACGCTCCCCGCGATCGCGCTGCCGAGCACCGCCCCGGCCAGCACGTCCGAGGGATAGTGCACGCCCAGGTAAAGTCGCGATAGCGACAGCGCCGCCGCGAGCCCATACAGCGGCACGGCCGGCAGCCCCAGCCGGCGGAACAGCGACGCGGCGACGAACGACGTCGACGCGTGCGCGCTGGGGAAGCCCAGATGGGTGGTCGTGCCGGTCAGCGGCGGCAGGTCCTCCAGCGCGGGCCGCCGCCGACGGACGACCAGCTTGACGGCCGTGTTCAGCGCATATGTCCCGGCGATCGTCCGCGTGACGCGACGCCAGCGATCGCGCTGATCGCCGTCGACCACGGCGCCCACGACCCCCATCGCCAGCCACACGCCACCGTGCTCGCCGAGCTTCGAGAACCGCGCAACCGCCCGCTCCGCTTGCGGCGTGTGCCCCCAGGTGCGTGCCACCCGCAGCAGCCGCTCGTCGAGGTTCAACAGACGCGCAGGATCGTCACGACGGACGCGCCTAGCCGAACCCCACGTGCGACTCGTCCCTATCGGCGCTCACGTACACGATCTGCGCGAGTTCCACGCGCACCGGCCCGTCCTCGGCTTCGATCTCGTGCCAGCCGCTGCCTGCGACCAGCGCCTGGTTGAGCGCGCTCAGCTGCTTGTCGCTGACGCGCAGCGCGAGCACCTGCCCGCCCTGGAAGCCGATGCTCACGCGACGTGCGCCCGCGCCGGAGCTCATCGGTGGTCTCCCGCGGCCGGTTGCACGATCTCGGTGAGCACGCCGGCGGTCGCCCGCGGGTGCACGAACGCCACCCGCGAGCCGCGGATGCCGCCCCGCGGCTGCTCGTCGATCAGCTGCATGCCGGCCTTCTTGAGCGCGTCGAGCGTCGCCTCGATGTCCTCCACCTGGTAGGCCACGTGGTGCAGTCCCGGACCCTGCCTGGCGAGGAACTTGCCCACGGGCGTGTCCGGTCCGAGCGGTGCGAGCAGCTCCACGTGGTTCTCGCCGACGTCCAGCAGCACCGCCTCCACGCCCTGCTCGCTGACCACCTCGCGGTGCGCCACCTCCAGCTCGAGGCCGTCGCGGTAGATCTCGAGCGCGGGCTCTATCTGCTCGACGGCCACGCCCACGTGATCGATGCGGCTGAACACCGGCCGCAGTCTATAGATCGGCGTCGTGGCCCGCCCTCGCCAGTCGGTGCAGGCCCCGGTATCGGCCTCGGCCCGACCGGGCGGGATCGTGGCGCTCGGCCGCCGCCACCACCCGCAGGCCCGAGCCGGGTGCCCGCTCCATCCGCGGCACGCCCTCCATGATCCGCTCGATCGCGTCGCGGTCGAGCACCTCGTGCTCGAGCAGCTCGTTCGCCAGCGCGTCCAGATGGCGGCGGTGCGCGACGATCAGTTTCTGCGCCGCCCGCGTGGCCTCCTCGATCAGGTCCTGGCGCTCCTCGTCGCGCAGGCGCAGCGTGCGCTCGGACAGGCGCACGTCTCCGTCCGGGCGAGCGCCCCACGCCGGCCGTGCCCATCGCGTAGTCGTGCACCATCGAGTGCGAGATGTCCGCCACGCGCTTGAGGTCGTCGGAGGCGCCCGTTGTGATCGCCGCCGAACACCACCTGCTCGGCCACCCGCCCGCCCATCAGCACCGTCATGTAGTCGAGCAGCTCCTCGCGCGTCTTCAGGTAGCGGTCCTCGTCCGGCAGGTTCAGCGTGAAGCCGAGCGAGCGCCCGCGCGGCACGATCGAGATCTTGTGCACGCGGTCCACCGACGGCAGCAGCTCGCCGCACAGCGCGTGCCCGGCCTCGTGGTAGGCGACCACGCGCTTCTCGTGGGCGTTCAGCACTCGCTTGGACTGCACGCCGGCGATCACCCGCTCGAGCGCCGAGTCGAAGTCCACCATCGAGATCGCCTTCGCGCCGCGCCGGGTGGCGAAGATCGCCGCCTCGTTGCAGATGTTCGCCAGGTCCGCTCCCGTCAGCCCGCTCGTCTGCTGGGCCACCAGCCCCAGGTCCACGTCCTGCAGGGGCTTGTCGCGGGTGTGCACTTCCAGCACGCCGATCCGCCCGGTCACGTCGGGGGGCACCACGAACACCTGCCGGTCGAAGCGGCCCGGACGCAGCAGCGCCGGGTCGAGCTTGTCCAGCAGGTTCGACGCCGCGATCACCACCACCCGCCCGCTGGAGGCGAAGCCGTCCATCTCCACCAGCAGCTGGTTGAGCGTCTGGTCCTTCTCGCCGGAGACGTCCATGCCGCGCCGGCCGCCCACCGCGTCGAGCTCGTCGATGAAGATGATCGCCGGTTCGTGCTTGCGCGCCACCGCGAACAGGCGGCGGATGCGCGCGGCGCCGAGGCCCGCGAACATCTCCACGAACGACGCCGCCGACTGCGCGAAGAACTGCGCCCCGGACTCGTTCGCCACGGCCTTCGCCAGCAGCGTCTTGCCCGTCCCCGGCGGGCCGTGCAGCAGGATCCCCTTCGGCACCTTCGCGCCCAGCGCGCGGAAGGGCTTCGGCTCGCGCAGGAACTCCACGATCTCCTGCAGCTCGCCCTTCGCGTCGTCCACCCCCGCGATGTCCGCGAACGTCACCGACTGGCCGGACGCGGGCTTGATGCGCTGCGGCTTGATCCGCGGCATCACCTTCAGCATCCGCCAGATCATGAAGATGAGCGCGACGAAGAACAGGATCGCCACCACCGGCTGCCAGTCCGCGGCCCACGTCTGCACTTCCTGCGCGAACGACGGCCCGGGCACCGCCGACTGGTGCACCGAGCTCACGATCCGCGCAGCGTGGTGGGCGGCGTGGGCGCCGGCATGGGACGCCGCGGCCCGCACCGCCAGCGAGTGCCCCGGCGAGGCGACCCTCGCCGCGTGGGCCGTGGGAGCGTGCGCAGCGGCTGCGTCGGTCGCGGCGGCGTGGGCGCCCGTCGCGTGGGCATCCGCCAGGCGAGCCTGGGCGGAGAACGATTCGGAGACGGCCCCCTGCCGCGCCGCGGGCGCTTCGCCGCTCACTTCCCCTCCCTCTCCAGGCAACACACCATCCGTGGCATCGCTTCCATTATGCGGGTTACACCCGCGCTTGTCGAGCGCTGAAACGCGATCCCCGGCGGACGGCGGGGGCTCAGCCGAGGATGCGCAGGGCGAGATCCCTGAAAAGCTCGCTCGCGAACGTCAGGTCGCGCACGTCGATGCGCTCGTCGGCGCCGTGGATCAGCGGCGCGCCTTCCAACAGCGACTGGTGGCGCTGGGGGAAGAAACCGTAGGCGACGCACTCCGGAAAGGCCTCGCGGAAGTGGCGGGAGTCGGTGAAGCCCGGCAGCACCACCGGCACCACCGCCGCCCCCGGGTCGCGCTCGGCGATCCACGTGGAGATCGCGTCCATCAACGGCGAGGCGACCGGCGAGCGGTTGCCCACGACCCGCTCGGTGAACTCTATCCCCCAGTCGCCGTCCTCGGCGGGCGGCTGGGGTCCGGGCGCCTGAGGTCCGGGTGGGTGGGGGGCGGGTGGGTGGGGTTCCAACACCTCGGCGAGCCCTTCCCGCACCTCCCGCTCGCCCAGCCCCGGCGGCACCCGGCAGTCCACCTTCAGCTCGGCGCGGCTGGGGATCACGTTGATCTTCTGCGAGGCCGCGATCCGCGTGGGCGTGAACGTGACGCCGAGCATCGGCTCGAACATCACCGCCAGGCGTGGGTCGGCAGCGCGCAGGCGCGCGACGGACGCGGCCGCGTCGTCGGGGTCCTCGCCGATCCCGCGCAGGAACTCCAGCGGCTCCTGCGTCAGCCGGTAGGACGGCTGGCGGGCCGCGAAGCGCTCGAGCACCGGGCCCATCTTCAGCAGCGCGTTCTCGCCCATCGCGGGCATCGACGCGTGGCCCGCCACGCCGGTGGTGGTGAGCGTGAAGCGGAACACGCCCTTCTCCGCGCAGCACACCCCGTAGCAGCGCCGGCCGGCGTACTCGAACACCGAGCCGCCGCCCTCGTTCAGGAGCATGTCGCAGCGCACCTTCTCCGGGTGGTTCGTGGTGATCCATTCCGCCCCCAGCGACCCGCCGGTCTCCTCGTCGACGACCGTCACGATCAACAGCTCGCCGCGCGCCGGGCGCCAGCCCGAGCGCGCGAGCGCCGCCGCGGCGGCGATCTCGGCCGCGACCTGCGACTTCATGTCGAGCGCGCCCCTGCCCCAGATGCAGCCGTCCGCGAGCTCTCCCGACCACGGGTCGTGGGTCCACTCGGCCGCGTCCGCCAGCACGGTGTCCACGTGGCCGAGATAGCACAGCGTGGGGCCGTCCTGCGCGTGGGGCGCCGCGGCGGGCAGCCGTGCGACGAGGTTCGGGCGCTCGGGCTCGGCGCCGAGCAGCTCGCACTGGAAGCCCGCCTCGATCAGATGGTCGGCGAGGTACTCCTGCGCGGCGCGCTCGTTGCCGGGAGGGTTGACCGTGTTGAAGCGGATCAGCCGCGACAGCAGCTCCGCGGCCTCGGCTCCAGCCTGCGTCTGCTCCGAGCCATCGCCGCTCATCGCGCCGATCGTACGCCGATTTCCGCAGCCTCCTCGCGGGTGAGCGGGTAGTGGCAGGCGACGAGCGTGCCCGAGCCCTTGTCCTCGAGCGCCGGCTCCTGCTGCGAGCACAGCTGCTGGGCCTTCGGGCAGCGGGTGTGGAAGCGGCACGCTTTCGGCGGGTTGGCGGGGCTGGGCACGTCGCCGCCGAGGATCTGCCGCTGCTCGCCGTGACGAGCCGGGTCGGCGTGGGGCACGGCGGCCAGCAGCGCGCCGGTGTAGGGGTGGCGGGGGAAGTCGTAGAGCTCGTCCCCGCCTCCGATCTCCACGATCTTGCCCAGGTACATCACCGCCACGCGGTCGCACATGTGCCGGACGACCGACAGGTCGTGGGCGATGAACACGATCGTCAGGCCCAGCCGCCGCTGGAGATCGCGCAGCAGGTTCAGCACCTGCGCCTGGATCGAGACGTCGAGCGCCGACACCGGCTCGTCGGCGATCAGCAGCTTGGGGCTCAGCGCCAGCGCGCGGGCGACGCCGATGCGCTGGCGCTGGCCGCCCGAGAACTCGTGCGGATAGCGGTTGTAGTGCTCGGGGTTCAGCCCCACCGTCTCCATCAGCCGCTGGACCTCGCGTTTGCGCTCCCCCTTCTCGCGCAGCAGGCGGTGGATCACGAACGGCTCGCCGATGATCGAGCCGACCGTCTTGCGGGGGTTCAGCGAGGAGTAGGGGTCCTGGAAGATCATCTGCACCTCGCGCCGGAACGCCTTCAGCCTGGGGCCCTTCACGTGCGTGACGTCCTGGCCGTCGAAGTCGACCTCGCCGGCGGTCGCCTCGAGCAGGCGCGTGATCAGCCGCGCGGTCGTGCTCTTGCCGCAGCCGGTCTCGCCGACGAGGCCGAGCGTCTCGCCGCGCCTGACCTCGAAGTCCACCCCGTCGACGGCGCGGACGGCGCCGACCTTGCGCTGGATGATGATCCCCCGCGTGATCGGGAAGTGCTTGACCAGGGCGCGCACCTGCACGAGCGGGCCGCCGCCGTTCACGCCGGCGCCGCCCGAGTCATGGTCGCTCACAGCGTCGCTCCGGGCAGTCCAACCTCGGCGAGCGCCTCGTCCGGGGTCCTGCCCGCGCTGAGCTGCTCCCACAGGCTCCTGCGCGTGTCGGAGTCGAGCAGGCAGGCGACGTGGTGCTCGCTTTCGTCGTCCACCGGCTCCAGCGCGGGGTCGATGCGGGCGTGGTCCGGCTGGGCGTAGGGGCAGCGGGGATGGAAGTGGCAGCCCGACGGCGGGTTGATCAGGCTCGGCGGGGTGCCGGGGATCGGCACGAGGTCTTCGTCGCGCGGGCCGTCGAGCCTGGGGATCGACTTCAGAAGGCCCCACGTGTACGGGTGCTCGGGCGCGGCGAACAAGCGCGCGGCCGACGCCGTCTCGACGATCCGGCCCGCGTACATCACCGCGATGTCGTCGGCCATCTCCGCCACCACCCCGAGGTCGTGGGTGATGATCACGATCGCCATCCCCAGCTCCCGCTGGAGGCGTTCCATCAGCGCCAGGATCTGCGCCTGCACGGTCACGTCCAGCGCCGTCGTCGGCTCGTCCGCGATCAGCAGCTTCGGCTCGTTCGCGAGCGCCATCGCGATCATCACCCGCTGGCGCATGCCACCGGAGAACTCGTGCGGGTACTGGTCGACGCGCCCCACCGGGTCCGGTATCCCGACGAGGCCGAGCAGCTCGACCGCCCGCGCGCGGGCGGCCGAGCCGGACACCTGCCGGTGCGCGCGGACGGCCTCGGTCAACTGGCGGCCAACCTTGTACAGCGGGTGCAGCGAGGACAGGGGGTCCTGGAAGATCATCGCGATGTCGTTGCCGCGGACCGACCGCATCGCTTCTTCTGAGAGCGTGAGCAGATCCTGCCCCTCGAACAGGATCCGTCCGGAGATGCGGGCGCCCTGGCGGCGGGTGAGACCGAGTGTCGTCAGCGAGGAGACGGTCTTTCCCGATCCCGACTCGCCGACGATCCCCAGCGTGCGGCCGGGGAAGACCTGGTAGGTGATGCCGTCGACGGCGTGGACGAGGCCGTCCTCGGTGGGGAACTCGACGCGCAGGTCCTCCACGCGCAGCAGCGGCTCCCCTGATGCGGCGGCGCTCACGGTAGCGCACCCTCGGGTCGAGGTACGCATAGGCGATGTCGACGACGATGTTCGCGATGATGATGAACGACGACGCGAGCAGGACAGTCCCCTGCACCACGGGGAAGTCCGAGGACTGGATCGCTTTGTAGTTCTCCACGCCGATGCCCGGGATGTTGAACACGGCCTCGACGAGCACGGCGCCTCCCAGCAGCACGCCGACTTCCAGGCCGAACAGGGTGATGATCGGATTGACCGCCGCCCGCACCCCCTGGCGGATCACCGCCTTCTCGCGCAGCCCCTTCGCGCGGGCGGTGCGGATGTAGTCCTCGCGCATCGTCTCGCCCAGGCTGCTGCGCATCAGCCGCGCGTAGATCGCCGCCGAGCCGGCGGCGAGCACGGCCCACGGCATGATCAGCGAAGTGAACCATTTCCACGGGTCGTACGTGAGCCCCACGTAGCTGCCGGCGCCGGGGAAGATCTTGAGCTTGCCGATGTCGTTGGCGAACAGGAGCAGGAGCACCAGCCCCAGCCAGAATTCGGGCACCGACAGCGCCAGCAGGGCGGTCCCCATCGAGAAGCGGTCGAGGAAGGAGTGGCGGCGCAGCGCCGAGATGATCCCGACGGAGAGCCCGCCGACGACCCACAGGACGGCCGCGCCGACCGTCAACGACAATGTCGCCGGCAGCCGTTCGATGATCAGGCTCCTGACCGACTCCTGGCTGTAGTAGCTGTAGCCGAGGTTGAGGTGGAAGAAGAACTCCTTCATGTAGTCCCAGAACTGCACGATCAGCGGTTTGTTCAGCCCGAGCACCCCTTCGATCTCTTTGATCAGTCTTTTCTGTGGGTCGCGCCCCGCGCGCAGCAACGCGGGGTTGCCTGTCGGCAGGACACGGAAGAAGACGAACGTGAGCGCGCAGACGATGATCAGGATCAGGAGCCCGATCAGCAGCCGGCGCAGGATGTAGCGGATCATCGCCGCGCGGCGCCCACCGCCTCGCGGCGGCGGTCGGTCGGGATGATCTGGGTTTGCGGCATATTCGTGGCTCTGAGGGCTTTCCTGCGCGTGAGGGCCGGGGGTGGGACACGCTCGAAGCGAGCCCCACCCGCGGCTGCTCACATCCGCGCTACTTCAGCGACGTGTAGCTGTAGTCCCACTCGCCGACGTTCCAGATGTCGCCGACGCCGTTCACTTCGCTGCCCTCGATGTTCGCCTGCTTGTCCCAGTCGAACGGGATGTCCGCGGCGTCTTCGACGAGTTCTTCGTCGATCTTCGCCCACGCCTTCGCCCGCGCTTCCTCGCCGACGACGTCTTCCGCCGCCGCCATCGCCTTGTTGATCTTCGGCACGTTCGTCTGGCCCCAGTTGACGTTGCCCGTGGGGACGATCGTGGTGCCGTTGAACGTGATGTTCAGCACGGTCTGCGGATCGGCGAAGTCGGCGATCCAGCCGACGCTCGGACATATCGTGATCTCTTCTTTGGGGACGTTGCAGTACTTCGCGTACATCGTCGAGGTTTCCACGAGCGTGAGCTTGACCGGGAAGCCCAGGCTCTTGAGCGTCTGCTGGACGATCTCCGCCTGCTCTTCGAACGGGTCTCCGGTCGAGGCGACGATCGTGGACAGTTCGTGGCCGGTGTACTTGCCGGTCGGGTAGCCGGCCAGCTTGATGTACTTTTCGGCGATCGCCGTGTCCCCTTCGGGGTGTTCGTTGAAGTCGAACTGCGGCCCCGTCGGACCCTTCAGGCCGCCGGCCTGTTCGAAGCCGTTGATCGTCGGGTAGATGAAGTGGGTGGCCACGTTGGTCACCAGCGTGCCGCCGCTTGACCTTGTCGAGCGCCGTCCTGTCGAGCGCCGCCCACAGGGCCTTGCGCAGGTCGACGTTCTTGAACGGCCCGACGACGTTGTTGACGCCGATGTAGTGGTCCCCTCCACCCGGTGAGATCTCGAGCTGTTCTTTGAACTTTTCGGCGGCGAGCCTGATGTCCGGCTGGGCCACCGACGATTCGTTCTGGACGACGTTGGTGCCTTCGAGCACCTGGCGGCCGATCACCGAGCTCGTGCCCGCCGATCTTGATGTCGATTTCGTTCAGGTACGCCGGCCGGTAGTCGGTCTTGGGGTTCCAGTTGGGGTTGCGCACGAGCGTCGCCGACTTGCCCGGGATGTAGCCGATGCCGAGGACTTTGCCTTCGGAGTTGTTCTTGAGCATGTACGGCCCCGTCGCGACCTGGTAGTTCGGCGTAGTCAGACGGCTTGTTCTTGTCGAATTTTTCGGCGTATTCCTTGGGGACGGCCGCCGTCAGCGGCAAACACAGCGCGTCGGCCACGAGCTGCCCTTTCGCTTCGGTCAGGTGGAAGACGATCTCGTGCTTGTTGGGCGTTTCGATGCCCTTCATCGGAGCGCCCGTCGTGTCCGTCGGCTCGCCTTCGATCGATTTGAAGTAGGACCCGATGTACGGGTTGGCGACGTCCGGGTTGGTGCCGCGCTCGATCGCGTATGCGACGTCTTCGGAGGTCACTTCGCTGTTGACCGGCGGGCTGAAGTGGATCCCTTCCTTCAGGTGCACGGTGACGGTCTTCCCGCCGTCGCTGATTTCCGGAGACCCTTCGGCCATGTCGGGGGTCAGTTCGGTCGAGTTCGGCTTCTGCGAGTACAGCGGCCGCTGCGTCGCGAACACGACCGCGTAGTCGACCGAGAAGTAGGCGATCCCCGGGTCGAGGTGTTCGAAGTCGATTTCCTGGAGCACGTTCAACGTCCCACCCCGCTTGCCGCCGGTCAGCGGCTCGGTCAGCGGGCTTTTGTACCCGCTCGTGCTGAGCGCGGCGCTCGTGCTCGTGGTGCTGCTCGGGCTGCTGCTGGAGTTGCTGGACCCGCATGCGGCAAGCCCCAGCGCGAGCCCGGTCGCGAGCACGACGGCCGCGACCGATCTGATCGACCTCATCAAGACGTCCTCCTGTGTTGTGTATCGATGGCCCTCATTGGGCGTTCCTTGGGTTCAGGGCGTCCTGCAGCCCGTCGCCCAGAAGGTTGAATGCCAGCACCGTCAAGAGCAGCGCGAGGCCCGGGAAGACCATGAACCACCAGGCGGTGTTGAAGATCGGCGTGGCCTGCGCGATCATCGCGCCCCAGCTCGGGGTCGGCGGGCGGATCCCGACCCCCAGGAACGAAAGCGCCGCCTCGAGCAGGATGTTGGTGGGGATCAAGCAGGCTCGCGTAGACGATGATCGGCGCCGCCAGGTTGGGGAGGATCTCCCTGAACATGATGCGCATGTCCGACGCCCCCAGCGCGCGCGAGGCCTCCACGAACTCGCGCTCGCGCATCGACAGCACCAGGCCGCGCACGATGCGCCCCATGTACGGCCACGTCGCTATGCAGATGATGAAGATGATCGTCGCCAGGCCCGGCTGGACCAGCCCTTTCACGCACCCGCGCACGGGCACACGCCGCGCCCAGGCCGAGACCGAGCAGCAGGATCGGGATCGACAGCACGATGTCCATGAAGCGCGACAGCAGCGTGTCCACCCAGCCGCGGTAGAAGCCCGCGAGCATCCCCACGACGACCCCGATCACGGTCGAGATGCCGGTGCCGATGACCCCCACCTCCAGCGACACCCTCGCGCCGTAGATGACGCGTGACATCACGTCCTCGCCGAGCTGGTCGACCCCGAACGGGTGCGCCCAGCTCGGCCCCAGCGGTGAGCCGAAGGAGTCGGTCAGGTTGAGGTTCTGCACGTCCGGGCCGGGCAGCCCGAGCAGGCTGACGACCAGCGGCGCGGCGATCGCGACGATGATCAGGAACACGATGAAGCCCAGCGAGGCGACGGCGACGCGGTCGCGGCGGAAGCGCCGCCAGAACAGCTGCAGCGGAGAGCGAGCGGCGATGTCCCCGCCGACGTCCAGGAATTCCAGCGCCCCGCTCCCCGCGGGTCGCAGCTCAGCCGCGCTGGCGCTCACGGCTGCGGTCTCCCCGGTTGGGGTATTCCTGATACGGCGCTGTTGACATTGAACCTACACTTTCGATAACCCTCGTCAACTGCCCTCCGAGCGGCAAATCTAGTCGTTTTCCTCTCGTCGCAGGTGATACTACTCCCAGTGGATTCGCTCTTCGACGAGAGTCCAGAGTTCCCGTCCGCCGATCGGCCAGGCGCCCAGCCAAGCCCGCAGCGGATGCGTTCTGGCGCAGGCGACGGGCATCCACTGGCGGTGCGCGTGCGTCCGCGCAGCCTCGAGCAGTTCGTCGGACAGGCCCACCTGCTCGCCCCCGGCTCGGCTCTGCGCACGGCGATCGAGCAGGGACGGGCGCACTCGATGGTGCTCTACGGGCCTCCCGGCTCGGGCAAGACGACGCTCGCGCGCATCGTCGCCGAGCGCTCGGGCGCTGCCTTCGAGGAGCTCAGCGCGGTCGCCGCCGGGCGCGCGGAGGTGCGCGCGGTGATCGAGCGCGCGTCACACCGCCGCGAGCCTCGGCCACGGGCGCACGGTGCTGTTCCTCGACGAGATCCACCGCTTCAACAAGGCCCAGCAGGACGCGCTGCTGCCGGCCGTCGAGGAGGACCTGGTGACGCTCATCGGCGCCACCACCGAGAACCCCGCGTTCGAGGTCAACGGCGCTCTCCTGTCTCGCCTGCGCGTGTACGCGCTGCAGGCGCTCACGCCCGAGGAGGTCGCGACGGTCCTGCGGCGCGCGGCCTCGGAGCTGGTGGGGAGCGGCGACGGCGCGGGCGGGCAAGCGGCGCAGGGCACGGGCCCGCGGGCGTCCGAGATCGAGGACGCGGCGATCGAGTTCCTCGCGGCCCGCAGCGAAGGCGACGCGCGCACCGCCCTGAACGCGCTCGAGCTGGCCGCCGCCACCGCGGGGGAGCTCGGGGACCGATCGGAGATCGGCCAGCGCGTGACGCTCGCGCGCGTCGAGGACGCCCTGCAGCGTCGAGCCGTCCTCTACGACAAGAAGGGCGACCGCCACTACGACTACATCTCCGCGTGGATCAAGGCCACCCGCGGCTCGGACCCCGACGCGTCGCTGTACTACCTCGCGGTGATGCTCGAGGGCGGCGAGGACCCGCGGTTCATCGTGCGGCGGATGGTGATCCTCGCCTCCGAGGACATCGGCAACGCCGACCCGGCGGCGCTCTCGCTCGCCACCGCCGCGGCCGCCGCGGTCGAGCACGTGGGGCTGCCGGAGGCGCGCTACGCGCTCGCCCAGGCCGCCGTCTACCTGGCGCTGGCGCCGAAGTCCAACGCCGCCGGACGGGCGCTGTCGGCGGCGGAGCGCCACGTGCGCGAGCACGGCGCCGCGCCCGTGCCTGGGTGGCTGCGCTCCGGACCCCGGCCCGGGCAAGACCGCGGCGGGTATGAGAACCCCCACGACCACCCGGGCCACGTCGGCGAGCAGGAGCTGCTTTCCGAGGCGGTTGTCGGCGAGCGCTTCTACGAGCCCGACGAGGCGGAGGCGCAGCTGGCCGAGCGCCTGCAGCGGATTCGCCGGGCGCGCGGACGCACTCCCCACGGCAGCACCTCCCTGCGGGAGGACAAGCAGGCGAGAAGGGATAATCGCCACGATGAGCGCGTCCGCGAGCGAGACCTCAGTCGACCCGGACGAGCCTCCGATCCGCGACGAGCTGATCGCGCGCGACCCGGCGACCGGCGCGAGGCTGGGCAGCGTCGCCGTGACGGCGCCCGAGCGGATCGACGACGTGGTGGCGGCGGTCGGCAAGGTGCAACCGCTGTGGGCGCTGCTGCGCATGAGGGATCGCGCGCGCTACATGGGCAGGATGGCGCAGGCGGTGATCGACGACTTCGACGAGCTCTGCGAGGCGCTGGGCCGCGAGCAGGGACGCCCGCGCGCCGAGATCGCGGCGCTCGAGCTGCTGGCGGCGATCGACGCGCTCAAGTGGATCGCCGCCGACGGCG
Source organism: uncultured Solirubrobacteraceae bacterium (assembly GCA_963782325.1). Classification (GTDB taxonomy): domain Bacteria; phylum Actinomycetota; class Thermoleophilia; order Solirubrobacterales; family Solirubrobacteraceae; genus Palsa-744. The sequence goes on from CAWAJG010000002.1 coordinate 775,941, forward strand.
CCGAGGTGCTGGGCGGGCGGCGCGTGGGGGTCAACCGCACGCTCGCCGTCGCCAAGCGCGCCCGCATCGCCTTCGAGCCGTACGGCGTCGTCGGCGTGATCGGCGCCGGCAGCGCGCCGTTCGCGCAGCCGCTCGGACAGATCGCCGGAGCGCTGCTGGCCGGCAACGGGGTCGTCTTCAAGCCCGCCGAGCGGGCGTGCCTGGCGGGCGAGCGCCTCGCGCGCGTGCTCGCGCGCGCCGGACTTCCGGAGGGGCTCGTGCGGGTCGTGCACGGCGGCGCCGACGTGGGCGTCGCGCTGGCGAAGTCGCCGGTCAGCAAGGTGCTGTTCACCGGCTCGCCGGCCGTCGGGCGGGTGGTGGCGCGCGCGTGCGTCTCGCGCGAGAAGGAGGTCACCGTCGAGCTCGGCGGCAAGGACGCGATGCTGGTGCTCGCCGACGCCCACCTGCGCCGGGCGATCGCCGGCGCGCTGTGGGCCGGCTGCGCAGGGGCGGGGCAGGCGCGCGGGTCGATCGAGCGCGTGTACGTCGCCCGCGAGGTCTACGAGCGCTTCCTCGCGGGCCTCGTCCACGCGGCGGCGGCGGTCACCGTCGGCGACCCGCGCGATCCGCGCGTGCAGGTCGGCCCGCTGGCGTCGGCCCGCCGTGGCGAGCACGTCGCCGCGCTGGTCGACGAGGCCGTCGCGGGCGGCGCCCGGCTGCACTGCGGCGGACCGGTCGCGCCGGGCGGCTGCGAGGCCGGCTCTTTCTACGCCCCCGCCGTCATCACCGACGCCGCCGGCGACCTGCGCCTGCTGCGCGAGCCCGTCGACGGGCCGGTGCTGGTGCTCGTCGCGGTGGACTCCATCGACGAGGCGATCGCGCTTGCGAACGAGGGCGACTACGGCCTCGGCGCGTCGATCTGGACGGCCGACCGCTACCAGGGCCTGCGCATCGCCCGCGAGCTGCACGCGGGGATGGTGTGGCTCAACGACCACCTCCCCGGCCCGACCGTCTCGCGCGGCCCGTGGGGCGCCGCCGCCGGGGGCGGCCTCGGCCGCACGCTCGGAGCGGCCGGGCTGCGGGCGTGCGCGCAGGAGAAGCTCATCACCTGGGACCCCCCGAGCATGCGCGGTCTGTGGTGGGGGCCCTACGACACGACGAGCATCCGCGCGATGCGCGCCGTCGCCAAGCTGCGCTCGGTGCGCGAGGCCGACCGCGACCGCGCGTGGCGGGAGGGCGCCGTGGCGCTCGCCCGCGTCGGGGCGCGGGCGTTCGGGCGCGGGCTCCCGCGCGGGTAGCCGGCTACCCTTGGGGCATGCCCGCGCAAGCGTATGCAGGCAAGGAGTGCGTCTGTCAGCTGCGCCTGGGCATCTGCGACCAGAGCTGCGTGCGGGGGATGCTCGACACCCCCTTCTACATCGCCTGCCTGCGGCTCGCCGGCCGGCGCTGCCTGGTGATCGGTGGGGGAGAGGTGGGCCTGGAGAAGGTCGAGGGGCTGCTCGCGTGCGACGGCCAGGTGACGCTGATCGCGCCCGAGGCCGGCGGCGTCCTCGAGCGCTACGCGCGGGAGGGCTCGATCCGCTGGGAGCGCCGCGCCTACGCCGGGCCGTCCGATCTCGAGGGCGCGTTCCTGGCGATCGCCGCCACCGACGACACCGACGTGAACATCGCCGTCTACGAGGACGCCGAGCGGCGGGCGATGCTCGTAAACGTCGTCGACGTGCCGCCGCTGTGCAACTTCATCCTCCCGGCGATCGTCCGTTCCGGCCCGCTCGCGATCGCCATCTCCACCGCCGGGGCCTCGCCGGCGCTAGCCAAGCGCATGAAGCGCGAGATCGAAGCGCAGTTCGGCGACTCCTACGCGCGGCTGGCGGTGCTGCTCAACGAGGCCCGCGGCTGGGCGAAGGGGACGCTCGCCACCTACCAGGAGCGCAAGGAGTTCTTCGAGGGGATCGTAAACGGCGACCCCGACCCGATCGCGCTCCTGGAGGGCGCGGACGGGCTTCCGAGCTCGGGCGAGCAGGCCGTGCGCGAGCTGATCGCGCGGGCGCAGGACGCCCACGCGATCCGGGTGTAGCTCGCGCTACTGGTTCTGGGCCACGATGCTTCCCCACGCTGCGCAGAGAAGTTCGCTCAGCAGGTCGTCGCGCTCCTCTTCGCTGCTTTCGTCCAGGGCGTCGATCGTCCGCACCACGAGCGCGGCGGTCGACATGCGATCAAGTGACCAGTCTGTGGGTTCCATTACGCGACTCCCTCGCGTCACTGTTGGACGAAACGCACAACCGCAGCCTCGCCGTGAGAACCCGCATCCACGCCTTGCAGTTGCGAGACCTCGCCCCGATCAACGTCCAAAATTGACAGCGTCGATTTGCCGATTCGGCCTATCGACGCACAGCGTGCGTTGACGGCAGTGCTCGAGCTGGAGGGGCTGACGCGCCGCTACGGCGAGCGCGAGGCTCTGAGCGACGTGTCGCTGTCGCTGGGCGCCGGACAGACGCTCGCCGTGTTCGGGCCCAACGGGGCCGGCAAGACGACGCTCCTGCGGGTGCTCGCCACGCTGCTGCGCCCGCACGCCGGCGTCGTGCGCGTGCTCGGCTGCGAGCTGCCGGCGCAGTCGTGGGCGGTGCGCGGGCGCGTCGGCGTGCTCGCGCACGAGCCGCTGCTCTACCGCGAGCTGACGGCCCGCGAGAACCTGCGCTTCCACGCCCGCCTGCACGGCGTCGGCGAGGCCCGCGTGCGGGAGCTGCTCGCGGCGCTCGCCATGGACGCCCGCGCGGACGAGCCGCTGCGGACGCTCTCTCGCGGCATGGTCCAGCGCGTGGCGGTCGCCCGCTGCGTGCTCCACGACCCCGAGCTGCTGCTGCTCGACGAGCCCTACTCCAACCTCGACCCCGCCGCCGTCGAGCTCGTCGAACCGCTGATCGGGCCCGCAGCCGATTCCACCCGGGCGGGCGGGGCCCGCACGCGCGTGGTCGCCAGCCACGACCCCGGCGGCGCCCTCGCGCAGGCGGACGCCGTGCTCGGCCTGCGGGCGGGGAGGCCGGCTTTCGCCGGCGCCGCCGCCGACTTCGGCGCCGAGGAGATCGCGGGGCTCTACCGGTGAGCGGGGTCCCCGCAGTCCGCGAGCTCGAGCGGGCGTCCGTCTCCGAGCCGGCGGCCCGGCCCGTCCGCCAGACGGGCTTCGCGCGCACCGTCGGCGCGCTGCTGCGCAAGGAGGCGCTCGTGGAGCTGCGCACGCTGGAGTCCGTCCCCGGCATGTCCCTGTTCGCGCTCTCCACGTTCGTCGTCTTCCACTTCGCGCTGAACCGCGCGAGCGTCGAAGGGGACCTGGCGGCGGGCATCCTGTGGGTGACGCTGCTGTTCGCCGCGATCCTCGGCGTCAACCGCCTGTTCGTCGCCGACGCCGACCAGGGCGGCTTCGACGGCTTCCTGCTCGCGCCGGTCGAGCGCAGCGCGATGTTCGTCGCCAAGGCGCTCACGCTGCTCGCCTACCTGCTCGTGCTCGAGCTCATCGCCGTGCCAGCCTTCGCGCTGCTGCTGCTCGGGCCCTCGCCGTGGCCGGCGCTGCCGGGCCTGATAGCCACGCTCGCGCTCGGCGACGTCGGCGTGGCGGTAATCGGCACGCTCGTCGGCGCGCTCGCCGTTCACACACGCGCGCGCGACCTGCTCGGGCCGCTGCTCGCGCTGCCGCTGCTCGTGCCGATCGTCATCGGCGGCTCGCGCTCGATCTCGCCGCTGCTCGTCGAAGCCCATCGCGGCGGGGTGGGTGGGCCTCAAGTCAGATGGCTGCTCACGCTGGGGCTCTATGATCTGGTGTTCGGGCTGATCGCCTACGCCGTCTTCGACTTCCTGTTGGAGGAGTAACACCGATGAACGCGACCGGCGAGGTCGAATCCACCACGCGACCCGCCAGCCGGCCGGAGGCCGGCCCCCTGAAAACCAAGCGGCACGCCCTCGGCACGATGCAGCGCCCGCCACGAGCGCTCGCCTACGGTCGCGGCCTGCCGGCGCTCAGCGTCTGCACCGTCATCGCCACGGTCCTCGCGCTCGGCCTCGTCTTCTTCTACGCCCCGCTCGAAGCCGAACAGGGCTTCCTGCAGAAGATCTTCTACGTGCACGTGCCGCTCGCCATCGTCGCCCTCTGCGGGTTCGTGCTCGGCGGCCTCTTCGCCATCCAGCACCTGCGCACCCGCGATCCCCGCTGGGACTACCGTTCCTACGTGGTCATCCACATGAGCCTCATCTTCGCCCTCGGCACGCTCATCACCGGCTCCATCTGGGCGAAGGGCTCGTGGGGGCACTGGTGGGTGTGGAGCGAGCCCACGCTCGTGTCGTTCCTGATCATCTTCCTGCTGTACGCCACCTACCAGCCGCTGCGCTTCGCCATCGAGGACCCCGAGCGCCAGGCCCGCTACGCGTCCGTCTTCGCCATCACCGCCGGCGCGTTCGTCCCGCTCAACTACGTCGCCGTCAACGAGGCGACCGCCTACGTGCACCCGCGCGTCTTCTCCAGCGCCTCCAACCTCCCCGCCTCGATGACCTTCACGCTGCTCGTCTCGCTGGTCGCGATCGCGCTGCTGTTCGCCACGCTCTGCAAGTACGAGCTCACGATCAAGCACACCCGCGCGCAGCTGCGCGCGCTGCGCAGGAGCCTCGCCGGTGGGGGTGCGCTGTGATCCTCGCCGCGTTCGGCCCGATCGGGGAGCTACCCGCGCTGCCGCTGCACACCGCCGGCAAGTACGTCGCCGGCGCCTACATCGTCCTGTTCGCGCTCGTGCTCATCTACGTCGCGATCATGGCCATCCGCCTGAGCCGCATCGAGAGCGAGCTCGGGGAGCTGCTGAACATGGTGGAAGAGCGCTCCGCCACATCGTCCCCGGACGAGGAGCGGGAGCACACCGCGCAGCGGGAGTCCACGCCGGTATGAGCGAGCTGCTGGCCCTCGGCATCTCCCACAAGACCGCCCCGGTGGCGCTGCGGGAACGCCTCGCGTTCACCGAGGCGGAGGCGAGCGAGTTCGTCGCTCGGGCAACCGGCACCGCCGAGGTGCGCGAGGCGGTGGTCATCTCCACGTGCAACCGCACGGAGGTCTACCTCGTGGTCGGCGACGCCGTGCGCGCGGAGTCCGACGTCCTCGGCCTGCTCGCCAGCCGTGCGGATATCCGCCCGACCGAGCTCGCCGACGCGATCTACTCGCCGCGCAACTGCGACGCCGCGCGCCAGCTCTATCGTGTGACCGCCGGCCTGGAGTCGATGATCGTCGGCGAGGCCGAGATCCAGGGCCAGGTCAGGCGCGCACACGAGGCGGCCATGCGCGCCGGCTGCACCGGGCCGCTGTCCAACCGCCTGTTCGCCGCCGCGCTGACCACCGGCAAGCGCGTGCGCTCGGAGACGGCGATCGGCTCCAGCCGCGTGAGCGTCCCCTCGGTTGCCGTCGATCTCGCGCTCAGCCTGCTCCCCCTCCGGGGACGACGCGGCGGCCTTCAGGACCGCCACGTGGTGATCCTCGGCGCGGGTGAGACGAGCGAGCTCACCGCCCGCGCGCTCGCCGAGCAGGGCGCGGGCACGATCTTCGTCGCCAACCGCCACGCCGACCGCGCGCTCAGCCTCGCCGAACGCTTCGGCGGGTCGGTCGTCGGGCTCGACAAACTGCCCGACCAGCTCGTGAGCGCCGACATCGTCGTCTCCTCCACAGCATCTCCCCACCCGATCGTCGGGCGCGAGGAGCTCGAGCTGGTGATGGCCGAGCGCGCGGGGCGTCCGCTGCTGTTGATCGACATCGCCGTCCCCCGCGACATCGACCCCGCGTGCGGGGAGCTCGACGGCGTCAGCCTCTACGACATCGACGACCTCCAGGCGGTCCTCGCGCGCAACCTCGGGGCCCGCGCCGAGGAGGTCCCCCGTGCGCAGGAGATCGTCGAGGAAGAGATCCACCGCTTTGCCCGCTGGCTCGGACAGCTCGACGCGCTGCCCACGATCAGCGCGCTGCGCTCCCGCGGCGAGGACATCGTCGAGCAGGTGCTCGGCGAGAACTCCGGTCGCTGGGAGTCCGCCTCCCCGCGCGATCTCGCCCGCATCGAAGCGATCGCCCGCGCGGTCATGAGCCGGCTGCTACACGAGCCCACCATCCGCCTGCGCAGCCTCGGCGAAGACCGCGGCCACGCGAGCCTGGAGCTGGTCCGCGAGCTGTTCGCGCTGCAGGAGAACGCTCCCGCGTCCGAGCGGGCGGGCGGGCGGGGTGGGGCGGGCGGGCGTTCAGACGAGCTGGCGGAGGTGCACGACCTCAGCCAACGCCGATCCGCCGGCCAAGCTGGCGGGTCTCCGGCGAAAGATTGAACGCCCGGTCGTCGCAGGGGGCGCGGCCTCTGCGCCTCGGCACGCGTGGCAGCGCGCTCGCGCTCGCGCAGGCGAAGCTCGTCGCCCAGCTCCTGCGCGGCGACGGGCGCGGGGACCCCGAGATCGTCCCCATGCAAACCAGCGGCGATCGTCCCGACGCTGCATCGTCCCCGGAGGGGGACGTGAGCGACAAGTCCCGTTGGGTCATCGAGCTGGAGCGCGCGCTCCAGGAGGGCGCGATCGACCTGGCGGTGCACTCCGCGAAGGACGTCCCCGGCGAGCTCGGCGACGGACTCGTTCTGCTCGGGGCGCCCGCCCGCGCGGCCGGCGAGGACGTCCTCTGCGGAGCCGCCTCGCTGGAGGCGCTCGCCCCCGGCGCGCGCGTGGGCACCAGCAGCATCCGCCGTCTCGCCCAACTGCGCGCCGCGCGCGAGGACCTGGAGGTGGTGGCGATCCGCGGCAACGTCGACACGCGCCTGCGCAAGCTCGCTCATCCGGACGAGCGCCTCGACGCGATCGTGCTCGCGCGCGCCGGGTTGCAGCGGCTGGGACGGGAGTCCGAGATTGGAGGGGCGCTGCCCCTCGAGCGGTTCGTGCCGGCGCCCGGCCAGGGGATCCTCGCGCTGGAGGGACGGACCGACGATGAGCGCGTGCGCGATGCCGTGAAGCAGATCAGCGACGGCGACGCGTTCGCGTGCCTACGAGCCGAGCGCGCGCTCGCACGGGAGCTCGGGGCAAGCTGCCACACACCGCTCGGAGCCCACGCGCTGCCCGCCGGCTGCGGGTGCCTGCACCTGCGCGCGTGGGTCGGGCTGCCCGACGGCTCCGAGTGGATCGGCGACGAGCTGGTCGGCGGCTTCTACGACCCCGAGGCGCTCGGAGGTCGCGTGGCGGAACGGCTGCTGGCCGTGGGGACGAGAGAGCTGTTGGGGCGTGCGCAGGAGATGGCGAGGATCAGTGGGTACAGAAGGTCGCTTGAGCGAAAGCTGGAGCTTTGAGCTGGACGGCGATCGTCAAGCTGTCCGCGGCTCAGCCCTCTGGCCGTCGCAGCTCGTGGGAAGAGGAACGCATCCTCACTGGCTGGGCGCAGCCTCGGGCTCGGGAGGTGAGAGGCTACGAGTTGACCGACGCTTGACCGAGCACTTGCGAGGCGGCGCGACGAATCGATGCATCGGGATCCTCGCGGCGTAGCGTCTCGAGTGTGGGGCGAAGGTCGGCGCTCGCTGTCCTCGTGAGCGACGCAAGGACACGTCGACGTACCCCGACGTCGTCATCACTGAGGAGGCAGGCGATCACTTTTGTGGCACGTCCACGTCTATTGCCGAGATTAGCGACGCCGGCCGCCGCCGCCACGCGCACTGTCGCGTCGTCCCTCTGGGCAGCCGTCTCAAGCACGGATACAGCGCGGTCGTCCTTGATAAGGCTGGCGAGGTAGGCGGCCTTCGATGCGAGCATGGGGTCTGAGTTTTCTGCGATCCGCTGGAGATGAGGAAGAGCATCTGGTCCCAGTCTTGAAGCGTCTGCGTAATCGGGCTCCTCAGGAGCAATTGCTTGGCCGACGTCCTCAAAACTCGTGCTCATGGCTATATGTTCCTTGTGCAGTGCGGACTGTTTTGCATTGTCAGGATCTGTGCGTCCGTCAGCACTGGTTCGCCTACGATTGTACTCGTTCCCCGGCTCGTCATAAGTCTCCGACGTCGAAGTCAAGTTGCGGGGCCTCGCGGTCGGGCCCGATCTGGAGATCCTCACGCGGTCCCTCATCGACGAGAATGTCGGCTGTTGAATAGACGCGTCGCATCGCCTCAAGCATCTCATCGACATCGATGACAGGCCGATTACAGCGTCTTGATGAGCAGGCGAACTTGATGTCGCAACTTGGCGATAGTTTCGAGAACGTGGAACTACGGCACCAAGCATATGGGATTCGATGGATGCAGAAGCGCGACGCGAAGACACACTGGCGGGCTGGCCTCGGTGAGCTAGGCCGACCACCGAGGCGGACAGGCGTCGTCAGCCCCCGGCTACACAAGTGGGGCACTCAACCGGGTACTGTGTGTCGGGTCATGCGCCTGCACGTGACTCTCGACGACGACTTGGTCGGGCAACTCGACAAGCGCGCCGGAAGGCGTGGTCGCAGTATGTTCATCACCGCGACTCTGCGCAGAGCCTTGGATGATGAGCGGCGACGGGAAGACATCGAAGTCGGTCTGGGGTCGATCGCCGATAGCGGTCACGAGTGGGACGCCGACCCCGCCGGCTGGGTTAGCGCGCAACGCCGTAGCGACCCAACCCGTGTCGGTTAGCCCTCACCGCTCGCCTAGCTAGCCGGTGAGCGGGAAGGTCTACCTCGTCGGCGCCGGCCCCGGCGACCCGGGCCTGCTGACCGCCCGCGCCCTCGAGCTGATCGCGCAGGCGGACGTGATCCTGTACGACCGCCTGATCCCGGACGCGGCGCTCGACGGCGCGCGCGCGGACGCGGAACTGCTGTACGTGGGCAAGGAGGGCGGCGGGCCGTCGGTGGCGCAGGAGCAGACCGAGGCGCTGATGGTCGAGCGCGCGCGCGGCGGGCGGACGGTCGTGCGACTGAAGGGCGGCGACCCGTTCGTGTTCGGCCGTGGCGGCGAGGAGGCGCTCGCGCTGCTGGCGGCGGAGATTCCCTTCGAGGTCGTCCCCGGCGTGACGGCGGGCGTGGCGGCGAGCGCGTACGCCGGCATCCCCGTCACCCATCGCGGGCTTGCGCGGGCGGTCGCGCTCGTCACGGGCCAGACCCGTGGGGACGCCGCGGCGGATGACGAAGACGATTATGAGGAGGCGATCGACTGGCGGGCCCTGGCGGAGTTCCCGGGAACGCTGGTGCTGTACATGGGCGTTCGCCGGCTGGAGGAGATCGCGGCGTCGCTAATCGGCGGCGGGCGCCCGGCCGAGCAGCCGGCCGCTGTGGTGGAAGCCGGGACGCTTCCCCGCCAGCGGACCGTGACGGGGACGCTCGCGACGATCGCGCAGATCGCGCGCGACGCCGGCGTCCGGGCCCCGGCGATCACCGTCGTCGGCCCCGTCGCCGCGCTCGCGCAGCAGCTCGCGTGGCTTCCCGAGCGCCCGCTGCTCGGCCTCACCGTGGCGGTGACCCGTGCGCGCTCACAGGCGAGCGGCCTCGCGCGTCGCCTGGAAGCCCTCGGCGCAAGCGTCATACAGGCACCGGTCATCCGCACCCGGCCGCTGCCCGGCCCGCCGCTAGACCCCTCGCCGTATGACCTAGTGTGCGTCACCAGCGCCAACGGCGTCGAGGAGTTGTTCGCGCGCCTCGACGACGGGGTCCATCCGCCGGGTGACGCCCGTGCGCTCGCCGGCGCGCGGGTCGCGGCGGTCGGCGCGGCCACCGCGAGTGCGCTCGCCGAGCACGGCGTCGTCGCGGACATCCTCCCCGAGCGCGCCGTCGCCGAGTCGCTCGTGCAGGCGCTGTCCGAGTTGCCCGTCGAGCGGGCGCTGATCGCGCGGGCGCGCGAGGCGCGCGACGTTCTGCCCGACGCCCTGCGCGCGCGGGGCGCGCAGGTGGACGTGCTGGCGCTGTACGAGACCGTCGCCGAGCCCCTTTCCCAGGAGCAGCTGCGGGCGCTGCGGGGGGCGGACTACGTGACGTTCACCTCGTCCTCGACCGTCCGTTTCTTCCTGGAGGCCGTCGGCGGCGACGGCGGCGGGCTGTCCGCAGATACCCGTACAGTTTCGATAGGTCCCGTAACCAGCGACACGCTCCGTGAGCATGGCGTTCGGCCTGACGTCCAGGCCGAACGTCATGATGTGGAGGGCATGATCGACGCGTTGCTCGCCGACGCAGCCCGTAGAGCGAACGATGAACCACGATAGAGAGCCTCCGCCCGTAGTCACCTTCCTCTCGGACTACGGCCTGTTCGACGAGTTCGTCGGCGTCTGCCACGGCGTGATCATGCGTCGCTGCCCGAGCGCGCGCGTGATCGACCTGACGCACTCGATCCCCCGCCATGACGTCCGCGCGGGCGCGATCGTGCTGCGCTCGGCCGTCCCGTTCCTGCCGGCCGGCGTCCATCTCGCCGTCGTGGACCCCGGCGTGAGCGCCGTCGGACGGCACGCCCGCCGCTCGATCGCGCTGCGCGCGGTCGAGCAGGATCGCCTGTTCGTGGGGCCCGACAACGGCCTTCTGATGCCCGCGGTGGAGCGCCTCGGGGGCGTCGCCGAGGTGGTCGACATCGGCCACTCCCCCGAGCGCCTGGAGCCGGTCTCGCGCACGTTCCACGGCCGCGACGTGTTCGCGCCGGTGGCGGCTGCGCTGGCGGCGGGGGAGCCGCTGGAGGCCGTCGGCGAGCCGCTGCCGGTGGAGCAGGTGCGCCGCTTCGGGCTGCCGACGGCGCATGTGAGCGACGACATCCTCACCGTGCACGTGCTGCGCAGCGACACGTTCGGCAACCTGATCCTGGACGCCGCCCACGAGCAGCTCACCTCGCTCGGCGCCCGGCTCGGCGACACGCTGACCGTCAGCCACGAGGGCGCCGCCCGCACGGCGCGCTACGCGGCTACGTTCGCCGAGGTGACGCCCGGCGAGCTGCTGATCTACGAGGACGCCACGCGGATGGTGGCCCTCGCCGTCAACCGCGGCTCCGCCGCCGAGCTGCTGGGGGCCGACGCGGACGACGAGCTGACAGTGCGCCCCGTGTGAGCGGCCCCCCGACCGCGCCCGACTCACACACCCCAATGACGAGCGCCGGCCCCGCCGTCCCCCTACGGGGACGATGCGGCAGTCCGCGGGTGCATCTGCGGCGCACCGGCTCGACCAACGACCGCGCGCGCGAGCTGGCCATCGCCGGCGCTCCGCACGGAGCGCTCGTGACCGCCTCAGAGCAGACCGCCGGACGCGGACGCCAGGGACGGCGCTGGTCGGCTCCGGCGGGCAGCTCGCTGCTGATGTCCCTGCTCCTGCGCTCGCCGCCGACGCTGCTGCCGTTGATCGCCGCCGTCGCCGTCTGCGACGTCGCCGGAGAGCGCGCGCAGATCAAGTGGCCGAACGACGTCGTCGTCGCATCGTCCCCGGAGGGGGAGGGGAAGGGGGAGCCCGTGGGCGAGGAAGACGGGGCAAGCGCCGAGGGACCCCTCGCCAAGCTCGCGGGGATCCTCGTCGAGGCCCGCCCGCAGCAGGGCTGGGCGGTGCTGGGGATCGGCCTGAACGTCGCCGTGCGGCTGGAGGACCTGCCGGCAGAGCTGCGGCACACCGCCGCGACGCTCGGCCTCGGCCCAGACGACATCGAGCCCACGCTCGCGCGGCTGCTCGACGCCCTGGAGCGGCGGCTGGACGAGCCCGCCGAAGACACGCTCGAGGCCTGGCGCAGGCGCGACGCCCTGCGCGGGCGCCAGATCGCGTGGGCAGACGGACGCGGGCGCGCGGAGGGCATCGACGGGGAGGGGCGCCTGATCGTCGCCCTCGACGACGGCGGTCGCACGGAGCTCGGCGCGGGCGAGGTGCACCTGGGCGAGATCGGCGGGTAGGGGCGGCCGGGAGGAGAGCGCCTACAGCTCGCCGGCTACCGCCGTCGCCTCGCCCGTCTGCGCAGCGCGGCCGTTCTGGGCCGATCCGTTGCCCGTGCCCTTGCGCCTGCGCCGCGCGTTGCGCGCGCGGCGTTTGGGGAAGTTGCGCAGCAGCTCGCGGGCGAGCGCCGGCGGCTTGCGGGCCATCCGCGTGCGGGCGCCGCGCAGCGCCTCCTCGGCCTCGGGGGTGTGCGCGAGCGCGGCCGCCAGCAGCGCCGCCGCCAGGCGGCGGTCCTGCTTGCGCGCCGCGTGGATCAGGCGCCGCGCGTTGCGCGCGTGGGCTCCGCCCGCGGAGTTCACAAGCAGCCCCAGCAGCCGCTTCGTCTCCGGCCAGCGCTGCACGGCGTACTCCTCGTGCACGTCGCGCGTGTACTCGGCCAGCCGCCAGATCCACGCGTTCGCCTGGTCGCGCCGGCCGATCCGCCGCTCGACGAGCGCGCGCAGCATGATCTTCGTCGCCTCCTTGCGCTCCTCGCGCGGCCAGCCGCCGATGATGTCGATCGCCTCGTCGAACGCGTCCGGGTCGCGCAGCGCCGCGATGTCGGTAAGCGCGCGCAGTCGCAGCTGCGGGTTCTTGTTGCGCTTGACCGCCGTGATCAGGAAGCGGCTCTTCAGCTCGCCGCTGCGGTCGAAGTGCAGCATCGCCCGCGCCCTGCGCCAGCCGTTCGGGGCCACGCGCGCGCCGGCGAGCGCCGCCCACAGGTGCTGCTCGCCGTAGTCGAGGTGCTCGACCGCGATCCGCCACAGCTCGCGCTCGAACACCTGAAAGCGGCGCTCCTCCTCCGCGCACACCGGCAGCACGCGGCGCTCCACGCGCATCCGCCGGCCGCGCCCGCGCCGCACGGGCCCCACCACGATCGCCCCCCCTCTATAGACATCCCTGTCGAGCAGCGAGTGCAGCGTCACGACCGGGTCGTCGTGCTTGGTCGCGGGATGCACGAAGTCCACGACCAGACCCGCCTCCTTGCCCGGGTGACGGCGCGTCACGCGCCCGACACGCTGCTGGTAGATGCGCTTGGAGGCCGTCGGCGCCAGGTGCACGCAGACGGTCGCCCGCGGGCTGTTCCAGCCCTCGGCCAGCAGCTGGGCGTTGATCAGCACGTCGATGTCGCCGCGCTCGTAGCGCGCGAGGATGCCCACGAGCTCGCGCTTGGGCGTCTCGCCGGAGACCGCCTGCGCCTTGATGCCTTCCGCGCGGAACGCTTCCGCGAGGTTGTACGCGTGGCGCACGCCCGCCGCGTACACCACGCCGGGGACGCCGTTGAAGCGGGTCTTGTAGAGGTTCGCCACGGCCACGTTGAACGGCTGCTGGTCGAGCAGTTTCGCCAGCTCGTCCTGGTCGAACTCCGTGTCCACCTCGCCGCGGCGCAGCGGCACCTTCGCGATCGTCCGCACGCCCACCCCGGGGGAGATGCGCACGCAGCGAAGCGGCGCGATCACGCCCCGGCGGGCCGCCTGCGCGAGGTCGAAGCGCGAGGTCTGCGTCGGGAACAGGTCGGTCACGTGGCGCGCGATCAGCGCGCCGGTGGCCGTCATGCCGATGAAGATCGGCCCCGTCCATTCGCGGATCGCGCCGCTCGTCTTCTCGCCCAGCGCCGTGTGCGCCTCGTCGCAGATCACGATCGTGTACGCGCTCGAGATCTTCCCCGCGTTGCGCACGAACCACTGGTAGGTCTCCACCGTCACCGGGCCCTTCACCGAGTCCTCGCCTTTCAGCAGCGGGCGACTGATGCGCGTGGAGTAGCCGCGGTCGCGCAGCTCGCCGAGGAACTGGTCGACGAGGTTGCGCCGGTGGGTGAGGATCAGCACGCCGCCCGTGTGCGAGGCCTCCACGAAGCCCAGCGCCGCGACCGTCTTGCCGGCGCCGGTCGCGTGCTCGAACCAGAAGCGCTTCGCCGCGTTCGGGTCCTCGGGCTGCTCCGCCAGCGACTCCTCGTCGTCCTCCTCGTCGACCCAGTCGCGGGGCTCCTCGTCGGAGTCTCCCTGGAGCTCCAGCTCCTCCTCCTGCTCGTCCTCGTCCTCGTCCTCGTCCTCGTCGGCCGCGTCGAGCTCGTCCTCCTCCTCGTCGTCCTCGTCGTCCTCCTCATCCGGCGCCGCACGCTGCACCGGGCCGAGCTCGTCGTCCTCGTCGTCGTCCTCGTCGTCCTCGTCCTCTTCGTCCTCTTCCTCCTCGTCCACGTCCCCCGATGCGGCGTCTCGCTGCGCGACGCCGTTCGCGCCCTGCTCGGCCGACGCGGCCCCGTTTGCCGCCTTCCCCCCGGCATCCGCGGAGGCCGCGTCATCGCCCCCGAGGATGTCCGCCGAGGCCAGCAGCTCGGGGGAGGCCGAGCTGGCGGCGACGGCGCGTCCGTTCGCGCCCAGCGCCGTCCGCTGCGCCTCGGCGAGCAGCGCCGTCAGCGTGCCCGACAGCGCGTCCACCTGATGGGCGGACAGAACCGTCCCGTCGACCAGCGTCGGCTCCTCCTCGGAGAGCAGCCGCTCCAGGCCGAGCAGCAGCGAGAACTCGCGACGCCACCCCGTCGAGGGGCTCTTCGCCTTCGGGTCCTCCCCGAGCTCGGCCAGCGCCTGGTCGAGCGCGCGCCTGCGCGGGGTCCCCGGCGCGAGCGCCACCGCCGGGTCCTCGCCCTCGTGGACGAAGCGCTCGCGCACGAACTTCTCCGCGCGAGCTATCTCCGCGGGACTCGGAATGGTCGCGGCCGCGAGGGCCACTGAGGTGGACTCGGCCATTGAGGCTGTGGACTTCGAGATAGAGCCGCCACCGAAGGCGAGCTTCGATGCGACCGGATGCGCCGCCCTACGGCGCCCTTCGCCGGATGCCCGTGGCAACCCGACTGAAACGTGTTCTTCCAGGATATAGCACGCGCAGGCGGGATTGTCAGTGGCCGCCATCTGGCACCCTTACGGCGATGAGCTTCAAGCGCCTGTCGATCGCGGCCGTCGGGGTCGCCGTGCTCGTGCTCGTGGCGTCGGCCTGCTCGAGCTGGGAGGCTCCTCGCCGCCGCCCGTCGCCGCGTCCAAGCTCACGCTCGCGCAGATGCGCCGGCGCCTCGCGGGCGCGCCGCCGGCGCTCGCGGCGCTGCACGCGCAGGCCAGCGAGCTGCTCCCGGGGGGACTGCCCGCCCTGCGCGCCAGGCTCGAGCGGCTGCGCGGGACGCCGGTGGTGATCAACAAGTGGACGTCGTGCTGCGTACCCTGCCGTGCGGAGTTTCCGATTCTCCAGCGTGTCTCCCTCTCCCGCGGTCGCGAGGTGGCGTTCATCGGCATCGACTCCAGCGAGGGCAGCCACACCGAAGCGCTCGCCTTCCTGCGCTCCTTCCCCGTCAGCTACCCCAGCTACTACGACCCCAGCGGGCAGGCGGGCGTCGCGATCACCGACTCCCCGTTCACGCCGGTCACCGTCTTCATCGACCGCGCCGGCGGCGAGTTCATCCACCAGGGCCCCTACCCCAGCGTCGCCAAGCTCGAAGCCGACGTCAGACGCTACGCGCTGGACGCGTGAGCATGCAGGAGCTGCGGATCGACCCGCTCAGCGGGCACAGGACGATCGTCGCCGGCGAGCGCTCCCTGCGCCCCGGCGGCGAGCCGCGCTGCGCGCCGCCGGAGCCGATCGATGCCGAGCGACGACCCGTTCGCGGAGGGCCACGAGGACCGCACGCCCCCGGAGCTCTACGCCGTGCGTCCCGGCGGCGGCCCCGCCAACTCTCCCGGTTGGACGGTGCGCGTGGTCCCCAACCTGTTCCCGGCGTTGATCGCCGCCGCATCGTCCCGGGACGGGGAGAGGGACGGTGCGCACGACGGCGGGGCAAAAAGCGATGCCCGCGCGAGCGGCGCGGCGACGCGCGTGGGGCGTGGCGCGCCCGAGCTGTTCGAGTCGCTGCCCGCCAGCGGCGCACACGAGGTGATCATCAACGGGCCGCAGTCGGTGCTCTCGCTGGCGGAGCTCGCGCGCGAGCAGGTGATCGGCGCGGTGGACGCCTGGCGCGAGCGGATGCGCGCGCACGCCGGCAGCGCCTGCGTGCAGCTGATCGTCAACGAGCGCCGCGAGGCGGGCGCTTCGCTGCCGCACACGCACGCCCAGCTGTACGCGCTGGACTTCGTGCCGGCGACCGTCGCGCGCGAGCGCGAGCGCGCGAGCGCGTACACGACACGCACGATGGGCCAGAGCCTGCTCGGGGATCTCGTCGCCGAGGAGGTGCGCCGGCGCGAGCGGATCGTCGCGATCGACGAGGAGGCCGTGCTGATGGCCCCCTACGCCTCGCGCCTTCCCTTCCAGCTGATGCTCGCGCCGCGCACGCCGCGCGCGCGCTTCGAGGATCGACGGACCATCCGGCGCGTCGCTGCTGCACGACGGCCTGTGCCGGCTGGCGCGCTACCTCGGCTCGAGCCCGCCGCTGAACCTGTGGGTGCGCACGGCGCCGCGCGGCACCGAGGACTTCTGCTGGCGCATCGACATGCATGCCGCGCCTCACCCACCTGGCGGGCCTCGAGCTGTCGACCGACGTCAACCTCAACATCGTCGCGCCCGAGCACGCCGCGGCCGTGCTGCGGGAGGCGTGAGCGGTCTCTACGCTCGACGGGCACGATGGCCGCCCGAGGAACGCTTCCTACCACGCTTCGCGGCCGAGCCGCCGCAGGAGGAGCTGCCGTACGGCCGCTGGGCCGAGCGGCTGTCGCAGGAGTTCCTCAGCGCCGCGCTGCGGCTCGACGAGCGACGAGGACCTCGGCGAGCCGGGGCGCGATCGCGTGGTATCCCGACCGCACGTGGCACGGACACACCTACGTCCCCGGCACGGCGCTCACCTCCACGGGGTACGAGCTGTTCGGCTACGTCCGCTTCCTGCCGGGACTCGACGACGACGAGCCCAGCGAGCTCTCCGCGCACGTCGACTTCACCGACGAGACCGCCGAGCGCAACCCCGACTGGACGCTCGACCTCTGCGACGAGATCATCGGCGCCTGGCGCGGCGAGACCGGCGCGGTGGCGGCGATGACGCTCGTCTGGGGCCGGCCACTGATCGCCGGCGGGAGAGATCGTCACGGCCGAGCTCGCCGACCTCGCGGTCGACCAGTGCGTGCTGATCGACGAGCGCTTCACGCTGATCGCCCCCGACGACTACCGCCACGACCTGCTCGAGATCAAGCTGTTCGACGGCAAGGCCCGCGAGCTCGCGCGCGAGTCGCTGTACGCAGGGGAGGAGGATGACGAGGAAGAGGGAGAGGAAGGGCCTGCGCCCGGCTAGCGTTTGTAGGACGGTGAACGAAATGACCGCGACGGCGCGCTCCCGCGCCACCTTGCCACTCTTCACAGGAGCCCTGTTGTTGCTGGCGCTCATGGCGCAGTCGTTTGCGTGGCCCGCCTCGAGGGCGGGGGCGCAAGAGCTCTCGCCGCTGCCTGCGTCCGACTACGCGGCACGCCCGGTGTGCCGGCCCCCCGCCCCCGGCCGCGCGAGCTGCGCGGCGGTGGAACTCGTGGGGCTGACGCAGGCGGCGCGGGCGCGCGAGCACCCCATCGGGATGACGGAGAGCGCGCCGGCGAGAGCCGGCGACGGCGCCGCGGGCGAATGCGAGCCGCCGATCGCCGCCGAAGGCTGCTGGGGACTGCGACCGCAGGACCTGCACAGCGCCTACGCCTTGCCCACGACCACCGCGTCCGCACAGACGCAGACGATCGCGCTGGTCGACGCCTACGACGACCCCACGGCCGAAAAGGACCTGAAGGTCTATGACGAAGAATTCGACCTTCCCGCGTGCACCAAGGCGAATGGCTGTTTCACCAAGGTCAACCAGGAAGGCAAGCACAAGCCGCTCCCGGAACCGAACGGCGAAGCCGCGGTGGAGATATCGCTCGACGTCGAGATCGCCCACGCGGTCTGCCAGAACTGTCGCATCCTGCTGGTGGAGGCGAGCTCGCTGAAATACAGCGACCTCGAAACGGCTGAGGATCGGGCGGTGGCGATGGGCGCCACGGAGATCTCGAACTCGTGGTACGGGTCCGAGCCGGCGAGCGACAGCGCAGCGTTCGACCACCCGGGCGTCGTGATCACCGCCGCCGCCGGCGACTACGGCTACCTCAACTGGGGCTTCTCGGGAGAACCCGCACCGGAAGAAATCGAAAGGGGCTCGGTCAACTACCCCGCCTCCTCCCCGCACGTGATCGCCGTGGGCGGCACCCACCTGGAACTGAGCGCCCCGGAGAACACGTGGGAGAGCGAGCTCGTTTGGAACGGGTACGGCGCCACGGGCAGCGGTTGCAGCTCCTCCTTCGCCGCCCCGCCCTGGCAGCTCCAAGACGCCGACTGGCCGTCCGTCGGCTGCGGTTCGCATCGGGCCCTCACCGACGTCGCCGCCGACGCCGACCCCTACACGGGGGTCGCCGTCTACGACTCCACTCCCGTCAACGGCACGGCCCACTACTGGCGGACGATCGGCGGCACGAGCCTCTCCTCGCCGCTGATCGCCGCGACCTTCGCTCTCGCAGGGGGCGCCGGCGGCGTCGAATACCCGGCGAAGACCCTGTATGAAAACGAGCGGGCGAGCGCCGCGTCGCTGCACGATGTGGAATCCGGCTCCGACGGGGAATGCACCAAGCGGGTCACCGCCGAAGGGCTGTCGGGCTGTACGGTGGCCGAAGAGGGCGCGAGCTGCTCGGGCGCGGCCATCTGCGTCGCCGGTCCGGGCTACGACGGCCCATCGGGCGTGGGCACGCCCGATGGACTGGGCGCGTTCGAACCCACCGGCGAACCGGGCAAGGCCGTGCAGACGATCGAGTTCACCTCTGACGCGCCGGAAAAGGCGACCGTCGCAGGGGACGCCTACGCGGTCGCCGCCACGGCCTCTTCGGGGCTCGCGCCGTTCTTCACCTCGGGCAGCCCGTTCGTGTGCGAAGTGGCGGGATCGACCGTCAGCTTCATCGGCGCGGGAACGTGCACGATCGACGCCAACCAGGCCGGCGACGGCGCCTACAAAGCAGCCCCCCAGGCGCACCAGTCCTTCGCCGTGGGCCGGGGCTCGCAGGCGATCTCGTTCACCTCGACCGCGCCGAGCCCGGCGACCGTCGGCGGACCCGTCTACGCGGTGACCGCCACCGCCTCCTCCGGGCTGGCGGTGTCGTTCTCCTCGCAGACACCCGCAGTGTGCACGCTGGAAGGCGCGACGGCGAGCTTCCTGGCGCAGGGAACGTGCACGATCGAAGCCAACCAGGCCGGCAGCTCCAACTACAAGTCCGCGCCCCCGGCGCAGCAGTCGTTCAAGGTCAGCGAGAAAGCGCAGACGATTGAATTCACCTCCACCGCGCCGAGCTCAGCGACCGTCGGGGGATCTGTCTACGCGGTGACCACCACCGCCTCCTCCGGACTGCCCGTGACTCTCGCTGCACAGCCGGGATCCGTGTGCATCCTCACGGAAACGCCGACGGAATCGGCTGTGAGCTTCAGCGGCGCAGGGACATGCACGATCACGGCGAGGCAGGCAGGCAACGACGAATACGAAGCGGCCCCGGAAGCACAGCAGTCGTTCACCGTGAGCGCCACACCGCCAAGCGCCAGCCCGTCGGTCGAAGGGACCGAACCGTCTTCCTCGACGCTCTCGTTCACGTCATCGCTGACGCCGGTGCTCACACCCGACAGCGCGTTCACCCTGCTTGGCAAGCCGCGCGTGAATCGCAGGACGGGGGCCATCGCCTTCACCGTCTCCGTCCTCGGCCCGGGCAGGCTCAGCTGGCTGCTCACCTTCCCGAACGGCAGATTTGGCGCCTTCCGGGCGAGCGCGGAGAAGTGCGGGGCCGGTCGGATCCTGCTCAAAGGCAGATGCCGCCCGGCGAAGATCGTGTTCGCCACCGCCAGCATCGCCGTCGCCGCCGCGGGCACCGTCAGCTTCACGGTCAAGCCGGGCGCATCGGCTGGACGGGCGCTGAAGAACGCGCTCGCGAAGCGTCACGGCCTGCCCGTAACGGCGACGCTGAGCTTTCAGTCCTCGCTCGGCGGGCGCCCGGTCTCGCATACGCGGTCGCTCGCCGACAGGCTCGAGGCGAGCGACAAGCACAAGAGCTAGTTCTTGGAGGGAAAGCTCGTGTTGACCTCCATCGCCTGTGCGCTCGTCGTCAGCTCGGACTGCGTCATCACCGTCTTGTCTTCTTTTCCGCGCACCTCGGTCTCGAGTTCCTGTTCACCGACTCCCGCCCTGAACACCGATTCGCTGGTGGCGCTCATCACGTCTTGATCGCCGGCCGTTTCGCCGCGGAACCCGCCCTTCAGCACGTATTCTTCAGTCGCGCAGCGGAAGCTCATGATCGGGTCCTGGAAGAATTCCGTATCGACCTTCTCCCCTTCTTCTTCGAGGAAGCTTTCCAGCGGATCGGTCTTGATCGTGCCGGCGGCTTCGCCCGTGCTCGCGCATTCGCTGCTGCCCAGCTTGCAACCCCTGTAGGTCACCGTGCCCCTGCCCGTTTTCTGCCCCGTCAGTTCGCCCGTGGATTCACTTGTTTTACATTCCAGCGTCCCCACCGAGCTGATTTCGAACTTGGCCAGGCCGCCGGTGGCCGTGAAGCCGTTGCTTCCCCTTTCGAACTTACCCTTCTGCTTGCCTTTCTTCACGTCCGGGGTCTGGCAGGCCGCTTCGGAGTAGTAGCCGTCCTTCTCGGGGAAGCATGCCACGGGATTGGCGTACCATTCGAACTTGCCCTTCGTCTCGGTGCCTTTGTTTTTCGAATCTGGCTTCTGGCACGTATCTTCTTCGTAGTAGCCATCCTTCTTGGCCTCGCATTTGCCATACTCCAGCGCGCCCGGGAGCTCGCCAAAGCGGGTCCCGAAGCGAGTCCCCGTCAACTCCGCGACACTGGGGGTCGTGCTTTCGGTGATCGTCGCCGTGATGCAAGCGGGCGGCCCTTCGCTATAGGCCGCCGGCGGTTCGAAGATCGGTTCCCACGTGCCCGCTGGATTGTCCCACCAGATCGTCTTGCCGCCGCCCAGTTCACAGTCCTTGATGTCGATTTCCGTGAAGCTGGCGCCCGCGGCGCGATAGACATCGATGTACTTGCCGGCGCTCTTGGGCAGCGCGGGACCGCCGATGTCTGCGCCGTACGGCCCGACCGTGACGGTGCCGGTACCGCCACTGGCGATCACCGAGAGCTGGCCGTCGGTGGCTTCCGCAGGTTTTTTCGCGCTTTTCGTTTCGCCGGACGCACTGGTGGCCAGCGTTGTGAACGTCCGGTCTGCGCCGTGACTGGTGCCGCCACCGTTGGTCGAGGTGATGCGAAAGTGGTAGGTGGTGTCGGCGACGAGGCCGGTGAGCGGCGCCGACACCGCCACCGGGCTGCCACCCGAGCCGGGCGAAGACGCGCAGGGCGCGCTTTTCCCGTAGGACGGCGTCGTGCCGTATTCGAACTTGCATTCGCTGACCGTTTCTTCGTTGGGGTTCACGCTCGCGCCCACCGTCGCCGACGTCGGCTTCACTTCCGACGCGGAGCCGGTTTCGACCGTCGGTCCGGTCACGAATACCCACGCTGCGCCAACCGAGCCGTTGTCCGCGGGTCCGCCGATCACGGCGGCGGCGGCGCCTTCCGAGAGCGCCACGCCGTTGCCGAACCGGCCGTCGCCGGCCTCTTTGGCGCCGGTGAGCCTTTCCCCGTGCAGGGGCCATTCGCCGCCTTCGCGCGTGAACAGGAACGCCGCGCCCACTTCGAGCGTTTCGGAGGGCGCGCCGACCAGCGCCGTGTTGCCGTTGCCAGACAGGGACACGCTCGCGCCGAACAGGCCGCCTTCGCTGCCGCTGGTCAGCTGCGGGCCCTGCGGGCTCCAGGTCGAGCCCGAGCGCGTGAACACCTGGGCGGCCCCCGAGTGGAGGTTCGCAGCGAGACCGCTGACCAGCGCAGTGTCGCCGTCGTCGGACAGGGCCACGCCATCGCCGTATTCGTCTTGGAATTCGGCCTGTTTGGTCCACGTCGAGCCGGAGCGCGTGAACACCCAGAAGCCTCCCTCGCTGAACGGCCCCGGAGGGGGACCGCCCACCAGAGCGGTGTTCCCGTCGTAGGACAGGGCGACGCTGGTGCCCCAATCCTTGACGCTGTCCGGCGTGGGGCATTCGGTTTGTTCGACGGTGAATTCCTTCTGCTTCGTCCACGTGGAGCCGGAGCGGGTGAACGCCCACGCGGCCCCGACGCAGCTCTTGTCATCGGGGGCTCCCACCAGAGCCGTTTCGCCGTCTCCGGAGAGCGCCACGCTCGTGCCGAACAGGCCGGCGCCGACCTCGCCTTTGGCCACCAGCTTGGTTTGCTGCGTCCAGCTCGAGCCCGAGCGCGTGAACACCCACGCCGCGCCCACCCCGCCGTTGTCGTCGGGTCCGCCGATCAGCGCCGTGTCGCCGTCGGCCGCCAGAGCCACGCGAGCGCCGAAGTCGCCGTCGCCGATCTCTTCGCCGCCTGTGAGCTTTTCGCCCTGTTGCGTCCAGGTCGAGCCCGAGCGCGTGAACACCCACGCCGCGCCCACGCCGCCGTTGTCGTCGGGGCCGCCGATCAGCGCCGTGTGGCCGTTGGCGGAGAGCGCCACGCTGTAGCCGAAGGTGCCGTCGCCGCTCTCTTTTGCGCCGGTGAGCTTTTCGCCCTGCTGCAGCAGCGGGTCGATCCGCAGCGGGTAGCGTGCACCGCTCGCGTCCACGCGCAGCAGGATCCGGCCGTCTTCGAGCCCCAGCCAGCTATGCAACAGGTGTCCGCGCGCGTCGGTCGCGGACAGGCCCGTGTAGCGCAGCGCGCTCCTGCCCGCACGAGTCAGCGTGACGCTCTGGCCACCGCTCGCGAGCGATGCGCGGGCGTTGCCGGAGAGCGCGATCGACAGCGTCAACGGCTCCTCGACGCGCCCCCTCGGCGGCGCCTCGATCGTGAAGCCCTGCTCCAGGCCGAGCGGTCCGTTCGAGTACCACTCGCCAACGCCAGGGTGCGCGTAGAGCACACGGTTTCCGTGAGCGCGCGGCGCGACTCCGTCGAGCGTCCTCAGCGAGGACCCGTAGCCCACGCCACGCAGGCTGAGTCCCAGTCGCGTCGCACCCGCGCTCACCAGCACCCCGGAGGCCGTGAAGCTGGCGCTCAGATGCTGTGCCGGGCTCGCCGCCCTGAACCCGCGGGCCGCGGCGCTGACTCGGTAGACCGCGCTATCGCCGCCCAGCGCCGAGGATAGGGATCCCTGCGCCGCCGCAGGAACGCTCAGAAGACCCGCGCGCGAGGTGCCCGGCGAGCGCGGGAGCGTGGGGGCGCTCGCAACCGCGCGCGGCGGGGAGTCCCCGCCCGGCACGCTCTCGTACAGCGCCGCCGCGAGCGCCAGCGACAGCGCCGCGACAGCCAGCAGTGCACGCCACGGCAGTGCCCTTGGACACAGCGTCATCATGGCTTGCCGGACACCGTGTCGATCTCGATTTCGTGTACGTAGGTGGATTTGAACGTCGCGGTCATCACGGTCTTGTGCTCTTTCGCGCCGACGGTGGTCTCGAGCTCCTGTTCGCCCACGTGCGCCCCGAACACCGTTTCGCTGGTCAGGCTCATCGCGTTGATGCCTCCGGTCGTTTCGCCACGGAAGCCGCCCGTCAGCGTGTAGTGTTCACTGCCGCATGTGAACGTCATGAGCGGGTCCTGGGGTTCCTGGAACACTTCGGTGTCCACCTGTTCGCCTTCGTCTTCGATGAAGGCTTCGAGCGGGGCCGTATCGATCGTCCCCGCCGGCGCGCCCACGCTGGCGCATTCGCTGCTCGCCAGCTTGCAACCCGTGAAGGTGATCGTGTCGTGGCCTGCTTTCTGCCCGCTGGCGTCACCCAGCGACGTGCTCGCTTTGCATTCCAGCGTCCCCAGGGATTCGATTTCGAACTTGGCGACGGTGCCCGTGCCCTGGAATTCGGTGCTTCCTCCGTCTTCGTACTTCCCCTTCGGCTTGCCCTTCTTGACGTCCTGTTTCATGCATTCCGCATCCGAGTAGTCGCCATCCTTCTTGGCGAAGCATCCAACTGGGTCCGCGTGCCATTCGTATTTGCCCTTGTCCTCGTGGTTCTTGACATCCGGCTCCAGGCATCTGTCTTCTCCGTAGTAGCCATCCTTCTGGGCCTCGCATTTGCCGTACTCAAGCGGTCCCGGGAGCTCTCCGAAACGGGTCCCGAAGCGGGTCCCCGTCAGCTGCGCGACACTCGGCGTCGTGCTTTCCGTGATCGTCACCGTAATACACGCGGGCGATCCTTCGCTGTAGAGCGCAGGCGGTTCAGAGATCGGTTCCCACGTGCCCGCGGGGTTGTCCCACCAGATCGTCTTCGCGCCGCCCAGTTCACAGTCCTTGATTTCGACCTTCTTAAACGTGGCGCCGGCGGCGTGGTACACGTCGAGATACTTACCGGCGCTCTTCGGCAGCCCCGGCCCACCGATGTCTTCTCCGTATGGCCCGACCGTGATCTTGCCGGTGCCTTCGCTGGCCTTCGCCGTCAGTTCCCCGTCTTTCGCTTCAGCCGGTTTGCTTTCTTCTTTGGTTTCGGCGAATTTGCTCGTGGCGAGCGTCGTGAACGTTGCGTCGGCTCCAGTGCTCGTGCCGCGTTCGTTGGTCGCCGATACACGGAAGTGATACGTCGTGTCCGCTTTCAGTTCCCCGAGCGACGCCGACACCGCCACCGGGCTGGCGCCCGAGCCGGGCGAAGGCGTACACGTCTTGGTGGTGCCGTACGAGGTCGTCGTGCCGTATTCGAACTTGCACGTGGTGACGTTTTCTTCGTTGGGGTTCACCGTCCCGCTCACCGTCGCCGAGCTCGGCGTCACTTCCGAGCCGGAGCCGGTCGTCACGGTGGGGCCGGCGACGAACACCCATGCGGCGCCGAGTTCGGCGCTGTCGTACGGCCCGCCCACGAGCGCGGTGTTGCCCTCTGCGGACAGCGCCACGCCGTGCCCGAACCGGCCTTCGCCGCTCTCCCCGGCGCCCGTGAGCTTCGAGCCCTGCTGGCTCCACGCTTCGCCCGAGCGCGTGAACACCCACGCCGCGCCGAGCTTGCCGTCGTCCGAGCCGCCGCCGATCAGCGCGACGGCGCCTTCGGAGGACAGCGCCACGCTGTCCCCGAAGTCCCCTTCGCCGCTCTCACCGGATCCCGTGAGCTTCGGTCCCTGCTGGCTCCACGCTTCGCCCGAGCGCGTGAACACCCACGCCGCGCCCACGTTGGTGGTGTCTCCAGGGCCGCCGATCAGGGCGGTGTTGCCGTTCGCCGTCAGCGCCACGCTCGCGCCGAAGAACGGGTTTTCGCTGACGAGGTCGGTACCCCGGAGTTTTTCACCCTGCTGGGTCCATTTGCTGCCGCTGCGCGTGAACACGTACGCAGCGCCGAGTTCGGGGCCGCCAGGCTCGATCGGTGCGCCAATCAGCGCGGTGTTGCCGTTCGCCGACAGCGCCACGCTCGCGCCGAATTCGCCTTCGCCGCCCTCCCCGACGCCGGTGAGCTTCTTGCCCTGCTGGCTCCATTTTCCGCCCGTGCGTGTGAACACCCACGCTGCACCGACCTCGCCGTTGTCGAAAGGGCCGCCGATCAGCGCGGTGCTGCCTTCCGCGGACAGCGCCACGCTGTAGCCGAAGAAGACGCCGCTGGGCGACGGTTCCTCTTCGCTGCCGATGAGCTTTTCGCCCTGCTGGGTCCATTTTTCGCCGGTGCGCGTGAACACCCACGCCGCACCGCTGAAGCTGTGGTCTTTATCGCCGCCGATCAGCGCGGTGCTGCCTTCCGCGGACAGCGCCACGCTGTAGCCGAATTCGCCTTTTTCAGCCTCGCCGGCGCCGGTGAGCTTTTCTCCCTGCTGCGTCCAGGTCGAGCCTGAGCGCGTGAACACCCACGCCGCGCCGACGGCGCCGTTGTCCTGAGGCGCGCCGACCAGGGCGGTGTCGCCGTCGGCGGACAGAGCCACGCGGAATCCGAGCTGGCCTTTGCCGCTCTCGCCGCTGCCGGTGAGCTTTCCGCCCTGCTGCACGAGCGGGTCGACGCGCAGCGGGTAGCGCGCGCCGCCTGTGTCCACCCGCAGCACGACGCGCCCGCCTTCGAGCGCGAGCCAGCTGCGCAGCAGGTGCCCGCGCGCGTCGTGTGCGGAAAGGCCGCTGTAGCGCAAGACCGTCTTGCCCGCACCCCTCAGCGCAATGCTCTGCCCACCGCTGCCAAGCGATGCTCGCGCGTTGCCCGAGAGAGCGATCGACAGCGTCAGCGCGCCGGCCGCGTGTCCGGCGGGCTGCCTGGCGATCGTGAAGCCCTGCTCGAGCCCGAGCGGCCCGTTCGCATACCACTCGCTCACCCCTGCGTGCGTGTAGAGGACACGATTGCCGTCAGCTCGCGGAACGACGCTCCCGAGCGCCGTCAGCACGGAGCCATAGCCCACGCCGCGCAGGGTGAGCCCCAGCCGCGTCGCACCCGAGGCCACAGTCACCCCGGAGCTCGTGAAGCTGCTGCTGAGGTCCTGAGCCGGGTTCGTCGCCCTGAACCCGCCGGGGGCCGCACGGAGCCGATAGCTTGGGCTAGCCGCCCCCATCACTTCGGACACCGGGCCCTGCGCCGCCAGCGGAAGGCTCGAGAGACCCTGCTGCGAGAGGCCGTGCGGGCGCACCGTCACAGGCGCCGCGGCGCGACCGCCGGCCAAGCCCTCATAGAGCGCGGCCCCGAGCATCAGCGTCAGTGCCGCGAGTGCCAGCATCGCACGCACCCCCACGGTCCGCGCCGCCGCACCGCGCGCCGAAGCGCTGGGGGCGTTTGACAAAACGCCAGGGGCTCCGCGCATGATGCCCGCTTGACCTTCGAACGCTCCCATCACGCCACCTCCGTGCTTTTCATCTGGCGGACAAACCCGGCCTCATCCATGACACCGACCGGCACGGACATCATGCCGCCGGTCCCTGCGCGTGTCTGTGACATCGCGCACGTGCTCGCGAACACAGTACAGCCTCGTCGTCTAGGAGAGTGGGGGCGACGCTTTCGGGCCACAGGCCGAGAGCTCGCAGCCAAGGTGAGCGCCTTGCATCGCTCGTGCAGGTCGCCCGGTCAGGGGACGATCGCGTTGGCCTGCGAGACCTGGAGCGCCTGCGCGCGGGCGAGCGCGAGGGCGGCACCCAGCGACTTGAGCGTCGCCGTCGCCTCGCCGAGCAGCGGCGCGGCGTCGCTGCTTCGCGATTGGCTGATCAGCCACGCGGCGAGATCGGTCTGGGCGCTGGCCAGCCAGTAGGGGTAGCCGAGCGAGCCGAAGCCCTCGACGGCGGCGATCAGGCCTGCCTCGGCTGCGCCGTGCTCGCCCTCGGCGGCGGCGACGAGCGCGCGGCCGCGGGCCAGATGGGCGCGAAGATAAGGCGGGATGTGGCCGGGCGGCTGCTCGGAGAGCGGCGCGAGCAGCTCGCCGGCGAGGTCCAAGCGAGCGAGCTCGACGGCGGCTTCGAGCGTGTCCGGCCAGGCGTTGCGCACCGTGTCGTGCGATCTGCCGAGCGTCTTGATCGCCTGGGCGAGCATTGCGCTGCCAAGATCGAGCGCGTCCTCGGCGCGTCCTTCGGCCATGTGCACGCGAATCGCCACAGACGTGTGGATCGCTCGCAGCTCGTCGTCGTCGCCGCGCTCCCAGGCGGCCATCTGTCCGAAGCTGGCGCGGGCGCCGTCGAGCTCGCCGCGCAGCGTGTGCAGGATCGCAAGGGGATAGTGCAGGAACTCCGCGCCCGGGCGCTCGCCGAAGTCGTCCAGCAGCTCGGAGGCCAAGCGCTCGACCTCCTGCCAGCGCCCCGCGAACACGTACAGATAGGCGAGGTTGCCGGCGGCGACGCTCTCCTGGAAGCGGTCGCCGTGGCGGCGCGCCAGCGCGAGGGTCTCGGTGTACTGGTCTGCCGCCTCCGGCAGATCCCACTGCATGCCGAGGCTCCCGCTGTTGCCGCGGGCGAGCACGAGCTCCGCCGCAAGGTCGTTGCGCTCGGCGATCGTCACCGCCGCCCCGAGCAGCGCGCGCGCCTCCTCGACGCGACTCTTCTGCAGGCAGATGAGGCCCTTGTCGATGAGCGCCCCGCTGAGCACCGCGGGCAGATCCAGATCTTGGGCGATGCGCAGCGCGGTCTCCAGTGTCGGCTCGGCCCGCTCGTCGTGCCCGGCGAACAGCAGCGCGTGGCCGAGCACGGCGTGGAGCGCACCGACCTCCGCATCGAGCTCCTCGGCGCCCAGCACTCGCAGGGCGGGGGTGATCCGCTCGATCGCCTCCTCGTTACGTCCAAGCCGGCTGAGCGCCCGGCCGATCTGCCCTGCCAGGCGAGCGGCGTCGCGCTCGCGCCCGCCCGCCCGATGCCAGGCGGCGACCTCCTCGAACAGCTCCAGCGCCGCCTCCAGATGTCCCGCTTGCAGCGCCATCTCCGCGGCCGCCTGGGTCAGCTCCATCCGCTCGCCGCTCTCCTCGGCGAGCTCGATCGCCGTCCGGTAGGCGCGCTCTGCGGAGTCCGGGGCCCCGACCCCCGCAGCGCGCTGCGCGGCTCGGCGCAGCGCCGCGATCGTCTCGGTCCGCAGCTCGGGCGCGTCCTCGTCGCCGCGGGCGGCGCGATAGGCGTCGAGGTAGTGCGAGGCGATCGCCTCCGCCACCTCCTCGCCGTCGTTGGGGAACACGCGACGAAGATGCTCGGCGGCGGCGCGGTGCCGAGGCTTTCGCTCCCGGCGCGAGAGCATCTCGTAGGCGACCGTCCGCAGCAGGCCCTGCACGAACGCGTACTGGCCCCTGTCCGGCGACAGCGGATCGGCACGGATGCGCAGGACCTGCTTGCGCACCAGCGCATCGAGGACCGGGTCGAGCTGCTCGCTCGGCACGCCGCCCAGCGCGGTCGCCGCCGAGCGGGGGAACGCGCCGCCGAGCACCGACATCGCCTTCACCAGCCCGCGCTCGACGGGCTCGAGCGCGTCGAGACGCGCCGCGAGCAGCGAGCTCAAGCTCGGCGGGACGTCGAGATCGCCGAGCTCGCCGCCGAGGGCAAGGCGCCCGTCGCGCTCGGCGAGCACGCCGCGGTTGGCGAGCGCGCGGATCGTCTCGACCGCATACAAGGGCACCCCCTCCGCGTGCTCGATGATCTGCGCCCGCGCCTGCTCGGGCAGACCCGCGACGAGGCTGTCGAGCAGCCTGGCCATCGCGCCGTCGTCGAGCGGCTCGAGTTCCAGCACCGTCGCGCCGCGGCGGCCGGCAGGGCGCGGCCAGGTCTCGCGCGGCGCGGCGAAGTCCGGGCGAGCGAGCGTGAGCATGAAGATCGGGCTGGCCGCCGACCAGTCCAGGAGATGCTCGATGAAGTCCAGCAGCCCCTCGTCGGCCCACTGCACGTCCTCGAACACCAGCACCACCGGCAGGTGCCCGGCGAGACGCTCGAGGAACATCCGCCAACCGGCGAACAGCTCCGCGCGGCCCAGCCCCGGCTCGGCCACCCCCAGGAGCGCCCCGAGGCGGGGGGTGATGAAGTCGCGATCCGCCGGGTCGGGCACCCAGCGGTCGAGCCCCGACGCGAGCTTCGCGTGGGCTTCCTGCGCCGGGGCCTCCTCGGGGATCCCGAGGCGCTGGCGGACCATCTCCGCCAGCGCCCAGTAGGCCACCCCGTCGCCGTAGGACAGGCAGCGCCCCGAGTGCCACAACACCGTCTCCGCGAGCCCGTCGGCGTACTTGTCGAACTCCCAGCGCAGCCTCGTCTTGCCGACCCCCGCGGTCCCCGAAACCGCCACCAGGCGCGCGGTGCGGCGCTCGAGCGCGCCGTGGAAGAGCTCCTTCAGCAAGCGCAGGTCGGCATCGCGCCCGACGAGCGGCGCCTCCAGCCCCTGCTCGCGCTGTGCTCCACCGACCCCGGCGACCACCCGCACGGCGCGCCACAGGTGAAGCGGCTCGGACTTGCCCTTCATCGCGTGCTCGCCCGCGTCCTCGTAGGCGATCGCCGCCGAGGTCACCTCGTGGGTGACGTCGTCCACGACGACCGTGCCCGGGTCGGCAGCCGACTGCGCCCTCGATGCTGTGTTCACACGATCGCCGACGACGATGCCTTCGCCGGGGTTCGCAAGCGACGCGGCCTGCCCGGTCACCACCCCGGCCCGCGCGCGCAGCTCCGGCACGCCGACCTCCTCGCCGAACGCCGCCACCGCGTCCACCAGCTCCAGCGCGGCGCGCGCCGCCCGCTCGGCATCGTCCTCGCGCGCGACGGGCGCTCCCCACACCGCCATCACCGCGTCGCCGATGAACTTCTCGATCGTTCCGCCGTAGCGATCGATGATCGTCCGCGCCGAGTCGAAGTAGCGACCGAGCAGCTCGCGCACGTCCTCCGGATCGCGGGACTCCGACAGCGAGGTGTAGCCGACGAGATCGATGAACAGCACCGACACCAGGCGCAGCTCGGGGACGGTCGACGGGGGCTGGGCGATCGTCGGCTGGGTCGGCGCCGGGGGTGCGCCCGCCGCAGAAGCAGCCACCAGGGCGGCCCCGCACTCCGCGCAGAACTTCTGGTCGGGAGCGTGCTGGGTGCCGCAGGCTTGGCAGCGCGCCGCCAGCGCCGTTCCGCACTCGGCGCAGAACTTCGCGCCGTCCGCGACCTCCGTCTCACACGCCGGGCAGACCATTGTTTTCCTCACGCTTGCTGGTAGCAAAGCGTAGCCTGCCGGCGGGCTCCGGCCGATGGGCCTGGGCGGCATGTGGGGGTGCGGGCGAGGCTGGCGCTCGCCTGCGCTAGTGCTTGGCCGCCGCCGCGAGCGTCGCCACGAAGCCGCCCGCGGGGGTGCCGATCCCGGTCATCGAGTCGAACCCCGGCGCAGTGTCCAGCTCCACGTTCTGCTGCTCGCAGTCGCCGGCGCCGTCGCAGTGTTCCTCCACGCCCTCGTATTCGATCACCCGCACCTCGCGAATCAGCCCTTCTTCGCTGCCTATGCCGTTGAGATAGTCGTTCCTGGCCAGCGCCTGCTTGCCGCCCGGCACCACGTCGTAGAAGGCGCTGGCGGCGTCGCCGGGAGAGGCGTCCAGCTGGTACAGCAGCGGGTTCACGAAGCCGAGCGATTCGCCGGCGGCCTCGTCGGCGTCCGCCATCACCCCCGCGAACAGCGGCGAGGAGAGGCTGGTGCCGCCGATCCGGTACTGGTCGTAGTAGACGCCGTCGGGGAATTCCTGCGTCTCGCCCACCAGCATCCCGGTCGACGGGTCGGCGTCCATCGAGATGTCGGGCTCTACGCGGTTGAGCTCATCGGTATCCGCCGTGTTGCGTTCGGCCAGCGCCTGCGGCACGACGCCTTCCTGGTAGGAGGGCTCGGGGTAGACGTAGCTGGTGGCTCCGCCACCGCCGTAGTCGTATTCGCCCGGCGACGGCGGCAGCCACTGCCGGAGCTTCAGGATCTTGCAGCCCGGGTAGGCCTCGAGCACCAGCAGCGGCGTGCACAGCACGCTCTTGGACGTCGACCAGCCGTACTCGCCGAGGCGTTCGCCCGACTTGCCGATCTCCAGGCTCGTGCCGCCCACCGAGGTCTGGTAGGGGCTCGTCTCCGGGTAGCCGCCGACGTCGATGCCGATCGTGCTGAATTCATCCCCTTCGTCGCCGGCGGAGAACTGCACGCCGATGCCGGTGCCGCCGGCCATCAGGAGCACGTGGTCGAAGGCTCTGCGCGAACCTTCCGGTTCGAGCAGGTCGCCCCCGTCTTCGCCCCAGGAGTCGGTGATGATCTGGGCGAGGTGGCCGTCGACCACCTGCTGCACCGCCTTGTACAGGCCCTCCCCGCAGTTCTTGGCGCCCACGTAGAGGATGTGCGCGCCCGGCGCGGTGGTGTGCACGGCCTCCACGTCGAGCGTCTGCTCCCCGGACCATTCTTCGGCTTCGCAGCTTTCCTCTTCGGTGAACTTCTTGCTGACCAGTTCGCTGAACTGGTCCGCTTCGAGCACCTCACCGGGCTGGTTGCGTTCGCTGTACTCGCGCGCGTCGGCGAACAGCGTGGGGGCCTCGTAGGCATCCACGATGGCCACGGTCACGCCGGCGCCGTCGACGCCGGCGCCGATCTCCGAGCCGAGCCCGTAGGCGCTCTGCAGCTGCGGCGGGGTGTACCCGCACACCGCGTACGGGAGCGGGTAGCCGTAGCCCCCGCCGTAGTGCGGGTCCGTGGTGTCGAGCTTTTCGCCGTAGTAGCTCGAGCATGGCGGGGCCACGCGAAAGCCCAGCGGAGGCGGGATCGGGACCGTTTCCTTCTTCGTGCGCGTCCTGCGGGGCAGGGCGGCTCCCGTCAGGCCCTGCGGACGGTCCAGGTGCTGGTCCACGCCGGAGATGCCCACGATCAGCGAGGCCAACGCGTTCGGCACCTTCAGAGGTTCGGTCGCCAGGCGGACTGTCTGTGCGCCGTGGCGGAACTCCCCGAGGCGAGTCCCGAATGCCTTCTCGACCGCTGCCGCGGTGGCGCTCGCTTCGATCGTCATCCGGTCGGGCGTGACCCCTTGTACGGCGATCCCCTGCGACTGCAGCCACGAACGCACCGCGTGCACCGTCGCGCTGCTGGGCGAGAAGCGCCTCTCCCACTGCTTGGGCGTCAGATAGTGGCGATAGCTCGGGCCGCTGGGGTCGCTCACTTCGCGCTCGAAGCTGACGGCGGCGCTTTCTTCGGGCAGCCGCAGGGCGACCTGGAATTCGATCGGGGTCGAGCTGGGCGTTTCGCCTGTCCTCGCCGCCGGCGACGCTGCCGGCGAGGAGGCCTGGATAACCGCCAGCCCGGGCACAGTGCCGGCGTCGGCCGGGGCGGGTATGGCGGCCACCCACAGGTACACCCCAACCAGTGCCATCACTGCTGCGGCGAGAAAGCGCTGCGCCATGCGACCTCCTGTCGTGACCTCTGTGCCCGACCGCCTCCCGTGGCGGCCGTCGGATGATGGTTGCAGATGCGGGAACGCGTTGCTCCGCCGGAGCGCGCACCTCTGGTAGGTGCCTGGCGGCGCGCACAGCTTGCTAGTGAGCGATCGCTACGCTCCTGGCGCCTTAATAAGCGTTACGGCCTGATCGTTTAGTAAGCTGGGTTCGTGGTAAGCGATCGCAAATCATCTACTCCCGTGAAGCAGAGCTCGAGTCCCCGGAGCGGCGAGTTCCGGCTGGGCCAGGATGGGCCGGACGGCTACTGGGCGTTCCACCCGACTCCACTGCCTCCGCAGCCGCCGCTTCGGATCGATGGGGAGATGCAGAAGCTGCTCGACCGCACCAACCAGGCCCTCGGGCGGCTCGATGGCATCACGCTGCTGCTGCCGGACCCCGACCAGTTCATCTACACGTTCGTGCGCAAGGAGGCGGTGCTGTCCTCGCAGATCGAGGGCACCCAGTCCTCCCTTTCGGACCTGCTGCTGTTCGAGCACGATGCCGCGCCTGGCGCGCTGCGCGAGGACGCGCGCGAAACCGCCAACTACATCGACGCGCTGAATCACGGCCTCGAGGAGATCGCTCGGCCGGGGGCGCCGCCACTGAGCGCGCGGCTGCTTCGCGACGTGCACCAGCGGCTGCTGCAGAGTGGCCGTGGCTCGGACGAGAACCCCGGGGAGTTTCGGCGTACCCAGAACTGGCTCGGTGGGAGTCGACCGGGCCTCGCGCGGTTCGTGCCACCTCCCTGGCAGGAGGTCGTGCCAGCGATGTCGGACCTCGAGCGCTTCGTCCACGATGACCCGCAGACGACTCCGGTGCTCGTCAAGGCGGCGCTCGCGCACGCCCAGTTCGAGACGATCCACCCGTTTCTCGACGGCAACGGCAGGGTGGGACGTCTGCTGATCACGATGCTCCTGTGCTCGGAGGGTGTGCTCAGCCGTCCGCTGCTCTACCTCAGCCTCTATTTCAAGCGCAACCGGGACGCCTACTACGACCACCTTCAGGGCGTGCGGATCGACGGCGATTGGGAGGGGTGGCTGCGGTTCTTCCTCGAAGGCGTGGTCGAGGTCGCGGAGTCGACCACGCAGACCACGCAGCGCATCGTCGCGATGGTCGAGGCCGACCGCCAGAAGATCCACGACTTCGGGCGCGGGGCCGCCACGGCCCACCGCGTGCACGATCTGGCCACCAGATCAGTCGTGATCGGGGCGGGCTTCGCCGCCCGAGAACTGGGTCTCACGGGCCCGCCCGTGTACGCCGCGATCAACCGGCTCGAGCAGGCCGGGATCCTGCGGGAGGCGACCGGCCGCCAGCGCGGGAAGCTGTACGTGTACGACGAGTACCTGACGATCCTCAATGAGGGCACCGAACCAATCTGAGAAAACCCGCGCGTTTGCAGGCCCTCACCTCCCATGCCCCCGCCGGGAGTCGAACCTGGATCTACCGCTTAGGAGGCGGTCGTCTTATCCATTGGACTACGAGGGCGCCGACGGTCGCCTGATCGACGGCCGCAGGCGAAGGCTACCGGCGCTCGCGGCTCGCGCCGTCCGCGGCGGGCGCCTGCGCGGCAAGCCGCGCCAGCGGCTCGCCGACCAGCCGGTGGGTGATCCATTCGCGCTTGGCCTCCGCGCCGATGCCGCGGTAGAAGCCCAGCGCCAGCTTGTTCCAGTCGAGCGCCGCCCATTCGAGGCGCCCACCGCCGCGGTCGCGCACGCGCGCGGCGACCGCCGCGAGCAGCGCGCGCCCCACGCCCGCGCGGCGGTGGGCGGGGCGCACGAACAGGTCCTCCAGCCACACGCCCTGGATGGCGAGGAAGCTGGAGAAGGTGGGAAAGAAGAGCGCGTAGCCGGCGACATCCGATCGGTGCTCTGCGATCAGCGCCTCGGCGGCGGGGCGCGCGCCGAACAGCGCCTCGCTCAGCAGCTCCTCGGTCGCCTGCAGCTCGTGCTCGAGCTGCTCGTACTCGGCGAGCTCCCTGAAGAGGCCGAGCAGCAGCGGAACGTCCTGCGGACGCGCGGCACGGACGGTCGGCGGGTCCTCCACGCTCATCGCCCCGCGGCGATCCTCGCCCGCCATCCCGCGTCAGCCACGATCTCGGTCGGAGCGCTCGGGGTAGATGTCGTCGATCGTGCTCAGCGCGACGTACGGCGCGCCGGCCGCCCGCTCGATCGCCGCGGCGCCGCCGGCCAGCCGGTCGAGCACGCTGACCACGCCGCAGATGTCGTGCCCGGCCTCCTGCAGCGCGGCGATCGCCGCGAGCGTGGAGCCGCCGGTCGTGACCACATCCTCGACCACCACGCAGCGGTCCTCGCCGTCCAGCGGCGGCCCCTCGATCCGTCGCTGGAGCCCGTGCGCCTTCGCGTCCTTGCGCACGAAGAACGCCTTCGCCTGCGCTCCGCCCGCCAGCGCGGCGCAGGCGACCGCGTCCGCGCCCATCGTCATCCCGCCCACCGCCGTGGCCGTCCATTCGCTCACCTGCGCCGCGAGCAGCGCCGCCAGCGCGGCGAATCCCTGCGGACGCAGGATCGCTCGCTTGGCGTCGACGTAGTACTGCGCGCGGGCGCCGCTCGTCAGCCTGACCTCGCCGATCACCAGCGCGTGCTCGCGAAGCTCCTCGATCAGGCGCTCCCGCGCGCGCGGCAGGTCATCCGTATATCCGTCCATCGCGTCCACGCCGGGCCCTAATCTAGCGTCGTGATCTCCATGATCGTGCGATTGGTCAGGATTGCCTCATGGGTGATCTGCCTGATCGTGGCCGCCTCGTTCGTGATCTTCGTCGTCGACCAGTCCAGCAGCGCGTCCGCGCACCAGACGCAGGAGGTCACCGGCGGGCCGTCGCCCGCGGCGGGCGAAGGCCAGGGCGCCAGCTCGTCGACCGCCCACGAGAGCGGCCTGCACAAGGCGATCGACGAAGCCTCCGACGAACTCACCTCGCCCTTCGCCGGCATCGTCTCCGGCTCGAGCAGCGAATGGGTGGTGCGCGGCGTGAAGCTGCTGCTCGCGCTCGTCGTCTACGGCCTCGGAGTCGGCTTCCTCGCGCGGGTGGTGCTCGTTCGGGTGTAGCGTCCTATTCGTACACGTCCACGGGCGTCCCAACCTGCACCCACGCGTAGATCGCGCTCGCGTCCGGTATCGGCACGCGCAGGCAGCCGTGGCTGGCCGCGTACGTCGGGACTTCCGCGTAGCCGTGGATGGCGTAGCCGCGGATGAAGTAGTTGGAGTCGACCATGCCCTCGCTGTTTTCGCCGGGCGTCTTCAGGTACACGCGAAAGCGCCCCAGCACTGTCGGCGTGGACGGCTTGCCCGAGCTCATCGTGTAGATCCTGCGCACGTGCCCGCCCGGTTCGATCTCGGCGAGCACCTGCTTGACAAGGTCGGCCTCAACGTGTCGTCCATCCCGGGCGTAGCGGACGTGGAAGCTCCCCGCCCGGCGCGCCAGCAGCTCGAACACGCGCCTGCCCGCCGCCGGCACGCGCTCGAGCCCGGTCATCTTGCGGTATGCGATCAGCGCCTCGGCGGTTCCTTCGTCGAACACGCCGGTCTGCGGGACGGCGTAGTGGAGCGCGGTGAGCTCGTCCTGCAGCAAACGCACGGACTGTCCACGCGCGCCCGGGCCGACGTTCGCCGCGACGAAGCGAACCGTCGGCGAGCTCGCGCTGAACGCCGCCTGCTCGGCGCTCGCGTAATGCACCGCGCGGGCTCGCAGCAAGCCGCCGTGGTCGCTCGTGAAGTAGACCCGGAAGCCGCCGGCGCCGCCCTCTGCGGGCAGCACCGCCACCGCACGGACCCCGACATCGCGCCCGTCCAGGTAGAAGCTGACCTCGACGGTCTGCCCGGAAACGTATGGCGTGACGAGGCCCCGCACCGCGATCCGCCGGCCGAGCAGCGCGAATCGCGGGCTGCCACCCACGTCCTGAAGCGACAGCCGCACGGTGGCCGGCGCGAGCGCGGGAGCCCCCGGTTCGACGCCCGCCTGCGCGCGGGCCGACACGGGGACGGCGAGCACGCACGACACCGCCACACACAGCACGCCCGGCCGGGCTCCGAGTCCTGCGCGGCGGCTCATCGGGCCGATCTTAGGCTCCGGGGCCGGCGAGGGTCGGCTCTGGCACGATCACGCCGATGCGCTTGAAGGCGACCACCACCGCGCCGATCGCCACCAGCGCAGCCACGATCAGCACCGGCGCCTGCCAGCCCCAGCTCTCGAGGCTTGAGAACGCCAGCGAGTTGTTCAGCGAGTGCGTGACGATGCACGGGTACAGCGAGCCCGTGTAGCGATACAGCAGGCACAGGCCAAAGCCGAGGCCCGCCAGCGGCACGAGGTCGAGCGCCGGCGCCGAGCCGTAGTGCACGCCCCCGAACACCAGCCCGGTGATCACCGCCGCGGGAAGCGTCCCCCGCCAGTTGCGAAGCGCGGTGAAGATGAAGCCGCGGAACAGGAGCTCCTCGCAGATCGGCGCCACCACGCAGGTGAGGCCCGCGCTCAGCACGAGCAGCGCGGTGCCTTCTTTGGAGCCGAGCTGTTTGAGCAGTTCCTCTTCCGGGGGGTTGGTGATCGCAGACCACACCGCGCTCAGCGCGATGTAGGCGACCAGCAGCACGAGCACCAGGCCGGCGGCCGAGCGCCAGCCCCCGCGCGGGCGGCGCAGCCCGAACTGCCACGCGCCCACCGCGCGCCCGCCGAGCTGGGCGAAGAACACCGCCACCAGCACGAACGCGACGTCCTGGACGAACGTGTCGGCGATCGACAGCCCCGGCGGCGTGTGCGAGCTGGTGATCTTCGCGCCGAGCGCGAGCGCGGGACCGTCGACCACGAGCCCCCCCACCGCCGCGAGCACCAGCCCGCCGAGCAGCGCCGCGGGCGCCGTCCAGGGCGGCCAGCCGGTGTCCGGCGAGCGCGAAGAGCCCTCCCCCCGGGCGACTCCTGCGTCAGCGGCGCCAGCGGGCCGTCCATGTGGCTAGGCCACCCAGTGCCAGGTGGCGAACTGGGCGAGGAACACCGCCATCAGCGCCCCCGACGCCGTGAGCACCGGGCGCCGCGCGCGGGGGTGCTCGGCCAGCCACACCGCCAGCCAGATGCCCAGCGGAAACAGCACCACGATGAATCGCGGCAGCGACTGCAGGGGTTCCGAGCGCACCGGGTCCGACAGGGGCAGGAGGAGCGCGGCGACCACGTACACGCCGTATGCCGCTGGCAGCCTGCGCACCACGCCGACGAGCGCCGGCACGGCGAGCCCCAGCAGCACGATCATCGTCAGGTTGTGCTCTGCGTTCACCAGCGGGCTGCCTTCGGCGGCCGCGAAGTACACGTGGTGGCTCTGCAGGGACAGCAGTTGGCGCGCCCCCAGGAACGCCGCGCGCAGACCGTCCCACACGCCGAGGAACGGGAGCGTCAGGTGCCTGCCCCAGGTCCCCTCGGCGTGCAGGAACTCCAGCGGCCTGCCGCCGGCGAGCCCCAGGTAGAGGCCGAACAGGACCGTGCCCAGCGGCACCGCGCCCAGCCACAGCGCATCGCGTCTCACGCGGTAGCGCGGCCTCAGCCGCCGGCGCAGGGCCTGCCGAGCGTCGATCGCACGGTCCGGCGGGCGGTCCTCGCGCGGTCCATACAGGTAGATGATCAGCGCCGCCGCCATCAGCGCGATGCCCGTGCTGCGCGTGGCGCTGGCGAGCGCCCCGAGCACGCCGACCCACGCCCAGCGGCCATTGCGGGCGCTCCAGAACACGCCGACGGACAGGGCCATGAACAGCGACTCCGAGTAAACGGCGGAGAAGAAGAACGCCATCGGCGCAAACGCCACCACCAGCACCGCCAGGCGCGCCGCGTCGCCAGCCGGGGGCGTCGCGCCCAGCTCGAGCGTGGTCAGCCGGTGGATGCCGTACAGGGCCAGCGCGAACGCCACCAGCGACACCAGCACGCCGGCGAGCACCGGCGGCGTGCCCAACCACGCGATCGCGCGCAGGGCGAGGGGATACAGCGGGAAGTACGCCGTGCGGGGGGCGCTCGCCGCACCGAGCTCGGGGCGGTAGCCGTAGCGGGCGATCTCCAGGTACCAGGCCGAGTCCCAGCGCGCCGCCGGAGCCGCCAGCAGGTTGCCGAGCCAGCCGAAGCCCCCGGTCAGTCCCGGAGGATCGAAGGCCTTGCGATGGGGACCGAATCCGAACGTCACGATCGTTCCGACGCCCACCGCCCACACCAGCAGGCGAGAGCTCCACAGCGCTCGCCAGCTCTCGCGGGCGGCCGTCGCCCGCGCCGGGTCCACCGATCGCAGACCCGCGGGCAGGCGCCAAGGCCACCGGGGGCGCTCGACGGCCCGGCGATCGAAGGCCGGCCAGCGGTGTGCGCCGGGAGCGAGCTGCGTCTCAGGGTTCATTGCGCCTGGCGTCGAGCGTAGAGATGGCCGCATTCGCACGCGCCAGGAAATCACACAATGCGCGGTAATCTCGCCCTGGAGAGATGTCCGTGCAAGCACGAAAGCGCCGTCGCGGGCGCCGCGGGCGCACGCGCGTCGTCCTCATCGCCGCCGGCGTGCTGGCGACGACGCTCGTCATCGGCGTGCTCGCGGCGGTTGCCTATGTGGCCCACATCGTCGACTCGGTGCCCTCGCTGTCGAAGCTGCACGCCCGCGTGAGCGGCGCCAACTCGCAGGTGTACGCCGCGAACGGCACCAGCCTGGGCGTCATCCAATCCGACGAACTGCGCACCCCGGTCGGCTGGAGCGAAATCCCGCCGGCCGTCGAGCGCGCCACGGTGGCGATCGAGGATCAGCGCTTCTACAGGAACGACGGCGTCGACCTGACAGGCATCTTCCGGGCGGCCGTCAAGGACATCGTCACCGGCGCGCCGGTGCAGGGAGCCTCGACGATCACGATGCAGCTGATGCGCAACCTCTACCTCGGCGGCGACGAGCGCACGCTCAGGCAGAAGATCATCGAGGCCGCGCTGGCGATCGAATACTCGAAGGACCACAGCAAGCGCTCGATCCTCACCAGCTACCTCAACAGCGTCCCCTACGGCACTGTCGGCGGCCAGACGGCGATCGGCGTGCAGGCGGCGGCGCGCATCTTCTTCGACAAGCCCGTCTCGCAACTGGACCTCGAGCAGTCGGCGCTGCTCGCCGGCCTCCCGCAGGCGCCCTCGCAGTACAACCCCTTCCTGTACCCCTCAGCCGCCAGGGAACGCCGCAACGAGGTGCTCGCGAAGATGGCCGAACTGCGCTACATCACCCGCGCGCAGGCGAGCGCCACCGAGTCGGCGCCGCTGGAGGTCCACCACGGCGACTACTACACCCAGCGCAGCGAACCGTTCTTCTTCGAATACGTCCGCGAACAGCTCGTCGAACGCTACGGCGCGAAGGCCGTCGAACAGGGCGGGCTGAAGGTGTACACGACGATCGACCTCGACAAGCAGCGACTGGCGCGCAAAGCGATCGGCGAAGTGCTCTACGAAAAGGAAGACCCGGCCGCGGCGATCGTCACGCTCGACCCCCACGACGGCGACATCGAAGCGATGGCGGAGTCCGAGAGCTACGAACAGTCGCAGTACAACCTCGCCGCCGACGGCCACCGCCAGCCGGGCTCGACGTTCAAGGCCATCGACCTCGCCGACGCGCTCTCCCGCGGGATCGACCCCAACTCGACCTACTACGACTCGAAGGAACTCCAGGCGGGGTGGCTGCCCGGCTACCCCACCTACCCCGTGAAAACGTTCGGCGACGAATACAAGGGCCCGATCGACCTCGTGCAGGCGACGCTCGAGTCCGACAACACCGTCTACGCCCAGCTCGCGGCCGACCTCGGCGAGGAAACCATCACCAAGACGGCCTACGCGATGGGCGTGAAAACGCACCTGGAAGGAAACCCCGCGCAGGCGCTCGGCGGCCTCACGCTCGGCGTCACTCCGCTGGAAATGGCCGACGTCTACGCCACGCTCGCCGACGGCGGCTGGCGCAACACGCCGATCGCGATCACCAAGGTGGTGTTCCCCGACGGCCACGTCGACGAAAGCTGGGGGCAGCCCCACCGCGTGAAGGTGCTCAGCGAAGCCGTCACCGCCGAGGAGACCACCATCCTGCACGAGAACGTGCTCGCCGGGACCGCCGTGCGCTCCGTGATCGACTGCCCGACGGCCGCGAAGACCGGCACCACCAGCGAACTCGTGGACGCGTGGCTCGACGGCTACACGCCCGACTACTCGACGGTCGTGTGGATGGGCTACCCCAACAAACGCGTGCCCATGACCGACGTACAGGGCGAACCGCAGCAGGGCGGAGCGCTCCCGGCGGTGATCTGGAAAACGTACATGAGCGCCGTCACCGAAGGTCAGCCGTGCGTGGAATTCCAGCCCTCCAAGGAAGCGATCTCCTACCGGCCGTTCTACGGCAAGCACACCGTCACCGGCGAGGCGCTCGCGCCGTCCGCGCCAACCCGCCATCACGGCGGGCACGGCCATCAGCCCGGCGCCTCCGCGCCGAGCGGACGCCACGGCGAACACGCGGTCATCGAAGTGCAGGAAGAACCGCCGCCGAAAGAGCAGGCGCCGCCCACCTCACAGCCGCAGACACCGGCGCCGTCCAGCGGCGAACCGGCCACGCCGCCGACGCCCGCGTCGCCCACCACCGGCGGCGCCGCACCACCGTGAGCGCTGCGCACTGGTAGTTTGAGGGCGTGGCGAAGGAGGACAAGGTCGAATTCGAGGGCGAGGTGATCGAGGCCCTGCCGAACGCGATGTTCCGCGTGAAGTTGGACAACGACCACGTGGTCCTCGGGCACGTCGCGGGCAAGATGCGCCGCTTTCGCATCCGCATCCTCCCCGGCGACCGTGTGCGCTGCGAGCTCTCGCCGTACGACCTCGACCGCGCGCGGATCGTCTACAGGCATCGCTGAGCGCTCCCTGATCGAATCCATCGCCGCCGAGCTGGCCAGCGCGGCTTCGGCGCAGAGGCTGGTTCAGGGCATCGGCGACGACGCGGCTGTCGTGCGCGCGCGGCCGGTGTGCGTGACCTCGGTCGACGCGATGCTCGACGGCATCCACTTCCGACTGGGCGATGGCTGGGCCACGCCGGCCGAGGTCGGCCACCGCGCGCTCGCCGGCGCGCTCTCGGACCTCGCGGCGATGGGGGCCGACCCCGGCGAGGCCTACCTCGTGCTGGCGCTGCCGGCGGACTTCGGCGAGGAGCGCGCGCTGGAGATCGTGCGCGCCGCCGACGCGCTCGCCGTGAGCACCGGCACGGCGATCGCCGGAGGCGACGTCGTCGGCGCTCCCGTGCTGGGGGTGACGGTGACGGTCGTCGGGTGGGCCGACAGTCCCGACGCTCTCGTCGCGCGCGCCGGCGCGCGCGCCGGCGATCTCGTCGGCGTCACCGGCAGCCTCGGCGCGGCGGCGGCGGCGCTGGCGGTGATGGAGGGGCGAGCCGCACGCAGCGGCGGCGCCGAGGCTGCGCTTGCGAGCGCGCGGGCACCGACGCCGCGGCTGCGCGAGGGCCGCGCGCTCGCAGCTGCGGGGGTGCACGCGATGATCGACCTCTCCGACGGCCTCGCCGCCGACGCCGCCCACATCGCCCGCGCGAGCGGCGTGCGGCTGGAGGTGGCGCTCGCCGATCTGCCGCTGCACGAGGGCGTGGCGGAGGTCGCGGCCGAGCTCGGCGTCCCGCCCTGGCGGCTCGCGGCGGCCGGCGGCGAAGACTACGAGCTGTGCTTCTGCGCGGGCGCCGATGACCGGGCGCGCGTGGAGCGGGCGGTGCGGATGCTCGGCGCGACGGACGTCAGCTGGATCGGGCAGGTCGCCGCGGGGGCCCCCGTCCTGGCGCTCTCAGACGAGCGGGGAGAGCTCGTGCGGATCGAGGGATACGAGCACCTGCGATAGCGGCCGATGTCCTCGCGCTGGCGCGCGCGGGCGCAGCGGCGTGTCGATCGGCCGCGGTATCGCGCCCCCGGGAAGCAGGCGGGCGGGGCCCACCGGCACCGTGTGTGTCAGCCGTGCGTACACGAGCAGGCGTTTCTCGGCGGTGAAGACGGGCGTGCACGCCGACAGCACCAGGCGGCTGAAGCGGACCTGCGAGACGGCCGCGCGCACGTCGCCGGGCGCCACCACGCGCTGGGCGGTGACCGTGTAGGTGAAGTGCGCGTACGGCATGTACAGGAGGATGTGGTTGCCGGGTTTGAGGAACTCGATTTCCCGGAACGGCGCCAGGAAGGTCGTGCGGTGCCCGGCGATGGCCGTCGTGCCGGGGATGCCGGGGAACCTCGTTTCCGGGTAGATCCCCGGTCCGCTGATCAGGTCGGCGGTGTCGGTGCCCTTCACGACCACGTAGTCCGCGCCCACGCGCGGGATCAATATGCGCCCGACGGCGGCGCCGTTCGCGCTGTGGCGTTCCAGCTCGCCGGCGAGGAACGCGATGCGGGCGCTCTCGTCGGCGAGGCTCGCCAGCTCTCGCCGCTCGACGGGCGTCGGCGGGGCGCCTTCCACCTTGCGCAGCTGCCCGCGCAGGCTCTCCTGCCTGAGCGTCGCGTACAGCGCCGAGATCGGCTCCTGCCAGACCAGCGTGACCACGGCGTCGAGCAGGGCGAGCGCGCCGAGGACGATCAGCAGCCAGGCAAGCGCGCCCAGCGCGCGCCCGGGGGCCGAGCGCCGGTG
Organism: uncultured Solirubrobacteraceae bacterium; assembly: GCA_963782325.1. Taxonomy (GTDB): domain Bacteria; phylum Actinomycetota; class Thermoleophilia; order Solirubrobacterales; family Solirubrobacteraceae; genus Palsa-744. The sequence continues at coordinate 819,270 of CAWAJG010000002.1, forward strand.
GATGCCCGCGGAGAGCTCTCCCGCGGGCGTTACGGTTGTGAGCGGCTCGGCCACTGGCCCTATCGTGGCAGAGCGGACTCCGTACCACCCAGCGATCCGGGGCCGGCGTAGGACAGTGGACCGCGGATCGTCACCTCGAGCCCCTGGTGCAAGCGCTCGCCGAGCGCCGGGCGCGGCGGACTGGCCGCGAGCATCGCGGCGGCGGCCGCGCAGCCGAAGGCGACGCTCCAGACGAGCGCTGCGGCCAGGCCGACGTGACCGCCGGCCACCAGCTGCACGCCCATCCACGCGACCTCGCCGGCGCCGAGTCCGAGCTGGTGGGCGTAGAAGCCGATCAGCAGCGCCAGCGGCGCCAGCCCGACCGCGAGCAGGGCGAACGCGAGCGCGCGGCGTGCGCGCTCGTCGATCTCCCAACGGTCGGGCGCGGCGAGCGCGAGCCACGCGTGCAGCGCCGGAAGCGCCAGCAGCGCGGTGAAGGGATTGACGATCCACGCGATCGCGCCGACGGCGAGCAGCACGAGCACCGGCGAGAGGCAGGCGGCCTGCGGGTCGGGACGTACGCTCCATCGCAGGCGCCTCAGCAGCATCGCCCACAAGAGCCACGCCAGGGCGAACGTGAGGGCGACGGCGATGACCCCCGTGAGTGCGCGCCCGTCGAGCGGCAGCGCACCGGGCAGCGCCGGCTCGCCCGGCGCCGCCCCAAGCACCCCGAGCCAGCCGAGCACGTACGCGAACAGGGCGCAGCTCACGAACGGCAGGGCGCAGCTCAGCGTCCACAGCGTCCAGCGCCCGGCAGCCAGACGCCTGCGGCGCATGCGCGCGAGCGCGTCCACGCCCGTGAAGAGCGGTGGCAGAAGCAACGTCGCCACCAGCAGCCGCAGCACCCACGCGGGCATCGTCTTGCGGGCGAGCGACAGCCCCGTCTGCATCGGCTGGGAGACGTTAGGCGCGGTGTCCAGCGCGTCGAGGGCTCTGAGCAACGCCCGGCCGAACTGTTCGAAGCGCTGTTCGCTCAGGCCGGTGAGCGCCGCGGAAGTGGTGTCGGAGGCCGTGCGTGCGGTGGGCGGGGTGGGTGGGGTGGGTGGGCCTCGTTCCCCCGAGACCTGCACGAGCACCGCGGGGATGCCCGCGGCGTTCAGCACCCCCTGTTCGCCTACGGTCAGCGGGAAGGCCAGGTGTGCGAGCTGCCCGAACGCGCTCGGGGCGCCCGCGTCGATGCCCGTCTGCTGGGCGATGGCCGCGGCGGCGGTGCGCTGAAGCTCGAGCGGGGCGGAGCCGAGGCCGTCGGAGAAGGGCACGACCATCGGCGTGCGCGTGTAGGTCCCGGCGATGTCCCCGATCACGATCGCCGCGTCGAACGGCCCGTGCAGGCCGAACGCGGATGGGTCGGACGCGAGCCGCGCCGCGCCCGCGTCGCCGCCACTGCCGCCGCTGGTGGAGACGAGCACGATCGTCCGCTTGGTCTCGCGTGTCGAGAACACCTGCGCGAGCTCGAGCAGCGCGGCCGTCGCCGACAGTTCTGCCGGCGAGCCGCGCCCGCCGGCGTCACGATGCGCGAGCACCAGGATCGGCGCCGCGCCGGTCGAGCCGGGGCGCTCCGCGACGACGGTGGCGAGTGTGCGTTCGCCGTCGATCGTCTGAGCGTGCAGGCGGTATGTGTGCACCGAGAAGCCGCCCCCGGCGGTGCCGCCGAGCCCTTCGAGCCTCTGCGCCACATGCGCCGCCAGGTGATCGTCGCCGGGGCTGCCCGGCGCGCGCAGCGGGTAGCTCCTGGCGAGCTTCTGCAGTTCGGCGAACGCGGGGGCCCCTTCGAACGCGTCGGGCGCGAGCGTGGAGGTGTACGGCAGCGGCCGCGAGCCGAGCGAGAAGGCGGCGACGGCGAGCGCGAACACGAACGGCAGGAACGCCACCCGGTACAGGCGCCAGTTGAGCATGGTCGTAGACGATAGTCCCCGACGCGGCCGCGGCGCACGCTGTGGTTGCGCCCGCGCGCCGCTGGCAAAACGGTGGACGCTGTCCGATTGGGTATCGTGCCGCCGCGTGCTTCAGCCAGTCGCCGTCGCCCACAAGACGCTCGCGGATTACACGCACATCTGCGGGCGCGAGCTGATCGCCGAGATCCGCGAGCTGGCGGAGCCGCTGGAGGGCAAGCGCGTGGTGCACGTATCGGCCACCGCCTTCGGCGGCGGGGTGTCGGAGATCCTGTACACGCTGGTGCCGCTGATGCGCGACGTGGGCCTCGACTGCGAGTGGCAGGTGATCTACGGGCGGGAAGAGTTCTTCAACGCGACGAAGCTCATGCACAACGCGCTCCAGGGCAATCCCCAGGACCTCGACACCGAGCAGTGGGCGATCTGGCGGCGCTACAACGAGATCAACGCGCGCGAGCTCACCGGCGGCTGGGACGTGTGCCTGGTGCACGACCCCCAGCCGGCGGCGCTGTGCCAGCTCGTGCCCGAGAAGGCGAAGGGGTGGGTGTGGCGCTGCCACATCGACCTGTCGACCCCCAACCAGGACACGATCGCGCAGCTGTTGCCCTACCTCGAGCACTACCCCCAGTCGCTCTTCCACATGCGCCAGTACGTGCCCGACGGTCTCGGCGGGCACGTCAACGTGGTGCCCCCGGCGATCGACCCGCTGACGCCGAAGAACATGGCGCTCTCTCCCGAGGACGGGGCGTTCGTGTGCGGGCAGTTCGGGATCGACGTCGATCGCCCGCTGATCTGCCAGGTCTCGCGCTTCGACCCATGGAAGGACCCGCTGGGCGTGATCGACGCCTACCGCCAGGTGAAGGAGACGCTGCCCGACGTGCAGCTCGCGCTGGTCGGCTCGATGGCCAGCGACGACCCCGAGGGCTGGGACTTCTTCAACTCCACCGTCGCCCACGCCGACGGCGACCCCGACATACACATCCTCAACAACTACAACAACGTCGGCGCGATCGAGGTCAACGCCTTCCAGTCGCACTCCGACGTGCTGATCCAGAAGTCCACCCGCGAGGGCTTCGGGCTGACGGTCTCGGAGGCGATCTGGAAGGCGCGCCCGTTCGTGGGCGGCAACGTCGGCGGCATACCGCTGCAGATCGAGGACGGGGTGACGGGGTACCTGGTGTCGAGCGTCGAGGAGTGCGCGCGGCGGACGATCGAGTTCCTGGGGGACCCAGAGCTCGGGCGCACGCTCGGGCGCCGCGGCAAGGAGCACGTGCGCCGGCACTTCCTGACGCCGCGGTATCTGCGCGATTATCTAAAGATTTTCAATGAATTGAACGAGTGATGCGCGCCGCTCCCGCACATGGCGCCGGTCGTCGGTCATGAGCGAGGGGCCGGCGCAGCGAAGCTCTCCGCTGGTGCTGGTGAGCAATCGCGGGCCGGTGACCTTCCAGGCCGGCGGGGAGGTGCAGCGCGGCTCCGGCGGCCTGGTGACGGCGCTCACGGGGCTGGCCTCGCACCGCGACGCGATCTGGATCGCCTCGGCGATGAACGAGCACGACGTGGCGGTCTCGCGCGAGCACGGCGGCCGCGCCTTCCCGGTGCGCTCCCCCGCCGGCGGCGAATACCAGGTGCGCCTGGTGGTCAGCGATCCGGACGCGTACGACCGCTTCTACAACGTGTTCGCCAACCCGATGCTGTGGTTCATCCAGCACTACCTGTGGGACCTGTCGAACGCGCCGGACATCCGCCGCGAGGAGATCGAAGCGTTCGAGTTCGGCTACAACGTCGTCAACGAGGATCTCGCGCGCGCGGTCGTGGAGCAGCTCCAGGGCGTCAGCGAACCGGTGGTGATGGTCCACGACTACCACCTCTACACGCTCCCCGACCTCGTCCGGCGCGCGCGCGCGGACGTGTTCCTGCACCACTTCATCCACATTCCCTGGACGCAGCCGGACGCCTGGCGGGTGCTGCCGACGCGCATCCGCGAGGAGATCTTCACCGGGCTGCTCGCGAACGACATCATCGGCTTTCACACCCGCTCCTACCGGCTGAACTTCCTGCAGTGCTGCCGCGACCTGATGGACCTCGAGGTGGACTTCGAGCAGGGCGTCGTGCACTTCGGGCAGCGGGAGGTGTGGGTGCGCGCGTACCCACTGCCGATCGACCACCGCGCGACGCGCGCGATCGCCCAGAGCACGCGCGTGCGCGAGTTCGAGGAGCAGCTGCTGCACCGCCGGCGCGACCATCTCATACTGCGCGTCGATCGGGCCGATCTGAGCAAGAACGTGCTGCGGGGGTTCTCCGCCTTCGACCTGTTCCTGGAGGAGCACCCCGAGTTCACCGAGCGTGTCACGTTCATCGCGCAGCTGATGCCCTCGCGCACCGACGTGCCCCAGTACGCCGAGTACCTGGAGCGCATCGAGGCGCTGGTGGCGGTGGTCAACCACCGCCACGGCACGCCCGACTGGATGCCGATCCAGCTGAAGCTGCGCGACGACCTCGAGGAGGCCGTCGCCGCGTACAAGCACTACGACGTGCTGCTCGTGAACGCGATGTTCGACGGCATGAACCTCGTCGCCAAGGAGGGCCCGATCGTCAACGAGCGCGAGGGCGTGTCGATCCTCTCGGAGAACACCGGCGCCCACGAGGAGCTCGGGCGAGTTCGCGCTGTCGGTCAACCCCTTCGACATCCAGGAGCTCGCCAACTCGATCTACGCGGCGCTGACGATGGACCCGCGCGAGCGCGCCCGCCGCGCGCAGGGGCTCGCGCAGATCGTCACCTCCCGCGACCCCGGCGACTGGATCGACGAGCAGCTCGCGGACATCCGCGCGAAGGCGCTAGACGGCCGATAGGCGGCGCGAGGCGCCGAACACCCGCTACTCTGTCGGCCGAGCCCTATGACGTTGCCCGCGCCCACATACGACCTCGTGCTGCTGCTCGACCCCCAGGTGGAGGATGACGCGCGCGCGAAGATCCTCGCAGACGTACGCGCGGCCGTGGAGGCGGACGGCGAGCTGCTGCGCCACGACGAGTGGGGAGAACGCCCGCTCGCCTACCCGATCGCGCACAGGACGAGCGCCGAGTACCACCTGTTCCAGTTCCACGCCCCGAGCACGAGCTGCTGAACGAGCTGAATCGCTCGCTGCGGATCACCGACGGCGTCCTGCGCTTCCGCCTGATCAAGCTGAAGCCCGGCGTGCCGGAGGCGCCGGACATGGGCTCCGCCCGGCGCGCCGCGTCGTCCCCGGAGGGGGAGGGCGAGCACCACGCCGACGAGCAGGGCACCAGCCGTCCCCCGCACGCCGCCATAGAGGCCCCCGTTGACGTCGCGGCCGAGGGCGAGCTCGCGGTCGCCGCATCGGGGAGCAGTCCTGAGGGCGGCCCACCGCCGGCCGCCTCGTGACGGCCCGCCCTTCGCAAAGCGCAGCAGGCGTAATAACATCGCGCCCCATGAGTTGGGCCGAGGACACGGGCGAGCGAGCGGGGAGCCGCACGGACGTGTTGCGGGCGTCGCCGCCGATGTTCGACTCGCGCGTGCTGGACGCCTTCTCGCGCGTGCACCCGGCTGTCCCCATCCTGATCTTCGGGCCGGCGATCGTCGCGCTGAGCGCGTGGGGGCTCGCCGACGTGAGCGTCGTCGCGGTCGTGGGGCTGTCCGGCGCCGGGTATGCGCTGTGGACGCTGTTCGAGTACTGGCTGCACCGCCTGGTGTTCCACTTCGAGCCGCAGGACGGTCTCGGAGCGCGCCTGCACTGGATCATCCACGGCGTCCACCACGACCATCCCAACGACCCGATGCGCCTGGTGATGCCGCCCGCGGTCAGCGTGCCGCTGGCTGCGGCGGTGTTCGGAGCGCTGTACGCGGTCTTCGGCGCACGCTACGCGCCGGCGATCTGCGCGGGCTTCTTCGTGGGCTACCTGGCGTACGACATGACCCACTACTACCTGCACCACTTCCTCCCGCACGGACGGCTGGGGAGGATGCTCCGCGAGCGGCACATGCGCCACCACTTCCAGGACGACACCCGCGGCTTCGGCATCAGCGCGCCCTACTGGGACGAGGTGTTCGGCACCTCCTCGCGCGTGCCCCGTTCGACGAACCGTCCGCAATGAGCGGCATCGGCGCGGGCCTGAGAAGAAGTGGTGCCCGCGGCTCGCTCTAGACTCGAAGCATCGATTCGACGAGCGTCCCCTCCTCCGCGCAGCGGACGAGGGGCCAGCTGAAAGGAATAGGAGCCGTGGCCGCCACCAACATCAACCGCGTCGTGCTGACCGGGAACCTGACCGCCGACCCCGAGCTGCGCTCGCTGCCGAGCGGCAGCTCCGTGTGCAGCCTGCGCGTCGCATGCAACACCCGCCGCAAGAACGGCGGCACCGGCGAATGGGAGGACAAGCCCAACTACTTCAACGTGACCGTCTGGGGCGCGCAGGGCGAGAACGCCGCGCGCTACCTGTCGAAGGGTCGCCCGGTGGCGATCGACGGCCGGCTGGAGTGGCGCGAGTGGGAGGCGCAAGACGGCACGAAACGCCAGGCAATCGATATCATTGCCGACTCGGTGCAGTTCCTGGGCTCGCGCGACGACGCGACAGGGGGCGGCGGGTTCTCCGGGAACGGGTCCGCCAGAGGCAGCGACGTCCCGCTCGACGAAGGGGACTTCCAGCCCGCACCGGTCGCCGGCGCCGCCGGCGACGACGACATTCCGTTCTAGCCACCCATCGCGACAACACACGTAACGAGGTGCCAGTGCTCTCAACGCCAGTCATGCCCGACGATCGCGCCGACCACGGCGGGGTGCGCTGATGGCCAAGGCGCGCGGACGCGGCAAGCCGGTGCGCCGTCGCGACAAGAAGGGCGGCCCCGGCAGCGGGCGGCGCAAGCCCTGCCAGCACTGTCGCGACAAGGTCGAGCAGGTCGACTACAAGGACGTGGCGGCGCTGCGGAAGTTCATCTCCGAGAAGGGCAAGATCCGCTCGCGACGGATCACCGGCTCCTGCCGGCGCCACCAGGTGCAGATCGCGCGCGCGGTCAAGCGCGCGCGGGAGCTGGCGCTGCTGCCGTACGTGAACGAGGGCGGTCGCGACGACAGTCCCGGAGGTCGCCGCGACCGCGGCGACCGGGACCGCGAACGTTAGGCGGTGTGGCGATGCCCGAGGCGATCCTCCTGCAGGACGTGGACACGCTCGGCGAGCAGGGCAGCGTCGTGGATGTCTCCAAGGGCTACCTGCGCAACTACCTGATCCCGCGCAAGCTCGCCCAGCCCGCCACCAAGGGCGCGATCGAAACGGTCCGCCAGCGCCAGGCGGCGGCCGAGCGAGCGGCTCGCGAGGCGGTCGAGCGGGCGCAGGAGAACGTCAACCTGCTCAACCGCACGGTGCTTACGATCCCCCAGCAGGCGGGCGCCGACGGGCGCCTGTTCGGGTCGGTCACCGCGCAGGACATCGCCACCGCGATCCGCGAAGCCCGCGGCCTGCAGATCGACAAACGCGGCGTGCACATGCCCGAGCCGATCAAGAACGTCGGCACGTACATGGTCGTGGTCGACGTGGTCGAGGGCGTGACCGCCACGATCAAGACGATGGTCGTCGCCAAGAAGTAGCGCGGCGCTCCGCAAGTAAGTCGATCGTCTCCGGCCGCTCACGCGGCGGGGAGCCGAGTCGACTCACTTGCTCCGCTTTGCCGAGAACCACGCCTGCGCGTAGCGGCTCCGTCTTCGCCTGGTGCGAACATGTGTTCGTGACGAGCTTCTCATCTTTTTCATGCCTCATTTGCGGGAAGAGCCGTCGGGACGCGCCCGCGCCGAGCCTAGACTCGCGCATCTGATGAGCGCCGTTCCGACAGCCAACGGCAGGTCGCAGCCGCCCGCGGGCGCGCTGACCCCGCCGCACAACCTCGACGCCGAGCAGTCGGTGCTCGGGGCGATCCTGCTGTCGGATCGCTCGCTGTACGCGCTGGTGATCGAAGAGGGGCTGCGCCCCGAGGACTTCTACCGCGAGCGCCACGGCGCCGATCTACGAGGCGATGCTCGCGCTGTACAACGAAAGCGAGCCGGTCGACGTGCTCACGGTCACCGACCGCCTGCGCCAGATGGGCAAGGCTCGAGCAGGTGGGCGGCCCGGCGACGGTGGACGAGCTGACGGGCGTCGTTCCGGCCGCCGGCCATGCCCGCCGCTACGCGCAGATCGTGCGCGAGAACGCGCTGCTGCGGCGACTGCTGAAGAGCACCTACGAGATCCAGGAGAGCGTGCTCGGCCACGACGCGCCGCCGCGCGAGCTCGTGGAGCAGGCGGAGAAGGCGATGCTGGAGGTCGCGCGCGACGACCGCCAGCAGGACTTCCGGGCGATCGAGGAGGTGCTGCACGAGGAGCTCGACAAGCTGCACCGGCTGTCGCTGGAGGGCACCTCGCTGACGGGCACGCCGTCGGGCTTCAAGGACCTGGACGAGATCACCGGCGGCTTCCAGGCCGGGCAACCTGATCATCATCGCCGCGCGCCCGGCGATGGGAAAGAGCGCGCTCGTGTGCAACATCGCCGAGAACGCCGCCGTCGAGCACGGCAAGCCGGTGGCGCTGTTCTCGCTGGAGATGGCCGAGGCGGAGCTCGCGCAGCGGTTCGTCGCCTCGCAGGCGCGGATCAAGGGCGAGGAGCTGCGCAAGGGTCGCGTGGCCGAGCAGCGCTGGCCGAAGATCCTGAAGGCCAGCGCAGCGCCTGTCACGGGCGCCGCTGTGGGTGGACGACTCCAGCGACGTGGGCATGCTGGAGATCCGCGCGAAGGCCCGGCGCCTGCACAGCCAGTGCGAGGGTGGGCTCGGCCTGATCATCATCGACTACCTGCAGCTGATGCGCACCGACAGTCGCTACGACAGCCGCGTGACCGCCGTCGGCGAGCTCAGCCGCGGGCTGAAGATCCTCGCGCGCGAGCTCGGTGTGCCGGTGATCGCGCTCTCGCAGCTCAGCCGCGCGGTGGAGCAGCGCCCGGACAAGAAGCCGCAGCTCTCGGACCTGCGCGAGAGCGGCAACCTCGAGCAGGACTCCGACCTGGTGATGTTCATCTACCGCGACGAGTACTACGACGAGGACTCCGAGCGTCCCGGCGAGGCCGACCTGATCATCGCCAAGCACCGCAACGGCGCGGCCGGCAAAGTGACGCTCACCTTCCAGAAGGAGTACCCGAAGTTCATGAACTACGCCAGCGAGCGCTACGCGTGAGGAGCGATCGACCGAGCGGCGGCGCGGACGAGCTCCCCGACCCGCTGACGGTGCTCGCGCGCCGGACGCCCGCGGGCGAGGGGAGATGCGCGTTGGGGCTGTGCGACGGCAGCGGCTTCGTGATCGACGAGGCGACCAACACCGCCCGCGATTGCCGCTGCCGAGCGGCCATCATCGCCAGCCGGCGTACGCGCAAGCTCGAGGGGCGCATACCCAGCCGCTACCGCGACGTCTCCTTCGAGCAGCTCGCCGGCACCGACCTCGTGCGGTTCCCCGAGCAGATCCGCGCGGCGCGGCGGTTCGCCACCGGCGATCACGGAGCAGCTCGACGCGGGCCGGGGGCTGTGGATCATGGGCGACGTCGGCACCGGCAAGACGATGCTGGCGATGCTGATCTCCAAAGCCGCGCTCGACGCCGGGCGCACGGTCGCGATCTACTCGCTCCCGCGCCTGCTGAACCTGCATTCGCGAGGCGATCGAGGACGATGGACGGCAGTGCTCGGCTTCCTCGACCGCCTGGCGGCCGTGGACCTGCTGCACATCGACGACCTCGGCGCGGAGAACCGCACCGACTGGGCGCTCGAGCAGCTCTACTCGATCGTCAACACCCGCTACGAGGAGGAGCGCTCGATCGTCGTCACCACCAACCTCAGCCGGACGAGCTCTCCGAGCAGATCGGGGCGCGGACGGTCTCGCGCCTGGTCGAGATGTGCGGCGACCCGCTGCCGCTGTTCGGCGAGGACCGCCGGCGCGAGTACCGCGCGATGCACGCCGCGCCCTCTGCACGCACGGTCTGAAGCGCGGGCGCCGGCCGGCCACGCCGCGGGCCGTGGGCCGCCCCCTCCCTACACTGCACTGGTCATGCCGGGAATAGTGATAGTCGGCGCCCAGTGGGGCGACGAGGGCAAGGGCAAGATCACCGATCTGCTCGCCGAGCACGGCGACGCGGTCGTGCGCTTCCAGGGCGGCAACAACGCCGGGCACACGATCGTGCGCGGCGATCAGGAGTGGAAGCTGCATCTGATCCCCTCGGGCATCCTCTACCCGGGCAAGCGCTGCGTGATCGGCAACGGCGTGGTGATCGACCCGAAGGTGCTGATCGACGAGCTCGACGCGCTGCGCGCGCGGCGCGTGGACGTGCAGCGGCCTGCGCATCTCGGCCAACGCGCACCTGATCATGCCCTACCACCTGCTGCTGGACTCCGCCGGCGAGGCGAAGCTCGGCAGCCTGCAGATCGGCACCACCCGCCGTGGCATCGGCCCGTGCTACGCGGACAAGGCGGCCCGCCTGGGGATCCGCGTGCAGGACCTGCTCGACGAGAAGATCCTCAAGAAGAAGATCGTCGCCGCGATGGAGCCGAAGCGGCTGTCGCTGCGGCCGTTCGAGAAGGACCCGGCGCTCGACCTGCACACGATGACCGAGGAGTACCTGACCTACGGTCATCGCCTCGAGCAGCACATCGCCGACACCGCCAAGCTGATGTGGGAGATGCTCGACGGCGGACAAGACGATCATCCTCGAGGGGGCGCAGGGGGCGATGCTCGACATCGACCACGGCACCTATCCGTTCGTGACCTCCTCGAACCCGCTGGCGGGGGCGGCGTGCGTGGGCACCGGCATCGGGCCGAAGGCGATCGACGAAATCTGGGGTATATCCAAGGCGTACACCACCCGCGTCGGCGCCGGCCCGTTCCCGAGCGAGCTGCACGACGAGATGGGCGAGACGATCCGCCAGCGCGGCGGCGAGTTCGGCACCACCACCGGGCGCCCGCGGCGCACCGGCTGGCTGGACCTGGTGGCGCTGCGCTACGCAGCGCGGCTGAACACGCTGACGGCGCTGGTGGTGACGAAGCTGGACGTACTCTCGGGGCTCGACCGCATCCAGGTGTGCACCAGCTACCGAGGCGCCGACGGCGCGGAGTTCGAGGACTTCCCCTACCACCAGACGGTGCTACACCACACCGTCGCCGAGCTCACCGAGCTGCGCGGCTGGAAGGAGGACCTCGGCGAGTGCCGCACGGTCGCAGACCTGCCGGCCGGCGCCCGCGAGTACCTCGACTTCATCGCCGAGCACGTCGGCGCGCCGGTGGCGATGATCGGCGTCGGTCCCGGCCGCGAGCAGGTCGTGTGGACGGACGCCGGACGCCGGACGCTGGTTGGCGCCTGCGCCGACGGGCACGGGCCCGATTCCTAACCACCTCTTACGGATCGCCTACGCGTCTTTAAGCTGCCCCCGCGATGCTCCGAGTGATGGACTTGCGCATGCTCAAGGGCACCGGCGCGGCGCTCTGCGCGCTGTCTTGCTGCGCCGCGGTGACGCCGCCGGCGCGGGCCGCGACGAGCGCCTCCGCCGCACCCACGGCGATGCAGACGAGCGTCAGCGCCAACTGGGCCGGATACGTAGTCACCAACCCGGCCGCCCACCGCCCGCGCTTCAGCAGCGTGTCCGGCTCGTGGACGCAGCCGCAGGCGACGTGCGCCGCCGGCCGGGGAACCGACTCTGCGGCGTGGGTCGGGCTGGGCGGCTACAGCGAGCGGGCGGGCGAGCTCGAGCAGGTGGGCACCGACGCCGACTGCACGCGCAGCGGGAGCGCCACCTACAGCAGCTGGTATGAGCTGCTGCCGGCGGAACCGGTGCAACTGAAGCTCACCGTGCATCCCGGAGACACGATCGCCGCGTCCGTCACCACTCGCGGGCACCACGTGACCCTGCGAATACGCGACCTCACCACCGGTCGGCGCTTCTCGGTCACCAAGCGTGTGGCGAACATCGATGCCTCCTCTGCCGAGTGGATCGTGGAGGCGCCATCGGTGTGCGTGCACGGCCGCGCTTGCGAAGTGCTGGCGCTCACCGACTTCGGCCAGGTCGCGTTCGCGAGCGCCACCGCCGTCTCCCATTCGCACACCGGTGCGATCGACGACGGGGATTGGTCGGCGACCGCGCTCGAACTGGAACAGACAGGCTTCACCGGCGCCCGTGGGCGGGCGGGCGAGCCCGTGCTGGCGACGGGCAGCGTGACCGTGGCGACACCCTCGCCCAGCGGCGAAGCCGACGGAGCCTTCTCGGTGAGCTGGCAGCAGCGGTCGGTCCAGCCGGAAGGGGGCGCTCCGGCCGCGCTTCCCGGCTTCGGCGGCGGCCCGCCGTAGTCAGATCATCCGCGGTGCCGAGGCCAGCGGCCGAGCCGCGGGCTCCGGCCCTTCCCGGCGGCCAGGCGCGCGCGCCTGCCAATGCCCGTGCGGGTGCGTCGCCGCTCCTGCTCGCGGGCGAGGTCGCGTTCTTCTTCGAGGCCGACCTCCAGGAACACCAGCAGCAGCCCGCCGGCGAGTCCGCCGGAGATGAGCACGATCGTGAGAACTTCGCCGGCGACTCCCGCGACCAGGGCGGCGCACACGCCGCCCGCAACCACCATCGCTCCCGCCGAGCCGAACAGGACCATGCGCCAGCGTCTGGACACACCGCAACCGTACACCCACGCCGGGCCGGCCCTCTCGAGCCGGCCCGGCGCGCTCGCGGCGTACGAGAGACGGCTGGCCGCTAACGGGCGAAGGGCCGCCCGCCGCCCCGGTGGCCGGGCTGGCCGAACGGCTCGAGGTACGCCCGGTAGGTGTTCACGCCCACGGGGAACTGCGCGTTGAACAGCAGGTTGCCGGACGGACTGAACTCCGAGAAGTACGGCAGCGCTCCCCAGCCGACCACGAGGTTGCCCTCACCGGTGGTCTGTGCGTTGCCCTGCGAGGCCGCGATCAGGCCCTCGGGCTGGTCGACGGACTTGACCAGCGTGGCCGTGTGGTCGAACTCGTTCAGCCTCACCGTCACGGCGCGGCTGACGGGAAACTCCGGCGTGCCGGCCGACTCGTTGTCGAAGAACGTGTACGTGCCGTCGCCCAGCGGCTCCGGGTCGTGCTGCCAGGCGAAGATCTCGCCGGCGTCGTCGAGGCTCTGTCCGGGTGCGGCCTGGAGCTTGAAGCTCGAGGCCTTGCCGCCGAGCTGCCAGATGATGTTGCCGGTGGCGGGGCTGACCTCGTAGGTGGTCCACGTGTCCCGCGCGTCGATCAGCAGGTTGCCGTCGGTGTCGAGCTTGACGGCGTTGATGTGGAACCAGTCCCACGGCGTGCTCGCCGAGGACGGCAGTGGCTGCTCGCTCTGGCTGAACGGCACGTGATCCTCGCTGTTCCACTGGAACAGGACCTTGCCGGTGGCGATGTCGATCTCCTGCACCACGCCGTCGATCACGGTCTGGTCAGCCGGACCGCCGATCGAGGTGAGGTCGGCGGTGGCGGTCGTGTAGGAGAGGATCAGCGCGGTGTTCCAGGGCGTGATCGAGAACTCGTGGCCGTCGGCGCTGAGCCCGTTGCCGGCGTTGACCGTCGCGATCTGCTGGAAGTGCTCGTTGTAGATGTAGTCGGTGCCGCTGGCGAGACCGCCGAGCCCCGTTCCCTGCCACCAGGTCAGCACCGGCTGGCCCTCGTAGCGCTGGAGGCGGAAGTCGCTGGCCTCCTCGCCTTGCGGAACCGCGTGGAACCACACGACGTTTCCGTTGGGGCTGAGGATCTCGGGGCCGTTGGCGTATGTGCTCTGGTCGCCGTACGGCGAGATGAAGAAGTCGCCTGCGCCGACGAACGGAGTCGAGGTGAGGATCGTGACCGGTGGTGGTGAGGTCGGCGCCGCCGCAGCGGCGGGGCTGGCGTTCGCCACGGCTATGGCGGCCGCTCCGACGATGATCGTCAGTGCGCCGACGGCCCTCTGCAGTCGCTGCTGAAGGGCGCTGCGAGGCGTGCTGGATGATGTGATCTGGAGCATCGTTTCGTTCCTTGCCTTTCCTGGTTCGGGCTTCGTGATGGCCCGGCGCCAATCGCCGAGCGCAGCCACCGTAGCACTATCCACATAATCTCGATTGTATTTATGATCTTTCTTCACAACCGCCCTTCCCCACCCTCGGCGGCGGCGGGCGAGCCGTCGCTGTAGGGTCCGTGCATCGAGGCCCACGACGCGCACATCGCAGGCACTTGCGACATGCGCTTCGCGGCCGTGCGCGCCGCACTCGAGGAGAACCTCGCCGAGCGCGGCGAGCTCGGAGCGGCGGTGACCGTGATCGTCGAGGGGCGCACGGTCGTCGATCTGTGGTGTGGATGGGCCGACGAGGCGCGCTCGCGCCCGTGGCGCGAGGACACGCTCGTGAACGCGTTCTCGGTCGGCAAGGCGTTCGCGGGGATCTGCGTGCTGGTGCTCGTCTCGCGCGGTCTCGTGGACCTCGACGAGGCGGTGTCGCGGCACTGGCCGCAGTTCGCGGCCGCCGGCAAGGAGGAGGTGACCGTGCGTCAGCTGCTCAGCCACCGCGCGGGTCTAGCGGCGATCGCTCGCCAGCTTCCACAGGGGGCGCTGTATGACTGGGGGCAGGTGGCGGACGCGCTCGCCGCGCAGGAGCCCTGGTGGACGCCCGGCGCCGGTCACGGCTACCACGTGCACACGTTCGGGTTCCTCCTCGGCGAGCTCGCCCGTCGCGCATGCGGCGAGCCGATCTCCGCGCTCCTGCGTCGCGAGATCTCCGAGCCGCTCGGCCTGGAGCTCAGCTTCGGGCTCGCCGCCGACAAGCGCACCCGCCGCGCCGAGTACGTGATCGACCCGTCGCTTCGCGGGCGCTTCGAGCGCATCGGCGACGTTCACGTGGACGGCGGACTGTACGAGCGCGCTTACATGAACCCTCCTGGCGCGACCGGCCTCGGCACGGTCAACACCTCCGCCTGGCTGGACGCCGAGATTCCCTCGGCGAACCTACACGCGGACGCCCGCTCGGTCGCGCGCGTGTACGACGCGCTGCTGAGCGGCTCGCGATCGATCCTCGACCGCGAGGTGATGCGGGAGGCGACCGTCGAGGCGGCCAGTGGCACGGACCTGGTGCTCGGGCGCCCTTCGCGCTTTGGACTCGGCTTTCAGCTGACCCAACCCGAGCGCCCGCTGGGGCCCAACGAGGGGAGCTTCGGGCACTTCGGCGCCGGGGGGTCGGTCGGCTTCGCCGACCCGCAGGCGGGCGTGGCGTTTGCGTACGTGATGAACCTGGGCGGCCCGCAGTGGCAGGACCCACGCAACCGCGCACTGATCGACGCCGTCTACGAGGCGCTCGACGGACGCTAGGCTAGCGCTCGGTGAGACTGCATCCGCTGGCCGAACGCTTCGCCTCGGTCGCCGATCGCTACGAGCGTGGTCGCCCCCAGTACCCGCCGGCCGCGATCGGCGCGCTGATGGCTGAGCTGGACCTGCACGCGGGCTCGGCTGTGCTCGACCTCGCGGCCGGAACCGGCATCCTCACCCGCGCGCTGCTGGCGGCGGGGTTGGACGTGCTCGCCGTCGAGCCCCAGGCGGCACTGCGAGATCGCCTGCTCGCGAACGTGGGCCTCGAGCGCGTCCACGAGGGCTTCGCGGAGGCGATCCCGCTTCCCGACCGCGCCGTCGACGCGGTGACCGTCGCCGACGCTTTCCACTGGTTCGACCAGCCGGCTGCCGCGCAGGAGATCCGCCGCGTGCTGCGCCCGGGCGGAGCCCTGGCGGTGATCACGACCGTCCCCGACTGGGATGGCGCCTCGTGGGCACACGAGGTCGGCTCGCTCATCGCCGGCCTGCGCCCCGAGCATCCGGGCTTCGACGGGCGGCGCTGGCAGGACGTCGTGCAGGCCAGCGGTCACTGGGAGCGGCCGCGTGAGGTCCGCGTGACGAGCTCGCAACCGGCGGACCCGGAGCGAGTGGTCGACTACATCGCCTCGCTGAGCTGGATGGCGGCGCTTTCCGAGGACGAGCGCGCCGGCACGCTCGCCCGCCTTCAAGCGCTGGTGAAGGGCGGCCACACACCGGCCGAGCTGCCCGTCCACTTCGTGCTGGGGCTCACCCAGCTCATCCAGCCGGCCGAACACGAATAAAGGCGACGCGCGGAGCCTGGGCCCCGCGCGCCTTCCTCCCTCCTCCTGCCCCTCCCTCCCCGGCGATGCAGGGGGCAGCTCGTTACGGCTGGTTACGACGTCTTGATCATCAGTGCTGCGCCCTTCGAGACGATCGTCTGGTCCTCGCCGGCGAACGTCTGCGGAGTGCACGGTTTGTGAAGCAACGCTTCGATGAACACGCCGCAGATCGTCGTCGTGAGGACGTTCGGCGGCGCTTCCAGTTTCGCGATCGCTTCGAGTTCGTCTTCGAAGCCGAGTAGATTCACAAGCGGTGCGAATTTGTGGCCTTCGTATTCGAC
The DNA here is from genome assembly GCA_963782325.1 of uncultured Solirubrobacteraceae bacterium. GTDB lineage: Bacteria > Actinomycetota > Thermoleophilia > Solirubrobacterales > Solirubrobacteraceae > Palsa-744. The sequence goes on from CAWAJG010000002.1 coordinate 835,642, forward strand.
TTCGCCCAGGTATTCGCCTGCCGCGAAGACGGTTTCCGATTCTTTGCTGACCGTGCCGACGTCTTTCTCCTGCACCCCGATGATGTCCCCTGCGACCGTCACTTCGAGGCCTTCGCAGTCGAAGTTCGCGATCGTCCCGCCGGGTTCCGATTCGAGCCACAGCTTCATCCCCACGACGACCGGCGATTCGCTGACGTAGCCCAGTTCGCCGCGCAGCGCATGCAGCTTGACTTCGCCCGGCTTTCTCAGTTCGGAGGTGCACTTTTTGGTGGAGCCGCCCACGTTCGTGGTGCACTTCTTGAAGAGCACTTCGCCGAGCACTACGTTCGGAAGCTCGGGGGTGATCCTGTCCTTGCTTTTGGCGCATTCGACCGTGGAGTCACCGAGGTAGGTCTGCACGTTCAGCACAGCCTCCCCGCTCTTTCCCTTGATCGTTTTCGAGCCGCCCACGCCTTCCCGCAGCACGAACTTCCCAGCGCCTTCCGTGTTGGGAGACGTGCACAGCTTGTCGTTGTAGTTGCCGGTGTGGTGTTTTTCCACCTTGGGCGCCTTCGCGCATTCGTACCAAGTGGGCACCGACGCCGACGCACCGGCTGCCACGATCGCGCTCACGCCGACCGCCGCCACCACACAGAGCCCAATGATCTGCAAGCGTTTCATCCTCTTCACTGCCCCTTTCCCCTCTCCGGACTAGATCGACCGAACCGGTCTCTCGGCATCCAGCGAGGGGGCGCCTCACATCGAGGGCCCCCTCGCTGTCCTTGCTCGCATCAGCGGTCAATCGCCACCATGCGTGCTCCTATGCCTTCTCGTTCACCCTCCTCATCCCAGCGGTAGATAGAGCGTGAACACACTCGAGATTTCCGTATTCGCTACGACTCCCCACTTTTTACCGGCGGGGACGATGAACGTATACACGGAGCCTTCGTCCGCGATGTTCGCTTTGAACACGTTGATTATTTCAGAGCCAGGTCCGCCTCCGACCTGAATGTCGATGGTCGTTTCTTTTGTTTTGGCGGCCCTCGCTTCGAGAATGACCTCGACCGGTTCGGTGGCCGACGGTTCGTACATGGTGCCTACGGCCCGTTCGGTCCTCGGCCCGTACGAGCCGACGGAGAAGCCGGGGCCAGCGGGTCCCTGTTTGCCTTCTGGCCCTTGTTTGCCTTCTTTTCCTTCTTTGCCTTCCGCTCCGGCAGCTCCGGTCTTGCCTTCTTTGCCTTCCGCTCCGGCAGGTCCGGTCTTGCCTTCGTTGCCTTCCTTGCCTTCTTTGCCTTCCGCTCCAGCAGCGCCGGTCGCGCCCTGCTCGCCTTCTTTGCCTGCGGAGCCCGAAGCTCCGGTTGCGCCAGTCGCGCCTTCCTTGCCTTCCTTACCTTCCTTGCCTTCTTTTCCTTCGGCGCCCGTTGCTCCGGTCACACCGGCGACGCCTTCTTTTCCTTCTTTGCCTTCTTTGCCTTCATTGCCTTCTTTGCCTTCGCGACCTTCTTTCCCTTCTTTGCCTTCTTTACCTTCCGCTCCCGTTGCTCCGGTCGCTCCGGCGATCCCTTCTTTGCCTTCTTTTCCTTCTTTGCCTTCTTTTCCTTCTTTGCCTTCTTTCCCTTCTTTACCATCGGCGCCCGTTGCTCCGGTTACGCCTTCGGCTCCTTCTTTTCCTTCTTTGCCTTCTTTGCCTTCTTTTCCTTCTTTGCCTTCTTTTCCTTCTCTACCTTCGACGCCTTCTTGGCCTTCGGCCCCTTCGGCCCCTTCTTTACCTTCGGCCCCTTCTTTGCCTTCTTTGCCTTCTTTGCCTTCGGCGCCCGCTTTCCCTTCTTTGCCTTCGGCGCCCGCTTTACCTTCTTTGCCTTCTTTGCCTTCGGCGCCCGCTTTGCCTTCTTTTCCTTCTTTTCCTTCGAGACAGACGATCAGGTTGATGTAGGTGAAGCTCGGCTGCCAGATGCTGCCGTCCCAACCCGCGAAGGTGATTTTGCCCGGGCCGTTGGAGCCCATCTGAAGGACCATCGGCACGACCGCCGTGGCCTGCGTTTCGCTCGTGACGGTCACTTCGCCGTATTCCGTCCCGAGCGCGCTGTCCGTCCAGGCGACCTCGGACTTGCCGGGGTAGTGGTACCCGGTCGGCTCGAAGTGTTTGCCGGTGAACGTGATCACCGTGCCGGGACATCCCGACGTCGGCGAGATTTTGGTCACTTCGAAGGTCGACGCTGAGGCAGCTGGTGCGCTGCCGATGAGCACAAGGGCACTGAGTGCGGTGACGAGAAGGCCGATCCTCCCCGCCGGTCCCCTGGCTTTCATGCTCTGCTTGGACCTCCAGCGCTGGCCGGTCCGCCGGTGCTTGCGCATTCTTTCCCTCCGTGTGGTAGCGCGTTTGTTTTCCCCCTGCTGCTCGGCTTGCCCACTCGAAACCGTACCGGCTCTGTTGGCAAACCGGTGGGCACCGTACCATAAACGCCGCTGTTTGTGTTGTCGCGTACTTAGTTCGCGCTGGGGAGGTTGCGCTGTTAGCATCCCGGTCGTGGGTCTACGAGCAGGCAGGGTGGCCGTCGCCGGCCCGGGGAGAGCCGGTTGCGGGATCGTCGCGGCGTTGGCGTGCGCCGGGCTGATCGGCGCGTGCGGGTCCACCCCTGCCAAGACCCACTACCTCGATACAAGCCGCGTGGAGCGATCGATCGAGCGGAGCATTCTGGCCGAGCGTCAGCTCAGGTCCACGGTCGTGTGCCCGACGAAGGTGGTGCAGAAGCCTGGCACATTCCCGTGCATCGCGCGCACCCTCGCCGCGAAGAAGCCTCACAAGGCGATCACCACGCCCTTCGTGGTGACGATTCACAACGACAGCGGCTACGTCACCTACGTGGGGAAGTAGCTCGACCGGGCGGCATAGTGACCATCGGCGGCTGGCCGGTACGCGCCGATGGTGATGGGCCGTCCGGGAATCGAACCCGGAACCTTGGGCTTAAGAGGCCCCTGCTCTGCCGGTTGAGCTAACGGCCCGCGCTCGCAGCCGACGTGATTCTATCCGAGCCGGCGAGCCCCCCGCGCGCTCGGACGTCGGTCCGCCCGGCGCGAGCGCGAAGCACCGTGCGCGGCTCCTGCCCGGGGGCTACTTCTTCTTGGTGCTCGTCTTGGAGGTGCTCGTCGGCTTGACTTCGGTCGCCTTGATTTCGCCTTTGGCGTTCAGCTTGCCGACGTAGGTTTTGCCGTTGGTGGTGCTGGTGAAGGTCTTTTCGCCCGACGGGTTGGCCTTGACTTCGGCGAGGGCGTCCTTGACTTTCGTCCGTTCGGAGGCGGGCGCGAGCGCGACGGCCTTTTCGGATGCGAGGTCGCCCTCTCGGGTGTTGTGCGCCCTGTAGGCGTACTCGGCGAGATCGGCATACAGCGACGCGACGTTCGGCCTCTCGGCGACCACGATCTGGAGCACTTCGACGGCCTTCGACGGTTCGTTGAGCCCGCCTTCGCCGTACACCGAGACCATCAGCAACGCCAGTTCGGGGTTTGGCTTGGGCGGTTTCAGCGCTATGTAGCTGCTCCACGCCTGCGCCGCTTCACGGAAGTATTCCTTGCCCTTCGCCGTCGCTTCGCCGGTGCTCGTTATGTACGCTTCGCCGCTGGCTTCGTGCAGCAGGTTCTTCGCCAGGGCTTCCCAGGCGCTCGTGTTGTCGGGCTGCTTGCGTGTCAGCTTGCGGTACTTCTCGATCTTGCTGGAGAAGCTCGCGTGGTTCGAGCCTTCGCCACCGGTGAGCGACGTGAGGATCCCTGTGCCGCCGAACCCACCGACCCCGAACAGGACCAGGCCGGAGCCGAACAGAATCGCGAGTCCGCCGTAGATCACACGTGTGACGCGGCGACGCCCGCGGCTTCTGAGATCGAACAGCATCAGCCCACGGCTCCTATTTGCCTGACAGCTCTGGGTCGATGTGGTCGATCAGATCGTGCACAGTTGGCTCCCCTGGACGCTCCTGCGGCTGTGGCGGCGACGGATCCCCCTCGGGGTAGTGCGCGCCCGCAGCAGTTGCGCTTCCCTCTTGCGGTCGGACACGTTGTGCCCTCGCGACCAGCGCTGCGATCAGGATACTGACCTCGTAGAGCAGATACAGCGGCACCGTCTCGAGCAGCAGCGTGAGCACGTCGCCTGGCAGGAACGCGGCGACGGCGGCGCAGCCGGCGAACGCGAAGGGCCGCCCGCGACGCAGCTGGCGGGGAGTCACGAAGCCCAGGCGCGTGGCGCCGAGGATCACCACGGGAACCTGGAAGACGACCCCCATCGCCAGCAGGATCGTCGCGGCGAAGCCGTAGTAGGGACTCGCCTGCACGAGCACGTTGAACTCGTCGGAGTTGAAGTTCGCGAAGAAGTGCACGGCGGCTGGCAGAACCACGAAGTAGCCGAACGCGACGCCCGCCGCGAACAGGAACGGCACCGCTGAGAGCAGCGGCAGCGCCACGCGTCGCTCGTGGGGTTCCAGCGCCGGCAGGATGAAGCCGTAGAGCTCGAACAGGATCACGGGCAGCGAGACGATCAGCGCGAAGTACAGCGTCACGGTGATCGTGGTGGTGAACGGCTCGGCGATACCGATGGTCACGGGTGCGATGCCGGTGGGATTGCGCGGGAGCTTCGCGACGTCGGCCTTCAGCGCCGCCGACAGCGGCCGCACCTGGGCGCGAGCGTGCGCGGACAGACCGCTGCCGGGCGCCGCCAGACTGCCGATCAGAGCGCGCATGTCTTCGGCCGTTTTCAGCAATCCCTGCTGGGCGAGCTCGGCCGCTCCGATCGTGCCCGCGCCGTTGGAGACCTGCTTCCTCGTCTCCGTTTGCAGAGGTTTGTTGATGATTTCCAACAGTGCGTGGTTCTGCCACAGGCAGATGCCGAAGGCCACCGCCAGCACGGCGATGCTGACGATCAGCCGTGTGCGCAGCTCTTCCAGGTGATCCACGAGGGTGAGCCGGTCCTCGTGTCCGATCATGCGGATCGCGGTGGCCATCGTCTAAGCAACCTACCACCGCGCCATTGTCGGTTAGCGCGCTAAAGCACCTGACGCTGCGCGTCGATGACGACTCAGAGCCCGCAATGGAATCCGAGAAGGAACGCGACACCCACCGCCGTGCCAGGCAGGCCGATCGTAGATCGGCCGCCAACCCGAGCGGCGCCGTCTACGGCGCAGGCAAGCCCGGGGCCTCGCCCCCGCCGCAGACCAGCGACGGTGCGTGCGCACCGAGCCAACTGCACATCTGCTTTCACTGCGCGGGCGAGCTCGTCTACCCGCTGGACTGGTCGGAGGAGGGTCCGCGGCACTGGCGCATCGTGCTGCGCTGCCCCGAGTGCGAGTCGCGGCGCGAAGGGGTGTTCGACCAGACCGCCGTGGAACGGCTGGACGACGAGCTCGACCGTGGGTCCAGCGCCCTGCTCGGCGACCTGCGGCGGATGACGCACGCGAACATGTCCGAGGAAATCGAGTTCTTCGCGCGCGCGCTCGATGCCGACCTGATCCTCCCCAGCGACTTCTAGACGGCCGATAGGCGGCGCGAGGCTGCGTCCTCGGTCGCTCGCGTGCTAATAGCACGCCACGCTCCCTGCGTCCTTGCCTCGCTTGCCTCTCGGCCGTCTAGTTCACACCGCGGCTCGCGTTGCTCAGCGGTAGCGCTCGACGACCGCGTCGGCGACCAGCCCGAGCAGCGCCGAGCGCCCGTTCGGCAGGATCACGGGCAGCTCGGCCTTGGCCTCGGCGACGACCGCGAGCGCCCGCTCGCGCGCCTCGTCCAGCGCGCCTGTGGCGGCGATGCGCTCGCACAGGCGCTCCGCCTCCTCGACCCCGCTGAGCGAGGCGAGGTCGTAGGCCGCGAGCGCGGGGTCGCGCTCGCGCGCGAGGATGAAGGGGAGCGTGACGGTGCCGTCGAGCAGGTCGGTGCCGCGGGCCTTGCCCGTGCGCTCGACCGGACCGGACACGTCGAGGACGTCGTCGAGCATCTGGAAGGCAAGGCCGATGCGCCGCGCGAATGCGCCCAGGGCGTCGGCCAGCGCGTCGGTGCCCTGCGCCGCCGCGAGCGCGCCCAGCCGGCAGGCGGCCTCGAACAGCGCGGCGGTCTTCAGCTCGCAGCGCATCAGATAGCGCTCGACGGGCACGCGCGCGGCGTAGGCGTCCTCGCGCTGCAGCAGCTCGCCTTCGGCGAGCGCCGAGCTGGCCTTCGAGAGGGCGCGCAGCTGCGCGGGCTCGCCGTTGCGCGCCAGCTCGGCGAACGCCCGCGAGAACAGCAGATCGCCGGTGGCCACAGCCATCGCCCGGCCGGCCGTGGCGGCCACCGTGGGCTGGCCCCGCCGCAGGAGCGCGCCGTCGATGAGATCGTCGTGGACGAGCGTCGCCGAGTGCACGAGCTCGACCGCGACAGCCGCCCGCACCAGGCGCTCCTCGCCGTCGGATGTATTGGGTGGCCCGCCCACCCGACCTCCCGCCGACTCGGCGGCCAGCAGCACGAGCAACGGGCGCAGACGCTTGCCGCCGGCGATCACCGTGGCGTTCGCGTAGGCGGCGAGCGGCGTGCCGGCCTGCGCGGTCACGCGTTCGAGGTGGCGCTCGGTGCGCTGCATCCTGCGGAGCAGCCCCGCTCCGCCGCGACGCATGATCGCCTCGAGTCCGTCCACTCCCCCGACGGGGACGCTGGCCGCCGTGCTGTGCACTGCGCTCATGATGCCCGACCACGCCATCCCGGCGCGGTGCCCCCGCCTCCGGCGGCGGTGCCCTCCGGAACGGTGCCCGCGTGGATGGCCACGATGCCACCGGCGGTGATCACGTATGAGACCTGCGAGAGTCCGGCGCGCTCGAGCTCGGCGGCGAGCGCGGCGGGGCCTGGGAAGCGCTTGACGGAGCTCGGCAGGTAGCGGTAGGCGTCGGCGATCGTCGCGCCGGAGTCCTTCTGAGCACCGCCCTGGCGGGCCAGCGCCCCCGCCAGGCGGCCCAGTTGCGGGACGATGCGGTCGAACCACAGGCCGTAGAACCACGACAGCGGCGCCCGCGTGGGGGCGGTGATCTCCAGCACCACCACCCGCCCCCCGGGCCTCACGACGCGGACCATCTCCGCGAGGCCACGCCCGAGATCGTCGAAGTTGCGGGCGCCGAAGCCGACGGTGGCGGCGTCGAAGCGGCCGTCGGGATAGGGCAGCGCGAGCGCGTCGGCCCATTCGAAGCTGGGATGAACGAGGCCCTCGCCGGCCGCCCCCGCCTTGCGGCGGGCGCGGGAGAGCATGGCCTCGGCGAAGTCCGCACCCACCACCTCCCCGCCCGGCGAGACGCGGCGGGCGAGCTCCATCGCCAGATCGCCGGTGCCGGTGGCGACGTCCAGAACGTGGCCGCCCGGACCGACGCGGGCCATGTCTGCCGCCCGCGAGCGCCAGCGGTGGTGCAGGCCGGCCGTCATCGCGCCGTTCAGCAGGTCGTACACGCCGGCGATGCGCTCGAACATCGCACGCACCTCGCCCGCCTCGAGCCGGCCGGCCTGCTCGTCTGCGCCTGGCGGGTCGTGCCCGCCAGGTCTTGCCCCGCCGTGGGGTACGCCGCCGCGGACAGAAGCGCCCACGCCGCGAGCTACTTCAGTTGCGAGAGGAAGTTGACGATGGCTTCGAACTCCTTGGGCGGCAGGTTCTTGTACGAGGGCATCGGCGCGGTGGGGTTCACCAGCGTGCGGGCGATCGCCTGGCGTTGGATACGCGAAGCGATGTGCGTGAGGTCGGGCCCGGGCCCGGCGTTCCCGTTGTCGCCGATCTTGTGGCAGCCCAGGCAGCCGCGCCCAGCCACGACGTTGCGGCCTTCTTCGTACTCGCGCAGCAGCTTGCCGCCGGCTTCCTTGACGGCCGTGGGCGTGGCCATTTCGATCGCAGTCGGCGCCCCCGTGTGAGCACCCGAGTAGGTGAGGTAGACCATCGCGCAGATCACCAGGATGCCGGTGATCGTGGCGATCGGACGGCGCTCGGGCCGGCGCTCGGGACCGCGATCGTAGAACGGCAGCAGGAACAGCAGGATCATGCAGATCGTGGGCACGCCGATGGTGGCGAGCGGGACGATGCTCGGCGTTTTGATGATGCGAAGGAGCTCGAAGAGGAAGAAGAAGTACCACTCCGGGCGCGGCACGTAGGTGGTGGTGGTGGGGTTGGCCTTGGAGCCGAGCTCGGTGCCGAGCACGAGCGACATCGTGATGATCACCGCCATCACCACACAGGCCATCAGCCCGTCCTTGGCCACCGCGTAGGGGAAGAACGGCTTGCCCTGCGACTTCAGGGTCGCGTATTCGCGGAGGTACTCCTCCTTCTCGCGCTGGTTCACCCCCCTACACCTCGGCTTCGATCAGCTCGCGGCGCTTCTGTGCTTTCTGCCACGGCGGCGCCGTGGTGCCGAGCTTGGCGACGAGGTACAGGTGGGCGCCGATCAGCGCCGCGAGCAGCCCCGGCAGCAGCAGCATGTGGATCGCGTAGAAGCGCGACAGCGTGGTGGCGTTGAATTCGGCGCCGCCGTAGAGGAAGTCGCTGAGGTAGGGACCGATCAGCGGCCCGGTGCCGTTGATCGCGACGCCCACCTGCGTGGCCCAGTAGGCGCGCTGGTCGAACGGCAGCAGGTAGCCGGTGAAGGACATCGCCATCGTGAGGATCAGCAGCACCACGCCGATCACCCAGTTGAGCTCGCGCGGGTACTTGTAGGCGCCGAAGAAGAACGTCCTGCCCATGTGCAGGAACACGAGCACCACCATCACCGTCGAGCCCCACTTGTGCATGCCGCGGACGAACTGGCCGAGGAACACGTCGTTGGTGACGTAGCGAATCGATTCGTAGGCGCCGCCGGAGGGGTCCGGCCGGTAGTACATGGCGAGGAACACGCCCGTGACGGCCTGGCTGAGGAAGGCGAACATGGTGGCCGAGCCGAGCGTGTAGAACCAGTTGGTGCCCTTGGGCACCTTGCGGAACATCAGCCAGCGCGCCGCGCCGCTGAGCGAGGTGCGCTCGTCGACCCAGTCGACGACGGTGATCCCGGCCTGCTTGGCGTCCTCCAGGGGTCCGGTCTTGCCGTTGCCCTGTCCCGGCCGTGGAGGCGGCGCCTTCAGCGGGGCGGGGAGCGGGGGGGCGGGGAGCTTGGGCACGGGGTCGTCCTACAGTTTTTTGGCGCCGGGAGTGGACGGGTAGAGGTACTGGCCGATGCCGTCGATGGCCTCGCCGGGAAGGCGCGGCGAGAAGCGCCGCAGCTGGCTGTTGACGGAGAAGCGCGGGCCGACTTCGACGTTTTCGCCCGTCACTCGGGTGTAGAAGCGGTCGAGCGGTCTGACCGGAGGCCCACCGACGCGGCGCCCGAGCAGGTCGTAGACGCCGCCGTGGCAGGGGCAGATGAAGCGCTCGGAGGCGTCCACCCAGCGGACCGGACAGCCGACGTGCGCGCAACGGCTGGAGATGGCGATGTAGGGCGTGTCCTTGTCGTAGGGGTCGGTGTCGATTTCAGGGTTTTTCTTGCGCATGTACACGGTCGTCTTGCCGACCTCGCCGATGTTCGGCTGGACGGTGAGGATCACGGGCACGTAGTTGTTGTCGGGGAACTGGTAGATGTTCCCAACCACTTCCCAGCGGTGGGGAGTGCTTTTGAAGACGGGGCCGATGGCGAAGCCGAGCGCCGGCAGCGCGAAGGCGCTGGCAGCGACCGCCCCGGCGCCGTGGGCGGTGCCCGTCATGAACCGCCTGCGAGTGATCGTCTCGCCCTCGAACGCTCCGGGGATGCCGCGGTCGAGTGTGTACTTGGAGGTGTGCTTTGCGCGCCTGTCTGCCACCGGACGGTGAACAATATCGAGGCGCGTTTCAGGACGGCGCTGTACCCACCGCCGCGCTTGTGCGCATCGCCTCGATCGCCTCGGGGGCTCCCGCGAGCACGAGCTCCTTGGCGCGGGCGTGGCCATCGCTCGACCCCCAGCCGACGGAGTGCGCACCGGCGACCCACACCGCCTCGGCCAGCTCCAGCAGGCCGGCGCCCTGGGCGAGGGCGCTGAGCGAGATCGTGTCCGCGAGCTCGGCCACGGCGAGCGTGTCCGAGAGCGCCACCAGGCGGGCCAGGCCGATCGCGTACAGCTGGTCCCCCGCCAGCAGGCGCAGGTCGGCCTCCGGGACGCTCACCACCCGCGGCGTGCGGTAGTGCAGCAGATAGCCCTCGTAGATGGCCTCCACCAGCAGCTCGTACTCCGCACGGGCGCCCGCCGCCCGCGGGCCGCTGGCGGCGATCAATGCAGGCCCGCCCGCCTCGGCGCCGGCCGCGGCGCCGACCTCGTCCGGTGTGACGAGCGTGGCCATCAGGCCGCCTTCGCTGAGCAGCAGCTCGCGCAGGCGCGCGAGGCCGCTCATGCGCGTGTCTCCGGATTGGGCAGGCGATCGAATGCGGCGGACGCGGCCTCGAGCGTGCGCTGGACGTGCTCGGCGTCGTGCGCGAGCGACGGGAACCATGCCTCGAACTGCGACGCGGGGGGGTAGACGCCGCGGGCGAGTAGCTCGCGACACCACCTCCCGTAGGCGTCCAGATCGCACGCCTGCGCGTCCGCGAAGCTCTCGACGGGGCGGTCGCTGAAGAAGACGGTCACGAGTCCCGGCGCGCAGGAGATCTGCACAGGGTACGGGCCGCCATCCGCGCCGGCCGCGACCTCGCGCAGGCCGTCGGCGAGCTGCTGCGTGACCGACGCCAGGCGCAGGTAGGCCGGCTCGTCGAGCAGCTGGAGCGTGGCCAGCCCGGAGGCGACCGCGAGCGGGTTGCCCGACAGGGTGCCGGCCTGGTAGACCTCGCCGGCGGGCGCGAGCATCCGCATCAGCTCCGCCCGTCCGCCGACGGCGGCGGCCGGGAGCCCGCCGCCGATGACCTTGCCGAGGACGGTCAGGTCGCCGTGGACGCCGGTCAGCTCCTGCGCGCCGCCGCGGGCGACGCGAAAGCCGCTGATCACCTCGTCGAGGATCAGCAGCGCGCCGTTGGCGTCGGCGCGCTCGCGCACCAGCGCGAGGAACCCCTCGCGGGCGGGCACGAGCCCCATGTTGGCGGGGAGCGGCTCGGCGATGATCGCGGCGAGCTCGTGGCGCTCGGTGGCGGCGAGGAGCGCGTCGGGGTCGTTCCAGGGCACGACGATCGTGTCCGCCGCCATACTGGCGGGAACGCCGGGACTGGAGGGCAGACCCTGCGTGGCCAGCCCCGAGCCGGCCTGGGCGAGCAGGCCGTCGGAGTGGCCGTGGTAGGCGCCGGCGAACTTGAGGATCTTCTCGCGCCCCGTGGCGGCGCGCGCGAGCCGGATGGCGGTCATCGCCGCCTCGGTGCCCGAGGAGGTCATCCGCAGCATCTCCACGCCGTCCATCCGCCGGTTGACCTCGCGCGCCAGCTCCACCTCCCCGGCGGTGGGCGCGCCGAAGCTGGTCCCGCGAGCGGCCGCGGCGGCGATGGCGGACAGCACGTGCGGATGGGCGTGGCCGTGGATCAGCGGCCCCCACGAGCAGACGTAGTCGATGAAGCGATTGCCGTCGACGTCGATCAGCTCGGCGCCCTCTCCGCGGGCGATGAAGATCGGCTCGCGCCCGATCGAGCGCATCGCGCGCACGGGCGAGTTGACGCCGCCGGGGATCAGCTCGAGGGCACGCCGGTAGAGCTCTGCGGAGCGCGTGTCGGTGAGCGACGCGCTCACGTGCCCGCCGCCGGCTTGCGGCGCCCGGGACCAAACGTGCTCGTGAAGACGACCGTCCGCCTGGGTATCTCCCAGTAGGGTGTCTCGGTCGACGCGCGGCCCTCCTCGTCGCTGAGCAACCGCAGGTACTGGTGCGCGATGCTGGTGGCAAGCGAAGTGCGCAGCAGCTCATCCTCCGCCTCCGCCCCACCGCCGACCAGCCGGCGCAGCGGCCGGAGGATGTCCTCCGCCAGCTCGCAGCCGGCGTCCGGCGTTTGGGAATGAGCGCGCGCGCGTTGTTCCATGTCCGCCAGCCGCGGCTCACTCTCGGCAAGCAGCGCGAAAGCCTGTTGGATGGGCATGTGTCCGAGCGCCTCTTCGCGGGCGAACAGCTCGGCGCGCTCAGGCGGGATCGGCTGCACGGGAGTGTCGGCTGCGGCCGCCGAGAGCAACCGGTAGGCGCGGTCACGAACGTAGTCCTCGCGGTGCTTGGACATTGCGATCGTCGCCTCTTTCAACACCGCCGGGCTCGTGTCGAGCCGTTCTCGCAACCTCTCCCTGGCGGCGTCGTCGTCGAACCTCGAGTACGCGAGCTTTCTCGCGGCCGTTTCGCTCGGTCCGATGCGTTCGGAACGTTCCTTCTCGGCCTGCACCGATGGGAGCGCTTCGATGCGCTTCGTTACCGCACTGCCCAGCCGTCCTTTCAAGCTCATGGCCCGGCAGCGCTCAGGCGTGCGCGCTCTCCCAATTCTTGAATTCGTCGGTGAAGTACAGCAGCCGGATCTTCTTGAACTCGGTGGAGGAATACAGCGTGGCGCGCTCGTGGATGCCGGTGCGCTCGGCGATCGAGTCGAGCACCGCGTCGCACTCCTCCTTGGAGCGCCCGTGCGCCATGGTGAACACCGAGTAGGGCCAGTCCTCATAGGTGGGACGCTGGTAGCAGTGCGAGATGCCGCGCACGGCGGCCATGCGGCAGCCGATGTCGAAGATCTGCCCGTCGGGCACCTTCCAGACGCCCATGCCGTTGGCGGAAAAGCCGGCGCGGCGGTGGTAGAGGATGGCGGCGACGCGGCGCAGGATGCCGCGCTCCTGCATGCCGGCGAGGTGGTCGAGCAGGCGCTCTTGGGTCATGCCCAGCTCGCGCGCGGCGGGCATGTACGGCTCCTCGACGACGGGCATGTCGCCCTGCAGCGCGCGGATGACGGCGATGTCGAGCTCGTCGTAGGGCTGGGGGTCGAGCTCGATCGGCTCCTTGACCTCGGCGGCGCTGGAGAGCGCGTCGGTGCCGCCCTCCATCTCGAGGTCCATGCGGATCTTGAACAGCCGTAGCGTGGGTAGCTGGCGCACGGACTCGGCGCCGGCCTCCGCGGCGAGCACCTGCAGTGTTCCCTCCAACCCCAGCTTCGAGTCGGGCTCGGTGGCGATCGTGAACCACAGGTTGAACTCGTGGTTTCGCAGGTAGTTGTGGGAGACGCCGGGATGCGCGTTGATGATCTGCGCGGCACGGTGGGGGTGCTCGGGATCGACCTTCGCGGCTACTAGCATCGAGGAGTAGCCGAGAGCGCGCGTGTCGAAGATGGGGGTGACCTGGCGGATGATGCGCTTGTCGAGCAGCCGCTGCACACGGCTCATCGCCTCCTGCTCGGAGAGGCCGGCGAGCTCGGCGACGGCGCGGTAGGGCCGCGGCGCGATCGGGAAGCTGCCCTGCATGAGGTTCAGCAGCTTGCGGTCGGCGTCGTCGAGGGCGACGGCGGCGCCGTCCTTGCGGGAGCGGGTCTTGGGTCCCGCCCGCCCGCCCCCGTCCGCCGTGGCGCTCAGTGGCCGCGTGGGATCGCCCACGTCGGCTAGCGGCGCGGTCGCGGCGGATGCCTCGCTCAGCTCTGCTCGGCCAGCCATCGGGCGGCGTCCTTTGCGTGGTAGGTGATGATCGTGTCGGCGCCGGCGCGGCGCAGCGAGGTGAGGATCTCGAGCACGGTGTCGCGCTCCTCCAGGTAGCCGGCGGCGGCGGCGGCCTTGACCATGGCGTACTCGCCGCTGACGTTGTAGGCGGCGACGGGAAGGCGCGTGGCGCGCTTGATCGAGCTGATGAGGTCGCCGTAGGCGAGCGCGGGCTTGACCATCACCATGTCGGCACCCTCCTGCACGTCGAGCAGCGCCTCGCGGACGGCCTCGCGGCCGTTGGCGGGGTCCATCTGGTAGCTGCGCCGGTCGCCGAAGGCGGGGGCGGAGTCGGCGGCTTCGCGGAAGGGCCCGTAGAAGGCGGAGGCGAACTTGGCGGAGTAGGCGAGGATGGGCGTCTCGGACAGACCCTCGCCGTCGAGCTCCTCGCGGATGGCGCGCACGCGCCCGTCCATCATGTCCGAGGGCGCGACGATGTCGGCGCCGGCGCGCGCGTGGCTGACGGCGGTGCGGGCGAGCAGCTCGACGGAGGCGTCGTTGTCCACGGAGCCGTCCTCACGAACGACGCCGCAGTGCCCGTGGTCGGTGTACTCGCACAGACACACGTCGGTGATGACGAGCAGCCCCTCCGGCACCGCCTGCTTGATCGCGCGCGTGGCAAGCTGGACGACGCCGTCGTCGTCGAACGCGCCGGAGCCCCGCGCGTCCTTCTCGGCGGGCAGCCCGAACAGCAGCACCGCGGCGATTCCCAGCGCCGCCGCCTCGCGCGCCTCCTCGACGGCCGCCGACAGCGACAGGCGCTCGACGCCGGGCATCGCGGCGATCGGCTCACGTGCTGCGGGCGCGCCCGCGGCATTCGCACCCGCCCGCTCGTCGACGAACAGCGGCAGCACGAGCTGGCCCGCTCGCAGGTCGGTCTCGCGCACGAGGCCGCGCAGACCGGCGGTCGCCCGCAGCCTGCGCATGCGCGTCTGTGGAAAGGCCATCGCCATCGAGGATACCCCGCAGAACGATTATGAGGGGAGCGCCTGCGGCCGATCAAGTGCCCGCCCGCCCTGTTCGCAGTTCCGTCAGTCGAGCCGGCGCGCAGCGCCGTCATCGACGCTTCTCGTATCGGTCGGCCGGCGCGCAGCGCCGTCATCGACGCTTCTCGTATCGGTCGGCCGGCGCGCAGCGCCGTCATCGACGCTTCTCGTATCGGTCGGCCGGCGCGCAGCGCCGTCATCGACGCTTCTCGTATCGGTCGGCCGGCGCGCAGCGCCGTCATCGACGCTTCTCGTATCAGTCGACCGATCGCAGCCCGAAGCGCGCGAACGCTCCGAACACGCCAGCGAGGACGGCGAGGTGCGCCAGCGACAGCGCGAGCGCGGGGCTGGCGCCGTTGACCGCGGTGTCGAGCGCCTCGAGCGCGGCCTTGAACGGGAACACGAAGGAGACGACGTTGACGACGTCGTTGAAGGCGCCGGAGACCGAGCCGGCGGGGACGAGCGCGAGGAACGCGAGCGGGAGCGTGGTGAGCAGCGCGAGCAGGGAGGCCGCGCGCAGCTCACGGGCGAGCGCGCCGATGGCGACGCCGAGGGCGCTGAGCGCGAGCGCGCCGAGGGCTAGCGCCGCCAACCACAGCGCCACGCGACTCCAGTCGAGGGCGACGAACGCGCCGATGCCGGCGAGCATCGCGAAGGCGATGACGAACGCGCAGGCGGCGGCGAGCAGGGTCTTCTCGGCGAGCAGGCCCGCGGGCGAGATCAGCCGCCCGCGAGCGCCGTTGGTCAGTCGGGTGGGTAGGGTGGGTGGGCCCCTAATCAGACGCGCGAGCGTGTGCTCTTCGCGCTCGAGCGCGATTCCGCCGGCGGCGAGCAGCACGGACAGGAGCATCATCGAGAGGCTCACGGCGAGGACCACGGCGAACGCGTCGAGCGGCGTGTGGCGGCCGTGCAGGAGCACGCTGTGGACGCGGATCGGCTGGCCGATGGTGGCGAGCACGCGGCTCGCGAGCGACAGGTTTTCGGCGGCGAAGCCGGCGAAGGCGCCGAGCTGTTCGAGCTGGCGCCGCTCGCTGGAGTGCGGCAGGCGCGCCGCGAGCGCGGCGAGCGTCGCGGGGATGCGTTCGAGACCGAGCATATTTTCGGGGCCGCCGAGGGCGGACAGCCTGCCGCCGACGAGCAGCCTGTGGATGACGCTCCTGGCGACGGTCTGGATCTGCGCGGAGAAGCCGATGTTGGCCTGTGCGAGCGCCGCTTCGATCGTCGAGCGGGCGATCGACTGCTCGAGCGCGTTGCCGTTGTAGAGGACTTCGAGCTGTGCCTGGCTCGCGTCGGAGGACAGCCTCGCGGCGAGGCCCGCGGGCAGCACGACTGCGGCGACGGCGGCACCCGAGTCGACCTTTTCGACGGCCTGCGCGCGCGTGGCGACGTGCACCGACTGGACCTGGTGAAGGAGCTGGTCGACGTACTTCGCGACGGCGAGGTGCTGGCGGCCGATCCGCAGCGTTTCCCCGGGGGTGGTTTCGTTGACGATCGCGACACGCGGGCGGGCGGGGCCGCGCGAGATGGCGAATCCGAGCAGCAGCGCGATCGCGACGGGATAGACGACGAGCAGCGCGAGCGCCAGCCGCGAGCGGGCGAGGATCGTGAGGTCCTTGCGCAACAGCCACCTCATGGCTGCGCGCGCGCCTCCAAGAAACGTACGAGAGCGCGCTCGAGGTCGCCGCCGGCCGGCTCTTCGCCCTCCTGCATGAGCTTCGCGGGCGGGCCGTCGAACAGCAGCCGGCCGTCGCCGAGGACGAGCACGCGGCTGGCATAGCGGCCGGCCTCGGCGACGTTGTGGGTGGAGAACAGCACGGCGGTGCCGCCGGCGACGCGGGCGGCGATGAACTCCCACAGGCGCTCGCGCTGCGCAGGGTCGAGCGCGGCGGAGGGCTCGTCGAGCGCCAGCACGGGCGGGTCGGCGATCAGCCCGATGGCGACGTTCACGCGCTGGCGGTTGCCACCGGAGAGCCGCCCCACCGGCTCGCCGGCGCGGGCGCCGAGGCCGGTCTGCTCGATCATCCTGGCGGCCGCCGCGCGCGGCTCGGATACGCGCTCGAGGCGGGCGAACAGCTCGAGGTTCTCGGCCGCAGACAGCTTCGAGTAGAGCGCCGGGGATTGCGGCACCCACCCGACCGCCCGGGAGACCTCGTCGCTCGCGCGGCTGACGGCGCCGGCGGTGGGCGGGAAGACGCCGGCGAGGATCGACAGCAAGGTGGTCTTGCCGGCGCCGTTGGGGCCGACGACGGCCACCAGCTCGCCGGCGCCGAGGCGGAAGCTGACGTCGTCGAGCGCCAGCCGCTCCGCCTGCGCGCCGCGCCGGGCGCCGTAGCGCTTGGCCAGGGCGCTGACGCTGAGGACGGTGCTCACAGCAGCGGGCTGTCGCCGCGCTTCCAGGGCTCGAACGCGAGATGCCGGTTCAGGTAGACGGCCGTCTCGCGCAGGATCGCGAGGATCGGCAGAGCGATCAGCGCGCCGATGATCCCGTGGACCTGGAGGCCGAGCAGCAGCGCGAAGATCACCAGCAGCGGGTTGATGCGCAGCGTGTGCCCGAAGATCTGCGGCGCGACGATGTGGCCCTCGAGCTGCTGCAGGCCGACGAACACGAGCGCCACCCACAGCGCGGAGATCGGGTCGGTGAACAGCGCGACGAGGATCGCGGGCAGGGCGCCGATGATCGGGCCGACGTAGGGGACGAGCTCGGCGATGCCGTAGATGACCGCGAACACGACCGCGTATCTGCGCCCGTCGGGGAAGATCCCGAGCACGCCCACCACGTACAGCGCGAGGCCGGTGGTGGCGCCCATGACCACGCTGAACAGGAGCTGGCCGCCGACGTAGCGCGCGACGGCGTTCTGCACGAGCGTCGGGTAGTCGTCGGCGGGCGTGCCGTCGCCGTCGGGCATGTAGCGGCGGATGAGCGCGCCGATGCGCTGGCCGTAGAGGAGCATGTACACCGACAGCACGAACGTGAGGACCACGTCGAAGCCCGCGCTGGCGGCTTCGCTGAGCACGCTGCCGGCGTGCGCGACGATCGTGCTGGAGGCTTTGAGGACCTTGTCGCGGACGGTCTGCAGGGCGGTCTCCCCCTGCTTGATGAAGTGGACGTGGAAGCCGTGGCGGTTGAGCGTGCGTTCGAGGTCGGCGAGGGTTTGGTTGGCCTGGCTGATCAGGTGGGGCACGCTGTGGCTGAACGCCTCGACCTGGTTGGAGATAGGGTTGGCCAGCAGGACGCCGATCCCGGTGAGGACGAGGAAGAAGGCGACGTACACGGCCAGCACCGCCAGGCCGCGCGGAATGCGTCGGCGCTGGACGAACGACACGGCCGGGTTGAGGATCAGGGCGATGAGCGCGGCGACGATGAATATGACGAGCACTTTGCCCGAGGCTTTCGCCAGCGCGTACAGCGCGAGCACGCTCAGCGGCAGCATCACGAGCTGCACCCACCGCGGCACCACCACGCGCGCGGGCTCCCTCTCCCCCTCCGGGGACGATGCGTGCGGCGTCGTCGGCTCCCCCGCCCCGTCGGCGAGCTCACGCTCCTCGGGGCTCGGCGGCTGCTCCGGGGGTGACTGCTTCTCCGAGACGCTCATGACGTGCATCCCACCATCGCCAGAGTATGGCTGAGGTCGAGGCGACGAATTCGAGCCCGCCCACCGGCGCGCGCGCTGGGGGGGCCGCCGCGGGCGGGCGGGCGGGCATCCTGTTCATCGGCGACGTCGTCGGCGGCCTCGGCCGGCGCACGTTGCTCGACTGCCTGCCGGTCCTGCGCGAGCGCCACGCACCGACGTTCGTCGTGGTCAACGGCGAGAACGCCGCGGGCGGCCTGGGGATCACGCCGAAGATCGCCGAGCAGATGTTCGCGGCGGGCGTGGACGCGATCACGCTCGGCAACCACACCTACCGCCGCCGCGAGGTGTACCCGTACCTGGCCAGCCACGAGCGGATCGTGCGCCCGGCGAACTTCCTGCGCAGCCAGCCCGGCCGCGGTGTGTGCGTGGTCGAGCACGACGGCGTGCGCCTGGGGGTGGTGAACCTCAGCGGCAACCTCTACCTGCGGGCGGGCCGCTCGGCGTTCACGGAGATCGAGGTGGCGCTGGGCGAGCTCGGGGCGGTGGAGCACGTGCTCGTGGACATGCACGCGGAGGCCACCTCCGAGAAGGTGGCGATGGGCTGGCACCTGGACGGGCGGGTGACGGCGGTGGTGGGCACGCACACGCACGTGCCGACGGCCGACGCGCGAGTGCTGCCGGGAGGAACGGCGTACATCACCGACGTCGGCATGACCGGCCCGCGCGGCGGCGTGATCGGCGTCAAGCGCGAGCAGGCGATCGAGGCGCTGCTCACGCAGATGCCGGTGCGCTTCGAGACCTCCGAGGAGGACCCGTGGCTGATGGGGGTGCTGATCAGCTGCTCAGCGCCGCTGCGGGCCGACTCGATAGAGCAGGTGCTGATGCCGCGGCCCGCGCAGGCGTCGGCGCATCCGTGAGGCGCCCGAAGAGGGCGACCATCACCAGCGCGAAGAACCACGGTATGTATAGGTAGAACCAGTGTTCGAGGCCCAGCTGCTCGGCGAGGAGCACGGCCGCGCACGCGGCGGACAGGCCCACCAGGTCGCTCCGTATGGATCCCCACCCGCCCAGCACGGCGAGGGCGAGCGCGAGAACGACCGCCGCGCCCTCGACCACGCGCTCGGCCCCGTGCCATCCATATAGCCCCCACACCGAGAAGGGCGAGCCGCGGTTGGACTGGTAGACGAGCGTGCGCTCGTAGATCTCGTGCAGCGAGTCGTGGCCGAGCGCGGGGATCGAGACGAGCGCGGCGGTGGCGGCGAACGCGATCGCGTACAGGGCGAGCGCACGCACGCGCCTGGCGCGGGAGAGCTCGGGCAGGCCGTGTGTGGCCAACACTGGCGCGAGCGCGAGCGGGGCGAACTTCGTGAGGCTCGCCAGCGCGCTCAGCGCGCCGCGTCCGGCGGTGCTCACCCGCCCGCGGTAGCTGGCGAGCAGCACCGCCGCGAGCACGAGCACGCCGACCAGCGTGTCGTTGGAGTTGGACTCGAGCGCGAACAGCGTGAACGGGTAGGAGACCCACGCGTAGGCGAGCGCGATGCCGAGGGGGGGCCCGCGCAGGCGCCGCCCGAGCGCGAACATCAGCGCGGTGGCCAGCAGGTCGAACACGATCGCCGCGGCGTGGGCCGCGGGAAGGTCGTCCCACGTCCCGCTCCAGCCGAAGATCTGCTCGAACGGCACGTACGCCTCGTAGTTGGCCGGGCCGTAGGTGTCGCCGTGTTCGTTGTTCGAGGGCCAGCGGCCGTACAGCGCTTCGCCGTGGACGATCTTGCTGGCGCCGATCACGCCCGCGTAGCCGACGTCGATGACGTTCGAGTCGGTGACGTTCAGCGCGACGCGGAAGCCGAGCAGGAACACCACCCCCAGCGCCAGCAGCCGGGGGGACACGTTCAGGCGCAGCCCGCCGAGAGGGGGATGCCCTTCAGGGTGCGCCGGCCGGCGCCCCGGGCCGGCGCTCGCGTAGTCGGCGGCTGGGCTTCGCGCTCGCGCGAGCGCGAGCATCCGTGCCAGCAGGTACAGCAGCGGCGGGTAGCTGAGGGGCACCGAGGCGTAGATGTGGGCGTGGTTGAAGAACGCCAGCGACACCGAGAACGACAGCAGCACGAGCAGGTCGAGGTGCACCAGCTTGAAAGGGCGGCGGAAGTCGAAGAACGGCGCCACGAACAGCAGGCACAGCGGCAGCCACACGTACAGCGCGTTCACGTGCCTGCCGAACGCTCCGGGATAGCCGCGCGCCATCGTCCACGCCACCTGGAATCCCGTCCACTGTTCGACGACGCGCCCGGAGAGGTCGTTGATGACGACCAGGCCGATCTCCTTCTTGCCGCCCCTGGTAAAGTAGCTGACCTGCCACTGGAAGGCGCCCTTCAGGTAGGGGTCGGCGAACGAGCCGCGGTATTCGCGACCCAGCGCGCGCATCTTCGGCAGCCGCGCGGCGATCGCCAGCACCTGGTCGGAGGACAGCCTGTGCGCGGCCGGGGGGACCGTCGAGCGCGCCACGGGGATCGGCGTTTCGGAGTTGGTGGAGGCGGTCGAACGGGTGGAGTGCGCGGGCGCCGCGTGCGCGGGCGCGCCGGCGAGGCTCAGCGAGGTCGCGAGCGCGGCGGCGGCTGGGGCGAGGCGGCGCATGCAGTCGAGGGTAACGCGCGTTCAGCGCACGCCGTCGGGCCCGAAGTGGCCCAGCACGAGCGCCGCGATGTCGCGGATCGCCCACTGTGTTCTCTCGCCCGCGCCCAACTCGACGCCGTGCAGCACGAGCGCGCCGAGAGAGTCCTCGGCGTGCAGCGAGCCGTGGCTGCCGCCGCCCACGTGGGCCTGGCGGCCCCAGTCGATGAACTCGACGCCGGGTGCGGCCGACAGAAGCACCTCGCCGGAGGTCCGGCAGGTGAGCGCCGCCCACGCGCGCGCCAGCGCGTCCGGGTAGGTGGGCGTGAGCAGGCGATCGTCGCGGGTGCTCGCGTCGAGGACCGCGAGATCCCCGTCCACGCTCCACGGCTGGCCCCGCGCGTCGAGCACGGCTCCGCCCGCGCCACCCGGCGCGAAGCGCAGCTCGCCACGCGAGCGGCTCGCGATGACGCCTTCGCGGGGGGCGTCGTGGGCGTCGCGCTCGAGCCACATCACCAGATCGACCCCCTCGATCGCCAGCGTGCGTGCGACCACCGACGCGCGCATCGCGTCGCGCTCCTCGGCGTGCAGCGCGTACACCATCGCCGCCCGCTGGGTGGGACAGACGGCGATCTGCGGCTCGCCGTCGCCGCCGGGCGCGCGCGCCGATCCGGAGCCGCGGCCGGGCCGGGGCGGGCTGAGCACCCCCAGCTCCGCGAGCTCGTCCTGGAGCGCGATCGTGGCCGTGATCGGGGCCTGCGAGTGGTCGGCCATGGCGATCACGGCGTGCTCGTCGAGGAACTTCTCGACGCCGCCGGCCGCGTTCATGACGCGCGCGAGCTGCAGGTCGGCCTGGCCGATCGAGTGGACCTGCGCATCCGGGCCGCGCTTGTGCGAGTGCCAGTCGTTGTCGGGGAGCGACAGCAGCAGGAAGTCGAAGAGGTCGTGCTCGACCATGTACGCGGACACACACCCGGAGTGGCGGTCGCGCACGCCCGGCATGCCCAGGTTCGAGCGGCAGCCGGTCTGGCGCGAGGCGAACACGTCGGCGTAGAACAGCTCGCGCGGCCCCATCACGGCGTGGCGCACGAGCGCCGAGGCGATGCGCGTGAGCGCCGTGTCCCGTTGTGGCTCGTGTCGATGGCGCCCTCTGTACATCAGGTAGGTGGTGCCGGCAGTTCGGACGTCGGCGTCGTCGAGCGTCTCGAACACGGTCGGCGTGCGTGTTGACAGATGTGCGCCGTTCATGTTGTAGACGGTGTCGGTGAGCTGGCGGGCGATCCCGAAGCGCTGTGCCGCGCGGAAGCTCGAGCCGTACTCCACGTAGCGGTGCTCGTCGCGGTGAAACCAGTTCATGGCGGGGATCTCGTGCATGTCCTGGCTCACGCCGGTGACGATCGACGCGGCGCACACGGGCGTCACCGACGGAAACGCGGCGACGCAGGCCGGCACGTAGTGCCCGCCCTCGACCAGGCGCCCGAGCACCGGCGCCACGCCCGCGTCGATCGCGCGCTCGAGCATCGCGGGCGCCATCGCGTCGATCACGCACAGCACGAGCTTGGCTGGGGAGGACGGGCTCACGAGACGCCGCCTCAGCGACGCAGGGTGCGCAGCCCCGCGTACTTCTCCTGGCCGCGCGCGCGGCCACGCCAGGCAAACCACGCGAGCGCCGCGAGCGCCACGTACCCGAGGGGGTGCAGCGCGGCGACGAGCGCGGCGAGCACCAGCGCGCTGGCGTCGAGGTACACGGTGAGCGCTTCCCGCGCGCCGCGGTCGGGGAGGCGTGCGCGGGCACGAACCATCACCGGCCAGCTCGCCCGCTGGGCGAGACCCGCGACGAAGAAGCCGCCCACCAGGCCCGGCCACCAGGCATCGCCGTGGGCCGCGAGGGTGCCGGCGAACAGCAGCGCGCCCGCCGCGAGCCCGATGCCGGCGAGCGACGCGCTGAGCGGGTCCACGGGCTGGCGCCGGTCAGAGGGATCGATCGTGGGCGCCAACTCCAGCAGGATCTGCATCGCGTACGCGAGCACCAGCGCGACGGTCACCGCCAGCAGCCACCAGTCGGCCGCCAGGAAGTGGAAGGAGCGCTGCGCGAAGCTCACGCCGAGGGCCTTCGCGGAGGCGAGCGCGCCGGCGAGCAGCGCCGGCAGGAAGGGCCGCAGCCCGCAGGCGGCGGCCAGGCCGGCGCCGAGGCCGATGTAGAAGACGATGCCGTTCATGCGGTGTGTTTGCGGATGTGCGATACCGTGGGCGGTGGCCGATCCGGGACCGGGCAGGACGATAGACGACCGCTCCGGCGGTGCACCCGCACCGGACTCGGCGGTCGGCTCCAGACGCCTCGGTCGCGGGCGTCCAGAGTAGAGAAGACGAATGGAACCGCTCGCGGGCTCAACCTTCAGGGATATCGTCGCCGGCGCCTTCGCGGGGGCGAGCGAAGCGCCCGACGTGGTCGTGCGACAGGTCAGCACGCACTCGCGGCGGATCCACAGCGGCAGCGCGTTCTTCGCGCTCGGCGGTCAGCACGCGGATGGACACAGCTTCGCCGCGGAGGCGCTGGAGAACGGAGCCGCGGTCATCGTCGCGCGAGCCGGCGCGAGCGAAGAGGAGCTGACAGGAACGGGACGGGTCATCGAGGTCGACGACCCGTTGCGGGCGCTGCAGCGGCTGGCCGGGTGGTGGCGCACGCAGATCGACGGCAAGGTCGTCGCCGTCGTCGGTGGCAACGGCAAGACGATCACGAAGGACGCGCTCGTCCACCTGCTCGCGGACGAGCGCACGGCGTACGCCAGCCCGGGGAGCTACAACAGCAAGCTCGGCGTACCGCTCGCGCTGCTCGGCTGCCCGCGTGAGTGCGACGTGGCGATCTTCGAGCTCGCGGTCAGCGCCCCCGGCGAGATGGCCACGCTCGAGCGGATCGTGCGTCCCGACCACGTGATGATGACGAACCTCGGGGCGCGCTGGCGCTCGAACTACCGCGATCGCGGCCATCAGGCTCGAGAGCTTCTGGAGATCGCCGCGAACCTCGGCAGCGACGGCTGGCTGCTCCTCGGGCAGGAGGACGAGGAGATCGACGCGGCGGCGGTCGTCGCGAGCCGATGCCGGCGACTGGTGTGCGGCGATGCTGGCGAGCTGCCGTCGTTCTCGCAGCCGCGTTACGCACGCGACGGGCTGATCGTCGATGTGGGCTTCCCAGATGGCCGCTCGGGAGCGGTGAGCGTGCGGACCCCGTCCGCGGAGATCCTGGCCGACGTCGAGCTGGCGATGGGCGCGGCGTGGCTCCTCGGCGTGGGGTCCTCGAGTCTCTTGCGAAGCGCCGACGACTACGTGCCGAG
Source organism: uncultured Solirubrobacteraceae bacterium (assembly GCA_963782325.1). Taxonomy (GTDB): domain Bacteria; phylum Actinomycetota; class Thermoleophilia; order Solirubrobacterales; family Solirubrobacteraceae; genus Palsa-744. The sequence goes on from CAWAJG010000002.1 coordinate 859,711, forward strand.
CGCAACCCGCATGGAGATCTGGCGCTCGCCCGCGGGCGTGACGCTGATCCGCGACGTGGCGACACCCGATCCGATCGCCGTCGGCTCGGGGATCCGCGCCGCGAAGCGCGTGGCGGGCGCCAACGGGCGCACGGTGGTCGTGCTCGGCGAGCGCCTGGAGCTCGTCGATCCGGCGAGCGTCGGCGAGCTCGCACACGCGCTCCACGCCGAGCGGGTGGACGCCGTGTACGCGCTGCACGGTCCGCTGCCGGACGCACTGCACGAGGCCACCGCGGCAGTCGAGGAGCCCGTGCCCGTGAACCTGTTCACGAGGACCGAAGATCTCCGCCTCACGCTGCTCGAGGATCTCGAGGTCGGCGATGTCGCTCTGGTGCAGTCACCGCGAACCTCACCGATCGGAGACCTGACTGCCGAGCTGATCGGAGCGATGGCCCCGACGCGGCTGTATCTCGACCTCTCGGCGCTCGAACAGAACGTCTCGTCGTTCCGGCGCATGGTCGGGCCCTCGGTGCGGGTGATGGGCATGGTCAAGGCGCTCGCCTACGGAACCGACGACGTCAACGTCGCCTCCTGCCTGGAGGCGTCGGGGGTCGACTTCCTCGGCGTGTCGAACGCCGACGAGGGCGTCGCGCTGCGTCGTGCGGGCATCGCCGTGCCGATCCTGATCATGCTCGGCACGGGTCGCGACCTGGACGTGATGCTCCGCCAGCGGCTCACTCCCCTGGTGTACTCCGAGGAGATGCTCGAGGCGGTGCTCGGCATCGCCCCACCCGCCAACGTGCGCCTGCCCGTCCACGTGAAGATCGACACCGGCATGCACCGCACCGGCCTGGCCCCCGATCGAGCCCGCGAGGCGCTCACCCGGCTTCGCGACTGCGAGCACATCCGGCTCGAGGGAATGATGACCCACTTCGCCTGCGCCGACGATCCGGCGGAGGACGAGTTCACCGCCGCCCAGCTCTCCACGTTCAACGAGGTGCTCGACCTCGCCGCGGAGCTGGGACTCGACGAGCTGATCCGGCACGCCGCCTCGACGGCGGCGACCGTTCGCCTGCCGCAGACGCACTTCGACATGGTGCGCATCGGACTCGGCCTGTTCGGCGTGCATCCGTCAGAGGCCACACGCGCTCACGCCGATCTCGTGCCCGCCTTCGGCCTCGTCAGTCGTCTCGTCGAGATCCTCGAGCTCGAGGAGGGGGCGCGGATCGGATATGGGGGCACCTACCACGTGCCAAGCGGGGGGGCGCGTGTGGGGGTCGTGCCGGCCGGCTACCACGATTGCCTTCCGCGCGCCTTCTCCAACCGCGGGCACGTGATCGTCGCCGGCGTGGAATGTCCCATCTTGGGCAGGGTGTCGATGGATTCGATGACCGTCGAGCTCACGCACTGCCCGGACGCGCACGTCGGCTCCGACGTGCTGATTCTCGGCCGCTACGGTGAGCGCAACGTCGCTCCCGAGCCGCTGGCGGAGCTGATCGAGACGATACCCTACGAGCTGATGGTGCGGGTGGGCCCGCGCGTGCAGCGAATCCTCACGCGCCACTGATCCTCGCGCCCGTTCCCGTGTCCGCAGAGACCCTGACCCAAGCAATGAGACCGACGCGCTACACGCATTCCAGCAAGCTCGCCGGTGTCGCCTACGACATCCGTGGGCCCGTCCTGACGGAGGCGATCAGGCTCGAGGAAGAGGGACATCGCATCCTTCACCTCAACGTCGGCAATCCCGCGCCGTTCGGCTTCGACGCGCCCAACGACATCCTGCTCGACGTCATTCGCGCGTTGCCGACGTCGCAGGGCTACAGCGACTCGAAGGGCCTGCTGACCGCCCGACGTGCCGTGGTTCAGTACTACGAGGCGAAGGGCACGCCGGGCATCAACGTCGAGGACATCTACCTCGGCAACGGTGTCTCGGAGCTGATTCAGGTGGCGATGCAGGCGATACTCGAGGCCGGCGACGAGGTCCTGATCCCCTCGCCCGACTATCCACTGTGGACCGCGGCGACGCAGGTCGCCGGCGGGCAGCCCGTTCACTACCGATGCGACGAGACCGCCGGATGGTTTCCCGATCTGGAGGACATCCGCTCGAAGATCAGCGACCGCACGAAGGTGATCGTCGTCATCAACCCCAACAACCCCACCGGCGCCGTCTACTCGAGGTCGATGCTCGACGGCATCCTCGAGATCGCCAGGGAGCATTCGCTGATCGTCTGCGCCGACGAGATCTACGACAAGATCGTCTACGACGGGGCGCGCCACATCGCCATCTCCTCGCTCGCCGGCGACGTGCTGTGCCTGACGTTCAGCGGCCTGTCGAAGACCTACCGCGTGGCCGGCTTCCGCTCGGGCTGGCTCGCCCTCTCCGGGCCGAAGGCGCGAGCGACGGACCTCGTCAAAGGCTTGGACCTGCTGACGAACATGCGGATGTGTCCGAACGTGCCGGCGCAGCACGCGATTCAGACGGCGCTCGGCGGCTACCAGAGCATCGAGGCGCTGGTGGCCCCGGGCGGACGGCTCCACGTGCAGCGAGGTTGTGCCTTCGAGATGCTCAACGCGATCCCCGGCGTGTCGTGCGTGAAGGCGATGGGCGCGGTCTACGCGTTCCCGCGGCTCGACCCCGAGGTCTACAAGATCAAGGACGACCAGCGGCTGGTGCTGGACCTGCTGGGGCAGGAGAAGATGCTCGTCGTCCAGGGCAGCGCCTTCAACCTGCCGAGCACCGATCACTTCCGGCTGGTGACGCTCCCCCACGTCGAGGACCTCGAGGACGCGTTCGCCCGCCTCGCGCGGTTCCTCGCCGACTACCAGCAGTGAGGTCGCCCGCGATCCCGGGTGACGGTTTGACATCCCGCGCGCTGCGCATAGCGATCGTGCTCGGAGGCCCGTCCGCCGAGCGCGGGATCTCCCTGAACTCCGCACGCTCGATCGCCGATCATGCCGGGGGCATCGGCGTCCGCGTCGCCGAGCTCATCTACTACGACGGCGGCGGGCGTCCCTTTTCGATCACATCCGGCCTGCTTTACTGTAATACGACCTCGGATTTCGACTACAAGCTCCTCGGCGAAGACCCGCGTGACGGGGTCGGGCTGAGTGAAGAGGAGCTGATCGCCCGGCTCCGTGGCGTCGACCTCGTGTTCCCTGCGATCCACGGTCGATTCGGCGAGGACGGCGAGCTGCAGGCCCTGCTGGAGAGAGCCGGCATCCCGTTCGTCGGCACAGGAGCGGCGCAGTGCGCGATCGCATTCGACAAGTTCCGCGCGAGGGAGGCGCTGACGGCCGCCGGCATCGCAGCCGTACCGTCGGTTTTGGTGACGGGCGATCACACCTCTGAAGAGCGCTCGGCGCTGCTGAGCGGCGCATTTCCACAGGAGCGCGCGCTGGTGCTCAAGCCGGCCCAGTCGGGCTCCAGCATCGACGTTCACATCTGCCCCGACAGGACGAGGGCGCGTGAGCCTCTCGACGCTCTGGTTAAGAGTTACTCGCGCGTGCTGATCCAGCCGCGGGTGCGGGGCATCGAGTGCACGACGACGGTCCTCGCGGGGCCGTCCGGACCGGTGGCGCTGATGCCGACCGAGGTCGAACTGCGCAGAGTCCAGGGTGAGGACGACCACCTGGACTTCGAACGCAAGTACCTGTACAGCGACAAGGTTCACTTCTTCTGCCCGCCGCGCTTTCCCGAAGCCGAGACGGAGGCGATCCAGCGCCTGGCCGAGCGGGCGTTCACCGTCCTCGGCCTGCGTGACTTCGCGCGGATCGACTGCTGGCGCCTGCAGGACGGATCACTGATGGTCTCCGACGTCAACCCGATCTGCGGCATGGATCAGACGAGCTTCCTGTTCGTGCAGGGCGCGCAGATTGGCATGAACCATGCGGACGTGCTGCGCTTCGTCGTTCGTGCGGCCGCCCGACGCGCGGGCCTGCCGTGGCCCGCGGCGAGCGCCGCCGAGCAGGCCAGGCCGGAGCGACGGCGCGTGGCGGTCATCTTCGGTGGGCGCACCGCCGAGCGCCAGGTCTCGGTGATGAGTGGACTGAACGTGTGGCTGAAGCTGCAGGAGTCCGATCGCTTCGCGCCGGCGCCGTATCTGCTGGCTGGAGAGGAGACGGTCTGGCGACTCCCCTACGCGGCGGCGCTGCACCACTCGGCCGAGGAAATCGTCGAGGTATGCGAGAACGCGGCCCGGCACGAGCAGGTCCGTGAGCGATTGGCGCAGAAGATCCACGCGCGCCTGGAGCTGAGCGCCGGCGATGCGAGCGTCCCCGCCGCGCTGCCGGTCCAGCTGTCGCTCGAGCAGTTCCTCGCGGAGAACGACCTCGTCTTCATCGCCCTGCACGGCGGCATGGGGGAGGACGGAACGCTGCAGGCGCTGCTCGAGCAGCGCGGCATCGGCTACAACGGGTCCGGGCCGGCCGCGTCGCAGCTGTGCATCGACAAGGCCGCGACCGGCGAGGCGATCGCGGCGATCGGCGACCCGCACATCCAGACCGCGCGACGCGTGATCGTGCCGGCGCCGGCGGACCTCGACGAGCGCACGGTGCAGGGCATGTGGGAGGAGCTCACGGCGGCCTGCGGCGCACGGGATGTGATCGTCAAGCCGCTCGACGACGGCTGCTCGGCCGGCATCGTCCGGTTGATCGACGCGCGCGAGCTTCGTACCTACCTGGAGGTGAACGCGTCAGGGCGCACCGAGCTGAGCGGCAGGGATTTCGCGAGCCTGGACGACAGGCAGTCGGTCGACATGCCGATGGCGCCACAGCGCTCGCTGCTGTTCGAGGAGTTCATCGAGACGGACGACATCGAGCCCGAGGACGCCGCCGAGACGGGGCGAGCGGGCCTCGTGTGGGGCGCGAAGCGCGACACCGAATGGGTCGAGGTGACGGTCGGCGTGCTCGGTCCGCGGGGCGCGATGCGCGCGCTCAACCCGAGCATCACGGTCGCCGGCAACGACGTCCTCTCGGTCCAGGAGAAGTTCATGAGCGGCACGGGCATAAACCTGACTCCCCCGCCGCCTCCCCCGGCCGGGCGGGTCGAGCCGGCCGCGGTGGACCGCGCGAAGGAGCACGTGCAACGCGTGGCAAGGGAGCTGGGACTCGCCGGCTATGCACGAATCGACGCGTTCATGAACCGCGTGAACGGCGACATCATCGTGATCGAGGTGAACACGCTGCCCGGCCTTACACCGGCGACCGTGTTCTACCACCAGGGGATTGCCGAGCAGCCCGCGATTCAGCCGCGAGAGATCCTCGAGCGGATCGTCGATCTCGCCCTCGCGAGAGACGCCTGACGCCGGCGCGTGCGAGGACGCCCGATGAGGCTCGACACAGCGCAGATCGCAGCGATCACCGGCGGTGAGCTGCTGGGGGATGTGAAAGAGGTGGAGGGGCTCGCGCTCGACTCTCGCCGCATGCGGGGCGGCGAGCTGTTCGTGGCGATCAGAGAAGCTCGTGACGGCCACGACTTCATCGCTTCGGCAATGCGCGCCGGCGCGAGCGCCTACCTCACCGAGCGTCCGCAGGACCCCGGCCCAGGCGTGCGGGTCCGAGACGCTCGCGCGGCGCTGCGGACGCTGGCCGTCTGGGCGCGCGCGCGCCTGACCGCGGAGGTGGTCGGCGTGACCGGCTCGGTCGGCAAGACCACGACCAAGGAGTTGATCGCCGCGGCGCTCGCCCCCGGGCACGTCGTGCACGCGAGCATCGCCTCGTTCAACAACGACCTGGGGATCCCGCACACCCTCCTGTCCGCGCCCGAGGCCACGCAGGTGCTGGTCGCGGAGATAGGCGCGAACGCTCCCGGGGAGATCGCGGCGCACTGCCAGATCGTCAGGCCGACGATCGGCGTCGTCACACGCGTGGCCCCCGTGCACACCGAGGGCTTCGGCGGCATCGACGCGGTCGCGAGAGAGAAGGGGGCGCTGATAGCGTCGCTCCCGAGCTCCGGGCTGGCGGTCCTCAACGAGGACGACCCACGGGTTGCCGCCATGCGATCCCTGAGCGACGCGCGCGCGATCACGTTCGGCTCCGCGGGCGACGTGCGTGCCCGAATCGTGGCGCTCGGGCCGACGATCCAGCCGGTCATCGACGTCGAGACCCCGTGGGGCGCGATCTCGGGGCTCGCGCTCGCCGTGCACGGAGCGCACCAGGTCGCAAACGCGGCGGCGGCGATCGCCGTCGCGGCGAGCCTCGGCGTGGACCTGGGAGCGATCGCGAGCGTGCTGGAGAAGGCCTCGGGGCCACCGCTGCGCATGGACCTCCGCCGTGCGGCCTCGGGCGCGCTCGTGCTCGACGACAGCTACAACGCGAACCCGGCCTCGATGGAGGCGGCCATGCGGGCGCTGGCCGAACTGCCGGCGCGGCGGCGCATCGCCGTCGTCGGGGTGATGGCCGAGCTCGGGGCCGGCGCCCCACGGGAGCATCGGCGAATCGCCTCGCTGGCGGCGCAGCTCGGAATCGAGCTGCTCGCGGTGGACGCCCCGGACTACGGAGTAGCGGTCCTCGCGAACGCCGACGCCGCCACGGCGGCGCTGGCAGGCCTCGGCGACGGCGACGCGGTGCTGATCAAGGGCAGCCGCAGCGCTGGACTCGAGGTGGTGGCCGCCGCCCTGCGCGGCAAGGCCGACTGACCTCGCGCGAACGAGCCTGTAGGAATGGCTAGGAGTCGCCCGCGGCGAAGTCCTCGGGGCTGACCTCGTCGAGGAACTCCTTGAACTTCTCGACCACGTCCTCGGACTCCTCGACGTCGTGCTCGAACTCGATCGCCGACTCGGAGATGACCTCCTCGGCGGCATAGATCGGGGCGCCGGAGCGCACGGCGAGGGCGATCGCGTCGCTGGGGCGCGAGTCGATCTCCAGCTCGCGGCCGTTCACGCTGAGCGTGATCGACGCGAAGAACGTGTTCTCACGCAACTCCGTGACGGACACCTGCGTGCATTTGACGTCGAGCTCGCCGAGGATGTCGCACAGCAGATCGTGCGTCATCGGGCGCGGTGTGCCCGCCCCCTGCAGCTTCATCAGGATCGACGCGGCCTCCGGGTGACCGATCCAGATCGGCAGGAACTTGTTGCCGTCGACGGTCTTCAGGAGCACGATCGGCTGCTTGCCAACCATGTCGAAGCTGACGCCGTAGATCACCATCTCCTGCATGAGGGTCCTCCGGGAGGGGGAAGGTCAGAGTATAGGTGCCGGCTACGGCGCTGGCTCACGGCGAAACCGCATAAACGGGGCCGGGTCGCGCGGGTCCTGTGAGCGCCTCAGCGGAAGCTCCAGAGCTTGTTTCCCAGGAAGTTCAGCGGCATCGCGCTTGCCACCGCGATCGCCTGCGCGGCCACCTTCTCGACGCCCGCCTCCTGCACGAGCAGCGTCAGAAGCAGCAGGCTGAATGCCTCGGCCGCGAGACTGACCACCAGGAAGCGCAGCGCCTGAAAGCGCGCGGAGCCGTCGCGGGCATCGAACGTCCAGTGGCGGTTGAGCACGAAGTTGTTGGCCACCGCCACCAGCCACGCGGCCACCGAGGCGACCCGGTAGTCGACGCCAACGGGGTGGACGAACAGCGCGTACACGGCCAGGTTGACGAAGAAGCCGGTGGCGCCGACGAGGCCGAAGCGGACGAGCTGCAGCCAGTTCGCGGGTCGTCGCATACCGTGCAGCAGACGCAGGTGCGGGCGCAGCTCCACGGCCGTGTCTTGGACGCGCATCGCATCAGGGTAGCGACCGCTGCCGCCGGACGTGCTCGCTAGCCTTGGACATATGACTTTCGCGCGTACGGCAATCGCCGCGATCGGCTGCCTGCTGGCCATCGCCGCGCTCAGCGCATGCGGAGAAGCGACGGTGGGATCGCCCGCCGGGACGACGACGAGCGCCCGCTCCGGCGGCCCACACGGCGCCGTCGCCGACCCGCCGGCGACCGCCGCGGTCGGTTCTGGCGCCACCGGCTCCACCGCGCCGAGTGGCGCCAAGGAGGTCGCCGACCCGCTCGAAAAAGACAGCTACCCGGCCCCAGCATCGGTCAAGCACGCCGCCGCCGACGCCCCCAAACGCGCCGGGGAAGCGATCGTCGCGGCGGGCGCGCCCTCGAACGCCGAAATCCGCAGCGAGCTCAAGCAGATGCAGGCGATCGAACGTAGCGCGAGCAAGTCGCGGCGCCTGGATCTGACCCCGGTCCCCGGCGGCGAGTCGATCGGCGGCAACGGCGCCATCCCGATCCCCACGAACGTGCCCGAAGTGGTGCAGAAGGTGATCGCCGGCGCCAACGAGATCGCGGACTTCCCGTACGTGTACGGCGGCGGTCACGCCTCGTTCATCGACAACGCCTACGACTGCTCGGGATCGGTCAGCTACGCGCTGGCCGCCGGGGGGCTGCTGAGCGCGCCGGAGACCTCCGGTCAGCTGGAGAGCTGGGGTGCGCCGGGACCCGGCAGGTACATCACCGTGTACGCCAGCGCCGGGCACACCTACATGTACGTCGACGGCATCCTCTTCGACACCGCCGGGCGCAGCGGCGTGTACGCCTCACGCTGGCAGGTCGAGCCGACCGACAACGAAGGCTACGTAGCCCGCCACTGGCCGGGGTTATAGCGACATGGCGCTCGCGCCCGCACACGGGACGGGGGCCTGACGCATGGCGCCCGCGCTCGTTCACGTCGCGCGGCTGGCGCTGACGATTCCCGTCGCTCTCGACGGCGAAGCCGAAGGCGCGAACGACATCGGCCTGGGCATCATCTCGCTCGTCTCGATCGCGATCGGCTACGTCGGGCTGTTCGCGCTGTGGTGGTTCGTCTTCCGCGACCGCTCGCGCTCGAAGCGGGGGAAAGACCCACTCGACCGTTAGCCGATCGATTCGGCGCTCAGTGCGAGAGCGTGGCGGAGGTGACGGCGCTGGTCGTGGCGGCCGCGGTGTTCCGCACCGCCATGCGCACCATCAGCGGGAGCTTGCCCACGTGGGCGAGGCGCGCGTCGATGCGCTTGGAGAGCTCGATGTGCAGCGCGCTGTACCCGCCCTTGGTCGTCACGAGGATCGCTTTCGCGAGCACCACCATCGGTGCCGAGCCGGCGGGCAGGCCCGTGGCGGCCGGGGCGCTGATGTGCAGCCGCCGTGCGAGCGCGCGAGTGAGCAGCACTTCGAAGTGTCCCGCCACCTGCTCGTTGACCGAGTAGTCGACCAGCAGGCCCTTGCGCAACACCGTGCGCAGGCGCTGGGACGCGATTACCGCCTTCGCGACGGGTGCCGGCACAGCGCCGTTTGCCGCGCCGCCCGCTCCGGAGCCGGTGTTGCCGGTGTTGCCCGAGCTCTCGGGCCGCGCGGGGCCGGCGACGGTGACCGAGTGCGTGACGCTGGCGATGTCGCCGCCCACGTCGTGGATGGTGAGCGTCACTTCGTAGGTGCCGCCGTATTCGTAGCTGTGGAACACGCTCCCCGCGCATGGGGTCAGCCACGGCAGTTCGCACGGCGGCGAGCCGGGGGCGTAGCCGGTGACCGTCGGTGTGCCGTCGCCGAAGTTCCAGGTGTACGTCGCGTAGTTCGCCTGCGGCGTGCCGTTCGCCGAGTAGCTCACTCCCGCGTCCTGCGAGACGTCCGACTCCATGCCGTCGAAGGTGACGGTTTCGCCGGTGTTCACCGAGCTGGGCGCCGTGAACTCCGGTTCCAGCTCACTGCCGATCAGGCACGGGACGCCCGGGTAGTTGAGCAGCTCGGCGGCGTAGTTGAACGCCTCGTTCAGGTAGAAGTGCCCGCTGGCGAGGATCTGGTTGAAGAGGGTGCCGGCTAGGGTTTCGGGGTTGGCCGTCGCGGCGCCACCGAGCGCGGGAGCGAAGAAGAAGCGGCACTCGTCGGTGTTCTCGTATCCCGCCGGGTCCTTCCAGCCGTTGAGCAGCGGGTCGGTGACGATGTTCTGCTGCTCGATGCTGATCTGGTTGATGATCAGGTCGGCCAGCCCGTAGTCGCAGTAGCCGTCGTCGGTCGGGCAGGTCTTCTGGTTTGGCTCCTGCTCGTGGGGTCCTTCGAGGAGCAGCGCCTTGTTCTCTTCGGCTTTTTCGACTTCGTTCTTTTCTTCGAGCTCTTCTTCTTCCTTTTTGCTGAGCTTTCTTTCTTTCTCGACCTGCTCGGCCGGTTTGCTGGCCGGGTTGTAGCTGCCGTCCTGGCATTCCCAGCCGGGTGTCTCGTAAGACTTGCCCGGTGCGATGAAGGCGCCGTCGCCGTAGCTGCCCGCGGTCCAGGGGATGACCGCGTACAGGATCGTGCCGGAGCCTCCGGTGGGGGACCCGCCGGGGTTTATGTCGGCGTGATAGCTGCAGAAGCTGTTGCGGTAGCTTTCGGTTTCTGCTTCGGGTTTGTACTCACCTTCGTAGTCGGAGCAGTGCCCTTCTTCACCGCCGTCGTCGAGGCACACGGTGAGGCCGGGAGGCGTCAGCAGGTAGTAGACGTTGCCCATGCCCGTCGGGAGGTTGTGGGTCTTGACGTAGCTTTCGATCTGGGCCGCCATCTGCGTGCTCGTCAGGCATGTGGTCGAGAGGACCCTCCCGGTTTCCAGCAGTTCTTCCGGCAGCGGTTCAGGGTCTTCGCATTCGGATTTCGGGTACGGGCTCGTGTCCACGGCGGCGCCGCGGAAGGTCTGCTTGTAGGTGGCCGGGACGTTCGAGCGGTCGGTGTACTGGGCGTCGACGCTGAACACGTTCTCGAGCGAGCCGCTGGCCGCGGCGGCGTCCGAGAAGTACGTGTCGATCAGTTCCTGCCAGTCGCCGTGGTAGTAGTACTTCTTGGGGTCCCAGTAGATCGCCCACGTGTCGCTCCCGTGGAGCACCGGGTGCCCTTCCGGGTTGGCGTATTTCGCTGGCTCGCCCCCGATCAGGTAGTTGCTGGGTTCGCCTGCCGCGATCCCTTCGATCAGGTAGTTCTCCTGCACGCGGGGCGCCAGGCCAACGGATATCGGGCCTACGCTCGTCACGACCGCCGTCGCCGGTGACGGCGCGAGCAGGACCGCCGCCGCGAAGGCGCTCGCGAGGGACACGGCGAGGATCAGGCGCCGGCAGGCCGCGGAGCAGATGGCGAGCAGCGGCGGGGCACCGCGCCGGTCCGGCGCGGTCGAGCGGGCAAAGATGGTCACGAGCCTCTCATCGGCAGGCGCGCGCGTATGCCTTAGCGCGCTGGACGCCCATTGCAGCCGAGCGGCCCAGCACGCGAGCGCGCGGCCTGCCAAGCTGTGGCGGTGACCGGCATGAGCGCGATCGAGCCGAGGACGGTGACGCTGCACGGCCGCCCGGTCAGCTACGTCGAAGCGGGCAGCGGCCCGCTGCTGCTGCTCGTTCACGGGATGGCCGGCAGCCACGAGAGCTGGCAGTCCGTGATCGAGCCGCTGGCGCTGACGCACACGGTGCTCGCGCCTGATCTTCCCGGGCACGGCAGCTCTGCGCCGGGCGGCGGCGACTACTCCCTCGGAGCGCTCGCGGCCAGCCTGCGCGACCTGCTGGTCACGCTGGGCCACGAGCGCGCGACGCTCGTCGGGCACTCGCTCGGCGGGGGAATCGCGATGCAGTTCGCCTACCAGTTCCCGGAGGCGACCGAGCGGTTGGCGCTGGTCGCGAGTGGCGGGCTCGGCCCCGAGGTCAGCGGCGTGCTGCGTGCGGCCGCGCTCCCGGGCGCCGATCTGTTCATCGCGGCCACGGCCGCTCCCGGACGGATCGCGGGGGCGGCGCTGGCGCGGGGCTTCGCCGCCGTGGGGCTGCGCCCGACGGCCGACGTGGCGGAGCTCGCGCGGGGGTACGCCTCGCTGGCCGACGCCGGCCGTCGCGCCGCCTTCCTGGCGACGCTGCGCGGGGTCGTCGCGACCGACGGCCAGCGGCTGGGGGCCGCCGACCGTCTCTACCTCACGGAGGGCATGCCGGTCCTGATCGTTTGGGGAGATCGCGACCCGATGATCCCCGTCGCCCATGGCGAACAGGCCCACGCGGCGATCGCCGGCAGCCGCCTCGAGGTCTTCGCGGACGTCGGGCACATGCCCCAGATCGAGGCGCCCGCGCACTTCCTCGCCGTCCTCGAGCGTTTCCTCTCCGAGACCGAGCCGGCGCAGGTGAGCGCCCGGCAGTGGCGGGAACGGTTGACCGGCGCAGGCAGCTCCCGCTAGCGCCGCGTCTCGCTCGGGCGTCTAGCTCGGTTGGCGCGCCCGCAGCTCGGCTGCCCGCGCCGCCGGCGCGGCGGCGGCGTGCGCGCCGCCCTGGAAGAACGCCTCGACGGCGGCCGCGTCGAGCGGTCGCGCGAACAGGAACCCCTGTCCGTTGTCGCAGTCCTCGTCCTTCAGCAGCGCGAGCTCGCGCTGCTGCTCGATGCCCTCGGCGAACGTTTCGATCGAGAGCGCCTTGCCGAGCTGCACCAGCGTGCGGATGAACGTCTCCCCCTCCTTGTTGTGACGCAGCCCTGAGATGAACGAGCGGTCGATCTTCAGCGCGTCGACGGGGAACTGCTGGAGATGGGCGAGCGAGGAGTAGCCGGTGCCGAAGTCGTCGATGGCGATGCGCACGCCGAGCTGCTTGATCCGCCCGAGTCGCCGCACCGTCTCGTCGATGTCGCGCATGAGCGTCGTCTCGGTTATCTCGATCGTCAGCGCCGACGGCTCCAGCCCGCTGCTGGCGAGCGCGCGCTGGATGTCGGCGATCAGCTCGTCGCTGTCGAGCTGGCGCGCGGAGACGTTCACGGCGATCGCCACCGGCAGGCCGGCCCACCGCCATGCTGCGGCCTGGCGGCAGGCCTCGTGCAGGACCCACCTGCCGACCTCGGTGATCAGCCCCGTCTCCTCGAGCAGCGGGACGAAGGCGTCCGGCTGCACGACGCCGCGCAGCGGATGCCTCCAGCGAAGCAGCGCCTCGACGCCGGTGGGCGTCATGTCGCTGAGCGCGAACGTCGGCTGGTAGGCGAGGAAGAACTCGCCCTTGTCCACGGCCTCGCGGAGGTCCATGTCGAGCTGCATGCGATCCTGGACGATGTCCTCCATGCCGGTCTCGAACACGGCGTAGCGGTTCTTGCCGTCCCACTTCGCCCTGTACATCGCGATGTCGGCGTCGCGCAGGAGCTCCTCGGCCGAGGTGCGCGAGCCTGCGGCGATGCCCACGCTGGCGGTTACGGTCACGCGCGTGTCCCCATCCGGGCCGAGCCTGAAGGGGTGCTTCAACGCCTCGAGCACCCGCTCGGCCACCAGCTCGGGGCCGGCCTCGGGCGAGAGCTCCTCCGCGATCACCACGAACTCGTCCCCGCCCAGGCGCCCGAGCGCGTCGACGTGGCGGACGACGCTTTCGAGCCTCGCGGCGACCGAACGCAGGAGCTCGTCGCCGACGCCGTGGCCGAGCGTGTCGTTGATCGTCTTGAAGTTGTCGACGTCGATGAACAGCGCCGCCACCGGAGCCTGGGTGCGCGTGGAGCGCGCGAGCATCTGCTCGACGCGGTCGAGGATCAGCGTGCGGTTGGGCAGGCCGGTGAGAGGGTCGTGCGTCGCCAGGAACGCGAGCTCCTCCTCGCGCCGCGTCAGCTCCTCGTCGACTCGCCGGCGCTCGGACTCGAAGCATTCGCACATCCTCAACAGGCTGAACTCGACGCTCAGCTGCACCATGTTCAGCGCCTCCGACAGCGCGGCCGCGGAGGAGTCGAGCTCGTCCGCGATCTCGCGCAGGGTGTCGGCCATCACGTTGCGCCACCACAGCGAGCGGCGGGTGACCTCGTTGAGCGACGCCGCGCGGTGGGCGGCGAGCTCGCCGAAGATCTTCGAGGTTTCGCGCGCCGCCTGGTTTGTCACCTCCAGGCCCTCGCCCGCGATCCAGCGGGCGACGGCGATCGTCGAGCCGACGCAGATCCGCTCGAAGCGGTCCTGGACGAGCGCGTCGACGATCTCGCCCGAGCCGATCGTCCGCGCGACGGTCTCCTTGACGACGTCGTCGGAGCGCCGCTTGAGGGCGTCGCCGAGCGCGTGCACCTGTGCCGCAGCCTCCTCGTTGGGGGCGCCAGGCGGCACCGGCGCGCGGACTTCTCCACGTGCTTGGCTCGTGGGTCGACTCGCCATGTCAACGTGTGACATCGGCTAGCCTTGCGTGTTCCTAAAGGCCCCGTCGTCAGTCCGCAGACGGGTCGGCCTGCTCCTGCGCTTCGCTGATCTGCTCGTGGACGTGCCAGATCCACTGTTCGCGCAGGGCCACGATCGCGTCCGATTCCCCCTTGGCCCATCCGCGGTGGACGACCACCGCCGCGAACAGCGCCTCGACGACGATGCGCGGCTGATCGCGGACGGCGAGGCTGATGAGCGCGAACAGGTCCGCGGGCTCGCTGACGCCGTAGAGCGTTTCGAGCCCGCCGTGGCCGGCGTCCAGCGCGCCGATCAGGTCGGCCTCGGCGGTCGCCGCCCGCGTCTCGGCGAGCGCGAGGAGCGCGTCGCGGCTGGCCGGCGGGAGCGCGTCGATCGCGGCGTCGCGCTCCTGCTCGGACATGGACGCGAACTCCGTCAGGAACTTCAGCAACCAGTCATCGCGAGCCTCCATCACAGCACCTTCGACAGGAACGCGCGCGTGCGCTCGTGACGCGGGCGCTCCAGCAGCTCCGCCGGCGGGCCCGCCTCGACCACGAGGCCGGCGTCCATGAAGACGACGCTGTCGGCCACCTCGCGGGCGAAGCCGATCTCGTGGGTGACCACGATCATCGTCATGCCCTCGGCGGCGAGCCGCTTCATCGCTTCGAGCACCTCGCCCACGAGCTCGGGATCGAGCGCCGAGGTGGGCTCGTCGAACAGCATCAGCTTGGGCTCCATCGCCAGCGCCCGGGCGATCGCCACGCGCTGCTGCTGGCCGCCGGAGAGCTGGGCGGGATAGCTGTCGAGCTTGTCGGCGAGCCCGACCCGGTCGAGCAGCTCGCGCGCCGCGCCTGCGCGCCTCGGCTCGCGCCGACGTGCTTGACGCGGATCGGCGCGCAGGTGACGTTCTCGAGCGCGGTCATGTGCGGGAACAGGTTGAAGTGCTGGAAGACCATGCCGATCTCCGCGCGCTTGCGCGCGACCTCCGCTTCGCGCAGCTCGTGCAGCTTGTCGGCGCTCGCCCGGTAGCCGACGAGCTCGCCGTCGACCGACAGGCGCCCGGCGTTGATCTTCTCGAGGTGGTTGATGCAGCGCAGGAACGTCGACTTGCCCGAGCCCGAGGGCCCGAGCAGGCACATCACCTCGCCGGGCGCGACCTCGAGGTCGATGCCCTTGAGCACCTCGTTGCGCCCGAAGCGCTTGTGCACGCCCTCGGCCTTGACCATCGGCCGTCGCCATCAGCGCCCCACGCTCGCGCTCATCAGTAGCCGTGGCGCAGGTCGAACAGGCCCATGCGCGGCGCGCTGCAGCGGCGTGAGCGCTTCGCTGCGCGACGCGCCGCGCCCGTAGTGGCGCTCGAGGTAGTACTGGCCGACGTAGAGCACGCTCGTGCAGACGATGTACCAGAAGCTCACGACGATCAGCAGCGGGATCGTCTTGAAGTTGACCGAGTAGATCAGCTGTCCGGCGTACAGGCAGCTCGGTCACGGCGATCACGCTGGCCAGCGAGGAGGTCTTGAGCATCGAGATCGTCTCGTTGCCGGTCGGCGGGATGATCACGCGCATGGCCTGCGGCAGCACGATCCTGCGCATCGTCTGCAGGCGCGTCATGCCGAGCGAGCGAGCGGCGTCGGACTGGCCGGCGTCGACCGAGATGATCCCGGCGCGCACGATCTCGGCCATGTAGGCGCCCTCGTTGAGGCCGAGGCCGAGGATCGCGGCGGTGAACGGCGTGATCAGGGTGTTGGCGTTCGCGTGCACGAACGCCGGGCCGAACGGGATGCCGAGCGCGATCTTCGGGTAGAGCGCGGCGATGTTGTACCAGAAGAGAAGCTGCACGAGCACGGGCGTGCCGCGGAAGAACCAGATGTACAGCCAGCTCGCGCCTGCGACGAGCGGGTTCGGCGACAGGCGCATGACGGCCAGCAGCACGCCGAGCACGATCCCGATCGCCATCGCGATGACGGTCAGCTCGATCGTTATGCGGAGCCCTTCGAGGATCCGTTCGTCGAACAGGTAGTCGCCGACGACGTGCCATTCGAAGCGCGGGTTGGTGACGACCGAGTGGACGATCGCGACCGCCACGACCAGCACGATCGCGGCGGCGATCCAGCGGCCGGGGCGCCGGACGGGGACGGCCCGGATGTCCTCGGGCCGTCCCTCGCTGTCGGTGGCCTCGGGCGAGGACACCGCTCCGCTCTCAGCCGAGCGCGCCGTTGATCTTCGGTTCGCTGATCGCGCCCGCCTGGATCCCCCACTTTTCGAGGATCTGCAGGTACTTGCCGTCGGCCATCAGGTGCTCGAGCGCCGCCAGCAGCGGCGCGGTCATGCCGCTGGTCTTCGGCACCGCGATCCCGTAGGGGGCGAACGCGTAGCTCTTGCCGATCAGCTTGAACTGGCCGGCGGACTGCTTGATCTGGTAGGCGACGACCGGCGAGTCGGCCATCCCCAGTTCGGCGCGGCCGCTGGAGACGGCGAGGTTGACGGCGTTCTGACCCGGGAAGCTCAGCACCGAGACGGCCTTCTTGCCTTCCTTCGTGCACTTCTTGTTCTGCGCTTCGGCTTCTTCCTGCTCGACCGTGCCCTTCTCCACGGCGGTCGTCTTGCCGCACAGGTCCGTCACTTCGCTGACGCCGGGGTTCTCTGAGGTCTTGGCGTAGAAGGAGATGCCGGCGCTGAAGTAGTCGACGAAGTCGACCGTCTTCTCGCGTTCCTTGGTGTCCGTGAAGGACGACGCGCCGAGGTCGTAGCGCCCTGCCGCGAGGCCGGGGATGATCGTTTCGAAGTTCGCGTTGATCATGTTCACTTTCAGGCCCATCACTTCGCCGAGGGCCGTCATCATGTCGGGGTCCATGCCGATGATCGTGTGACCGTCGGAGGCGATGAACTCGTTTGGCGCGTACTGCGCTTCGGTCGCGATGTTCAGCGTCCCTTTGGCTTTGATCGCGGCTGGGACCTGCGCGGCGATCGAGTTGACGACGCCACCCGACGCCGGCGGGACCGACGTGGTCGGCGTGGAGCTCGTGCTGGTGCTCCCGCAGCCGGCGAGCACGAAGACGGCGAGTGCGGGCACCCACACCCGGCTGGCCAGCTTGCTCATCGGAAACCTCCTACTTGGATTGACCTCTAGCCCCCCGACTGGTCGAGGTCGCGCAAGTATAGGTAGGCGGTCGTCGGGGGGCTTGGCCGGGTGCGCCCGCCCGCGACGGGGCGGACGCAGCGATGTAGCCTTCACTCCGTGGCGGAACTCTCGTTGCGGTCCGACGCCTCGTTCTTGTC
The DNA here is from genome assembly GCA_963782325.1 of uncultured Solirubrobacteraceae bacterium. Taxonomy (GTDB): domain Bacteria; phylum Actinomycetota; class Thermoleophilia; order Solirubrobacterales; family Solirubrobacteraceae; genus Palsa-744. The sequence continues at coordinate 877,020 of CAWAJG010000002.1, forward strand.
GGTGGGGTCGAGCCACTCGTTCATGTCGATCGGGTCGGTCGGGTCGGCGCTGTCGATCGGGTCGGTGGGCTCCTTCGCATCGGCATTCTCGATCGGCTCTGCGGCGTCGGTCGGCTCGGTGCTCTCGGCGGCGGCGAGGGCGTCGGTGCTCTCGCAGGGCACCCGCGGGGCGCTCCTCGGTGAGCGCGGACGTGGGCGAGCGGGAGCGCTGCTGACGGGCGCGCTGCTGACGATCGCCGCCGGCGTGATCGTTCGGCGGGTGGGACGCGAGGTCTAGCTCGAGCCTGTCGCGCGATCGAGCGCTACAGGGCCTTGCCGAACCGTCCCGAGGTCTTGAAGGGTTGTGTGCCGCAGGCGAAGAAGAAGGGCAGCTGCGTGAGCTTTGCGGCGACGGTTTCCGAGCGCGGCCCGATCACTTCCTGCCCGGTTTCGGGGCTTCGCCAGCACCCGGCGGGGAAGTAGACCGAGCGTGAGCGAGCGTTCTGTTCGACGACCGGCGCCACCAGCGTGTCGGGGCCGAGCAGCCACTCCTGGTCCTGGGCGGCCGCCTGCGGGTCTTCGGGGTATTCGAGATACAGGGGGCGAGTGACGGGCATGCCGGTTTCGTCGGCTTGCTGCCACAGCGCACGGATGCGCGGCTCGGCGTCGACGTGGAGCCTCGAGAGCGCCTTGTAGGTGTCGAGCGCGTGCAGGCTCCAGGGGGTGTGCTCGTTCGCCAGCGCGCCGTGCAGGCGGAAGATGGGGGAGAGGGCCGCCCACTCGGCCCAGCGCATGAACAGTTCCCTGGTGGTCGGGCCCACTCCGAGGTCGTAGTAGCCTCCGATGTCCGTCGAGTAGCCGTAGGCGCCGCCGACCGCGCGGTTGAGCATGTCGCGGGTCAGCGACGCCAGCCCCGAGGACTCGCTCCAGTCGGTCGTCTCGTCGCCGGGGAAGTTGAAGTTCTCGTATGCCGCCGTGCCGGGTTCGCCGGTGTAGCCGCTGCGCGTGAAGAACACGATTTCGCGGCCGGGGTGCGTCGCTTCGAATTCTTCGACGATCTCGCGTGTGGCCCGCTGGTAGAGGACCGGGTAGAGGTTGTGCATCTGCTCCCCGGTGGCGCCGTCGGAGAAGCGCATGCCCGGCTGGACCTGCTCGCCGAAGTCGAGCATGAATCCTTCAGCTCCCATTTCCAGCGCCGCGAAGATCCGTTCGCGCCACCATCGCACGGCGGCCGGGTTGGTGAAGTCGATCAAGCCTGCCGGGTGCCCGTAGTTGGAGTTGAACAGGAACGGCTGGCCGTCTTCTTCGCTCGCCAGGAAGCCGCCGGCGACAGCGGCTTCGAAGCTCGCTTTGCTGTTTTCGCCGGTGTTTTCGTCGCCGACGAACGGCCGAAAGTAGACGAGCGGCCGGATGCCGTGCGCTCTGAGCTTCGCGAACAGGCCTTCGAGGAACGATGGGGAGACGTAGAGCCAGCCCTCGACGCGGAACGCGCTCACCGGCAGCTTGTGGGCGATGATCTCATCGAGGTTCTGTTCCGCTCGTTCTTCGTATGTGGCCGGGCTCTCGCCGAGTTCGACCTCCTGGTCGAACATCGGCCCGAGCCACGCCGGGGGTACCCGCTGGCGCCCGGTGATGGAGGTCAGCGTCGCGATCGCCTGCGGCATGCTGCCGGGCGCGACCACGTAGTCGATCTGCGGCGCCGCCACCTCGACCTGCCACGCGTCGGGCTGTTCGGAGTCCATCCGCCAGGTCGAGAGCTCGTCGCGGTCGAGCAGGAAGCCGTAGCCGCGGTCGGAGACGAACGATGACTGGACGTAGTAGGCGGCCTGGGGACCGTCCGGTGCGAGATCGGTTTCCTGCGGCGATCCGGTGCCGACGTTCTCCTGGTCGACCCAGTTGTAGAAGGTCTGGCCGTGCTGGTCGAGCAGGTTGTGTCGCCCGCCGAAGCCGTGGAACGCCTCGACGGGCGAAGAGCTGAAGGAGTCGGCCATCGCCGCCACCCCCGCCGGATCGCTCGGTGCGGCGGACACCTCGATCGCACCAGGCCCGTGCGGCGTCACGGTGGCCGTGAGCGTGAGTCCGCTGGGATCGTCGGTGGAGAGCACGAGCCTCACGCCTTCGCCGTCCAGCTTGGCCGACAGCACTTTCCCGGCCGAGTACTCGATGCCTTCTTCTTCGACGGACTCGAGGTCGCCGTTGTCCTCGAGCGCGGCGTATGCGGCAGGCCGATCCTCGCCCACGAGGAAGCTCAGCGGTGCGTACAGCGCGGGTCCGGCGGGTTCGCTCGCCAGGCGCACAGGCGGCGGCGGGAGCTCGAACGAGCCCGCGCCGCCGACCGCCACCTCCGATAGCACCGTGCCATCCGTCGCGTTCTCGAAGGCGAGGCCGAACGGATCTCGCGTGACGACGGCGCTCGCTCCACTGCCTTCGACCGTGATCCGTTCGGGGCCGATCGTGACCGCCGCGCGCGCCGGGCCCGCGATCGCGCAGGCCATGAGCAGAGCAAGGCCGAGCGTCCAGCCGAGGCTGCGTCTGCCGAGACCGCCTTGTCCCACTCCCCACCTCCCTCGAAGCGCCCTGCGTAGGCCAACAGGCTACCGGACAGTCTTTAGCGCCGACCCTTGCGCGCGAAGCGGACGGCGAGATCGTTGAGGTCATGTTTCGGCGAGTACACGCCCCTCCGTCAGAGCATCGTGGAGCATCGTCCCAGGAACGTCGCCCCATTCCTCGACGTAGTCGCGCGGGACGACCACAACGTCGGCGGCGACCCGGAGCGGGTTGAGCGCATCGCGCAGTCGCACCATCTCCTTGGCCTTGCTCGCGACCGACGGCTCGATGACGAGAAAGTCGAAATCGCTGTCGGCCGTCGCATCGCCACGGCCGTGCGACCCGAAGAGGATCACCTTCGACTGACTGGGCGCAGCCTCGGCCAGGAGGCGACCCGCCCGTTCAACGATCTCGGCTGTCGTCATGGCGTCGAAGCTACCGGAGTTTGCGACAGCAAGCGAGCCTCCTGCGCGAACATGACTAGACCAGGGGTGCGTACGGACGTAAGTCCATCGAGGTCGGACGGCAGCGCTTGGCGTGCCGGAGAGATGATGCGCGCCTCGTTCCCAACGCCCGCTCGCAGGAGCGCCTGTGCCTCGGCATGGGTCTCCACGTCGAACCGCAAGGACACCTCCGTCGGTCCCTCAACCAGGCGATCGCAGTCCTTCTCGAAGGTGGGCACGACACCGATACGGCTGAGGCCATCGAGCTCATTCTCACCCCAGTTGGGCACGCGAGCGAGAGCGAACAAGTAGTGCTTGCGCATGACCCATCTTTTACGGGAGCAATCCGACGCGTCGGAGCTCAACTCCGCCACCCGTCTGATGCGATGCTGGGTTTAGGCCAAAAACGCTGTTGCAGAGCCATCTTGGCCGAGTGGGCGATCCTGGACTCGAACCAGAGACCTCTTCCTTATCAGGCCATGCTGCGCGAGCGTCCCAGAGAGCTGATCCTCAGTGTTCATGCGGAGACGCGGGGGTTAGCGCGGATCGGCGATCCGGCTTGATTGGGAGCGATCCAGCGGGGTTTGGGCAGCGGAATCAGGCTGCTGCCCAAAGCGGTGTCGAGGCGAGAATGGTTGGTGCCCGCCGCACGGGTGGGCTACTGCCGGCGGTGCCGGAGCCGTGGAGGCGATCCCACGCATTCGTAGCCGTAGCGGATGTATTCGCGTTTGTAGGCGGCTTTGCAGTACTCGCCTGCGCCAAGGCACTTGTGTTCGCCGTGGATCACGGCCGGTGTATCCCGCGTACAGGTCGTGGCAGCTACCGCAGGCGTTTGCGCCGAGGCGGCTGGTATCGCTGCCGCGAACATTGCCGCGACCGCAACAGCAGTCGCTTTTAGCGATGCCCCTCGTCGGCCATTGGTCGGCACGACCTGCATGTTCGCACAATCGGACTCGCACCGACGACGGGTCGGCTTCGGCCGAGCCCGGCAGGACGAGCGGGTGCCGACCGTCCGTGCTACGACGCTGGCGGCCACGACGCGCCCGCGCTGCTCTGCTCGCGTCTCGGCTCTGACGAGTGGGCCGGGTGCCGAGCGTGGTCGCGAGCTTCGCCGCCGTAGCGATCGTCGGCCGGCGGTCGGCGCGCTCGATGCCGCCGATGTAGTTGCGGTACACGCCGCTCTCAAGGCCGACGAGGCGCGCTTGGGACACGCCGGGTTCGTCGCGGCGAATCGCAGATCGCTTCGCCAAGGCAGCGGGTCGGGTGCTGACACAAGGCTGCACACCGCGGCCCAACCGTGTTAGGTTCCACATCCTCACTATGTTGCTCGATCGAGGATCACCCCGGCCGGGCTAGCCAAGACTCGGGGAAGGTCTGGACATGACCAAGCTAGCAGCCGTCACCGCCCTGTTCGCGGTGCTCGCCATCGGAGCCCTCGCGGTCGCCGTGATCGGGCTCAGCAAGGACTCACACGATAAGGCGAGCATCCGCGCGCTCGAAGCGCAAGTCCGCGCTCTTACGGCCCGTACGGGGGGAGCCACTGCGAACGTCACGAGCCGTGTCGGCGAACTGGAGGGCAAGGTCAAGGCGCTCGAAGCTAAAGCGATCGTCTATTCACGTACGGACGCCACGGTCGCGTCTCTCGCCAACTGCATCCCGGAACTACAAAGCCAGCTTGGCGGCTTGGAAATCAAGGGCGAAACCTACGCGGCGTCCTATATCAGCAACCGCACCAACATCTCGAAAACCTGCCAGCCTGTACTCTACGGGAGCGAACGCTGAGGCGCCTACTTCCACTTGCCGCCCTCATTCCGCTCGCGCTGTCAGCGGGGGCGCAGGCGGACATCTACGAAGGCGCGCGCAACTTCCCGCCGCCTGAACAGCCTCGCTCACTCACACCCCAACCACCGATCGAGCAGCAGGAAACCTCTCTGCGGGTTTACGGTGCGCGGTACGACTCGGAGGCCGGCAGCCTCACGATCTTCTTTGGGTACTACGAACCCGAATATTGGGCTTCGCGCATCGTGCTTAGCCAACATTAGAGCAAAACCCCTTGAAATTAACCGTGCGGTCTGGTCTCGTAATGAGTATGGAAAACGCAAATCCCGACATAACAGTAAGTCGCACACTCGGCATCATCGACGCACTGTAAGGAGTGACAAGCGAAATGACCACGACCACCAAACCCATACGCCGGACATACCGCGAACGCCGCGAAGCACGAGCCGAACGGCTGCGCCAATGGGCAGCCAAACGCGAGGCACACGCCGAGCAAGCCGCCGCGTCGGTGGACACGCTCGCAAGCCTTATCCCCTTGGGACAGCCAATCCTGCGCGGGCACCACTCACAAGGACGCGCCGAACGCGACCGCAACCGCATCGTGAACGGGACACGCCGCGTTGTCGAGCACTCGACCAAAGCGCGCGAGTTCACCAGCCGCGCCGAGAACAGCGAAGCGGCAGCCGAGCACGCGATTTACTCCGACGACGCCGACGCGATCACACGGCTAACTGAGAGGATCGCCGGGCTTGAAAGTGAACGAGACACGATCAAGGCATACAACGCGGCGTGCCGTAAGGGAACGGCGGACCCCGCCACGCTACCGGCCAAGCTCGCACGCGAGCTTGGCAGCAGCATCCGTGTTTGGGGCGACGTTCAATGCCCCGGCGGCCGGTTCCCGAGTTACACGCTGCGCAATCTCTCGGGGAACATCAGCCGTCAAAAGCGCCGCCTTGCTGCACTCACGGCGGGAGCGTCACAATGAACGCCACCGCTCGCACATCAGACGACGTAAGCGTGACCGTGACGCCATCCGTTGCCCGCGCCTTGCTCAGCCTCGCCGGGTTCGAGCACGACGAGCGCGGACGCTGGACGCACGACGATGGCCGCTGGACGTGGGCGACCGACGAGGCGCTGCGGTGGGCGCTCGTCACGCTCGCCGAAGATGACGACGAGCAGTACGCGACCCCGGCACGCAGCAAAGCGCAAGTGCGTTGCCTAACGGGTCTGAGCAAGGAGCGCGGCTCGCTTACGGCGTGGAACATGATCGCCAGCGGCGATGTTGTCTGCCGGTTCGAGGATGGCTCGATCGTTCGCATTGGCATCGACGGGCGCTACTTCAAGTCTGACCGTGCGGCACTCGCGGCACACATTGAGGCTCAGGAAACAGCCATCGCCGTGCTTGCCGAGCGTAACGGCCCACTGATCGCCCATATCCCCCGCTTCGATGCCGACACCGTTCTGCAATTCGAGAACGGGCGCGTATTTCGCATGGCCGCCGATGGCCGCTGCATCCCTGCTCCACGCTCGGCAATCACTCAACACAAGGAATCCATCTAATGCACACCCAGCGCACCAATGCAGCGATGCCGCCGCCCGGCGCTGGCTTCCACTCCCCCGCGCCGGGCACTGGTAGCCTGCCACCGTCGCAGCAGCTTCAACCGAGCGGAAGGACTCCATCATGCGCATCCGTGTCGTCACAATCGCCGCGCTCGCCACCGCGTTTGGGCTCACGACACCCGGCGTAGCCAGCGCAACAATCCACACCGGCCGCATCGTGTTCCCCGAACCGCACAACCCTCCGAGCATCGGCGTGCCGCCGCCTCCCGCAGTCCAGACCAAAGAGTCCACACGCGAAGTCATCATCCAATACAACGCGAGCGCCGGCACCGTGACCCTCCGCGCGGAAGTTTTCGACCCCACTTTTTGGGGCGAACAGATTGGCGAAAGCTTCAAGCTCGGCCCGAAGTGTCTCAGCTACGACGAAAGCTCGTTCCATCCCCCCGATTTCAACGCGAGCATGAGCGCCAGACCGAAACGCACAGGACTACTCGGCGAAGAAGTAGGCGGCGTCAGCGGCGAAGCGACGCTGCGCGGCTACACAGGCCATGTCAGCAGCACTGGCACGTTCAATGGCCGCTACTTCGAGATCACGTTCACGAGCAGCGCGTTTCGCAACCACAACTGGCATTGTGCCATGCTCACATCGGACGGCTTCCCTTGGCCGCACGTTCCCCTCGGCGGCTGGCACAAGGCAAAGCGACCGCGCCAAGGGTGACCACCATGTCGTCGGCAACGGAGTGGGCCAATCTCAGACGTCTGGCCCGCCGAAGAGGCCTCCGCCGAGCATTGTCCGTATTGGTCTTTCTGCCAGTCGGTATTGTCCTACTTGGCGCTGTCACCTACGCTGCTTGGAGTCCGGAGACGTTCGGACATAATGATGGTTTCTATGTGTGGCCACTGAGAATCCTTGGTAGTTTCGTCCCCTTTTTCCTGATCGTCTGGTTCATCTTTGGGACACTCGGCGATCTTCTGGGAGCGCTTGGTGATCCGATTATCGTGCGAGGAAAAGTGGTTGAAAAGACCCAATCGGTGGATGTCAATCTGACGGCACGGATTTTCCGATCGCTATTTGGTTACGATCTAGTAGTCGACATCCAGAGGGCAATAGGAATTGGTCCCGGCGGTTCTACGAGTGAGCATCGTGACTTCCTAGGATCCAAGCAGAACGTGGCGGCGACCCGCCGCGTTCATCACGGAGTAGCGGCCGAGCGGGAGGTTTTTCTGGTTTGTACGTCAACCGGACGAGCCGTCGCTACCTTGTCAGATTTGCGTGGCTCTGGAGCCACAGAGGACATCATGGGCGTCCTCCGAACCGACATCGCGCCCGAGGCTAAGAGTCCCTAACAAAAGTCCCGGACTTGTTTGAGGCAGATCTTGGCGCAGGCGAGTGTGAGCATGGCTTCGTGGATATCGGCGCGGCGTGCGTGGCGGCCGGTCGGCGGCACACGGTCGGTCAGCTCCGTTAGCTGCGTGCACGGGGCTCCGCAGGGTGTTTGCGCCTGAGCGGCGCTTATCCGCGGCGCGTGGCTACGGCGCGGCGCACCGGGCCTTACGCGAACGGCTGGAGCGGGTCGTGGCGGCGAGGTGTGCTGCGGCTGCCGGCAGCCGATTGTGCCCATAGGCGATGCCATTCAAAAAGGGGCCGGGGTAGGTCGAACTTCGGGACGGTGATATGTGGACCCGCGCGTCTACAAATCCCCCCCGACCGCATAAAGGCGCGTCGAGGATAGCCTTTGGGGGGGGCCTTCGAGTCGGGTCCGAGATCAGTAGAGCCAGATTCGACCGATGGGCGATCCTGGACTCGAACCAGGGACCTCTTCCTTATCAGAGAAGCGCTCTAACCGGCTGAGCTAATCGCCCTTAGCCTGCAAACTCGCACCTTGTTGTGCGATGCATTGCGTGCCATCTTACCGACGGCACGCGCGCGCCAGCACCGGGGTCCTTCTCGGCAGGGACGTCGGGATATCCAGTCACGGGCCATATGTTGTGATATCTAGACATAGCAACGTGTCGGGCTATTCCGGTATTGCTACAATGTCGGATTATGCCGACCAGAGACACGCACAAAAGCTCGAGAGGCCCCTTCCGGGTCTATTCGCCCGCCTCACTCGGCGATGCGATCCGCCACTATCGAACCGCCGCCGGGTTGACCCAGGCTCAGCTCGCCGAGATGGCTGGGCTGCAGCGCAGCTACCTATCCGAACTCGAGAGCGGCAAGGAAACCGAGCAGCTCAAGCGGATCCTGCGCGTCCTCAGGCAACTGGGGATTCGCATGACGCTCGACGAGGCTGACTGGTAATGGCCGACGAGCTGGCCGTCTGGTTGCACGGCGACCGGGTCGCCATCATCGACCGGCACCGGGGTCGGCCTCGCCTGGCCTACACGGAGGATGCCCTCAGTCGCTACGAGCTGGGCACGCCGCTGCTGTCCTTGTCGCTGCCGGTGAGCGAACGGCGATACACGCAGGGCATCGTGCGCGCGTTCATCGATGGCCTGCTTCCCGAGGGCGAGTCGCGCAGGTCGATCGCGCGTGACGTCGGCGTCCGCGCGGACGACACATACGGCCTGATTCGCGAGCTGGGGCGCGACTGCGCAGGCGCTGTCGTGATTCAGCCGGTCGAAGGGCCTGCGCCGCCGGCGCCCACGACAGTCACCGCCGAAGCGCTGACAGCGGATGACGTTGCGATTCTCGTGAGCAACCTGCGAAGCGCGCCGCTGGGGGCAGGGGGCAGGGTGCGCATCTCGCTTGCGGGAGTGCAGGAGAAGCTTCTGCTGACGCGCATGCCGGATGGCAGATGGGGCCGTCCCGTGGACGGGACGCCCTCGACGCACATCCTCAAGCCCGAGATCGCCGCCCACCCGAAGGCGGTGGAGAACGAGGCGTTCTGCATGCGGATCGCGCAGAACCTCGGCCTCGCCGTTGCCGCCATCGAGACGACCGAGACAGCGAAACGCAAGTTGATCGTCGTACAGCGGTTCGACCGCACCGTCAACGCCGACGGCACCGTCGAGCGCATCCACCAGGAGGACTTCGGCCAAGCCACCGGCGTCCCCCCCGAGTGCAAGTACGAGGAGGACGGCGGCCCCTCGCTACGGCGCATCGCCGGCATCCTGCAGTCGGTGGCCGCCGCCGACTCGCCGGAGCGGCTTCTGCAGGCCGTCACGCTGAATGTGTTGATCGGCAACGGCGACGCCCACGCCAAGAACTTCTCGTTGCTGCACCACGCGACGGGCGCGCTGACGCTGACGCCGCTCTACGACCTCGTGTGCACGCTGCACTACGGCGACAATCGGCTGGCGATGTACATAGACACCATCCAACGCACCGACCGAGTCACGGCCGAGCGGATCGCGAACGAGGCCGTGAGCTGGGGCATGTCACGCGAGCGCGCGGTCTCCACGATCGACGACATCCTCGATCGCGCCCCGGCAGCGATGTCCGCTGCGCGCAAGCAGACGCCACGCCTACCGCGCGAGCTGTACGCGACGGTACAGGGCCAGCTCTCGCAGTTGCGTTCGCATCAGGGCTGAGCCAATCGCCCTTCGCCCTCGGTCTACGCAACCGCGCGCGGGCTCACGCGGCGCGCCAGCTCGATCGCCTCCTCGGGCGTCGAGAACGACAGCTGGGCGCTGTAGCGGCCATCGCGTGTGGGTCTGACGCGCACGTCCGCGCCCAGCGCATCGCCCAGCGCCTGGGCTATCTCCTGGGCCGCCTGCTCCTGGTCGGGATGCGGGCGGCCGCGCTCGCCGGAGGCGTCATCGCCGGCTTTCGCGTTGCTTTCACGGGCGCGCTCTTCGGTCGTCCGCACCGACCATCCCTCCGCCGCCGCCGCCCGCGCGAGCCTGCGTCGCTCGCCGTGGTCCTCGGCCAGCAGCACCGCCCGTCCGTGGCCCTCGCTCAGGACTCCAGCCTGCACGAGCTCGATCGCCTCGTCGGGGAGGTCCAGCAGGCGCACGAGATTGCTCACCGCCACGCGGCTGCGGCCCACGCGTCGGCCGACGTCCCCGCGCGTCAGACCCAGCTCCTCCACCAGCGCCGCGCACGCCCGCGCCTCGTCGATCGGGTTCAGGTCCTCGCGGGCCATGTTCTCCACGAGCGCCGCTTCCAGCGCCTCGCTGTCCCCGCGCTCGCGCACGATCGCCGGGATGCTCGCCAGGCCCGCAATCCGCGCCGCCCGCCAGCGTCGCTCGCCGGCCACCAGCTCGTAGCGGCCGCCGGCCTTCGGTCGCACGAGCACCGGCTGCAGCACGCCGCGCTCTCCGAGCGAGCCCGCCAGCGCCTGCAGCGACTCCTCGTCGAAGCGCCGGCGCGGCTGCTTCGGGTTGGGCTCGATCTGGGCGACCGGCAGCTCTCGCAGCTGCTCGCCGCCGCGCTCGCCCGCCTCGGCGGACACCGACAGGATCGCCCCCAGCCCTCGCCCCATGCCCGGCCGCGGCTTAGCCACGCGCGGCCACCTCCTTCGCGAGCTCGAAGTACGCCTCCGCGCCGGCGCTGTGGGGATCGTGGTGGGTCACCGGCAAACCGTAGCTCGGCGCCTCCCCGACCCGCACGTTGCGGGGGATCACCGTGTCGAACACCAGGTCCGGGAAGTGCGCGCGCACTTCCCGCTCCACATCCTGGCCGAGGCGCGTACGACCGTCGTGCATCGTCAGCAGCATCCCCGCAACCGTAAGGCTCGGGTTGAGCTCACGGCGCACCAGCTCGAGCGTCTCCAGCAGCCCCGCCAGGCCCTCCAGCGCCAGGTACTCCGTCTGCACGGGCACGATCACGCGGTCTGCCGCCACCAGCGCCGCCACCGTCAACGGGCCCAGCGACGGCGGGCAGTCCAGCAGGATGTAGCGGAAGTCGTCCCTCACCGGCTCCAGGCACTCGCGCAAGCGCCACTCGTAGCGATCGATCCGCGGCAGCTCGATGTTCGCGCCCGCCAGCCCCGCGCCCGCCGGTAGCGCCCGCAGGCGCTCGATCGGCGTGTCCACCAGCGCCTCCCGCGCGCTCGCCGCGCCGGCCAGCACCTCATACAGGCTCGGCGCCTGCGCGCGCGAGATCCCCAGCCCGACCGTCGCGTTCGCCTGCGGATCGACGTCCACCAGCAGCGTCTCGTACCCAGCCTCCGCGATGCACGCCGCCACGTTCACCGCCGTCGTCGTCTTGCCCACCCCGCCCTTCTGGTTGGCGATCGCGTACACCGTGCCCATTCACGCGCACGCTAGCGCCGATCGCTCGCACACGGCTGCTCGTCCAGCCAAACTGCGGCCAAAGCTCCACCCTGCGTCCGCCGTCAACCCCCAAGCGGACGCTTGCGCGCGACCCCCGTCCTCCTCGGGAAGCGCGCCGGCGTCTCGCTCACCTTCTCGAACACGTGCAGGTGTCGGTCCGTCGCCCGCGCGAAGGGGCGCACCTCGCGCACCTGCACCCTGCGCAGGCCCAGCACAGCGGCCGCGCGCTCGGCCGCGCGCTCGCCGGTCGGATCGCGCCGGCCGCGCCAGTCGACGAGCGTCCCTCCCAGCCTCAGCAGCGGTGCCGCGTACTCGAGCACCACCGGCTGCGGCGCCAGCGCACGGGCCAGCACCACGTCGCTGCCCGCCATGCCAGCCCTCCACTCCTCTGCGCGCACGCACACCACCTGCGCGTTCTCCACGTCCGCAGCCGCGCACAGCCGCAGCAGGAACTCGCACTTGCGCCGTTGGCTCTCCACCAGGGTCACCTCCGCGCCCGGCAGCGCCACCGCCAGCGCCACGCCGGGAAAGCCCGCGCCGGCGCCGAGATCGGCGATCCGGCTCGCCGTCCTCACCGCCTCCAACTCCAGCGCCACCAGCGAGTCCATCGCGTGCTCCTCCAGCGCCCGCTCGGGCGCGCGGATCGTCGTCGGCGCCCGCCCGTCGCGCTCGAGCACCGCCAACGCCCGCGCGATCTGCTCGCGCTGCGCGGCGGTCAGCCAACCGCCGTCCCACCCAGGCGTGTCCACAGGTCCGCCCGTCATCGCCGCCCGGCGAGGTGTTTCCCGTGAAACACCCTCCCCGTCGGACCCCTGGCCCTGCTCAGCCCGCGGTCGGCGTGACGACCAGGTAGCGCTCGGGCTCGTCGCCCTCGCTGTGGGTCTCCACGTCGCCGCGGTCGCGCAGATACTCGTGGACGATCCGCCGCTCGAACGGCGGCAGGGGGTCGAGCTCGACGGGCTTGCCAGAGCTCAGCGCCTCCTCGGCCGCGTCGTCTGCTTCCGCCCTCAGCGCCTGCGCGCGGCGTTCGCGATAGCCGTTGGCGTCGATCACCACCCGCACCGACGAGGGCCCGTCTGGGAACACGATGCGCTGCGCGAGGTGCTGCACCGCGTCGATCGTCTGGCCGCGCCTGCCGATGAAGAGGCCGACGTCGTCGCCCTCCAGCCGGCCGGCGAGGACCCCGTCGCTCTCCTCGATCTCCACCTCGACGTCGAGCCGCAGCCCGTCGGCGACCTCTTCGAGCAGCTCTTCGAGCGCCTCCGCCGGCTCGAGCTCGTCGTCCTGCAGGTCTCTGTCGCTGCTGTCCCGGCTGTTCATCGTCTCCTGCCCGAGCGCTTCTTCTTCTTGCGTGGTGGTCGCGGCGGCGGCGCGGCTGTCGTCACTGCGCCCGCGCCGCCGGCCACCTCCGCCTTGGGAGCGGCTGCCGGCGCGGCGCCTCCGGTGGCCTGCGCGATCGCCTGGCGCAGCGAGCGTGTGGGCTTCCCGTTGGCGGAGCTCGCCGGTCGTTGCGGCGGCGGTAGGCGGCGGCGGATCACATACTGCTGGGCGATCGTCCACACGTTAGTGGTGATCCAGTACACGAGCAGACCCGCCGGATAGCGGTAGAGGATCACCACGAACACGACCGGCAGCAGCAGGAACAGCCACCGCTGGCTGGGGTCCGTGGTGGCCGTCGCTATGAACGTCGAGGCGAGCTGGGAGCCCACGTAGAGGAGAATCAGCACCACCAGCGCCACCCCGGTGGCCTTCGCGGTGATGTCGGGGAGGAACAGGAACTTCGCCGAGTGCGGGGCGACCGTGTTGCAGGTCGTCTGTTCGATGAACTTGCTGGGCAGATGGGCGACCGTACGTATGCTTGCGGGCGCTTTGTACTTGGTCGCGAGCGACGGGTGGGCGTTGTAGTAGGAGACGAGCTGCGGCCCGCAGATGTGCTTCTTGAGGTCGGTGCGCAGCATGTAGAACAGCGAGATGAACACCGGCAACTGCAGGAGCATCGGCAGGCACGATGCCAAAGGGTTGATCCCGTGCTCCTTGTAGTACTTCATCATCTCCTGCTGCTGGCGCTGTTTGTCGTCCTTGTACTTCTCTTTCAGCGCGCTCAATTCGGGGGCGTGCCTCTGCAGCTCCTGCATCGACTTCAGCTGCCTGTAGGTCAGCGGCACCAGCACCGCCCTGATCAGCACCGTCAGGCCGACGATCGCCAGGCCCCAGCTCCCGCTCACGACGTGCGCGTGGATGAAGACCATGATTTCTTCGAACACGCTGATCAGGGGCGAGAACGCGTCCTGGATCACGTTGGCGAGGATTGGCATGGTCCTAGTGGATCTCGGCGGTCGTGGTGGTGGGCACGGGCGAGGCTTGTGCGCGGCTGCCCGCGCGCGCCCTGCGGCGCTCAGCCGCTGTGGTCACAAGCGCGGGCGGGACTGTCGGTTCTGAACACCCGCTGGGCCTCCACCGGATCGTATCCGCCGAGGCTCCAGGGGTTGCACCGCAGAAGGCGCCACCCCGCGAGTACCAGGCCCCTAAGTATGCCGTACTCCCGGATCGCCTCCACCGCATAGCGCGAGCACGTCGGCTCGTACTTGCAGCGCCTCGGAATCGCCGGCGAGATCGCCCGTTGGTAGATGACGATCGGGGCGAGGACGAGCATGCGCGCGAGGCGCACCGGCCCTCTCGCAGGTGGCGCGTGACGAGCGCGTGCTCCGTCGGCGCTCACGCCGGCGGCGTCTCGGCGGCGGGCGCACTCGCACGCAGGCCGGCCCTGGTGATCAGTTCCGCCAGCGACGCGTCCACCCCCGCGAGTCCTTCTCGCTCGGCCAGCTCGCCGGCTGGTGGGCGGGCGACCACGACGATGTCGTGCCCGCCGCGCAGATCGCCCTCCGCGCGCGCGAAGGCTTCGCGCAGCAGTCGCTTGAGCTTGTTGCGCTCCACCGCGCCTCCCACCTTGCGTGAGACCGACAGCCCCAGCCTCGGTCGCTGGGTGGCGGCGTTCGGGAACACGAACAGCACGAGGTGGCGGTTCGCCGTCGAGCGCCCGTGCCGGTACACGCGCTCGAACTCCGCGCTGCGTGACAGGCGCTTGCGGCCCGCGGCGCTCACGCTCATCGTATGCGCGCCCCCATCGCCACCGCGACCCTCACGTCGAGAGGCGCTTGCGCCCCTTGCTGCGCCGCCGCCCCAACGTCAGTCGCCCGGCGCGGGTGGCCATGCGCGCGCGAAACCCGTGCGCGCGAGCCCGCTTGCGCTTCTTGGGCTGGTACGTGCGCTTCATGTCTCGGGGAGTATAGGAGTCCGCCGGCCCCGCCCGTCGCGCTGCGCCGGCCGGTGGGGTTCGGATCTGGCGGGTGGCCAGCTTTTTCCCGCCAAATGCGAGGCAGCCCCACGGACGGTCGGCGGGCGTTGGGTATAGTCGCCCGACCGGGCCCTCGGGTCCTCCTTCGAAGACGTTCGACATTGCCTCCAAGAGGGGAGCGGATTGCTGGCGCCGTGAGCGATGAGCTCGATCACATATGGTCGCGGGTGCAAGCCCAGCTCGCATCGGTCGTCGACGAGCCCACCTACCGCATCTGGCTCGAGCCACTGCGCGCCGTGGAGCTCACGCAGGACCGCCTCGTCATCCAGGCCCCGTCCCATGCGTGCAGCTGGATCCGAGAGCGCTTCGGCGCCGTGATCAACGCGAGCGTCGAGCTCGTTCTCGGGGACGCGGTCGGTGTCGAGCTCCTCGGCGCAGCCGCCGACGTGGGCGACGGCGACGAGCTCCAGGGGCAGCCGCCGTCTCCACGCTCGACGCGGCACTCTTCAGCCGCCGAGCTGCACAGCCGCAGCGAGCCTCCGGCGAGCCCCATCGGCGGACCGCTCGGCAACCCCAAGCTGACCTTCGACCAATTCGTCATCGGCGACAGCAACCGTCTCGCCCACGCCGCCGCCCTCGCCGTCGCCGAGCTGCCCGGCCACGCCTACAACCCCCTGTTCATCTGCGGCCCCCCGGGGGTTGGCAAGACACACCTGCTCAGCGCCATCGCCAATCTCTTGATGATCCACAACCCCGGACTCACCGTCCGCGCCGCCACCGGTGAGTCCTTCACGAACGAGTTCCTCGGCGCCCTCGCGGCAGGCCACACCGACGCCTTCAAGCTCCGCTTCCGCGACATCGACGTCCTGCTCATAGACGATGTGCAGTTCCTCGAGCGCAAGGCGAAGACCGAGGAGGAGTTCTTCCACACCTTCAACGCCCTGCACGACGGCGGGCGCCAGATCGTGCTCACCTCAGACCGTCCCCCTCACGATCTCCAGGCCCTCGAAGACCGGCTGCGCGAGCGCTTCGAGGCGGGCCTCGTCGCGGACATCAAGCCACCGGATCTCGCCACCCGCCTGGCGATCCTGCGCAAGCGCGCGCACCACGATCGCATCGTGCTCGACGATGACGACGCGCTCACACAGATCGCGCGCCGCGTCAACACCAACGTGCGGGCTCTCGAGGGAGCCCTCATCCGCGTCGTCGCCTTCAGCTCGCTGACCGGTAGGCCCCTCACCGCCGCGCTCGCAAGCGAGGTCCTCGACCACCTCTACCCCAGCACACGCCGGTCACAGCAGCACGCACACACGATCCTCGAGATCCAGGCCGTCACCTGCAGGCACTTCGGGCTCTCGCCCGACGAGCTGCTGTCCCCGACGCGCTCCCCTCGCATCTCCTGGCCACGCCAGATCGCCATGTACCTGGCACGCGAGCTCACCGACGAGTCCCTGCCCGCCATCGGCAGGCAGTTCGGCGGGCGCGACCACACGACAGTTCTGCACGCCTGCAAGCGCACCACCGCACGGATCGCCACCGAGCGCTCGGCACGCGAAGCTGTGGAAAGCCTCTCCCATCTACTCAACGGCTAGCCGTCAAAAGCGCCACCGACCGTCCATCCTGAAAGACTTGCACAGCCACCTTCCACACCACGATCGCTCAACTCGCCGGCCACACACCACCGCAACGCCTCCCATCCACATGTCCACAGCCATTACTACGACTTCCTATCTCCAGACGTCGTCATGAAGCTCTCGCTCCCTACCGAGGACCTGCTGACCCAGCTTCAGACGACCGCGAGGGTCGCATCCTCACGCAGCGCCGTGCAGGCGCTCTCTGGCGTGATGATCTCCGCCACGCCCGACACCACGCCCGAACTCCTCGCCACCGATATGGAGATCGGCTTGCGCGTACCCCTGCGAGCCGAGGTCGCTCGTCCCGGCTCAATCGTGCTCCCCGCGCGCCTGCTGCTCGATGTCGTCCGCTCATTGCCGTCGCCGACGCTGACGATCGAGCTCAGAAGCGCCGAGCAGGACGTCGAGCTGATCTGCGGTCCCGCAACCTTCCACCTGCGCACGCTCCGCGACGAGGACTTCCCATCGCTGCCATCGCCAGCCGCCGATACGCGCCTCGAGCTGCCAGCCGACGCGTTCGTGCAGACGATCAACCGAGTCGCCCGCTCGGCCTCGCACGACGAGACCCGGCCCGTGCTCACCGGCATCCTCATGTCCGCCTCGGGGCAGGAGCTGCGGATGGTCGCCACCGACTCCTACCGGCTGAGCGTCAAGCAGACGACGCTCGAGTCTGCGCTGCAGGGGAGCCTCGAGGCGAACGTGCCGGCGCGCGCCCTCCAGGAGCTCGTGCGGATCGCCCAGCAGGCGCCCTCCGACATCGTCGCCGTCAGCGTCGGGCAGAACCAGGCGGTGTTCGAGATCGGCGAGGTGACCCTCTCCTCGCGCCTGATCGACGGGCAGTTCCCCAACTACCGCCAGCTGCTGCCCGAGACGGTCGAGCACGAGCTGCGCCTGGCGAGCGCCGAGCTCACCGACGTCGTCCGTCGCATCAGCCTGCTGGCGCAGAAGAACGCACCGCTGCGTCTCAGCTTCAGCGAGGGCTCGCTGATGGTGTCCGCGCAGACCCCGGACGTCGGCGAGGCGAGCGAGGCGATTCCGGTCCCCTTCCACGGCGAGTCGTTCGAGATCGGCTTCAACCCGGAGTTCCTGCGCGACGGGCTCGAGAGCGTCGAGGCCGACGAGCTCGTGCTGAAGCTCATCAGCCCTCTGCGCCCGGGCCTGATCGAATCGCCCGAGACCGGCGACTTCGTATATCTGATCATGCCCATCAGGCTGAACGTGTGAGGAGATGGCGGAAGCATCTGAGGTGCAGGTTCTCAGCGTCGCGATGCGCGACTTCCGCACCTACGCGCGCGCCGAGGCGAGGATCGGGGCTGGCCTCACGGTCGTACACGGGCCGAACGGGGCGGGCAAGTCGAACCTGCTCGAGGCGCTCTACTACGGCTGCACCGGGCGCTCGCCGCGCACCCGCAACGACCGCGAGCTCGTGCGCTTCGGCGCTCACGCCGCCCGCGTCGTCGTCCGCCTCTCGCACGCCTCTCGCACGCACGAGCTGAGCGTGGGGTTCGCCACGCCCGAGCCGGGTGGGCAGTCGCTCAAGCCGGTGAAGCGGATGAGCGCCGACGGCGCCGAGGTGGACCGACTGCTCGACGTCGAGGTCAGGCCACTCGTCAGCGTGTTCCTGCCGGATCGCCTCGAGCTGCTCAAGGGCCCTCCGGCGTCGCGCCGAGCGCATCTCGACCAGGTGGTCGTCGCCCTCTGGCCGCTGCGCGCGGACACGCGCAGGCAGTACTCGCGCGTGCTCGCCCAGCGCAACGCGCTGCTCGCGCGCATCCGCGCCGGCCGCGCTTCCGACTCCTCGCTCTCCAGCTGGGACCGCGAGCTCGCCGCGGTCGCGCTCGCGCTCAGCGCCGACCGCGCCGGCGCGGTCGATCTGCTGCTCGAGCCGTTCGCGCGCTACGCCGCGCAGCTCGGCTGTGGCGCCGAGACCACCATCGCCTACCGGCCGCGCTCGCGGGCGAGCGACGAGGAGCAGTTCGTCTCCGAGCTGCGCGAGCGCCTCGCCGGCGACCTCGAGCGCGGCTTCACCGGCCACGGACCGCACCGTGACGAGCTCGCGATCCTCTCCGACGGACGCGAGCTGCGCGTGTACGGGTCGCAGGGAGAGCAGCGACTGGCGCTGCTCGCGCTGCTGCTCGCCGAGCGCGCAGTGCTGGCTGCCGAGCGGGGGCGCACGCCGCTGATGCTGCTCGACGACGTCATGAGCGAGCTCGACGCCGACCGCCGCGAGCTGCTCGCGCGAGAGCTGCGGTCCGGCGGCCAGAGTGTCATCGCCACCACCGACGTCGCCCACGTGCCAGGCGCGATGGACGGCGCCGTGACGCGGTTGCGCATTTCCTCGGGCGCGGTCTTGCAGGAGGCGATCGCCGCATGAGGAGCAGGCTCGCCCCACGCTCGCTCGCCACCGCGCTGCAGGAGCTCTCGGGCACCCTCGCCCCGGCCACCACGCTCGCGCGAGTGCAGCAGGTCTGGGAGCGCGCCACCGGGAGCGCGATCGCCGCCGAGGCGCGCCCGACGGGCGAGCGCGACGGCGTCCTCACCGTCACCTGCGCCGCCGCCGTCTGGGCGCAGGAGCTCGACCTGATGGCCGGCGAGCTCATCGCCAGGCTCAACGACGCGCTCGGCGCGGAGCACATCCGCGAGCTGCGCTGCCGGACCGGCTGACGCGCCCCGCCGACGGCGCGCGCCCGCCATCTCGCGGGACGGGTTGGGAAACCGTCCATATACCGCCATTTTGCAGGGATTTAGGCCCCGAATACCGCCGGAAGCGAGGGGTCGCCGTGCTATCATTTTGGGCACAACTAATTCGCCCCGGCCGTGGACCTCGCGCCCCGGAATCCGGGGCGTTCTCACGTCATCGGAGGGCCATTGGCAGAACCTGGCAACAGCGCCGGAGGGCGCAACGGCAAGGGCGACGCGCGCGATGCGTCGGGCGTCGACCCCGTCCGCCCGGAGGGCAGCTACGACGCCCAGGACATCACCGTCCTGGAGGGGCTCGAAGCGGTCCGCAAGCGCCCCGGCATGTACATCGGCTCAACCGGCGTGCTCGGCCTGCACCATCTCGTCTACGAGGTCGTCGACAACTCCGTCGACGAGGCCCTCGCGGGCTTCTGCACGGAGGTGTCGGTGACCATCCACCCCGACAACTCCGTCACCGTCGTCGACAACGGCCGCGGCATCCCCGTCGCGATCATGGAGAAGGAGGGCAAGCCGGCCGTCGAAGTCGTGCTCACGGTCCTTCACTCCGGCGGCAAGTTCGGCGTCGGCGGCGGCTACAAGGTCTCCGGCGGGCTGCACGGCGTCGGCGTGTCCGTGGTCAACGCCCTGTCCGAGCGCCTCGCCGTGGAGATACGTCGCGACGGGCACGTCTTCGCGCAGGAATACTCGCGCGGCGCGCCGCAGGGGCCGCTCGCGGAGGGGGAGAAGCTGGAGAAGGGCGCCGCCACCGGGACGTCCGTCACGTTCCTCCCCGACGCCGACATCTTCGAGTCGCTCGACTTCGACTTCCACACGCTCGAAGAGCGCCTGCGCGAGACCGCCTTCCTCACGCGTGGCCTGAAGATCTCGATCGTCGACGAGCGCGGCGAAGGCCACGCCGCCGAGTTCCAGTACGAGGGCGGGATCGAGGACTTCGTCGCCTACCTCAACGAGAACAAGGACACGGTCCACCGCAAGGTCATCTTCTTCACCGGCGAGTCCGAGGAGGGCGCCGTCGAGATCGCGATGCAGTGGAACTCCTCCTACCAGGAGTCGATCCACTCGTTCGCGAACAACATCAACACGCGCGAGGGCGGCTCCCATCTGAGCGGCTTTCGCTCGGCGCTCACGCGCACGCTGAACAAGTACGCCCGCGACCACGGCCTGCTCAAGGAGAAAGAGGACAACCTGTCCGGCGAGGACGTGCGCGAGGGACTCACCGCCGTGGTCTCCGTCAAGCTCCGCGACCCCCAGTTCGAGGGCCAGACCAAGACCAAGCTCGGCAACCCCGGGATAGCCGGCTTCGTCGAGTCGATCGTCAACAGCGGCCTCGGCGAGTTCCTCGAGGAGAACCCCAGCGAGGCGCGCGCGGTGATCATGAAGGCCGTCCAGGCCCAGCGCGCCCGCGAGGCCGCCCGCAAGGCCCGCGACCTCACGCGCCGCAAGTCCGCGCTCGAGAACTCGACGCTCCCCGGCAAGCTCGCCGACTGCTCGATCAAGGACCCGTCGCTGGCAGAGCTGTTCGTCGTCGAGGGCGACTCCGCCGGCGGCTCGGCCAAGCAGGGGCGCGACCGCGAAACCCAAGCCGTGCTGCCGCTGCGCGGCAAGATCCTCAACGTCGAGAAGTCCCGCATCGACAAGGTGCTTCAGAACACGGAGATCCAGGCGCTCATCACCGCGATCGGAACCGGCGTGCGCGACGAGTTCAACATCGAGAACGCGCGTTATCACAAGATCGTGGTAATGACGGATGCAGACGTCGATGGCGCTCATATCAGGACCCTCGTGCTCACCCTGCTGTTCCGCGAGATGGAGGAGCTGATCAAGGCCGGCTACGTCTACATCGCAAAGCCGCCGCTCTACAAGCTCAAGCAGGGCTCGCGCGAACGCTACATCGAGAAGGACTCCGAACTGGAGGAGATCCTGCTGTCGGACAAGTGGGAGAAGCTCGAGGTCTTCGACCGCCACGGCACCCAGTTCAAGCTCACCGAGGCGCGCTGGCAGCGCTTCTCCCGCCTGCTCAAGCAATACGAGGGCTGGTCGCTGGCACTGCGCGGGCACCACGGACACGAGGTCGTCCAGTTTCTCGAGGAGTCTTCGCTGCTCGCCGAGCAGGTGGTGAGCGCCGAGGGGGCGATCGAGCTGCTCGCGCGCGCCGCCGTCGAGGGCGACACCCATATCGCCGAGCTGGTCGACCAGGATGGCCTCGTGATCAGCGTCAAGGCCGTGGAGTCGAAGACCGGCTTCGCCCGCACCCACCACATCAAGCGCACGCTGTTCGATTCCCAGGAGTACCGCCAGTTGGCCCGCGTCCACGCCCAGCTCGTGGAGCTCGCGGGCACTCCCCCATTCGAGGTGCGTCTGGCCGATGTGCGGGAGCACGCGCCCTCCTTCGAGGCGCTTCGTGCGGCGGTGATGACCGTCGTGCAGAAGGGCATCAAACTCCAGCGCTTCAAGGGCCTCGGCGAGATGAACGCAGATCAGCTGGGCGAAACGACGATGGCCCCGGCCACACGCACTCTGGCGCAGGTGACGCTCGAGGACGCGTTCGCTGCCGATCGCATCTTCTCCAAGCTGATGGGCGACCAGGTCGAGCCGCGACGCGAATTCATAGAAGAGAACGCTCGCGCCGTGGCGAACCTCGATGTGTAGCCAGGAGGTGAGCGATGGCGACGGCTGACGTGATCGGCGGCGGCAACGTCGAACCGCGGGCGCTCGAGGACGAGATGCGCACGGCCTACCTCGACTACGCCATGTCGGTGATCGTCGGGCGGGCGCTGCCCGACGTGCGCGACGGCCTGAAGCCCGTCCACCGTCGTGTCCTGTATGCGATGAACGAGCTCGGTCTCGGGCCGACCCGCTCCTACGCCAAGTGCGCCAAGATCGTCGGCGAGGTGATGGGCAACTATCACCCTCACGGCGACTCCGCCATCTACGACACGCTCGTGCGCATGGCCCAGAACTTCTCGATGCGCAACGAGCTCGTCGACGGCCAGGGGAACTTCGGCTCCGTCGACGACGATCCGGCGGCGGCCATGCGCTACTGCGTCACCGGGGATACGCGCGTGCGCACCAACGCTGGCACCGTGCGCATCGACGCCATCGCACCGGATGCGACCGCCAACTCCGACACGCCAATCGACATCGAGGTGCTCGACCGCCTGGGCCGCCCCGTACACGCGTCGGTCCTCTTCCATTCAGGAGAGCACCCAGCGCTGAGACTGCGCACGGCCGAGGGCTTTGAGCTGACAGGGACCGCCAACCATCCCGTGCTGTGCATCGTTGACGTGGCTGGCGTCCCGCTGCTCCTCTGGCGACTTCTGGGTGAGATGAGGCCAGGTGAGCGAGTCCTCCTCCAGCGCGCAGCCGACGTCCCAGACCAGCAGCTGGATGAGGCCTCCCGGCTGCTCGCGTTGCTGGCCGGTGCATTCGTCGCAGAGGGCTGGTTCGGAGCCGGGCGCGCAGGCTTCAACAACATCGACAGGGCCTTCTTCGATGCCGTGGTCGATGCGTACGATCGTGTCATCGGGGGACCGCGCTACCTGGGCGCCCGAACGATCAAGTCGGGAAGCCTCTGTCACGAGCTAGACATTCAGAACCTGCTTGCTCTGCGCAGAAGTCCGTTGGCCGAGATGGAGGGCCTGTACAGTGAGCACAAGCGAGTGCCCGAGTTCGTATGGTCGGGCAGCCACGCATTCAAGCGCGTCTTCCTCCAAGCGCTGTTCGAGGGAGACGGGTCTTGCTCACTGCTGCCGCGCAGCACGGTGCAGATCTCCTACTCGACTCGAAGTAACCAGCTCGCGCGCGACGTCCAGCAACTGCTCCTCGAGTTCGGAGTTGTGTCGCGCTTGAGCAGCTCAGCCCGCGGCGAGATCAAGGTCGTCATCACCAACCGTCGCGACGGGCGCCTGTTCGCCAGCCGTGTCGGGTTCCTCGGCTCCAAGCAGCCGAAGCTCGAAGGGGTCCTGGCAGGCATTCCGGCGGCCAGCCGGGCGCTGAGCCACGATCACGTGCCCCACATCGCGCGGTACATCCGCGCCGAGGGTGGCTCCAGCTATGCCGAGCACGACTGGCTGAGGCGCCACAACGTCGACCGTATCGAGCGCTGGGAGCAGGGGGCGACGGCGATCCTCGAGCGGGTTTCCTCGCAAGAGGTGCGCGACGTGATCGCTCCGCTTGTCAGCGGCGACTACTACTACGCCAAGGTCGCCTCGGTGGAGTCCGTCGGCGAGCAGTCGGTCTACTCACTCCACGTCGACACCGACGACCACTCCTTCCTCACCAATGGATTTGTAAGCCACAACACCGAGGCCCGCCTCGCCCGCATCGCAACCGAGATGCTGCGCGACCTGGACATGGACACGGTCGACTTCGTGCCCAACTACGACGGCTCGCGCCGCGAACCGCTGGTGCTGCCCTCGCGCTTCCCCAACTTGCTGGTCAACGGCTCCTCGGGCATCGCCGTGGGAATGGCGACGAACATCCCGCCGCACAACCTGCGGGAGGTGATCGACGCGACGATCGCCTACATCGACGACTCCGACATCGACACCGCCGGGTTGATGCGTCACATCAAGGGCCCAGACTTCCCCACCGGCGGCATCATTCTCGGCAAGGCCGGCATCAGGGATGCCTACGAGACCGGCCGCGGCCGCGTGCGCGTGCAGGCACGAGCACACATCGAGCCGCTGAGCCACGGCAAGGAGGCGATCGTGGTGACTGAGCTCCCGTTCATGGTCAAGAAGGGCGGCGAAGGCAACCTGGAAACGAAAATCGCCCACCTCGCGAACGAAAAACGGATCCCCGAGATCTCCGACCTCCGCGACGAGTCCGACAAGCGTGGCATGCGCCTGGTGATCGAGCTCAAGCGCGACGCGATTCCCAAGGTGGTGCTCAACAAGCTCTTCAAGCACACGCCCATGCAGAGCACCTTCGGTGTGAACATGGTCGCGCTCGTCGACAACGTGCCGCGGACGCTCAGCCTGCGCGAAGCGATCGGCAGCTACGTGGCCCACCAGCGCGAAGTGATCGTCCGGCGGACGAAGCACGAGCTCTCCGAGAAGGAGGCGCGGGCACACATCCTCGAGGGGCTGCTCACCGCCCTCGAGCACCTCGACGAGATCATCGAACTGATCCGCGGCTCCCGCGACCGCGAATCCGCGCGCGAGCAGCTGATCGCCCGCTTCGAGCTGAGCGCGATCCAGGCAAGCGCGATCCTCGATCTGCGCCTCTCGCAGCTCACCGCGCTGGAGGCCGACTCGATCAAACAGGAGCACGCCGACGTCACCGAGCGGATCGCCGAGCTGCGCGCGATCCTCGGCGACGAGACGCGCGTGATGGCGGTCATCAAGGAGGAGCTGACCGAGATCGCCGAGCGCTTCGGCGACGAGCGGCGCACCGAGATCAGCCACTCCGAGGACGAGATCGACATCGAGGACCTGATCGCCGACCAGCAGATGGTGATCACGATCACGCAGACCGGCTACATCAAGTCGCTGCCGCTCGCCACCTACCGCCAGCAGCAGCGCGGCGGGCGCGGCGTCACCGGCATGGACATGAAGGACGGCGACTTCATCGAGCACCTGTTCGTGTGCTCCTCGCACGACTACCTGCTGTTCTTCTCCAACCGCGGCAAGGTGTACCGCTCGAAGGTCTACGAGCTGCCCGAGGCGCAACGCACCGCCAAGGGCCGCGCGCTCGTCAACATCCTGCCGCTGCGCGAGGGCGAGCGCATCCAGGCGGTGGTCTCCACACGCGACTTCACCGAGGCCCAGTTCCTCGTTTTCGCCACGCAGGGCGGCACGGTCAAGAAGACCGAGCTCGCCGCCTACAACACGCCGATCAAAGCCGACGGCATCATCGCCATCAACATCCGCGACGACGACGAGCTGCTCGCGGTCCGCGCCGTCGATCCCGGCGACGAGATCATCATGGTCTCCCGCGCCGGGCTCACGGTCCGCTTCGCCGAGTCCGACGTCCGCTCGATGGGGCGCGACACCACCGGAGTGCGCGGGATGGACGTGGGCAAGACCGGGCGGGTGATCGCCATGGACGTCGCCCGCGACGACATGGACCTGCTGGTGGTCACCGAGAACGGCTACGGCAAGCGCACCCAGATCAGCCAATACCGCAAGACCAACCGCGGCGCCAAAGGCGTCAAGACGATCGGCCTCACCGAGCACAAGGGCGCGCTCGCCGGCGCGCTCGTCGTCCGCGAGCACCAGGAACTGGTGTTCATCAGCGTCGGCGGCATGGTTCAACGGACCGGAGTGGCAGGCATCTCCCAGCAGGGCCGCTCGGCCACGGGCGTGCGAGTGATGAATCTCAAGGACGAGGACATCGTCAGCGCCGTCGCGCTGGTGGTGGACACGGGCGAGGAAACGGGCGAGGATGCCGCACCGGACGCCGGCGTGGACGCTGTACCGGACGCCGGCGGGGACGCCGCCCCCGACGCCGACTGAGCCAGCGGGCCCGCAAGCGCCCGCGATTTCCGTTCGCCAGCGGATCTCCCACGCCCTGCATGCGTAAAACCCGCTCACAGCTGCGGGAAGCTCGCAGGGTTTCGTGCGAACTGCTTTCACCTGTCCAGATTCGCGTCCCCACGCTCAGAGAGAGTCGATGACCGTCCGACACGCTGAGGGTGCCCGACCCCCGCAAGCTCTCAGCTACAGCCATTCTGACCCTCGTCTGCGCCCTGCTCACCGGCGCCGGCGCCGCCAGCGCACATGCGCCCGGGCGCTCTCGCGGCACCGTCGCCCACGCCGCCTGCGTTGGCCTCTCCGCGCGCACCTTGCGCCGAGAGGGCCGAGCGGCGCGTCGTTGCCGCACCCACACCCCCAAGCAGCGCGTGCGCAGATCCACCAAGGTTCGTGGCCACCATCGCTCGACGAATCCGGCGGAAGCTCCCGCCACGACGGGCGAAGCGAGCGCCGCCGCCACCGCGCAGGCATCGTCCACTGCGCACGCCGCCGCCATCGCCGCGGTTCTCGCCACTCCATGCCAGAACACCGAAATCACCCCCGAAGCCGGCAACCTCTCGCTCGTCCGAGCCGCCGTCCTCTGTCTGGTCAACCGCAAGCGCGCGGAAAACGGCGAGAGCCCGTTGAAGCTGAGCACGCAGCTCGAAGAGGCCGCCGAAGGACACTGCCAGGAACTGATCGCCGATGACTACTTCGCGCACGTGTCGCCCAGCGGGGAGACCCCCGTGGACCGCATCCGCGAAACCGGGTACATCCCCAACTCGAACGTCGGCTACGTCATCGGCGAGAATCTCGCGTGGGGCACATACCAGCTCTCCACCCCGCAGGCGATCGTCGCCGCGTGGATCGCCTCGCCGGGACACCTCGCGAACATCCTCGAAGCCCAGTACACCGAAACGGGCATCGGCGTCGTCCCCTCGGTGCCCGCGTCGCTCGCCCCCGGCGCCCCCGGCGCCACCTACGCGCAGGAGTTCGGCGTAATCATTCCGTAGTCGAGCCGGCCCCGTCCCGCCCGCCCGCCGACCGAGCGCAGCGGGCGCTGGAAACGCCAGCGGCTCGCATGTCACCTCCGTTCGCTACTCTGGCGGGACCAGAGAAAGGAGGTGGTCCAAACGTTGAGTGACAGTTCTTGCGGGACCCTGGAGGTGACCGGCCGTTAGGTCGGGAGGCTGGACCGCCTAGCGGAATCCAACCCGGGACACCCCGAGTCGACTGCCGGCCCTGGTCCCTCCGGCCTTTGTCCGTCGCACTCGGTCTTTCCAGTCAGAGCAGTTCGCGAAGGGCGCCCCAGCGGCGCCCTTCGCCGTCTTGACCCACGTAGCTGACGGCTCGATGGCCAAGCCAGGCAAGGACGCAGAGAGCGTGGCGTGCTGCGCACGCGAGCGATCGAGGACGCCGCCTGGCGCCGTGCCAGCGACCGTCAGGCGGCCTGCGGCAGGTACGCCAGCCAGGCCGCCGGGATCGTCGGGCTGGCGACATGGATGAAGATCTCCGCTCGCGGCGTGCGCGGCGCATGGCGGGGGTGCATTCCCGCTTGGCGCGGCAGGCGGTCGCCCTTGCGCCGGTTGCACGGCGCGCACGAGGCGACGATGTTCTCCCAGCTCGACGCGCCGCCCTTGGAGCGGGGGATCACGTGGTCGACCGTCAGGTTGGAGTGTGAGCCGCAGTACTGGCACGTCCAGCTGTCCCTCGCGAACACGGCGCGCCGGGTGATCTTGCGCCGGTGCGCGTCACGGGGGACCTTCACGTAGGAGACAAGCCGGATCACCACCGGACGGGCCAGCGTGGAGCTCTCCGAGTGCAGTTCCCAGCCGCCGCGCTCGAGCAGCTCCGCCTTCTCCTTGAGCAGCAGGACCACCGCCCGCCGCACCGTGCACACGTTGATCGGCTCGTACGTGGCGTTCAACACGAGCACCCGACCGCTCATCGCCGTGGTCGGCGACGTGCCAGGTCCGTGCCGCTGGCGCTCTGAGCGCGACACGGACCCAACCGGCTCTGGTGGGCTCGTGCACTCCATCTTTAGGCCCGCAGTCTAGCGGCGACGCGCCCAACACGCGCCACGGGCGCCGCTCACGCGCGGCTCTCTTCCAGCTCCGCGGCGGCGCGGTAGGAGCCCAGCACGCGCACCTCCTCGCAGATCGTCTCCAGGCCGGCGACCGCCCCGGCCACGGCGTCGTCCTGCGCACGCCCCGCGAGGTCCGCGAAGAACATGTAGCTGCCGAGCCGCCGCCGGCGCGGGCGGGACTCGATCCTCGTGAGGTTGATGTCCCTGCGGGCGAACTCGTCCAGGCATCGCACGAGCCAGCCCGCACGCTCGGCGCCGGCGCCCCAGAACACCAGCGACGTCTTCCACGCGGCGCCGTCCTGCGCGCGCAGCGGAACGGCTTTGGGCGCCGCCCGTGCGCCCCCCAGCCACACGAAGCGCGTTTCGTTGTCTTCGCGATCCTCTATCCGCTCGCGGACGATCGTCCCGCCGTAGATGCTCGCCGCCAGCGCGGTCCCGATCGCCGCCTCCTCGCCGCTCGACCGCGCGACCACCTCCCGCACCGCCTCCGCCGTCGAGCTCGCCGGCAGGACCCGCGCGTTCGGAAGCTCGCCGCGCAGAAAGCGCGTGCACTGCCCCGGCACCTGCGGATGGGTGAGCACCGTCTCGATCTCGCTCAGGGCCACCGCGCGCGCGCAGATCAGCGCATGGCTGACCCGCAGAAGCGCCTCGCCGACGATCTTCACCCCGCCGGCCTCGTCCGCGAGCAGGTCCAGCGTCACGCTCACCGAACCCTCCAGCGAGTTCTCGATCGGCACGATCGCCCAGCTCACCTCGCCGCCGCGCACGGCCATCACCGTGTCGTAGATGCTCGCCAGCGCAACCGGCTCCACCGCGCCGACCTCCGCGCTGGCGAGCAGCGCCTCCTCGCTGAACGTCCCCGCCGGCCCCAGGTAGCCGACACGCGGGCGCGCGTCGCGCCGGGTCTCGTCTCGCCGCGAGGGCTCGCCGCGACCGGTCGGCTCCTCAAGCCGGCTGCTCATGCGCGACCGGCCCGCCCCCGCCGGAGCCGTCGGCGAGGGCGAGGCGAACCGCCTCAGCCTCCTCCGGGGAGAGCTCGAGCTCGCCGCGGCCGTCGTGCACCTGCTTGCCGTACACGCGCGCCTGATCGCGGTGGTGGATGCACGACAGCACGATGCCCGAGCGTTCGTCGTCGAGCAGGGCGATCGACATCGACTGCTGCCCCGACAGCTCGTTGTAGGCGTCGTAGCGCACGAGCGCGTGGTGGGCGATGCGCCCGCGCAGCGCCACCTCCACGTTCGCCAGGCGCCCATCCAAGCGCATCGCCGCGTCCTGCACGTACGCGTACAGCTCCGAGAACGCCTGCTGCATGGCGGCCGCATGGGCGACCACGTCCTGTTCCCCGCGCTCGCCGAGCACGAGCCGCTGAGCCCCGCGCAGGCGCCGCACGCTCACGCTCAGCGCCGCGCACGCAACGAGCGCGACGAGCGCCAGCGCGCCTGCCGCGATCGCGATGATGCCCTGGGTGTCGGTGATCGATGCGGCCATCGCCAATGGCCACAAGTTAGCCGCTGGTGCCACCGCCACGCGCGGCGGCGCGCTCGGCGACCGCGATCGCCATCAGGCCGCCGCCGGCGCCGTCGTCCCCCAGGGGCCTATTCGCCGAGGATCGCCAGGTAGCTGCCCTTGTTGTTTTCCACGTTCGTCTCCCCGGGCACCGGTTCGACGTACGCTTCGATCTTCGCCCCCATCCCCAGCGGCACGCCCGTGACGGGGATTTCGACGTTGTACTTGCTCCCGGGCTGCGCCGAGTTGACCACGCGGGTCGCCTTGTACTGCTTGCCGGCGACGGTCACCGTCACGGCCACTTTCACGTCGGTCTCGGCGTTTTCGCCGGAGTCTTCGAAGTTGACGGTGAACGTCGGATTGCTGCCGGCGCTGATGTGGTTGACCGTCGGTTCCGGTTCGAGGGTGCTCGCGCCGACGCTCACACCCAGCAGCGCGCTGCCGTGGGTGCCGGGCGCGAGCCCGGTCTGGGAGCCGGAGCTCGACTGCCCGGTGACGCGCGTCAGCAGGGTCCCCACTTCCAGCCAGCCGAGGTTCGGCAGCGAGTGAGAGCTCGGCGTCGCCAGCCCTTCGATGCCGTTGGCCGCGAGCGTCTGCGCGATCAACGGCACCACCCGCTGCGAGTAGATGACGTCGGAGGACAGGAAGATCTCCATCGCCCCGGCGAGCTTCTTGGCGACCTGTTTGGCTTTGCCGCCGAGCGCCGTCGGAACCAGCGCCGCCACCTTCTCGACGCCTTCCACGCGCAGGTCCAGCGTCAGCAGCAGGTTGCGCTGGGCTGCGACCATTTCGCCGGGGACGCTCAGCGCCTTCGCCCGCGCCGCGATCGCCTGCGCCTGCCCGCGCAGCTGGTCGATCTGCTGCTCCACGTCCAGCGCCGACTTGCTGGAGGCCCCCGTCAGCGTCACGAACAGCGGGTGGGAGACCTGCGCCTGGGATTCCTGCGCGAGCGCCCCGACTTCGCGGTTGTAGTCCTTCAGCGACGTCTGCTTTTCGCTTTTCAGGCAGCCGTTGACGACCAGCACGATCACGATCAACAGCACGATCCCCGCGGCGGCGGCGACGCCGCGGCGCACCATCAGCGTCTGTTGATCGGTCCTCCCCGCGCCGGCCTGAGCGGGCCGGCGCGGGCGTGGGCGGCTCGCGGTGCCGGTGACCGGGCCCGGCCGGCGCCGTGGTGCTCGTGGTGACGGTCGAGGCGCAGTGTCCTCGTCATCGTCGAAGAACGACAAAAGCCAACCGCTCCTTTTGCAGGGACTTTGTGAAGGGCCCAGTATGACTGGCGGCGGTTCCCCCCGCGAGATTGCAACTTCTCGCTCAGTGCGGCTTTTCCTGCCGCAGGCTGCAGGTGCAGCGGGAGTGCGCGGCGAACGCGATAGCCGGTGGAGTCGCCACACACTCTCGTGCAGCAACCCCGGGGGCGTGCAGACCCCGCCGAGACGCCCGCGCGCAGGCGGATCTCCCGCGGCGGGGACGCCCCCGCCGTCGATGAGCTCGTGCTCGGGCGCTACCGCCTGCTCGAACGGCTCGGTCACGGCGGCTTTGGAGTCGTCTGGCGCGCCCACGACGAGCTCCTGCACCGCGAGGTGGCGCTCAAGCGCATTGTTATAGGACGACCCCCGATCGACGGCGAGCGCGCCACTCGCGAGGCGCTCGCCACCGCGCGTCTGGCGCACCCGGCGATAGTCGCGCTGCACGAGGCGTGCCCGGATGACGGGGCCTTCTACCTGATCTCCGAGCTCGTCGAGGGCCACACGCTCGCACAGCTGATCGCCGAGCAGGCGCTCGAGGACGAGGAGATCCTCGAGATCGGACTCGCGCTGGCGAGCGCGCTCGAGCACGCGCACGAGCGCGGGGTGATCCACCGCGACATCAAGCCGCAGAACGTGCTCGTCCCAGAGCCGCCGGAGTCAGGGTCGCGCCCACCGCAGACGCTGCTCGCGGCGGCCAAGCTCGCCGACTTCGGCGGCGCCAGCCTCGTCGGCGAGGAGGCTCTCACCCGCACCGGCGACGTGCTCGGCACGCTCGCCTACATGTCGCCCGAGCAAAGCGACGGCCGCGAGGCGGGGGCGAGCTCCGACCTGTACTCGATGGCGCTCGTCCTCTACGAGGCCCTCAGCGGCGTCAACCCCGTGCGCGGCGCCACCCCCGCCGCGACCGCCAGACGTATCGGCCGCCCGCTGGCGCCGCTGGCGAGCGCCCGCCGCGACCTCCCCCGCGCGCTCACCGCCGCCATCGACCGCGCCCTCGCTCCCGCTGCGGCCGACCGCGGCACGCTCGAGGAGCTCCGCGACGCGTTCGAGCAGGCACTCGATGAAGTGCCCACCCACCCGCTCGCCCGGCCTGTCCGCCGAGCCTCGACCGTACACCCGTTCCAGCCGCACGGCCCGTCTCCATCGCCGGCGGCTGCCGCGCGCAGCTGGCGCACGCTCCCGCGCGCACTGTGGCTGGCATGCGCGGTGGTGGTGATCGGCTGGCAGGCATTCGTGGGGCATGCCGGCTTGGCGCTGCTGGCCTTCGCGGCGCTGGCGCCGCTGATCGTGCTGTCCGGGCCCCGCACCGCCTCGCGCGCGGGAGCCGGATGGCTCGTGTGCGCGCTCGCTCCGGCGCTCGGGTACGTCGGCCTCGCCGGCGCCTTCCCCGCGCTCGCCGGGCAGGCCGCGCGCTGGCGCGAGCGCGCCGCGCTCGGCGCGCTCGGCTTCTGGTGGCTGCGCCTGGCCGGGCCGCTGGCCGGCGCCGGACGATCGTCCGGCACGAATCTGTGGTTGGCCCAGCCGGCCTCCGGGCCCGCCCGCAGCGCCTGGGAGGGCTCTCTGAGCCTCGCCGCCACACATGTGATCGCGCCGCTTCTCAGCGCCGGCGTGCTGCTGGGAGCGCTGCTGTGGGCATGCGGCGCGGTGGCGCTGCCGTGGCTGGTGCGCGGGCGCAGCGCCGCACGCGACGCCGTCCTCGCGACGGTCTGGACGGCGGGCATCGCCGTCGCCACGCCGCCCCTGGACGCAGGCCTGGGCCCGCACACCTCCTATCCACACCCGCGCGAGTACATCCTCGGCGCGCTCGCCGCGGCGCTCGTCGCGGTGGCCGCCCGCGCGCTGCGCGGGCCCGTGGCGAAGGTCCCGTAGGCGCCGCTTCGACGAGCTGGCGCGCAGGTCCGCGGCGAGGGTGCGTAGCATGGCTTGCGGTGACTGGCCGATACGTTGCGATCGGCAGGCGCCGGTCAACCGATGAACCCCCTCAAGCGCGTCGAGACCACCATCGCCAGCCTCGTCGAGGGCACCTTCGGACGGGTCTTCCGCGCGGAGGTGCGCCCGATGGAGCTCGCCCGCAAGCTCGCCCGCGAGATGGACGCCCATCGCACGGTGTCGGTGTCGCGTACGTACGTGCCCAACGAGTACTCGGTGTGGCTCTCCCCCGCGACCGCGCGCGCTACGAGGGAGTCGAGCACGAGGTCATCGACGAGCTCTGCGCGTACCTGCTCGAGCACGCTCGCCGCGACGATCTGATCATGGCCTCGGCGCCCCGCATCGCCTTCCACACCGACGAGCACCTGTCGCTGGGGGAATTCGGCATTCAGGCGCGCTTGGCTCGGCCCGAGGACGAGGATCACGCCGGCGAGGGCGCCCACGCCCCCGCCGCTCTGCGCCAGGGCGAGCACCCGCGCCCGCCCGTCGCCGCCCAACAGCACGGCGAGACGATGGTCTTCAGCTCCTCCGCGCGCGCGCGGGAGGCGCTCGAAGCTGCGCCCGCGCCCGGCAGGCCCCGGCGGGTGCTGCTCGCGGTCGGCTCGCGGCGCCTGCTCGTGCCCCCCGAAGGCGGCACCGTGGGGCGCAGCCGCGACTGCGACGTCGTGCTCGACGACGCCGGCGTCTCGCGCCGGCACGCGGAGATCCGCCCGGCGCCGGACGGCTGGACGCTCGAGGATCTCGGCTCCACCAACGGCGTGCGCGTCAACGGCGAGACGCTCCGCGGCGTGGCCGCGCTGCACCCGGGGGACCGCGTCGAGCTGGGCTCGACGGAGATCGTCTTCGAAGTCGCATGAACACGCTCGCGCCCGTGTCGGTCGCCCTGAAGTTCGGGTTCCTCGCCGTCCTCTACCTGTTCCTGCTGTGGGTCGTCCGCAGCGCCAGGCGCGATCTCCGCGGCGGCGCCACGACGCCCATCGGCCGCGGCGGCGAGTGGAGTCCCGCGAAGGACGCGGGCCAGGCGATCCCCCCGGACGCCACGGGCATGTACTCGGCGTCGGCGATCGGCAGCGCGGATCTCGCCCACCGCGCGCCACGGCTCGTGATCGATCGCGCCCTCGGCCACGACCCGGGGATGATCTACGACCTCGACGGCGACCTCGTGCTCGGCCGCGGCGATCGCGCGGAGATCCGACTCGAGGACCCGTTCGCGTCCTCCCGCCACGCGCGCGTGTACGAGCAGGGCAACACGGTTGTGATCGAAGACCTCGGCTCGACCAACGGCACCTACCTCAACGAGGAGCTGCTGCAGACCCCGCGTCCGCTGTACCCGGGCGACAGGCTCCGCATCGGCGAGAGCGAATTCACGTTCGAGGTCGACTGACATGAGCCCACCAACCCGCTCGACGACGTAGATGCTGCGCGTAGCCGAACAGTACGCCGCCACCGACACCGGTCGCCAGCGGCGCGCCAACGAGGACTCGCTGCTGGCGCGGGCGCCGCTGTTCGTGGTCGCCGACGGGATGGGCGGCGCCCAGGCCGGCGAGGTCGCCTCACGGGTCGCGATCGAGTCCTTCCAGCCGGGCCTCACCGACGCCGCCGACCCCGAGCGCGAGCTCGCCACGCTCGCCCAGGCCGCCAACGCGCGCATCTTCCAGCTCGCACACGCCAACGCCGAGCAGGCGGGGATGGGCACGACGCTGACGGCTGTCTACGTCGGCGAGCAGGAGGTCGCGATCGCGCACGTCGGCGACAGCCGCGCCTACTGCCTGCGCGACCGTCAGCTCCTGCGCCTGACCGACGACCACTCGCTGGTGGACGAGCTCATGCGCCAGGGTCGGCTCACGCCGGAGGAGGCCGTCGAGCACCCGCAGCGTTCGGTGATCACGCGCGCGCTCGGCCCCGAAGACGCCGTCGAGGTCGACACGCGGTCGTTTCGCGCACGCGCAAACGACGTCTACCTGCTGTGCTCGGACGGCCTCACCACGATGCTCTCAGAGCAGGAGATCGCCGCCACGCTGCTGGCCCACCCGCGGCTGCGGGACGCCGGCGAGGCGCTGATCGGGGCGGCCAACCGGGCGGGCGGCCGCGACAACATCACCGTCGTGCTGATCCGCCTCGAGGAGGTGCAGGCGGCCCCCGGCGCCCCCGTGGAGGATGGGGCCGCCACCGTCGTCGGCCTCCCCGCCGTGTCGCTCCCGCCACAGGCGCCGTCCCCGACCGCATCCCCGGCCTCCTCCTCCTCCTCCTCCTCCTCGTCCTCCTCCTCGTTGCTCACCGCGCCCGCGCCGTCCCCCGTAGCGCCGTCGCCGACCGCGCTGTCCGCTGCGCCGACGCCCGCGCGACGCACCCCCCGGGTGGCGCCGGGCGCGTCGAACGCGCGCCCGCGACGGCGCCGGCGAGGACCGCGCGTTCGCCACGCCGGGGCGATCGCGTTCGCGGTCGTGGTGCTCGGCCTGCTCGGCTCGGCCGCGTATCTGGCGCTGCAGTCGGTGTACTTCATCGGCACGAACGCCCGCGGGCTGATCACGCTGTATCAGGGGCTGCCGTACAGGCTGCCGGGGAACCTGGCGCTGTACAGCAGCCAGTACGTCTCCGGCGTGAGCGCGTCGTCGCTGGGCGCGGCAAGACGGCGGACGCTGCTCGACCACTCGCTGCGCTCGGAAAGCAACGCCGGCAACCTCATCCACAGCCTCGAACTCGAACAACTCGAATGAGGCTCCTCCCGGAAACGAGGCCGCGCCCGTGAACCGTCCGATCGTCCGCCTGTACGGGCTCGTGGCCGTGCTGTTCGCGCTGCTCGTCGCGTTCACCTCGCGGTGGACGATCTTCGAAGCGTCGTCGCTGCGGGAAAACCCGCTCAACAAGCGCACGCTCCTGCGCGAAGAGCGGACCCCACGCGGTGCGATCGTGGCCGCCGACGGCACCGTGCTGGCCCGCAGCGTGCGGGGCGCGGCTTCGTCCCCGGAGGGGGAGGGCGTCTACCAGCGCGTCTACCCGACGGGCGAACTGTTCGCGGCGCCGATCGGCTACGACTACATCGACCCCGATCTCGGCAGCGCCGGCCTGGAGCGCTTCCGCAACAGGGAACTGAGCGGCGAACAGGACGACGGCGACCTGCAGAGCGTGCTCGACCAGCTGCAGGGCAAGGAACCGCAGGGCGAGAAGGTGATCACGACGCTCGTCCCCTCCGCCCAGCGCGCGGCGGTGCGGGCGCTCGGCGAACACGACGGGGCGGTCGTGGCGATCGAACCCCGCAGCGGGGCGGTGGAGGTGATGGCCTCGAAACCCAGCTACGACCCCAACGCGCTGCGCTCGCCCGCGGGAAAACTCGCGCAGGCACGCGAAATGCACGCCAGTCCGCCGACGCGCTCGGAAGTGAACCGCGTCACCCAGTTCGGCTACGCGCCCGGCTCCTCGTTCAAGATCGTCACCGCCACCGCGGCCATCGACACCGGCGCCTACACCCCGGAATCTATGGTCGCCGGCCCCGACGGCCTGGTCGTGTCTGGGGTGCCGCTGCACAACGACAACGACGCGAGCTTCGGGCCGGTCACGCTCACGTACGCGCTCGCGCACTCCATCAACACCGTGTACGCGCAGGTCGCCGAGCACGTCGGCAAGCGCACGCTCGGGCGCTACATGGAACGCTTCGGCTTCGACCGCAAGCCGCAGCTCGACTATCCGGCGCGCGAGATGTCGGTCAGCGGCGAGCACGAAGGCGAAGCCATCGTGGCGCCCACCAGCCCGAGGGTGGATCTCGGGCGGATGGGCATCGGCCAGGACAAACTCGAGGTGACGCCGCTGCAGATGGCGGAGGTGGCCGCGTCGGTCGCCGACGGCGGGCGGCTGATGGTCCCCCACCTGACGCAAGCGGATCGTCAACGCCGAAGGCACCACCGTGCAGACGATCTCCCCGCGGGCGCAGTCGGTCGTGATGAAGCCCTCCACCGCAGCGGCGTTGACGGGGATGATGGAAGCGGTCGTCAAGGAAGGCACCGGCACCGCCGCGGCGATCCCCGGCATCCAGGTGGCGGGCAAGACGGGCACCGCCCAGACGCAGTTCGGCGACTCGATCAACAACGTGTGGTTCATCGCCTTCGCCCCCGCCTCCGACCCGCGGGTGGCGCTCGCGGTGACGCTCGAGGCGGTGCCGGGGGAAGGCGCCACGTACGCCGCGCCGGTGGCCAGGGCCGTGATCGAAAGCCTGCTCGAGGGTGGAGGGTGACGAGGCGATGATCGAGCCGGAGACGATCATCGATGGCCGCTACCGCGTGATCTCGCGGCTGGGCTCGGGCGGGATGGCCGACGTGTACCTCGCCGAGGACCAGCTGCTGGGCAGGCAGGTGGCGGTGAAGGTGCTCCACCACCACTTCGCCGAAGACCAGGAGTTCGTCGAGCGCTTCCGTCGCGAGGCCTCCAGCGCGGCCGCGCTGTCGCACCCGAACATCGTCGCGATCTTCGACCGCGGCGAGTGGAACGGCACGTACTACATCGCCATGGAGTACGTCGCCGGGCGCTCGCTGAAGACGATCGTCCGCGAACACGGCGCGCTCGATCCGGCGGTCGCGATCGAAATCGTCGTGCAGATCCTGCGCGCGGCGCGCTTCGCCCACCGGCGCGGGGTGATCCACCGCGACCTGAAGCCCCACAACGTGATCCTCGACGAAGAGGGCCGCGCGCGGGTGACCGACTTCGGGATCGCGCGCGCCGGGGCGTCGGACATGACGCTCACGGGCTCGATCATGGGCACCGCCCAGTACCTCTCTCCCGAGCAGGCGCAGGGACACACCGTGAGCGCCGCCTCGGACCTGTACTCGATCGGCGTGATCCTCTACGAGCTGCTCACCGGGGTCGTCCCCTTCGAGGGCGAAACCGCGGTGGCGATCGCCTTCAAGCAGGTCTCCGCCGAGCCGTATCCGCCCAGCGCGATCAGGCCGGGCCTGCCGCCGTCGCTGGACGCGGTCGTCCTGCGCGCGCTCGCCAAGGACCCGGCCCAGCGCTACGCCGACGCCGACGAGCTGATCGCCGCGCTCGAGGCCCAGCGCCAGGCGCTGCCGGCTCTCTCCGGGGCGACCGCGGCGGCGGTCCCCGGCGGCCACCCCCACCACGTGCCGGCGCCCGCCGCCGTGCCCGCGGGCACGGGCTCGCTTCTGCTCGCGCCGCCCGCCGACGAGCGCTACCAGCCCGATGGCGGGCCGCCGCCCGCCAGCCGCCGCGTCGGGCGCGTGCTGGCGTGGGCGATCCCCGCGCTGCTCGTGATCGCGGCGGCGGTGGCCGCGCTCGTGCTCACGCAGGGCGGGGCCGGTAAGACGGTGGCCGTGCCGCCGGTCGTCGGGCAGACCGAACAGGCGGCGCTGGTGGCCCTGCACGGCGCCGAACTGGAGCCGGTGGCCTCGCAGGGACCCAGCCCCATCGTCCCCGTCGGCTCCGTGATCAGCCAGTCGCCCACCGGCGGCGCCCGCGCGAAGAAGGGCGCCCGCGTGCAGATCGTCGTCTCGGACGGTCCCGCGAGCGCGCCGCTGGTGGACGTGTCGGGGCTCAGCGCGGCGAAGGCGAAGGCCGCGCTGAGCAAGGCGCACTACAGGACGAAGACGAAGCCCGAGGCGAGCAAGACGGTGCCCGCGGGCTACGTGATCGGCACCGAACCCTCCGCCGAAACGGAGGTGCGCGAAGACAGCGTGATCACGCTGCTGGTCTCCACCGGCCCCCCGCCGGTGCGCGTCCCGGACGTCACCGGAGACAGCCTGGAAGCGGCTGAAGCGGCGATCTCCAACGCCGAACTGACGCTCGGCGCCGTCAGCAAGCAGGTCTCGGCCGCGCAGACCCCCGGGACGGTGCTCTCGCAGTCGCCCACCGGCGGGAACATGACGCGGGCGGGCGAAAAGGTGAGCCTGACGGTGGCGAAGGCGCCCAAGGAAGTGGCGGTGCCGAACGTGCTCGGCAAGAGCGAAGCGGCGGCGCTCGCGGCGCTCACCAGCGCCGGCTTGAAGGGAAAGACGGAAAGCCGCCCGACGACCGAAGCGTCGCAGGTGGGCCTGGTCCTCGAAGCGAGCCCCGCGGGCGGCTCGCGCGCACGCAAGGGCGCCACGGTGACGATCGTCGTGGGCACGGCCTCGACCGCGACGACCACCCCGACCACCACCACGACGACCACCACGACCTCCAGCCCGCCCGCGCCGTCGCCGGGCGGGGCGGGCGAATGACGCGCGCGGCTCACCTGAACAGCGTCAGCTCGTCGATCGTCGCCGACTCCATCCCAGGCGGCAGCGTCGTCAGCCACACCAGGTAGTAGCGGTGAGCCCGCCCGGACAGCGACAGCGGGATGCGCTGTCCGCTGCTGACGTCGGCGCTCGCGCCCACCGGCCCCTGCCAGCCGCGGGCCGCCAGGGAGATGTGGGCGCCGTAGGGCGGTTCCAGTTCGACCTGGTCGGTGACGTAGACCTGGACGGCGAAGCCGGGGGTGGGAGTCTGGATTTCGATCGCCTTCGCGAGCACCCTGGGGGCGGCGTCGAGGTAGACGCCGGTGCCGGTGCCGCC
Organism: uncultured Solirubrobacteraceae bacterium; assembly: GCA_963782325.1. Taxonomy (GTDB): domain Bacteria; phylum Actinomycetota; class Thermoleophilia; order Solirubrobacterales; family Solirubrobacteraceae; genus Palsa-744. Next base: position 915,946 of record CAWAJG010000002.1, read on the forward strand.
GGGCTTGACGAGGGTGCCGTCGAAGTACTGCTCCGTGCTCCAGCTGGTGCTCGGGTCGCCGTCGACCACGTTATCGATCTGGTCGCGGTTTTCGGGCCCGGTGCCGAAGGGGTTGTAGTCGTGGGCGGCATCGTCGGCGAGCTGGACGGGCACGAGGCCGGCGTGGGCGACGATGCCGGGCGCCAGCCCGGCGCCGCCGTGGGTGCCGCCGGCAGCGGCGATGAGGACGCCCGCGGCGATCGCGACGAGCAGCGCCAGCGACAGCGCCCAGCGGGCCGGGTGGCGCATGCGCCACGGCAGTCGCCGCCGCTTGGTCCCGGGGAGCGTCCGCAGGACGGTGGTCGCCTCGCCGGTGCTCTGGCCGGCGCGCGCGGCCTCCACCGCGAGCACGTCCTCGAGCTCGGCGGCCATCGTGGCGGCGTCGGGGTAGCGCTGCGCGAGGTCCTTGTGCACGGCGCGGTCGATCACCGCGGCGGTGGCGGCGGACAGCTCCGGGCGCAGCTCCTGGGCGTCGGGGAACTGCTCGCGGACGTGCTTCATCGCGACGGCCACAGGCGAGGGACCGTGGAAGGGGACCTGGCCTGTGAGCATCTCGAACAGCACCACCCCCAGCGAGTACAGGTCGGACTGGCCGGTCACCGGCTGGCCGAGAGCCTGCTCGGGCGAGACGTAGTCGGTGGTGCCGAGCACGCGCCCGGCCATCGTCAGCGCTTCCTCGGTGAGCGAGCGGGCGATCCCGAAGTCGGTGATCTTCGCGGCGCCTTCGTCGGTGATGAGCACGTTGTGGGGCTTTACGTCACGGTGGACGATGTGGCTTTCGTGGGCGGCCCCGAGCGCGCGCGCGATCTCGATCCCGTAGGCGAGCGCCTGCGGGATCTCCAGCGGTCCCTCGCGGCGGATGAGGTCCTTGAGCGTCTCGCCTTCGACGTACTCGAACACGATGTACGGCGTCGCAGCCTCTTGAGATGGAGACCCGCCCGCCCCACCCGCGCGCTCCTCGCCGGCGTCGATGACGGTGACGACGTGGGGGTGGCTGAGCTGGGCGACCGAGCGCGCCTCGCGGCGAAAGCGCTCGAGCTGGTCGTCGTGGGCTGCGACGTCGCGGTGCATCAGCTTGATCGCCACCGGACGCTCGAGGACCGTGTCGAAGGCGCGGTACACGCTCGACATGCCGCCGCGACCGATCTCCGCTTCGAGCCGGTAGCGCCCGCCGATGAGCACCCCGAGGACGGTCATGCGCCTCCTATTGTGCGCCGCGGGCAAGTCGGCGCGTGCGCATGAGGACGAACGCCGCGAGCGCACACCGGTAGAGCGCGTAGGGCGCCAGCGACTGGCCCTCGCGCAGCCGGCGGTCGAGCAGCCTGGCGCTCACCAGCGTCGAGACCAGCGCGCTCGTTGCGCCCGCCGCGAGCGCGGCGCGCTCGCCCGGCGCGAGCCCCGCCCGGCGCAGGCGCTCGACCTTCAGCACGCCGGCGCCGAGCAGCACCGGCAGCCCCGCGTGCCACGACAGCGCCTGGGCGCCGGCGCGGCTGAAGCCCCGCGCCCGCGCGGTCGCGAGCGTGGCGCCGTTGCGGGAGACGCCGGGGATCAGCGCGGCGGCCTGCGCGAGCCCGAGCGCGAGCCCGTCGCGGGCGCCCACGTCCTCGGCGGCGCGCTCCATCCCGCGCCGTTCGGCGAGCGCCATCGCAAGCGCACCGGCGAAGAGGCCGGCGGCGATCGACCGCGGGCCGCCCACTCGCCGCTCGATCGTCTGCTCCAGCGCGTAGCCGGCGATCGCGGGCGGCGCCTGCGCGAGGGCGATCGCGCCCGCCCGTCGCCGGTCCACGCGGGCCGCCTGGTCGAGGATCTCGCCGCGCATGTGGATCGTCAGGGCGATCGCCGCACCGGCGTGCAGCGCGACCTCGAAGGACTTGCGCCGCTCGCCCGCCAGCCGCGCGTACGGCCAGCGAGCGAGCCACGGCAGCAGCTCGGTGTGGGCGGAGGAGGACACCGGCAGCAGCTCCGTCGGGCCCTGCACGAGTCCCAGCGCGACGGCGTGGCGGAGCGCCGGCGCCCGCTCAGCCGAGGGCATCCCTCTCCGAGGACGATGCCGTCGCGGGGCGGCGCGCGCGCCGCCAGCTGGCGTAGGCGACGCCCGCGATCACCGCCGCCACGATCGCGTAGTCCACGTACTCGAAGCCCTTGCGCACGCTCGTCCAGTCGGAGCCGAGCGCGTGGCCGGCGATCGCCAGCGCGAGCACCCACGGCAGCGAGCCGATCGCCGAGAACACGGTGAAGCGGGCGAACGGCATCTTCGCGACGCCCGCGGGCAGCGACACGAACGCGCGCACGAGCGGGACGAGGCGCCCGAACAGCACGGCCGCCTCGCCGTGGCGCTGAAACCAGCGGTCGGCGCGCTCGATCTGCGCCGGGCTCATGTGGAGCTTCGCGCCGTGGCGTTCGAGCAGCTCCAGGCGCCCGCCACGCCCGACGGCGTACGCCAGCCACGAGCCGACCATCGTGCCGAGCAGGCCGGCGACGATGACGCCGAGGAGCGTCAGGTGGTGGTGGGAGGCGCTCTGGCCGGGGTCGGCGACGGCGAAGCCGGCGAACAGCATCACCACCTCGGAGGGGACGGGTATGCACGCGCTGCCGGCGGCCATCAGCGCGAACACCACCGGCAGGCCGCCGTCGCGAACGAGGTGGGAGGTTTCGTTGACGACCGTTTCCGAGATCGAGGCGAGGACGAGCATCGGCCGGCCAACGATACCGGCGTTCGCTCCTGCTCCCGCGCCGAGCGTCCCCGCGCCCGCGGCGCCGGCCCGGCGGCCGGGACCGTTACCGTCCCGCGGATGCGCGTGTGGATCGATCTCACGAACAGCCCCCACGTGCTCGTCATGCGCCCCGTCATCGAACACCTGCGCGCGGACGGGCACGAGGTGTCGGTGACGGCGCGGGAGTTCGCGCAGACGGTCGAGCTGTGCGAGCGCTTCGCCATCGAGGTGACCGTCGTCGGCCATCACCGCGGCGAGCGCCTGGCGGCGAAGGCCGGCGGGCTGGTGTCGCGCTCGCTCGCACTCGCAAGGTGGGGGCGGCGCCGGCGGCGCTTCGACGTCGCGCTCGGCCACGGCTCCAACGACGTGACGATCGCCGCCGCGCTGCTGCGGATCCCGAGCTCGACGATGTTCGACTACGAGTGGGCGACCGTCCAGCACAACGTCAACTGCCGCCTCGCGCGGGCGGTGGTGGTGCCCGACGCGATCCCCCCAGAGCGTCTCTATCGCTACGGCGCACGCGGGAAGGTGCGCTCGTACGAGGGGCTCAAGGAGGAGTACTACCTGGCCGACTTCGAGCCCGACCGGGACGTCCTCGACGAGCTGGGGCTCGACCGCGACCGCGCGATCGTGGTGGTGCGCACGCCGCCGGAGGTATCCCTGTACCACCGCTTCGAGAACGACCTGTTCGCGCGGGTGCTCGAGCGCCTGCGCCTCGCCGCCGCCGAGGACGGCGTCCAGCCGGTGGTGCTCCCGCGCGTCGATGCCCAGCGCGAGCAGCTCGAGGCCGTCCCTGGCTTCGTCGTGCCCGAGCGCGCGATCGACGCCCAGTCGCTGATCGCCCAGGCGGACCTCGTGATCTCCGCGGGCGGCACGATGAACCGCGAGGCGGTGGCTCTGGGGACCCCCGTGTACACCACGTTTCAGGGACGCCTCGGGGCGGTCGACGAGCGGCTGATCGGCGAAGGCCGCCTGCGCGCCCTGCGCGACGCGGACGAGCTCGAGCTGGGCGCCCGCGACAGTCCGCCCACGCAGGGCCCGCAGCGCCCGCGCGTGCGCCGCGATGTGCGGGTGCTCGTCGAGCTGCTGCTCTCGCCGATCGCGTGAGCCCGCCCGTGGACGCTAGGTCCACGTGTCGGCATACAATCTTCGCAATGCGCCGACGGATCCGCTCGGCGGCCCTGCCCCTCCACCGTCACTCGCTGCCACAACTCGCAGTGGACGGGGCGCTGGTCGCGTTCGCGTACTACCTCGCCTTCCAGCTGCGCTTCACCACCAGGCTGCCGGCGCACTATTCCGATCTGCGCTCGGACACCATCTGGTGGGTGCTGGTGGGCAGCCTGCCGGTGCTCGTCCTGAGCAGGGTCTACCAGCGACGCTGGCGCTACGCCGGCCAGCGCGACTACGAGGCGGTGGTGCTCGCGGTGGCGCTGATCGTGCTGTTGACGGTGGCCGCCGTCGAGGTCTTCCGCCCCGTGCATCGCTACATCCAGAGCGGGCACCTCCCGGTCCGCACGACGGCGGTGGCGGTGGTTCTCCCGAACACCGTGATCTTCCTCTTCGCGCTGCTGTCGCTCGTGTTCCTCGTGGGCGTCCGCGCGATGGCGCGCACGCTGTACGAGCGCCGGGCGCTCGCGGCCTTCCGCAGCCCCCGCCGCGGCGAACGCACGGTGTTGATCGCCGGCGCCGGCGACGGCGGGCGGCTGGTGGCGCGCGAGATCATGCGCAACCGCGAGCTCGGCCTCTCGCCGGTGGGGTTCGTCGACGACGACCCCGCCAAGCGGCGCCTGCGCATCGAAGGGCTGCGCGTGCGCGGCAACACCGAAGACGACCTCCCGCGGATCCTCGACGAAGCCGAGCCGGACGAAGTCATCATCGCGATCCCCTCCGCGCCGGGCTCCACGCGGGCGCGGATCGTCCGCGAGTGCCGCGGGCGGGGCATCCCCGTGCGCACGCTGCCGACGGTGTTCGAGCTGCTGCAGACGCGGGGCGCGCTCGCCAGGCAGATGCGCGAGGTGCGCGTCGAGGACGTCCTGGGGCGCCAGCCGGTGCACATGGAGCTGGAGCAGGTCGGCGCCTACCTGGCCGGCGAGACGGTGATCGTCACCGGCGCTGGCGGCTCGATCGGCTCCGAGCTCTGCCGGCAGATCGCCCGCGTCGAGCCCCACCGGATCGTCCTGCTCGACCACGCCGAGGACAACCTCTTCTCGATCCAGCGCGAGCTCGAGGACGAGCGCCACGTGCCGCCGTCGATGCTCGCGGCGGTGCTCGCCGACTGCAAGGAGGGCGAGCGCATGCGCGAGATCTTCGCCGAGCACCGCCCCGCGGTCGTGTTCCACGCCGCCGCCTACAAGCACGTGGGCCTGATGGAGGCCAACCCCGTGGAGGCGATCCGCAACAACGCCATCGGCACGCGCGTCGTCGCGCAGGTGGCCGGCGAGAGCGAGGTGGCGCGCTTCGTGCTCGTCTCGACCGACAAGGCCGTCGCCCCCGCCACCGTCATGGGGGCGTCGAAGGCGCTCGCGGAGTACGCGCTGGAGGCCGCCTCCGCGCGCTGGGCGGGGACGTCCTACTCGGCGGTGCGCTTCGGCAACGTGCTCGGCTCATCGGGAAGCGTCGTACCGATCTTCCGCCGCCAGATCGAGCGCGGCGGCCCCGTGACCGTGACCGACGAGCGCATGACCCGCTACTTCATGACCATCCCCGAGGCCGTCCAGCTGATCATCCGCTCGGGGTCCCTCTGCCTCTCCCGCTCCGAGGACGATGCGCTCTCCGGCCCGCCGTCGGGCCCGCGCGGGGCGCAGGTGTTCGTGCTCGACATGGGCGAGCCGCTGCGGATCATCGACCTGGCGCGCGCGATGATCGATCTCTCAGGCCTCGACCCCGACCGCGACATCGACGTCGAGATCGTCGGCCGGCGCCCGGGCGAGAAGCTGAGCGAGGAGCTGTTCAACGACTACGAGCGCCGCCAGCCGACGGCGGCGGAGAAGATCACCCTCGCCGAACGCGAGCCGCTGGCGGTGGACGCCGTCGAGACGATGTTCGCGGAGATCGGCCTGCTGGTGCTGGAGGGCGACGCGGCGGGACTGGCGGCGAAGGTGTCCGAGCTGGTCGCCGCTCGCAGGGACGCCGCGGCCTGGGAGCCGGTCGCGTTCGCCGGCGGACGTGGGGGGATCGAGCTCGGCGGTGTCGACGCCGACGCCGACCGGCACGGGGCGCCTACCCCCCTCGTACACTCCCCGCATTCATGAACTACATGACGCTCGCGCTGTCGCTCTCGAGCACGTTCACCAAGATCGGTGCGGTCGCCGCGTTCGCCGCGCTCGCGGGCATCGCGCTGCTGTCGCTGCTCACGTTCTCCCAGGCTCGTGAGCTCAAGCGCCTGCGCGAGTGGGCCGGCCGCGCGCCCGAGCGCGCCGCGGAGCTCGAGCAGCGGGTCAGCGCCGCCGCGGCGGTCCGGGTGCAGCAGCAGGCGCCGGGCGCGCAGCTGGCTCAGGCGATTCCCAGCGGAGCGCCGATCCAAGCCCGCGCCGCCACGCCCGTTGCCGCAGGCCAGGCCACGGCCGTCGCGACCCCGGGGGTCCCCGCAGGGGCGCCGGCCACGGCCGCCCCGACCCCGGGCGTCCCTGCGGCGGTACCCGCGGCTGCGGGTGCGACCGCAGGCGTACCGGCCGCCATCCCGGTGCCTGCGGGCCAGGCGCTGAGCGCGGCTGGCGCCCCGAGCGCTCAGGCGCCGGCGCCGCTCGGCATGCCGGCGCCCTCGCCGGCGCAAGCGGGCGGAGCGTCGCCCCCGCCGCTCGGTGTCCCCGCGTCGGCGGCTGGCGCTGCGCAGAGCCGTCCCCCCGCTGCGGCGAGAGCGCCCTCGCCGTCGCCGCTCGCCCAACCACGGGCGCCGCTGCCTCCGCCGCCAGCCACCGCTGCGGCAGCCGCAGCCGCAGGCTTGACGGCGTCGGCGACGGTGAGCCCCTCGATCGCACCGCCTGCCGCTGCCACACAGTCCGCTGTCGCTGCGCCAACCGCTGCCGCCGCGCCGCCAGCTGCCGCTGCGCCGCCGACCGCGACCGCGCCGCCTGCTTCCGCGGCGCCGCCCGCCTCGGAGCAGACCCCGGCGCCCGCTCCCTCGGCGCGCGTTCCGCCCGCGCCGGCGCAGGCATCCTCGGCGAGCGCCGCCCAGCGCTCTCAGGGGATGCCGCCGCTGACGGAGCGCTCGGTGTATGCGGCCAAACGCTCACCGGGTCGTGGGCGCACGACGGCGCTGGTGGTGGTAGGGGTGATCGTTCTCGCGGCCGCAGCGGCGGTCGCGGTGTCCGTGCTCGGCGGCTCCTCGAAGGGGAAGGCCGACGGGTCGCGCACGACGGCGCACCGCGCGAGTCCCCCTGTGCACACGAGCACGTCGAGGCCCGCGCGCCCTCACGCACCCGCGACACCGACCGTCAGCCCGGCGGAAACGAGCGTGGCGGTGCTCAACGCCACCGAAGCGGAAGGCCTCGCCCACCGCACCGCGGGCCTGCTGCAGCAGGGCGGCTACTCGCAGGCGACCGCGCTCGACGGGCGTCCGCCCGGTTCCGGCCAGGTGAGCGTCGTGGAGTACTCGAGCGGCCACCAGGCGGAAGCGGAAGGCGTCGCGCGCTCGCTGACGATCTCGCACGTGCTGCCGATCGAAGCGGGCGTGAGCGCGCTTGCGGGTCAGGCGAACGTGGTGGTGATCGTCGGCGCGGACAGGGCCGCGCAGAGCCCATAGCCGGCTTCCTGGACATCCCGCCGCGGTCGCACAAGCCGCGGGAGACCGGCATCACCCACGTGATCGACAGGGGCCTGTCGGTGGCTGAGGTGGACGGCCTGCTGGAAGTCGCGGGCGACAGCGTGGACATCGTCAAGCTCGGATGGGGCACGGCGCTCGTCAGCGCCAACCTCGCGCCAAAGCTCGCACGGTATGCCGCCCACGACATCCCCGTCGTGCTCGGCGGCACCCTCACCGAGCTGGCGATCCGCCAGGGGCGGGTCGACGGCCTGGTGGCGTGGGTGCGCGAGCTGGGGCTCCATCACGTCGAGATCTCCGACGGGACGATCACGATCGACCCGGAGGTCAAGCGCGAGCTCATCGAACGGCTCTCGCGAGAGTTCACGGTGTTCGCGGAGGTGGGGAGCAAGGACGCGGACTTCATCATGGCGCCGTACGTGTGGGTCGAGCAGATAGAGCGCGACCTGGAGGCCGGCGCCTGGAAGGTGATCGCCGAGGCCCGGGAGTCGGGCACCGCGGGCATCTACCGCGCCAACGGGGAGGTGCGGACGGGGCTGATCGACGAGATCGTCCACTCGATCGACAGGCAGCGGCTGATCTTCGACGCGCCGCTGCAGAAGCAGCAGGTGTGGTTGCTCAAGCAGCTGGGCAGCGAGTGCAACCTGGGCAACATCGCGGCTGCCGACGTGCTGTCGCTGGAGACGCTGCGGCTCGGGCTGCGCTCGGACACGGTCGAGCGCTTCGCGCTGGGCGGCGAGGATTGAGGCGCGTGCCGGGTCGGAGACGGCTCGCGGGGATCGTGTTCGCGCTGGTCGTGCTGGCGTGCGTCGCGGCGTTCCTCATCACCCAGCGGCTGAAGCACACCCCTACGGCGGTGCAGCAGTTCCTCATGACGCCGTTCTTCTCGCCGTATCCGAGCGGGCACGTCAAAGAAGCGTCGATCTCCTTCAAGCTCGAGCACGCGGAAGCGGTGACGGTGACGATCATCGACTCGGTCGGCAACACCGTCGCGACGCTCGTGCGCGAGCACCCGCTCGCGCGCTACAAACCGCTGTCGCTGCGCTGGAACGGGCGCCGCGGCAGCGCCCGTCGCTACCAGCACGCGCTCAGCCCGCACGGGCTGGCGATCCTCATCCCGGTCAACGAGGGCGCGATCGCGCCCGCGGGCGAATATCGCGTGCGGGTGGCGCCCAGCCACCACGGCGCGGTGCTCTCTCCACAGAGCCTCACGCTGGTCGCGCCGCCATGACCGCCGTGGCGGGGGTGGCGCTCGCGACGAGGCTCCCGAGCGCGGGCACGATCGCCGCGGCCGCGGCCGGCGCGCTGGTGGTGATAGCGGCGCTGGCCCTGGCGATGCGCCGCAACGCCGACGCGTTCCCGCTGCTGGCCGCGCTCGCGCTGCCGTTCAGGGTGCCGATCGCCACCGACGGGCGCACGGTGAACCTGCTGGTGCCGCTGTACCTGGTGGTCGCGGCGGGGACGCTCGTCTACCTGGTGCCGCGCTGGCTGGCCCCTCGTCGACGCGACCCCTCGCGCGAACGGCGCCCGACGCTGGGGAGCGCCTCCTCGTGGCTGGCCCCCCGTGGCCTCGAATGGATCCTGCTGGCGGCGATCGCGCTGTATGCGCTGCAGACCAGCTACTCCGCGGATCGCGTGAAGGCGCTCGAGAACCTCGGCTTCTTCTACGTGCCGTTCGGGCTGCTGTTCCTGCTCCTGCGCGACGCCCGCTGGACGCGGCGGCTGATCGCCCGCTGCCTCGGCGTGGAGGTCGCGCTGGCGGTGGTCTTCGCGGGGGTCGGCTTCGTGGAGTACTTCCGCAAGTCGCTTTTCCTGAACCCGAAGGTGGTGGCGGCCAACCAGTACGACAACTTCTTCCGCGTGAACTCCCTGTTCTTCGACCCGAGCATCTACGGGCGCTTCCTGGCGCTGGTGATGATCTCGCTCATGGCAGTCGTGCTGTCATCGCGGCGAGGGTCCGCCGGCGCAGGCGGCCAGGCCACCGGCGCCCGGCTCGGGGGCACGAGCGAGATCCTCGCCGGCGCGGCCGTGCTCGCATGGTTGATGGGGGGGCTGGTGACGAGCTTCTCGCAGTCGAGCATCGCGGCGCTGCTGCTGGGCCTGGCGGTGCTCGGCGCGTGGCGGTGGGGCGTACGGCCGGCCGTCTACATCGTGGCAGCGGCGCTCGCACTCGCGCTCGCGTTCGTGGCGCTCGCCCCGGCCAGCCTGCACTTCGGCCTGAAGGGCGCCAGCGGCTCGGCGGCGAACGCGACGAGCGGGCGCACGACGCTCGTGAGCGGCGGTCTCGAACTGTTCGCGAAACGGCCGCTGGAGGGATACGGCTCGGGCTCGTTCGAAGCCGAGTACAAGCTCCACGGCAAGACGGACGCCGAGAATGCGACCTCCGCGTCGCACACGATCCCCGTGACCGTCGCCGCCGAGCAGGGTGTCGTCGGGTTGGCGGTGTACGTGGCGCTGCTGGTGAGCGCGTTCGCGGTCCTCTTCCGCGGCGCCGGGCGCTCGGCGCCGCGGATCGCGATCGCGGCGTGCTTCGCGGCGCTGGTGCTGCACACGTGGACCTACGCCGACTTCCTCGAGGACCCCTTCACGTGGGCGCTGCTGGCGCTCGGCGTCGCGCTCGCGCGGGCGGGCGCGGGCGAGGATGGAGAGGGCGTGGCGGTGCGGCTGCCGGGGGTGCCGGCCAGTAGCGTCTGAGCCCGTGCTCGGCTACCTCAAGCGACTGGTCACGACCGGCGCCGCGTACCAGTTCGGGGACATCCTCGCGAAGGGCCTGGCGCTGCTGACGCTGCCGCTGTACACACGCCACCTGAGCACGGAAGCGTACGGCGTGGCGGAAACGCTGCTGACGGCGGTGATCCTCGTGAGCATCCTGCTGCGCGTGGGCGTCGGCGAAGCGTTCATCCGCTTCTACTTCGACGACGAGGACACCGCCCGGCGGGAGCGGATCGCGCGCACGGCGACGGCTGCGGTCGCGTGGACGACCACGCTCGCCTCGCTGGTGGCGGTCGCGTTCGCGGGCGATCTCTCGCGCCTGCTGGTGGGCTTCCGTGACCCGCTGCTGTTCGACTGCGCTGTGCTGGGCCTGTGGGCGTTCACCAATCTGGAGATGGCCTACGCGCAGCTGCGGGTGGATGAGCGCAAGCGCGCGTACGTGTACGCCTCGGGGGCGAACGTGGCGATGACGGTCTCGTTCACGATCCTGCTGGTCGTGTTCGCCAACCAGGGCGCCCGCGGCCTGCTGCTCGGCAACTTCGGCGCCTCGGCAGTGGTCGTGCTCGGCCTGTGGTGGGTGCTGCGCCGGCGGGTGTCGCTGCGCGTGAGGGTGGCCGACCTGCGCGCGATGCTGCGCTTCGGGCTGCCGACGGTGCCGGCGGACGCGAGCGTGTACGCGCTGCAGGTGGCCGACCGCTTCTACCTGTTCAGGGTCTTCTCGCAGAGTGCCGCCGGGCAGTACGCGATCGCGATCAAGCTCGCAACCGTCGTGTTCGTCGCGGTGCGCGGCTTCCAGTACGCGTGGCCGCCGCTGGCGTACTCGATCGAGAGCGACGAGGAGGCATCGCGGCTGTACTCGCTCGTCACCACCTACTACGCGCTCGCCACGGGCGTGGTCGTCTGCGCGGTGGCGCTGCTCGGGCGCTGGATGGTGAGGCTGCTGGCCGCCCACGAATACTTCGGGGCCTACCGCGCGCTGCCGTGGCTGGCGCTCGGGTGGGCGCTGTATGGCCTGTACCTGGTGTTCGTGGCGATCGCCGGGCGCGCGCGCGTCACCTCGCGCAACTTCCCTGCGGCCGCTGTCGGCCTTGCCGTCAACGTGGCCCTGCTGGCGCTGCTCGTTCCGCACGGCGGCGCCGGCCTCGGCATAGCGGGCGCGGGGATCGCGCTGTGCGGCGCGTACGTGGCGATGCTTGCGGCGATGTACGCGCTCACCCGCACCCTCTTCAAGGTGGGCTTCGAATGGCGGCGCCTCGCGCTGTTGACGGGGATCCTCGCCGGTGTCGCCGTCTCCGGCGAGCTGCTGCTGCCCAGCCACGGGCTTGCGGGGCTCGCGCTGCGCGTCTTGTGGCTGGCGCTCGTGCCGGCGGCGCTCGTGCTCACGGGCTTCTTCCACCCCCACGAGCGAGACGGCGCGCGCGCCCTCGTCGCCGACGCCCGCCGCCGCGTGGGCGCCTTCCGCGCTGGCCACGGCGAGATCGAGGCATACGCCGAGGATCCCCTGAAGGACCTCTGACGCACGTGGACACGGCGCAGGACGGCGTCAGACCTATAGCCACCGGCCGGGTGTCTAACTTGGCGATTCTTGGCTCAAGAAAGCCGCTTTTTCATCCGATGCCTGCCCTGGCATGCCCGAGCTGACTTCCAAATCCTCCTACCGAGCGGGCGCCAAGGAGCGCCTGCGGCGCGCCGAGGCGTTGCGCCGTCATCGCGCGGATGCGCGCGTGAAGAGCATGGCGGCAGCCGGCGAGGTGGCCTACCTGCGCGAACAGCTTCGCCTCGCGGCGCGGCTCGCCGCCAAGCTGGCCAGCACCAGCGACATCGACCGGCTCGCGCAGCTGGTGGTGGATGAGCTGCACGAGTCGTTCGCGTTCTATCTCGCCGCGATCCAGCGCCTCGACGGCGACGGGGTGCTGAGGCTGGTGGCCGCCCGCGGCCCGCTGGCGGAGGTGATGACGGAGTTCCTGCTCACCGAGCAGCCGCTGTCGACGGGCGTCAACGGGAGGGTCGCCCGCTCCGGGCACACGACTTTGGTGGCGGACACGCGGGAGGACCCCGACTACATCGTGCGCGACCCCCACACCGATCCGCGCTCGGAGCTGGCGGTGCCGGTGCTCGTGGACGGCGTCGTGTGGGGCGTGCTGAACATCGAGGCGATGGACCCCGGAGCGCTCGGTGAGACCGACGCGGTGCTCGTGGAGGCGATCGCGTCGAGCTTCGGCGAGGCGGTGCATCGCGCACGCCTGATCGCCGACCTCGAAGGCGCGTTCACGACGGCGCTTGCCGTGCTCACGAGCACGGTCGAGGCCAAGGACGACTACACGGCCTGTCACGGGGAGGACGTCGCCGTGCTCGCCGAGCGGATCGCGCGGCGGATGGCGCTGTCGAGCGCGCAGGCGCGGGACGTGCGCTACGCGGCGATGCTGCACGACATCGGCAAGGTGGCGGTGCCGAGCGAGATCCTGCTGAAGCCCGGGCCGCTGACCGACGAGGAGTGGGTGACGATGCGAGGCCACGCCGCGATCGGCGGTGACCTGGTGGCGCGGATCGACGCCTTCGCCCACCTCGCCCCGGCGGTGCGCGCCAGCCACGAGCGCTGGGACGGCGACGGCTATCCGGACGGCCTGGAGGGCGAGACGATCCCGCTCGCCGCGCGGATCATCGCCGCCTGCGACACCTACGACGCGATCGTCACCGACCGGCCCTACCGCGCCGCGCGCACACCGGACGAGGCGTGCGAGGAGCTGCGCCGGGTCGCCGGCTCGCAGCTCGACGCCCAGGTGGTCGACGCCGTCGTCGCCGAGCTCGGCGTGGCGTACTAGGCTTGCGAATGAGCTGGACCACCCGCGATCATGGGGGACATGGCATCGGGGCCTCCATCGAGATTCGGCTGTAGACGCGCTCGGCGGCGGCGCTGGTCAGGGGGTGAGCGTCAGCACCTCGACGTGGCGTGGACGCACGACGTTGAAGTGCCGTTGATCCAGCGTCACCAGCTCGGTGATGTTGAGCCGCTCAGCCAGAGCGACGATGCAGGCGTCCGTCGTGCCGAGCGGCAAGTCGGCGTACCGCTCGACCAGCTCGGCGGCACGGGCAAGATCGTCAGCGGTAGGGCTCACGACGTCGAGGAACCCGGTTTCGAACGACCGCAGGAACCCAGCCTCGACCGAGGAGCCGGCATCGCGCGCCAGCAGGTAGCCAACCTCGGCGATGACCATGCCCGGCACGAGCCGCGGCGGCGGGGCCGCCGCGAGCGCCTCCGTGGATGCGCGGTGATGCGTGTCGTTGCGGTTGGCGGCGGCGACCAGCGGGCCGGTGTCCACCAGGATCATCAGGCGCCGGGGAACTCCGAGCGCAGAATCTCGCCGGAGCGTTCAGCCAGATCGGCGGGTCCATCGAAGCTCGCGAAAAACGACGGCAGCTCCTCTTCACCGACGGTATCCGATCCATTGCGATCGACAACCGCGACGTGGAGTCGCTGTCCAGGCTTTACGCCGTGGCGGCGAAACTCAGCCGCCAGCTCAGCGTCATCGCCTGGCACGACCAAGTCCCACTCGTTGGCTGGGTCGGCCCTGCTCATGCTCCAAGCGTAGCGATGGTCAGCTACGACGGGCGGGATGCAGCAAAGTCGTCCAGCATCTCCGCTTCGCTGATCCCCTTGTCGGCCAGATGCTCACCAACCTGCTCGGAAAGACGTAGGAACACCTCGCGACGCACCTCGACCGGCAGCTCCGGCGTGGAAGCAGCGGTGTCCAGAGCGGGAGCGACGGGACTCAAGCGCGCGTTTGTAGCCTCGGGGATCGAGATTCGTCTTTAGCCGGCGTCGCGCAGCGCGTCGAGCAGGTCGCCGGTCGTGAAGACCTCGAGGCCGGCGTCGGCGAGGTCCTTGTCTTGGGACCACACCGGCAGGTCGAGCTTGAGTGCGAGCGCAACTGTCGGCCAGTCGTCCGGATCACGAGCAGCGATCCGTCGCTCGGCCTCCTCCCGGCGATCTTCGTAGTCGGATGCCGGCCTCCACGCAATCGGCATGACCTGGAGGGCGGCAAACAGGAGCGCTTGATCCAGACCGCGCTTGGTGGCCAAGGCCGGGAGGTGGCGGGCGATCTCCTCGGCGACAGCCTGCGTTGCGATGCAATCTGGCCCATGCGAAGAGGCGATCACGAGGCGGGCGCGCCCGCCGATCAGCGCCGAGAGGACAACGTTTGCGTCAGCTACGACGGCGGGAGGCAGCGAAATCGTCCAGCACCTCCGCTTCGCTGATGCCCTTATCGGCCAACTGGTCGCCAACCTGCTCGGAGAGCCGCAGGAACACCTCGCGGCGCACCTCCACCGGTAGCTGCGGCGTGTCCCACGGCAGGAAGAAGCCGGCCGGCGTGCCTTCGCGCGTGACGAGGATCACGTCATCGGAGCGGAACATCTCCGTCGCATGGTCGCGGAAGTCGCGCACAGTCACGACCTTCATGTGGGCACCTCAGTGGTCACGCCATCAGTGTAGCAATGCAGCCCGCCCGGCCCAGCGCCGATGACAAGGGAGTCATCGAGCGCCGGGGAACCGCGAGCGCAGGATTTCGCTTGAGCGCGTGGCCAGATCGGCGGGTCCGTCGAAGCTCGCAAAGAACGCGGGCAGCTGCTCACCGGCGGCCCCCGACCCGGCGCTATCCAAGACGGTGACGTGGACCCTCTGGCCGGGCTTCACACCCTGGCTGCGAAACCGATCCGCCAACTCAGCGTCATCAACTGGCACGACCAGATCCCATTCGGTCCGTTCGCTGATCCTCACTCTATGAGCGTAACGAGAGAAGTAGTCACACGCGTGACGGGCCCCGAAACCACGAGAGCGGCTAGACCCATACCTCCATCGACCACAGCCGCTCCGGGTCGGCCAGCAGCGCGAGAGCGATGAGCGGGACGAGTTCCGGCAGGGCGTCGGGCAGGGCCCCTGTGTGCGTGGCAGCCACTTCGGCCTCCGTCTTGTGGGCTTGGAGCAGGCCGTGAGAGGAGTTGCGGACCGCTCGGACAAGGGTGCCCACGTAGGTGTCCCAGGGCATTTTGCGGATCGACTTGCTCCCGTAGCGAACCCCGTCATCATCAAGGCGTCCGCGGAGGACACCTTCAGCGACTTCGTCATACAACGCGTCGAACAAAACCCTGGCTCGGTCCTTGAAGACCGATCGAAGCGTGCTCGGCATGTTCTCGAAGCCGCGCTGCATCATCGGCAACGTCACGCGCCGGTCGAGTAGCTTGGCGAAGCCACGTCCGGGGCCCCAGGCCTTGCCGAACTGGCTCATCGACTGGGGTCCGTACCCGAGCAGCGCTTCAAGCTTGTCGAGCAAGTCGAAGGTGGCGCCGAGGCGGGTAAGCGCCGGGGCCTGTGGCGACGCGTTGATTATCCGTAGGTCTGCGAGCACGCGTTCGACGGTCAGCCGGAAGGCGAGATGGTCCGAGCTGTCGTACTCACCGTGCTTGTTGGGGAACCGCGTCGGGTCGGTGGCGATCCCGTAGAGGAGATTGAGGCGGCTGATCCACCACTGGAAAAAGCGTCGCAAGCTGCTCCTTTGGGATTGAGTTGAACCACGCCTCACGGCCGTCGAGGTCGACCGGTGCGCTCAGGACGCGCGGCTCGTAGACCGAGCTGAGCGAGGCGGGCGGCTTCACCCGCAGCTCGACGGCGGCCCCGAAGTCGAGTGCGATCGTGTGAGGAAACCAAGGCGCCGCGAATCCGGTCGCCGCCGGTGAGAACGTCAGGAATATCGGCTGGACGAGGTCCGCCGTCGAGATGCCGTTTGAGAGCGACTGCGCCGACAGGCTGCGGCGCTCGTCTGCCATCAGCGTCTCGATATCGAGGTCCGGAGTGTGTTGGAACTGAAAGAGGAGCTGCGACAGCCGGACGCGAGACACGAACGCCTGCGCTGGCGTCACGAGCCACATCGTGAGCTGAGGGATCGAAGTCCACAACGCGTCGAGCTGCTGTTCAAGCGTTGGGCGAAGCTCGTCGTTCCCGGTAATCAGCAGAAGCAGGCCCAAACACCAGAAGATTCCCTCTCGCGTTTCTTCACCCGCGACGCGGTTGATTTCGGCGATTGCCTGCTGCCTTTGAGGAACCTCGTGCTCGAAGCGAGGGTGCTCACTCAGCAGCCTCCACATTCGTTCGCGGTTCTCGCCAGCTGACGCGAGGCGATAGGCATCGAGCAGCTTCGGCGAGTCGGTCGTCTCGACGACCATGATGCCCGCTTCGGGGAATCTGGTCGCCAAGGCAGCCGCGTCTCTCGACTGTTCGGGAAGGCCCGCTGCATCTGCCCCAACGCCGAGCTTGACCGTGACGGCTTGGCGGACTCGCTTCGGCGCGGACATCTCAAAATGACGATCGCAGGGCCCGCGGATGGCAGAGCAGGCCGTCCGCGATGCTGGCGCATTGCCCCGCGGCCGACCGTCTGGAGCTTCCGCCGGACGCTCTGCTCTGATCGCGAGCGATCCGAAAACCAAGCGGCCGAGACGGGTGTTACGAGCACCCGCCCCGGCCTTAGCTCCGAAGGAGCGAGCCCTTCGATGCCACGCCCAACCGTAGCTCTACGGCTGGTCTGTCGTGCGTACCGTAGCGCGCGCCCCAACGGTGCTTCGAGCGAAAGGAGCGCCAGCACATGAGCATCACGATCAACCGCAGGTATCGAGACGCGATCTACGACGGTCTGATGACCGACTTCACCGCGATCGGCGACATCTTCCGCAACCTGCGCAACGACGAGCCCGGCCATGCCCGGCGACTGCACCGTCGCTTCGCCGCCGAGTTGCGGCTGCTCGACGACCTCGGCTGGGAGCGCGAGCCCGACGCCAAGGAGTTCGAGCTGACGATGCCCGCCGGGGAGCTGCGGCCGATCATCGAGCGCGTCTACTGGTCGGCCGTCGCCTCGCTCAACAACGAAACCGACGAGCTGGTCGACGAGGCCATCACGCACCTAAGCGACGCGACCGTCGCCTGCCCGGAGCTTCTTGCCAGGCTCGCCGACGAGTCCATCGCTCCCACCCCAGACGTGTGCTGCGCCGAGGCTTTGGCCACTTCGGCGTGAGCGACTGTCTGCTGACAGTCTCCTGACACAGCGCTGACACAGGATGGCGGGTAGGCTGGCCATGCCCGGCACCCTGTGCAACCTGCCGCGATGACGATCACGATCGGAACCCTCTCGTTCGACAACGTCGAGTACGACGCAGACGCGGACGTGCTCTATCTGAGCGTCGGCGAGCCACGGATGCTCGCTGAGTCATTCGGCACGCCGGAGGGCCACAACGTCCGCTACGACGAGACGGGCGCGGTCATCGCCATCACGATCGTCAACCCCAAATGGCTGCTCGCCCGCCACGGCGAGATCAGGCTGACGATCGCCAGCCGCGTGTCGGCAGCCGACTTGGCGCCAGCACTCGCCGGCTAACTCGCCACGCTCTCACGCCGTCGTGGCGAGGGCCATACCAAGTTCGCCTGAAGGCGTGAGTTTTTGCCCCTCCGTTCCTTCCTCCGATACGTCCTCCGTTCTCTCCTCCCGCTTAAATGGGAGGACCTTTTGCCGGTAAAACCGCTGCAATGAAATACGGCGATGACGCCAAAACCGTGACGGCCAGGGCGCATCACCAACGGACTGGCACCCGCAAAAGTAAGCACCGGCTGTACCGCAAGGGCGCCAAAACCAACCTTCGTTGAGCGATTCGGGCCTCTCGCCGACACTATCGATTTGACGACATCGCATCGCATGACACCAAGCCCGGCAGCAGGCATACCCGTCGATCATGGCCGACGGGATGGGCGCTCAGGCGCGCCACCAAAACCGGCTGTCAGGCGCTTGAAATCGCCGCGCGGCTCTGGTCTGATCGCTGGGACCGATGACCCGCCGCAAGGAGGAGCCCATGACCGCTGCTGCGCATCCGACCTCGATCTCCAAGCGTTCGCGCGCTGGTTCGCAGACTGGTGGCTGCGCCGAGGACGCGACCTCACCGACCTCGCCCAGCATGACCGATAGCCCAACACGCGCCGCCGCCTACGTCCGCGAGTCAACCGAGGAGTAAGGCCAAGGCTTCTCCCCCGACGCGCAGCGCCAGGCGATCGCCTCGTTCGCCGCCGAGAACACACTGGAGCTGATCGGCGAGTACTGCGACTTTCACTCCGGCTGGCGCAAGTCCGAGGCACGCCCCGAGTTCCAGCGCCTGATGGCTGACGCCGCCGATGGCAAGTTCGACGTGGTGCTCGTCTACCACACCTCCCGCTTCGCGCGAAACCAGGTCGAGGCGCGCCGCTACAAGCAACTGCTGCGCGAGCGACTCGGTATCCGTGTCGTGTCGGTCACGCAGCCGATGGGCGAAGACCACACCGACCCGTCCGCATTTCTCGCGGAGTCGATCCACGAGATGTTCGACGAGTACTACTCCGTCTCGCTGTCCTTCTGGACACGCAGCGGGCTGCGCGAGAAGGCTCGCCAGGGGCATCTCGTCGGCTCGCTGCCGTGGGGCTATGTGCGCGACCCGGCCACCAAGATCGCCACGCCGGACGTTGAGCGGGCGCCGCTCGTGCTCGCGATGTACGAGCGCTACGCCACCGGCCAAGAGTCCGACCGCACGCTCGCCGCGTGGCTGAACGCGAAAGGCGCGCGCTCCGCCCGCGGCCGGCTGTTCGGCAAGGACACCGTGCGCGAGATGCTGTCCAACGCCGCCTACGCGGGCTACGTCTCCGGGCTGCGCGACAAGAGCCGCAGCATCAAAGGGCTGCACGAGGCGATCGTCAGCGAGGAGCTGTTCGACCGCGTGCAGGAAGTCCGCTCGTGGCGCACGCGAGTCGTCAAGGCCGGTCGGCCCTCTGAGGAGTATCTGCTGCGCAAGCTGCTGTGCTGCGAGCGCTGCGGCGCGCGGATGCACGGCTGCCGCACCGGCCGAAACGCGATGCGCCGCTACCAGTGCTCCACCCGCCGCCACCACGGCACCTGCGAGCAACGAACGGTCCCCGCGATTCCCCTGGAGGAGCAGTTGGTCGACTGGCTGCACGACTTCCAACCCGACCACGCGCTGCGCCAGCTCGTACTCGACACGATCCAAGCCCAGACGGGCACACGTCCCGGTGAGGACACCGAGCGCCGCCGCCAGCTCACCAACCAACTTGAGCGGCTGCGCGACCTCTACGTGATGGGCGACCTCACCAAGCCCGAATACATCATGCGCCGCCAGGCACTGGAGGAGGAGCTACAGCGCACCAAGCCGCCGACCAACCCAGACCTCGACCACGCACGAACGATCCTCGAAGACTTCGCGCGCTTCTGGGACGCCGAGCCAGACCCAGCCGAGCGACGCAAGCTCGTGCTCTCCCTGTTCGAGCAGGTCTGGCAAAAGGACGGCCAGATTGTCGCCGTCAAGCCCAACCACGCCTTCGCCAGCTACTTCACCGCCGCGTCGGAGGTGCGGGCCACGCACCCAAAAGCCGACGCGGACGATGAGGCAACAAAGGCGGGAGCGACGGGGGTCAAACCCTCTCATGGCACCGCACATAGAATGCCGCATTTAGCAGGCGTTTGCTGGATTGTAGCGCGCCGACGCGGGCAAGGTGGTGCGCCACGAGGGCGGACGCGATAAGGGCAAGCGCCTTCCCGATCGCTGGACCGTCGCGGGCGTCGAGATGCCCGCCGCGTACGCGACGCATGTCAACGAGCCGGCCGGGAAACAGAGCAAGGGCGCTTCGGCGAGCAAACCGGCCGGCAAGGCCGGCCGGTAAGCCGGCCGGAGCAAAAGCGCCTGCGAGCGCGGCGAAGGGCAAGCCCGTTGGCAAGGGCTCTGGCGCGGCAAAGAAAACGGACGCGGCAGGCGAGGGCGAGCAGCCCGCCGGGAAGCCAGAGCGCCTCAAAGCGTTCGAGCTCGACCCACTCGTGATCGCCTACGCCAAGCAACACACCGACACCGCGCCGCACGGTCCGGCGGCGGTCGCGAAGGCGATCGAGCGGTCCTCGGGCGCGGTGGCGAACTGCATGAAGCGCCTCGCCGAGAAAGACCAGCTGCGGCAGATCAGCGACAAACCCGTGCGCTACGACAAGATCGCCGCGTGAACGCCGTCCACCGAGTCCCCCGATCGCCTGTCGCGCGATCGGGGGACTCGGAACCTTCGCCGGACGTCTCGCTGCTTGCGCCGCGTGCGCCAAAGAGAGATGCGTTCCGGGGCGCCGCACTCAGGCGCCCCCCGAAAGCGATGAGCTCTACAAGGCCAACCGACGAGCAACTTCAGACCGCGATCAAACGTGCTCGAAATGGGTGCGTACGACAGCCGAGCATGATGCGGAAATCTCCGCCGAGGATCGCGCCATTCTGTCCGGTGCGGCGCTGTGGTCGGGCTCGTTCCGGCGTCCGGCCGCCGGCGAACCATCACCGGCGATGACCTCGCCCGCGTGCGCCTCGGCTACGCCCAGCACATCCACCGCGCCCAAGGCGCGACCGTCACCCGCACCCTCGTCGTCACCGGCGGCTGGCAGACAAGCAAGGAGCCCGCCTACGTCGAGGCCTCCCGCGCCCGCCAAGGCACCGACTGGTTCGTCAACCGCCAAGGATCTCGGCGTCGAAGGACACGAGACCGACCGCATCCAGCGACTGGCCGAGAACATGCGCCGCAGCAACGCCCAAACACCATCGCTCGCGCACCCCGAACTGCCCGGACCGCGACTGGGGGACGAACTTCCACCGGCCGCTCGCGCCCAGCCGCACCAGTCGCATACCGGGGATCGTCCGCGCGATCAACCGGATCGTCAACCCACCAGCACAACAACGAACACGATGAGCCAACGAGTCCAAGTCGTCCCACCCGACCCCGCAGCAGCCCAGCTCCGCGAGCTTGCCGCCGCCACCGACACGTCACACTCGACGCTCGCCGCACAGCTCATCCAAAACGAAATCGCACGCGCCATCAAGAACGGCCACGTCCGCCCGCTGCACTCAGCCCCCATGCTCGCCGACAGCAGCGGCGACCGACCGCCCTGGCTCGAGCCCTACGGCGGCGACCCCCAATGGCGCCAGCAAATGTGGGGCGCCATCGTCGCACTACGCGGCCGCTACCCCCAACAGCTCGAAGCACTCAAAGACAAATGGTGGACCGACGAATCAACCATCGAGACACTCGCCGCGCTCACCGTCTGGCGAGCAGAACTCGACGAAACCCGCCAAGACCCCCCGCGACGAGCTCGCCTTCCAAACTCAGCTCAACGGACTACACCCAACACCTACGACAAAAAAGCGGCGGCGTCACCAAGACATGGAAACCCGGCGCGCGCCCCCCCAGAGTGGGCAGGCGACTAGACCAGACGAACGCTATATTTTCAGTGCGCTCTAGCCATGCCATCAAGCCGTGAACAGTGGGGGCCGTAGCCGCGAACGTCGATAAGCCGGAGACTGCTCAGGGTTGTGAGCCCCGGAACTCCGAGGCTGCCGAGAAGACGGCTCTCCACGCCCTGTCCGTTGCTTATGGCATTCCGTGCGATCCGCGGATGTCTTCACCGCCGGCTACGATGCGGAAGGCAAGCTGACAAGCGAGGTGTATCCGAACGGCATGTGTGCCAACGACTCGTACAACGCGGTCGGCGAAGCGGTGGGCATCGAATACGTCAAAGTCGTTGACTCCTCCGAAAAAGGGCTGGGCCGGCGGCCAGCGAAAGGCTCGCAGTAGGCGGCTACGAAAGCGCATGTGCCTTCGCGCGCTCGTAGAGAAGAGACAGCAAGCGACGCTCTTCGGCAGCCGGGAAGGGTCGTCCCACACCTGACGCGTGTAGTACGATCTCGGCCGGCCCGACGGCAAAGCCAAAGGTGTCTTCATAGTACGCGGGCCGAGTCTTCAGATGGTAGACGGCGGCTGCAAGCGTGCCCTGTACGCGAAGTCCGTATCCCGCGACGCCTGCTACGGGAAACGGTAGCGCCGAGCCGCTGATTCTCAGCTTGTACGGTTCATGACCAATTACACGTCCCGACGATTCCTTCGCACTCCGCCTTGTCACACACTCAGCCGCCCCCACCCTTCGTCCCGAGGCGACATTGCCGCTCGCGACAGCGGGGTCGCGCATAACATAGACGCCCGAATGCACACCTTCGACAGACGGCACTAGCGCGAAGCGGACGCGTGAGCGCGGCTGATCCCGGTATCGAACTAGCCAAGGCGACTCGACCGCGGCAACCTGATCCGCCGCAGCTACGCGAGTTATGCAGCCACTATACGGGGGCCCATCCTTCGTTTCGAAGCTTGCCACAAGCGTAGCCATTCCAGGTGCGTCTGCGAGACGCACGTTGACCGCCCGGGCAAACGCTATCGCTTGCGTCTTGGCGACGGAGTCGGTACCACTTCCCCCACACGCGGCGATCAGCGTGGCGCATATAGCTGATGCCAGTAGCGATAGCAGTCTCAACACCGGCCGATCATATCACGCCCTCAACTTGCCTTAGAATCCCAGCGCTTCAAAAAATTCCAGCACACCTTTCACGGCGTCAAGGTCGTCGTCCGTCCCAAAGAGCGAAAGTGCCGCTTCATCCTCTTGGTCACTGTTGCCCGTACATTCACCGGCATTTTCGGCCGCGGCATACAGTACTTTTCCGCCTGGCACATAAAACTCGACGAGGGCCACCGCTGTTTCATTTTCAGTGCAGTGCTCCACCTCGCCATCACCTATCGCCCAATATCTGCTCGTGTGGCCTTTCACTTCTATATGGTTGCATCCGGCCGCCGTCTTGGGGGGGCCAACTTCGGGTCTCATAGCAAGGCAGACATAGATCCACGTGCCCGCCGGAAGCCCTTGGTGGCAACCGCCGACTCCGCTCAGCACGGCTTTATCCCCAATCTCGTCAGCGCGTCCTCCCACATAACACCTCATCGGGTCGCCGAATTCCTCTTCGCCGCGTGCCGCTAGTGCCGCTTCAAAGGCTTCTTTTTCCCGTCCCGCTTCACGCCCCGGTGCTTCCGCTCCGACCCGTTCGGCGCCTCGCATGTTCCAGGCTTCCTCCTGGGCGGTGTAGGGTGTGCCGGCGCCCGACCCGCCGGGCAGGCCGGGGGGTTCGACCCCTTCGCTCTGCAGCGCTCGCGCGGTCTGTGGGACATACGACGTAGCACCGTAGGTGACAACGCCGGAAGACAGCGAGGTCTGTACGTCGTCCGCGCCGAGCCACGCGAATGGTGGCGGGGTTTTGCCTGCGTTGGGGACGCCGAATTCGGTGCTGTTGTAGGTCGATTCGAGTTTTGTTTCGCCCGTTTTGTCCTTGATAGTCGCGACGATGTCGCCCTCTAGGTCGTGCAGCTGTAGCACGGGCACGCCGCTGCTGTTGGTCTGGACGGCCGCGAGGGCGCCACCGATGCCGGGAATGTTGCGGGTGTACGTGCCCGCTTCGCATTCTTTGGTGCTCGAGGACACTTCACAGGTCCACGCGACGGCTTCCCCGGGTCCGTCGTAGTGACTGATGACCTTCTTCGCGCCAGTCACCGTTTCGAGCACGCGCCCATCCGGGTCCAGGAAGTATTCGTTCTTCGTGCCGTTCTGTTCCTGCGTGGCGACCGCGTTGTCGACGTAGAACGTGCTCTTCAGTTCGTGGCCTTCCGCGTCCGCCGCGGGCAATTTGGTCATGTTGCCCAGCGGATCGTATTCCATGCCGCTGTCGATTAGGCGGTTTGCTTCGTCGTATTTGTGTTCTTCGACCGTGCCACCTTCGGTGCCACATTCTTTTTTGGTGTTTGGTTCGTACTTCGTCAGCTTCGTACGGTTTGATTCTGCTTCATATTCGTAGACCCGTGTTTTGCAGTATTCACCAACGGGTGTTTCCTGCGTTTCGATCGGCCGTCCCAGCGTGTCAAAGCCGTACGTCTCGCTCGCCAGCGTGCTCGACCGGCTCATCGTTTCGCCCCGCACGGACGCAACCCGTGATTCGCTGAACCACACCCCAGCTCCTTTTTCGGAGCAGTTCGCCGACTTGACGTATTCGATGTCCACCGGTTCGCCGACCGCGTTGTAGGAGTCGTTGGCGCACATACCGTTCGGATACCCCTCGCTCGTCAGCTTGCCTTCCGCGTCGTAGCCGGCGGTGAACACACCCGCGGCGGAGTCGACCAGTTCCGTCATCTCCTTCGTCGTTGCATTGTACTTGTATTTCTGACTGCTTTCGCCTTGGTCGCTGCTGTCGCTCGTTTCTTCAAGCAGGTCATCGCCTTCCGGAGTGGCGTACTTGTACTTGGCGACGTTACCGTCGGCGTCGGTGTATTCGCTCAGTTGCCCAAGCGTGTTGTCCTTGCTCGCGATCGTCTTCGTTTTTTCCGAGACTGTCGTGCTCTGCTTTTCCAGGACGCCGGTGCTTGCGCTGTATTCGTCGGTCACCTTCGGCAGCGCCGTGTCTTTCGTCGACGTTGAGGTCGTTTCGCTGGTCACCAGTCGTTCCGCCGGGTCGTAGGTCTCGACCTTCGTGCGTTTGGCTTCGGGCATCGTGGCTGTTTTTTCGAATGTTTCTTCGATCTTTTCGGGCTCATTCCACATGTTGTACGCGATGGTCGTCGTAATCGGTAGTCGGGATACCCCGGCCGTTTCTGCCGGCTGTTTGACCGGCGCCGTCACGCAGACAAGACCCGCCCATTCCGGGTGTTTGCCGCAGCCTGCGTAGCCTTCTTTGTTTTCTTCGGCGGTGTAGTAGACGATCCTCGAGTCGTGCGCGGATTCGCCGCTGAGACCCTTCGGACCTCTCGTTTCCTGGATCTCGCCTTTGGCTTCGCCCGATTCGACGTAAAGCGTCTTGTGTTCGACTTTCGCCCCTCCCAACTCGGCGGCGCTCACGACGGACGTAGGCGCCCGCAGCTTCCATCCGAGATTGCTCTGCCCGGAATATGACGTCACCGTCGTGCGTGGTTCCAGTTCCTCTTCCACTTTGCCTTCGCTGTTCGTGATCTCCGTCAGGTTCTGCGTTTCGCTTAGGAGGTTGAACGTCTGTTCGCTGAATTTTTCTTTTTCCGGACCTTCGGACGGGACTTTCTCATCGTAGAAGTAGCGCACGTGATTGCGTGCCAAGCCTTCCTTCTGTTCTTTGCCTTCCACGTACTTCACGGTGTGCTGTGGGCCTTCCGTTTCGCATAGGCGCGTACCAAATTCGGAGCTTTCCCGTTCTTCGTTGAATTCCGATTCGCGGCTGCACTTGTCCTTGTAGGTGTTGAACGTGCTGAGCAACGTCGCGACTTTAGCGGAGTTTGCTTTGCCCGCCGCCAGCGCGGTCGCGCGATTGTCGGCCGACAACGTCCGTGTCACGTCGTTTTCTTCGTTATATTCAGTCGTCGAGACATTGCCGTATTCCGAGGTGCTCGGCCGGGAGACATTGACGGCGCGTCCTTCTTCGTCGAGATAGTAGACCGTCGCGCGTTTGTAGCTCGACGCGGGCCAGCCCTGTGGCGAATCAGGCGGGAAGATCGCGGTCGCTTCCACGGGATCATCGTGCTGCCCCCACTGTTCCGGTTCGGGCTCGTGTGTTTCTGCGTTCACGCCCATCTCGACGGGGGCGGCCGAGCCCTCCAGTGGCACGTTGTAGTCGATCGTCGAGCCAGGCCCAGGCGACTTGGCTTCACCTTCCGTCGGAGATGGGTTGATCTTGCCGATCTCGTTACCTTTGGATCCGACGCTCGTGAACCAGATGTTCCCGTCCGGACCCGTGGCGATTCCGTACGGATAGTCTTCCGACGAAACAGGGATTTCTGTCACCACGCCGGACGTGGTGATTCTACCAATGCGTTTCCCCCCACTAAAGCCCCCTTCCTCGGTAAACCACAGGTTGCCTTCCGGACCGGCGACGATCGTACGCGGGCGCAGTTCACCGCTCCCGGGCAGCGAATATTCGGTGACAGTACCCGAGGTCGTCACCTTCCCGATCTTGTTCTTACTGGGTGTGTCACTGGGTATGGTGAACCACAGATTCCCGTCTGGACCTACCGCAACCGAGCTTGGAGGGTCCGAGGTCGTGTATTCGCCGAGGATTTCCCCCGTGGTTGGAGACATCTTGCCTATAGCGAACTTACCGCCAGCCTCCGTAAACCACAGGTTCCCGTCCGGACCAACGACAATGGGACCTGGTTTCACGCCTGTCGCCACGGAGTATTCTGCTTTGATCGAGCCCGCCGTCGTGATCTTCCCGATCTTGCCGCCGCCCAACTCAGTGAACCACAGAGCTTTTTCTTTAGGGGCCGCGGCGATACCTTCGGGAGAGCTTCCGACGGGTAGTTCGTATTGGCTGAGCGTGCCCGACGTCGTGATCTTGCCGATCTCGTGGTTAGTGCCCTCTGTGAACCACAGGGCTTTTTCTTTTTCTGGGCCCGCAGTGATGTCCAACGGCCTGCTTTTTTCCACAGGCAGTGTATATTCGGCCGCGATCGATCCCGATGTCGAGATCTCGCCAATCTTGTTCGTGCCTTCCATGGTAAACCAGAGATCGTTTTCTTTTTCGGGGCCCGCACTGATACCTCGCGGCGTGCTTTCCGCCGCGAGCGCGTATTCGGTCGCTTGTGTCTTTGCTTCAGCGGTCGCAGCGCTCGTCGCCACACCAGACCCGCCGCCGTTCGTAGCCGTCACCTCGGCTACAAGCGTGTGCCCGATATCGCCCGTCCTCACCGTGTAGTTCGCGTTCGTCGCACCTAGGATCGGCGTGCATTCTTTCCCTTCGGCGTTGCAGTCCTCCCACTGGTAGCCATAGCTCATGGGGCTGCCCGACCACGTGCCGTTGGACACGGCCAGCCTGACACTTTCCGTCGGTACGCCCGTGATTTTGGGCACTTCGGTGTTTTCGAGGACCCCGCCTTTCCACAGTCCCGTCGACGCCGGCGCACGGGTAACCTTCAACAGCCTCCCGCTGCCGGCGTCGCCCGCGATCGAGCCATACGTGAAGGACCACGGCTCCTGTCCCGGCGGATCGAGCGCCGTAACGTCGTCTTCGGAGTCATAGCCGTAGGTGGTCTTCAACGCCGAGCACGTTTTGCCGCATGCGGTGCTGCTTTCGATACGGGGGTCCCACTCCGCGCGCAGCCGGCCCAGCTTGTCGTAGGAATACTCAGCAACGGCGGTTTCTTCCATTTTTTCGTGACCGGACGCCGGGTTGTACGCGTCGAGGGACACCTTGCTCAGATGCCCTTCGTATTCGCCCCATTCGCCCTCGCCTTCGCCGCTGGCGCTCGTCGCTTTGGCGTACGTGAACTTCAGCGCGCGGCAGCCCAGGCTCATCGTCGGCGAGCACGAGACGCCCACCGGAGCCGCAGCAAGCACCTCGCTGGGCGCGGTGATCGTGGGGTGCGTGCCGGAGGTCGTGATCGTGCCGATCTTGCCATCTCGTTTCTCGGAATACCACAGGTTTGTATCGGCGCCCGCGACTATCCCCAACGGTTCGCTCTTCGACGGCACTGTGTAGGTGCCACGCCCTTCGCCGGAAGTGTTCATCTTCACTACCTGGGAGACGCCTTCATATTCCTGGGTGATCCACATATCCCCGTCCGGGCCGGACGTGATCCCGTGGACGTTGTCGAGGCCGACGTAGTACGTGATGGCGCCCGAGGTGGTGACCTTCGCGACCTCTCCGTTGGTGGCCGTTTCGTTGCCCGTGAGCCAGACGTTGCCGTCCGGCCCGGCGGTGATCGCCGTCAGCGAGGAGATGCCGTGTTCCACTTTGTATTCGCTGATGGGCGAGCCCGAGGTTGGGATCTTGCCTATCTTTTTCGTTCCTATCTCCAGGAACCACAGGTCCTGCTTTTCTGGACCGGCCACGATCACTCCAGGGTCGCTGCCCGATGGCAGTTCGTATTCCCCCGCTATTGTGCCGGTCGAGGGCGTGATCTTCACGATCTTGTTCTTGTCGTACTCGGTGACCCACATGTTGCCGTCCGGGCCGGTAGCGATTCCCTCTGGATAGCTTCCGCTCGGCAGTTTGTGTTCGCTGACCGTGCCGGTCGGCGTGATGTTGCCGAAGGTGCTTGCGCCCGCGTTGACGAACCAGATATTTTCTTCAGGGCCCTTCGCGAGCTCATCGATGCCGCCGCTGCCGGATGTGGGCAGCTTGTATTCGGTGACCTGACCCGCAGGCGTGATCTTCGCTATCCCGGCCTGCGTCGCCTGACTGAACCACACGTCTCCACCGGGACCTGCTATGACGGCGCGCGGTTCGCTTTCCCCCGCCAGCGGGAACTGGCTGGCCTGTGTCACGGTCGTATAAGAATAACTCACAGCATCAGTCGCCACAGCGCCTTCCTGGATGGTCGGCAGCCAAAGCTTCGACCCACTCGGCAACGTGAACTTGACCTTCGTCTTCGCTGCCGGTTCTTCCAGATAGAATGCTACCTTTTCCGTTTTCCCTTTGTTTTCTTCGACGGTGAGCTTCAGGTTGGAGTCACCGGGAGGCGATTCGTATGTCGTAGTTTTGGTCTTCGCGAAGATCGTCTGTTTGCCTGTCGAATCGGTCAATAGCATGCTGTCGTCGGCTATTTCGACCAACGACTCGGTGGTTCCCAAGCTCATGCTCCACTCCGGCCCGAGCGGACCATTGTCCGGACCGAGATCCCCCTCGGTGACGTTGCGCGAGCTGGAGTCGCGCGAGACGGTCAAGCCTGAGCCCAACGAGACGTCGCTCGCCTCGAGACTGAAATCGCCCGACTCCAAATCGACCGAGCCCGGACCCAGCGCCACGGGCGTCGAGTGGCGAACGGTGATGTGTTCTTCTTCGCGCGCTTCGTTGCCGGCTTTGTCCTTGGCTACGATCACGATGCTGTGACGACCGGCACCGATTTCTGCGCCGCTGAGTTCGTATTCCACGCTGGCGGTGCATTCGCCTTTCGAGACCGAGCATTCGCCCGTCCCGCCCTTCCTGGCGAGTTTCTCCTCTTTTCCTTCTCTGTTTTCCACTTCCACTTCGATCGACGCCACACCCGGGCTTGCGACCGTCGAGCCTGCCCCATCGGTCGCGTACGCGGTGAGCTTATAGGTCCGTTCGCTCAATTCATTGCCGTACGGCAGGCCCCCCAGGAAGAGACTGTGAGGCTTGGCTGTATCGACTTTGACCGTCGCCTTGCCTTCCGTCGTCAGCGATTCGGTCCCGGACATCGCCTCTCTCGCTGTGTACCGAATTTTGTCTTCACCGTTGGGAAGCTTTGTGGGCAGCGTCGAGACTTCGGTGTGTTTTGGGTAGCACTGCACTCCGGTGCAGGCGTCTTCGTTTTCGAGATAGTTGTGTTCGAACACCGGTTCCCATTGGCCCGTGGGGTTTTCATATTCGAGCTTTGTCGCGGATACGCCGATCCCGGGGTCTTCCGCGATCGCTTCGAGCGCCCCTGCGGACTTCGTCCACCACGCTGCGGACCCGTACAACACGTTCGCACGGTCTTGTTTGACTTTTTCGTGTTTTTCGTTTTCGACTTCGACTTCGATATGTTCCGAGCTTTTGTTGAAGCTCGAGGTCGAGTGGGTACCGGAGGGCTCGGCGAGATAGACGAGACCCTGTTCCCGAATCGAGTCAGAGAACGAGCAGCCGCTGCATGACGCGGTGGCGGACTGCTGGAAGTGAACAGCGTTGTGTTCATGGCCGCTCAGCGGCAGGCATTCGTTGGTGGTCGATGGACAGAGCGTCGTCGCCTTGCCTTCGTATTCCTGCGTTTTTTCTGTTTCGTTTGAGAGCAGCACTTTTTTTTCGGTGATCCCTTTTTCGGCTTCCCCGTACTGAAGTTCGAGCAGGCTTTCGATATGGGCGCTGGGATTGTGGGCCCAGGTCTTCGTGGTCACCTGATAGATGTCCGAATCGCCCTGGGTCTGATATCCCCAGTATGCGATTTCACCTGCACTGTACGCGGCGCCTTCGGCCTTGGTTTCCAGGACAGACGATTCCATGCGTTCTTTGAAAACGCCCCCTTTGCCGGCATGAAACTGCCAATTCGTGCGCATAGCACCCGATGTTCCGAGCTGGTCTTCGATGAAGGTCGGATCGACCTCGACAGGAAACTGATATTCGCCCGAACGATCCTCCACCGACAGCGTGAGCACATCTCCGGCGACACTCATCGAAACCGGCACCGCCGTCCCCGCGGCGTCTCGCGCACTTGGTGGCAGCACGGTCGCGAGCGCCACGCCTTCCTTCACAATCTCCTCGGCGCCCGACCCATCCCGCGCCTGCACGAGAGTCGCGCCCGCCGGCAGCCCCACCCGGAAATACAGTTGCTGCGGACTGTCGATCGCGCGCAGCATCGTGTCCGCTTCAAACCCCAGAGTCGTTGGCTTGAGCACAGTGTCGGCGTCGATCCCCGTTTCGCCGTAGAAAACCGTGGCACCGTCGAGCGCACCTTCAGACCCGTTCAACGGCGCTCCCTGAGCATCGACCGGAGTCAACGACACGCCGGTGCTCGACAGCGCCACCCCTTCTCGCAGCCGCTTGGGTATCCGCACAGCCACGACCGGCGTCTTCGGTTCGAACCCACCTCCAGCTTCGCTCAAGCCGAGATCGACAGGCGTCCGCCGCCCCGATGAGCTTTCGAGCGCCATCGGCGCCGTTGATTCGATAAGGACGTCCCCGCCTTCGCCGAGATCGACCTGCGCCGCGTCATCGGTCAGATAGCCCGCGATGCTGTCCCGCGCCGGCAGCGTCGGAGGCCCACCCGCCGGTTCGTGGATCACCGCTGGGAACGCTTCGCCGGCGACCTCCGTCGCCTGTTCGGTGTTGAGACTCTCAAACTTTGTCCGCGACGCTTCGCGCGCCGCAACAGCTTCAGGGCTGCTCAGCTTCGCTTCTCTCTGCGCCTGAACCTCTTCACCTTCAGTTGGCGATTCCGAGATCACCAGCGAACTGCCCAGCGGCGCGGACGCACCACTCCCACCACCAGAGGACGAACCTTCCCCAAGCGCGGCTACCGCCGAGAACACCAACCCTAGAGCACAGCACGCCAAGCATGCAACCAGTAGCCGCAGACCAGCTTTCATTCTCCGCCCCCAAAGTGTGATATGGAACGCTTTATCCGAGATGACACGGAGTTAGCTTTCTCTCTTTTATATCTTGTCTTGGACTGCTTATGTTGCACCATTTTGGGGAAATGCTTGTACGAAGCGCCCCATTATGTGGAGTTGAGTGAGTCGCGCGCTTGACTTGCGCCCGTCCGGCTTACATCACCAGGTACGTTCTCTCGAAAGAGGCTTGGTGTCATCACGAGCCTGTGCTCATAGCGCGAGGCAGTCGTGGCCGTGGTGAGCAGGGCAAGCACCGGCGCCCCGTAGGCGACGTGCACGGCTTCTACCAGAGCGCCTTCCACGCCGCAGTTGACGCAGAACCCGTGCTGTGACCAGCCGATCGCACGGGCCAATACCTGATCGGCATAACTCACGCCAGCGGCGTCGTGCCCATAGTAGTCATATGCCGCGTCCCACGCTGCGCCGTCCAGGGCGTATCCCGCCCCGTCTGCCGACAGCAGGTGAGCGGCGGCCATAATCGAATCGAAGTCATCGTAGATCGACGGGTGGTGGGCGGTCATGTGGTCGTAGTGACCGGGGCGCTTGCCATACAAGTAGGAGTCGCTGACAAGATCCCACGTGCTAACCGGACCATTCGTCACGTTGAACTGCATCGGCCCTCCGCAGCATCCCGCGAAGTTCAGTCCGTGGTAGGTACTCAGCGCGGTCGAGAACGCCGACTCCTGATCGTGGATCGACGCGATCAAAAGCCAGTTCACGCCGAACGTGCTCTGCGCGACCCCATAGATCGGGTAGAAGCCTTCTATCCAGCGCTGCGAGATATGCACTTCCGTTTGATCGACAAAGCGTGCGGTCCGCGCACGCTGCTGCCCACTCGACGACGGCTGCGCGGCGCTCACGCTACGACGGTAGACCAGAGCGCGACGCCAGCGATGCTCGGCACGCGCTGAGCCCGCCCGAGATCCCTCTATCCCTCCCTCGCCGTCGACGGTGCCAGCGAGCACGCTCGCTGACGCAGCTGCCCCAGGAGTTGGTGTCGCGGCGATAACTACCACCGCTGGCGCAGGCACCGGCACATCCGCGGTGGTGCGGCCGACTACGCCGGTGAGCACCGCCACCAGGACACCCAAACCAAGCACCCCGAGCAAGAGCGCCAACAACCACTGCCCACGCTCTGAAGGCGGGCTCGGTACGTGAGCGCCAGGCACCCGGATCGCTGTAAGGGCGGCGCTGCTCACCGCCATCTGCCGAAAGAGCCACAGTCATGCGGATGGCGCGTTTCGAGCTTTGCCGCGTGACCGTCGGCAATCCCGTTCGCGTGTTGTTGGTCGCATTGTCCAGGCACTGAATCCCGCCTCCCTTTGATTCCGCATATCAATACCAGTGCGTAGGGCCTGCCGGTTGCACCAATTTGTGGGATCACAGCGGGTACATGCACCGCTATGGGGGTGACTATTCGTTTATCGCTGTCACACGTTCGCGGAGCGCAGGACCGCTGGAGCTCAAATCTGCGCTCGCGCGGCCCCGGTTGAACAGCCGCTCGAGACGCAGCGCGACCTCCAGCTCGGCTTGGTGCTCGCGCAGTTCGTAGCCGAGCGCGTCTTCGGTCGTCCTCAAGCGTCGCCGCAGCGTTGAACGGTCCAGTTCCAGCCGCTGCGCGGCGCTTTGGAGGCGGTGTCCAGCTTCAAAGTATGCCCGCAGAGACTCGCGGGCACGCGCACCTCGGTCGGGAAAAGCGTTCAGCGGCGACAGGAAGGTTTCGACGTAGGACTCTGCGAGGGCCTCGTCGCACAGCAGCGCGGCGGCTAGAGCAGCATCGGCGAAGGTCGTGATGGCGCTTGTGTCTCGAAGCGCGACTCGCAAGGCCGCTCGGGCTTGGCGGTATGTCAGACGCCAACCATCGAGGCCATGCGCGGACTCACTAAGCGCGAACTGCATATCGCCGAGCGGCTCTCGCCGCGCGGCAGTCGCGATCTCGGCTACAGCGATCTGGCGCTTCCCGCCCAGCCACGCCCAGAGAAGCTCATCGCCCCTCGCTACAGTCAGCAGTTGGCGACCGAGCGTGGCGGCGAGGGCATCCATGATGTGCCGGCCGTTCGCACCGACCGCGACGATACACACATGCCAAGCGTCGGCAAAAGTGTAGTCGATGCCAGACGTGCTTGAGGACGTACGCGCGAGCAGCCCGTCCACACGCTCGGCGAGCCGCTGCGCGGGTCCTTGCAAGAGCGATCCGACCTCGCGCTCATACTCTGCCGCGACTGCTGCGGTAAGGCGGTTCAGGAGATCATGCAGCCCTTGCGTGACGCGCGGCGTGTGGCGCTGATCGAAGAAACCACAGCCTTCGATCGCCACCAAGATCCTCCGCTGCAGCTCAGCTTCGCCAGCGTGATAGCGGCGCAGCACAAGCTCAAGCGGTACGCCATCACGCGCCGCCCGGCGTGCCTGCGCCAGTGCTGCGGGCGGGGCTGGCTCAGCGAAGCTCTCTCCGTGCTCGATCCGGCCAAGCGCATAGTCAACGACGGCCATGACCACAGGCAAGCGGCCCCGGTCGTACTCGACGA
This sequence comes from uncultured Solirubrobacteraceae bacterium, assembly GCA_963782325.1. Taxonomy (GTDB): domain Bacteria; phylum Actinomycetota; class Thermoleophilia; order Solirubrobacterales; family Solirubrobacteraceae; genus Palsa-744. The sequence goes on from CAWAJG010000002.1 coordinate 949,670, forward strand.
ACTCGCCACCAAGACCAGGAACGGCTTCGCGCACCTGAACGTCGATCGCCTCATGGAGCACGCTGCGTCTGAGCTGGAGGTACGCCGCCAGTTGAACGCACTGGTCACGACACTCGCGCTCGCCATTGACGCTCAACTGCCGCACGCCCGCAACGTGGAACCCGCTCATCCGAAACCAGCAGTGACATCAGCTAGCTCAGGGCACCCACCCGCCGAACTTCGGGGCTGTGTGCGCCTGCATCGCCCCGGCCCGGCCCGGTCCACGTTAGTCAGCCACCAGGCACTCCGAACGCGGTCAGTCAGGACGGCTTTGAGCGTGTCCGGCACTAGAGCGTCTCCCACCAGCGCCTGACCAGCTCGGCGGACACGAGCCCTAACGCATACGCGAGTTCTACGAGCGTCCCAAGCCGGGGGCTGCGCCGCCCCCTCTCGATATAAGAGATGTGGGTGCGATGCAGTCCCCCTCATCTCAGCGAGCGCGTCCTGTGAGAATTCCATCCGTTCGCGTTCGACACATAGGTACTTGCCGAACGTCATGGAGCTGGAGAGGGTCGGTGTCACTCCCTCGCCTCGCGGGCGTGCTGTGAGCCCCAATGCTGTCGTAGAGCACGGGGCGCGGACCGGCCGGGGCCCTTGCGCTGCCGGCGTCGCTCAACTGCCGCGGGCGGAGCGCCTGTAAGACCGAAGTAGTCGCTAAGAATCTGCCGTACGCGCTCTGCATGGAGCTTGAACCTCCTGGCGAGCTCCTTCAAGGTGAGCCCCTCCACGACTCTCAGCCTGAGAATCTCGCGGTCGCGGTCGCCGGGGACGCGCCCACGATCGACCGGAAGGGATAGGCCATATCTGTTCAGTGCGCAGACAACCTCGTAAAGCGCGTTCCCGCTGAACTCCGGCAGCGCCAGCATCACCGTCGCCGAGCCGAGCTGATCGACGCGCTCAATCGCTGCGCTCGTGAGCGCTGAGATCGTGTCAGGGCTCAAGCCGAGTTCGCCTACATTCGTCGGTGGCCGCGGCGTAAACTGCGAGCCGCGCGGGCGAAGCTCGAGGTCTAGCTCCAGCGCCGCGGCCAAACGTACGACTACACCGAACGGAACGTCGTGATCGCCTCCAAGCTCGAGGCGGCTGATCGCGCTCGGCTCGACTCCGGTCGCAGTGGCGAGCTTGCGCTGGCTCAAGCCAAACGCCTTCCGTCGACGACCTATCTCTCTGCCCAGTGCGCCAGCCGACGGAATGGGGATCGTGTCGGCCCACATATAGCCACGCCGAGAGCCGTTCATACACCGATCACGCCCCGTTGGATCAAGCCAGCGCGTTTCCGCCACACCGTGAGCACGCATGGAGCTGCGTCTGCCCGGCGGTATGTGATCCAATCGTTCCCGCAGGTTCTCACGCGAGCTGTGCTTGGCGAGCATCACCGGCCGCTCGCCTTCAGCCAACAGATCACTTGTGCGGCGCTTCGCTGCGGAGCCTCGACCGGGAAAAACGCCCTCTCTATCCGCCCCGAGGACACCACGAGGGTCAGCCGCTGGTAGCGCTCAGCGCCGCTATCGGTGAACGTCGGTAGTCCCAGCGCGCGCGCGAGCGCCAGCTCGGGGTCGCTCCAGAGCTCGTGGCACACACGGTTCGCGCACACGCTCGTGTACTGCGCGGACGCGGAATCGCTGCTGAGACCCACGGCTTTGACGCAGCGAGCGCTCAGTTCGTCGCGGACGCGATCAAACGCCCTGTGCTGCACAGCATCCGCTATCGCGCCAGCGGTTGCTCCGACGCTCGAGCCGCCGCTACCCGGATAGAGGTAGATCACCAGGGGCGTGTAGGCGTCGCGCGGCAGCGTCACCCGCACCCCCGTGAACGTCGTCAGGCACAACGACGGGATCGCGCGGCCTACCAGCGCCTCCGCCAGACGCGTAGGACGCCGGCGCAGGCCAGTTGCCTCGACACGAGGCCGGCAAGCCGGCGAAGCACCGAGGGCCGGCTTCGCGCGCCGCGACAACGCATCCCCGGCGATGGATGGTGTGCGCGCACCGAGCGCCACCGGCGTACTGCCCCGATGTTCAGCCGCCATGCCCACCCCCCGCCGTCACACACGCACGTTCGGCGCCCACACGGCGGTATCGCCACGAGCACGGGTCCTGCACCAAGCACGGGTTTAGCCGCGAACGATCAAGCGCGGTCACGGCCGCGTCCCCCGTCACTGGCACGGGCATCGCAACACCAGACACGCTGAGCTTCCGCGGCCGGTGCCTCACGCGATGCCGAAGGTCTCCGTCAGCAGCCCGGACCACATGTGGCGGCCGTCTCGTGAGCCGCAGCGCCGTGATCGGCCGGCCTACCGGGTCATCCGCTGGATGCACCAAACGCCCACGGCTCGCCCACGGAACCCCGGGCGCCCCGACGTCACACCAGCAATACGCAGCAGAACGCCGCTGCTCAGCCCCCATGTCCACCCCCTATCGTCTCGGACACTCCGTCAGCGACGACGCGGCGATAGCGCCGCGAGCGAGGATCCTGCGCCAGCAGCCCGACGCCCGCCCACGAGTAGAGGTAGCGGTGCGTCGTGGCCGGCGAGAGACCCAATTCCTTGGCCACCTCAGTCAGCTCGCGCTCGCTGCCATCGGCGGGGAACACAGCCAGCACGAGCAGCGCGCGAAGCAGCGCCTGCGAGTAGCCAGGATCGGCCAGCATCGGCTCCACCACGCCACGCACCCACTCCAGCTCCCCAACCCCCGAGAGCGCCCCTGCCAGCCCACCTGCGCCCGTCACCTCCCACAGCACCTCGCGCACCTGCCCAGCGGTCAACCACACCGCCACACCACCGTCAACCCCGACGCGAGCGCCCTCACCCAACCCACGGCGCCGCGCGGCCACCACACGCCGCTTATCGGCGCGGCCTCTCATTACGCGATCCTGTAGCGCCGCGTCACAGGGTCACGCTCCACCAGCCCAACCGCCACGAGCGTGGTGATGTAGCGGTGCGTGGTGCTCGTATTCGCCCCTACCAGCCGCGCGAGCTCAGCCACACCCACATGCGAGCCATCATCAGGCATCGAGGCCAGCAGCAGAAGACCGATCAGCAACGACCGCGACAAGCGCCGGTCATCCAGCCCACGCAACTCACCCGCAAACGCCTGCCTGTTCTGCACAAGGCCGGTTAGTACGACGGACAGGTGACCGCCGTCCGCTGCTGCATGCACCACACGGTCGACCTGGTGCTGCAATAGCTCAATACACACCGCGCCCGTCCGCCTTTGGCCGGGCTGCGGCTGTGCGGTAGACGGTGGAGGTGTCGCCGCTCTAGGCATGGTGTGCTTGGGCGTGGGAGGGCCGGTACGGTCGTGGGTGCGGATCAGAAGGTGCTGAGGACCGCCTGAAGCCGGGGGCGCGTGACCCCCTCGCGATAGACGGACTCTCGAAGGGGGTCCGGGCACCGCGACTACCACAGGTGCCCGGACCGCTCGATCGCGAGGCGCAAGCGAGCTGGCGAGACGACCCGCCGCTCTGATCTGGCCTACCCAAGCCGACGGTCGAGCGCGCCATCAATGTCCCTCTACGGCGAAGGCTCCTTGAGGCGTCGCTGTACGCACGTCTGATCACGCAGACACACGATGTGCGTGGCTGAAAGTGGGGGGAACCCACCCGCCCACCGAATGCGTCCCGCTTCGTCATCGCGATTCCGCATATTGCCATCCGCGGCGTTCGCCTGCTTGGAATCCTGTTCCTACGACAATAAAAACATTCGCTCGTTAACTCTCCGCCGCTTGAGCGACCAGCGAAGCCTAACCAGCGAATAGAAACATTGATTTATTAGCCGTTGCGAGCGCACCTACCCTGAGAAACGCTAGAAGCCTTCTTATGGCGTCTTCTGAGAATGATTCGAGACCCCGCGTTTGGGGCCACGATCACGCTACGCCACCGTGCCGTCTCCATCGTGGTTGCCGCGGGGTGTACCTCCCACCTGGCAAGGACCGCGCGGAGCACGTCTCGCATCTCAAGCAGAGCGAAGTGGTTGCCAGGGCAACGCTTGCGACCGCCGCCCCACGGCATCCAGACCTGTGGCCTTGGGGCGTGTTCCAAGAAACGCTCAGGGAGAAAGGATTGGGGCTGTGGGTATAGCTGCGGGTCGTGATGCATCAGGTAGATACAGCCAAGGAGGTAGACAGGCGGCCGGAATGTTGTGCCGGCAAGAGTGAAGCTCTGGTGGACGATCCGCGGTATCGTGAACAGGAACACCGGTCGATGACGCATCACCTCTAGAATGGTCGCCGTCAAATAAGCGTCCTCGTCACGGTCGCGCTCGTTGAGTAGTGCCCGGAGTACTTTTGGGTGATGGGCTATCAGCTGGAACGCCCACGCGAGCTGCGCGGCTGTGTCCTCGTGCCCGGCCAGTATCAATGACATTACATCGTCGCGTACCTGCCGCGACGTAAACGGCGTGCCGTCGAAGTTCGTCGCTTGGCGTAGACGCGACACGACACTCTGCTTGTCACCGTTACCTCGGGAGTCTTCAATCAACCCGTAGATCAACTCGTCAACCTCAGCGCGCGCGGCACAGAACCGTGCCCAGCTCCTGCGCCAACCCGGCACATGGCGCAATTGCGGCTCCTGCAACATGAGGCTTCGCGCGACGGAAAACATTGCCAGTAGCCTGCTGCAAAGCTCGGGCAGCCGGGGATCTTCGCGTCCGAATACCGCGGTGACTATGACTTTGAGCGCACAAGCAAGGAGGCGGGGATGGACTGCGAATGGCTCGTCCGCCGGCCATGAGGCGACCTCGTTGTCGATCATGCCGCGGCTCATGGTGGCGTGCTCAACCACCGCTCGGCGTGCAAATGCAGGTATCACCGCCTTCCGTCCGGCCAGGTGGGCGGCGTTCTCTTGCAGAATGAAAGAGTCCTCACCTACGAGCGGGGTGATAACAGCGGCGCCCGCTCCTGGGTGAAGTACGTCAGCTGGCGCGCCGACTATAGCCTTAATGTCGGCCTTGTCCGAGCAGAATACGAGCGGCGGAAGGCCAACGGTGCGCACTGTAAAGCGGCTGCCGTACCGCCGCCAGTGCCACTCAAGGAAGCGATGAGGCCACCTCGCGACAAGGAGCGTCTGTACGATCGAAGGCAGAGGCGACACAGGCGGCAAGGACCCATCAATGGAATCGTCAAAGCGCCTAGCGTGGTTCACTGATTACTCCTTTCATGCTGATTGCTGTCCATAGAAGGTTCGCCAGGCTCGAAGCACTGGCAGAAGCAGCCCTGTAAGAGGGCCGGAAGCCCGCGTAATCGTGTTGGTGCTGTTGCGCATCGCCGGAGCGCGCGCGCTGTCCTTGGACAAGAACATCGCGACCATGCAGGCGACGATCACCAAGTGGCGCTCGCCGTTGTGGAGATCGGCGACTTCCTGCGACGCTCGGCCAAGAATCGCGATAAGACGATCGACGGCTACCTCGCGATCTAAGTAATGGGCGATGTAACTGTGTGCGCCGTCGGCTTCGTCCTCGGCCATATCGGCGTAGCTGTCCAGCATCGTGCCGGCAAGCGACACCCAGGGCAAATACGCTTCGTACACTCTTTCGGCCTCCGATGTCTCGCATCCATCGTCCGCGGCGAGTGCTAGAAGGGCGAGGATCGTCAGCCACGCACTGGCGCTGGCTGAACACTCAAACCATGCAAGCTCGGGATGGGCTGGGAATCTCCCCCTAGCCCATGCTTGGAGCGCGATATCTCGGGCGGACGGGTCTGGCTCGTGGTTTAGCGCCAAGACGTCCGTCAGCCTCGCCGCACGAACCACGAATGGGCGCACCGTGTGGAACGAAGGTAGGAGGACGCACGTCTCCTGACAGGTGGCTATCAGGAGGTGCAGAAAACCGCGATCGCCGCTGTGCGGGTGATGGCGGTAGTAGTCACCTAGAGCCACGCCAGGGGAGACGGCATCGAGCAGGGCGCGATGCAGGCATAGGCCGTTCTCGATCCCGACGTGTGCGGCGCGCTCGTTGACGCAGTCAAGGAAGTCAGCGAGAATCTCGAACGCGACGAGTAGTCGCAAGAGGCTGTGGTTTCGATGCCGCGGAAGCGTCGAGAACAGGGCTGCACCGTCGATGCTTGCGCGCTTGCGATTGAGCACCCGCAGGGCATCACGTCGGAGCGCTTCGTCGGGGATCTCGGCTGCGCGCGCGCGCCACCGCGCTACCTCACCCGAAACTGCTGCCAGTCCCCAGCGCAGCTCTCGAATGCTTGCGAGTGCAAGCGCGTGCTGCTGGCGCGACGAGAGGGGTGTTCGGCCGCAGGCCGTGCTATGCCGGGTCGACGATGCTCGGCCGAACCCGTACTGTGAGATATCCAGGAATGGCGACGATCGCAAGCGCCGCAAACGAGACCACGCCGAGGCTACCGAGCGCAACAGTGGCCCTCGTATCGATGACGATGGGAAACCCAGTCACCGTGGCCAGTGCGTGGGAGATGACCAGCTGGCCATAGATTCCGAATGCGGCACCGATGCCGCACCCGGCCCCGATCAGAATCGCACTCTGGATAAAGACAACTCGCCACAGGAGCCCACGGGTGAACCCCTGGCGCTTTATATAGGCGAGCTGGTCACGCCGCTGAAGGATCATCGAGCTCAGCACGCCGGCCATCGCAAGCACGGCTGCGATCAGCACGAGTGTGGCGATCTGCGCAAGCCGCGCGAGTCCTTGGCGACTGCCCGTCTTCCACTCGCCCTCGCGTTCGTCGGCAGTCTGGACGATCAGGCCAGCGCCTGCGCCAAGCGCCCGTTGAGTTTCCAGGCGGCCCCGCGTCGGTGATACTCCCGGGCGGAGCGACACCTGAAGTGCGCTCGCTGCCGAGGACCCCCACGCGCGGGCATAGTCATCCGCGTTTATCATGATCGCGCCGGGCGGCCATCCGACATTTGTGCTCGTGCCAGCCACGCGAAAGCGAGTTGGGACGGGAGACGGAAGCGTAAAGGTGCTACCGAGGCGAAGGTGCAGTTCGTTGGCGATGGCTTCAGAGACCACCGCCCAGCCGCCGCTGCGAAGCCGCGCGCTGACCGCCGCCGGCGTACCCGAGATCAACTGGCCGGCTGGTATCGGCTGCGACTCGGTGCGTGGGGGCGCGATAACCCACAGGCGCCGATCGCCAAAAGTGAGAAATCCCCCACGGTAGATACTCACTGCTTGGACACTTGCAAGTCCCCTGAGCTTGTCCGCGGTTGAGCTATCGAACGGGGTGGTGCCCAGCGTGTTTGCAGTGCCGGCAGGAGATATCCACAGGTTGGTGACTCCGTTCAATTCAACCGTTGCTCGGTCCAGCCCAGCCTGGAGGTTATGCTGAGCACCCTGCATGGCGATGCTGCCGAAGACTGCGATTGCGCCCGTTGCTACAACCGCAAGCGAACGAACCCGAGTGAGCGGGTCCTCGAGCTCGATCAATGCTAGCCGACTGGACGAAGCTTCAAACTGTCGCTCGACTAGGGCGAAAGCCCCAACGACAAGTCGATAAAGGAAGGGCAGCAGACACATCAGAGCCACGCACATCGGCACGATGATGAGAGCGTAATTTCTAACGAAGGCAGCCTGCGGGCGAAGGACGAGCGTCGAGGTGGTAATCGCGAGACAGCCGACTCCAACGCCGATTCGCAGTGGTTCCCAGCCACGCAGAGATCGTTCTGGCGCGGTCGAGGATCGCAGAGGACGGGCCAGTATCGCCCGGATGGGGACGAGCACCCCAACGAGCGCTGCGACCACGCCAGCGCCAACCGCCAGGATGATCGTATGCCACGTCACGATCCGCTGATCGCCTACTGGGAAAGCAAACGCGAGATACCCCGGCTGCGCGCCAGAGCCTTGAGCGGACAGGAGCTCGCCGAGCCCAATACCCAACACGCCCGCAAACGCTCCGATCACCAGGGCGTCAAAGCTCAGCAACTGTATGGTCATGGTTCGTGTCGTGCCGCGCCGGCGCATGGCCTCGATGAGCCTCCTGCGCTCGGGGACGGTGAGCAGCATCGCGTTGAAAGCGAACAGGAACCCGACGAACGCAGACAGAGCCGAGAACAATCCCCCCGCCTGCTGTGCCGGAGCTGACGCCACACTAAACAACTGAACATCGAAGTCAGCCGGGACAAGGTTCAGATGCTCCCTTGAAGCGAACCCCGCCAGGCTCTTCCGTGCCTCCCGCTCATGTCCTGGGCGAACCCGTATGAAGACTCGGTTGATTCGGCGTGGCATGTCGGTGATGCTCTGCGCGTAGGAGAGCGGCGCGAACGCGACCTGACTGTCAATTAGGCCCCCGATCTCAGATTCTCCGAGCGCAAGGCCGATCAGGCTTGCGCTCACGTGCCCTCCGACTTGAAGCCTGATGGTCCTCAGAGTTCCCGCGCCGATCCGCGCAGCAAGAGGGGCTGGCACGGCGAGCGCCCGCTGGTGTTCGAGCTGCTTAGCAGTGAGGGCCGCCAGAAGATCGCCGCCAAAGCGAGCGAATCGGGCCTCTGCGCCGAACAGATCAATCGATACGGAACCGCGCGGCCCACTGATTGTTGCCTGCTGTTCGAGCAATGGCAGCGCTACCTCGACGCCGGGCAGCCGTTCCACTGTGCCGGCGAGGCCCGCGTCCATGCCTTCGCTGCTACGCGAGTCGAGCTGGAGCTGCGTTGAGCCCACAATCTGGCTGTCCAGTGCGCGAACGGAGCCGTCGAGGCTCGTAGATGCGACCTGGCTGGCGAACAGCAGAGCAACCCCCACCGCGATCCCAGCGACAGCGATAGCCTCCTGCACGAGCACCGAGCGTTCCAGCATCCGCGCCCGGTAGACGAACAGAATCTCGCCCAGGGACATCATGCGCGCCCAACCAGCGAGCCTGGGGCCGGGAACAGCTCGTCGGGCTCGTAATCGTGAAGGCGCCCGTCACGCAGTTCGTGGGCGCGATCAGCGAAGCCGACCGCCTGCGGATCGTGCGTGGTCAACAGAATCGCCGCCCCGCGCCTTCGGCAGAGATCGCGCAGCAGCCCGAGAACTTCTCGGCTGCGTTGGGTGTCCAGATGCGCGGTCGGCTCATCGGCTAGCACGAGCTTGGGATCAAGCGCGAGCGCCTGAGCGATCAACACCCTCTGACGCTCGCCCATCGAGAGCCTGCGCATCGGGTAGTTCATCCGCTCGGTAAGCCCCAGTTCTGCGAGCAGCGGCTGCACGAGGCTCGTTGCGTGCCGGACATCAGATCGCAGGAGCTTTAGCGCCGCGTTCTCTACGGCGCTGGCACCCTGGAGCAAGTCATCAGCGCCCCCGACGATCCCGAGCACTTGCAGCAGCATCCGAGCGTGTTCCGTTTCGCTCAGGCCAGCCATGTCGCGGCCGTCGATCCGCACTGTGCCGCTGTCCGGCGGCAGGAAGCCGGCGATGAGGTCGATCAGCGTCGACTTGCCCGAACCGCTGGGACCGTACAGAGCGACGAACTCGCCTGGTTCTATCGCTAGCGAAACACCGTCCACAGCCCGGATCGGCTCACCATCCCCAACCCCATAGTGCTTGACGAGCTCGCGTGCCTGAAGCATCGCAGCGAACTCTACGACGCCCGAACAACCTGTCGTGGCCGGTGGATTGTGGGGAGCTGGTGGCTTGTGTGGTCGGCCATCAAGACGAGCTTGTGCCGGTCGAACTGCCAGACACGATCGGATGGCGCGGCGCTCGTGTGGTCGGAGACAGCCATCAGCACGCCGCAACCGATCTCGTTCGCCAGCTCACGCAGGAGCTGGTTGGCTTCCTCGGTCTTGCCAAGACCCAACCCGTGGATCAGATCATCGACCAGCACCAACCGCGGCCTCGGGGCAATCGCCTGCGCGAGCTCGACGCGGGCTCGCTGCCAATCCGAGAGTTCGCCCCACCGCATATCCGCGCACTCCGCTACCCCCAGCCGCTCAAGCGCCTCGGCGACCCGCAGGCGCCGCTCCCGCCTGCCCAACCACCGGCCCGCCGACAACTGAAGGCCAACGTAGTCGCGCATCCGTGCTCGTATACGCGGCCCGTCCCTCGAAGCCAGCCCGATGTCGGTTCGCAGCACCTGCGCCAAATCCCGATCCTTCAGACCCTTCAGCTCAACGCCACCGACGCGAACCGAGCCGCGATCCGGCTGCTCCACGCCTGCGGCGACCTTCAGGAGCGTCGTCTTGCCCTGATCGCGCGTGCCCACCACCGCGACGATCTCCCCGGCAGCGACCGTCAGCGACACATCCTCCAGCACCGACACCCGCTGGCGCCCACGATCAAACCCCTTCCACACACCCACAAGCTCCAACACAAGTTCACGCACCACCGAACTTCACACCCGCCGCCTCGGCTTCCTGCTTGATGTCTTCGAGCCGGTTGGCGATCTCTCGGTAGCGCTCCGCACGCTCAGACCAGTGCCGCGGTTCCATATACAGCAGCACCTCCCTGGTCTTGCGGTCAAAGTCGAGCGAATCATCCCGCCGCCGTGCCAGATGGCTGCGTAGCCTCAGTGAAGCGGCCGCGTACAGGTCCGCGCTCACGTCTGCTTCCTTTCGCGCCATTGCGATCAACCGGGGCACGTCTTGTATGCGCGCGAGCTCGATCCGACCCAAAGTTGCCTCCCGCTGTGACGGTTGGCCAACAGTCTCTCCGTCCTCCTGAAGGTCGTACATCCATGCTCGGAACACTTTGATGCCATACTTGGTTGCTCGGTAGCGATCCTGAGAGCTGTAGCGCTCCGGTGACGGCGCCTCATAAGTCCGTTCGGTGCAGGGCGCCCTGCCCCCGCGACGTTCGGCGAGTCGTGGCAGGGCGCCGTGCGCAGTTGATGATGCGAAACGGGCTTGCGCAAAGCGCTTGCGAACGAGCTGCGCGATCTCCTTGACCGACGCGTCTGGATGTTCGATGACCAAGCCCAGGACAACCATGCTACCCGGCAGCTCATCGGGGTTTACGCGCGACATCGAACGGCACCATATACCAATGTGTGTCCTTGCAGAACTGTTCGAGCTATGCCGACGTGGGCGCGGCAGGAGGGTCCTCCGATCAGCATGGCCGCCTAACATGCGCCGTCCGTTGAACCCCTCGTGGCCGGTGGATTGTGGGGAGCTGGTGGCTTGTGTGGTCGGCCATCAAGACGAGCTTGTGCCGGTCGAACTGCCAGACACGATCGGATGGCGCGGCGCTCGTGTGGTCGGAGACAGCCATCAGCACGCCGCAACCGATCTCGTTCGCCAGCTCACGCAGGAGCTGGTTGGCTTCCTCGGTCTTGCCAAGACCCAACCCGTGGATCAGATCATCGACCAGCACCAACCGCGGCCTCGGGGCAATCGCCTGCGCGAGCTCGACGCGGGCTCGCTGCCAATCCGAGAGTTCGCCCCACCGCATATCCGCGCACTCCGCTACCCCCAGCCGCTCAAGCGCCTCGGCGACCCGCAGGCGCCGCTCCCGCCTGCCCAACCACCGGCCCGCCGACAACTGAAGGCCAACGTAGTCGCGCATCCGTGCTCGTATACGCGGCCCGTCCCTCGAAGCCAGCCCGATGTCGGTTCGCAGCACCTGCGCCAAATCCCGATCCTTCAGACCCTTCAGCTCAACGCCACCGACGCGAACCGAGCCGCGATCCGGCTGCTCCACGCCTGCGGCGACCTTCAGGAGCGTCGTCTTGCCCTGATCGCGCGTGCCCACCACCGCGACGATCTCCCCGGCAGCGACCGTCAGCGACACATCCTCCAGCACCGACACCCGCTGGCGCCCACGATCAAACCCCTTCCACACACGATCCAGTCGCAAGACCTGATCCACAACAAGACTCCTTCGAGCAATAAAGGGCGACTGTCGGCCAATAGCGTACCCACCCCCGCCTCCGCTTGAGCCGACGCTGCGTAACCGCCACCGCTCTTACGGTGCCGAGCTGACCCCCGCCGTCGTCTGCGCAACGTGCTGCAAGCCCGTCACCGCCAGCGGGGAGTGTCCGGGCGGCGACAGAGGGCGTCTCTTCTACGATCCGGTGGTGACGTTGACGATGTTGCTGTAGCCGAGTGTGTAGGGGAAGCTGGCTTGGCCGAGCGGAACTTCTGCCTGGAATGGGAAGCGTCCGATGGCGCCTTGGAATTGGTAGGCGGCCTTGAAGTAGCCGTTGTGGTTGGTGCGGGGTTTGCGTAGTGGCTCCCATCGCCCGTGGTACTTGACGATTAGCTCGACGAGCGTGCCTTGGGGTGGGATCGGTCCTTGTACTCGCCCGGTGAGGATGATCGTGCCGGTAGGGCTGGTGGCGCGCGAGCTGATGTTGAGTTTTACGCCTGCCTTGACGGTCTCGCGTACGCGGGCGCTGGCGGCATAGGTGGCGTCGGTTGAGAGGGCGCGGTAGGCCACCTCGATGACCCGTGATGGTCCGCCGGGGATCGGGACGGTGAATGCCCCGGTCGGGCTGGTGATGGCGTCGCGGATGGGGGTGAGCGTGCTGGCGCCTTGGTCCTGTTGGAGTATTTCGAGGATGGCGCCTGCGATTGGCTGCTGTGTCTGGTTGTTGGTGAGTTTGCCTGTGAGCGTGAACGCGCGCCGGGCGTAGGAGCGGGTGAGCTCGGCAGGCTCACAGATCGTCAAGGTCGCAGAAAGCCAACTCGGCGAAAGCGAACACCCACCAGGCACCCAGTGCACGATCTACGGCCCCTGCGAGGAATGGTGCTCGCTGTTCGCCGCCTGGGTATGGCAGCACGCCGGGATTCCCCTACCCGGCTCCACCGCCATCTACGGCTACTCCGGCGCGCTCTACACGTGGGTCGCTGAACACGGTGGCCGGGTGCTACCCGCGACCGCGAGACCCTCGCCAGGAGACGCGGTCTTCTACGGCAACGGACCGAGCAAAAGCGACCACGTCGGGATCGTCGCGCGCGTCCTACCCGAAGGACACATCGAAACCATCGAGGGCAACTACGCCGGCCACGTCACCCGCGTCGGCCCATTCGCCCCGAGCAACCCCATCGGCGAGCGCGCCGGCATCTACGGGTACGCCCAGCCACCCACACCGTCACTGCCAAGCGAGAGCAGATTAACCGCCCAACCACCAGCCGCAGCTCCCGGCTCCACCGTTGATAGGAGGACAAAACGATGAGCACCCCGAGTAACACCAACACGCTACAGGGGGACCCCGACAAGGTCGTCGCACGGGCGCAGGCTGAGCACAACCCCGTCGCGGCATGGTGCCTGTTCAGCGGTGGTAACGATTCGACTGTGCTCGCGCACCGCTGCCGCGAGCACTACGACGGCCTAGCGTTCATCGACACCGGGACCGCCGTCCCCGGTGTAGCCGAGTTCGTCGCTGACTTCGCGCAGTGGATCGACAAGCCCTTGCGTGTCATGCACGCCGGGGATGCCTTCCGCAAGCTCGTGCTCGGCGGCACTGTCCGCAAGAACGGCACCGTCGAACGCGGCATTGGGTTCCCCGGCCCGGCGATGCACACCCAGTCCTACAAAGCTCTCAAGGAGCGCCAGATTAGGGCACTCCTGCGCGAGAGCAAGGTCGGTCACTCCCGCCGAGCACGAGTGTTGTTCCTCACAGGCATCCGCCGCGCGGAGAGCCGGCGCCGATCAAAACGCGAACCAATCAACCGGCTAAACGGCACTGCGGCGGTGTTCGCAAACCCCCTGATCGATTGGACGGGGGAGGACATGCGCCGTTACCGCTCGGAGCACAATGTCCCCGAGTCAGACGCCGCCGCGCTGATGCACAGAAGCGGCGAGTGCAACTGCGGCGCGTTCGCGTCGGCGGCCAAGGAGCGCGCCATGCTGAAGCTGTTCTACCCCGAGTTTTTCGCGACGATCGAAAAGCTGGAGGCAGAAGCCGAGGCCGCTGGGTTGCAGTGGTGTCGCTGGGGCGGATATGACCGCGACGGCAACCGCGCGACCGACACCAGGCGCCAGTCGGTCGGGCTTTTGTGTGAATCGTGTGACAGCCGCCAGCACGCGCCCGCGCTACCCCGCGCCCGGCAGACTCGCCGGCCTGTCAGTTGCGCGCCCGAGCCAGCGCGCGGAACCGACCTGGCTCAATATGGGCGCCGAGGCCTCCGAGGAGGTCGGTCGTGAGGGATCGAGTGACACGCCGAGCGTTGCGGACGCCCGTGAAGCAGCCGGGGAGAATCCTCGACCTGTTTGCGGGTGCCGGCGGTTGGGATGAGGCGCTAGCGATGCTCGGTCTGAGTGCGCTAGGGATCGAGATTGATCGGTGGGCGTGCGAGACCGCGACGGCTGCCGGCCACGAACGCCTACAGGCCGACGTAGCCGAGCTTGACCCGTTGCGCTTCGAGCCCGTATGGGGGCTGGTGGGCTCACCGCCCTGTCAGGCCTACTCGACCGCCGGGAAGGGCCTCGGGCGCCTCGACAAGCCGTTGCTGATCGCGTGCGCGCACGAGCTCGCCGCCGGTGAGGACAGCCGCAAGGCGTGGCGTGAAGGCTGCCGGGACACCCGCTCGCTGCTGACGGTCGAGCCGCTGCGCTACGCCTTGGCGCTACGCCCGCGCTGGATCGCGCTAGAGCAGGTCCCCGCCGTGCTCGAGCTGTGGAGCCTGTTCGCCGGCCTGCTTGGCGCCTGCGGATACGAGACTGCAGCTGGGATCCTCAGTGCCGAGCGCTACGGCGTCCCGCAGACCCGCAGGCGCGCTTTCTTGATCGCGTCTCGCGACGGGCCGGTCAGTCTGCCCGAGCCGACGCACCGCTCCTACAACGCTCGGCGGCCGGGCGTGCCCGATGACGAGCGCGACCTACTGCCGTGGGTGAGCATGGCCGAGGCGCTCGGCTGGGGCATGACGGCCCGGCCCGCCCTAACGATCGTCACGGCGGGCAGCAGCCACGGGGGATCGACGAGCCGGGCATGTCTCGCGCGAGCACGCCGCTCGGGCGCGTGGGCCGAGACGCGGCCAGCATGTCTCGATGGGCGCCAGCACGGCGCACGACCCCGGCTGGTGTGCGATCCCGCGCCGACGATGCTCGCCGCCGGCCTGTCTAGCCCTGCGCGTGCAGTAATGACCGCGCCCCCGGGGTGAGCCGGGGGCGCGGAACGTCCGGTGCGGCGGGGATTCTTTGGGGTGTTCAGATCCTGGGAATCCCTAGCTTGGAGGTTCACCTTGAGGGTGATGCGTGATGGACGCCGGGTAACCGTAGAAGTCAGCGCGGACGGAGCGGGGTTGGTTTCGCATACGGGCAGCGCGTTGCTCGCTCAGGTCGCCGACCGGCTCGGGCTGACGCGGGCACTGTCGCTGCGCCTGGCCGGGATCAAGCAGCGCCGTCGTGGTCATGATCCGGGGCGCGTGATCCGGGATCTGGCGGTGATGCTCGCCGACGGCGGCGAGTGCGTCTCAGATCTGGGGACGGTGCGCGAGCAGGAGGCGCTGTTCGGTGCGGTCGCGTCTGACTCGACGGCGTTCCGGGTGATCGACCGGATCGCCTCAGAGCCTGGGTCCTTGGACGCGCTGCGCGCGGCGCACGCCCGGGCGCGCGAGCGGTTCTGGGAGCGCCACGGCGCGCCCGAGTCCTTGACGATCGACGTCGACGCGACACTCATCACCGCGCATTCGGAGAAGGAGCACGCGGCCGGCAACTACAAGGGCGGCTACGGGTTTCACCCGCTGGCGGCCTACGCCGATGAGACGCGGGAGGCACTCGGCGGCCTGCTCAGACCAGGGAATGCTGGCGCGAACACCGCCGCAGACCACCAGGCGGTGCTGACCGGGCGCTCGAGCAGATCCCCGCCGAGCACATCGAGAGCCTTCAGATCCTGGTGCGCTCAGATTCGGCAGGCGCGACGCACGCCCTGGCTGACTACTGCCGCGACGCGAACATGCGCTTCTCCGTTGGCTATGAGCTGACCGAGCAGGTCCGCGCGGCGATCCTCCAGATCCCCGAGGACACCTGGGTGGTGGCGCTCGAGAAGGACGGATCGGCCCGCGAAAACGGGCAGGTTGCCGAGATCACCGGCCGCGTCGAGCTGTCCGCCTGGCCACAGGGATCCAGGCTGATCGTGCGCCGCGAGCGCCCGCACCCCGGCGCGCAACTGTCGTTCACCGACCGCGACGGCTACCGCTTCCAGGCGATCCTCACCGACCAGGCCGACCAAAACATCGCCGTGCTGGAGTGCCGCCACCGCCAGCATGCCCACATCGAGGACCGCATCCGTGACGACAAGGACACCGGGCTGGCGAAGTTCCCGTTCAAAGAGTTCGCGCTGAACGAGGTGTGGTTGGAGATCGTGATGCTCGCGCACGACTTGATCGTCTGGACACAGGCGCTGCTGCTCGACGGGCAGCTCGCCAAAGCCGAGCCCAAGCGGCTGCGCTACCGGCTCCTCCACGTCGCCGGACGCCTCGCATTCTCCGGGCGGCGCGCGAAGCTCCACCTACAAGAAACCTGGCCCTGGGCCACCGAGCTCGTCGAAGCGTTCACGAAGCTCAAAACGCTCCCAGCGCCCACCGGCTAACAGCGCCAGCCGGCCGACTCACCAATCAAGCATCTCCCGGCCACGTCCGCGATCACTCCTGCCCGCGAACCGGCAACACAGCCGCTGCGACTCCCTGAACCGCCCGCGACGGCCACCGCCACGCGCAACGACACCACACTCGACCGCCCCCGGCCGCCGAGCGCGAGCCCGCCATCACATCCGGACGCTTATTGCACGTTCCGGGCTAAAGGCGTACCAGTCTGGACGCGCGAGCGTCCCGCCACCACCGTCGCGTGTGACCGGCGGGTACATCCCGGCGGACACAAGCACAACGCGGCCGACCCGCCCGGCCGATACCCTCAGCGGCGAGGCGAGAGCGCCGCGCGAGTGACGATCGCTCAGGCTGCTGTGCTTCAAGGCTTCCCTGCGGATTACCCGTGGCAGGGGGCCCGCACCCGCCAGTTTGAGCAGATCGGTAACGCGGTGCCGCCTCCCTTTGCACGGCGCGTCCTCGAGCAGGCAATCCGGGCGAGCGCCGTGAAGTCTCGGCGCGGAAGGCGCCCATGAGGGTTGGGGACCGCTTCAGGGACCGGCTCAAGGCCCGTCTACGGGACCGGCTGAGGGTCCGCCTGTGGTTCCTTGGGGATTTGCTGCGGTTGGCGTCTTTCACCTGCCCTGGCGCCGTTTCTTGGCGGCACGGATTCTGCGAGAAGTCTATGTGCGCAGGTATCTCGCTGTGAACCGCCAGCCATCACAGGACTCTCGACCGCTCCTGGCGGTCGTCGCCGGCCTGGTGGCTGTGTCGCTCGTCAGTCGCCTGCAGTCCTCTCCCGCGATCGCCGGTGGCGCCGCCCTGCGGTTACTGCCTGCGCTGCCTGCTGTGGCTGTGATCGTGTCCGGTGGGTGTCGCGGCTCGTGTCGTCGCTAGTCGTCGTTCGCTCGCCTCCAGGGTCCGGCTCGTGGTACTCGCCCCCGACTCGTTCGACCCGAGCCTTGACGCCGTGCTGCGCTGTGCCGCTCAGCTCTCGCGTGTGCGCCGTCTCGTCGGCGGCTGGCTGGACCCCCGCGCCCGCGCGGTGCGCGTGCTGCTCGACACCGACCCCGAGGGCCGGATGCGCTACTCGCTCAGTGTGCCCGAGCGGGCGCTGCCGGCGGTCCGCGCGGCGCTCGGCGCCTATGACCGCGTGCAAGCGCGCGTGATCGAGCCCGACGCAACCCCGGACCCCGCGCCTACAACTGCGAGGGTGCAGATTGTTCGGGCGGAGCTGCGTCTCGCGCGGCCGAGTAGTGAACCGCTCGCGCAGCTCCCGCTCCAGCCCGACCCGTTGCAGAGCTTCGCTCAAGTCCTCTCGCGTCTGAATCACGAGCACGGCGACCGCGCACAGATAGCCGTCGATCTCTTGCCGACCGTGCCGGCGACCCGTAGGCGTCTGCGGCGCCGGCTGCTCAAGCAAGCACGCCGGCTGGAAGGCGGCGTGACGGGTGACGGGCGTGATCCCCGCACGGGGCTCGGCGGCGGACGCCCAGTCGGTCGGCGGCGCCCGGCGGAAATGGTCGAGCAGCGCGCTGCCCGCGAGGAGCTGAGCGCGAAGCTCGTGCAAGCCGAACCACTGTTCCGGCTGCAAGTCCTGATCCGGGCAAGTTCACCCGAGCGAGGCGCCGCCGTCTCCTGCCTTCACGGGCTGCTCGGCTGCTTTGATGCGATGCAGGGCGCCAACTCCCTGCGGGTCGTCGGCGTTAGGTTCCTGGGCGTCGCGTTCGCCGGATCGGACCTCCCCGGCCGACGCGCGTGGTTTGACCGGCGCATGGACACCGGGCTATTCCGGCCGGGGCGCAAGGATTACGTCACCGCGCGGGAAGTGGCGGGGTTCCTTAAGCCGCCGACCGTTCACTGCGCCGCCCCGGAAGTCCTGCGTCTCGGGCCAGCGGTCTATCCCGCGCCAAGGGCGCTCCCCACGTTCACCGGGCAGCCCGGCCTAATACCGCTCGGGCGGGTGGCGAATGAGGACGGCGAGCGGCATGTCGGCCTGCGCGCTGAGGACTCGTTCTTCTCCTATGTAGCTGGGCGTAGCCGGTGGGGGAAGACCGAGCTAGCACTAAGCCAATTCCTGCACATCGTCAGATCGGGGCACGGCGGGCTGATCCTCGACCCTCACCTCGACGCGGTAAAGCGCGTCAAGGCGTGCCTCACCGAGCCCGAGCTGGCCGAGCGGATCATCGAACTCGACCTCGTCGGGCCGCGCAGCCGCGACGGTCAACCCGGCTGGAACTTGTTTGCTGCGCGTGGTCTTGACCCCGAGGCAGCCGAGTGCCGGGTCGAGGCGATCGTTGACAGCTTCGCATCGGCGTTGCAGTGGGGAGAGCGTAACAACCGTGCGCTCACCCTCACAACACAGGCCGCCGGCGCGCTGATCGAGCTAGCAGCCGTGCTGCCCGATGGGCTACAGCCCACGATCTTCCAAATGCCAACGTTGCTCGGCAACCCCGACTGGCTCGCCGTCGCGCTCCCGTATCTCTCACCGGCGCGGCGTCAGTTTTTCGCCGAGCGGTTCCCAGGTTGAGCGAGGAGGCGATCACACCCGTAACGGACCTGATCGACCGTCTGCGCTCATCGACCCAGCTCGCGGCGCTGCTCGGCTCACAGTCATCGAGCTATGACATCCGCCGCGCGATGGACGAACGCAAGATCGTGCTCGCGTGTCCCGGCGCGGGGGGTGCCAAGGACAAGCTCGTGGCGTGCCTGCTCGTGTTCGACATGCTCCATGCCGCGAAGGGCCGTGCGAACGTCACACCCGAGCAGCGGCCACCCTTTCACCTGTTTCTCGATGAGGTCCAGACCTATGACGGTGCAGCAGGGGGGAACCTCGCCGCGCTGTTGGAGCAGACGGCGAAGTATGGGGTCAGGGCCACGTTGCTCAATCAAAACCCCGAGCGGCTGACAAAGCAGACCCTAAACGCGCTCACCACCAACCGCAGCCATCTGATAACCACCGCGCTCGACGCACACGCCGCCGGTCTGATCGCAAGAGAGTGGAGCGCAGACCCACCCGCGAGCGCGATCACCGGCCTGCCACGCTGGCGGTTCATCGCCCAGGTGACACACAAGGGCGCGCTGACCTCGCCTTTCATGTTCAGCGGCGAGTCGATCGAGGACGCCTACGCCGCCTGCTACCAGCCCGACAAGGTAACGGAGATTCAGCCGGTGATCGACGCGGCGTCCGGGCGCGCGAGCGCCGCCGAGACGATCACCCAACTAGACACCCTCGATGAGCGGATACGGGAGCACCTAGAAGCCGGACAAGGACGCAACCGTGGCTCGGGCACCGACCCCGACCGGCCGTGGAGCGCGCCCGCCACGACGGTGAGCCAGCCGTGAGTACCGCCACCCATCGCGCTTTGCCGGGCGTGGCGCCCGCGATGCTCGCCGGGCTCTACCAGCACCGGCTGCTGACCACGACCCAGCTCCACGCGCTCTACACACCGCAATCACGGCTGCGCTGGACGCGCCGCGTACTCGAAGAGCTAAAGGCGCGCGGCCTCGTGGATCGTGTGCAGGGACCCGGGACCCTCTCGCTCTGGTTCGCGACCGATGACGGCGCCGATGCCGTCGAGACTGCCGGGCCGCGAGCGGAGCAGCGCAGACGAGTTACCACGCGAGCGCAAGCCGAAGGGCTCCTGCGGGCGCACACCATCGCGGTCAACGATGTCGGCGCCGCGTTCACGAACGCGGCGCGCGAACTGGGAGACGAGTGTGGCCCGGACTCTTGGCGGCACGAGATAGTGCACCCCATATCGGCCGGGCGCGCACGCAAGCCACCACAGCTCATGGTCGCCGACGCGCTGCTCACCTACCTGCAAACCACGGATGACGGGGCGCTCGTGCTGCACCAGCGGTTCATCGAGCTTGACCGAGGCACAGCGCGCCCCGCCGAGCAGCTAGCCAGCAAGATCACCCGCTACACAAGGCTTCGCTACTACAGCCCGGCGTCCGCCGTAGCCCCCGACGCGCCCGCCGAACCGCTGTGGCGCCGCTACTACCGATCATGGCCGCACCTGCTGATCGTGCTCGCCGACCAATCAGAGAGACGCATCCAGCAGCGCATACAACGCACCCTCGCTCTATATGAGTCAGACCCCGGCAAGGACCACCGCATCGCCATCCCCGTCTCATTCGTGAGCCTCGACGACCTCACCGCACGAGGACCATTTGCCGACATCTTCACCACCGCCGATCAGCCCAACCGCAAAGTGAACTGGCTCGGAGAACCGCGCCCAAGTAGCGAAAGGTGAACATGACACCACCGTTGAACACGCGCCGTCGATGGGAAGTCAGGAGCGCCGACTGTCTGGTGCTACTACCGAAGCTGGACGCTTCAAGCATCGGCGCGGTGATCACTGACCCACCCTACGGGATCAATATTGCAAACGTCGGCTGGGATCACCCGATACAGCTCGACCCACAGCCATCGTACGGACGCCGCTCACGCGCGAGCCCAAGCGTGGCGTTTCAGCATTTCTGCGAACAGTGGGCGCGAGAGTGTCTTCGTGTCCTGAAGCCCGGCGCGCACCTGGCGGCGTTCTCCACCACAAGAACCATTCACCGTCTCACGAGCGGCCTTGAAGATGCGGGGTTTGAGATCCGAGACATACTCATGTGGCTGCATGGCGGCGGCTTCCCGGCCTCACGACAACTACCGCACGGGTTCTCCACTGCCCTGCGGCCGACCGTCGAACCGATCGTCCTCGCCCGTAAGCCATGCGACGGCACTCTCCAACACAACTTCACAAAGCACGGCACGGGGGCGCTCAATATCGAGGGCTGCCGCGCGGCGAATTCCCACCACCGAGCGCGCGGGCGCCGACCGGCCAACGTAATACTCTCCCACGGTCGCACCTGCGCGTCCTTGCAGTGCGAGCGAAGTTGCCCGCTGCATCTGCTCGGAGAGCGTCACCGATTCTACTTCTGCACCAAGCCCTCTAGGCGCCAGCGCGACGCTGGCTGCGAGCACCTACAGCGGCGCGTCACACAAACATTCAAGCTCCGCCCTGAGCAGCTACCCGCGGCCGAAGCCAACCCCGTCGCGAACTTTCACCCAACCGTAAAGCCGCTCGACCTCATGCGCTGGCTCGTGCGACTACTCACCCCGCCGCTCCGCGACGCGGGATGCGGGGCGATCGTGCTCGACCCGTTCGCGGGCAGCGGGAGCACTGGCGCCGCCGCCGTGATGGAGGGCGCCCGCTTCCTCGGGATCGAGCGCGAAGCCGACTATGTCCCGATCGCGAGAGCCCGGATCAAGCACTGGGCCAAATCGACAGAGAGGCGCCGCAATGAGCGATGAACAAGCAAACAAGCGGGATCGCGGAGCGAGCCGGCCGGCACAGACTCGCGAGGCGCGGCCGTCTCGGCGCAGGTCGCGTCCCGCGCCCGTTCGAGGTACAATGTCGGCATCCAAGCAAAGTGGCCGGGCGGCGCTCCAACGCCCCCGGCCCGACACAGGAGGTACAGACTCCCATGCAGGATCAAGATACCGCGATAGCGTCCGCGACCTTGACGCCTTCGCCAACTGGTTTGCCGACTGGTGGCTGCGTCGCGGAAGATACAACGGCCCAACTGGAGGCGATCGTGGCTAAGCGCGGCGCCGCCTACATCCGCGAGTCAAGCGAGGAGCAAGGCGAGGGATTCTCCCCCGGAGCGCAACGTAAGAAGATTCACGAATGGGCCCAAGAGAACGGGATCGAGATCGTCGAAGAATACTGCGACCTTCACTCCGCGTGGCGAAAGTCCGACGCCCGACCCCACTTTCAGCGACTCATGGCAGACGCCGCCAAGGGCATGTTCGACGTTGTGCTCGTCTTTCACACATCGCGCTTTGCGCGCAATCAGTCCGAGTCGCGCCGGTACAAGCAGCTCCTTCGCGAGCGTCTGAACATCCAGGTTATCTCGGTATCGCAGCCGCTCGGTGATGACCCGTCCGAGCCGTCGTCGTTCCTCGCCGAGTCAATCAACGAGATGTTCGATGAGTATTACTCGGTGTCGCTGTCGTTTTGGACGCGCAGCGGGCTCGCCGAGAAGGCCAGGCAGGGACACCTAGTCGGGCTGCTCCCGTGGGGATACGTTCGTGACGAGACGACGAAGCTCGCCATACTGCACCCGTGGCGTGCCCCGCTCGTGCTGCAACTGTTCGAGCGCTATGACACCGGGCAAGAGTCAGACCGCTCGCTCGCCGCGTGGCTGAACGCCAAGGGAGCACGCACCGCCAAGGACCGCGAGTTCTGCGCCGACACCGTAAGGGACATGCTCCGCAACGCCGCCTACTGCGGGTATGTCTCAGGGCAGCGCGACACCACCAAGGCAATCAAGGGACTTCACGAGCCGATCGTCCCCGAGGACCTGTTCGACCGAGTACAAGAACGCCGCGCCTACAAGGCGAAGGTCAAGCAGCCGAGCCCACCATCCGACGAGTACCTGCTGAGCAAGCTACTACGCTGCGAGCGCTGCGGAGCACGGATGCACGGCAACCGCGGATCACGGCCACCCGTCCGCCGCTACCTATGCTCCGGCAGGCGCCACGGCCACGGCTGCGAGCAGCCGATCACCAAGGCCGAGCCACTCGAGAACCAGCTTGCCGACTGGCTGCGAGCCTTCCAGCGCGACGAGCACCTGCGAGCAATCGTGCTCGACACGATCACCCGGCAAGCAAACCAAGAAGGCACCGGACCCGACCGGCGCGGGGAACTTGCCGAGCAGCTACGCCGCCTGCAAGACCTATTCGTACTCGGCGACCTCACCAAAGCGCAATACATCATGCGACGCCAAGCAGTCCAAGACGAGCTAGAGCGCCTAGCACCCCCCGCCGACCCACAACTCACCGAAGCCGAACAGGTGCTCGCCGACTTCTCCAGCTTTTGGGAGCGCGAGCACGCCCCCGCCGAGCGCCACCGCCTACTCGCAACCCTATTCGAGCAGATCTGGCAGGACGACGGGCGCGTCGTGGCGATCAAACCACAACCCGCCTTCGCCGCCTACTTCCAAGCCTACTGCCAAACCGGGGAACACCCCTCGAAAACCGGGGAGCACCCCTTGAGCACCATGCGGTGCCAGGAGCGGGAGCGACGGGGGTCGAACCCGCGACCTCGGGCCACTAGCAGGTGGGCGGGCGGCTCAGCCGCCCTGTCCGCGGTTGTAGGCGGCCGCCGCCTCGCGCAGGCCCTCGCCGCGGCGCGGCCACAGGTTGGCGCTCACGTGGCGCCAGTAGCGGCGGGGGTCGTGCCCGGGGAGCGCGAGCGCGGCGAGCGCGCGCACGGCGTAGCTCCACGCGGTCAGCCACCGCACCGCGAGAGCGGCTGCCGGCGAGTGGTGCTTTCGCATGTACATGTCGCGTCCGCGCGCGAGTTCCACGATCCGCCGCTCGGGCAGCGCGCCCGTGGCGAGCTGCTCGCGGTGGACGGCCAGCGCCTGCGGCACGTACACGCTGAGCCAGCCGGCATCGCGCAGGCGTCGGGCGAAGTCGACCTCGTCCGAGTACACGAAGAAGTCCGCGTCCAGGTAGCCGACCTGCGCGGCGGCATCGCGGCGGACGAGCAGCGCCGAGGACTGGCACCAGTCGACCTCGCGGGTGCGCTCGCCCTTGCTCTGCACGACGAGCAGGCGATGGAGCATGAGCGCACCCGCCAGCGCCGTGCCGAGCGTCGGAAAGCGCCACGCGCACGCCTGGGGGCGACCGCCCGCCTGGACCAGCCTCGCGCCCGCGCAGGCCGCCTGTGGGCGCTGCTGGAGCGCCTGCCAGAGCGCCAGCGTGGCTCCGGGGCGAAGCTCGGAGTCCTCGTTGAGCAGCAGCGCGTAACGGCCTTGAGCTCGGCGCAGCAGCTCGGAGTCGTCCTCGGCCTTGCCGCGGCGCTCGGGCAGCGCGATCGTCTCGTCCACCGCCGGGTGCTCGCGCGCCGCCTGCGCGGAGCCGTCGCGCGAGCCGTTGTCGAGCACGAGCACCTCCGTGGCGAACGGTACGGCCTCGCGCTCACGCGCGATCGCGTCGAGGCCGCGCAGCAACAGCTCCCGCTGGGATGTGTTGACCACACAGTAGGTCAGCTCGATCTCGGACACGCGGCCGCGTACGCTCGCACGGCCTGGCGGTCGCTGTCAACGACACAAGGAGTGCATGTGATGCGCAGAATCCTCAGACACAGACCCTCGCCAGCGCTCGCACTGTGCACGCTCGCGCTGTTTGCCGCGCTCGGCGCCGTCGCGTGGGCGGCGATCCCGGGGCCCGAGGGGATCATCCACGGCTGTTACAGAAAGCGCAGCGGAGCGCTGCGCGTGATCAACACGGCCACCCACGCCAAGTGCGGGCATAAGGAAGCCGAACTCAACTGGGAGGAGACCGGTCCGCCCGGCCCGCGCGGCGGACGCGGCCAGCGCGGCGCGACCGGCTCGCGCGGCGTCACCGGCCCGGCGGGCGCCACCGGGCCGCGGGGCCCGAGCAACGCCTACGCGGCAAGCCAGAGCGGCAGCGTGACGCTGTCCGGCTCCGCCGGGGGGATCCTCAGCTTGACGGTGCCCGCCGGTCACTACGCGCTCAGCGCGAGCGTGAAGATCGCCAACGAAGACGCAACCGGCGAAGCCACCGAGGAGGCGACGTGCGTGCTCAAGGGCGCGCCCAGCCCGTCGCCCGAAGCTTCGGCGACCGTCCCGTACGTGAGCGGCCCCACGGTGGCCGCCGAGACGGTGCCGCTGGACGGCGCCGTGAGCCTGTCGGCGCCGGCGACTGTCGAACTGTCGTGCATGCAACTGACCGCGGGCGCGGGCCCGACCGTAGCGAGCCAGGCGCGGATCGACGCCGTTCAGGTGGCAAGCCTCGAAAGCTAGAGATGCATACCCTTCTAGCCGATGAACGCCCTGGAGCAGCTGCGCGAGCGCATGGCCGAGCTCACGGATCTCGCCTCGATCGAGATGCTCGCGAGCTGGGATCAGCTGGTGATGATGCCCGCGGCGGGGGCAGGGGCGAGGGCACAGCAGCTCGGCGTGCTCGCGCGGCTGGCGCACGAGCGCGCGACGGCGGCCGAGATCGGAGAGTGGCTGCAGGAGATCGACGGGCAGGCACTCGATGACGTCGACCGCGACATCGTGCGCCTCGCGCGGCGCGACTGGGAGCGAGCCCGGCGCGTCCCGGAGGCGCTCGCCGCCGAGCTCGCGCGCGCGAGCGCTGCCGGTCAGGAGAGCTGGCGCGTGGCGCGTGAGAACGACGACTTCGCCGCGTTCGTGCCCGCTCTGGAGCGCAACGTGGAGCTCGCGCGCGACTACGGGCAGTGCGTGGCCGAGAACGGCGAGAGCACGTACGAGGCGCTGCTCGACGACTACGACTACGGGCTGCGCACGGCCGAGCTGCGCCACGTGTTCGGCGCCCTCGCCGAGACGCTGCCCGCGCTCGCCGCGGAGGCGAGCGTGCGCTCGCCGCGGCGCTCGATCGAGGCGCCGGTGTCCGCGCAGCAGGCGGCTGTGGAGAGCACCCTGCGGCGGCTGGGCGTCGACGCGGAGAGCTGGCGGGTGGACGTCTCCGCGCACCCGTTCAGCGCGTGGATCGGCGCCGGTGACTCCCGCGTGACCACCCGCTACAGCGACCGCCAGGTCGAGTCGCTCTTGAGCTCGCTGCACGAGTACGGCCACGCCCTCTACGAGCGCCAGATCGACGGCGCGCTGGACCGCACCAACCTCGACCGCGGCACGTCGATGTCGATCCACGAGTCCCAGAGCAAGCTTTGGGAGAACCACGTCGCGCGCAGCCCCGCGTTCGCCGAGGTGCTGGCCGACGGGCTCTCTGGAGGGGGCTTCGCGATCGCCCCCGCGGAGCTGCACGCGGCGCTCGTCGGCGTCGAGCCGACGCCGGTGCGCGTCTCGGCGGACCCGCTCACCTATCCGCTGCACATCGTCGTGCGCTTCGAGCTGGAGCTCGCGCTGATCGAAGGCGAGCTCGCCGTCGTCGACCTTCCCGCCGCCTGGTGCGAGGCGATGCAGCGGCTGCTCGGCGTGGAGGTCCCCTCCGACGCCCTCGGCTGCCTCCAGGACGTCCACTGGGGCGCGGGCAGCTTCGGCTACTTCCCCAGCTACGCCCTCGGCTGCCTGATCGCCGCCCAGCTGTGGGAGGCGCTGGAGGCGGACCTCGGCTCGCGCGAGGACGATCTGCGCAGGGGCGAGGTGGGCGCGATCCAGAGCTGGCTCGGCGAGCGCGTGCACCGCTACGGACGCCGGCTCGACACGATGCCCCTGGTAGAGCGGGCGACGGGCCGACCGCTCGAGATCGAGCCGTTCCTGCGCTACGTGGAGCCGCTGGCCGGACGCTGAGCGCTCGCACGCCCGCACTGCCGATGCGCGTCCACATCGTCGATCCCTCGGCCTACACGCCGCCCTACGACCACGCGTTGTGTGCGGCGCTGGCGACGGCGGGCGCGGAGGTCGAGCTGTACACGAGCCGCTTCGCGCACGGACCCGTCCCGCCGGCGCAGGGCTACGCGCGCCGAGAGCTCTTCTACCGCCTCGCGGCGCACGTCGGAGATGCCCGCGTGCGGCGGGCGGTGAAGCTCGCCGAGCACGTCCCCGACATGCTGCGCTACCGCCGCGCCGCCCGCACCGCCGACGTCGTGCACTTCCAGTGGCTGGCGGTGCAGCATCTCGACGGCAGGCTGCTGCCGGCGGGCCGCCCGCTGGTGCTGACCGCCCACGACATCCTCCCGCGCGAGGCACGGCCGGGCCAACGCGCGGCGCAGCGGCGACTGTACGACCGCTTCGACGCGATCGTCGTCCACTCCGAGCACGGCCGCGCGCGCCTGACCGGCGAGCTGGGAATCGACCCGCGACACGTGCACGTGATCCCGCACGGAGCATTCGCGCACCTGGCCGACGCTTCTCCGGAGCGCGAGGACGCCCTGCCGTCGGCGACCGGCAAGCCGGTGGTGCTGTGCTTCGGGCTGATGCGCCCGTACAAGGGCATCGATCTGCTGCTCGACGCCTGGCGGGGGATCGAGGGCGCGGAGCTGTGGATCGTGGGGATGCCGCGCATGGACATCTCGGCGCTGATCGCCGGCGCCCCGGCTGGCGTGCGGTTCGTGCCGCGCTTCGTCACCGACGACGAGCTGCCGGCGTACTTCCGCCGCGCCGCGCTCGTGGTGCTTCCCTACCGCGAGATCGACCAGTCGGGGGTGCTGTTCACGGCGCTCGCCTTCGGCAAGCCGCTGTTGCTGAGCGACGTGGGCGGCTTTCCCGAGTTGGCGAGCACCGGCGCGGCGCGCACGTTCGCCGCGGGGGACGCGGGCGCCCTGCACGACGCGCTCAGCGAGCTGCTCGCGGACCCCCCCGCGCTCGCGGCGATGGCCGGCGGCGCACGCGAGGCGGCCGCGGGCCCGTACGCGTGGAGCTCGATCGCGGCGCGCACGATCGCCCTGTACGAGCAGCTCCTCGGCGGCTGAGCCCCGTCAGGCCGTCCAGAAGTCCTGGAGCAATTCGCCGTCGCCCTCGTGGTGGGGGCCGAAGACGAGCACGGACAGGCCGTCCGGCCCCGCCTCGAAACCACGCTTGACCGGCGGGGCCACGCGGATGGCGTCGAGCTCGCCGACGTCGACGATCTCATCGTCGAGACGTATGCGCCCGCCGCCCGCGAGCACCACGTAGACCTCCTCGGCGTGGTCGTGGCGGTGGCCGAACGGGAGACGCTTGCCGGGGCGCAGGACGTGGTACGCGAGGCCCGTCGACTCGGCGTCCAGCTCTTCGCGCGGGAAGTGCGCCTCGCCCAGCTCGCCGAGGCCAGCCTTCGGGGCGCTGTCGGGCGTATCGCGGAGGTTCTTGATCGTGTAGCTCATGATCCGCAGCCTACTCCCGCGAAGTGGTGGCGGCGGGTGCTCGCCGTGCGGTCCGCCAGAATCCCGGGGTCGTGCTCGCTTTCGAGGTCGTCTTCTGGGTTTGCGCCGGGCTGATCGTGTGGACGCAGCTCGGGTACGCCGCTGCGCTGGCGGCGATCGCGTGGGCGAGGGGCGCCGGCAAGAGCTCCACGCCCCCCGCGCCGGTATCGGCGGAGCTGCCCGAGCTTTCGCTGATCGTGGCCGCCCACAATGAGGAGTCGGTGATCGCCGAGCGGGTGGCGAACGCGCTCGCCCTCGACTACCCGCGCGAGCGCTTGGAGCTGATCGTCGCGTGCGACGGCTGCACCGACGCGACCGCCGCGCGCGCCCGCGAGGCCGGCGCGGACCTCGTGCTGGAGCTGGCGCGCGGCGGCAAGGTCCGAGCGCAGGACGCCGCCGTGGAGCGGGCGCGCGGCGAGATCGTCGCGTTCTCCGACGCCAACGCGCTGTGGCGGCCCGACGCCGCGCGGGCGCTCGTGCGCGCGTTCGATGACCCGCGCGTGGGTTACGCCTGCGGGCAGGTTCGCTACGCACAGGGCGCCGACGCCGGTCCCTCGGCCAGCTCCGCCGGCGCCCAGGTCGGGCGCGGCGCAGCCAACCAGGAGGGGATCTACTGGCGCTACGAGCTCGCCGTGCGAGCGCTGGAGTCGCGCCTGTCGTCGGTCACCGGCGGCAACGGCGCCATCTACGCGACCTGTCGCGACAGCTACATCGTGGTCGATCCGGTGATGGGGCACGACCTGTCGCTGCCGTTCAACGTCGTCAAGCGCGGGCAGCGCGCGACGTACGTACCCGACGCGGTGTCCACGGAGAAGATGGTGCCCTCGCTCGGAGGAGAGTTTGCGCGCAAGCGGCGGATGATGAGCCACACGTGGCCGATCGTGCTGCGCGGCGGGATGCTCTCCCCCCGCGGCTACCCGCCCGGCTACGCGCTGATGATCCTCTCCCACCGCGTGCTCCGCTACGCCACCCCCGCCCTGCACGTGCTCGCGCTCACCGTCAACATCGCGCTCGTCGCCGACGGCGCGGGCGTGGTGTACGTGGTCACGCTCGACCTCCAGCTCGCGCTGCTGCTCGCCGCCGCACTCGCCGGCTTCGTGCGATGGCGTCCGCTGCTCGTCGCCCGCTACTACGTGCTCACCACCGCGTCGCTCGCGGCCGGCCTGTGGGACTGGCTGGCGCACGGGACGGACCCGACCTGGCAGGTGGCCGAGGGCACCCGCTGAGGCCGGCACCGGGCGCTGCCGCCGACTGCGGGCGGGCGCTGCCACAATCCCCGCGGTGGCCCGCCGCGTGATCGATCTCGCCGTGTCCGCGCTCGTTCTCGCGGCGAGCTCGCCGGTGCTGGCGCTGGCGATGCTGGCGATCCGCCTGGAGAGCTCCGGCCCGGCCGTCTACCGCCAGCGTCGCAGCGGCCTGGGCGGCAGGGAGTTCGACGTGCTGAAACTGCGGACGATGGTGCAGGGGGCGGAGCGCATCGGCGCCGGGCTGGCGGTGAACGCTGACGACGCGCGAATCACCCGCGTGGGGGCGCTGCTGCGGCGCACGTCGGTGGACGAGCTGCCGAATCTCGTGAACGTGCTGCGCGGGGAGATGTCGCTGATCGGCCCGCGCCCGACGCTGCCGGTGCAGGTGGCGCAGTACGACGAGCGCCAGCGCCGCCGCCTGGAGATCAAGCCCGGCATCACCGGCTGGGCGCAGGTGCACGGCCGTACCTCGCTGCCGTGGTCGCAGCGGATCGAGCTCGACCTGTACTACATCGAACACCGCTCGCTGGCGCTGGACCTGCAGATCGTGTGGCGGACGGTGGCGATGGTGCTCGGCGGCTCTGGTCTCTACAAGGGGCAGACCGGCGGCTGGGAGGGCGAGCTGTGAGCCGGCCGTCCGCCCGCCCGGCCGTGCTGCTGACGGGCGTGGGCAAGCGCTACGACATCGTCTCGTGCTTCGCCGCGCTGACGCACACCGTCGCCGTCGATCCCTCGCCGCTGGCCCCGGCCCAGTATGCGGCCCAGGCGCGCGCGGCTGTGCCGCTGGTCGACGACCCCGACTACGTCGGCGCGCTGGAGCGCCTGTGCGCGGAGCACGCCGTCGGCGTGGTGCTGCCGCTGACGGATTTGGACATAGAGATATTGGGTCGCGCGCTGGAGGAACGACGGCTTCCCGCCCTCGTACCGTCTGCGCAGGTGGCCCGCGCTACGTACGACAAGTACGAGGCGCACCTGCTGCTCCGGCGCCACGGACTGCCCTCCCCGCCGACGGTCCTCCCGGAGGAAGACCTGGAGGCGCTGGACTACCCGGTGATGGTCAAGCCCCGCCGCGGCTCGGGCGCGCGCTCGATCCACCTCGCCCACGACCCCGCGCAGGCGCGCTTCTTCGTCGAGTACGTCCAGAACGCACCGCCGTGCGAGCGCCCGCAGGGCTCGTCGAGCCCGGCATCGGGGGAGCCGGTGATGATCCAGCGCGCGATGGGCGGCCCCGAGCTGTCGATCGACTGCCTCGGCGACCGCGACGGACGCTGCCTGAACGCGATCCCCCGCACGATGCTCGAGTCGCGCGGCGGCGAGTCGATCAAGGGGCAGGTGGTCCACGACGAGGAGCTGATCGAGCTCGGCCGGACGGCGATGGAGGCGCTGCGGGTGGCCGGCCCGGCGACCATCCAGGTCTTCCGCGACCCCGACATCGGCCTGGGGATCACCGACGTGAACACCCGCTTCGGCGGCGCCTTCCCCGCGCCCGTCTACGCGGCCCTGCCCGGACGCTCCTACCCGGAGCTGATCGTGCGCCTGGCGGCCGGCGAGCAGGTGGAGCCGCACGTGGGCGAGTTCCGCGCGGGCATGACGTTCACCCGCTACTACTGGCAGCTCGAGCTGGACGGCGAGCTGCAACCGACGGGCCGAACCATCGTCCAGGGCTAAAATCCTCGACAGTGGCCATCTCGCCCGTCGATTCCGCGCCGGCCGCATCGTCCCCGGAGGAGGAGCAGGTCCCGCTTGGCGCGCCGGGGGACCGGGGGCCGGCCGACCCATCCGCCGGCTCGACGGCCGCCGCGACCCAGGTCGCACCCGCAGTGGCGGCACCCGCGGCCGGCGCCGCGGTGCCCGCTGCGGGCGAACGCGCGTGCGCGAGCTGCGGTGGCAGCATGGCCGCCGGCCAGGACTGGTGCCCGCACTGTGGCGCCGGCGCTCGGGGGAGCCTCGGCGGCTCCGACTGGCGCACGGCTGCCGCCGTGATCGGCGCCGTCGTGGTGCTCGTGCTGGGCGCCGCGGCGGCGGCGTACGCCGCGCTGAACCAGGGCGGCGGGAGGGCGCGCGTCGTGACGAGGACGGTCGCGCAGGTGCCCGCGCCGACGACCACCACGCCCACCTCCACCGGCGCGACACCGCCCGCCACGCCTGGGACGCCCGCCAAAACCCCGAAGGCCGCCAAAGGTCTGCTTGGGCTGGGCGGCACGAAACCGCCGAAGATCCCGCTGACCGCGTCCACGCCCCAGTCGACGGGCACGAACGGCACGAGCGGCACGGGCACGGGGGCGACGAAACCGAAGAAAACGAGCACCCCCACGAGCACGACGCCCGCGAGCACCACGACCGGCACGAGCGAAACGGGCGAAGAATCCACGCAGGCGGCGATCCTGCTCGACACCGACGCCGCCTCCACGTACAACCCCTACGAACTCCCCGCCAGCACCTTCGGCGACCCGAGCCTGACGGTCGACGACGACCCCACCACCGCGTGGACCGCCGAGGTGGACCCGGCGACCGCGCCGAAGATGGCCGAGGGGCTGCTGATCGACCTGAAGTCCAAGCAGAAGGTGTCGGTGCTCCAGCTGATCACCTCGACGCCCGGCATGACTGTCCAGGTGTACGGCACCGACGATCACACGGCGCCCACCTCGATCACCGATCCGGCGTGGACCCCGCTCAGCCCGCCGAAGGTGGTCAAGAAGAAGAAGCTGCGGATCTCCCTCAGGGATTCGAGCAAGGAGTTCATGTTCGTCACGCTGTGGATCAGCAGCGCGCCGGAATCGGCCGTCGGCACCCCGCAGGCGCCCGGGCACGTGGACGTGGACGAACTCGAACTGTTCCCCACCAGCTCGCGCTAGCCCGCGGACTTGCGGGGCGCCCGCTTGGCAGCCCGCCGTTTGCCGCCCGCCGCCGGCTTGCTCGCCGTCGCCCTGCCGGCGGGCTTGGCCCAGACCTCGTCGACGAACGCCGCGATCTCGCCGGTCAGCCGTTCGGGCTGCACGCGCAGCTCGAACAGCGAGTGCGCCTCGATCAGCCGCGCGCCGGGGATCTCGCGCACGAGCATGTCGGCGTCGGAGAACGGGTGGACCGGGTCGCGCGGATGGCCGAGGACGAGCGTCGGCACGGTGATCTGGGCGCGCTCGCCGCGCGGCGGGGCGATCCGTCCGAAGAAAAGTCCCTGCAGCAGCGCCCCGCCGGGCCCCGGTTCCTGGCGCAGCAGGTCGAGCATCACGTTGCCGTAGTGGGGCAGCAGCCGCCGCGGCACCGCGCGCGCGGCGCGCGCGAGCAGCTTCATCGCCGGCTCGCCGAACGTGAGCGCGACGAGCAGCGGCGTGAACGTGAGCGCGCTCCCCGGCAGGCCGTTGTCGAGGACGGGCATCTCGATCACCAGGCCACGCAGCCGCTCGGGGCTGCGGGTGGCCACCTCCAGCGCGACGTTGGCGCCGAGCGAGGTGCCCATCACGACCGCCTGATCGATCTGCAGGTGGTCCATCAGCGCGACCACCTGGGCGCCGTACGTGGCCATCGAGTAGCGCCACATGTCCCGTGGCCTGTCCGAGCGGCCGTGGCCGAGCAGGTCGAGCGTGATCACGCGGTTGCCGCGCGCGGCGAGCGATTCAGCCAGAGGGCGGTGCATCTCCTGGGAGAGCAGCAGCCCGTGCAGCAGGATCAGCGCGCGAGCGGACGCGGGCGCGCTGCGGGCGGTCCGCCCGCGGACGCCGCCGTCGCTGAGCGCCGCCGGCCCGCCGCCGAACTCCGTGTATGCGAGCCGCTGCCCGTCGACCTCGAAGAAGGACACGAATCCACCCTACTACCCGTCTGGCGCCGCCCAGCGGGCGTCGCCTGCACCGCGGGGCGCATCGCGCGAGCGCGCGCGGAGCGCTAGCTTTGCGGGTGGACGCGATCAGCCAGCCACCGTCAGGAGGAGAACATGGCCAAGCAGCCCCGCATCCTCGCCGGCCAGACGGCCGCGATCACCGGCGCTGCGCGCGGCATCGGGCGCACGACCGCCGCGGCGTTCCTGCGCCAGGGCATGCGCGTGGCGATCGGGGACGTCGACCTCGACGCCGCCCGCCAGGCGGCATCCGAGCTCGGCCCGAGCGCGGTCGCGCTGGCGCTGGACGTCACCGACCGCGACTCGTTCAGCGCGTTCCTCGACGACGCCGAGGAGCAGGTGGGCCCGCTGGACGTGCTCGTGAACAACGCCGGCATCATGCCCATCGGACCCTTCCTGCAGGAGGACGACGTCACCGCCAGGCGGATCGTCGACATCAATGTCCACGGGGTCATCCTCGGGATGAAGCTGGTGCTGCCGCGGATGATCGCGCGCGGGCGTGGCCACGTCGTGAACATCGCCTCGCAGGCCGGCAAGTACGGGTTGCCGGGCGGGGCGACGTACTGCGCGAGCAAGGCGGCGGTGATCAACCTCAGCCGGGCGGTCCGCAAGGAACTGCGCGGCAGCGGGGTGGAGATCTCGGTGATCAGCCCGGTCGCCGTCAACACCGAGCTCGGGCTCGGGCTCGTCGAGCCCCGCCAGCGCCAGTTCCGCAAGATCGAGCCCACCCAGGTGGCGGACGCGATCGTCGAGACCCTGCGGGTGCCGAAGTTCGACGTCCACGTCCCCAAGGAGCTGACGATCAGCGAGCGCGTCGGCGGGCTGTTCCCGATCGCCCTCCAGGACGGGCTCGCGCGTGTGAGCGGCGCGGACGCGGTGCTCTCGCACGCGGACGGCGCCGCCCGCGCCGGCTATGAGCTGCGCGCGGCGCGCTCGGAGCCCGCGCTCGCGCCGGCCCCCGGCGAGCCGGCGCTCGAACCCGCGCCGGAACGAGCTCGCATCACGCAGACCGCCGGAGACTGACGCGCCGTCCGCCGAATGCGGGGCGCCGGCGGACGCCCGCGCGGCTGCGCTCGCGATCAGCCGGCGGTGAGCCAGTCGGCGATCAGGCTGCCGATCAGGGGCCCCTGGTCCTCCTGGAGGAAGTGGCCGGCGTTCTCGATCGTGCGCGGAGGCGGCGCGCCCAGCTTCTCCGCCAGGCGCTCGCCGACCTTCAGCGGGAGGATCGGGTCGGAGTCCGCCCACAGCACCAGCTTCGGCCGGCGATCCACCTCCAGCGCGTCCTGCACTCGCTGGCCCGTCGCCGCGCCCGGATCATCGGGTGAGCGGGGCATCATCAGCGGGAACGCGCGCGCGCCGGCCTTGGACGCGGGGCTGGGGTAGGGCGCCTCGTACGCGGCGGCCACCTCGTCGCCCGGGTCCACCTTGCACGCGCGCCGCACGAGCATGCCGACGGGCAGGTCCTCGGTGCGCTGCACGAAGTCGTGGAAGGCGAGCCAGGCGTCGCTCATCCGCTGGCGTCCGGTGAACAACCCGGTGTCGAGGATCACCATGCGATCGATTCGCTGCGCGTGCTCGACCGCCATGTTCAGGCCTATACCGCCGCCCCAGTCGTGCACCACGACGGTCGCGCCGCTCAGGTCGAGGTCCTCCAGAAGCGTGGCCGTCATCGCGCAGTGGCGGTCGAAGGAGTACCAGCCGATGTCGGTGGGCTTGTCCGAGCGCCCGAAGCCGGCGAGGTCGGGAACGACGCAGCGGAAGCCGGCTTCGCGCACCGGCGGGATGACCTTGCGCCACAGAAACGACCACGTGGGCTCCCCGTGCAGGAAGATCACGGGCGCGCCGTCGCCCTCGTCGAGGTGGGCGAGGCGCAGGCCGTCCACCTCACGGTAGTGGGACTCGAACGGGAAGTCCGGGAGGCCCTGCAGCGCGTCCTCGGGTGTGCGCACGGCGGCGCTCATCGCGTGTGGCAGCATAACCGCTGTCCCATCGGCTAGGCTCGCGCAAATGCACCCGCTCGCCCTGCAGCTCGCGCCGGTGCTCGCGGCGGAGAAGAGCAAAGTCCCCTTCTACATCGCCGGCGGGGTCCTGATCGTGTGGGCGCTCACGCTGTCCCTCGGCGTCGGCATGCGCCGTCCGGGCTTCCCGGCGACGCTCGCGGGCCAGCGCGCGATCATCGCCGTCACAACCGTGTTCGTGCTCGCCGCCCTGTCCACGGCGGTGCTCACGTCGGGCACCCCCGCCAAGAGCGCCGTCCCGCCCGCGCAGGCCCAGGAACTGCCGCCGGTTCCCGTGGTCTCCCAGCCCGTGTCCTCCAGCTCGTCCACCACGGCGAGCGAAACGACGAGCACCGCGGCGAGCAGCGCCGCGCCGTCATCCACATCCGCTCCCGCGAACGGCGCGACGTCGCTGAAGCTCGCCGCCAACCCCGGCGGGCTGCTGGCCTACAACACCAAGCAGCTGAGCGCGAAGGCGGGGACGGTGACGATCACGATGGCGAACATGTCGCCCCTGGAACACAACGTGACGGTCGCCGAAGGCAGCAAGGTGCTGGGCGCGACCCCCACGTTCAAAGGCGGCAGCCGCACGCTCACGCTGAAACTGAAGCCGGGCAAATACACGTTCTACTGCTCCGTCCCCGGACACCGGCAGGCGGGCATGGAAGGGACGCTGACGGTCTCGTGAAGCTGTACGTCTGCTGGGGGACGTTCCCCACGCCGCGCCCCGGCGGGCACCCGTGCGCGAACGCCCACCACGCGCTGAGGGACGCGGGGCACGACCACGAGGTGGTCAAGTCCTACGGTTTCGCGCCACTGCCAGGCGTGTTCAACCAGACCCGCGGCCGCCGCGAGGTGCAGGAGCTGACGGGCAACCGCTGGGTCCCCACGCTCGTCCTCGACGACGGGTCGGTCATCGACGGCTCCCAGGCGATCGTGGATTGGGCGCGGACGAACCCCGCGTAGCCCTGGCGGCGGTCGGCGAGCGCTCGCCTTGTGCGGAGCTCGGCCAGCGTCCGGTCGGACTCCTCGTCGGCGATCGCCGCCGTGCGCCCGAGCGCCAGGGCGAACAAGCCGCTCAGGCCGATCGCTGCAAGCGCCAAAGCGATGAAGATGGTCACGAAAATCACCCCCCGCCTGCTCGTTGGGGTCCATCCCTCGGGCGCAGGCTTGCACACCGTCCGGACAGCCGGCCACCCTGAGGGAACGAACACTCCGCTAACTCCGTAGCTTTTCGCATCCGCGGGCGAAGTCCTGCTTCGCCCAACCCAGATCCACAGAAAGGGAAACGCGCAATGGACGTCCTGACCCGGCTCGACGAGGCCCGCGCCGAGCTCAACGTGCTCGAGCATCCGTTCTACCAGCGCTGGAGCGCCGGCGAGCTCAGCGCCGGCGAGCTCAGCCGCTACGCCGGCGAGTACCGCCATGCCGTGCTCGCGCTCGCACACGCCTCCGCGCTCGCCGCCGACCGCGCGGGCGCGGATGTGCGCAGCGGCTCGGCGAGCGCCTCGCGCCTCGCCGGACTCGGTGGCCACGCCGAGGAGGAGGCGGCGCACGTGCAGCTGTGGGAGCAGTTCGAGCGCGCGGTCGCGGCGGGAGCGTCGACCGGAGGGCCGACGGCGGCGCCGGCCGGGGAGCCGACGGCGGCACCGGCCGGGGCGCCGGCGCTGGAGCAGACGCGGGCCTGCGCGCAGGCGTGGGTCGCGGGCACGGACCTGCTCGAGCACCTGGCGGTGCTGTACGCGATCGAGGCCAGCCAGCCGGAGATCTCCGCGACGAAGCTCGCCGGGCTGTGCGCCCACTACGGCTTCAGCGAAGAAGGGCCCGCGACCGAGTACTTCCGCGTGCACCGCTCGCGCGACGTGGAGCACGCGGGCGAGGCGCGCGAGCTGATCGCGGCGCTCATCGCCGAGGTCGAGGACGCCGAGGAGGCGGGCGAGCGGATGGTGGCGCGCGCGCGCGAGGCCCTTCGCGGCAACTGGCTGCTACTCGACGGCGTGGAAGCCGACCTCTGAGCCGCGCCTCTCGTCCTCCGACAGGCGCCACGCGAACAGCACCGCCGCCACCGACGTGGCGAGGTTGAGGCTGGAGACGCCCGCGCGCATGGGGATGCTCACGCGCGCCTGCGCGCCCGCGAGCAGCTCCTCGCTGAGGCCGTGGCGCTCGGTGCCGAACGCGAGCAGCGCCCGCGCCGGCAGCTCCGAGGGCTCGAGCGGCTCGCCGTCCGGATCGACCGCCAGCAGGGGCCGCTCGCCGGCGCGCAGCGCCGCCAGGCCCGCCAGGCGTGCCACCGGCACGGCGTAGTGCAGCCCGGCGGCGCCGCGCAGAGCGTCGGGATGCCAGGGGTCGTGGTCGCCGCCGCTGAGCACCCCGGCGACGTCGGCGGCGGCGGCCACCCGCACGCACGCGCCCAGGTTGCCGAGGTCGCGGGGGTCCTCGAGCACCACCACCGGCGCCGCCCGCCGGTCGGCGAGGACGGCGTCGAGGTCCACCGGCGGGCGCTCGGCGAGCGCCATCACCCCGGTCGACGGCGCCAGCGGGGCGAGGCGGTCGAACACCGCCGGGTCGATCTCGCGGGCGCGCGTCCGCAGGCTCAGGGCCAGGTCGGGCGCGAGCTCGCCGGCGAGGCGCTCGAGCTCGGCGGCGTCGCGGGTGACGATCTCCAGCACGTTCGCCCCGAAGCGCAGAGCGTGCTTGAGCGGGTGCAGCCCTTCCAGCACCGCCAGCGTGGGGTCGCGTCGCGCGCGCCCGAAGCGCGGGATGAGCGATCCGTCCTTCACCCGCCGATGATCGCACGCCGGATGGGCGGCCCCAAGCCGGCGGTGGGCTGGCCGGGCGAGCGGGTCGGCGCGCCTAATAGAGTGCACTGCTCCAAGCGATGAAGCTCGAGGGCATACACCACATCAGCGCCATCACCGGGGACGCCGCCCGCAACGTCGAGTTCTACACGGGCGCGCTCGGGCTGAGGATGGTCAAGCGGACCGTCAACCAGGACGAACCGAACATGTACCACCTGTTCTACGGCGACGAGCACGGGTCGCCGGGGATGGACCTGACGTTCTTCGAGTACCCGCACGCGGCCCGCGGCGTCGCCGGCCCGGGGATGGTCCACCGGATCGTCTGGCGGGTCGCCTCGCACGCCGCGCTGGAGTTCTGGGAGGAGCGCCTCGCCGGGCACGGCGTCAGGGCGGAGCTGTCGGGCGGAAGCCTCCTGTTCGCCGACCCCGAGGGCCTGGAGCACGAGCTCGTGGAGACCCGCGCGAAGGACGAGCCGCTCACCGCGCACTCCCCGGAGATCCCACGCGAGCACGCGCTCCAGGGATTCGAGGGCGTGCGCGCGTACAGCAACGCCCCCGTCCGCAGCGAGCGTCTGCTCGGCGAGGCGCTAGGCTTCAAGAGGGGAGAGGGCGAGCACTGGGAGGTGCGGGGGTCTCGCCGGGGCGGGTTCTACTCATACGATCCCGCCCCGCCGGAGATCAACCGCAGCCAGGGCGCCGGCACCGTCCACCACGTGGCTTTCGCGGCGGCGCCGGAGGACCTCGACGGCTGGCGAGCGCAGGTGGCCCAGGCGGGCGCCCGGCCCACGCCGGTGATCGAACGCTTCTACTTCAAATCGGTGTACTTCGTGGAGCCCAGCGGCGTGCTCTTCGAGATCGCGACCATCGGCCCGGGATTCGCCGTCGACGAGGACGAGGATCATCTCGGCGAGGGCCTGTCGCTGCCGCCGCCGTTCGAGCCGATGCGCGAGCAGCTCGAAGCGAAGCTCAGCCCGCTGCCCTACCCGCCCGCGTGGCGGGCCGGCGCCGCGCGGTAGGGCTCAGGCGGCGGCGTGGCGGCGCGTGCGCGGGGAGCGGCGCGCGAGCACCGCGCCCCAGTCGGCGTCCTCGATCGCGCCGGGGTGGGTCTGCGCGATGAACTCGCGCAGCAGCCGCGCCAGCCCGTCGGGGTCTTCGAGGTGGGGGAAGTGCGCCACGTCGGGCAGCGTCTGGAAGAAGCTGTGGGGGATCGCCTCGTGCGCGCGGCGGCCGTGGGCGAGCGGGATCGTGTGGTCGCGCTCGCCCCACACGATCAGCGTGGGCATCGTCTCCAGCAGGTACAGGCGGTCGGTCGCGCTCACGCGCTGGCCGTGCACGTCGATCACCGAGCGCAGAGTCTGCAGGAACGCGCCCTGCGCGTCCGCGTTCTCGAGCGGGCGCAGCGCGCGTGCGATCGCCTGCACGTGCACGCCGCCGGCGAGCGCCCGTTCGCGCATGCGCCGGCCGGCGCCGGTGAGGGCGCCCAGCAGCCGCGGCTGGATCGTCAGCGCCAAGAGCGCCGAGGTCCCCGGCAGCGCCGCCGTCCGCAGCATCGGGCTGACCTCGCGGCCGAGGCCGCCGCTGGAGATCAGCACCAGCCGCTCCACGCGCTGGGGGAACTGGTAGAAGAACTGCATCGCCACGCCACCGCCGAGCGAGTGCCCGACGATGCTCGCCCGCTCGATCCCGATCGCCGCCAGCAGGTCGCGGATGCTCGCGGCGTGCGCGCCCAGCGAATAGTCGCCGCGGGGCGCCGCCGAGTCGCCGTGGCCGATCAGGTCGGGTGCGACGACGGTGTGATCGCGGGCGAGATCCAGCGCGACCTGCTGCCAGTGGCTGGAGGAGTTGAGCATGCCGTGGATCAGCACCACGGGCGGGCCGCTGCCGGCGATCCTGTAGATCACCCGGCGGCCGTGCAGCACGATCTCCCACTCCTCGAAACGAGAAGCGGGCGTCGGCGCCGGCGCGGGGCGCGCCGCGCGCAATCGATCCTCGCCCCCGGCCTTGCCGATCCTCAGCGCGTCACCTCGCCCGCACCCTAGCGCAAAGGGTCATACTCGGGTTCCGGTGCTGCGGCTCGTCACGATCCCCATCAGCCACTACTGCGAGAAGGCGCGCTGGGCCCTCGAGCGAGCGGGGATCGACTACCGCGAGGAGCGCCACGTGCAGGTGATCCACCGGCTCGCGGCTCGCAGGGCGGGGGGCGGGCTGACGGTGCCGGTTCTCGTGACTCCCGAAGGGTCGATCGGCGAGTCCGGGCAGATCCTCGCGTGGGTCGACCGGCGGCTGGCGCCCGAGCAGCGCCTGTTCCCGTCCGGCGCGGCAGAGCGCCGCGAGGTCGAGCAGCTCTGCGCCCGCCTCGACGAGCGTCTCGGGCCGAGCGGGCGGCGGCTGATGTACGTCCACATGCTCGCCCACCGCGAGCTCGCGCTGGGCTTCAACAACCAGGGCGTACCGTGGTGGGAGGATCGCGCGGTCCGCTGGGGGTGGCCGCTCGTCACCCGCCTGATCGGACGCGCACTCGACATCCGGCCCGGCGTCGAGGCGCAGGACGAGGCGGCGGTCTGGCAGGAGCTCGACTTCGTCGCCGAGCTGCTCTCCGACGGACGCCCGTATCTCTGCGGCGAGCGCTTCGGCGCGGCCGACCTGACGTTCGCCGCGCTCTGCGCGGCGGTCATCGTCTCACCGATCTACGGCGTCGCGCTGCCGCAGCCGGACGCGTTGCCGGGCCCCACGGCCGCGCTCGTCGAACGCGCCCGCGAGCACCCGGCCGGCCGCCATGCGCTCGCGATGATCGCCGAGCACCGGCGCGCGCCGATCGCCCACGAGGCGCCTGTCGTCTGACGTGACGCCCGGTCGCGATCAGCCTCCGGACCGCTCCTCCCACAGCCGCACGTTGCGCCGACCCGCACGGCGCGCGCGTCTGCGCGCCCGCTCGTGCGGCTCCACCTCCGCGTCGGTGCCCTCCACGTGCTCGTCGATGTCCGCGTGCGCGTCGTCCGGCTCGGCCCACTCGTACAGGCAGTAGCCGGCGGAGGCCAGACGCCGGCACGCCCGCTGCAGCTGCTCGGCGAGCTCGAGCCAGGCGTCGGAGTGCGGCGGCGCCTCGCCGTCGAGCAGCTCCGTCGCCTCGCCAAGGCGCTCGCCGACGTCCGTGCGAAAGCGCTCGATCTCCTGCAGCGCGGCCACGCGCGCCAGACGCCACGCGCGGTGCTGCGGGGACTCGGGCAGCTCCGGCACGGCGCCCCCGCGGCGTGCCCGACGCAGCTCGCGCGCGCCCGCGCCGGTCAGCTCCCACGTGCTCACGCCGTGACGGCGCGAGCGCTCCAGCCAGCCGGCCGCGTCCATCACCGCCATGCGCGCCGCCACGTGCCTCGCGCCCGCCGAGCGGCGCGGCAGCGCGAGGTGTTCGAGGATCGTCCACATCGGCACCGCGAGGCTGTCGCGCGCCTGGTGGCGCCCAGCGCGCTCGAGCGCTGCGAGCACGAGCTCATCCGACGGCAGGGCGGGGGCAGTCGTCTCGCGTGGTGGTGAATCTCCGTCTGGCATCTCGCCTCCTCTGGCTCGGGCGCCGAGAGCGCGAGCGCCGACCCCAGCCGTGCCCCACTGTACGTCGCGGACGAAGCTGAGGGACAATCGGCGGGCATCGAGGCTGAGCAACTCGGTGCCGGGCCCGGGGTGTTGACGCACCGCCGGGCCGCTATTTTCAGTACGCGTCCCACGCTAGCCCGAGCCCGGCTGACGAGCAAGGGAAACTGGTAGAAAGTCTCAGTGTTGGCACACCTCGGATGCACGGCGGGCACAAATGCGGGCGCCGGATGAGCGCAGGGCGTCGCGGGCGCACGTCGCAGCCGCGCATCTCCCAGGAGCAGACGCCGTATCTCGACGCGCTCGCCGAGTACGCCGCGCGCCGGCCGGCGCGGCTGCACGTGCCCGGGCACAAGGGCGGTCCCGGCGCGGATCGGGGGCTGCTGAAGGCGCTCGGCCCGCGCGCCCTCAGCATGGACATCCCCGCGCTCACCTACGGCATCGACGTGGGCGCGGATCCGAGTCCCTTCGAGCAGGCGCAGCGACTGGCGGCCGAGGCGTGGGGGGCGAAGCGCGCGTGGTTCCTCATCAACGGCGCCTCCCAGGGCAACCTCGCCGCCGGCCTCACGCTCGCCCACCACGGCAGCGAGGTCGTCGTCCAGCGAAACGCCCACTCCAGCGCGATCGACGCGCTCGTGCTCTCCGGCCTGCGCCCCACGTTCGCCGCGCCGGAGGTGGACGCCGAGCTCGGCATCGCCCACTGCCTCACCGCGGAGTCGCTCGAGCGGGCGCTCGCGGCCACGCCGGGGGCGGTCGGGGCGTGGGTCGTCTCCCCCACCTACTTCGGCGCGGTCGCCGACGTGGCGTCGCTGGCTGCGGTGGCGCACGCCCGTGGCGTGCCGCTGATCGTCGACGAGGCTTGGGGCGCGCACATGGCCTTCCACGAGCAGCTCCCCGCTCACGCGCTCTCGCTCGGCGCCGACCTCGTCATCTCCAGCACCCACAAGATCGTCGGCAGCCTCACCCAGTCGGCGATGCTCCACCTCGGCCACGGCGCCGGCGCGGCGATCGGCGAGGACACCGTCGACCGCGCCGTCACGCTCACAGAGTCCACCAGCCCCAACTCCCTGCTCGCCGGCTCGCTCGACGCGGCGCGCCGACAGGCCGCCGTCCACGGGCGCGAGCTGCTGGGCAGGACGATGGCCGCGCTCGCCCGCGCGCGCAAGCAGATCCGGGCGATCGACGGGCTCGACGTCCTCGACGAGCGGATGGCCGGGCGCCCGGGGGTGTTCGCCTACGACCCGCTGCGGCTGGCCGTGGACGTCCGCGGCGTGCGCGCGAGTGGCTACGAGCTGGCGCCGATGCTCCGCGAGATCGACGACATCAACCTCGAGCTCTACGGCCAGAACGTGCTCGTGGCCGTCTTCGGGATCGGCGAGCGCCCGCGCCCCGAGGCGAGGAGGCTGGTGCGCGCGCTGCGCATCGCCGGCGAGCGCGTCGGCCTCGACCCCAGCGGCGCCACCGCCAGCTTCGCCGCCCCGCCGCCGTGGGGCGAGCTGGCGATGACCCCGCGCGAAGCGTTCCTCGGGCC
This sequence comes from uncultured Solirubrobacteraceae bacterium, assembly GCA_963782325.1. Taxonomy (GTDB): domain Bacteria; phylum Actinomycetota; class Thermoleophilia; order Solirubrobacterales; family Solirubrobacteraceae; genus Palsa-744. The sequence continues at coordinate 992,946 of CAWAJG010000002.1, forward strand.
GCAGGAGGTCGTCCCCGCAGGGCGGGCCGCCGGGCGGATCGCGGCGGAGTCGCTCGCCACCTACCCGCCGGGCATCCCCAACGTGCTCCCCGGCGAGCGCCTCACGGCGGAGACCCTCGCCTACGTCCGGCGCACGCTCGAGCTCGGCGGGAGCGTCCGCGGCGCGAGCGACCGGCAGCTGCGCACCGTCCGCGTCGTCATCGAGCCGCGCCCGCGCCCGCGGCCGCGCCGGGGGTGACGGCGCCCGCGGCCGGGGTCGGCGTGCCGGAGTCGGGCACGCCGACGACGTCGGTGAGCCAGCGTGAGAACAGCTCCCGCGCGAGCGCGGTGGCGGCGGACTCGACGTGTGCGAGCTGCGCGAGCAGCGCCGGCAGCGTGACCTCGCCGGCGCGCTCGAGGCCGTCGGCGTAGGCGGGCACGGCGCCCCACTCGGCGACCAGCGCGCTGTCGGCCTCGAGGTGGAACTGCAGCGCGTACGCGCGGGCGAACACGAACGCCTGCTGGGGATACAGGCGCGAGCGGGCGAGGTGGACGGCGCCGTCCGGCAGCTCGTAGGTGTCGCCGTGCCAGTGAAGCGCGGGGAAGCTCGCCGGCGCCGCCGCGAACACGGGGTCGGCCGCCGCCGCGCCGGTCAGCTCGACGTCCAGCACGCCGATCTCCGGCGCCGGCCCGGGCGCCACGCGCGCGCCGAGGCTCGCGGCCAGCAGCTGCGCGCCCAGGCACACGCCCCAGAACGGCGTTCCCGCGCGGACGGCCTGCGCGATCAGGAGCTTCTCCGCCGCGAGCCACTGGTGGGAGGCGTCGTCGTAGGCGCCCATCGGACCGCCCATCGCGACGATCGCGCTGTGCTCGCGCCAGTCCGGGAGCTCCTCGCCGCGGTCGAGCTCGACGCGACGCAGCGACAGGCCGCGGGCGAGCAGCTCCTGCTCATAGGCCGCCGGCGGCTCGCAGTCGATGTGCTGGAGCACGAGCAGCGGGCGCATCTCGTCGACGGTGGCGGCCACGCACGCAAGCGTACGCGCCCGCGCGGGCATCGCATCGTGCGCCCGGCGGCTCGACAGTTGGGAAGATGGAACGTGGGATGACAGGGACATGAGCGCCACCGAGGTCTCGCAGCTGGGCTCGCGGGTGGCGGAGAACGTGACCAGCGCGGTCACCGCCCCCGGCGAGGTGGTGCGCGAGCTGGTGGTCGCGCTGCTGGCGGGCGGGCACGTGCTGATCGAGGACCTGCCGGGCGTCGGCAAGACGGCGCTCGCTCGCGCCCTCGCGGTCTCCAGCGGATGCGCGTTCTCGCGCATCCAGTGCACCTCGGACATGCTCCCCTCGGACGTGACGGGGGTGAACGTGCTGAACGAGCTCGCCGGCAGGTTCGAGTTCCGGCCTGGCCCGATCTTCGCGAACGTGATCCTCGTGGACGAGATCAACCGCGCCTCCGCCAAGACGCAGTCCGGCCTGCTGGAGTGCATGCAGGAGCGGCGGGTGACCGTCGACGGCACCGCGCACGAGCTCGCCAGCCCGTTCATGGTGCTCGCCACCCAGAACCCCGTCGAACACGAGGGCACCTACCCGCTGCCGGCGGCCCAGCTGGACCGCTTCATGGTGCGCGTATCGCTCGGCTATCCCGCGCCGGCGGGCGAGGCCGAGATGCTCGCTCGCCACGCCGGCGGCGACCGCGTGTCGGAGCTGGCGCCGGCGGCGAGCCTCGAGGAGGTGCTGGCGGCGCAGCGGGCGGCGGCGAGCGTGCACGTCAGCGAGCCCCTGCGGCGCTACGTGGTCGCGATCCTCGCGCTCACGCGCACCGACGAGCGCACGGAGCTCGGCGCGAGCCCGCGCGCGGGGCTGCACCTGCTGCGCGCGGCGATGGCGCGCGCGGCGCTCGACGGCCGCGACCACGTGCTCCCCGACGACGTCCAGGCGCTGGCCGTGGCCGTGCTCGCGCACAGGCTGATCCTGCGGCCCGGTGCCCGCGAGGACGCGCGCACGCGCGTGGTCGAGGACGCCGTGGACTGCGTCCCCGCGCTATGAGCAGACCGCTCGCGGTGGCGGCGCTCGGGGGCTGCCTGTGCCTGCTGGCGGCCGCGCTCGGCACCGCGGAGCTGTACGTCCCCAGCATCGCCCTCGTGCTGGTCGCGGCCGGCGCCGAGGTGAGCGTGCGGGCGGCCGCCCGGCGCGTGGAGCTGACGCGCGAGCCGCTCGCGGCGACGGTCGAAGAGGGCGTGAGCGTGCGGATGACGACGCTCGTGGTGGGCTCGCGGACGCTCGGTCGCCGCGGCGAGCTGGCGATCGGCGGCGCGGACGGCGCGTCCACCCCGCGGCGCTGGCTCGAGGACGACCGCGTGCGCTTCGCCGTCAAGCCCGCACGCCGCGGCAGGCACGTGGTGGAGCCGTCGCAGCTGCGCTTTCGCGACCCGTTCGCGATCGCGCAGAGGACCGTCCTCTCTCCGCCCACCGAGCTGCTCGTGCTGCCGCGGATCGAGCGGATCGCCCGCGCGGACGTCGCGCGCGTCAGCCGGCGCGCCGACGTGAGGCGGCGCCTGGCCGGCGGGGCCGGAGACATCGACGGCGTCCAGGCCGCCCGCCCGGGCGTGGCGGCGGCGCGCATCCACTGGCCGACGGTCGCCCGCACCGGCACGCTCGTGGAGCGCCGCGTGCAGGTCGAGCTCGACGCCACGCCGCTGCTCGTGCTCGACACCCGCGACCCGGCCGGCGCCGACGCGCTCGACATGGCCGTCCGTGCGGCCGGCTCGCTGGCCGTCGCGCTGGCCAGGACCGGCGGTTGCCGCGTGCTGCTGGCCGACGAGCCGTACGCCCACCGGCTCGACGCGCAGCTGACGGCGTGGCCCGCTCTGCACGCGTTGCTCGCGCTGCTTCAGCGGGGACGCACGCTCGCGTGGCCGCTGATCGAGCAGGCGCCGTCCGTCGTGTGGGTGAGCGCAGGCGGGCGTCCGCTCGCGCGCGCCGGCGCTCGCACGACGGGCGCCGGGGTGATCGTCTCCCCGTTCCCACAGGAGGGGCGCGAGGTGCTGCTCGCGGTCGCGGGATGCGCCGTGCAGGCGCTGGACGCGGGCGATGGCAGGAGGGCGGCGTGAGCACGCTCGCGCTCGCGGCCGCCGACGGCGCGCGCGGGTCGCCCACGAGCCTGCGCGCGCGAGACTCGCTCGCGCTGCGCGTGCTGTCGTTCTTCGCGCTGATGTCGCTCGCGGCGATCGACTACGCGACGCTCATCGTCCACCCGCCTGCCGGCCGGGCGATCGCGGCGGTGGCGTCGAGCTCGCTGTGCGGCGCCGTGCTCGCACGCAGCGCCGCGCTGGCTTGGCCGGGGCGGTGGCTCGCGCTCGCTCGGCTTCTCGCCGTCGCGCTCACGCTCGTCCTCTCCCTGGCCGTCATCGGCGTGCCGGCGCACCTGCTCGCCCCGGCCGGCTGGGGACGGCTCGGCCACGAGGTCGATCGCGGCGTGCACGGCCTCTCGGCCTACGGCTGGCGCTGGCCCTACCGCGGCGGCGAGCGCTGGAGCCGGCTGGCGGTGCTGACGGCGCTCGCGCCGTGGCTGACGGCGGCGTCCGCCCTGTGCTTCTGGCCCTCGCGGCGGAGGGTGGGCGCCAGGCGGATGCTCGCGCTGGCGATGGGGCTCACGATCATGCTCGCCGGGGTCGCGAACGCGCCGGTGGGCGCGTGGCGCGTGCAGGGAGCGCTGCTCACGCTGGCGCTGTTCGCGTGGCTGTGGCTGCCCACGCTGGCGGGCCTCGACGCGACTCGCGCCGGGGCGTGGCTGCTCGCGTGCACGATCCCCGCGCTCGTCGCCGCCGAGGCGCTGCGGGGAACGGCGTGGCTGGCGCTCGACACCGCACAGCGCGAGCCCGCGGCGGTGACGTTCGCATGGGACCAGCTGTACGGGCCGGTCGCCTGGCCGCACGGCGCCGAGACGGTGCTGACGCTGACGGGCAGCCCCCCGGCGCTCGTGCGCGTGACCTCGCTCGACCGCTTCGACGGCCTGCGCTTCCTGCGCTCTGACGAACCGCCGGCGACGGCCGCGCTGGAAGCGGCCCTCGCCAGCAGGCAGCCGGCCTGGCGCCAGCGCGAGAGGGTCACCGTCGGCGCGCTGCGCTCGAGCCTGCTCGCGGGGCTGGCGGGAGTGACGACGACCGTCAGGTGGGCGAGCGGCGACCCTCCCGAGCTGATCCGCGAAGCGGACGGCACGATCGGCCTCACCAGCGTCCCGCCACCCGGCGCGCGCTACGAAGCGCTCGGCTACGTGCCCGATCCGTCGATCGCGCGGCTCCAAGACGCCCCGCGCACGTTCCCGGCCGCCTACCTGCCGTACGTGCAGTTCGAGCTGCCGGGTCCGGCGACCAGCGCGCTGTCGCGGCCAAACCTCAGCGCGGACGCACGCGCGCGCCCGCCGCGCGCGAGGCTCGTAAACGGGCTCGCTGCGCTCGCGCCCGCCGGCTCGGCCGAGCGAAGGGCGGTCGAAGCCTCGCCCTACGGGCCGATGCTCGCGCTGGCGCGGCGACTCGCGCGAGGCCAGCGCTCGAGCTATGACGTCGCCGCGCGCATCGAGAGCTACCTGCGCTCCGGCTACACCTACGACGAACACCCGCCGCTGCGCCGCTATCCGCTGGAGGCGTTCCTGTTCGAGGATCGCCGGGGCTACTGCGAGCAGTTCTCGGGGGCGATGACGCTGATGCTGCGCATGGACGGCATCCCCGCCCGCGTGGGGGTGGGCTTCAAGCCGACCGTCTACGACCCGGCGCACGGCGGCTGGATCGTGCGCGCCGCGGACGCCCACGCGTGGGTGGAAGTGTTCTTCTCGGGCATCGGCTGGGTGCCCTTCGACCCTACCCCGGCGGCGGCGCGCGCCGGCTCGGAAGCGCGATCGAAGGCGGCGCTCCTGCGCGGACGCCCGCGCGGCGGCGCGGCCCACGGCACGCCGGCGCGAGCGCGCGCGGGGCATCGCGGCGCCGGCGGCGCGGGAGCGACGGCCCTATGGCTGGCACTCGTCGGCGTGTCGCTCGCGCTCGCGCTGCTGGCGGCGCTCGCGCGCTGGTCGGGCACGGGCGCGCGGCGGCTGCGCGACGCGATCTCCGGCGACGGCGGGCCGGCCGTGGACGAGGTGGGTCGCGCGCTGGCAGCCGCGGGGTGGGCGACAGCGCCCTCGCTGACCCTCAGCGAGCTCGCCGGACGGTTGGAGCGGGCCGGCGCGCCCGGCGCGGCCGGCTACGTGCGCTCGCTGCGCGAGCTGCGCTACGCGAGCGCCGACTCCGCGCGCGCCGGCGGGGGAGAGCCGGCGGGCGCGGGACGGGGAGCCCTGCGCCGCGCGCTCGCGGCCGGGCGCGGGCCGTCGGGGTGGCTGCGGATGATCGTCGCGATCCCGCCGGGCTGGGTGCGGGGCGGGCGGGCGCCTTGGCGGGCGGGTGCGCGGGTGGCCGGCCGGGCGGCTGGGCGCCCCCCCTCCTAACCTCCCCCGATCGCCTTCGTGGCGATCTGCAGCTAGGATCGTCTGGATGCCCGACTCCGCGCCCATCGTCTCCTCCTATCTCGCATCCACCCCGCCCGGCGAGATCGACGCTGGCGCGCTCGCCTACTACGCGTCGCTCGACCGCGTGGCCCAGGTGTCGCCCTCGGTGGCGGCGTCGATCATCCGCGAGCTGCGCAGCCAGCGGTCGAACATCAAGCTGATCGCGAGCGAGAACTACAGCTCGCTGGCCACGCAGCTGGCCCACGGCAACCTGTTGATCGACAAGTACGCCGAGGGGTATCCGCACCACCGCTTCTACCCCGGCTGCGAGAACGTCGACGACATCGAGAGCGAGGCCGTGGACCTCGCCTGCAGACTGTTCGGCGCCGAGCACGCGTACGTGCAGCCGCACTCCGGCGCCGACGCCAACCTCGTGGCCTTCCTGGCGATCCTCGGCGTGACCGTCGAAGCGCCGATGCTCGCCGAGCTGGGGTACGAATCCCCGGTGAAAGTGCCCGACGAGGAGTGGGCGAAGATGCGCGCCGAGCTCAACAACCGCCGCCTGCTGGCGATGGACTTCTTCTCCGGCGGCCACCTCTCTCACGGCTATCGCTTCCACTTCTCCAGCCGGCTGTTCGACACAAAGCTCTACACGGTGGACCCGGAGACGAAGCTGCTCGACATGGCGGCGCTGCGCCGACAGGCCAAGGAGGTGCGCCCGCACATCCTGCTCGGCGGCTACAGCGCGTATCCGCGCAAGATCAACTTCGCGCAGATGCGCGAAATCGCCGACGAGGTCGGCGCCGTGCTGATGATCGACATGGCCCACTTCGCCGGGCTGGTCGCCGGCAAGGTGTTCACCGGCGACTACGACCCCGTCGCCCACGCGCACGTCGTCACCTCCACGACCCACAAGACGCTGCGCGGGCCGCGTGGCGGGATCATCCTCTGCAAGCAGGAGTTCGCACAGGCCATCGACAAAGGCTGCCCGACCGTGCTCGGCGGCCCGCTGCCCCAGGTGATCGCCGCGAAGGCCGTCGCCTTCCGCGAGGCGCTGCAGCCGGAGTTCCGCGACTACGCCGCGCAGATCGTCGAGAACGCGCAGACGCTGGCCGAGGAGCTGCAGCGCCGCGACGTCCAGGTGCTCACCGGCGGGACCGAAAACCACCTCGTGCTGGTGGACGTCGCCAGCTCTTTCGGCCTCACCGGAATGCAGGCCGAGACCGCGCTGCGCAGCTGCGGGCTGACGATGAACCGCAACGCGCTTCCGTTCGACTCGATCGGGCCGTGGTACACGAGCGGCCTGCGCCTCGGCGCCTCCGCGATCACGACCCTCGCCTTCACGCGCGAGGACGTCACCGAGGTCGCGGACATCATGAAGACGGTCCTCGCCGGCACGCGGCCCGCGCAGGCGACGGCGACCGACTCGTCGGCAAAGCGGACGAAGGGCGAGTACGAGATCGCCCCCTCCGTCGTCGCGAGCACGCAGGCGCGGGTGCACGAGCTGCTCGCCCGCCATCCGGTGTACCCCGAGATCGACCTCGATCTGATCGCCTCCACTCCGCTCGGCCGGGAGGCTCTCGGCGACTCCGAGACGGCGCGCTCCGAGCAGGAGCTCGACACCGTCCCGGCCTAGCGTCCCGGTTGACAGCGCCGCGGGCGCAGCGGTAGCCTCGATGCATAAGCACTGCAGATAACGGAATTGACCACGAGGTGGTCATCATCGGCGCCGGCTTCTCGGGCATCGGCGCGGCGATCAAGCTCGACGAGGCGGGATTTCACGACTACGTCGTGCTCGAGGAGGGCGACGGCGTCGGCGGGGCGTGGCACTGGAACACCTACCCCGGGATAGCGGTCGACATCCCCTCCTTCAGTTACCAGTTCTCGTTCGAGAAACGCAGCGACTGGTCGCGCGTATACGCACCGGGCAGAGAGCTGAAGGCCTACGCCGAGCACTGCGTGCAGAAGTACCGGCTGCGCGATCGCATCCGGCTGAAAGCGAAGGTCCTCAGCGCGACGTTCGACGAGCGGGCGCACGCCTGGCGGATCGCGATTGCCGGCGGCGCGACCGTGACGGCGCGGTTCGCGATCGGAGCGACCGGCGTGTTCACGCAGCCGACCCTGCCCGACATCCCCGGCCTCGAGACCTTCGAAGGGGCCACGATGCACACGGCGCGCTGGGACCACGACGTCGACCTGCGCGCCAAGCGCGTCGCCGTGATCGGCACCGGCGCCTCCGCGATCCAGGTGATCCCCGCGATCGCGCCGGAGGTCGCACGGCTCACGGTCTTCCAACGCACGCCGATCTGGTGCCTGCCGAAGCCCGACGCGCCGCTGAGCTCGCGCGCCAGGCGGGTGCTGCGCTGGGTGCCCGGCGCGAAGCTCGCGGCCCGCCTGGCGAGCCAGGCCTTCGTGGAGGCGACGTTCGTGCTCGGCGCGCACTTCGCCGGCACCTTCCCGAGTCTGAGCGCGCGCGGCGAAGGCGCGGGCCGCAAGCACCTGCGCGAGGTCGAGGACCCGCAGGTCCGCGAGAAGCTGACGCCGCGCTACACGATCGGCTGCAAGCGCCCGAGCTTCTCCAACGAGTACTACCCGACCTTCAACAGGGAGAACGTGTCGCTGGAGACGACCGCCATCGATGCGATCACGCCGGCGGGCGTGCGCACGACGGACGGGAGCGAGCACCCGATCGACGTGCTGATCCTCGCGACCGGCTTCAAGGTGTTCGACTCGGGGAACATGCCGCCGTTTCCGATCCACGGGGCGGACGGCGCAAACCTGGAGGAGTGGTGGGACGCCAACCGCTTCCAGGCCTACGAGGGCGTGAGCGTGCCCGGGTTCCCGAACTGGTTCTCGATCCTCGGTCCGTACGGCTTCAACGGCCAGTCCTACTTCGGGCTGATCGAGACGCAGATGCGTCACATCGTGCGCTGCCTGGGGCGCGCACGCAGGGGCTCCGCGACGCTCGTGGAGATCACACCCGCCGCCAACAGACGCTACTTCGAGTCGGTGCTCGCGCGCCGCCACAACCAGGTCTTCTTCCGCGGCGCGTGCGCGAACGCCAACAGCTACTACTTCGACAAGCACGGCGACGCGCCGTTCCGGCCGAGCCTGACCCTCGAGGCGGCGTGGCGCAGCGCCCGGTTCGACCTGAACGACTACACGTTCGCATGAGGGCGGTCAGCTGCAGGGCGACACAGCTCGAGGTGGTCGAGCGCCCCACCCCCGTGCCGGAAAAGGGCCAGGTGCTGATCGACGTGCTGCGCTGTGGCATCTGCGGGTCCGACCTGCACGCCAGGCACCACTGCGACGACATGGCCGAGGTGGCGCGCGAGACGGGCTACGAGGACTTCATGCGCTCGGACCAGGAGGTGGTCCTCGGGCACGAGTTCTGCGGCGAGATCGTCGAGCACGGCCCAGGCCGGCGCAAGGCACTGGCCACCGGCACGACGGTCGTCGCGCTTCCGCTGCTGCGGCGCGGCGCAGACATCCACGCGATCGGCCTCTCCACCGCGGCCCCCGGCGCCTACGCAGAGCAGCTGCTGGTGCAGGAATCGCTGGCCGTCCCGGTGCCCAACGGCCTCTCGCCCGAGCTGGCGGCGTTGACCGAGCCGATGGCGGTCGCGTGGCACGCGGTCCGGCGCGGCGAGGTCAAGAAGAGCACGGTCGCGATCGTGATCGGCTGCGGGCCGATCGGGCTGTCGGTGATCTGCATGCTGAAGGCGAAGGGCGTGCGCAACGTGATCGCGAGCGACCTCTCGGCCGGCCGGCGCGCGCTCGCCGCCGCGTGCGGGGCGGACGTCGTCGTCGACCCCGCACAGCGCTCGCCCTACGCGTCGGCCGCCGAGCACGGTCACTTCATGGCGGTGCCGGCAGCGCTGGAGGAGGCGGTCGGGGCGATGGACAAGCTCCAGCGCCTGCCCGTGCCGTGGCATCACGTCTGGAGGGCGGCCGAAGCGATCGGCGCCACCACTCCGAAGAGCCCCGTGATCTTCGAATGCGTCGGCGTGCCCGGCGTCATCGACGGGATCATCGCGAGCGCGCCGCTGTTCTCTCGAGTGGTCGTTGTCGGCGTGTGCATGGTCGCAGACCAGATCCGCCCGGCGGTCGCGATCAACAAGGAGATCGACCTGCGCTTCGTGCTGGGCTACACGCCGATCGAGTTCCACGACACGCTGCACATGCTCGCCGAGGGAAAGGTCGACGCCGCCCCGCTCGTGACCGGAGTCGTCGGCCTGGAGGGGGTTGAGAGCGCATTCGCGGCCCTCGGCGATCCCGAGGCGCACGCGAAGATCCTGATCGACCCCAAGAGCGGCAACGTCACGCCGGAGTGCTCATCGGCGGTCGGTCGGGCTTGACCACCCCGTAGCGGCGCCAGTGGCGCTCGGGGATGTCCTGCGGGTCCTTGTACCAGTGCCACACGCACGGGTCCTTGGAGTAGTCGTCCGGGGGCTCGCACGGATACAGCGGGTATCCGGACCATTGGATCGGCAGCGACTCGTTCATGAAGCTGCAGTGGGTGCAGTACAGCGGGAAGCCCTTGCGCCCGAAGGACCAGTCGTGCGCCTCGCGTGTGCGGCCGCCGTCGGGCAGTCCGTCGTAGGCTCCGTTGCGGACCAGCCGCTGTCCGGACCCGCAGGGGTTCATCGAGAAGGTGACCTTCTCATCGTCCTCGGTGATCGTGAAGCTCCCGGGGTTCGGGCCGACGCCCGAGCACGAGTGGGCGCGCCAGGTGGAGGCCAGCAGCCCGACGAGCTCGCGGCGATCGAGCGCCTGGATCGCGTCGTGGTGGCGGCGCCAGCCTCTGCCCATGCTCTCGCTCCAGGCCTCCGCGACCCCCTCGTCGCCCAGCCGCTGCTGGATGAAGGACACGAGGTCGAGCACCCCGGACGCCATCAGGTCGTGGAGCATCTGCCACTCGTGCTTCATCTCCGTGCACAGCCGCGTAGCCCGCTCGAGATCGCCCGCCTCGATCGCCTCGACTGCGCGGTCCATCGTCGGACGCGAGAGCTCGGCGAGCTCCTCCTCGGAGTACCAACGGTCTGTCATCGTTACCTCCTTCGGTGATGATCGGAACGCAATCATGACTCAGCCGCACAAGGCGCTCGTGACTGGTGCCGCACGCGGGATCGGCGCCGCGATCGCCGAGCGGCTGGCTGCCGATGGAATGGAGGTCTTAACGCTCGACCTCGCTCCGGGTTGCGACCTCGGCCTGGATGTCGCCCACGACCCCTTCCCGCCCCTGGACGACATCGACGTGTGCGTGGCGAATGCCGGGCGGACGACGACGATCGCTCCCGCTCACCGGATGAGCGCCGAGCAATGGCAGGGGGACATCGACACGAACCTGACGGGCGCCTTTCGGACGATTCAGGCGTGCATCTCAGGGATGCGCGAGCGCAGGTCCGGGCGGATAATCGTGATCTCGAGCGTCGCGGCCCTCGGCGGGCTGCCAGGCCAAGTCGCCTACGCCGCCTCGAAGGCTGGGCAGCTCGGGATGGTGCGAACGCTGGCCAGCGAAACCGCCGCGCTGGGGATCACCGTCAACGCGATCCTGCCCGGCCTTGTGGCTACCGAGCAGGTCCTCGCGATGCCCGAGGAGGTCCGCTCGCGGGCGATGGGCGCGCTCCCCAGTGGCCGTGCGGTCGAGCCGCGCGAGATCGCCGCGGCCGTGGCGTTCCTCGCCGGAGCCGACGCCGCCCAGATCAACGGCCAGGCGATCGCCGTGGACGGAGGCGCCTCGCTGAACGCGCTGTCGCTCGGGAGCGAACGCCGGCCGCCGGCAGGAGCATGACCGGGGGGGGCCTCACCGTATCCACTGACCGTGACGAGCACCTCTGCGGCCGAGGGCAGCCTCGTCCGCGAGCGATCCGCCAGGACGGGCGCCCCCGGGCCGGCTACTGGTCGCGCAGCGCGACCGCGCCGAGGGCGACGGCGGAGAGGGCGGTGCCGGTGACGAGCACGCTCGTGACCTTCGACAGGTACCCGCCGCGCATGCCGGCGATGCCGGCGAGCGCGTCGGCGGCATCGCACGCAAGCCCCGCGAGCAGCCATTGGCGCTGCACATCCCCCTCGCTCGAGAATGTGCCCCACGCCAGGGCCACGTCGCGTGCTCCGAACAGCCGCGCGAGATACGGCGCCTGGGGGTTCGCGGGCAGATCCAGCCCGAACAGCTTGCCCGCGGGCCGCGGAGTCAGCCAGGAGGCGACGCCAACCGCGAGCCTCAGGCCCACCAGTGCGCTGAGCGCGCTGTTGTTCTCGTTCACGCGTGCGACTCTAACGCACGAGCCGAGCGCTGCGTGCGTGCGTCACGCGACGGGCGGTGGGTTCCCCTCGGCGCTGGCGAGCAGCGCCGGATCCCATTCGCAGACTGTGCAGGCATGACGGAAGGCGGAGCGGGCGAACTCGAGCGCGACGGCATGCGGGCTCGCGCTGCGGCGCACGTCGTCCCAGTCCAGTATGTACTCGCCGAGCGCCGGGGCCCAGTGCGCGGCCGCGGGCGCGAGCGACGCAGAGGCGAACCCCTCGGGCGCCGGGTGCGCGTAGGCATAGAACGCCGCCTTGCCGTATCTCCCATCGCCTGGCCACCAGCCGACGGCGACCTCCTGCGCGTCCATCGCGTTGCGCATGATGAAGTCCTCCGACGGCGGCTCGGCGGGCAGGCCGGAGAACAGGTTCACCGCCAGGTCGAACGAGCCCCACCACGCGTTGACCGGCGTCGAGCGTCCTCGATAGGGAGCGCGAAACGCCGCGAGCACGAGCGCCGCGCGGGTGGCGGCGGCGAAGTAGGACGCCACCTGACGAGGGTCGTAGAGCGTGTGCTCGGTGTCCTCGTCGAGCGGCACGCTCCACGGCACCTCCTGCGGCGTGGGGTCGATCTCGATCGGGCCTGCGAGGTCGCGAACCGTCGCCAGCACCTCACGGGTGACCTCGCCGACCGGTCGGTCGGGAGCGAGGGCGACCGTACGCGCGCGCCCGTCGCCGTGCTCGACGAGCGCCCGATGGGTCCGTAGGTCGAGTGCGACCACGAGCGCCCCCGAGCCGTCAGGCGCCGGCAGCGGGGTCGTCTCCCATCCCCGCGCGGTCAGGCGCAGCGCCGCGTGCTGGAGCTGCGGCTCGGGCGGGGCCATCGCCACGGCCAACTTGCCCAGCACCTGGGTGTGGGCGTGGAGGGTGTCGCAGGTGGCGCTCCAATCCTCATGAGAGGCCGCCGGCCATTCGACTGCCATGTTTGCACGCTAGCGCCTGCGCGCGCGTACCGTCCCGGGCAGCTCTCGCCAAATGCCTGTGGTAGGGTCGCGAACATCGGGCGGCGGCTGATCGGGGCCAGCGGGTGAGCGTCGATTTCGAGGGCATCAAGCAGGGGCACAGGGCGATGTGGGCGAGCGGCGACTACCCGCGCATCGCCCGCCGGATCGAGTCCGTCGCCGAGCTGATCGCCGAGCGCGTGGGAGCGGCGAGCGGCATCACGATGCTGGACGTCGCCACTGGGAGCGGCAACGTGGCGATCGCCGCCGCTGCGGCGGGCGCGCAGGTCACGGGGCTCGACCTCACGCCGGAGTTGCTGGCGGCGGCGCGAACGCGCGCGGCACAGGCGGGCCTGGAGGTGAGCTTCGTCGAGGGCGACGCAGAGGCGCTTCCCTTCGCGGAGGGCTCCTTCGACTGCGTGACCTCCTGCTTCGGGGTGATGTTCGCGCCGCGCCAGGAGCTGGCCGCGGGCGAGCTCCTGCGCGTCACCCGGCCGGGCGGCGCGATCGCGGTGGCGGCGTGGACACCCGCGGGGCTGCTCGGCCAGACGTTCCGGACGATGAGCTCCTACATGCCCCCGCCGCCTCCCGAGCTGAGGCCGCCGGCGATGTGGGGGGACGAGGAGCACGTGCGCGCGCTGCTCGGAGCGAACGGCGCCGAGCTTACGTGCGAGCGCCTGACGGTGAGCTTCGCCGCCGAATCCGCCCAGGCGATGCTCGACGAAGACGAGCAGATCCTCGGGCCGGCGATCATGGCCCGGCGGGCGCTCGAGCCGCAGGGGCGCTACGAGGCGTTGCGGGCCGACGTGCTCGCTCTCTACGAACGCTTCAACGAGGCCCAGGACGGCAGCTTTCGCGCGAGCTCCGAGTACCTGCTCACGCTCGCCCGCCTGCCGGACGCGGGCTAGCGCAACCCCCGGGTATCCCCGGGCGACCCGCCGGAGGCGGCCGTGACTACTCCGCGGGCATGTCCTGGCTGAGCCCGAACGGAGTGCCCTCGGAGTCCTTGCAGATCGCCCATCGCTCCCCCGGGTGCACAACGCTTCCGCCGAGCGCACGGACGCGCTCGAGCGCCTCGGCGATATCGCTGACGGCGAAGTACGGCAAAGAGAACGAATCGCCCGGACCGCGCCCGCGCGCATGGAGACCCAGCCCGGGGTCTTCTGCGCGTGTCTTCCAGCCCTCGCCGTCCGAAGCGTCGCGAATCTCCAGCTCGACCCCGAGAAGCTCCGTCCAGAACCGTCTGGCACGCTCGGGATCGTCCGCCGGAAACTCGATCAGGGAGAGGGGTATGCGCGACATCACACGGTCGCGGCGACCCGTTCGGCCGCCTCGTCGCACTCGCTCGCCCGATGGGCCGGACTGTCCGCGGCGAACCGCCCGGCGACGCGCACGACTTCGGCTCCGAGTGTCTCGAGCTGCGCCGCGACGGCCGTGTCCTGCACCCGCCCGTCCTGATCGAAGACCCGCGCCGCCGCTGCGACGGGAACGACATACGGGACATCCCACGCGCGCAGCGCGCGGGTGGCGAACTCCATCGTGTTGATCGCCTGCAGGCCCTGTGTCCCACCCGCGGCGCTGATCAGACCGATCACCTTGTCGTGCAGGAACGGCGGCTGGCGGGCACCGAGCACGTGCAGCCAGTCGAGCGCGTTCTTGAACGCGCCGGAGATCGTCCCTTGATACATCGGGCTGCTCCACAGCATCCCGTCGGCCGCGTAGCAAGCCTCGATCAGCCGTTCGGCCGCGGCCCCCGGCTCGTCATCGTCGGGGTCGTACATCGGCAGGTCGAGCTCGCGCAGGTCGAGCAGCGTCGTCTCGGCGCCGGCGCTCTCGGCCCCTTCGAGCGCCAACTGCAAGGCGGCGCGGCTCTTCGACACTCTCGCCAGCGAGCCGCCCAGCCCGACGATCGTCAGCGTTCTAGACATGGATCGCATCAGGCTACTCCCAGTCCGTCATGTGCAGCAGCCGGCTCCGGCGGGGCTATGGCCGCGGATGACGCTCCTCGAGCGCTATTTGAGGATCGTGAAGGTGAGCTGCTCGCGGGCCGAGTGCTGTCCCGTGGCGTTGGTTGCCGTGATCACGAGCGTGTAGGTCCCTGGCGGGAGCTTCTTGGAATGCGAGATCCGCCCTTGGAAGGAGACCTTGTTCGTGCCGTCGTGGCCCGTGAAGGACAGCACCCCTCGGATGACGGTGCGTTTGCACGCGTGCTCGTGGTGGTTCTTCTTTGTCTGCGCGACGCATTTGCCTTTGACCTTGCGCCCGCCCACCCGCTGAGTAAAGGCGAATCTCACACTCGCCGGCTCGTTGAGCGTGAAGGAGAACGTGGTGCCGAGCGGGGGAAGCTTGCGCTTGCGCGAGAAGCTGGCCAGTCGCGTGCCCTCTCGCCAGCTGCGGTTTGACTGGGAAGCATCTCCGAGGACGGGCGGCGTCGGTGTTGTCGTGACTTTGAGCAGCGGGCACGGCGGAACCGGACCCACTTGCTGGCTCTCAAACGCGCCCATGTCGACGATCGCCGGTTCCAGTCCGCTGCAGCCAAGGCGCGTGGCGGTGATCCGCGGGGCGCCGGCCAGGTCGGTGCTCAGCCCGGCGGGGACGAGCGCGTTTGAGCCGGTATCGATCGTCGGGCTCGCGAGTGTCTCTTCGCCCAGTCCATTGAGCAGCGGGTTCGTGCAGATCACGCCTTCGCCACTGACCGACGGGCCGCCGGGTTCGTTGCACACGTCGGAGTAGGCGAACGCCGCGCTGCCGCCGAAGCCGTAGATCTGCGGCGCCGGGGCGTTGCCGGAGATGATGGAGTTCTGGATCGCGAGCTTGTCGGTGGGTGATCCCCAGAGACCGCCGCCCTCGCTGCCTTCGCCGGCTTCGACGCTGTTGTCCACGACGGTCGAGTCTTGGAGCGTGATGCTGCTCCCCGGGCATTCGCCTTTGCAGTAGGTGAGGGGGTAGCCGCTGTAGATGGCTCCGCCCCAGCCGCCGGGAGCGACCGAGTTGGACGAGAAGAGATCGTCCGCGCCGATGAACACTCCCGGTTGAGCGGGTACTTCGCCCTCCTTTTCGGCGCCGAGCACTCCGAGCCCGCCGCCCTCGGGGGGACGGGATGGGAGGCCGTCGTTGACCGTCACCTGGTTGCCTTCGAAGCGGTCGGCGACGCTGTGGACAGTGTCGCCGAAGACCCACTCGCCGGCGCCTCCGGCAGGCAAGCCCGTCGCGCCGTTTTCCGCGGTCGCCTCGATCACGTTGCCGGAGAAGAGGTTGTGCGCCTGTGCGACTTCGAACCCGCTGTCCTCAAAGTGGTGCACGAGCGCCAGCCCGGCTCCGGTGCGAGGTTCGTTCACGGTCTTGTCGCCGACGATCGCGTTGCCGATGAAGCTGTTGCCTTCGAGCGTCAGCTGCTGGCCGTGCGCAAGTTCGACGAGAGCAGCGCCCCCGCTGGAGCCGGCCACATTGTCCGCGCCGGGCGCGGTGCCGCCGAACGTGTTGCCCGAGATCGTCACCGGATTGGTCGTGCTGCTCGGGAGGATGAAGGCCACCTCGAGCGCTCCACCGAAGCCGTCATTGCCCTTCGTCGCGGAGTTCGCCAAGAACGTGTTGCCCGTGACCTCGAGCGGTGCCGCGCTGCCGAAGAACACCGCGCCTCCGGAGTAAGCACTGTTTCCGGCGCCGATGGCTCCAAAGGTGTTGTCGTGGATCACCGTGGGCTTGGTGGCCGTGGCGGTTTCGCTGTAGATGTACACAGCCGCACCGAACTCAGCGGAGTTGTCGGTGAACGTATCGCCGCTGATCGTCACCGCCTCGGCGGGGTCGGTGATGAAGATTGCGCTTTCGCTTTCACCGTTCATGCCGCTGAAGGTGAGGCCGGTGAGCGTGAACGAGACGCCGCCGCTCTGCGCCTTGATGATCGGCGTGCTCGTGCTCACGGATTTCGGCTCGAGCGTGGTGCCCGGGGAGGTGCCCTCGAGCGTGAACGGCGCAGGGTTCGCCACGGTCAGGTTGACTTCGCATGGGCCGGCCGGAAGCTGCAGGACCTCGCCAGCCGTCGCTCCGTTGATGGCGGTCTGCAGCGCCGCCTGTTCACAGGCGACCGGTGTAACCGCCGCGGCCAGCGGCGCAGCGGCGAGCACGACGGCGCCCGAGACTGCCACGGCAGCCGCCAGAGACAGACACCTAACCCGAGTCGGCAGGCGCACCAAGAGCACGATATCCGTCCACCTAGCCGCGCGCGGCCACGTCGGTCAGCCGATCGTCCTCGCACGGTCGCCGCTCATGTCGGATCCTGAGATCCCGCCCGATCCGCATCTCCACCTCGCCGAGCCGGCTGGCGACTACGAGCTGACGAGCGAAGAGCTGGTGATCAATAAGAGCCCAGCTCACGCGTGCTCTGGCACGCTCGGACAGCGCCCTGGGCAGGCACCTTCGCGATAGAGCCAACCGAAGTCAACGCGAACCGGTTTGCGTTGTTGCCTGGTGGTCGACTGGTGCTCGCCGGTCAGCCAGTGGAGGAGTAGGGACCGTGATGCGATGATGCGCTAACATCATCTTGTGCGGACGACCTTGAACATCGACGAGGACGTCGTCGCTGTTGCGCGGCAGCTCGCTGTTGGCGAGCACCGTTCGCTCGGCTCCGTTATCTCCGAGCTTGCCCGTCGAGGGCTGACCCCCGCTCGGGTTGAGGCTGACGACGGACTGCCGGTCATCCGTGTGCCGGCAGGTACACCGCCAATCACGCCAGAGATGGTGCGGCGAGCACTCGACGAGGATTGAGCTTTCCCGGTGGCGCTGCCGGACGTCAACGCGCTTGTCGCGCTGGCTTGGGACTCGCACGTGCACCATGCGGCGATGCGCGCATGGTTCACGGCGAACGGCTCCGCGGGATGGGCGACGTGTCCGATCACAGAGAGCGGCTTCGTGCGGGTGTCGTCCAACCCGATCGTGCTGCCAAGCGCGATCGGCGTCGATGCGGCACGAGGGGTGCTTTCAACATTGCGCACACACCCCGACCATCGCTTCCTCACCGATGACGTCTCAATGGGCGACAGTGACGTGCCGTCGATCGCTGGCTATCGGCAGGTGACCGACGCCCACCTACTGACAGTTGCCCGTCGCCGCGGGGTGCGCCTGGTCACGTTCGACTCGAGCATCCTCGCCATGGGCGACGGAAATGACGTCGAGGTATTGACCACACTTTGAAAGGACCCGACGGCCGGGGACCCTCGATACCGCAGCACGGCAGACAAGTGTCGATGGAGCCAACCAGACTCAATGCGAACCAATGCGCACGACTTCCCGGCGGGCGGCTGTCGCTCAATGAAGGGGATTAGGAAGCGATTGATGGGGTGATCCGCAGGGGAAGCGTCGCGGCCGCTCTGTCATTCTCGGCGGGGTGTCTCGTGCCGGGGTGATAGTCGAGGCGGTGCGCCGGCGCGCCCGGACAACAATCAGCTCCGCTTTGCGCCCGTCCTTGACGGACGCTGCCCGTTGGTCTAGTATTCAACTTACTGGTTTATCAACCTTCATGATGAGTACACGTTGACGACCGACCAACTGGACACTACGTTCGCAGCCCTCGCCGACCCTACTCGTCGCGCAATCCTCGCGCGGCTCGCGCAGGACGGCGAGGTCACGGTGAAAGAGCTCGCAGAGCCGTTCCCGGTGAGCATGCAGGCGGTCTCCAAGCACTTGAAGGTGCTTGAGCGCGCCGGATTGATCACCCGTGGGCGGACGGCTCAACTTCGTCCATCACGGATCGAGGGTGCGGCTCTGCGTGCCGTCGCCGACTGGCTGGAGGAGTACCGCGATATCTGGGAGGGACGTCTGGATCGCATTGCAGATCGTCTCCAAGACATACAACGGAAGGCTGACAGCGATGGATGAGCAGTTTGAGATGGCCGAGCGCACGATCGTGATCGAGCGCGAGCTCGATGCGCCGCGAGAGCTGGTGTGGCGGGTGTGGACCGATCCGGACGAGGTAACCAGGTGGTGGGGGCCAGAGCACTTCACGACACCCCGCGAGAAAATCGAGTTCGATCTGCGCCCGGGCGGGGTCTGTCGGATGACGATGGTCGGGCCCGACGGGGTCGAGTATGCAAACGACGGTCACTTCGGGATCGTCGAGCCGCCCGAGCGGCTGTCGTTCGCGCAGGAGACCACCGACAACCCGATGATCGAGTCGGGCGAGACGACCGTCGAGTTCATCGATCTCGGCGGGGCCCGCACGAAGCTCGTGATCACATCCCGCATGATCTGCGCCGAGCAGCTCATCCCCATGGCCCAGGCCGGCTGGAGCAGCCAACTGGACAAGCTCGAGCGCCTGCTTCGGAACGCGTGAGTCTCATCAGCGTCTCCACGAATGGCTCGAGGCGGTGTAGAACGAAATCGAATCGGAGAGGTAGATGAGCAAGCTGGTGGAGGCAACCCACGTGACGCTCGGCGGTGAGATCGGCTCGCCCGACGCGTGGGCGCGGCCGTACCTCGACGACGAGCACGCGCGCTACGCGGAGGAGCTCCTGACTGCGGCGGACGCCCTCCTCCTGGGTCGGCTCACGTATGAGGGCCTGTCCGTCGCGTACACCGGGATGGCGAAGGAAGCCTCTCCCGGGGCACCAATCGAGTTCATCGACCGGATGAACCGAATCCCCAAGTTCGTGGCATCGAGGACGCTGCGCGAGACGACTTGGAACGCGACCGTGATTGACGACGATGTCGCGACGTTCGTCGATGACCTCAAGCGGAAGTCCGGGCAGAACCTGTTGAAGTACGGAAACGGTCCGCTCGACGCCACGCTGATGCAGCACGGACTTATCGATGAGTTCCATCTCTTCCTCACGCCCGTCGCCCTCGGCAAGGGCAAGCACCTCTTTGCGGACATCGACACAGCACCCCATCTTGCCCTTGTGAATGTCACCCAATTCGACAGCGGCGTGATCGTCCTCACCTACACGCCGAAGTAGATCGCGCAACCGCCACGCACCGAGCGGTCACCAACGCAGCAACCAGACGAGGAACACGATCTTCGTCCAAGGACGCCGACGGCCCAGCCCCCGGAGGGACTGGGCCGATTCAACTGCGATCGTTATGGTGGAGCCAACCGAAGTCAATGCGAACCGCTCGGCGCGGCTGCCAGGCGGCGCGTTCTCGCTTTGGGAGCCGATATGGCCCATTAGCACGGAGTCACCGAACGCTTGACGGCCACCTTGGCGAGCCGTACACTTGTACGGAGCGAAGGAGGATCACGTGGCGGCTAAGGCAGAGCGTCTAGAGGCGCGACTCACAGCGATAGAGCGCAGGCAGATCGAGCAGGCAGCGGCGCTCGCCGGTGAGTCGGTGTCGTCGTTTGTCGTACTTGCAGCGCTGGATCGAGCCGACATCCTCGTGCGGGAGAACGCATCGACGGTGGTCCCGGCCTCCTACTTCGACCGGCTCGTCACATCTTTGGATGAGCCGGAGGAGGCCCAGGGGCTAGCGAGGGCAGTTCGAGAGGCCGGGCGGCGCAGGCGAATCAACTCGACGTGAGCTACCGCCTCGAGTCGTTTTTGGCAGGGCGCGATCTTCGTGCTTTCGACTGTGGGCACGACACCCTCGACAGTTGGCTGTGCCGACACGCCGGGCACGCGACGCGGCAGGGTACTCGCACCTATCTGCTCATCGAGGAAGCTACCGGCGCCGTTGTCGGCTACTTCGCCATCGCCCCTCATCTCCTTGAGCGGGATGACGCGCCGCCAAGTGTCGGGCGTGGGGCGCCACGACGCATCCCTGCGATCCTCATCACCAAGCTCGCGCTAGACAAGAGTCTGCACGGCCAAGGGCTCGGCGCCGAGCTGTTGGTTCACGCCCTGACCACCACCGTCACCGCGGCGCGCGCAGCGGGCGGTCGCCTCGTCGTTGTCGATGCGATCGACGAGAACGCAGCCAGCTTCTATCGTGCCCACGACTTCCACCCCTCCCCGGCAGACCCTCGCCGGCTGATCATGAAGCTCAGCACCGCAGCGCGTACGCTCGGTCTCGCGTGGCCGTAAGCAGGCTATTTGTCTCGGATGGATCGCACTCTCCCGCAAGCAGCTACAGCAATGGCTGATCCTGGCATTTGGGTCAGGTGGGCAGCAGTGCCATCTAGGGTCCGGAGCGTACAATCCAGCCTGTTCCAGCGACGAGTCGTGAACGGCGGAAACGGAGGACAGTTGAGATTCGAGGGCGTGTGCCGGTAGGGATGGAGCGTATTCGTGTGATGTGGAGCTGCGCCAGCCCGCCTGCTGCCACGGCTTGTATGACTTCGCTGCAGGAACTAGATGCTGGCGCACAGCTAGAGGTCATCCCGACAAGGGTCAGAAACTTCTTCGCAGTAGATGCAACCGTGATCGTTACCGGAGCGGCGACGTTGACCGCCATCGCCGCGGAGGTGCAAAAGATCGTCTGCCGAGAGAGGAAGCAAGGCATCGTCATCGATGCTCGCGTGGTGCCACTGTACATCACGAAGTCGTCTCAACTTCCAGGTGGCACGGTGATCACGATCACCCAGGACGGCCAACAAATCACCTATGACGCCTGCGCGGCCGGCTTCGATCTCGCGGCCATTATCTCGGCCCTCGTTAAGGAGCAGTCCCCTTCGTGAGCAGCAGCATCGACGCCTCTGACCTTGATGCTGGCTTCCTGCAGAGCCTCTTCGACCTCTATTCAACCGACCAATATGCACACGATTCTGTCGAATCGGGGGACTTGGGCTTCTCCGACCAGTTGGCGTTTGTAACAGCCTCCGGCGCAGCAGACCAGCATGACCTTCAGGCATTTACGGATGCCTACGACGAAGCCATGTCGTTTGAGAACACCTTCAAAGGTGAGTACGTCGAAGCACTTCGTACTGATGCGCTCTCGATGTGCGGGGCGGACGAGGCCGCGCTCGAGCATGTGCATGTTGGGATCGTGCCGCGCGCAACCTTCAATAGCCAGGTGGTCCCAACTCCAAGTGGAGGCGAGGTGATCGTACTAAACCACACGCTCCTTGCGATCATCCCGCTCGTTGTGAATTGTATTATGGCGATAGCGACACGAAATACGTCAGAGCCGTACGCAGCTGGTGCGAGTCAAGCGGCCTTCGCCGAAGCGCTAGCCGGGCTCGCCAGAGTGGCGGCCAGCGGAGACACGCGCGAACTCGGTATTGATGTTCGACCGCTGCATTGCTTTGACCCTTATGAGCCACGTGCCCAACGTGTCTCATTCTCTATTCAACTCTTTATGTTGCTTCACGAGTTTGGTCACATCGCTATAGATCGCCGTTGCGTTGTCGTTCAGCCGAATGCTCTTTCGGAGCAGCAGCAAGCCTGGCGCGACGAGTTCGCGGCAGACGAGTTCGCCGTCTCACGTATGCTCGCCGGCAGGTTCAATAAGGGGGACGTCGCTTTTGCTGCCGGATGCCTAATCGGGTTTCTGCTCGTTTGCGAATCGCTTCCGCAGTCCAAGCTCGATAGATGGTCCCATCCATCAGCACTCGCCCGTTGGCAGCGAATCAAGCGCTTGACTGCGTTTTCGGCATTGGGCGCGGACAGCCCAGCGTATTACCTTGACGACATAGTTGGTTTCGTCATCGGGCAGGCACACATGGCAACGCTGCATCGACAACTCGTGCAACTGATGCGCCGCCAGGATGGCCTCCGCACTCGCTCCTGGCGAACAAGAGAGGACGACGGGCCGGCATCCTTCTCGGCGACCGGGCCGCTTCGACCCTGATTCCCATCATGGAGCCAACCGGGATCGAACCGGTGACCTCCTGCTTGCAAAGCAGGCGCTCTCCCAGCTGAGCTATGGCCCCAGAGCCCCATTCTACGGGCTACAAGCACCGCTCGCGGGCCGCGACGACGGTCTATGGAACCGCTATGGAAGCGGGGACTTCTTCGGCGAGCCGATCATCGCGCGCGTGGGCGAAGGCGCGGCCACCGACGTGGTCGACGGGGGCGCCGCGCTGATGGCGTACACCGCCAGCGCGGCGCCCACGCTGAGCGAGCGCTGGGCGGGGTATGCGTGCCGCGGGCGTCAGTGTCCGGCGAGGGCGTGGACGAACGCCGGCGCGTCGACCGTGCCGAGGCCGGTCGCCATGTTGTAGCCCACGTGGGCTTCGTAGCCGGGGATCGTCAGCACCGGCAGGCCTTCTTCGCTGAAGAGGGTGAAGCCGTTGTTCCCTTTGGTGATGTTCACGATCCCGTTGTTGGGCACGTGCTCGAGCGCGTACAGCCGCGGGTTGATCAGCCCCAGCGGGTGACCGGCGACCTGGTCGGCGAGCGCCACCACTCCGGCGAACAGCGGCGTGGCCTCGCTCGTGCCGCCGACGACGCTGAACGTGAACGGCGGCGGTTCCCCGGGAACGGTGGAGGGGTAGGAGGTGAACACGAGCACCCCGCCGTTGACGGCCGCGCTCATGCTGATGTCGGGCGTCGCCCGGTGCAGGCCGGAGCCGGTCGGGACGAGGTACTGGTAGGGCGGTCGCGGGAACACGTGCGACGGTCCGCCGCCGCTCGCGACAGTGACTTCTCCGAGGACTTCCTGCCAAACGTTGTCGGGCGCCGTGTGCTGACCGGCGAGGTTCAGGTGAAGCTGGGTGCCGCCCACGGAGGTGACGAGCGGGTCCGACGACGGCCAGGAGTTCACCTGGTAGGGGTAGAATTCTTCTTCGAGGTTCACTCCGGCGACGCCTTCGTCGCCGGAGGCGCCGAGCACCGTGACGTTGTGCGCGGCAGCGTTTTCGTTAGCCGAGCGCAGTGACATGAGCGCCGCGACGTTGGGGAACGTCTCCTCGGTGGCGCCGAAGCTCTGCGAGATCACCTCGCCGAGGTGGTGGTTGATGACGTAGTTCTCGGCGGCGACGATCTGCGGGAAGCCCTGCACCCCCTCGGTCTCGGCTTCGGGGGTCTCGACGAGCAGGATGTTCGCCTTCGGGGCGATCGCGTGCGAGTACTCGACGTCGAGCGTCGTCTCGTACGCCCATCCCGACATTTCCCCGTTCGAGGGTTCGAACGGCGGCACCGGGCCGGCCGGCTGGATCACGTGCAGCGACGCCGGTTCGGGCAGGTGGAACGCGAGGTCGAAGAAGTGCAGGTCCCGCTGGATCGTGGGGGAGCCGTAGGAGTCGACGATGACGATCGTCTGGCCCTGGCCTTCGTCGCCCTGCGCCCACAGGGCGGGCAGGTCGTAGGCCCTCTCGATCTGGTAGGGCTGGTAGCAGGCGATGCCGTATTCGGCTTCGCATTCGAGCGTCGTCGGCGGATTGGCGCGCCCCAGCGGCACCCGCGGCGTGCGGTGCACCATCGGGTATCCCTGGGCGCCGCTCGCGCCCAAGCCCGCAAGCACCACGGCGGCCAAAGCGAGGACCGTCGCCAATGCCGTCCGCCGGACCTTCACGGTCGCTGTCCTGCTCGACTCCATATCGCTCTCCGCTCTGGCTCGCTCCGTGGCCAAATCTCGCTGCATCGGGGAGTCGCCCCACACGACCCGTCACGCAGATGTCGACCGGCATGGTACACCCGAAGCCGTGCCCTGCATAGTCGCCTCGGCGGCGCGCCCGCGCGAGGGCTGGTTCAAGCGGGGCTGGAGCTTTCGCCTTCGAGCTGGAGGTCGATCCCCAAGTCGGCCGGCTGCGCAGCTGCATCCTCGTCGATCACGGCCTGCATGTCGAGCTCGGCGGTCTCCTGGCCGACGCTCGTCGCGCCGGCCGCCGACTCGCCGTCGTGGTGGGGCGCGTCGCCGTTCTGTGGCTCCCCGCCGACGAGCTCGCCGGCAGGAGGATGGTCGTCGGCGTGGGCGACCTCGCCCTGGGGGGTCCCGTTGTCATCGCCGAGCGCCGGCGCCAGCACCTGGCGCTCCTCGCGTGCGACGGCCCCGGGGTCGGCCCCCCGCCGGCGCTTGAGCTCAAGGTGTTCGCGTATCGCCTCGTCGAGCAGTCCCATCGCGCGCCCAAACCATACTGCGCGCGCCGAGCGCCGTGGTCCGACTACACTGCTGGGGTCGATCCGAGCCGCAGCGGATCGCGACCGCGGGGCTATAGCTCAGCTGGGAGAGCGCCTGGATCGCACCCAGGAGGTCGGGGGTTCGAGTCCCCCTAGCTCCATAGACGAATTGCCAGTAACGGAGCCATTTTCGGGTGGTACGCCAACCGGCTCCGACGTATCTCGAATCCCCCTCGGGGCCGTTTTGGTCCCATTGCCGGTCCCAAACCTGTTGCGATTCTCACATGCGGAGCCGCGAGTGTGCTCGCCGGCTCGCTCGCGCGCGTCGCGGATGAGCGCATCGAAGCTCGTCCCGTGGCTGCGATCGACGCGTTGCTCGAGCTGGGCGTAGACGTCGAGTGTCATCTTCGAGTCGGCGTGCCCGACCTGGCCCATCACCCACTTAACGTCGAAGTTGTTGGCGAGCAGCGCGATCGAGATGTAGGTGCGCCTGAGCGTGTGCGGGGTGGTGTGCGGCAGCGGCGGCATGCCCTTGGCGGTGAGCCGCTCGGTGGCGCGCTTGGCGGCGTCGCGCACGATCTGCTCGACGCGTCCGTAGTTCATGCGCGTGCCGTGCATGCTGGGCACGAGGTAGTCCTCCGGTCCCGTTGGGGCTCCGATCCGGCGCAGCCGGTCGATGTGCTCGACGACGGTCTCGACGAGGTCGGGGCTCATCTGCACCTCGCGGACGCCGGTCTCGGTCTTGGAGTCGGGGATGCGAAAGCGCGCGCCGGCGGGGTCGTGGACGCGGACGTGCCCGATCTTCATGTCGCACATCTCGCTCGCTCGCGGCCCGCCGCGGCCGAGGATCTCGACGACGACGCGCCGGCCGGCATACCCGCGCCCCGGTTCGAGCCCGAGCCGCTTGAGGTGGTAGGTGACGGTGGACTTCGCGAGACCCAGCTGCCTGGCGATCTTGATCGGCTGCTTGCCCTGAGCGAACAGCTGGGCGACCATCGCCGCGGTGAGCCCCAGCTCGCCGGGGGAAGGGATCTGCCCGAGCGCGACGTCTTGCTCTGAGGCGGCGTCGATCAGCGCGGCGAGCTCGTCGATCTCGAGGAACGTGCGCTTGGGCTTGGGCACGTGCACGCGCATGCGCTTGCCGCGCGCGTGGTTGTGCTCGATCAGCTCATCCTCGACGGCGTCCTCGAGGATCGCCGCGAGCGCGTCGATGGTCTTGCGGATCGAGCCGGGCGAGAGCGGCACGATCCGCTGGCGGTGCTCGTTGCGCAGATCGGCGCCCGCCTCGATCGCCTCGCGCAGCTCCCTGGCCTGCTTGAGCTTGTGCGCCTTGAACGCCAGGCACAGCTCCCGGTCGATCTCGTCCAGTCGGTAGGCGGCGAAGAACGGCAGCAGGTGTGACTCGATCAGCCAGCGGTAGTAGTCCTCGGTGTTCTTGCTCGCCGGCTTCGCGCCGAGCACGCCGTCGATCTTCGCCTGCAGCCAACGCGAGGAGTACTCAAGGAACGTCGGCACGCCGACGGCGACCGGGGCCTTCGCCGGCGAGCGCCGCGCTGGCGCGGTCCAGACGTTGGCCTTGACGCGCGCGAGGATCTGATCCAGCTCGACCGCAGCGGTGCGCTCGTTCCAGCCGCCGCCGCACCCGCAGTCGCACTCGCGCCGCTCGTGCAGGCGCACCGTCTCGCGTTTGCCGTATGCGCGGAAGCGCAGCCGAAAGCAGAGCGTGCCGTCACCCGCGGCCTCGGTCGTGATAGTGCCTGTCGCTGGGCGTGCCATCAGCCGACCCCGAGTCTGGCACGGGGGCGAGTCTGGGCGAAGCAGCCGCGGACACGGCGGGCGTATGGGTCTCGGACCTGCAGCAGCGGCGCGTCGATGGGGTAGGGCGCGGGCCGTGCCGCGGGCGTGCGGCGCGCGCGGGTGCTCGGCGCCGGCTGGCGCTGGTGTTCTTTGAGCGCCTGCGTGGCGGTGTGTAGGTCGAAGCGGATGCGGGCCTTGGGTCCGTTGCTGGTGCGGATCGCGCCGAGTTCGTCTGCGTGTTCGTAGACCCAGGCGGGGTTGAGCTTGAGGTGCTGGGCGAGCTCCTTGGCCGTCATCCATGAGGGCGTCGGCTGGCGGCTGGGCTCGGCGGGTGGCTGGTGGCGGAGTAGTTGTGCGACGCGCCCGGCGATCTGCTCGACGGCCTGGGGGGTTAGCTCGATGGCGATGCGGCGTGCGGCGGCGAGCCCGCGGCGGCGTGTTGGGGTGCTCATTGGTGGTCTCCTTGGCGGGGTGTGCGGTGTTGGTGTTCTTGTAGGCGTGTGATGCGGGGCTTGGTGTAGGGGTGGGTGGCGCGGGAGAAGCGCATCGCGCGGATGGAGCGCTCGTGGGGGAGGGATTCGTGGGTGAGTGATTGCGCGAGTGCGTGTGCTTGTCCGAGGCGGGCTGCGTATTGGTCGGCGGCGAGCTCGCGTGAGCGCCAGTAGGTCTCCCAGGCGTTGGCGGTGAGCCAGAGGATCGCTTGTCCGGAGGCGAGCCAGGCGAGGCCGCGGAATGCCAGCGACCATAGGGGCCAGGGTTCGGGTGTGTGCATTGGTTTGATGAGCAGGAGGTTCAGGGCGCTTGAGAGGTGCGAGTCGCTGGTGCGTAGGTGTCCCATCTCGTGTGCGATGACGGCGGCGGCGTAGGGGCTTTCCAGAAGCCCGTGGTCGATGCGTAGCGAGTTGGCGTAGGCGGCGGCGTTGCGCGTGGGGTCTTCGGCGATGAACCAGTGGCGTGGCGGGCGCAGCGTGGGGTCTGCCTGTTGGAGTTCGTTGAAGGCGTGCTGGAAGGCTTCGCGCTCGTCGGGCTCGGGGGCGCGTCCGCCGGTGGCGATCTCCCACCAGCGCCCGTCGATCGGCGCGACGAGTGGCGGGCAGATCACGGCCAGCAGCGATACGGCCAGGGGCGCGAACGCGATCACGGCCGCGATCTGGCTGGTCGGGATCGGCCAGCCGGTGATCAGGTGCACGACCCACAGCACGACGGTCACGATCAGCACCCTCGCGGCCGCGGCGAGCAGCTGCCCCGCGAGCGTGATCGCGTAGAGCAGCATCCCGGGTGACTGCGAGGCCCATCCGGTTGCGCTGCTGGCGAGGTCCATGATCGCGTCTGTCCTAGCTGGCCTTGCCGTTCAGGTACCAGCGTTGTTTGTCGTTGTTGGCTTCGCCGTCCTTCTTCATCGTGGAGAGCAGCGTCCTTACGCTCCCTGGTCCGGCGCCGAGCGCGTCGGCGACGTCGAGGCTGCGCGCCCCAGGGGGTACGCTGAGCCATGCGCCGGGAGGATGTATCTCTCGGTGCCACGCCCCCGGCCGCGTCAACGGTGCGGGGGCACAATTTGTCTATGTAGTCCGGCTTTCTGCTGCTGCGCGCCGCGCTACTCGCGTAGGAGCTGGCAGAAGCGGCTCGCCGCACGCGTCGCGAACACGAAGCCGCCGCTTCGATGCACCAGGCCCGCCGCGTGCAACCTCACGACCGCCTCGCCCGCCGCCAGCTCACAGCCGAGCTCGCGCGCCAGCTCCGCCAGCGACCACTGCGCCGGGCCACCCGCCTCCAACAACAACGTGAGAACGACGAACTCGGCCTCATCACAACGCCGCGCAGCAGCCGGCGCACTAGCCTGATCCTGCATGGGAAGGTCACCCCTTTCCGTGCCACGGCCCCGGGGCAGTTAGCGCTGTCGCCGGGGCCACTCGTTGGTGATCCACCCACGCTACACGCGCGTGGGCGCGAACACCAGCGATCGGGTCAAACTTGGCGCGTTCGGGATCATGGATCGCGTCCCGCCGCTGTCTCACCTGCAGAGCGCGGCGCACACGGCTGCGACCCCTTGGACGTGCCCTTTCCCTCGCTTCAGCCCCAAACGGGCTGAATGAGCGACGCCCCTTCGGGGCTGAAAAGCAAGGTACGGCCCTTCGGGCTTGAACGGTGCCGGCATCCGTGCAGTCACCTGGATAACGGCGCAGACTATACGCACCTCCTGGAGCTTCACATAAAGGTTATTGCCGTGAGTTACAGATAATCCCGGCGGGTTGGGAGTGTAGTTCACTTTCCCTTGCGGGCTGAGGGTCTCGGAGTTACGTTCGGCCGTGAGGTGCAGACGACCCACAAGATCCCTGGCGAGTCAGCGGCGACATACGCGGCGTATCTGACGTCGACGTCGTCGCGTGGGGACTACTACACGCCGAGCGGTGAGGGCGATGCCGCGGGCGTGGTGATGCCGGGTCGTTGGCATGGGTCGCAGGGGACGCTCGGTGTGCTGGGTTTGAGTGCTGATCGGCCGGTGGCGCGCGGTGAGCTGCGGGCGTTGATGCAGGGGGTGTCTCCGGCCGATGGGGGCGCTGTGCGTTCTGTGGGGTCTGATGGGTCGCGGGTGGCGGGGATCGATATGACGTTCAGCCCGCCGAAGACGGTCTCGGCGTTGTGGGCGACCTCGTCTGATTATCGGCGTGCGCAGATCGAGGCGGCGCACACGCGGGCGGTCCGGAGCGCGCTCGAGCGCACGGAGCGTGAGGTCGAGCTGGTGCGTCGCAAGAGCGAGGGGGTCGTTCGCTTCGAGAAGGCCCACGCGCTGCTCGCCGCCGAGTTCACGCACACCTCGAGCCGCCTTGCACACGACCAAGGGGCCGGTGGTGTGCCCGACCCGCAGCTGCACTCCCATGTGGTGGTGCTCGCCGCGGAGCGCACCGACGGGCAGCTCGCGGCGGTGGAATCGAGACAGCTCTACAGGGCGGCGCGGGAGAACGGCGCGTGGTATCGCAGCGAGCTCGCCGCGAACCTCGGGGAGCTCGGACTGGAGGTCGATCGCCGCACCGGGAAGGGGGAGCGCTACTTCGAGGTGCGGGGTGTCTCGATGGAGCTGGCGGAGCGCTGGTCAGCGCGCGCACTGGATGTCGACCGGGCGAGCCGCGCGTTTCGCGAGCGCTACGGCCGCGAGCCCCGCGCCGGCGAGCTTGGGTCGCTGACGGTCGAGACCCGCGGCTCGAAGACGGCCGCGTCGGCGGTCGATGTCAACCAGGCGTGGCGGGCGGTTGGCGAGGAGTACGGGCAGACCAGGCAGCGAGCGCAGGAGCTGTTCAACGACAGGGCTCTTCCTAGCGGGACCCAGGTGGATCTGCGGCGGGAGCTGCTCGAGGCGCTCACCGAGCAGCGCTCGATGGTCACCGAGCGCGAGCTGAGGGCGCGTGCGTATGAGCTGAGCGCCGGCGTGTCCAGGCCGGCCGACGCGGACAGGCTGATCAGCGGCCTGTACCGGTCGGGTGAGCTCGTCCGGCTGGAGGGCGGCATGTGGACCACCCGCTCGCTGCGCGAGCGCGAGCAGGCGACGGTCCGGATCGCCGGCGAGCGCGCCAGCGAGAACGCAGCGCCGGTCAGCGAGCAGACGCTGCGCCAAGCGCGCCTGGAGACAGCGCGTGAGATCGGCGGCCCGCTCACCGGCGAGCAGAAGCAGGCGCTCGATCAGATCACGGGCCGCGGCGGCGTGAGCGTGCTGGTGGGGCAGGCCGGGAGCGGAAAGGGCGTGGTGATATCGGCCGCGAGCGAGGCGTGGCGCAAAGAAGGCTATGAGGTGATCGGCACCGCGATCCCCGGCGCGACGGCCAAGCGCCTCGGCGCCGACGCAAAGCTCGAGCGCTCGGTGACGACCGACGCGCTCATCAACCGTGTCGAGAGCGGGGACATCCGGCTGGACGCGAACACGGTGGTCGTGATGGACGAGGCGGGGATGGCAGACAGCAAACGGCTAGGAAGGCTCGTCGAGCTGACGGCCGCGCGCGAGAGCAAGCTGTTGCTCGCCGGTGACTCCGCGCAGCTGCCGTCGATCGGGGCGGGCGGCCTGTTCAAGGAGCTGCAGGAGAACGCCCCGACCGCGGAGCTCAGCGAGGTGCACCGCGCCCGCCACGAGTGGGAGAAGCAGGCGTGGGTGGAGGTCCGAAACGGCGAAGCGGCACGGGCACTCGCGCGCTACCAGGCCCGCGAGCGGCTGCACATCTACGACACCCGCGAGCAGGCCGCGCAGGCGATGGTCGAGAACTGGGACGCCACACGCAGAGACCTCCCCGCCGGCCAGGCGGTGATGATCACCGACGCGAGCAACAAGGAGCGCGACCAGATCAACGCGATCGCCCAAGAACACCGCGCGAGGGCAGGCGAGCTCGGCTCCCACCAGGTCGAGCTGCCCGGCAAGCCCTACAGCCTCGCGGCAGGAGACGAGATCATTTTCACCGCCCAGCACCACCCACCCGGCCGGCAGCGCGTGGAGAACGGGATCACCGGCACGGTCACCGACACAAGCCGCGACGATCACGAGCACCAAGTGACGATCAAGACCCGCGAGAGCCCACCACGCGAGGTAGACGTCAACACCAGCGAGTTCTCAGGGCTGTCCCTCGCGTACGCCGTGCACGTCTACAAGGGGATAGGCCTCACCACCGAGCGCGCCGGCGTCCTCACCGGCGGCTGGCAAACAGACCGCGAGAGCGCCTATGTCGCCCTCAGCCGCGCGAGAGACCAAACAGACATCTACCTCAGCCGCGAGGACCTCGGCCACGACGGCCTCGACCCCGAGACGATCGAACGACTCGCGCAGCTCATGCAACAAAGCCACGCACAAAACGCCAGCATCACCCGCGAGCCCGCCCAGCCCACCGCCGACCGCTCTCCCGAGATCGCACAGCAGACCGTCGATCCCCCGACCGACGTCAGCCGGTCGTCCGACCCCCCGCAAGACCGCCAGCGCGCGACTGAGCGGCCAGTTGAAGCCCAACAAGACGCCCCGCAGCAGCTCGATCGGGACCGGGATATCGATCCTGGATTCGAGATCGAGTAGTCAAATGTGCAGCGAGCTCGGCGCCGCCCACGCGCAGCTGCCCGACCGCCCCTACAGCCTGGCGGCGGGCGACGAGGTGATCTTCACCGCCGCGCTTGACCAGCCCGCCGCGCCGAGGGTACGAACCGTCGTGAGCGTGGACGGCCGATCCGAGATCGCCGTGCAGACCAGGGGCGCTTATGAGCAAGAGATACACGTCGACACGGCCGAGTTTCACGACATGCGCCTGGCGTACGCCCAACACGTCTACAAGGCGACCGCGGACCGCGCGCTCGTGCTCACCGGCGGCTGGCAGACCGACGGCGAGCAAGCGTATGTCGCCTCACCGTGCGCGGGAGCTCACCGATACCTACGTCTCGCGCGAGACCTCGGCGAGGAAGGCCTCGACACCGGCGCGATCGAACGCCTCGCCAACACCCATCTCCGAAAGCCACGCCAAGCATGCCAGCATCGCCACCCCCACTGAGGCTGTCGTCGAACGGGGCATTTACGGCGCGCGTGGGGTCGGTGGTGCCAGTTCCTCGCCGATTATCGCCGCGTACACCGGGGCGTGCGGGGAGCGTCGCGTTGTGCTTCGGCTTGGGCTGGATGTCGTGCGTGGGCGGGTTGGCGGCGGTGGGCTTCGCAACTGGCACCACCGACCGAAGGAGCGCAGCAGATGCACGGAAACGAAATCGCAGAGCAGATCGTCACGGAACGCAGCGAGCGCGCGGCGCGGCTGAGGTCCCTGTGGCAGATGACTTCCGGCGAGCGGGTCGCGGCGATGCGCCGTGGCGAGCTGACGCTGGAGCAGTGCGCGGCATGGGCTGCGCGCTATCCCGAGCAGGTACCGCTGATAAATGGCGAGTTCGAGTACCTGGCGGCTTTCAAGCCGGAGGTACTCGGGTAGCGGGCATGGACGCACGCGAGCGGCGCTGGCTGCAGGGCGCCGCTCGCGTCGCACGCTGCTGTCTCGGGAGACCGCTACGGTGCTCTGCGTGAGGCCGGCGCGGCGCATCGTTGATCTGGATGTGAAGCTCGACGGACGTCGCGTGGAGAGCGAGACGACGTGCATGTGGGCTGGCGCGTACGTGCTGGTAGTGGCGACCGTGCTGCCCGACCGTGGGCTCGCGTTCGAGCTGGTCTCAAGCTTCGTAGGGCATCGCGATGTAGCGACCCACGTCACTCATCTCGCGCTAGGCCCCACGGGCAAGGCTGCAGAGATCAGCGCACACGATCATGCGCACGAGAGCCTCGATCCGATGATCCGCGCACGGGAGTGCGCCTACGAGCACGTCCAAGTGTTGCTCGAGCAGCTCACGAGCCTTGGCCATGACATCTCGATCGACGTACCCGATGACGCATTCGACGAGCTCGAGCGCATCGAGCCCTAGCTTGCTGGCCAGCGAGCCCGTCTGACTGTGAGGGCGCGGAACGTGGAGGATGGCGGTGAGGTCGGCAGCGGGGCTGCCGACTGCGAGCATGGTGGGGCCGGTGCGGGCTCGGCGTCGCCGGCGTCAAGGGTTGGATCGTGCAACACCGTCGGGTAGCCGCTGTACACTGGCTAACCGGACAGTTCCGATTTGCGGATTACTCCAAGTTCGTGACCCTATCCGATGCCTTCGAACCCTGACGCGACCGCCTCAAGCGAGACGCCCGGCAAGAACTCGGCGGCCAGCGCTGACGGGTTCCTGACTCGCTTGAGTGAACTTGCCTGGCAGGCGCTTCCGGCCATCGGCAGCGCAATCGGCTTCGCTGGCTTCGTGGCTGTGATCGGCGCTGCGATCGAGTGGGTCCGCTTCGACGCGGCGCATCTTCCGGCAACGCAGGCGGTGCTCGCGCTGCCGCGACAGGAACTCGTGATCATCGGTGCGCTGGCGCTCGCCGGGTTTGTCCTCGGCGGCGTGCTCGCGGTGCTGCTCGTCTACATGATCGACAACAACGGCGATACGACCTTGCCTACGGTCCGCGGCCTCGTCGCGGTCGGCGTCATAGAGATGTCGGTGACGCTGTTCTTCATCGAAGAGCACCACATTCTGACGTACCTCCTGCTCGGCGTTTGGCTGGCGGTTATCGGTATTGCCGCCGCCTCCGTGGTCGGAGCCGCAATGGACAATTTCAGAAGTCGAGCAAAGCTAAAATCCGCTAGAGCGAAGGTCATCGACGCCGACGACAAGCTGGCCGCAGCACTCGTCGCTCGTAGCGTGACCGACAGAGCCGCGCGGCAAGAACCTGCCGATGACACAGCCAAACAAGCACGGCAGCGGGCACATCGCGCGGTTTTGGAAGCGGAAGAAGCATGGCAGCGGGCGATCCACGCATGGGTGGCGGCGGCCGATGAGATCATCGCCAGCCGGCGCAAGAGTGCCCGCAAAGGAATGGCAGAAGCACGCGACAAGGTCAGTGGCTATCTCACTGATCCTCCCAACAGCGTCGCATTGGAAAGCGGCTTGGACGAAGCCGAACGCGAGCTGGGCCACGTCTTCCACGCGATCGATGACCATCTCGTCGAGCGGCTCTCCACGGCTAGCGTCATATTGAAACGCAAAGTTCGCGAAGTTCTCAAAGACAAAGCTCCCAAAGCTCTCGACGACGAACCGCTCGAAGGCAGAGATTTTCCCATGGCCGTACGGATCGGCGCTCTAGTGGTGTTGGCGTCACTCGTCGTGGGCGTCGTGCTGGTGGCGACAAAAGGCCCGCTCTCATGGCTCGCGATCGTGCTCGGGGTGGTTGCGCTGCTTGCCACGATGAACCTATTCGTCGCGCGCGCAACTGAACAGTTCGCTTGGTACGGCGTGTCGGTCTTCTTCTCGGTGCTCTTGTTCGGCGCGACTCTAACCATAGCTCGAACCATGGCCAAGCCTTCGGTACAGCCGATCGCCCTCGTGCGCAAGGGCGACGATCTTGGCCTTTGCGGCGTGTATGTCACGCAGACGAGCGACCGCGTATACGTCGGTCGCCTGCCGCCAGACAGCCACCAACCGGGGCTCATCTTCTGGGTGCCCACAAGCGAAGTCGAACTAGTGAGCGTCGGACACCTTGAGCCAGTCGACGGCCATTTCCCCGAACTGGCCGCCTCGATGCTCGTGCAGCTCTACAAAGACCGTGCAGAAGAACCAGCGCCCGTGCTGAAGAACACAACGGTCACGGAAGTCGTAGGCAGCGAAGTAAAGCCGGGTTCCTCGACAGGCAAGCAGACGACCACGGTCACGGAAAGCCCGCCGCGCAAGGTTCGCCCATCGTCCTACCCAAAGGAGAATGCCCCTAACACCTGTACTTGAGTGCAATCGCCTCCTTTCGTTGCACACGCGGCCCTCCAGCGGCAAATCCTCCCGCCGGGGTATGGCCCCGAGCAGGCGACACTGTCGTAGCAACCGATGCCTCATCGCAGTTACGCGTTGCTCGACATCCGAACGTGTGAACAACGGCCAGCTCGCGCCGAACTCGTAGGCTACGCGTCGCCCGATGCCTGCTTACGCAAGGCGAGGCAGAAGCGTTCACGTCTTTGCCCGCCGGTGCCCTTATTCGTCCTAAGCAGCGACGCGATCAGCGCCAACGCTGGCTACCGCTGCCAAGGGAAAGCGAGGCCGCGGCCCTGCAATTGGCCGAAGAGGAGGACGCGATTCGTTCCCTGACCTGTGCCTCCGATAGCAACGAGAGCTCCGGCTCGCGTACGCTCGCTCCGCGACGGTATCGTGCAGGCGTGCACGAGCGCGAGCACGAATGGATCGTCACGTTCGAGCCGTCAGCCGAGACCTTCACATTCGCGGATGAGGACAAAGCTCGTGAGTTCGCCGACCTTGAGTCTCGCGCGCGAGGGATGACGGCAGTCCTGGCAAGACTAAGCGACCGCTCGATCGTCGACGTCTGGGATAACTCGTCGGCAGGCTGACCCTTCAATCCGCAAGTCCTGAGATTGGTTCCAGAAATACCGCGAACAGCACGGGCAGCCGTGGCAATGACCGCGGAACGGTCTGGCGCGAAGTGCATGACAATCTCGTGGTCCGCAGCGGGTCGGGCGATCGGCGAGAGCCGTCCTTCATGGACTCTTGTTCTATATGCTGAAACTGGTTTCATGTCGATGAGGCTGTGATGTCTCGTTGCCGCCACGCCTGCAAGCTGATCGGAGCCATAGCCATCGCTTGTGGGGCGTGGGTGTCGATCGCTACGCCTGCTGGCGCTACGGGCGCGAGCACGATTGCCACGGCAAGCGAACTTCCGCTGGGCAGCCTCGTGGTGGGCGGAGGGCAGCCAATCGACTTCTACCGTGTCGCTCTCTCCGCCGGAGACCAGATCGACGTCGTCTACGACATGCTCAGCCAGCCCAACTGTGGCTACCTCTACCTGTTTGACCCGACTACCGACTTCGACCTTGCCGAAGCAAAGGCCGTGTCGAGCGTCAACGTAGGTCCAGGCCAGCAGTCAGTCACACTGACTTCTAGCTTCAACGGGCTTGGGACACTTGCCGACGCGATCGACGGGCCGAACACCTACCAGCTGCGGAGTGATCCACCACTGCAGACGCCCTCGCTCAACTGCCCTGTCGTCACGCCATTCAGCCTCACCGCGACTGTCGAGCATCTCACGCAGGTCTCCTTTGGAAGCTTGCCAGGTCACCTCAGCAGCCCCCGACAACGTCTACGTCTACAAGCGTACGTTCAGTCTCCTGCGGGAATGCCGATCGGCACTTGCATGTTCGAGCGGCTCGAGGGCTCTCTGCCGGTGCGTGTAGCGCAGACATCCACACGAAACGGTGATTGTGCAGCCAGCATACGTGCTGATCGGACTGGTTCATTTGCTTACAGAGTCACGTTCACCGGTACCGGATGGCAAACCGCGCGAGCAACCAGCCCCACGGTCGACGTGCGCTAACGGCGAAGGCGCTGATCCCGGGGATTCCCAGCGTAAAGCCGCCCGGCCTTACGCTGGGCCGATGAGCTCAGCCACGTGCTGGATCATTGTCGCTGTGACGAGCAAGGCAGCGTGCGCGGTCGCTGCTTCGAGGCGGTCGCGACTGTCGACGTGATGCGCGCCGCTCGTGTGGTTGACGAGCGCTGTCCAGATCGAGGCGAGGAACTTGATTCGGGGGTCGTTCTCATCGGTGCCGAGCCGTCGCGCTACCGCGGTGGCGACGTGTTCGCCGTCTTCCTGTCGGACACCTCGCTCGACATACGTGCGGACGTCTCGGCACTTCTGGATGCACTCGCGCCATTCGGCGCGGTCGTAGGCGTGGCTCGCATCGTTGTAGGAGATGACCACGTCCCGTCCGAGCGGTCCCTCAGTCGAGGGGAGTCGCACCGCCACCAAGCGCATCCTGTCGTGGCCGAGCGCCGGTCCGATCTCTCGCGCCCAGTGCTCCCGCGAGATCGGCTGAACGAGTTCGTCCGTCAGAGGCTTCGCGCATTGCACGAGGCCGAGGGTGCCGGTCTCGTTGACGTCGTCGGGAAAGTTCGGCGCGATCCCGAGCCGGGCGTCCAGGTACATCGTCAGCTCAGGATGGGGCGTTGGGTTGGTCTGGAAGTGTTCGTCCAGCGTCCGCAGGCCGTGATCGAGCAGATCGAAGCGAAGCTCGACGCGATGTGGGTTGCCGCGGCCCTCTTCGGAGACCAGCAGCCCCCAGCGGGCGTCGCCGTTGTGGATCACGGCGGGTAGGCCGACGCGCCGGCGTGGGCCGACAGGAGGGTGCGTCCACAGCGTCGCAGCTAGGCGGTCCAGTACTACGGTTTGCCCGCCGCGCGGGAAGAGTTCGACTGAGACCGGCACGATGAGCGCCGGGGCCGGCGACTCGTGGTCGCCTCTAACCTGGGCTGGAACCACCGACAGCCTGCCGGCGGGCTCGTTCGCCACGTGGATCGAAGCGTCGGTCATCCGGGCAGCTTTGCATGTAACCCGGAGCGGGCCAATGCGATGCCGAGACACGCCGGTGGCGCCCCAGCCTGGCCAGCCCGACCGCCCGTGATTCGGGCTGGCTCCTCAAGTGCAAGCAGGCGCTGCCGGGGGATCGCTCACGCACCCGTGTCGGACGGTGGGTGTCGCGCAAAGGTTCGCGGCCACGGTGTCGGCGTGGTTGTGGCGTTGGCCCCAGTGGTGGTTTGTGCTCTTCGGGGGGTAGCGACACTGTGGTCGCCAGGGCGGCCTTTCAGGCCGCTGCAACGGCCATCTGGTGCCTGTGGAGCGTCAGTAGGTTGTGGGTGGCGGTGATCAGCCGCCATTCCGAGAGTGCGGCGGATCGGCCTCGTCGCTGGAATTGATTGATGCGCCGGTTGTGCTTGGTCTGTGCGAACACGGGCTCGACGATCGCCTTTCGACGTCGGTATAGCCCGCCGCCGTAGTCGCTCGCAAGTGCTCGGCGCATCGACGTGTAGCGCCCACCATCCCATCCCGGGCGTGGAGTGCTGCGCTTGCCCGCGTCGGGTGGGATCAGCACCTGGACATGCTCGTTGGCGACGACGTTGTCGATCTGCTCTTCGTTCCAGTAGCCCGAGTCGGCGAGCGCGACCTCTGGAGTCTCTGTGACACCGATCGCCTCGAGTTCTCTCTTTGTCGCCTTGAGCATCGGCTCGAGGTGCCCGAAGTCCGGAGAGCTTGCGCTCACCTCGGCGGCGAGCACGATCTGCTCCTCGTTGACGACGGCCTGGGTGTTGTAGCCCTGCGTGTAGCTGCGCGGGGTCTTCACGTTGCGCGAGTCCAGATCGGTCGTGTTGATCTTTCCCGCGGGGGTCTCGGGCGGCTCGTATGGCTTCGGTGGGCCGCCGAGCCTTCGGCCCTGTTTGTCACGCCCGTGCACCCGGTAGTGCTCATAGGCCTCGTTCGCGGCGCGCTCGACTTCGAGGTCTTGCGCCATCCGGCGCTCTGCCTCCAGTAGCCGCTCGGCACGTGAACGGGGGATCGGCCTCGCCTGCCGGCGGCGATGCTCATCGAGCTGGCGACGAGCCTCGAGCAGCCATCCGTCGCGGCCCTGAACCCGAGGGACGATCACCTCGGCGTCAAGCTCGATCCTCACCTCGGGAGATTCTGCCTCGCCGGCCTCCTCGCCCTTCGGGCTGGCGTTCTGCTTGCGATCGCGCTCGAGCTTTCGCTTCGCCTCGGCCAGCGCGGCACGACGCCCCTCGCTGGTGCGCAGGTGCTCGGGCAGCTCATCGCCACGAGCATCCCCGTAGAGCTCGTCCTCGGCGGCGTCGATCTCGCCGGCCTCTTTGATGATTTCCCGCGCGAGCTGCTCGTAGTCGAGGTTTGAGTGATGCGAGGCGTTGGCGTGAACCTTCGTCCCGTCTATCGCGATCACCCCGACCGTGACCAGGCCCGCCTGCTTGCACAACAACAGCACGTCGCTAAACAAAGCAGCCAACGCCTCCTCGTGGCGCGCGCGGAAGCGAGCGATGGTCGAATGATCAGGCGCCTGCTGCGCCGCGATCACCCGGTAGGCCACGTCCTCCACGCACTTACGCTCGATCGCCCGCGAGGAGCGCTCCCCCCGCGCGTAGGCGTAGAGAAGAAGGGCGACCATCATCTCCGGCTCAAACGCGGCCCGACCCCAGCCATCCACGCGATACGACGCGTAGAACTCGCACAGATCGATCTGCTCGACCGCCCCCAACACAAACCACGCCAAATGCCCCTCCGGCAGCCACTCCCCAGGGTCCGGCGGCATCAAAAACGACTGCTCACGATCACACGCCAAGAAGTTGTAAGCCATACCCCGAATCATCCGAACCACCCCGGACAGACCCGAAGGTTTGCGCGACACCCACGACGAGGAGCAGGCGGCCTCGTCGCCCTGTGATCCCATCGAGACGGCGATGCCCGCATTTCGTGTTTGCTGGCCGAAGCCCAATGCGACGTGTTGGGCTGCCCTGACCTGTTGTGTGGCGGCCACGCGTTCAGCATTGGCGTTGATCGCCATCGATTGTCTGGCGCACCCGCCACAACGCGGAAATCGCTCGGGGAAGCTGAGCCACGGCCCAAAGAGGACGCCCAATATATGCAAGCGTAAGCCCAAGCAGTCCTCTACGCGCCAACGGCGACCACCACCTCATATATTCAGGAGAAGGAAATAGCTCGCTTGCCACGGTTACAGACTTGTGCCGCAAGCTGGTGTCGGATGAGAACAATGCAGCGATCTCCTCGGCGATGACGTTATCTTCGCGACGGAGCGAGTAGCGGAATGAGGTCACGTCGCCAGGTTCAAGTCGTCGCAGCAGGTCCCTACCGGCCGCTAGGCCGTTTAGGCCCGCCACAAACGCGGGCACCCCGTCATACGCGCGGGCCAGCTCTAGTGCGCGCCGCCAGTGCTGCGCGTCGGCACGAACAATCGCTCGGCGCAGATCATCGAATGCTTTGCACCCTAGGTCGTTCGCATGATGACCCGCGTGCACGGCGACGTGCAACAGCAAGGTGTCCTTGTCCGGGACTCGCAACTCGATGCCGTCTTTGGTTCGTGACTCCGCCTTAGTGATCAGATCAGCCCAGATCACTGTAGGGTCTCCATGAAGCCCAGGGATCGCGCAGTGGAGATCCACCATGTCCTCACCGCGTTCAAAGGCTGTGCCGCCTGGATCGAGCGATAGCGGAGACGGCAGCCATGGGCAATGAGTCCGGAACCCCAGTCGCTCAAGCACCTCGACTGCATCGATCTGCCTCTCAGGTCCCACCATGAGATCCGAATCAGAGTAGATACGGACTTCGCCCGGGTATAGCCATTCGCCCAACGTCGGCCCCTTGAGCACGAGTACATCAATGCCCCGTCGAGTAAAAGCATCGACAACCTCGACTGTAGTCCGATCGCTCCGTAGTTTACCGATCACAAATCGAAACGCTAAGTCTGCGGTCGTCGTCGTTTTGCCGGGTTCTTTCGTCATTGGGACATCCGCACCTCGGCGATCACTTGGTACAAACCACAGCTGCGTTCGACACCGTGCTGCTATGGTCGTCGGTCGTCACCTCTCGTTGAAGAAGGCGGGCAAACTCCCCTCCACCTGAGTCGAGAAGTGGTATTCCCCGATACTCAACCCAAGCGTGCGCCGCCAAAGATCCATCCTTAAGACGCACGCCAATCACGAGAGCTGAATCAATACCCCATCGAGCAAGCAGCCGCAGAAGGACCAGCGAGCGAATAAGACAGGACGGGTGAGTCGGCAGCCGCCCCAGTAGTCGCACAACCGCAAAGCTCAAGTAAACGGCAACGGCGGCTGTTTGCGCATTAGAAAGGCCGGCAAGTCGCTCCGGATCGACATGTGGTAGGTCATCAGCTAGCTTCAAGCTGTTGTAAGCAAGCCTTAGACGAGTAGCGCCATAAAGGACTACGATTTCGAGCGCCAAGAACATCTTTACTCGCGAGCATCCAGCACCCTGATTGAGCAGAGTTAATGCACTTACTTTTGCGCGCTGTGCGTTGCAACGTCCAAATCGTGCTACGTCCTTTAGTCTCGTACGTACGGGACCGTCGGCGCTCATTGCAGTGGTAACGACTCCGGCCGCATGCGTCCGAGCCGCGAACTGCGGTCTCCTACGAGACAGCTTCTGATGGCTTATGGCGCGCACCGAGTTCCTCGCAATCTTGGTTGCCACAGTGTTCCGCGGCTCGGGGCGAACTGCAAGGGGCTCATATCGGAGCACGCCGCAACGGCAAATCCGGCCTGGCAAGTGATGTCCCTGGTCTATCGGGTTTGACCTTTTTGTCTCTCACTCAGTGCGATGCAGGGCATCCAACATGCAGCCCTCTAGGTGGGAAACGATCGGCACGAGATCGACTCCTTTTTTTGAGGTAGTCATCGCCAAAGTCTCTGACGAACCAAACCTAACCGTGGTCGTGCGGTAGTCTTGGCGACCGCCGTGGTCTTATCTTTTTCTGCCGATTCACTTGTCGCTCACCACCCGGATGCTGTGGCTCGCGAGGTCGGTGACGGCATCGCGGTGGTTCTCAACCTTGGTAGCGGTGTCTATTACCGGCTCGATAGGTTGGCGACCCGCATATGGAATCTTCTCGCCGAGCAGCCGGTCAGGTTCGGCGAGGTCGTGCATACCATCGCCGGCGAGGGCAATGTTGAGGCTGAGCGCTGCGAACGGGATCTCTCGGTTTTCGTGCATGAGCTGTTGGTCGCCGGCCTGGTAGAGATTGATGGCGGTGAGTCCGAACAGCCGCCGCTGAGTAATCGAGAAACACCCCTGACGTAGCTGCATGCGCCCTCCTCTGGTACGGCGAGGCGCAATGATCGCGGCTAGTCTGACGTGCCGAGGTAGCCGGTGGCCTGGGTCGAGTAGAGTTCCGCATAGCGACCCTGGGCCGCCACCAAGTCATCGTGAGTGC
Source organism: uncultured Solirubrobacteraceae bacterium (assembly GCA_963782325.1). Taxonomy (GTDB): domain Bacteria; phylum Actinomycetota; class Thermoleophilia; order Solirubrobacterales; family Solirubrobacteraceae; genus Palsa-744. Next base: position 1,034,704 of record CAWAJG010000002.1, read on the forward strand.
CGTGCTCAACCACCCGCCCGCGCGCAAGGACGTAGATCCGGTCGGCTACGCGTGCACTCGAGATGCGATGAGTGATCATGAGCACGGCTCGTCCGCGCAGCATCTCGCGGACGTAACGGTAGAGCTCAAGCTCGGCCTTCGGATCGAGAGCCGCGACCGGCTCATCGAGAACCACAAAGGGCGCGTCACGAAAGAAGGCCCGTGCGAGCGCGAGGCGCTGCCATTGGCCGACAGACAGATCATGTCCTCCGAATTCCTTGCCGAGGATGGTGTCGTAACCTGTAGACAGCGCCTCAACAAGGCCCTGGGCACCCATTTGGCGGGCGGCCGTGCGAATTCGCTCCTCGTCGTCGATGTGCTCTATGCGCCCGATGCCGATGTTCTCACGAGCAGACAGCACGTAGCGGACAAAGTCTTGGAACAGCACCGCGATTGAATGCCGCAAAGCGACGGGGTCGAAGGTGGCGATGTCGATCCCGTCCCAGCAAATGTTCCCTAAATCGGGAGCGTAGAGGGTGGCAAGGAGCTTCGCCAAGGTAGTCTTTCCGGAGCCATTCTCTCCGACTAGTGCCACGACCTCGCCCGCACATATCTTGAGTGATACGTCGGCTAGTGCCGGGCTGTTCGACCCGGGGTAGGTGAAGCAAAGATGTTGAGCCTCCAGGCGTTCGAAAGACACGGGGGCTGGCCTGGCATCGTCGCGGCTGGGTGCCTCGGGCGCTGTTGACAAGAACGACGTGTAATCCTCGACAAGTAGCGCTGACTCGTACAACGAGCCGCTCGCCGAGTTTGCGCTGTGTAGGCAGGAACGCAGTTGAATCAAGGCAACGAGCGCTGTGGCCGCTGATGCGACGCTAAAATGTTTGTTCGCGGAGAGCAGGCCAACCAAGGCCAACGCGGCCAGCATGAAAAGCGACGCGGCTGCCGTGGCCCTGACAGACCGTAGCAGGCGTTCGCGGGCCACGGCGCGTAGGCCGCTGATCCGCTCGTCGTAAAGCTGCTCGTAGCGCGCGCGCAGGAAGTCGGCTAGCTCAAACGCCTTGACCTCCTTCGCAGGCTCGCGTAGGTGTAGCAAGCCCGCTAGGTATCGACGCAGCCGATCAGATGGGGCGATCCGATGCGCGAATCTGTAGTAAGCAGCTCCATTTCGCGTGTTGGCATACCAAAGGGGGATGCAGCTAATCAGCATCAGCGGTAGCAAGAGAGGCTGGAGAGTCAAAAGCACTGCACTAATGCCGATCCCGGCGGTGGATGCTCCGATGATGCCCACAAGACCGGTGACCATCTGCAACGGCCTGTCTCGCCCGTTGTTCTCAGCCCGCGCTAGCTGATCAAAGAAGTCCGCCGACTCGAAGGTCGCAAGATCTACCTGGGCCGCCACATCGAGGACCCTTCCATATGTATGGCGAGCTACCAGCTCGCCGAGAACCCGCCCAAGCTCGCTCTGTGCTGTAGTGGCAAATGTCACGCTGATCGACACGGCGAGCAACGCGGCGAACTCAGGGACAGCCTGAGCAAACGTCACTTGAGCGGAGGATGACGAAAGAGCTGCGGACAAGATGGCTTTCCCGAGAAGTAGTTGTCCGGCGACTCCTGCGCCCATCAATAGTTGAAGCGCGATTGTCGCCGCGAACTCGCGCTTACCGGCATGCCAGACAATGCGGCTCGCATCGAAAAGCAACGGAGGAAGCTTGAACCATCTGCGCCCTCGTGCCGCGTCAACCGTGAAGGAGCGATCACCTATGCGCCGGGCAAGGCGATGAAGCCACTTCGCTCGAATATCCTGGCTTAGATACTCTCGCAGTCCTGATGTCGCAGCCACTGCTCCAACCTGAAGATCGACGCGAGCTCCCATCGAAGGTCGTTCTCGCCCGCGATGTACCGAGCGAAAGCCTGTCGCAGAAGAACTGGATCAACACATCCTAGTTCCGCCAGGCGGAAGCTAGTGCCAAAGCATGCTTCCCATCGGTGGCGCTCACGCTCTCGAAGTCCCCGGTCGAGAACCATGGTGAAGTCTCCGCCAGTCCCGCTCAAGCGACGTTCGGCCACGATCGCTGGAAGTGCGTTCTTCATCGCCGACCGTATGAATACCTTGCAAACCCCATTTCGCTGCTTTTGCCACGACGGTATGCGCATGCAGAAATCGATCAGGCGCACGTCAAAGAACGGGTGCCGTAGATCGATCCCATGTCGAAGTGCGACAGCCTGCAACCACAAGAACCTAGTCGCAAAGGCGGCATACGAGATTGCCTCAAAATCAAACTGCTGTGAGGGGCGGTCGAATCGCGGCGGTGGGTAGGCCGCGCGCATCCGTCGCTCTACCGCCACGCTCGCTGCAAACTCTGGCCTTACCCAGTCGGGCACCTTAAATGACACCTCATGTTCGGGCGGCGCACCAAGCAGTGGCGGGACGACAAAGTTCCTCAGCAGTCCGGGCCATCGGGAACCTGGCCAGCATTTCAGCTCACGCAGAAGGGCTGCCCAACCTAAGTCAAGGAGCACATCGTGAAGATAATATTGACTTCCGCAAAAAAGCATATCACCGCCGTGTCCCGTGAAAAGCACGCGCACCTTCTCTTTTTGAGCGCAAGCCAGCAGACCCTCAAAGACGCCGTCATACATAAGCTCAAACGGCTCATCCCAAGAGTCCGCCGGTAGCGCCCGGTCTCTGAACGTCCACAGGTCGTCGGAAGGCACATAATGCGGTGCAAAGTCACGATGCTGCACTAGAGGCTCGACGTAACGCCGCTCGTCGGCGTCGCAAAGATCGTCAAATATCGCAGTGAAGGTCGCCAGTTTGCCGTCTGTCGTTTGCGCGCCGTCGATCGACTCAGACGCGATGCACGCTATGGTTGAAGAGTCCAACCCGCCGCTAAGCATAACTCCAACTCGGTGCGGTGTCCGCAGGCGACTTGCGATCGCCGTTCGCGCGATGTCGAGAAAGTGCTCATCGTAGTCGCTGTCTGACCTGTGCCTAATCGGGGGAAGCGCCTCAATGCTCCAATAACGGCGGACGCCCGGCGCGCGTGCGTCTTGATCGTGCTGCAGGACATGCGCGGCCGGCACACGCCAAACGCCCTGAAAGAATGTTTCGTTGTGGTTGTTCCGATTCGACGAGAGATAGTCGGCGATCATCGGCTCATTTAGGCGCCGCGCAAGACCGGAACCGGCTAGCACCTGACTGATCCTTGATGCGATTACGAGGGTTTCCCCATCAAATGCATAATGCAGCGGGCGAACCCCCATGTGATCCCTGGCTGCGAACAGTCGCCGAGCGCAGCCGTCCCAGAGCACGAACGCGAAGTCGCCAAGCAGATGATCGACGCATTTCACGCCCCACTTGGTATATGCGTTCAGGACGAGTGCCTCGTCGGATGCAGTCGCTTCGTGACTAACACCTAGCGAGGAGAGCAGTTCCGCACGATTGTCGATACGACCGTCCCAAGCCAAGACCAATTCACGGCGGTTGTCTTGCGTCGGAAGTCGAACCGGGCTAGATTCGTCGGTCAGCCAGAGCCGTGCGTCCGCTAGGCCAATGGCGCCCTTCACCCAGGTGCCTTTAGCCGCGGGGGTGAAAGGCAAACCTGCACAGAGCATCCGCTGGAGTAGCGCCGGATCCAACTCCCCGCCGTTCACATGCAGAATTGCCGCGATCATGAATCTGTGCCCATTTGTTCTAGCCTTTCTGGTGGTGGGCGACTGCGGCGCGTCATCACACCGTCTCGATATGCTTCCAAACGACCGCAGCACAAGCTAGTGCCGCTACGTCCAAGCAAAGGATTGTTGGCGGGTGGGCGCAATGCGAGCCCCTTTATCCTTTGCCTGTGTTTCTGACTGCGCGTTTTGGCCGGTGCCCTTCGAGGCGAGAGACGCGGTGCTCCGCATGCGGCTAATGCCAGAGTGTTCCGACCGTATGGGCGAGCTGCAACAGTGCGGGGTAGGTTGCGCCGAAACTCCATACGAAGTTGTTGATTCCCATGAGTACGGCAATAGAGATGTGGAAGCAAAGTCCTGCCGCAATGATCACGATGGCACCTGGTGTACCCAGGAGAAGTAGCGCGACCGCGGAGCACTCAAACGTCACGACGCTCCAGCAGAGCGCGCGCGAAAGACTTGAGTGGCGCTTCAGGAACACGCCAACGGTGGGCGATCCGTGCCCGATGGTGTTTAGGACACCTGGAATCGCGTCCCCAGATCGCCAGGTCGGCGATCCGGCCTTCGCGGTGCCAGCAACGATATACGACAGCAGCAGTTGCGAGGCGATGTAGTAAAGCGCCAGGTTTTGCGCTGATTGATTTGACACGAGCAGGCACACCGCAACGCCGGTACACACCACGAAGGTCATCGAGTCTCCTGCGTCGCGACTCATCGGGCTACGGAGGACGAGCAGCAGGCGGGCGGCAAGTATCACGAGGACCGCGATACCTGCCGGTACAATAAGCGCCGGTGCTCGTAGCACCGCTGCGGCGAGCAGCAGTGCGGCCGCAGCGAGCTGAACGGCGGGCAGGCTGAGTACTGCAGGGTAGCTGAACACGAGGCGAAACATGGTGGCAAGCGGCCCCGTAAGCGTGAGCTCTCGGGCCGTTGCGAGGACGGGGTACCCATAGAGTCCGCCGTCTGCCAGCTGCATACGGTCACTAATAAGCTCGAGCGAGTCGATGGAAACTCCGATCGCGAGTGGGATCGCGCACCACAAGGCTACATGGATGGGATTCATGGATAGATTCCGCACATGCTGGCCGTCTCGTTCTCAGGCGCTGCGAGCGGTCTGAACCGATCGCTGCGTAAGTGGCGCGGCCGGCCCATGCATCTCGGGAAGATCTGTAATTGGTACGCGAAGATCGGTGCCGCTCGCAGCCAGCTGGTGCCAATGGCTAACGAACATGAGCCGAAACGCACGGTCCTCGGTGTCTGCACCCTGAGTATCAAGTACGGCGAACTGCCGGGCGACTCCGAGTACCGAATCCTGACAGCCGGTCATGTGTTGTACGATCATCAAATAGGGAAGATCGAGCATCAGGAGAACTGAACGCCGGTTACGGGCGGCCCTATGCACCGCTATTGATGCACAGGTTTCCACCGCGCGTCGCGAGCGTTTTGTCGGATGCCACAGCGCGCGCAGAATCCCGCCCTGGGGTGGAACCATCTCATACCACGGCCCGATCGTGCCGTCCAGCAGCTGCTCACGCCAAAGGATACGAGTGTCCTCCATCTTGGGGACGGGCGCGAAGAGCGTCCAGATCGGGAAGTACCCACATATGTCATATCGCTTGAGTCTCTTCGCCCAGCTGACGCGGCGCGTCTGGATGGCGACGGTGGCTGTCAACATAGCCGCGAACACGACAGCACAAACCAGGGTGATCGCGCTCACCGACACCACCCCTCGCCGACAAGTGTCGCTCGCAGTCGGGTGAGAGTCTGCACAGCAACTCCGGCCTCTACGTCCCTTTGGCTTAGCGACAGGCCCGACACTGTGGAGACATCAGCAGCGGCTCTCGTTTTTGGCACACCGTTGGCCCCGCTATCTGCTATCACGCCCTGCCTCTCGCTCGACGGTGGCGTATAGCTCTGCGGAGCGAACTGTCCCTGAGCATGTAGCGCCAAGAAGAGGCTTGCGGCTACGTCGACGACAAACTCGGCGTGGTCGTTTTGACGAGCGCCGCCCGGCGATGCATCACCGCCACCTATGGTCAACGCAGAGACCTTTCCGGGTATCTGGTGAAGCGCGGCTCGCTCGAGGATGCCGAGGTCGGCCTCCGGTACGATCACGAAGGTCGCGATGTCTTCTGATACCGGCGTATCCGCGTAGGTCGAGGCAACGAACGCTTGGGGATCAACGGTGCCGCCAGCATGTGGCACCAGTATGGCGGTCGCGCCAACACAACTATCGACGACGATGCCTTCAACAACCGGCGTTCCACAGTAGCTAACATCGATGAACACCGGTAAGCGATGAGCATGGCTATCATCGCGTGGGGCGGCGCGGTACGATGACATCTGCCGCCCGGTCCCATACGCCTGCAATATGTCGGCGACAGCGCCGGCGCCGCCGCCTTTCACGGCGGAAAGGACGTCGACCACGAGCGGCGCATCGAGTCGTCCCGCGAGGATGCAGATGCTCCGCTGGAATAACTCTGGGGTACCCCGCGAGCCTCTCGCGAAGTAGACTGGCGCGCTGTGAGTCCGCTGGCAGCGAGCCGCTTCATGGGGCTGATCGGCGAGCCCTTGTCGGGCACGTGCAACGCATCTCTGGGGAACAAAACGTCCCCAGACGGACCGCCGGCCGGCGATGGCCCGGTAGAGGGTATCCGTCGCTGTCGGGGCCGAGCGAGCGAGCGCAACCAACAGCCACGCGCTCGGAATGCGCTCAAGCAGCAACATCGATGCCTCGCCAGCCGAATAGAGCACCCCTCGCTCATCGAGCATATGCCAGCTCCTTAAGCGGTCGGCCTCGTTCAAGCAGGCGAGCGCGTCGTGCCCCTCGGCTGAGTCGATCGACGCTGCTCGCAACGTGCCGCGCCCTGCCGCACGTACTCGTGCAGCAATCCAAGTACATGCTCCGCAGCTCGAGTCATAGAACAAGACTGCAGCACGATCATCCTCGACGGCTTCGCTCATTGGGTTGGAGACTAGGAGCTTGACGGATTCGCATACACCATCGTTCGCCCAAGCATATCTAGCAGACGTGGGGCGGCCGGCATCGGACGAGGCCAACGTCCAGGAGGGCGAGCAGGCACAGCACTCGATGAGACTGCGAGGGCGACGATCCTTGACGGGATCGTCTCTACCGGCGTCTGCGCGAGTGCTCCGCAGGGCACGTTTCGCGGGTGGTGACAGAGCCGGAAACACGTAGGACGAAATCTGAGCAGTATCTTTCCGCGTCAGCATTGAGATTGTCGACAATCCGGGATCGAAACTTTGGTCGCGTGAGCCCCGGACTCGTATCATCATACGGAACGGGCGCGATGGGTCCGCGAGGCCTGTCGGGCGCGCATTATTCACCCATATCACGGAGAAGGCGACTCATGAAAGCTGATGCGCGGTCAACAAGCTCTAGCAGCGAGACATATGTGCCGCCAACGGTCGACCGCCTCGGAACGTTGGCGGAGTTCACGCAAACGCGGGCCGAAACCGGTGAAGATATGTTGGATGCACGAAAACTGCTGAGTGAACCGAAAAAATGATTGCCAGGCTGGCGGGGTCAGTTCGGTCGCATCCCGACTTCGTCTTGAGCTTGTAGGATCGACCGAGCCCGCCGGCGCACGATTGTCGTGATTGCGGCGATTCTGCGTGTAGACGGTAACGCGCTGGATCCCGTGCTCCCAGCGCGCGTTGTGAGCGCGGGATTGCCTTTCGCCCCAGATCTCAAGGGTACATGGGCGGACGGCCCCGTCGGCGTCGCTGATGCTCGTATGTGCCTCACCGAGGACTCTGGTCCAGGCCCACTTCCCGCCCGCGACGATCAGCGCGGATTGATCTTGGCGTGGGATGGGCGCCTTGACAATCGCGACGATCTGCTGACATCGCTGGATGGTCGCATGGCAGAGTCTCTCACCGATGAGGGACTTGTGTTCGAGGCCTACACAAAGTGGGGGGCCACGTTCATCGAACATATGCTCGGCGACTTCGCGTTCGCCCTATGGGATGGTCGTGCCCGCCGGCTATTGGCCGCGCGAGATCGCATGGGGGTTCGACCCCTGCACTACGCGTTCGACGGGAGATCGCTCGTAATCACATCCCGAATCGGCCAGATCCTCAACGGCGCCGGCTTCGCCCGGCACCTGAACGAACCGATGATCGCGAACTACCTTTCCCTTAACGCAAGCAGGTCACCCGAGACTCTGTTTCGAGGCATCTTGCGAGTGCCAGCAGCTCATATCCTGCAGCATGATCAGGGCGCGCATGCGCCGCGCGTCTGGCGCTATTGGCGCGCGGATGTAAACCCGCCGATCAGGTACAACGACGACCTTGAGTACGCCGAGCACTTTCGGGCCATCGCCGAGACGGCTGTGCAGAGCCGTCTCAGGACCGCGCACCCGGCGGGCATCATGTTGAGCGGGGGCCTTGACTCGTCGTCCGTTGTGTGCTTGGCGTCTCGGCTGAAAGCTGGCACAGGCTCGAGTCATGGGCGTCTCATGACGTTCACCACCGTGCTCGACCATTCCCGAGACAGAGACGAGCGACAGTATGTCGAACCACTCGTCGGCCACCTTGGACTCGATTCCTACCTACTGCCGTCGAACGGGAGGTGGACTCTTCGCGAAGATGCGCCACCGATAGGCTCATGGGACGAGCCGTTTGAGGGTATGTACGACGGTGTCGTCGAAGGTCTGCTCGACCGCGCCCATGCGGAGGGCGTGAGGGTGTTGCTCACGGGGCACGGCGCCGACATGCTCTTTGCCGGCAGTCGGTACTACCTTCACGATGTGCTCCTCGATCTAGGTTTGCCGGCCTCTGTTCGGGACATCTTGCGATGTCCACCCTCGAGGCGGAGGAGCGTTCTCGGAAGCTTCATGTTCGCGGTGCTAGCAGGGTCGCGACCGGCGCACGAAACCTCCTTCAGGGCTCCCGAGTGGGTTAGACCTGATCTCGCATCGCGCATGGCGCGCGAGCAACGATTGCGGACGGTACACCTGCCCCGGCACTCCGATCGCCCTTCACAGCAGTGTGACCTCGAGGCAATCTCATATGTCGACTCTGCGCAGAAGATGCTGTGGATGCAGGCTGAAGGCATTCGACGAGGCATCGACCTGCGTCATCCGTTTCTCGATGCCCGCCTGATCGACTTTTGCTTGCGCATCCCGTCCTGGCAGAAGCAGCGAAGCGGTATTACAAAGGTGCTGGTCCGGTCGGTAATGCACGAGTCGCTTCCGCTAGTGATGGCCGAGCGCCCTGTCAACCGCACAGACTTCACGATGGTTTTCGATCGGGAGCTGCGAGAGCGCCAGCGCCACCAGTGGGAAGGCTGCTTGACCACGAGCTTTCGGCTCGCTGAAATGGGTTACGTTGATCCCGTTCCGCTGCGTGACGCGCTCGCGCGGTACGTCGAGCGAGGGGACGCCGATCTCAGGTCGGACTTGGCTCGGGTCTTCAGGTTGGAGCGGTGGCTGCGATATCAAACCGGCGAGCGGGCCTGAGCTTGAACGAATTCCGAGACGGGCTAACCAGATAGGTCTTCGTACACCGCGCCAAGTGCGTCCGCCAATCTGTCGAGGTCACGCCTGAGCGACAGCATCCGGACCGGCACTCGCTGCAGGACGCGTGTGCATTGGTCGAAATGGAAGGTCGCTGATCCGCGATCATGCACCATTCCCAGTTGTGCACAGAACGAGTGCCGTACCAAGGCTACAAGTGCTTCATGCTCAGCCAGCGCGCGGACCACAGTCGTAGTGCCGGTAACGAGCTCGTAAACGCGTATCAAGGGACTTGCCTTGCTTGACCAGGCGTTCGCGTTGTGCCATGCCAGCTTGTCGTGGTCTTTGACGAGAGGCTTCAATGTGTCTGCCGCGCAGCCTAGCTTAGCCACCGAGGCAGGCCACAGCTTTAGAGTTGGCGCACCGGGCTGTACTAATGGCATCCCCGCCGCTAGATCGATGACGGCGATGTCGTCACTTATAATGGTATCGCCACCGTTGAGAAAAGATCCTGCTAGCGTCGACTTTCCGGCACCGCTGCGGCCCATAAATGCAACGCTCCCGCCATTGATCGCCACGACGCTCGCATGCAAGACCAGCAGCCCGCGCTGGTGCAAGAGAGCCGGAAGCGCAAATCCGAGGACCAAGAGCCGGAGCATGTCTGCATCGGCGCTGGGCTCGGCCCGTTCAACGAGAATCTCGGTCCCGGATCGGACCTTCACCCTGCCAAGGCCGTTTTCGCCGCAATAGAAGGTTCCGTCTAAGGTGGTGAAACATCTAAGTTCATCACCGCGTACAGCCTCGGGTGCGTCAACGGCGGCAAACCGCACCTCAGCATCACAAGGCCCATCGCGGTTCTCGAGGAGCCCGGGCAACGGGAACTCCGACCGTATACCCAAGCCATGAATGAGGTACATCGGTTACGACTGTTGCTTGGCCGGAATTGTCTATTCCCTTACATCATTGCCTGGTCTTGCCGCGAGCCGTCACTCGAACGAGTTGCACGCTCTCCGTATAGCTCTGTGACGGTGCGGGGGAAGACTTCAGCGCGGTCAGGCTGGCTTTCAGTCGCCCGTGATCTGCGTTCAGAAGCGCTCCGCCCGCCGCGTCGAGCTTCAGCTCGATGATTGCTGCCTTGCCCGTCTGGATCGAGAAGGTCGCCGTGCCGATTGTCTCCGTCTTGCTCCTGCCCCGCTTAGTGGTGCTCTTAGCGGCCAAGGTCAGCTTGCCGCTGCACATCGCTGTGCCCGTACCCGAGCAGGTGAGCTTGACCCTCGCCTTGCTTCTCGTGGTCGTGATGGGCGTGCCGGCGAGGTACACGCTGGCGGTGGTCGTGGGCGGTTCGAACGAGGCAGGTGGGGAGAACGGTTCGATAGGTAGTTCGCGTTCAAATGGCGAGGTAAGCACCTTTTCGAAGGTGGCGGTGACCTCAGTGCCGGAGCTCAGCGTGACTTGGCAGGTGCCGGTGCCCGAGCACCCCGAGCCTTCCCAGCCAACGAGCCGCGAGCCCGACACTGCCGTGGGGGTGAGCGTGACCGGCGTTCCCGGCGGGTACGCATACGAGCACGTGCCTGGGCACGCGATCCCCGACGGGGAACTCTCGATGCTCCCGGAGCCCGAGCCAGCGAGCGAGACGCTCAGGACCGGGAGCTTTTCGAACATGGCGGTGACCTCGGTGTCGGAGCTCAGCGTGACTTGGCAGGTGCTGGTGCCCGAGCACCCCGAGCCTTCCCAGCCAACGAACCGCGAGCCCGACACGGCCGTGGGGGTGAGCGTGACCGGTGTCCCTGGCGGGTACGCATATGAGCAGGTGCCTGGGCACGCGATCCCCGACGGGGAACTCTCGACGCTCCCAGAGCCCGAGCCAGCGAGCGCCACCGTCAACGTCACCGGCGGCAGCTGCTGGAACGTTGCCGTGACCGCCATGTCCGAGCTCATGGTCACTTGGCAGGTGCTGGTGCCCGAGCACCCCGAGCCTTCCCAGCCAACGAACCGCGAGCCCGACACGGCCGTGGGGGTGAGCGTGACCGGTGTCCCTGGCGGGTACGCATATGAGCAGGTGCCTGGGCACGCGATCCCCGACGGGGAACTCTCGACGCTCCCAGAGCCCGAGCCAGCGAGCGCCACCGTCAACGTCACCGGCGGCAGCTGCTGGAACGTTGCCGTGACCGCCATGTCCGAGCTCATGGTCACTTGGCAGGTGCTGGTGCCCGAGCACCCCGAGCCTTCCCAGCCAACAAACCGCGAGCCCGAAACGGCCGTGGGAGTGAGCGTGACCGGTGTCCCTGGCGGGTACGCATATGAGCAGGTGCCTGGGCACGCGATCCCCGACGGCGAGCTTTCGATGCTCCCGGAGCCCGAGCCAGCGAGCGAGACGCTCAGGACCGGGAGCTTTTCGAAGGTGGCGGTGACCTCGGTGTCGGAGCTCAGCGTGACTTGGCAGGTGCTGGTGCCCGAGCACCCCGAGCCTTCCCAGCCAACGAACCGCGAGCCCGACACGGCCGTCGGGGTGAGCGTGATCGGTGTCCCTGGCGGGTACGCATACGTGCAGGTGCCTGGGCACGCGATCCCCGGCGGCGAGCTTTCGACGCTCCCAGAGCCCGAGCCAGCGAGCGCCACCGTCAGCGTCACCGGCGGCAGCTGCTGGAACGTTGCCGTGACCGCCATGTCCGAGCTCATGGTCACCTGGCAGGTGCCTGTGCCCAAGCACCCTGCGCCTTCCCAGCCGACAAACGCCGAGCCGGGCAGCGGGGTCGCTGTCAACGTCACCGGCGTATCGGGTTCGTAGCCTCCGAAGCACGTTTCGGGGCACGTGATCCCCGACGGGGAGCTCGTCACCGTGCCCGACCCCGACCCAGCGCGCGCCACCGTCAACGTCGAGCCTGGGATCGGATCTTCCGCGGCCCAAATGATCGACAATTCGCCCGCGGGCGTCACCTTCTCGACCAGGTCATTGCCCGAGTCTGCGATGTACACGTTCCCGGCGGAGTCGACGGCCCCCGAGTTCGGCTGGTCCAGCATCGAGCGGGTCGCGGGTCCAGGAGTGGGCTCGCCCGCCCCGCCGGTGCCCGCGATGACCGACAGCTGACCCGCCGGTTCTACCTTGTCGACCGTGTTTTCATTGCCGATCACGTACACTTCGCCGCTCGCGCTGGCCGCGACCCCCTGTGGGAAATACGAGCGGGCGTAGATCGACAGGATGCCTTCCGTGTTGACCTTCTCCACCACCCCATTGCCAGTGTCGGCGATGTACACGTTGCCGGCGCCGTCGACCGCGACCGCCTGCGGGTAGTTGAGCATCGAGTCGGTCGCGGGTCCGGGCGTCGGTTCTCCGCTTTGCGCGAGCTCGCCGGCGAAGATCGACAGCGTCCCAGACGGTGTTACCTTCTCGATCACATCGTTGGGGCCGTTCTGGGTGCCCTGGTCCGCGATGTACAGGTTTTCGTGGGAGTCGATCGCGATGCCGATGGGGGCTGCGAGCATCGAGCTGGTCGCCGGCCCCGGCGTCGGCGTACCCCTGTGACCGACCTCTCCGGCCACGATCGAGAGCGTCCCCGCCGGGGTGACCTTCTCGATCACGTCGTTGCCGGCGTCGTTGATGTACAGGTCCCCGTCCTTGGATACCGCCAACCCTTCGGGGTAGTCGAGCTTGGAGTCGGTCGCCGGGCCTGGTATCGGCGCGCCGCTGTGTCCGGGAATCCCGGCGACGATCGACACCACCCCCTGCGGCGTGATCTCATCAATCGTCTGCCGAGCCCAGTCGCTCACATACACATCACCCGAACTGTTGACGGCGATACCCTGCGGCCCGGTTTCGACACCGCTCGCCCGGGCAGCCACAGGCACCATCACCACCAGCGCGAGCGCGAGCAGCACCGCGGCGAGCGACGCGCGCACCAGCGCAGCCCCCATCGAGCGGCCGCCCTGCCCCTCGCCGATCAGGGCGACACCGGTGCAGCGCGAGGAGCATGTGGGATGTCGAGGCTGCATGGTCGATCCTCTCAACCGTTCCAACAGTTGCGATCGAGTCTACCTCATCGCCCCAACGACACGACCCCCCAAGGACAGAAACATCCTCGGGGGGCCGCTGGGCTGCAAGGCCGCGAGGCGAAGGTAGCCTCTCTACGGAACGGCCTTCCCTTATGCCGTGATCTTCCCGACCTTACTCGATCCCCAATTCACAAACCACACGTTCTCATCCGGACCCGTCGTGATCCCGGACGGCCCGCTTTCTTTGGGCGCCGAGTATTCGGTGATCGTCCCGGACGTCGTTATCCTCCCAACCTTACCCGTCGATTCATCTGTGAACCACAGATTGCCGTCAGGACCCGCCGTGATCGAGTATGGATCGCTGCCTGAGGGCAGGGAGTATTCGGTGATCGTCCCTGACGTCGTGATCTTCCCGATCTTACTCGTCCCGTTATCCGCGAACCACAGATCTTCTTTTTCTGGGCCCGCCGTGATCCCGTACGGATCGCTGCCTGAGGGTAGGGAGTATTCGGTGATCGACCCTGACGTCGTGATCTTCCCAACCTTACTCGTCCCATGCTCGGTGAACCACAGATTGCCGTCAGGACCGGCCGCGATACCAGCCGGGTGACTACCGGCAGGTAGGGAGTATTCGGTGATCGACCCTGACGTCGTGATCTTCCCAACCTTACCCGTCCCATTATCCGTGAACCACAGATTGCCATCAGGACCCGCCGCGATCCCGAACGGCTTGCTGCCTGAGGGCAGCGAGTATTCTTTGATCGTCCCTGACGTCGTGATCTTCCCGATCTTACTCGTCCCGTAATCCGCGAACCACAGATCTTCTTTTTCTGGGCCCGCCGTGATCCCGAGCGGCTCGCTGCCTTTGGGCAGCGAATATTCGGTGATCGACCCTGACGTCGTGATCTTCCCGATCTTACCCGAACCATACTCCGTGAACCACAAATTGCCGTCAGGGCCAGCCGTGATATTTTCCGGATGACTCCCTTCCGGCAATCCATATTCGCTGATTTCACCCGCTTTTTTTACTGGCTTCGTATGGTTGGAACGCGCGGGTTCACTTGGACTCCCATTGTAAGCCGTGACCACCGCGACCAACGTGTGTCCGACATCTTCTTCAACCGGTGTGTATTTCGAGCTGGTGGCCCCAGTAATGGCTACGCATTCGTTGCCTTTTTCGTTGCATCGTTCCCACACATAGCTGAAACTTGTGGGTTCATTCGTCCAGGTCCCATTCGTCGTGGACTCCGGGACCCCTACGGCGGGCGTTTCGGGGGTTACTTCAGGGAGTTTGTTATTTTTGGGTGGTTCCGCCGTGGACGCCCGCAATTGCGTCTCGCCGTAGGCGTTTTCGTTGGTCCCTTCGATCCCGACGTAGCCTTTGCTGAATGTGGAGTCGGACGCTTCGACATTCGCGGCGAGACTCGCTTCGCTTTCTCCATACCAGGCCGTGACCTCGCCCTTGATAGCGGTGAGACCGACGACGTTGTTGTGAGAGAGCCCTTTGAACAGCACTTCGCCCGATTCGCCGAGCACCGTTTGGGTGCCGCTCACCCACTTTTCGAGCACGAGCTTGAACGCATAGTTCGATTTCCCAAGACCCACAACGCGCAGGCGATAGCCATTCTTGGAGCCGGCACCCGTGGTGGCGGCCCACAACGCAGCATAGTTTTTGAGGTTTTCGGCATACATATGTACCGACACAGCCGGGCCTATGAATTCCTTGGGGTTCCAGTAGGCGCCGTCGGCGTTCGCTTCGGTTGCTTCTTCGCCGCCTTCTTTGGGCACCCAGCCGAACCCTTCGCCGTACACACGCCCGATCGATTCCGCCCACGCGAGCTTCGAGAACTTGCCCCCGTCGGACAGCGGGTTTTCAGCAGCCCCTTCAAACGTATCGAGTGATTCCGTTGTCGGGAACGTTGACGCGGATGCCGCCTGCGCGCCCGCTATCGCCCCGCCTGTGAGGAGCAACAGCAGCGAGGCAAGCAGCGCGACGTGGCGACGCACTCCAACAGCGTCAGCCAGCCTGCTCGGCCTCTCCCGGACCGTCTCGCTTGTTCGCCGGGCTAGCCCTCCTGGCCCGAAGTGCAGTACACGCATCTCGCCTTCCTCCTTTGCTTGAGGCCTCCGCGGTGCCGGCCATTTAGAAAAGTTGTTGCAGACTGAATCCGCGGGCAGCTTACAGATCTAACGATGATCGTGTCCCGTGGACGATCGATCGGGCCTCGGTAGCAGGGGCAACGCGCTCACGCCAAAGTCTCGGCGCGGTGCCCGCGCGGTGCTCAACGAACCGAAGGTCGATGCCACGGGTAGCCGGCGCCGAGGGCCGCGAGCACCCGAACATCCCCAGCGACTCGTGCTACGCCGGAGCCGCTGGAAGACCTGGGAGGCGGCGCCCCTGCACTTCGGGCACACGCCCGAGGAAGTGGCGCTGCGCCTGGAGGACGCGCTCACGGTCTTAAACAGCGCCGACGACGCCTACCTGCCCGACGACTTGCCGGTGGCGCTGCTCGTGGCACTCACAGACGCGGAGGCGGGCTCGCCCGAAGCCCTGCTCGTCGGCCTGCCCCTGCGCGCGCAGGAGGCACTGGAGGTGACGTAGGCGGCGGCGCGTCGGACGGAGGTGTGATCGCGCACGACATTCGACGAGCGGAGCCGGCTGCCCGTCACTCTCGCTTTCGGCCCGTTGCGCGCATGGCGCTCGATATCGACGAGACTTGCGCCTCGGACGACGTACAGCACCGACCGACGACGCAATCATCGCTACCGGTATGCGCCGAGGCGGGTGTCTTCCAAAACTCGCCAGATTGTGATCGCCGTGGCGGAACCAACTCCGACTTGAGCCCTGTCGGCAAGAACGCCGATCACAGGGCGCGAGACGCCAGCGGATGGGCGGTCAGGTCGGCAGCAAGCTGCCGACTGCATCCATGATGGGCTAGGTGGAGGGCGCGAGCGTCGTCGGCGTCAAGGCCCTTCGGCCCCTACGGGGCGGCCCTACGGGCCGGCCTTGACCCCGACTCGGCTTGACCTTGAGCGCCGGCGGCTGACGCAGTAGGCACGACACCTCACAGCATCGTGGCACGCTATCCCGGCGACCGGTGGTGGGAGGGGAGCAAGCTGGGGCGCGAGTGTGTTGCATATATGCCCCAGTCTTCCTATTCCCCAAGCGATGGCCAAGGCCTCTTCCCGCCGGAGCGCGCTAGGGGCGCTGCTGTCCGAGCCCGAGCGTGCCGAGCACGCCCGCCGAGTCCAGGCCCTACGCGCGCGCAACGCCCTGCTGACCGTTCTGGAGAACACCCGCGAGCAGCAGGGCATCACCAGCGCGCGCTCGCCGAGCGCGCCGGCCTCGAGGCCTCAAGCGTACGGCGGCTACTGACCTCCGAGACAGCCAACCCTACAACCGAGAACGCCTTCCGGCTCATGGCCGCCATGGGCATCTCCCTCGACGCCACGCTACCCACCGGAGAGCGTGTCCAACTGGTGGAGCCAGGCATGCAGACTCCGGCGGCCGCCCGCGCCGCTGCCGCCTGACGCCCGGCCCGCCGCTCGTTTGGGACCAAAACCCGATCTCCGGTCCCAAACCCCCCAGAAAAGTCCGCAAACAGGCACATTCTGGTCCCATTGAGCCGACCCGCGGCTACCAGTAAAAGCCCTCCAAATCGGCACCTTTCAATATCTCGTTCGGGTCGCATCGCACCCAGGAGGTCGGGGGTTCGAGTCCCCCTAGCTCCATAGTTGTCATGAGTCGGGACATAGGTCTCATCTGAGTCGGGACATGGGTCTCAGCTTGAGGGGCCGGGCCAGCGGCCTGGTTGTCTGTTTTGGTTGCGCCAGTAGGTTTTCTCGGGCTCGATCAGGTGGCGGCTGAGGATCTCGCCGGTGGTGAGGTCGGTGACGGTGACGTGGTGCTCGTCGGCGAGCGCGAGGACGCGTTTGCGGGCGTGTTCGGCGCCGACGCCGAGGTGGTGCATTCGGCCTGCTCGGCGGAGGCTCATCTTGCCGGTGTCATCGAGCCGGTCATAGCGCAGCCGGTAGTGACCTGGTGGGTGTCCGTTGCTGGCTGGGAGCGCCTTCGGTGTGGCGCGGTAGGCGTTAGCTGGCGTGCGTCGGTCAAGGGCGCGGTGCGGGCGTTTCTCGTTGTAGTGCGCTCGGAACTCGTCGAGCTGGCGTTGCAGCTGCGCGATGCTGGCGGCGGGTGGTCTGGCGCGCAGCCAACGCTGCTGGGTCTGGTGGAAGCGCTCGGTCTTCCCCTGGGTTTGTGGGTGTCCCGGGGACCCGTTCTTCTGCTGGATTCCGAGCAGCGGGAGCACGTACTCGAACGCGTTGCGCCCGCCGGTGAAGCGGGAGGTGTAGACGCTGCCGTTATCCGTGAGCGTGCTCGCCGGTGGCCCGTGCTCGGCGAGGGTGGCGAGGAACACGCTCACGACCGTATCCCCGGTGACGGGCTGATGGGCGGTACAGGACAGCAGGTAGCGGGAGTGGTCATCGAGCCAGTTGAGGATCTCGACGTCGATTCCGTCCTTGAGGCGCCAGTGGATGAAGTCCGACTGCCACATCTCATTAGGCTGCGCCGCCTGGAAGCGGATGTAGCTGCTTCTGGGGCGCTTGCGCGGCTCGGGGACGATCAGCCCAGCCTGGTGCAGGATCCGCCTGATCGTGGACGTCGACGGTGCGCTGAGCCCCTCTTGCTCGAGATGCCAGGCGATCGTGACTGGCCCCGCGTCCAGCCCGTCCGCGGTCAGCCGCCGACGCAGCTCGATCACCCGCCCACGGACGTCTTCGGACGTTGCGATAGGCGTCGTCTTCGGGCGCCTGGACCGCGGCTCGAGCGCCTCCAAGCCTCCTTCCCGATAACGGGCCAAAAGGCGGTGAAGGTGCCGGCGGGAGAACCCGTACTCGGCAGCGGCAGCAGTGACGGACAGCTGGTCGGCGACGACCTGGAGAACAGCAACGCGGGCTCGTGACATACCCGCCAAGGTGGCCCTAGCCCCAGACGCCGCGCCGGTGCTAGCCGCTCCGGCCCGGCCCTCCGGGCCGCGCCTCCACGGCCAGCACCGAGAAAGACACTCAGCCCAACGAGAGACCTATGTCCCGACTCACGAGAGACCTATCACCCGGGACACATGTCCTGAACCCACACACCCCTAGCTCCATAGTTGCCTGCTAGATCACCATCGCCGCCGGCGTCAAGGCCCTTCGGCCCCTACGGGGCGGTCCGGTGGGCCGGCCTTGATCTCGGCTCAGCTGACCTTGAGCACCGGCGGTCGATTGGACCTGAAGAGTAGGAGCCACCATCTGCTCGACTACGGATAGCGGCCAGCTCCGCGCTTGAAGGACCGCGACCCCGCGCCTCGCGGCAGTCTCGCGCAGCGCCGTTCGCACTACAAAAGGGGGGTTTGCGGTCTGGGATCTGCGACGCTTCCCGCTCGCCGCCGGCGAGCTGAGGCGATGGGCCTACTGGACGACTACTCCAACCAGGCGAGGAGCTACGACCGCACGCGCTCCGCGAGCCCGTCCGTGCTCGCGCCACTGCGTGCGGCGCTCGCCGGGGCACCCGGTCCTCGCCTCGCCGACATCGGCGGCGGCACCGGCAACTACGCGCTTGCGTTCCGCGACGAGGGCTGGGAGCCGGTGGTCGTCGACCGCTCCGCCGCGATGCTCGCCCACGCCCGCCGCAAGGGCCTCTCAACGGTCCACGCCGACGCCCACCGCCTGCCCTTCGACGCCGCGAGCTTCGACGCCGCAATGCTCGTCTCGATGCTCCACCACGCCGAGGACACGCCGGCCGTGCTCGCCGAGGCCAAGCGCATCCTGCGGGCCGGAGGGCGTCTCGCGCTGATGCTCTTCACGCGCGAGGACATCGACGACCTATGGCTGCTCGATCTCTTCCCCTCCACCCGCGAGTGGATGAACAGCACCCATCCTCACCTGGACGACCTGCTCGCCCTGCTTCCCGGAGCGCGACACCGCCCGATCCTCTTCGAGGACCTCCACGACGCCTCGCTCGCAGCGCTCGCATCTCACCCCGAGAAGATCCTCGAACGGCGCTGGCGCGAACAGACCAGCTACTTCGAGCGCCTCGAGCGCGATCACTCCGCCGAGCTGCTGGCTGGGCTCGAGACCCTCCGAGAAAGACTCGCCGGAGGATGGGCGCCGGATGCTCCGGGGAGGGCCTCGGTCCTCTCCTGGGCGAAGCCGTAGCGGGCCGGCGCAACGGGGCGCGCGCCTCGGGCCATCCGTGCCGGGCTCAGCCCTCGCGCGGCACCGCACTGCCGCAGCCGCAGGAGCAGGCGCCACGCCGCGGGAGCAGTTGCCACACTGTGGGAGTGAGCGATCCCAGCCTCGCCGGAGGCTGCCTGTGCGGCGGCGTGCGCTTCGAGCTCACCGCTCCACCGGCCGGCGCCGGCTACTGTCACTGCACGCGCTGCCAGCGCCGGACCGGCACGGCCGCCTCGGCGCAGGCACGGATCGACGGGCGCACCTTCAAGCTGCTGGAGGGCGAGAGCCTCGTGAAGGCCTGGCGTCATTCCGACGGCGGCTTCGAGAAGTGCTTCTGTCGCGAGTGCGGAGCGCACCTGTTCAGCCGCGACCCCGACGACCACACGCAGATGAGCGTGCGCATGGGCGCATTCGACGAGGACCCGGGCGTTCGACCCAGCTGGCGTGCCTACGTCGCCTATGCCTGCGCGTGGGAGCCGATCCCCGACGATGGGCTCGAGCGCTTCGCCGAGGGCAAGTCACGGTTCTGAGGACGATGCTCATGCGCGGCGCACTCGGAGCACGCAGGACCAGGCTCGTGGCGAGCCGCAGGCGGTTGCTCGCGATCGTGGCGACGGCGCTGGGCGCACTCGCGTCGCTCGCCGTCGCCCCTCCCGCGCTGGCCGGCCTGCAACAGGAATTCGCGGTCTTCGACCAGTGCCCGCTGAGCGTCTCCAGCGTCACCACGTGCGTGTACTCGAAGGTCACCAGCGGCGAATTCACCCTCGGCTCGAAGACCGTCCCGATCGACAAGGAAGTCATACTCCAGGGGGGCATCTCATCCGGCTCAGCGACGCTCGTGCCGGCGGCGAACGGTGAAACGCTCTCGCGGACACCGCTCACCGTGCCGGGCGGTCTCCTCGGCATCGAAGGTCTCGGCGGGGAAGTGACGGCGACGGCAGAACTGGCGGGGGCGGTCGAACTAGACGCGACCAACCTGCTCGCCGGCTACGGCACGGCGGTGTCGCTGCCCCTGAAGGTCAAACTCGACAATCCGCTGCTCGGCAGGGCCTGCCACATCGGATCCGCCTCCGAACCGATCGCCGTGCCGCTGACCACGGGAACGACCAACCCTCCGCAGCCGAACCAGCCGATCACCGGCAATCCCGGGCACTTCGTCTACACCGCAGCCGGCAAAATCGTCACGGTCCCGAGCAGCACCCTGGTGGAAAACGCGTTCTCCGTACCCGCCGCCAACGGCTGCGACGGGCTGCTCGCCCTGCTCGTCGACCCGCTCGTCGACCTCGCCGCGGGCGTGCCGGCCGCCGCCGGGCACAACACCGCGATCATGACCGGCTCGCTGGAGACGGCGACGGTCGCGGCCGTGAAGGCGCAGGCGCTGCTGCCGGAAATCGGGCAGTGCGAGCTCGCCGAAACGACGGGAGAAGGCGGGGCGACGGTCTACCACGGCGGCTATTCCGATTCTGCCTGCACAAGCGAAGACGTGGGCAAGCTTGGCATGTACGAATGGGTGAGCGGGGCCGGGAGCAAGAACAGGTTCACCGCCACGGGGAAGCTGAGGCTGGAAGGGGCGGCGGGTGCAGAGGTGAAGTGCAAGACCGCGACCGCCGCAGGTGAATATGTGGGTGCGAAATCACTCACCGCCGTGCTGACGCTGACCGGATGCGAGCGTGTGGCCGGCGAGGGAGCGTGCGAGAGCGCGGGGGCTGCGCCCGGGGAAATCGTCACGAGCCCGCTCGACGGGTCGGTCGGCTTCATCGCGGACGAAGTCGATGAATCGGAAGTGGTGGCGTCGCTGGGTATCGACCTGGGCCACGAACCGTCGCTGTTCACGGCGACCTGCGCGGGCTCGGGAGAACCGCTGGTGGTCGAGGGCTCGTTCATCGCTCCCGTCACCAAGGTCGACAAGATGGCCTCGTCGTTCAGCCTCAAGGCCAGCGCGAGCGCGGGCAGGCAGGAGCCGGAAGCGTTCGAAGGCGGCCCCGACGACACGCTCAGCGCAACGATGGGCGCGGGCGCCGAAGCGGCAGGCGTGCACGCCAAGCTGAAGATCGCCAACGAAGAGGAGCTCGAGCTGAAGGCGGTGGCCAGATGACGGCGCCGCCTGCGCCTGCCGACACAGCGCTCTGAGCCTGGCGCGCTTGCGTTCTGAGCTAACTCTTAGGTGTCTCGGCGGCGGATGTGGCACCCTTCCGGCCTCAGCACCCCTCGCGCGCGCAACCAGCGCGCGCGTCGGTTGTTCTGCTCTCGCATATGCGCCGTTACGGGCTCATCATCCTGGCGATCGCCGCGCTGGTGTGGGCGCTGCTCGCGATCGTGCTGGGCTCCGCCAGCCTCAGGCTGGGGGGCTCGAGCAAGGTGGTGGCGCGGCGGGACGCCTCGCCGTCGTGCCTGCCGAGCACGCTCGAACACACCGCAACCCTGCCGGGCACCGACGTCGACGTCACGCCCGAGCCGGAAACCGACACGGCCAACCCCCACACGCAGATCAGCTTCGAGGGCGTGCCGGGTGCGGACATCAATTCGGTTTCCGTCGTCGGTGCCCGCAGCGGTGCGCACACCGGCCGTCTGCGCGACTACTCCCAGGGCGACGGCGCAAGCTTCCTCCCCGACACCCCGTTCGACGCCGGCGAGCGGGTGACGGTGCACGCGCTCATCGGCGCCGGCGCCGCCGCCAAGCGGATCGCCTTCGGCTTCCGCGTCGACACTCCCTACCCGACCGCCGAGGTCCCGGACTTCCCGAACCCGCCGGCGGCGCCCGCCGACGCTCAGAGCTACGCAACCCTCGCCGGCGTGCAGGCGCCGGTTCTCACCGTCACCGTGCCCGACCGCGACCCCGCGGCGGGCGACGTCTTCACGACCAACGGGCCGGGCCCGGGCCAGTACGGGCCGCTGATCTACGCCCCCGAAGGCCGGCTCGTGTGGTTCGACCACCTGCCGGCGGGCGAAACGGCCGAGGACCTGAGCGTGCAGGAATACGAAGGGCAGCGCGATCTGACGTGGTGGAGGGGGCGCGTGCTGTCGCTCGGCTTCGGGCAGGGCGAAGACATCGTCATGAGCTCCGGCTACCGGACGGTCGTCCGGGTGCGCGGCGGCAACGGCCTGCGCGCCGACCTGCACGACTTCCAGATCGCCCCCCACGACATCGCCTACGTAACCGCCTACAACCCCATCCGCTGCAACCTCTCACCGGTGAAGGGGGCATCGGACGGAGCGATCATCGACACGGCGATCCAGGAGATCGACATCAAGACGGGGCTCGTCCGCTGGGAATGGCACAGCGTCGACCATGTCGCGGCGTCGGAGTCCGAGACCGAAGCGCCCACCAACTCGAGGCCGTGGGACTGGTTTCACCTCAACTCGATCGACCTCGAGCCCGATGGCGACATCTTTATCTCGGCGCGCAGCACCTGGGCCGGCTACCAGATCCAGGGCGCCAGCGGCAAGATCCTCTGGCGCCTCGGTGGCCTGGCGAGCTCCTTCAAGATGGGTCCCGGCACCGAAACGGCGTGGCAGCACGACGGCCGCGTCCTCCCGGACGGGGAAGTCACTCTCTTCGACGACGGCTCCAACCCGCCGATCCACCAGCAGTCGCGCGCCGTGCGGATCGCGCTCGACTTCAAGACCCGCCACGCGAGCCTGCGCGCCGTCTACACGCACCCCGATCCGCCGCTGCTCGCGGCGAGCCAGGGCAACATGCAGACGCTGGCCGACGGGAACACGCTCGTCGGCTACGGTGGGGTGCCCGCGATCAGCGAGTACGCCACCGACGGCTCGCTGCTCCTCGACGCCCATCTGCCATTCGACATGGCCTTCTACCGGGCCTTCCGCTTCCCCTGGAGCGGGCGCCCGGCGAGCCCGCCCGCAGTCCTCGCCGACCTCAACGACACCGGCGAAGAGACGATCGTCCACGCGAGCTGGAACGGCGCGACCGAAGTGGCCTCGTGGCGCGTGCTCGCGGGCAAGCGTCGCCGGTCGCTCGCGCCGCAGGCGACGATCTCCGCGAGCGGCTTCGAAAGCTCGACGATCCTGCCCCGGAAGTTCGACTATGTGGCGGTGCAGGCGCTCGACTCGGCCGGTCAGGTGCTTGGAACCTCGCCCACGACCCGGGTGATCAGCTACGCCGCCTCGCTGCCCAGCGCCCGGCGGTCGCGATGAGGCTCAGTAGGTCGGCGGCTTCGAGGGGCGCTTGTGGGTGGTCGTCGTCGTCGTGGTCGTTTTCGCCGGCGTGCTCGTCGATTTTCCGCCGCACCCAGCCGCCGCCACGGAGATCGCCATGGCGGCGAGGAGCGTTAGCATGGCGGTCAGTGGCGTTCTTCTCATGGGCCGGGCTCCAATCCTCGCTCGAGGGCTCGGGCGCTCACCCTACCAGGCGTCTGCGGCGGGGATTGCCGTTGGTGGCGCGCGGATGAGCGTGCAGGAGAAGCCGAGCCCGGTGCTCGGCGAGACGCCGCCTGAGGAGGGCCGGCTGGGCGGGCACTCGGCGTGGCTTCTGGGCGTCTGCTGCGTCGCCCAGTTCATGGTCATCCTCGACCTCAGCATCGTCAACGTCGCGCTGCCGCACATCCAGTCGGCGCTCGAATTCTCCTCCCCGCACCTGCAGTGGGTGGTCGACGCCTACGCGATCTCCTTCGCGGGCTTCCTCATGTTCGGCGGGCGCGTGGCCGACCACTTCGGCCAGCGGCGCACGTTCGTCGTCGCGCTGGCCCTGTTCTCGCTCGCGTCGCTCGCCGGCGGTCTCGCCCCCGACCAGGGTGTGCTCGTCGGCGCCCGCGCCGCGCAGGGCTTCGCCGGCGCGTTCATGGCGGCCTGCTCGCTGGCGATCATCACCGCCTCCTTCCCGCCGGGCCCGAAGCTCCATCGCGCGATCGGCACGTGGGCGGCGATGAACGGGCTCGGGGGCTCCGCCGGTGTGCTGCTGGGCGGAATCCTCACCGAAGCCTTCAGCTGGCGCTGGATCCTGCTGATCAACCCGCCCATCGGCATCGTCACCGCGCTCGTGGCGTATGCCGTCGTGCGCGAGCGTCGCGCGCGCGACGCCGCGAGCTTCGACCTCGCCGGCGCGGTGACGCTGACGATCGGGCAGATCGTGCTCGTGTACGGGGTCGTCGAAGGCGGGCTGGCCGGCTGGGGGTCGCTGAAGGCGCTTGGGCCGATCATCGCCGGCGTGGTCCTGCTGGGCGTGTTCGGCGTGATCGAGACGCGGCTCGCCTCCGCGCCGCTGATCCCGTTCAAGGAGCTCACCAAGCCGCTGCGCATCGCCAACAACATCGTGCTGCTGTTCAGCGCTTCGCTGTTCCCGCTGTGGTTCGTCAGCTCGCTCTATTTGCAGCAGGTGCTCGGCCTCTCGCCGCTTCACACCGGCCTGATCTTCCTGCCGATGACGCTCACGATCATGCTCGTCGCCTCGCGCGCCGGCAGGCTCGTCAGCGACTTCGGCGTGCGCCCGGTGCTCGGCGGCGGGCTCGTGATGCTGACCTCGGGCCTGTTGCTGCTAGCGAAAATCGGCCCCAGCGGGAGCGGGATCGTGTACGTGATGATCCCCGGCATCCTCACCGCGGCGGGGATCGCGATGTCGATCGTCCCCTCGACGATCGCCGCCACCCAGGGCGCCAAGGAGGGGCAGGCCGGGCTCGCGTCGGGCCTCGTCAACACCTCTCGCCAGGTAGGCGGCGGGCTCGGGCTCGCGGTGTTGATCACGCTCGCCACGCAGCGCAGCAGCGACCTGATCGGCGCCGGCGACCAGGTGCCGCAGGCGCTCACCTCGGGCTTCCGCCTCGCGTACCTGATCGCCGCGGGCCTCGCGGCCGCGGCCGCGCTCGTCACCTTCACCTCGCTGCCCGGGCCCGATCGTAGGCTGGTGCCCGCGGCACGGGGACTCGCGATCGCGATCGCCGCTGCACTCGCCGTCTTCCTCGGCCTCAGCGTCGCGTTCGCAGGCTCGCACGGGCCACCGCTGGGCGCATACCTGACCCGCGACACCTACAGCTTCGTGACGGCGCCGTCGCTGCGTCCGCCCAAGCTGCACGTCGACAAGCGCGCGCCCGCCGGCGCGCTCGACGGCGGCTACATCTTCACGACCAGCTTCTTCGACGTGAACGAACCGCCGATGGTCGGACAGAGCGGCCCGCTGGTCCTCGACGGCGACCTGCAGCCGGTGTGGTTCCAGCCGGTCCCGGAGAAGATCGTCGCCGCCAACCTCAGCCTCCAGACATACGAACGCAAACCCGCGCTCGCGTGGTGGCAGGGGCGCATCACCAACACCGGCGCGACCGAAACCGGCGAAGACATCGTCGTCAACCAGCACTACCGGCGGATCGCCACGCTGAAGGCGCCCGGCGGCTGGGTCATCACCCTGCACGAGCTCGTGATCGACGGGCAGGACGCCTGGGTGACCGCCAACAAGAACATCCCCAAGAACCTCTCCAAGTACGGCGGCGCCTACAACGGCGCGCTGATCGACTCGGCCGTGCAGGAGTACGACCTGAAGACCGGCAGGCTGCTGCGCAGCTGGAACGCGCTCGACCACATCCCCCTCAGCGACTCGCAGGCGACGCTGCCGACCAACGGCTTCCCGTGGGACGCCTACCACGTGAACTCGATCGACCTGCTCGGCGCCGGCACGCTGCTGGTCTCGATGCGCAACACCTGGGCCGCCTATCTGGTGAACATCGCCACCGGCAAGATCGAGTGGACGCTCGGCGGCAGGCACTCGAGCTTCAAGTTCGGCCCGGGCGCCGCCTTCCAGTGGCAGCACGACGTGAAGATGCCCTCGCCGACCACCGTCACCATGTTCGACGACCACTGCTGCCAGCTGACCGGCGGCGGCACCTACGTCCAGCCGACCGCCTCCTCCCGGGGGCTCGTCCTGCACCTGAACACGCAGACGCACACGGCGACGCTCGCCGCCCAGTACGGGCAGGGCGAAGGCATCTCCGCCGACTACATGGGCGACACGCAGCAGCTGGCGAACGGCAACGTGTTCGTCGGCTGGGGGGCTGAACCGTACCTCTCGGCGTTCAGCAGCTCGGGCAAGCTGCTGTTCGAAGGCGAATTCCCGCGACCCGACCTCACCTACCGGGCGACGGTCGAGCCGTGGGTCGGCCTGCCGCTCACCCCGCCCGCCGGCGCCGCCCGCGAGCGGGGAGGACAGACGACGGTGTACGCGAGCTGGAACGGCGCCACCCGCGTCGTCTCCTGGCGGGTCCTCGCCGGACCCCGCGCCGCTCGCCTGAGCGCGGTCGCGCACGCCGCCAAGTCGGGGTTCGAGACGACGATCCCCCTGGTCGGCGGCTACGCGACCTTCGAGGTGCAGGCGCTCGACGCCGGCGGGCGCGTGATCGGGACCTCGCGGCCGTTCGCGAGCTGATGGAGCTAGTGGAGCGAGCGGTAGAGACACTCAGATGACGAGCAGCTCAGACGAGCAGGACAGCGGGCACACGTATTCCCAGGCGGGCGTCGACTACGCCGTGCTCGACGCCGGCAAGCGGCTCGCCGTGAACGCCGCGCTCGCGACCTCCGCGCACATCGAGAAGCGCGGCGGGAAGGTCAACGAGGCCTCCCGCGGAGAGTCGGCGTTCGTGTTCGCGGCCGGCGAGCAGACGCTCGCGCTGGTGATCGAGGGGCTGGGCACGAAGTCGATCATCGCCCGCGCGGTCGCCGAGGAAGGCCGCGAGCACTTCGACGCGGTCGCCTACGACACCGTCGCCGCGATCCTCAACGACCTCTGCTGCGTCGGCGCGAGGCCGCTGGTGGTGAACGCCTACTTCGCGACCGGCAGGCCCGAGTGGTTCGACCACGACCGCTGGTACCGGCAGCTGATCGACGGCTGGTTCGCCGCCTGCGCCGATGCCTGCTGCACGTGGGGAGGCGGCGAGTCGCCGTCGCTGCCGGGGCTCGTCGACGCCGCGGAGATCGAGCTCGCCGGCAGCGCCGTCGGCGTGATCCCCGACGGTCGCGAGCCGATCCTCGGACAGCGTCTGGCCGCGGGCGACGAGATCGTCCTCGTGGAGAGCAGCGGGCTGCACGCCAACGGCTCCTCGCTCGCGCGGCTCGTCGCGGCGGAGCTCGACGCGGGCTACGCCACCGAGCTCCCGAGCGGGGCCCTCTTCGGCGAGGCGCTGCTGCGCCGCTCGCACCTGTACGCGGGCCTGCTCGACGCGGTCCTCGACGCCGGGCTGCCCGTCACCTACATCAGCCACCTGACAGGCCACGGGTTCCTCAAGCTGATGCGCCCGGCGCGCGAGCTCACCTACCGCATCGAGCGCCTGCTGCCCGTGCCCGAGGTCCTCGGCTTCCTCGCCGAGAGGGCGGCGATGACGCCGAGGACCGCCTACTCCACGTTCAACATGGGTCACGGCCTCGCCGTCTACTGCGGCGCCGGCGCCGGCTCGGCGATCGTCGAGGCGGCCGCCGGGCAGGGCCTGCAGGCGATCCTCGCCGGGCGCGTCGAGTCCGGCGAGCGGCGGGTCGTGATCGAGCCGCTCGACGTCGAGTTCGCGAGCGAGGAGCTGCGGCTCGGTCCCGAGCTCTAGACGGGCGGCTACTGTACGCCCGTGCGGGTGGCGACGTGGAACGTGAACTCGGCCAAGCAGCGCCTGCCGCGGCTGCTCGCGTGGCTCGACCAGCGCCGGCCCGACGTCGCCTGCCTGCAGGAGACGAAGCTCGCGGACGCCGCCTTCGACGAGCTGCTCGGCGAGGATCTCGCCGCCCGCGGCTACGCGGTCGCCCGCCACGGCGAGGTGCAGTGGAACGGGGTCGCGATCCTCTCTCGCGTGGGACTCGACGACGTCGTGGCCGGACTCCCTGGCGCGCCCGGCTTCCCCGATCCCGAGGCCCGCGCCGTGTCCGCGAGCTGCTCCGGCGTCCGCGTCCACTGCGTGTACGTGCCCAACGGCCGTGAGCCCGGCTCCGAGCACTACCGGTACAAGCTCGCCTGGCTGGCCGCGCTGCGCGAGGCCGTCGGGGTCGAGCCGGAGGACGCGATCGTGTGCGGGGACATGAACATCGCGCCGGCGGACGTCGACGTGTTCGACCCCGACGCCTACGCCGGGCACACCCACGTCACCCCACCCGAGCGCGCGGCGCTGGCCGAGCTGGAGGCGCTCGGCCTCCACGACGTCGTGCGCGAGCGCTGGCCCGGCGAGCGGATGTTCACCTACTGGGACTACCGCGCCGGCATGTTCCACCAGGACCTGGGGATGCGCATCGACCTGGTGCTCGCCGGCGGCGCGGTCGCCGGCAGGGTGGCGGCTGCGTGGGTCGATCGCCAGGCCCGCAAGGGCACCGGTCCCAGCGATCACGCGCCGGTGATCGTCGATCTCGACGAGGCGCCCGACGGGGACATCGGCCCGGTCGTGCCGCCGCCGTCGGCCCCCGCCGCCAAGCGGGGTGGGGTCAAGCTGCCTCAGTCCTCAGATCGGTAGGCCCGCACCAGGTACCCGCTGCGCCCCGGGCTGCGTATCTCCACCGGCTGGAAGCCGCTCGCGCCGAACAGCATCTCCAGCTCGCGGCGGCTGTAGTTGAAGATCGGGCAGTCCCCCAGCCATTCGTAGCGCACCTTGCGGATCGGGCCCTTCAGCGGCGAGAAGCGAGGGAACGACCCCACGACGCAGCCGCCGGGCGCGCACAGCTCGAACATGCGCCGGGTGAAGCGGTGCGGCTCGGGGAGGTAGTCGAACAGGCCGAGCGCGAGCACCACGTCGAACTGGCCCTCCAGCGGCGCCTGCAGGAAGTCCTCGACCTCCAGCTCCACGCGGTCGGCGAAGCGCTCGAGCCGCGAACGGGCGAGCTCGACCA
The DNA here is from genome assembly GCA_963782325.1 of uncultured Solirubrobacteraceae bacterium. Taxonomy (GTDB): domain Bacteria; phylum Actinomycetota; class Thermoleophilia; order Solirubrobacterales; family Solirubrobacteraceae; genus Palsa-744. The sequence continues at coordinate 1,063,845 of CAWAJG010000002.1, forward strand.
TCGGCTCGGAGAAGTCGATGCCGACGTAGCGGCCGGCGCCGGCCTGCAGCACGAACTCGCCGATCCGCCCCGAGCCGCAGCCGACGTCGAGCACGCGGGGCTCCTGGCGCTCGGCGACGGTGTCAGCCGCCAGTTGGCGGCGGCGGAAGAGGCCGGGGCGCAGCCACCGCGTGAGCGCCCGCTCGTCCTCGTAGAGATCGTCGAATGCCTGCGCCTTAGCGCGAAAGCGGTTGCGGACGCGCACCGGCGCCGCCGCTGAGCTGGGCATGCGCCTCACCATACGTCATCAGCCTGTGCTCCCTGGCGATCGCCCGCAGCACGGCGCCGGCGCGCCGGCGGGCGAGGTTGCGCTGCGCCTCGCGCAGACGCCCACGCGCCCCTTTGCACCCCACGCGCAGCGGCTGGGGGTCGAGCTCGTGGGGGTGCAGGTAGAGACCGGCCATGTCCCCGGCGTGGGACAGCCCCCGCAGGACCACGCCGGTGGGCATCACCGCCCAGTAGGAGGCGCCTCCCACGGGCAGCCGCCCGCCGGCGAGATGCCATACGGCGAGCGGAAACTCCCACAGCGCGCCTGCACCGTCGAGCTCCAGCGCGTGCGGGTGGGCGCTGGCGGGTAGGACGCGCCCGCGGATGCGCGGCGAGTCGTGCTGGCTCGAGTCGTAGGTGAAGCCCTCCTGCGCGAGCACGTCGTATGCCCAGCGTACGGACTGCGGTGATGGAGAACGCGGGTGCGCGATAGCCGACGGCAGCGGTGCCCGTCAGCTGCTCGATCGTGGCGCGCGCCGCGCGCAGGTCGGCGGCGAACTCCTGCGGCGTCTGCGTGTGCACGAGCCGGTGCCGGTCTCCGTGGCAGGCGATCTCGTGCCCGGCGTCGGCGACCGCGCGCACGAGCTCTGGGTGCGAGCGCGCGGCGATGCCGAGGATGAAGAACGTCGCGTGCACGCCCAGCTCGTCGAACAGGCTGAGCAGCGCCTCGGTCTGGCGCGCGAGCGCCGGTCCCGGCCGTTCCCAGTCGCCGGCGCCGAGCCGCCGGCGCACGAGCTGGTGCCAGTCCTCGAAGTCGACGCTCAGCAGCAGGGTCACGACGGCGACTGGCGTTCCTGCACCATCGCGATCAGCCCGCGCAGGAACACTTCGCTCATCGTCGCGTACAGCCCGTCGTCGAGCTCGGGGTCGAGGATGCGGTCGAGCAGGAAGCCGTCGGCCATGAAGAACGTCATCGCCGCGACGTCCTCGTGCGGGAGCGTCGGCTCGATGCCCAGCGCGGCCGTCCAGCGTGCGAACAGCTCGGCGATGCGCGCGCGCACGGCGCGCTGGCGCGCGGCGAACTCGACGCGGAAGGCCTCGTTGCGCGCGGCGTGCACGGCGAACTCCTGGTACAGGCGGGGCCACTCGGGGTCGCGATCGATGTAGCTGAGCAGATCGCCGGCGGCCGTGCGCGCCAGGTCCACGGCCTCACCGGGGCCCGCCAGCACCTCCTCCAGGCGCGCGAGCTCCTCGCCGAACTTCTCGTCGAGGATCGCCAGGAACATGTCCTCCTTGCTCGAGAAGTTCGCGTAGAACGCCCCCTTCGTGTAGCCCGCCTCGGCGGCGATGTGGTCGATCGACGCGCCGTCCATCCCGCGCGCGCAGATCGAGCGCGACGCCGAGCGCAGCAGCGCCGCGCGGGTGCTCGCCTGGCGTTCGGCGCGTGTCGGGCCGGCGCCGCGGCGCCGCACCGCGCTCAAGCGACGGCCGCCACGACGGGCGGGTCGGCGGGCGACTGGGCGGGCCGGCCGAGCACCACCTCGGCGCCGCGGCGGGGCGTCTCGGTGATCGCGCGGCGGTACACCCGCTCGGAGGCCGCCCGCGCGGGCGCGAGCGTGCGCCGCAGGACGAGCTCGCGCAGCACGACCTCCATCTCGAACTGGGCGAACGCCGCCCCCAGGCAGCGGCGGACGCCGCCGCCGAAGGGGATCCAGGTGTACGTCCCCGGCGGCCTGCCGCCCTCGTCCTCCAGGAAGCGCTCGGGGCGGAACTCGTGCGGCTGCGGGTAGATGTCGGGCCGGCGGTGCACGAGGTGGATCGCCGGGACGATGGACACGCCCGCGGGCAGCATCCGCCCGCCGATCTCCATCGGCTCGACCAGGCGGCGCAGGACGATCGAGATCACCGGGCGCAGGCGCAGCGTCTCGGTGATGACCGCCTGCAGGTACGCGCTGTCCCCGGCCCGCACCTCCTCCGCCAGCCGGGCCATCTTGTCGGGGTGGCGGCACAGCCGCTCGACCGCCCAGGAGAGGGCGTTGGCGGTCGTCTCGTGGCCGGCGACGAGCAGCGTGAGGAGCTCGTCGCGCAGTTCGTCGTCGCCCATCGGGCTGCCGTCCTCGTGGGTGGCCTGCGCCAGCAGCGACATGATGTCCTCGCGTGCGCTGAGGTCGCCCTCCGCGCGGCGCGCGGCGATGAGGTCGTAGATCGGGGCGTTCACTCGCTCGATGTCGCGCCGGAAGCTCCGCAGCCGCTGCAGCTGCTGGGCGTCGAGCACCGCGATCGCGGCGGTCCGCAGCGGGCGGCTGCCGAGATCGAGCAGGCGGCGCAGCTCGCGGCGCAGGCTCTCGTGACGCGGGCCCTCCGCCTCGCCGAACACCGCCCGCAGGATGATCTCCAGCGTCAGCGCCTGCATGCGCGGGCGCAGCGGGTAGGGCTCGCCCAGCGGCCAGCGTTCTATCTCCGCGGCGGCGACGGCGGCCATCAGCTCGCCGTAGCGCTGCATGCGCTCGCCGTGGAACGGCGGCAGCATCAGCTTCCGCTGGCGCAGGTGGGCGCCGTCGTCGAGCAGCAGCACCGAGCTCGGCCCGAGGACCGGCAGCAGGATGCGGTTGGCCTCGCCGGCGTGCAGCAGTCGCGGGTCGCCCGTGAACACCTGCTTGATCGCGTCCGGGTCGGACGTCATCACCCACGTGCCTTCGTTGGCGATCCTCAGCGTGAACATGTCGCCGAAGCGCGCCCGGCACTCGTCCATCAGCCACTGCGCGCGGCGAAACCAGATCGCCGTCTGCAGCGCCATCGGCATCCGCGGGCCGGGAGGCAGGTCGTCGCGAGCGATTCGCATACTGAGCAGTATCTTGTCGCATACCGCTCGGGATGTCAATACGAACTCCTGATCTTTATCTTTTATTTAAGAGGAGTTCGCGGCGGCTCACCACGCCAGCGGTTCCGGCGCGGCGATCTGCCAGGAGAACGCGAGCATCGAGGAGGCCGTCAGGTCGATCGCCGGCTCGGTGTTCGTGAACGCCTGCACGTTGTCCTTGTATTTCGCGCTGGCGCTGTCGAAGCGCGCGAAAGCGTTTCCGCCGCCGGCAGGGCAGGTGCGCATGCCGGACAGCCTGCCCTTGCTGGTTTCGCCGCTCGAGCCCTCCACCACCGCGCCCGCCAGCACCGGCGAGCCACCGTCCAGCGACCCCACGATGTTCGCCACCTGGTGCTGGAGGCAGTCGGGGAACGTGGAGCCGTCGCCGACGATGAACGAAGATCCCCAGGCGTTCGCCCCGAGCATGTTGCCCAGCCAGCGCCCGGCGGAGGCTTCGTACGTGGGTTCCCCCACGAGGTAGTCGTACTCGGAGGCCATCACCGACAGGCCGTCGCCGTGGGAGACGGTGTCCGCTTCCGACCACGGGAAGCCGAAGCCGAACGGGTCCCGCCGCGCCTGTTCTTCGGCCGCCTGCAGTTTTTCGCCGAGGCCGCCGATCACCTGCGCTTCTGTGGCGGCCAGCCCAACCTCCTGATCGTCGGCGCGCAGCGCCCGCACGAGCTCGAAGTCGGCGAGGCCGGAGACGTCGTACAGGTTCAGCCCTTCGCCGCCTTCGCGGTTGTGCGCGAGGTATTCGCCCGCCCAATGTGCGGCGTCTTCGACGTACGGCTGCGCTTCGTCGTGGGGCAGGCCGGCGGGCAGCTGTGAGGCGGGCACCGCGGACAGCGCGATCGCGAGCTCGGTGGCGCCCAGCTCCATGTCGTCGCGCCATTCGGTCTCCGGGTAGAAGTCGAAGGGGATCGTCGTCAGCAGGTTGCCCTTCGGGTCGGTGTCCGCCAGTTCGTAGATGTGCTCGGCGGAGAGCAGGCAGCGCGAGGCGAGCTCCGGGCGGGTTTCGTGGAAGAGCTGGAAGCACTCCGCGAACGCCGCCGCGTCGCGGCCCGCGAGGTTCGGGCTGACCGGCGAGCCCGGCGCCCCCGCGCGGAACACCGGGCGGTGGCGGATGAAGCGGTAGGCCGGGTCTTCGCCCCCGTAGGTGTCGTCTTCCTGGGGCAGGCGCCAGATGTCGTGGTCGCCCACCGTTTCGGAGTTGCCCTCGCCGATGCCCACCTGGTAGTAGAGCGTGCGCGTTTCGTCGTTCCACATCCGCAGCAGCCATTCGACGCCGAAGCGCGCCTCTTCTGTGAAGTTCGAGCGCGATGATGAGGCGCCCATCTCGTCGGGGAAGTCGCGCACGCCGATCTCCATCAGGTCCACCGCGTAGCTCGTCGTCTGTACGAACTTCAGGTAGTCGCCCGCGTCCCACCAGCCGCCCGCCGCGTCGATCGTCTCGCCGAGGCTTTCCAGTTCGCCCTTGAATTCGCCTTCGTCGTTGACCTTCGGCGTCGCGTAGGTCTCCGCGTGCTCGTCGTTCAGGTGCGCCGGCTCGGTGCGCAGCGCCGAGGGGATGTATTCCGGGCCGTCGCGCTCGTTCTCGTAGAAGGACAGCGTGTTCGCCAGCGGCCCTTCGTACAGCGACTTCGCCGGCGTGATCTCGAACGGCGGAGAGGACGCCGGCGCGGGGCCTTCCCCCGATGCCACGGCGATCGTGTACGTGCCCGGCGTGTCCAGCGCGTCGAAGTCGAGCGCGTAGACGTACTTGAAGCGCTTGCTCCACGAGCCCAGTGACGCGCCGGCGGTGCCCGTGAACGCGCTCGCTCCTTCGGCGGAGCGCACGGTGAACGTCGCCCCGGTCTCGGCCTTCGCAGACATCAGGTACGCGCGCTTCGGCGCGCCCGTCGGATAGCCGACCTCGTTGACGCGGATGAACGCCTTGGCGCTCGACGGCTTCGCCGCGTGCGCCCCCGTCCCCGCCGCCGCGTTGCCCGCCAAGGGACCCAGCGCTGCCAGCGCCGCCACCACCGCGACTGCCACCGCACCCCTCACCTTGACAACGGTAGCCGACGTGTTCGTCAGCCGCGTGCGAGCTCCGCCATCTGCTCGAACGCCGCCAGCGGGTTCGGCGGCTCCCGATCGCCCGAGAGCTCGGCGTAGATGTTGGCGACGTTCACCACCAGGCGCTCGCTCTCTCCCCAGTCGGCCCAGCGGTCGATCGACATCGAGCGGGCGGCCTCCAGCGGGCTCATCCCCTGCTCGCGGCGTGCGCGGGCCTCGGCGTAGAGGTACTCGAAATATGCCTTCAGCTCGCGCACCTGCGCCGGCCCCGCCAGCGGCCCGTGCCCGGGCACGATCACCTCCGGCTCCATCGCGAGGATGCGATCGCAGGCGGCGATCCAGTTGGACACCGGCCCCGCCCACGCGATCGGGTGAGCGCCCGAGAAGAGAATGTCCCCGCTGTAGAGGACGCGCTCGGCGGGGAGGTGCACGAGCGTGTCCCCGCGCGTGTGCGCCGGTCCGACCTCGATCAGCCGCAGCTCCTTCTCGCCGACGCGCACGCTCAGCTCGCCGCTGAAGGTCTCCTGCGGGAGCGCCGGCTCGATCCCCTCGAAGTCGAAGGCGCCGAAGCAGCGAAGGAAGAACTCCCCCAGCGCGCCCATCGCCGGAGCCTGCTCGACGAGCGCGGCCATCGCCGCCGGCGGCAGCTCCGCCATCTCCACGGCCGTCCGCTCGGAGGCGACGATCCGCGCGCCGCCCACGAGCTGGTTGCCGTAGCAGTGGTCGCCGTTCGCGTGGGTGTTCACGAGCGTGTCGATCCGCGCCGCCGCGGGCGCCGCGCGGCGCAGCGCCCGCAGCATCTCGTCGGTGAGCGCGAGGTCGTACAGCGTGTCGACCAGCAGCGTGCTCTCGCCGTCCACCACCAGCCCCGCGTTGCTCCAGCCCCAGCCGCCGTCCGGCTGCAGGTAGGCGTACAGGCCGTCGCCGATCTCCTGCACGCCCTTCGCGTAGCTGCTGGCGCTCCCCGCCATCGCCCGACATTCTGGCGGGTCGCGCTTCTCGTCGCGGGTCAGTCGTCTTCCGCGCGCCAGCGCCGGTAGAGCTCGGTGAACTCCTCGCGCATGTGCGCCGTCATGTCCTCGGCGGTGAGACTCCCCGTCAGGCGGACGGTGGCGCGCATCTGGCGCAGGTACTCGGTGCAGTTCTCGCAGTCCGCCAGGTGCGCCTCGAAGCGCCGCCGCTGCGAGCGCGAGAGCGTGCCCTCCAGGTAGTCGGTGACCAGCTCCACCATCTCCTGGCAGACCAGTCCGCGGCGGTTCCAGAACATCGCTATGCGCCCCCCAACTCGTCTTCGAGGGCCTGGCGCAGGTGGCTGCGCCCGCGGTGCAGCAGCACCCGCTGGTTGGCCTCGCTTATGTCCAGCACCTCGCACACCTCGCGCCCGCTCAGCTCGTCGACGTCGCGCAGGATCACCACGTCGCGCTGGCGCGCGGGAAGCTGCTCGAGCGCGGCCTCGATCTCCTGTGTGAGGCCTTGCGCGAGCAGCCTGTCCTCGCTGTCCGCCACCCAGTGCTGCGGCGGCGACATCCACGCCCCGGTCGCGTCGAAGCGAGCCCGGTCCACAACCGGGCCGGCGTCCCCGACGGCGACGGTGCGACGCTCGCGGATGCCGGTGGTGGTGGCGCGGTTGACGAGGATCCGCAGCAGCCACGTGCGGAAGCTCGATCGGCCCTCGAAGCCGTCGATGCCGCGGAGCACGCCGAGCCAGGTGTCCTGGACGACCTCCTCGGCGACCGCCGAGCTCGACACGAGCGAGCGCGCGAGGCGCATCATCGTCGCGTGGTGGCGTGAGACGAGCTCCACGAATGCCTCCTCGTCGCCGGCCCGTAGCCGTTTCACCAGATCGCCGTCTTCGTCCATTGGCCGCGTGCAGGCTACGGCGCCCAGGTGGACGCCGCAACCTGCAGGCCGTCGCCTTCCGTCGCCTTCGCTAGCCGGCGGCGATGCCCTCGCCGCCGATCGCGCCGGGAACGGTGACCGAGCCCACTTTGCTCAGTTCGCCGCGCAGGCCGACGGCGAACTCGTCGACGTTCCCTTCCGCGCCGGTCTGCACGTACAGGAAGGCGCCGTCGGGCGTGGCCGCCGCGTCGACCGTGCCGGCGTCGGTGGGCGTGTCGCCCAGCAGCGTCAGCACCTGACCGCCGAAGCTCTCACCGAAGCCGCTCAGCGAGGCGCTGCCGGGATTGGAGGTGTAGAAGCGCCCGCGCGCCTGGGCTATCCAACACGTGGCGATCTGTTCGGAGGGGACCACGTCGAGCTGTTCGATCGCGCCGCTTTCGTCGAGCTCGAAGTCACCGACCGCCCCCGCGCTCTCGGCGAGGATCAGGTGGCCGAACCTGTCGAACGCGATCGCGAACGGCACCGTTTCCCCCAGGGGGTTCACGACGGGGGAGGGAGACAGCAGACCGCCCGGCGCGACGGAGAACACGTCCACGTCGTCGCCGTTCGCCTTCGTCGTGACGATCAGCTGCGTGCCGCTCGGCGAGAACACGACCGTGCCGGGCGTGTGCGTGAACTGGGGCGTCGCCGTCGGGTTCAGGCCGAGCGCCCGGTAGGAGCCCGCCAGTGGGGCGAGCCGCCCCGCGGAGACCAGGAAGCCCTGCACCGATCCGCCTTCCAGGGCGTTCAGCACGTACACCACGTCGCCGTGCACGGCGACGCTCACCGGGAACTTGCCGCCCGAGCCGATCACCTGGCGCAGCGCCAGCTTGTCCGCGTAGACGCCGAACACGGAGATCGTGTTGCTGGCGGCGTTCACCGCGTACAGCAGGCCGTTGGCGCTGTCGTACGCGAGCGAGCCCTGCGAGGCGAGGTGGTCGACCGCCGAGCCTTCGAGCACTCCGCCGAGCCCGCCGGTCCCGTACACGCCGGCCTGCGTCAGCGTGCCCGCCAGGGAACGGTCGTAGACGACGATCTGGTTGCCTTTCGGGTTGTCGGTCTGGACGAATACCGCGCGTGACGTGAAGGCCGCCAGCGCGGGCGTGGCCGTCAACGCGCCGGCCAGCAGGGCGCTCGCGGCGGCGCTCGCCGCGACCAGGCGTGCAATGCGTTTCATCGAAGCTGCTCCTCGGTTCGGGGTGGACTTACGAGCTGCAGTCCGCCCGGGCGGGAATGCGTTACACGCCGGTCGGCGGACATGGCGAGGACGGCGAGCGGACGGGTAGAGTCCACGGTCGTGTCCGCCCCGCTGCACGTACCGCAGGCCACACCCGCGACGCTCGAGCGGCGAGGCGCCGGCGAGCTGGAGGCAGGTCCGCCGGCGCGCATCGACGGCGTCGCGAACGTCCTCGCCACGGTCGTGCCGATGGGACTGGTGGGCGTGGCGGCGTGGCGCGCCTGGGGCGGCGCGCTGCGCTGGCCGGACCTGGTGGTGCTTGCCGTCACCTACACGCTCACCGGCCTGGGCGTGACCGTCGGCTTTCACCGTCTGCTCACCCACCGCAGCTTCAAGACGAGCCCGGCCATGCGCGCGCTGCTGGCGGCGCTCGGGTCGGCCGCCGTCGAGGGGCCGGTGATCGAGTGGGTGGCAAACCACCGCAAGCACCATCGCTACTCCGACCAGCAGGGAGACCCGCACAGCCCGCACGTCGAGTACGGCGCCGGCTGGCGCGGCGTGCTCACCGGCCTGTATCACGCGCACGTGGGATGGATCTTCAGGGGCGAGGGCCTCGCCAGCCGGGAGCGCTACGCCAAGGACCTGCTGGCCGACCCGGTCGTGTCGTTCATCGACCGCACGTTCCTCGTGTGGGTGCTCGCCGGGCTCGCCTTCCCGTTCGCGCTCGGGGTCGCGCTCACGGGCTCGCTGGTCGGAGGCCTCACGGGCCTTCTGTGGGGCGGGGCGGTGCGCATGTTCTTCCTGCACCACGCCACCTTCTCGATCAACTCGCTGTGTCACTTCTTCGGCCGGCGCACGTTCGCCACCGGCGACGAGTCGCGCAACCTCGCGTGGCTGGCGCTGCCCACGCTCGGCGAGGCGTGGCACAACAACCACCATGCCTTCCCCACCTCCGCGCGCCACGGCCTGCGCTGGTGGCAGCTCGACCCGTCCGCCTGGCTGATCGCCGCCCTGGAGCGGGTGGGGCTCGTGTGGGACGTCGTCCGCGTCGCGCCCGAGCGTCAGCAGAGGAGTATCGTGGCCTGAAACCAAGGGGAGAGAAGACATGTATGACTACGTGATCGTGGGAGCGGGCTCGGCGGGTTGCGTGCTTGCCAACCGTCTCAGCGAGGACCCCGACGTGCGCGTGCTGCTGCTGGAGGCGGGGCCCCCGGACAGCAACGAGATGATCCACGTCCCGCTCGGCTACCTGCAGCTCCCGCGGACGGAGGTCGACTGGGACTACCACACCGCGCCCGAGCCCCAGTGCAACAACAGGCGCATACCCCTACCGCGGGGACGGGTGCTCGGCGGCTCCTCCTCGATCAACGCGATGGTCTACATCCGCGGCAACCGCCGCGACTACGACGAATGGGGCGTCCCCGGCTGGTCTGCCGCGGACCTGATGCCGTACTTCATCAAGGCCGAGGACAACGAGCGCGGCGCCTCGCGCTGGCACGGCGCCGGCGGCCCGCTGCCCGTCAGCGAAGGACGCTCGCGCAACCCGATGGCGGGCGCGTTCGTCGAGGCCGGCGTGCAGGCGGGCCTTGCCCGCAACGAGGACTTCAACGGCGATGAGCAGGACGGCGTCGGGCTCTACCAGGTGACGATGCGCGGCGGCATGCGCGCGAGCACCGCCGTGGCCTACCTGCATCCCGTGGAAGAGCGTCCCAACTTGACCGTGATGCCCTACATGCTCGTCCAGCGCGTGCTGTTCGACGGCACGCGCGCGGTCGGTGTGCAGGCCGCCCAGCTCGGCCAGGTCCAGGAGCTGCGCGCCGAGCGCGAGGTGATCCTGTGCGGCGGCGCCTACAACTCTCCCCAGCTTCTGATGCTGTCGGGAATCGGCCCCGCCGAACACCTGACGATGCGCGAAATCGAGGTGCTGCTCGACCAGCCCGCCGTCGGCGAGAACCTGTCAGACCACGCTGGCGCCTACGGCGTGTGGACGACGCCCGAGGAAGTCAGCCTGCTGATCTCGCTCGAGCCGGAGGCGATGCAGGAGTACGAAGCCACGCAGACCGGCCCGTTCGCCTCGAACATGGCGGAGGCCGGCGGCTTCGCGCGCGTCGCGCCGGACGCGCCCGCGCCCGACATCCAGTTCCACTTCGTGCCCGTGCAGATAATCGACGAGGGCATGAGCGACCCCGACGCCCACGGCTGTCTCGTCTCGCCGTGCCTGCTCACGCCCCACAGCCGCGGAAACGTGCGCCTGGGCTCGAAGGACCCGAGCGCCAAGCCGATCGTCCACCACGCCTTCTACACGGCCGGCGACGACATGGAGCGGATGATCGCCGGCATGCGCCTGACGCTGGAGATCTGCGCCCAGCCTGCGCTGGCGCCCTACTGCGCCGAGCCGTGCATCGGCGCGACGGGCGACAGCGACGAGGCGATCCGCGACCTGATCGCGCGGACGACCTACTCGGTCTATCACCCCGTCGGCACCTGTCGCATGGGCACCGACGCGCAGGCGGTGGTGGACGCCGAGCTGCGCGTCAACGGCGTCGAGGCCCTGCGCGTGGTGGACGCCTCGGTGATGCCGGCGGTACCGCGCGGCAACACCAACGCGCCGACGATCGCCGTCGCCGAGCGCGCTGCCGACCTGATCCGCCATGGACGGGCGGTGGCCGCATCGTCCACGCAGGGGGAGCCGAGCGCGGCGCTGACGGCTGCATGAACACAGCCCCCCGCGCGATCCACCATCTGAGCTGCGGCACGATGTGCCCGCGCGGGGCGCGGCTGGTCACCGGCGAAGGCGGCCTGCTCGCGGAGGCGCGGTTCGTGTGCCATTGCCTGCTGATCGAGGGCGCCGAAGGTCTCGTGCTGGTGGACACCGGCTTCGGGCTCGACGACGTGCGCACGCCACGCCAGCTCGGGCTGGTGGTCAACGCGGTGCTCCGCCTGCGCCTCAGCGCCGCCGAGACCGCCATCTCCCAGGTCCGCGAGCGCGGCTTCGAGCCGGGGGACGTCCGCCACATCATCACTACCCACCTCGACCTCGACCACGCCGGCGGGCTGCCGGACTTCCCCGACGCGGAGGTCCACCTGCTCGGCGGCGAGCTGAAGGCCGCCATGCACCCGAGCTGGCGCGACCGACCGCGCTACGTCGCCGCGCACTGGGCGCACGGCCCGCGCTGGGTCGAGCACAACCCGGTCGGCGCGGGCGACCTGGTCGGCGATGAGTGGTTCGGCTTCCAGAGCGTGCGCATCCTTCCCGGCAGCGACGCCGAGATCCTGCTCATACCGCTGATCGGCCACACGCACGGGCACACTGGCGTCGCGGTCAGGCGCGGCGCATCGTCCCCGGAGGGGGACGGCTGGCTGCTGCACTGCGGCGACGCCTTCTTCCACCACGACGAGATCGCCACGCCGCCGCACCCCCCGCGGGTTATCTCCGCGGTCACGGCCTTCGACGAGGTCGACAGGACCGCCCGGCGCGAAAACGTCGAGCGCCTGCGCGAGCTCTCCCTTCGCCACAGCGATGAGGTCGAGCTGATCTGCTCGCACGACCCGCTGTATCTCGACGCCGCGACTACGTCGAGCGCGCTTCGCGCACCAGCCGGCGCATCCCCCTGATCCAGCGTTCGGGGTCGGTGCCCTTGCGCGCCATGAACGTGGCGACGTTCTCGTGCGGGAGGATCAGGAAGCGCTCCTCGCGGATGCCGGCGATGACGGTCTCGGCCACGTCCTCGGGCTCGATCAGCCCGCCGGCGGACAGCGCCGCCGCCGCGGCCGCCTCCTGCATGCCGCGTTCGAGCATCGGCGTGCGCACGCCCTGCGGGCAGATGCACGACACGCGCACGCCCTGGTCGGCGTATTCGATCGCCAGCCACTCCGCGAGCGCCACCGCCGCGTGCTTGGTGACGCTGTAGACGAGCGAGGAGACCTGCGTGAGCAGGCCCGCCGCGGAGGCGGTGTTGATCAGGTAGCCATCGCCGCGGGCGAGCATCTCCGGCAGCAGCGCCCGAGCGGCCCACACGTGGGCCATGACGTTCACCCGCCACGCTTCGTCCCACGAGTCGTCGGGTACCTCCGGGCCGCCGCCCATGCCGCCGACGCCGGCGTTCGAGACGAATATGTCGATCGTCCCGTTCGCCTCGCTCGCCGTCGCGATCAGCTCGCGCACGCTGTCGTCCTCTCCCGCGTCGAACCCCACCGCCAACGCGCCTTCGCCGATGCTCTCGGCGAGCGCGCGCGCGCCATCGACGTCGCGGTCGGCGACCACCACCGCGCGGGCGCCCTCGGCCGCGAAACGCCGGGCGAGCGCCTGCCCGATGCCGCCCGCGCCGCCGGTGACGACGATGTGCTTGTTCGCGACCTCCACGACCCGTACCCTATGTCAATCGTGAGGGACGAAGACGACGCGGCGGGCGGGTCGACGGCTTCTGCCTGGGGAGAGCTGCGCTACAGCGCCGAGCTCGCGCGGCTGCTCGCAGACTCTCGCTGGCGCTCGCCGCGCCGGCAGGCGAACGCCGCGCCGGTGCTTCTGATCCCGGGCTTCATGGCCAGCGACGCCTCGCTGGCGGTGATGCGATCGTGGCTGCGCCGCCGCGGACACGCCGTTGCGATGAGCGGCATGCTCGCCAACGTCGACTGTTCAGGGCGCACCCTCGGTCGTCTGGAGCGCCGCCTGGAAGCCTTCGCGGAAGGCTGCGAGCGTCCGGTCGCGCTCGTCGGACAGAGCCGCGGCGGCACGTTCGCCCGCGCACTGGCGGTGCGCCACCCGGAGATGGTGTGCGGCCTGGCGATGCTGGGGTCACCGGTGCTCGACGGGCTCGCCGTGTCGGCGTCCGTCCTGCGCACCGTGCGCTGGATTGCCCGCCTCGGCGATCTGGGCGTCCCGGGGGTGTTCTCCACCGACTGTCGCGACGGCCACTGCTGCACCGAGTTCAGGAACGATCTGCTCGCGCCGCTTCACCCCGACATCGAGGCGGTGGCCGTGTACTCGCGCAGCGACGCGATAGTCGACTGGCGCACATGCGTGGACCCCTACGCGCAGGCTGCGGAGGTCGACTGCAGCCACTGCGGCATGTCGGTGCACCCGGCCGTCTACCGCGTGCTCGAACAGACGCTCGACAGCGCCGTCGAGGACCTTCTCGCGGCGTAGGGCGCTCGCCGGCCGGTCTCCCTTACGATCGCGCCCGATGCCGTACGCCGATGAGATGCTGCGCGTCGCCGCGGCGCGCGCCGAGACCCTCGCCGCTCCCGCGCTCAGCCCGCGCCCGCGCCGCAAGGTGGCGGTGCTCGCGTGCATGGACACGCGCATCGACCTGTTCCCGATGCTCGGCCTCGAACGCGGGGACGCGCACATCATCCGCAACGCCGGCGGCCTGCCGACCGACGACGCGATCCGCTCGCTGAGCGTCTCGCAGCGGCTGCTCGGCACCGAGGAGATCATCGTGATCATGCACGACGGTTGCGGACTGCTCGGGGCATCCGAGGACGAGTTCGCACAGGCGCTTGCCGCGGACGGCGCGCGGCCGAGCTGGCGGCTGGGCGCGTTCGAGGACGTCGAGGACACCCTGCGTCACAGCCTGGAGCGCCTGCGCGCGAGCCCCGAGCTGCCGGCGCGGGAGCACATCAGGGGCTTCGTGTTCGACCCCGAGACGGGAACGCTGCGCGAGGTCGACCTGTAGGCTGCTCTGCGCCATGCGAGCGGTTACGTTTCAATCCCCCGGCGTCGTCAGCGTCGAGGAGCGACCGGAGCCCGAGCTGATCGACGCCGAAGACGCGGTCGTGCGCGTCGACGCATCCGGCGTGTGCGGCTCGGACCTGCACATCTACCACGGGCGCGTGCAGATCGAACCGGGCTTCACGATCGGCCACGAGTACGTCGGCACCGTGTTGGCGGTGGGCGACGCGGTGACGCGCGTGGCAGTCGGCGATCGCGTGCTCGGCTGCTTTCACACCGCCTGCGGAACGTGCTTCTTCTGCAGGAAAGGCGACTATCACCGCTGCGAGAAATCGCGCACGTTCGGGCACGGCGCCGCGCTCGGCTCGCTGCAGGGCACGCAGGCGGAGATGACGCTCGTGCCGCACGCCAACCTCGTGCTGCGCCGCGTTCCCGAGAACCTCAGCGACGACGTGGCGCTGTTCGCCGGAGACGTGATGGGCACCGGCTTTCACGCCGTCGTCGAGAGCGGGCTGCGCCCGGGAGACGTCGCCGCGGTGCTGGGGCTCGGCCCGGTGGGGCTGTGCGCGGTGCAGGCCGCGCGCGCGGTCGGCGCGGCGCGGGTGCTGGCGATCGACAGCGTCCCCGAGCGCCTGGCCGTGGCCGAGAGCTTCGGCGCCGAGCCGGTGCACCTGCAGGAGCAGGACGTCCGCCAGGCCGTGCGCGACGCCACCGAAGGCCGCGGCGTGGACGTGTGCATCGACGCCGTCGGCGACCCCAAGGTCCTCGACAGCGCCATCCGCCTGACACGCGCGTGCGGGAGCATCCAGTGCATCGGCGTGTACGCCGAGCGCGCCGACGTGCACATGGGCCTCTTGTGGCTGAAGACGCTCACGCTGCGCGGCGGGCAGGCGAACGTGATCGGCCACGTCGACCGCGTGCTCGCGATGCTGTCGGCCGGCGTGCTCGACCCGAGCGCGCTCGTCACCCACCACATGAAGCTCGATCAGGCGCCCGAGGCCTACGCGGTGTTCGACCGCCGCGAAGCGCTGAAGGTCGTGCTCACGCCGTAGACGGCGGATGGGCGGCCTCTCGGCCGTCTAGTCATCGACCCAGTCGAGCGCGCGGGAGACGGCCTTCTTCCATCGTGCGTACTCGCGGGCGCGGGTGGGCTCGTCGAGGCTGGGCTCCCAGCGTCGCTGGGCCGACCAGCGCTCGCGCAGCTCGGCCTGGTCTGACCAGAAGCCGACTGCGAGGCCGGCGGCGAAGGCGGCGCCGAGCGCTGTCGTCTCCGTCACCTGCGGACGGACGACGGGCAGGTCGAGCACGTCGGCCTGGAACTGCATGAGCAGCTCGTTGGCGGTCATGCCGCCGTCGACGCGGAGCTCGCCGAGGCCGATGTCCCCCTCCGGGGACGATGCGGCGACGTCCCGCGCGGCGTCGAGCACCTCGCGCGTCTGCCACGCGGTCGCCTCGAGCGCCGCGCGCGCGATGTGGCCGGCGCGCGCGTACGCGGTCAACCCGGTGATCACGCCGCGGGCGTCGTCGCGCCAGTAAGGGGCGAACAGCCCGGAGAAGGCGGGGACGAAGTACACGCCGCCGTTGTCGGGTACCGAGCGCGCGAGCTCCTCGACCTGCGCCGCCGTGTCGATCAGCCCCAGCTGGTCGCGCAGCCACTGGACGGCGGCGCCAGTGACCGCGATCGAGCCCTCCAGCACGTAGCTGGTCGGCCCGCCGCCAAGCTTGGCGGCGACGCTCGTGAGGAGCGCGTGCGAGCGCACGATCTCCTCGCCGGTGTTCACCAGCAGGAACGCGCCCGTGCCGTAGGTGTTCTTCGCCTGCCCGCGCTCGAAGCACGTCTGACCGAACAGCGCCGCCTGCTGGTCGCCGACCATGCCCGCCACCGCCACCCCGCTCAGTGCGGTGGCGCTCGCCTCGCCGTAGAGCTCGCTGGAGCAGCGGATCTCCGGGAGCAGGGCCCGCGGGATGCCCATCAACTGCAGGCTCGGCTCGTGCCAGTCGAGGGTCTGAAGGCCCATCAGCATCGTGCGGCTGGCGTTTGTGACGTCGGTCGCATGGATGCCGCCTTCCGGGCCGCCGGTGAGGTTCCACAGAAGCCACGTGTCGATCGTCCCGAATGCCAGCTCGCCGGCTTCTGCGCGCTCTCGGGCGCCGGGCACCTGGTCGAGCATCCACGCGATCTTCGGCCCGGAGAAATAGGTCGACAGCGGCAGTCCGACGGCTTCGCGCAGACGGTCGAGACCGTGGTCCCCCGCCGGCGACGACGCCTCGGCCAGCTCGCGCACGAGCGCCGCGGTGCGCGTGTCCTGCCAGACGATCGCGTTGTGGATCGGCTCACCCGTACCTCGGTCCCAGACGACGGTCGTCTCGCGCTGGTTGGTGACGCCGATCGCCGCGACGTCCGTGGGCCGCGCATCGACGCTCGCGAGCGCCTCGTCGATCACCTCGCACGTGCGCCGCCAGATCTCGCCGGCGTCGTGCTCCACCCACCCCGGCTGGCGGTGGATCTGCTCGTGCTCGCGTTGGGCCAGCGCAATGATCCGCGCGTCGGCGTCGAAGAGGATCGCGCGCGTGCTGGTCGTGCCCTGGTCGATCGCCGCAACGTAGCTGGCCACGGCCCCACCCTACGCCGGGCGTGCTTAGAATAGGTGCTCGTCGTAAAGACGAGCTGGACAGACATCCACATCGCGCGCCCGTAGCTCAGTGGTCAACGGTTCTCTTCGGGGAGCCAAAGAGCAGCGGTCTTTCAAGCCGCAGGCCGAGGGTTCGATTCCCTCCGGGCGCACTACGACAGTTGTCGCTTTGGTTTTCAATTTGGTGAGACCGGGCGGCAACTGTCCCTTTTCTGCGTCCCGACCAGCCTTTGCGGCGCGGGCCTCGTCGAGAGTTGCCCCTGTGCTCGCGCTCGCGCGCTCCATGAGCAGAAGCCGCCCAGGGGCCATCCCCAGGCGGCTCATCTCTTGCGATCCGTGCGGCCTACAGCCTGCCGGGTGGAGCGCCGCGCGGGCGCCGTGACGGCGGTGTCGCCTCGCCGATCCCGAGCACTGCGGCCATAGGCCCGTAGGGCTGGCCGAGGCCTTTGTCCAGCCGCTGCTCAGCCAGCTTCGCCGCGATGCGCTCGCCTGTCTCCTTGAAGCGGCGCTCTCCTTCCATGCGCCGCGCGCCCTTCCGCCGCGCATCCCGAGCCGAGCCGAGCCAGCCATGCTTGGCGCCGATGCGCAGCCACTCGATGAGGCAGGCCACGTTGGCGCGCAGCCGGTGCCAGTCGATGCTCACGACCTTGGGCCGGACGCCAAGCTCGTCGGCGCAGACCTTGTAGCGGTCGCGCCAATAGTCGTGGACGCCCTCGTAGGTGCCGTGCGAGGCCTTCAGCTCGTGGTAGAGCGCGCTCGTGCGCGGGAGGGGGATGAGCCTGCGCCAGTCCACAGAGCAGGAGATCGTCTGCTCCTTCGCACAGCCTGGCGTGAAGCCGAGCATGCAGACGGACCACAGCCTGGGCTTGCCGCCGTTGGCAGAGGAGCGGACCTGCTCCATCGGCCCGCCGCAGTGCTTGCAGCGCATCACCCCGTGGCGGTCGTGGGTCTCCTTGTCATGCCGCTCTGTGTCGCCGAACACCGGCCTGTGGGGGAACACTGGAGCCGTCCCGTGGCGCGTGGTGTGCTCGAAACAGCGGGAGACGGAGAGGCCCCTGTCGCCGATGGCGCTCTCGGGCGGCTTGCCGACCATCTTGCACACGCGGTCGTAGAGGAGAGGGAACAAGTCGTACTCCTGCCTGCTGGCGTTGTCCACGCTCGGGATGACCCCGCCTGTGAAGTGGCAGATGGCCTTGCCGCCGTAGTAGCCGTGCCAGAAGCGCCTGGCGCCGCGCTCGCCTTCATAGGCGCGGATGCCGGCATCGAGGTCGCGCGTGCGATACCAGCAGCCTCCCTGGCGGATGCGCTTGATGTCCCTGTTGCCGCGCCGCACCGTCTCCGTGCGCGCAGGCTCAGTGCGCCGCTGGCGCTCGACGGCCTCCTCGGGCGGCTCGCCATTCCACTCCTGTCGCTGGCGGCGGGCGACCGCCGTCTTGACGCGCTCGGGGCGCTTGGCGGCTCCGGGCACGCCGCGCCGGCGGCCTGTGCGCCCCGTCGCGTCGTGGAAGGCGCAGCCCTCCTCGTCGTCCTCCTGGCAGTCGTGGATGAGCGCGGCGTGCGTCTCGTCCTCGGTGCTGTCGAAGTGCACATGCGCCATGACGCGCTCGTCGTGCTCGCGGCAGCGTTTGATGACCTTCGCTGCCGCCGCAAGGAACGCCTCGCAGACGGACTCAAGCTCGCGCAGGCGGCGCCACACCCGCATGTACGGCGGCTTGGCCGTGAAGCCGCACTCCCGCCATAGCTCGTCGGTCGTCTCGTCGAACCACCGCTGGATGTCCACATGGCCCGAGGCCACGAAGGCGACGGCGGCCAGCTCCCAGTGGCCCGGCTCGCGCCGGCGGGCGTAGTCGGACTCCAGGCCGGCGCAGGTGGCGCGCAGCTCGTCCCAGGCCCAGCGCTGGCTCTTGAGCAGGCGCACGGTGTTGAGCGCGCCGCGCAGCTCATCGTGCTTGGAGAAGTTCGTCGCTCCGGGGAGGCGGTCGGGTGTCTGGTAGCGGAGACGGGGCATTGGGTGAAAGACAGGAGTCTCCGGGCCATCTGACCGGGGGAAACCTGGTCCACAGCCCATCAATTCCTTTGCATTCACGCATCGCCTGCGAGCCCGCCTGACTCGACGTCAGGGGGCCGAGACTCGTCTACCGGCCGAGTCGGGCCGCGACGACGGCCTATCGCTCAGGCTGTGTGGCGGCCTGGTCGATGGCGTCGGCGAGGTCGTGCAGGTCAGCGTCCAGCGCCCCGAGCAGGCGTGTGACCGACGACCACAGCACGTCGCGGCTGCCGGCCTCGATGCGCGAGAGCGAGGCCGCGTTCGAGCCGATGGCCTCAGCGAGGCGTTCCTGTGAGAGGCCGGCGCGCTCGCGCAGCAGGCGCAGGCCCCGGCCCAGGGAGACGGCATCCATGCCTGTGGAGTGCGCGCCCCGCGCCGCTTCTCCTGCCTGCTGCAACCTCCTTGTCGTCCGCGACAAGTCTACGCTACGATCCCGCCGCTTTACGCCAAGTCAAAAAGTCAATAGTGGCGGGAGCGTGGCGGCAACCACCTCCCGCCTGGTGCCGATGAAAGGCCATCGGCACGCAGGCCACGATACCCGCCGGGTGCTGGCCGCCAGCGTGTCGCTGTGCCCTCTCCACGCGCCGTCAAGGAAAGGACTCACGCCATGGCTCGCCCCTCGCTCGATGTCATCCCCGACGACCTCATCCTCGCCGCCCTCTACCGCGCCGAGTGTCATCGCGGCCACCAGGGCGTCCCCGACTGGGGCATCGAGGAACACCTTGCCGCCCGCCGGGGCTCTCGGCAAGCCCGCCAGATAAAAGCCCGGCTCCTGGAGCTTGAGCGAGCCGGCCTCCTCAAGCAGGAGCGCCGGCGAGGCTTCGACCACTGGCTGCTCACGGCGAAGGCCCGCAAGCGCCTCGCGGGAGCACCGGAGGCGATGGCCTCCCTGCCCGAGTCCCCGCAGCACCGCCGGTGGCGGGATGCGCACGACGCGGCGGAGCACGAGATCGAAGGCTTCTACCTCGGGTTGCGCGATGCCGTTGACGCAGTGGCTGACCTGCTCTCTGCGCCAATGCCACCTGGGCCGCCGTCAGATGCCTGGTTCGAGGCCGGGGAGCGCTTGCATCGGGCCTGCCGGCGCCTCGGCTCGGCGACCCACATCATCCAGGAATGGGCGGAGCCGTCCGACGACAAGGCCGACGATGACGAGCACAGCGCCCCGTCAGACGCAGGGCGCACGCCCGATGAGCAAAGGCGGCGCAGGTCGCTCCGGGCAGGCAGGCGCAACCATCGCCTGTGGCACGACAGCCAGAGCGCGCTCTGAGGCGGAGGGCTGGTCATGCCTGCGAAGAAATCGGCGGAGGCCCAGGCCCTCGGCGGGGCGACGCGCTCACTGCGGCGTGAGCGCGGCATCCCGCAGGAGGCATTCGCCGCGCGAGCCGGGCTGGACCGCAGCTACTACGGCGCCATCGAGCGTGGCGAGTTTAACGTCACCCTCGACACGCTCGTCAAGGTCGCAGCGGGCCTCGGCGTGCGCCCGAGCGCATTGCTGCGGCGGGCGCGGCTCTGAGCAGAGGACTGCGCCTCCGAAAGTCCGTTTGCCCGATAGACGGCTCGACGCCTCTCTTGCCTGCCTCCGATCAGAGTCCGTTCGAGCGGCGCCAGAAGTCCTCCGGCTCCGGTGGCGCTGGCGCACGAGCGTCAAAGGCCAGCCACTCGCGCCACTCGTCCTCGATGAGCGCGTCCAGCTCGATGCCGAGCGCGATGGCGCAGTTCATAAGCTGCCCGAGCTTGGGGTTGCGCACCTCTCCGCGCTCCAGGCGCCTGTATGTGGGGACGGAGATCCCGACCGCGCGCGCCAGCTCCTCCTGCGTGACCCTCGGCTGATGCGCGCATGGGCCAGCCTCGTCTCGGGGGTGGTCCCTGGGTCGTGGCGCGCTGGCGACATGGCGGCAGGGTAGCGGCGCCTCACGATGCCGCTCGTCGGCATCGTCACCATGCGCAGGGAACACCAGGAGAAGAAGCCCCGGCCCTAGTCGTCTTGGGCGTCACCATCCGCCGCAGCGCCGCCCGCCTGGGCCGCCTCTCCATCCGTCGCCGCCGGCAGCTCCAGCGCTTCGTGCCTTATCCACCGAAGCGACCACGGCTCGTCCTGGAACGCCTGCTCCAGGAAGATGAGGGCCACCCAGCCCTCTTCCCCAGCGAAGTCCCAGTAGGGCACCCGCAGGGTCAAGTTCCACGGATAGTCAGCCATTTCCGTCGGGTTGATCGTCGGGGCATGGAGGATGCGCGTCGTCTCGTTGGGCGGCACGCGGGGGCGCTCGATCTTGGTCACGTATTCCCCGAGGCGCTGCGGGAGCATCCTCGGCCCGAGGAGCTGCACCTGCATGGGGTGGATGACAGCGAGGCCGTT
Organism: uncultured Solirubrobacteraceae bacterium; assembly: GCA_963782325.1. GTDB lineage: Bacteria > Actinomycetota > Thermoleophilia > Solirubrobacterales > Solirubrobacteraceae > Palsa-744. The sequence continues at coordinate 1,084,768 of CAWAJG010000002.1, forward strand.
GCCGACGTTGCGCAGCAGGACCGAGACGTTGATGCGTGGGCCGCTGAGTGCGACATAGACGGCCCGTGGCCAGACAACGCCTTCATGGCCGCCGGTAAAGTCCAGTGGCACCTTCCCGGCGTTTGGACCGCCTTCAAGCACCTCATCGTTTTCATCAATCGGGCCGTAGGCCGGAAGATCGATGAGCAGCGGGCGGTACGACGCTCGGAGCTGACGCTGCGCGGCCTCCTGGGCAGCCTTCGTCGCCTCGCGCGTGGCGTGCAGGTCTTCGGCGGATGTCTGGAGGTGGGCGTCGATGTCGCGCTTCGCGTACAGCGCGGCCAGCGCGGCAGCGAACACCAGCGCCGCTGTCGCGAGCGCTGTGACCTCACCCCAGTCGATGGCTGCGTGATGTGACATGCCGGCTCATGGTGGGCCATCGCTCGGACGCCGGCACCGTGACAGTGGCGATAAGTGAGCGGCTGCGCTGTGCCTGCGCTGCAATAGCTGCCATGGGCGCGCCGGCGGATGACCACGAAGACGATGACTACTGGGAGGACTACTGCATGTGGGACCACATGACCGAGGAGGAGGCCGCGCCCTTGCGGCGCCTCATAGGCGAATTCGCCGAGGCTGTGGAGATGTGTGCGCGTGCAGTCGAGGAGGAAGAGCGCCAGGAAGTAGGGCACCTTGAGGGCATCTGGCGCCTGCCAGCTAGCCCTTCTCGTTAACAGCGTCCTCCACGGCGCCTATGTACTCAGGTATCTGCTTGTGCAGCAGGTTCTCTGGCTTGTTGTCCGGGTCTCTCTTGGCCCATATGAGAGTGCCTTCCAGTCTTCCAGCCGCGTCCGCGAGCGCCTGCCAGTGGTTGTAGCCAGGGTTCTCCCACGCCGTCGTGGCGCTCTCCCACGCTGCCGCCCTTGCCTCGGCGCTCGTGCCGACTTCGCCGAACAGGTCGAGGAGTTCCTTCTTGCCACGATGTCCCGCTTCGAGCAGCTTGACGGTGCGCGCCGCTTTCTCCAGCAGCTCGCGCTTGTCAGGAAGCCCTTCACCCTCAGCCACGCGCGCAGTGTACGGGCGGGGGCGGCGGAAGATTCGGGAGAGAGGTCAAGTCGTGCTCCTCTGAATCAAGGCTTGGGCCGTGCGCACCAGCAGGTCAGCCCCATCCCTCCTTTGGCAGGTTCTCAGTCACCTGCACTGCGCGCATGAACTCGGCGACCTTGTTCGTGTCGAAGTACATGACGTCGCCTGGCTGGAACCAGCCTGTGAAGACCTCGCACCTGCCGGAGTTCTCAGCCGTGGCGATGCCCCTGTGATGAACGATGTCGTTTCGGAAGAGACGCAAGTCGCCGAACGGGGGGAGCTTCAGCGGCTCGGAGAGGCCCATCGCCTCGCTGATGCGCCCACGGTAGTGCTCCTCCCACTCCGCATAGACGGATATGACCCACTGCTGGCTGATCCGCGTCGCCACCGAGCCGCCTTCGCCAAGCAGCTCAGGAAGGTCGCCAAGGCGCCACTTCGAGTAGGCAACCGACTCCGGCGACGCGGGATGGCTGTCGCTGATGTAGACCGTCGAGTCGGCAGTGGACGGCGGCTCGGCTGCCGCGAGCCTGTCTTCCCAGTGCTTGCGCGCCTCGCGGACGCCCTGGAGGGCGAACGCATGCACGCCGGCCAGTTCGTTGAGCGCATCGACGCACTCCTGGAAGGCGGAGTCGAATGGCATCGGCGCATCTTCCCATGCGGGTGCCGGCGAGGCAGCGGCTGACGCCTTGGCTAGGGCAGGAGCGTGTGCAAGTAGGCGATGGCGACCGCCGCCGAGGCCAGCACCGCCTCGGCCATCGCCTGCGGCACGTCGTGCGGCGCCTCGTCTGCGCCGTGGCCGCCTACCTTGTTGCGCGGCGAGGCAGGGGCGAGCACGCAGGAGCGCACCGGCTCAGGGACGAGGCCGCCAGCGACGAGCGCGTCGAAGAGCTTGAAGGCGGCGTCCTTGTCGCCGTAGGCGACGGCGCGATGCCGGAGCACGGCCTTCATCGCGCTCTCGACCGCGCAGGCGGACTGGTGCACGGACTGCGGCAGGGAGGTCGGCGTGCCAAGGGCCAGCGCGGAGCGCGCGGAGTCGAAATGGCTCTTGGCGGCCACCAGGCGCGGGTCTGCGATCGCAGCCTGTGCCGGGCGCAGCGCCAGGGCCTCGACCTGCTCGTCGCCGGTCCACCGGAAGCCGTGCTGCACGCTGAACTCCCAGGGGATGCCGCGTCTCTTGCAGATGACGTTGATGCGCGCCGAGGGATCGGGGCCGTAGGCGCGCACAGCCAAGAGGACGGCGAGCCGGAAGTCTGGCTCGGGCATGTAGAGCAGCTTCGCCTCCTCGATGGCTTCTTCCTGGTGTGCCAGTTCTATCGAGGTCCAGGGCCTCTGCGCGGCGGCCTGCCTGACCGCCTCGTGCATGCGGTCGGCGCTCGCGTCGCCCCACACCTGGCGCACTGCCGAGGTGTAGTCCCCGAAGTCGGCGTACTGGCCGCCGAAGAAGACCTGCACCATGTCGGACATCGCCACTCCTCGGAGGGCGTCCAGGATGAGCCGGCGGGCGCCGCGATCCATGCCCGTCGCTGGGCGCTGGGAGGCGGTGTCGAGGAGGGCGTTCGCGGCCACCGCCTCACGGTAGCGCGCTGGGGTGGCGCGGCTGCGGGTCGGTCGAGGCCCTACAGGGCGGCGTCGAGGTGCTGTGCTCCAGCCTCCAGCTCGCGGACGCTGTTTGGGCCCTGGAAGCGCCTGTAGTCGGGGCCTTTCAGGGAGCGCCCCGGCGCCTGGTGCTTGTGCCAGTACTCGATGGACCCCAGGGCGGCCTTCTTCACCTTGCGCTTGTACGCCGCTTTGACCTTGCTCGGCTTGGGCGTGATGATCACGGATTCCTTGTGCGCCGGATCGGGGTCGTCCTTGACGGCAGCGGCCTCCACGCGGGTGACCAGGTGGACGGCGCCTCCTTCGATGAAGAAGCAATAGATGGTGTCGCCCGGCTCGATCAGGCCCTTGCCCCAGGGCATGTAGATCTGTCCGACCACTTCTCCGGCCAGGCTGGCTTCGTTGCCCTTTCGGGTCTTCTTGTTCCAGTACGAGAGCCAAGTGCTCACATGGCGGGAGAATACAGACCCTTGGACTCGGCCCTTCCGCTGGAAGGGCTACGCGGGTGCCCGCTTGGCCTGCTCGCGCAGCTCGTCGGCGAGCGTGACCAGCGCGCCGGGATTCACCTTGAGCGCCTGCGCGAGGCGCACGAGCGTCGCGTAGGAGGGGTTGCGCACTCCGCGCTCCAGCCCGCCGATGTGCGTGATGTGGATGTCGGAGGCGGCGGACAGCTCCTCCTGCGAGAGACCCAGCCGTTCGCGCGAGGTGCGGATGGCGTCGCCCAGGGCGCCGTGCTCGGGCGAACGGGGCGTGCTCTTGCGCTCGGGAGGCACGCGGCAAGCCTCCACGAGGACGTCCGTCCATGTTAGAGCGCAAATGCTCTAACGAGGCGGCGCGCGGGCGATGACGTCGCAAGCCCCGCAAGCGACACGAAGGAGCACCGATGCCGTCCATGCCTCGCAGGTCTGTCCTCAGGAGGGTGGCCGCCGTGGCCGCCGTGTGCGCCTCCGTCATCCTCGCGCTGCTGGCGCCACAGGCAGCCTGGGCCGCGCCTGTGAGCACCGCGCCGCCAGCCATCAGCGGCGCGCTGGAAGTGGGGCAGACGCTCACGGCGAGCACCGGCACATGGACGGACGCCTCCTCCACCATCACCTCCTACGCCTACCAGTGGCAGAGGTGCTTGCAGGAAGTCTGCACTGACATCGACGGCGCCACCTCCTCCACCTACACGCTCACCCAGTCCGACCTCGACGAGCAGATGGACGTGGTGGTCACGGCCACTGACGCCGAAGGCGCGCTCGAAGACGCCGCCTCGGAAGTGACAGACCTCATCGGCTCGGCCCAGGGCGGCAGCGGCGGCCTCTATGCGCTCAGCGAGGCCGTCAGCGGTCCGGGCTCCGTGACGGGCGGGGCCGACCCGCTCGGCGCCTCTGACGCCGATCTCGCCTGCCCCGGCTCTTGTGGCGCCGGGAGCGCCTATGCGCCGGGCACGACGGTCACGCTCACCGCCCAGCCGGCGGCGGGCGCTGCCTTCGCCGGCTGGGGCGGCGCTTGTACCGGCACCGAGCCCACGTGCGCTGTGACGCTCGGCGCCGACGAAGCGGTCACCGCAACCTTCATCGACACGGGCGCCGGCGAGCCGTCATCCGGGGGCGAGGGAATGGGCGTGTCGGCAGCCGCGACCGCGACCGTCGTCCCGCCTCCAGCGGTGAGCCTGCGCCGGCCGGCGCGACTCCTGGGGCTGCGCGCCCGCAGTCACGGGGTGCAGGCCATCGTGGTCTGCGAGCAGACGGCGAGCGCATGCCACCTGCGCCTCTCGCTGCTCGCCGACACAGAGCGCGCGCAGGCGACGCTCGCGCAGCGCTCCTTCGCCGTGGCGCCGGGACAGCGCGCCAGCGTCCTCCTCGCGCTGGGCCGGATGGGCCGGCGCCTGCTCGACCGCCGCCGGCGCCTGCGCCTCACAGCACGCCTTGAGGTGAGCACGGCACAGGGCGAGGTGACGCTGGCCGTGGGTCGCCTCACGCTCCCCGCGTGAGGGCGCCACGGCGGCCCTACCGTCCGGCGATGGAACCTCTTGTGCTCTTGCAGCGCGTTCACGAGGTCAGCCTGTGCGCGGACCCGAGCGCTCCGACGCAGGTCTCGCAGCGCGCCTTCGACGCGGCCCGCGCGGGGAGCGCCTTCCCCGGCCTGCCGGCGGCGCGCAACATCGCGCGTCTGCTCGGGGTGACGTGGGGAGAGGCCTTGAGCGTCGCGCACGAGCCCGAGGGCATCCGCGCCCACCGCCTGTCCCTGAAACAGAGGCAGCGGGAGGCCCCGCTGGGCTGGCTCCATGACGACTACGTCGCCTTCGCGCTGCGGGCGGTGGCGCTGCGCCTGGAGACGCGCACGCTCTCCATCAGCGAGTACCGCGTCGAGCGCGAGCGGATGCTCGCTGCCGATCGCGCCCGCTGGCTTCACGGCAGGCAGCTGCGCCTGCCGGGCGACGAACAGGTAATCACGCACGTGGGGTCGTGGGCGGCGGCCTTGCGGCTGGCCGGGCTGGGGGCGGCGCCGGCATCGAAGGGCGACCAGCCGGTCGTGCCCCCGCTCGTGGAGGTCATCGAGCGCTTCCATGCGAGCTACGGCACGCGGCCCACGTTCCTGGCGCTGGAAGCCTTCGCTGCCGGCAACGGCATCCCGCTCCCGCTCAAGAAGGGGCCGACGCTCAACGAGGCCTTGGCCGAGTGGCAGGAGGGGCGCGCGGCCCAAGGCCTCCCGCCTGCTGCGGAGCCGCCCCCGGTGCGCGAGCGCCCTGATTACAGGCGCAACGTGGGCGCTGCTCGCCTTGGTGAGTATCGCTTGCCGGCACGGCGGAGCCTGGAGGACTGCATCGAGTCCATGCAGCGCTACCTGGAAGGCCTGCCGGCGACGGCGCGCTCGACGCAGCGCTCCTACCGGGATTGGGCCAGGCGCCAGCCGGGGGCGCCGGGGGCGGCCACCATCGGGCGCCACGGCGGCTTCGAGCTGGTGCGGGGCCTGGCGCAGGAGCGGATGCGCTCCCAGGCCGGCAGCTGAGCGACGCGGCATCTCGCGGCGCTCTCGACCGCATCTCCTCGGGCGCGTCAGACGTTGGCGCGACGAGGCTGTCATGCGCGCACAGAGCGTGTGTCGGCATGTGGCAGGGGGCCGGCCCGGTGGGGTCGGAGCCGGCGGTCGCCGAGAGGCATGTACAACGGGATCTCGAACTCGGCAAAGGGCTCGTGTACGCACAGCGGTGAGGCGCGTGTACGAACGGCTCGCAGATGGCCGCGATCTCGGCGCCGGGTGGTAATTGAAAACCGTCCCACTATCCGGATGACCGCGAGGCGGCGCCGGAGCGTCGCGTCCCGAGAGCCCATCGACCCATGCCCGGCTCCGGGGTCGCGTGCGTGTCGCTGGCCGAGCCTGTAGAGAGCGACTGGCCGGTCCCTCCATCCGGTCTCTCCCGCCGCCGCCGGGGCGCTGCGCCAACCCCGACATCGGTTGGCTGTCAATCTAAAAACTAAAGTTGACATCCTGCGTAAAACCTGGTTTATATGTCTCGGCGGGAGAGCTCCCGCGGATCGAGGAAGGGTCTGGACGATGTGTTGGGGTCGAGCATGAGGCGAGACCGGTTGCAGGAGGGACACGGAAGGGTGGTCGGAGAGATGGAACGCGTGAGAAGGTTGGCGGCGGTATCCGGGGATCACAGGGACGCGCGAACGGGGATGCGCACATGCAGATGAGACCGTTGGCGTGTCACGAGCAACGCATGCTCCGCGCGCTGCACGGCCGCTGGCCGTACCGGCGCTCGCACTGCAGGCACGATCTGCACTGGCTGGTTCGGGTGCAGTCGCAGGGATGCTGGTGCCCGAGCGGGCGCGCCCACTCCGTGCTCGGCCTGCGCGTATGCAGCCGCCGCCCACAGGGGGGCTAGGAGGGGGGAGGGGACCCGGGGGACCTGTCCCGAACAAACTACCGGCCCGCGAGGGGACGGGCCGGTAGGGGCAGGTGTGTCGAGGCGTCGGCGCGGTGTGCGTGCGCGGCGATCGCATCGACCAGCTGCGGCCACGCGGCGCGCGGCAGGTCGTGGCCCATGCCCTCGATGCTCAACAGCTGCGCTCCCGGTATCGCCCGCGCCGTCGCCCGGCCACCGGAGGGCGCCACCAGCGGATCGGCGGTGCCGTGGATGACGAGCGTCGGCGCGGTGATCCGGCGCAGCTCCGACGTGCGGTCCCCAGAGGCGATGATCGCCGCCAGCTGGCGTCCCGGTCCCGCGGGGTCGTGGTCGCGGTCGTAGCTTTCGCCCGCCAGCGCCCGCAGGTCCTCCGTGTCCCGGGGCAGCTGGCGCGAGCCGATGATGGTGAACACGTGCTGCATGTGCGCGATGAACGCCTCCCGCTCGCGTGGCGCACGGCGCAGGAGGATCGGGTACACGCGCAGCGAGGGCTGGCCGTTGCGCAGGTTTCCGGTGTTGGACATGATCGACACCAGCGAGCGCACCATCCGCGGGTGGCGCGCCGCGAGCGTCTGGGCGATCATCCCGCCCATCGACGCGCCGATCACGTGCGCCGGGGCGAGGTCGAGCTCGCGCAGCAGGCCGACGGCGTCGTCGGCCATGTCGCCGAGCGTGTACCGCGCCGGGCGGCGTGAGCGCCTCAGCAGCTGCACCGCGGTCGGAGGCCGGCCGCGCACGTGCGTCGAGCGCCCGATGTCGCGGTTGTCGAAACGAACCACACACAGGCCGCGAGCGGCGAGCTGTTCGCAGAAGTCCGGCCGCCAGGCGAGCATCTGCGTGCCGAGTCCCATGATCAGCAGGGCGGTGGGCTGCGAGCGCTCGCCGAACGTCTCGTAGCAGAGCGTTATGCCCCGGCCGACGTCGCAGAACTGTTCTGACACGACCCCGAACTTTACCGGCACGGGGCCGTCGGCGGGCGATCGTGGATCTTCTCCCAGGCGGGCGCGATCGCTAGTAGGATCGGTCGCGATGGCGGCCTCACCGCAATCGACGGGCACCGTCGCCGACCCGGCCGCTCGGGTCGGCAGCGACGGTCACGCCGGTGCGGCGGGGCGCGGGCAGGGGCCGATCGAGAAGCTGTCGATCGACACGATCCGCGGCCTGGCGATGGACGCGGTGCAGAAAGCCGACTCCGGCCACCCCGGCACGGCGATGGCGCTCGCTCCGCTCGCGTACGTGCTGTTCCAGAAGTTCCTGCGCGTCAATCCCCTGGACACAGCCTGGCCCGACCGCGACCGCTTCGTCCTCAGCGCCGGGCACGCCTGCGTGCTGCAGTACTCGCTCCTCAATCTCTGTGGCTTCGACCTCGCTCTCGATGACCTGCGCCAGTTCCGTCAGTGGGGCTCGCGCACCCCCGGACACCCCGAGCGCGGTCACACGGCGGGCATCGAGGTGACGACCGGTCCGCTCGGGCAGGGCTTCGCGAACGCCGTCGGGATGGCGATCGCAGAGCGCTTCCTCGCGGATCGCTTCAACCGGCCGGGGCGGGAGATCGTCGATCACCACGTGTACATGATCTGCTCGGACGGCGACTTGATGGAGGGCATCAGCCAGGAGGCGGCGTCGATCGCCGGGAACTTCAAGCTGGGCAAGCTGATCGTCTGCTACGACGACAACCACATCACGATCGACGGCAGCACCTCGATCTCCTTCGACGGCGAGGACCACCCGGCGCGCCTGGCGGCCGACGGCTGGCACGTGCAGCGCGTGGATGACTCCGAGGACCTCGACGCGCTGGAGGCGGCGCTGGCGAGCGCGCGCGAGGAAACCGAGCGCCCGTCGTTCATCGCGATCCGCTCGCACATCGCCTATCCCGCGCCCAACGCGGTGGACACGGCGAAGGCGCACGGCGCGCCGCTCGGCGAGGAGGAGGTGCGGGCGACCAAGCAGGTGATGGGCTTCGACCCCGAGCGCACGTTCTGGGTCGACGAGCGCGTGTACGAGCACATGTCCCTGCGCGAGCGCGGCGCCGTCGCCCAGCAGGCCTGGCAGGAGCGCTTCGACGCCTGGCGCGAGGCCCTACCCGGAGCTGGCCGAGGACTGGGAGCGGGCGTGGGCCGGGCGCCTGCGCGACGGCTGGCGCGAGTCGCTGCCGAGCTTCGCCGCCGGCGAAAAGCTCGCCACGCGCGCGGCCGGCCAGAAGGCGATGGCGGCCTTCGTCGAGTTTGCTCCGACGATGATCGGCGGCGCCGCCGACCTGGTGGAGTCGACGAAGACGCTGTTCGAGGGAGGGGGAGAGTTCTCCAGCGTGCACGCCGGGCGCAACGTGCCGTTCGGCATCCGCGAGCACGCGATGGGCGCGATCGTCAACGGCGCCGCCGCGCACGGCGGGATCGTCAAGCCCTACGGCTCGACCTTCCTGATGTTCTCCGACTACATGCGCGGCGTCGGTGCGCCTGTCGGCGCTGATGGGGCTGCCGGTCGTGTGGGTGTGGACGCACGACTCCATCGGCCTCGGCGAGGACGGCCCGACCCACCAGCCGGTCGAGCACTACGCGGCGCTGCGCGCGATCCCGGAGCTGTGGGTGATCCGCCCGGGCGACGCCAACGAGACGGCCGCCGCGTGGCGTGTCGGCGCTCGAGCGCGAGGACGGGCCGGTGGCGCTGCTGCTCACGCGCCAGAACCTCCCCGTGCTCGACCGCTCGCAGCTCGCGAGCGCCGCGGGGCTCGAGCGCGGCGCCTACGTGCTGTGGGACTCGGCGGGGGACGGCCCGCCGGAGATCGTCCTGATCGCGACCGGCTCGGAGGTCGCGCCGACGCTCGCGGCCGCGCAGGAGCTCGCCGGCGACGGCGACGCGAGTGCGGGTGGTGTCGATGCCGTGCATGGAGCTGTTCGAAGCCCAGCCGCAGGAGCTACCGCGACGAGGTGCTCCCGCCGCGACGTGCGCTCGCGGCTGGCGGTCGAGCCGGCGCGAGCATGAGCTGGTGGAAGTGGGTGGGCATCGACGGCGACGTGCTCGGCCTCGACCGCTTCGGCGCGTCGGCGCCGGGTACTACGGTGTTGGAGAAGTTGGGCTTCAGCGCCGAGAACATCCTCGCCCGCGCGCAGGACCCTGCTCGAATCGCGACACTGACAGGAGACCCATGTCCTCCGACTCCCTCGCCCCTGCAACGGCTTTCCGCCCTCGGCCAGAGCGTGTGGGTCGACTTCCTCTCGCGCGACTCGATCCGCGGCGGGCACCTGCAGGAGCTGATCGACGACTACGCGGTCGTCGGCGCCACCTCCAACCCGACGATCTTCCAGAAGGCGATGAGCGAGGGCAGCGCCTACGACGAGCAGCTGCACGAGCTGCTGGGCGGCGATCCCGCCCCGGCCGAGCATCCGGACAGCTTCTTCTGGGCGCTCGCCGAGCGCGACATCCAGGACGCCTGCGACGTCTTCCGTCCGGTCTGGGAGCGCAGCGGCCAGCGCGACGGGTATGTCTCGCTCGAGGTCGACCCGCGGCTCGCCTACGACACGCTGCAGACCTACCGCGAGGCGATGCGCCTGCACGAGACCGTCGACCGCCCGAACCTGATGGTGAAGATCCCCGGCGACGAAGCCGGGGCTCGCGGCGATCGAGGACGTGATCGCCAAGGGGCGCTCGATCAACGTCACGCTGATCTTCTCGCTGCGCCGCTACGCCGAGGTCGCCGAGTCCTACATCCGCGGGATCGAGCGGCTGGTCGCCGAGGGCGGCGACCCGAGCACGGTCGCGTCGGTGGCGAGCTTCTTCGTCTCGCGGATCGACACCGAGGCCGACAGGCGCCTGGACGAGCTCGGCTCCGCGGCGGCGGCGGCGATCCGGAAGCTGAAGGGCAAGCTCGCGATCGCCAACGCCAGGCTCGCCTACCGCCACTACCTGGAGGCGTTCGGCGGCCCGCGCTGGGAGTACCTCGCCGGCAAGGGCGCCACCGCCGCAGCGGGTGCTGTGGGCCTCGACCTCGACCAAGAACCCCGCCTACCCGGACACGCTGTACGTGGACGAGCTGATCGGACCCGACACCGTCAACACGATGCCCGAGGAGACGATCGAGGCCTACCAGGATCACGGCAAGCCGCAGCCGCGCCTGCAGAGCGGGGTCGAGGAGGCCGAGCACGCTGATGGAGGAGCTCCAGCGCGTGGGCGTCGACTACGACGACGTCACCGACACGCTCGAGCGCGAGGGGGTCGAAAAATTCGCCGACTCCTTCGAGCAGCTGCTGCAGGCGCTGGTGGCCAAGCAGCGGACGCTCGCGCCGGCCTGAGCGCGGCCCGCCCAGCTCAGGCTCAGGTGTAGGGCAACGCGACGAGCACGCGGATCGCCAGCGGTCCCGACGGGAACGCCTCGGCGTGGACGGTGAACACGCGGAAGTGGCGTTCTTCATAGACGAAGGGTCCGCTCGCCGGGACCGTCGCGAGCGCCGGTCCCGGCGCGGGGCCGAGGCTGTTCTTGACCAGCTGCGGCCGCGCGGAGCTCGGGTTCATGTACATCAGCACGTCGAGACCCGCCAGACGTCTGGCGAGCCGCAGATAGCCTTCGTCGTCCTGGATCGACAGCGTGAGCTCGCCGATCGTGCGCCCTCCCAGCCGCAGCGGAGCGCTCACCGGCGCCAGCACGTACGGCCCGCCGACGTCCGAGAGCAACTGGCCGTCGACGCTCACACGCATGCGCACGATGTGCTCGTTCAGCAGTGTGTCGATCGCCACCCGCGTGGCTTCCGGTTCCCGGCGGGCGACCGCCCGCAGCAGCGGCTCGTTGCGCTGCACCCGCCGCACCTGTATCTGAGCGCTGCGGGCGCTCTCGCCTTCGTAGATCAGCTCGGCGACGCGCTGCAGCGTGTTGACGGTCGTGTCCTGTGTGGTGGGCCCGCACAGCGCGGCGATCGTGTCCGCCGGCATCAGCAGGTACACCCGCAGGGCGCCCGACGGGTAGGCGGTGATCGGGAACGAGGTGTAGCGATAGTCGACGCCGGCGCGCTTCAGCGCTCCTTCGTCGGCGAGGGCGCCCGTGCCGAGCGTCGGCGAGCCGCCGACGCTGTGTCCGTCGGCGACCAGCGCCACCAGACCCTGGGTGATGCCTCCGCCCTCCGTGAGCAGGCCGCTGTCGGCCCACACGCTCGCCACGTACTTGGCGATCGGAGCGCCGCCGGCGCCGGTGAGCGTCCCGCGCAGCGGCGCCACCGACGGTCCTCCCACGTCGACCAGCGTGTGCGTGCCGCGCACCACGAGAAGGTTCGTCATGTGCCCGGTCGCGAGCAATGCCCGCGCGGCGACGCGGGCGGCGCTCTTGCTGTCGCGTTCCACGGCCGACCGCAGCGCCGCCGAGCTCGTGATCAGGTAGTGGGCGCTGGCGGTCCTTTCGCTGGAGACTCCCTCTTGGTAGACGCGGCGGAGCACGCTCGAGAGCGTGTCCAGCACGGCGATCGAGCAGCCGTTCGGCGGGCCGCTCGCCGGCGGATCGGCGGCGGCGACGTTCGCCGCCGGGGTAGCCTTGAGCGTGGAGCTGCAGCCGGCGAGCGCCGCCAGCGCCGCCACCATGGTCGCGGCGAGCGCCAGTCGCCCACGCCAGCATCGACCCGGCGCCCGCGCGCGAGCGGCCGATCCCGTGCGGCGAGCGGCGAGCGGCGTCTCCACGTCTCGAACCATCGCCGCGAATCCTAAGTTCCCGCTAATTGCGCGGTCGCGCCCTCACGGGGGACGCGGTGCTAGCGTCCCATGCGTGCCGCTAGCGCTGGTCACCGGGGCATCCACCGGTATCGGGCAGGCGACCGCGCTGCGGCTGGCCGCCGACGGTTGGACGGTGCTTGCGGGCGTGCGCGACCCCGGCGCCGGCGAGCGCTTGGTTGCGCAGGCCGGCGCGCCCGAGCGGCTGATCCCGCTGGGCCTCGACGTCACCGACTCCGAGCAGCTGGCCGCCGCCGGGGAGAGCGTGCGCGAGCATGCGCAGCGCCCGGGCGTCTCAGTGCGCGGGGGGCTGGATGGGCTGGTGAACAACGCGGGCATCGGCGTCGGGGGGCCGCTCGAGCTCGTCTCCGGCGAGGATCTGCGCCGGCAGTTCGAGGTGAACGTGTTCGCGCAGGTGGCGGTCACGCAGACGATGCTGCCGGCGCTGCGCCGGGCCGGGGGGCGGATCGTGTTCGTGTCGTCGATCGGAGGCCGCGTGTCGACGCCGTACATCGCCCCCTATGCCGCATCCAAGCACGCGGTGGAGGCGCTCGCCGACGCTCTGCGCGTGGAGCTGCGCACCTCGCACGTGCAGGTCGCGCTGGTCGAGCCGGGGTCGGTTGCGACGCCGATCTGGGACAAGGCGCGCAGCGAGACGGACGCCGTCGCGATCCCACCCGAGCTTCAAGAGCAGTACGGGCACGTGCCCGCGGCGGCGCGCAGGTTGATCGAGCAGACCGAGCGGCGCGGCGTCACCCCCGACGTGGTGGCGGCGACGATCGAGCGCGCGCTCACCGCGCGGCGCATGCGCGCCCGCTACATCGTCGGCGCCGACGCGCGCATCCAGCTGGCGCTGCGGCGCGTGCTCCCCGACCATCTGTTCGACCAGGTCATCCGCCGCGCGATGGGGGTGTGAGCCGGCGACGGCGGCTGCGTCGTCGCAGCGCCGTCCTGGCCGAAGCCTTCGTCTACTGGGCCGGCGGCGGGTAGACGGCCAGCCACGCGAACACGCTGGTGGTGGCGGCCTGGGTCTGGAGCATCCCCGGCACGGCGTCGAACGTCGGCAGCGTTTCGCCGTTCCACGAGAGCAGGTAGAGGCCTTCGCCGTTGGCCGCCCGCGTCTGCGCGTCGCCGGCGTTCTCGGCGGCGAGGCGATAGAGCGTGGTGTCGCCGTCGAGGGCGTACAGCGCGAGCATCCACTGCAGGTAGATGGCGTCGTACTGCGGCGAGAAGTCGAGCAGGTAGCCGAAGCGCCTGAGCGCGGTCGCCTTCAGCGACTCGGCGCGTTCGCATTCGCCCTGCGCGCCGGTGAGCCGGCAGAGCAGCGCCTGGGCGTAGATCAGCGGCCCCTCCACGTAGTCGATCGGCGTGGAGCTCACGCTGCTGTCGACATACAGCCCGCTGGCGGCGCTGAAGCCGCTGGTGTTGGCCCAAGCGAGGAACCTGTGGGCCTGGGCGAGCGCGAAGCTGGAGTGGGTCTGCTGGTAGAGCAGCGTCGCCAGCAGGGTGTCCGAGGCGAGCGCGGGGCCGGACTTGTAGGGGTGGTCGGTGTTCCACCAGATCCCGCCCGAGCCGGGGTCCCAGCCGACGGCGGCGATGTAGCGCAGCGCGAGCTCGGCGTCCTTCAGGTAACGATGCGTGCCGGTCGCGCGATAGGCCTCGACGAACGCGAGGCCCCACCAGCCGTTGTCGTCGAACCACGTCTCGGTGTCCGCTTCGCGGTCGTCGGGATAGGGGGAGTAGCCGGGGAGCGGGCGCAGGCCCCGGTTCAGGTAGCGTTCGGCCCCCGCCGCGAAGCGGGCGAGCGCATGGAGGTTGGCGGGAGTCGGCTGGGCGATGGCGATCGCGTCGAGCGACTCGAACAGCGGCACGATGCCCCAGATCGTCGCCAGCGGGTAGCGTTCGCGGTCGTTCAGGCGTGCGTCGTACCAGCCGAGCCTCGGGTTGCGCCAGCGCCGCTCGGCGGCCGCGACGCCGGCCTGTGCGAGCGTGAGGTAGCGCTGCTGGGCGGCGCTGAGCTGCGCGGCCTCGGCGGGCGGACCGGCTCCGGCGCCGGCGCCGGGCACCGCCGCGGGCACGCAGCCCGCGAGGCAGGCGCAGGCTGTGAGCGTGGAAATGCGGAGCTTCGCCCGGTGCATGTCAGTGGTAACCCGACGCGTCTATGATCGGCGCGGGACGCGGTTAGGATGAGAGGCTGTGCCCGCGGCCACACACGCCTCAACGCCGGCGCCGCCGTCGGAACGGGGCGCGTGGATGCTCGCCTGCTCGCTCGCCGTGCTCGGGCTCGCCGTTCTGATCGCGGTGCTGACGGGCGTGGTCGGTACCACCACGAGCACCGTAGCGCCCCCGCCGGTGCTCCTCGCGGCTCCCACGCCCGTCCCGGCCGGACGCCCGGTGAGCGTGCTCGCGCCGGCCGCCGGCGGACAGCGCGCGGCGATCGTCGCACACCCGACGCCCCGGCAGCAGCGCCTCGATGCCCAGCAGCTGCTCGACCCCACCCAGGTGCACATCTCCAGGCGCTGGATGGAAGGCTTCTATCCGATCTACGCCACCGCGCAGAGCACCTTCGGCGTGAACTGGCTGCTGATCGCCTCGATCCACAGGCAGGAGAGCGCTTTCTCGACCGCGCTCGGCACCTACCACGGCCTGAACTTCGCCCACTGCTGCGGCGGGCCGATGCAGTTCAACGTGACCAACGGGGGGCGGGCGGGCGGGGCGGGCGGGCTCTCCACTTGGGACCTCGTCGCCGACTCCTACGTCTACGGCAAGCGCCCCTCCCGCTACGACCACATGACCGCCACCCACCCCTCGATCTACGACGACTTCGACGCGATCATGGCGGCCGCCCACCTGCTCTCCGCCGACGGCGCGGAATACGCGCTCGACGAATCGGCGTGGGACGCCGCGTACGACTACTACGGCCACGACGCCACCGGCGTGAGCTACGCCGACGAGGTGCTCGCGCGGGCGATCGGCTGGTCCCAGCACGGGTTCTGCATCAACTGCGGCGTCGAACCGGCGATGGTGCAGGCCGTGTACGCCGCATATGGGGCGCCCGTGCTGGCGGCGCTGGAAGCCGCATCGTCCCCGCATCGTCCCGGTACGGGGAAGGGGGAAGAAGCCAAGCCGAAGCCGAAGCCCACCCCGGACGCGCGGCGGGCGAAGCCGAAGGCGACGGCCGCGGGCGCCGGCGGGAGTGGCTAGGCGGCCTGCGTGATCAGCTCGCCGGCGACGCGGTCGGTGGCGCCCGCGGTGCCGCCGAGCAGCCGCCGCGAGAGCTGGGCACGGCGGAAGTACAGGGGCGCGTCGTGCTCCCACGTGGCGCCGATGCCGCCGTGGACGGAGATCATCGTCCGTGCGGCGTCGTCGAGCGCGCGCCCTGCCACCGAGCGCGCGGCGCTGGCGGCGAGCGGGAACTCATTCGGCCCGCCGGTGCGCGCCCAGCCGGCGTAGTAGAGCAGCGAGCGGCCGTTCTCGAGCTGGCGCAGGACCTCGGTGAGGGCGTGCTTGACGGCCTGGTAGGAGCCGATCGCGCGCCCGAAGGTGAAGCGCTCCTTGGCGTAGGCGACGCTCACGTCGAGCGCCGTCTCGACGCTGCCGAGCGACTCGGCGGCGATCAGCGCCTGCACCAGGTGCCAGGCGTTCACCGGGGACTCCGGCGGGCAGTCGAGCACGACGGCCGGCGCCTGCTCCAGCTTGACGTGGCCGAGCGAGCGGGTGGCGTCGTAGCGCATGACCGGCTCGACGCTCACGCCGGGGGCATCGGCCTCGGCGAGGATCGCCACGGCGACGGCGGCGCCGTCGCGCAGGGCGACCCCGACGAGCACGTCGGCGCCCGGCGCGTCGGGGACGAAGAAGAAGCTGCCGGTGACCGACACCCGCCCGTCGGCGCCGGCCGCGTCGGCGGTCGGCAGTGAGCCGCGCCGAAAGCCGCTCGCCGGGTCGGTGCTCCACTCGTCGTGCACGTCGTCGGGCGGCTGCGCCGGCAGGTAGGCGGCGCGGCGCTCGCCGCTGGCGAGGTCTGCGAGGAACTCCTCGGCGTTCGGCGAGTCGCCGAGGATGGCGGTGGCGGGCAGGTGCCCGAGCAGCGGCACGCCGGCGAGCACGCGCCCGCACTCGCCGAGCACGAGCATCGCGTCGAACGCATCCAGGCCGGCGCCGCCGTGGGCTTCGTCGATCAACAGGCCGGGCCAGCCGGCCTCGCAGGCGGTCGGCCAGAGGTCCGGCAGCGCGCTCTCCTCGCCGCCCGTGCCCGCTTTCAGGGTATCGAGCGCCTCGCGCGCGGCTTCGACGGTCTTGAAGCGCGACAGAGCGCCGCGGGCGGCCTCGCGCAGGAACACCTGCTCGTCGGAGAGGGCGAGGTTCATGCGGGTGCTCCTTCCTTGGAGCGCAGCTCGGAGAAGGGGATGCCCTTGTCGAGCCGCGGCTCGGGCGGGAGGCCGAGCACGCGCTCGCCGACGGTGTTGCGCAGGATCTCCTCGGTCCCGCCGGCGGACTTCAGACCCGGCAGGAAGGAGATCATGTAGGCCCACTGGCCGTCGGTGGCGAGGGCGTCGGGGCCGAGGACGTCGGCGATCAGGTCGCCGGCCTTGATGGCGCCGCTGACGATCGTGACCTTCGCGAGGCCAGCCTCCGGGCCGGGGATCTGGCCGCGTTGGAGCGCCGTGAGCGTCCGGTAGCCGGTGAATTTGACGGCGAGCAGTTCGCTGGCGATCTCGCCGAGCTTGTGGCGCACCTCCGGGTCGCGGCGGGCGCCCTCGTCGGCGGCGATGGCGTCGGCGAAGCGGGTGGAGCTGTAGCCCATGCCCTCGCTGCCGAGGCCGATGGTGACGCGCTCGAACATCAGCGTCGTGAGCGCCGTGCCCCAGCCGTTTCCGACACCGCCGACGACCGCGCCCTCGTCGAGCGCGACGTCGTCGAAGAAGACCTCGTTGAACTCGGCCTCGCCGGAGATCTGGCGCAGGCCGCGGACGGTCACGCCCTCGGCGTCCATGGGGACGATGAACATGGTGAGGCCCTTGTGCTTGGGCACGTCGGCGTCGGTGCGCGCGAGCAGCAGCCCGTATGAGGCGAACTGGGCGTTGGTCGTCCACACCTTCTGTCCGGACAGCCGCCAGCCGCCGTCGTCCTGGTGGCGCGCGCGGGTCTGCACGGCCGCGAGGTCCGAGCCGGCGGCGGGCTCGGAGAACATCTGGCACCAGACCTCGTCGCCGTGGAGCATCGGCCCGAGGTAGCGCGACTTCTGCTCCTCGGTGCCGTGGGCGATGATCGTCGGCCCGAGCATGCCGACGCCGATCGCGTCGAGGATGCCGGGCACTTTCGCCCGGCCGATCTCCTGGTTGCAGATGACCTGCTCGATCGGGCCGAGGCCCTGGCCGCCGTACTCCTTCGGCCAGGTCACGCCTGCGAGCCCGCCCTCGGCGAGCTTGCCCTGCCACACGCGCCGGGCGGCGATGACCTCGTCCTCGTCCTCGATCGCGCCCTCGCCGTGCAGGATCGGCGCTTCGCGCTTGTGCTCGTCCAGCCAGCTGCGCACCTGGGCGCGATAGGCGGCCTGCTCGGGTGTGTCGTCGAGATCCACGTTCTCTCCTTT
This sequence comes from uncultured Solirubrobacteraceae bacterium, assembly GCA_963782325.1. Taxonomy (GTDB): domain Bacteria; phylum Actinomycetota; class Thermoleophilia; order Solirubrobacterales; family Solirubrobacteraceae; genus Palsa-744. The sequence goes on from CAWAJG010000002.1 coordinate 1,102,602, forward strand.
GGCTGACTGGCCAGTCAATCTCTCCTCGCTGAACGGTACTCCACCGCGCCCGCCCGTGTCGCAAGGCGCGCTCGCGCCCGTCAGGCGCCCGGCGGGAACGGCGCCTCGGGGACGACCGGTTGGTGGTAGACGTCCTCGAAGCCGAGGTCGAGCAGCTGCCGGGCCTGGGTGCCGGGGTCGTCGGAGTGCAGCACGATCGCGCCCAGGCGCACCCCGTGGCGTTCGGCGGTGGCCACCAGGCAGCGCCCGGCGGCTTCGGTCTGCCCGGTCTTCATGCCGGTGGCGCCGGGGTAGCGGTAGATGAGCAGGGGGTTGTTGTTGTAGAGATACAGCTTGCCGCCGGGGATCGGGAAGGGGATGATCGCGGAGTAGGTGCGCACGACGCCGGCGATCCGCGGCTGGAGCATGTCCACGTGGGCGAGCACGGCGAGGTCGGCGGCGCAGGAGTAGTTGCCCTGGTCGTAGTAGCCGGAGGGGGAGGAGTAGCGGGTGCAGCCGAGCCCCAGCTTGGCTGCCTCCTCGTTCATGCGCAGGACGAAGGCGTTGACGCTGCCGGCGACGTGCTGGGCGAGCGCGACGGCGGCGTCGTTGCCGGATGGCAGGAGCAGGCCGTAGAGCAGGCTCTCGAGTCGCACGTGGCGCCCGAGCGGCAGCACGCCGACCTTCGAGCCGGGCATGTCGACGGCCTGCCTGGTGATCAGCACGGGCGCGTCGGGCGGCGCCGACCGGACGACGAGCAGCGCGGTCATCATCTTGGTGAGGCTGGCGATGGGCAGGCGCACGTACGCGTTGCGCTGCCACAGCACCTGGCCGGTCGTCAGGTTGAACAGCAGCCCCGCGACGGGCGGGTCGCCGAAGTCGACCTGCACGGGGTCGCGCTGGGGCGAGGAGATGCCGGCGAGCGCGAGCGCCGGCGCCGCCAGCGGGAAGCCGTGGGGCGAGAGCCGCGCGGTCGGCGTGCGGCGAGCGTGGCGGGCCCCGGCGAGGGTGCGCTCGCGGCCGCGGTGGCGCCCCGTGCCCGATCCGCTGGCCAGCGCCATCGCCCCGAGCAGCGCGGCGCCCGCGGCGAGCGCGAGCGCGCCGAGGGCGAGCAGTCGCCGCCGACGGCGCCGGCGCCGGACGGCGAGCGCACGGCGGCCGCGGCTGGTCCCCGGCGTGAGGAACGGCGAGTAGCTCATCCCCGTGGAGGATTGCGCAGCGCGCCGACGATGCCGACGGCGAGCAGCACGACGATGAAGATCGACAGAACGCTGCCGACGTCCAGCCCTTCGCGGACGATGTCGGCGTAGGTGAGGAAGGCGAAGCCCGAGATGAACAGGAGCGCGGCGCCCAGCACGAGCAGGCGGGTCATGCAGGCGCCCGCGTGTTTGATAAGGGCCCCAGCCCCGCCCCCCCGCCCGCCCGCGTCGCCTGACGAGCAGGCGGATGCTCAGCAGGCCGAAGGCGAAGCCGCCGATGTGCGCGAAGTAGGCGACGCCTTCGCCGCCGACCGAGCTGCTGAGCCCTTCGAGGCCGAGCCAGACCTGCTCGGCGAACCAGAAGCCGAGCAGCCAGATGGCGGGGAGCTCGACGATGGTGACGAAGAACACGATGAACACGAGCGTGAGCACGCGCGCGCGCGGATACAGCAGGATGTAGCCGCCGAGCACGGCGGCGATCGCCCCGGAGGCGCCGAGCGTGGGGCCGGTGGAGCTCGGGTCGGTCGCGACCTGGGCGCCCAGCGCGACGACGCCCCCGAGCAGGTAGAAGGCGGGGTAGCGCACGCGCCCGACGGCGTCCTCGACGGTCGGCCCGAAGATCGCCAGGAAGACCATGTTGCCGAAGATGTGCAGGAAGCTGGCGTGCAGGAACATGGCCGTGAACACCGTCTGCCACGCCGCGAGCTGGGGTCCCGGCGCCCCCACGAGCCCCGGCTCGCCGACGGTGAAGCGGCCACGCTGGCAGCCGACCGTTTCGGCTACGCCGGCGGGAGTCTGCACGTTCACGAGGTCGCAGTGCGTGCCGGGATGCGTGAGCTGGTAGGGGATCGCGCCGTAGTGGACCTCCACGCTGTTGGTCGGCCCGCCGAAGAAGCTGCCCCCGTGGCGGATCTCGAGCAGGTAGACGACGACGTTGATGGCGATCAGCGCGATCGTGACGATCGGCAGCCGCGACAGCGGGATGTTGTCCTTGATGGGGAGGATCGGGCGAGACTAGCCGCTGGCCGCGAGCGGGCCGCTGCCTGGGAGCGACTGCTCCACGTGCTGGTCGGCGTGGTAGGAGGAGCGCACGAGCGGGCCGGCGGCGACGTGATCGAAGCCGAGCTCGTAGGCGGCGCGCTCGAGCGCGGCGAACTCGTCGGGGTGCCAGTAGCGCACGACGGGGAGATGGCGCGCGGACGGGCGCAGGTACTGCCCGACCGTCAGGACCTGCACGCCGTGCTCGCGCAGCGCGGCGAAGGTCTCGACCATCTCCTCGTGGGTCTCGCCGAGGCCGACCATCAGACCGGACTTGGTGACCACCTTCCCTTCGCCGAGCTCGTGCGCGAGGCGCAGCACCCGCAGGGAGCGCTCGAACCGCGAGCCGCGGCGGGCGAGCGGATAGAGGCGCGGTACGACCTCGACGTTGTGGTTGAAGACGTCGGGGCGCTCGGCGATGACCTTCGCGAGCGGCATCTCCTGGCCCTGGAAGTCGGGGGTGAGCACCTCGATCTGGCAGCCGGGCGCCTGGCGGCGGACCTGGCGGATGACGCCGACGAACGCGGAGGCGCCCTTGTCGGGGAGGTCGTCGCGATCGACGGAGGTGACGACCGCGTGGCGCAGCCCCATGCGCGCGATCGAGCGCGCGACGCGGGCGGGCTCGAGCGGGTCGTTCCAGGTGGGCTTGCCGGTCTTCACGTTGCAGAAGCCGCAGCGCCGCGTGCAGGTGTCGCCGAGGATCATGAACGTGGCGGTGCCGCGCTCCCAGCACTCGCCGACGTTCGGGCAGGCGGCCTCCTGGCAGACGGTGTGCAGGTTCTCCGAGCGGATCAGCTCGCTCAGCTCGCGGTAGCGCCGGCCTCCCGGCGCGGGCACTTTGAACCACGGCGGCTTGCGCTCGCGCAGCGGGCGCACGTCTGGCCCGAGCACGCTCAGCACGTCCATCCCGCCGGGGTTGGCGCGGGATCGCGTGGCAACCCGGACCGCGGCGCGGCTGACGCGGTCACTCATGCGAGCGCGGGCTCCGCGACCGTGGAGGAGATCGTCTTGATGGGGGCTCGCTCCGCTCGCCTGGAGGCGTTCGCAGTCTCAATGCCGAGGCGTTGAGGCGATACCAGGCGCTGGCGCCTGTCGTGCGCGCGCGCGAAGCTGTGGGCGATGCGCTTGCGAAAGCAGCCAAGGGACTCGCAGTTCCCGGCCGACTCGAGGGCAAGTGATGTCATCTGCACGTCGGGCAGCCCGCAGGCGACGACCCACGAGAACGGCTCGAGGTCGTTCTCGACGTTGACGGCGAAGCCGTGCGTGCTGACGCCGCGCGAGACGTGCACGCCGATGGAGGCGATCTTGCGGTCCTCCACCCACACGCCGGTGTAGTCGATCCCCTCCCGGTGGCGCGAGCGCGCCTGCACGCCCACCTCGGCGAGCGCATCGACGATCGCGTCTTCCATCGTGCGCAGGTAGCGCCCGATGTCCGTGACGGCCATGATCGGATAGCCGACGAGCTGACCGGGTCCGTGGTAGGTGAGCTTGCCGCCGCGGTCGGTGGTGTGGACCTCGATGCCTTTCGCGCGGTAGAAGCTCGTCGTCGGAGGGCAGGTCCTGCGCGCCGGAGCGCCGCCCGCGCGTGTAGATGGGCGGGTGCTCGAGCAGCAGCAGCATGTCGGGCAGCTCGCCCGCCTGGCGGCGGTCGCGGAGCTGTCCCTGGATGGCGAGCGCGTCGGAGTAGGGGACGAGGCCGAGGTGGCTGACCGACAGCTCACTGACGCGATCGATGAGGCTCATCTGCCCTCCAGCCTAGCGCCGGCCCACTGTATCGCGACATCATGACAGCATAAATGTTGACTGCTATGATGCCACGAGTACTAATGAGGACGACGGTGACGCTCGACCCGGACGTGGAGGCGAGCTGCGGGCCGTCATGTCGCATCACCGAGCGCGGGGTCTCCTTCAAGGTGGCGATCAACGATGCGATCAGGACAGGGCTGCGCACTCCGGCCGTGGCGGCTCGGCCGACCGCCGGGGGAGCTGACGGCGGCGGCGCTCCGCTTGACCTCGCGAGCCGTGGAGGTAGGAGATGCCTGACTGACAGCGGCAGCCGCTGCACCCCGAGTCGCCAACTGGCGGAGACTCGGCAGACTCGCCACGTGACCGCGACGACCACGACGCTCGACGGGCAGACGTGACCGGACCGATCGGGCCAGGCTGCGGCGCTTCCGGGTCAAGGCCGCTCCGCTCGGCCTGCGTCCGGAGTTCAACTGGGACAAGGCGCTGACGATCGCGGGCGAAATGGAAGACGAGGAGATCGTCCGCAAGATGGAAATGGGCAAGTGAGGCTGCCCGACGTCAACCTGCTCGTATACGCCTACGACACACGTTCTCCCAAGCACCTCGCGGCCAGCACGTGGCTCGAGGAGACGCTGTCAGGCTCCGAGACGGTGGCGTTCGCCTGGCTGACGCTGCTCGGGTTCATCCGCATCTGCACCAACCGGACCGCGGTCGGCTCGCCGTGGAGCGTTGAGCAGTCGCTGGACGTCGTCGATTCGTGGCTCGCACAGCCGATCGCCACGGTCGTGCACCCCACACGCCGTCATCCAGCGGTGCTGCGTGACCTGCTCACTCCGCTCGGAGCGGGTGGCAACCTCACGAGCGACGCCCACCTCGCTGCGCTGGCGATCGAGCACGGTGCGACGCTCTGTTCCCACGACAACGACTTCTCGCGTTTCGCCGGCCTGCGCTGGGAAGACCCACTCGCGTGAGGACCGCCCGCCGAGCCGTTCCCGGCGACTCGCTAGAGCGTCAGCGCCGCCGGCGCCTCCAGCAGCTCGCGAATACGCGCCAGGAGCTGCGCGGCTTCCGCGCCGTAGAGGATGCGGTGGTCGCACGCCAGCGTCAGCGTCATCGTGTGACGCGCGAGCAGCTCGCCGTCGTGGACGACCGCGCGCGGCGCCAGCGCGCCCACCGACAGGATGCCAGCCTGCGGCGGGTTGATGATCGCGGTGAAGCTGCGCACCCCGTACATGCCGAGGTTGGACACCGTGAACGTGCCGCCGCCGAGCTCCGGCGGGGTGATCGCGCCAGCGCGCACGCGCTCGGCCAGCGCGCGCGCCTCGCGGGCGATCTCGCCGAGTGACTTCTCGTCGGCGTCGAACACCGTCGGCACCACCAGCGCGCCGTCTGCCGCCACCGCCACGCCGACGTTCACGCGCGAGTACAGCTGCAGCTGCCCGTCTCGGTAGCTGCCGTTCGCCCGTGGGTGCTCGCGCAGCGCCAGCGCCGCCGCCTTCACGACCATGTCGTTGTACGTCGGCACCTCGTGCGTGCGTGCGTCCGGCCCGGCGGCGGCGCCCTGCGGCGTGGAGAGCTGCTTGAGCTGCGTGCGCAGCGTCACGCACGCCTCCATGTCCACGTCGATCTGCAGGGTGAAGTCGGGGATCGTCGCCTTCGACTCCGCCATCCGCCGCGCGACCGCCTGCTGCGTGCGCGACAGCTCGACGACGCTCGTCTCGCCCTTCGCCGTCATCACGCCCTCGAGCGCCTGCCCCTGGGAGCGCCCGGCGGGAACGGCGCCCTCGGCGCGCTCGGTCGGCGCGGCGCCCTGGGGGCGCACGGTCGGTGTGTCTCCCCGGGGCGCTCGGTCGGTGCGGCTCCAGCCTCGCCCGCGCGAGCATCCGCCGGAGCGGCCTGCACGTCCGCCTTCACGATCCTTCCGCCCGGCCCGCTGCCGGTGAGCGAGCGCAGGTCGATGCCGCTCTCGCCGGCGATGCGCCGCGCGAGCGGTGAGGCCTTCACCCGCCCTACGGTCCTCCCACTGTCGCCGCCGGCGGGCGGCTCGCCGGGCCGCGGCGTGGACGCCGCCACCCGCTCGTCTGCGCCGGAAGCAGCTGCACGCTCACCGCGAACGCTCGCCCCCTCCTCATCCTTCACCTCCACGGACGCGCCGCCCGCGCCGTCCTCCCCCTCCGGGGACGATGCGCCGCCCGCCGCGGAGCCGCTCACGCGCGCGATCACCTGGCCCACCGGCAGCGTGTCGCCGACGGCGGCGAGGATCTGCAGCACGCCCGCCTGGTCTGACTCGTAGGTCATGTTCGCCTTGTCCGTCTCGATCTCCACCAGCTCGTCGCCGCGCGCGAGGAGCTCGCCGTTGCCCTTCAGCCAGCGCAGGATCGTGCCCTCCTCCATCGTGTCCGACAGGCGCGGCATCACGATGTCCGCCATCACGCCGCCCCGGGTGCGCCTGCCTGCGCTGGGCCGGCGCTCGCGCCGTCCGCCGATCCGGCGGGCGCGCGGTTCAGCGTCTCCAGCACCGCCGCCACGATCTGCCCCTCGTGCGGGTAGGCGATGTCCTCCAGCGGCTTCGAGTACGGCATCGGCACGTCCGCCCCCGTCACCCGGCGTACAGGCGCGTCGAGGTCGTCGAAGGCCTGTTCTGAGATCAGCGCCGCCAGGTTCGCGCCCACGCCGCCGTGCGGCCAGCCCTCCTCCACGGTCACGCAGCGGTTGGTCTTCGCCACCGACGCCAGGATCGTGTCGAGGTCCAGCGGGCGCAGCGTCCGCGGGTCGATCACCTCCGCGTCCACCCCGTGCTCGGAGGCCAGCGCCTGCGCCGCGCGCTCTGCCGTGCGCGCCATCCGCGACACGCCCACCACCGTCACGTCGGCGCCCTCGCGCGCGATCCGCGCGCGGCCGAAACTCACCAGCTCGTCCCCGCCTGTGCCCCCTTGTGGGGTATCGGGAACCTCGTCGCGCACCCCGTACAGCGACTCGTGCTCGATGAAGATCACCGGGTTCTCGTCGCGGATCGCCGTCTTCAGGAGGCCCTTCGCGTCGGCCGCCGTCGCCGGCACCGCCACCAGCAGCCCAGGCACGTGCAGGAACAGCGCCTCCAGGCAGTGCGAGTGCGTCGGCCCGAGCTGGTGGCCCGCGCCCTGGGGCATGCGCACCACCAGCGGCACCCGCGCCTGGCCGCCGAACATGTAGTGGATGTGGGCCGCGTGGTTGACGATCTGGTCGAACGCCAGCAGCGCGAAGTTGATCGTCATCAGCTCCACCACCGGGCGCAGGCCCGTCATCGCCGCGCCCACGCCCACGCCCACGATCGTGTTCTCCGAGATCGGCGTGTCGCGCACGCGGCGCTCGCCGAACTCCTCCAGCAGGCCGTCCGTCACCTTGAACGCCCCGCCGAACACGCCGATGTCCTCGCCCATCAGCAGCACCCGCTCGTCGCGGGCCATCTCCTCCCTCAGCGCCGCGTTCAGCGCCTCGCGGTAGCGCATCTGGGCCATCACACCGCCGTCTCGTGGCCGTCCTCGCCGGCCGCCAGCGCCTCGGTCAGCTGCTGGGGGATCTCGTCGTTAGCCGCCGCCGCGGGCTCGCGTGCGCGGGCGCCCCGCGCCGTCGCGTCGCTCGTCGCCATCGAGTACCAGCCGCGCGCCTGCGAGTCGCCCGTCCCCGAGTCGGGGAGCACGTACACGTCGTCGTACAGCGACTCCGCCGCCGGGAACGGCGAGGCATCCGCGAACTCCACCGCCGCGTCCACCCGCGCGATCGCCTCCGCGTCGATCCGCTCTCGCTCGGCCTCGTCGATCACTCCCTCCCGTATCAGCATCTGCGCGAACGCCGGCAGCGGGTCGCGCTCGCGCCAGCGCGCGACCTCCTCCTTCGTGCGGTACTGCTCGGGGTCGGCCATCGAGTGGCCGCGGAAGCGGTAGGTGACCGCCTCCACCAGCACCGGGCGGCGGTCCTCGCGCACCCGCGCCACCGCCTCGCTCATCACCGCGTGGGTGTCCAGCACGTCCATCCCGTCGCAGCGCATCCCCGGCACACCCAGACTCTCGCCCTTGCGCTGGAGGTCCGTCACCGCCGAGTGGCGGCCGAGCGCCGTGCCCATCCCGAACTGGTTGTTCGTCACCATGAACACCACCGGCAGCCGCCACAGCGCTGCGATGTTCAGCGTCTCCCCGAACGTGCCCTGGTTGGACGCGCCGTCGCCGAACGTGCACAGCGTCACCTCGTCGGTGCCCTTGTAGTCGCTCGCCAGCGCTATGCCCGCCGCGATCGGCAGGTTGCCGCCGACGATCCCGTAGCCGCCCATGAAGCGGCGCGCCATGTCGAACATGTGCATCGACCCGCCGCGCCCGCCCGAGCAGCCGTCGACGCGGCCGAACAGCTCCGCCATCACGTTCTCCGGCGGCGTTCCCCGCACGAGCGCGTGGCCGTGCGAGCGGTAGGTCGAGATCAGGTAGTCCTCCTCGCGCAGCGCCCGCGCGCTGCCCACGATCGTCGCCTCCTCGCCGATCGACAGGTGCAGGAAGCCCCCGATCTTCGCCCGCGCGTACATCTCCCCCGCGCGCTCCTCGAAGCGGCGGATCAGCGTCATCGTCGCCAGCCACTCGCGCGCGGCGTCCGGCTCCGGCAGGGCGCCTGCTCGGGAGCGCGCGTCCGCGGAGGGCGGGTCCGGCGGCACTGGCTCGCGAGCGCTCGGCATTCAGCTCTCCACCGTACTCCAGCGCGCCATGAACTCGTCGGCCTCCATCCGCGCCAGGTCCTCGCGCAGCTCCCGCGCGAGCCTGCTCGCCGCCTGCGGCGGGCGGTCCCAGAACAGCACCACCTCGCCGCCGTCGATCTCCACCACCTCCACGTGGTCCACCCGCGCGGGGTCCGCCAGCAGCGCCGGCGCGCGCCCGCCGCGGGTGACGATCATCCGGTAGGCGCCCGCGGCCTTCACCGGCGCGCCGCCTGGCCCGCCGCCGTCGTGCCGGGCCGCGGTCCTCGGCATGCGCGCGCGCCGCGTCCTCAGGCGCCTGCTCGCCCGCGAACACGCGGTCGCCGACGGCGATCGCGGGAGCGTCGGTCACGCCCACGCTCTCCGCGGTGGCCGTCGTGGCCGCGAGCCGTTCGGCGGTCGAGCGCTGTCCGGCGGCGCGCAGGACGGCCGCCGGGTGCATCTCGCACGCCGCCGCCGCGATCAGCACGTAGTCGGGATCCTCCAGCGAATGGCCGCCGGCGAACGCCTGGCGGAAGGCCGCCTGCGCGAACGCCACCGCACGACCGATCGACGCCGCGTAGGTGGCCACGCGCATCGCCAGCGAGCTGTCGAACGGGAACGGCTGCGGCCAGCGCACCGGCTGCAGGCCGAGCTCGCGGGCGCGGCGCGCGACGAGCTCACGGGTGGCGTCGCCGTCGGCCGGCGCCGCCAGCAGCACGGGGCGCCACTCCGCCGGCGCGGGCAGCACCTGGAGCACGCGCTCGGCGGCCAGATATGCCAGGGGGCTGGCGAGATCGAAGTAGAAGGCGGCCGGCGGGGAGGACACGTCCGGGTGAGCTGGGCCGCGGCCCTCAGCCGTGGATCAGCCAGCCGTCGGCGGCGCGTCCAGCCTCCATCACCGCCTCCGACAGGGTCGGGTGCCCGTGGATGATCCGCGCCAGCTCGGGGAATCCGCCCTCGAGCGCACGTATGTTCACGAGCTCCTGGATCAGCTCCGTCGCGCGGGCGCCGACGATGTGCCCGCCGAGCAGCTCGCCGTAGCGGCTCTCCCCCACCACCTTCACCAGGCCCGTGCGGTCCCCGTACACGGTGCCGCCGCCGACCGCCCCGTAGGGCACCTTCCCGACGACCACCTCGTAGCCCTGCTCGCGCGCCTGCTCCTCGGTCAGCCCGAACGAGCCGACGTTCGGCGTGCAGAACGTCGCCCGCGGGATGTCCACGTAGGCGATCGGGTGGGTCTCGCGCCCCGCTATGTCCTCCGCGGCGATGATCCCCTCGTCCGAGGCCTTGTGCGCGAGCGCCGGGCCGAGCACGAGGTCGCCGATCGCGTACACGCCCGCGCGGGTCGTTCGCATCGCGCCGTCCACCTGCACGAGGCCGCGGTCGTCGAGCTGGACGCCCGCCTCCGCGAGGCCAAGCCCGTCGACGTCCGCCCCGCGCCCGGCGGCGATCACCAGGTAGTCCACCTCCGTTGACTCCGAGCCGTAGGTGAACGTCACGCTCGTCTCGCCAGCCGCCACGTCCGCCACCGCGGTGCCCGTGTGCACGGCGATGCCCTGGCGCTTGAGTCCGCGCTCGACCAGTCGCGAGATGTCGGCGTCCTCGGTGGGCAGCACCCGCTCGAGCATCTCCACCAGCACCACCTCGCTGCCCAGGCGCGCGAACGCCGACGCGATCTCCGCGCCCGATGCGCCAGCGCCCACGACCGCCAGCCGGGCCGGCACCTCGGCCAGCGCCCACGCCTCCTCGGTGCCGATCACCCGACCGCCGAACTCCACTCCCGGGATCGCCCGCGGAATCGAGCCGGTCGCGAGGATCACGTTGCCCGCGGCGATCGTCACGGGCTCGGCGTCGAACACGTCCACGTGCACGTCGCCGTCGGCGGTCAGCCTGCCGTTGCCCTCCACCACGTCGATGCCGTTTTTCTTGAACAGCGCCCCCACGCCGGAGGTCAGCGTAGTGACGACCTTCGCCCGCCGCTCCTGGATCGCCGCGTAGTCGATCTCCACGCCGCTCACGTGCAGGCCGAACTCGCTCGCTCTCGCGGATCTCCGACAGCAGGTCCGCCGAGCGCAGCACCGCCTTCGCGGGGATGCACGCGTAGTTCAGGCAGCGCCCGCCGAGCTTGTCGCGCTCGACCACCGCCGTGCGCTGGCCGAGCTGCGCCGCGCGGATCGCCGCCACGTAGCCCCCCGGCCCGGAGCCGATCACGATCGTGTCGTAGGAGCTCTCGGCCATCGCCGCCGCACACTATCGAAGGCGGTTGCACGATCCAGGGCCGAGAAGCCAGCGGCGCGACGCGAAGGCTATCGGCGTTCCCCGGCCTGGATGCGGCCCATCACGCGGACAAGCTTCCAGAACAGCCACCCTCCGAGCGCGATCGCCACCAGGCACAGCGCCGCCGCCTTGATCGTCGCGGCGACCACCAGCGCGAGCGAGGCGACGATGATCTGGAACGCCAGCAGCGCCTCGAAGCCGAGCACCGCGAGGTAGCGGCGCCGGTACATCGCCCACCGCGAGCACCGCGAAGATCGTCGCCAGGAAGATCGCGCCGGGCAGCGAGCCGCCGTGGCGCGAGAGGTCGTGGACGGTCAGCCCGCCGACGAGCACCGCCACCGCCAGCACCGCGGACACGGCCACCGCGACCATCAGCGCCGGCGGGCGCTCGTGCGGGGCCGAGCGGCTGCAGCGCCGCGCGGGCCTGCTCGTCGCGCTCGCTCACCGGTCGCCGTCGAGCCGCGTCGCGCAGCTCTCGCGCCGCTCGCTCGGGCTCGGCGGCGTCGGCGACCGCCCGCAGCACGCACACCCGCGTCGCGCCCGCGGCGAGCGCGTCGGCGAGGTTGCCCGCGTGAAGGCCGCCGATCGCGAAGAACGGCACGGGCGCGTGGGCGGCCGCGTAGCGGATCAGCTCGACCCCGACCGCCGGCCGGCCGGGCTTCGTGGGCGTCTCGTGGATGGGGCCCACGCCGATGTAGTCCACGACGCTCGCGTCGATCGCGTCGATCTGCTGCGGGCGAGTGCGTGGACACGCCGATCAGCGCCTGCGGACCGAGCAGCGCGCGAACTTCGCTCGCGGGCATGTCGTCCTGGCCGACGTGCACCCCGTCCGCGCCGGCGTCACGCGCCACCGACGGGCGGTCGTTGACGATCAGCAGCGCTCCCAGGCGCTCGCACAGCGCGCGCGCCTCCCTCGCGATCGCCGTGAGCTCCTCGTCGGGCAGGTGCTTCTCGCGCAGCTGCACGACGTCCACGCCGCCGGCGATCGCCCCACGGAGCAGGCTCGCGCAGACAGCTCTCGGCGGTGCCATCGCTCGCCCCGCCCGGGCTCGCGCCGCAGACGAGGTACAGGCGCGCCTCCGCCAGGCGCGCGCGGCGCTCGGAGCCCGGGTCTTCACCGGCGGCGGCGGTCATGACGCGCGCAGTCTGGCAGGGCTAGCATCATCGGCATGCCCGGGACGCAGCGAGTCGACGTGCTCGTCGTCGGGGCCGGCATCATCGGCCTGGCGATCGCCTGGCGCGCGCGCCAGGCGGGGATGTCGGTGGTCGTGCTCGATCGGGGGCGCGCCGGCGGCGGCACCTCGCGCGTGGCGGCGGGGATGCTCGCGCCGGTGGCCGAGGTCGAGTTCGGCGAGGCCGGCCGGCGGCTGCTGGAGCTCGGGCTGCGCTCGGCGCGGATGTGGCCCGCGTTCGCCTCGCGAGCTGGAGCTCGCCACGGGCGTGTCCGTGGGGCTGATGCGGACGGGCACGCTGCTCGTCGCGCGCGACGAGGACGACGCGCGCGAGCTCGAGCGCCAGCTCGACTTCCGTCGGTCGCTGGGATTGGCGGTCCGGCGCCTGCGCGCGAGCGAGGCGCGCGAGCTCGAGCCTGCGCTCGCGCCGACCGTGCGGACTGGCGCTGGAGGCGCCGGAGGACCACTCGGTCGATCCCCGGCTGGTGCTCGCGGCGCTCGAGCGGGCTTGCGCGTCGGCCGGAGTGCAGGTGCGCGCCCACTCGCCCGTGGCGCGCGTCGAGCTCGACGCCCCGCCGCTCAGGGCGATAGAGGTTTCGTGACGGAGGCTCGCGCGCGCCCGCGTGCGACCGGCGTGACGCTCGAGGACGGCCAGTGGCTGCCCGCCGAGCAGGTGGTGCTCGCAGCGGGTCCCTGGAGCGGGCAGATCGAGGGCGCCTCGCCGAGCGCGCGACGTGCCGGTACGCCCGGTCAAGGGCCAGATCCTGCGCCTGCGCGACCCCGCCGGGCCGGGGCTGCTGCGAGCGCGTGCTGCGCTTTCGCGGCGGCTACCTCGTCCCGCGCGAGGACGGCGCGTACGTGCTCGGGGCGACCGTCGAGGAGCGCGGCTTCGAGCTCGCGCCGACCGCCGGCGGCGTGTACGAGCTGCTGCGCGACGCGCACGAGCTCGTCCCCGGCATCAGCGAGCTGGAGATCGAGGAGCTGTCGGTGGGCCTGCGGCCCGGCACCCCCGACAACGCCCCGGTGATCGGCCGCGGCGAGGTCGAGGGGCTTGGTGTGGGCGACGGGCCACTACCGCAACGGCATCCTGCTGGCGCCGCTCACGGCGGAGCTCGTCGTCGGCGTGCTCGCCCACCGCGAGGCCGACCCGCTGCTGTCCGTCGTGCTCGCCCGCGCGCTTCGCGTCGCAGCCCGCGCGAGCCGGTCCTCACGGCGGCGGAGCCCGTCGGATGATCGTCCTCAACGGCCAGCGCTCGGAGGTGCACGCCGGGAGAGACCGTCGCGGCGGTGCTCGTGCGCCTGGGCCTCGACGCGGACGCGCGCGGCGTGGCCGTGGCTGTGGACGGCGAGGTGGTGCCGCGCGCGGACTGGGGACTCCTACGCTGTGCCCGAGGACGCGCGCGTGGAGGTGCTGACGGCGATGCAGGGAGGATGATCGCGCCGTGGCCGACACGCTGAGTCCGCCGCGCATCGCCGCGCGACGCCCGCCGGCGACGCCGCGGCCACCGCCGCCGCTGAGGGCGCGCGCCGCTGTGCCCGCCGAGGATCTCCTGACGATCGCCGGCAGGCCCATGCGCTCGCGCCTGCTGCTGGGGACCGGCGGCTTTCCCTCGCTGGAGCTGCTGGCGCAGGCGATCGCGGCGAGCGGCAGCGAGCTGGTGACGGTGGCGCTGCGCCGGTTGGACACGAGCGCGAACGCCGGGCACCGCGGCTCGCTGTTGGACGTACTGGCGGACGCGGGCGTGGAGCTGCTGCCGAACACCGCCGGCTGTCACACCGCGCGCGACGCGGTGATCACCGCGCGGCTGGCGCGCGAGGCGTTCGCCACCGACTGGGTCAAGCTGGAGGTGATCGGCGACGAGGACACGCTGATGCCCGATGCGCCGGAGCTGCTGCGCGCGGCCGAGCAGCTGCTCGACGAGGGCTTCGTGGTGCTCCCCTACACCACCGACGACCCTGTGCTCGCGCGCCGCCTTGCCGACCTCGGCTGCGCGGCGGTGATGCCGCTGGGCTCGCCGATCGGCAGCGGCATGGGTATTCGCAACCCGTACAACATCGCGCTGATCCGCGAGGCGGTGGACGTGCCGGTGGTGCTCGACGCGGGCATCGGCACGGCCTCCGACGCGGCTCTGGCGATGGAGCTCGGCTGTGACGCGGTGATGGCCGCGTCGGCGATCGCGCGCGCGCAGGACCCGGTGGCGATGGCGCGCGCGATGCGCGCCGCCGTGCACGCCGGCCGGCTGGCGCGCGGGGCGGGGCGCATCCCCCGCCGCCACTACGCGACCGCGTCGACGCCCGACGAGGGGCTGGCCGACTTCAGCTGACGACTTCGATCGTCCCGTTCATGGTGACCGGGTACAGCGTGCACTCGTAGCGGATCACCCCGACCTTGCTGGCCTTGATCTCGAACGTGCCGCCTTCGCCGAAGTTCTTCGAGGCGAACTTCAGCGGGCCGCCCTCGCTGGTGACGTTCGCCTGGGTGGAGTCGTAGTTCGTCCACCTGATCGTCGAGCCGAGCTTCACCCGGACGGTGTCGGGGGCGATGGCGATGTTGCGGTAGGCGATCTGCACCACGCCCGCTCTGCACCGGCGCGCTCTTCGAGGGAGAGGCGAACTTGGGCGTGGTGTCTACCTTGATCGCGGCGCTGGGGGCGGTCGAGGCGCCCGTGGTCTTGCTGGTCGCGGTCGTGCCGGTGCCAGAGCCCGGCGTGGACCTGGCGGCGTTTGTGTGGGTGGTGGAGCGCGCGGTGCCGGAGCTGCTGGTCGACGATCCACAGCCGCCGACGAGCACCAGCGCGCAGCAGGCGAGTGTCAGCGGCAGGAGTCTGTTCATCGACCTGGATTCAAGTGCGTGGCCGTTCGACCAGCCGAATGTTAGACGTAATGTCAGCGCCGGTCGGACGCGCCGGTCGGCATTCGCCTTCACGGCGACAGGACCGATCTGTGACCTTCGGAGAGGGCGTACCTCCGCCGAATCGACGTGAGAGTTCGAGTGGGGCGTCAGCCGTACCCTGCGACAAGGGCACGGCCGGCAGCACGAGTGAGCAGCTAGCTCAGTTCTGTTGTGAACGGTTCGTATTCTTCGTTGGCGACTGATATATAGACCGTCAAGGAATCCGTCTTAGAACAGGATTTGGGGCTGCCTTTGGCCGGCTTGCCGGGCGCTTAAGCTTTCATGAACACTTCGCCCCCGTTGGGGTCGAAGAAGCCGGTGAACTTCTTGATCGAGTACGCACAGGAGTCGGGCAAAGTCACGGTGATGTTTGCCTTGAATGATGCGACTCCGGCCGTGGTGAGCTCGGCTGACGTCATGGACCCCGAGATCGACGCCGCGTCAAAGCAACCCTCGCTTTCGCTGCTCGTAAAACTCGCCTTGTCCTTGGTCTTTTCGTTGGCGGTCACCGTTCCGCCCGAGCGAACCAGGCATTCTTCCGAAAAGAATCCAGCGTATGCGGGGCCGCCTTTGGCGACGGGCGTGCCTTCATTCTTGAGCACGAGTCTGCCATTGGCGTCGGCGCTGCTCGCCATCATGGCCACCAGCGCGAGCGCCGCCACCAGGACGGCGCCAAATGTGTTGAGTTTCCTCATTTTCCCATCGCTCCTTTGTTGATGTGTCATGTCGTTGCGACCGACACCCGCGCTCTCCATGGCGGAGGAATCCGAGAACCGGTCACTGTAGAACGCGCCTGGCAGGCGCGCGCCACAGTGGGTAGAGCGCGGGCAGCGATCATCGCGGGTGCACGTGAGACTCCGTAATGAAAGACCGGCATGCGGCCATAGTTAAGCCAGGCCGGCGGTTGTGACACTGTCCCAAAGCTCCATCCCTCATAAGCGCCAGTCGGACCCATCCGACTTCATTAAACGCTCACGCCCCAGGCTAACAAACGGTCACTTGTGCGTCAATGGCTGGCACCAACTGTGTACGATTAGGTGGTTCAGTCGAATTAGTTCAAATTGACGGACGCCTGCGTGGATTGACAAATACGGAACGATAATGGGGTAAATATCAACTAGAACCAAGTACGGCCACAGCATATCTCAGACAAGCTAACCATGTACGTAGTCGGCAGGAACGGGGATTCACTTCCCTATCTTGAAAACCAAAAGTGACACAGACGCTAAAGTAGCCCCCGCGCGGGCCAGGGGCGCCTTTCCGGGACGCAAGGCCTTCATCCGGCGATCGCCTGCCCATACGCCTACACTGGCCGCTTCCATGCCACCACGCCACTTCCTCACGGGAACCGAGCTGTCCGCGGCCGAGCTCGACGCGCTGCTCGACCGCGCGCTGGAGCTCAAGCGCGCGCCGCTCTCCTCGAACGCGCTGGCCGGCCTCAGCGTGGCGCTGATCTTCGAGAAGCCCTCGACGCGCACGCGGGTGTCGTTCGAGGTGGGGATCCGGGAGCTGGGCGGCCACGCGGTGGTGCTGCGCTCGGACGAGCTGCAGCTCTCCCGCGGGGAGGCGCCGCGCGATACCGCCCTGGTGCTCTCACGGCACGTGGCGGCGGTCGGGCTGCGCACGGGAGCGGACGCGATCCTGGAGGAGCTCGCGGCCTACAGCTCGGTGCCGATCGTGAACATGCTCAGCGCCGGCCACCACCCCTGCCAGGCGCTCGCCGACCTGCTGACGCTGCGCGAGGCGTGCGGCCCGCTGGAAGGCGTGCGCGTGGCGTACGTCGGCGACGGCAACAACGTCGCTCGCTCGCTCGCGCTGCTGGGGGCGCTCGCGGGCGTGCACGTCGCGCTGGCCTCGCCCGCGGGCTACGCGCTGGAGGACGATCTGTCGCTGCCCGCGCAGGCGAGGGGGACGGTGACGCTGTACAGCGATCCCCACGAGGCGGTGCGCGACGCCCAAGCGGTGTACACGGACGTGTGGGTGAGCATGGGCGACGAGGCCTCCGCCCAGCGGCGCCGCACCGCGCTGGCCGACTACCGCGTGGACGACGCGCTGCTCGACGCGGCGGCGCCGGGCGCGTTCGCGATGCACGACCTGCCGGCGCACCAGGGCGAGGAGATCTCGCCGGAGGTGCTGTACGGCTCGCGCCAGCGCATCTGGGACCAGGCGGAGAACCGCCGCCACGCGCAGAAGGCGCTGCTGGAGCTGCTGCTGGCGACGGGTGGGCAGCCGTGAGCGGCGCGACCGTCGACAGCAGCGACGCTCCGGCCCGTCCACCAGGGCCCTCAGTGCCGCCGGCCGGGGTGCGGCGGGGAGACGAGCTGGAGCTGCGGATCGAGTCGCTGGCGTTCGGCGGCGAGGGCGTCGCGCGCCTGGACGCCGAGCCCGTCCCCGGCGACGGCGCCTCGGCGCAGGGCGGCGGCTATGTGGTGTTCGTCGCCGGCGCGATTCCCGGCGACCGCGTGCGCGCGATCGTGCACAAGCGCAAGCGCAGCTACGCCCACGCGCGCGCCGTGGAGGTGCTCGAGCCAAGCCCCGACCGGCTGGCGCCGGTTGCCGCGCACCCGGGTGTCCCCTGGCAGGTGATCCCCTACGAGCGACAGCTGGAGATCAAGCGCGCGCAGGTCGACGAGGCGCTGACGCGGATCGGGCGTCTGGACGGATATGAGATGGAGGAGATCGTGCCGGCGCTACAGCGCTGGCGTTACCGGAACAAGCTCGAGTACTCGTTCGGCGGTGGCGCAGATGGCGATCCGACCCCGTCGACGCGGTCGGTCGACCCCGGAGAGCTCGTGTGCGGCTTTCACGCCTCCGCCGGCGCCGGTCGCGTCGAGCCTATGGACGACTGCCTGCTCGCCTCCGAGCAGGGCAATCTGGTCCGCAAGCTGGCGCTCCGCTGGTGTCGCGAGCAGGGGCTGAGCGCATGGGACCGCGGGTGGGGGCGAGAGCCCGGTGAGCGGCGCGAGCAGCGCACGCAGGCGGCAGCCGATGGTCGCGTCCGGCTGCGCAACCTGGTCGTGCGCGAGGGCAGGCGCACGGGCGCCCTGCAGGTGCGGATCGTGAGCACCGACGGCGAGCTCGACGCCGGCGCTCTCGCCGCGGCGCTGCACTCCGAGCTCGGCGAGCGGCTGAGCGGCGTGCTGTGGACGCGCTCGCGCAGCCTCGCCGAGACGACCGCCGGAGGGCAGACCGAACTCGTGTGGGGACAGGCGCAGCTGCCGGAGCGCCTCGGCGAGCTCGACCTGCTGATCTCCCCGGAGGCGTTCTTCCAGACGAACACCGAGATGGCCGAGCTGCTCTACGGGGTGGTAGGCGAGTACGCGGCGCTGGAGGGCTGGGAGCGCGTGTACGACCTCTACTGCGGGATCGGCACGATCGCGCTCACCCTCGCCTCGCGCGCGGGCGAGCTGTGGGGCATCGAGCTGGTGGAGGAGGCAGTCGCCGACGCGATCGCGGGGGCGCGGCGCAACGGGGTGACGGGTGCCCAGTTCTTCGCCGGCGACACGCGCCTGGCGCTGGGCGAGCTCGTCGGGCGGGCCGGCCGGCCGGACGTGATCGTCGTCGACCCGCCGCGCGCGGGCCTCTCCAAGAAGGTCGTCCACCGCGTCATCGACGCCTCCCCGCGGCGGATCGTGTACGTCTCCTGCAACCCCACCACCCTCGCCCCCAACGGGGCCGAACTGGTGGCGGCCGGCTGGAAGCTGCGCCGCGTCCGGCCGGTGGACATGTTCCCGCAGACACACCACATCGAGTGCGTCGCGGTGTTCGAGCGCTGAGCAGGGGGCGGGGCTAGGCTTCCGGGCCTGATGCACGTCACCTCCTACGCGCAGATAGAGCCGTTCATCACGCTCGACGGCTCGCAGATCAGGGAGTGGGCGGGGCGCGTGTCGGCGCCGGCGCGCAACCAGAGCCTCGCGGAGGCGACGATCCCGGTGGCGGGCGCGACCACCGAGCACCTGCATCGTAGGAGCGAGGAGCTGTATCTCGTGAGCGCCGGTCGCGGCCGGCTGGTGATCGACGGCGAGGAGCGGATCGTGGTGGAGGGCGACTGCGCACTGATCCCGCCGGGGGCACCCCACAAGCTGTTCAACGTCGGCGAGGAGCCGCTGCGGATTGTGTGCGCGTGCTCCCCGGCCTACTCCGACGAGGACACCGAGCTGCTCGAGTAGGCGGCGGCGGTGGCGGATCGGCCGTGAGTAGAGCGGGACGGGCACTCAGCGCAGCCTCCGGTCGCGTTCGCGCGGTCGGGTGGCCGGTGCTGCAGGCCGCTGTCGCGGCGGGCGTCGCCTGGTACGTGGCCCACGACCTGCTGGGTCACCGACAGCCGTTCTTCGCCCCCATCGCGGCGACGGTCGCGCTGAGCACAAGCCATGTGCAGCGCTCGCGGCGCAGCGCGCAGATGGTCGTCGGCGTGCTGCTGGGGATCGGTGTGGGCGAGCTGCTGCGTCCGCTCTTCGGCGACGGCGCCGTCGCGATCGGAGTCGTCGTGCTGGTGACGCTGCTGGCGGCCGTGGCGCTCGGCGTGGGGTTCGTTGGGGAAGGCATGATGTTCGTCAACCAGGCGGCTGCCTCGGCGATACTCGTGATCGCGCTGCACAAAGCGGGGACGGGGGGCGAGCGGGCGACCGACGCCCTCGTGGGAGGCGCCGTGGCGCTGGTGATCGGCGTGGGGCTGTTCCCGGTCGACCCGCTGAAGCTGCTGTGGAGCGCCGAGCGCGACGTGCTGCGCTCCCTGCGCGAGGTGCTCGGACGGCACTCGATGCGGGCCTCCGACATGGATGGGGATGACCAGGACATGGACGTTCCGCTCGTGGGAGCCGGCTGGGTGCTGGCGGCCAGTCACGACGTGCACGCGCGCCTGACGGCGCTCACGCAGGCGCGCGGCACGGCTCGCACGGTCGTGCGGGTGGCGCCGCGGCGGATGCGGATGCGGAGCGTAGTCGGGCGCGAGGAGCGGCGGGTCGCGAGCCTGTACCTGCTGGCGAGCGCGGTGCTCAGCCTGATCCGGGCGACGATGGACGTGCAGGAGCTGGAAGGCGCCGCGCCCCCGCGCGAGTGCTTGGACGAGCTCGACGAGCTGGCGGGCGCCGTCGACACCCTGGCGCAGGCCGCCCGCCCATGGCCGCGGCCGACCTTGGAGGAGGTGAGCGCCAGCATGGACCGGCTCGTGCGGCGGGCGCTCCCCCGGGACCCTCCCGTGAGCGCGATCCTCGGGACCGCCGTACGGCGGGTCGCCGCCGACGTGCTGCGCCTGCTGCCCGACGCGGCTGCCCGTCGATAGGGTGCGCCGATGCGCGCAGCGACCATCCGCGAGCAGGAGATCCTCGTCGAGGAGCACCCCGATCCGTCTCCCGGCCTCGGCGAGGCGCTCGTGCGGGTGCGCGCCGCTGGGCTGAACGGCGCCGACATGATGCAGCGGCGCGGGCTCTACCCCGCGCCGCCCGGCTGGCCACAGGACATCCCCGGGATGGAGCTCGCTGGCGAGGTCGCCGAGCTCGGCCCCGGCACGGAACGCTTCGCGGTCGGCGATCGCGTGATGGCGATCGTCGGCGGGAGGTGCGCAGGCCGAGCTGTGCGTCGTGCACGAGCGTCTGCTGATGCCGGTCCCGGCGGCGCTCGACTGGGCCGCCGCGGGAGGGCTGCCGGAGGTGTTCACGACGGCGCACGACGCGATCTTCACTCAGGGAGAGCTGCGCACCGGCGAGCATCTGCTCGTGCACGGCGGCGCCGGCGGCGTCGGCACCGCCGCGATCCAGCTCGGCCGCGCGGCGGGCGCGCGCGTGACCGCGACCGTCCGCAGCGAGAGCAACCGCGACGCCGTCGCCGAGCTGGGCGCCGTCGTGATCGCGCCGGAGGGCTTCGCCGAGCACGGCCCCTACAACGTGATCCTCGAGCTCGTCGGCGCGCCGAACATGCCCGAGAATCTCAGCGCGCTGGCGACCGGCGGGCGCATCGCCGTGATCGGCGTCGCGGCCGGCGCCAAGAGCGAGCTCAACCTGCTCGTGCTGATGGGCAAGCGGGCGCGCATCCACGGCTCCACGCTGCGCGCTCGCTCGCTGGAGGACAAAGCCCTCGTCGCGAGACGGGTCGAGCACGAGGTGCTGCCGCTGTTCGAAGCTCGCCCGCCCGCGTTGCGCGTGCCGATCGCCGACACCTACCCGCTGGATCGGGCGGCGGACGCCTACGAGCGCTTCGCCGCGGGCGGCAAGCTCGGCAAGGTCGTGCTGACGATGTAGCTCCGCAGGACCTCCGGTCCTGCGTTCGACGGTGTACTGCCGCCGTTACCGGCCGGGCTGCGCCGGCCTTCAGTACGGCGGCTGCGCCGCGTACCAGTCGCCGAGCACGCGGAACGCCGCCCAGAAATCGCGCTTGGCGTCCTGCTCGTCGAGCGAGTCGTCGATGCTCGGCACGTACAGCGCGTCGATCGTGGGGGTCAGCTGCTGGACGACGCCGACCTCGTCGTGCAGCTCGCGCGCGAGCGGGATGTCCATCTCGCCGAGCGCCGTCAGCGCGTCGGCGCCCATCACCACGACGATCTTCGGCGCCACGATCGCGATCTCCTCGACCACGCGCGAGATGCACGCGAAGTCCGCCAGCGAGGTGTCGGCCAGCGGGCACTTCACGCACAGCGTCCCGTACACCGCCAGCGGGTCGATCGACAGCCGCTTGAGCGACTTCATCAGCGCGCTGCCCGCGCGCCCGTAGAACGCGACCCCCTCCTCGATCTCCGAAGGCAGCGCCGCGTACTTCAGCAGCATGATGTCCGCCTGCGGGTGTCCGGAGCCGAGCACCGGCATCAGGTTGCCGCGCGGGCAGTGCGGGCACGCCTGCAGCTCGCGCGTGAGCGTGTTCAGCTCGCGGATGGCGCGCTCGAGGTACTTCTCGCGGATCTCGTCGTCGGTGACGGGCATCGCCCCCGAGGGATTTGACGAGGGCTCGTCTTGTCCTTGACGGTGCATCAGTAGTTGCGTGGCGGCCGATGGCACATCGTGGGGCAGCGTCCTCGGTCGCTCGCGTGCGCAGCACGCCACGCTCCCTGCGTCCTCCCCCCACTCGACCTTCGACCGCCCCGTGTTAGTTCCATCCGCTTTGCCTCTCTATCTCCGCCCTCCACCGCCGTGCGCCCGGTTCAGCCGCCTCAGCCGCCGCGCCTTGCTCGCCCGCCGCGCCGAGCGGGGCGTGGCGCGCGTCTGCAGGAACTTCAGCGCCTGCACGTACAGCAGCGAGGACGGGCGGGTGACGATCTCGGCGTCGCGCAACGACTGCAGGAACTCCGCCGGCCCGTCGAAGTCGCGCATGCGTACCCGCACCGAGCCGAGACCCTGGGCCACGTGCGAGTCCGAGCCGGCGCCGGCGGCGAGGCGGTACTTCGCCGCGAAGCGGACGGCCTCCTCGTTGAACGCGCCGATCGCCACCCGCGGGTTGAACACCTCGATCGCGTCCACGTCGTCGAGGATCTCCAGCAGGTGCTCGTAGTCGGGCACCGCGTGCATGCGGTCGAACGGATGCGGCACGTACACGAGCCCGCCCTGGCGCTTGATCTCCGCGACGGTCTCCTCCAGGCTGAGGCCGCGCGGGATCTTCCGTTCGATGAACAGGCCGATCACCTCGCCCTCGCCGGCCGTCTTCACCTCCTCGCCGACGATCACCTTCAAGGGCGTCTTGGAGGGCGGGTGGGGACCGAATCCCTCCGCCTGCGCCTGGGCCTCCAGCGCGCCCGAGATCTCGTTGTGGTCGGTCACCGCGATCGCCCCCAGCCCCTGCTCGCGGGCGCTCGCCAGCAGCACCTCGACGGGCGTGGCGCAGTCGTAGGAGTGGTCTGTGTGCATGTGCAGGTCGACGTCGATCAGCGCCCGCCGCGACAGCGCTCGCGCGCGCGCCGGGTCACGCGCGGTGGAGTGCCGGCGGGCTGCCAGCCGCCGGTAGATTCGCTCGAGCTCGTCCGCCGCGCGATCGTCGTCGCGCACGAGCTCGTAGTCACCGGGGAAGTGGTGGGCCATCAGCTCGGCCGTCTCGGGCAGGCTGGCGACGCGGGCATCCAGACGGCCGAAGAAGCTCTCCACGAAGCGGCGCGCCACCAGCGTCGCGAGCAGGGGCTCGGCCGCGGAGTGGAAGGAGCCGACGTTCAGCGCACGCGAGTGGCGCAGGGCCGCGCCCGAGGTGCTCGGCGCGAACGGCTCGTGCACGTGCACGAAATCGAGCGGCACGCTGCTCAGCAGTTCCTCGACGGTGCGCGCTCACGTCGATCGGCAGCGCCGCCGGCCGGCGCCTGGCATTGGCGGCTCGCCCGGGGCGGGCGGGCCCCCAGAAGTCCAGCACCTCGCCCACGGCGAGCACGCGCGGCGTCCCCTCGTCGGTTCCGGTTAGCAACGACGCCGCGCCTCCGTCACGGGCCCGCGCGGCGCGCAGCGCCCTGCGCGAGGCGCGCACGCGCTCCTGCGAGCGCGACGGGGCGATCACGAGCACGCGGTGGCCACGTCGCGACAGCTCGTGCGCGACCCGTCTGACGTGGGCGTTGACCTCGTTGTCCTCGGCCTCCCACGGATACGGCGTCACGTGGGCTATCGAGAACGAGGCGTCCATCGGCTCAACGATTATCGCGCCTGGCGTCCGCGGCGGCAGGCGGTCAGTCCGCGGCTGAAGCCTTGCTCCCCGCCCCCGCCCGACCGGCGTGCGTCGCGCTCGGGGCGGGCGCGTGTCCCTTCCCGGCGTACTTGGCGATGAAGGCCTCGGTGTCCGCCCGTGCCTGCTCGTCCGGTCGCTGCTCGTGCGGCGACTTCATCAGGTAGGAGGACGGCCCGTCGAGCTGGCCGGCGACGCCGTGGTTGAGCGCCAGCTTGCAGCAGCGGACGGCGTCGATCACGATGCCTGCCGAGTTCGGCGAGTCCCACACCTCGAGCTTCAGCTCCAGGTTCAGCGGCACGTCGCCGAAGGCCTGGCCCTCGACGCGGATGTGCGCCCACTTGCGGTCGGTCAGCCACGGCACGTAGTCGGACGGGCCGACATGGATGTCGCCGGCGGGCAGCTCGTGGTCCATGATCGACGTCACCGCGTTGGTCTTGGAGATCTTCTTCGACTCCAGCCGCTCGCGCTCGAGCATGTTGTAGAAGTCCATGTTGCCGCCGACGTTCAGCTGCGAGGTGCGCTCGATCTCCACGCCGCGCTCGGCGAACAGCCGCGCGAGCGTGCGGTGCACGATCGTCGCGCCGACCTGCGACTTGATGTCGTCGCCGACGATCGGCAGCCCCGCCTCTTTGAAGCGCCGGTCCCAGTAGTCCTCGCGGGCGATGAACACGGGGATGCAGTTGACGAAGCCGCAGCCGGCCTCGAGCACCTGCTCGACATACCACTTGGTCGCCTGCTCGGAGCCGACCGGCAGGTAGGAGACGACCACGTCGGTGTGCGTCTCGCGCAGGATCCGCACGATGTCCGCGGTCTCGCCGGGCGCCTTGACGATCTTCTCTTTGAGGTACTTGCCGAGCCCGTCGTGGGTCATGCCCCGATGCACGGGCACGCCGAGCTTCTTCGGCACCTTGGCGAACTCGATCGTGTTGTTCTCGCCCGCCCAGATCGCCTCGCCGAGATCTTTGCCGACCTTCTTGGAGTCGATGTCGAAGGCGGCCGTGAACTCGATGTCGCGCACGTGGTAGCCGCCGAGGTCCACGTGCATGAGGCCCGGAACGCGCCGGCTCGGGTCGGCGTCGCGGTAGTACTGCACGCCCTGTACGAACGAGCAGGCGCAGTTGCCCACGCCGATGATCGCCACGCGCACCTTCTCGGACTGGTAGCGGGCGGCGCCGTTGCCGGCGCTCGCCCCGTTGTGCCTAGAGGCGCGGCCGTTGCCGTTTGTGTGTGTGCTCACGTCTAGAGCTCCCTTCCTGAAGTTCGAGCTAACTACTCCGCCGCGCGCGTCAGGTCACACCGACGGTCCGGCGGGCACCGACAGCTCGCGCCGAACGTGCCAGATGCGCTGCACGACGGTCACCACGCTGAGCGCCGCGAGCACGTACACGGCCGGCTCGCAGCAGCTCGAAGCTGCCCAGCGAGGCGCCCCTGGCGAACACCAGCCCGATCGCCAGGATCACGACCCGCACGGGCCGCGTGGCGATCCCGACCTTGCACTCCACCCCCAGCGCCTCGGCGCGGGCGCGCGTGTAGCTGACCATCAGCGACGCCAGCACCGCCACCACCACCGCGGCGGCGGCGACGCGGTTGCCGTGCAGCGCGAAGTAGCCGGCGACGGCCGTCAGCACGATCCCCTCCTCGATGCGGTCGAGCGTGGAGTCCAGGAACGCGCCGAACGGCGTGCCCTTGCCCGACATCCGCGAGTAGCGGCCGTCGAGCGTGTCCATGATCGAGCCGACGATGAACGCGATCCCGCCGAGGAAGAACAGCCGCTCCCACACGAGCGCCGCGGCGAGCACGTTCAGCACGAAGCCCGTCAGCGAGATCGCGTTGGGCGTCAGGCGCGACTCGATCAGGCGGTTGCGAACGAGCTCGCGGCGTTCGCCCGCGCCGATCGGCGCCCGCGCGCGCCGCGCCGAGGAGCGGTAGGCGCCTCGCCGTGCGCGTCGCGCCGGGGGCGTGTTGTCGCGGCGGTGCCATCCTCGCTCGAACGCCTACCCGCTCGCGCTCAGCTGTGCGCTGGGGACGGGGGTCGAGAAGCGCCAGGCGTGCGGGCGCGCGCGCGCGAGCCAGCTCGCCGCGTAGGCGGAGACGCCGGCCGTCAGCGCGCCGAGCACGGCGTCGATGATGAAGTGGTTGGCGGTCACCACGATCACGAACGCGATCAGGAACGGATACAGGAACCACGCGCACGCGCAGCACTCGCCAGCGCACCAGCCGCGCGAGCGTCCAGCCGATCATCAGCGCGAACGCCACGTGCATCGAGGGCACTGCCGCGTACACGTTCGTGAGGGCGTTCAGCGACGAGCTGGCGTGGTCGATGTGCAATGCCGTGACGTCGGCGACGCTGTCGATGAAGCCCCACTCGGGCATGAAGCGCGGCGGCGCGGTCGGGAAGATCGCGTAGCCGACGAGCGCGATCGCCCATGGCGACCATGAACATGTTGCGCACGAAGTAGAAGCTGCGGTTGCGCACGCAGGTACAGGTACACCAGCGCGCCCACCGTGACGCTCGTCTGCGCGTTCACGTACAGCCAGCTCGAGGCCACCATCACGAAGTGGCTGCCCGAGGCCCACGCCTGGACCGAGGGCTCGACGAACACGTGCAGCGTGCGCTCGATCGTGATCAGCTCGCGCGCGTGCGCGAACGCCGCGTTCGCGTCCCCCTCGACGAGGCCGCGCACGAGCCGGTAGGCGAGATACGCGGCGCCGAAAAGCGAGACCTGCCTCAGCGCGTCGAGCCAACCGTGCGGCAGCAGACGCGCCTGCAGGAGGCGAGCGCGGGCGAGCATCTAGGGGGAAGCGTAGACGAGCTCAGCGACAGCGCGGCCCGTCGTCCGAGAACGCGCGCGAGCGAGAAGTCGATGACCACGCGCAGCTCGCCCGCGCGGCGAGCCCGCACCTCCGTCCAGCCGCCGGGCGCGCTCGACACGCACCCGCTCCCGCTCGCAAGCGCCCAGTACGGCGTGAAGCGCACCCGCATCGTGTACTCGCCCGCGCGCGGCGCCGCCAGCGTGAAGGAGTCGTGGCCCACGCTCCTCAGCACGGCCGGCGCCTGCGCCAGCGGACTCGCGTCGCGCACCGCGAACAGGCGCCAGTGCGCCGAGCGCCAGATTTCGTGCAGATATGACGGCGAGCCGCCGCCGTCACCGCTCACCAGGCGCGCCTCCGCCTTCGCCGAGTAGTCCAGCGGGGCGTCCGGCAGCGCCACGTAGGAGATCGCGTTGCTCGACAGCCACGCGTGGTAGCGGGCCGCGGTGAGCGCCTTTCCTTCTTCGTAGAACAGCCCGTCGTGGTCGACGTCCAGCTGGCGCTCCCAGCCGCGGGCGATCATCACGTGCGGGGCCAGCCAGCGCGCCTCCCAGTGGTCGGCCGTCGCCACCACCTCGATGCGCGCCGGGCGGGCGCCGTAGCCGACGCCGAGCGCGCGCAGCTCGCCGAGCAGCGGCGCGTAGTAGGAGGCGTTCACCGACGGGTCGGACGCCGCCGCGGCGAAATCCGCGACGGGCGCGTTCGCCTGCCAGTAGAGCAGGAACGGCGCCAGCGCCACCAGCGCCCAGCGCCGCCGGCGCGAGGCGCCGGCGAGCGCGCACGCGGCGATCGGTCCCGCCGCGAGCGCGCCCAGCCGGTCGGCGTTGCCGCCCACCGCCGTCGGCACCAGGTAGGAGCCGGTCAGCACCAACGCGTACAGCGCCGCGCCGAGTCGCAGCAGGCGCCGCTCGGGTTCGATCAGCAGGCCGACGACCACGACGCCCGCGAGCGCGGGGAAGAACGCCGAGCCCACGAACGGCTGCGCGCCTCCTTCCGGGAAGGCGAGCGCGAGCAGCGCGATCGGGGCGAGCGCGGCGACGGTCAGGGCGGCGGGCCAGGCGCGCGCGGGACCGGCCAGCGCCCACGTCAGCAACGCAAGCGCAAGGAACGCGCCGGCCACGGGGCTGGCGAGCGCGGTGAGCACGCTCGCCGCCAGCGCCGCCCCCCATCGCCCGCGCCGGGCAAGCAGCAGCGCGCCGAGGCCGACCGCCAGGCCGAGGTCGAACGGCACGCGGCTGGACAGCAGCGCGACCGACGCGCCGACCGCGAACCAGACTGCGGCGATGCGCGTCGCGGTCGCGGGGAAGAGGCCGTCGATCAAGCGGGCGAACAGCGCCGTCGCGAGGATCATCGAGATCGCCGCCAGCGGCTGCGGCCCGATCAGGGCCCCCAGCGCCGGGGCGAGCACGCGAGTAGGCCGGCAGGTGGTGGCCGCCGTACCACGAGTTGTCCCACAGCGTGAACCCCGCGCTGGAGAACAGCGCGCTGCGGTAGCTCGCTGCGGCCAGGTCGGGGCTGGGCGGCGCGGCGATCACGTACGCGACCGACGCCACCGTCGTGATCGCCCACGCGGGGACGCGCCGCGCGGCGCTCACTCGGCGCTCAGGAAGTCGACCACGCGCTCGATCAGCTCCGGCTTGTCGAGCCACGGCCAGTGGCCGGCGTCGGGGACCTCGAGCAGCTCCGCCTGTCCTAGCGCCTGCGCGTAGGCGCCCGCGAACTCGGCGGGTATGTACGGGTCGCGCATTCCCCACAGCACGAGCGCGGGCATCCGCAGCGTCCCCAGCCGCTCTCCCGCGGCCGCCAGCACCTCGGGCGGCGAGCTGCGGTACAGGCGCAGGATCGCGCGCTGCGTGCCCTGGTCGAAGTGCTCGAGCACGCTGTCTCGCCACGCGCCCGGCATCGGGCCCGGTGTGACGTTGGACTCGCGCGAGAGGACAAGCGCGGTGAGCTCGTTGGTCGCCCCCATCGCCAGCTCGCCCAGCCCGGGCGTGCGCCAGATCCGCGCCGTGCGGTGCCAGCGGTAGCCGGGCAGGAACGGCACGGCGTTGACGATCGCCATGCGCTCGACGCGCTCGGGCAGGCGCTGGGCGAACGCCAGCCCGACGGCGCCCCAGTCGTGCATCACGAGCTGCACGCGCTCCACCTCCACGAGGTCGATGAAGCGCTCGATGAAGCGGTCGTACTCGTCGATCGTGTACCGCAGGAACCCCGGCTTGCCCGACCGTCCGAAGCCGGGGAGGTCGAGCGCCAGGCCGCCGCTGCGCTCGAGGAAGCCCAGCTCGTACGGCGGCGCCTCGATCCACTCGTCGTCAGGGCGCTTGGAGCGCCACCAACGCCGCCACCACGGGCGGCTCGCGCGGTGCTCGCGCGGGGCGACCCATTCGTCGCTGTTGCCGGGCACCCCGTGCAGGTACAGCGGCACCGCCCTGCCGGCATCCGCCGGGACCGGGGCGCTGCGCCAGAACACCGGCATCCCTCCTCCCGGTCCGTATGGGGTGGGATGCGCCTGCGCGCCGGCGCCGGGCGGGAAGTCGATCTCGCCGTGGTGGTCGCTGACCTCGGGCACCGGGCGAGGATATCCCGGTGACGTGAGGCGGATACGGTGAAGCGATGCCGAGCGCCGGCCGCGCCTGGACGCCTCCCACGCACGCGCGCGTCGTGCGCATCCGCGAACGCCTGCGCGAGGTGTACGGCGCGCCGCTGATGCGCCCGCACGGGCACCCCATCGCCGAGCTCGTCCTGACCGTGCTCTCGCAATCCACCAACGACCGCAACCGCGACGTCGCCTACCTGCGCCTGCGCGAGCGCCTCCAGACGTGGGAGCAGGTGCGCGACGCCCCCGTCGCCGAGGTCGAGGAGGCGATCCGCCCGGGCGGCATCTCGAAGGTCAAGTCGGCGCGCATCCAGGCGATCCTGCGGGCGATCGCCAGCGAGCAGCCGCCACCCGGCGCACGCGCGGCGAACGGCGCGGGCGGGCGACCCGCGCATGAGCTCTCACTCGATTGGCTACCGGACGCGCCGATCGGAGAGGCGCGCGACTATCTCGTCGCGCTGCCCGGCGTCGGGCGCAAGACGGCCGCGTGCGTGCTGCTGTTCGCCTACGGCCTGCGCGACGTGCCCGTCGACACCCACGTCTCGCGCGTGGGCATGCGCCTGCGCCTGCTGCGACCCGGCGCGCCGTTCCAGGAGCTGCACGACCAGATGCTCGCGCTCACCCCGGCGGGGCAGGAGCTCGAGCTGCACGTCAACCTCCTGCGCCACGGCCGGCGCACCTGCCACGCGCGCTCGCCCGCCTGCGCAGAGTGCGCCCTCGCGCGCATGTGCCCGAGCCGCTTACGCTAACCGCGCGGCAGTACGGCAAAGGCGATAACAGCGTAGTGCAGCGACGCGGCCGCCAGCACGAGCGAGTGGAAGACCTCGTGGTAGCCGAACACCTTCGGCCATGGGTTCGGCCGGCCGCTCGCGTACACGATCGCGCCCACCACGTACAGCAGCCCGCCCGCCGCCAACCCCGCCGCGCCGAGCCAGCCGATCGCCGCCGGGAGCTGGCCGAACACCGCCGCCGTCACGAGACCCAGCGCCACGTACACAGCCGCGAACAGCCACTTGGGGGCGTCGATCCACAGCAGCTTGAACACCATCCCGCCGAGCGCCCCCAGCCACAGCACGATCAGGACCGTGCTCGCCAGCGGGCCCTTCAGCGCGAGCAGCGCCACCGGCGTGTACGTGCCGGCGATCAGCACGAAGATCATCGAGTGATCCAGCCGGCGCATCCACCGCCGCGCCGCCGGGCGCCAGCTCACGCGGTGGTACAGCGCGCTCGTGCCCAGCAGCGCCGACACCGCGCCCGCGTAGATGGCGGCCGCCACACGCGCCCGCCCGTCCGACGCCGCCAGGATCAGCGCCACCCCGCACGCCAGTGACACGAAGAACGCGTACTCGTGCAGCACGCCGCGCATCCGCGGCTTGACGGGTCCCACCGGGACCAGGCTCATGCCTTGAAGGTAGCGCTCGCCAGGGCGGCGAGCCGGGTCAGCTACAGACTGGACCGCGAGAGCGCGCTCGACTCGACGGTCGCCTCGGCGGCGCTCGCCAGCTTCGCGCGGGCGCGCTCGGGCGTGACCGTCACGACGTCCCACGCCAGCCCCACGCGCCGGAGGCCGAAGATCAGCCAGCCGGACGGGTCGAGCTCGTACCAGCGCAGGCCGTGGAAGGCCGACTGCGGGAAGGCGTGGTGGTTGTGGTGCCAGGCCTCGCCGAGCGACGGCAGCGCCAGCCAGAAGACGTTCGTGGACTCGTCGTCGGTGTCGAAGCGCCGGCTGCCGAAGAAGTGGCAGATGGAGTTGATGCTCCACGTGATGTGGTGCACCAGGAAGATGCGCACGAGCCCGGCCCACAGCAGCGCGCTGAGGCCGCCCGCGACGAGCGAGCCGCCGCTGAGCGCGACGCCGAGCGCGAACGGCAGCGCCAGGCTGAGCAGGGCGATCAGCGGGAAGCCCTTGTTGATGCGGCGCATGACCGGGTCTTCGACGAGGTCGCGCGCGAAGCGTTTCGAGGACGCCTGGCCGTGGGTCTCGAACAGCCAGCCGACGTGCGCGTGCCACAGGCCGGCGACCATGCCGCGCAGCCCCGCGCCGTGTCCGGCGTGCGGGCTGTGCGGGTCGCCCTCTTCGTCGGTGAACGTGTGGTGCTTGCGGTGGTCGGCCACCCAGTCGATCACCGGGCCCTGCAGCGACATCGAGCCGAGCACGGCGAACGTGTAGCGCAGCCACGGGCGCGTCTGGAAGGCGCGGTGGGTGAGCAGGCGATGGAAGCCGACGGTCACGCCGATCGCAGTCAGCATGTACATGACCGCGAAGATCGCCACGTCACGCACGCCCAGGAAGTGGTTCCACAGCACGATCGCCGCCGCGATCACGCCCAGGAACGGGATCACCACCGCCGCGATGTTCACGTTGCGCTCCAGGCGGGTCACTTGCGGACATTATTCACCGCCGGACGGCCGATCTATGCGCCGGGGGCTCCCAAAACGGGACGTTTGGGGGGGTGCAAGCATGGTGTCCTGTCGCGCGCCCCCCGCTGGCTCCGCGCGGCCCCGGTCTACCTTGCGGAGTGGCGCCGGGTAACCTGGGTGAGAGACACCTTGAAGCCTGGCAGGAAATCTGACATACTCTCACTTAGATTTATAAGGCTTATTAGTCGAGCCGGCGCGCAGCGCCGTCATCGGCGATTCCACTAGTCGAGCCGGCGCGCAGCGCCGTCATCGGCGATTCCACTAGTCGAGCCGGCGCGCAGCGCCGTCATCGACGATTCCCAGCAGAAGGAGCACTACGCAATGGCCAAGACCATAGGCATCGATCTCGGCACCACCAACTCATGCATGGCGGTGCTCGAGGGCGGCGAGCCGACCGTCATCGAGAACGCCGAGGGCGGCCGCACGACGCCGTCCGTCGTCGCGTTCACGGCGTCCGGCGAGCGTCTCGTCGGCACCGTCGCCAAGCGCCAGGCGGTCACCAACCCGCAGAACACCGTCTTCTCGATCAAGCGCTTCATGGGCCGCAAGGAGGCCGAGGTGCGCGAGGAGGAGTCGATCGTCCCCTACAAGGTCGTCTCCGGCCCCAACGGCGACGCCCGCGTGGAAGCCGGCGGCGAGCAGCACTCCCCGCCGGAGATCTCCGCCATGATCCTGCAGAAGCTCAAGACCGACGCGGAAGCGTACTTGGGCGAGTCGGTCGACGGCGCGGTCATCACCGTCCCCGCCTACTTCAACGACGACCAGCGCCAGGCGACCAAGGACGCCGGCAAGATCGCCGGCCTCGACGTCAAGCGCATCATCAACGAGCCCACCGCTGCCTCGCTCGCCTACGGGCTCGACAAGGAGTCCGACCAGACGATCCTCGTCTTCGACCTCGGCGGCGGCACCTTCGACGTGTCCGTGCTGGAGATCGGCGACGGCGTCTTCGAGGTCAAGTCCACCGCCGGCGACAACCACCTCGGCGGCGACAACTTCGACAAGGCGATCGTCGACTGGCTCGTGTCCGAGTTCCGCAAGTCGCAGGGCATCGACCTGTCTGCCGACCCGATGGCGCTCCAGCGCCTGTACGAGGCCGCCGAGAAGGCCAAGATCGAGCTCTCCACCACCCAGGAGACGCAGATCAACCTCCCGTTCATCACCGCCGACGCCTCCGGGCCCAAGCACCTCGACACCCGCCTCACCCGCGCCAAGCTCTCCGAATTGACGGCTGAGCTGCTCGACCGCGTCGTCGCCCCCGTGCGTCAGGCGCTCGACGACGCGAAAGGCAAGGGCGTCAAGGACATCGAGCACGTGGTGCTCGTCGGTGGCATGACGCGCATGCCCGCCGTCCAGGAAAAGGTCAAGGAGCTCACCGGCAAGGAGCCCCACCGGGGCGTCAACCCGGATGAGGTCGTCGCCGTCGGCGCCGCCATCCAGGCGGGCGTGCTCGCCGGAGACGTCAAGGACGTGCTGCTGCTCGACGTCACCCCGCTGACCCTCGGCATCGAGACCAAGGGCGGCGTGATGACCAAGCTGATCGAGCGCAACACCACCATCCCCACCCGCAAGGGCGAGGTCTTCTCGACCGCCGAGGACAACCAGCCCTCGGTCGAGATCCACGTGCTCCAGGGCGAGCGCGAGATGGCCCAGTACAACAAGTCGCTCGGCAAGTTCCAGCTCACCGGCATCCCGCCGGCGCCGCGAGGCATCCCGCAGATCGAGGTCGCGTTCGACATCGACGCCAACGGCATCCTCAACGTCTCCGCCAAGGATCTCGGCACCGGCAAGGAGCAGAAGATCGAGATCAAGGCCGGCTCCGGGCTCTCGGACGAGGAAATCAAGAACATGGTCTCCGACGCCGAGTCCCACGCCGAGGAGGACCGCCGCGCGAGGGAGCTGGCCGAGGCGCGCAACACCGCCGAGAACGCCGCCTACCAGGCCGAGCGCCAGCTCACCGACCTCGGCGACCAGGTCGACGCCGACTCCAAGTCGCGCATCGAAGAGGCCATCAAGGAGGTCCGCGAGGTGCTCGCGTCCGAGGACCCCGCCACCATCAACGCCAAGGCCGAGGCGCTCCAGACCGCCTTCCACGCCGTCTCCGAGGCGATGTACCAGCGGGCGCAGGAGCAGGCCGCGGCCTCCGGCAACGGTGCCTCTGCCGACGGCGACGGCGCTGCCTCCTCCGAGGAGGAGGACGTCGTCGACGCCGAGGTCGTCGAAGAGCCGAAGGCGTAGGCCAACCGATGACGGAGATAAAGGTCACCATCGACGAGCACGAGCACGGCGAGGCTGCGCCCGCGAGCGACGGGTCAGCGGTTGCCGGCGAGGCCGGAGCGCGTTCGGCTGCCGCGCGAGCAGCGGACGAACGCGCGCAGGCCCATGCAGACACACAAGACGAGGCCGCCGAGATCGAGGGCGATCTGGACGAGCTCGTGAGAACCGCTAAGCAGCGCGACGAGTATCTGGCTCTGGCGCAGCGCACGCAGGCGGATTTCGAGAACTACCGCAAGCGCGTGGCGAAGGAGGCGAAGGCGTCGCACGAGCGGGGGGCGGTGGCGCTGGCGAAGGAGCTGTTGCCGGCGCTCGACAACCTCGACCGCGCGCTGGAGGCGGCGGCGGAGGACGACCCGCTTCTGCACGGCGTGAAGCTGGTGCGCTCGGAGCTCGGCGCGGCGCTCGCGCGCGTGGGGATCGAGTCGTTCTCGCCGCTGGGCGAGCTGTTCGACCCGGCGTTGCACGAGGCGGTCGCGACCGCCGCGGCGCCCGACGGTCAGGCGCGCGGGACGGTGATCGAGGTCTACCAGCCCGGCTACCGCTGCCGCGAGAACGTCATCCGCCCGGCCCGCGTGGTCGTGGCGGCGTAGGAGGTCGCGGATGGCGAGCAGGCCCGACTACTACAAGACGCTAGGCGTCGACAAGAAGGCGACCGCCGAGGAGATCAAGAAGGCGTACCGGAAACTCGCGCGCCAGTACCACCCCGATCGCAACCCCGGCGACAAGCAGGCGGAGGCTCGCTTCAAGGAGATCTCCCAGGCCCACGACGTGCTCGGGGACCCGGAGAAGCGCAAGCAGTACGACTCGGGCTCCGGGCCGTTCGCCACCGGCGCCGGGCCCGGCGGCGGCTTCGGCGGCTTCGGCAACTTCGACTTCGACGGCGCGTCGATGGGCGACATCCTCTCCAACCTGTTCGGCGGCTCCACGAGCGGCCGGCGCGTGCGCACGAAACCGCGCGCCGAAAAGGGCGCCGACCTGGAGGCGCAGGTGTCGATCTCCTTCGACCAGGCGATCGCCGGCGCGCAGGTGCCGCTGCAGGTGCCGATGCACACGGTCTGCCCCACCTGTCACGGCACCGGCGCCAAGCCCGGCACCGCGCCCTCGGTGTGCCCGCGCTGCGAGGGCCGGGGGATCGAGACGCAGGGACAGGGGATGTTCTCGATCTCCACGCCCTGCTCGCTCTGCCACGGCTCCGGCACGATCATCGAGGACCCCTGCCCGACCTGCCAGGGTGCCGGCGCCGTGCGCACGGTGAAGCGCCTGCGCGTGAACATCCCCTCGGGGGTCCGCGACGGCAGCCGCATCCGCCTGGCCGGCAAGGGCGAGCCCGGACGCAACGGCGGGCCCGCCGGCGACCTGTATCTCATCACCCACGTGTCGCCCTCGCCGCTGTTCACCCGCAAGGGGGACAACCTCGAGGTGGAGGTGCCGCTGAGCATCCCCGAGGCGCTGCGCGGGGCCGAGGTGCAGGTGCCGACGCTGAACGGCACGAAGACCCTGCGCGTGCGGCCGGGCACCGCCCACGGCACGGTGCAGCGCCTGCGCGGCGAGGGGCCGCCGAAGGTCGGGTCGAACGAAAAAGGCGACATCCACTATCGCTTCGTCATCGACGTGCCCCAGAAGCTGAGCAAGGAGCAGGAGAGCGCGGTGGAGGAGCTGTCGAAGACGCTCGACGGCAACCCACGCGCGGGGCTGTTCGCCGCGGCATCGGGGCAGGAGGCCGGCGATGCCGCGTAAGCTGACACGCGTGCACGTGGCGAGCGACCGCGGCGTGTTCATGATCTCCGTCGCCGCCCAGCTCGCGAACATGCACCCGCAGACGCTGCGCGTGTACGAGGCGCGGGGGCTGATCGAGCCCCAGCGCTCGCCGAAGGGCACGCGCCTGTACTCCCAGGAGGACGTGGACAGGCTGCGGCGCATCCAGGAGATGACCGCGGAGCTCGGCCTGAACCTTGCGGGCGTCGAGCGGGTGCTGCGCCTGGAGGCGGAGATCGAGGGCATGCACGAGCGGATCGAGGAGATGGAGGTGCAGGCGCTGCAGGCGCAGGTGCGCCTGGCGAACGAGCTGGAGGAGCTGCGGCGCTCGTTCCGTGCGGAGCTGACAGTCCCCTACCGCGGGGGCCTCGAGCTCGTGCGCGCCGCCGACGCGCGCTCACCGTTCAAACCCGTTCCGAAGAGGACCTAGAAGATGCAGGCAGATCGTTTCACCATCAAGTCCCAGGAGGCGATCGCGACTGCCGGCCGGCTGGCGCAGGATCGCCACAACCCGCAGGTCACTCCGCTGCACCTGCTGTCCGCGCTGCTCGCGCAGCCCCAGCACACGGCTGGCGCAACTGGACCGGCGGCCAGCGCCGATGCGCCCGGCGGCGTGGTGTTGCCGGTGCTGGCGAAGCTTGGCGTCGAGGTGGACGGCCTGCGCGCCGGCGTCGAGCGGGCGCTCGGCGAGCTGCCCGTGGCGGGCGACGCCTCCCCGGCGGACGCGGTCGCCCAGCCCGGCTCCGAACTGCTCGCCGTGCTGCGCGCGGCGGAGAGCGAGGCGGGCAAGCTGTCCGACCAGTACGTCTCCACCGAGCACCTGATGCTGGCGCTCACCTCCGAGCGCGGCCGCGCTCAGGACGAGCTGCGGCGGGTGGGCGTCACGCGCGAGCGGCTGCTGCAGGCGCTGAGCGAGGTGCGCGGCTCGCACCGCGTGACCGACCAGTCGCCGGAGGAGAAGCTCGAGGCGCTCGAGCGATTCGGCACCGACCTCACCGCCGCGGCCGAGCAGGGCAAGCTCGACCCGGTGATCGGCCGCGACGAGGAGATCCGCCGCGTGATCCAGGTGCTCTCGCGACGCACGAAGAACAACCCGGTGCTGATCGGCGAGCCGGGCGTGGGCAAGACGGCGATCGTGGAGGGCCTCGCCCAGCGGATCGTCTCTGGTGACATCCCCGACTCGCTGCGCGACCGGCGGGTGATCGCGCTGGACATCGGCGGCCTGGTCGCCGGCGCGAAGTACCGCGGGGAGTTCGAGGAGCGCCTGAAGGCGGTGCTCGGCGAGGTGTCGGAGGCGCAGGGCAGTGTGATCCTGTTCCTGGACGAGCTGCACACGATCGTCGGCGCGGGCGCCGCGGAAGGGGCCGTGGACGCGGCCAACCTGCTCAAGCCGATGCTCGCCCGCGGGGAACTACGCGCCGTCGGCGCGACGACCCTGGACGAGTACCGCAAGTACATCGAGAAGGACGCGGCGCTCGAGCGCCGCTTCCAGCCGGTGACGGTGGGCGAGCCGAGCGTGCAGGACACGATCGCGATCCTGCGCGGGCTGAAGGAGCGCTACGAGGTCCACCACGGCGTGCGCATCCAGGACAGCGCGCTGATCGCCGCGGCGACCCTCTCGGACCGCTACATCGCCGACCGCTTCCTGCCCGACAAGGCGATCGACCTGATCGACGAGGCGGCCTCGCGCCTGCGCATCGAGATCGACTCGCTGCCGACGGAGATCGACGAGGTGGACCGGCGGGTGATGCAGCTGGAGATCGAGCTGACGTCCCTGCGCAAGGAGACCGACGACGCCTCCGCGGAGCGCCGCGAGGCGATCGAGCGCGAGCTGGCCGAGCTGCAGGAGCGCTCGGCGGCGATGAAGGCGCAGTGGCAGGCCGAGAAGCAGGCGATCCAGGGCGTGCGCGACCTGAAGGCGCGCCTGGAGGAGGCGCGCACGGAGGCCGAACGGGCCGAGCGCGAAGCCGACCTGCAGCGCGCGGCCGAGCTCCGCTACGGGGAGATCCCGTCTATAGAAAAAGAGTTGGCCGCCCTGGAGGGCGGCGGCGCGGCGTTGGTGGACGGCGAGGCCCCCGCGGAGGCGGACGCCGAGGACGGCGCCGACGACGACGGCCAGCCGGACGCGCGCAACCCGGTCGGCGCGGGCCGCGCCGCTGACGCGGTCGAGCGCATCACGCCGGGCGCCTCCCAGCCGGTGTTCCTGAAGGAGGAGGTCGACGCGGACGACGTCGCCGAGGTGGTGGCGCGATGGACGGGCATTCCCGTGAGCCGCCTGCTGGAGGGCGAGACGGAGAAGCTGATCCACATGGAGGAGCGCCTGCACGAACGGGTGGTCG
Organism: uncultured Solirubrobacteraceae bacterium; assembly: GCA_963782325.1. GTDB lineage: Bacteria > Actinomycetota > Thermoleophilia > Solirubrobacterales > Solirubrobacteraceae > Palsa-744. Next base: position 1,140,426 of record CAWAJG010000002.1, read on the forward strand.
GCCAGGACGAGGCGATCGAGGCGGTGGCGACCGCGCTGCGCCGCTCGCGCGCGGGCCTGCAGGACCCCGACCGGCCGATCGGCTCGTTCCTGTTCCTGGGCCCGACGGGCGTGGGCAAGACCGAGCTGGCGCGCGCGCTCGCGGAGTTCATGTTCGACTCCCAGGACGCGATGATCCGCATTGACATGTCCGAGTACATGGAGAAGCACTCGGTCTCGCGTCTGGTGGGCGCGCCGCCCGGATACGTGGGCTACGAAGAGGGCGGCCAGCTGACCGAGGCGGTGCGCCGGCACCCGTACTCGGTGGTGCTGCTGGACGAGATCGAGAAGGCCCACCCGGACGTGTTCAACACGCTCCTTCAGGTGATGGACGACGGCCGCCTCACCGACGGCCAGGGCCGCACGGTGAACTTCAAGAACACGGTGCTGATCATGACCTCCAACATCCCCGTCCCCGCCCTCTTGGGAGACGACCAGGTCCGCAGCGCTCTGCTGGAGCACTTCAAGCCGGAGTTCATCAACCGCCTGGACGACATCGTCCGCTTCGAATCGCTAACCCGCGAGCAGATCTCACAGATCGTGGACCTGCAGGTGGCGCGGGTAATAGAGCGGGTGGCCGAGCGCGGCGTGACGGTGACGCTAAGCGATGACGCCAAGCAGCTGATCGGCAACCTCGGCTACGACCCCGTGTACGGCGCGCGGCCGCTGCGGCGCGTGATCCAGAAGCAGCTCACCGACCGCCTCGCGCTGGCGCTGCTCGAAGGGAAGATCCGTCAGGGCGACTCGGTGGAGGTGCGTGCCGGCGACGGCGAGCTGAGGCTGGAGATGCGCGCGCCGGGCGAGCCCGCGCACGCCGCGGCAGCATAGACGCTTCGAGTCAGCGGCCCTCTCGCAAGAGCGGTCCGAGCCGAATGGCAACATCCGCTCATGACAGGTGCCTGGCTAGTTATCCAGGCCAAACAGCACGCCGCCTTGGGCGGTCCGATTCATTACGTTGGAGGTAGATATGTCGAGGGCGGTCGGTCGGCGCGGCGTGACATTCGTCGCAGTTACGACCCTGGCAGTGGTCATGCTCAGCGTATCGTCGCAGGCGAGCGCGGCGACGCTCTACGCGTGCGCGAAGAAAAACGGCACTGCGCACATCTACAAGAGCAAGCCGAAATGCAAGAAAGGCGAAACGCGCTTGTCTTGGAACACAGAAGGTCTCTCTGGGAAGAATGGCCTCAACGGCACGAACGGAACAAATGGGACCAACGGCACGAACGGCACGAACGGAGCCGTCGCGGCCTACTTCGCCGGCAGCGAAGATCGGGGAGCGGAACTTGCGAGCCCCGGGGAAGAAGTCACCGTCGGCTCCAAGTCGCTGCCCGCGGGCAACTACCTGGTGACAGCGAAGGTCGACATGGGATCTGAATCGGGCAGCCCAGGCTCCATCGGGGTCAAATGCGAGCTCAAAGACGGCAGCACGGAATTCGGCGCCGCGTACATGGATACGGCGCTCGGCGACTTCGAAGGCTCGTTCTTTTCGATCGACGCGATCATGCCGATGGGCGCGCTGAAGACCTCAGGCACGAGCACGCTCAATCTCGTATGCGACTGGTACTACAACACGGGGAGTGCATTGATCGTTCCCGACGATTGGGCCCTATCTGCCGTACAGGTGAACACCGTCGGCTGAACGCGGCCGGGACCGGGCGGGGGCGGACCGTGTGTCGGTCCCCGCAGGTCCAACGCCAGGCAGGTGATGGGCGTCGATCGAACGCCCGATGGCTCGATCCGCTAGAACGCCACGTGGGGCGCGACACTACGCACCCATTGAAAAGCAACGCGAGGAGCCACCCCATGCCCACGTACGTCCTGCTCACCACGCTCACGCCGGAAGGCGTGCAGACGGTCAAGAACAACCCGCAGCGGATCAAGGAGGTCAACAAGGAGGTCGAACAGCTCGGCGCGACCGTGAAGGCGCAGTGGGCGACGCTCGGCCACGTCGACTTCATCTCCGTGGTGGAGGCGCCGGATGAGGGCACGATGGCGCGCGTGTCGCTGGAGCTCGGCTCGCGCGGAACCGCCCGCTACGAGACGCTCACGGCGATCCCGATCGACGACTTCATCGCCTCTCTGTAACGATGGACGCCATCGTCGCCAAACGCACAAAGGGGTAGCGATGGACGAGAGCAGGCGGGGCGCGCACGGCGCGGACGCGGGCGAGCCCTCAGCGCAAGAACGTAGGCCAAGCGGCGCACCCGGCATCTCGCTGGTGCCCGAGCCGCTGGAGGAGTCCGAGGTCCAGAGGCAGCTCGACGACATCGACGTCGACGCGCCGCGCGTCGGCATCGTGATGGGCTCGAAGAGCGACATGGAGACCATGGAGAAGGCCGCGCGCGAGCTCGAAGAGCGCGGCATCCTCCACGAGATGCGCGTCATGTCCGCTCACCGCGAGCCCGATCTCGTGTCCGAATACGCCAAGAACGCACGCATGCGCGGGCTGCGGGTGATCATCGCCGGCGCCGGCATCTCCGCGGCGCTGCCCGGCGCGCTCGCCGCGCACACCGACCTGCCGGTGATCGGCGTGCCGCTCTCGGGGCGGCTCACCGCGGCCGGCGGCCTCGACGCGATCCTCTCGATCGTGCAGATGCCGCCCGGCGTGCCGGTCGCGTGCGTCGGCCTGGACAACCCCCGCAACGCCGCCATCCTCGCCGCCCAGATCCTCGGGGCCTGACGGCGTCGGCGAATGGTTGCCCGCCCGCCCGGCGATAATCAACGGACGTGATCGCCCGCTACACCCGTCCCGAGCTCGGCGATCTGTGGAGCGATCAGGCGCGGATGGACGCCTGGCGCGAGGTCGAGCTCGCCGCCTGCGAGGAGCTGCCGGGCCTGCTCGGGGCGGAGGGCCCCAGCGAGGCGGAGCTCGAAGCGATCCGCGGCGCGGCCTTCACTGTGTCCGAGGTGCAGGAGCGCGAGCTCGTCACCGAGCACGACATGGCCGCGTTCGTCGACGTGCTCGCCGCGTCCGTCGGCGAGGCCGGGCGCTGGATCCACTTCGGGCTGACCGCCTCGGACGTGCTCGACACGGCGCTCGCGCTGCAGCTGCGGGCCGCCGGCGCGGTGCTCGTCGACGGCGCTCGCTCGCTCGTCTCCACCCTCGCCGACCGTGCGAGAGAGCACGCGGGGACGCTCACCGTGGGGCGCACGCACGGGGTGCACGCCGAGCCGACCACGTTCGGACTGAAGCTCGCCGGCTTCGCCTTCGAGGCGCACCGCGACGCCGAGCGGCTGGAGCGCGCCTTCCATCAGGTGGCCGTTGGAGCCGTGTCCGGCGCGGTCGGGACGTACGCGGCCACCAGCCCCGAGTTCGAGGCGGGCGTCCTCGAGCGCCTGGGGCTGGCGCGCGAGGACGCCTCCACGCAGGTCGTCCCGCGCGACCGCCACGCCGAGCTGGTATCGGCGATCGCCCTCGCCGGCGCCGGCCTCGAGCGCATCGCCACCGAGGTCCGCCACCTGCAGCGCACCGAGGTCGGCGAGGTGCAGGAGCCCTTCCGCGCAGGCCAGAAGGGCTCCTCGTCGATGCCCCACAAGCGCAATCCCATCAAGAGCGAGCAGATCGCCGGGCTCGCGCGCGTCCTGCGCGGCAACGCCCAGGCGGCGCTCGAGAACGTCGCGCTGTGGCACGAGCGCGACATCTCGCACTCCTCCGTCGAGCGCGTCATCCTGCCCGACTCGACGATCCTGCTCGACTACCTTCAGCATCGCACGATCGTCCTCGTCCGCGACATGAGCGTCGACGCCGAGCGCATGCGCGCCAACCTCGAGCTCACCCACGGCGCCCTCTTCTCCCAGCGTGTGCTGCTCGCGCTCGTGGCGTCGTCCCCGGAGGGGGAGGCCGGCTCATCGCGCGACGAGGCCTACCGCGCCGTCCAGGAGCTCGCCCAGCGCGCGTGGGACGAAGGCGTCCACCTGCGCGAGCTGCTCGCCGCCGACGAGCGCGCGGCGGGGCTCGACCTCGACGCGATCTTCGACTACTCCCACTACACGCGCCACGCCGGCGAGATCATCGCCCGCCTCGACGCGATCGCCTGAGCGCCCGGCGTCAGGCGCTCTCGGCCGCGGCGCAGGCGCGCACACGCCGCGGCGGCTCGATGCGCAGGCCGCCCGCGGCGACGGCGAGCGCGATCACCACGACGGCCACGGCGAACGCCTGGAAGGTGTGGGTGAGGCCCAGGTGCGGCGCGGCGAAGCCGGCGGCGATCGCCGGCACGGAGATGGCGAGGTAGGCCACGACGTAGAACGCCGACATCACCTCGCCGCGGCGCCCGTCGGGGATCGCCGCAGACAGATGGCGCAGGGCGCCCATGAACGCGAGCCCGAAGCCGACGCCCGCGATCGCGGCGCAGATGAGGAAGAAGACGGCTGAAGACGCCGACAGGGCCACGGCCGTCAGCGCCATGCCGAGCGCCAGCAGCAGCGCACCGACGCTCGTCAGCGTGCGGTTGGACAGGTTGCGCCCGGCCAGCTGGGCGATCCCGGCTGGGGCGGCGAGCGCGCACACGGCCACGCCGCCCGCCAGCTGCCCGTGGGTGTGCATCAGCGTCCCCGCGAGCTGCGGGCCGAGCGCCAGGTACAGCCCGCCGATCGACCACGACGCGAGCACGCCGAGTGCGGCCAGCACGAACGCACCGCGCGTGGGGGCAGGCACGCGCGGGCGTCGGGGACGCAGCGTCATCCGCCGGCGCTCGGCCACCGGCTCTGGCAGGAGGCGCACGGCGACGATCAGCGCCACGATCAGCGCGGCCACGATGACGAACGGCAGCAGCCGCGGGTCGGGGAGGAACTGCACGACGATGGCCGAGACCAGCGCTCCCGTGCCGATGCCCACGGTGCTGACCGTGCCGTTCACCAGCGCCGCCTGCTGCGTGTCGCCCCGCGGGTGCAGCTCGAGCAGCGCCGCCCCCGCGGCTCCCAGCGCCGCCCCCGTCGCGATCCCCTGCAGGGCTCGCGCGAGGAACAGCCACACGACCGAGCGGGCCGCCAGGAACAGGCCCATGGAGACGAGCAGCAGCACCAGCGAGGACAGCAGCACCGGGCGGCGTCCAACCTGGTCGGAGAGGCCGCCCGCGAGCAGCAGCGACGCGAGCACGCCGATCGCGTAGATCCCGTAAACGAGCGTCAGCACCGGGGTGGAGAAGTGCCAGCGCGCCTCGTACACGCCGTACAGGGCGGACGGGGTCGCTGAGGCGAAAAGGGCGAGGCCGATGACGGCGGCGACGGCGGCGAAGGCGAAGGGCAGCGGCAGTCGGATGCGGGAGTTCACGGAAGCTCCTCTCTCCATATTTCCAAGATTATGGAGATATGGTTATAGCATGGAAACGTGAGCACGGTCGCAAAACGCATCCACCACCCCAAAACGTGAGCACGGTCGCCGCATCGTCCCCAAAGGGGGAACGCATCCACCACCCCTCGACCGGCGAGCTCGACCTCGCGCGCGTGTTGCGCGCCGTCGGCGACCCGGTGCGCCTGGCGATCGTCAGGCTGCTCGTCGACGAGCGCGAGCGCACCTGCACCGAGCTGCAGGAGGCGCTCGGGCTGCCCAGCTCCACCTGCTCATACCACCTGCGCCTGCTGCGCGAGGCCGGCATCACCCGCACCCGCGCGCAGGGCACCGAACGCCACATGACGGTGCGCCGGGCGGACCTCGAGGAGCGCTTCCCGGGGCTGCTCGACGCGCTCGTGCAGTGAGCGCCGCCGCCGGCTCTCGCACGGCCGCGCCGGGGACGCCCGCGCGCCGCTGATCTCCTCCTCGCTCGCTGGTAGCATCGGCCCACGTGACGAGCCTCGCTGAGCTGCCCCTCATCGCCAGTGGGAAGGTCCGTGAGATGTACGACCTCGAGAGCGTGCAGGACGGGCCGTCCGGGCTGCTGATGGTCGCGAGCGACCGCATCTCCACCTACGACGCCGTCCATCCGACGCCGATCCCCGACAAGGGCAAGGTGCTCACCGGGCTGTCCGTGTTCTGGTTCGAGCGCACCGAGCACATCGTCGCCAACCACCTCATCTCGACCGTCGACGGCGTCCCCGACGAGGTGCGCGGGCGCGCGATGGTCGTGCGCAGGTTGAAGATGCTGCCGGTGGAGTGCGTCGTGCGCGGCTACATCACCGGGTCGGGCTGGAAGGACTACCAGGCGACGGGCGCGGTCTCGGGCATCGAGCTGCCCGCGGGGCTGCGCGAGTCCGAGCGCCTGGCCGAGCCGATCTTCACCCCCTCCACCAAGGCCGACGTCGGCCACGACGAGGCGATCGACTTCGACGGCGCCGTCGAGCTGGTGGGGGACCGCGGGCTGATGGAGCGCGTCCGCGACGCCTCGATCGAGCTGTACTCGTTCGCCGCCGAGCACGCGCGCTCGTGCGGCGTGATCCTCGCCGACACCAAGTTCGAGTTCGGCCTCGTCGAGCGCGAGGACAGCCCCGGCCACATGCTCGTGCTCGGCGACGAGGTGCTCACGCCCGACTCCTCGCGCTACTGGCCCGCCGACGGCTACGAGGTCGGCCGCGGGCAGCCGAGCTTCGACAAGCAGTACGTCCGCGATTGGGCCTCGGCGAGCGGCTGGGACAAGAAGCCGCCCGCGCCGGCCATCCCCGCCGACGTCGTCGCCGGCACCCGCGCGCGCTACGTGGAGGCCTACGAGCGCATCGTCGGCGAGCCCTTCCGGGCGTGGCTGGAGCGCACCGGGGCAGCCGGCGGGGAGGCGAGCGGCGACGCTCACGGTAGCGTCGCCGGCGGAACCGCGTGAGGGCGCGCGTGCTCATCCGCCCCAAGGCCGGCATCCTCGACCCGCAGGGTCAGGCCGTCGAGCGCGCGCTGCCGGCGCTCGGGTTCACCGGCGTCAGCGACGTCCACATCGGGCGGCTGGTGGAGCTCGACGTCGAGGACCCCACCCAGCTCGAGGCGATGTGCGAGAAGCTCCTCGCCAACCCTCTCGTCGAGGATTACGAGATCGTGAGCAGATGAGATCCTTGCACATGCGTATGTGTCCTGTGCATGTGCTAGCGTAGCGCTATGTCCTCGCTCACACACAGGACGCAGCTGCTCCTGGACGACGATCTCCATCGTCGCCTGCGCGAGAGCGCCGAACAGCGGGGCATCTCCATGGGAGCGCTGATCCGTGAGGCGCTCGACGAGAAGCTCGCGAGCGTCCAGGACGATCGTGCGAAAGCGATCGACGAACTGCTCGCCGCCGAGCCGATGCCGGTCGACGACTGGCCAGTGATGAAGCGGCAGATGATCGAAGACATGAACGCCGGTGGCATGCGCCTCCTCGACACCTACGAGTGAAGCCGCGTGTGCGGCGCTTTCTGTTCGATACCGGGGTGTTCATCTACGCGCTCGGCAGCGAGCATTCCTACCGCGAGCCATGCCGTGAGATCCTCCGTGAGGTTCAGGATCGGCGCCTCGGGGCCGAGGCAAGCGTCGAGCTGATACACGAGTTCGCCTACGTCCGGCTCCGTCAGCTGGGAGCGCGTGCCGACACCGAACGCTCGGCCCGGTCGATCATGCGCTCTCTCTCCTTGCACGTGGTCGAGCGCTCTGACATGGAGCGCGCCCTGGAGCTGTGGCGCCGATACGAGCGGCTCGACGTGCGGGACGCGATCTTCGCTGCGCAGGCGCTCAATCTCGGCATCGACGCAATCCTCACCCCCGATCAGGGATTCGAGGAAATCGCCGGCCTGCAGCGCATCGATCCCGCCGACGCCGATGCCGTCGCCACGCTGCGATGAAGTTCGGCGTCCTTCGCTTCCCCGGCTCCTGCGACGACGTCGACGCGCTGAACGCCGCGCGACGAGTAGGCGACGCGGAGCTGATCTGGCACGCCGACCGCGATCTGCAGGGCGCGGACGCGATCGTCGTCCCCGGCGGGTTCTCCTACGGCGACTACCTGCGCGCGGGCGCCATCGCGCGCTTCTCGCCCGCGATGGAGTCGGTGATCGAGTTCGCTCGCGAAGGCGGGCTCGTGCTGGGGATCTGCAACGGCTTCCAGGTGCTCTGCGAGGCGCGCCTGCTGCCCGGCGCTCTGCTGGGAAACGCCAGCCTCCGCTTCACCTTCCGGCAGGTGCAGCTGGAGGTCGTGGGCGCTGACACCGCGTTCACGCGCGCATGCGCGGCGGACGGGCGTCTCAGCATCCCCGCCAAGCACGCGTGGGGGCGCTACTACGCCGACGACGCCACGCTCGACGCGATCGAGGACGCCGGGCAGGTGCTCCTGCGCTACGCGCCCGGCGAGAACTTCAACGGCTCGCTCCGCGACATCGCCGGCGTGCGCAACGAGCGCGGCAACGTCTTCGGCATGATGCCCCACCCCGAGCACGCCGTCGACGAGCTGACCGGTGGCTCCACCGACGGGCTGGAGATCTTCGAGTCCATGCGCCTGGCCGTGGAGGCGGCCGTCGTATGACCTCGCCCGCGATCGCCGTCTGACCATGGCTATACAGACGTTGCCGCAAGACACCCACACCAGCACCGCCATCCCGACCGTCGAGGACGCGCTCGCGCTCGGGCTCACCCGCGAGGAGTACGCGCTCGTCTGCGAGAAGCAGGGCCCGGGCGGGCGAGCACCAAATCAATTGGAGCTCGCCATGTACTCGCTGCTGTGGTCCGAGCACTGCGCCTACAAGCACTCCAAGAAGCTGCTGCGCACGCTCCCCACCGAGGGCCAGCACGTCGTCATGGGTCCCGGCGAGAACGCCGGCGCCGTCGACGTCGGCGGCGGGCTCGTCTGCGCGTTCAAGGTCGAGTCCCACAACCACCCCTCCGCCGTCGAGCCCTTCCAGGGCGCCGCCACCGGCGTCGGCGGCATCCTGCGAGACATCTTCGCCATCGGCGCCCGACCGATCGCCGTGCTCGACTCGCTGCGCTTCGGCGAGCCGGGCCGCGCACCCGGCGGCGCGGAGGGCGAACCCGAGGGCGCCGCTCCGCGGGGCGCGCCCGGCGCGCGGGCGCGCTATCTGCTCGACGGCGCCGTCTCCGGCATCGGCCACTACGGCAACTCGATCGGCATCCCCACAGTCGGCGGCGAGGTGTACTTCGAGGCGCCCTACGAGCACAACTGCCTCGTCAACGCCATGGCGCTCGGCCTCGCCCCGCGCGAGCGACTCGTGCGCAGCGCCGCCGCCGGGCCCGGCAACGTGTTGATCCTCTTCGGCGCTTCGACCGGGCGCGACGGCATCGGCGGCGCCTCCGTGCTCGCCTCCGCGGAGCTCGGCGACGGGCAGGACGGGGACGACGACAAGCGCCCCACCGTCCAGGTCGGCGACCCCTTCGAGGAGAAGAAGCTGATGGAGTGCTCGCTCGAGCTGCTCGAGCGCGGGCTCGTCGTCTCGCTGCAGGACCTCGGCGCCGCCGGGCTCACCTCCGCAGCGTCCGAGATGGCCTCCAAGGGCGCCGTCGGCATCGACCTCGACGTCTCCGCCGTTCCCCTGCGCGAGCCCGGCATGCAGCCGTTCGAGATCATGGTCTCCGAGTCCCAGGAGCGGATGCTCTGCGTCGTCGAGCCCGCCAACGTCCACGCCGTCGGCGAGCTGTGCGCGAAGTGGGAGGTCAACTGCGCCGCCATCGGCACCGTCACCGCATCGGGGGACAGCGCCCGCATGCGCGTCTTCGACGGCGATCGGCTCGTCGGCGACATGCCCGTCAGTGGCCTCGTCGACGACTGCCCGCTGTACGACCTCCGGCCCGTCAAGCCCAGCGAGCCTGTCTACGCGCCGCCGCTCCCCACGGCCGCCGTCACCCCCGAATCAACGCCACGGGACAGCCTCCTCGCACTCCTATCATCTCCAAACCTGTCATCGCGCCGAGCGCTCTTCGAGCGCTACGACTCGATCGTCCAGTCGCGCACGGTTCGCCGCCCCGAGCAGGCCGACGCCGCGGTGCTCGCGCTCCCCGGCGGCTCCGCGCTCGCCGTCAGCATCGACTGCAACGGCCGGCGCGTCGCCGCCGACCCATACACCGGCACCGTCGAGGCGGTGCTCGAGTGCGCCGCCAACCTCGCCTGCGTCGGCGCGAAGCCGCTCGGCACCACCAACAACCTCAACTTCGGCAACCCCGAGAAGCCGCACATCGCCTGGCAGCTGGTCGAGTCCGTGCGCGCGCTCGGCGACGCCTGCCGGGCGCTCGACGCGCCGATCGTCGGCGGCAACGTCTCCCTCTACAACGAGGGCGCCACCGGCCCCATCTACCCCACGCCGGTCATCGGCATGGTCGGCGGCCTCCCCGACGCGCGCCGCGCCGGGCGCCTCGGCTTCGCCCGCGCCGGCGATCGGATCGCGCTCGTCGGGCCGTTCGCTCCATCCTTGGACGCCGGCGAGCTGAACAAGCTGCTCGGACGCCCGCTCCCCGACGGGCTCCCCGCGATCGACATCCAGGCAGTCGCCGGCGCGCACGCCGCCGTGCGCGACGCGGTGCGCGCGGGCGCGCTCTCCAGCGCCCACGACATCGCCGAGGGCGGGCTCGCGGTGGCGCTCGCCGAGTGCTGCCTCGCGGGCGGGTTCGGCGCGGAGGTCGAGCTGGAGCGCGCGGCGCTCGCGCCCGGGCCGCCCGATGTTGTGAGCCTGCTGTTCGGCGAGGCCCCTGGTGGCTTCGTCGTCAGCGGCGCGCCGGAGGCGCTGAGTGCTCTGGGCGAGCGCGCGGGCACCCGCGTGATCGTCATCGGCACCGTCGCCGGCCGCACGCTCAACGTCCGCGCCGACGAGTCCACGCTCGTCGCCACGCTCGAGGAGCTCGCCCGCGCGCACGGCGCGCTCGCGGAGCTGTTCGCCTGAAAAAGGCCTGTGAAGGCGCCCTGCTAGCTTGTGTCCGTGATGCGTGACGGACCGCGCGACGAGTGCGGAGTGTTCGGACTGTATGCACCCGGTCACGAGGTGTCCAGGCTGTCGTACTTCGCGCTCTACGCCCTCCAGCATCGCGGGCAGGAGTCGGCGGGGATAGCAGCCGCCGACCGCGGCGGGCACATCGTCACCCGCCGCGAGCTCGGCCTCGTCAGCCAGGTGTTCAGCGAGAACGACCTGCGCACGCTCGCCGGCGAGCTCGCCATCGGCCACGTCCGCTACTCCACCACAGGCTCCAACGCCTGGGAGAACTCGCAGCCGGTGCAGCGCTCGGCCGGCAACGACGGCTCCCGGCGGGAGGTCGCGCTCGCGCACAACGGCAACCTCATCAACGCCCTCGAGCTGCACCGCGAGCTGCTCGACGCGGGCGTCGGCTTCAGCTCCACCTCCGACTCGGAGATCATCGCCGCGCTCATCGCCACCCACCCCGCCGACGAGGTCGAGGACGCGATCGCCGACGTGCTGCCGCGCCTGCGCGGCGCCTTCTCGATCGTCGCCATGACCAAGGACCGCGTCGTCGCCTTCCGCGACCCGCACGGGCTGCGCCCGCTGGCGATCGGCACGTTCGACTCCGACCCCACCCAGCCCGGCGGGAGCGACGGCCAGCGCCGCTACTGCGTCGCCAGCGAGTCCTGCGCGTTCGACATCATCGGCGCTCGCTACCTGCGCGACGTGCAGCCCGGCGAGCTCGTCACGCTGGGCGAGGAGGGCCTCCAGAGCCGCATCGTCGCCGGCGGACAGCGGCACGCGTTCTGCGTGTTCGAGTACATCTACTTCGCCCGCCCGGACTCGCGCATGAACGACCGGGTGCTCCAGGTCGCCCGCGGGCGGATGGGCGAGATCCTCTGGCGCGAGGCGCCCGTCGAGGCCGACCTCGTGATCGCCGTCCCCGACTCCGGCAACCCCGCCGCCCGCGGGCTCGCCCGCGCCGCCGGCCTGCCCCAGGACGACGGCTTCGTCAAGAACCGCTACGTCGCCCGCACGTTCATCCAGCCCGGCCAGGAGCTGCGCAAGCACGGCCTGCGGCTGAAGTTCAACCCGCTGCCCGAGGTCATCGCCGGCAAGCGCCTGGTCGTCGTCGACGACTCCATCGTCCGCGGCAACACCACCCGCCAGATCGTCGACATGCTCCGCGACGCCGGCGCCGCCGAGATCCACATGCGCATCTCCGCCCCGCCGATCAAGCACCCCTGCCACTACGGCATCGACATGTCCACCCGCGAGGAGATGATCGCCCACGGGCGCACCACCGCACAGGTCGCCGCCGAGCTCGGCTGCGACTCGCTGCACTACCTCTCGCTGAAGGGCGTCTACGAGGCCGTCGGCGCCGACGCGGGCGGGGCGGGCGGGCGCGAGTCTCACTGCGACGCCTGCTTCACCGGTGAGTACCCGCTCGAGGGCAGCGACGGCGCCGCGGGGAAGTACTCGCTCGAGGAGGGCCCCCCCGCCGCGGAGGGCCGGCAGCCCGCGCCGCCGCCCCTCCCGCTCGTGCGCGCCTGATCCGTTCTGTTCTCTAGCCGAGGTGGTCGTCGCGCGCGGCGGCGGCGTCGCTGTGGCGGTTGTTGTACGGCCGGCGGACGATCAGGCCGCCGGTGCGTCCCGAGCGCAGCGCGTACGCGAGCGTGGCGACGAGGACGATTGTGACGATGATGGCTGTGAGCATGGGCTTGTCCTGTCTGGCGTCGTGGATTTCATGCTCTCTCCGCCCTGTGCTCCCATTGAAGCCGATCGCGGCGGCGTTCTCTGTGAGCTTGCGCACGCATCGAGAGAGTTGCGATCCGCAAGACCCTTCATAGCCCGGCCCGCTTGAGCAGCGCGGCGGCGGACACCCCGAGCGCACTCGCGATCTTCACGATCGTGTCGAGGCTCACGTTGAACTCGCCTCTCTCGATCGCGCCGTAGTAGCTCCGATCCATTCCGGCACGTCCGGCGAAGGCTTCCTGTGCGAGCCCTCGCTCTGAGCGCATCGACCTGACCGCGGCGCCGAACGCCACGCTGGCGGCGGATTTTCTGGTAGGCATCAGATAGCTGATTTGCAGGGAAAAATCGCGGGGATTGCGGTGTACTCGCCCACCGCTTATGATTCTCGGGCGTGCTGACAATTGTCCGCAAGGATACGCCCCCTGTCGACGGAAGAGCTTCCGGCAGTGCTGGTCCTTGAAGTCCTCGCCCTGGCGCTGGCGCTGCCGGAGTCCATCGTCGCGCTGCGCGAGCTGTGGGCGCGCCGCGGCGTCGCCGGCCACGCCGCGCGCTCGAGCACCGAGCTCGAGATCAGCCTCCGCCTCAGCATCCGCCGTAGCTGACCCGATCTTCTCAGACCGCCCTGGCGTGAGTGCTCACGCAATTCGTGCCCTCTGTGCGCCGGCCGGCTCGCTGCGTTCGGCGCGGGAGCGCAGCTATCGTCACCGGCGCGTGAGCGAGCCACTTCCCATCGCCGTGCTCGTATCCGGAACGGGAACCAACCTGCAGGCACTGCTCGACACCGTGCACGAACGCGAGGCCCGGGTGGTGGCGGTGGCCTCCAGCGTCGCCGGTGCGCAGGCGCTCGAGCGCGCCCAGCGCAGGGGCGTGGCGACGGCCGTGTTCGCGCGCGCTGACCACGCCGACCGCGCCGCGCGCGATCGGGCGCTGGCCGACTGGCTGAGCGAGCGCGGCGTGAGGCTGGTGGTGCTCGCCGGCTACATGGAGCTGCTCGGCGAGCCCTTCCTCGCACGCTTTCCCCGCGCCGTCATCAACGTGCACCCTTCACTGCTGCCAGCGTTCCCGGGGCTCGCGGCGATCGAGCAGGCGCTCGCCTACGGCGTGAAAGTGTTCGGTGTGACCGTCCACTTCGTCGACGCAGGCGTCGACTCTGGGCCCGTGATCCTCCAGCGCGCGGTCGAGCTGCCCGATGTGCGCGAGGCGGGCGAGGTGCTCGCCGCGCTGCGCCCGCTGGAGCACGAGCTGCTGCCGCGCGCGGTCGCGCTATTCGCCCGCGGCGCGCTCCGCTCCGACCCCGAGAACCCGCGCCGGACGCTCGTGGACGCCGGCGCGCCGATTCGCGCGGGCGAGGGATAGGCTCTCAGTGTGGCCGCCAGGGACCAGCTGATGAGCGCATCGTCCCCGGAGGGGGATCGCGCGAGCGGCGTCGAGCGCGCGGCGCCCGCGGAGGTGCGCGTGCGCAGGGCGCTGCTGTCGGTGTCGGACAAGCGCGGCGCCGTCGAGCTGGCGCGGGGCCTCGCCGAGCTAGGCGTGGAGATCGTCTCCACCGGCGGCACCGCCCGCGAGCTGTCCGGCGCCGGCGTGGCCGTCCGCTCGATCGAGGACTTCACCGGCTTCCCCGAGATCATGGACGGGCGCGTGAAGACGCTGCACCCGCGGCTGTACGCCGGCCTGCTCGCCCGCCGCGACCAGGACGAGCACCTGCGCGCGGCCGCCGCCCAGGAGATCGAGCAGGTGGACCTCGTCTGCGTGAACCTGTACCCGTTCGAGCAGACGCTCGCCCGCGGCGACGCCGACGCGTCCGAGATCGTCGAGAACATCGACATCGGCGGCCCAACGATGATCCGGGCCGCCGCCAAGAACAGCGGGTTCGCGGCCGTGCTCGTCGACCCCGACGACTACGACTGGGCGCTGGAGGAGCTGCGCGAGTCCGGCGGGCGGCTGTCGGCGCAGACACGCGAGCGCCTGGCGGCGAAGGCGTTCGCCTGCACTGCCCGCTACGACGCCGCCATCTCCACGTGGTTCGCGCAGCGCACCGGCGACGGCACGTCGTTCCCGCAGAGCCGGCGCGAGGCCTACGAGAAGGTCATCGATCTCCGCTACGGCGAGAACCCCCACCAGCAGGCCGCGTTCTACGCGCGCGCGGGCTCGCCCGCGCACCTGCTCGCCGGCGTCGAGCAGCTGCACGGCAAGGAGCTCTCCTTCAACAACCTGCTCGACCTCAGCGCCGCGCGCGAGCTGGTGGAGGAGTTCACCCTCTCGGGCACCCACGACGAGCCCGCGTGCGCGATCGTCAAGCACAACAACCCCTGCGGCTGCGCCGTCGCCGCCAGCGCTCTGGAGGCCTACGAACACGCCTTCGCGTGCGACCCGCAGAGCGCCTACGGCGGCGTCATCGCCGTCAACCGGCCCGTCGACGGCGCCTTCGCCCAGGAGCTCGCCAAGCAGTTCATCGAGGTGCTGCTCGCCCCCGGCTACGACGCCGCCGCGCTGGAGACCCTGCAGGCCAAGAAGAACGTACGCCTGCTGGAGCTGGGCGACTGGCCGGCGCCCGCCCACGAGCTCGAAGCCAAGCCGGTCATCGGCGGACAGCTCGTGCAGACCCACGACGTCGTCTCCGAGACGCGAGAGCAGATGCGCACGATGAGCGCCAAGGCGCCGAGCGAGTCCGAGTGGCGGGACATGCTGTTCGCGTGGACGGTCTGCCGCCACGTGCGCTCCAACGCGATCGTCATCGCCGCCGACGGCGCCACCATCGGCATCGGCGCCGGGCAGATGAGCCGCGTCGACGCCGTGCGCATAGCCGTCGAGAAGGCGCGCGAGTTCCGGCCGTCCCAACTGGCCGGCGCGGCGCTCGCCTCCGACGCGTTCTTCCCCTTCGCCGACGGCCCCCAGCTAGCGCTCGACGCGGGCATCAGCGCCATCATCCAGCCAGGCGGCTCGGTCCGCGACGAAGATGTAGTAGCCGCCGCCGACGCAGCGGGCGCCGCGATGGTCGCCACAGGCGTACGCCACTTCAGGCACTGAGCCTCGCAGCGCAGCCGCCTGGTTCGCCCAGGCGCCCCCCAGCTAAGCGGAGATCGTAAGCGACTCGGCGTGCCCAGCGCCGAAGGCGCTCGCACGACGATCGATTACGATCGGAGCATGTGCAGAAACATCCGCAACCTCCACAACTTCGAGCCGCGGGCCACCGACGAGGAGATCCGGGCGTCGGCGCTCCAGTACGTGCGCAAGATCAGCGGCTTCACCAAGCCCTCGGCCGCGAACGCCGACGCGTTCGAGCGCGCCGTCGACGCGGTCACCGTGGTCTCCGAGCGGCTGCTCGGCGAACTGGTGACGAGCGCCGCGCCGAAGAGCCGCGAGATCGAGGCGGCGAAGGCCCGTGCCCGCGCCGCCCGGCGCTACGCCGCGTAGCGACCCGGCTGGTGACCGTCTCGACGTGTCCGGCCCGGCTCCGGGGGGGGACTTGACGTAACGAGCATGACGATATATCGTGTAACTACTTTGATAGCTCACGATAGGAACTAGATATGTTTGCGAATGCGATTTACTCAACAGGGTCGCGGTCCTGCCGCAGCTCCCGCGATGGTGGCGAGCGCGGCTACGCTCACGGCCCACGCGCCGAGTTCGGCGGTGGCGGCGGTGCCTACGGCTTCGGACGGGGCGGCGGGCCTCGCGGCCACTTCGGCGGAGGCGGGCGCGGCCGGCGGGCGCGCCGCGGCGACATCCGCACGGCGGCATTGCTGCTGCTCGCCGAGGAGCCGCGCAACGGCTACCAGATCATGCAGGAGGTCCAGGAGCGAAGCGGGGGCATGTGGAGCCCGAGCCCGGGCTCGGTCTACCCGGCGCTCGCCCAGCTCGAGGACGAGGGCCTGATCCGCACCGAGGAGCACGACGGGCAGAAGCTGTTCGCGCTCACCGACGCGGGGCGCAAGCTCGTGCAGGAGCGTGGCGAGGACCGCCCGGCTCCGTGGGAGCAGCGCGACCTCGGCCCCGGCGAGGCCCACGAGCTCGGGCGGCTGATGCGCGAGGTGGCCTTCGCGTTCATGCAGGTGATGCGCACCGGCAGCGCCGGCCAGATGTCCAAGGCGCGCGACGTGCTCGCGACGGCCCGCCGCGACATCTACCGTATCCTCGCCGACGGGGACACCGACGGCGAGCGCGGCGGCGATGGCGGGCAGGACGCCGGGCACGATGGCGATACCGTTGGAAAGGACAGTTGAGCGAGCCAGCCACCACACAAGCCACCGCGTCGGACGACCGCGTCAACGACCCGGTCGGCGCGGCCCGGGTTGCGCCGCGCGCGCCCGACGGCGGGAGCGCTGCCGGTCCGCGCGTGCCCGACGGGGCGGCCGCGGCCGCGGTGTCGGCGCTCGACGGCTCGAGCGGCCCGGCCATCGCCGTCGAAGGGCTGGCCAAGAGCTACGCCGAGGTGGAGGCCGTGCGGGGCATCGACTTCGAGGTCGCCCGCGGCGAGATCTTCGGCTTCCTGGGCCCCAACGGAGCGGGCAAGTCGACGACGATCGGGATGCTGTGCACGCTCGTGCGTCCCAGCGGCGGCTCGGCGTTCGTGGCCGGACACGACGTGTTCACCGAACGCGACGACGTCCGCCGCAACATCGGCCTGGTCTTCCAGGAGACGACGCTCGACGGGTACCTGACGGCCGAGCAGAACCTGCGCCTGCACGCCGAGCTCTACGGCGTGCCGCGCAAGCTCGTCGACGGCGGCATGCGCCAGGTGATGGAGATGGTCGGGCTGTGGGAGCGGCGGGGCAGCCTCGCGAACACGTACTCCGGCGGAATGCGGCGACGCCTGGAGATCGCGCGCGGCCTGCTGCACTCTCCGCGCGTGCTGTTCCTCGACGAGCCGACGGTGGGACTCGACCCGCAGACGCGCAGCTCGATCTGGCGCTACATCCGCGAGCTGAAGGCGCAGCGAGGACATCACCATCTTCATGACCACCCACTACATGGACGAGGCCGAGTACTGCGACCGCATCGCGATCATGGACCAGGGCCAGATCATCGTCCTCGACACGCCCGAGGCACTGAAGGCGAAAGTGGGCAGGGACCGCGTGCAGATCCAGACCGACGACGACGACGCGGCGATCGCGGCGCTTCGCGAGCGCTTCGCGATCGAGGCGACGGTGGCGGAGGGTCTGGTGACATTCGGCGTGCCACAGGGCGAGCAGTTCGTCCCGCGTCTATTCGCCGAGCTCCCCGTGCCGATCCGCTCGGTGAGCGTCGCGCGGCCCTCGCTGGACGACGTCTTCATGTCCTACACCGGCACCACCATCCGCGACGCGGAGTCCGACTCCAACGACGAACGCCGCAGAGCCGGCGGTATCATGCACCGCTGATGGCCACCGGCGCCGCCTCGAGCGCGGGCGTGCACGCGCCGGCGGGCGACGAGCTCGCGACGAGCCGCGAGCCGGGCGCGCGCCACGAGATTCCCCGTGTGCGCGTGCCCACGCGTACGCTGCGCAGCGAGCTGCGCGCCGTGAAGGTCGTGTGGAAGCGTGAGCTGATCCGCTTCAGTCACGAACGGCTTCGGATGGTCAGCACGCTGATACAGCCGTTCCTGTTCCTGTTCGTGCTCGGCACCGGGCTCTCCCGCCTGCTGTCCAGCGGCACCCACGGCGTCAACCTGCGCACGTTCGTGTATCCCGGCGCGCTGTGCATGGCGGTGATGTTCATCGCGATGTTCTCCGCGGCGTCGCTGGTGTGGGACCGCGAGTTCGGCTTCCTGCGTGAGATGATGGTGGCGCCCGTCCGCCGCAGCTCGCTGGTGATCGGCAAGTGCCTCGGCGGCGCCACCGTCGCGAGCCTTCAGGGCGTGATCGTGCTGTGCCTCGCGGGGCTCGTCGGTGTGCCCTACGCCCCGGTGCTGATCTTGGAGGTGTTCGCGCTGCAGGTGCTGCTCGCGTTCTCGATCACGGCGTTCGGGGTGATGGTCGCCGCGCGGATCACCCAGATCCAGTCGTTCATGACGTTCATGCAGATGGCGATCCTGCCGATGTACTTCCTCTCCGGCGCGCTGTTCCCGGTCTCGGGCCTGCCGCGGTGGCTCGAGATCCTCAACCGCCTCGACCCGGTCACCTACGCGGTCGACCCGATGCGCCGGGTCGTGTTCGCTCACCTGCACATCAGCGCAGTCGCCAGGCGTACGCTGGACCCAGGCGTCACGTGGTGGAGCTGGCACGTGCCCAGCCTCGTCGAGGCGGCGGTCGTCGCCCTGCTCGGGCTGGCGATGCTGACGGTCGCGATCATCAGGTTCAGCTACGCGGAGTAGGCCCCGCGCCGCGTGCAGCGTGGTAGTGTCGCGGCGATGTCCTCGCTAGGGCCCTCCTCGTCGGCGCTGGAGCTCGCCGCGGCGCTGCGCGCTCGCGAGCTGTCGGCGGGCGAGCTGCTCGAGGCGTGCCTGGCGGCGGTCGACGAGTGCAACCCGCAGCTGAACGCGGTGATCTGGCGCAACGACGAGGACGCCCGTGCGGCGGCGGCGCAGGCCGACCGTCGCCTGGCGGGCGGCGAGGGCTCGGGCGAGGGCGCCCCGTCTCCATTCCTCGGCGTGCCGCTGCCCATCAAGGACCTCACGCCTGTGGCGGGATGGCCGGTGACGTACGGCTCGAACGGGGCCCCGGAGGGCCCCAGCGAGCAGAGCGAGCTGGTGGTGGACGCGCTCGCGCGCGCGGGCTTCGTTCTTTGCGCTCGCACCAACACCCCCGCTTTCGGGGTGATGACTGTGGCGGAGAACGAGCGCTACGGCATCACCCGCAACCCATGGGACACCGAGCGCTCGCCGGGAGGCTCGAGCGGCGGCGCAGCCGCGGCGGTGGCCGGGGGGATGTTCCCGATCGCCCACGCCAACGACGGCGGCGGCTCGATCCGCATTCCCGCCTCCTATTGCGGGCTCGTCGGCTTCAAGCCCAGCCGCGGGCGCGTGCCGCGACTGGCGCAGAGCTGGCTGGGCGCGGTCGTCGAGGGAGTTGTTGCGCGCACGGTGGCCGACTCGGCGGCGGTGCTCGACGCGATCGCCTATTTCGACACGCAGGCCTGGTACAACGCGCCCGCGCCGGAGCGGCCTTTCGCGCAGGAGCCGGGCAGGGGATTCGAGCCCGCCCACCCGCTGCGGATCGGCCTGATGGCGCAGGCGCCGATGGGCATACCCACCGACGAGGCGTGCACCGCCGGCGCACGCGCGGCTGCGGCGTCGCTGGAGGAGCTCGGCCACACGGTCGAGGAGGTCGAGGTGCCGACGATCTCTGAACAGATGGTGCCCTCGTTCATCACCCTCACCGTCGGAGGCCTCGCCGACTACGAGGGAGTGGACTGGTCGGCGGTGGAGCCGCACATCGCCCACCAGCGCACCCACGCCGGCGAGCTCGGCGCGTACGACTACGCGCTGGCGGCCCGCACGCTGGAGCTGCTCAGCCGCCGCGAGACGGTGCGCTGGGGCCGCGACTTCGACGTGCTGCTGACGCCCACCTCCGCGATCTTGCCCCCGCAGGCCGGCGCGATCATGGCCGCGCAGCATGCGGCGCCCGACCAGCCGGTGCTGGATGTCGTGCGCAGCGTGTCGTTCACCGCCTTCGGCAACGTCACGGGGCTGCCGGCGGTGAGCCTGCCGCTGCACTGGAGCGAGGACGGCCTGCCGGTAGGAGTGCAGCTGGTGGCCGGGCCATGGCAGGACGGAGCGCTGATCGCGCTGGCCGCACAGCTCGAACAGGCGCGGCCGTGGGTCGAGCGGCGCCCGCGGCTCGTGCACGCCGCCCGCTAGCGCAGGCCGCATTACCGTGAGCGAGGGATCGGTGATCCGCCGCCTCGGCGATCTCACCGGGTCGATCCGCCACCACCGGCGACTGACGTCGCCGGACACGTCGCGCGAGGAGCTGCTGGCTATCCAGCAGCGTCGCTTGGTGGCGACGGCACGCCACGCGGCCGCTGCGTCACCGCTCTATCGCGAGCTGTATGCCGGCATCGAGCTCGCCGACGATCTCGATGTCCGCGCTCTACCGGTCGTGACCAAGGACATGCTGATGGAGCGCTTCGACGAATGGGTCACCGATCCGCGATTGCGCCTGTCCCAGGTGGAGGCCCATCTCGAGCGCGTGCGCGGTGACGAGCTCTACCTCGGCGCGTATCGCTGCCTGCCAACGGGTGGCACGACTGGAAGCAAGGGCATCTTCGTCTACGACCGCGACGAATGGCGTCAGTGCCTGACCGCGTTGCTGCGGTGGGGCGAGCTCATCGGCAACCGCCCCCGGCTCGGGCGCCGGACGCGCGTCGCCGTGGTCGGGGCCGCAAGCCCCCTGCACATGATGGCGCGCTTCGGCATGAGCATCGACCTGGGTCTCTCCGCGGTGCGTGGCCTCGATACCCGCGCGCCACTCCCCGAGCTCGTGGCCGCGCTCAACGGGCACCGTCCCGAGCGGCTGGGCGCGTACCCGTCGATGGCCTCGCTGCTGGCGCTGGAGCAGCTCGAGGAGCGTCTGCGCATAGCCCCGCGTGTCGTCACCACCACGAGCGAGGTCTGCACCGAGGACATGACCGCCAACATCCGCGCCGCCTGGGGCGTGGAGCCCTTCGACCTTTACGGCACGACCGAGGGCATCTACGCCGGCGACTGCGAGCATCACCAGGGGATGCACATGTTCGAGGACCTGGGTCTGATGGACGTCGTCGACGAGCATGACGATCCCGTGCCAGACGGCGTCGCCGGGATGAAGCTGCTGGTCACCAGCTTCATCAAGCGCACGCAGCCGGTGCTGCGCTATGAGATCTCCGACATGGTGACGCGCACGACCGCCCCCTGCCCCTGCGGCCGCCCGTTCGCGCGGATGCTGTCGGTGGAGGGGCGCAGCGACGAGGTGCTGCACATGGAAGGAGTCGGCGGGCGGACCATCGCCGTGCACCCACTCACGCTGAGGAGCCCAATGAGCGCGCTCCCCGGCCTGCGCCAGTACAAGATCGTCCACGACGACGACGGCCTGCACGTGCTGGCCGTACTCAGAGACGCGGTCGCGAGGGAGGAGGTCTGCCGGCGCGTCGACGCGACATTGCGTTCGCAGCTGCTCGCCGCCGGCGTCGCCAGTCCAAGGCTCGACGTCGCGGTCGTGGCCGAGCTGCCGCGCGAGCAGGGGCACAGCGGGAAGTTCAAGGTGATCGAGTCGCGCCTCAGCTACGTATCGGCGCGAGCTCGGTCTGTTCGTTGACGAGGCGGCAGAACACCTCGACTAGCTCCGGGTCGAACTGGCTGCCGGCGCAGCGGCGCAGCTCGCGCAGGGCGTCGTCGAGCGACATCGCCTCCTTGTAGACACGCTCGTCGAGCATCGCGCGGAACGAGTCGCAGATCGTGATGATGCGCGCGCCGAGCGGGATGTCCTCGCCGGCGAGGCCGTCGGGGTAGCCCTTGCCGTCCCAGCGCTCGTGGCTGGCGCGCACGAGCGGGCCGATGCGCTCGAGCGACGGGCCGGCGGCGGCGATGATCTGCTCGCCCATGACGGTGTGCTGGCGCATGAACTCCCACTCCTCGTCCGTGAGCGGCCCCGGTTTGGTGATGATCTCGTCGGGGATGCCGAGCTTGCCGACGTCGTGGAGGTCGGCGGCCTTGCTGATAAGGCCGATCGTCTCCTCGTCGAGCCCGATCGTCCGCGCGAGCAGCTCGACGTCGCCGGCGACGTCGTCGGAGTGCTCGCCGAGGTCTGGGTGACGCTGGGCGAGCGCCGCGTGCAGCACGGCGGTGATCAGTTCGGCCGCACCGCCGCGGCTGGACGCCTTCTCGCGATACATGTGCTGGTCGGCGAGCCTCAGCGCATGCGTCGGATCGCGCGTTTCGCGGGGGATCTCCACGGCCCCAGCGGCGGAGGTCACGGTGAACGCGCCGCCCTGTTCGGAGAGCGCCTGGCGGGCCTCCAGGAACAGCGCGTGTGGGTCTTGCACGCAGCCGGTGACGAGCGCGCAGAACTCGTCCCCGCCGAGCCGGTACACCGAGCCGAACGGCGCCACCACGTCGCGCAGGCGACCGCCGAGGCGCGCGAGCAGCGTGTCGCCGGCGACGTGTCCGAAGGAGTCGTTGTAGCTCTTGAAGCCGTTGAGGTCGAAGAACCACACGTACGCCGGTTTCTCCTCGGTGGCCCGCTGGCAGACGCGCGGCAGTTCCTCGATGAGGGCGCGACGGTTGCGCAGGCCGGTCAGGGGGTCGGTCGAGAGCTCGCGCTCGACCCTGCGGCTGGAGACCGCCAGCCCGGCGCACGAGCCGAGCAGCGTGACGATCGCGATCGCCAGCACCGTCAGCAGTCCCGTGCTCCAGGCGTTGAGGAGGTCGGGGTCGGGGTGGGTGTCGGTGGCCACCACCGCGATCCGCTGGTCGGAGGGGCCGATCGTCAGCGGCAGTGTGGCCGCCATCGCGCGGTGGCCTTCGTTTTCGGTGGGCTGAGGATGCTGGCCGAGCTCGGCGCCGCCCACGAGCAGGGAGCGCGGCGATCGCAGCCCGCGCGCGGCGATCGTGCTGGAGGGACCGTCGAGCGTCACGCGCCCGCGCTGGAAGCTGCCGAGCTGGATACTCACGTGCGGCATGCCCTCGATCAGCAGGCTGCTCGATCCGCGGGCGGCGGCGAGGCCGATGTCGAGGTGCACGAGGCCGAGCGGGCGGCCGTCGAGGCGGAACGGCGCGAGGAAGGCGACCGACAGCGTTCCGTCGACAGGCGAGAGGAACGCGCCGCTGGCGGCGCCCACCGGAGAGCTGTCGGCGAGGGCCACGAAGCTCCGCCCGAGCGCCGGCGGGAACACGACCGGCCGCGCCGAGGGGGCGCACACCAGCTGGCGCCCCCGGCCGTCGTCGAGGCATGCGGCGCTCAGCGGCACGAACGACGAGCGTTTGATCGTCGCGAGGCTGAGGGCGGTGTTGGCGAGGTCCGCGCGCCGGGCCGCGGGGGAGAGGGTGTGGTCGCTCAGCAGCTGGCGGACCGCGGGGTTGACGAGCATCAGCGACAGCGCCGTCGTCGTCTGCCGCTCGCCTCCGGAGATCAGCGACAGCTCGTCGCCGACCGCGCTCTGCAGCGAGCGATCCTGGGCGCTGCGCCGGGCATAGACGTTTTCGCGGGTCTCGAACACGGCGACGCCGGCAAGCAGCAGTGAGACCACCAGGCCAACCAGTGCAAACCGCCGCATGCACCTTTCTTCGTCGCGCCAGCAGAGACCTTAAATGTGGATATGCCGGCCGGCAGATGTTTGCCCAGATCAAGTCACCTTAGGCCGGCGAATGTCTGTTGTGCTCAAGTGGCCGCGGTACGCTTCGGGCTGGGGAGCCCGGGAAGGCGAATGCCCCGTGCGGGACTCGAACCCGCCCCACCGGATTAAAAGTGGGCCGAAGGGGGTTCTTTGGTGTGAGCCGCTTCGTTGCGGCTTGGTGCTCGGGGATCAGCCGACGCTGCGCAGAAAGGCTTGCGCGGCGCGCTGGACGGCCAGCTCGGCGCCACGTTGTGTGTCCTGCTCGCCGGTCTTTACCAGCTCGCGCGCTGCTGCTTTGCACGCCTCGTCGGTCAGGAGCCGTTGGGCAGCGCGCACCGCACGCCCGCGCATCGGTGATGGGTCACGGAGTTCCTCGGTGATCTCGTCTATCAGTCGCTCGAGCAGCATCGCCGCGTCGCTGAAGTCGCGGTCGACCGGTTCACCACCGGGACGGGTGCGGCCGAACGCGGCCTCCTTGAGGCCGACCAGCGCTGCTGCGCTCGCAGCCCAGAAGCGAAGAACGTCGGGCGTGTCATCGAAGGCGACCGCGACGCGATGACGATCGAGCTCCGGGAGGAGGTGGTTGACGGGCAGCCCCTTGGCTGCGCCCTTGGGGAAGGGGTGGAACGGGCGAAGCAGCTGCACCTTCAGATCGCCCTTGACCCACGTGAACGAGCGCTCGTGGGGGATATCGCTCGGTGTGAGCCCGCTGGCCTCCAGTTGACCCACGACACGATCCACGGCAGTGCTGTCAACGCCGGCATCGATGTCGCGGGTGGGGGTCAGCGCGACGTCCTGGCCGTCGAGAGCGACCTGGATCGCCACCGCCCCGATGATCACGACATCGTCTCGGACGGGCTCAAGAACGGCCGCGGCCTCGCGCATCAGCTCACTCGGGCGCACGAGCTTCACCAGCCCATGACCTCGCGGATCGCGTCGGCGGCCTCGAGCGCCCGCTCGCCAGCCAGCCGGCAGTCGACGTAGAGCTGCACAGGATCGGCGATCTTCACGCCGTCGTGCTCTGAGGCGAGCTGCAGCACGAACGGGTCGGGTGCCACTTGAACCGTCACGCGCCCGGGGCCCGGGCGTGCCGGCTCGGCCAGGAGGCGCTCGCTCCAGCCGGCTACGTCCTCGCGCCGCAGCCAGACGAGCATGTCGGCGGGTTCCACGACACGTCTGACGGTGGCGGCGCCGGCGAGTCCGCCGACCGCGTACGGGGCTGCGTTAGCGTCGTTCGCCGCCTCGCGCCAGCGGCTCATCGCGCTGGGGGCGTCGCGCGCCCCGATGTCCCACGTCTGACGGCTCGCCCTCCGGGGCCATGCCGAGCGCTCCAGCGCCTCCAGGAGTCCAGCTGTGTTGCGTGTTCGCAAGCGACGCACGCGCGTGTCTTTGGGGTCGGCGATCAGCTCGACGAGTCCTTCGCTGGCCAATGCTCGTGCCGTGCGCGACACCGTCGCCTCGCTCAACTCGACTTGGCGAGCGATGGTGCTGAGCGATGGCGACTCGTCTTTGTGGAGCAGCAGCCAGCGCGGTATGCGGCTCGCGCGCGACGCAAACGGGGAAGAGGCTTTCGCGGGCGGTACCACGGTGGAGCGCCGGGCGGGGCGCTCGACATAGACCGGCGGGGCGAACAGGAACCACTCGCCATCCTCGCCTGCGTATGAGACTTGCCGATCGCGCAGCAGCATCTTGGCCTCGGGGGAGGCGGTTCGGAATACGACAAGCTGCGGGTTCTCGGCGTCTGAGGCGTAGGAGAGTGCCCTCCGCGCCTCGGCTGTGTTGAGCGCGTCGATGCGCCTGACACGGAAGCTTACGAACACCTGGTCGGGGGTCCGCAGGGTGGCACGGCGCGCGCCGATTTCAAGGGTCGGACGCTGCGCGAGAATGACGCTTTCTTGCATGAGCTACATTATTACAGCGTAATGCAAGGATGCTGAAAATGCAAGAAAACCTGCCGAGGGTACGACATTGCGCGTGGCCCTTCCCAAGGGCCGGCGAGTCATCTCGGTGAGCCAGAGACAGGAAGGACCACTCGTTCTGAGCGACGTCCAATCGACTATTGCGGCCTCCAGACGCGGCCCTCGATGACGATGTCCGGGTCGGTCGTGCCTGGCAGCCGGGCGAGCTGCTCCTGGTGTTCGGCCATGACGATTGCTGAGACGGCGGCGTCGAAGGCGTCTCCCGATCCGGCCGCTCGCTCGAGCATCGGCGCTCGTTGGGTCGGGAAGCGCTCGCACAGGCGGGCGTGACGCGCGGCCCAGCGATTCTTTTTGAGCTTTCCGGTCAGAGCCCTGGGGTAGATCTCGACTGCACACGGCGGCTGCACTTGGTCGAACGGCCAGACGCTGAAGCCGTGGTCCGTGAGTGTTTGCAGGTGCGGCATCCCGCGGATCGAGCCTGTTCCGACCGCGCCCGCACCGCCGATCTGGAACACCGACTTAGCGGTGCTGTTCTCCTCCGTCTCAGTACGCCGGTAGCGGCGATCGAGTGGGTTTGGGTTCCGCTTGCCTGGGCGGCCCCAGAACGGGTCCTCACAAGCCGCCAGCAACCGCTCCCCGGCCGCCGTCATCGCCGTCCACACTTCCCGCACGTCGCGCCACCCTTGCGTCTCGCACCACCACCTGGGGAACGAGAAGGCGAAGTCGAAACCCACGACGATCTCTGGATCGTCTTCGGCGATCTCGAGGATGTGTTCGACGAGCGCCTCTCGGCGGCGCCCGTTCTCCAGCGATGTCAGCTCGCCATCGCGCACCTCGGCGAGCCAGATGGACTCCTGCTCCCCCTCTAGCTTGCCCGACCAGTCGACTGCAAAGATCCGCACGCCCAGACATCATGACCTGCAACGCTACGGCGAGACAGCGCAGGCCCACCCGCTCCCGGACGCCAGCAGCAGATGCCGATCCTCGGGCCGGTCCAGGGGTCACCGAACCTGCTGTGCGTGTCGCGATGTCGATCTCGGGACCAAATGGGGACCAAGTCGCGATGTCCACCGCGAGCGGCCGCCCAGAACCTCAAAACGTCGTGTTTTCCAGGCGCTTCGCGAATGCCCCGTGCGGGACTCGAACCCGCCCCACCGGATTAAAAGTCCGGCGCTCTACCAGATGAGCTAACGGGGCCTCTAGGCCGAACAGTCTACGGCTGTTCGTCGGCGGCGACGCGCAGCATGTCCTCGATGCGCGTGAGCTTCACACGCGGACGTCCGGCGCGCTCTCCGAGCGCGCGCTCGTGGCGGTCGATCGCCTCCCAACCGGCGTAGGTGACGAGCTCGGGCTGGCGCGAGCGCAGAAGCTCCTCCACGGAGGCGGCGTTCGGCTCGTCGGGAGAGTGGGCGG
The DNA here is from genome assembly GCA_963782325.1 of uncultured Solirubrobacteraceae bacterium. GTDB lineage: Bacteria > Actinomycetota > Thermoleophilia > Solirubrobacterales > Solirubrobacteraceae > Palsa-744. The sequence continues at coordinate 1,167,559 of CAWAJG010000002.1, forward strand.
GGCCGTGACCGTTGCTCGACCGCCGAGAGGTCGGCGAGCAGCGCGTCGACGGTCTCCTGGGCGTCCTTCTTGTTGGTGCCGATCACGCCGGTGGGGCCGCGCTTGATCCAGCCGACGACGTACTCGCCGGGCAGCGGCTGCTCGCTGGCGGGATCGAGGACGCGCCCGGCGCGGTTGGGGATGACGGCGGCTCGCTCGTCGAAGGGCACGCCCGGCAGCGACATGCCGCGGTAGCCGATCGCGCGGAAGGCCAGCCCGGCGGGGATCGTCTCGCGCTCCTCGGTGGCCTGGGCGCCGCAGGCCCCCGGCGGGGGCGGGGACGAGCTCGTTGCGCACCAGCTCCACCGAGCCGAGGCGGCCGCGCTCGTCGGGCAGGAACGCGAGCGGCGAAAGCAGGAAGCGAAGCACGATGCGCTTGGGATGGCCCACGGGGGCCCGCTCTGCGTAGGAGCGCAGGATCTCGACGTTGCGCCTGCGGGTGATGTCCTGCTCGGCGGCCGCGTCTTCGACGGCGAGCGCGCGGTCGAGCTCTGCCGGATCGACGATCACGTCCGCCCCGGCGAGCTCGCCGAGCTCGAGCAGCTCGGGGTTCGTGAACGCCGCCTGCGCCGGCCCGCGGCGGCCGAGGATGACGACCTCCGCGACGCGGCTGGCGGCGAGCACCTCGAGGGCGTGGTCGGCGGTGTCGGTGGGCGCGAGCTCGGCGGGCGCGAGCACGAGCATGCGGGCGACGTCGAGGGCGACGTTTCCGTTGCCGATCACCACCGCGCGCTCGGCCGAGACGAGGTCGAACTCGAGCTGGGTCTGGTCGGGGTGGCCGTTGTACCAGCCGACGAACTCGGTGGCGGCGTGGGAGCCGGGGAGCTCTTCGCCGGGGATGCCCAGCGGCCGGTCGGACGGCGAGCCGGTGGCGTAGACGATCGCGTGGTAGTGCGCGAGCAGATCCTCGCGCGAGACGTGCTCGCCGAAGGTGACGTTGCCGAAGTAGCGAAAGCGGGGGCTGGCGGCCGTCTTCTCGTAGATGCGGCTCACCGACTTGATCTTCGGGTGGTCGGGCGCGACCCCGGAGCGGACGAGCCCCCAGGGGGTGGGCAGGCGCTCGATCATGTCGACGTGCACGCGCTCTGAGGAGTCCTTCAGCAGGTGCCCGGCGGCGTAGAAGCCGGCAGGGCCCGAGCCGACGATCGCGATACGGATGGGGGACTCGTCGGACATCGGCGGCTGGAAGGGAATGCTTTGGGGTTGGGGTGGCGGAGTGGGTGCGAGGGATGGGCGCGGCCCGACTCGAACGGGCGACCCCCTCGGTGTAAGCGAGGTGCTCTGACCAACTGAGCTACGCGCCCACGTGCGACACACAGGCTAGCGACCGTCGCGTGGAGCGCCTCTGCGAAGCTTTGGCGATGGGGAAGCGTGCCCGGATCGCGGCGGGCTCGGCCGGCGCGGTCGTCGTGGTGCTGGCGCTCGCCCAGGTGCTGCTGCCGCGGCTGGCCGCGAGCAGGATCTCGTCGCGCGTCGGGCGCTACGGAAGCGTGGAGAGCGTGAGCGTGAGCGCGTGGCCGGCGCTGGAGCTGCTGTGGGGCGACGCCGGCTCGGTGAACGTGAAGGCGAGGAGCCTCGCGCTGAGCCCCGCCCAGGCGGCGAGCCTGCTGTGGGAAGGGCGCGGGGTGACGAACATGGACATGAGCGCCCAGCGCGTCCAGCTCGGCTCGCTGCGGCTGAGCGACGCGAGCCTGCGAAAGCGCGGCAGCGCGCTGAGCGCGCAGGCGGTGACAAACGAAGCCGACGTACAGGCGGCGCTGCCGGCGGGATTCGGCGTGCGTCTGCTGAGAAGCGAAGGCGGCGAAGTCGAAGTGCAGGCGAACGGCGCGCTGTTCGGCGTGGGCGCATCGGTGGACGCGGTGGCGGGCGCCAGCGACGGCAAGCTGGTCGTCCGACCGCTCGGCTTCCTCGTGGGGGCGCTGCGGCTGACGCTGTTCTCGGAGCCGCACGTGTACGTGCAGGGCGTTGGGGCGAGCGTGCAAGGCGAACGCCCGCCGAGCTACCGCCTGACGATGAACGCGCGCCTGCGCTGAGCGCCTGTCGAAACGCTCAGGCGGCCGCCGGGAGGCCGGTTGCGGCCACGGCTGCGCGGGCGCGTGGGGCGACGATCACGGGCAGCCCCGACTTGGGGCTGATGGTGGGCATCTGGCGGATGCTCAGCGTGAAGTCCGCGGGCAGCGAGAGCGTGCAGCGTGAGAGGATGAGCGTCGCGATCGCGCGCACCTCCAGCTGGCCGAAGCGCATGCCGATGCACGTGCGCGAGCCGCCACCGAACGGCACGTAGGCGCCCTTGGGCAGCGCGGCGGCGGCCTCGCGGGCGAAGCGCTCGGGACGGAACTCCTCGGGCTCGGGGAAGACGTCGGGGAGGTGGTGGGACGCCCACGAGCAGTAGTTGACGAAGGCGCGAGCGGGGACGGTGTGGCCTTCGAACTCGAACGCCTCCACCGCGCGCCGCGGGCCGACCCACGCGGGCGGGTACTTGCGGAGCGTCTCCTCGAAGACCATCTCCAGTTCCGGAAGCTCCCCGGAGAGGAGCTGCGCGACGGTGGGCTTGGCGTCGACGAGCAGGGCATCCTGCTCGGCGAGCAGGCGCTCGACGATGTGGGGGTGGCGGGCGAGCTCGTAGAACATGAACGAAACCGTCGAGGTGGTGGTGTCGTGGCCGGCGAACAGGAGCGTCATGACCTCGTCGCGGACCTGCAGGTCGGTGAGCGTGTTGCCGTCCTCGTCCTCGCCGTCGAGCAGCAGGCTGAGGATGTCCAGTCCGCGCTCGCCGGTGGCGCGCCGGCGGGAGATCTCCGAGTAGATCAGCGTGTCGAGCTTGCGGGCGGCGCGCTGGAGGCTTGCCCACGGGGTGAAGGGCCCGCGCAGCACCCGCAGGAGGTACTCGCTCGAGTAGAAGGAGAGCGCGTCTTCGAACAGGGCGGCGGCGTCGATCGAGCGTGCCTGCTCGCCGTCCGGGTCGACGCCGAACAGCGCCCGCATGGCCACGCGGACGGCCAGGCGGCGCGTCCACGCGTACAGGTCGACGGTGGCGCCTGGCGTGAAGTCCTCGAGCGCGCGCTCCGTCTCCTCGATGACCGACTCCGCGGAGGCGGCGATGTGCTCGCGATGGAACGCCGGCAGCATGATCAGCCGCGAGCGCCGGTGGAAGTCACCGTCGATCGTCAGCAGGCCGTCGCCCATCAGGCCGATGAGGTCGCGGAAGTGGGATTCCCGCCACGTGAAGTTGGACGCGTGGGAGACGGTGATGTAGTGGTTGGCGGCGGGCCCGAGCATGAACACGACGTTCGCGTGGAAGATCCGCAGCGTGAACACCGGCCCGAAGCGCTCGTAGCAGTCGAGCAGGAGCGGCAGGGGGTCGTTGGCGAAGCGGCGCGTGCGCACGAGCGAGGGCCGCGTTTCGCCGGGCGGGTACGGTACCGTCGCGGCGCGCTCGTCGCGGAGGTCGTCGCGGATGACCGACCACGGCTTGGAGTTCAGCAGCGGAGGCGGCCCTACGAGCGTCATGGCGGAAGCCTAGACGAAAGCTGGCTGCCCGGCCAGGTTCGGTGGAGAAGGCCCAACGCGCGTGGGTTGGCATACTGGGGATGTCCGCGGCGGCCGCTGGATCTGTCGGGGGCACCGCGGGGGCGTAGCTCAGCAGGTTAGAGCGCTGCCCTGTCACGGCAGAGGTCGCGGGTTCGAGTCCCGTCGCTCCCGTACTTTACACCCCGCGTTTACAGGGGTTTTCCATGGCCCTGGGCTCTCAAGGCAAGGCATAATGATAGATGAGGCGACAATCAGTGAGGCAGGTAGGCGCCTAATCGGTGCGTCGCCGCCGGGTACACGCGTGATCCTCTTCGGCTCCCACGCCAGGGGCGAGGCCGGAAAGCACAGCGACCTCGACTTTCTGGTGATCGAGATGTCGGTAGAGGACGTGGTCGAGGAGACTTATCGGTTGCGGTGCACGCTGGACGACCTCGACGTGTTCGCCGACATTGTGCTCGTGACCGAGGACGAAGCCAGCGCTTGGGGCGACGTGTACGGAAGTATGATCCACGCGGCGCTCTCAGAGGGTCGCCCGCTGGCGGCGTGATGTCTGAACCAGCTGGCGCTCCCGGCGTGCTGCTGGACCTCGCGACCGCCGACGAGTTCGCCGCAAGATCGTTGCTTCCCATCGAGGGAATCACGGATGGAGTTCTGGGCTTCCACACTCAGCAGGCTGTGGAGAAGGCCTTGAAGGCCGTGCTTGCGGTCAACGGCGTCGAGTTTCCCTACTCGCACGACTTGAATGGCCTGATTGGGCTATGCCGCAAAAGCGACATCGACATACCTGAGGATTTGGCCGGGGTCGGACATTTGTCGGTGTTTGCCGTCAGGCTGCGCTACGACGCGAGTCCGGCTGCCCACCTCGACCGCGACCAAGCCCTCGTTTGGGCAGCTGCGGCCGTCACATGGGCGCGGGCTCAGCTGGAGGCTGTCCAGCCGCCTGTGGCCGACGAGGATGAGGTTTCGGACTGACGCACGGTGGCTCCCGCCACAGTTCTATGCCGTCCACTTCGCGTTCGGCACCATTTGGCCAGCGGTGGTCCAGCGCATGGGGACAGGGAAGCCCGAGCCTGGCAAAGCGCGGATGATTAGCCGATGAACGCTGGTTCCGCTGAGATGGTTGCGGTCCTGATGACCGATCTCGTCGGCTCGACGGTGATGGCCGACCGGGTCGGTCCCGCGGCCGCGGAGGGTCTGCGCTCGGAGCATTTCGAGCTGCTGCGCGAGGCGCTCGAGCGCAGCGCCGGCCGGGAGGTCAAGAACCTCGGCGATGGGCTGATGGTGGTCTTTGCCAGCGCTGCCCAGTCGCTCGAGTGCGCGGTTCGGATGCAGCAGGCGGTCGAGGCGCGCAACCGCCGCGCGGAGGAGCAGTTCGGCTTGCGGATCGGCGTCAGCGTCGGTGACGCGACGGTCGAGGACGGGGACTACTTCGGCGGGCCGGTCGTCGAGGCTGCGCGCCTCTGTGCCACTGCGGCGGGCGGGCAGATCGTGCTCAACGCACTGGTGCGCCAGCTGGCAGGCTCGCGCGACGGCCACGGCTTCCGTTCCCTGGGCGTCCTCGAGCTGAAGGGGATCTCCGAGCCGGTGCAGGCGTTCGAGCTGCAGTGGGAGCCCGCCCCGGTGACCGGTCTCGCGTTGCCCGAGCGCCTGCGTGAGCTGCCGGCGACAGGGTACGTGGGTCGCGTGGCGGAGCGCCAGCGGCTCGGCGAGCTGTGGGGGCAGGCGTGTGAGGGGTCGCTGCGTCTCGCGCTGATCGGCGGCGAGGCCGGTGTGGGCAAGACGCGGTTGTCCTCCCATTTCGCGTCGTCGGTGCACGCGCAGGGCGCGAGAGTGCTGTACGGGCGCAGCGACGAGGATCTCGGCGTGCCCTACCAGCCGTGGGTGCAGGCGCTCGAGCACCTCGTCAAGGAGGCGCCGCAGTCCGTTCTCGACGCCCACGTCGAGCGTTTCGGCGGCGACCTTGCGCGCCTCGTGCCGGCCCTGCACGATCGCTTCTCCGATCTGCCCGCCGCGCGCGAGAGCGACCCCGAGACGGAGCGCTACCTGATGTACGCCGCCGTCGCGGGCCTGCTCGGCGGTGCCGGTGAGCGGGAGCCGCTGCTGTTGATCCTCGATGACCTGCACTGGGCCGACGGGCCGACGCTGTCGCTGCTTCGCCACGTCGTGGCGGCGGGCGCCGCGATGCGGGCGATGGTGATCGGGACCTACCGTGACTCCGATCTCTCGCGCGATCACCCGCTCACGGCGCTGCGGGCAGACCTTCACCGCGAGCAGGGGGTGGAGCGCGTGAGGCTCACCGGCCTGGAGTCCGGGGATGTGCTGGCCCTGATGGAAGCGGCGGCCGGGCATGAGCTCGACGAGGCGGGGCGCGAGCTTGCCAGTGAGATCGCCCGGGAGACGTCCGGCAACCCGTTCTTCGCCGTTGAGCTGTTGCGTCACCTCACAGAGTCCGGCGCGATCGTGCTACAGGACGGCGGGTCCTGGCACGTCGTGGGCGAGGTGGCCGAGCTGGGCCTGCCCGAGAGCGTGCGTGAGGTCATCGGGCGGCGTGTCGAGCGTCTCGGCCCCGACGCGCGTACGGCGCTCAGCGCTGCCGCCGTGATCGGTCGCGACTTCGACCTCGAGCTGCTGTTGGCGGTGGTCGATCTCCCACAGGCGCGGCTGCTCGATCTGCTCGAGGAGGCGGTCTCGGCGTCCCTGCTGCAGGAGAACGGAGATCGGGCCGGACGCTTCACGTTCACGCACGCACTCGTCGAGCACACGCTGTACGAGGATCTCGGGCGCACCCGCCGCGCGCTGCTTCACCGCCAGGTGGCGCAGGCCCTCGAGCAGCAGTGTGGGGACGAGCCCGGCGAGCGGCTGGGCGAGCTCGCCGGCCACTGGGCCGCGGCGGTCGTCAGCAGCGACACCGCCAAGGCGCTTCACTACGCCCGGCGAGCCGCCGAGCACGCGCTTTCCCGGCTCGCCCCGGACGAGGCGGCCCGCTGGTATCGCAGGGCGCTCGAGCTCTACGATCAGGCCTCCGACGGTGAGCGCTCCGAGCGCTGCGAGTTGTTGATCGGCCTCGGGGAAGCCGAGCGCCAGGCAGGGGATCCGGCGTATCGCCAGACGCTGCTCGACGCCGCCGAGCTCGCGCAAGAGCTCGACGACGCCGACCGTCTCTGCCGCGCGGTGCTGGCCAACTCGCGGGGAGTGACCAGCCAGCTCATGGGGGCGGTGGACTGGGAGCGCGTACATGCGCTCGAGGCCGCGGCGGGAGCCCTCGCGGATGACGATCCGCGGCGGGCCCAGGTGCTCGCCCTGCTGGCCGGCGGGCTCGCCTACGCCGGTGAGCCCGAGCGCTGTCGGCGGCTGGCCGCCGAGGCGATCGCGATCGCCCGATCCGGCGGCGATCCGGCGGCGCTCGCTCACACCCTCGCCAACGCCTGCCGGGCGATCGGGGCGCTGGACACGCTGCAGGAGCGCCAACGACTCAGCGACGAGCTGACCGAGCTCGCACGGCACCTGGACGACCCGCGGTTGACCTGGGCGGCCGCGAGGATCGGCGCGATGGTCGGCCTCGAGGCCGGGGACCGCTCCAAGTTCGAGTCCGGCCTTGCGACGCTGCGAGAGCTCGAGGCCTCCGTGCCGGAGCCGCTGATCGCCTGGGCGCGGCTGCAGCACGAGTCGGGTTGGGCCATTGTCGAGGGCGACCTCGGGGCATCCGAGCGATGGGCGATCGAGGCCTACGACACCGCGAGCGCGTCCGGCCAGCCGGACGCGGCAGCGGTGTTCGGGGGGATGCTCGCCCAGATTCGCATGTACCAGGGCCGACTCGGAGAGCTGGCCGAGCAGGCGCTGCGATTCGCCGCCGAGTCGCCTGAATTCCCAACCTGGCGCGCAACCGCCGCGCTCGGCCTCCTCCAGGGCGGCCGCGAGGACGAGGCGCGCGAGCTGGCGCTCGCGGAGGACTTCCAGAACGTCCTGCCGAACGATGCGTGGTCCATGGCCATGTACGTCTGGGCGATCGTCTGCTCGGACGTGCACGCCGTCGATCGCGCACGCGAGCTCTATGAGCTGCTGGCGCCCTTCTCCGGGCAGATCGTCGCCGTCGGCGCCATCGTGCTCGGCTCGATTGACTGGGCGCTTGGCGCCCTCGCCACGACCCTGCAGCGCTACGAGCAGGCCGAGCGCCACTTCGCCGCGGCCATCGAGATCGACGAGCGCCTCGGCGCGCCGCTGCTCCTCGCCCGCACCCGCGCCCGCTGGGCGGGGGCGCTCATCGCCCGGGGCCGTCCCGAGGACTTCGACCGCGCCCGCCAGATGCTCGGACAGGCCGAGGACGCCGCTGGGCGCCTGGGAGCGCAAGCCGTCACTCGCGAAGTCGCGGAGTGCCGCGCCGCCTTCGCGGCGATCAGCGGAACGGCACGGGCCCCCCGCGCCTCATGAGGCGAGCGTGAGGCTTTAGGGTCGAGCCGCTGCGCGACCCCGCCTCGCCGGTGCGCCGCTCGTGTTCGTCGCGAGCGTCAGCAGACCCGCGGCGAGCATCAGCAGGCCGAAGCTGAGCAGTGTCGCGGTCGTGCCCAGGGCCGCGTGCAGCGGTCCGGCGAGGGCTGCGCCGAGAGCGATCGCCGCGAGGTTGAGGCTCGAGACCGTCGCGAAGATCTGTCCCCGCAGATGCGGCGGCGCAAGGCTCTGGCGCACGGCGATCAGGGCCACGAGGCTCGGTCCCTCGAGGACACCGGTGAACGCCACCAGCAGGAGGGCCCCGGCGAGCCCGTTGACGAGCGGCCACAGGGCCACCGAGGCGCTCATCGCGATGAACGAGACGCCGATCAGGGCTCCCGTCCCCATGCGCAGCGCCCGCTCACGGAAGACGAATGCGCTGAGCATCGACCCGAACGAGATCGCCGCCCACATGTAGCCGGAGGCCGGCGCGCCCGCGTGCACTCGCTCGGCGTAGGCCGGAAAGCCGACGTTCAGGGTTCCCCAGCCGGCGACGTAGATCGTGCTCACGACGACGTTCCAGCGCAGCGCTCTGATCCTCAGCAGGCTGCGCATCCCGTCGGCCACCGCACCGAGCAGGCGCTGACCGGCGCGGGCGGCCAGCGCCGGGCGCAGCTCGAATGTCGCGTCGGAGGCGATCAGCACGGCCAGCAGCGCGCCCGCGCCGAGCTGGACCTCGATCGCAGCCGCGGGGTCAACCGTACCCGCGATCAGACCGGCGAGCGCGGGGCCGACTATGAACGCCGTGTTGATGCTCGCGGCCTCGAAGGTGTTGGCTATGTTCAAGAGCTCGGCTCCCGCCACCTCCGGGAGCACGCTCGAGAATGCGCCGGAGGACAGCGGCGAGGTGAGCCCGTAGGCGAGCGCGATCACCGGTAGCAGCCAGTCGGGGCAGTGTCCGGCGAGGACCAGCAGCGCGACGAGCGCGGCGATCGTCAGCAGCCGATCGAGCACGAGCAGGCGCCGGCGGCTCGCCGCCACGTCCAGCCAGGCGCCGAGGAACGGGCCTGTGAGCGCGCCGGGCAACGTCGCCGCCGCCACCGTGATCCCGGCGAGCACGAGGCTGCCGGTTCGCTGCAGTACGAGCAGCACCCCCGCCACGTTGAACATCGTCCCCGTCGCCCGCGACGCGGCCACGACCAGGAAGAACCTCGCGTAGCCGGGACGTCTCAGAAGGCGGGCGAGGTCCGATCCAGGCATCGCGCCATCGTCGCATCTGACTCCAGTCGGCTCGGCGGCGCCGGGGTCGCCGGCTCCGGTATATAAGCCGGCGGCGTCAGGTCTGCCCAACGCGGTCGAGCCCGCGCCAGCGCAGGTACCCGGGCCCGGTGTTCCGCAGCGACGCCGGCATCAGCGGCGTCGCCGCGCGCAGGCTGCGCGCGAGCGCCCGCAGCTCCAGCTCGTTCACTCGCGTCCAGCGAACCGCGAAGCGCTCGCGCAGCACCCCCGGCAGCAGCCCGACCGTCGTCACCGTCAGGAAGTGCCCCAGCCGGGGGCCCGCGATCGCCCACGCGGGGCGCAGCGCGGCCGGCAGCTCCGGGGCGGCCGGCCGCGCCAGCGCCTCCAGCACTTCGTCCACCGCCGGCGTGTGCTCGAGCCGGCGCTCGACCATCTCGTCGACGTACTCGCCGAACCCGCGCCAGTCCGCCGGCAGCTCGCCCGCGCGGATGCCGAGCAAAGGAGCGAGCGCGCGCCACTCGCGCCAGAGCTCCTCGCGCTGAGCGGCCGTGAAGGGTCGCCCGAAGCGCTCGTGGGCGAGCACGATCGCCTGTGCGAGCGTCGCGTGGACCCACGCGTACGCCACCGGCTCGAGCGCGTTGTAGCGCTCCCCGTCCGGCCTCGTCCCCTTGATCTGCCTGTGCATCGAGCGGATGCGGCGGCCCATCTCGCCCGCCGCCTGCGGCCCGCCGTAGAGCATCGTGCACGTGTAGTCGAGCGTCCGCAGCAGTCGTCCCCACGGGTCGCGCCGGAACTGCGAGTGCTCGCTCACCCCCGCGCCAACCGTCGGGTGGGCGACCTGCAGCAGCAGCGCGTAACCGGCGGCGATCAGAACGCGTGCGTCACCCGCGCGCCGCCACGTGATCGTCGCCGGGTCGGGCACCAGCGAGGGCCAGTCGGTGGGCGGAGCCATGATCGATCGCGTCATCACAATCGTGCATACCGTAGGGATGGATGCGGTTAGGATGGGCGCGACCCGCCGATGTTCTCGCTCGCGCCCCGAACGTACGCACGCGCCCTCGCGCGCCCCTGGAGCGCGAGAGCCTCGCTCGCGTTTCTGTTTGCACTGACAACGGCAGCCGCGGGCGCCCAAGCCGGCGCCGCTGTCCCCGCCCGCGCCGAGGAGCCGCTGTACGGCGTCACCATCGACAAGATCACCCACCTGCAGGACACCGTCGGCTCGCTCGCCGCTTTGCCCGTCCGGCCGACGGTGCGCGTGTACTTCAACGCCAGGGAGCCCCCCTCCTACTACGCGCAGGCGCTCCCGCAGATCGACGCGGTGAGCGCGGTCATGGGCGAGCTGCTCGACTCCTCCGAAGAGAAGGCGATATCCACCGAAGCGTTCCAGGCCAGGATCGAGTCATACCTGCGGACGCTCGCCGACGAGGTGGACATCTGGGAAATCGGCGACGAGGTCAACGGCAACTGGACCGGGCCCTACCCCCTCGTCGCCGCCAAGCTCGCCGAGGCCTACGATGACGTCGCCACCACCGGCGCACCGAGCGCGCTCACGCTCTACGCCAACAACTTCGGCCCCGACAACTGCGGCGACGGCAGCACCGAGCTGACGCCGGTGCAGTTTGCTCAGCAATACATTCCGAGCGAAGTCGCCGACGGCCTCGACTACGTGCTGCTCTCCTACTACCCCACCGAGTGCGGCGGGCGCGAGCCCACATCCGAAGAAGTCGCCGCCTACATGCGCCAGCTGCACGCGCTGTTCCCGAACGCCGCGCTCGGCTTCGGAGAGGTCGGGCTGCCGAGGCCGGCGAGGGGCACGAAGATCGCCAAAGCGCAAGAGATCATGACGTGGGCGTACTCGCTGGACCCCGGCCTCCCGTACTACGTCGGCGGGTACTTCTGGTGGTACGGGGTCGAGGATGCCCTGCGCGCGCGAGCCCCCCTCGCCGGAGCCCTGCGCGAAGCGTTCCTCGATGAGTCCGCGGCGCTGGAACCGTAGCCGTCGTGGAGGAGCAGATCGGCGTTCGCTGCGGCGAGCGCTTCACCACCTACGAGGAGCTCTATCGGCGGGCGCTTCGCGCCACGCGGGGCCTGCTCGAGCTCGGCATCGGGCCCGGCGATCGCGTCGCGCTGCTGCTGCGCAACTCGATCGAGTTCGTCGAGGCGTCGATCGCAACCATCCCGCTCGGCGCCGCCAGGGTGCCGATCAACTGGCACTGGCGCGGCGAGGAGGTCGCCTACGTGCTCACCGACAGCGCCGCCAAGGCGCTCGTCGTGCACGCGGACCTCTGGCCGGCCGTCCGTGACAGCGTGCCCGACGGCGTCAGCGTGATCGTCGTCCCGGCCGACACGGAGCCGGCCGCGGAGCCGGATGGCGGCGTGCTGTGGTGGCCGGACTGGCTGGCTCGAAACGAGCCGTGGACGGAGCTCGCCCGAGGCCGCGCCCTTCAGCATCATCTACACCTCCGGCACCACCGGCCGGCCGAAGGGCGTCGTGCGCTCGGCGCCCACCGACGCGCAGCGCGAGGCGCTCAGCGCGCTGTTCGCGGAGGTCTTCCAGCTCGCGCCCGGCGAGCGCGCGGTGATCCCCGCGCCGATGTACCACGCGGCGCCCAACGCGTACGTCAACGCCGCGGTCGTCCACGGCATGGACATGACGATCATGACCTCCTTCGACCCCGAGGAGTTCCTGCGGATAGTCGAGCGCGATCGCATCACGGTCGTGCAGATGGTGCCCACGATGTTCGTCCGCCTGCTCGCGCTGCCCGAGCAGGTGCGCTCCCGCTATGACATCTCCTCGCTGCGCTGGGTCGTCCACGCAGCCGCGCCGTGCCCGCCGGAGGTCAAGCGCGCGATGATCGACTGGCTGGGCCCGATCGTCGTCGAGTACTACGGCAGCACCGAGGTCGGGGTCATCACCTTCGCCACCAGCGAGGACTGGCTCGCCCACCCCGGGACCGTCGGCCGCGCGCTTCCCCAGGCCACTCTCAAGGTCCTCGACGCCGACGGCCACGAGCTGCCCGCGAACGAGTCGGGGGAGGTGTACATGCGCCTCGACGTCCTGCTCTGACTTCACCTACGAAGGCGACGAGTCCAAGCGCCGCTCGGTCGAGCGCGACGGCCTGGTCAGCTGCGGCGACATCGGCTACCTCGACGGCGACGGCTACCTGTACCTCAACGACCGCGCCAGCGACATGGTCATCAGCGGCGGCGTCAACATCTACCCGGCCGAGATCGAGGCGTGCCTGCTCACGCTCTCCGGCGTCCGCGACTGCGCCGTCTTCGGCATCCCCGACGACCAGTTCGGCGAGGCGCTCGCCGCGCACGTCGAGCTCCACGACGGGTCCGAGCTGAGCGCCGAGGACGTTCGCGAGCACGTCCACTCGCGGCTCGCCGGCTACAAGACCCCCCGTGTGGTCGAGCTCGTCGACACGCTGCCGCGCGAGGACTCCGGCAAGATCTTCAAGCGCCGCCTACGCGAGCCCTACTGGCGCGGGCGCGAGCGCGCGATCTGACCCCGGCCGCAGCCGCGCCGCGAGCGGCAGCCCGAGCAGCGACACGCCGGCCATCGCCAGGAACGCGGCCAGCGGATGGTGCACCAGCGCCTGCACCAGCAGCGCGACGACGAGACCGCCGAGGTTGCCCGCCATCCAGACGATCGCCCCGGCGGTGCCCGCGGCGGCGCCCGCGAGGCGCTCGGCGGCGGTCAGGATCACGGGCAGCGCCGGCAGCAGCACCACGCCCATCGCAACCAGCGCGAGCGCCCGCGTTCCCAGCCACGGCGTCACCCCCAGCGCGACGCACCCGCCGCAGGCGACCAGCACCGCCGAGCGCATGAACGCGCGCTCCGCCTGCCTGCGCGCGACCAGCGGCGGCAGCACCGCGCAGCCGACGATCCCCGCGACCACCATCCCCACCAGCAGCACCCCCGCCGTCGTTTCCGAGACGTGCGAGGGGTGCAGCAGCGTCTGCAGCCACGTCGCCAGCGCCACGAAGATGCCGAAGCCCAGGAACACCAGCCCGCACTGCGTGCGCATCGCGCCCACGCGCCACAGCGTGCGGGCCGCGTTGCCCTCGATCGCAGCGTGCTCCGCGCTCGCGTGCGTCCCGGCGCGGCGCAGCGCGAGCGCCAGCAACACCGCGGCGATCGCCGCCAGCGCCGCCTCGATCACGAGCAGCCGCTCGAGCTGCCCGTGCGCGCCGAGCGTCGGGCCGAGCGCCAGCGCGAGCAGCATCCCCACGAAGTTGCCGGCCGAGCCGAGCGAGATGCCGTCCACGCGCTGCCCCACCGGCAGGTACTCGCCGGCGAGCTTGCTCACCGCGCTCAGCACCACCGGCTGGGCCACCGCCACCATCACCTGGCCGCTCATCGCCCACGCGAACGTCTCGCCACCCAGCCGCACGAGCCCGCCGAGGGCCACCAGCGCGCCGCCCGCCGCCAGCGCCGGGCGAAACCAGCGGTCGAGCAGGATCCCCGCGGGGATCGCCAGCACCACGTACAGCAGAGGGAAGATCTCCGCCAGCCAGCCGATCGCGCCGACCGACACGCCGTAGCGGCGGGCCGATTCGGTGGTGATCGCCGCGTACGTCAGCCACAGCACCTGCGTGGCCGCGCAGACCAGCGCGTACGCGACGATCACGCGCCAGCCGCTCGTCGGTGTGCTCTCGTCGCGCTTCGCCATCGATCGCGTGCGAAAGCTACACGCTGCGCAGCGCCGCGGCCGGCGCGAGACGCGCGGCGCGGATCGCCGGGTACAGGCCCGCGAGCGCGCCGAGGATCAGCGCGATCGCGACGCCGCCGCCGACAGACAGCAGGGGCACGACCACGATCCACCCCTGGTTGTAGGCGTAGCGCGGCGGTGGCGGCGGCGCCGATGCCGATGCCGATCGTCCCGCCGAGCGCCGACAGCAGCACGGACTCGCCGAGGAACTGCACGCCGATGTGCACGGCGCGCGCGCCGAGCGCACGGCGCAGCCCGATCTCGGGGCGGCGCTCGAGCACCGAGATGACCATCACGTTGGCGATGCCCACGCCGCCGACGAGCAGCGCGACCGCGCCGAGCGCGAGGAACACGGCGGTCAGGGTGCTCTGGGCGTCGGCGCGGGCCTGCAGCGCGTCGGAGGGCCGGCTGACCTTGGTCTGTTCGGGGTTCTGGGGGTTGGCGGCGGCGCCGAGCAGCGAGTCGGCTTCGGTCACCCGTTCGGGGTCGGCGCGCACGTACAGCATGCTGGCGTGCCGGGTGGTGCCGAACAGCCGTTTGGCGACCGGGTAGCCGATCAGCGCGGCGCGTTCGATTTCCGGCGCCAGCGGCAGCGACCCGATCACGCCGGCGACGGTGAACCAGGTGTTTTCGATCAGCACCTGCAGCGGCCGTCCGTCGGCGGACAGCCGCTCCACCCCGAGTCGCTCGGCGGCGACGAGCCCGAGCACGACCACGGGATAGCCTTCGTCGGCCGCGTTCAGGAAGCGCCCGAGGACCATCTTCCCGCCGAGCGTGGCCAGCAGCTGCGGGTCGGCGGCCTGGACGCTGATGCCGTTCGTTTCGGCGGCTTCGATGAAGGCGCTGCGCCGCACGGTCGCTGCCGACACGCTCGTCACGGCGGCGGCCGAGCGCACGCTGCGCAGGTTGCGCACGTCCCTGACGGCGGCTTCGGGCAGCTTCGCCGCTTCCCCGAGGAAGGTTTCCCCGGGGGTGACCGTGAGCAGGTTCGTCCCCAGTTCGTTCAGCTCGGCGACCAGCCCGGCCTTGCTCGAGTCCGAGATGCCGAGCACGGCGACCATCGCGGCGATGCCGATCGCCACTCCCAGCGCCGACAGCGCGGCGCGCAGGCGGCGCGTGCGCAGACCGACGCTGGCGACCCGCAGCACGTCGGCCGCCAGCAGGCGGCTGGGCGCGAGGTCAAGCCCCATCGTGGATCAGGCGGCCGTCGCGCAGCTCCACGCGCCTGGGCAGCGTCGCGGCGATCTCGCGGTCGTGGGTGATCACGAGCACGGTCGTGCCCTGCATGTTGAGCGCCCGCAGCAGCTCGAGGATCTCGCGCCCGTTGCGCGTGTCGAGGTTGCCGGTCGGCTCGTCGGCGAGCACGATCGCCGGCGAGCTGACGAGCGCGCGCGCGATCGCGACGCGCTGGCGCTCGCCCCCGGACAGCAGCGCCGAGGTCTGGCGCATGCGGTCGCGGAGCCCGACGCGGTCGAGCGCCGCGGTCGCCGCCCGGCGGCGCTCGCGGGCGGGGGTGCCGGTGTAGAGCAGGCCGTTGGCGACGTTCTCGAGCGCGCTGTCGGCCTCCAGCAGGTGGAACTGCTGGAAGACGAAGCCGATGCGACGCGCGCGCAGCGCCGCCAGGTCGCGGTCGGAGGCGCGGGCGACGTCGGCTCCGGCGATCCGCACGAGCCCGCTGGTGGCCCGTTCGAGGGTGCCCATGATGTGCAGCAGCGTCGACTTGCCCGAGCCCGACGGGCCGACGATCGCGCACAGCTCGCCGTCCCGCACGGTCAGGTCGACGCCGCGCAGCGCCTGCACCCCGCCGTCGTAGCGCTTGACGACGTCGGACAGCTCGAGAACGGCGCTCACTGCGACTCGATCACGGTCATGCCTTCGCGCACGCCCGCGCCTTCGACCTGGACGTAGCCGTCGGCGAACATGCCCGGCGTCACGGGGACGGTCACGCGGCGATCGTCCTCGAGCGTTTCGACGGCGTAGCCGCCGCCGGCGGTGGCGATCAGGGCGGTCGCCGGGACCGTCAGCACGTTGCGGCGGATGCCCTTGACGAGTTCGACGCTGACGGGCGCCTCGTCGAGGTGGGCGACGTGGTGCTCGAGCGTGATCGTCACGGGGATCGTGGATTCGCCGCTTTCGCCGCTGCCTTTTGGTTCGCTGCCCGCGCTGCTGGATTCGCTGGCGACCGTGCCGACTTCGGTGACGCGGCCGGGGGCCTCGCCGCCACCGGGCAGCTGCACGGTGACGGTCTCGCCGAGCTTGGCGAGCTGCTGTTGTTCGGGCTTCACCTTCAGCTGGACGATCTGCTGGGTGGAGGTGGTCGTCAGCACGACCTCGCCGGCGCCCGCGCTCGATTCTCCGCCGGGCGATTCTTTGCCGGGGTCGTCTTTGGCAGCTTCGTCTTTGGCGGGTTTTTCTGCCGCCGCTTTTTCTTTGGCAGGCGATTCGGCGGCGGATTTGTCGTGCGCCGGTTTTTCTTTCGCGGGTTTGCCTTTGTCTTTGTGTTTGTCGGGCGAGCCTTTGCCTTTGCCCGGCGTGGTGGCGCCGGGCGGGTCCTGCCCGAGGGTCACCTTCACGGCGGTCACGCGCCGCGCGCCGGGGGCGAAGACGACCCGGCCGAGTTCGACTTCGCCGGTTTCGGGCAGTCCGTCGGCCTTCTGCCAGCGCTTGACGGCGGCGGCGGTGGCTTCGCCGAAGGATTCGACGTCGGTGATCGCGCCGTAGGGGTCGAAGCCGAGGTCGATCAGGTTCTCGTTCAGCTCGGTCACGTCGGGGCCGTCGCCGACGCCCTGCTTGAGCGTGCGGTAGGCGGGCACCGAGCCGTACATCAGCACGACGGGCAGGTCGTCGATCCGCCACAGCGTGCCGCCGCGGCCGATCACGGCGCCGACGGAGGGCAGCCAGGTGAAGGTCCCGCCGAGCCGGTCGTAGAGTTCGAGCGTCGTGCCGTAGCCGAGCGTGCCGTCGACGGTCGAGCTTTCAGACAGCGTGCGCCGGGTGACGCTCGCGGTCGTGTCGCCGGCGGGCACGCCGGTTTCCGAGCCGTGATGGGCGCCCGAGCCGGAGCCGAGCAGCACGACCGCCAGCACGGCCACCACGGCCACCGCCAGCGTGCCGGCGGTCAGCCAGCGCAGGCGCCTGCGCCCCGAGTGAACGCTCCTCACGGGTCCACGCCTCAGCCGCCGGTCGCGAGGCGTGCTTCCCGAGGATGAGCCGCTCGGCGCGTTTGCGGTATGGCTTTCCGAGCCCCCCAACTGCTTGGGCGGCGGACCACCGTTGGGCGCCCTTCTTGAACGGCAGCAGCCCCTGGCACGAGCTCTGCGCTTTCTGGAACGCGGGGCTTTCGGGGTTGGGACCGGCGCCGGGCTTTCCGTTGATCTGGATCGAGACGCGCCCTTCGGAGCTCGAGGCGTGCACTTCGACGCCGTGTTCGCGCATGCACTTGGCGAACTTTTCGACGGCTTCCGCGCGTTCCACCTTTTCCTGCGGGGAGAGGTTGAGCTTTTGCGGTTCGGGCTGGTACTTCTTGCAGGCCTTCTGGGCGGCTTCCATCTTGGCGGGTCCGCCCGTGCCCTTGATGCGCAGCCCGTGGCCTTCGCCGCCGGGTCCGGTCACGGCCGTGGCTTCGATGCCGTGTTCGCGCAGGCACTTGGCGAAGTCGGCGTACTTGACTTCGGCCTGCTGTTCCTTGGCGGCGGAGGATGTCGCTGGCGACGAGGAGCCCCCGCAGGCGGCGAGCAGCGCGCACGCGGCGGCGAGCGCCGGCAGCGCCAGCAGGCGTCGCGGATGCGATCTGGTCAAGGCGAAGGTCGGCTTTGGCTGAGACATCGGGACTCCTTTGCCCGTGCTCCGCGGGCGCTCGGTGGATGACGCACATCAAGCGCCGTCCATCTGAGAATCTCCTTAGAGCGAGCGAGGAACTGGCTGAGCGGAGCCCGGGTCGGGCACAGGGACGGGCTCCGGCGGGCGCGCACGTGGCTTTGCCGCGGCGAGCTCGGCCGTCGGTCATCTCGAGCGGCGGGAGCTCGAGCGTCAGCCTCGCGCCGCCGTCCGGCGCGTTGGCCGCGTAGACGGCTCCGCCGTGGGCCTCGGCCATCTGGCGCACGATCGCCAGCCCCAGCCCGGATCCGGGGCGCCCGCGCGCGGCGGGCGCGCGGTAGAAGCGGTCGAAGACGCGGGGAAGGTCCTGCTCGGCGATCCCCGGACCGTGGTCGCGCACCTCGAGCGTCCCGGCCGCGACGCGCACCTCGACGGGCGCTGCCGCCGGGCCCGACGGGTTCCACTTGGCGGCGTTGTCGAGCAGGTTCGCGATCGCGCGGTCCAGCCGCGCGGGCGCCGCGCGCACCAGGCAGGGCTCGGCATCGAGCGTGAAGCGGCAGTCGGGCGCGTGCAGCCGGGCGCGCTCGATCGCCGCGCCGGCCGCCAGATCCAGGCGGACGTCCTCCATCTCGAGCTCCTCGATGTCGGTCTTCGAGAGGTCGACGAGGTCGCCGACGAGCACCGTCAGCTCGCGCAGTTGCGCCTGGGCGGCGGCGAGGATGCGCGCACGCTCGTGCGCGGGCAGTCGCTCGCCGAGCGCGAGCGCGTCGAGGTTGGCCGCACGCTCGTGAGCGGCGTGCGCAGCTCGTGCGAGGCGTCGGAGATCAGCTGGCGCTGGGCCAGGCGCGACGCGCTCGAGCGCCGCGAGCATCGTGTTGAAGCTCGCGGACAGCCGTCCGAGCTCGTCGTCCCGCCCGGCGTCGATGCGATGGCCGAGATCCTGCGTGCGCGCGACCCGTTCGGCGGCGCCGGTCAGGCGTCGCACGGGCACGAGCGCCGCGCGCGAGACGAGCAGCCCGAGCGCGGCGGCGAGCGCGATGCCGCACGAGGCTGACGATCGCGAGCACCAGTCGCAGGTGCCCGAGCGTGTTGTCCAGGTCGTTCAGCGGCAGGGCCACCTGCCACGCTCCGCCCTGCGCCAGCGCGCTGCGGTGAGCACGCGATATGGCGTGCCCTTGATCTTCGCGTCGCTGAAGAACGTCCCTTTGCGGCCGGCCGCCACCGCGCGGGTGGCCGCCGTGATCGGAAGCGCGTTGCCCTTGCTGGGGGTGTGGATCACTTCCCCGTCCGAGAGGAGCAACTGCACGTAGCCGGTGGGTCCCCCGAGTTCCGTGGGCGGCAGCACGAGCGAGGGATGCCCCGGTCCGACGCGTACGAGCGATTTCTTGGCGAAGAAGACGCTGCCGATTGGGGCTGTCGCCTTGGCTTCGATCGTCGCCGTTTCGTTACCGGCGCCAGCGTGGATGCGAGTTGCGCTGGGTGTGGCGCGAGCTGTGCGGGCTTCGGCGTGTGTCGGGACCGGTTCGGCGAGAGCTGCGCCCGCTTCCCCGGAGACTCCTCGGACGAGGGTGCCGAGACGCTTTGCTGCGTTCGCGGGGGCGACCGCCCCGCCGCTGGCCTGCGCTCCGGACGTGCCCGCGCCGGCGCCGAGCCCGAACAGGCCGGCGACGGGGAGCGGCAGATTGCCTTCCTTGGCGAGCTTGGCGAGCTGGCTGCGAGTGCCGCTGATCTGGAGTTGGACGGCGGACTGCTGACCCGGAGTGATCTTCGAGAGCAGGCTGGCGTCGAGCTGGCCCCGCAGCTCGTTGCGCGTGACGACGTAGACGACGACCGACGCGAGCACGATCGCGGCGGCGACGGCGCCGGCCGCCAGCAGGACCATGCGCCGGCGGAAGCTCATGCGGGCGATGCTCATCGCGGCGCCGACCTCAGCACGTAGCCGACGCCGCGGACCGTGTGCACCAGGCGCGGCTCGCCGCAAGCCTCGGTCTTGCGCCGCAGGTAGCCGACGTAGACCTCCAGCGAGTTGGACGCGGGCCCGAAGTCGTAACCCCAGACGCGGTCGAAGATGGTCGCGCGGGTGAGCACCTGGCGGGGGTTGCGCAGGAGCAGTTCGAGCAGCAGGAACTCGGTGCGGGTGAGCTCCAGCGCACGCCCGCCGCGGCGCGCCTCGTGGGCGCGGGGGTCGAGCTCGAGGTCTTCGAAGCGCAGGGTCTGCTCGTCCCCCTCCCAGCCGGTGCGGCGCAGCAGCGCGCGCAGGCGGGCGACCAGCTCCTCGCGGGCGAACGGCTTGGCGAGGTAGTCGTCCGCGCCCGCCTCCAGCCCGGCGACGCGCTCTGAGACCTCGGCGCGGGCGGTGAGCATGAGCACGGGCGTGCGATCGCCGGCGGCGCGCATCCGCCTGCACACCTCCAGGCCGTCGAGCCCGGGCATGAGGACGTCGAGGATCGACGGCGTCGGGGGAGCTGGTGGCGAGCGTGCGGATGGCCTCGCGACCGTCGACGGCGGTGTCGACGTCGAAGCCGCCCAGGTCCAGCACGAGCGCGAGCGCTTCACGCACGGAGGGGTCGTCGTCGACGACCAGCAGACGCATGCGAGGATGCTGACGGGGGAATGTGAAAGGAAGCTGAACTCGCTGGCCAACAGGTCGAGAGCGACACCCAGCCGGCCCCGGCGCTGCTAGCGTCCGAGAGGAGGTGGCGGTGGCCAACATCTACGACGCTCGCTCCGGCGAGCTCTCGGTCGGGCACATCAAGGGGGTGTGGCGCGATCTGGGGCGCGAGGTGGGCACGCGGACGGTGGGCCTGCGCCGGATCGAGGTCGCCGCGGGGCACTTCTCGACGCCGGCCCACGAGCACGGCGCGGACGAGGAGATCTTCTTCGTGCTGGCTGGCGAGGGCCTCTTGTGGCAGGACGGGCAGACGTTCGCGGTGCGCGCGGGCGACTGCATCGTGCACCGCCCGAAAAGCGGTCCGCACACCCTGCGAGGCGGCGATGGGGGGCTCGACGTGCTGGTGTTCGGCCAGCGCGCGGACCCGGGCCTGACGGCGCTTCCCCGCGCGGGTGTGGCGTGGTCGTTCCCGCGTTGGGTGGAGCTGGGCGAGGGTGACACGCCGTTCGCGCGCGAGGCCGCGTGCGGACCGCCGGAGTGCCCGCCGGCGGCGGTCGAGCGTCCACCGAACGTGGTGGCCCTGGAGGACGTGGAGGCGATCTTCGACGGACGGGCGCGCCGTCTGGGCAGAGCTGCGGGCGCTCGCGCGAGTGGCCTGAACCACGTGGTGCTCCGGGCGGGCGGGCAGGGGGCGCCGGCGCACTGTCATTCCGTGGAGGAGGAGATTTTTGTGATCTTGGAGGGGGACGGCGTGCTGGAGCTCTGGGGTCGAGCGGCGACCGAGCCGGACGAGACCCCGATTCGGGCTGGCGACGTGGTCGCGCGGGTGGCGGGGACGGGCGTGGCGCACGCCTTGCGACCCGGCCCTGACGGGCTGACTTATCTCGCGTACGGCACCCGCGCGCCCGCCGACATGTGCTTCTACCCGCAGTCAGGGCGGGTGGCGCTGCGGGGTTTGGGCATCGCGCTGCGCTCGCCGGAGATCGACCCGCTGCCGGAGCTGTAGGGACTCGCTATCTGCGCGGTTTGAGTTTCGACCACTCGGCCTTGTGGATGCGCTTGGCCGCCTGGTAGTCGGCGAGCGCCTGCAGGGAGTCGACGTCCCCGAGCGTGGGGTGCGAGGGCACGAGCGCGGCGGCGCAGGCGACGCCGTAGCGCTTGGCGAGGACCGCGCCGAGCGCCTTTACCTTCATCTCGCCGAAGCCGGGCAGCGCGGCGAGGTTGGCGCGCAGCGCGTCCGTGTCGGCGGCGTCGGTCCACACGCGGGCTGCGTCGCCGTCGTAGCGGTCCGCGACGTGGACGGCGAGGTCGTGCACGCGCTTGGCCATCGAGCCGGGGAAGCGGTGGATGGCGGGTTTCTCGCGGAAGACGGGCTCGAGGTCGGCGGCGGCGAGCGTGGCGGCGTCGATCGAGCCGAGCCGCTCGCGCAGCGCGAGCGGCCCCGCGAACGCCTTTTCGACGGTGACCTGCTGATCGAGGGCGAAGCCGATGAGCAGCGCCATCGGATCGGAGGCGAGCAGCGCGTTGGCCTCGTCGGAGTCAGTGAAGTACAGGCGGTCGGGCACGGGGGCAATCGTACCCGCGCTCAGCCGCCAGCGGGTGGGCCCGCCGCTCGCGCGGGTCCGTAGGCGAGCGTCGCGGCGACGTAGAGGACGGCCTGCGCGCGCGCGACCGCGCCGACCGCCTCGTCGGGCACGAGCAGCTCGGGGTGGTGGAGCGGGCGAGGGGCGAACCCGTCGGCGCCGTCGAGTCCCACGAACGCCATCGCCAGCGGCGCGAGCGCGCCGAAGAAGGCGAGATCGTCGGACCCGCACGAGCGCCACTCGGGTGCGCGGGTGAAGCCGGCGCGGGCAAGCAGGGGGCGCGCGCGGCTCACTATCTCGGGGTCGTTCTCGAGCGCAGGCTCGCCGGGCATGAGCTCGACGCTGGCGGTGCACCCGTGCGCGGCGGCGACGCCGTGGGCGACCTCCTCGACGAGCGCGCGCAGCGCCAGCCGGTCCTGGGGACGGTGCGCGCGCAGGGCGGCGCGGGCGTGGGCGCGCGCGGGGATGACGTTCTCGGCGCTTCCACCCTCGATCACGCCGACCGTCAGCGAGGCTGGGCTCAGTGGGTCGATGCGCCGCCCGACCTGCGCGTGGAGCGCGACGACGACGTCGGCGATCGCGAGGATCGGGTCGCGCCCGTGGTGGGGGTAGGCGCCGTGCGAGGGCTCCCCCTCGACGGTGATGGCGACGGCGTCGCACGAGGCGTTGACGGCGCCGGGGTCGAGCGCGACGGCGCCCCACGCCAGCTCGGGGTGCACGTGGGCGGCGAGGATCGCCGCGGGCGAGAGCGCCGCGAGCGCACCCTCCCCCTCCGGGGACGATGCGGCGAGCTGCTGCGCTCCCGACGGGTAGGCCTCCTCGCTGGGCTGGAACACCGCAAGCAGCGGCGCCGGCAGCGCGTCGCGCAGCTCGTACGCGGCCCGCGTGAGCGCGACGAGCGCCGCCATGTGGACGTCGTGCCCGCAGGCGTGCATCGCCTCGCCGGAGGCCGCGAAGCTCGCGCCGGTGCGCTCTCGCATCGGCAGCCCGTCGAGCTCGGCGCGAACGGCGATGGGCCCCGCCGGTGTGCCAGCCGGGCCCTCCGCTGCGCTGGCGCCGGCGTCCACGCGCGCGAGCCGCCCGGTCCCGGCGACGGCCTGACAGGCGACCGGCAGCTCCGCGGCGACGCTCTCGGCGGTGCGCTCCTCTTCGTGCGCGAGCTCCGGATCGGCGTGCAGTCGCCGGCGCAGCGCGACCGCGCGCGGGAGCTCCCGCTCGATGCCCGCGAGCAGCCCCGCCAGCAGCGCGTCAGTAGATCGCGGCATAGCGGCGGCAGACCTCCACGAGCTCCTGGTCGGCGGTCGCCTCGAGCTCGGCGCGCTTGACGCTCACGTACGCGTCGTAGAGCAGCGGCGAGAACCAGCCACGGACGGTATCGTCGTCAGCGAGCGCCTGCAGCGACTGGGCGAGCGTGGCCGGGAGCGCGCCGACGCCGAAGCGCTCCGCCTCCTCGGCGTCGAGCTCGGCCGGGTCGCGCTCGAGCATCGGCGGCGCCGGCAGTTCACTGCGCACCCCCTCCAGGCCGGCGCGCAGGATGGCGGCGAGCGCGAGGTACGGGTTGGCGGCGGCGTCGGCGCCGCGGTACTCCAGGTGGAGCTGGCGCGCCGGGTCCCCGCCCGCGATCTCGACGACGGGCGGGATGCGCAGCAGCGCCTCGCGGTTCTGCGGCGCCAGGCAGACGGCCCCGGCGCTCCAGCGGTGCGGCTGCAGGCGGGCGCCCGAGACGGGGCTCGGCGCGGTGAGGGCGCTGAGCGCGCGCGCGTGGGCGAGGATGCCGGCTGCGAAACGCTGACCGAGCTCGCTGAGCTGAGCCGGCGCGGCTGCGTCGTAGAGCAGCGACGCGCCCTCCCCCTCCGGGGACGATGCGGCGTCCAGCAGGTTGAGGTGGATGTGGACGCCGTTGCCCGCCTGCTCGGGGTCGAGCAGCGGCACGAAGCTCGCCCGCACGCCATGCCTGCGGGCCACCTCGCGGACGACCTCTCGCAGCAGGACGCTGCGGTCGGCGGCGGCGAGGCCCTCGCTTGCGCCCAGCGG
Source organism: uncultured Solirubrobacteraceae bacterium (assembly GCA_963782325.1). Taxonomy (GTDB): domain Bacteria; phylum Actinomycetota; class Thermoleophilia; order Solirubrobacterales; family Solirubrobacteraceae; genus Palsa-744. The sequence continues at coordinate 1,191,555 of CAWAJG010000002.1, forward strand.
TATCTCGAACTGGTAGGGGGCGTACTCGGCGAAGAAGCGCTCGGGCTCGAGCCCGGCTTCGAGCAGCGCTCCCATGACCTGCTCGGGGAACGGCGCGGTCCGCCGCTGCGCGTCGAGCGTGAACGGCAGCGCCGGCGGCGAATCCCCCTCCGGGGACGATGCGACGAGCAGCTGGAACTCGTGCTCGAAGCTCGCGAGCACGCGCGCCCCGAGCTCCCGCTCGAGCTCGCCGAGCGCCGCGCGCAGGAAGCTCCTGGGGCAGCACTCCCAGGGACGCCCGTCCGTTTCGACGATGTCGCAGAGCACGATCTCCAGCGCCCCGGCGTCCTCTTCACGGTCGTCTTCGCCGCCGACCCGCACGCGCGTGCCGGCGTCGCCCAGCAGGCGCAGGTCGCCGGTCGAGCCGAAGGGGTTGGGCTCGGCGACGGGCCCGAGCGGGGTGAGCGCGTGGTTGGCGGGCACCCAGCCGACGCCGGCGCGCAGGTGCTCGTCGAGCTCGGCGGCGAGCACCGAGCGACCGCGGACGATCGAGCCGAGGTCACAGCAGACGAGCGCGACGAGCTTGGCGGCGCTCACGCGAGCGTCTCGGCGGTCGCGGTGCCGTTGTCCCAGATGCCCTCGCGCAGCCCCACCGCCTGCGCGCCCGCGCGCACGCTCGCCGCCTCCCGTACGTCGGCGACGACGAGCACGCCCCCCGCCGGCATGTCGCGGCGGTCGATCGCCGCCGCCAGCCGCTCCTGCGGCTGCAGGTGGACGCCGCGGTCGCCGAGCGAGGGGTAGGTGTCGGCGAGGGCGTACATGCTGCCCCCGGGCCCGCGCACGCGGGCGACCACGCAGGCGAAGTGCCCGACGTCCCAGTCGGGCGTAGGGCCGGGCCCCTCTCCCTCGTAGAGGTAGCCAAGGATCTCGTCCACCCGAGGGCCGGCTCCCCACAGGTGGCGGGTGGCGAGGTTGGCGACGAGCGTCACCGGACGCTCGAGGCCCGCGGCGAGGTCGAACAGGCCGGCGAGCGTGCCGACGCTCCAGGGGCCGGCGTATGGGATCGCGATGATTGCTCCACCGGATACGCGGGCTATCGCGTCGAGCAGGCCCGCGGCGGTCGTGCCGGAGAGCTCCGAGTCGTCCACCCGCGCGAGCGAGAGCCGGTAGTCGCGCCGGCCGTGTTCGCCGTGCGGAAGCGTGCCCGCCTCGCGCGCGGGCGAGATCACGCTCCCGGCCGCGAGCGCGACGGCGTCCTGGTCGAGCGGCTCGCGCTCGTGCTGGTCGATTCCGGCGGCGCGCAGCGCGAGCGCGCCGCAGAACGCGCCGCAGAGGTCATCGCGCTGGGGCAGTTCCCGGGCGTGGGCGGCGAGCAGCTCTCGCGTCCCCGCGAGCAGCGTGATCTCGAGTCGATCGGGCCGTGCCACAGGCTCAATCTACAAGCGGGGCGGCCCTTGTAGGCGGTATGGGCGGCCCACTCGGCACCGCGCCGACGAACGGGAAGCGAACAGAACCTGGCGAGGCTGTCGAAGCCGTCCGATCCGGGCGCTAGGGTCGATTGCAAACAACTGTCTGCTTCGGCTTGACAGAACCTGGGCAGTCTGGAATAGTTCGATCTGAACTGCCCGCAGGCTAAAATTCTCCCATAGTGTGACAATACTGTACCAGGGTGTAGTCGACCGACAAGCAGTCTTGCGGTCGGTCGGCCAACGGCAAAGGAGCGGTGAGGAGACGTCATGAAGCGCACCATGATGCTGGGGATGATCCTGCTGGCAGCGTTGGCCATCGCGGGCGCGGGCGCGATGTCCGTCTCTGCGCAGAGCCACGAATTCGTCGCGAATAAAACCGGGAAAACCAAAGGTAAAGGGTCAGGCGCTCAGGTATTCAGAACGGGCACCGCATTGATCGAATGCTCGACGGCGACGGGGACTGGCGAAATCACCGCGTTGAAATCGACGACACACAAAGAAGTGCTCACATTCAGCGGGTGCACGGGGTTCGGCAAGAAAGTCACGGTTTCGCCAGCCCACTTCGTATTCAACGCGAACGGACCTGCGACGCTGGAAAACGAAGTGGAAATCCATCCCGAAGGTCTGAGCTGCGAAGTGGTCGTCGAACCGCAGACGGTTGAAAGCCTCGGCTACGAAACCAGCTCCGGCAAGCTGAAGTCTGAAGCGACCATCACCAAAGTCCAGGCGAAGGGAACCGGCGGCGTATGCGGTGGGGTCACCGAAGCGACCTACAGCGGTACCATCATCGCGGAACTCGAAGGTGGGACGCTCGAATGGAAATAGTCCTGACTCGGCCGTAAGGCGGGTAGAGCGGGGCGGGAGGCTCTGGCGGCCCCGCGCTGCAGCCTTATGATCGGCCGCCTGTGCGCCGTCGGAGCGTTCGTCGCGGTCTTGGCGATCGCTGTCGTAGGCACCGTTGGCGTGGTCCCCGCCCTCGCCGATACCTGCCCCAACGCCCAGTTCCGCTCGGGACCCTCCGAACGTCTGCCTGACTGCCGCGCCTACGAGCAGGCCTCGCCTGTCGAAAAGGGCGGCCTGGATGCTGTTTCGCTCGAGCCGGTGCTGCCCGCGCAGAGTTCGCCGTGCGAAGGAGGCGAAGCGTGTGCGATCGCGTTCGTGAACGCCGACGCGGCGTTTGCCGGTGCGTCGGGAAACGAGTTCACCAACGCCTACCTCGCCGCGCGTGGCCAGGAAGGCTGGCACACGACCGCGTTGTCCCCGCCGACTGCACAGGCTCCCGCGAACAGCCTCCCGAGCGTCACGTATGCCTTCTCCAACGATCTGTCGCGATCGGTCGTGCGCGTTCCCCTGCAACAGCTGACGGAAAACGCGCCCGCCGGCGTCTACAATCTGTTCGCTCGCGCAACGGACGGCAGCCCGGTCGACCCGGTCGGCGCGGTCGGCGCGGCTGGTCCGGCCGGCTACTCGCTGGTGACCGCGAGCGCTCCCTCGAAACCGCCCCAGGCTGGGTGCGGTGGATGCTTCGAAGTAGAAGATGTGCCGATGTTCGCCGGAGCGTCGAAGGACTTCAGTCATATTGTCTTCGAGGCGAACGACAGTCTGGTCGCAGGTGCGCCGGCGGGCGAATTCGAAGGCCGTCACATCGAAAATCTCTACGAATCCGTCGACGAACAGGTGCGCCTCGTGGGCATCCTCCCGGACGGCACTATCCCGCCGCACGGAGCGGCGGCCGGCGGCGGGATCGAAGTCACCGATGAACACACCGGCGAGCTCGCACGCGCGATATCGGAAGACGGGTCGCACGTGCTGTTCGAGGCGGAAGCGGATGGCGGTGCGCCCGATCCCGCGCAGATGGGCGAGACCGAGCTCTACGACCGCATCGACGGTGGCTCCACGGTCGAGGTCTCGGCCCCTGCTCCTGGCGCCGAACCGCCCGACTGCGAAACCGAGGAAGACAACTGCGAACCGCAGCCCGCACAGTTCTGGACGGCATCTGCGGACGGGTCGGTCCTGTACTTCACCAGCAGCGCAGCGCTCACGCGGGACTCCTACGCTGGAACGCAGGGGAGCGATCTGTACCGCTACGACCTGGACACCGGCGCGCTGACCAACGTCGTCGCCGACGCCGACGCCGCTGCAGGCCCAGCCGGCGCGAGCGTGCTCGGGGTGGTCGGCTCCTCCGAAGACGGGGCGTACGTCTACTTCGTAGCGGACGGGGAGCTGGCGGCGGGGGCGCAGGGCGGCAGGCCGAACCTGTACGTGTGGCACGAAACGGCCGCCGGCGAAGGCTCCCTGCGGTTCATCGCGACGCTGGCGGCGCCCGACAACGCGGAACAGAGGAACATCGAAAAGGAGCGCGCCGGGGCGGCCTTCCCCTATGACAGCGACGTCGCCGACTGGACCAGCCGTCCGACGGAGTCGCAGACATACGTCACGCCGGACGGCAGGCACCTGGCGTTCATGTCGGTGGAACCGCTCACCGGGTACGACAATCGCCAGCTGGCCGTACAGGAAGGCCATGAAGTGGAAGTGCCCGACCACGAGGTCTTCGAGTACAGCGCCGAAACGGGTGAGCTCGTGTGCGCCTCGTGCGACCCCGGAGGTGCGCGGCCGCTCGGCAGCGCCTACATCGGCGCGGGGTTGACCGAACGCTCGAGCACCCCCTTCCACCAGCCACGGGCGCTGAGCGACGACGGCAGCCGTCTGTTCTTCTCCTCCCCGGATCCGCTCGTGCCGGGAGTGTCAGGTGGCAGCGACAAGGTGTTCGAGTACGAGGACGGCGGCGTGCAGCTCATCTCCGGTGCGGAAAGCGGCGGCGAAGCCATGTTCCTCGACGCGAGCGCGAACGGCGACGACGTCTTCTTCGCCACCCGCGAACGGCTCGCGCCGAGCGACACCGATGAACTGGTCGACGTATACGATGCTCGCGTCGACGGTGGTCTTCCCGCGCCCGTGAGCGTTCCCATTTGCCAAGACGGCGCGTGCCGCGAGCCGGCTCCCACCCAGGAACCGTTGCCGGCGCCTCTGTCGGCGTCGTTCGCGGGCGCTGGGAACATCGCCGCGGCGCCGTCGACGAAGCCAACCCGCCGCCAGCTCCTCGCCCGCGCGCTGGCGAAGTGCGCAAAGCTCAGGAGTCGCAGGAAGCGCGCGGCTTGCGTCGTTGGCGCGGACAAACGCTACGGGCGCAGGCCCAGAGCGACCCGCGACAGCGCCAAAGCGAAGCGCAACCCCGCTCGAGGGTAGCCCGGTGGGCCTTCCTCGGAAGGGCGCCGTGCGGCTCGCGGGCAGAGCGGCCCTGTCGCTGTTCGCGGCCCTGACGCTGCTCGGCGCTGCCCTGACGACCTCGTCGATGGCAAGCACCGCGGCACCCCACTGGAGCATCGTCTCGGAATCTCAACCCACGTACTTCAACGTGGGCGACGCGTCCGATGCCTACGTGCTGATTGTGCGCAACGACGGCGCGGCGGCGACCGCAGGGGAAGTGACCCTGACTGACACGCTGCCGGCCGGGGTCAGATCGAGCAAGATCACAGCCGAAGGCGAAAGCGCCGACGGCGACGGCTTGCCCGCATACGTGATGACGTGTGGGGAAGAAACCGTCGGCACCGTCACCTGCAAGTACACGGAAAGCGCCACGAAGGGCCCGGTGCTGCCCGGCGCGGTGATCGTCGTCACGATCGCCGTCTCGATCCCGGAAGGAGCACGGGGGCTGGCTCCGAATACCGCGACGGTGTCCGGCGGCGGCGCCCCGAGCGCGTCGATGAGCGAAACGACGCCGATCGACACCGGCCCTGTGCCCTTCGGCCTGTCGTTCTTCGACGTCGACACCGCCGAGGAAAACGGTGACGCGGACATGCAGGCAGGCTCGCATCCGTTCGAGCTGACCGCCAGCCTCGCCTTCACGGTGGCTGCTCGTGAACTCCCGTCGGCGGCGAACGGGGAACACGAATCACCGCTCGCCGGCGCCGCAGTGAAGGACCTGGAAGTCGTGTTGCCGCCGGGCCTGGTCGGCGATCCGACCGCCGTGCCCCGCTGCAGCCAGCGGGCTTTCCTGGAACGCGAAAGGCTCAACTGTCCACTCGACACGCAGGTGGGAACGTTGAAGCCGTTCTTCTACGGGACGTTCCACTCGACGGTCGTCCCGGTCTACGACGTCGTCCCGCCGCCCGGCCAGCCCGCCGAGCTGGGCTTCTCGATCGGCGTGGGGCACGTACCGCTTTTCCTCCACGTCAGCGTGAGAGCGAACGGGGAATACGCGCTGACGGGGTCCCTGAACGACATACCCGAGACCGGGCCGTTGCAGGGAGCGATCCTGACGCTGTGGGGCGTGCCGGCGGCCAGCAGCCACGATCTCGAACGCGAAGGCACGGTGGGAGAGGGCAACCTCGAACGCGACGAATTCTGCACGCCGTCGGTCGAAGTCAGTGGCGGCGTCGAACAGCAGACGCGCTGCCCGAGCGGCGCGCCGGCGACCCCGTTCCTGACGCTGCCGAGCAAGTGCCAGAGCTCGCCGCTGGCGGTCGGCGTCGCGGGCGATTCGTGGGAGGACCCCGCGCTGGAGCCACTCTCCGAAGAAGGGGCGCTCGCCGCAGCGATCACCGGCTGCGAACTGCTCTCGTTCACCCCGACGTTGACGCTCGCGCCGGAAACCACGCAGGCGGGCGCACCGAGCGGCTACACGCTCGACGTGCACACCCCCCAGGACGAAGACCCGAACGCGCTGGCGACACCGGACGTGCGCAGCGCGACCGTGGCCCTGCCGCCGGGCGTGGCCCTCTCCCCGTCGGTCGCCAACGGCCTGCAGGCGTGCTCGAGCGAGCAGTTCGGACCGACGTCCTCGCAGCCTGGCTCAGCGCTGGCAGCGGCCGAATGCCCGCCCCAGTCGCAGATCGGCACGGTGAGGATCGCGACGCCGCTGCTGGCGAGCCCGCTGGAAGGCCAGGTGTTCATCGGCGATCCGGGCTGCGCCCCGTGCACGCCGGGCGACGCCGAAGAAGGCCGGCTGATCCGGCTGCTCGTGCAGGCGCAGGGCTCGGGGGTGACGATCAAGCTGGAAGGCTCCGCGTCGATCGACCAGGCGACGGGGCAGTTGACGGCGAGCTTCGAGAAGGTCCCGCAGTTGCCCTTCGAAGACGTGCAGCTGACGCTCGACGGAGGAGTGAACGCACCGCTCGTGAACTCCTCGACCGCGTGCGGGACGCCGCTGTGGGCGAGCTCGCGGCTGACTCCCTACAGCGGCGAAACGCCGGCGCAGCCGTCGAGCGAACCGTTCACGCTGAGGGGCTGTCCGGCGCCGCAGTTTCACCCGTCGTTCGTGGCGGGGACGACCGACAACCGCGCCGGGGCGTTCAGCCCGCTGACGGTGGCGCTGTCACGCAGCGACGAGGACGAGGACCTGCAGGCGGTGGAAGTGCGGCTGGCGCCGGGGTTGCTGGGTCTGCTCTCGAAGGTGGACCTCTGTCAGCAGGCGCAGGCCCGGGCGGGTACGTGCCCGCCCGACAGCGAGATCGGCACCGCGAGCGTGCAGGCGGGGCCGGGAGCGGAGCCGCTGCCGCTGGAAGGGAGCGTGTACCTGACCGGGCCCTACGAGGGCGCGCCGTTCGGCCTGTCGATCGTGGTGCCGGCGATGGCGGGGCCGTTCGACCTCGGCGAGATCGTGGTGGGCGCGCGCATCTACGTGAACCCCGAGACGGCCGCGCTGACGATCGCGAGCGACCCGCTGCCGCAGAGCGTCGACGGGATACCGCTGCAGCTGAAGACGCTGGACCTGGACATCGACCGCGAAGGCTTCGTGTTCAACCCGACCGACTGCCGCGCGCTGGCGATCGAAGGCGCGCTGACGAGCAGCGCCGGCGCAAGCGAGGAGGTGTCCTCGCGCTTCCAGGCGGCCGACTGCGCGAGCCTGCCGTTCAAGCCGAAGCTGACGGCGCTGACCCACGCCCACGCGAACAAGGCCGCGGGCGTGCACCTGCACGTGAGGATCGCGACGAGACCCGGCGAGGCGAACCTGGCGAAGCTGAAGCTGACCCTCCCCAAGCGGATCGTGCCGCGCCTGAGCACCCTCCAAAAAGCGTGCCGGGCGGCGGCGTTCGCGGCGAACCCGGCGAGCTGCCCGAGCGCGTCGGCGGTGGGCACCGCGACGGTGCTCTCGCCGGTACTGCGTGCGCCGCTCGACGGCCCGGTGTACGTGCTCTCGCGCGCCGGCGCGGCGCCGCCGGAGGTGGCGGTGGTGCTGGAGGGCGAAGGGGTGACGATCGAGGCGGTCGGGCAGGCGAAGGTGACGGGCGGGGTCGAGTCGATCTCCTTCTCCTCGCTGCCCGACGTGCCGTTCTCGGAGCTCGACGTGCTGCTCGACGCGGGCCCCCGCTCGCTGCTGGCGGCGAACCTGCCGGCGAAGGCGAGGGGGAGCGTGTGCGGGCGCAAGCTGGAGATGCCGGCGCAGATGACCGGCCAGGACGGCGCGGTGCTCGAGCAGACGATCACGATCGCGGTGTCGGGCTGCGCGAGGCCGCGCGACAGGCGTAAGCTCCACCGATGAGCTGGGACTTCGCGACCGAGCCGGACTTCCAGAAGCAGCTGGACTGGATGGCGGAGTTCGTGCGCGAGGAGATCTGGCCGCTGGAATCGATCTGGCGCGAGCTCGGCCTCGACGGCCTCGCGCGGGCGATGGAGCCGCTGCGCGAGCGGGTGAAGGCGCGGGGCCTGTGGGCGACGCACCTGCCGCCGGAGCTGGGCGGCCAGGGCATGGGCCAGGTGCGCCTGGGCCTGATGCACGAGATCCTGGGGACGAGCCCGATCGCGCCGCTGGCGTTCGGGAACGCGGCGCCGGACTCGGGCAACTCCGAGCTGATCGCGCTGGCGGGCAGCGACGAACAGAAGGATCGCTGGCTTTACCCGCTGCTGGCGGGCGACCTGCGCAGCGCGTTCAGCATGACCGAGCCGGACACGCCGGGCTCGGACCCGACGCAGCTGCGAACGCGGGCGGTGCGCGAAGGCGATGAGTGGGTGATCGACGGGCGCAAGTGGTTCTCGTCGAACGGCTCGATCGCGGACTTCCTGATCGTGATGGCGGTGACGAACCCCGACGCGCGCCCGTCGCAGCGGGCGTCGATGTTCATCGTGCCGGTGGACACCCCGGGCGTGGAGATCCTCCGCGACGTGCCGACGATGGAGCACCCGTGGGAGCACTACGGCGGCTACGGCGGTCACGCGGAAATCGCCTACGAGTCCGTGCGCGTGCCGGCGCAGGCGCTGCTTGGCGCGGAGGGGACGGGCTTCGTGCTGGCCCAGCATCGGCTGGTGCCGGGGCGGATCCACCACTGCATGCGCTGGCTGGGCGTGGCGCGGCGGGCGTTCGACATGCTGTGCGAGCGCGCGACCTACCGCCACGCGCACGGCTCGCTGCTGGCGGAGAAGCAGACGGTGCAGAACTGGATCGCGGACAGCGCCGCGGAGATGCAGGCGGCGCGGCTGATGACGCTGCACGCGGCGTGGGTGATGGACACGCAGGGGGCGAGCGCGGCGCGGACGGACGTGGCGATGATCAAGTTCTACGGCGCGAAGGTGCTGCACGACGTGATCGACCGGGCGATCCAGCTGCACGGCTCGCTGGGCTACTCGACGGACCTGCCGCTGGAGCAGATGTACCGCTTCGCGCGCGCGGCGCGCATCTACGACGGCCCCGACGAGGTCCACCGCCAGTCGGTCGCCCGCCAGATCCTGCGCGGCTACGAGCGACCGGCGGACGAGCTCCCCAGCGAGTACCTGCCGCGCCGGCGCGAGCAGGCGCGCGAGCGTTTCGCCGACCTGCTTGACGCGGTGACGGCGAACGACTGATTTTTAGGGGGCTCGCCTGGCGGCTCGCTGCGCGGGGTCGCGTGGCGCCCGCACGGTGCGGCTACGCTAGATGCCACTGATGGCGGCCGATGCCCGGCAGGCGCCCGCGCTGTTCGATCCCAGCTCGTTCGAGCGCTTCCGCTTCGTCTCGCGCGAGCTGGACCCGCGCGGGCGGGTGACCTTGCGCTACGCGCTGGACGACGAGCTCGAGTTCGTGGAGACGCTCGAGCTGCCGCTGGCAGAAGCCGCCGTGGCATCGGGAGAGGCCGCGCCGCGCGACGACAGGCCGAGCACAGCTCAACCGAGCACCGCCGCGCGTGAGCTGAGCGAAGCCGAGCGCAAGCGCGTGGACGGCCTGCTCGCCCTGCTGCACTGGGTCGCAGGCGTGAGCTACTACAAGACAGCGCTGCCGGAGGCGGTCGAGCTCGAGTCAGGCGCGCCGCCGCCGGCGGTTGCGGCGCTGCTGGAGGCGCTGTACTCCGAGGGCCTGGCCGAGCTGGCCTACACGAACGGCCTGCACGGGCTCCCCCGCCCGACGTTCGCCGGCGGAGCGTCGCCGGCGTCGATCGCGCAGCCGCCACCCACGCCGCAGCGCATCCTCGTGCCGGTCGGCGGCGGCAAGGACTCGGCGGTGGCGGTGGAGATCGTCAGGCGGACGGCCCGGGAGCTGGCGCTGTTCTCGCTCGGCGACGCGCCGCCGATCGCGCGGACGGCGGCGGCGTCGGGGCTGCCGCGCCTGCTCGCAACGCGCACGCTCGACCCGCGCCTGAGGGCCCTGAACGAGGGGGGCGCGATCAACGGCCACGTGCCGATCACGGCGATCGTCTCGTGCGTCGCGCTTCTGGTGGCCGCGCTGAACGGCTTCGACGCGGTGGCGATGGCGAACGAGCGGTCGGCCTCGGCTGGCAACGTGAGCTGGGACGGCGTGGAGGTGAACCACCAGTTCAGCAAGGGCCTGCGCGCGGAGCGCCTGCTGAGCGCGGCCCTCGCGGAGGTATTCCCGGCAAGCGCGGTAGACGGCCAACCGCCGTCGACCGCGCCGCGGCTGAGCCTGTTCTCCGTCCTGCGCCCGGCGTCGGAGCTGGCGGTGGCGCGCGCGTTCGCGCGCCTGGAGCGCTACCACGGCGCGTTCACGAGCTGCAACGCGCTGTTCCGCAGCGACCCCGAGCGGCGGGCGAGCTCGTGGTGCTGCGAGTGCCCGAAGTGCCGCTTCGTGTTCCTGGCGCTGGCGCCGTTCAGCGACCCGGCCCACCTGCGGGAGATCTTCGGCCGCGACCTGCTCGACGAGGATGCCCAGTTCGAGGGATTCGCGCTGCTGACGGCGACGGGCGGGCACAAGCCATTCGAGTGCGTGGGCGAGGAGCAGGAGAGCATCGCGGCGATCCGCCTGCTGGCAGCCGACGAGCGCTGGAGCGCCCACCGCGTCGTACAGCGCCTGGCGGCGGAGGTGCTGCCGCGCTTCTCCCCCGACGAAGGCAACCCCGAGCGAGTGCTGGCGCTGAGCGACGACCACGACGTCCCGCCGACGCTGCTCGCCGACGTAAGTGCGCTTCTCGGATCTTGAAGGCGCCGCCGTCGGCGTGTGGGGCGCCGGCCGCGAGATCGCATCGTTCGCCGCCCAGCTAGAGCGCCGCCTCCCTTCGGCAAGGATCGCGGTGGCCGCCTTCGACGACCCGCCCGCCGAGGACGTCCGCATGACGCTGAGGGCCCCGGACGCACGCCTGGTGACGGGTGCGGAGATCCTCCCCGCGCTGTCGGCCTGCGACGTGGTGGTGCGCTCCCCCGGCGTCTCCACGCATCGCCCCGAGCTCCGCGCCCTACGCGAGGCCGACATTCCCGTTACGACCGCAACCTCCCTCTGGCTGTCAGAGCGCGGAGGCGAGCGAGTGCTGGGCGTGACCGGCACGAAGGGCAAGAGCACCACCGCGGCCCTAGCCCATCACCTAGCTCGAGCGGCCGGCCGCACGACTGCGCTGGCGGGCAACATCGGCGTCCCCGCCCTAGACCTGCTTGACGCCCCTCCAGCGGAAGTGACCGTGGTCGAGCTCTCCAGCTACCAGATCGCCGACCTGGAGACGGGCCCCGAGGTGGCCCTGGTGACGAACCTCTTCCGAGAGCACACCGAATGGCACGGCTCCGAGCAAGCCTACCGCACCGACAAGCTGCGCCTCCTAGCTCTCCCAGGCGTCCGCAAAGCCGTCGTCAACGCCTGCGACCCCGGCCTGATGGCGGCCCTCGCAGACACAGACGCCGCCCCCGCGAATACCGGCGCGCGAGCGGCCCAACACGCCGTAGGTGATCATTTCGACTACGTAGTCGAAAGGATCACCTACGGCGTGCCCAACGCGTGGGACGTCCTCAACGGAGCCATCGCCCTGAAAGGAAAGCCACTAGTCCCCGCCGCTGACCTGCCGATGCCCGGCGAGCACAACGCGCTCAACGTGTGCGGCGCGCTCACGGCCCTCGAAGCGCTCGGCGTGGCCCCGACGTTGCCCGAGTCCCTGAGGGGCTTCCAGCCGCTCGCGCACAGGCTGGAGCCGGTGGCCGAGCGTGAGGGGGTGCTGTGGGTGAACGACAGCATCTCGACCACGCCGGAGTCGACCCTTGCGGCTGTCGCCAGCTTCCCCGGGCGCGAGATAGTGCTGATCGGCGGCGGACAGGACCGCGGCCAAGACTACGCGCAACTCGGACGGGCCCTCGCCGCGCGCAGGGCGACCGTCATCGGTGTGCCGTCCACGGGTGCGCTTCTGATCTCGGCGGCGCGCGAAGCTGGTCTGGAGACCTCGCGGGCGCTGGAGGCCGCCGACCTTGCCCAGGCGGTCGCGCTGGCCGCCGGCTTGGCGAGCGCGGGGGCTGTTGTCCTGCTCTCTCCGGCCGCTCCCAGCTTCGATCACTACCGCGACTTCGAGCGGCGAGGCGAGCGCTTCCGTGCGCTTGTGGGCTGTCTGTAAGCCGGGGCCTGAGGAACATGGAGAGGGCTGCTTCCCACATGATGTTTCCCACCGGAGGGCTGTTTCTCCAGATTTGATTAAACCGCGCGTGCAGGCTATTTGCCGCAGAAGAGCGTTTGAGCACGCGGCTCTCACCGCCGCTCCAGTTACACGGCGCTTGACGGATCATCGCTAGCAGCACACACTGGATCATGAGCGCGACGAGACGCGCCAGGGTAACATTCGGTGTCGGCATAGCGCTCATCCTCGCCGCTGGCGCGGTCACGCTCACGCGTGCTCCACCGCACGTGGTGAGAAAGGGTGCGAGCACCAACATCGCGACCCAGCTCGCCTTTGCGGGCACTCGTGGGGACGCGACGGTCTGTCAGGCCGACGAAACATTGCCTGCGGGTATCTCCGCGGTCCGTGTGTGGCTGGGGGCGGAATATGGCGCGAGGGTTCATGTGACCCTGGTTTCCGGTGAGCGTGTTCTCACGGACGGCAGCCGCGGACCCGACTGGACGAGTGGATCTGTGACGGTGCCCGTCGCGTCGATAGGGAGCAGCGCCTCGCAGGTGAAGCTCTGCATCGAAATTGGGCCTAACAGCGAGCCGATCTTCTTTCTCGGGAACGAAACGTCCAAGCAGGAAGCCGCGTTGATGTACACGCCGTCGTCGGCTGTAGGGCAACGCCTCGACGGCAGGTTGGGCGTCGAATATCTAGAAGCAGGCCAAGGCTCGTGGTGGTCACGGATCTTGTCCGTGGCAAGGCACATGGGAGTCGGCCACGCGCTGACCGGTACGTGGGTGGCGCTGCTCATAGCCGGATTGGTGGTCGCCGCTAGTGCGTTCGCGATAGGACTCGCGCTACGGGAGCTCCATTGAGCTCCAGGCCACCCCTACGAATACCGCTCCGACGCCGACCCGCTCGCGTCCGTTCGGCTACCCGGGGCACGGCCGAGCTTGCCCCATCCGCGCGACGGCAGATCAGGGAAGCGGCGATCGGGTTGGCGTCGCGGGCTCGCTCCACGCGTACCGGCGCTGCGTCTCGGCGTATCCCGACCGCCGCCTGGGTGTGCGCGTTGATCGCATTCCTGAACGCCTCCGCGTGGTCGCTCATCGTGCCGCCCTTCCAGGGCCGTGATGAGGCAGACCACTTCGCCTATGTCGAGCAGCTCGCAGAAACGGGCACGCTTCCCGAGAACGGCAAGGAAAACGGGACCTACTCGTTGCAGGAGAAACGCGTGCTCGCAGGCCTGCACTACTACGAGGTGGTTCGCTCGCCCGAGACGCCGGCGATCTCCTCGATGGCTGAGCAGCGCATCCTCACCGAGGACGTCCATGCGGGCGCCTCGCTGCGCGGTTCCGGAGAAGCCGGATCTGCCACACCCGAGCCGCCGCTGTTCTACGCGCTGCAGACGATTCCCTACGAGCTCGGGCGCGGCAACATCCTCACGCAGCTGCAGCTCATGCGGTTGCTCGGGGCCCTCTTTGGAGCAGGGACCGCGCTGCTTACCTTCCTGTTCCTTCGCGAGCTTCTCCCGGACATGCCGTGGGCCACGACCGTCGGAGCGGTGTGCGTCGCGCTCCAGCCGCTGTTTGCATTTGTCTGTGGCAGCTTGAACCCTGACTCGATGCTGTTCGCGGTCTCAGCGGCTTTGCTCGTGTGCCTCGCACGCGCATTTCGGCGTGGTCTGACACGTCGTCTGGCCATCACGCTCGGGGTCCTCGTGGCGATCGGCTTCGTTACCAAGCTCAATTTCATCGGGTTTGCGCCCGGAGTGTTCGCCGGCATCGCCGTGCTGACGGTGCGCGAAGCTAGATCGAGGGGCCGGGACGGGTTGATCTCAGCGGCGACCGCCTCCTGCATTGGAATCTCGCCTGTGACGCTGTACGTCATTCGGAATGTGGTGTCGGGCCGCCCGGCCTTCGGGATCCTGTCGGGAGCGGGCGGCTTGCTCGCTACGGGAGCGCTTCTTCACGAGCTCAGCTACGTGTGGCAGGTGTATCTCCCGCGCCTGCCGGGTATGACGCGCTACTTCAGCGGACTCGTGACATACAAGGACATTTGGTTCGACCGATGGGTGGGTCTCTACGGCTGGATCGACACGATGTTTCCCCCGTGGGTCGACAACGTCGCGCTGGTGCCAGCCGGGGCGGTAGTGCTGCTGTGTTTGCGCGGGCTGGTCATCCGACGCCGTGCGCTTCGAGCGCGCGCACGCGAGTTCGGTGTTTATGCGGCGATCACCTTGGGCGTCATGCTGATGATCGGCGCCACGTCCTATCTCGGTGACGTGGTCGCGCACCAACACGCATTTGGCGAGCCGCGCTATCTATTGCCCCTGCTTCCACTGCTCGGTGCGATCGTAGCGCTGGCGGTACGAGGCGCAGGGCGACAGATGGCCCCCGTGGTCGGGGCTGCGGTGATAATTCTCTTCCTGGGGCACGACATCTTCAGCCAGCTGCAGACCATCGCCCGCTACTACGGGTGAGCTCCGGCACGCCGACTTACGATGAATGGAGCGATGGCACGTGTTTCAGCTTTGATGCGCTGGCTATGGAGCCTTCCGTCTCGGCGCTCAGGCGCCGCCGCCTCCTTCTTGTTTGGGGGCGGCGGCGTCCATCGCGTGTGCTCGTTCTGAACAGCCCGCTATGACCTCACGGGCACAGCGGGTTCACGGGCACGTTTTCGCACGGGTCGGGCATCGTCGGCTGGGCCGGCGGCGCTTCGACGGGTTCGATCACGGGCCTGTTTTCCGATTCGGCCTGCAGCTGGAGCAGGTATTCGACGAAGGCGAAGCCGCCCCCCGGGTTGGGCGTCGTTTTGTTCTGGCAGCCCCAGGTGCCTTCGATGTCGGCCGGGTAGCTTGGTTCCCCGCCCGCGTACGTGTTGCCCGCCAGGCAGTCGTCCGTCGATGTCATCGTCCCGAAGACGCCGCCCTCCATCGCCACGGCGCCTGAGAACGTGCCGTCCAGGTAGCCGTTGCCGGAGAACGTGTTGTCGGCGATCTTGTTTCCCGCGTTCTGGAAGTCGATCGTTTTGATGCCTTCCGCCTTTTCCTGTTCCGATGGTTCGGGGAACGGGTTGGGGTACTCGAAGGTGAGCACTCCGTTGCTCGGGTTGTCGGTGATTTCGTTGTGTTCGATCAGGTCGCCGTAGTCACCGGGCAACTCGACGCCCGCGCCCCACGGCGCCGCCGCGGCGGACGTGTTGGCCGGAGCGGTGAGGTCGCTGTTTTCGGTGATGAGGTTGTCGCGGATGATCGTGCAGTGCGCGATTTCGGTGGACGTGAACTCGGGCAGTTCACCGTGCCACGGCGCTTTGTGGTGGCGCCCCCTCAGCGGCTTGGCGTGTTCACAGGCGCCGTTCTGCGGCGGCGGACCGTCTCCGGGGTTTTCGGAGTTCGGCGCGACGCCCGCGGTGTTGTGACGGAATATCGAGTTTTCGATGATCAGGTTTCCGCCGGAGTTCGAGCCCGAGTAGCCGAGGGCGTTGTATTCCATCACCGCGTCGTCGACGCGAGCCTCGCATTCCTGGCACGCTCCGATGTAGATGCCGGAGTCGTTGAAGCCGGAGGCGTAGATGTTTTCCCATTCGCCCTTCGTCTCGTTGTCGGTGAAGATCCCGTAGCCGCCGTTCAGGCCTGTGTCATACGCCGTCAGGTAGCTCCCGTACCAGCCGTGCGCGCCGATTTTGCCAGACTCTTCTCCGCCGTTCCACCAGATCTCGTTGCCATTCGAGCCGTTCAGTTCTTCGCGTTCGAAGTTACGGACGGTGAGGTTTTCGATCCACACGTTGTTGGTCTTGTACACTTCGATCCCGTTGCGACCGCCCGGGACGATCTCGTTCTGACCGTCGACGATCACCTCGTTGCGGTTCATCCCGCGGATGAAGATGTCGGAGTGCGGTCTTTCGACCTTGACTTCTTCGTCGTAGATGCCCGGTTCGATCAGCACGAAGGCGTGGGGTTTGGTCGCGTCGACCGCGGCCTGGATGGTTTTGAAGTAGTGCACGTATGCGGGCATCGTCACCGGCGGTTCGCCCTGGCTTACGATCTCCACTTCCTTGGCGGCGCTCGCGACGCCGGCGCTGGCGCCCAGCGTCACGGCCGCGAGCGCGACCGCGGCCGCGAGGCGCGGCAGCGTCCAGATGCTCGTGAAAGCCCTTCGGATGGTTCGCATGCTCCCTATCTCCCTCCCTCGCTTTGGTCGGCAGGGTGCGATGCTGGGTGAGGTGATCGGGCCCATCGGCGGGCATCCTCCGTGTGGCGACCCGATGCCGCCTCGCCGGCGAGGCGCACTGCCGCGACCCGGCTTGACTTCCGGGACGCCGGCAGTCTAACCGCGGCCGGCGCGCAGGTCAAGCTGGCCAGCCAGCCGAATGCGATCAGGCGAGCTCGACGAGCGGGAATGCGCGGTTGCGCCGTGGTGGCACGAGGAAGTTCTGCCTGCGCGTGGCGGTGAGGAAGCGCTCGAGCCCGAGGTTCTGGGGCTGGACGCCGTACTGCTTGGCGAGGTCGAGCGAGGCCTGGCTGCGGCGCATCGTCGCGAAGAACGCGGCCGTGGGGACGAAGATGGCGAAGTGCAGCTTCGGCTGGGCCGAGCCGTCGGGGACGTCGAGCGAGTCATAGCCCGGGCCGTCGGCGCGGATGTGCATCGGCGTGCGGTTGGACGCCCGGCTGGTGCGTTGCAGCGCGGTGGTGTGGGCGAGGTGGGGCTCGCCGTCGAAGTTCGTCGTCCCTTCGGCTTCGCGTTCGGCCTGCTGGGGGTTGTCGAACACGCTGGGGATGAACGCCGGCCCGCCGCCGTTCGTGAACTGGTCGGCGTTGCCGGGCCTGGGGACGGGATCGGCGCTGAACATCTCCGCCTCGCGACGGACGTACGTTTCGGTGGGTCTTTCGTAGAACTGCTCGAGGTCCTGGATCACGTGTGAGAGGTGCACGATCGAGCCGTGGTCGAAGTAGTCGCCGGAGCGCGCCGTGGTGAGCCGGGCGGATCCGTTGCCGAGGAACGTGGTGATCGCCGGCGGCCCGCTCGTGCCCACCTGCTGGGACGCGAAGCCCATCCACATCGGTGACTCGGGGTTGATCGTTTCCGCGTACGGCAGGCCCTGTTCTTCGGCGAGCACGCGCGGCAGCCCGATCTGCGTGAACGACAGCCGCCGCGAGGTGACGGTCAGCAGTTCTCCGAGTTCGGAGTTGCCTACTTGCGCGCCCGCCAGCGTGGAGCTTTCACCCGACAGCCACGCGAGCACGTCGGCGATGATCTCGCTGGAGTCGCTGCGCAGGGTGACGAGCATGTCGTTGGACTCGATCTCAACGGGGACGTTGAAGCGCTGCTTGACGATTTCCGGGTTCTGCGGGGAGACGTCCGTGGGCCCGGCGACGGCCTCTTCCAGCGCGTACTGCTGCGGTTCGGACATCAGTCGCGGCATGTGTCCGGCGACGAGCGTCCCGGCCATCCCGTCGGGGAGCCGTTCGAAGTAGGGGACGCCGTAGGCGATCGCGGTGAACACGCCGCTGGGGCTGAACGGGTAGCTCGCCTCGATCCTCGCCAGCGCACGCGCGAGCTTCGCCTGGTCGGCGGACGTGGGTGTGCGCGTGAGGGTGAAGGTGGCGAACGTCGTGTACACCGGCGGCATGCGCACGCGCACGTGTTCGACCTTCACGGGGCGGGCCGCGTACTTTTCGATCTGGTACTGGATTTCAGGCAGCCCGGACTTCTTCGCGTCCGCCCGCACCGGCATCAGCGCCAGCAGGTCGAGCGCGCTGAGCGTGGAGGCCGCCACGCCGAGCCCCGCTGCGCGGCGCACGAGCGTGCGGCGCGTCATCAGAGGCCCCGCGACCGCGCCGGCGTGGCGCAGCTGCCGGGGAGCGTCATTCACACGATCACCCGCCCCGCTTGACACATCCGCCCTCCCTCCGTGAGGGGCTTGACCCCTGGTCTCGGGGAGTCTATAGCGCCCGCGTGCGCCGATCAAGAGCGCGCCCAATGCGCTCACATGGTGCCCGCGTGGCGCCGATCAAGGGCGCCGGGCGCGCTCAAATAGCGCCTGCGTATGCCGATCGAGAGCGCCGGACGCGCTCAGGGCTTCGCCGGCGCATCCCGCTCGGGCGCCACGGATGCCTGTCCGTCCTGCCCGTCGGGCGGCGCGGCTGGAAGCGCGTCCACCGTCGCCGCGGCCGCCGCGCGGTTCTCCTCCTTGACCGCCAGCCAGATCTCCTCGCGGTAGATCGGCACGCCGGCGGGGGCGGCTATCCCGAGCCTGACGGTGTGACCGCTGACGCTCATCACCGTCACGAGGATCTCGTCGCCGATGACGACGCGCTCTCCCGGACGACGCGTCAGGATCAGCATCGAGGGCGATTATGAAGCAATCTGCGACTGCGCACCCCCATCGGCGGCACAGGCGGGCAGCGTGAACAGCGGCGCCTGCAGGGGCGCGTCCTCGTTGGTGTTGATCACCTGGTAGCCGCTACCGTCGCGTATCACCAGCGGCGCGCGCAGGTTGGCGGTGATGTCGAGCGGGTTGGGCGTCGCCCGGACGGTCACGTACAGGCTCGCGCCGGCGGCGTCCTCGATGCCCGTCCGCTCGCGGTCCTCGGGGGCGATCTGCAGGGAGAAGTCGGGGAAGAACCGGTAGGGGCTGACGACGGGCAGCGCGAGCGCCGGGTTGTCGATCTCGTGCAGCCACAGGAAGCCGGTGCCGGGGTTGCGGTCGATCAGGGTGTAGCGCAGGCCGCCGAGGCCGATCAGGCCGAGGGGGAACTCGATCACGTCCTCCGGGCGGATCTCGACGGTTCCGAAGCGGATGCTCTCGAATGTCACCGGCACGGTGCGGCCTCCTCGGTGTTCAGCCGCCCAGGAAGTTGAGCAGGGATTCCTGGACGATGGTCGCGCCGGCGCGCAGCGCGGCGTTGTAGGCGGCCTGCTCATTCGCGTAGGCGATCGACACGGCGGCGAAGTTGGTGTCGTCGGTGCTCGACAGGCTCTCGCTGATCGAAGTCTGCAGGTCTTCGTTGCGCGACAGCGCCGCCTGCAGCTGGTCGGTGGCGCTCCCCGCCGTGGCCTGCAGCTGGCTGAGCGTTTCGATGTTCTTGTCCAGCTGCGGCAGGTCTGCCGCGGTCAGCGCTTCGCGGTCTTCGGCGGTGCCGCCGCGCAGGTCGGTGGCGATCGTGCGCAGCGTGTCCAGCAGCTTGCCGTCGCCGGAGGCTTCGCCGTTGCCGAGCAGCGTGGAGATGTTCGTGGAGATCGTCACCGACGCGCCCGGGCCGACGGCGCGGCTGATCGTTTCGCCGTTGCCCTGGTATTCGTCGTTCGCCCCCTGTTCGTAGGGCTGGGTGGTGGTGAGCGTACCCGAGAACACGTACTGGCCGGCGTACTGGGTGTCGGCGTCCTGCTTGATGCTTTCGGTCAGCTGTTCGACCTGCAGGGCGATCGTTTCCAGGTCGCTCTGGTTGTTGGTGCCGTTGGCGGCCTGCAGCACGAGTTCGCGCACGCGCTCGACGGCGGAGCTGATGTTCGACATCGTGCCGCTGGCGGTGTTCTCCCAGGCGATGCCGTCCTGGACGTTGCTTTCGTAGGCGCTCAGCCCGTCGAGCTGGCTCTGCAGGTCGATGACGCGGCTCGCCCCGTAGGGGTTGTCCGACGGTTCGAGGATCGTCTTGCCCGAGGACATTTCGTCGGTGGTGCGCTCCAGCGCCACCACCGAGGAGTTGAGGTCGGCGAGCGTCGCCGCAGTGACCATCGCCGGGGTGATCCGGTCGGTCATCGCTACAGCCCAGCCGTTCCGGTGTGCTCGATCAGCGTTTCGAGCATTTCGTCCATCGCCGTGAGCGTGCGCGCGGAGGCCTGGTAGCCGCGCTGGTAGCTGATCAGGTTGGTCATTTCTTCGTCCAGCGAGACCCCCGAGACGCTCTGGCGCTGGTCGTTGATGGCGGTGACCGTCGTCTGCAGGTTGCTCTGTTCGTCCTGCGCGCCGCGCACGTCGCTGCCGAGCTGCTCGACGAGCGCGGCGTAGCCCTGTTCGGCCGCGCCGCCGCGCAGCGCGGCGATTTCCTGCGCCACTTCGTTGCCGCCGGCCGCTTCCGTGCCCGACGCCTGCACTTCTTCGGCGGTCACGGCGACCGTCAGCGTGGCCGCCGTTTCGCCGGCGAAGAACGGTTTGGCGAGGTGCGCGTTGACCGTGCTCGCGAGCGTGTCGGCCACGCCGTCCAGGCCGTTCTGCAGGCTGGTGAGCGCGCCTTTCGGGCCGGTCAGCCCGAGCAGCGCGCCGAGCTGGCCGCCGGCGGCTTCTGTCAGTTCCTGGGGCCAGTTGACGGTCGTGCCTTTCACCAGCGGTTCGGCGGCGTCGCCGAAGCTCACCGTGTCGGTGTGGTCGGCTTCTTCGGTGACCGTCACGTTGGCGAGGCTGGAGAGCTTGTCGAGGAGCTGATCGCGGCGGTCGAGCATCGTGTTGGGCGGCTGGCCAGCTTCTTCGGAGAGCTTGATCTGGCCGTTCAGCTGGGCGATCTGGTCGGCGATGTCTTCGACTTCTCCGCCGGGGCCGGTGAGCGCCGTGTACTGTTCGCCGGTCTGCGTCGCGATCGTCGAGAGCTGGGCGCTCAGCTCGTTGAAGGTCCGCGCGAGCTGTACGCCCGCTTCCACCACGCCCACTTTGGCCGCTCCTTCGGCGGGGGAGGCGGCGAGGTCGTTCCACGCGCTCCAGAACGACGACATCTGGCTTGCGATGCTCGCGCTGGTGGGTTCGTTGAAGGCCGCCTGGGCCTGCCCGAGCACTTCCGCCTGGGTGCTCGCGCTGCTCAGCGCGCTGTTCTGCGCGCGGTACTGCGCGTCGAGGTAGGTGTTGCGGATGCGCATGATCGTCTGCACGCCGACGCCCGTGCCCAGCTGCGCGCCCTGGCCGGTGAGCGTGGATATCGCGGGGATGTCCAGGGGCGGGTTCGGCTGCAGGACGGCCGTCTCGCGCGAGTAGCCTTCGGTGTTGGCGTTCGCGATGTTGCTGCCGGTGACGTCCAGCGCGGTCTGCTCGGCGATGAGTCCACTGAGGGCGGTCTGCAGTCCTTGGAGGGTGGGGATCGACATGGCTCGTGCTCAGGCGTGGAGGTCGAGGACGTGCAGGCCGCCGCCGTGGGGGCGCGAGCGGGTGATCGGCGCGGAGGAGCCGCGCGTGTCATAGCCGTTGACACCGTCGAGCGAGAGCAGCCCCATCAGGTGGTCGAGGAAGCCGAGCTCGATCTGCATCAGCGCCCGGTTGGTCGTGTGCACGCGCTGCAACTCGTGCAGGAGCCCCCGCAGCTCCGCGCTGCGCGCGTGCGCGCGCTCGGCCCGCGGGGCGTCCATCAGCGTGCCCAGGAGCTCCAGCGTGACCGACTCGGCCGCCACCCCCAGTCGCTCGTCCGCTGCGCGCCAACAGCTGCGAGCGCTCCTCCTCGAGCAGCTGCCTGCGCCCCATCTCCCCACGCAGGATGCCCGCTAGGCGCACCACCGTGTGGACGTCGCGCGCGCGGATCGCCGCGCCCTGCTCGAGCACGACCTCGAGCATCCGGCGGGCCGATTCGATCTGCGCGTCGAGGTGGCCGAGCACGTCCGCGCCGAGCGCACGGTCCTGCTGGGCCAGCACCGTGTCGGTGCTCATGACGCCGTCCCCCCGCTTACGTGGGTAAGCGCATGGGCCAAGATCGAGGTGCTCATGACGTCGTCCCTCCGTTCGCCTGCGTGTCTGTTCCCGCATGCACGCCCTCGAGCTCGCGGGTCATCTGTGCCGCCAGCCCCAGTCCGCCGGCGCTCATCACGCTCGCGCTCAGCCCCTGCGGCAGCAGCGATGAGAGCTCTGAGTCGCCCGTTTCGCTTGACGAGGCGCCTGCGTCTTCGGAGCCCTGTTCGCTTTCCCCGGTGAGGCCGCTGGTGGCGGTGAGTGTCTGCGAGAGCTGTTCGACGAGCGAGTCTTCGAACGCGAGGGCGCTCTCGTAGGCCTTCTGCGTGGCGGGCGAGCCGTCGCGCACCCACTTGGGCTCGAGCGCCTGGTTGACGATCGGCATGCCCGTGGAGATCGCGGTCGGGGCGCTCATTGCGGCCGCAGCTGGTTGGCGATCGACATCATCTGACTCTCCGTCTGGATGGCCGTGCTCGTAAGCTGGTAGTCGCGCTGGGTGCTCACCATCAGCGCCATCTCGCTGGCGATGTTCACGTTCGAGCCCTCCAGTGCGCCCTGGTGGATCTTGCCGCTGGCCGCGTGTGGCGTGCCGCTCTGGGCGGTGGGCGTGAACTCGCTGCCTCCGTCCGCGAGCAGGTGTTCGGGGGAGGTCACGGTCACGAGCTTGATCTGGCCGAGCTTCTTCGTGCCGTCGAAGACCGTCCCGTCGGGGCCGATGCTGAGGTTGCTCGCGGACGCGCCCTTCGGCAGCTTGATCGGCGGCGACAGGCGGTTGCCTTCGGAGTTCACGATCGAGCCGCTGGCGTCGATGCCGAAGCTGCCGTTGCGCGTGAGCGCGATCTTGCCGTTGGCGCGGGTCACCTGGAAGTAGCCGTCGCCTTCGATCGCCAGGTCGAGCGCGTTGCCGGTTTCCTGGAGCGTGCCCTGCGCTTCGCTGCGCCCGATCACCCTCGCGCTGGCGCCGGCGCCGGCAGTGGTTTCCGTGCCGGCGAGCTTCACCGGGTTGTAGAGCAGGTCGTTGAACGCCACCCGCTCGGCCTTGTAGCCGCTGGTCGAGAGGTTGGCGAGGTCGTTGCTGATCGCGTTCAGCTGTTCCTGCTGCGCTGCCATGCCTGCCGCTGCGGAGTAGAGCCCTTCGAGCATCAGCCCATTCCTGTGTTCGTGGTTCGCCTGCGAGCCGGGCCTCCGCGTGGCGGTCCAGCCGAGCTCGAGGTCCTCACTCCTGTGATCGGCCGACCGCGGTCGGACTTGAGTGGCTTCTATGCGTTGGGGTTCATCGAGCCCACCTGCGAGGCGGCCTCCTGCAGCGTCTGGGCGATCGACTGGACCGCCTGCTGGCCGGACTGGAAGCTGCGCAGCGAGGTGATCATTTCGATCATCGCGTTCGCCGTGTCCACGGCCGAGCCCTCGAGCGATCCCTGGAGCACGGTGCCGCCCGCCTTGCCGGCGGGTTTGCCCGTGTACAGGTTTTCGCCCTGCTTCACCGCGCCGGGCACTTCGAACACCCCCACGGCGCTCGCCGGAACGGTGCCGGCGGGGCTCACCTTGATCGGCGCCCCTTTCGCGCTCAGCACGGGGTCGCCGTCGGCGTCGGTGAGCACGCCCTGCGCCGAGCGTGTGAACTGCCCGTCGCGGGTATAGCGCACGCCCTGCGCGGTCTTCACGGCGAAGTAGCCGCTGCCCTCGATCGCGAAGTCCAGCGGTTCGCCGGTTTCCTGCATCGTGCCGGGGGTCGTGTCCGTGACCGCTTTGCCGAGCGCCACGCCGTCGTCCACCGAGCCGATCGCCGTCCCGCCCTCGGTGTTCGCCAGCAGCACCGCCCCGAAGGAGTGCTGCGGCGAGTAGTCGGGCTTGAAGCCGGGGGTCGAGGCGTTCGACAGGTCGTTCGCCAGCTGCTCCTGGCGGACCTGCTCGGCGACCATCCCCGACGCGGCGATGTACAGACCAAGATCCATCTCCGTCCCGGTGGTCGGCCGCCGCGCGCGGTTCTTGAGCCGCCCCCGGGCGCTCGCGACGATCTCCCTCTAAAGAAGTCTGTACGGCGACGGCTGATCGGACCGTCGAGAAAGCGATCTCAGCCGACGGACGCGAACAGCGGCAGCTCGCCCGAGAGCTGTTCGTACAGGCGCCGGCGAAGCTGCGTGTGGATCTGGGAGACGCGGCTCTCGGACACCCCCAGGCGCTCGCCGATGTCGCGCAGCGTCCAGCTCTCCACGTACAGCAGCACCGCCACTTCGCGCTCCTGGCGGGTCAGCCGGGCGAACGCACGACGGAAGCGCGCCTTCGCTTCCCGGCGCTCGGCGCTCACGATCGGGTCGAACTCGTCGTCGGCGCTCTCCAACGTGTCGATCCGCTCGATCGTCGCGCTCTCGTCCGAGCGGACGATCCGGTTCAGCGAGCCGACCTCCGCCAGCGCCACCTGGTCCATCCGGGCGGTCAGCTCGGGCGCCGTCATCCCCACCATCAGCGCCAGCTCCTCGCGGCTGGGTTCGCGTTCGTTGATCGCCACGAACGTCTCCCGCGCCTCGTTGATCGCGCGCTCGTCGCGCCGCAGCGAGCGCGGCGCCCAGTCGTGGCGGCGCAGCTCGTCGAGCACCGCCCCCTGCACCCGCGTCCACGCGTACTGCTCGAGCGACGCGCCCTTGCCGGGGTCGTAGCGCTCGATCGAGCGGATCAAAGCCTCCAGTCCGCACGACAGGAAGTCCTCCACGTCGCACTGCGCCGGGACCTCCCGGACCTTCCGGTAGACGATGTAGCGAACCATCGGCATGAACATGAAGATCAGCCGGTCGCGCACCTGCGGATCGCCGCTGCGGCGGTACTCGCGCCAGGTCGCCAGCACCTCCTCCGCCGGTGCCCTGGCCGCCCGCTTTCCGGTTGTTTCCATGATCGCGCTCTCTGTCGAGGGATGAGACGGGGATGGCACGCCCGGTAGCGCTGCTCGCGTCCGAGCCGTCGATCTGCGCCGGCGTGACGACCCCTTGATTCGAGATCGCAAGGCGAACCCCTGCCGCTCAGATATCCGCCGCGGCGGTCGATCACCAGACCGGAAGGACCCCCGACCGCGTCAACCGGGTTGCGGCCGTGGGCGCGCAACCCGGGCGTCAAAAGGGGGAAATCCGCGTCGAATCCTCAAGTTCCCTTGGAGGGCGTCGATCACCATGATTGAAACCAAGCGCGAGGCGGCCCATGGAATGGACCGCGTCACAAGTTTTCAGGGAGAAAACGCCATATGAGCTCGCCGATAGTTCCTGCACCGGGCCCTCTGGGCCCACCTCCATCCATTCAAGACCGCCCAGCCAGCCCCGGCGTCGCCGCCAGCACGGGCATCGGTGACGTCGGCTCGTTCATCGCCCAGCTGGCCGCCGGCGTCAGCGCCCTCAGCATCGCATCGTCCCCGGAGGGGGAGGCCGGCCGCAACCCGGCCGCCGGACCGCCGCCGGAGGTGCTCGACCAGATCGCCGCCGCCGGCAGGATCGGCGAGCAGTTGCGCGACGCCGGTCACGAGCTTCGCTTCTTCACGCCGTCCGACGGCGGGCGCGTGACGATCGAGGTCCACGACCGCGACGGCAACTCCGTCGGTCGCATATCCCCGGCGGCGGCCCTCGAGCTGGCCGCGGGAAGTCCCCTCAACTAGCCACGCAGACGCTCGCCCACCCGATCGACCCAGTCCACCACCTCAGCCCGCGCCCACCGTGTCCACCTCCTCCATAGGCCTCAACTCCACCGCCGGAGCGCCGCTGTCGGTCTCGGGCCTCGCGTCCGGCCTGGACACCAGCGAGATCATCGCCGCGCTGATGGCCGCGGAACGCGAGCCCGTCACCCACCTCACCCAGGAGGAGGAGAAGCTGCAGGGGGAGCAGACCTCCCTGCAGGGCGTTCAGACCAGCCTCCAGCAGCTCTCCTTCGCCGTCGCCGAATTCGCGCTGCCGTCGCTGTTCGAAAGCTCCCAGACGGTCACCTCCAGC
Organism: uncultured Solirubrobacteraceae bacterium; assembly: GCA_963782325.1. Lineage (GTDB taxonomy): Bacteria > Actinomycetota > Thermoleophilia > Solirubrobacterales > Solirubrobacteraceae > Palsa-744. The sequence continues at coordinate 1,217,394 of CAWAJG010000002.1, forward strand.
GAACCCACGCGGGTCGGCGCCGCCGCCGCCACGGGAGCTGCCGTCGGCGGCTACGAGGTCGAAGTCACGAAGCTCGCCCGCTCCGCCCAGCGGACGTTCGCCTTCACCAGCCCGGCCGCCGAAGACACGATCACGATCGACGGCCAGGAATTCAATGTCAAGGCCGGCGAGACCGCCAAGGAACTCGCGAGCGCCATCAACGGCGACAGCAAAGCCGACGTCTACGCCGCCGCCACCGCGTCGTCCCCGGAGGGGGAAGCCGGCACCATCGTCCTCTCCACCCGCGCGACCGGCAACACCGGCGAAGAATTCATCGCGGTCACCGACCCCGGCGGCACGCTCGTCGAAAAGGAAGGCACCGCCAAAGAAGGCCAGGACGCCGAATACACCGTCGACGGCGTCGCCGGGACCTCCGCCAGCAACACCCTCACCGAAGCCATCGCCGGGGTCACCCTCACGCTCGGCGGCCTCACGCCCGACGGTCCCGTGACCATCGACGTCCAGCCGCCCGGGCCGTCCGCGAGCGCCGTCGAATCTCAGGTGCAGTCGTTCATCAAGCTGTACAACACCACCGTCGAAGCGATCCAGAAGCAGCTCGCCACCAAGCCGCTCGCGAAACCGTCGAGCAGCGGCGAATACGCGACCGGGAGGCTGTTCGGCGACATCGAACTCACGAGCCTGCTCGACAACATGCGCGCGAGCATGTACGAACCGATCAAAGAACTCGAAGCCGAAATGTCGAGCCCGTACGACATCGGCATCACCAGCGGCGCCGTCACCGGCTCGGGGAGCAGCTCGCAGGCCTCGATCGAAGGACTCCTCACGCTCGACCCGACCAAGCTCACGGAAGCCGTCAAGACCAACCCCGCCGGCGTCGAGAAGATGCTGGAGCAGTGGTCGAAAAGCCTTCAGAGCACCATCAACGTCGCCAGCGAAGCCGGCGGCGGGCTCGAAACCCGCATCAACGGCGACAGCGCCCAGGTCACCCAGCTGCAAAGCCAGATCTCCAGCATGAACGAAATCCTCGCCGACCGCGAAAAAGCGCTCCAGCAGACCTACGCGCAGCTGGAAGCCATCATCTCCCAGAACAGCGCCCAGGACGCCTACATCGCCAAGCAGGCGGAATCGCTCAGCAGCCTGTAGCCGACGTGGGCGCCCGCACTCGGGCCTCAATCTTTTCGATGTGGGGACGATCATTGGAGTGAGATGAGCAACGTCACCGCATCGCACGCCGCCTATCGCAGGGGCGAGGTGCTCGCGGCAACCCCCGCGCAGCTCGTGGTCCTGCTCTACGACGGCGCCCGGCGCTTCCTGCGCCAGGCCTCCGTCGCCATGCGCGAGGGCCAGGTCGAGCGCGCCCACAACGCGCTGCGCCGCGCCGAACGCATCGTCAACCACCTCGACGGCACCCTCGATTTCGACCAGGGCGAGATCCCCGAGCTGCTGCACTCGATCTACCAGTTCTCGCTCGAGCACCTCAACGCCGCCCGCCTCGACCAGGACGCCACCAAGGTCGACGAGATCAGCCGCATCCTCGGCGAGCTGCGCGAGGCCTTCAACGACGTCGGCGCCGAGGTGGAGCACGGGTGAGCGCCACCCCCGCCGCCGGCGGCGCATCGTCCCCGGCATCGTCGCCGGAGGGGGAGGGGGAGCGTCCGCTCGCCGCCTACGAGGCGATGTGCGAGCACGCGGAGCTCGAACTGGGGCTCGCCGGCAGGGGTGAGATCGATGCGCTGGTCGCGATCGGCGCACGCTGGGGAGAGATCGTCGCCGCCCTGCCAGCCCGGCCCCCCGCCGCCGCCGCGCCGCTGCTGGAGCGCGCCCGGCTGATGCACGCGCGAACCCGCATCGAGCTCGTCCGCCTGCGCGACGCACTGCTCGCGGACTTCGCCACCGCCTCCCGCGCGCGCAGGACCGCGGACGGCTACGCCGGCCAGCTGCGCGCACGCCCACGCGTCGATCAGCGCGCGTAGCGGCCTAAAGGTCTGCTCCGATCGGCCGATCAAAGGAGCGGCCCCTCGATGGCCACGAAGTCAGCGACCTCAGGGAGAGCGTCGATTCCAGCCCACGGAGGGCGGAAAGGACAGGGCGGGCGCTCGACATGCCTCTCGTGGACTCCACCCAGCAGCTGCTGGACGCTGCCATGCGCGGCGCCTGGCAGCGTCAGACGGCGCTCACGAACAACATCGCCAACGCCGACACCCCCGGCTACCGGCCCGAGGAAGTGAACTTCGAGTCGGCCCTCCAGGGTGCGATGAGCGGCGGCCAGGAGCCAGATGAAGTGCAGTTCCAGACCGTCACCCTCCCAGAGGAAGCCGGCCCCAACGGCACCGCCGTGAGCATCGATCAGGAATCCGCCAAGCTCGCCGAAAACGGGCTCGACTACCAGGCCCTCACGGAGGTCGCCGGCGCCCGCGACAGCATCCTGCGCTCGGCCATGGGGGCCGCCGCCTGATGGGCCTGTTCGACGCCATCGGCATCGCCGGCAGCGGCCTCACGGCGGAGCGCATCCGCATGGACGTCACCGCCGAGAACCTCGCCAACGCCGACACCACCAAAGCCGCCAACGGCAAGCCCTACCGCGCCAGGAGGTGGAGCTCGAACAGGCCGGCTCACCCGACTTCGGCGGCGCCCTCGACGGGGCGCTGGCCCAGGCCCAGGCCGGCGCGCCGGCGGGCGGCGTGAAGGTGACCGGGATCGTCAGCGACGCCACCCCCGACCAGCAGGTGTACGACCCCGGCAACCCCGAAGCCGACGCCCAGGGCTACGTGAAGCTGCCGAACATCAGCACGGTCACGGAAATGACCGACCTGATCTCCGAGTCGCAGTCCTACCAGTCGGACGTCACCGCCATGCAGACGGCCAAGTCGATGTTCACCGCGACGCTCGGGCTGCTCAAATGATCATCCCGCCGCTCGGCGGACTGGGAGCGGAAGGGTCGCTCGGACTCGGCCACGCGGCCCTCGCGCAGGGCGCCCAGCCGACGGCCGCCGGCGCCGGCGCGAGCGCAGCGGGCGGCGGCGAAGCCGCCGGCTTCGGCGGCGAGCTCACGGAAGCGATCTCCTCGCTGGAGAAGACCCAGGACAGCGCCTCCAGCGCCTCGCAGGCGCTCGCCACCGGGAACGTCAGCGACCCGGAGAGCGCCGTCGTGACGGTCGAGGACGCCCAGCTCGCGATGGAAATGGCCGGCCAGATCCGCACGAAGGCCACGGAAGCCGTCCAGTCGATCTTCAACACGCAGGTCTGAACAGGTGCCCCCTGCGCAACTCGCCTCCAGGCTCACCCCGCGCGGGTGGCTGATCGCCGGCGGCACCGCCGTCGCCGCGATCCTGTTCGTCTACCTGTTCGTCCACATGGTCGGGGCCCCGAGCTACACCACCGTGGTCAGCGGCGTGGAACCGTCGCAGACGAGCAAGATGACCAGCACCCTCAGCACGGCCGGCGTCAACTACGAGCTGCAGAACGGCGGCACCGCGGTCGCCGTGCAGTCCAACCAGACGGCCAAGGCCCGCGTCGCGCTCGCCGGAGCGGGCCTGCTCGGCAAAAACCAGCCAGGGTTCGAACTGTTCGACAAGGAGAGCCTCGGCGAAAGCAACTTCCAGCAGCAGGTCACCTACCAGCGCGCGCTGCAGGGGCAGCTCGAGGAAACGATCGACAGCGTCCAGGGCGTCTCGGGCGCGCAGGTCGAGCTCGTGCTGCCCTCCGCCCAGAACCAGATCTTCGGCGAAAACCAGGACAACTCGTCAGCCGCCGTCGCGCTGTCGGGGACGGGCACCCTGCCCGCGAGCTCCGTCCGCGGGATCGCCCAGCTCGTCGCCTCCAGCGTGCCCGGCCTGCAGGTCGGCAAGGTCACCATCACCAACGCCTCAGGAGAGCTTCTGTGGCCCGCCGGCTCCGGCGGCGCCGGCGGCGGGAGCAGCCTGCAGGAAGCAGAGCAGAGCTACGACGGGGCCATGGAGGCGAGCCTCGACGCGATGCTCGCCCAGACGCTCGGGCCGGGCAAGGCGCAGGTGCTCGTCTACGCGAACATGAACGTCGATGAGACGAGCAAGGAATCGCTCGAATACGCCAAGGCCGGCACGCCGATCCAGCAGAGCAAGTCGACCGAAACGCTCACCGGCAACGGCAGCGCCGCCGGCGGCATCACCGGCACCGCGGGAGCCGCCGCCAACGCGGCGGGCAGCGGCGGCAAGTCCAACTACAAGCACGAAACCACCACCTCCTCGCTCGGCGTCTCCAAGACCGTCACCCACTCCACGATCGCGCCCGGCGCCGTCGAAAGCCAGCACGTCTCCGTGCTGCTCGACAAATCCGTGCCCGCCTCCTCGATATCGGCGATCCGCGAAGCCGTCACCAACGCCGCCGGCATCCAGGCCAAGCGCGGGGACACCATCTCGATTGGCCAGGTCGCCTTCTCCAAGACCGCCTCCGCGGCCGCCTCCAGCAGCCCCCTCGGCATGGCGAAGTACGCGCTGCTCGGGCTCGCCTCGATGATCTTCCTGTTCTTCACCACCCGCTCGCTGCGCAAGCGCGAGAAGGACACGATCGAGGAGCCCAAGTGGCTGCGTGAGCTGGAGGCGCCGATGCGCCTGTCCGAGCTCGAACGCGAAACCTCCCCCCGGCAGTCTCCGGCGATGGCCGCAGCCGGGGCGCCGAACGGCGCCGGCGGGGCGGGTGGCGCGAGTGGGATGGGCGGCTCCGCGATGGCGGGCTCGCCGACGATCGTCAACCCGCGCACGCAGGTCGAGCAGCTCGTCGACACCCAGCCCGACCGCGTCGCCCAGCAGCTTCGCAACTGGATGACGGAGGTCTAGACGCAGGTGGCCGACGAGCCAGCAGCGGAGACCCTGCCGGCGCTGCCGGCGGCGACCGGCGAGCGCCTGCCGGCGAAGCTCGCATCGTCCCCGCAGGGGGAGGACCTGCCGGGCGCGCGCAAGGCGGCCGTGCTGATGGCCGCGCTCGGCTCCGAGCGCGCGGCCAACGTGCTGCAGCGCCTCAGCGAACAGGAGATCGAAAGCCTGTCGATCGAAATGGCCAGCCTCACCGCCGTGGGGCCCGAGACGACCGAGTCGATCTTCGTCGAGCTCGCCCAGATCGCCGGCAGCGGGCAGGAGCTGGGCGGCGCCGCCGGCGGCCTCGAGTTCGCACGCGGCGTGATCGAGCGCGCCCTCGGCCCGGAGCGGGCGGCCGAGCTCTCGGGCCGGCTGTCCGCGCGCACCGAGACGCCCCCCTTCGACTTCCTCCAGCGCATTCCCGCCGAGCGCACCGCCGCGCTGCTGCGCAGCGAGTCGCCGCAGACGATCGCCCTGATCCTCGCCAGCCTGCGCACGACGCTCGCCGCCCAGGTGCTCGCGCGCCTGCCCGAGCGCCAGCAGCCCGACATCGCGCTGCGCATCGCCCGCATGGGCGAGACCAGCGCCCAGGTGGTCGAGCAGGTGGAGGAGGTCATCCGCCACAAACTGACCGCCGTCGCCGAGCGCGAGTACTCCGCCGCCGGCGGCACCAAGACGCTGGCCGAGATCCTCAACCACTCCGACCGCACCACCGAGCGCAACGTCCTCGAGAAGCTCGCCGACGAAGACAAGGACCTCGCCGAGGAGGTCCGCGCGATGCTGTTCGTGTTCGAGGACATCGTCAAGCTCGAAGAGCGCGCCGTCCAGCAGGTGTTGCGCGAGGCCGACCAGAAGGACCTCGTGCTGGCGCTGCGGGGCGCGCCCGAGAACGTCAAGGAGGTCGTCCTCACGAACATGTCCGAGCGCGGCGCGGAGATGATCAAGGAAGAGATGGAGATCCAGCCGCCGCAGCGCAAGCGCGACATCGACGCGGCCCAGAGCCGCATCGTGGCGGTCGTCCGCAAGCTCGAGGAAGCCGGCTCGATCGTGATCGCCAGCGAGAGCGAGGACGAGAGCGAAGCCGTTGTCTGACGCCGGCACCATCAGCTACGCCTTCGAGCAGCTCGAGCCCTCGCAGGCCCCGCCCCGCGACGCGGTCGCGAGGATGCTCGCCGAGGCGAACGCCGAGGCCGAGCGCATCCGCGAGCGCGCCCGCGCCGAAGGCTACGAGCAGGGACGCGCCGCCGGCCACCAGCTCGGCGCCGGCGAGATCGCCCGCGCCGCAGGGGCGCTCGGCTCTGCCGCCGAGGCGATCGGCGCGCTGCGAACGGACACCGCGCAGGCCGTCGAAGCCGACGCCATCGACCTCGCGCTGGCGCTCGCCGGCAAGATCCTCGCCGGCGCGCTGCAGGCGCGCCCGGAGCTGGTCGTCGAGGTCGTCCAGGGGGCGCTCCGGCGCATCAGCGACCGCCGCACGATCACCGTGCTGGTCAACCCCGCGGATCACGAAACCGTCAGGGCCGCCATCGGCGAGCTGACCGCCCGGGGCAGCGGCGTCGAGCTGTGCGACGTCCAGGCCGACGAGCGCGTGCAGGCCGGCGCCGCGATCGTGCGCACCGCCGAGGGCGAGGTGGACGCGAGCGTCCAAACGCAGCTGGAGCGCGCCCGCGACCTCGCCGCCGCGGCGTTCGACGGCGGCGAGCAGGCACAGTGAGCGACGCCCTCCAGCCGGTGCTGCTCGAACGCGCCGCCGAGGCGATGCGCGAGGCCGATCTCGCCCGCCGCCACGGCTTCGTCAGCAATCTCATCGGGCTGATCATCGAGGTCACCGGGCTGCAGGCCGAGGTCGGCGAGCTGTGCCTCGTCGGCACCGACCGCAACCGCGAGGCGGTGTCCGCCGAGGTCGTCGGCTTCAGGGACGGGCGCACGCTGCTGATGCCCCTCGGCGAGCTCACCGGCATCGGCCCGGGCACACGAGTGCTGGCCAGCGGCATGCCGTTCCGCATCCCAGTCGGCGAGGGCCTGCTGGGGCGGATCATCGACGGGCTCGGCAACCCGCAGGACGAGCAGCCGCCAGCCGAGCCCGCCCTCGGCGGCGAGCGGGTGGGCGGGACACAAGTCCTGCGCCGCTCGACGATCGCCTCGCCGCCGAGCGCCCTCTCCAGGCCGCGCATCCGCGAGCGGGTGGGCCTCGGCGTGCGCGCGCTCGACGGCCTCGTCCCCTGCGGGCGCGGGCAGCGGCTGGGCATCTTCGCGGGCTCCGGCGTCGGCAAGTCCTCGCTGCTGGGGATGATCGCCCGCTCGACCAGCGCCTCCATCAACGTGATCGCGCTCGTCGGCGAGCGCGGGCGCGAGGTGCGCGAGTTCGTCGAGCGCGACCTCGGCGACGCGCTGAAGCGCTCGGTGGTCGTCGTCGCCACCTCCGACCAGCCGGCGCTCGTGCGTATCAAGGCCGCCTTCACGGCCACCACCATCGCCGAGTACTTCCGCGACCAGGGCCACGACGTGATGCTGATGATGGACTCCGTCACGCGATTCGCCATGGCCCAGCGCGAGGTCGGACTGGCGATCGGCGAGCCGCCCGCCACGCGCGGGTACACGCCCAGCGTCTTCGCGACCCTCCCCCGCCTGCTCGAGCGCGCCGGGACCGCCGCCGCCGGCTCGATCACCGCCCTCTACACCGTGCTCGTCGACGGCGACGACATGAACGAGCCGATCGCCGACGCCGTCCGCGCGATCCTCGACGGCCACGTCGTCCTCACGCGCTCGCTCGCCCAGGCCGGCCACTACCCGGCGATCGACGTCCTCTCCAGCGTCTCGCGCCTCGTCGGCGAGATCGTCTCGCCCGAGGTCGTCCAGGCCGGGCAGCAGCTGCGCGCGGCGCTCGCCGTGCTCCACGAGAAGGAAGACCTCGTCGCCATCGGCGCCTACCAGCCCGGCAGCGACCCCGCGCTGGACACCGCGCTCGCGCACCGCACGCGCATCGAGCGCTTCCTGCGCCAGCCGGTGCACGAGCGCAGCGACCCGCTCCACACCGACGCGCGCCTGATCGAGCTCGGCTCCTCGCTGGCGAGCGAGCTCGCGGCCCGCAGCGGCGAGATCACCGACGCCGAGGAGGTAACCGCCGAGGCTGACGCCGCGCCCGCGCGCGAAGCCGGCGGACCGCCTGCGATCCCGGCGTTGGGACTGAGCATATGAGCGCCGGCCCCGGCAGATCCGTGTGCAGCGGCTCGCCGGCGCTCAAGAACCGCACCCTCCGTCCGATAACCAGGCCGTGACACCCTCGTTTCGCTTCCGTCTGGAGCGCGTGCGCGCCGTGCGCGAGCGCAAGGAGAAGCTGGCTCAGCGTGAGCTCGCGGACGCGCTCTCGCGGCGCTCATCCAGCGCGTCGGAGCTGCGCACAGCGGAGGACCGGCTGGAGCATGCGCGCGAGGAACAGCGCAACGTCTCCGGCCAGCATGCCGCCCTCAGCGGCGGTGACCTGCTCGCACGGCAAGCCTTCCTCGAGCGCGCGGAGGCGCAGCGACGCCTGAGCGAGCGCGAGCTCGCCCAGCGCGAGGCCGAGGTCGCCACGCGCGACGCCGAGCTCGCGAGCGCCGCCACCGAGCACGAGATGCTCAACCGCCTCAGAGAGCGCCGCCGCGACGAACACGACCGCGAGGCGGCCCGCCACGAGATGGGCCTGCTGGACGAGATCGCCGTCACCCGCTTCAGCAGGAGCCGCGCATGAGCACCCAGGCGCTGACCGGCATGAGCGTCGACGAGCTCGCCGTCATGCAGCGGGTGCAGCAGCTGCAGATGCTCGTCGAAGCGGCACGCCGCGTCGCCGCCGGCATGCCCGCCGGCTCGCTCGCCGGCGCCTCGGACGCCCAGGGCTCGGGCGTGCAAACGGGCGGCGTGGACTTCGCCTCGGCCCTCCAGGCTGCCACTGGCGCCGCTGCCGGCGGCGTAGCGGACCCCGAAGGCGTCGTCGGCACCTCGCCGCTCGCCGGTCTCGACGCGAGCGGAGTCGCAGGGACCACCGACGCCGCCTACCAGCCCGCCTTTCAGAGCGCCGGCAGCAGCGCCGGCGGCGAAGGCGAAGCCGGCCAGTACGAAGCGCTGATCGACCAGGCGGCAGCCCGCAACGGCCTCGACCCCGCCGTCCTCCACGGCCTCATCCAGCAGGAGTCCGGCTTCGATCCGAACGCCACCAGCGGCGCCGGCGCCACCGGCCTGACCCAGCTGATGCCCGGCACCGCCTCCTCGCTCGGCGTCGCCAATCCACTGGACCCCGCCGAATCGATCGAAGGCGGCGCCCGCTACCTCGCGGAGATGATGGATCGCTTCGGCGGCAACACCGCCGACGCGCTCGCCGCCTACAACGCCGGACCCGGGGCCGTCGAGCAGTACGGCGGCGTTCCCCCGTACGCCGAAACCGAAGGCTACGTGTCGAAAGTCCTCGGCAACGCCGAAACCTACCGGCAATCCCACCCCCAGACCACAGGAGCGCTGCTATGAACGTGCTCGTCACGCCCACCTCGCCGCCGGCCACCTCGCCGGGGGCCCCCGGCGCTCCACCAGGGCCTGCAGCCCCACCGGGCGCGCCGCCCTTTCACAGCGCGCTCGCCGAACACTGGGCCCGGACCGCCACTGCGGAAGGCCAACAACAGAAAAGCTCCGAGGCGAGCGGTCATGAAGCGTCCTCCAGCCACCGGCGCAACCCGGTCGGCGCAACCCGGTTGGCGCGGCCGGCTGACGCGGTCGAACGCGAAAGCGAAGCGCGCAAGCTCGCACACGCGAGCCTCGGCGAAGGCGCCGCAGGCGCCTCGTCCGCGGTAAGCGAGCGCTCGCCATCCGCCGCCCACGCCACGGCCGCCTCCGCTGCGACAAACGCCTCTGCTGCCCCGAGCGCCACGGCCGAGTCGGCGCAAGCGAGCGAAGGCGGCTCCTCCACGGCCACGGTCGCCGTCTCCGCCCAGGGCGCCGACCGCTCAGCGCCGGGCGCCGACGGCTCCGCGCTGGTCTCCGACGGTACGGCGAAGGCCCCAGACGCCCGCGCCGCGGCCGCCGAGGCAGGCGCAGGCGCGTCCGGCCTGAGCCCATCCGCCACCGCGGGCCAGGGCTCCACCGACGTCGCCGCACGCGCCTCCACACTGGCCGGTGACTCGGCCTCGACGTCCAGCGGGCCGTCCGCTCCTGCGCACTCGGGCACGAACGGAGCGGCGAAGGACGCGAACGCCAGCGACGCCAGCACGGGCGCGGATGCATTCACGACCGGGACCGGAGCCGGCGCTCGCGCTGGCGACGGCCTGTCATCCGCCACTGGCGCACCAGCCGATGGCCCGACGGTGGACGACGCCGCCGGCTCGCTTCCAGCCGCCCCCACGGCCGCCGGCGTCGGATCCACCGCTGCCAGCGCCCCGTCCGCCGCGGCGAGCTCGCCCGCCTCCCAGCCATCGGCCGGCGCATCCAGCGCCACGACCAACCCGGCAGGCGTGTCCGGCGCCACGGTCAACGCAGCCGGCGCGTCGGACTCCACGACCAACCCGGATGGCGCGCCGGGCAGTTCGACCGAAAGCGCATCGGCCGAAGTAGTGGCTCAGGGCGCCACCAACGTCGAAGCGGGCGCGGGCGCTGCGCAGGGTACAGGTGAGAGCTCGGCCGCCACGGCAACTGAGCCCGGTGCCCACGCGCCGGGGAGTAAGGCGACGTCCGTGGCAGGCCGCTTCGGGCCCGGCACCGCCATCGTCGGTGGCGTTCGCCCGGGCGGGCCTCGTCAGCCCGACGCGGATGCACACAACGAGGGCGGGGCCCGGTCTGACGACTCTTCGTCTCCCGCGCGCGGCGCGGGCGCGGGCGTCGGCGCTGGCGCCCCGCGCGGCTCGGGTGTCACAGCCGGCGTCGGCGGTGCGCTCGCACAGGCGAGCTCCGCCTCCGGCGGCGCGGAAGCCGGCTCGCTCTCAGACGCGGCGCTCGGCGAGCAGGCGCAGGTGGGCGGTACCGCCGCCGCCGGCGGGGGGGCGGGCGCGACGCCGGTACTCAGCGCCGGCGTGGGCATGCAGGAGATGATCGACTCCATCCGCGCCAGCATCGAGGTCGCCTCCCGCCAGGGCGTCGCACAGGCGCGCATCTCGCTCGTGCCCGAGGAGCTCGGCCACATCAGCATCCACCTCAGCCAAACCAGCGACGGCCTGCTCGCGCGGGTCAGCGCCGAAACGCCCGCCGCGGCGCAGGCGCTCGCGGCAGGGCGCTCCGAGCTGCACCAGTCGCTCAGCTCGCTCGGCGTGTCGCTGCTGCGGCTCGACATCGGCTCGTTCGGCCAGCCGCACGGCGGCGCCCGCGACGACGCCCAGGCGGGCAACCCCGAAGGTGCTCGCTCCTCCAACCCGTCGAAGGATCCCGAGGACGCCGACGGCGCGAACGCGCCAGGCGCGCTCGACGGCGTCGGAGCGCCCGACGACGCCGATGAGCCTGCGTCGCCGGTACCCGGCGCGCTCGTCGACGTGCTCGCCTGAGATCACGAAAGGAGCTCGATCGCCATGACCGCCGCCCCACTCACCGCAGCCGACCTTCCCTCCAGCTCCCCCGGTGTGAGCGCCACGCCGGAAAACCCCAACGGGGTGCTCGGCCAGAACGACTTCCTCAAGCTGATGGTCGCCCAGCTGCAGGCGCAGAACCCGCTCGAACCGGGCAACGCCAACGAATTCGTCAACGAGCTCGCACAGATGACGCAGGTCGAGCAGGTCACCAACCTCGCCAACGCCGACGAGCTGTCGAGCGCCGTGCAGATGATCGGCCACAAGGTCACCTACAACAGCTCCGCCGGTGAACCGGCCACCGGGATCGTCCAGAGCGTCCAGTCGAGCGACTCGGGCACGACCGTCACCGTCGAAGGCGTCGCCGGCGTGAAGCTCGCGAGCATCACCGAAATCGAATGAGCCCGATCACGAACCCAGCCCTCGTGCCGCCCGGCGGCCTCAGTGGTCCGCTAACGCCCGCAGGCGGCTCGAGCCGCCCCGGGCAGGACGCCGCGCGCAAGCCCGGCGGCGGGGTGGGGGCCGAGCAGGCGCGCACGTCCTTCGCCGACACGCTCGACAGAGCGGGCAAGGCGGGAGATCTTCAGTTCTCCAAGCACGCGCTCGCGCGCGTCGAGCGCCGCGGGATCGAGCTCGACCACGGGCACGCTCGCAAGGCTTTCCCAGGGAGTGGACCGTGCCGCCGGGAAGGGCTCGCGCGACTCCCTCGTACTTGTCGACGGCACCGCCTTCGTGGTGTCCGTCAGCAACCGCACGGTCATCACGGCCGTCGGATCGGAACACATGAAGGACAACGTGTTCACCAACATCGACAGTGCCGTCATCGCATGAGGCGAGCGACGGAACACCACTACGGCCGGACCTCATCGAGGAGGCCGCGAAAGGCAGGGCAGTCAGGATGATGGCAGGAATGTATGCCGCGATCAGCGGCCTCGACGCGAACCAGGCGATGCTCAACGAGACCGCCAACGACCTCGCGAACGTCAACACCGTCGCCTACAAGGCGGCGAGCATCACCTTCGCGGACTCGCTCACGCAGGTGTCCCACGGAGCCTCCGGCCCGACCTCCACCAACGGCGGAACCAACCCCGAGCAGATCGGTCTGGGCGTGCAGGTGCAGGCGACCGTCAACGAAATGACCGAGGGCTCCTTCCAGACCACCAACAACCCGCTCGACGTCGCCATCGAGGGCCCGGGCTTTCTGCGCGTCGGGCCCGGCAAGCCGAAAGAAGGCGAACTGACGGCGGAAATCCCGCAGAACGTCGAGTACACGCGGGCCGGCGACCTGACCACCGACGCCGCCGGCTACCTCACAACGCAGTCCGGCGAATACGTGATCGGCAAGGTCGCGATCGTCGCCACCGAAGCGCCCACCGGCAACACCTACGAACCCGGCAAAGAAGACAGCTACATCCAGATCCCGCCCGGGTCGGCGAACATCGCCATCGGGCAGGACGGCTCGGTCAGCTACACCGACGAGAACAAAGAATCGCCCGAATACCTCAAGCGCGTCACCGCCGGCTACCTGTCGCTGGCGACGTTCGCCAACGAAGCCGGCCTCGAACGCATGGGCGGCTCGCTGTGGGCGCAGACCGCCAACTCCGGCACCCCGCTGGTCGGCACGCCCGACACCTCAGGGTTCGGCTCGACGATCGGCGGCGAGCTGGAGATGTCGAACGTCGACCTCGCTACCGAGATGACGAACATGATCACCGCCGAGCGCGGCTACCAGGCCAACTCTCGCGTGATCTCAACCGCCGACGAAATGCTCGGCACGCTGGTGACGATGATCCAGTAGCCGCTCGCCGAGAGCACCCGTGTCCCGCCAGGCGGGCAAGAGCAAGTGAGCGCCGCGAAAGGACGGCGACGGTAGGGACAACTCCGAGGAGCTGCGGGGTGGGATGGTGCTTGCATCGCGGGCACCGTCCCACTCTGTGGCTAATGTTACATGTGAGGGGGCATGCCATGATCACTCTCAACCGGCTCGGACACAAGGACGAGCCCTTCCACCTGAACGTCGACATGATCGTCACGGTCGAGTCGACGCCCGACACCGTCATCACGCTCGCCACCGGCGCCAAGGTCGTCGTCGCGGAGACGCCGATGGAGGTGGCGGCGGGCGTGCACGAGTTCCGCGCGTCGGTGCTCGCCGAAGCGTTCCGGCGGCGGGGGAGCTCTCCGCGCCAGCCCCCGCTGACGGGGGTCCACCGCGACAGCGGACGCCTGTCTGCGGTCGAGGACGACCCGAGCTAGCGGGGCCTCACAGCCGGGCGCTGCCCGAAACGGGCAGCTCGTGTAGGGCCGTTGGCCGTTCGGTGCATACGCGCGCGCCAACATTGAAGGATTTCGTGCGACAGGCCGATGAATCGAAGCGATGAAGGCTTCTACGGCCATCGGAATCGGGGTGGCCTTCGGCTCCCTGATGATGAGCTCTCTGATGGGCGGGACCAGTCCTGCCTCGTTCATCGACATCCCCGCGCTGATGATCATCCTCGGCGGCACCGGCGGGGTGACGCTCGCGAGCGTCGGCATGGCCTCGATGAAGCGGGTGCCGAGCCTCTACAAGATGGTCTTCTCCGCCGAACCGCCGGACATGCGCGGACGGCTCGACCAGCTCGTGTCCCTCGCCGACAAGGCCCGCCGCGAGGGCCTGCTCGCGCTCGACGCGCAGCTGTCTGACATCGACGACGCCTTCACGCGCAACGCCCTCCAGCTCGTCGTCGACGGCACCGACCCGGAGATGGTGCACGCGATCCTCGAGGCCGAGGTCGACGGCATGGCCGCGCGCCACGCCGCCGCCGCCGCGCCGTTCGAGAAGGCCGGCGGCTTCGCGCCCACGATGGGCATCATCGGCACCGTCCTCGGCCTCGTCCACGTGCTCCAGAACCTCGCCGCGCCGTCCACGCTCGGGCCGTCGATCTCCGCGGCGTTCATCGCCACGCTGATGGGCGTCGGCTCCGCGAACGTCGTGTTCCTGCCGATCGCCAACCGCCTGAAAGCGATCTCCTCCGAAGAGATGGAGCTGCGCATGATGACGCTCGAGGGGATCCTCTCGATCCAGGCCGGCGACAACCCGCGGCTGGTCTCCGAAAAGCTGATGTCCTACCTGCCGCCCGCCGAACGCGACTCCGGCGAAGAGGACAAGGTGGCGCGGCTCGACGAGGCCAGGGCCGCCTGATCATGCCCCGCGGGCACGGGCACGGACATGGCCACGGCCGGCGCGGCCGCGGCGGCGAGCACGAGGAGAGCAACGAGCGCTGGCTGCTCACCTACGCCGACATGATCACGCTGCTGATGGCGCTGTTCATGGTGCTGTTCTCGATCTCCTCGGTCAACATCTCCAAGTACGAGACGCTGCAGAAGTCGTTGAAGGCCGCCTTCTCCGGCAACATCCTGCCCGGCGGCAAATCGGTCGCCCAGCAGGGCGCCACCGACAACTCCGCCAACGTCCCCTCGAAAGTCGAACTGCAGGCGATCGAGCCAGTCGCCACCGAAGGCGCGAGCGCGACGGAAAACAGCACGGCGCACGGGTCCACGAGCTCGCCCACCGCCAGCAGCGCTCCTACCTCTCCCTCGTCCTCCTCCGCCGTCGCGAGCTCCGCCAAGGCGGCCGCCGCCCGCAACCAGGCCGCCGAGTTCCAGCACATCAAGGAAGAGCTCGACGCCTACGCCCGCTCACACGGCTTCGCCAAGAGCGTCAAGACCTCCATCGAAGCGCGCGGCCTGGTCATCAGGGTGCTCACCGACGACCTGCTGTTCGCCTCCGCGCAGGCGACCCTCGACCCCCGTGCGGACGGGCTCCTGAGCGAGATCGCCAAGCTGTTGAACGTCGACGAGACGCACCCGATCTCGGTCGAAGGCAACACCGACAACGTGCCCATCCACAGCGCGCTCTATCCCAGCAACTGGGAGCTCTCGACCGCCCGCGCGAGCACCGTCGTGCGCTTCCTCATCGCTCACGGGGTCGGCGCCAGCAGGCTCACCGCCCTCGGCAACGCCGAACAGCACCCGGTCGACAGCAACGCCACAGCCGCGGGCCGCGCGCGCAACCGCCGTGTGGAGATCGTGATGCGGCGGGTGGGCGCCGACAACGAAGAAGAAGCTCAAGGCGAAAGCTAGAAGGAACGCAACGACATGCTCAAGAAAAAGAAGCTCATGCTTGGGGTGGCCCTGCCGATTCTCATATTGGGAGTCGGTTTCAAGATGTCCCAACCCAAGCCCGTGAACAAGGACAAGATCAAAGGGACCATCTACTCGATGCCCGCCCCGTTCCTGCTCAACTTGACAGACGGTCGCTTCGCCAAGCTGACCATCGCGCTCGAGCTCGCCCCCGGGCAGAGCGACGGCGCCAGCGCCACCGCCGCCGCCTCCAGCGGCGAAAGCGCCGCAGGGACGCTGCCCGAGGAACCGCTCGTGCGCGAAATCGTCACCGACGCCGTCACCAACCTGAACGGCGAAACGCTCATCTCGCTGCAGGGCAGGCGCACGATCCAGCACCAGATCCGCGACGCGATCGACAAGCAGACCGACGTCAAGGTCGAAGCCGTGCTCATCCCCGACCTGACCGTTCAGTAGGAGGCGAACGTGGCCGACACGATCGAGTACGAGCAGCTCGAGGGCACGAGCCCGAACAGCTCCGACGCCGCCGCCCAGGCCGCATCGTCCCCGCAGGGGGACCTCAGCCGCCTCAGCGACATTCCCATGGAGCTGAGCGTCGAGATCGGACGCACGCACATGACCGTCGGAGAAACGCTCGACCTGCGCGTCGGCTCGGTCGTCGCGCTCGAGCGCCTCGCCGGCGAGACCGCCGACCTGCTCGTCAACGGCAGCGCCATCGCCCGTGGCGAGGTCATCGTCATCGACGAGCAGTACGGTCTGCGCATCACCGAGATCCTCGACGGCCAGTCAGACGCCGCGTCGTCCCCGGCATCGTCCCCGGAAGGGGAGGGGGAGCCCGCCACCGGCCTCGCAGCCCCGGCCGACGGCGACACGTCCGACGCCGGCAAGCCCGACGGTGAGAGCGAGAGCCAGCCGGACGTCGCATCGTCCCCGGCAGGGGAGCCGGTGCCGGGCGGCCAAGCGGCGAGCGCCGGCGAGAGCGGCGAGGGATGAGCGCGAGCGAGACGCAGAGCGACGCGGTCGCATCGTCCCCGCAGGGGGAGCTCGAAACGCACGTCCGCGCGCTCGACTTCTCCCAGCCGACGAAGTTCACCACCGAGTTGCGCCGGCGCATCGGCCGCACGCTCGACCTGTTCTGCGAGGCGCTCGGGAGCTCGCTCGCCGGCGAGCTCAACGCCGAAGTCGAGCTCGCGCTCACCGATGTCAGCCAGCACACGTGGGCGGCCGCCAAGGCGCAGCTGCCGGCGGACTCGATCGCGGTGGCCGTCGAGGCGCCCGCGATCGAACGGCAGATGCTGATGAGCGTGGAGCTGGCGCTCGTGCTGCAGGCGCTCGAATGCCTGCTCGGCGGCGAGGCCTCCCAGGCGCCCAAAGAGCGGCACATGACGGAGATCGACTGGGTCCTCACCAGGGGCGTGCTGGACGCGATCGTCGGCCATCTGTCCGCGGCATGGGACGAGCTCGGCGGACCCGAGCTCGAGCGCGGCGAGGTCGACATCGAGGGTGACGCCGGAGTGCCCTCGTCGGTCGGCGAACCAACCCTCTCGGTGGCGCTCGAGGTGAAGATCGACAACCTCGCCTCCACTATCTCCCTGCTCATCCCCTGGACCGCCATCGAGCCAATAACCGAGCGCATCCGAGGCGGCGGCGTCGAGCTCAGCAGCGCCGACCCCCGCGGCGCCGACGCGCTGCGCCGCGGCGTGGCCGGCGCGCAGGTGCTGCTGCGCGCCGAGGTAGGCTCGCTGCAGATGCCCATCGAGCGGATGCTCGAGCTCGCCCCCGGCTCGCTGCTCGGGCTCGAAGATCGCGCCGAGGATGGCGTCCTGCTGTTCGCCGAGGGCGTCTCGCTCGGTCGCGGGCGCCCCGGGCGCGCCGGCGCCAGGCGCGCGGTCAAGCTCTCCTGCACCGGCGAGCCGCCGATCCGCGCCGACACCTACGCCAAGCTCGGCCGCGCCGAGCTCGAACGCGCGCGCGCCCACCTGCTGCAGGCGCGCGAGAGCCCCGACGGGCGCGAGATCCTACGCAGCATCTTCGTCCGCGTGTGGGCCGAGCTCGGGCGCACCCACCTGCCGCTCGCACAAGCCCTCGAGCTGGCGCAGGGCGCCGTCGTCGAGCTCGACCAGCGCGCCGAGGAGCCGATCGAGCTGTTCGCCAACGGACTCTGCTTCGCCAACGGCAGCCTCGTCGTCACCGGCGAGGGCACCTGGGGCGTGCAGGTGGCCGAGCTGGTCGAGTAGCGGGCTCAAGACCGCCGCCGCCAGGCCGATAACCCGGACGACTCTTCCTCGGAGTCGTCCCTCGATGTCCAAGTCGATCCTGCTTTCCCGTGCGGTCGCGACGGCGACCGCGGCGCTCTGCGCCTGCCTGCTCGCGTTCGCGAGCCCGGCCCGCGCATTCTCGCCGTCGTCCAAGGCCGGCAGCGAAAGCACGCCGCTCGACCTCACCACGACCGCCGCCGGCCCGTCGCACACGACCTCCACCGGCGGGGCCAGCATCGTCCGCACGATCGTCGGCCTCGCCATCGTCATCGCCGTCATCTGGGGGCTCGCCTGGATCCTCAGGCAGGTCAAGGCGGGGAAGGATCCGAGCGTATCCAGCGCCGGGCTCGCGAGCGTCGCCGCGCTCACGCTCGGCGCCGGCCGCGCCCTCCACCTCGTGCGCGCCGGCAGCGACTACGTGCTCGTCGGCGCCACCGAGCACGGTGTCGCGCCGATCCACCGCTACACCGAGGAGGAGGCTCGCGAAGCAGGTCTGTTCGTCGACGCATCGTCCCCGGAGGGGGACGCCCCGCCCGAGGGCTCGACGACCCGGCCCGCGTCAACGACCCGGCCTGGGTTGCGGCTGGGCGCGGTCGCGGGCAGCCTCGTCGCCGGCGCCGGGCGCGCCGTCGGGCACGGCTCCCATGCCGGGCGCAGCGGCTTCTCCGACGAGCACGACGCTCACGGCCAGTTCCCCGGCATCCACGATCAGTGGCACCACAGCCCCGTCGTGGGCGAGCGCCCCGACCCGATGCGGGCGCCGGCGCCCTCGAGCGGCCTGATCGAGCGCCTGCGTGAGATGACGGTGCGGCGATGAGCGCCCGCGGCGGCGCGGGCGAACCGCGAGGGGGCGCAGCGCGATGACCGTCACCTCCAACAACGCCGTCCAGATCCTCCTGCTCGTCGGCGGGCTCACGCTCGTGCCCGCCATCCTCTTCACCGTCACCGGCTTCAGCCGCATCCTCATCGTCCTCGGCTTCATCCGCTCGGCGATCGGCACCAACACCGCGCCCCCCAACCAGGTGCTCGTCGGCATCGCCCTGTTCCTGACGATCTTCGTCATGGCTCCCACCGTCGGCGCGATCAAGCGCGACGCCGTCGAACCGCTCTCCGCTCACAGGATCTCCACCACCACCGCGCATCGAGCGCGCCGAGCAGCCGCTGCGGGAATTCATGTTCCGTCAGACGCGCACCGAGGACATCCAGCTGTTCGTCACGCTCGCCCACGCCAAGGAGCCGCACACCCGCGCCGAAGTCCCCACCGAGGTGCTGATCCCCGCGTTCATCGTCTCCGAGCTCAAGACCGCCTTCCAGATCGGCTTCCTCATCTTCCTGCCGTTTCTGATCATCGACCTGATCGTCTCCTCCGTGCTGATGAGCATGGGCATGATCATGCTCCCGCCCACCTTCATCTCGCTCCCCTTCAAGATCCTCCTGTTCGTCCTCGTCGACGGCTGGGATCTCGTCATCAAGGCCCTCGTCCAGAGCTTCCACTGATGAACCAGGACACCGTCGTCAACCTCGCCTCCCAGGCCATGAGCCTCGCGCTGAAGGTCGCCGGGCCGATGCTGCTCGTCGCGCTCGTCATCGGCCTGCTCATCTCCGTCTTCCAGGCGGTCACCCAGATCCAGGAGCAGAGCCTCTCGCTGATCCCCAAGATCGCCGGCGTCGCCGTCGTCATCGTCGTGCTCGGGCCGTGGATGCTCGGCCAGATCGTCGCCTACACCACCGCCCTGTTCACCTCGATCCCCTCGATGGTCGGCGGGTGAAGGGCCGCGCGGGGGGTGAGCGTCGATGATCCAGCTGCTCAGCAAGCTCGCCGGCGGCGACCTCGTCGGCTTCATCCTCGTCCTCGCGCGCGTCACCCCGCTGTTCGTCATCGCGCCGCTGTTCTCCTCGCAGATGATCCCCCCGCACGTCCGCGGGATCATCGCCGTCGGCATCTCCATCGGGCTCGCACCGATCGCGCTGCACGGCCAGCACATCCCCACCGACCCGATCACGCTCGCCGGCCTCGTCGTCGAGGGGCTGCTCGTCGGGCTCGGCTTCGCCTTCACCCTCGCCGTGCTGCTCGCCGCCGTCGAATCCGCCGGCGCGATCATCGACGTCCTCTCCGGCTTCTCCTACGGCCAGCTCATCAACCCCACCAACGGCGAGGAAAGCGCCGTCGTCATGCGCTTCTACTCGCTCGTCGGCACGCTCATCTTCCTCGTCATCGGCGGCGACGCCTGGACGCTGCGCGGGCTCGACCGCACGTTCACGCTCGTCCCGCTCACCGGCGACGTCCGCCTGCCCTCGCTCGTCGGCGGCGCCGAGCAGGTGTTCTCCACCGTCTTCACCGGCGCGCTCGAGGTCGCCGCCCCGGTGCTCGTCGCGCTGCTCATCACCGACGTCGCCTTCGGCGTCGTCTCGCGGGTGGTGCCACAGCTGAACATCTTCGCCGTCGGCTTCCCCACCAAGGTCGCCGTCGCGCTGCTCGTCGTCGGCGCCTCGCTGCCGTTCGCCGCCAACTGGATCTCCCAACAGCTCTCCGTCAGCGTCGGCGACGCCCTCGGGGTGCTCCACGTGGCCTGAGCCCATGCCCCGCGACGACCGCACCGAGAAGGCCACACCCAAGCAGCGCAAACGCGCCCGCGAGAAAGGGCAGGTCGCCCGCAGCCCCGACCTCGGCGGCTCCGTCGTAGTCGCCGTCGGCCTCGTCGTGCTCTCCATGCTCGGAGGGCGCATCGCCGGCGCCGGCGCGTCCGCGTTCCGCCAGATGCTCGGCGAGATCGCCCACCCCGCCTACGCCACCTCCGCGTCCGGCCTCGCCGACCTCATGCACACGGCGCTCTCGCTCGTCGTCCTCGCCGTCGCCCCCGTCGCCGGCGCATGCATGGCCGCCGGCGTCCTCGCCAGCGTCGCCCAGGTCGGCTTCCGTCCCGCCCCCCAGGCGCTCAAACCGGACTTCCGGCGCATCAACCCCGCATCCGGGCTGAAGAACCTGGTCGGCCCCAACGCCGTCTTCGAGGCGATCAAGGCGATCGTCAAGGTCGGCGTCGTCGCCGGCTTCGCCGCGCTCGCGCTGCTCCCCGGGCTCACCTCCCTCGCCGCCGACGTCGGCATCTCCGCCGGCCGCGCTCGGAGCCCTCGTCCGGCAAGAGCGCCCTCGCCGTCGCCCAGCGCGCCGCCTTCGCCTACCTGCTCGTCGGCGTCGCCGACTACGCCTGGCGCCGCCACCGCCACGAGCAGCAGCTGAAGATGACCAAGCAGGAGGTCAAGGACGAGGTCCGCCAGTACGGCGTCTCCGCCGAGGTCAAAGCCGCGCTGCGCCGCCGCCAGGCGCAGATGGCCCGCGCGCGCATGATGGCCGCCGTCCCCGACGCCGACGTCGTCGTCACCAACCCCACCCACTACGCCGTCGCCCTCACCTACGACGGCTCGCGCACCGCCCCCGAGGTCGTCGCCAAGGGCAAGGACCTGATCGCCGCCCAGATCAAGCGCGATCGCCGAGGAGAACGACGTCCCCGTCATCGCCGACCCGCCGCTCGCGCGTGCGCTGCACGCCTCCGTCGAGATCGGCCAGGTGATCCCCGAGGAGCTCTACGCCGCCGTCGCCCGCGTGCTCGCCTTCGTCTACCGCCTCGCCGGCAAGTCCGCGACGGCCGGGTCGCGGCTCGATGGTCACCGCCACGCGCTAGGAAGGCGTCGTGAACAGCCCCGCCCTGCGCAGGCTGCTGCGCCACACCGACCTGCTCGCGGCCGTCGTCCGTCGTGCTCGTCGTGACGATGCTCGTCGTGCCGCTGCCCTCGGCGCTGCTCAGCCTGCTGATCACCGTCAACATCGCCGCCGCGCTCACGATCGTCGCCGCCACCATGTACCTCGGCAAGGCGCTCGACTTCGCCTCCTTCCCCAGCCTGCTGCTGCTCACCACCATGTTCCGGCTGGCGATCAACGTGTCGGTCACGCGCCTCATCCTCACCTCCGGCAACGCCGGCAGCGTCGTCAAGGCGTTCGGCGAATTCGTCGTCGGCGGCAACGTCGTCGTCGGCCTCGTCATCTTCCTGATCCTCGTCGTCATCCAGTTCGTCGTCGTCACCAACGGCGCCGGGCGCGTCGCCGAGGTGGGCGCGCGCTTCACCCTCGACGCCATGCCCGGCAAGCAGATGGCCATCGACGCCGACCTCAACGCCGGGCTCATCACCGACGAGCAGGCGCGCGACGCGGCGCGCCGAACATCGCCCGCGAGGCCGACTTCTACGGCGCCATGGACGGCGCATCCAAGTTCGTCAAAGGCGACGCCATGGCCGCGCGTGATCATCACCGCCATCAACCTCATCGGCGGCATCGTCGTCGGCATGCTCCAGCGCCACCTCGGCTTCAGCGAAGCCACCCACCAGTACTCGCTGCTCACCGTCGGCGACGGCCTCTCCGCGCAGATCCCCGCGCTGCTCATCTCCGTCGCCACCGGCATCATCGTCACCCGCGCCGCCTCCGACCGCGACCTCGGCTCGGACATCGCCAACCAGATCCTCGGCCAGCGCAAGGCGCCGCTCGTCGCCGCCGGCGCCATCGGCCTGTTCGCGCTCATCCCCGGCCTGCCGAAGCTGCCGTTCCTGCTCATCGCCGCCATCTTCGGCGCGATCGGATGGGCCGTCCGCAACGGCATGCCCGACGCCGCCGCCGAGGAGGCCGCCGCCAAAGCCGCCGCCGCGGCCGCGCTGCCGGTGCCCGGCGACGAGCCGATGTCCGAGGTCGGCGTCGACGCGCTCGAGCTCTGCATCGGCTTCGGCCTCGTCCCGCTCGTCAACGGAGATCCAGCCCACTCCGGCAGCTCGCTGCTGCGCCGCGTCAGCATGATCCGCCGCCAGATCGCCGCCGACCTCGGCATCGTCATCCCGCCCGTGCGCATCCACGACGAGCTCGGCATGGAGTCCCACGAGTACGTCTTCAAGGTGCGCGGCTCGGAGGTCGCCCGCGGGCGGATCATGCCCGGGCACCTGCTCGCCATGGACCCCGGCGACGCCACCGGCAAGCTCCAGGGGATACCCACGCGCGAGCCCGCCTTCGGCCTCGACGCCGTCTGGGTGCACGAGTCCGCCCGCGCCGAAGCCGAGGCGCTCGGCTACACCGTCGTCGACGCCGAGTCGATGATCGTCACCCACCTGACCGAGACCATCCGCGCCCACGCCGCCGAGGTGCTCACCCGCCAGGACGTCCGCGCGCTGCTCGACCGCCTCAAGGAGACCAACGCCGCCGTCGTCGAAGAGGTCGTCCCCGACGCGCTCTCGCTCGGCGAGATCCAGCGGGTGCTGCAATCGCTTCTCTCAGAAGGCGTGCCCATCCGCGATCTCGGCACCATCGTGGAGGCGATCGGCGACAAGGCGCGAACAACACGTGACACGAGTCTCCTATCGGAGTACGCTCGCCAGGCGCTGGGCCGGGCGATCACGGCTCCCCACCTGGACGAGCAGTTGCGACTGCAAGCTATAACCCTGGACCCATCGATCGAGCAGGAGGTCTCCACCTCGATCACCCAGACCACCGACGGTGAGTACCTCGCCATGGACCCGCCGCGCGCGCAGGCCATCGTCAACGCGCTCCGCGCGCAGGTCGAGCACGCCAGCGCCCGCGGGGGATCCGGACCCCGGGGCGGGCGGGGACCGGCTCCCGCGCCCGTCGTCCTCTGCTCGGCGCGCATCCGCCGCCACCTGCGCCGGCTGATCGCCCAGGCCCAGCCCCACCTCGCCGTCTGCTCCTACAACGAGATCGCCCCCGGGGTCAACGTCGAAACGATCGGCGTGGTACACGCATGAGCAGCTATCGCAGTCCCTGCTCATGTTCGCGGCGCATGCGGCCGAAGGGAGACGCATGAGCACGCCAGGGGAGCTGCTCGAAGCGCTCGGTCGCGAGGCCCGCGCCCGTTTCGGCAACGGCGGCGAGGGGGCCACCCGCGTCTACCGCGGGCGCTCGGTCGAGGAGCTCGTCCCCCAGATCCAGCGCGAGCTGGGCGCCGACGCCATCATCGTCCGTCGCCGCGAGGGTCTCACCGGCGGCGTCCTCGGCTTCTTCCAGCACCCCTACGTCGAGATCGAGGCCATGCCCGGGGCGCCCACAGTCGACGTCTACGACGAACAGTCCCACCAGATGCCGCCCCCACCGGCATCGCCCCCGGAGGGGGAGCCTCGTTCGCAGGAGTGGCCCGCGCCGGCGGTCGACGAGTGGCCTTCGCCTTCCGCGCCCGCGGCCGCAGCGCCCGAGCCGGTATCCGCGCCCGCGCCGGCACCGTCGCCCGCGCCCGTACGGATGCCCGTCGCCCAGCCCGATCTCGGGGCTCGTTTCGCGCCGCCGCCTGCGCCGCCCACGCCAGCCGCACCCCCGACCGTGCCGCCCACGCCCGCTCCGCTCGCCTCGCCTGCACGCGCGGCCCCTCCGCCTCCGCCGGCCCCCGCGTACACGACGACACCGCCGCCCGCGCCTGCCCAGGAAGCGACCGGCAGCGCGTACGTCACGGCGCACCTCGCGGCGCTCGCACGCGCCGGGCGCTCGACGACCCTCCCGACCGCGTCAACCGGGTTGTGGCAGCCCACCTCCGCGCTCCCTTCACGTCCCCCGCTATCGGCGCGCGCGCCAATCTCCCAGCGCCCGCCGGGTACCCCGCGCCGCGAGCCGCCTGCGACGTGGGGAAGGGACCTCCCCCATCCGGGGACAGGCCAAGAGCCGAGCGCCGGCGAGCTCGCCCAGCCGTTCGCCGAGGCGCAGCCGTTCGCCGCGGAGATCGCCCGCACAGCCGCCCCACCACGGGCGGCCGCGGGCGAGCGGCGCGTCGTCGCCCCCGGCTCGCACGGGCGCGCGCGCGCTGGCGTCGCCCGCAGCCTGCAGCGCTGCGGCATCGGCGAGGCGCTCGCGCAGGAGCTCATCGACGGGGCCAGCGCACACGCGCTCGCGCTCGCGCCGCGCGCGGGCCTCGCCCAGGCCGTGCGCTCGACGCTCGCCCAGCGCATACCGGTGGCGCCGCCGCTGCCCACCGAGGGCGCCGTGATAGTGATGGTCGGCGCCGGCGGCACCGGCAAGACGACCTGCGCCGCGGCCCTGCTCGGCGCCTACCGGCGCGGCAGCTCGCTGCCCGCGAGCTGCGCCACGATCATGCGCAACCCGGGCGGCGCGGCCGCGGGCGAGCGCGGCGAGCTGCACATGATCCTCAGCCCGTACATCGTCAAGCCCTCCCCCGCCCGCGCGCCGCGCGCGCTGCGGGCGCTGCGCAGGGTCCGCGGCGAAGGCGTCGCCGTCGTCGACACGCCGAACATCTCCCCCGCCGACCGCGCCGGCATCCGCGAGCTCGCGCGCCTGCTCGCCGAGATCGAGCCCGAGCGGGTGGTCGTCACGCTGCCCGCCACGCTCGGCGCCACCGCCGCCGCGCAGCTGCTGCAGGCGCTGCGGCCGCTCGGCGCCAACTCGCTGGCGGTCACCCACGCCGACGAGACCGACCAGCTCGGCGTGGCCGTCGAGGCCGCCTGCAGGTTCGCGCTCGCGCCCGAGTACATGCTCGAGCGCGCCAGCAACCCGGGCCGCGCCGACCGGGTCGTTGGCGCGGCCGGTGGGGGCTGGCGACTGCGACACATGGATCCGACCGCCCTGGCGGAGAAGCTGCTGCCATGAGCGGGGGGGCGATCGCATGAAATTCGGACGCTCCGCTCCCGCGAAGTCCGCGCCCGTGACCCTCCCCGGCCGCTCGCAGACGGTCACCCTCGCCCCTCCCGGCCGCGAGACCGTCCCAGCGCGCGTGCTCGAGTCCGCGCCCGACGCGCTGCTGGTGGCGATCATGGTGCCCACCGAGCCGTTCACCTACGGCCAGCTCGAGGGGATGGTGCTCGAATTCACCGCCTCCCACGGGCGCGTGCGACTGACGGGGACGGCGTCGCTCGAGGACCCCTCCCAGCCGGACGTGCTGCGCCTCGACGGACCCCGCTCGATCGAGGTGCTCCAGGAGCGCGAATACGTGCGCATCAAGTCCGCCCGCCCGGCGGTCGTCTACGGCCCACCCGACCAGATCCCCGTCCAGAGCTACACCGTCGATCTCAGCGGTGGCGGGTTCCTGCTGGCGGGGCCGGACTCCTTGAAGCTCGGCGACGAGGTCCAGTTCCAGCTCACGCTCACCCCCGGAGTGCTGCTGATCAGCGGCACCGGAAGGGTCGTCCGCGTCGACAGCCAAGGCCGTCGCGGGGTCGAGTTCGAGTCGATCAGCGAGCTCGACCGCCGCCGGCTGATCCGCTTCATCTTCGAGTGCCAGCGCTCCGAACGTCAGCGCGGCCTGGAAACGGACGATCGCTATGGCAGCTGACGTCGCCACCGAGGAGCCGCCGCAGACCGCGCAGGCGCCCGCCGTCGCCGCCGAGCCCGCACCGCCCCCGGCGGCGGGTGGGGGCGCCGCGCCCACGAGCGAGCAACCGAAGGGCGCCGGGACGGGCAAGGGCGCCAAGCAGGCGAAGGGGTCCAAGGGGCCGAAGGAGGCAAAGAAGGCAAAGGACGCCGGCGACGAGCCCGGCGGGGACGGCCCCAGCGTCGCCGCTCACCCTCGCGCCGCCCGCGGGGTCGCCCGCGCCAAGGGCTGGGGCGGGCTGATCGGCTTTCTCGCCGGCGGGTACATGTCGCTGCCCACCAACACCGTCGCCGCCGCCGGCCTGCGCGCGCTCGCCGCCGGGGTCATCTGCTACCTCGTCGTGTGGGCCGGCGCCGTGTTCGTGTGGCGGCGTCTGGTGATGCTGGAGATCAAGAGCCGCGAGCAGCAGCTGCTCGCCGCGTATACCGGGAGGGCACGGCGCGAGCTGGCGGCCGGGGTGGGCGACCGATCGGGCGCGAGGGCGCCTACATAGGGACTGAGAGCAGGCCGTGGACCCCATCCATCCGATCGTGCCCGGTCCACTGCCGATCTCGCGGCTGCCCGTAGAGCCGCCGGAGCGGGTCTCGCGCGAGCGCGACCGGCCCTCCCGCGATGGCGGGCAGCGCCGCCGGCGCGAGCCTCCGCCGACGCTCGAGTCCGAGCACGGCCCCGACGACGACGAGGACGGGCGCCCGCACATCGACGTGCACGCCTGAGCGCGCCAGTGCCGGCGGGCCTGAGCGCGGGCGTCCACGTGCAGGATTCAGCGGTGCTCCGCGGAAATCTCAGGCCAAGACGAAATCCGCCTCAAGTTTCCCAACGCGCTGACGATAAACCGGCGTGAGTTGACATGGAGTCGGCTCGGGACCAATTGAGAACGACGTCATCAAGGAGATGAACGCATGGGCCTGACGATCAACACCAACCTCGAGGCGATGAATGCCTCGCGGAACCTGAACAACACCGAGGACATGCTCTCGGAGACGATGCAGCGTCTGTCCTCGGGCCTGCGCGTGAACACGGCCGCCGACGACGTCGCCGGCTACGCGATCAGCCAGAGCCTGCAAGCGCAGGTCAACGGCCTCGACCAAGCTTCTCAGAACATCCAGGACGCGGTCGCGCTCGCGCAGACGGCCCAGGGTGCCCTGAACGACATCAACACGATGCTCCAGCGCATCCGCCAGCTGGGTGTCGAGTACCTGAACGGCACGACTTCCGAAGAAGACAAGGAAGCGATCTCCGCCGAGACCGAAGAGCTCGTCGAAGAGATCAAACGTGTCGGTGAAACGACGCAGTTCAACGGCGTGCAACTGCTGAGCGGCGAAGAAGAAATCGTTTTCCAGGTCGGCGCCAACGACAAAGAAACGATCGGCGTAAAAGCGATCGAACTGTACAAAGAAATCGAAGACATCAAAGGCGTGCTGGCGGCGGAAAAAGAACCGCTGAAAGAAATCGACGAAGCTATCAACACTGTCTCGAAGCTCGCCGGTGAATTCGGCTCGGTGCAGAACCGCATCCAGTTCACGCAGGACAACCTGGAAGTTTACAGCCAGAACCTGACCTCGGCTGTGAGCGCGATCACCGACGTGAACATGGCCACGGAAATGACCCAGTTCACGAAGGAGCAGGTTCTCCAGCAGGCCGGTGTCGCGATTCTCGCGCAGGCCAACCAGCTGCCTGACGCGACGCTGAAGCTCCTCGAATAATCCGGGCTCGTCCAGATCTTCCTCAGCGGTGGCGCCCTGCGACGCCACCGCTGCAGTGAAGCCCACCTGAGCGCCGGCCACCGCCTACCAGCGGGCCGTCGGCGTACAGAGGGGTCACATAACGCTTCGAGCGGTCCCCAAAAAGGCCGGCGGAGCCACATACCGCCGCTCATCGAGGGAACGGTGGTTGGACGGGCGGCGACGGCCGCCCGTCCTCTTTTAATGCCCACCCACCCAGACGGCCGCTCGCCTCTCTTTTATCGGCCTGCCTACACGGCCGCCCGCCTATATTCAGCTTGCGCTCCCCGTATTGCTATAGTTATACAGACCCTTCAAGAGGTGAATGCCCGCGCCTCGCTGCCGATTACCGGAGCGATGTCCATCGAAGCGACGCTGGAGCGCGTGTCCGCGATCAGGCAGGCGCTCGCCGACCCGGGCGCCCTGATCGCCTCGGGCGCAGCGGCGAGCGGGGGCACGCAGGCTTCCTCCACGGGCGGCCCGACGCCCGCCGGAGGAGCGTCGTTCGCGGCGGAGCTCGAACGGGCCAGCGGCGGCGTAGAAAGCCCGGCCGAGGGCTCCTCGTCCTCGGCGGTCGCGATGCTCGCCGATCCGCAGTCGGCCGCCACCACCGGGCTGAGCGGCGCCGGGCTGGCCGACGCGAGCGACCTCGGCTCCGTCTACGGCCTTCAGGGCCTCGGAGGCGCCGCCGGATCCTCTGCGCTGTCGCCTGGGGAGCTCGCGCGCCAGGGCACGCCCGGCGGTCGCATCGTGGCGATAGCCGAAAGCCAGCTCGGTCAGACCGAGCAGCCGCCCGGCTCGAACGAATCGCCGGCGATCGCCATGTATCGCGGCGCCACCGCCGGCGCGATCCCGGGGGAGCCGTGGTGCGCGTACTTCGCCTCGTGGGTCGCCCGCCAGGCGGGCGAGCCGATCGGGGAAGGCGGGCAGGGGGCGGGTGCCGTCTCGGAGGTCTGGTCGTGGGCGCAGAGCACCGGGCGGGCTATCGCCAACTCGCCCGGCGTGGTCCCCAAGCCGGGCGACCTGATCGTGTTCGGCGACGAGCACGTGGGCATCGTGCGAGACGTGCTGCCCGACGGCGACATCCAGACGATCGAGGGCAACTACGAAAACAAGGTCGCCGCCAACGTCCGCACCCCCACGGAAGCAACGGGATATGTGGAAATGAGCTGAGACGCCGGCGGGCGCCCGCCGCGTGCGGGTACGATCAACAGCTTGACGCCGCCGCGGCAATCACAGAAGCGTGTGCCCGAGAGCCCGAGCCTGGAGGGCCTGGAGGCGAAGTGGGGTGAGGTGTGGGAGCGCGACGGCACCTATCGCTTCGACCGCTCGGTCGCGCGCGAGCGGATCTACTCGATCGACACGCCGCCGCCGACCGTCAGCGGCTCGCTGCACGTCGGTCACGTGCTCTCCTACACCCACACCGACACCATCGCCCGCTACCAGCGGATGCGCGGGAAAGAGGTGTTCTACCCGATGGGCTGGGACGACAACGGGCTGCCGACGGAGCGCCGGGTGCAGAACCACTACGGCGTTCGCTGCGACCCGTCGGTGCCCTACAACCCGAGCTTCGAGCCACCGGTCGGGGGCGGGCGGGATGCCAATCGGGAGCCGGTGGCGATCTCGCGGCCGAACTTCGTCGAGTTGTGCCTGACACTCACCGACAGCGACGAGCAGGCCTTCGAGGAGCTGTGGCGGACGCTCGGCCTGTCGGTGGACTGGTCGATGACCTACACCACCATCGGCGAGCTCGCCCGGCGGATCTCCCAGCGATCGTTCCTCGGTCTCCTCGCGCGCGGGCTCGCCTACCAGCTGGAGGCGCCGACGCTGTGGGACGTGGACTTCCAGACGGCGGTCGCGCAGGCCGAGCTCGAGGACCGCGAGCGCCCGGGGGCGATGCACCGCGTGCGCTTCACCCCCGCGGACGGAGGGAGCGACACGAGCGACGCCTCTTCGGCATCGGGGGAGGCGCTGATCGAGACCACGCGACCGGAGCTCATACCTGCGTGCGTCGCCCTGCTCGCGCACCCCGACGACGAGCGCCACCGCGCGCTCGTGGGCACGGAGGCGCTGACGCCGCTGTTCGGCACCCGCGTGCCCGTGCTCACACACCCGCAGGTCGAGCGCGAGAAGGGCACCGGCCTGGTGATGGTGTGCACGTTCGGCGATCTCACCGACGTGACCTGGTGGCGCGAGCTGGGGCTGCCGGTGCGGGCGGTGCTCGGCCCCGACGGGCGGCTGCTCGACGTCCCCTGGGGAGCGCCCGGCTGGGAGACGGACGACCTCGAGCGGGCGCGCGCCAGCTACGGGGAGCTGGCCGGCAGGACGATCAACCAGGCGCGCAGGCGGATGGTGGAGCTGCTGGGCGAGTCCGGCGACCTGCTCGGGGAGCCCCAGCCGGTGAACCGGGCGGTGAAGTTCTTCGAGAAGGGCGAGCGGCCGGTCGAGATCATCACCAGCCGCCAGTGGTTCATCCGCACGCTCGATCACCGCGAGGCGCTGATCGAGCGTGGCCGGGAGCTCCACTGGCACCCCCCGTACATGCGCGCGCGCTTCGAGGACTGGGTGAACGGGCTCAACGGCGACTGGTGCATCAGCCGCCAGCGCTTCTTCGGGGTGCCGTTCCCGGTCTGGTACCCGATCGACGCGAGCGGGGAGGTGCTCCACGACCAGCCGATCACACCGCTCGCCGACAGCCTGCCGGTGGACCCCTCGACGGACGTCCCGGACGGGTACGAGCCCGCCCAGCGCGGACGGCCGGGCGGCTTCACGGGCGACCCGGACGTGATGGACACGTGGGCCACCTCGTCGCTGACGCCGCAGGTGGCTGCTCACGCCGGTGAGGACGCCGAGCTGTTCGCCAAGGCGTTCCCGATGGACCTGCGCCCGCAGGCCCACGACATCATCAGGACGTGGCTGTTCACGACGGTGCTGCGCTCGCACCTCGACCACGACGTCCTGCCGTGGGCGAACGCCGCGATCTCGGGCTGGGTGCTCGATCCCGATCGCAAGAAGATGTCGAAGTCCAAGGGCAACGTGGTCACGCCGATGCACCTGCTCGAAGAGCACGGCGCCGACGCGGCGCGCTACTGGGCGGCGAGCGGTCGCCCCGGCACCGACACGGCCTTCGACGCCAAGCAGATGAAGGTGGGGAGGCGCCTGGCGGTGAAGGTCCTGAACGCGTCGAAGTTCGTCCTCAGCGAGCTGCCGCCCCCCGGTGAGGCGATCACCCACGCGCTCGACCGTGCGCTGCTCGGGCGGCTCGCGGCCGTGGTGGCGGACGCGACGAGCAGCTTCGAGTCCTACGACTACGCCCGAGCGCTGGAGCGCACCGAGAGCTTCTTCTGGTGGTACTGCGACTTCTACCTGGAGCTCGTCAAGGGCCGTCGCTACGACCCCGACCCTGCCGTGAGCGCGCCGGTGAGCCTCGCGCTGTGCACCTCGCTGTCGGCGTTCCAGCGACTGTTCGCGCCGTTCCTGCCGTTCGCCTGCGAGGAGGTCTGGTCGTGGTGGCAGGAGGGCTCGGTGCACCGCGCACGCTGGCCCGAGGCCGCGGAGCTGGCGGCGTTGGCGGCGGAGGGTGCCGATGAGCAGACCGGCGGGCGAGCAGATGGCCACGGGAGCGAGGATCTGGCGCTGGAGGTGACGGTGGACGTGCTGCGCGAGGTGCGCAAGGCCAAGTCGCAGGCGCGGCGGCCGATGCGCGCGCCGGTCAGCCGGGTGGTCGTCCGTGACACCGCGGCGCGGCTGGCGGGGCTGGCGCTGGGGGAGGACGACCTCGTGGCGGCGGGGTCGATCGAGCACGTGGACGCGGTCGAGGACGGAGAGTTTGGCGTGGAGGTGGAGCTGGCCGCATCGGGGGAGGAGGCGGCCGGGGGGTAGGCGTCGGCAGGCGGCTGCCCGCAGTGGCCGGCTTGGCGCGAGCTCGCTCGGATAGTGTGCAACCGATGGCGAGGACGCTCGTAGCGCAGTTGCCCGAGAAGGTCGGCGAGCAGGTGACGGTTCGCGGCTGGGTGCACGCCGTCCGCGACCAGAAGCGGGTGCAGTTCGTGATCGTGCGCGACGAAACGGGCCTCGCGCAGGTGGCGCTGCCCAAGGAGGAGCCGCCCAGCGAGCTGAACGAGCGGGTGTCGGCGCTGGCGGCGGAGACGGCGCTGTCGGTGACGGGCTCGGTGGTGGCGGACGAGCGCGTGAAACTGGGCGGCCTGGAGCTGCGCCTCGAACGCATGCGGGTGGACTCGGCGGCCGAGCCGGAGCTGCCGATCGCCGAGGACTCGGCGCTGGACAAGCGCATGGACTGGCGCTACATCGACCTGCGCCACCCGCAGCGGCGTCTGATCTTCGAGGTGCAGACGACGGTCGAGCAGGCGATGCGCGAGTACTGGCGCAGAGAGGGGTTCATCGAGCTGCACTCGCCCAAGCTGATGGGCTCGGCGAGCGAGTCCGGCGCGGAGCTGTTCCGGGTGGAGTACTTCGACCGCACCGCCTACCTGGCGCAGTCGCCGCAGTTCTACAAGCAGATGGCGATGGCGGCCGGCTTCGGCAAGGTGTTCGAGATCGGCCCCGTGTTTCGCGCCAACCCGTCGTTCACCTCCCGCCACGACACCGAGTTCACGAGCGTGGACGTGGAGATCGCGTGGATCGACTCCCACGAGGACGTGATGGACTTCGAGGAGCGCTGGCTGGCGCACGTGCTGGCGGCGGTGATCGATGCCCACGGCGAGCAGATCGAGCGGACCTTCGGCACCCAGCTGACGGTGCCGGCGCTGCCATTCCCGCGGATCAGCCTCGCCGAGGCCAAGGAGATGCTGCGCGACGAAGGCCATCAGGTGCCGGGCGCCGGGCACGACCTCGACCCGGCGGGCGAGCGTGCGCTGTCGGCGATGATGCTCGAGGACGAGGGCAGCGAGTTCACGTTCGTGATCGACTACCCGACCAACGTGCGGCCCTTCTACCACATGCGCCACCCGGGCGACGACACCCTCACGAGGAGCTTCGACCTCCTCTGGCGGGGGATCGAGCTGACGACCGGCGCCCAGCGCGAGCACCGCTACGAGCAGCTTCTGTCGCAGGCCTACGACAAGGGCGTGGACCCCGATCCGATCCAGTACTACCTGGACTTCTTCCGCTTCGGCGCGCCGCCGCACGGGGGCTTCGGCTTCGGGCTGACGCGGCTGCTGATGCAGATGCTCGGGCAGGAGAACGTGCGCGAGGTCACGTTCCTGTACCGCGGGCCGCACCGGCTCGAGCCGTAGGGACGCGTCGCACCCACGCCGGGTGCGAGGCATATAGGGAGGGGACGGCGACAGCGGGAGGGAAACAGCGCCAGCGGCGGGTCTGCGTGGAGAGCAAGCTCTCCACGCAGACCCCTCTCCCACTTTCAGCCGCTGCTGTTGCCAGCTGCTCTAGGCGTGCCTAGATGATTTCGACCGGTTCTTCGTATGTGATCGTGTCGGTGCTTTTCAGCCCCGACTGTTCGAAGCCGAATTTGATCAGGCCAGTGCCTTCGGTTTCCGTTTTGTCCGTTTCTTCTTTACCTTCTAAGAAGAAGTGCGTGAATTTCTGGACGCCTTTCGACTGTTCGCAGGTGATCGTACCGGTCGACGACAGGGTTTTGAAGCCCGATATGGGGCAGAGCGTCGATCCCTTCACTTTCAGCGTCTCGGAGCTGGTGCATTTGATCGTCAGCCCCGCTTCCGGTAGTGCGAGATCCTCGCCAGGTTCCGATTCTTCGGATTTGTTGAGCCACACCAGATTGCTCATCACTTTGAGCACGATTTCGCCTTCTTTGGCGCCTTCTGAGTTGCATTTGAGCGTGATGATGACCGTAGTGCTGCACCCGGTGAACGTGATCGTCGATTCGTCTAAGAAGGGGCTCGTCAGTTTACCGACGTCCGTGTCTTCTTTGCACTTGATGACGTGCCCGCCTTTTGTTTCGAATTCGCTCGCACCGCTTTTGCTCGTAAAGCCCGTTTTGGTGGGCGTTTTCCCTTCTTTGTTGACGATTTCGGGCATCGCCGTTTTCGCAGAGGCCGTTGCGGTCGCAACGGCGCCCAGCACGAACACGGAGGCGATGATCAGACCGATGAGGCTGATGCGCGTGTTTCTCACTTTCTTCTCTCCTTAGTTGCAAGACGACACCGACTGGCCTGCGCCCATCAGGGCAGTATGAATCGGCGAGCGGCGCCGGCATTTGGCGAACATACACGCCAGGGGCTGCGAAGCCGCCGCAGCCAGAGGCGGCACTTCACACTGCGATGCGCACCGTAACCGATTCTCCCGAAAAGGAAAACTCGTGTCTCTCACTCACACAGAAATCTGCTTGAATTTTGGCGCTTTTGTCTCTGTCTAGGACAGCCGTATTTTGGACAAAAGAGGAACAGCCTGTCTATATGGCGCTGCGGCGGGAAAAAAACCGCTCAACCGCGCAGGAAGTGCTTGCTGAGCATCGTCTCCTGGCCCTGGTAGCTGGAGCCGATGGCCGCGCCGTACAGCACGTCCGGCTCCGCTGCCATCCGCTCGAACGCGAGCTTGCACACGGGTTGGCGGTGCTCGACCATGAACGAGACGTCGCGCGCGCGCACCTCCAGCGCGGCGCGGCTGCCGCGGGCGCCCCCGTCGCGGGCGTAGCCGAAGCCGGGGTCGAAGAAGCCGGCGTAGTGGGTGCGCAGCTCGCCGGCGGTGGGATCGTAGGCGAGCATCTCGGCGGCGTAGGAGGGCGGGATGCTCACCCCCTCGGCCGACAGCAGCAGGTAGAAGATCTCCGGCTCGAGCACGATCCGCGCGCCTCGCTCGGGGTGCACCGGCTCCCAGTAGTCGCGCCAGCTGAGCGCCCCGATCTTCGTGAGGTCGATCGGCAGGCTGTTCTTCTTCGCACGGTAGCCGACGATGCTCTCGTCCGAGCCGGACACGTCGAGGCTCAAGAACAGGCCCTCGGCCAGCGACAGATCTGACTCGGGCACCGGCCGCGAGTCCACGTACAGCAGCCCCTCGCGGCCGTGAAGCGCGATCAGCTCGTCGTCGCTCAGGCGCGCGTCCGCCGTCATCAGGCGCACCTGGTTGAGCGCCAGCCCGGTCTTCACGCGGATGGCGAACGTCCGCGGGACGACCTCCAGGTAGAGCCTGCCGTGGTAGCCGGCCGCGATCTCGTCGAAGCGGTGGCTGCGGTCCGTGAGCACCCTCGTGAACACGTCCAGGCGGCCGGTGGAGCTCTTGGGGTTGGCCTTCGCCCGGATCGGCTCCGGCAGCTGCAGCCGCTCGATCAGCGGCACCAGGTACGGGCGGTCGCGCTCCAGCGTGGCCCCGTCGCGAAGGTCGATCGTTTCGAATGCCAGGTCGGCGATCTTCTGCTCGACGGTCGAGTCGCTGTCGGGCAGGAAGCTGCAGCGAAGCGCCCACGCGTGCTCTCCCAGCCTCAGGTCCACGCTCGCCGGCTGCACCGAGGCCGGTTGGATCCGCCACTGCTCGGAGGTGATCCACTCGCGCGCCACCGCCTCGCGCAGCTGCTGCGAGGGCAGCACCCCGGCCGACTCGCAAAGCGCGTCCGCCGGCTGCGCGACCCGTCCGCTCGAAGCGGGTCCGCCGGTCACGTCGAGGCTCGCCTGGCCATCGTCAGCGGCAGTCTATGGAGCCAGCTCGAACGGTCGCCCGGCCAGTTGCCCAGCCGCCCTCCACGGGGTCGCCCGGGAGCGGTGCGCGAGCTCGCGAGGCGGGCCCGCCGGGAGTCAGAAACACTACTCGGCAGATCGCATATGTGGAACTACAGTGCAAGTGGGAATAGCAGAAGTTGCCTTGGCTTGAGCGTCGTCCCACCTCTCCGGCGATGCTCGAGGAGAGAGACCGAGGGCGTCCCCCGGCGTCAGGTCTCCACGGGCGTCGCAGCCAACCTGGCCGCGACGTCCGTGAAGGCTTGCTGGGTCTGCCAGCCGGTCCCGTCCGCACCCGTCTCTACTTTGATCAGCCGATGCTGCTGAACGAGTTCACAGACGGCCTCGAGATCGACCAGGCGCTGCTCGTGCGCGACGTCGAGCGCCGCCAGCGCCGCGACGGCGGCGAGTACCTGCGCCTGCAGCTCGGCGACCGCACCGGCGCGGTCGCGTGCATGGTGTGGGAGGAGCTGGCCGAGGTGCAGGAGCTCGCGCGGCCGGGGTCCGCGGTGTGGGTCAGCGGTCGCTACACCGTGCACCCGCGGTTCGGCCCGCAGATCAACCTGCGCAGCCTGAGGGCCGCCGAGCCGGGCAGCTTCGACCCCGCCGAGCTGCGCGACGGCCCGGCGCGGGCGGTCGAGCAGATGGAAGCCGAGATGCGCGAGCTGCTCGGCACGATCCAGGAGCCGCACCTGCGCGCGCTGCTCGAGCGGGTGTTCGGCGAGGACGGGGAGCTGTGGGCTGGCTACCGCACGGCGCCGGCGGCGAAGTACTTCCATCAGGCCTACGCCCACGGGCTGCTCGAGCACTGCCTGCAGGTCGCGCAGGCGGTGAGCGCGATAAGCGCGACCTTCACCGGCGTCGATCGCGACGTGGCGGTCACCGGTGCGCTGCTTCACGACATCGGCAAGCTGGACGCCTACGTCAACGTGGGCGGGTCCGATCAGGCCTTCGAGCTGACGGACGCAGGCAAGCTGCAGGGCGAGATCGCCCTCGGCTACTACCGCATTCGTCGTCTGATCGAGGACATCGACGGCTTCCCGCGCGAGCTTGCCGAGGCGCTCGGACACATCATCCTCTCTCACCACGGAGCGCTGGAGCACGGCAGCCCGGTGGTGCCGTGCACGCGGGAGGCGACGCTCGTGCACATGATCGACAACCTCGGCGGGCGCCTGGGCAGCTTCGACCGGCTGGAGAAGGAGCTCGCGCCGGGGCGGAGCTGGTCACCGTTCGATCGGGCGCTCGGCGCCGGCGCGTTCTTCGCCGCCCGCCCCTCGGTTGCCGCCGGCGCGCTCGCGTCCGGGGCCGGCGGTTCCCGCTCCGGGGACGATGCGGCGCCCACGCAGGAGCGAGCCGCGCAGGAGCGGTCGCTCCCGGCCCGCGAAGCCGCCTGAAAGATCGCAAATAGCGGGGCGCTCGGCCCGGCGCGCAGCATCCGTCTCCCCGCCGGCTTCTATCGTTCAAGGCGGATGGCAAAGGACACCGAGAAGCTGATCCGCCAGCTGTCGCTGATCTCCTACCTGATGGCCGAGCGCCGGCCGGTGACGGCGCTGGAGATCCGCCGCGACGTGGAGGGCTACAGCGGCATGAACGAGGACGCGTTCGCGCGGCGCTTCTACGCGGATCGCTCGGAGCTGGAATCGCTGCGCATCCAGTTGACGGTCGACCGCCCGGCGGACGGGGCGGCCGAGCAGGAGAACTACTCGCTGCGTCCGGAGAACTTCCACCTGCCGCCGATCGCGTTCACGGACAAGGAGCTCGCGGCGCTGCAGACCGCGCTTAGCCTGCTGGACGGCGAGTTCGCCTACGCCGAGCCGCTGCGCCTGGCGCTCCAGCAGATCACGTGGGGGCGCCCGAGCCCGCTGCGCGCGCCCGAGCAGCGCTCGGTCGCCCTAGGCATCACCGCGTCAGCCGGCGGGCACGAGCTGTCCTCGCGGCTGGCGAAGGTCGAGACGGCAATCTTCCGCAACAAGACGATCGTCTTCGACTACTACACGATGGAGCGCGACGAGACGAGCACGCGCCGCGTCGATCCCTACCACCTGCTGTTCCAGGGCGGCGAGTTCTACCTGCTGGGCTACGCGCACGAGCGCAAGGCCGTGCGGGTCTTCCGCCTGTCGCGCATCCGCGGGAAGGTCTCCTACGCGACGAAGGCCGAGCACGACTTCCACCGGCCGGCCGACTTCGACCCGCGCGCGTACGCCAACCGGGCGGACTGGCAGCTCGGCGAGGCGGAGGGGGTCGCGAGGATCCTCATCTGCGAGCGGATCGCCTGGCAGATCGAACGCCACTACGGCCGCTACGGCGAGATCTCCAACGACCCGGACCGCGTCGACCAGGTCGTCGACACGGTCCGGGTTGACGCCGTCAGTGAGGACGGCGCATCGTCTCCGGAGGGGGAGACGGTCTTCTCGACCCCGTACTCGAACCCGCGCAGCCTGATCTCGTGGGTGCTCGGGCTGGGGGCGAACGCGCGGCTGCTGGGCCCCGATGAGCTGGTGTGCGAGCTGGGGCAGCGGCTGGAGCTGCTGGAGGAACGCCACAGCCCGGACTACCTCGACCAGGCCGCAGATCCGCTCGAGGATGCCGCGCCGCTCGCCGGCGTCACACGCAGCCGGCCGGGAGCGGCCGGCAGGGACGTCGCGGCAGGCGCGCGCGTCGGGTCCTCGTCGCGCTCGAGCGCGACGGCGAAGGGGGAGGAGGCTCAGGGCCTGGAAGGCGAGGGGGCGTCGGGACGCGCGGAGACGGCGATCCGACCCGAGCGCTTCGCCCGGCTGGTGACGCTCGCGAGCATCCTCATCCGCGCCGGACGAGAAGGCAAGCGCCTGGCGGTAGCGGAGTTGTGCGAGCGCCTTCAGATCAGCGAGGAGGAGCTTCGCGAGGACGTGAACGTGCTGAACGTCGTGAACTTCGGCGGCGGCTCGTACGTGCTGTACGCGGAGTTCAAGGACGAGGAGGGGGAGATCGAGGTCGACCCCGAGCCCTACAGCGACAACTTCGACCGCCCCGCCCGACTGTTGCCGGTGGAGGCGAAGGCGCTGGTGGCGGCGATCGACCTGATCGGCGAGCACATCCCCGAGGGCTCGTTGACCTCGGCGCGCACGAAGATCGTGGCGGCGCTCGGCGAGGACCCGATGGAGCAGGGGCTGCAGGTGGCGCCGACGGCGGGCGACGACTCCGACGTCGCGAGGGTCCTCTCCAAGGCGATCCTCCAGCGCAAGATGATCGAGCTCGAGTACTACAAGGAGAACGAGGACGAGCTGGCGCTGCGGCGGGTCGAGCCGTACTGGCTGACGAACGGTCGAGAGGGCTGGTATGTGGCGTCGTTCGACCCCGAGCGCGGCGGCATGCGCCACTTCCGCCTCGATCGCGTCAAGCGTGTGACGGTCACCGGCGAGAAGTTCGAGCCCCGGCCCGAGGTCGGCCCGGCGGCGGACGTGGACGGCTGGCTGCGCACGGGCGAGGTGGCTGCCTCGCGCAGCGCCCGCGTGTGGATATCGCCGGAGCGGGCCCGCTGGGCGCGCGAGACGCGGCGGGTGGTCGAGGAGCGCGCCGACGGCGCCGTGGTGGTCGAGCTGAGCTTCGCCGGCGTGGACTGGCTCGTGCGCGAGATCCTCAAGGAAGCCGGCGACGCGGCCGTGCTCGAGCCCGAGGACGCACGCGAGGCCGTGCGCGCGGCGGTGGCGCGGCTGCGCGAGGCGAGCGCGGCGCCGGCCGCGGCCTGAGGCGCGGCAGGGTCCAGGCCCTACAGCTCGGTCGGTCCGACGACGAAGCCGAGCCTGTCGGCGCCGCGGCGCAGACGGGCATCGACGGTCACGAGACGACATCCGAGCAACGACGCGAGCGCCACGTACTCGGCGTCGTAGGTTTTCGCCCAGCCGAGCGCGTCGGCGATTCGCCACGACTCCTCCGCGAGGCGCGGATGGGTCCTGCTCTTCACGTCCGCCTCCTCCAGGCGGGTGCGCGCCCGCTGCGCGTGTTCATCGCTGAGCTCGTTGCGCCACGTCCGCTCGTGCAGGGCGGAGCGCGCCTCAGACCACATCAGCGGCGGCGCGCAGCGGGCGCCGGGAGCGAGCTCGTCGAGCTCGTGGACGCCCGTCGTCCAGGTGACGACGAGGCTGGCGTCGACGACCAGCACTCAGTGGCCCGTCCGCGACTCCCTGATCCAGGCCGCGACGTTGGGCATCGGCGCACCCCAGAAGGTCTTCTCCCAGCCCTTCGGCAGTGGCAGCATCTCCGGGTGCTCGGGGTGCTGCACCGCCTCCAGGTCGCGCTCCTCGATGACGTGCTGGGTGCCGACCTTGCGCGCGCGCAGCTTGCCCTCGCGGATCCAGCGACGGATGGTCTCGGGGTTGCGACCCGTCCGCTTCGCCGCCTCCGGTACCGTGAGCATGGTAGTAGCATGATACAACCGGTGAGCCGTCGCGAGCAGATCAAGATGAGCGATGCCGAGGCGTCGGCCTTCTTGGAAGAGGAGCGCACGGTCACCTGTGCGACGATCGGCCCGCACGGCTGGCCGCACCTGATGCCGCTGTGGTACGTGCTCAGGGCGGCTCCCCCGGGGGAATCGAGCCCGCCCACCCCGCGCGTGTGGGCGTGGACGTACGCGAGCTCGCAGAAGGTCCGCAACCTGGAGCGCGAGCCGCGGGCCACGCTCCAGGTGGAGGCGGGCGAGTCCTACGAGCAGCTCCGTGGCACGATGCTCGAGTGCACGGTGACGATCCACCGCGACCTCGAGATCGTGACCGCGCTCGGCGGGGAGATCTTCGCCCGCTACGCCGCGCCGCGCAACCCGGGCCGCGCGACCCGGTCGTCGCGGACCGGCCGGGTCGTTGACGCGGTCGGCCAGCCGCCGGTTACCGGGCTTCCGGCGGAGGTGAGCGCGATGGTCGACAAGCAGGCGGCCAAGCGCGTGGCGCTCGAGTTCGTCGAGCGCCGCAGGGCCACGTGGGACCACCGGAAGCTCGGCGGGGTCTACTGAAGCGGCGCCGAGTGCCGCACGTCGGCTATTCCAAGTCCTGGGCACGATCGCTCAGGAAGTCGCTCACGCTCGTCATCAGCTCGCCGATCGTGACGTCCAATCCCACGCATACCTCCATCAGCGTGTCGAACGTGGGATTGCCGTGTCCACGTGCCAGTTCGGTCAAGTGTTCGTAGTTGAGCTCGCAGCGGCCTGCGACTTTGCGCAGGGATAGTTTTTTCTTCTTGCGGTGAAACGTGATCGCCCACGAAAGCGCGGCCATCTTCGGGTTGCTCGGCTCTGACTGTATCGGCGGCGGCATCGGCGGGAGCCTTATGCATATCGCAGTGGAGGAGTAAGGGTAGAAATGCCGTATCAGTGTGCAGACATTTGTCCGATTTACGAGTTTGCGGGATTTTCTTTGACCGAGCGTGCTCACACGACCCACATGCGGCGTGGCTTGGGGTTGGCGGTGCGCGAGCGACGCGAGCAGCGCCAGCTCAGTCAGGCCAGTCTCGCCTCCGCGGTAGGCGTGGCCAGACAGCGCGTCGGCGCGCTCGAGCGCGGGCGGCTCAATCCGCGCTACGAGCTCCTGCTGGCGCTCGCGGATGCGCTCGAGATGCAGGTCGGCGAGCTCGTGATCCGCGCTGAAGAGCTCGCGAAGGAGGACCCGTTAGGGTGAGCGCGCGATGCAACCCCTCAAGGGACTGATCCTCTCCGGAGGCAAGGGCACGCGGCTGCGCCCGATCACCCACACGAGCGCCAAGCAGCTCGTGCCGGTCGCCAACAAGCCGGTGCTGTTCTACGGCATCGAGGCTATGGCGCAGGCGGGGATCGAGCAGGTGGGGATCATCATCGCGCCGGAGACCGGCGCGGAGATTCAAGCGGCGGCGGGCGACGGCTCGCGCTTCGGCGTGAGCATCACCTACATCGTGCAGGACGAGCCGCTCGGCCTGGCCCACGCGGTGCTGACGGCCGAGCCCTTCCTGGGCGCCAGCCCGTTCGTGATGTACCTCGGCGACAACCTGCTGCAGGGCGGCATCACCGAGCTGGTGGCGGCCTTTCGGGAGAACGCGCCCGATGCCTTGATCCTGCTCACGCCTGTGCCCGACCCGGAGAACTACGGCGTGGCCGAGCTCGCCGCCGCGGACGCGTCGGGACCGTCGGGCGCCCCCGGACGGGTGGTGCGCCTCGTGGAGAAGCCCGCCCACCCGAAGACAGACCTGGCGCTGGTGGGCGTGTACATGTTCACGGCAGCCATCCACGACGCGGCGCGCGCGATCGCGCCCTCGCCGCGGGGCGAGCTCGAGATCACCGACGCGATCCA
The DNA here is from genome assembly GCA_963782325.1 of uncultured Solirubrobacteraceae bacterium. Classification (GTDB taxonomy): domain Bacteria; phylum Actinomycetota; class Thermoleophilia; order Solirubrobacterales; family Solirubrobacteraceae; genus Palsa-744. The sequence goes on from CAWAJG010000002.1 coordinate 1,259,138, forward strand.
GCACCTGGTGGACGCCGGCATGCGCGTGGAGCCGCACATCGTGCGCGGCTGGTGGAAGGACACCGGTCGCCTGGAGGACATGCTGGAGGCCAACCGCCTGATCCTGGACAGCCTCGGCGAGCGCGTGGAGGGCGAGCTGGTCGACTCGCAGGTGGACGGGCGCGTGGTGATCGAGCCCGGCGCGCACCTGGAGCGCACGACCGTCCGCGGCCCAGCGATCGATCGGCGCGAACACGCGCCTGAGCGACTGCTACATCGGCCCGTACACGGCGATCGGCGAGGGCTGCACGATCGCCAACGCCGAGGTCGAGCATTCGATCGTGCTGGCCGGCTGCACGATCTGCGACCTGGACGGGCGCATGGAGTCCTCGCTGCTCGGGCACAACGTGACCGTGCGCCGCGGCGACCGCCAGCCGCGCGCGTATCGCTTCATGGTGGGCGACAACTCCGACATCTCGATCCTGTGAAGCTGCTGGTGACAGGCGCGGCGGGGATGCTCGGCTTCGACGTGCTGCGCGTCGCCAGGGCCGCGGGCCACGAGCTCGTGGCGGTGGACGTCGAGGCATCGTCCCCGCAGGGGGAGCTCGACATCACGAACCCGCGCGCGGTGGAAGACGCGTTCGCGCGCATCCACCCGGAGGCGGTGCTCAACTGCGCCGCGTGGACGGACGTGGACGGGGCCGAGACCCACCGCGAGCAGGCGCACGCGGTCAACGCCGACGGAGCCGGCAACCTGGCGATGGCGGCCGCGTGGGAACGCGTTCCCCTCGTGCACGTGTCGACCGATTATGTGTTTAGTGGGGAGGCGTTCGTGGATGGCACCGGCGCGCCGCGCGCGTACCTCGAGTCTGATCCGACGGGGCCGCGATCGGTGTACGGACAGACGAAGCTCGAGGGCGAGCGCGAAGTGCTGGCCGCCTCGCCGCGCCACACGGTTGCGCGCAGCTCGTGGCTGTTCGGTGTCGGCGGGCGCAACTTCGCGGCCACCATGCTGGCGCTGGCTGCCGAGCGCGAGTCCGTGCAGGTGGTCACCGACCAGGTGGGCTGCCCGACGTGGACCGGCCACCTCGCCCCGGCGCTGCTCGGCCTGCTCGAGCGCGGGGTCGCCGGCCTCGTCCACCTCGCGGGCGCCGGCCACGTCTCCTGGAACGGCTTCGCTGCGGAGGTCTTCCGCCAGGCCGAGCTGGACTGTCGCGTCGAGGAGACCACGACGGAGCACACGCCGCGCCCGGCGCCGCGCCCGGCGTGGTCGGCGCTGGAGTCCGAACGCGACGACGTCATCCCGCTGCCGCCCTGGCAGGACGGGCTGGCGGGCTACCTGGCGGCGCGCGCGGGGGTCGTGCGCACGTGACGCTGGCATGATGCGCGCATGAGACTGCTCGTATGCGGCGGCGCCGGCTTCATCGGCTCGACGTTCGCCCGCCAGCGCCTGCGCGAGCACGGCGACGAGGTGACGGTGCTCGACAAGCTTACGTACGCCGGGCGCGAGGAGAACCTCCAGGACCTGATCGACGACGCCGGCTTGCGCTTCCTGCGCGGTGGGATCGAGGACGCGGAGGCGGTCGCCGGGGCGATCGAGACGGCCTCGCCGCAGGCGATCGTGAACTTCGCGGCGGAGACCCACGTCGACCGCTCGATCGCCGAGCCCGACGCGTTCGTCGCCACGCACGCGCTCGGCACGTACGTGCTGCTGGAGGCAGCACGCGCGCATGGCCTGCGCTACGTGCAGGTGTCGACCGACGAGGTGTACGGCTCGATCGAGCAGGGCACCTTCACCGAGGAGAGCCCGCTGGCGCCCTCCTCGCCCTACTCGGCGACGAAGGCCGGCGCCGACCTGCTCGTGGCCGAGCTACTTCCACACCTACGGCCTGCCCGCGCTGATCTGCCGTGGCTCGAACAACTACGGCCCCTACCAGTACCCCGAGAAGCTGATCCCGCTGATGGTCCTCAACGCGATGCACGGCGACTCGCTGCCGGTGTACGGCGACGGCATGCAGGTGCGCAACTGGATCCACTCCACCGACTTCGCCGCCGCCATCGGCCACGTGCTCGAGCACGGCCGAGCAGGTGAGGTCTACAACGCCGGGGGCCCCGACGAGGAGGCCAACATGACGGTCGTCAGGCGCATCGTCGAGCTGACGGGCGCCGGCGAGTCACAGATCGAGCACGTGACCGACCGGCCGGGCCACGACCGGCGCTACTCGCTCTCCTCGCAGAAGGTGCGCGCCCTCGGCTGGTCGCCGCGGGTGCGCTTCGACGAGGGCCTCGAGCGGACCGTCGCCTGGTATCGCGAGAACCAGTGGTGGTGGGAGCCGATCCGCTCGGGCGAGTACCGCGCGTACTACGAACGGCAGTACGGGCGCTCGCTAGGACCCTGAGATCTTCCACTTCCCGCTTTCCTTCACCAGGGAGAGCGTGCTCGCGTGGGTCTTGCCTTCGTGGATGCTCCTGACGGTGGCCGCCGCGGAATCCCCGCTCGCGGCGATGCGCACCGACTCGATCGCCACTTCCATGCTGTCGACCTGGCCCAGCTGTCTTTTCACCGCCGCTTCGCAGCCCTTGCCGCCGCCGAGGCGCCTGACGACACCCGCGGCGAGGTCTTCGGAGCAGATCTTCTTCGGTTCGGAGGCCGACGCGTTGGACTGCAGGACGGCGATCGCCTGCGCGACTTCGTGCTTGGTGCCGGTGAAGCCGGCCTTCGTCGCGGGGGTCGACGTGCCGCACGCCGCGAGCGCGAGCGACAGGCACAGGAGGACGAGGCAGCGGCTCACGGCCGCCAAGGGTATTGCTTGACAGCGCGTCGCGCTGGTAGCGTTCGCGCGATGCCATCCGCTCTCGACCGCGGCGGTGCTCGCCGGGCTCCGTCCGCACGCTGACGTCCGATGGCACGCTCTCGCTCACGCCAGGTCCGCCGCGCCGAACAGCGCCGCGCCGCCAAGAAGGGCGGCAACGTCCCAGCGCAGTCGCCCGGCGGCCCGGGTCTCCTCAGCCGCGTTCCCAAAGCCGGTTGGCTCGCCGCCGCCGGCGGGCTCGTCGTGGTGGCTGTGGTGGTCGTCGTGATCGTCGCGGCGGGCTCGTCCTCGTCGTCCTCCTCCAGCCCGCTGCTCGTCGGCTCCGGCTATCCGAACGTGAACACCTCCAGCACGCGCTACGTCGGCGGCCCGATCGACAGCGCCAACGTCTCCAAGCTCGAACAGGCGTGGTCGCTGCCGCTGCCGGCCAAAAGCGAGTACGGGAGCTACGCCTCGGCGCCTGTGATCGCGAACGGGGTGATCTTCTCCCAGGACCTCGACTCGAACGTGCAGGCGATCGAACTGAAGACCGGCAAGGTCCTGTGGACGAAGGACTACGAATCGCCCGACCAGGGGCCAAACGGCCTGGTGGTGGCCGGCGGCGAGGTGTTCGGCGCGACCCAGGAAGCCGCCTTCGCGCTCGACGAGAAGACCGGCAAGCAGATCTGGTCGGTGTCGCTCGTGCGCAACGAACACGAGGGCATCGACATGGCGCCCGGCTACCACGACGGGGTCGTCTACGTCTCCACCGTGCCGGGGACCGTCAAGCTCTACTACGGCGGTGGCGCGGCCGGCATCCTGTGGGCCTTGGACGCGAAGACGGGCAAGAAGCTGTGGCACTTCGACACCGCGCCCGAAGACCTGTGGTCGCCCGAAAACACCTCGATCAACTCCGGCGGCGGGCTGTGGTACACGCCGTCCTTCGACGAAGAGGGAAACATGTACATCGGCACCGGCAACCCGGCCCCGTTCCCCGGGACGAGCCAGTTCCCGTGGGGCTCGAGCAGGCCGGGACCGGACCTCTACACCGACTCGATCGTCAAGCTCGACGCCGCCACCGGCAAGGTCGAGTGGTACTACCAGCTGACGCCTCACGACCTCTACGACCACGACCTGCAGGACCCGCCGATCCTCGCCAAGGCGGGCGGCCGGCGGATCGTGATCGCCGCCGGCAAGTCGGGCATCGTGGTGGCCCTCGACGCGCAAACGGGGAAGCTCCTGTGGAAGCGCCCGGTGGGCACCCACAACGGCCACGACGAAGACGGCGTCTACGCGATGAGACACGAATACTCCAGGCTGCACCTCCCGGAGACGGTCTACCCCGGTCTGCTCGGCGGGGTGATCGCGCCGATGGCGACGAACGGCTCGAGCGTGTTCGTGCCGGTGGTCAACCACCCGGTGTCCTTCTCCAACCAGACCGAACCGCAGGAAAACGGCCCCTCGACGGGCGAAGTCGTGGCGCTGAACATCGCCACCGGCGCGGTCGAGTGGGATCACAAGCTCTCCGGCTCGGCCTTCGGCGCCGCCACGGCCGTCAACGACCTCGTGTTCGCCACCACCTTCGAAGGGAAGCTCTACGCGTTCGACGCCGGCAACGGGTCGGTCGCCTGGGAAGCGCAGCTGCCGGCCGGCACCAACGCGGGCGTCTCGGTCGAAGGCAACACCGTCATCGCCCCCGCCGGCGTCCCGCTGCAGAGCGGGCAGACGCCCGAAATCGTCGCCTACCGGCTGCCCTGAGCGCCCGTTCGCCGTCAGGCGGATTGAGCTCGGGGGCGCCCGCGGCCGGAGCCGGGCGCGCCGTCAGGCGGGCTGGAGCTCGGGGTCGGGCTCGCCGGTGAACAGCCACGGGGCGCGCATCCCGATCACCTCGCCGCGGAAGCGCTTGCGCCGCCCGTACACCACCCACGTGGTGTCGACGGCGCCGTACACCTCCTCCACGCGCAGCACGTCGGGGTGTTCGCTCGCGTGGTGCAGGTGGGTGAGCCCCGCGTCGTACTCGCCCGCCAGCAGGTGGCGCGCGACGACCGGCTTGGAGGGCTCGTCGATGACCTTCTCGAAGCGCGTCAGGTCGATGTAGCCGCGGGTGGCGTTCACGATCCCGAGGCTCGCCGGGTTCGAGACATCGGTGCGGACGAGCAGCGCGAGCTCCTTCGTCGGGTAGATGAACGTGTCGAGCACGAACACCTCGCGGTGGTGGCGCTCGGTCACCAGGTGCACCTGCAGGTGGGCGCTGCACTGGACCAGGAAGGTGTCCTCCTCGTCGCGCACGCGGTCGATCGCCGCGAGCAGGTCTTCTGTCAGGTCGATCTTCGCGCCGGTGAGCCCCTGGAAGTCGAGGTAGCGCTTCAGCGCGGCCTCGTGGCACGTTCCCGACGGCCCGAGCGTGATGAACGTGAGGGTGCTCACGCGTCGTCCCCTCCGTCCCCTCCTGGACCGCCCGCGCGCGCGTCGGCGGGTGCAGCCGCGAGCGGCTCGTCGATCAGCTCGTCCTCCATCCTGCACGTCGCCCCGATCAGCAGCTCGAACAGCTCCCTGGTGAAGTCGTCGGGCAGGTTCACCTCGGCGCCGCGCGCGAGGTAGCGCGCGCGCACCTGCGCCACGCGGTCGGGCTGCATCATCGGGATGTCGTGGTCGCGCTTGTGCAGGGCGATCGCGCGGCAGATGTCGAAGCGCTCTCCGAGCAGGCGGGCGATCTGCTCGTCGAGCTCGTCCAGGCGCTGACGGTATGGGGCGAGACCGTTCACGTCCTTATTCATAGCGCCTCCTCGCGCAGTGGGCGAGGCGACGGCCTCTCTCCGCTTAGCGGGTCGCGCAAGGGTGGACCATCGCCGAGCGGGTCGCGCGAGGCTGTCTCCTCGCCGAGCAGGCCGCGTGCGAACGCGTGGCCGCAGTCGGCCAGCGTGTCGAGCGCGTAGCCGCCCTCTTGGACGACGCACACGGGCAGCTGCGAGGCGGCGAGCAGGCGTCCGATCTCAACGAAGATCTCCGGATGAAAGCGCCAGCAGCCGTGCGGGTCTCCCTGGACGGTGTCGTAGCCGAGCGACAGCACGATCGCGGCCGCCGAGGAGCCGAGCGCGTCGATCGACTCGGCCACCGCACCGAGGTAGCGCTCGGGGGTGGGAGCCTCCCTGAACTCCACCACCCGCTCGCGCTCGCTGCACGGCTCGGCGGTCTGCGAGGGGACGTTCACGACCGGCCAGGAGTGAAGCGAGTGGAGGCTGAAGTCCGCGATGCCGGCCGCGATCGCCGCGGTGCCGTTCGGGTAGTGGATGTCGAGGTCGAGGATCGCCACGGGCGTGAGCCCGCCCTCGCGCAGCGTGTGCGCCGCAGCCGCCGCGTTGTTCAAGTAGCAGCAGCCCCCCAGCCATCCGGGACCGGCGTGGTGGCCGGGGGGGCGGCACAGCGCGTAGGAGAAGCGCTCCCCTTCCACGATCGCCCTCGCCGCGACGATCGCCGTGCGTACGCCCTCGAAGGCGGCCTTCGCGACGCTCGCGCACACCGGCGTGTCGGGCTCCATGCCGGGCGCCGCGAACTGCGCCATCAGCACCGGCTCCTCCGAGCGGACGTCGGCCAGCGCGCGCACGTACTCGGGCTCGTGCAGCGCGCCCAGCGCGAGCTCCAGCGTCTCGCCGCTCACCTGCGCGGTCGTCGCGCGCACGCCCGGATGGCGCGCGAGCCCCGCCCGCAGCTCGGACAGGCGCCGGTCGTGGTCGTGACCCTCGAGCTTCACCCCCGAGCGGCTGAGGACCCACGGCTGCACCGCCGGCGACTCCACTCTCTGATCGACCATCACCATCTCGATCAAGCGAGCACGCTTCGCGAGCGTCGCCGGTTGGAGACCAAGCGTCTCGGTCACATCAGCACCTTCCGAATGCGCTCTCCGCTCGGGGTGAAGCTCGCCCGCCTGCGCGGGCCGGTGTAGGTGTCGCTCACGTCAGCACCTTCCGCATTCGCGGGCCGTTGGGGGTGAAGCCGTTGCCTGCGTAGAACGCCTCCGTCGCGGCGAAGCGGGCGAAGGTCTCCCGGGGGAGTCCCACCTCAACGCGCGCGAAGCCGCGCGCCTGGGCCAGCGCGAACATCGCGTCGAGCAGCGCCGCGCCGATCGCACGACTTCGCCAATCAGGGTGCACCCACAGATCCTGGATCAACGCGTAGGAGCCGGGGACGTGGATCGCCGTCTGCCAGCTCGCGGCGAGCACGCCCACGAGCTCGCCGACCGCGTCAACCGGGTTGTCGCCCTCGGCGACCAGCACGGCGCCGGTCGTCGGGTCCTCGATCAGCGTCCGCGCGACCGCCAGCATCGGGTCGAGCTCGCCGGAGGTTCCACCCAGCTCCAGCAGCAGATCGCGCACCGCTGCCGCCACTGCCTCGGCGTCGGAGGGCTCTGCGGGACGAACGCGCCAGTCGCCGCCCGCGGACTGCGCCGCGGGCGCCTCGGGGCTCGCCGGCGCCGCCTCGCTCGCGGCGCGCCAGTCGCCGTCGTCGGCCGGCGACTCCGTCACGGCTGCCTCCTGGCTTGCCGGGGCGGCCTCGCTCATTGGCCTGCGGCGGTCGCCAGGGAGGGCTCGCGCTCCACCGTCCACGCGTCCGGGGAGGTGCTGCCGGTGACCGTCTGGGCGATCGCCGCCATCGGCGCGCGCGCCTTCAGCAGGAACTCCTCGAACTCCTCCTCCGGGTCGGACTGCATCACGATCGCCCCGCCCGCGCCGATCGTCGTGCGGCCCGGGCGCATCACGATCGTGCGGATCACGATGCTCAGATCGACGCTCCCGTCCAGGCCGAAGTAGCCGAGGCCGCCCGAGTACACGCCCCGCGCCTCCCGCTCGATGTCGTCGATGATCTCCATCGTCCGCAGCTTCGGCGCACCCGTCATCGAGCCGCCGGGGAAGCACGCGCGCACGCAGTCCACGGGGGTGCGGCCGGTGGCGAGCACGCCCTCGATCGTCGAGGTCATCTGGTGGACGGTCCTGTAGCGCTCGCCGATCATCAGCTCGGACACGTGCACGCTGTCCACCGCGCACACACGGCCGAGGTCGTTGCGCAGCAGGTCCACGATCATCAGGTGCTCGGCGAACGTCTTTTCGTCGTTCAGCAGCGCGTCGCGCACCTCCTCGTCGCGGACGGGGTCCGGCGAGCGCGACGCCGTGCCCTTGATCGGGCGCGCCTGCACCCGGCGCTCGCGGTCCACCGACACGAAGCGCTCGGGCGAGGAGCTCACGATGGCCAGCTCGCCGAGCTTCAGGTACGCGGCGAACGGCGAAGGGTTGGTCCGCCGCAGCACGCGGTACAGCTCGAACGGGTCGGGGCTCTCCGTCGTCGAGATGTGGTCGGTCAGACACACCTCGTAGGACTCGCCCGCCAGCAGCGCCGCCTGGCAGCGGGCGATGTCCGCGAGGTACTGCCTGCGTCCGCGCCCGCAGCGGAAGCGCACCGGGGCGACCGGGACGGCCTCGTCCGCGTGGGGCTCGTCCTGGGCCGGGGGCGCCGGCTGCGCCTGTAGGGCCTCGCGCACGACCGTCTCCGCTTCGTCGAGCCAGTGCTCGGCCGGCGAGCCCTGGTCATCGGCCGGAGGGGCCGGTTCGAGGGCGAGCAGGTGGGTGAGCTTGGCTGTGTGGTCGATCGCCGCCACGCGGTTGGCGAACATCATCAGCGCGTCGGGCATGTCCGAGCGGTGGACGTTTCGCGAGCCGCAGTCGGCCTTGCACTCGTAGCCGAGGTAGCCGACGTATCCGCCCACCAGCCCGCGCGCCACCCCCGCGGGCGGCTCCACCGCGTTGGCCGCCAGTTCGCGGTCCAGCAGCTCGAAGATCGAGCAGGGCTCAACCGTCTTCGCGCCCGCACGATGGACGGTCACCGCCGACTGCTCCACGTCGTACTCCAGCACGCTGCTATCGGCGCCCACGCTCGCGCCCAGGTACGAACACTGCGCGAGGCGGGTGGGCGCGTCGGCGCTGTCCAGCCAGAACGCATACTCGGCCTCGCCGAACAACCGCTCGAACAGCAGCTCGCTCGCCGGCTCTCCCTCGATGGTGCGCACGTGGAGGCGGTCGTGCGAGGGAGTCGCGGCCGGCTCGGGCGGGCGCTGGGGGGGCGTCACAAGCCTCCTCGTGCCGGGCGAGCGCGCGGGCTTGTTCGCGCGCGCCAGCTCGTAGAAGTTCTCCACCAGCTTGTGCCCGTATTCCGTCGACACCGACTCCGGGTGGAACTGCACGCCCCAGATCGGGCGGCGGACGTGCTCGATGCCCATCACCACGCCGTCCTCCGTCCAAGCCGTCACACGCCCCTCTGGGCCGATCGGGCCGGTCACCGCCAGCGAGTGGTAGCGCACGACCGAGAAGTCCTGGGGGATGCCCTCGAACAGGCCGCTCGCCTTGTGGCGCACGTGGCTCATGCGGCCGTGCATCACCCGCGGCGCCGAGCCCACCATCCCGTCGAGCAGGCGGCCGAGGCCCTGGTGGCCGAGGCAGATGCCCAGGATCGGCACCTCGCTCCAGCGCAGGATGTCCGAGCACACGCCGAAGTCGTGCCAGCGGTCGGGGCGCCCCGGGCCGGGGGAGATCACGATCGCGTCGAAGTCCCAGCGGGAAAGGGCTCCCCAGGAGACGGTGTCGTTCTGGATCACGATCGGCTCCTCCCCGGAGACGGCCGCCAGCAGGTGGAACACGTTGTACGTGTACGAGTCGTAGTTGTCCACCAACAGCGTGCTCATCGCATCTCTTCCAAGCCTAGCCCGCGCGCGCCGCGGTCCAGCAGCGTGTGGACGACACGTTGCACGGACTCGCTGCGGTCCTCTTCGAGGTACCAGCGCGCGAAGTGGGTCACGTAGCGCGCGAGCGGGCCCGCGTCCAGGCGCTCCACCGCCAGGCGCAGGTGGCGGCGATGGAGCTCCGCCTGCACCACCGCGAAGCGGTAGTCGGGGTCCTCCGCGCGCTTGCCCTCCCGAGCGGGCGCGCGTCCCATCCGCGCTCGCGCCAGCACCAGCTCCCAGCCGGGGCTCTCGCGCTCGTCCAGCAGCTTCTCCGGCTGGAAGTCCACCTTCGGGGTCACCGGCCGCGGCACGAAGAACCCGAGCGCCACCTGCCCCGCCACCCGCTCGGCCGAGCCGAGGCGCTCCAGCACCTCCTCGCCGCGCGGGTCCCGCTCGATCTCGCCCTCCAGCCACTCCGTCAGCTCGTCGATCAGCAGCGCCCCCTCGTCGCTGGACGCCAGCGCGCGCTTCTGGCGCGAGACCATCCCGTGGAAGATGTCGCTCGTCGGATGCATCCCCGCGCCGCCGTCCGGCATCAGCAGGCCCATCAGCTGGCGCCTGCAGATCACGTGCGAGACCCACTCCGCACCGCACACCTGCATCGAGGTCATCCCATCCAGGCCCGGCGCCGCCATCCAGTAGGCGAGCGCGCGCATGTGCTGCGTCGGCAGGTCGTCGCCGCGCACCAGCGGGAACTCGTCGAAGTCCTCGCGCTCGGTCGGGTAGATCACCACGCCGTCCTCGCGCCGGCGCAGCAGGCCGTCGCGCAGGCCGCACGCCGTCAGCTCGGCCGCCTCGGAGAGGAAATCCGACTCGAAGAACACCCGGTCGAAGGAGATCCCCAGCCGCTGCAGGGTCTTGCGCTGCCCGGCGATCGCCCACGCGCGCGTCTTGTACCACAGCTCCAGCGCCTCGCGGTCGCCCGACAGCACGCGCCGGATCAGCTGGTCGGCGTCGTCGTCGCGCATCGTCAGCTCGCGCGTCAGCGAGTCCTCCGCCTGCTCGGACGCGTTTCCGTTGAACGAGCGGCCCGCCGCCACGTACTCGGCGTAGCAGCAGCCGACGAAGTGGTCGCTCTTCTCGTTGCGGTCGGGCCACGCCTGCGCGTGGCGGCCGCTCTTCACGACCCCCGCCATCGCCTCGCCCATCGCGCGCCCGGCGTCGGAGATCAGTGCGCGTCGCTCCACTTGCGCGCCCGCCTGGCTCAGCGCCGCCGCCACCGCGTTTCCTATCGCCAGGTTGCGCAGGTGGCCCACGTGTAGGGCCTTCGTCGCGTTCGCGTCCCAGAACTGCACCGAGTAGCGCCCGCCGCGCGCGAGGTCCGACAGCCGCTCCTCGCCCGCGTCGCCTTCCTCCAGGCTGCCGCCCAGCACTTCGATCCAGCCGTCGTCCAGGCGCAACTCCACGCCGCCGTCCGTGCGGCGCACCTCCGCCACCCACGACTCCCGCTCCAGGCGCTCGAGCTCCTCGATCGTCGCGCGGTCCTCGCGCCAGCCGCGCGCGCGGGGCACCAGCATCACGTCGTAGCGGGCGTCCGGGCGCAGCGGCGTGCGCGCCGCCCAGCGAGCACCGCCGCCATTGCTCTCGGCAGCGTCCTCGAAGTAGTCGAACAGGTTCGTCGTCAGCATCCCCGGCTCAAATCGCTGTTTGCCGATGCACCAGCCAGGGCTCGAACCTGGATCAACGGCGTTTAAGGCCGCTCCTCTAACCGATTGAGGTACTGGTGCCTGGGCCCGACGCCCTCCCCCGGAGAGGGCTTGCGTCTGTGGGCCTGCAACGCCATCATAGGAGGCACAGTGGCTGAGCGCACCCTTTCCACGGACTCACAGGCGCAGATGAACGGCGCCGGTGCGGCCCCGCGCCCTGCAGGTGGGCGCCCGTGTCTCCCGCCCGGGCCGCGCATGCCCTTCGCGCTGCAGGCGGTCGGCTGGGCGCTGCGCCCGCTGGCGCTCCTGCGCCGCGGGGCAGAGCGCTACGGCGAGTACTTCACGCTGCACGTCCGCCGCGGGAAACCGTGGGTGGTCATCAGCGACCCCGAGGCGGTCAAGCTGATCTTCACCGCCGAGGCCAGCACGCAGGGCCAGGCGGCGCTCGAGGCCAACCCCGCGCTCGAGCCGCTGCTCGGCGCGCGCTCGGTCATGCTGCTCGACGAGCCCCTGCACATGACCCACCGCAAGCTCATGCTCCCGTCCTTCCACGGCGGGCGCATGGGCGCCTACGGAGACATGGTCGCCGACGTCGCCCGCCGCGACATCGCCGCCTGGCCGCTCGGCGAGCGCTTCGCGCTGTGGCCGCGGATGCAGCGGATCTCCTCGGAGGTGCTCATGCGCTCGGTCTTCGGCACCGCAGAGGGCGAGCAGCTCGAGCGCCTCAGCGCCCAGCTGAGGGTGCTCACCGGCTGGCTCAACCACCCGCGGCGGCTGGCGCTCATGACCGCCGTCGGGCCGCGCTGGCTGGCGAACAACGCGGGCTTCCGGGCGGTCATGGGGCCGGTCGAGAAGACCGTGCTCGAAGCGGTCGCCAGCCGGCGCGCCGCATCGTCGGAGGGCGAGGGCGAGGGCGAGGACCGCGAGGACGCCGCATCGGGGGACGACGTGCTCACGATGCTCACGCGCGCGCACGAGCGCAACGGCACGCCGATGGACGAGCGCCAGCTGCGCGACGAACTCATAACCCTGCTCTCCGACGGGCCAACCTCGACATCGCTCGCCTGGGCGTTCGAGCGCCTGCTCCGCCACCCCGACAAGCTCGCCAGGCTGCGCGAGGAGGTGCTCGAGGGGCGCGAGGAGACCTACGCCGATGCCGTCGTGAAGGAGACACTGCGCCTGTGTCCGGTCGTGCCGCTCGTCATGCGCAAGCTGCTCGCCCCGCTCGAGCTCCCCGGCTACCAGCTTCCCGCTGGCACCACCGTCGCCCCCAGCCCCTACCTCATCCACCGCCGCGAGGACATCTACCCCCACGCGCGCGCGTTCATGCCCGAGCGCTTCCTCGAAGGCTCGACGCCCGTCTACGCCTGGATCCCCTTCGGCGGGGGCGTCCGTCGCTGTCTGGCCGCGAGCTTCGCCCAGCTGACGATCAAGCGCGTGCTGCAGACGGTGCTCGGCGAGGTCGAGCTCCAGCCCGCGAGCGAGTCGGCCTCCGAGGAGGGTGTCACGCGCAGCTCGATCGCGTTCCTCCCCGGCGAGCACGCGCTCGTCATCGCCACCCGCCGCAGGGGCGATCGGAACGGTGCGGTCGCGCCCGACGCTATGCCCCGGCGCGCGGCGTAGTCGCCGCCTGGCCCGCGTTTCGGGGGGCCTCGTCCGGTGCGCCCTGCATCTGTGTATAGAGCGGCTCGAGCGTGCGGTCGGCGACGAGGCCGAGGGCGCCGAGCGTGGAGAAGCCAGGTCCCTGGCTGAGCGCCGCGAGGCCCGGGATGTGCACCCGCGGATGCAGGCCCTCGAGCTCGAGATACCGTCCTATCGCGAGGTCGTCCGGCCGGCCCCACACCTGCCCGATCTGACGCTCGAGCTCGGCCTCCGCCGCGGGGGCGAGCAGCACCCGCAGCTGCTGGAGCAGGTCGTAGCCGGTGCAGTTGATCACGTAGTCGTGCTCGCCCTCCATCTCGCCGACGCGCGAGGCGTAGACCACGCGCACCCTGCGTCCGCCGTGGGCGCAGTCGATGTGCGTCACGCGGCCGCCGACCAGACGGAAGCGCTCGTCGTAGCCGAAGGGAGCGACGCGCTCGGTGCCGAACACGCCGCGGTCGCTGCGGGCGATGAAGTCGCGGCGGGCGGTCTCGCTCAGCGCCGTCCAGCCGACGTCGTCGGGGCGCGAGAACACGCGGTTCTCGAGGAAGCTCTCCACGCGGCTCATCGGCAGCTCCGCCGAGTAGACCGTGATCTGCGCGTCCGGTCGCAGGGCGCGCACGAACTCCATGCAGCTGAGCGCGGCCTCGCCGCTGCCGACGATCGCGATGTCCGAGCTCATCTCGCTCGGCACGCGCGCGATCTCCATGCGTCCGCTCTCGCAGTCCAGCACCCGCCGGGCCGCCTCCACGTCATGCGGGATCACGCGCTGGACGCCCTGGCCCGTGAGCGCGAACGCCCGGCAGGCGATGCGAGCCGGGCCCGTCGGCGCGGCGACGTCCACCAGCCATCGCGAGCCGTCGCCGTCGAGAGAGAGGCGGGCCACCTGGCCGCTGAGGACGCTCACTCCCTCGCCGGCGCGCTCGAGCACCCACGCGAGGTACGCGCCGAACACGCGCCGCTGGACCGCCGGCGAGCCCGCGTCGATCCACGCGGCGTAGCGGCCTTCCTCGATCAGGTAGCGCTGCCAGGAGAACGCCATCGTGGCCGCGTCGATCTCCGGCCCCGCCTCGCCGAACGCGCGTGAGCTCTGGTAGGGGAAGCCCACGTCTTTGGAGGGGCCGAGCCCGAGGATCTCCCTGCTGGAGGTCACGCCCTCGCCGTCGCACCACGCCGCCGCCGGGCCCCTCGCCTCCACGACCGCAACCGTCGCCGGCCCCAGGCCGAGGCTGTTGAGGACGTGGGCCTTGATCGCGATCGCGGTTCCCTTCGCGCCGGCGCCGACGACGAGCAGGTCGCACTCGCGCGGCAAACTGGAGGAGCTGGCTCCCGACTGGCTCACGATGTGACAAACGGTAGCGGGATCACCTCGTCGCAAGGGAGACGATCGCCGCCTGCGCGGCGATCTGCCGGGGCGTGGCTGTCTCCGATTCGCTAGCCCTGCTCGTCGTCGCGTCGGTAGCCGACGCGCGCGGAGATGCGGTCTGCGGTGGAGACGAGGTGTGGCCCGAGCGCGTCGACGAGCTCCTCCAGCGAGATCATCGAGCTGTGCGCGGCGAGGTTGACGGCCGCGACGACCTCGCGGGCCTCGTTGCGCACGGGCGCGGCGATCGCGTACAGCTCGGCGGCGAGCTCCTGGTCGTCGACCGCGAAGCCCGCGGCCTCGATCTCCTCGAGCTCCTCGCGCAGCGCTTTCTTGCTCGTGATCGTGTTCGGGCCGCGCTTGGCGAGCTTCATCTGCGCGATCAGGTCGCGCTGCTCGGCCTCGGGCAGGTTCGCCAGCAGCAGCTTGCCGATCGCCGTGCAGTAGGCGGGCACGCGCGAGCCGGTGTGCAGGTTCAGGTCGATCTTGCCCTGCCCGCGGCGGAAGCTGCGCACGCGGTCGACGTACAGCACCTCCGTGCCCTCGAGCACGCCCAGGCTGGTCGTGTAGGAGGTCCGCTGGCGCAGCTCCTCGAGGTAGGGGTGCGCGTGCTCGCGCAGCCCCGTGGAGTTCAGCGCCGACATCCCCAGGTCGGTCACGCGCAGCCCCAGGCGGTACTTGCGCGACGCGCCCTGCTCGAGGTAGCCGAGGGCCACCAGCGTGATCACGTAGCGGTGCGTCGTCGAGCGGCTCATCCCGAGCTCGTCGGCGATGTCGGCGATCCCGAGCACCGGGCGCTTGGGCGTGAAGCAGCCGAGGATCGCCAGCCCGCGCTCCAGCGACTGCGAGTAGCGCGGCTCGCGCAGGCTCGGAATCGACCACGCCGGCTCGTGTCCGTCATTAGCCGCTTTGGGTGCTACTGAACGCGTTCTAGGCATCTACACCTCGATCTATCGGCTTGTCTCGGCGAGACCGTCCCGTCGAGAAGTTCAAGTGGATGATCAACGCACCATAGTTCGGCTCGTCGGCTGCGGCAACGATAAACACTGGAGTTTCAAGCAGCCAGACTCCCAGCCGGACTGGCCAGGGCCCGCGACAAGGCTGCCGCGGGCTCCCGGCCAGGCTGTCGGAGGGCTCGCAGGTGGGCTCGGATGTGGGTCGCTAGCCTCCCGATGTGGCGCTCTCCAGCTTCAGCCCGCGCGTGCGCGAGTGGTTCGAGCGGGCCTTCGACGCTCCCACGCCCGCCCAGGAGCAGGCGTGGCCCGCGATCGCCAGCGGCGAGCACGTGCTCGTCTCCGCGCCCACCGGCTCGGGAAAGACACTCGCTGCCTTCCTGTGGGCGCTCGACCGGCTGAGCAGCGACACCGTCGCGGACGGAGGGCCGGCGGCCGGCGTGCGCGTCGTTTACGTCAGCCCCTGAAGGCCCTCGCGTACGACATCGAGCGCAACCTCCGCGGGCCGTTGCGCGGAATAGGGGGCACCGCCGCCGCATCGTCCCCGGAGGGGGAAGGCGGTGGTCAGGACGTCACCGTGGGGATCCGCACGGGCGACACGCCCCAGCGCGAGCGCGCGGCGATGGCACGCAGGCCGCCCGACATCCTCGTCGACAACCCCCGAGTCGCTGTACCTCATTCTCACCTCACAGGCGCGCACCATGCTCAGCGGCGTCGAGGCCGTCATCGTCGACGAGATCCACGCCGTCGCCCACTCGAAGCGCGGCGCCCACCTAGCGCTCACGCTCGAGCGGCTCGAGGCGCAGGCCGGGAGGGCTGGCCGCGCCGACGACCCGGGCCGCGCCGACCGGGTCGCCGACGCGGTCCGGGTCGACCGCGTCAACCGGGTTGTGCAGCGGATCGGGCTCAGCGCCACACAGAGCCCGCTCGAGGAGATCGGACGCTTCCTCGTCGGGCCGCACAGACAGGTGAAGATCGTCGACGCCGGCGTCCGCAAGGAGCTCGACCTGCGCATCGAGGTGCCCGTCGAGTCCATGGCCGAACCCGGCGGGCCGCAGGGGGCGGGCGGGTCCGAGCCGGACCCGCTGGAGCCGGTTGCAGGGGGAGAGCCGACGCGGTCTTCCATCTGGCCCGCGATCTACCCCGAGCTGCTCGCGCTCGTCCGCCAGCACAACTCGACGATCGTGTTCGTCAACAACCGCCGCTCGGCCGAGCGGATCGCGCTGCGGCTGAACGAGCTGGCAGACGAGGAGATCGCCCGCGCGCACCACGGCTCGCTCGCGCGCGAGGAGCGCACGAAGGTCGAGGAGCTGCTCAAGGCCGGGCAGCTGCCCTGCCTCGTCGCCACCAGCTCGCTCGAGCTCGGCATCGACATGGGGGCGGTCGACCTCGTGCTGCAGATCGAGTCGCCCAAGTCCGTCGCCCGCGGGCTGCAGCGCATCGGGCGCGCCGGGCACGGCGTCGGCCAGGTCAGCCGCGGGCGCATCTTCCCGAAGTTCCGCGGCGACCTGCTCGAGTGCGCCGTCGTCGCCCGGCGCATGCACGAAGGGCTGATCGAGCCCACCGTCGTGCCGCGCAACCCGCTCGACGTGCTCGCCCAGCAGATCGTCGCCATCGTCGTCGCGACCGGCGATGAGGAGGGCATGAATGTGGACGAGCTCTACGCGCTGGTGACAAGCACGTACTCCTTCTCAACCCTCTCCCGCGCGCTGTTCGAGAACGTGCTCGACATGCTCGACGGGCGCTACCCCTCCAAGGAGTTCGCCGAGCTTCGCGCGCGCATCGTCTGGGACCGCCTCGCCGGCACGCTGCGCGCGCGTAGGGGCTCGCGCCAGCTGGCGATCGCAAACGCCGGCACGATCCCCGACCGCGGGCTCTACGCCGTCGTGCTGCCCGACGGCAGGCGCGTCGGCGAGCTCGACGAGGAGATGGTCTACGAGGCCCGGCCCGGGCAGGCGTTCCTGCTCGGCGCCTCCACCTGGCGGATCGAGGAGATCACCCGCGACCGCGTCATCGTCACGCCCGCGCCCGGCGCACCCGGCGCCGTGCCGTTCTGGAAGGGCGACACCGTCTCCCGGCCCGTCGAGCTCGGCAAGGCCATCGGCGAGTTCTCGCGCTGGGCCGTCGAGCAGGACGCCGACACGCTCGCCCGCGACTACGACCTCGACGAGCGCGCCGCGCGCAACCTCCTCGCCTACCTGCACGAGCAGCTCGCCGCCACGCGCGTCCTGCCCTCCGAGCGCACGATCGTGCTCGAGCGCTTCCGCGACGAGATCGGCGACTGGCGCCTGTGCCTGCTCTCGCCCTACGGCGGGCGCGTCCACGCCGCCTGGGGGCTCGCGCTGTCCGCGCGCGTGCGCGAGCGCCACGGGCTCGAGGCCGACGTCATCTGGTCCGACGACGGCATCGTCATGCACCTGCCCGATCTCGACGGCGGCGACTACGACGGGTCTGAGGGCCCGCCCGGAGAAGAGGGCGAGGCGCCGGGCTGGTGGGACTCGATCCGCGAGCTCGTCCTGCTCGAGCCCGACGAGGTCGAGCAGGCCGTCACCGAGGAGCTCGGCTCCTCCGCGCTGTTCGGCGCGCGCTTTCGCGAGAACGCCTCCCGCGCGCTGCTCATCCCCCGCGCCTACCCCGGCAAACGCACGCCGCTCTGGCAGCAGCGGCTGAAGGCCCAGAGCCTGCTCGAGGTCGCAAGCCGCTACCCCGACTTCCCGATCGTGCTCGAGACCTACCGCGAGTGCCTGCGCGACGTCCTCGACCTGCCCGGCCTGCAGCAGCTGCTGCGGGCGCTCTCCACGCGCGAGGTCTCGCTCGTCGAGGTCGAGACGCAGACCGCCTCCCCCTTCGCCTCCTCGCTGCTGTTCGACTACGTCGCCACCTACATGTACGAGGGCGACGCCCCCAACGCCGAGCGCCGCGCCGCCGCGCTCGCGCTCGACCGCCAGCTGCTGCGCGAGCTGCTCGGCTCCGAGGAGCTGCGCGAGCTGATCGACCCGCGCGCGCTCGCCCGCGTCGAGGACGACCTCCAGCGACGATCGGAGATCACCCGCGCGACCGGGCGCGACGGGCTGCACGACGTGCTGCGCCGGGTTGGAGACCTCGACGGTCAGGAGGTCGCCCAGCGCGTCTTCCCCGGCGTCGACTCCGCCGCGCTGCTTGCCGAGCTCGAGCGCGAGCGCCGCGCCGTCCGCCTGCGCATCCGCGGCCAGGAGCGCTACATCGCCGCCGACGAGGCCGGGCTCTACCGCGACGCGCTCGGCGCCATGCCTCCCGGCGGGCTGCCCGAGGCGTTCCTCGCCGACGTCCCTGATGCGCTCACCCAGCTCGTCGCGCGCTACGCGCGCACCCACGGACCCTTCACCTCCGGCGAGCTCTCCGTGCGCTATGGCATCGACACCGGCGCCGTGCTCCGCGAGCTCGAGCGCGAGGGGAAGCTCGTCCGCGGCGAGCTGCGGCCGCGACCGCGTCGACCGGGTCGTGGGCATGGGTCGAGCGAGCGCGAGTGGTGCGACGTCGAGGTGCTGCGGCGCCTGCGCCGCGCGTCCCTCGCCGCGCTGCGCAAGGAGATCGAGCCGACCGAGCAGAGGCGCCTCGCGGCCTTCCTGCCGGCCTGGCAGGGCGTCGACCGGCACGGGGCGGGCGGGACGAGCCGCTCATCGGCAGGCGTCGAGCGCCTGCGCGAGGTCCTCGTGCCTCTCCAGGGACTCGCGTTGCCTGTCGAGACCTGGGAGCGCGACGTGCTGCCGCGGCGCATCGGCGCCTACTCCCAATCCTGGATGGACAGCCTCTGCGCGAGCGGCGAGATCGTCTGGGTGGGAGCCGGCGCGTCGGCACGATCCGGACGCGTCGCACTCTACTTCCGCGAGGACGCACCCATGATCGGCCCGCCCGACCGCGTCAACGACCCGGCCGGCGCGGCCCGGGTTGCCGCCAGGGCGCAGGGGCGCACCGCTGGTGCGCCGGCGGGCGGCATCGAGCACAGCCGAGCTCTCGGCGACGACGGGACGGGCGCGGCCGGGCTCCTGGTTGCCCGTCTCGCCCAGGGTCCCTGCTTCTTCACAGACCTGCTCGCCGAGCTGGACGTACCCGCAGACGCGCTCCGCGAGGCGCTCTGGGATCACGTCTGGGCCGGCGAGGTCACCAACGACGCCTGGGCGCCGCTGCGCGCGCCGTCCGCGACAACGACCCGGACCGCGTCGGCCGGGTCGCCCGGATTGCGGCTATCGCTCGCCGGCCCTGGACAGAGAGCTCACACGCCCGCGAGCGTCCGGCATGGGATGGGGGGCGCTCGCGCTTCGCAGGGCACCGGTCGGCGACGGCCCGGTCGCGCCTCGGCGCGCGGATCGGCGGGGATCAGGTGCAGGGGCGCTGGTCGCTCACCGCGCCCGTCTTCCGCGGTGGCGCCGAGGGAGTTGGGACGCCCGCCCACCCCGCCGAGCGCCGGCGCGTGCTCGCCGAGCTGCTGCTCGAGCGCTACGGCATCGTCACCCGCGAGCAGGTACTCGCCGAGGGGATACCCGGCGGCTTCGCCGTCCTCTACGACACCTTCTGCAACCTCGAGACGCTCGGCATCTGCCGCCGCGGCTACTTCATCGAGGGCATGGGTGGCGCGCAGTTCGCGCTGCCAGGCGCCGTCGAGCGGTTGCGCGCGCTGCCCGGCGCGGGCGCCGGCGCGGAGGATGTGCGCACGCTCGTCCTCGCCGCCGCCGACCCCGCCCAGCCCTACGGCGCAGCGCTGCCGTGGCCCCATCGTCCCCGGAGGGGGAAGCGCGACCAGGCCCGCCCGGACCGCGTCGAGGACCCGGACCGCGTCATCGTCGCGGCCCGGCTTGCGCGCGTCGCGGGCGCCTACGTCGTGCTCGTGAACGAGCTGCCGGCGTTGTACGTCGAGCGCGGGGGGCGCGGCCTCGTCACGCTCGCCGAGGTGGCCGAGGGCCGGAACGAGGCCGATCCGCTGACCGCGGCGCTCGCGGCGCTCGCGGAGGCCGTGCGCGCCGGGCGCGTGGGAAAGCTTGCGCTGGAGCGCATCGACGGCCAGCCGGCGATCGCCTCCGCGCTCGCCGACTCGCTCGTGGAGCTGGGGTTCCATCCCGGCCCGCGGCGCTTGACCCTCAGCGCCTGATCTGTGTCCAGTAGTCCGAACTGCTTTGTCTGTCGGACGTTTGCGCCTGTCAGAGACACGGGTGGAATGATTCGATCAGCCTTGTTATTAAAAGTCGAGAAAACTTGTGGAGGGAGGCATCGTGGTCTACGTTCTGGAACAGTCGGAATGAGTAGAACAGGGAGCCAAAGCGCGCCGATGTACCGCAGACTGCCGCACGGACCGAGCGGCATGGGCCGCGAGGAGGTCGCACGCAATCAGCGTGCGCGCCTCTACGGCGCGATGATCGAGGCTATCGCGCAGCGCGGCTACCGCGCGACGACCGTCGCGCACGTGATCGCGCTCGCGGGCGTCTCGCGGCGGGCCTTCTACGAACTCTTCGACAACAAGGAAGCGTGCTTCCTGGCCACCTACGACATCGTCGTCGCGCGCTCGCGCAAGCACATGCTCGACGCCTGGACGGCCGAGCGCGGCTGGGCCAACCGCCTGCACGCGGGCTGCAAGGCGCTGCTCGACGAACTCGCCGAGTCGCCCAAGGGGCCGAGGCTGGTGCTTGTGGACGCGCTCGGGATCGGGCCGAAGGTCAGGGAGCGGATGCTGCTCGCCGGCTTCACGTTCGAGCGGATCGTCGGCGGCGCCTTCCAGATGGCGCCCGACGGCGTCGGCTTCCCGCGGCTGACCGCCCGCGGGATCGTCGGAGGCGTGCGCCACGTCGCGTTCACACGCCTGCTCGCCGAGCGCGAGCGCGAGCTGTACGGGCTCACCGACGAAGTGCTCGACTGGATCGAGGCCTACCGCACGCCCGCCGCCGCCCGTCTGGGCGTGCCCGCGCCGCTCACACCGGTGCGCCAGCCGCCGATGCCCGCCGCGTTCCTCGCCCGCGACGACAAGCGCGCCCGCGTGCTCGGCTCGGTCGTCCACCTCACGCTCGACGAGGGCTACTCGCACCTCACCGACCCGCAGATAGCGCAGTTCGCGGGCGTCTCCACCGAGGCCTTCCACAAGCAGTTCCCCAACAAGGAGCAGTGCTTCCTCGCCGTGCTCGACGAATTCGTGCGCGAAGCGCTCGACGCCGTCCGCCCGAGCTTCGAGGAGGCCGT
This sequence comes from uncultured Solirubrobacteraceae bacterium, assembly GCA_963782325.1. Lineage (GTDB taxonomy): Bacteria > Actinomycetota > Thermoleophilia > Solirubrobacterales > Solirubrobacteraceae > Palsa-744. The sequence continues at coordinate 1,280,485 of CAWAJG010000002.1, forward strand.
CAACTGGCCGGAAGGCGTCTACCGCGCGATGAGCGCGTTCGTCGAGTACCTCGTCTCCCACGAGGCGCTCCTGCGGATCGCCTTCATCGACATCTTCGAGGTCGGCCCCGCGATCGTCGGGCGCCTCACCCGCTCGGTCGAGGACTTCACGAAGTTCCTCATCGAGCAGGGACCCGAGCCGCGGCGCGGACCGCAGGTGGCGCTGGAGGCAGTCACCGGCGCCCTCTGGGCGATCATCTCCGGCCACGTCTCCAACGGCCGCCTCGCGCGGCTGCCGTGCCTGGTCGACTACCTCGTCTTCACCGTCCTCGCCCCCTACATCGGGCCGAAGGCCGCCGTCGAGTCGATTCAGGGCTCGCGCAAACCGCTGCGCTCGGTCTGAGCGCGATCGAACAGCCGCGGGTCGTTCGTGATGATGCCGTCGACGCCCATCGCGCTCAGCCGCTCGATCATGCGGGCGTCGTCCACCGTCCACACGTACAGCTCGCCGCCGCCGTGGGCGACCGCGCGCACGAGCGCCGGCGTCACCACCCGCCAGTGCGCCATGATCGCGTCCACGCGGCGCTCGCGCAGCGCGGCTCGCACGCGCCACGGCAGCGCCGCGCGGTAGCCGGTCAGCATCGCCAGCGCAGGTATCGCCGTGAGCATGTCCGTCGTGTAGTCGCGGCGCACGCGCGGCACCGACCAGCCGAGGCGCAGGGTCGGCTCGGCCGCGCGGACCAGCGCCAGGCCGTCGGGGAGCATGCCGCTGACGAGCGCGCGCTCGACGAGGCCGTGGCGGCGCAGGGCGTCGAGCACGCGCAGCTCGTAGCCCGGCAGCTTCACGTCCACGTCGAGCTCGAGATCGGCGAAGCGCGGGGCCGCGAGGTGCGCGAGCGCCTGCTCGAACATCACCGGCTCGCGCGCGTGGAGGTCCTCGTAGTCGTGGGCCACGACCAGGCGCCCGTCGGCGCGCGGGAACTCGGTGAGCACGTCGAGCTCGATCATGTCCACGCCGTGGGCCAGCGCCGCGTCGAAGCTCGCCAGCGTGTTGCCCTGCTCGATGTGGGCTGCGCCCTTGTGGCCCACGCGACGCGGGCGCCGGGGCATGGAGTCGGTCATCGCCCGGCACGATCGCAGAGCGTGCGGGCAGACGGTCGCTCTGTATGGCCGGGGTCGCGCGTGGGAGGCGACGGGGCCGTGCCGGCGCCCCCTGCGGCCGCTGCTCTCGTTGGTGGGCAAAGCGAGCCCTCAGGTGGCCTTCGCTGCGCGAGCGGGCATGCGTCTCTCGCGAGATCGTCGGGCGTCTACGTAGGAAACATATGAACCATTCGCTTGACTCGGATATCCCTCCAACGCTATAGCAGTATCTCGACTGCCGGCAGCATACATATCCCGGCCACGCGCCCGTTCGGGGCAATGTGTCCCCCGGTGCGCGGGCGCAATCAGGAAGGTCGCAAAATGAAACGTAGTGAGCTTATGGCACTGGCGCTTATCACGATCTGTGTGTTGGTTGGAGCCTCCACATCGGTTGCGAGCGCCAACGAATGTCGGATTTCCTCTGAAAAAGTGGGCAACTACTCGAGACGTACCCCAGATATTCCCACAGGCTTGTGCGAAGTACCGGTGCCTGCCGGCACGGGAAAGTATATAATCGTAGCCTCTATCGTCCATGAAAATATAGGACCTGATGTTGCTTGCGCGAAAGTCTCTGAAGCAAAAACAGGTGACTACACAAGTGAAAAATGTGAAGGAAGTCGAACGGAAGGAGGAGAATATATCAAGGTAAGTGAAGAAAAAGAAGTAGCGGGAGAAAGCGGTGGGTTGAAGGTATGTAAAAAGGTTCCGTCGGGAGGCTTATGGACAGAACCGAACTGCGAAACCGGGAACGAAACAAACGGCGCGTATGCGTGGTCGTGGGCGGACGCCCGTGGTACGGCGACGACCTACTGCCTGTTAGGAGGCAGCAAATACTCGGATCCCTTATGCGAAAACGAAAGCGGTACCCCGAAAGTGTTCGGGGGAGCGTTAGAGGGCGGTGAAGCGTTCCCGAAGGAGTTAGGGTTACTGTTAAAGTCGACGTTCACCACCGAACTCGTGGGGATCAAAACGGAAATCACCTGCACGGACGGTAAGTCCGAGGGGCAGCCGGCGACGACTACGTTAGTGAAGGAAATCCTGATCAAATATACGACTTGCAGCATCGTGAAACCGGAACACTGCGAACCCGGCAACCCGGGCAAGCCGGCGGGCACGATCGAAACGAAGAGTCTGATAAGCCACTTGCAGTCGTTAAAGTTAGCGGTGTTCTTACCAGAATCGGGCACAACATGGCTCGAACTCGAATACAAATTATCTGCCGGCGTGGACTGTGCTCTGCACGGCCAGATTCTCCCAGTCTCAGGCACGCAGTCGTGTGATTTCGAACCGTCTGCGCAGCTACCGGAAATCGAACACGTAATGGTGTGCAAGAAAACCGGTAGCTTACTCAAAGTCGACACCGAAAAGGCGACGTATGAAGGCGTGACGCATGTTCACCTGGAAGGGTTACCGTACTGGAAGATCCAGTAGCAGCTGTTAGCTGGGTGTTTGTGGTGGGCGGGGGGCGTGCCTCGTCCACCACCGACGTGAAGGCGCCAGCTCAGCCGAGCACGCAGCTCGCCGCGCTGTAGTTCGCCGGATCGGCGCCCGCGAAGCTCTTGTGGCCGGCCGACGTCGGCTCGGTCGCCGACAGCAGCACCCTGCCGTTGCGCCGCCACTGGAAGTCCGCGACCCCCCGCAGCGTCACCGCGCGTCCGCCCGCCGGCGGCTTCAGCGAGAAGCTGCTGCCTCCCTGGCGCGGTGAGGCGCCGTCGCCGACGAGCTCCCAGCCCGAGCTAGCGCCGGCGACGTCTACCCACGTGTTGCTCGCGCTCCCGCTCGTGCTTGTGCCCGCGCTCTCGTACTGGAGGCGGAAGCTCATGTACATGGCGTCGTGGGCGCGCCCGTCGCCTGGCATCGAGCCGCGCACGCCGACCGTGTTGCGCTGGTTGGCGGGGCTGCACACGTCGATCGTCGCCCACAGTTCGTGCGAGTGCAGCAGTGAGCGAGCGGGCATGAGGGCGGCCGCGACGCCGGCCGTCGCGAACAGCAGCTTCGGTGCGAGCATCTCGATCCTGACGATAGCGCCGAGGGGTATCCGCCGCGCCTGCTTGCGCCGGCTGCTTGCAGTGTGGTATTCCCTGCGGGGATGGGGGCGAGGAGCTCAGCGGACGTGGTCGAGCTGCTGGAGCGCGTGCCGGTGTTCTCGGCGCTCGAGTCCGGTGACCTCGAGCGCATCGCCGAGATGGCCGTCCCCCGCCGCTTCGAGCCGGGCCAGGCGGTGTTCCGCGAGGGCGACGCCAGCGACACCTGCTACGTCGTGCGCGATGGGCACGCGCGCGCGGTGCGCAGCCACGGCGACGGGCGCACGATCACGCTCGCCACGTTCGGGCCGGGGGACTTCTTCGGCGAGCTCGCCATGTTCGAGGACGAGCGCCGCTCGGCCACTGTCGAGGCGATCGAGCCGACCGCCGTCGTCGGGGTGCTCGGGCCGGACATGCGCCGGCTGATGAGCGAGCACTCGGAGATCGCCGTGCGCCTCGTCATCGCCCTCGGCCGGCGCCTGCGCGAGACCAACGAGCGCCTCTCGCGCCAGTCCTTCCAGACCGTGCAGAGCCGCGTCGCCTCCGTGCTCGGTGAGCTCGTCGAGCAGGCGCTCGCCGAGGGCAGGAGCTCCTCGGACGTGCTCGTCACCGCCACCCAGGCCGACCTCGCGCAGCTGGCGGGCTCCTCGCGCGAGTCTGCCAGCCGCTTCCTCGCCGTGCTCGAGCGCGCCGGCGTCATCTCCCAGGGGCGCGGGCGCCTGGTCGTCCACGACCCGCAGGCGCTCCAGCAGTATGTCTTCTAAGTCTCCCAAGCGCACGGGCTCCAGGCGCGGGCGGGCGGGATCCAAGTCACAGGCGCGCGAGTTCTCCGCCGGCGGGGTCGTCGTGCGCGACGGGCAGGTGGTCGTGATCGTGCCCACCCGCCGCGCCGCCGACGGCTCGCGCGTGCTCGCGCTGCCGAAGGGCCACGTCGACCCCGGCGAGGCGCCGATCGAGGCGGCCACCCGCGAGGTGCGCGAGGAGACGGGTATCGTCGGCGAGCCCGTCTGCGAGCTCGGCGAGTCGCGCTACCACTACCGCCGCGACGGGCGTACGATCGGCAAGTCCGTCGCCTTCTACCTGTTCACGTACGTCGAAGGGGACACCGCCGACCACGACGACGAGGTCGAGGAGGTGCGCTGGATCTCGCTCGAGGACGCCCAGCGCGAGCTCAGCCACCAGGCCGAGCGCGAGATGGCCGGCCTCGCGCTGGCCCACCTTCATAAAGACGATAGCCTGCCCGGCTGATGCAGGTCCTCAACTTCTACTCCACGATCTTCGCCGACGAGCTCAAGCGCGGGCGCAAGACCGCCACCATCCGCCTCGGCGACAAGTCCGGCAAGTACCGAAAGAACCAGGCCGTGCTCGTCACGATCGGCTATCAGTACTCGCCGCGCGAACGCATCTTCGAAGCGGTCATCGACCAGGTCGAGGTGATGCGCCTCGCCGACCTCTCCCCGCGCGACATCAAGCACGACAACCCCGAGTTCCGCCGCCACGAGGAACTGATCAACTTCCTCGAACAGATCTACGGCCGCTCGGTCTCGACGGAGGACACCGTCACTGTCGTGCGCTTCTCGCAGATCCTCGAGAACCCGTCGGGCATGACCGAGGCGATCAAGGGGTTCGGCGGGGCCCAGAATTAGCGGCTGGTCGTGACTGCCAAACGCCGCAGACTGCGCGAGCGTCGTTTGGCAGTCACGACCAGCCTTTGGCGGGGAGTCAGGCTTCAGCTGCCCGCGCGGCCTTCGACGATCCACGCGGCGAGCATCGGGTCCGTGAGGCGATAGCCAGTCCGGGCGCTCGGGTCCGCCGTTGTCTCACCACGCTCTTCGAGGGCTCGGATGGCGCTGCGTATCGCTCCCCCGCGCGACCCGCCGTGGCTGCGGCCCGTCGCATACAAGGATGCCGAGTTCTCCGCCACCGCGGTCAGGCTGCGTCGCTGGCTGGTGGGAAGCGCGCTCCACACAGAGCGCAGCTCGTCGCCCACCTGGCGCATGACCTGTTCATACGCCGCGTTCCACGTCTCCTCCGTGGCCGTCCCGTCGCGTGGCGTGAGCTCGAACAGGGCGTGTGCGAGCACCATCGTGCGCTGCGGGTGCCCGGCACTGAGCGCGAGCAGCGGCTCCAGGGCCTCTCCGACGTGGCGCCCGCTTCGCTCGAAACGGCCCGCGACGTACTCGGCGACGGCTTCCGAGGAGAGCGGTGGCAGCTCCACCGGCGCAGCCTGACCGTAGAACGCGCGTCGGCGGTCGGCGAACAGCTCGCGCATCATGCCCACGTGCGAGCCCGCGAATATGTAGCTCGCGGCGTCGCCGTGGTGCTGGATCTCCGAGCGGATCACCGCGTCCACCGCCTCGCCGGCAGCCAGCACATCCTGGAACTCGTCGAAGACGACAAGCGTGCGCGTGCCGTGGCGTTCGTACAGGCGCCGCGGGAGCGCGAGGCGGTCGAGCAGCGGGGGCTCGGCCTGTGCATCCAGGGTGATCTCCACGCCCGCCGGAAGCGCGCCGCCACCGGCGTGGAACGCACGCTCGCAAACACAGAGCAAAACTGCTCGCTTTTTGAGAGCAGGGGCAGAGGGGCGCTCTGGCAATTCCTCTGCGAGAGTGCCAGCCAGCCCTTGAAGTTGGCCCCTTTTCCTATATATTGAGGGTGCAGTTGGCACTCTCGGGTTGAGAGTGCCAGAACATAAAGAGGTGGCCTCCTCCGAGGGGAGCGTCGGGCCGCCGGTTGCACTCTCTAGACGGAGGTTTACGAACATGAAGCTGAAGCCCCTGGGCGATCGTCTGATCGTGCGGGCGATCGAGGAGGAAGAGAAGACTGCCAGTGGCATCGTTCTCCCCGACACCGCCAAGGAGAAGCCGCAGAAGGGCAAGGTCCTAGCGGTCGGAGACGGCAAGCTGGACGATAACGGCAAGCGCGTCCCGCTGGAAGTAAAGGAGGGCGACGAAGTCGTCTATAGCAAGTACGGAGGCACGGAGATCCCATACGAAGGGGAGGATGTGCTCGTGCTGCGCGAGTCCGATGTCCTCGCCAAGGTCGCATAAGGAGACGAAATGGCTCACAAGGACATCAAGTACAACGCGGAGGCGCGTACGGCGCTGGAGGCGGGCGTCGACGCGGTCGCCAACGCGGTCAAGGTCACGCTCGGCCCGAAGGGTCGCTATGTGGTGCTCGACAAGAAGTTCGGCGCGCCGACGATCACCAACGACGGTGTGACGATCGCGCGTGAGATCGAGGTCGAGGACGTGTTCGAGAACCAGGGCGCGCAGCTCGTGCGCGAGGTGGCCACGGCCACCAACGACGTGGCCGGCGACGGCACCACGACGGCGACGGTGCTGGCCCAGGCGATCGTCAAGCAGGGACTGAAGAACGTGGCGGCGGGGGCGAACCCGCTGGCGCTGAAGCGAGGCATCGAGAAGGCCGTGGACGAGGTCGTCAAGAACATCGCCTCGCAGTCCAAGGAGGTCTCCGGCAAGGACCAGATCGCGCGCGTGGCGACGATCTCGGCCGGCGATGAGGAGATCGGCGACGTGATCGCCGACGCGATCGAGAAGGTCGGCAAGGACGGCGTCGTCAACGTCGAGGAGGGCCAGACGTTCGGCATGGACCTCGAGTTCACGGAGGGCATGCAGTTCGACAAGGGCTACATCTCGCCGTACATGGTCACCGACCAGGACCGCATGGAGGCGACGCTGGAGGACCCCTACATCCTGATCGCAAACCAGAAGATCGGCTCGGTCCGCGACGTGCTGCCGGTGCTCGAGGCCGTGATCCAGAGCGGCAAGCCGCTGCTGATCATCGCCGAGGACGTCGAGGGCGAGTCGCTGGCGACGCTGGTCGTCAACAAGCTGCGCGGGACGTTCACCGGCGTGGCCGTCAAGGCGCCCGGGTTCGGCGACCGGCGCAAGCGCATGCTCGAGGACATCGCGATTCTGACCAAGGCCGAGGTGATCACCGAGGAGATGGGCCTGAAGCTGGAGAACACGCAGGTCTCCCAGCTCGGGCGCGCCCGTCGCGTGGTGGTCGCGAAGGACACGACCACGATCGTCGACGGCGCCGGCGACGCGGCGGCGATCAAGGGCCGCATCAACCAGATCAAAGCCGAGATCGAGAACACCGACTCGGACTTCGACCGCGAGAAGCTCCAGGAAAGGCTCGCAAAGCTCTCCGGCGGAGTCGCCGTGGTGAAGGTCGGCGCGGCCACCGAGACGGAGATGAAGGAGAAGAAGCACCGCGTCGAGGACGCGCTGCAGGCCACCCGCGCGGCCCTCGAGGAGGGCATCGTTCCGGGCGGCGGGGTCGCGCTGCTGCAGGCCTCATCGGCCGTCAACATCAGCGAGAACGGGGCGTCGGTCGACGGCTCCGACGACGAGCGCACGGGCGCGCGGATCGTGCTGCGGGCGCTCGAGGAGCCGCTTCGCCAGCTCGCCGAGAACGCGGGCCTGGAGGGCTCGGTCGTCGTCAACGACGTGCGCAAGGCCAAGAAAGGCCAGGGCCTGAATGCCGCGACGAACGAGATCGTCGATCTCGTCGCCGAGGGCATCATCGACCCGGCGATGGTCACGCGCTCGGCGCTTCAGAACGCGGCGTCGATCGCCAAGAACATCCTCACCACCGAGGCGATCGTCGCCGAGGTGCCCGAGAAGGAAGGCGCCGGGGGCGGCGGAGGGATGCCGGACATGAGCGGGATGATGTAGGCGGCGTCCGGCGCGAACGCGCGGACTATGCAGCTCGCAGAGCGGGGCCCGGCGGTTGCCGGGCCCCGCGTGCGTTGGGGAGGACGCTGGGGCTAGGGCCGTGTGTAGGTGGCCGTGAACACGCCTTCGGCGGGCGAGCGGCCTTGGGGGATCTTCCCCGTCAGATTGCCCAGGAGCCTGGCGCCGCTGATCTGCGGTGACGCACGGATCAGTTCCGGCAGCGCGTACAACGCGAACTCATAGCGCTCGGTCTGGCCCTTGCTGGGGCAGATCGAATAGGTCTTCTTCCCGTCGCTGGTTTGCACCAGAAAGCCGCCTTTGGGCACCTCACCCGCGGCCAGTCCGTGCAGAGTGGGGGTCACTCCAGCCATGCCCCATTCGATAGTCCTCGACACCTTGCCCGAGCTGGAACGCGCGAGACCGATCGCGAACAGCGCGAGTTCGTGCAGGTTGGATGGGATGGGGCCCCACTTGAGCGGAGGTGAGACGTCCTTGCCGTCGCACGTGTAGAGGGCGGAGAGCCTGCCACCGTGGACCGCGGGGCTCGTAAGACGAACCGCGACGACCTTAGTGGTGGGCGGGAGTTTCCGCGAGACGGCCGTGCGCGCCGGCGTGTCGGTGCTGCCGCAGCCGGCGAGCGCGATCACGAGCGCCAGCGCCGCCGGCGCGATCACGCTGTTTGCTCGTCGCATCGGTGCTCCTTTCTTGCTCATGCCCGCGTGTACCCCACGAGCAGCTGACCGAAGGGAATCTGGGCCCTGCTGAGCCTGTTGAACATCGTCTGGTCGCTGAATCCCGGCTCAGCCGCAAGACGGCTGGGGGACGCGAACAGGGTGAACAGGTATTTGTGTTCCGCACCCCGGGGCGGGCAGATCGAGTAGCGCGTGCTGCCCTGCGCGTCGCGCCCGAGGATCGCGCCGCGCGGGAGCCTGCCGGGGGAGAGCACTCGCAGCGTCGGCGCCAGTCCCGTGACGGCCCACGCGACGGACACGCGCTCGTACACGTTGGAGCCGATCGTGTGCGTCGGCGTCAGCGAGAGGATCAGCAGGGCCAGTTCGCTCGTGCCGGTTGGGAGTTCGCCCCACACCAGTGGCAGCGAGACGTCGTGCCCGTCGCACGTGTAGTTGCGGGGGATGGTGGGGTGCGGTCCTCCCGCTACCGCAGGGCTTTGCAGGACGATCGCCTGGCCGAGGTTGGAGGTCGCTTCGCCGGAGGGCGATCCGTCGGCGCCGCAGCCAGCGAGCGCGAGCGCGACGACCAGCATGCAGGTGCTCGTGATCGCATTCGGGACTGCTCGCATTGGCGCTCCTTCGACAGGGCCTTTACAGACGATTGGAGCGCCACGCTAAATGCCTGTAGCCCGAATGCCAAGCGATTCGAGAGATTGTCTCCGACCGGCCTCTGGGCCGGTCTTTCACGGCCCGTTCACATCACCGCCGATACGAGCCGCGGGCCCTCGCCCACATACCTGGCTGTGGGGCGGATCAGCTTCGCCTCGCGCTTCTGCTCGAGGATGTGCGCCGACCATCCCGCCACGCGCGCGCACGTGAACATCGGCGTGAAGAGGTCCGGCGGGACTTCGGCGAGGTCGAGGACCACCGCCGACCAGAACTCCACGTTGGTCGCGAGCACGCGGTCGGGCCTGCGCGCGTGCAGCTCGGCGAGCGCGGCCTTCTCGAGCGCCTCGGCGGCCTCGAAGCGCGGCGAGCCCAACTCGCGGCAGGTACGGCGCAGCACACGCGCGCGCGGGTCTTCGGCCCGGTATATGCGGTGGCCGAAGCCCATCAGCCGCTCGCCGCGGTCGAGCGCGTCGGAGACCCAGCGCTCAGCGTCGCCGGTCTGTTCGACCTCTTCGAGCATCTTCAGCACGCGCGAGGGCGCGCCGCCGTGCAGCGGACCGGACAGCGCGCCGACGGCGGCGGACAGCGCCGCGGCGACGTCCGCGCCCGTCGAGGCCACGACGCGGGCGGTGAACGTGGAGGCGTTCATGCCGTGCTCGGCCGCCGAGATCCAGTACGCGTCGATCGCCTTCACGTGATCGGGGTTCGCCTCTCCGCGCCAGCGGATGAGGAAGCGCTCGGGGATCGTCCGTCCCTGGTCGACCTCGCGCTGCGGGACGGGTGGCTGGCCGATCTCGCGAGCGGACTGGGCGACGAACGACAGCGCCATCACCGACGCGCGGGCGAGGTTGTCGCGGGCCTCCTCGTCGGTGATGTCGATCAGCTGCCCGAAGCCCCACTCCGGCGCGAGCATCGCCAGCGCAGACTGCACGTCGACGCGGTGATCGCCGGAGCGCACGGTCAGCGCGTGCGGTTCGGCCGGGGGCAGGCCGGGCTTGAAGTGGCCGTCCACCAACAGGCCCCATACCTGCTCGTAGGGGACGGCGCCCACCAGGTTCTCGATGTCGACGCCGCGGTAGCGCAGGGCGCCACCCTCTTTGTCGGGCTCCGCGATCTCGGTCGCGAAGGCGACCACTCCTTCGAGGCCCGACTGGACCTCCGGTGCTGTCTGAACCGCGCTCATGGCACTCGCTTTCTGGGCTTGATGCTTGACCGGTTGCTGCCTTGTGGGCAGGCTCACATCGTCGCAGGAAACCGCTCAGGCGGTCCCCAGCACCGCGGCCATGCGCTGCGGCCTCACACCGAGGCCTTCGGCGTCGGCGGCGCCGCGCGCGGAGGTCATCGAGCTCTCCATCAGCTCCGCCTCGTCCCAGGTTGCGAATGCGCCCGGCCCGGCGAGGCGCTCGAGCGCCCGCAGGCCGCGCGAGACGAGCGGCGTCGGCACGTGCACGAGCGCGCGCCGGCGTCCCAGCGAGCGCAGCAGCGTGCGCACGATCTCGGTGTGCGTCAGCGTCTCGGGACCCGCCAGCTCGTAGCGCTCGCCGCGCCCGGATTCCGGGCGGTCCCCCGGCGGCCCGCGCAGCGCGGCGAGCACGCAGGCCGCCACGTCGTCCGCCCAGATCGGCTGAAAGGTCGCGCGGCCGCGCCCGGACACGGGCGTCGCGGGCAGCCATGCCATCCGCTCGAGCTGCGTCAGCCATGGGTCGCCGGGCGCGTAGACGATCGACGGCGCGAACACGATCGCGCGCACGCCGGCCTCGCGCACGGCCTGCTCGGCCAGCGCCTTCGCGCGCAGCAGGCGCGCCCGGTGGTGGGTGGAGGCGCCGAGCACCGAGAAGAACACGAAGCGCTCCACCCCCTGGCGCCCGGCCGCCTCGACCATCCGCCACGTGGCGATGCCGTTCAGCTCCTCGATCGACCCCCGCGGCTGGTCGCGGATCGACGCCGCCAGGTGCACGACCGTGTGCACGCCGCGCAGCGCGTTGCGGAACGAGGGAGGGTCCGTGAGGTCGCCGAGGGCGATCTGCACGCGCACGCGCTGGGCGCCGAGGCGCCGCGGGTCGCGTACGAGGCAGCGCACGTCGGCGCCTTCGGCGAGCAGGCGCGGCAACAGCGCCGAGCCCACGAGGCCGGTCGCACCCGTAAGCAGGAACATGCTTCGTACAATATGCCTCTCCCCCCGGGGCGAGCCCTACGGTGCGCCCTGGAAAGTCCCGCAAACCACCGAGGAAAGAAGCGAATGGCCTACGTGATCGCCGAGCCGTGCATCGGCACCAAGGACAACTCGTGTGTCGAGGTGTGCCCCGTGGACTGCATCCACCCCACCCCCGACGAGCCCGGATACGACGCGGCGGAGATGCTCTACATCGACCCCGAGGAGTGCATCGACTGCGACGCGTGCGTCGAGGCATGCCCGGTGGACGCGTGCTTCGCGGAGGACCAGCTTCCCGAGGAGTGGCAGAAGTACACGCAGATCAACGCCGAGTACTTCGCCAACAGCAGGTAGAAAAAAAGGGGGGCCCCGCCTGGCGGGGCCCCCCTTGCTCACACCGCTTGTCGTGCGGTGTTCGCGTGTCTGACTATTCGCTGGCTAGGACCGCCGGAGCTGATGCGGTCGAGAGCTTCCCTTGGAGGATAGCCTCGTTCTTGCCCGACGCCGACGGCAGGTCGAGTGCGGCATCGACCGCTTTGTTGACCAGGAACGAAAGTGGTTCGCCACAGCCTTCAGCTTCGGGTGCCGCAAACGTGTTGTTCACGAGCTTCCCGCCGTTGAGGGTGATGATGGTGAACGATTCGTTGATTTCGAGTGCACCCACTTCACCTTCGATCGGTGCGACCCCTTTCGGAGGTTCAGTTACACCGCTCGTCAGGTTGAGGTTGATCGGGGCTTTGTTAGAGCCGACGTAGCAGGTGCTGCCCAGGAACACGTTGCCCAGCTTGATCTTGATCGGCAGCAAGAGCGCGGTCCCTCTTCTTTCGATCAGGTTTTCCGTGTTCAGGACGATGTTGCTGGCGGGACCCGCGAGTTCGGTCGTCTCCGTCACGCCCGTGAGGCCTTTGTTGATGGTTTCTTCGAATTCTTTTTTCTGTTTTTCGTTGAGCCATTCAGGCGCCACGATGTCCAGCAGGCCGCCCGGTACGTATAGCGCCACTTTCGACAAGGTGTTGCCGTCTTCCGCGCCGACGAATTTGGTCGCCCCAGTTTCTTCGTTGACGGTGAACCCGCCCGTCAGCGTGATCGTTTTGTTGATCGGCACTTCTCGTTTGCCCACGACGAACTTACCGCTGGTGGTTTCCGCGAGCACGCAGCCTGCGAGCCCCGGGGTGCTGAGCGGGCAGTCGAAGTACGGCGCGTATTCGCCTTTCGGGTGGTGCGTGGTAGCCAGTGCCGGCGACGCCGAGGCGAGCACAGACACAGACACCGTCAGTGCCATCGCCGCGCCGAGCAGGCAACGACGCATGGTCACTGGGTGAAAAAGACCAAAGCTAAGCATAAAGCCCCAACTTTCTTTTTACACTTTCAGTAAGTGAACGACAGGCCATCGACTGATGGCCGAGAGCCAACATAACGGGCCGCGAATCATCGTGGCAACCGGTGTTTCCGACTGCGGAGCCGAATGTTTCTGACTGGACGGGAAGCGACGCTAGATCCTCCTGGCGGGCCCACGGCCCGGAGCAACCGTCCGACGGCAAGGCATCCTCGCGCAGGAGTTCGAGGCTTAAGCCCTCGAGGACGGCATACTCGGTGTGCGACTATCGGATCGTGTGTCCGGCCGCGGACACATGAGGGCTCGCCGCCCGTGGGCTGTACACGCGCTCGATGCGGGCCATCCGGGCGCGCCAGATTCGGCGGAACGTCCACAGGGCGCTGTCGAGGCGGTTCAGCGTCGAATCGCCGATTCGCTCGTCGTAGGCGATCGGGATCTCCTGCACTCGAAGGCCCGCGCGGATCGGCAACAGCAGCAGCTCCACCGGCAGCGCCGGCGCCTCGGCCAGCCAGGAGAAGCTCTCGATCGTCGTGCGCCTGTAGGCGCGCATGCCCGAGTGCACGTCGCGCACCGGGCGCAGAAAGGCGATCGAAGCGACCACGTTGAACAGGCGATTGGCAAGATAGTTGGCCCAGGGCATGGTCTGTGGCCTGCTCCCAGCGAGCCGCGTGGTGCCGGCGAGATCGTAGCCCGAGCGCACCAAGTCGACGAGCTCGGGTATGCGTCGCGTCGGGTATGTGCCATCGCAGTCCAGCGTCACGACGATCGGCCGGTCGGGGTGAGTGAGCGCCTTCACCATCGCCGGCCCGTAGCCCCTTGGCGGGAACTGGCGTATCACCTCGACGTCCTCTTCGAGCGCGATCTCCGGGGTACGGTCGGTCGAGCTGTCGACGATCGCGACCGTCGCGCCGGGGAGCTCGCGGTGAAGCTCCTGCGCCACCCGCCGTATCGAGTCCTCCTCGTCCATCGTGATCATCACGATCGCGACATCCTCGAAGAGCGCGGCCGGCGTGCTCATCGGGGTTGCTCCACGGCACGAGCGACCGCCACGTACTGAAAGGCCAGCAACCCCGGCGCCAGTCGAGCGAGGCGGTACTCGACGGGGTATGCGAAACGCCGGTAGGCGCGGTACGCGCGCGAGTCGAGCAGCGCCCTGCGGTCGCCCTCACGGTCCTGAGCCACGAGCTGCTTCGCGCGCCCCACGAAGGCGCGCGCGATCCCGGGGTTCACGTCGATCCGCTCCGCTCGCATGCCGGCCTCGCACAGGGCCCGCTCGAGGTTGGCGCGTGTGAAGAAGCGCAGGTGGGTGCGATCCAGCGTCCCGGTCGGCGTGTAGCGGAAGCGGCCCAACAGCAGCTCGGCGCGCACGTTCCAGACGGCGACGTTCGGCACCGACACGAGCACCTCTCCGTCCGGCGCGAGAAAGCGCAGATAGTCGCGCAGCGTGCCGACCGGGTCGGTCAGGTGCTCGAGCACGTCCGCGAACACGATCGCCTCGAAGCGCTCGCCTTCAAGCAGCTCGCCGATGCGCTCGCCGTCCGCTATGTCCGCGAGCATGAAGCGGTCGAGTCGCCGTGCGGCGAGCTCCGCTATGTCGGCCGCCGCGTCGATGCCCCACACGGTGCTGCCTCGCTCGCGCAGGCGCGCCCCGAGAATCCCCGATCCGCAGCCGACGTCGAGCACGCGCCCGCCGCTCGGACCTTGTCGCAGCAGCGCGAGGTTCTCGTCCTCGAAGTACTCGTAGACGCCGAGATCGAACATCGTCACACCCGCGCCGGCATCGCGCCGAGTCGCACCTCGCGTCCGTTCAGGCGGCCGGCGAGCTCCATCGCGCGAGCCACCGCTCCATCCACGTTCACATACTCGAAGTAACCGAATCGCCCGCACAGCTCGATCCCCTGCCGGGGGAACCAGTCGCGCACGATCGCCGCGTGCTCCTCATACCCTCGCCGGTAGACGACGTACGCGTGCTCGACCCGCTGGATGTGCGAGAAGGCGATCGCGTCAGGGTCGGAGACGATGCCGGCGTCGAGCAGTCCGTCGATCACGTGGTCGAGAACCTTCCGATCGCTCCACCGCCATGTCGGATCGTCGGCCCGGCAGGTGATCTCCGCCTGGATGCTGTAACAGCCCGGCGGCGCGTTGTGGGGCGAGAAGGTCGCGGGAAAGCTGATGCGATTGACCTTGAAGTCTGCCGCCGGGAAGTACACCGCGGTCATGCGCTCGTTGTCAGCTGAGGCGATGCCGAGCGATACGACGACCATCGGGTTGACCAGCAGGCGGTCGACCGCTTCGCGTACGCGGTCGGGAATCGGAAAGTCGGCGACCGCGAGCAGTCGTTCCAGCGGCATCGTCGAGACGATGCGATCGAAATGGCGCTCTTCGCAGGCGCTACTCACGAGAACCCCCCCGTCCGCGGGCAAGGAGATGCTCCGCACCTCGAAGCCGAACTGCGGTCGCACGATCTCCGCCCACGCCTGCGAGATAGCCTGGTAGCCACCGCGCAGCGGATAGTGGTAGAAGAGCTGGTGCAGGTAGCCATCGGTCGGGATGCCCATCGCCGACTTCAACACGTCCTCCGGCGGCGGCTGTGGAATTCTCTCGGCCCAGGACATCGACAGCTCGGCCACTGGGACGTTCCACACCTTCTCGTTGTAGGGGAAGAAGTACTTCTCGCACATCGCCTCGCCAAAATGGTGAAGGAACCACTCTCGCAGATCACCGGGCTCGCGATAGCGTCTGCGCCAAGGGTTCACAAAATAGTCGCGAACGCATTCGTAGGTCTCTGTCTGCGGAAGCGCCGCGAGGTCGTTCTCGAACGGATACTTCACCAATCGACCTGCGTAGGCGATGCGGTTGTTGCGCCTGCAGCGGTGAACATTGTCTCCGAGCGCCGAGATCATGAACTCGAGGATCTCCTCGTTCCTGGAGAACATGATGTGCGGGCCCCGGTCGAATGTGTAGCCCTCGACGCACACGCTGGCGGCGGTGCCACCAGGCTGGGAGCGGGCCTCCAGTACCTCGGTCTCGTGCTCGAGGAACATGCCAAGGCAGAGGCCGCTCGGACCCGCGCCGATCACGCCGATCCTCACAGCGACACCCGCCCGCTTCGGCTCTGGGGCAGGGTGAGGCCACCCGGGGCGCTCGGGTTGGAAACACGCTCGGCGATACCGCCGCCGCATGTCATGGCGGCGTAATCGCGGCCGAGTCGCGGGCTATCGGTGAAACGATCCGCCACCGGTGTGACGCTGGTGTTCACAGGCACGAGATGCACGGGCGGTGATGATACGTTGCGCCAAATGTCGCTCGTTGCCGAACGATCGCCCTCGGCGGTCCATCTCGCCGGCGAGAATGCCGAGTACCCAGGCGGATACGCATGCCACAGTCCGTCGCAAGTCCCACGAGGACGCTGACGGTTCCATGTTTGCGATGTCTCCGACCCCCTGGCTCGCGATCGGAAAGCGTGTGCGGAGACGAGCGTCGAGATCCGGCTCCTCGCCGAGCACGTGGCCAACCAGCTGACAAGCTCGAGCCGCGAGCTCGGGCGCTCGATGCGCCTACCCGTGCGCGTACGCGCGCTCGCGCCGGACCGCATGACCCAGGCCCTGGTCGCGGTGCTTGTGTGTGC
Organism: uncultured Solirubrobacteraceae bacterium; assembly: GCA_963782325.1. Taxonomy (GTDB): domain Bacteria; phylum Actinomycetota; class Thermoleophilia; order Solirubrobacterales; family Solirubrobacteraceae; genus Palsa-744. Next base: position 1,296,787 of record CAWAJG010000002.1, read on the forward strand.
GGGCGCTTTCTACCTCTGGAGAGCGAGTCTCGCGGTTCCGCTGGCGCTGCACGGCTCGCAGGCCACGCCCTACAACCAGCTTGCCGACGCCTTTCTGCACTTTCACCTCTGGGTCGCACACGTGCCGCCAGGGCTACTAGGCCCTCCCCCAAGTCCGCAGCTGCACCAGATCCTCGAGGAGCTCTACCCCGACTACTCCCAGCTCGGACGCAACATCTACATCACATGGGGTCCCGCGCCGGTCCTGGTGCTGCTCGTGCCCTTGCATCTGCTCGGGTTCGAGCCCTCTGGAAGTGTGATAATCACGCCCTTCGTGATCGCGGGGCTCGGATTCGCTCTGGCGACGTTGCGAAGGGTCGTCAGGCAGATCACCGGCGTGCCGCGATGGGCGTGCGTATTTGCCGCGCTCACCTTGGCGTTTTCCTCGGCGGTGACGTTCCTGATACGAGCTCCACAGGTATATGACGAGGCCGTCGCCGGCGGCTACTGCTTCGCGATGGCAGGCATCTGGCTCGCCGTCTCGGCGATCGCAGAGCAGCGCGCCTCGCTCAGGCGCGTGGCGCTGATGAGCCTGTGCTTCGGTCTCGCCGCCGGCTCGCGGCCCACACTCGGCGTCGTCGCGCTCGTGCTCGTTCCGGTCTACAAATCACTGCGCTCGACGCAGCCACACCGCCGCTTGCTCGTTGCCCTGGCGGCGCCGGTCGGCACGTGCCTTCTGCTGCTGGCTTTGTACGACCAGGCGCGGTTCGGCAATCCACTGCAATACGGCCTGTCGTATCAGCTGAACAACGGCGGTGACTGGGGTGCGATCGGCTACATACCGCCGGGGTTGTGGTCTTATCTCATCACTCCGCCGCGGATCGGCATTCTCTTCCCGTTCCTCTCGCTCATCTACCCGCAGGCCAGCTATCCGCTCGAGTTGCCCGCGCACTACTTCCAGATCTCCGAAGAAACGGGCGGCCTGCTGACGATGACGCCGATAGCGCTCTTCGCCGTCGCGCTTCCCTGGTCGTGGCGGAGTCGCCCGGCGCTGCTCGGAAGGCTCGCCGCTCCGCTGCTGGTGATGGAGGGCGTGGCAGTCCTTGTCCTGCTGTTTCTCTGCTACGAGTTCTTCGGCACGACCGACCGCTACGAGGTCGACTACACGACGCTGCTCCTGTTCGGTGCCGTTGCCGCGTGGCTGGCACTGGCGAGTGCCACGCGTGGGCGCCGTCGCCGGCTGGTGCGATGGGGCGGCGGGCTACTCGCGGTATGGAGTTGCCTGACCGGTGTCGCGATCGGCTTTCAATCGCTACAGCAGAACACCGGTACCTCGCGGACACTGGCGGATCTCGGATCGCCCGTGTCGAGCGCGATCGCCTCGCTGGTCGGGCACCCGGTGCTCGCCGAAGTCGATGCAACACATGTCATCTCCGACTCGCCGAGCTACGGCAACCTCGGCACCGAAGCAACCGGTTTCTGGCTGGGCGTCGGCGATCAGGCGCAGCTCACGATCGTCTCGCCGGACAGTCGTGACGTCGAGCTGGCGGCAGACGTGTCGGCGGGCCCCGAGCTGAGAGTGGGCGCGCAGCTCGGGGCGCGCGTCCGCGGCCCCGGCCGCACCACCCGCAGCTACCAGCTGCCGACCCGCGGAAGCTCGGTGGAGATCCCCGTGCACGTGAGCCGTGGCCTGAACCGCATCGTGCTCAGCCCGATCGCCAGCGAGAGCAGTGTCGTCCGAGCCGAATCACAGCCTGAAGCGCAGGTCCTGATGGCCGTCACAGACCTGCACCTGGCCGGCAGCTGATCGACCGCGAAGAGTCCTCGCTGGCCGGGTCGGAGACACCCTCGTGCACCTGTGCGCCGGGGCGAAGGCGGGCAACCGGGGCGCCCGGGCAGGCGGCGTATGCGTTTGCGCGGATGCGCACAGCTGTCCTCTGCCGCCTGCTGGCGGGACGGTTGCGCGCCGGCCTGCGCTTAGCGATCCTCGGGTGCTTCCATGGCCGATCATCACACGACGAGGTCCTTCATCGCGGGCGGGGCGGGGTTCATCGGCAGTCATGTCACGCACGAGCTTCTGCGCCGTCCCGAGCAGCAGGTGGTGGTGTTCGACAACTTCTCCTCCGGGGACGCCTCCCGCCTGGACGCTGTGATCGACGACCCGCGCCTCCAGCTCATCGAGGGAGATCTCAAAGACCTGGAGAACGTCGTCGAGGCGACGTCCGAGACCGACCACATCTATCTCTTCGCCGCCAATCCGGACATAGCCGCCGCGGTCGACGTCCCGGCGATCGACTTTTGGAACGGCACCTGCCTGACGAACAACGTGATCGAGGCGGCGCGCATCAACGGCGTTCCACGGATCACCTACGCATCCGGCTCGGGCGTCTATGGCGACCGCGGTGCGCACGAGCTCGACGAGCAGTTCGGACCGCTCGTCCCGATCTCCACCTACGGCGCCAGCAAGCTGGGATGCGAGGCCCTGCTCGCGGCGTACGCGCACATGTTCGGCATCGACGCCGTCGTCTTCCGTTTCGCGAACGTCGTCGGGGCCAGGCAGACGCACGGCGTCACCTACGACTTCGTGCGCCGGCTGCTGGAGAATCCGAGAGAGCTCCGCATCCTCGGCGACGGTCGTCAGAGCAAGTCCTACATCCACGTCAGCGACGTGGTTTCGGCGATGCTCACCCTCAGCGACACGGGCTGGAGCGGCTTCGAGGTATTCAACGCCGGCAGCGGCGACTATGTCACGGTCACCGAGATCGCCGATCTAGTCGTCTCGCGGATGGGGCTGTCCGACGTTCGCTACCGGTACACGGGCGGATCGCGGGGCTGGGCCGGGGACGTGCCGGTCGTGCGCCTGCGCAGCGACAAGCTGGCGTCCAGGGGCTGGCGCTGTCTGCACAGCTCGGCCGAAGCGCTGAGCGACTCGATCGACGCGAACATCGCCGAGGCGATCCGGGACGACTCGCGAGGCACGCTCGCCGGGACGCCCGAGGCGATCTAAGGGCGCGATGAGCGACCACGCGCAGGTGGGTGGCGAGGTGCGATGGCGGGTAAAAGCCGGCATCCTGCCGCGCCGGTGGTCGTGGTCCGTCGTGCTGGCCTTCGGCATCGCCTTCACCGGGACTCTCCTCGTCGCGATGCTCCAGGGCGAAAAGCCCTTCTTCAACGACGCGGGGACTTACTGGTCGGCAGCGGCGACGTTCACCGAAAACGGGCACTTCTCGCTGTTGAACTTCAACAGCCTGTCGATCGGCTACGTGCTGCCGCTGATCAATCACGTCCTGCAGACGCTCGCGACGGACCTCACATGGACGTCCTCATCGATCGTCAAGGTCTTCAACGCGCTGACCGTCGCCCTCATCGGCGCGGTGCTCGGCCCCGCGTTCATGAGGAGCGTGTGGCCCGAGCAGCAGCCGTGGAGCTTGTGGCGGCGCCTTGCCCTCACGGGTCTGGTGATCGTCTTCTGGAGCGGGTTCCTCAACTTTCCGCTGAGCGACTTCCCGGGTCTCGCGGTTGGCCTGCTCGCGCTCGTGGCGGTCGCTCGCACGGACAGCCCAGGATGGATGCTGCTAGCTGGTATCGCGGGCGGCGTGGCCATCAACATGCGGCCGGCCTACCTGCTGCTGGCACCCGCGATCGTCGCGATCGTCGCGTGGACGTGGTTCGAGCAGCGCGGAACTCAACACGCGTCCGCCGCGCGCAGAGCGCTGTGCGCGGGCCTGCTGCTCGTCGGCTTCGCGGCCGTGTCGCTGCCCCAATCGCTGTCCGCACATCGACACGGCGGCTCGTTCAGCTTCATCCCCGAATCCTCCGCGCTCGAACCCGAACAGTATTACGAGGCAGGCATGTCCATGCAGGCAGCCGACACCTACGTGGTCGAAGGCCGGGCGGCGGTCGCGATGCAGTACCTGTACCCGGCTGGTCGGCGGCTGCTCGCGGAACAGAAGGAAGGCAAGGTCACCGACGCAAGTCAGTACGTCGGTCTGTATGTGAGCCATCCACTGGTCATGGGCGGGGTCATCGTCGGGCACGTCATCAACGGCCTCGATCCGCTCTACAGCACTCCGTATGTCGAAAACCTCCACAACGCCGGACGAACCTGGGGGCGAATCGTCGGCTTCCTGCTCGTGTTCCTCGCGCTCGTGCGGTTGCTCTGGCCCGCCGCTCGGCGCCAGCTCGGACGCGGCCACCTGCGCTACCTCGCCGCGCTCGCAGTGTGTTGCGTGCCAGCCCTACCCACGGGGATGGAACGGCGCTACATGCTGCCCGTGTACCTGCTCAGCTACATGCTCGCGCTCACGCCGCGTTGGCCGAACCCGATCGCGTCGAGCGGCACCGGCTTCAGTCGCATCCGGACGCCGCTGGCGCTCGCCGTCTCGCTGGCGGCGTTCACGGCGGTGGTCTGGCTCGTGACCGGAGACGCCATCAGCCACCTGACCCTCGTCGGCTGACGGAAGCTCTCGCCGCCTAACCGCCGTCGCGCCCGCGCTGGCGCAGGAAGCGCTGGAATTCGCTCGCCAGGATCTCGCCCGAGGGCACGTCGTCGGGCACGTCCTGCTCCTCGCTGTCCGCCGCCTGCTCGAGCCGTTCGACGAACGCCTGGATGTCGGGGTCGCTGCGCACCGCCATCCCCACCTGGCGTTCGTAGTCCGCGGCCGAGGTCTCGAGCTCGGAGACGTCCACCGACACGCCGATCAGCACTTCGATCCTGCGCAGCAGCGCCAGCGCCGCCTTCGGGTTCGACGCCGCCGCCACGTAGTGCGGGACAGCCGCCCACAGGCTCGCCGAGGGCAGGCCCGCCTGCGCGCACGCCGTGTGCAGCACGCCGACGATCCCCGTCGGGCCCTCGTAGCTGGAGGACTGGATGCCCAGGCGCTCCAGCAGCGCCGCGTCGGAGGCGTGGCCGGTCATCGCCACCGGGCGGGTGTGCGGCACGTCGCCGAGCAGCGCGCCCATCGTCACCACCACCTGCACCCCCAGCGCCTCCGCCAGGTCGACCAGGTGGCTGGTGAACGCGCGCCAGCGCATCGACGGCTCCACGCCCTGCACCAGCACCAGGTCGCGGGGCGCACGCGGGGCGCACGCCTCGGAGATCTCCACCGTCGGCCAGCTGATCTCCCGGCGCTCGTCCGCGTCGAAGCGGATCGTCGGGCGGTTCGCCTGGAAGTCGTAGAACTCCTCCGAGTCGATCCGCGCGAAGCGGCGCGCGTCCAGCGCCGAGGCCAGGAACGACACAGCGCTCGAGGCGGCGTCTCCGGCGTCGTTCCAGCCCTGGAACGCGCACACCATCGCCGGGGCCCGGAGGCCGTCGGGACGGCGGTCCCAGATCAACGGTTGCATCCGAGTCACCGTACATCATGAGCGCATGAGCGCCCTCGTCTCCGACGCCTCCCCCGCGGCCGCGCAGACGCCGGCGCAGCGCCGCCAGACCGTCGCCACGCTGCGGGCCGACGAGGAGGTCGACGGCGTGTTCGCCTGCACGCGCAAGGAGCGCCAGATCTCCCGCACCGGCAGCCCCTACCTCACGGTCGAGCTCAGCGACGCCACCGGCACGATCCGTGCGCGCGCCTTCCGCGACGCCGACCTGCTCGCCGGGCGCTTCGACCGCGGCGAGCTCGTGCGCGCGCGGGGGCGCGTCCAGCGTTTCCGCGACGAGCTCCAGATCGAGCTGCGCGCCATCGCCCGCGCCGCATCGTCCCCGGAGGGGGACGACGGCCAGGACGACCCCACCCGCTTCCTGCCCACCGCCTACCGCGACCGCGACGAGCTCGAAGGCTTCCTCGAGCACCTCGCCCGCGAGGTCTACGACCCAGCGCTCCAGGCGCTGCTGCAGGCGCTCCTCGGCGACGGCGCCCTGCGCGAGCAGATACGGATGGCCCCGTGCTCGCTGCCCGCCGGCGCCTCCGCTTCGAGGGGCACGCCCGGCCCCGCGCGTTCGGCGCGGGCGCAGGCGAGCCACCACGCCTACCTCGGCGGCCTGCTCGAGCACACCGTCGCCGTCACCAACCTCGCGCTCGAGCTGTGCACGCTGCACGTCCGTCTCGACCGCGACCTGCTGCTGTGCGCCGCCGTCGTCCACGACCTCGGCAAGACGCGCGAGTTCACCTACGGCGCAGAGATCGCCCGCAGCCGCGAGGGCAGGCTGCTCGGGCACATCCAGCTCGGGCTGCGCGTCATCGCCGCTCACGCCCCCGCCACGCTCGACGGCGAGCGCAGGCTCGCGCTCGAGCACTGCGTGCTGCTCCACCACGGGCCCGAGCAGGCCTCCGGGCAGCGCTTCGCCTCGGCCGAGGCGCTCGCGCTGTACCGGCTGAACGCGCTCGATGCGCAGGTCAAGGGCGCGCTCGAGCACGGCGCCTTCCCGCTCGGTGCCTGAGCGTCTCGCGAGCGCTCAAAGCTGAGCATCGCTGGTCAAGCCCGGGGTCGCTCGCGGCGCCGGTGTGCGGTCAAGCGTGCCTGTGGCGATGCCGATAAACGCCTGTGATGGGCGATTTCGCCACGCCAACCGCTACCTCCCCTACGGACGCCGCACCGGAGGAGGCGATCGACGTGCCAAACGAGGTCTCCGAGGCGCCCCAGGATGCTTCCGAGGCGCCTCAGGATGCTTCCGAGGCGCCCAAGGATGCTCCCGAGGCGCCCCAGGATGCTTCCGAGGCGCCCAAGGGCGCAGAGCGCGTACGTGAGGACTCGCCCGAGGACGCGCCGGCGGAGTTCCCGGGCAACCGTCGCAAGGGCGCGCGCCGGGCCGGCGGCGAGGAGCAGAAGGGGCTCTACCCGCCACGGCACCCCGGACGCTCGCAGCGGATGATCGGGGAGGTGGTCGTCGACCTGGGCCTCGCCGACCGCAGCACCGTCGAGGACGGGGTGGCAGCCGCCCGCACCCAGGGGCGGCCCACGGGGGTCGTGCTCGTCGAGCGCGGGATCCTCCGCCACGACCAGCTCGCGCGCGTCGTCGCCGAGCGCTTCGGCCTGGACTTCGTCGACCTGGCCGTCTACGACATCGACATGGGGGCAGTCAGCCTGATCGGCATCCAGGCCGCCAAGCGCTACCAGGCCGTGCCCGTCGGCTTCACCGACGACGGCGCCGTGCTGCTGGCGATGGCCAACCCCACGAACGTGCTGACGATCGACGACGTCGGCATGATGACCGGCCGGCGGATCCGCCCCGCGGCGGCCTCCGTCGAGGACCTCAACCTGCTGCTCACCCGCCTCGCGCGGATGGACGAGTCGATCGAGGACATCATCGACGAGGACGCCGACGAGCAGGCCGAGCGCGACCTGTCTGTCGACGAGGCCGACAACGACGCGCCGATCATCAAGCTCGTCCACTCGATCGTCGCCCAGGCCGTCCAGCAGGGCGCCTCAGACATCCACGTCAACCCCGAAGAGGGCGACACCCGCGTGCTGTTCCGCGTCGACGGCGTGCTCGCGCCGGCGGCCACCGTCAAGCGCCGGATGGCGATGGGCGTCGTCTCGCGCATCAAGATCATGGCCGACCTCGACATCTCCGAGCGCCGGGTGCCCCAGGACGGGCGCTTCGCGCTGACCGTCGACGGCAGGCGGGTGGACATCCGCGTGGTCACGCTCCCGCTCGTCAACGGCGAGGGCGCCGTCATGCGCATCATGGACAAAGGCGGCAGCAAGAACCTCGGCGACCTCGGGTCGCTCGGCATGCAGGGCGACGACCTCGAGCGCTTCGACAGGGCGATCCACCGGCCCAACGGCGCGGTGCTCGTCACCGGCCCCACCGGCTCGGGCAAGTCGACCACGCTGTACGCGGCCGTGCACGCGCTCAACGACGGCGAACGCTCGATCCTCACCGTCGAGGACCCCGTCGAGCAACGCATCGCCGGGGTCAAGCAGATGCAGATCGCGCCCAAGGCCGGGGTCACCTTCGACGTCGGGCTGCGCTCGATGCTGCGCGCCGACCCCGACGTGATCATGGTCGGCGAGATCCGCGACCGCGAGACTGCCCACATCGCCGTCGAGGCAGCCCTCACCGGCCACCTCGTGCTCTCCACGCTCCACACCCGCGACGCGCCCTCCGCGCTCGGGCGCCTGATCGACATGGGCATCGAGCCGTTCCTCGTCTCCTCCGCCGTCGACTGCATCGTCGCCCAGCGCCTCGTGCGGGCGCTCTGCAAGCACTGCAAGCGCGTCCAGAGCGTCTCCGAGGCGGTGCTCGCCGAACACGGCCTCGCCGGCGTCGAGCCCTACGAGCCCGTGGGCTGCTCGCGCTGCGCCGGCACCGGCTACCGCGGACGCATGGCGCTCTATGAGGTCATGACCGTCTCAGAGCCGATCCGCGCGCTGATCCTCGAGCGCGCCTCCGTCGACGACATGGTCGCCGTCGCCCTCCAGGAAGGCATGCGCCGGCTGCGCGACGACGGCCTGCAGAAGGTCCGCGAAGGCGCCACCTCGATCGCCGAGATCGAACGCATGACCAGCAGCCTGCTGTAGGCGGGGCGCGCCTCGCCCACCGGGGCCCTGGAGGCTGATTGCTTTTGCGGGCGATAACAAACCCAAGCGCCGTGCAGAGCCATCGCTGGCGCGCGATACCTTTGCTCGGTGTGTTCCTCGGCGAAGGTGCGGGCGTGGGCGAAGAGGCGAGACGCGACCAACATTGAGCGTTGGATCGTCCGAATCGTGGTCGCTGCGCTGTTCGTCGCGGTGCTCTGGTTTGCCGTGGGGTTCACGATCCCTCCACACGCGAAAGGTCACAATCGGATGCCCAGCGTTGCTCTCGGGCAGCCGGACCTTTATCGAGCCGAGGTCTGCCTTGCTCTCGTTTACGGCGGTCTGCTGCTCCTGACGCCTTTGTTCTATGGGCTACTGCTAGGTACTCTGCCTATCGAAATCTCGCATCAAGGCGCGAAGTGGCCGCAAGCCGCCAGCGCCACGAAGGAGACGATCGACCAGCTCGAAGCGGCCCTGAGGGATCTGCAGGGCGATTCCACGGATCTCCAGGCCCAGATCGCCGAGCTACTCGCGACGGGGCACGGCCAGAACTAGGATGTCGAGGACTTCCCGCCGATACACTCGGGAGAAGGAGATCATGAGCAAGAACGAAGAACAGGCTCGGCAGATCGCGGCAGTCTCACGGCTCACGTATGACACGGCCCTTCAAGCCCTAGAGATGGGTGGCCGAGCGCGTGAAGCTGCGCTCAGCATCCTCGAGGCTGAGAGCAAGTATGCCGAGACGAACGCAAAACTAGCCGAGTCGAAAAAGAAGCTCGCCGAGCTCATCCCGGCTTGAGCCGATACACAGGGTTCGGCGCGCGCGCCGAACGAATCGCTACGAGGCGGGGATCAGCAGCGAGATGCGAAGCGGCCCCGACGGGAACGCCTGCGCCGTGAACGAGTACGCCGCGTAGCGCCGTCCGCCGTAGACGACCGGGCCGCGCCCCGGCACGCTTGCTGGTCCGGGGCTGAGCGTGCCCTCGAGCTGGCTGGCGCCCACCCGCATCAGCACCTGCGCGCCCGTGAACGCGTGCGCCAGCTTCAGATAGCCGGCGTCGTCCTGGATCGCCATCTCGAATTCGCCCACCATCTGCCCGTGCGAGCGCAGCACCCCGTGCACGGGGGCAAGCACGTAGGGGCCGCCGACGTCGGTCAGCAGCTTCCCTGCGACCGTCACCCGCACCCGCACCACGTGCAGGTGCGCTTCGAAGAAGCCCACGATCGCCGCGCGCGTGGCCACGGGAGAGCGTTCTGCCACCGCGTTGCGGAAGGCGTTCGAGCGTTCGAGCGTGCGCACCGTCTGAAGTACCGTCGGGCTGCTGAGCTCCTCCTCGTAGATACGTTCGCCCACCTGCCCGAGCGTCGCGACGTGCGTCTTCGCGGGCGTCTTCGCGCAGGAGATCTCCGGTGCGCTGACGAGCAGCGCGATCCGCGCCACGCCCGCGGGAAACGCGCTCGCCTCCCATGAGGCCACCCGATAGCGCACCCCTTCGTAGCCGAGTTCTCCGCTTTCCGGCACGTCGGCCGGGGCCGGCCGGGTGATCGTGCCGGCGAGCCGCTCCCCGGCTCGCCCGGCGGCGATGCTGGAGATCTCCATCTGCGCGCCCGTCACCTGGTGGGTCACTTCCACGTAGCCGCGGTCGCTCTGCACCGACAGCACGAACATCCCGTCCGTGCCGGCGACCATCCCACGCACCGGCGCGATCGCCGAGCCCGAGCCCGCGCTCCCCAGCACCCGTCCGTCGACGAGGATCTCGATGCGCACTATCTGGCCGAGCAGCAGCGTTCGCAGGGATGCATCGACGGCGCGTGCGCTGCGGGCGTCGATCGCGCTCGCCAGCGCCTGTGAGCCGCTCACTCGCTGCACCGCCTCGACCATGTCTTCCCCGCTCGCCGCGTCGCGGTAGACGTTCTGCGACACCCCCGCGAGGGTGCCCGCCACGGTCGCAGAACACGTCGGCAGCGCAGTCGCCGCGGCGGGCGTCGTGGCGGCGCTGGGAATGGCGGCGCTGCGGATGGCGTCGGCGCTGCGGCCGGCGGTGCCGGGAGAGGCGCCGGTGGAGCCGCACGCCGCGAGCCCTGACGCCGCGAACGCGGCCAGGAGGGCAAGGCACGAGGATCTGCTGCGCAGGCGGCTCACCGAATTTCAGGGTACGCCGCCCCGGCGCCGACGGATGCGGTTCGCGCCCGCGCCCGCGTCGATCAGGGGCGGGCACGTACGGGTTGCCCGCCCCTGATCGCCGAGCTACTTCTTCTCGGTGGACTTCTTGCCCTTCTTCCCCTTCTTGCCGTGCTTGTGGTGGCCCGTGCTTTCCGGCTTGGGGTTCAGGCGGGTGAACCCGGAATCGGCGTCCGGTGGGCAGCCGGTGGGACGCCCGAGGTCGAACGGCCCGGAGATCGCCTGCGTGATCACGCCCTTTTCGAGGTAGGCGTAGGTGACGGTCAACAGCGGGTCGACGCGCGGCTCCTTGCACAGCTTCGTGCCGATCGAGAACTGGCCGGTGACCGTGTCGTAGCCTTCCGTCGTCCCGCCCGTCGTCCCGGCCGGTGGTTTGGACGAGGTGCCCGCCGGTGGGCCGCCCGCGCAGTTGAGCGCGTACCCCGGCACTTCGCCGGAGCACTCGAACGTGTCGCCCAGCGGGCCGCCCGTCGCGTTGCTCGTGACGGTCGGCTGACCCGCCAGCACCGTGAGGGGAACCTGGGTCTCCAGCTGATAGCCGGTGATCGGGCCGTCGCAGTAGAACTTGTACTGCACCTGCTGTTCTTCATTGCCCGCTTCCGGTTCGCCGGCGGCGATGCTGCCGATGCAGTTGTAGTTGTTGGGGTTGCTTTCTTCGGCATGGCCGATCGCCGGGGTCGCGAGAAGCAGGGCGAGGAAGCCCACGATCGCAACCCGGTTGACGCGGTCGGCGAGCCACCATGTCGCTTTGCGGTGGGCTGTTTCGAGTAGGTGCAACGGGTGTCTCCGTTCCTTGATTGATGGGTCTTTCATCGCCGCAGCAGCTTTTCGAGGCTCTGCTTCGGTGAAGTCGAGTTGAAGGCGGTCGAGGACTTCGCGCCGGCGGCGACGAACGGCGAGATCAGCAGCGCCCCCGCGGGCGGCTGGGAGGTGAGCGTCGCGTCCGCCGCCCCCGCCGGCAAGCCGGCGTCGGTTGGCTGGGTGATCGACGCGAACGTGATCACCACGAGGCCGTTTTCGCGGTAGGCCGCCGTGGAGGTGATCGTCGGCAGCGTCGCCTTCAGGAATTCATCCGCCGCGGTCAGCGCGCCGGGGGTGTCCGGTGTGCATGGGGGAGTGGGAGTGGAGGGCGTGCCCGCGGCGGGCGCCGTCGTGGAGGCTTCTCCCGATGCCGGGCAGGGCGGCTGCACGATCGTGTCCACGAGCTCCGGCGGCGTGCCGGCGATCAGCGCCGCGTCGGTCGCGAACGCGCCCGCCTGCAGCGCCGACCAGCCGCTCACGAGCGTTCCCGTCGGCAGCGCGCTCGTGTCGGTGTAGGGCGCGGCGGAGGGGTCGGCGGCGAGTTCGGTGAAGCTCGAGTTCGCCAGCTCGATCAACCACACTTTCGTCACCGGCGGCAGGGCGCTCGCCGTCTTCTTGGTGGCGCCCGACGGCGTCGTCGCGTTCGTCGTCGTTTCCGGTGTCGTTTCCGCGCCCCCTTCCGAGGATGTGGCGGCCCTGTGCTTACGTCTGTGCCTGCGGGTGCCGGCGGCGCTCGCTTCCGGCGTCGGCTGCGGCGTCACCGCGGGCGGCTGCGTGCGCGGGCTCTCGCCGGAGCGCAGCAGCGACGGCAGCAGCGGCAGCAGTCGCTCGATCGCGAACGAAGTGGAGGGCGCAGGGCCGATCGCGGCGCCCACGACCACGCCGATCGCGAGCATGGCCGCAGCCAGCCCGGCGGTCACGCGCGCCGACGGTGCACGCCGCGGCGGGCGCGGAGGCGAGGGCAACTCTGGGTTCTCTTGCGTGTTGTTCATCGAGTCGAGCGGAATACGTGCAAACGTCGGAACAGGGTCCGTCCCCCCAGGGTTTCGGACCTTGTCAATAATGTAGCTAATGTCGATCAAGTCTATCGGGATATGCTATGTTCCGCAACTCGACGTTGTCAACCGATCGTCAATCGACCTTGAAACGGAGCCTCACTCATATGGATCGAATTCGCCGTCTCTCCGTCACCCTCGCGGTGGCTGGCGTGCTCGGGGTTGCGGCGCCGGCGGCCGCGAACGCCACCTCGCTGGTCACCATCAGCGGAGCCACGTCCTCCTACCCGCTCGTGTCGCTGCTGGCGGCCAAGTACGTGAAGCTGCACCCGCACAAGATCAGGTTCAAGATCACCCAGGGCGGGACCACCGTCGGCCTCAACGACGTCAAAGCGGGCAGCGTCACGATCGCCGACGTCGCACAGGAATACACGAGCGCCGACGCGGGCCTCGACTTCTACGCCATCGCCAAGTACGCGATCTGCGTGGTCACGAACAAGTCGAACCCGGTCAGCAACCTGACCGAGGCGCAGATCACCTCGATCTTCACCGGCAAGACCAAGGAATGGAGCTCAGCGCTCGGTGGCGCCACCGCCACCGGTCCGATCGACGTGTTCACGCGCACGGCCGTCGCGGGTGTGCTCACGAGCTTCAAGTCACTGCTGCTCGAAGGCAAGAGCGTCGTGTCCTCCGCCACCGAAGAGGCGACCGAGGGGCTGATGCGCCAGGCCGTCGAAAGCGCGCCCAGCGGGATCGGCTTCCTCTCGAACTACCAGGCCAACAAAGGCGGCCTGAGCGTCGCCTCGATCGGCGGCGTCGCATGCAACCAGACGACCACGGCCTCCGCACAGTACCCAGGGGTGTCGGTGTTCTTCGAGGTCACCAAAGGCCCTGCTACGGGGGCTGCGGCCTCGTTCATCAGCTGGGTCGACAAATCGGCGGCCGCGAAAAAGATCATCGCCAGCCAGTGGGTGGTGATCCCGCCGAGCTGATGTCCCTGGAGCGGCTTAGACAGTCCTGGCCGGAGAGGCTGGCTGGGCGATGGCCCTAGAGCGGCTCAGAAAGCCCTGGCCCGACCACCGCGCCGAGCGTTTGCTCGGCGCGGTGTCGCTGTTGGTGGGCGTGGTGATCATCGCGATGATCGCGTTCGTCACGACGCGCGCCTGGCCGATCTTCGAGCACAACGGGCTCGCGTGGCTGGGCGGCGGCGCGAGCCTCGAAGACGAGATCTCCAGGATGAGCGCCGCATCGTCCAACCCCACGGCGGCCGACTACCAGCTGCGCGCCTGGCCCATCATCTACGGCATGCTGGTGACCACCGGCCTGGCCGTCGCGCTGGGCCTCGTGCTCGCAATGCTGTCATCGATCTTCATCGTCGAGCTGGCGCCCGCGCGCGTCACGAGAATCGTCATCCCCGTCGTGCGCCTGCTGGCGTCGGTCCCCTCGGTGATCTACGGCCTGATCGGCATCCTCGTACTCGTGCCCTACGTGGGCAACCATCTGGTCACCGAGCAGCAACGGCGCTCCGTTCAGGGCACCGTCCAGCTGACCGGCGAAAGCCTGCTGGTGACGGTAGCGATTCTCACGCTGATGATCACGCCGATCATGATCGCGCTGATCTGCGAGGCGCTCTCGTCGGTCCCCTCCTCGTGGCGCGAGGGTGCCATCGCGCTCGGGCTCAACCCCCTGCGGGCGGTACGGGCGGTGACGTTGAAGGCGATCCGCCCGGCGATCGTCGCCGCCGCGGTGCTCGCGACCGCTCGCGCCCTGGGCGAGGCGGTGATGATCTCGATGGTCTCCGGCGGGAAGTTCTTCAGCCCCAGGCCGGGCGACGGGATCGTGTTCTTCTACGAGCCGCTGCGAACGCTCGCATCGACGATCGTCGACTACCGCGAAGGCGTGAGCTCGCCGCCGCTGGGCGCCACGGTCTACGCGATCGCCTTCCTGCTGCTGTTCGCCGCGTTCGCGCTGTCCGTATCGGGCTACCTCGTCAAGCTGCCACTGCGCAAGTACCAGACACGCGGATGAACAACCCCCGATCAGGATTCCTTCCGCCGGGCATGTGGGTCCGGCAATACCTGCAGCCGGCTCCGGACAAAGGCGGCTCCGAGCACGGACGGCGCTCCTCGCCGATGAGCTGGCGCTGGAGCGACAGGCTGGTGCTGGTGCTCGCGTGGCTCGCCGGCATCCTGCTGTGCGTGCTCGCGGCCTCGATCGTGCTCTACATGGGCTACCGCGGGATCCAGTACCTGCGCCCCGATCTGATCTTCAGCCGTCCGCAGCTCAGCGCCGAGCAGTCGGGCACCGGCGGCTTCCTCGACCCGGTGCTGGGGACGCTGCTGCTGACCTTGATAGGGATCGCGATCGCCTTGCCGCTGGGGGTCGTCTGCGCGGTTTGGATGACCGAGTACGGGCGCCCGGGCTGGCTCGCGCGCATCGTAGAGTCGAGCATCGAGATAGTCGCCGGCACCCCCGACATCGTGATCGCCATCTTCGGGCTGGCCGTCTTCCAGTTGTCGCTGCTGGCTCCGTTCTCGTTCACCTCCGAAGGAGGCGGCGTGTTCGGCCGCTCGTTCATCGCCGCGGGGGCGATGATGTCGCTGCTCGCACTGCCGCCGCTGTACGTGGCTACGAGAGACGGGCTGCAGGCCGTGCCCGGGCACATGCGCGAGGCGGCGTTCGCGCTCGGCAAGACGCGCATAACCACGATCCGGCGCGTGCTCGTCCCCAACGTGCGCTCGAACATCGCCACCGGCTCCACGCTCGGCATCAGCCGCATCATCGGCTCGACCGCGATCGTGCTGATCCTGCTCGGCGGGTTCCTGCGCTTCGAAACGGAGGGATCGTTCCCGGGGATCAACGTGTTGCGGGGGACCGGCTCGTCGCTGACGAGCTACGTCTACTACAACTCGCCCGCCGGCGAAGGCGCCGCGCCGCAGAAGGCCTACGCGGCCGCCTTCGTGCTGTTGATCTTCGTGCTCCTGCTGAACCTGGTCGTGGAACGCATGGGCCGGTCGCAGGCGAGCAGCACCGGCCTGGGGACCGCTGCCGGCGTCGTTTGATCGCCCCTTCCCAAATGCGCGGAAAGCCGCTAATCTCAGTGAGCCGGTTGCCAAAGTCAAGACGATGGAGATAGTGCTCGATGAGTCCTGAAGAGATGGTTCTCGACCCCTGGAGCATGGTGATGGATCACGAGCAGCTGCCGGACCTTCCGGGACGCCAGCCTGACGCGCCCCCCGTCCACGCCGTCCCGCCTCACGAGCCCGTGGCGCCCAACGCGCAGCCGGTGCCGCCGGTGCGCACGATCGTGCTCGACCGCCCGCCCACGGCGGTGCGCCCGGTGCGCGAGCGCGAGGCGGTGCGCAGGCCCGCGTCGTCCACGTCCGGGTCCGAGCGCCTGACGCTGCGCGACGTGAGCATCTCCTACGCCGGCAAAGAGGCCGTCCGGTCGGTGTCGCTGTCGATCCACGAGGGCGAGGTGCTCGCGCTGATCGGGCCCTCCGGGTGCGGCAAGACGACGCTGCTGCGGACGCTCAACCGCCTCACCGAGCTGACACCCAGCGCGGCGCGCTCGGGCCAGATCCTGCTCGACGGCGAGGACATCCACGAGCTCGTGGACACGACCCTGCGCTCGCGCGTGGCGATGGTCTTCCAGCAGCCCAACCCGTTCCCGATGTCGATCTTCGACAACGTCGCCTTCGCGCTGCGCGAGCAGGGGCGCAAGCGCCCCGGCCGGCGCGAGATCGAGCCGCTGGTGGTCGACGCCCTGCGCAGGGCGGGGCTCTACGACGAGCTCGCCGGCGACCTCGACCGCCCGGCGCTGCGGCTGTCGGGTGGGCAGCAGCAGCGTCTGTGCATCGCCCGCGCGATCGCCACGCGGCCGGAGGTGCTGCTGATGGACGAGCCGTGCAGCGCGCTCGACCCGATCTCCACGGGCGTGATCGAGGAGCTGATCGGCGAACTGCGGCGCGATCTGGCGGTGGTGATCGTCACCCACAACCTCCAGCAGGCGCACCGCGTAGCGGACAAAGTCGCCTTCATGTACCTCGGCGACCTCGTCGAGTACGGAACCGTGGACGACGTCTTCGAGGACCCCCGCGCCGAGCGCACGCGCGAATACGTACGGGGCGCCTTCGGGTAGCGGGAGCGGTCGCGTGAGCAACCTCGCTCCGGTGCCGTCGGAGGGCAACACCTGCGCCAACTGCTCGGCGCCCCTGGTCGCCGACCAGCGCTACTGCCTGTCGTGCGGGCAGCCGGTGTCGCCCGTGCGGCTGGCGTTCCTCGACGTCCTCGACAGCGAGCGCCAGGCGCAGCTCGGCCCCGGCGTCGTGGCGAGTGCGCCGGTCGCCTACTCGCCGTACGTGGAGCCGAACGCGGGGGTGGGCGGGTCTCAGTTCGCGCGCCGCTACGCGCCGCTGTTCGCCGTCGCCTCGGTGCTGCTGCTGGCGATGATCGCCGGACTGCTCGTCGGCCACTGGGTCAGCCAGAGCAGATCCTCGACCGGTCCGCAGGTGATCAAAATCGAAGGGCTCAGCGGCGCTCCGCTGGCCTCGACGGGCAGCACGACGCCCGGCACGAGCACCTCCCCGACGACGACCACGCCGGCCAAATCCAAGGCCTCGGCGAAGAGCGAAGAAGAAAAGGAACTGGCCGAAGCGAAGGCCGAAGAAAAGAGCGAAGAAAAGGCGGGCCCGAAACTGGCGCCGGCCAAGCCGCTCAGCAGCTCGAGCGCCAAGAAATTCGAAAAGACGACCGGCAAGAAGAAAGAGGCGGAACTCGACAAAATCACCCAGGCGCCGATCGAAGTCAAATGAGCGCGCACCCCGATAACGGCAGCGGACCGTCAGCGCCGGTGCAGTCCGTGACCAGCGCCGGCGGCGAGAGCGCCAGCCCGGCGCCCACGGGCGTGCTGCTGCCCGCGGGCGGACTGCCCGCGACGGCCAACTCGATGTCCGATCTGCGACAGCGCCGGCTGGAGCTGGCCGAGCGCGTGGCGGCGCTCACGTGGGATCTCGGCGGGCTCGCCTACGAGATGGCGATCCGCGACCACTACCGGCTGGACGTGATCGCGCGCAAAGCCTCCGAGCTGCAGGAGCTCGACGCCCAGCTCGGCGAGGTGCAGCGGCTGCTCGCGACCGCCGAGGCGGGCATCCACGGCCAGTGCCGCTCCTGCGGGGCCGTGCACAGCCGCGGCGCGGCCTACTGCTGGCACTGCGGCGCGCCGCTGTTGCGCGAGGCGCACCCGTCGGCGCTGCACGGCGAGCAGCCGGCCTGATACGAAACACCGGCCTCTGGGCCCGGTCACGGTTGACCGATTTGTACCGTTACATCAGATGAAGTGAACCCGGGAAGGAATCACTGCGCCCGCCAGTGAGCGGCGCGGCAGCGGCTCCAGAGGTGAGAAACACCGGTTGTTCCATATTGGGCCGAGGCGTAGCATTTGTAAATGCTCAGCCAGCTGCTTGAATCGATCTAACGACGCAGCGGCATCGGTCTCTGCTAGCTGCGTGTCCGAATAGATACAAGAAAGTGAGGTCCTGGCATCATGTTCCAGCCTGTGCTTACGTGGCTCGACCGTCTTCGGCGGAGGCCACTTACCCTTACCGTCTGCTTGGCCGCTGCGGCGCCCGTTGCCGCGCTCGCAACGGCGGCTCCAGCGATGGCGGAACGTCATCCGACAGGCGAATTCGCGCCCTTCGTCGGCTGCCCTCTGACCGTCACGGCTTGCGTAGTGGCGGAAACAACAGGCGGATCGGTCGCGATCGGAAACGAAACGGTGCCGATCAGCCAACCAATCACGCTGCAGGGCGGTTTCAACGTCAACGAAGCAACAGGTAAGCTCGAATTCTTCGGCGCCGAACATGGCGAAACACTGTCCAAAACGCCACAGACGGTCCCCGGGGGACTGCTCGGAGTAGTGGCGCCTGAAGCTCTGCCGGCGTTCTTGCGAAGTATTCTGAACAAACTCATCAGCGAAGGCATCACGGGCGTCACGGCAACGACAGAACTCGCCGCACCGGCGACTGATATTGGCCTGAGCACCGAAGATCTCCTCTATGAGGAAGGTATTGCGCTGTCGCTGCCTGTCAAGGTCAAGCTCAGCAACACGTTCCTCGGCAACGAATGCTACATTGGCTCGAACGCCCACCCGATCGTGATCGAATTCACGACCGGCGAGACGTCGCCTCCGTCTCCGAATAAACCGATCAGTGGCGAAAGCGGCACACCCTCGTTCAACTCAGGGTTCACGCTAGTCACAGTCACAGGGACCAGGCTCGTGAATAACTCGTTCGCTGCGCCCAAAGTACAGGGCTGCGGCGGACTCCTCTCGGCCTTGGTTGATCCAGCGGTCAACCTGAAGCTGGGTCTGCCGGCGCCGGCGGGCGAGAACACCGCCATCCTCGAAGGCAACGAGCTGACTGGCCACGCAGAAGCTGTGAGCGAAAGCGAATAGAGCTCGGTCGAAAGGAGTAGCGCCGGTTGCGCTAGCTGACGTGCCCAGTCGGGGGCGTCAGCTAGCGCCGGCTGCTCGCCTCTGATCTCACGTTCGCTTGAACTTGGCCGATAGGGTCGCAGTCAGTTTCTGGCCTTTCGGCGGGGTGAAAGAGAGCTTTATGTTGGTGGTGAGCTTGTTCTTGCCGGTGGCTTTTAGGGTGATGGTTAGGGTGCCGCGGCCCGTCGCCGTCTTGATGGCTTTTGAGAGGTCCTTGCCGGTGGCGGTGAGCTTCCCCGCTGTGGGGACGGTAACGGTCAGTGTGATCGTGCGTTTCTTGATTGTGTGGGAGAGGATGGTGAGGGTGTTGGGGCAGCCTTCAACTTCGATGGTGGTGTTCTGGGTGACGATGGCGTTGTTTTGGCCGGTGATGGTGGTGGGGGCGGTGAGGGTCTGCTGGCAGAGGTTGCCGTTGGCGGCCAGCGCGGAGTGCGGGCCCTCGGGCAGCAGGGTTTCGAAGCTTGAGATGGGGGCGTCGGGGACGGTTTCGAACTTGCTGTATGTGATGCCTTTTTTGATGTCGGTCTTGCCGTCGAGGACGATTGTGACATCTTCGCCCTGTAGCACGAACTCGACGTCGGGGAAGGCGGCGCCACCGTGGGAGACGAGGTAGGCGGGGCCGGTGAGGGGGGCGTTCAGCAGCGGCGTGGTGGCGGTCGCGGTGCCGATCACTGACCCTTCGGGGCAGCCCGCGGGGTTGGCGTTGAACGCCGCTTCAAGACACGCTTTCTGCAGCGTCGTCAGCCTGGAGGGCAGCGCGAGCGGCAGCTGCAGTTCTAGCTTGTGGATGTTCGCTTCCCCGGGGCTCTGGGTGACGGTGACCTTCAGCGAGGCGCCGTCGAGTTTGCTGGTGGTGCCCTGCGTGGAGGCTGCGAAGGAGGGTTTGAACGGCAGGCCCGTGCAGCCGCCGACCTGGAAGGGAGCGGACAGGGCCGCCTGGGAGCTTTCGCCGACGGCGGTTCCCGTGACCTGCATCTTTTCGCAGCTGGTCGGGTTCAGCGTGAACTGGTTGCGGGTCGTTTCCACCTGGATGCTGCGGATCTCGGTCGGAATCCCGTCGAGGATGCTCGGGAACGGGTCGCTCTTGACCGTGACCTGCGCGGTGGATGGGTTGATGAACAGCGCGGAGCGCACGACGACGGTGCCGAGGTCGAACGGTCCCGCAACGGCCGGGGTGATCACCACGATGCTGAACGGCGCACCCTCGTAGGGGCCGGCGAGGTAGGCGTGGCCGCTGACGTGGAACGGGGTGCCCGAGCCGACGCCGACACGCGCGAGGCCGACTTCGCTTGAGGCCGGGCAGGACGGATGTTCTTGCTCGAGGCGGCCTTCGCCCTCGCGGCTTCTGTGCTGCGCGGCTTCAATATCGGCCTGGGGGCATTGTTCGATGTCGGCGATCTTGCCGGTCAGCCCTGGCGGCAGCGTCACGCTCAGGCTGCTCAACGGCTGCGAGCCGTCTTCACGGCCCAGGTGCAGCACGAACGGGCTGTACGCGCCCGCGGCCGGCGTGACCGTGCCCGCGCTGAACGCGGGAGCGTTCGGCTCCTGCGCTGCGGTCTCGGGGCACGCCGCGCCCTGCGGGGCTTCGTAGATGTCAAACGCACCCTGCGGGTAGGCGTCTACACCTTCGGGGGAGCTCCACGGCGTCAGGTCCGACGTCGTGGTCTTGCGGCCGCACGTCGGCGAGGTCGTCAACGACGCGCGAGAGCCACCGAACAGTTCGAGCTTGACGTCTTCGACGGGGAGCTCGGGGTTTTCCAAAAACGTGGTCGTCAGCTGCCCGGTCTGGGGGTTCGCCTGCACCTCGCCCGCGAGCTTGACGATCACGCCACGCTGCGGGTCTTCGAAGACCATGTAGATCGCGAGCAGGCTCCCAAACGGGTTTTCCTGCGGCGAGGCGAGATATACCGAACCCGGCAGTTCTTCTTCCAGCAGCGGTGTCTTGACTTTGACGGTCCCGATCTTCGACGCCTTCGGGCATATCGTGGCTTCGGGCAGGTTCTGGTTTGCGGGGTTCGCGACTTCGGCGCTGAAGCGGACCGCGCCGCCCGGTTCGGTGACCGTGACGGCGAGCGGCTGAGCGCCCGCGGACTGGCTTTCGACGTGCACGCCCGCGCCTTCGCCGCTCAGCGCCGAGCTGGCGGCGAGCAGTGCCGCCGGTTTGCCCGCGAGTTCGCGCACGAACACGACCTCATACGGGTTGCGGGTACCCGTGTAGAGGTCGCTCGCGCCGCCGCCGCTGACCTTGACGTTGCCTTTCAGGCCGGGAAGCTTTTCCAGGGCGATCTGCACCGTTTCTACACCCGGAGCAGCAATCGAGGCGGGGGTGTAAAACGGCAGGCTCGAGGTGCTGTGACCTTCGTAGGACAGCGTGAACGTGCCACCCGTGCCCTGAACGTCGAGCACCTGAGAGGAGTTATCGAGGACTTCGCCGCCGAGCAACGGAACTTCACGAGCGGCGAGAGCGCCCGTGAACTTGACTTCATAGCCGCCGCTCGCTTCGCTTACTTCCACGTCGCCCGCACCGACACCCGGGACGCCTTCCAGCGCCTGCTGCACCGACGCGCCCGACGCGTCGGCAGCGATCGCCCCGGTACTCTGCCCTTCGAATTCGAGCGTAAAGTCTTCGGCGAGGGGGGCACGCAACGTGATCGTCTGCTTCTCATCGGCCGGTGGCTGCAAACCGATCTGCGCCTCGGAGCAGCCTTCCAGACCGTCCGCCGAGGACGGATTGACGACCAGGCCTTCGGGCAGCGTGACTTTGACGTTCTTCAGGTTCGCGCTCGCGCGAGCAGACAGCTTGTCTTCCTGAGGGACACGGAGGCTGAATGCCAGGCCCGTTGGGCTGTCCGCAGCCTGGGTTTCCGGCTGGGCCTCGATTTCGGGCTCGAACTCGAGCCCGCCGCAGCCCGTAAGCGCCGGCGAGCTCGACACCGCACGAACCGGCACTTCCGGCTCCGCCCACGACTCCACAACAGAGCTCGACACCAACGGCTGACCCGGACACGACGACGGCATCGTCAAAAACGGCGTGTCAGACACTTCGGAGGGTTCGAGCGAACAGCCGCTTAGGTGCCCCCCTTCTTCTTTTTCGGTCCTCGTCGAGTTGCCGCAGACTCCGCGCTCGGGATCATGGCTCGGATCCGACGGATCACCCCAGAACGTGGCCGTGAACGCATACACCGGGAACGAGCGGATGATGTTCCTCACCTGTCCCGACAGACCATAGTCGCCGTCGCTGCGCAGCCTGCCGTCGATCGTCACGATGTAACCGAGGCCCACGATATTCGCCGCGAACTGCCCAGGCGAGCCGGCGGGCACGACCATGTCATACAAGGGAGCGGCCACTCGGTAGGGGAACCCCGCAGTGTACGCCTGCAACACCCCGACGGCCGCGCCGTTCGGGCACGAGAACGCCTGCAGCTGTTCCTCAGCGCAGCGCCGGGCGGGCGCCTGCGGATCCACGACCACGCCGCGCGGCAGATTCACTTCCACGCTCTGCGGTGTGCTCGGTGCATCCACCTTGATCGGGACCGGTCCTTCCCCCGCAACTTCTTCGGCTTCCTGTTCCACCTCATGGTTGAACGTGAACGTCGTCGTCAACTCGGCCGGGTGAGCGCCAGCCAGCGTAACCGGCGCCTGCCCTTCTGACAGCGAATCGGCGAACCCCTCCACACCGAACGCTTCGCTCGCATAAGCGGGACCCGCGAAGACCGCCACGCTCACGAGCACGCAGACCACAGGCACAGCGATTCTCGCTTTTAACTTGAGCCTGAACACGAGCTACCGTCTTCCCTTGTTTGCGCTGCGGTAGCTCATTCGCGCGGCGGTTTCGCATTTCGCTCGCTTCTTCTTCGACTTGCCGTACCTTTTCCTGCAGGCCCGCAGCGCTTTGGCGAGCTTCTGCGCACTGGTGAGCGGTTTCGTGGTCGATTCCGTATGGGTTGTGCCTTCCAGTGTGTGAACGAGGTTCCCCGGGCCGCCGAAGGTGGCGCTCGCAGGCAACGATTCCACGGGAGGTTCACTTGCTTCCGGCTCGCATTCCTCTGGGGTCCTACACGGCGGGAGGAGTTTGGGGGTGTGCGGGCACGGCGGGAACCCTTCGACCCCGCACGCCCCGCCGTCGACGCTCGCGTCATACACGTCCACGTTTTCGTCGTCATCGGAGCGAACAAGTGCCTGCCGGGTGAAAAAGAACACGTCATCCCCATTCGCCGAGGCATCACCGAAATACGACTGTTCGGTCGAGGTGCCGCTCGAGATCAAGAACAGACACCCTTCATCCAACGCGTAGTAGGGAGCAGGCCCTTCCACGCACGAGCCTTCACCCGGCGCCTCCCACTCATACACATTACAACCAGTCACTTCCCCCTCTACGATCGGGTAGCATCCCGGGTGAGAGCCTGTGTTCACATCGCCCGGGAGCTTCGCTGCAGTCTCGAAGAACACCCGGTCCCCATCTTCGGAGAGATTGCGCGTCATGAAAACTTCGGGGGATCCTTCGATGCCACCCGCCGTGCCGGCGAGCAGCACCTCGCCGCTGGGCCCTTCTGGGTTACACGACACGCAAGTCAAACGCCCCACCGCGCCGTCCGCCCCGGCGCGGTAGCGCAGCAACGCCCCGTATGACGTGAACAGCGCCGTGCCTCCATCCGGCGTCACCCGCGAGGTCTTCTCCTGCGGAAATGAGGTGAGGAAGTCGTTCCAGTCGCGATTATCGCCTCCGAATGGAAGTTCGTAATAGTCCAGGCGACTCACGAACGTCGTGACCGCCGGCGCGCCTTCGGGCGGCAGATAGGACTCGTACAAGTTCGCAGTTTCTGGTTCGCTCGCGGCCACTTCGCCGTGACTGTTCTCGCTTTCCGCGAGCACCCCCGCGGCCGCGAAATACACGATCGACCCGTCAGAGGACGCCCCCAACACACCCAGCACGCCCGCCGGTTCGCCCGACAGCGCATCTCCGCTCACCGATTCCGCCGGTTCGAGGCTGAGCGTCAGCGAGCTTGCACCCACCGCCGTTATCCGCGTCCCTCGCTTGATTCCTTCTCCAAAGATATCTTCACCAACTCGGAATTCGCCCGGGCCCCGGTGTAGTTCCGTGACCACCTTCGTGCCAACGGTCACGTCTCCTTTACCTTCCGCGGTCACGGGCGTCGCGACCGTTTCGCTCTTGTGCGATTGGCTGTCATACTGGTACAGGTCGTGGTCTTCGGTGTAGAACACGTATTCGCCGTCCGGGGTCGCTTCCCGGAAGACCGCCGGCCCCGGCGATACCGCGACAGTGCGTTCGCTGTCTTCACGCAAATAGATGCGTCCGGACGGCAGCGCCGTGAAGAACACCCGCGAACCATCCCCCGAGATCGCGCTCTGAGTGTAATAGGCCGCTGACGCTCCCGCTTCGGCCGCGACGGGACCACCCGCGCCCGCAGTCGCACCGCCCGGCGAGATTTCGCACACCACCGGGCCAGAGGTCGCGCACGAGGATTCACCAGGAGGAGGTACCATCCCAACCAGGCTCAGCTGTTTTGATTCCAGATTCTCCTCATACAGGTTCGGGACGCCCGCGACAGCGCCTTCGAGCCCCAGCAAGCTTTCAAAGATCACGTACTGTTCATCGGCGGCGAAACCCGCAAAACGCTCGTTGGACGGGAGCAGAGCCTCCGACAGTTCTTCGCTGAACCCTCCGGGCGCCGTCACACACGCCGTCGACCATTCCCCCTCGCGCCCACGCGAGCTCAAATACTCCGGGAACTTCGAGAATCCGCCCCCCGAACATTCCGCGAAGGGACTGTTCGAGTAGTAGCGTATACGTTCCCCCGACACCGACGCCTGCACATTACCCTGCGCCCCCTCCGCGTCGACACCGTCCTTTTCGACCGGCGAGACCTGCTCATAGGAACGGCAATCAGGGAGCTCCACACCGTGCACCTGTTCAACGCGAACCGGCTGATTCGGACACACGGCGGGCGAGACTTCGGCCACAGCCGGGGTGACCCACGAGCCAGCCACAAGCAACAGCGAGAGCACGCCGCCGAACAACGCAGGCACGAACATTCTCATCTGGCCGGCCCGCTTCGCCGGGCTTTTCGCCCGCGCCGAAAAGTTCGCCCTGGATAGCTGATTTGTGATCGGTCTCATTTCCTGCTCAGCTCCATACGTGTGTTGCGCTGACGGCGCGATTTGAACCGGGCCGACGATGGGACCCGGCGCCGGCGCTGGGTCCCCAACGCCGCTCCTTGACAGATCCGGTTGCGCGGGTCAGGAATCGGGTCAGGAATCGGGTGCGGTCACCGCCCATGTTCCGCTTCCTCGTGTAGCCGCTTCTTCGAAGAAGAACAACATACCGCCAGCGGTATTGGTCCCTTCTTCGGGATTACTGCCGACCGTGCGGAAAACGGGCGGCCCTTCGAAGTGCCCACCGTCTCTTTCAAATTCATCGAGATCTCCAACGTATATACAGAGATCTCCAGGATTGGCCTTTGGTTCTTCAGCGCTGCCGCCCGTACAGTCCGGCCCGCCGCTTCCGCCTTCGCTGATCACTTCGACGTGTCCTTTTTCGATGCCTTCGTGGAGGGGAATCGGGAAGGAGATGGGCACGTTCTGTGTCCCCCCGGTGCCAGGTCCGGTGTAACCCCATGTGCCGGTCTCGGTCTCGCCGGGAGGCAAGGTCTCGGTGAAGCCGGTATCGCCGTCGCAGGCGTAGGTCTTTTTGCCGGAACCTTCGACTTCGAAGTTGGAGCCGCCTTCCGCGCAGTGGCCGCCTTTCGCTTCTTCGCTGGAGATGACGCTCTTGCCGTTAGAGCCGTTAGAGCCGTTAGAGCCCGGGTTG
Source organism: uncultured Solirubrobacteraceae bacterium (assembly GCA_963782325.1). GTDB lineage: Bacteria > Actinomycetota > Thermoleophilia > Solirubrobacterales > Solirubrobacteraceae > Palsa-744. The sequence continues at coordinate 1,322,529 of CAWAJG010000002.1, forward strand.
CCCTGGGGCCCCTTTTCGCCCTGGGCGCCTTTTTCACCCGGAGACCCGTTGCTGCCGTTAGCGCCGGGGGCGCCCGCAGTACCCGCTGGGCCCACCTTGCCCTTCAACGCGGACAGAACACTCGGCTTGATCTGCTTGGTGGAGGTGATCAGGTAGTGCGACGCGGCGTAAGCCGCACCTCCAGACACGGCTAGGAAGAGGGCGAGAGTGGCGACGACGTTGGCGTAGGTGAGGTGCTTGCGAAACATGGATTATGCGTGTCCCCTATCTAGGTCTGGCCTGCCAAGGGTAGTCCTACGGCACGCATCGGTCGTTGAAAGGCGAGGCGATCTGGGTCCTGGACAATCGATTAACCCTAAGCCCGACCCCTAGGGCCCCACCACCCATGTTTCTCACTACCAGCCCCCGACTACCACTCGACACCCCACCACCCAGCGCGCGACCACGCCTACCGGAAGTGTCCGATCACCGCCCGCCGCGGCGAACGGCGTGGTGGGCGAGACGCACGCGCCCCGCCCACCACAAACAACACCCAGAGAGTAGCGCTACTGGATCTTCCAGTACGGTAACCCTTCGAGGTGGATGTGCACTATACCTTCATACGTCGCCTTTACCCCACCGAACACCAGTAAGCTACCGGTTTTCTTGCACACCAGTAAGTGATCGATCGCCGGTGTCTGCGCCGGTGGTTCGAAGTCACACGACTGCGTCCCAGTGAGCTTGATCACTTCGCCGTGAAGGATACAGTCGGTGCCCGCTGCTAATTTGTATTCGATTTCGACAAACGGTTGTCCTGGTTCTGGTAAGAACACCACTAACTTTAACGATTGCAGGTGACTTATCAGCCCCTTTGTTACGATCGTGCCAGCCGCTTCTTTCGGGTTGCCGGCTTCGCATTCTTTCGGCGTTAACACGGTGCAGTTTAAGTAGGTGATGTGGATTCCCTCGGCTAATGTGGCCGTTATCGGCTGTCCACTAAACTCACCGTGTAGGCAGTGAATTTCCGTTTTAACCCCGACGAGGGTACCCGTCAATTGTGATAATAACAGTAACCCTAAGATCTTCGGGAACGGTTCGCCGGGCTGTAACGCTTCTTCGAACCCACCCCCACTCTTGAGGCGTTCGCATAATTCGTCTTCGTAGGAGCTGACCACGTCATCTAACACGCAGTAGGTCGTTGCCGCGCCTAAACCGTCCGCCCACGACCACGCCCAGCCCCCGCGACGGACATTCGTGCCGGTACACGTCGAGCTGTTCCATAAGCCTAAGAACCCGTCCGCTAAGTCCTGCGCGTTAAGCTGTTTACATGCCTTCAGCGCCGGTGCAGTGGCCGCCGACGCACTCGCGGTGCCCAGTACACCAAGCACCAGCATCACGAGGCCAGTAGACAACATCAGCCCCAACACATACTTTACTTTAAACATAACCAATCCTTTCCATCACCCGACTCGACCGGGCGATATCAAAACACAGCCATGCCACACCACCCCAACAAGGGACAGCGCGGCACAGCCTTACAACCCAAGGAAGAGTCACAGCGGCCTTCCAAGGAGGCCACCACCAATACCACCCGCCACCAGCCCCGTCAACCATTTACCGCGGCAAAGCTCGCGCCAAGATAAAACGGCCCGCAACGTTCGTAGTTCCAAAATCCGAAAATCAGCACAGTCGGAAACAAACTCACGGAGGTGAGCCGTTTGTGTGTGTAGAGGCTGTCCTTTTTGTAGGCGGGTTGGTGGTCAGTTTGGGATCGGTCTCCGAAGTGGATCTAGTGGGTTCCCCGGCAACGTTCGCCGGTTTCCGTGACGAGGGGTGATGGTGCTGGTGGCGAAGTCCTTGGGTTGAGATCGCTACTCGACCGGGAGGGGCTATGGCTGCCAGGGTGCAGTTGCGGGAGATCACCAGCGATGAGGGCAACCGGCTGTTGCGGATCGTGCGACGTACGTCGGGGTCGGTCGTGACGTGGCGTCGCGCGCAGATCGTGTTGCTCTCCGCGCAGGGCATGTCGCCGCCCGCGATCAGCGAGGTCGTGTTCACCGACCCGGACACGGTCAGGGACGTCATCCACAACTTCAACCGGGACGGGTTCGACGCGCTCTACCCGCGCTACCGCGGAGGGCGGCCACAGACCTTCACGCTGCCCAAGCGCCAGGAGATCAAGCGGATCGCGCTGACCGACCCGCAAGATCTGGATCAGCCGTTTGCGACCTGGAGCCTGTCGAAGCTCGCGGACTACCTGGTCGCCAAGGGGGTGGTCACGGACATCTCCCACGAGGGGCTGCGTCAGCTCCTTCGCGAGGAGGGCGTCCGCTTTCAAGCCGTGAGGACGTGGAAGCGCTCGACCGACCCGGCTTTCAAGGCCAAGCGCGACCGGATCGTCGAGCTCTACGAGCTGGCAGAGGCAGGCGAGGCGGTCGTGGTCTGCCTCGATGAGTTCGGGCCGCTGAACCTGCAACCCCAGCCCGGCGGCAAGGGCTGGGCGCCCCGCGCGAAGCCCAAGCGAATCCGAGCGACCTACAAGCGCCCGCACGGCGTCAGGCACCTGATCTGCGCCTACGACATCCACGCCGACCGGCTCTACGGGCACATCAAGAAGCGCAAGGACCGCGCCCACTTCCTCGAGTTCTGCCGTTACATCCGCTCGCTGCACCCACCCGAGATCCGCCTGCACTTCATCCTCGATAACTTCAGCCCCCACCACGGGCAGCAGATGCGCGAGTGGGCCGCTGCCAACAACGTCGAGCTGGCATACACGCCGCACTACGCCTCTTGGCTGAACAGGATCGAGGCGCAGTTTCGAGCGCTGCGGTACTTCACGCTAGCCCGGAACGTGCAATAAGCGTCCGGATGTGATGGCGGGCTCGCGCTCGGCGGCCGGGGGCGGTCGAGTGTGGTGTCGTTGCGCGTGGCGGTGGCCGTCGCGGGCGGTTCAGGGAGTCGCAGCGGCTGTGTTGCCGGTTCGCGGGCAGGAGTGATCGCGGACGTGGCCGGGAGATGCTTGATTGGTGAGTCGGCCGGCTGGCGCTGTTAGCCGGTGGGCGCTGGGAGCGTTTTGAGCTTCGTGAACGCTTCGACGAGCTCGGTGGCCCAGGGCCAGGTTTCTTGTAGGTGGAGCTTCGCGCGCCGCCCGGAGAATGCGAGGCGTCCGGCGACGTGGAGGAGCCGGTAGCGGCCGCTTGGGCTCGGCTTTGGCGAGCTGCCCGTCGAGCAGCAGCGCCTGTGTCCAGACGATCAAGTCGTGCGCGAGCATCACGATCTCCAACCACACCTCGTTCAGCGCGAACTCTTTGAACGGGAACTTCGCCAGCCCGGTGTCCTTGTCGTCACGGATGCGGTCCTCGATGTGGGCATGCTGGCGGTGGCGGCACTCCAGCACGGCGATGTCGTTGTCGGCCTGGTCGGTGAGGATCGCCTGGAAGCGGTAGCCGTCGCGGTCGGTGAACGACAGTTGCGCGCCGGGGTGCGGGCGCTCGCGGCGCACGATCAGCCTGGATCCCTGCGGCCAGGCGGACAGCTCGACGCGGCCGGTGATCTCGGCAACCTGCCCGTTTTCGCGGGCCGATCCGTCCTTCTCGAGCGCCACCACCCAGGTGTCCTCGGGGATCTGGAGGATCGCCGCGCGGACCTGCTCGGTCAGCTCATAGCCAACGGAGAAGCGCATGTTCGCGTCGCGGCAGTAGTCAGCCAGGGCGTGCGTCGCGCCTGCCGAATCTGAGCGCACCAGGATCTGAAGGCTCTCGATGTGCTCGGCGGGGATCTGCTCGAGCGCCCGGTCAAGCACCGCCTGGTGGTCTGCGGCGGTGTTCGCGCCAGCATTCCCTGGTCTGAGCAGGCCGCCGAGTGCCTCCCGCGTCTCATCGGCGTAGGCCGCCAGCGGGTGAAACCCGTAGCCGCCCTTGTAGTTGCCGGCCGCGTGCTCCTTCTCCGAATGCGCGGTGATGAGTGTCGCGTCGACGTCGATCGTCAAGGACTCGGGCGCGCCGTGGCGCTCCCAGAACCGCTCGCGCGCCCGGGCGTGCGCCGCGCGCAGCGCGTCCAAGGACCCAGGCTCTGAGGCGATCCGGTCGATCACCCGGAACGCCGTCGAGTCAGACGCGACCGCACCGAACAGCGCCTCCTGCTCGCGCACCGTCCCCAGATCTGAGACGCACTCGCCGCCGTCGGCGAGCATCACCGCCAGATCCCGGATCACGCGCCCCGGATCATGACCACGACGGCGCTGCTTGATCCCGGCCAGGCGCAGCGACAGTGCCCGCGTCAGCCCGAGCCGGTCGGCGACCTGAGCGAGCAACGCGCTGCCCGTATGCGAAACCAACCCCGCTCCGTCCGCGCTGACTTCTACGGTTACCCGGCGTCCATCACGCATCACCCTCAAGGTGAACCTCCAAGCTAGGGATTCCCAGGATCTGAACACCCCAAAGAATCCCCGCCGCACCGGACGTTCCGCGCCCCCGGCTCACCCCGGGGGCGCGGTCATTACTGCACGCGCAGGGCTAGCCCGCTCCGCCGGCGGTCGTTGACAGTTTGCTCATGAGCTTCCCGGGCGTGATCGGAGCCGGAGCCGCATCGAACTACTGCGGCACCAGTGGGACCCATACGCGCTGATCGCCGGTTGCTGCTCTGGCTGGAAAGCTCGTACTCTCCGGAACCTCGCCTTTCCCGCGGGAAGTAGCTACTTCCTGAGGAAAAGTTGGGGTGTTGGGGGGCTTGTTCCGTCCGGCCTGACGGCCAGAATGTCCTGCAAATGAGTGGGTTTCTGGTCGAAAGGGGCGAGTATGTTGAGGTTGTCTGCGGGGCAGGCGGAGTGTTTGTGGGACGAGGCGTTGCCGGTCGAGGTCAGGGAGCTGCCGGGGGATCTGGCGGCGCTGGATCGGCTGCTTTCGGATCCTGGGTTGCTTGGGCCGATCTTGGAGCGTTTTCGCCGGGAGGTGTCGGAGTCGGGTCGGGCAGTGTTGACGGATGGTCGTCCGACGATCGCGATGGAGAGCTTCGTTCGCTTGATGGTGCTCAAGGCGCGCTATCGGTGGGGGTATCGGACACTTGTGGCGGAGGTCTCGGACTCGATTCACTTGCGGCGGTTTTGTCGGATCTCGCTCTCAGAGCGGGTGCCGGACGAGTCGACGGTCAGAAAGCTCACCAGGCGGCTGGGCTCAGAGACGGTGTCGGAGTTGACGCGCACGTTGATCGCGAGCGCGACGCGCGAGAAGCGCTTTCGTCCCCGCGCGGTAAGGGTCGACTCGACGGTGATCGAGGCGGATGTGAAATATCCGACGGACGCGGGCCTTGCTGCGCACGGGGTGCGGGCGTTGGCGCGGGAGGGCCGCAAGCTCGCCAAGGTCATCGGCGAGAGCAAGCGGCGGGTGCGGGATCGCTCGCGAGCGATGGGCCGCCGGCTGCGGGGGATCACGCGCACGATCCGGGCTCGCTCAGGGGAAGCGAAGGCCGAGGTGCTCAAGCTCACGGCGCAGACCGGCGAGTTGTTGGAGCGCTCGGTGCGGGAGGCCAGGCGGCTGGCGAAGCTCGCGCGGTCCAAGGCGCGTGGCCGGGGCGCGAAGGTCAAGCTGAAAGCAGCCGCCAAGCTCGAGCAGCTCGCGGATCGTTGCGAGAAGGTCGCCTCACAGATCACGAAGCGGGTGAAGGGCGAACCAATCAAAGACCGGATCGTGTCGCTCTCAGACCCGGATGCCCGCCCGATCATCAAGGGCAAGCTGGGCAAGCCAACCGAGTTCGGGTATGTGACCCAGCTAGCGGAGGTGACCGAGAACACCAAACGCGGCGCGCGGGGGCTGATCCTGCCGGCGTCGAGCGCGCCGGGCAACCCGACCGAGAATACGCTGCTCCCGGACACGGTCGCCGAGCTCAAACGGCTTCAGATCTCTCCGCGCGAGCTGGCGTTCGACGGTGGGTTCATGCCCGGACCGACGAACGAGGCGCTCAAAGATCTCACACCAGAGCGAGTGTTCATCTCCGGCCGCCAGGAACACGGCTCCAGACGCACCAATCGCCGGTTGCAGCGCTACCGAACCGGCAAGGAGGGCCGGATCAGCCACCTCAAGCGCCGCTACGGGATGGGCCGCAGCCGCCTGAAGGGCAAAGAAGGCCAGCAGATCTGGACCGAGTGGGCAATCCTCGCCTATGACGCCGACACGCTCGCCATCCGAGCCCGGTGAAACACTCCACACGCTCCTGACCAGAGCACCACTCATACACGAACGGCCGCGCCCCCAACAAGGCGCGGCCGTTCATCATCCCAAAGAGTTTTTCCGCGGCAAGTAGCTACGGTAGGGAGTCGTGAGGGGACGCTCGCATAGGGCAGGCATCGGTCGAGGTGCCCGGCTGGCGGTCGTGCTTGCCGCCGGTGTGCTCATGGCTACGCTATCCGCCTCCTCCGGGGCGGCCACGCATCCGCACGGCGCTGGCGCCCCGTCGGAATTCGGCTGCCCGATCCTCCCGCCGGAAGACCCGCTCAACGAAGAAATCGCGAACGCGCCCGTTAACCCGAACTCGACCAGCTACGTCGCCAGCATCGGCCTCAGCGCGCACCTGCACCCCGACTTCGGCACCAACCCCAGCTACGGCATCCCCTACACGGTCGTCGGGCCCGAACAGCTGAAGGTGCCGATCAAGTTCACCAAATACCGCTCCGAATCCGATCCCGGGCCGTACCCGATCCCGCCGAACGCGCCGATCGAGGGCGCAGGAAAGAACGGCCACGGAGACAAACACGTGCTGGTCGTCCAGGAAGGCAGCTGCATGGACTACGAGCTCTACAAAGCCAAGCGCAAGGGCGAAGGCTGGTCCGCGGCCTCGGGCGCCGTCTTCAACCTGCGCAGCGACGAGCTGCGGCCCGAAGGCTGGACCTCCGCGGACGCCGCCGGCCTGCCGATCTTCCCGCTGCTCGCCCGCTACCCCGAGGTCGCGACGGGACAGATCGATCACGCCCTGCGCGTGACCGTCCCCGAAACCCAGCGCGGCTACATCCACCCCGCCACGCACTTCGCCTCCGAGAGCACCAACCCGAACCTCCCGCCGATGGGTCTGCGGCTGCGGCTGAAGGCGAGCTACAGCCTCGCCGGCTTCAACGGCGGGTCGCTGGTGATCCTCGAAGCGCTCAAGCGCTACGGGCTGATCGTCGCCGACAACGGTTCGCCCTGGTTCATCACCGGTGCGCCCAACCCCGGATGGAACGACGAAAACCTCGAACAGATCAAGCGAGTGCCTGGCTCCGAATTCGAAGCCGTGGAAAGCGGGCCGATCCTACACGGCTGAGCCGGCCAGGCAGAGCGGTTTCAGCCAGGAGGCCGAGGGGTTCGGGGCCACTCGGAGGCTTATGCCCTACTGGGGAACGCTTATGCCTGCTGCGCCGGCTCGGCCGGAGCTGGAGCCTCGACCGCGGGCGCGCCGACGGGTTGTGCGATCGGAGCAGCCGCCATCGGGGCCTGAGCGGCGACAGGTGACGCTGCGGCCGTGGGCGCCTGAACGACCGGCTGGGCGACGACCGGCTGGGCCGCGACGGGCTGCGGAGGTGCCTGCTGCTGGGGTACGCTCTGGCTGAGCATCGGCGTCTGGCCGCTGATCGAGTCCTTGAACTCGCGCATGCCGGTGCCGACCGCGCGGCCTATTTCAGGCAACCGCTTCGCGCCGAACACGAGCAACACGACGATCAGCAGGAAGGCGATGTGGAGTGGATTGTCCAATCCCATTGCTAGGAGCAGTGTAGAGCATCGCGGCGGGCGGCTGCTCAGGTACGAGGGCCTCGCGCCTCGCGCCACATCGGCCACAGCGTCGGCCCCCTGGGAAGCCTCAGCTCGCCCATCACCTCGAAGCCGAAGCGCGCGTAGAAGTCGAGATTGCCGGGCTTGGAGGACTCGAGGTATATGCCGACGCCGTCGATGTCGCAGCGCCTCAGCACGGGTTCCAGGACGGCCGATCCGAGGCCGCGCCCGCGTGCGTCGGGGTCCGTGCCGAGCAGCGAGAGGTACCAGTGCGGGGGCGTGCGCGGATGCCTGCGGGCCATGCGACGCTGTCCAGCCACGAGCAGCGGCAGCCGCGCCGTCAGGCGTGGATCGAGCGTGCAGCCGAGCAGGGTCGCATTCGGGCGAGTGCCTGCCTGGCTGCGCCCGGGAGCCAGCCACACCGCCGCGCTCGCGCGTCCGGAGTTGGTCCACACTCCGCCGTGCGCCACCATCTGCATCAGGCGCCCCGCGTACAGGCCCGCGAGCAGTCTCGCGCGCAGGGCGTCCGACCTGCACATCCAGACCGCCACCGGGTCGTCCATGTATGCGCGCACGAGCATCCCCGTGAGGGCGGGCACGTCGGCCGGGTCGGCGCGGCGGACGGCGCCGGCGTCGCTGTGCTTTGGGAGGGCCGACGTAGCCATCGACGCGCTAGCTCACGCCGGGGACGTCCGCACGAGGGCGCCGCACAGCACCGTCGAGGCCTGGAGCTCGCGCCGGCGCATGGCCGTTGAGTCGCCGCCGCGACGCGCGGCGGGCGGTGCGCCAGCCGAGGCGCACCATCGCTCGCGAGACGTGTTCCGCCTGGGCGATCACCTCCTCCAGGGCCGCCGCGAAGCGCCTGATCTCCTGCTCTTCGATCACCAGCGCGGGGAGCGCCTTGATGACGTTCATGCGCCGGCCGGCGACCTGGCAGAAGATCCGGTGATCGTGGAACAGCGGGACGGTGACCAGCTGCGAGAAGACGCCCGGCTGCGCACGCTCGATCGCGCTCCACGGCGAGAACCTGCCGCCACGCTCGGGTGGGCCGAGTTCTATCCCCCACATCAGTCCCAGCCCGCGCACGTCGCGCACGATCTCGTAGCGCTCGACCAGCGGCCTGGTCAGCTCCAGCAGCAGATCCCCCAGCCGCTCGGCGCGCTCGCTGAGGTTTTCCCGCTCCAGCGCCCTGAGCGTCGCCAGCGCGGCGGCTGCGGCCAGGTCGTTGCCGCCGAACGTGGAGCCGTGGCGCACGGCGCGCTTCATGCGGTCGAACACCCGCTCGAAGCAGCGCCGGCTGACGAGCACGGCGCCGATCGGAACGAACCCGCCGGAGAGGGCCTTGGACAGGCAGATCATGTCCGGCTGCAGGCTCCAGTGCTCGAGCGCCAGCAGCCGGCCCGTACGGCCGATCCCGGTCTGCACCTCGTCGCAGACGAACAGCGTTCCGGTGGAACGACAGAGGCTCTGAGCACCCTCGAGATAGCCGGCCGGCGGAAGGTTCACTCCCTTGCCCTGGATCGGCTCGACCACGAACGCTGCCACGTCGCGAGAGCGCAGCTCGCGCTCGAGCGCGCCGAGCTCGCCGAACGGCACCGCATCGCAGCGGCCGAGCAGCGGGCCGAAGCCCTCGCGAAACTCCGGGTTGCCGTTGAGCGACAGCGCGCCCAGGGTCAGCCCGTGGAAGGCGTTGTCGGTGTACACGATGCGCTGCCGGCCGCTCGCCGCGCGCGCCAGCTTGATCGCGCCCTCGACGGCCTCCGCGCCAGTGTTCGCTGGCATCATCGCGCCGACGCTGGCGGGTGCGCGCGCCAGCAGCTGCTCCGCGAGCACCCCGCTGAGGAGGGTCACACCGAGCTGGGGGAGGTTGGCGGTTCGCGCCGACAGCACGTCCTCCAAGGCGCCCACCACCTCGGGGTGGTTGCGCCCGACGGCGAACACGCCGTGCCCGCCGAACAGGTCGAGGTAGCGTCGTCCCTCGGAGTCGATCAGGTGTGCGCCCTCGCCGCGGACCCACACCCGGTCGTAGCCCACGGCCCGAACGATCCTCCCGATCTGGGGGTTCAGATAGCGATCGTTGAGCGTCATCTCCTCGCCCACGCGGTTCGCGAGGATCTCTCGCACGGAGGCAACGGCCGCGGGACTCACGCCGCTGAGACTAATCACCGCAACGCCGATTCCCCAACCGTTCGCCGCCGCGCGTCCGAGCACGGGCGTCCCCGCCCGGATTCACGTCCTCGATCGCCCGCCCATCCTCGCTCCGGATGTCTCCAGCTATGCCATCGACGACCTCTGCGCCACATCTCCGACGAATCTGTTCGAGTGCCCCAGCGCGGGTGCGGCTCCTCGGCGCAGGGTGTGACGAAGGTGATCGGCCAGGCGAACGGCGAACACCACGATCATGAAGGTCGAGTTCGCCTGACCGGAGGTCACGAAGGCGGAGCTGCTGGCGACGAACAGGTCCTCGAAACCGTGAACGGCGAGCTGGGAGTCGAGGACGCCGGCCTCGGGTCGGGACGACATGCGTGTGGTGCCCGCCTGATGGTAACCGTCGAGCAGCTGCTCGCGAAGCGCCGCAGCGGGATCGTCGTAGACGTACTCCAGGCGTCCGAGCCCGTAGCGGCGCAGATAACGATCGAAGTGCTCGTGTGCGTCGAGGGCGCCGCGAATGTCGTCGTCTCCGAAGTACAGCCGGGTTCGGATGCGGGGCATGCCAAGCGCGTCGCGCTCGTCGGTGGACATGATGCGACTGTCACGATGAGGCAGGTGCTCACCGTGGTAATAGAGCCGGTAGACGTTCGAGGCGCTCGCAACGAATATCCCCGGGGCCTTGTACCCAGGTCTGAGAAAGCGCTCATACCCGAACATCAGAGCAAACCGCATCGCCCGTGGCAGGTTCCGAATGACGTTCATGAGGTGCCCCGCGTAGGGCACCGGGTTGCTCGTCGCGATCTTGCGGCGGCGGATGCCCTCGGCGATGAAATAACGCCCCAGCGGCGACGCGAGCACCAGGTAGACGAATGACAGGATCTCATTCCCGTGCGAGGGATCGCCGATGTCGGGATTTTCCAGCCACATGGCGACGTTCGGAAGCTTGTGGGTGAGCAGGTACTCTGGTGAGAACGTGAAACGGCGGCGGACATATACGCCGTCGGTATCCCGCTCGAAGCCGTAGATCGTCTGGTCGGGGGGCGTGTTGAAGCGAACCTGTGCGACGGACGCCCCCACATGCGTCATGTACCAGCGACCGAGATGCCCAGAGTGGTTGCCGATGCCGTCGTGGTGATGGCGGTTCGAGGCCAGCAGCAGTCGCGTCGATTCGACGCCGCCGCAGGCAAGCACGTAGCGCTGGGCGCGCACGGTCACGCGATTGCCTGCCAGGGTCCGTGTCGACAGGTGATCGACGCTGGCGCCATCCGTCGCGCAGACGATCTCGGTGCAGGTGAGGTTGCTCACCAACCTCACAAACGGGGAGGCCGTCAACTTGCGGCGATAGACCCTCCCGAAGTTCGTCGGTAACGACCAGCGCTCGAGCGAGGTGCTGCGGACATCGCCCTCCGGCCACCCGGGAATCAGGGCCGCGTCCGCCAACGCCGGGATCTGACTCGCGTCGAATACCGCCTCTCCGCACATGCACCAGTCACACGCGCGCGAGAAGTAGCGCTGAACGTCGGAGTACTCCAGCGGCCAGTGAGCGTCTCCGACAATGTCGCGGCGCTCGAAGTCGATGGGATCGAACGGCACGCATCGACCCGCCCACAGGTTGGACGCGCCGCCAATCTGACGCCGGGTCGCCAGCGACATCGGCACGTGCGCGGCGTCTTCGCCGACGGTGTCGCTGAGGCGCTGGATGCCACCGCTGTAGCCACCACCCCCGCTCTCGATCAGCAGCACCTCATGGCCGGCGTCGGCAAGCTCGAGCGCCAGCGTGATGCCCGCAGGCCCAGCGCCGACGATCGCCACCTCTGCCTCGAGCGTGGCTCCCGTGGGAAGCGATGCGGCGTTGATTTGCATAAAGGATAAAAGATAATTAATCAGAAGTGCATTTTTGGTGGGCCGCGTACGCTACCGAAGCGGCTGCAGGCCGACAAGTGGATCGGCCGACCGGCAGGAGGCCCGTCGGCGGTATCCGTGCTTCGCGCCAGGGTGCGCGAGGGTCGGAAACACAGGCACTCGACGCATGTCTTGGGGCCACAGGCGGGCATGCTGCGCACTCGGCGCGTTTTCGCGTTGGCTGTACGCTCGCGGGCCGTGGCCTTCTTCACACGACTGCTGCCAGAGGACGAGACGTCGAGGCCGACGGTCGCCCGCGCGCTGACCCTGCTGCGGGCCGACAGCGTGTTTGCGCAGGGCGTACGGTTCATCATAAGCGGAGGCATCGTCTCGATTGTGTACATCACGGTCACCACGGTGCTCGCGGAAGTCTCACATCTGCGCTTCGAGGTTGCGCTCGGCATCGGATGGTGCGCGGCGCTGGCCGTGCACTACACGCTGCAGAGGACCTTCGTGTGGACTCACAGCGATGGATTCGCGCTGCCCTTCGGACGCCAGATCGGTCGCTATCTGGCCGTGGCCTGCTCGCAGCTCGCCATCACCACCGCGACGACGTCGCTGTTGCCATCGGCGCTGGGACTGCCCACGGAGGTGATCTATCTGGCCACGGCGATGCTGCTGACGTCGATCAACTTCATCGTGTTCCGCGGCGGCGTCTTCCAGGCGCCCGCGACCGGTGCCGGCCAGACGTGATGCGGTGAGGGCACGCCAGGCATCCGCGACCGGGGCCGGCCAGACGTGATGCGGTGGGGGCACGGCCGCCGCGACGAGCGGACGGGCAGACGCCCATCCTCGCCATACTAGGCGCGTGTCCCCAGCAGCAACGCTCGTCGAGGCGCTCGAGCTGATTCGTGCCAACCCCTCGCGCTCGGCGGTTCTGCTCGACATCGACGGCACGCTGGCGCCGATCGTCCGCCACGCGGCCGACGCCCACGTTCCCGAGGCCACACGCAGCCTGCTGATCGAGATCGCGCGTCGCTACCGGGTGGTCGGCTGCGTGAGCGGCAGGCGCGCGAGCACTGCCCGTCAGATCGTGGCGATCGGGACGATCGCCTACGTGGGCAACCACGGCGGCGAGCTGCTGCGCCCGGGTGCGACCCGCCCGGAGGTGGACCCGGAGCTGGCGGCGTGGACCGCGCGCGTGCGCGAGTTCGCCGAGCGCGTGTACACGAGCGAGCACCAGCGCATCCGGGTGCGCAATGAGGACAAGGACGCGATCGCGGCGTTCCACTGGCGCGGCGCCCCCGACGAGGACGCGGCCGCGCGGGCGGTGCACGAGATCGCGCGCCGCGCCGAACAGGAGGGCCTGGCGGTGCACTGGGGGCGCAAGGTGCTCGAGGTGCGCCCGCCCGTGCGCCTCGACAAGGGCCTCGGGATCGCCACCCTTCTGCGCGGGGACGAGGTCACCGCGGCGATGTACGTCGGCGACGACACGACCGACCTGGACGCGTTCCGCGGGCTGCGCTCGCTCGTCGACTCCGGGACGCTGACGAGCGCGCTGTGCGTGGCGGTCAGCTCCGACGAAGCGCCCCCCGGCCTGGCGGCCGAGGCCGACCTGACGGTCGACGGTCCCGGCGGCGTGCGGGAGCTGCTCGAGGCACTGCTGTAGCGCCGTGCGCTTCGTGGACTTCCTCAGAAGCACGGTCGTGCTCAGCGCGGGCGCGGCGACCGCTCTGGCGGCGATCACCGTGCTGTCGGTCAGCGCCAAGTCCGACGCGCAGCTCGGGGAGATCGCCGTCGGATGGTGGTTGATCGCCCTCGCCACGGGGCTGCGGATGGGCAGGCGCGCGCAGACGAACCCGCCGATCGCGCGGCTGCTCGCCGGCGCGCGGGCGAGCAGCACGCTGCCCGAGCTCCATCCGGGAGCGATCCTCGTCAACCGCCTGTGGCCGCTCGCGCTGTTCACCCTGCTGTCGGGCGGCCTCGCCTTCCTCGCGCCGCAGGTGCCGGGCATCGCGGCCGGCTTCGCGATCATCTGGTCGCTTGCCTGGCGTCGCCAGGACGCTGCGGTCGCCGCCATCGAGGAGCGCGACGGGGCGTGCTTCTACGTGCAGCGCACCTCTCCCGTACGACCGATCGCGCTCCTGCGCACGCCGGGCTTCAGGGCCGCACGCCCGCAGCGCATGGACGGCGCCGTCACCTGAGATGCCCGCCCAGCAGGGCTCGGGGACGCCGGCAGGGCCCCCGCTCGATGTGCTGATCGTCTCGCTCGGCTCGACCGAGGGGCTGCGCAGGGCCGACGAGGAGCTGCACGACTCGCTGACGAGGGCAGGGGCACGCGTGGCGATCGCGCGTGCGCACCCGCCGGCGCCGAAGAGGACGCTGATGCTCACCGACCTCGCGTGGGCGCGGGCCGCGCGTACGGCGACCGTGCGGGCGCTCGCACGCGCGAGCGACGGCGCTCTGCCGCGCGAGGGCTCGAGCCTGCCGGCGATCGTCTACTCGAGCACCACCGCCGCGCTGCTGTGGCCGCGCCCGGGCGCGATCCGCTTCGACGCGCCGGCGGAGGGCAACCGGCCGGGGCGCCACGGGCTGTGGCAGCGCCCGCTCGAGCGGCGCAGGCTGGCGCAGGCGCCGCTGTTGTTGCCCTGGAGCGAAGACGGCCTGCGCGAGGCGCCGGCGGCGGCGCGCAGCCGAGAGCGGGCGCTCGTGCTGCCGGTGCCCGTCGAGCCGTCCGCGGCCCTGACGCCGCCCGGCGGTGACGGCGCGGCGGACGCGCAGCGGGACATCGCCGCCATCACGTACGCGGCCAACCCGTCGAAGAAGGGACTCGGCCGCGTGCTCGCGGCGTGGCGGAGCGTGTTCCCCGAGCTCCCGGCCGACGGGCCGCGCGAGCTCGTCATCGCGGGGGTCACCGACGAGCAGCTTCGCGCGTCGCGGGTGAGCCTCGGGTCGATACCCGGCGCGCGTGCCGTGGGCGTGCTGCCGGCCGTCGATTACCGCGCGCTGCTGCGCCGCGCGCGCGTGTTCGTGTGCGCGCCTCGCCGCGAGGACTACGGGATCGCACAGCTGGAGGCGCTGGCCGACGGCTGCCTGCTCGTCACCACGCCCGCGCCCGGGCCGTATGTAGCACTGCCGCTCGCTCGCTCGCTGGAGGCGCGCTTTGTCAGCGAGGATCTCGAGGCTGCCCTGCGAGCCGCCCTACTATACCCTCCGCGCGACTACGCGGCACGCGCGCTGGCTGCGGTGGCGCCGTTCAGGTGTGACGCAGTCGACCATCTCGTGGCAGAGCAGCTCCTGGGGCGTCTGCTCCCCGGCACAGTGGCCTGAAAAAAGGGAAACACAAGAGCGGAATCGGCCGCATTTCCTGGCATTCGCGACGACCTTGAGCTACGTTCCGGCAGTGTCCGCCCCCGAGCGCGTCAATCCCTCGGCTCGGCCGGTACCCAGCCTCCGCAGGGAGACGATTGATGCCACCACCAGGACGGGCGGCGGCGCGCGAGGTCGAGCTCGCTCACTTGCGTGGCGCGCCGACATCTTGCGCTGGAGCGCGCATGCGTGGGGCGCGATCGGCGCGACGACGGCGTTCATCGCCGTCACCTGCTGGTGGCTCACACAGGACCGCAGCGTCCCCATCTTCGACGCCGGCAACCATCTCGAAACGGCGCTCGAATATCACGGCATGCTGGCGGCCGGGAACGTGCTCGGACCGTTCACGCAGACGACGGTCTATCCGACCTTCGCGCACATCGTCGGCGCGCTGGCGGTCTTCGTCGGCGGCGTGAGCGTGGCCTCGCCGATCATCGGCGAGAACGTCGTGTTCGTCCCTCTGCTGGCGCTCGGCTGCTACCAGACAGGGCGGCTGCTGTTCGGTCGCCTGGCGGGAGTGCTCGCCGTTGGGGTCGCGCTCGGCTCGCCGCTGGTGATCTCGATGTTCCACGTGTTCATGCTCGACGCGCCGCTCGCGGCGCTCGTCGCCGTCTCGGTCTGGCTGATCCTCGCGAGCGAGGACTTCAGCCGACCGGGAGTGGCCGCGCTGGCGGGTCTCGCCGTGGGCCTTGGGCTCAACGTGAAGGCCCAGTTCGCCCTGTTCCTCGTCGGTCTCGTGCTGGTCGTGCTGCTGCACGGGGGGTGGCGCAACCGGCGCGGGTTCGCGGCCTTCTGCGCGGTCGCAGCCGTAGTCGGCCTCCCCTGGTACATCGTGCACATCTCGGAACTGGGGTCGATGCTCGAACTCGCCAGCGCCGGCGGGGGCACGCCGCCGGGCAACATCCCCGTCAGGCTCTCGACGGACAACCTCCTGTGGTACTTCTGGAGCGCCCTCAACTCGCAGCTCCTGGCGCCGCTGTTCGTCCTCGCGGTCTCGGGAATGCTGTGGACGCTCGTCGCGGTCGTGCGCGGACGCGACAGGCAGGGAATGCGACTCGAGTTCCTCGCGGGCGGCTTCATCGCCTGGTTCGTGATCACCTTCGTCACCATTCACCACGACATCCGCTACGGCCTGCCGCTGATCGGTTACCTGGCGATCGTCGCGACGGGCTGGATCGTCGAGCTGCCACGCGCCGGGAAGGCGCTCGCGATCGCGGTGCTCGTGCTCGGCGTGTGCGCGAACACGCTTGCGATCGACTTCGGCGTCGGCGGCGAAGTGAAACTCGCGCTGGCCAGCCCGCTGCCCGGGACCGAGCAGCAGCCGGACCTGATCGTGCTGTACACGCCCAACGGCTTCCTCGCGTCGGCGCCGAGCCGGGACGGGGACGTGCCCGGCCTGCTGGATGCGCTGCACCGCGAAGGCGTGAGCACGGTCACGTGGGGCTTCGAACAGAGCGAGGGATCCGACTTCTCCTACCAGGGCGTCAAAGCGCTCGCGCTGGTGGCGAATCTCACGCCAGCACTGACGGAACGGCCTGAGTTCGGCGGCTCGCCGGCCGTCGCCACGCTCATCCACGAACCCATCGCCGCACGCACCTCGCCGCCGTGCACGCGCCTGAGCGACGGGACGGGCGTGTGGGTGGTCCGCTATGACGCGACCGCCGGCAAGCCCTCCCTCTACTGCCCGACGCGCCAGCCCCGGTACTACGACGTGGGCGTGACCGGCTGAATCGCGCCGAGAACGCTCATGGCGGCCCGCCCACCTGACGCTTGCGCAGCCGCTGGAGCTCGGCCCACGGCCGCGTGTTGGCGACCTGCTCGCGCGTCAGCCATGCCCGCCGCGCGGTGGCCACCCCCCAGCGCATGTTCGCGAGCGTGCGCGTGCGGTGGGCGTCGGAGTCGATCACGATCCTCACGCCGGCCCGTGCGGCCGCCCGGGCGTTCACGTCTGAGAGATCTCGGCGGTCGGGGTTGGCGTTGATCTCGAGCATCGTCCCCGTGGAGCGCGGCGGCGGCGAACACCGCGTCGAGGTCGATCGCGTAGGGCTCGCGGCGCTCGATCAGCCGCCCGGTGGGGTGGCCGATGGCGTCCACCAGCGGATGCTCGACGGCGGCGATCACGCGCTCGGTCATCGCCCGCTCGCCCATGCCGAAGGACGTGTGCACGCTGGCGACTATCCAGTCCAGCTGCGCCAGCAGCTCGTCCTCGTAGTCGAGCGAGCCGTCGGGCAGGATGTTCACCTCGCTGCCCGCCAGCAGCTCGATCCCCTCGACCGCGCGCGCCGCACTCGCGCACGAGCTCGATCTGGCGGCGCAGCTGCTCGGGTGAGACGGCGTTGCCGAAGCCGTGGCTTGCAGAGTGGTCGGTGATCGCCAGGTACTCGTAGCCGCGCTCGCGGGCGGCGAGCGCCATCTCCTCGATCGTGTCGTGGCCGTCGGAGGCGATCGTGTGGCTGTGCAGGTCGCCGCGGATGTCGCCGAGCTCGATCAGCGCCGGCAGCGCGCCGGCGCGCGCGGCCTCGAGCTCGCCGCGGTCCTCGCGCAGCTCCGGCTCGATGTAGGCCATGCCCAGGCGCTCGTAGACCTGCTGCTCGGTGGCGCACGTGTGGGTGGAGCCGGTGGCGTCGTCGAGGATCCCGTACTCGGACACGTGCAGGCCGCGGCGGACGGCCGCCTCGCGCAGCGCGGCGTTGTGGGCGCCCGAGCCGGTGAAGTGCTGCAGCAGGTTGCCGAGCTGCGCGGGCGCGGCGATGCGCAGGTCGACGGCCATGCCCGCATGCGTGCGCGCACGGGCCCCAGCCCTGCCCGCTGAGCTGACGCTCTCGATCGACTCGAGCTTGGCGAGGCTCTTGGCGAGGACCTGACGCCGGCCCACCCGGGTGGTGGTGGCGATCAGATCTATGTCCTTGATGGAGTCCGCCTGCCGGCGGACGGAGCCGGACAGTTGGACGTGAGACCCGTCGCCCGCGAGCGTTCGCAGGCCGGCGGCGATCGCCTCGCCGATCTCCAGCGCGCGCGGCAGCACGATGCGTGGCGTGCGCCCGCCGGCGGGGTTGGCGTCCAGCTCATCGAGCGACGCGAGCACGCTCTGCTCGAACTTCGGCCCGAGCCCGCGGACTCGCGGATGCGCTGGGCGAGCGCCGCTTCGCGCAGCGCCTGCGGCGAGTCCACGCCGAGCTCGGAGAACAGCAGCCGCGCGCGCTTGGGGCCGAGGCCGGGCAGGCGCGTGATCGCGACGAGGCCGGCGGGGAACTTCGCGCGCAGGCGCTCGGCCGCGGGGATCGTGCCGGTGTCGGCGAGCGCCAGGATCTTCTCCTGGAGCGTCTTGCCGATTCCCGGCAGCTCGGTCGCGCGGCCTTCGCGCGCGAGCGCGGCACCGACGCGGGCGCCTCGCGCACGGACTTGGCGGCGGTCCGGTAGGCGACGACGCGGTGCACGATCGCGCCGTCCAGCTCGTACAGGTCGCCGAGCTCCTCCAGCGCGTCGGCGACGACGGCGTTGGACGGCTGGGGCTGGCTCACGCCCTGCAGCGTAGGGACCTGCGTGCGTTCGGCGCGCACCGGTCACGGCGTGGCGTGGCGCGGGGCCGGCTCGCTAGGGTACCCGACTTGTGTCCGGCGAGCCGTGGCTGATACTGCCCACCTACAACGAGGCGGAGAACATCCAGGCGATCGTCACCGCCGCGGGCAAGGTGCTCGCCGGCGCCGCTGGCCGATCTCCGAGCGGTGAGGGTTTTCGCGTCCTGGTCGTCGACGACGGCTCCCCCGACGGCACCGGGCGGATCGTCGATCGGATGGCCGTCGAGCACGAGTGGGTGCAGGTGCTTCACCGCAGCCGAGAAGAACGGCATCGGCCCGGCGTACCTGGCCGGCTTTCGCCACGCGCTCGACCGCGGCGCGGGCTATGTGATGGAGATGGACTCCGACTTCTCCCACGACCCAGCCGACCTCGCCCGCCTGCTGGCGGCCGTCCACGAGGGCGCCGACCTGGCGCTCGGCTCGCGTTACGTGCCCGGGGGCGGCGTCGAGGAATGGGGCCTTCTGCGGCGCTTCATCAGCGAGGGCGGCTCCACGTACGCACGGCTCGTGCTGGGGCTGCGCGTGAGAGACCTGACGGGCGGCTTCAAGTGCTTTCGCCGCGAGGTGCTCGAGGCGATCCATCTCGACGGCGTGCGCTCGCAGGGCTACGCCTTCCAGGTCGAGCTGACCTACCGCGCCGTGCAGGCCGGCTTCCGCGTGGTCGAGGTGCCGATCGTCTTCCGCGACCGCCAGCACGGCACGAGCAAGATGTCCTGGCGGATCGCCGCCGAGGCGATGTGGCTGGTGCCGCTGCTGCGCTTCAGGTAGAGGCCGCTGCTGCGCTTCAGGTAGAGGCCGCTGCTGCCGATGGGGTAGCGATGGATGCCTCGGCATACGCGTTCGCCCACGGCGTGCGGCACACGCGCACGACCCTGCGCGTCTGGCGGCGGACGCCGCTGAAGGTCATCGGCCGCTGGGTCGCCGGCTCCGCGGTCGCCGCCACCGTCCTGCTCGCCGCCGTGTGGGTGGTGGCGTCGCTCAGCCACGGCTACCAGCAGATCCTCACCCTGCAGTCGCCGTTCGTGGTCGGAGACATCGGCGAAGTCCTGCGCGTCCTGCGCGGCAACCTGCTGGTGCTCGCGCTGCACGCGATGGCATGCGTGGCGGGCTTCATCGCCGGCAGCTCGCTGCCGCTGCAGGCCCAGCACCGCCACGGCCTCTCGCGCTGGGTTCACGAGCACGGCGGACGCATCGCGATCGCATTCGTGGCGTGCGCGACGACGTTCTCGCTGAGCGCCCAGGCGTACGAGATCGGGCACGCGCTCGCCGGCGTCTCGCACTTCCTGCGCGTCTCGCCGGCCCTGCTGTTGCTGGGCCTTCTGCCGCACGCGATCCCGGAGTTGATCGCCCTGTTCCTGCCGCTCGCCGCGTGGATCATCGCCAGCCGCAAGGGCGAGTGGGACCAGCTGCTGGCGGCCACGCTCGTGACCGTCGCCATCGCTCTTCCCGTGCTCGTCGCGGCGGCGTTCATCGAGGTCTACGTCTCGCCGCACCTGTTCACGGCGCTCACGCACATCCACCAGCCGATCGTGGGTCACTACGACGGCTGGACGGTCACCGTCCACTGAGCTGGCGGGGTCGCTTCTCGCGCGCGATCCTTGTACGCGTGCTAGAGCCGAGCCCTCCGCAGGCACCTCCCGAGGTGGCGCCAGGCTGGGCGCCCGACCTGCTGGACAGCACGCAGGCCGGTGGGCGCATCATTCGCGGCGGGGTGCTGCGCGGACTTGGCTACACGCTGATGATCGCGCTGTCGGTGCTCTCGACGGCGCTGATCACCCGCCACCTGGGAGTCGCGAGCTTTGGCTTCTACACGACGGTGATCTCGTTGGTGACGGTCGTCGCGTATGTCACCGACGCGGGCATGTCGGCGGTGGGCGTGCGTGAGTTCGCGGTGCGCACGGGCGCCGAGCGCGACGCGCTGATGAGCGACCTGCTCGGCCTGCGCATGGCGTTGACGGCCATCGGCGTGCTGCTGATCGCCGGCTTCGCCCTCGCGGCCGGGTACGACCCGGCGCTGCTCGCGGGAGCCGTGCTCGCCAGCCTCGGGACGATGGCTCTGGTGATCCAGCACACCTACACGATCCCGATCGCCACGGAGCTGCGCATCGGCACGCTGTCGGCGCTGGAAGTCTCGCGCCAGGCGCTCAGCGTGGCGATGATCGCCGGGCTCGTCGCCCTCGGCGCCGGGGTGCTGCCGCTGCTCGCGGTCGTGCTCGCGGCCAACGTGATGCTGATCGCTCCGACGGCCGCCCTCGCACGCCATCGGGTGTCGCTGCGGCTGGCGCTGCGTCCGCGGCGATGGCTGGCGCTGTTGCGGCTCGCCGTGGTCTTCTCGCTGGCCAGCACGGTGGGCGTCCTCTACATCTACACGACGCAGATCATCACCAGCCTGGTCGCAAGCGAACATCAAAGCGGGCTGTTCGCAGCGTCGTTCCGCATCTTCGTCGTGGCCGGCGGGATGTCAACGCTCCTGGTCGGGGGCACGCTGCCGCTGCTGGCCCGCGCCGCGCGCGACGATCGCGAGCGCCTCGGCTATGCGCTGGCCCGCATATTCGAGGTCTCGTTGCTGCTGGGGGTCGGGGCGGCGCTGGCGACGCTCGGCGGTGCGGGTTTCATGATCGCGGTCGTCGCCGGCCCGAAGTACGCGGCGTCCGCCGCGGTCCTGCAGGTGCAGGGGCTCGCGCTGATCGCCAGCTTCGTCCTCGCCGGGTGGAGCTTCGCCCTGCTGTCGCTCGAGCACTACAAGGACGTGTTGATCGCCAACCTCGCGGCGTTCCTCGTCAGCTGCTCGTTGACGAGCGTGCTGGCGAGCACCAGCGGCGCCTCCGGGGCCGCGGTGGCGACGATCTGCAGCGAGAGCGTGCTGGCGTTGGGGCTGGTGATCGCGCTCGTGCGCCGCCATCCGGAGCTGCGCCCGGGGCTGCGGATCGTCTTCAAGGTCTCCATCGCGGCCGCGCCGGCGGCTGCGGTGGCGCTCACGTCGGGGGCGCCCTCGTCCGTGCGGATGCTGCTCGCCCTCGGTCTCTACGGTCTGCTGATCGCGCTCACGCGGGCGGTGCCCGAGGAGCTGATCGAGCTGCTGCCCGTGAGCCTGCGGCGCGCGAGCTGAGCGACGGCGTCACCCCCGCGACGCGGCGCGCCAGGCGATCGCCAGACCCGCCGGATCAGGTGTCCCGGCCGACCTGGTCTTCGGTCTTTTCTTCCGCCCCCCCTTCGCGGGCCTCCACGCGCAGCAGCCACCACAGGAACAGCACGGAGAAGACGACCACCACCGAGATGATCGCGACGCCGCCGGCTGAGGCGAGCGGGAGCATCAGGCACACGATAACCGTCGCGAGCGCGGTTGCCGGGGCCCGCCCGACGGTCGCCCGGGCGGGCGGGGGAAGACCTTCCTTCATTTTGTATAGTGATGGGTAAGCGACCAAGGAGACCGAGATGGCAGGCACTCTCACGCAGATCACAGACACGAACTTCGACGCCGAGGTGCTCGAGGCCGAGGGCCCGGTGCTGGTCGACTTCTGGGCGCCGTGGTGCGGTCCCTGCCGCGTCGTCGCGCCGGTGCTCGAGGAGATCGCCGCCGAGCGGCCCGACCTCAGGATCGTGAAGCTGGACATCGACGAGAACCCCCAGACGGCGGCACGCTTTCAGGTGCTCTCGATCCCGACGATGATCCTCTTCAAAGGCGGCCAGCCGGTCAAGACCGTCATCGGCGCCTACCCCAAGAAGAAGCTCGAGCAGGAGCTGGAGCCCGCGCTGGCGTAGGGTCGCGCCTCTACGAGGTGTTCTCGCGGTCAGGTCAGAGACATGGCCGGGTCGCTGTGGAGCCGGTTGACGCTGGCGCAACGCGCAATCCGATCCTCGCCGTTCGGAGCCTTTGAGCGTTCGATCGGCTGTCTGTACGTTCCGCACGCGGTGTCCGATTCACGCGCACGAGACGTTTCGCGCTCAGGCGCAGGATTGGCGCTCGCGACGCTGGCGATCGGTGTGCTCGCGTGGCCGATGCTGTTCACGAGCTCCGGGCTCGGTGGCGACTGGGAGCACCACCTCTGGTACGTCTGGCACCAGAGTCTCGCGATCCAATCCGATCACGCGCCGAGCATGTTCCTCAGCACCAACTATTCGGTGTTCTACCCGCAGTACGCCTTCTACGGTGGAACCATTTACGCGCTCGCCGGATCGCTGGCGATAGTGCTCGGCGACTCCTCTCTCACCGCCTACATCACCACTTACCTTCTGGCTTTCGGGGCCGCCTACGGCGGCTGGTACTGGATAGCGCGCACCGTCGGCCTGAATCGCTGGCTGGCCCACGTGCCAGCCGTCTTGTTCGTGACCTCGGCGTACTACCTGACGCTCGTCTATGGCATAGGCGACTGGCCCGAGTTCATCGCGATGTCGCTGATTCCACTGATGGTCGCCGCCGGTCTGAACGTGCTCCTCGCCCCACGGTTCCCCGGCCTGCCGGCGATCGCGCTCGCAGCGGGCGCGATCGTCTTCTTCGGTAGTCACATCCTCACGGTGCTGTGGGCCTCGACGTTGTTCGTCCTCACGCTCACCGCCATCGTCGTATGCGTGCCCGCCGCGCGTCGACAGCTGCGGCCGCAGGGCCTGATCCGCATCGGGGCGCTGCTCGCCCCGGCGGTGCTCGTGAACGGATGGTTTCTCGCTCCCATGATCGCGTACGCCCCTCACACCCGTATCGGCAGCCAGTACGCGGTCGCTGGCGCGGACCTCAGGAGCACGATGCATCTCGTTGCCTTTCATCATCTCTTCACTCTCTCGCGCGCGAGCACCACGCTGCTGAATCCCGACATCGTGCTGGCGCTGCCGGCCGTTCCGATCGTATGGGTGCTGGCGAGCACCGCGCTTGTGCTGAGCCGTCGGCGACGGGGAGCATGGACGCGCATGCTCGTGGTGCTTGCGGTGCTCACGGCCGGGATAATCGTCCTGCTGACGCACGCGGGGCTCGTGCTGGCTCTGCCGAAGCCTTACACGCTGTTGCAGTACAGCCACCGCCTCGAGACCTACGTGGCGATGGGCGTAAGCGCGTGCGTCCTCGCGCTGCTCGTCATCCTGAGATCGTGGCCCGGTCGCCTGAGGCACTGGCTGTGGACGCTCGTACCGGTGCTCGCGTTCTCTGCGATCGGCGCCGTCCAGCAGGTGGATGCCTACCCGCACACGCGCCTGCCGCGCAGCGCCGTCTTCACCCCCGCTTCCGAAGTCTATGCGCAGGTATTCACCGACTACGACTACGTCCCTCTCCCGCTCGTATCGGAAGACGGGCTTCCGGTGCTTTCCATCCCGCCAGGAACGATCCACGACAACGCCATCGCGTTGACCGTCAGCGCGCGTCCCGGCCAGCTCGTCGCCACGAACATCGCAGGCGGTCCAGATCTGCTGAATATAAGGGGCGCGAGCATCGCGGGCGCCGATGGGCGCGGGCAGCTGGTGCTCGCGATCGCGAGCTCGGCGTCGGCCGGCTCACATGACCCTCGCACAGCTCCCGGCGGCGCCCGCATCTCCATCAGCCCCGCGTCGAGCGCTCCGGTGGCGCTCGGTCGCCTGTCCACGCTGTTGGGTGCGATTCTGCTGGCGGTCGGGTTTGCGGCGCTGTCGGCGCGGAGCTACCGTGCTCGACGCACGAGCCGTCGCTGACTACGGCATCTCGGCACGCGACAGCGCAAGCCTCAGGGCGAGCCCGTCGAGCTCGATCTCCTCGCCGTACTTCATCGCGATGCTCGTCCTCGTCTCGCCGAGGGCGAGGTCGATGGCAAGCGTCTCGCCGGCGATGTGCTCGCGGTGTGCGCGCGCGGCGTCCAGCAGCGCCGGGTCGCCGTCGAGAGCCAGCGCGATGCGGTCTTCGACCTGTAGGCCAGCCGTCTTGCGGGCGTTCTGCACGGCATGCACGATCTCTCTGGCGCGGCCCTCGCGGCGCAGGTCCTCGTCGATCGTCAGGTCGAGAGCCACCGCATGCGCCCCCTCGCGCTCGACGCTGTAGCCGTCGGGGGCGCGCAGCGTCAAGAGGACATCCTGCGCCGTCAGCGTGTGCTCGCGGTCGGCCACCGCGATTCCCAGCTCGCCGCCGCCCCCTCCACCGTCGGCGTTGCCCAGCACCGCGGCCGCCACGCGCGCGGGGTCGAGCGCCGCGATCGCCGCCGCCGCCAGCGGCATCTCGCTGCCGAAGCGCGGGCCCAGCGTGCGGTAGTTCGCCTTCACCTCGTAGCTGCCGAGCTCGTCCGCGGCGGCCACGAAGCGCACGTCGCGCACGTTCAGCTCCTCGCGCACCACCTCCGCCAGGCGTTCGATCGCCTCGCGCTCGCGTCCGGCGGCCACGACCACCGCCTCGCCCAGCGGTTGGCGCACCTTGATCTTCGCCTTGCCGCGGGCGCCAAGCCCCAGGCGCACCGTCTCGCGCGCGAGCGCCATCGCCCGCTCCAGGTCCTCGTCGCGCGCTGCGATCTCCTCGCCGTGGGGGAACTCGCACAGGTGCACGCTCGCCAGCGTCCCGTCGAGGTTGTCGTAGATCTCATCCGCGATGAACGGGCACAGCGGCGCCAGCATCCTCGCCACCGCCAGCAGGCACGTGCGCAGCGTCGCGAACGCCGCTCCCTCCCCGTCCCAGAACCGCCTGCGCGAGCGGCGCACGTACCAGTTCGACAGGTCGTCCACCAGCTGGGCGATCGCGCGCGCGGCCGTCGTCGCGTCGTAGGCGTCCAGGCGCTCGGCGACCAGCTCCGCCGTGCCCGCCGTGCGCGACAGCGCCCAGCGGTCGAGCTCGTCGACCGCTCCCTCGCGGCTGCTGTCGTCGCCGCCGCTGCCGGCGCCAGAGCCAGAGGGGTCGTAAGAGCTCTCTGCCGCCGCCCCCAGCTCATCCGCCGACGCCTGGGCGTAGAGCACGTAGAAGTAGTACGTCGACCACAGCTGCTTCAGGAACAGGCGCACGCCCTCGCCGATCGTCTCGGTCGAGAAGCGGTAGACGTCCCACGGCTGCTTGGAGCTGAAGAAGTACCAGCGAAACGCGTCCGCCCCGTAGGCGTCGAGCACCTGCCACGGGTCCACCGTGTTGCCGCGCGACTTCGACATCTTCTGACCCTCCTCGTCGAGGATCAGGCCCAGGCACACGACGTTCCGGTACGGGGCCTCGCGCCGGGCACCGCCCCCGGAGGGGGTGGTAAGCGTCGCCACGGCCAGCAGCGAGTAGAACCAGCCGCGGGTCTGGTCCTGGGCCTCGCAGATGAAGTCCGCCGGGAACGTCTCCTCGAACAGGGTCTGATGCTCGAACGGGAAGTGGTGCTGGGCGAACGGCATCGCGCCCGAGTCGAACCACACGTCGATCACCTCCGGCACGCGCTCCATCCGCTGCTCGCAGCCCTCGTGGGTGCACGGGAAGGTCAGCTCGTCCACGTACGGGCGGTGGTGGTCCTCGAGCGCCGTCCCCGAGCGCTCCTCGAGCTCCGCGAACGAGCCGATCAGGTGCCGGTGATCCTCCGCGCAGCGCCACACAGGCAGCGGCGTCCCCCAGTAGCGCTCGCGCGAGAGCGCCCAGTCGACGTTGTTCTTCAGCCAGTCCCCGAAGCGCCCGTGCTTGACGTGCGGCGGGTGCCACTCGATCGTCTCGTTCGCCGCCAGCAGCTCGTCGCGCAACCTCGACGTCGCGATGTACCACGACGGTTTCGCGTAGTACAGCAGTGGCGTTCCGCAGCGCCAGCAGTGCGGGTAGGAGTGCTCGTACTCCTGCACCCGCAAGAGCAGCCCCCGCTCGCGCAGGTCCTCGATCAGCTCCTGCGTCAGCGTCGGGTCCTTCACGAAGCGGCCCTCGTAGGAGCGCCCGTCGCGGCTCTTCGTGCGCGCGTCGTACGTGCCGTCCGCGCGCACCGGGTTGTACAGAGTCTCCGCACGTGTCGGATCGAACTCGATCCGCTCCGATGCCGCCGCCACGCGGTAGTCGTCCTCGCCGAACGCCGGCGCCAGGTGCACGATCCCGGTGCCGTCCTCGGTCGTCACGAACTCGTCCGCCACGATCGGCAGCGGGCCTTCCTCGCGGTCGTCCGCCGCGAAGATCGGCCCTCGATAGGAGCCATAGCGCTCCACCAACTCGGCGCCGCTGAGCTCCTCGACGATCTGCGCCCCCTCACCGAGCACGGGTCCCACCCGCGCACGCGCGATCAAATAATAAAAATCGTCCACACGCACCTTTGCGTACGTGGCCGTCGGCGAGACCGCCACCGCCACGTTTCCCGGCAGCGTCCACGGCGTCGTCGTCCACACCAGCAGCCGCTCCTCGCCGCTCGTAACAGCCAGCTGCAAGAACACGCTCGGGTCGACCACGTCGCGGTAGCCGAGCGCCACCTCGTGCGAGGACAGCGTCGTCTCGCAGCGCGGGCAGTACGGCACTACCTTGCGTCCCTCGTACAGCAGCCCACGCCCGTCGATCTGCGACAGCGCCCACCACACCGACTCGATGTACGTCTCGTCCAGCGTCCGGTAGGCGTGCTCGAGGTCGATCCAGAAGCCGATCCGCTCGGTCAGCCGGTTCCACTCCTCCAAGAAGGCGAACACCGACTCGCGGCACTTCGCGTTGAAGCGCGCGATCCCGTACTGCTCGATCTCGGACTTGTGGTGGATGCCCAGCTCGTGTTCCACCGCTATCTCCACCGGCAGGCCGTGGCAGTCCCAGCCGCCCTTGCGATCCACGCGGTGGCCGCGCATCGTCTGAAAGCGCGGGTAGATGTCCTTGAACACCCGCGCGAGCACGTGGTGGGAGCCCGGCGGGCCGTTCGCCGTGGGGGGGCCCTCGTAGAAGACCCAGCGCTTGGCGCCCTCGCGGGCGCGCAGCGACTGGGCGAACACGTCGCGCTCGCGCCAGCGTCCGAGCACCTCCAGCTCCAGCGCCGGGAGCTCCTGCTGGGGGTCGACCTTGCGGGCTGGGATCAGCGGGTTTCGCTCACGGTCGCTCACGGGCGGCCCATTCTAGGCGTGAATAGGAGACACCCGCACACGCCGGCGACGCCTCGTCATCGGCTCTCCAGCGCGATTCGTCTCGGCGCCATATCCCCCTCGCTATCGTCGCCGCATGAGTGGGACGGTCGGTTTGGTCGGTCGCCGTCCCGGTGTGCTGGAGTCGCCGCCGGGCGTGCTCGACGCGCCCGCAGGCTCCGTCGCGCCGGCCGCCGGCGCGAGCGAGCGCGCTGCGAGCGCGGCCGAGAAGCGCGCCAAGCGCGTCCTCAGCATCGTCGTCCCCGCGTACAACGAGCAGGACAACGTCCCGCTGCTCTACACCCGCCTGCTCCCCGTGCTCGAGGGCGTCGAGCTCGACTGGGAGCTGATCTTCAGCGTCGATCCCTGCACCGACCGCACGGAAGAGCTGATCTTGCAGCTGTGTACCGAGGACCCGCGGGTGAAGATGCTGCGCTTCTCGCGGAGGTTCGGGCAGCCGATGGCCACGCTCGCCGGCCTCGAGGCCGCGAGCGGCGACGCGGTGGTGGTCGTCGACTGCGACCTCCAGGACCCCCCCGAGCTGATCCCCGAGCTCGTCCGGCGCTGGCAGGAGGGATACGACGTCGTCTACGCCCAGCGCCGAACGCGCGCCGGCGAGACGCTGCCCAAGCGCATCGTCTCCGCCGCCGGCTACCGGCTGATCAGGCGCATCGCCGATGTCGAGATCCCCCCCAACACCGGCGACTTCCGGCTGATGAGCCGCCGCGTGGTCGACAACGTCGTCTCGCTGAAGGAGGGCCACGGATTCCTGCGCGGCCTCGTCGGCCTCGTCGGCTTCCGCCAGACGAGCGTCCTCTACGACCGCGACGCGCGCTCCGCGGGCGCCAGCAAGTACAACCGCTTCCTCGGATCGCTGCTGATCGGGCTGAACGGGATCGTCGGGTTCTCCCGCTACCCGCTGCAGCTGATCTCGCTCATCGGCATGACCCTCTCGGCTCTGGCGTTCACGATCGCGCTCGTCTACCTGGCCCTGAAGCTCGACGGCCTGCCGTTTCCCGTCGGCGATCCCACGATCGTCATCGCCATGTCGTTCTTCAGCGGCATCCAGCTCCTATCCCTCGGTGTCATCGGCGAGTACGTCGGGCGGATCTACGACGAATCGCGCAATCGTCCCAAGTACATCGTCGAGTCGCGTCACGGGTGGGACACGAGCGAGTGAGCTTCACTCGAGCCCGGCGCCGAAGTGTGAGGCGATGTCGTAGGGATATATGTACATCTGCATCGGCCCGAACGCGTAGCTCGCCAGCGGCTTGCCGAGAATCGCCGGGACGGAGCTGAGGTCGACTCCATTTGCTTCCACGAGCAGGAACGTGCGGCGCGGCTGCGGCGAGTACCAGGACGGGATGAACGTCTGGAAGCCCGGACACAGGCTCGTGCCCTGCGTGGTCGAGCACTCGACGACCGGTCGCGCGATCACACCTTCGTGTGTGCCCCATGTCAAGCCAGAGGCGTCCGCCCAGTTGCTGTAGCCGTAGCGCGCGTCGTTGGCGCGGGCAATCCTCGTGATCGTCGGTGCGTAACGCGCGATCCCGGCGTAGACGCTGAGATAGTCGCTGCCGAGCCCGACGAGGCCTCCCACGAAGAAGACCGTCGCGCCGGCGCAAACGAGCGTGCGCACGAAGGCGCCACCGGAGAGGAGCAGGGGAACGACCGCCGCGACCGAGAAGACGACCGTGAAGTAGTAGGAGTAGTGGGTGGTGACGGGGCCTTCGCCCGCGATCCAGAACGCCCCGCAGGCGCTCGCGGCGGAGGCGGTCCAGTAGACGATGTGCAGCTGACGCGCGAGCGGGGCGCTCGATGCCTGCGATGCGTGCCGGCGCACACCGCTGACGATGAGTCTCACGGTCGTGCGCACGCCGACGAGGATCAGCGTCAACAGTGCCGCCACCATCACCACGTCGCTCGCGATTCCCAGCGGCGCGTGCAGGGTGCCAGGTCCTTCGGGGCCGCCGAGATAGCCGTTGAACAGCGCCTTCAGCCCTTCGAACAGCAGATGCGCTCGCGATGGCAGTTCCGAGAGCGCCGCGATCTTGATCGGCGTCGGCAGCGTGCTGTAGCCGAGCGAGCCCATCGTCGAGGATGTGATCTTGGCGATCGGGATCGCCACTGCGACGGTGGTGAGCGCGGACAGCGAGACGATCCTCGAACGTCGCTCGCGTCGCACTCCCGCGAGGATCGCGGTGATCGCGAGCGGTATCACGCCGGTGGCGAGCAGCAGCGCGTCTGAGGCCACGCACACGCCGACCACGACGCCGAGCAGCGGCGGCACGACGATCGCGATCGCTCGCCGGCGCCCTCGCGCACGCGCGAGCCAGATGAGGTAAGCGCCCAGCAGCGCCGTGCACGGGTAGACGACATTGTGCGAGAACGGCGATATCAGGAACGCCAGCGCGAGCGACGAGGCGGCAAGGCCGATGAGCGCCGCGAGGATCGCCGCGCGCCGGCTTGCCACCATCGCCACCGACAGGCTCACCGTCAGGGCCGAGGCGACGAACAGAAGCGTCGGCATCACTCCCCAAAGCTGACGGTGCAATGGCCAGTGCGCGGTCAACAGGCCGAACCACAACGGCACCCAGTCTCCGACGGAGCCCATCACGGTCGCGCCGCCCGTACCCGTTTTGACGAGCGTTTCCGGCATCACGTATCCAGACGCCACCGACGAGTTCCACTCGAGCTCGCCGATCAAGTGAGGAACCTGCACGGCAAGCACGACGACGTATGCGAGGCCAGCGGCGAGCGCCGTCAACCAGACGAGCGTCGCCGGCCCGGCGACGCGCGGGAGCGCACGCATGTGGACCCGAGTGCTCTGCTGCGCCAGCGACAAGGAGTCAGGGTCCATCCGGCATCGGCCCAAGTCGCGAGGCGATGTCGTAGGGGTAGATGTACATGCGCATGGCGCCGAATGCGTAGCTCGCGAGCGGCTTTCCGAGGCCGGAGGGCAGCGAGCTCAGCCACGGTTCTTCGCCATCCACCAGCAGGAACGTGTCACGGCGCTGCGGGACATACCACGAAGAAGGGGTTATGAGATAGAAGGGGCATGCGGTTGCTTCCGAGCCCGGGCACTCCATCACCGGCCGCACGGTGACACGCCCATCCGTGTTCCACGTCAGGCTGGAGGCCTCTTCGTAGCCGCCGTAGCCTGCCGTCACATGCGCAGCCTCGGCGATCCTCGTGATCGTCGGCGCGTAGCCGGCGATCCACGCGGATATGTTCAGGTAATTGCCCGTCAGCCCGGCGAGGCTCGCCGCGAAGTAGATCGACGCGCCGACCGGCAGCAGCCAGCGCGCCAGCGCGCCGCTCGAGAGCAACAGTGGAACGATCGCCGCCACCGAGAAGATCACCGTCCCGCAGTACGATTCGTGAAGGTTGCTGCCGCCACGCGTTTCCGCCGCGAGCCAAGTCACCCCGCATGTGCACGCCGCCGAGACCGACCAGTAGGCGATGTGAACCGAACGCGCGAGTTGGACGGACTCCAGCACGTGGCCCTTGCGCAGGCCGCCGACGATCAACTTGGCCGTGGCGCTCGCGCCGAGAGTCACCACCACGAGCAGCGCCGCGCACATGACGACGTCGCTGGCGATGCCCAGCGGCGTGTGCAGCGTACCCGGTCTCTGCGGGCCGAGATAGCCGTTGAAGAGGCCCTTCAAGGCGTCGAATAGATAACGCGCTCGTTCCGAGAGTTCTGAGAGCGAGCCGATTCTGTCCGGCGGTGTTTCCTTCAGGTAGCCCAGCGAGTACATCACCGAGGATGTGAGCTTGGCGGTCGGCACCGCGACCGCAACCGTCGCCAGGGCAGAGAGCGCGAGGACTCTCGAACGGCGTTCGCGCCTGACGCCGGCGAGGACGGCCGTGATCGCAAGCGGGATCACGCCGGTGGCCACCAGCAGCGTGTCGGATGCCATGCAAGTTCCAAGCGCGATCCCCGCCAGCACGGGAACGACGAACACGCCGAATCGCCGCCGGGGGCCCGCCCGCGCGAGCCAGACGAGATAGGCGCCGAGCAGCGCGGTGGACAGGTACACGGTGTTGTGGGC
The DNA here is from genome assembly GCA_963782325.1 of uncultured Solirubrobacteraceae bacterium. Lineage (GTDB taxonomy): Bacteria > Actinomycetota > Thermoleophilia > Solirubrobacterales > Solirubrobacteraceae > Palsa-744. The sequence continues at coordinate 1,354,212 of CAWAJG010000002.1, forward strand.
GACAGGAGCCATCAAGAACACGAGCGCCAACGGCGAGACCACGAGGCCGATGAGGGTCGCGAGGAGCGCGGCGCGGCGGTCTGCGACACGCGAGACCGACCACCCGACCGTCAGAGCGCTCGCCGCGAACAGGAGCGTCGGCATGATCTCCCACAGCGGACGGTGCAGCGGAAGTCGCGCGGTCAGCAGGCCAAACCACAGCGGAACCCACTCGGCGGCCGAGCCCATCACCATGTGGCTGCCGGGCCCACTCCCCGCAAGTGCTTCTGGAACGGTGAAGCCGGACGCGTAATCGCCGTTCCATGTGAGCTCGGTGAGGTTGCGCGGCAGCTGTACGACGAACACGACCAGGTAGACAGCAGCGATCGTCAGCGGTATCAGCCACAGCAGCATCTGCCGATCCCGCGGCAGGCGCCCGGCAGCCAAGCGCAACCTGCGTGCGACCGCGTCTGCGTGGCCACCGACGCCGCCTCCCGCGTATCCGACAGACAGGAGATCCTGCCTGCCCGAACGATCGCCACTGCGCGCTCCCATGGGTCGCGAGTGTAGACCGCGGAACAGGCAATGCAACAACGACACACGGACTCCGTCGGCATGCGTGCCTTCGGTCCACGATTGTGGGCACAAACCGCGGTTCGTGCCACGCGAAAGTTGGAGACAATCGCGCTGATATGTGGTGGAGAAGCGCGAGATCCGCTTACCATCTGGCCGATGGGCACACCCGCGCACACGAGATCGTCGGCGAAATGAGTGAGAGCAGCCACAGCGTCACCTATCTCTCGGCGGCCGCGCAGCTCACCAAAGAGGTCGACCCAGATCAGCTGGATGCCCTGGCGCGCAGTCTCGCGGAGGTGCGCGAACGAGGCGGGAGACTGTTCATCCTCGGCGTCGGCGGCGGCGCCGGGCACGCCTCACATGCCGTCAACGACTTTCGCAAGCTCTGCGCGTTGGAGAGCTACGCGCCGACCGACAACGTCTCGGAGCTCACAGCTCGCACCAACGACGATGGTTGGGAGACGTCGTTCAGCGCGTGGCTGGAGGTCTCGCACCTGTGCGAGCGCGATGCGCTGCTCGTGTTCTCGGTTGGGGGCGGGTCGCGCGAGCACAATGTCTCTGTCAACCTCGTCCGCGCGATGGAGGCTGCCCGAGCCGCCGGCGCGTCGCTCTACGGAGTCGTCGGCGCTCCCGGCGGAACGCTCGGCGAGCTGGCCGACGTGGCGGTCGTGCTCGACCCGCCGCAGACCCTGCGCACGCCGCTCGTCGAGTCATTCCAGGCGGTCGTCTGGCACGCGCTCGTCTCCCACCCCGGATTGGCCGTCCAGCAGGCGCACTGGGAGTCGCTCGCGCCGGCCGCCGTGCGATGAGGACGGCCGCCTTCCTCGACCGGGACGGCGTCCTCAACGAGCTCGTCCCAGACCCCGAGAAGGGCGTCGCGGAGTCACCCCTGCGGGTCGAGGACGTGCGCCTGGTGCCCGGGGCCGCCGCCGCCGCCCGTCGGCTGGCGCGCGCCGGCCACACGCTCGTCTGTGTTTCCAATCAGCCCGCCGCCGCAAAGGGTGAAGCGTCGATCGCGCAGCTGCTCGAAGTACACGGGCGCGTGATCGAGCTGCTGGCGGGCGAGGGCGTCACGCTCGATGCCTCCCGCTTGTGTCTTCACCACACGCAGGGGGTCGTGCCGGAGCTCTCCAAACCGTGCACCTGTCGCAAGCCCGCGCCCGGCATGCTGCTGGACGCGGCCGCCGCGCTGGGGCTCGACCTCGCCAACTCGTGGATGGTGGGAGACACCGACGCGGATATCGCGGCGGGCAGGGCGGCGGGCTGCCGAACCCTGTTGATCCACCATCCGGGCAGCGTTCACAAGCGTTTGCGGGCGGCGCACCCGGACGTCGACGCCGCCGACCTCGTTCAGGCGGTGGACAGGATGGCGGGCAGCCAGTGGAAAACAATCGCAGTGAAGTGAGCTAGTTATGGTGGCCTGCGCCGGGAACGCGATCACCATGCTGGAGCAGATATCGACACGGATATTCGCCGACGGGGCGGACCTCGAGGGCATCTTGGCGCTGGCCGCCGACTCGCGAATCGCGGGCTTCACGACCAACCCGACCTTGATGCGCAAGGCCGGCCTCAGCGATTACACCCGCTTCGCGAGGGAGCTGCTGGAGCGCGTCAGCGAGCACCCGATCTCCTTCGAGGTGTTCGCCGACGACGCCGATGAGATGAGACGCCAGGCCCACGCGATCGCCGCGTGGGGGGACAACGTGTACGTGAAGATTCCCGTCACCTCGACCGGCGGAGAGTCGATGGCGCCGCTCGCGCGAGAGCTGTCCGAGAATGGGGTGAAAGTGAACGTCACCGCACTGTTCACCACGCCGCAGGTCGAGGTCGTCGCCGCGGCGCTCGCCGAGGGTGCGCCCTCCTACATATCGGTGTTCGCCGGGCGCATCGCCGACGCCGGGGTCGATCCGATGCCGATCATGGCCCGTGCCGTGGAGATCATGGCGCAGGCTCCGCGCTCGGAGCTGATCTGGGCCTCCCCGCGCGAGATCCTCAACCTGATCCAGGCCAACGCGGTCGGCTGCCACATCATCACCATCACCCACGATCTGCTGCCCAAGCTCGACGGCCTCGGCAAGGGCCTCGAGCAGTTCTCGCTGGAGACCGTCCGCATGTTCCACGACGATGCGCTCGCTGCCGGTTTCGAGCTGTGAGGCGCGCGTGCATCACCGGCGGGGCCGGATTCATCGGCAGCAACCTCGCCGATCGTCTGCTCGAGCACGGCGTGGAGGTCGTGCTCATCGACGATCTCAGCACCGGCCGGCGGGAGTTCCTCGCCGCCGCCGCGGCCAGGTCGGGCGTGACCCTGATCGAGGGCGACGTGCTCGATCCGCCGACCCTCGAAGAGGCGATCGACGGATGCGACTGGGTCTTTCACCTGCAGGCCAACGCAGATCTGCGTCGAGGGCCGGACCACCCCCGCCGCGACCTGGAGCAGAACACGATCGCGACCTCGAACGTGCTCGAGGCGATGCGCGCGCGAGGCGTCGCGCGGATCCTGTTCACGTCGACCGGCTCCGTCTACGGGGAGCCGGGCACGTTCCCCACACCCGAGGACGCACCCTTCCCGCTGCAGACCTCGCTGTACGGCGCATCGAAGGTGGCGTGTGAGGCGTTGGTCGCCGCCTACGCGACGGCATTCGGCTTCACCGGCGTCATCTGCCGTCTCGTGTCGGTCCTCGGCGAGCGCTACACCCACGGGCACGTCTACGACTTCTACCGCGCGCTCAAGCAAGATCCCACACGCCTGCGCGTGCTGGGCGACGGTCGCCAGGAGAAGTCCTATGTCTACGTGCAGGACTGCGTCAGCGCGATGCTCGCCGCATGCGCCAGCCACGAAGCCGACGCCGCGGCGACCCACGTGTACAACGTCGGCACCGACGAAACACTGCTCGTCGACGCTTCCGTCGCGCTGATCGCCGAGCATCTGTCGCTCTCGCCCGAGATCGAGCACGCCGGCGGCTGTCGCGGCTGGGTGGGCGACAGCCCGCTGATTCGCCTGGATACGACGCGCCTGCGTGCGCTCGGCTGGAGACCGTGCCTGACGATCGAGCAGGCGCTGGCGCGAACGCTGGAGTGGTTCGACGCCAACGAGCACACGTGGCGCGACGCGGTGGCGGAGGGCGCGCTCTCATGAGCGGGCGGCGGCAGCGGTGAGCGTCATCTTCAGCCGCGCGCCGCTGCGGATCTCGCTCGGCGGAGGCGGCACCGACCTGCCCTCCTACTACGGCGAGCACGGCGGCTTCATCGTCTCCGGCGCGATCGACAAGTACGCCTACATGCTCACCCACACGGTCTTCCAGCGCCGCTATCGCATGAAGTACTCGGAGATGGAGGAGGTCGACGACGTAACGCAGATCCGCCACCCGATCCTACGCGAGAGCCTGCGGCGCCACTGGAACGGCAACCCCCTGGAGATAGCCTCGGTGGCCGACGTGCCCGCGGGCACGGGCATGGGCTCCTCGGGCGCATACACCGTCTGCCTGCTGAAGGGGCTCGCGCGTGCCCGATGCACCGCCATCACGCCGGGAGAACTGGCGGAGCTGGCGTGTGAGATCGAGATCGACGTGCTCGGCGAGCCGGTCGGCAAGCAGGACCCCTACGTGGCCGCGCACGGCGGCATCTGCGCCTACACGTTCCATCCGGACGGCCGCGTCGAGGTGGAGTCGCTCGAGCTCGGCCAGACCACGCTGCGCAGGATGCGCGACCAGCTGCTGCTGTTCTACACCGGCGAGGCGCGCGCGGCCTCGCGGATGCTCGCCGACCAGGACACGCGCTCGAAGGCCGGCGACGAGCAGATGCTCGCGAACATGCACCGCACGAAGGAGCTGGGGCTGCGCAGCCGCGAGCTGCTGCAGGGAGGACGGCTCGAGGAGTACGCGGAGCTGATGCACGAGCACTGGCAGCACAAGCGCTCGCGCTCGCCGGGGATGACCGACGAGCGCATCGACGGCCTCTATACGCTGGCGCGTCGCAACGGCGCGATCGGCGGCAAGCTCGTCGGCGCCGGCGGCGGGGGCTTCCTGCTCGTGTACACGCGCCGGCCCGAGGACACGAGACGAGCGATGGCCGCGATGAACGCGCCGGAGCTGGCGTTCGACTTCGAGTTCAGCGGCGCCTACGCGAGCGAGTACGCATGAGCAGGCGTGGCCTCAGCGTGGGCGTGATCGGCTGCGGGCGGATCGGCGTCAAGCGCGTCGAGGCGCTCTCGCCAGAGGATCTGCTGGCGGGCTGCTGCGATCTGCAGGGCGCCGTGGCCGATGCGTTCGCCGCGCGCTACGGCTGCCGGCGATGCGCCACGCCCGAAGAGCTGCTGGCGCTCGCCCCCGAGGTCGTGATCGTCGCGACCGTCCACGACCAGCTGGCGGCTCTCGCCGAGCTCGCGCTCGGCGCCGGGGCGCACGTGCTGGTCGAGAAGCCGGCCGGCATCTCCAGCGCGCAGATCGACCGGCTGATCGACGCTCAGTGCGCCAGCGGCCGCCTGGTCAAGGTGGGCTTCAACCATCGCTTCCACCCCGGGATCGCCCGCGCGGTCGAGGAGGTCCACTCGGGACGCCACGGCGAGCTGATGCACGTGCGCGCCCGCTACGGTCACGGCGGTCGCCCGGGCTACGAGCGCGAGTGGCGAGTGCAGCGAGAGCGCTCCGGAGGCGGCGAGCTGGTCGACCAGGGCATGCACCTGCTCGACTTGAGCAACTGGCTGGCGGGCCCGCTGCCGCTGCACTCGGCGCTGCTGCGCACGGAGTTCTGGGACGCCGAGGTCGAGGACAACGCCGCGCTGCTGCTCGGCGAGGCGAGCTCGCGAGACGATCCGTGGGCGATGCTCCACGTGAGCTGGACCGAGTGGAAGAACCTGTTCTCGCTCGAGGTCTACTGCCGAGCGGCCAAGGTCCAGGTGGACGGCCTCGTGCGCTCCTACGGGCCGCAGCGACTGCGGATCTACCGCATGGGCCGCGAGCTGGGGCCGCCCTCGCTGGAGGAGACCCGCTACCCCGACCACGACGGCTCGTGGACGGCCGAATGGGAGCACTTCGCCGCGGCGATCGCCGCGGCGGATGGCCGTCCGCTGCTCGGCGACCTGCGATCGGCGCGCGATGCCTGGGTGCAGGTGGAGGCGGCGTACGCCGCCGGCCCCTACGCGGACATGCGCTGCGCGAGCGTGGCATCGGGTTGACCGTGGCGGGGCAGACGGCGCATCGGGATGGGCCGATCGGCGTGATCGGCCTGTGGCACCTGGGGAGCGTGACGGCCGCGTGCCTGGCCGATGCCGGATGCGAGGTCATCGGCGTCGACCCCGACCCGGAGTCGGTCGCGGGGCTGCGCGCGTGCCGTGCTCCGGTCTCGGAGCCCGGGCTCGACGAGCTGCTGGCACGCAACGCGCAGCGGATGAGCTTCGCCTGCGAGCCGCATGCCCTGGCGGACGCGCGGTGCGCGTGGGTGACCTTCGACACGCCCGTGGACGACGACGACAACGCCGACGTCGAGTGGGTCCTGGCCCGGGCGGTGGAGCTGCTCGCGCCGCTGCCCGCGGACTCGCTCGCGATCGTCTCCTCGCAGCTGCCGGCCGGCAGCGTCGCAAGGCTGCGCGAGCGCTGCGCCGCCAGGCGGGGACACGACGACCTGCGCTTCGCCTGCGTGCCCGAGAACCTCCGCCTGGGACGCGCGCTCGAGTGCTTCCGCGCGCGCGACGAGCGCATCGTCGCCGGAGTCCGCAGCGAGCGCGACCGGAATGAGCTCGCGGAGCTGCTCGCGCCGTTCGGGGCGCGAGTCGAGTGGATGCGGGTCGAGTCCGCCGAGATGTCCAAGCACGCGCTCAACGGCTTCCTCGCGACGTCGGTCGCGTTCATCAACGAGATCGCCGAGATCTGCGAGTCGCTGGGCGCCGACGCCGAGGAGGTCTCGCGCGCGCTGAAGAGCGAGCCGCGCATCGGGCCGCACGCGTACCTCGCCCCCGGCGATGCGTTCGCCGGCGGAACCCTGGCTCGCGACGTCGGCTTCCTGTGTGGGCTGGCAGAGCATCGCGGCCTGCCCGCGCACGTGTTCGCCGGGGTGCTCGCCGGCAACGACGCACACAGGCAGTGGACGCGGCGCAAATTGCTCGAGCTGCTCGGCGGCGATGACCGCGGGCGGCGGGCGCTCGCCGGCCGGCGCGTGGCGATCTGGGGGTTGACCTACAAGCCCGGCACCGACACGCTGCGACGATCGAGCGCGATCGAGCTGTGTCGCTGGCTGGCCGAGAGCGGCAGCGAGGTGCGCGCCCACGACCCGGCGGTGACGGCGCTACCGGTTGATCTTGCGGGCGCGATCGAGCTGTGCGCATCGCCGCTGGAGGCGCTCGCCGGAGCGCAGGCGCTGGTCGTCTGCACCGCCTGGCCCGACTACCTGCAGGTGCCCGTCGAGGAGCTCGTGTCCGGGCTGGCCACGCCGGCGCGGGTGATCGACCCCGGCGGCGCGCTTCGTGAGCTGCTCGCGGCGCGTGCGGACGTGCACTACGTGCGGGTCGGCAGCGCACCGGCGAGTCCGCTGGGCAGGCGCCCGCAGGCGAGGCCCGGCGGGCGCTCAGCGGCCGCGCCGCGCGAGGGGACGCCCGCGTGAGCGGAGCTCTGGCCGGGCGCACGGCGCTGATCACGGGGGGCAGTCAGGGGTTGGGCCTGGAGATCGCGCGCACCTATCTCGAGGAGGGGGCGGCGGGCGTGTGCATCTGCGGGCGCGACGGCGGAGCCCTGCTGGAGGCGCTCGACGAGCTGCAGGATCATGCCTCGGCTGGCCAGACGGTGCTGGGCGAGGTGGCCGACGTGTCCCGCGTCGGGGACGTGGGCAGGCTGGTGGAAGTGGCGCTCAGCGGCCTGGGCGAGATCACGATCCTCGTGTCCAACGCCGGCGTCTACGGCCCGAAGGGCGGGCTGACCCACACCGATTGGCCAGCATGGACACGAGCGGTGGAGATCAACCTGTTCGGGTCGGTCCTGCCCGCTCGCGAGCTGCTCGAGCATTTCACCACGCGCGGCTACGGCAAGATCGTCCAGCTGTCCGGTGGCGGGGCCACCGGCCCACTGCCCGGACTCAGCGCATACGCCGCCTCGAAGGCCGCGGTCGTGCGCTTCGCCGAGACGCTCGCCGAGGAACTGCGCGAGCACCGGGTGGACGTCAACGCGATCGCCCCCGGCGCGCTCAACACGCGCCTGCTGGACGAGGTGCTCGGCGCCGGCCCGGAGCGCGTGGGGGATGACTTCTACCGGCGCGCGCTCGAGCAGCGGCGCAGCGGCGGCATTCCGCTGCGGGAGGGCGCCAAGCTCGCCGTGTTCCTGGGCTCGGCGGCGAGCGACGGCATCACCGGCAAGCTGCTGAGCGCGGTCTGGGACCCGTGGCGGAGCTCCCGCGGCACCTAGCCGAGCTCGACTCCGACGTGTACACGCTGCGGCGGATCGTGCCGCGCGACCGCGACCTGGACTGGGGGGCAGACTGAGGTGGGCGTCGCGGCGCTGCCGCCCGTCTGCATCCTCGCCGGCGGGCGCGGCACCCGCCTGGGCGCTCGCGCGCACGGCTTGCCCAAGCCGCTGGTGGAAGTCGCGGGCGAGCCGTTCCTGATCCACCAGCTGCGCCTGCTGGCGGCCCACGGCGCGCGGCAAGCGGTGATCTGCGTGGGTCACCTGGGGGAGACGATCGAGGCCCGCATCGGGCCCGAGCAGTCCGGCGTGCGCATCGCCTACAGCTACGACGGCCCCGGGCTCGACGGCACGCTCGGGGCGATCCGCCGCGCGCTCTCGATCCTGCCCGAGCGCTTCCTCGTGCTCTACGGCGATGCCTACCTGCGCCTGGACTACCGAGCCGCGGCCGAGCGCTGGCGCGCCAGCGGCCTGCCCGCGCTGATGGTCGTCCTGCGCAACGCGGGACGTTGGGACGCGTCGAACGTCCGCTATCAGCACGGCCTCGTGACCGCCTACGACAAGCACGCGCCGGAACCGGACATGGTCTGGATCGACTACGGCCTGGGCGGACTGACCGCCGCCGCGCTCGAGCGCGGCGGGGAGTTCGAGGGCGATCTCGCGGTCCTCTACGGCGCGCTGGCGCGCCGGCGCGAGCTCTGCGGGTATGCCGCCGGCGAGCGCTTCTACGAGATCGGGACGCCCGGCGCCCTGGAGGAAACCGAGGCCTTCCTGACGGCCGCTCGCGCGATTCGGGCGTAGTTCGCGTCCTGCGGATAGGGTCTTGGCGCATCCCTATGCGCAAAGGAGAGCCGATGCCCGATCAGCAGCTGTGGGGTCCAGAGACCGCCAAGGCCGTCGAGAACTTCCCGATCTCGGGCGAGACCGTGCCCGTCTCGGTCATCCATTGGCTGGCGCGCATCAAGGGAGCCGCCGCCGCCGTCAACTGCGAACTGGGGCTGCTCTCCAAGCGCAGCGCCGCGCGCATCGAGAAGGCCGCCGGCGAGATTGCGGCCGGCGAGCACGACCGGCAGTTCCCGATCGACGTGTTCCAGACCGGCTCGGGCACCTCCACGAACACGAACGCGAACGAGGTGATCGCGCGCCTGGCAGGCGAGAACGTGCACCCGAACGACCACGTCAACATGGGGCAGTCCTCCAACGACGTGTTTCCCTCCGCCGTCCACCTGGCTGCGCTGGATCTTGCCCAGAACGAGCTGCTGCCCGCGCTCAAGCAGCTCGAGCGCTCGTTCGCGAGGAAGGCCCGCAGCTTCGAGAACGTCGTCAAGGCCGGGCGCACGCACCTGATGGACGCCGTGCCGGTGACGCTCGGCCAGGAGCTCGCCGGCTACGCGGCGCAGATGGCCCTGGCTCAGGAGCGCGTGCAGGGCGCCCTCGTCCACGTCGGACAGATCCCGCTCGGCGGCACCGCCACCGGCACCGGCCTGAACACGCATCCGCGCTTCGCCGAGAAGGTCCGGGCGCGCCTGAAGCGGGAATCCGGCCTCAGGCAGATCGCCGCGCCGGCGGACCCGTTCGAGGCGCAGGCCAACCGCGACGCGCTCGTCGAGCTCTCCGGCGCGCTGAAGGTGGTGGCGGTGTCGCTGACCAAGATCGCCGGCGACCTCGCGCTGATGGGCTCGGGACCGCGTGCGGGCATCGGCGAGCTGTTCCTGCCCGAGCTGCAGAAGGGCTCCTCGATCATGCCCGGCAAGGTCAACCCGGTGATCCCCGAGGTCGTCCTGCAGGTCTCGGCGCAGGTCATCGGCAACGACACCGCGATCACCATCGGCGGCATGCAGGGCCAGTTCGAGCTGAACGTGCGCATCCCGCTGATCGCACGCAACCTGCTGCAGTCGCTGCAGCTGCTCTCCTCCGCCTCGTGTGTCCTCGCGGAGAAGTGCGTCGACGGCATCCGCGCCAACAAGCTCGGGACCGCAGCCTCCGCCGCCGCCACGCTGGCCGTCGCCACCGCGCTCAACGGCGCGATCGGCTACGACAAGGGGACGGCGATCGTCCAGAAGGCCACGGCCACGGGACGGCCGCTGCGCGATGTGGCACTCGAGGAGGGCGTCGACGCGAAGCTGTACGACCAGACGATCGACCTGCGCAAGATCGCCCGGGGAAACCAGGCTTAACCACACGGACGGAAACACTCACAGTACGACCTGCGCGCTGGGCTGAGAGGTTGGCGGCGGCGTCTCGCCGCGCGGCGGTGGGCGCGCTAGCTTCGATGGCCGATGCAGGGCGCTCTCACCACAGATTGGTGGCATGGCTTCGAGACGCTCCTGTCGCTGCGCCTACCGGACCTCGTCGGCAAGACCGTCCTCGATGTGAGCGCCTTCGACGGGTACTTCGCGTTCGTGGCGGAGCGCTTCGGCGCCTCCCGCGTCGTGGCGGTGGACGCGCATGGCCGGCGCCGGCCGGGAGGCACGGGCACCTTCCAGCGCACGAAAGACGCGCTCGACTCCCGAGTCGAGGTCTCCGACGTGGAGATGCACGACATCGCCACGCAGACGGTCGGGAAGTTCGACGTGGTGCTGTTCCTGGGCGCTCTCGAGCTTGCGCGCGACCAACTGTCGGCGCTCGAGGCAATCGCCGGTGTGACGGAGGAGCTGCTCGTGGTGGAGACACGCGTGGACACGTGGGGTCCGAACCGCGCGGCCGTTGTGGCAATGCTTCACAGCGTGGGTTTCAAGGAGGTCGTGCCGTATCCGGTGAGGCGTTTCAGCATCGATCGCCTGGTTGGACTTCCGGCTCGCGCGAAAAGCGCCATCGAGCTGGTGTCCGCGACGCCCTGGAGATCTCGCGAGCGAGTGATCAGGGATCTCGCCAGAAGCGCCCTGCTCCAGAGCCGCCTGGTGGCACACGGCCGGATATGAGTGCACCGCCACGGCACGCCGCAGCTAGATGCGAGCCGGCGGGGTCCTGAAGGGGAGCACCGGGGCGCTGCGGTAGATGCCCCGGTAGAGCCGATGCCGCCACGAGGAGTCCGCATATACGGTCGCCACGAGACGCTCGAGCAGGCGACGATCCGCCGGCGGGGCTCCGCGGCTCGTCATCTTCGCGAACGCCAGCGTGTACGGTGGGAACTCGGCGCTCACAGCACGACGAATGTGATGGGCCTCGTGGCTGTCGTGGCCGAAGAAGGTGTCGGCGAGGCGGTGGTAGCCGTCGATCGTGATCGCAAAGCGGCGGATCAGCCCGTCGTCCATGAACGAGTCGTTGTCGCAGCGCTTGTACAGGTACGCCGGCGCAAGGTACTTGACGCGCAGGCCGGCGGGGATCATGCGGAACATTCGAGCCACGTGGGCCCAGCAGCTGCCGACGAAGTCCTCGTCGAGCGCAATCGCATCCCAGCGCGCCCTCTTGAAGATCACCGAGCCAAGGAAGCTGAAGAAGGCGGTCGTGCTCGCCGCGCGCTCGAAGTAGACACGGCGATCGCCCTTACGGCCGAGGTCGAAGATCGTCTCGGACGGGGCGTCGAGGATCGGATGGTCCTCGAGCGGGCGCATGTCACACGTGCAGAGGGTGAGACCGCACAGGTACACGTCGAGACCGCTCTGGATCTCCGTCAACACCCGCCCGATCGCGCCGGGCTTCATCGTGTCGTCGCTGCTGAACAGCCAGCAGTACTCGCCACGCGCCAGCTCGACGGTACGCGCCATGTCCCGGTCGATCCCTCCCCGCTGCTCGCGGCGGTGGTAGCGCAGCGCCGGAAAGCGTGCCTGAAAAGCGTGAACGACCGCGGAGGTCTGGTCGGTCGAGCCGCCGTCGAGGATCACCACCTCGACGCCGTCGAGAACCTGCGGCATGATGCTGGCGAGCGTCTCACCGATGAACTCGCCGAAGTTGTAGGTGGGGATGCAGATCGAAAGCTCGATCGGCGTCTCTGGGCCGGCGTCGACGGACATGTGAGCGTTAACGATATCGCTCAGAAAGTGAGAAACGAAACCGTCAAAGCCGAGACAGAGCTCGCGATCTCGTGCTAGCTTGCGGATCGTGCAATCGCCACGGACGAGCCTGACAACCCGTACCAGTTGCCGGATCTGTGGCTCGCCAGATCTCGTTCCCGTGCTTTCACTCGGCGATCAATACATCGCCGGGGCGTTCGCGGAGCCCGGCGGTCAGCAGCCCGTGTCACGACGCGTGCCGCTCGAACTGGTGAGGTGCGACACTACGCAGAACGAGAACGGTTGCGGACTGGTCCAGCTGCGACACACCGTTCCAGGCAGCATCCTCTATCGCTCATACTGGTATCGCAGTGGCGTCAACCAGACGATGACCGAAAATCTGCACCAGATCGCGGCGCAGGCCGAGGAGATGGTGAGCCTGCGCCCCGGCGATCTCGTGATCGACATCGGCTGCAACGACGGGACGCTGTTCGACGGCTACGAGGCATCCGACCTGAGATATCTCGGCTTCGATCCCGCGAACGTCAGCCACTACGCGGTCGAGAAGGGGTATGAGGTCGTTCGCGACTTCTACGCCTACGAGCATCTGCGCCAGCGTCACGTCGACCGCAGGGCGCGGATCGTCACGAGCATCGCCATGTTCTACGACCTCGAGTATCCGTGCGCGTTCGTCGAGGAGGTATCCCAGGCCCTGGCGGACGACGGCGTGTGGGTGATCGAGTTGCACTACCTGCCCGCGATGCTCGACATGAACCAGTTCGACGCGATCGTCCACGAGCACCTCGAGTACTACTCGCTGGCCGTCATCGAGCGGCTCCTGGCAGACGCGGGCCTGGGGGTGGTGCGAGCCGAGGTCAACGCCATCAACGGCGGTTCGGTGCGGCTGTTCGTGCGCCGTGCCGGGCGCTTCGCCGCCCAGGGACAGGACGCCGAACAGCTCCAGCAGCTTCGCGTCAGGGAGTTCGAGATGGCGCTCGACGCCGCCGAGCCGTACGAGCGCTTCGCGGTCGCGGCCGAGCGCGTGCGCGAGGAGCTCGGGGCCATGTGTCACCAGATCGTCGAGGAAGGCAAGACGATTCACGTGTACGGCGCCTCCACCAAGGGAAACACGATCCTGCAATACGCGGGGATCGACCATACTCTCGTCCCCTATGCGGCAGATCGCAACCCCGACAAGCACGGCTCGGAAACGATCGGCACGAAGATCCCGATCATCAGCGAGGCCCGCTCGCGGGAACTGAAGCCAGACTATTACCTCGCGCTGCCGTGGCACTTCCTGGATGAGTTCCTCGGTCGCGAGCGCGAGTTCCTCGATCGCGGTGGCCAGTTCATCGTGCCGATGCCCGAGGTGCGCCTGGTCTCGCGAATGCCGGAGATCAGAGCCGATCGGAGCACGCCCGACAGCGAGCTCGTGCCAAACGTTGGCTCCTAGCCTGCGACGTGAAGCTTCGCGACAGGGTCTGGCTGATCGATAGCTGGTTGCCGAGCAGCGTCGGCAGCCTGCTCGACGCCGGATGCGCTCGAGGCGAGGCGACGAGCGTGTACGCGCGAAGGGCGACATACGCCGTCGGGATCGAGCTCGATGCCGACGAGGTCGCGGCTGCTCGTGAGCGCGATCCGACGCTGGAGCTGAGGCTGGCATCGTGTGAGGCGATACCGTTTCCCGATCACAGCTTCGACACCGTCGTGTGCGCCGATGTGATCGAGCACGTGCGCGACGAGGTGCGAGCCCTGGCCGAGCTCAGACGGGTCCTGGCTCCGGGGGGGTTTCTGATCCTGACGACGCCGCATCGGGGCTGGTTCGACTTCCTGGATCCCGTCAACTACCCGCGACGGATCGCGCCGATGCTCTGGCGTCTGTCACCACAGCTCTACACGGCCATCGAGAAGCGCACGCGAGATCTGGCGCCCGAGGGCCGACCGGGGCCGGCGCGCGAGGCCGAGCATCGCCATTACCGGGTGCAAGACCTCGAAGATCTGCTGCGGCGCGCGGGATGGGAGCTCGATGAAGCGGTCGAGCGCGTATTCAGGGGGGGCGGACTGCTCTATGCGCTGTGGTCGAACGTCGCCTACTTCAGCTCGCTGGGTCTCAGGCGATGTCCGCGTCTGCACCGGATGGTCCTCGAGTGGGGCGGAGAGCTCGGGCATCTCGACTACCGCATCGGCTGGGGCAGGGCCTCGTTCAACCTCGCCGTGCTCGTTCGGCGACTGTAGGCCGGTAGCTCGCCCGCCGTGCCCTCGGTACTCGTCATCCGCGGTCAGATGTTCAGACCCTACGAAATGCATCCCTGGCTGGAGTTGCCCGACCGCTATCAGGTCTCATATCTGCTCACGGGCAAGGTCTCGTCTCTGATCGCCGGCCCCAACCGCTCCACCTCCTTGCAGGGCTTGCGCGTCGTGCCGGTGCGGACGCTGCGCGAACTGCTGCCACGCGGTCCGATCGGCGAGCTCGCGGCGATGGTGCTGGGCGACAGGTACATATCGGCCAAGGACGCATTCGCGCGCGCGGACATCGTGCATGCCTCCGAGCTGAGCTTCTGGTATGCGGCCGAAGCGGCACGGCAACGCCGCCTGTGCGGGTTTCGCCTCGTGCAGACCGTGAACGAGACGCTGCCGCTGCTGGTCGCCTACCGTAACCGTCATGCGCGGCGCTACCGCGAGCAGGTGCTCGCGGAGACCGACCTGTTCCTGGCGGCCACCGAGCGTGCGGCGCTCGCCCTGCAGCTCGAGGGGGTCTCCCCCGAGCGGATAACAGTGTGCCCGCCGGGCGTCGAGGCCGCACGCTTCCGCGCCGCGCCGCGCAAGCGAAACCCCGGCGTTCACACGATCGTCTCGCCGGGCCGGCTCGTGTGGGAGAAGGGCCACCACGATGTCCTGCGCGCGCTTGCCCTGCTGCACCGCGGCATGATCCGCACGCCCGCCGGCGAGACCGTCCGCCCGCGCCTGCTGATCGTCGGCTCCGGCGAGGAGGAGTCGCGTCTGCGCGCGCACGCGGCCGACCTCGGGCTGGGCGACGCGGTGGAGATCCGCGGCGTCGCCCACGAGCAGATGCCGAGCGTGTTCGCCGAGGCGTCGGCGATGGTGCTGGCCAGCCAGGGTACGGCGACCGCTCAGCTGCACCCGTACGACATACCCCACGCCTTCTGGGAGGAGCAGTTCGGTCTCGTGATCGCGGAGGCGATGACGGCGGGGCTGGCGATCGTCAGCACGACGAGCGGAGCGATTCCAGAGGTCGTGCGGGGCACGCCCGTCGAGCTCGTCCCCGCGGGCGATTGGCCGGCGATCGCGCGGGCGCTGGCCGCGGGTCCGCTCGCACGTCCCGCCGGCGCCCGCGTCAGCTATCCCGAGGCGATCGTGCGCCGGTATTCCGCAAGCGCGGCGGCGGAGCGGCTGGCCAACGCCTACGATCGGCTGCTGGCGGCCTGAAGCAAGCCCGAGCGTTCGTCACCTCCAGACCCTCAGCCGGCAGGGGATGGAAACATGGGACGCACGCTATTCGCGCTGGTTAGAGGCACCCGGTCGCGATGCGCAGTCGCCGAAAAGGAGAGTGCTAGCTTCAGCCGGCTACTGGATTGTCCAATGAGCGAGCAAGCGGTCTATACGGCGGAGTACTTCGACTGGCACAGGTTCCCGGGTTACTGGGCCGATGTCACGCGGCACTTCGCGCCGGACGCGGAGCTCTTGGACATCGGCTGCGGCGTCGGCTGGCTGGCGGAGTACTTTCGTTGCTACACCGGCATCGACGGTTCCTCCGATGCGGTGCGGATCGCCGTCGAGCGCGGCAGGAATGTGATCGAGGGCGACGTCGAAGAGTCACTGCCGTTCGACGATGAGAGCTTCGACGCGATCATCATCAAGGATGTGCTCGAGCACATCGCCGACCCCGGTGCGCTGGTCGCGCAGGCGCTGCGTGTACTGCGGCCGGGCGGGTCTGTGTTCGCTTCCTCGCCCGACGCCCAGCGCTGGGTGTGGGACGACTACACCCATCGGCGGCCCTTCACCAGGAAAAGCTTCCGTCAGCTGTTCGCCGACCAGGGCTTTGACGTGCGGCAGGTGAGCTACGAGTCGGTCACTCCGGGTGTCGGCATCATCTCTGCTCGCACGCGTCGCAAGCGCCGTCCGCGTGTGTTCGCGGCGCTGGCGTTGATGCCGTTTCACCGTCGCAACGTGTGGCTGCTGGCGCGCCGTCCGTTCTGAGGTCGTTGCTGCGGCAGGGCGCCGTAGGGCCGCGCAAACCGTGGACGCCGCCGCTTGTCTCTTGGTGATCTGTTTCTTACCGGCTGCGGTTTTCGTGATGTGGAGTTTCGGTGGTTTGCGGGTGGTTTGTGTTGGTGTTGGGTTTGGTGTGGCGCTTTGCTGTGGTGGTGGTTGACGGGGGTCGCGTTTGGGTGGTAATGATGGTGGTCCAACCCGAGGGCTCGTGGTCGATTCTCTTGGGTGGGTATGGGGTTTGTGTTGTGCCGCTCTACCAGGGTGGTGTGGCGCCCCGCGTGTGTTAACGTCGTCCGACTTGGGCGAATGGAAAGGGTTGGTTGGTTATGTTTCGAGTGAGATGTGTGTTGGGTTTGGTGTTTTCGGCTGGGCTGGCGCTGCTGGTGTTTGGTGTGCTGGGTGCTGTTAGTGCGTCGGCTGCGAGCGCGCCGGCATTGAAGGTGTGTAAACTAGTCCCCTCGACTCTCAAAGGCTTATGGGGCGTGGGCGAACCCAGGTGTGAAAGTTCGACTTATGTTGAAAACGGCGAGTATGCGTGGTCGTGGGCGGACGCCGGAGGTGCAGCGACGTTCTACTGTGTGTTAGGCGGCACTAAATTCACGGATGAGTTATGCGAACACCTCGGTCCTGGGAATTTCGGCGAAGCATTAGTGGTGGAACCGTTCCCGAGGGAGTTAGGATTACTGTTAAAATCGACGTTGACGGGCGAACTCAGTGGGGTAAAAACGGAAATCGTTTGCACTGAGGGTCGTTTCAACGGGCAGCCGTCGACGGCTACGTTAGTGAACGCAATCGTGATCAAGTACACGTCTTGCAGCATCACGAAACCGGAACACTGCGAACCCGGCAACCCGGGCAAACCGGCGGGTACGATCACAACGGAACCTCTGGTAGGCCACTTGCAGTCGTTAAAGTTAGTGGTGTTCTTACCCGAATCAGGCACAACATGGTTCGAACTCGAATACAAATTACCGGCGGGCGTGGACTGTGTTGTGCACGGCCAGGTTTTCCCGATCAAGGGTACGCAGTCGTGTGATTTCGAACCGTCTGCGCAAACGCCGGCGATCGATCACTTACTGGTGTGCAAGAAAACCGGTAGCTTACTCAAATTCGGCACCGAAAAATTCACGTATGAAGGTGTGGTGCATATTCACCTGGAAGGGTTACCGTACTGGAAGATCCAGTAGCGCTGTAGCCAAGGTGTTGTTTGTGGTGGGCGGGGCGCGCGTGTGCCCTGCCCACCGCGCGTAAGCGCCGGGTCGAGCTCGTGGCGCCAGGCGTAGACGCTCCTTCCGGCGGCGAAGCCAGCTCTCGATGGACGCTCGGCATGGACACGTGGATGGTTCAGCAGAAGCTCGAGATCGTGCTTGCCGGGTTGCGTGGTGAGGTGTCGGTCGCGGAGGTCTGCCGTGAGCACCAGATCTCGGAGACGCTGTTCTATAGCTGCGGCGAGAAGCTGCTGGAGGGCGGTGCTGAGCGTCTGTCCGGGAGGGAGGAGCGCACGCTCGGGCGCAAGACCTACGAGCTGGAGATCCTGGGAACGGGTGCCGGATGTGGGAGTGGGACAGCGCGTCGTCTGAGCCCGGCAGCTCGTCGCTGAGGGGCACAGTCCCTCAGCGCTGGCGCGAGTCCTGCGGATCTCACGCCAGGCGATCTACCGGGTCCAGCGAGGTCGCCGGCCGTCGCGCGCAGACCCCCGGTTCTTTGTCGACAGCCTCGATCCTCGGCTCGTGCTCCGCGCGGTCGCTCATCACACGAACGAGCAGCGGATACTCCTCTGTGTGCAGCGGTGGCTGAAAGGGTGACTACAGCATGCGGATGGCACCCTGCAAGCACGGGATCGAGGGAGCTCTTCGCTCGCTGGCAGGCGGGTGCAACGCCGAAGGCCGGAGGATGGGAGCCGGATGACAGGAGACCGTCACGTCCGGTTCTGAGAGGGCTGGGGGGCGCGAATCCCCCGGCTACTCGCTCAACTCCTGTCCTGGGCCGGGAGCGCAACTACTTCCAGCTACTTGCCCGCCGTGAATGATGGTCTCGCGCGCGTTGCGGCCTTGACATGAGAGCGCCCCCTGAGTCTCGGCAGCTTGTCTCGGCACGTGGTTCGTGCTTGTTGTTTCCTTCTTCGCCGTTTTTCTGCTTTTGGAGAATTGGGAGATTGCAGGGGTTTCTCGATGAGCGGTGGTTGGTGGTGGTTTTGCTGTTGACGGTGGCGTGTTGGTGGTGGTATTCCTGGTGGCGTCCCTGTGGGGTTCGGGCTTTGGATCCTTGGGGGTGTTCTGGGGCCGCCTGTTAGCACCGCCCGTGCTGGTGGTGTGACATGTGGACCTCGCATTAGACAATTCGTCCGCGCCCATTCTCGGCGTTGGCGATGAAAGGGTTTTGTTATGTCGAAGATTAAGTGTATGCTGGGGCTGGCACTGGTGGCAGGGTTGACGGCTTTCGCGTTTGGCGCGTTCGCGGCCACTAGCGCGACCGCTGCGACGGCGCCGGCTCTGAAGGTGTGTAAACTGGTCCCCTCGACTCTCAAAGGCTTATGGGGCGTGGGTGAACCCAGGTGTGAAAGTTCGAGTTATGTTGAAAACGGCGAGTATGCGTGGTCGTGGGCGGACGCCGAAGGTAAAGCGACGTTCTACTGCGTGTTAGGAGGCACTAAATTCACGGATGCGTTATGCGAACACCCCGGTGCCGGGAATTTCGGCGAAGCATTAGTGGAAGAAGCGTTCCCGAGAGAGTTAGGGTTACTGTTAAAATCGACGTTGACGGGCGAACTCGTCGGGGTCAAAACGGAAATCATCTGTACGGAGGGTACGTTCGGGGCGCAGCCGTCGACGGCTACGTTAGCAATCAAAATCGTGATTAAATACACGGGTTGCACCATCCCGAAACCGGCGAACTGCGAACCCGGCAACCCGGGCAAACCGGCGGGCACGATCACAACGGAAGAACTGGTAGGCCACTTGCAGTCGTTAAAGTTAGTGGTGTTCTTACCAAAAGAACCAGGCACAACGTTCGTTGAAATTGAATACAAATTACCGGCGGGCGTGAACTGTGTTCTGCACGGCCAGATTTTCCCGATCAAGGGTACACAGTCGTGTGATTTCGAACCGTCTGCGCAAACGCCGGCGATCGATCACTTACTGGTGTGCAAGAAAACCGGTAGCTTACTCAAATTCGGCGTCAACCCATCGACGTATGAAGGTGTGGTGCACATCCATCTGGAAGGGTTACCGTACTGGAAGATCCAGTAGTGCTCTAGCTGGGTGTTGATTGTTGTGGGCGGGGCGCACGTGGCGCCTCGTCCACAACGCACCCCCTGGATGGTGTGTGGGCTGGGGTTGGGGACGTGTAGGGTTGTTGGGGGGTGGCTGGGTGCTGGTAGTGAGAAACGGGGGTGGTGGGGGCTGGTGGGTTTCGTCAGAGTGCTTAGGGGTTTCGCGTTGTGGTGGGTTGGGTGTGTCGTTTGTTGGCGTCTAGGGTCTTGGGTTTGAAAGGGTGGTTTGTGGTGGTTGGTGTTGGGTGTGGGTGCTCTAGGGGCTGGTGGGTCGCCGCGGCGTGGGTGGTGTTGGTGTGGTGTGGTTGTGTGGTGGTGTGTCCGGGTGTGGCGCGGGCGGGGTGTCCGGATGAAGGGGCGCGTGGTAAGCAGGTGCGTGGGGTTGATCTGCCGGATTGCCGGGAGTACGAGCAGGTCTCGCCGGTGGATAAGGGCGGGGTCGACGCGGAGGGCTTCCCGGGTAGTGTGGAGGCGTCGTTGTCGGGGCGCCGGGTGAGCTACTACTCGACCACGCCGTTCCCCGAAGCGTGTGCGCTGGAGGGTGGGTTCCCGACGTATATAAGCTCGGGGTCTGGTGGTGGGGGGTGGGGTACGGAAGGGGTGTTCCCTTGTGAAGCTCCGGAAGCGGAAGATCTTGGGGTCAGCGAAGATCTCTCGGAGATGGAGGTCCAGGTGTTTGGGCCGTCGTTGACGGCGCAGGCGCTGCCGGGCCGCAACTTCTATGTGCGCTACACCGAACCCTCGGGTGGGGAGCGCTACCGGTGGCTGGCGCACACGGCCGCGGGCGCGGGCACCGAAGAATTCGAGCTGTGGTTCGCGGGGTTCTCCGCGGATGATCAGCATCTGCTGGTGGAAACCGAGGAACCGCTGACCGAAGGCGCGGTCGCGGACGCGCCGAACGTGTTCGAGGCCGACCTGGACAAGCCCGTGGACGAACAGTGGAGCCTGGTCGGGATGATCCCCCCCGCAGGACACGAAACCTGCGAAGGCCCGGCATGTGTGGTCTCGCCTGGCGGGGCGGTCGCGGGCCTCGGCGCATACGCCTGGCCGACGGTGAGCCAGGATAGGCATTATACGCAGAGCGCGATTTCGCAGGATGGTTCGCGGGTGTTTTTCACGGCGTTGCCGTCGGGGCGGCTGTTTGTCCGCGAAGATGGCCAGAGCACGGCCGCGGTGTCGGCGGGGGCCGCGCATTTCCGGATGGCTACGCCGGATGGCGTGTTCGTGTTCTACACCGAAGGCGAAGATCTCTACCGGTATGACACGCTGACGCAGGTGAGGGAAGCGATCGTCGCGCCCGTGACGGCGATGGGCAGCGGGGACGTGAGCGAGGACTCCAATGAAATCACGGGTCTGGTCGTGAGCAAGGGCGTCTTCCGGGTCGGTGAAGAAATCTTCGGCACGGGGCTGAAGCGTGGGACGAGGGTCACGGCGGTGGGCGAACACACGCTGATGATCCAGCCCGAAGCCACAGAATCCGTGAGCCCCGATGCGCTGACGGGCAGCCCGGCTGGTGTGGTCGGTGTGTTGGGTGGCTCTGGGGATGGGTCGGCTGTGTATTTCGTGGCGGGGGGTGTGTTGGCGGGCGACACGCGTGAATATGAATACGTGAACGCGAAAGGCGAACACGAGAAAGCCAGCGAAACCGCGGGCAGCGAACCAGAAGTCGTGAACCTGTATGAGTGGTATCTGCCGTCGTCTGGCGCGGCGGTGGTGACGTTCATCGCACGCCTGGATGACACGGGGTCGGTAGGAGAAGGCGATGAAGAAGACTGGATCGACTATCTCGGCCTCGTTTTCCCGTATGTGGAGAGGCGTTCGCGGGTGACGGGGGATGGGGGGACGGTGTTGTTCGCGTCGCGGCGGTCTTTGACGGGGTATGGCAACAGCGGGCGGTGCGCGGGCTCCAGGGAAGTGTGTTCGGAGTTTTTTCGTTATCGGGCTGGTGTGGAAGGGGGGTTGGGGCGTCTTACGTGTGTGTCGTGTAACCCTGACCGGGCGGTCGGGCCGTTGGGGGACGCGTTGTTGGAGGGCGAGGGCGGCGGTGTTCGCGGTAGCGCGGGGGCGTGGTTGTCGCGTAACCTGTCGGCGGATGGGGACCGGGTGTTTTTCGAAACGCCGGATGCGTTGGTGGCGGGCGATACGGATTCGGGGACTGATGTGTATGAGTGGGAGGCTGATGGTGAAGGGTCGTGTGTGTCGGATGTGCAGGATGAAGGGTGTTTGTTTTTGATTTCGAGCGGTTTGAGCGAACCGGCGTATTTCGGTGACGCGTCGGCCGATGGTGATGACGTGTTCTTCTTTACCCGCCAGGCGCTTGCCCCTACGGATGTTGATAGTAATATCGATGTGTATGATGCGCGTGTGTGTGTGAAAGGCGAAAGCTGTGAAGAACTGCCGCGGGTGGGTGCGGCTGAATGCGGGGGCGAAGGGTGTGTTTCGCCGGCGCCTCCCGTACCGCCCGGGGCGGTGGATCTGGGGAGTGTGTCGGTGGGGGGTTCTGGGAATCTTCCGGAAACGCCTGGGTCTGGTGGGGGCTCGAAACCGAGGCTGTCGGTGAAGCAGGAGCTCGCGGCCGCGTTGAGGGTGTGCCGGGCCAAACATGATAGGCGCAGGCGGCGGGTGTGTGAAGCGCGTGCGCGTAAACGCTACCCGGTGAAGGGTAGGGGTAGCAAGAGGGAGAAGCGGGCATGATTGGTGTGGATGTGGGTGGGTATGGTCGCTGGGCTGGGCTGGTGTTGGTGGTGTTGCTGGTGGTGGGTGTGTGTATGTTTGGGGTTGTGGGTGTCTCGCGGGCGTGGGGGGAAGCGTTTGGTGTGGAAGGGTTTGACGGGTTCTTGAGTAATGGGGTGGGCGCGCCGGTCGTGGCTAGTGGGGAGCATCCGCTGGCTGGGTCTCACCCGGCTGCGCTGACGACGACGTTCGTGTTCGACCATCGCGTTTTGGGAGAAGCGGTGGAAACGGCTGGGGAAGAACCGATACCGGTGGTGGTGGAAACGCCGAGTACGCCGAAGAGCTTGGTCGTGAATCTCCCGCCGGGGGTGGTCGTCGACCCGTTCGCGACACCGACGCGGTGCACGGAAGCGCAGCTCGATGGTAATTCGTGCCCGCTCTCTTCGGCGGTGGGTGTGTTGCATGCGGAGGTCGCGGGGTTCCCTTACCGGGTGTTCGGCGCGCTCTATAACATGGTCGCGCCCGCGGGTTCGCCGGGGGAGTTCGGGACGAACCTCGTGGGGCTGGGGTATGTCGTGCATATCGATGGCAAGGTTCGTGCTGGTAGCTACGCGCTGTCGGCGGAAGTCTCGGAAATCATCAAGACCTACCCGATCTTTGAGGCCACCGCGACGTTGTGGGGCAACCCTTCCGAAGGGGCTCACGACAGCGAACGTGGGCCGTGCGCGCTCGAGCCGAGAACGATCAAAGAAGGCGGGGGTTGCGCGGTCGAAGCGACGGAAACGGCGTTGTTGACGTTGCCGGGGTCGTGCACGGGCCAGCCGCTGGTGATGAGCTCTGTGGTGGATTCCTGGTCACAGCCAGAAACGCTGGTGCCCGCGGTCTCGGCGTGGCCCGCGGTCACTGGCTGTAGTGGGCTGCAGTTCGAACCCACGATCGAAGTGCAGCCCGAACGCACGGGGACGAGTCTGCCCACGGGGGCGCATATCGATCTGCATTTGGCGCAGAACGAGACGCTCGCGAGCTTGGGTGCCGCGAATCTTCGTGACGCGTCGGTCACGTTCCCGGCGGGCATGAGCCTGAACCCCGCGGCCGCGGGCGGACGCGAGGCGTGCAGCCCCGCCCAGGTCGGGCTGGAAGGCCCTGAGGAGAAGCAGTCGATCGTTATCGAACGCCCCGTCACGGACACCTTCACGCTCGCCCTCGACGGGCACCAGACAGAAGCGATCGAAGCAGACGCAGACGCCGAAACGCTCCAGCAAGAACTAGAACGGCTGCCCGGCATCGGGGCTGGCGGGGTATCGGTCGCCCAGATCTCCGGCGGCTACGAAGTCCAGCTCACGGGCCCACTGAAGGGCCACGAACTCCCGGCGCTGACGGGCGAAGCAGCCGATAACGACTTCCAGGAGCTCGACTTGCAGGCCACCGGCGGCACGTATGAGCTGGAATTCGGGGGTGCTGGCACGGGCGCGAGCGTCACGGGGAACCTCGAAGCGGGCTCTGAGGCCGTGAGTGGCGTGGTCGTGGGCGCCGGCAAGCCGCTGGTGGGCGAGGCGGTCGCCGGCCAGGGTATCGCGGCGGGCACGACGATCACCGCGGTCGGTGTGGGCACGCTCACGCTCTCCGCTGCCGCCGTGGAAACGGTGGCCGGCGCGGCGTTGGCGGCGAGCCTGCCGTTTGATGCGCATGCGAGTCTTGTGCAGGAAGCGCTGGAAGTGCTTCCTGGCCTAGCGGGGAACGTGATGGTTAGTGGTGGTGGCACGAACGATATTTATACGGGGGAACGGGGGCCTTTGACGGTCGCGTTCACGGGCGCCCTCGCTGGCCAAGAGGTCGCGGAAGAAATCGGGGTCGTCTCGTCGCTGACGGGCGCGGGCGCGGGCGTGACCGTCACGAGCTATCCGCCGGTGGGTGTGCCGCTGGCTATCGGTGTGGAAGGCGCCGGGGTGAGGTTCGCTGAAAAGCTCGAGAACCCGCAGACGGGACGGATGGAAGCAACGGTGTGCCCGCAGGCCTCGAAGGTCGGGACGGTCGAAGTCACGACACCGCTGCTTTCCCACCCGTTGCCGGGGTCGGTGTATCTCGCCCAGCAGGAACACAACCCGTTCGGCTCGCTGTTCGCGGTCTATCTCGTGGTCGATGACCCTCAGACCGGGGTGATCGTGAAGCTCGCGGGCGAGGTCGAACCCAACGAAACGACGGGGCAGCTGACGACCAAGTTCGTGGAAAACCCCCAGCTGCCCGTCGAAGACGTCAAAGTCGACCTGTTCGGTGGCCAGCGCGCGCCGCTCGTGACGCCCGCGGCGTGCGGCCCCGCGACCACGAGCGCGCTACTGGAACCCTGGAGCACCAGCGTACCGACGCCTGCGACCTCGACGTTCGACTTCGGCGAAAGCGAAGGCGGGTCGTGCGCCCCGCTGGGCTTCAAGCCCTCGCTGACAGCGGGCACCACGAGCGCGCAGGCCGGTGCGTCGAGCACGTTCGTGATGGAGCTCTCCCGCGGCGAACACGAACAGTACTTCCACCAGGTGTCGATCACGCTGCCCCCCGGGCTGCTGGCGACCCTCAAGGGCGTCCCTCGCTGCGGCGAAACAGAAGCCAACAACGGGAGCTGCCCCGCCTCGAGTCTGCTCGGCGAAGCCGACGCGTCCGTCGGGGTCGGTGAACCCTACTGGGTCTCGGGCGGCAAGATCTATCTCACGGGCCCCTATGACGGGGACCCGTTCGGGCTCGCGATCGCCGTGCCCGCCGTCGCGGGACCATTCAACCTCGGCACCCAGGTCATCCGGGCGGGGATCCAGATCAACCCCACGACAGCCCAGCCCACGGTCACGACCAGCCCCAGCGAACCCTACGAGATCCCCGCGATCCTCAAAGTCCGCGACCCGATCACCACACAAACGGCAGGCGTACCCACCTACGTCCACGAAATCCGGGCGATCATCAACCGCGAAAACTTCATGGTCAACCCCACGAACTGCACCGCCAAAGAAACAACCGGCACGATCACCGCGATCCCCGCGGTCAACTCGACCACCGAAACGAGCGTCCCGGTGACGGCGCCCTACCAGGCAGCCAACTGCGCGACACTCCCCTTCAAACCCGTCCTGACCGCGTCCACCCAGGCAAAAACAAGCAAACTAGACGGCGCGAGCCTCACGATCAAGGTCACCGCCACACCCGGACAAGCGAACACCGCGAAAGTCAAGCTCACGTTCCCCCTACAGCTACCCTCACGCCTCACGACACTCCAGAAAGCATGCCTGGCCGCGGTCTTCCAGGCCAACCCCGCCAGCTGCCCCGAAGGATCGGACATCGGCACCGCGACCGTCAAAACACCACTCCTCGCCGCGACCCTCGAAGGCCCCATCTACCTCGTCTCCTACGGCGGCGCGAAATTCCCCGACGCCGAGATCGTCCTCCAAGGCGAAGGCATCACCCTCACCCTCGACGGCAACACCGACATCAAAAACGGGATCACGACCAGCACCTTCAACACCGTACCCGACGCACCATTCACCAGCTTCGAAACAACCCTCCCCGAGGGACCACACTCCGCATTCGCGACCTACATCCCAGAAAAAGACAAAGGCAACATGTGCGGCCAAAAACTCACCCTACCCACCAGCTTCACCGCACAAAACGGCGCCACCCAACAACAACAAACCAAAATCACCATCACCGGCTGCACCAAAACCAACCCCAAGACACTCAACGAGGAACTCAAAAACTGCCGCAAACACAAAAACAAACACGCCCGCACCACCTGCGAAAACCAAGCACACAAAAAACACAAGAACAAACACAACAAAGCCAAGTGAGCCGCCCCGGGGTGTGGCCGTGGGGCGAGCACTGGGTCCCTCGGTCTACGCCTCCGCGGCGGGGCAGGCTATGCGATAGTCGCACATCGAGCACGCCTGAGGCGAGGGCGTTGGCTCGAAGCTCTGGGCCAGGATCCCCTCGCCCACCTCGAGCACGATGTCCTTGACAGCCTCGGCGTCCCGTTCGCTGCGGGGAACAGGCACCTTCAGGTCGTCCAGCACGAAGTAGTAGGCCTGACGCGAGGACTCGAGCCCCCAATCCTCGCGAGCCGCGAGCGCGTACAACGACAGCTGGATGTCGTCGCGCAGTTGCTCGGGGCTCATCGGGCGTGAGGTCTTGTAGTCGATCAGCTCATACTCGGGATCGCGTACGTCGGTGAGCGAGCCTCCCCCAGGAGGTCCGTCGTCGCCGAGCCGGTCGACGCGGTCGACGCGCCCCCGCAGGTGGTGGGGGCCCAGCCTGAAGTGAAACTGGCGCTCGAACCAGACGGGTCGGGAGTCCTCCGAGCGCAGCCGTGCGTGGTAGCGCGTGAGCGCGGAGCGTGCCTTCTCCAGCAGCTCCTGGTCGAGCCCGTCCTCACGCACGGGGAAGCCGGCGCGCCGCCAGCAGACGCCGAGCAGCCGCAGCATCTGCTCGAGCGACTGACCGCCCTCGGAGTGGTAGCGCTCGAGCACCTGGTGCACGACGATGCCGAAGCGCTGGTGCACGGTCTGCTCGGTCGGGACGCGCAGCACGCGAGCGTACTTGTAGCGCAGCGGACAGGTGCGGTAGGTGTGGATGTCCGAGGCGGACAGGGCCAGGCCGACGCCCTTGCGGGGCAGGAACGGGACGAGCGAGTGTTGCTCGCGCGGTGTGAGGGCCCTGGCGTGGGCACGGTCGACGGGCTCGGCCCCATTGCCGTCGAGCGCGAGCGTGCGATCGAGCGTGGAGGTCTGGAGGATCTCGCGCTGGAGCGGTGTGGCGGCGGCGAGCAGGCGGGCGTTGACGTCGGCGAGCGCGTCGGCGAGGCTCTGCCCGGACGGGCGCTGGAGCAGCGCGGCGACCTTCAGCAGCTCGAGGTAGCGGACGACGCCGTGGGAGATGTCGAGGTCGGTGTCCAGCCGCAGCTCGCCGATCCGCCCGCCGATGCGCCCCACCCCTTCGAGCACCTCCTCGCGCAGCAGCTCGAGCACCGTCTCGAGCTGCGCCTGAGGCTCGACGGCTGGCGACTGCGGGCGGCTGTCCTGGACGACGGCGCCGAGGTGGAGGACGAGATCACGGATGCCGGCGAGCGGCGTGTCACGGACGTAGTCGTCGGCGAGACGCTGCAGCCGGGCGAGGCCGGCGTCCTGCTGGGCGAGCTCCGCGGCGTCCTCGAGCAGCGGTCGGGTGCGCTCGCGCAGCAGCTCGAGGAGCCTCGCCAGGAAGGCGTCGGGGGAGGCGCCGTCGAGCTCCGCGGCTGCCTGCGCGTGGAGGGCGACGAAGCGGTGGATGCGCTCGCGTGCCTCGGGCGGCACTTGCCGGGACTCCGTGGCGGCGGCCAGCCCGAGGACGAGGTCGAGCTTGTCTGTGGCCTCGAGGGAGGTGCGCCGGCGGGCGACCTGGATGACCCGGGCAAGCTCCACCTGGCGCAGCTCGATCGGCGGCCGGGAGAGCGCGCGGACGACGGCGGCGGCGTCGTGGGGATCGACGAGCAGGCGCATCCAGGCGAGCACGTCGCGCACCTCGGCGTGTTTGAGAAACGCCTCGCCCTGCTCCGCGGGCGCCGCGGGTGCGATCCTGGACGCGGCCACCGGCCAAGGATACGTCGCGCGACCAATCCGCAGCCGGCGCGGACGCAGGCCATCGCGAGCCGCCCCCGTCGCGGGGCCGTCCGGAGGCACGGGCGCGCCCCGGCTACGCTCAGTGGGTGGACGTGATCGATTGGGGCACCGCCCAGCGAGTGGGCGAGCTGGTGGCCGGCTCGCCGCCGTTCGGGGGCGTGCGCGCCGCGTCCGTGGAGCCGCTGGCGCGAGAGTTCGCCGGGAAGGTGGGCGCGTACAGCGGGCTGGAGGTCGCGGGCGAGCTGCCGGCGCTCGAGCTGGTGGACCGCCCCGGGTGGATCGCCGCGAACCTGCGGACGATGCGACCGATGCTGACGCCGCTGACCGACTCGCTGAAGACGGGCGGGGGGCCGCTGGCGGGACCGCTGCGGTCGGTCTCGGGCCTGCTGCTGGGCGTGCAGGTGGGGGCGCTCGCGGGGATGCTCTCCCAGCGCGTCCTCGGCCAGTACGACCTGGCGCTGCTGGATGCGTCGGTGAAGCCCCGGCTGCTGCTGCTGGCGCCGAACCTCGCGCAGGCCTCGCGGGCGCTGGGCGTGGACCGCGACGAGCTGGTGCTGTGGGTGAGCATCCACGAGATCACCCACGCGGTGCAGTTCGCCGGGGCGCCGTGGCTGCGCGATCACCTGGGGGGGATGCTGCGGGAGCTGATCGAGGGCATGCAGGTGACGATGTCGGGCGACTCCACGGAGGAGGACGAGGGGACGAACGGCGCGGCCGGGAGGCGCGGCGGGTGGACGGGCAGCCTGCCGAGCCTGGGGAAGCTGGCGGATGTCGGCGAGCTGCGGGAGATGGTGGAGCGTGCCCGCCGCGGAGAGCTCCTGCGGTTGACCCTCGGCGAGGATCGCTGGGCGCTGGTGGAGCGGATGCAGGCGGCGATGTCGCTGATCGAGGGTCACGCGGAGCACACCATGGACGCGGTCGGCGCGGAGGCGCTGCCGTCGCTGCCGCGGCTGCGTGCGGCGATGACCCGCCGCCGCGAGAGCCGCGGCCTGCCTTGGCGGGTGCTCGAGCGGCTGCTGGGGCTGGAGCTGAAGATGCGCCAGTACAGGCTCGGCCGCGAGTTCTGCGACGCGGTCGTGGATGCCGGCGGCACGAAGGCGCTCGCGCTGGCGTGGAACGGCCCGGAGGCGCTGCCGAGCCCGGCCGAGCTCGAGGACCCGTCTTCGTGGATGGTCCGCGTGGCGGGCGCGCCGCCGCGGGCGAGCGCGGCCGCATAGCCGAACGCACGTTCCTCCTGTTACAAAGTCCGCGACGTGGGCAGCCGGTGACTACAGGGTTTTCGCCGGCTGCTAGGATGCGCGTGTAACGATCTTTCGCAGAGGGGGTACAAACAGGTGTTCGGCTTCTGAGATCAGCGGCCACCAGGACACCCATACGACAGCCCCCCTCCTCGCAGCCGGCGAGGAACAGACAGGAGACATCTTCTTTATGCCAACCGCAACGACTTCATCTCCTTCGGGATCGACCGAGTCCAAGCCGCAGGCGAAAGCCCCGCGTAAGCGGACGACCCGGAAACCGACCTCGGCCAGCAAACGCACGAGCACCAGCACCGCAGCGAAAGCGGCGCAGGCGAAGGCGGCCCGCAGCCGCACCGTTCACCAGAGCGAGTCGGCCGTCAAGCAGGCGCAGACGGCCACGCGGGAGACCGCGGAGGTGCTCGGCGACTACGCCGAGCGCGCGGTTCTGATCCCGGTCGGCGCGGCGCTGATCGCCCGCGACCTCGTGGTCGACAGCGTCAGCGAGACGCTCTCCACGTACTCCTCCACGTCCAAGACCCAGGCCCAGCTTCGCCGCTTCGAACGCCGTGGCGCCACCGCGCGCAGCCGCCTCGAGCGCGAGGTGCGCAAAGCGCGCGTCCGCGCCGAGCGCCAGCTTCGCCAGCGCCGGCGCCGGATCGAGAGGACGGTGAGCGACTTCGAGGAGCGTCGCGACGCGTTCGCGAAGAGCGGCAGCGAGCTCGCCAACCGCGTCCCCGAGCTGGCCAACGAGATCCAGGAGCGGATCCTGAGCCTCGTCTGAGCCAAGAGCTTCCCCCGCCCGGTTTCCGGAGAGAGGCCGGGGCCCCGCCCAACGAGGCGGGCACCGCCGAAGGCGGCGGTCGGGAAGGTCTGCCGGCCTCATATCCCGCCGGCAGTAGTAGCACCCTCTCCTCCCTCGACCCGCGGGCGGCCCCCACCGCCCGCGGGTCATTTTTGGACCCGGGCGAGAGTGAGGAACAATGGCTGCGTTCGCTGGCATTGTGTGAATAGGTAGAACTAAGCTGGTCGCGTGCTGCTAGGGGGATCCGACGACGGTCAACCTCACTTAGCCGACGGCGAGCGCCTCCAGCGAAGCGCTCGCCGTGCATGGACACCGCTCGCGCGCGCCCTCACCGCCACCGGCGATCACTGGACGTTGATGATCGTGCTGGCGCTCGCTCCCGGCAGGATGCGCCTCACGAATCTGCACCATCGCCTGCCCGACGTGAGCGCCGGCGTGCTCGAGCGCCACCTGCGGCAGATGGTCGAGCTCGGATTGATCACACGTGTGCGCTTCAAAGAGATGCCGCCTCGCGTGGAGCTCGAGCTGACAGACGCCGGCAGGGAGCTGCTGCCGGTGGCAGGGGCGCTGGCGCGGTGGGGGATGCGCAACCGCTGGTCGCCACCGGACGAGCGCGAGCGAGTGGAGATAGGGATGCTGCTGCGCATCATCCCCGTGCTGCTCGAAGGACAGCCACGCCTGCGCGAAGGCCGGGTGGAGGCGGTCGTCGCGACCGACCCGCCCCTGCGCCGCCTCTACGAAGTTCACCGGGGTCGCCTGTGCCCAGCCGATCACGAGCCGGCCAGCCGGCTGCCGAAGCGAGCCTCCGTTCGGATCGAAGGCGACGAGGAGGCGTGGATTGCGGCGCTCGGGCCGGCGGGCGACCACAGCCATCTGCGCCTGACCGGCGACAAACAACTCGCCAGGGAGATCTTCAAGAACCTGCCCAGATAGCGGTCTGTCTCGCCCTCCACCGCACCCTCGCCGGCCCGGGCGGCGCCGCCGCCCACCGGGGAGCGGCGCCGGTTTGCCACAATGGGCGTTGTGACGAACGAGGATCACATCCGCAGGGCGCTCGAGGCCGTCATCGACCCCGAGCTTCGCCGCTCGATCGTCGAGCTCGACATGGTGCGCGCGGTCGACGTCAGCGCGAACGGCGTCGTCGACGTGACCGTCTCGCTGACCACGCCCGGCTGCCCGATCAAGGGCCACTTCCAGACCGCCGTCACCGAGGCCGTGGCGGCGCTCGAGGGCGTCACGCACGTGAACGTGTACTTCGACGTGCTCTCCGACACGCAGAAGGCCGCATTGCAGCAGAAGCTCGGGCGTGGCAGCCTCCCCGAGGGAGCCCTCGCCCAGGTCGCCAACGTGCTGTGCGTCGGCTCGGGCAAGGGGGGAGTGGGCAAGTCCACCCTCACCTCCAACCTCGCCGCCGCGCTCGCGGGCGAGGGCAGGCGCGTGGGTGTGCTCGACGCGGACGTGTGGGGGTACTCGATCCCGCGGATGTTCGGGCTCGGCGCCACCCGGCCCGACGTCTCGCCGCAGCGGAAGATCATCCCGCTGAGCGCGCACGGCGTGAAGGTCATGTCGATCGGCTTCTTCGTCGAGGAGGACGCCGCCGTGGTCTGGCGCGGGCCGATGCTGCACAAGGCGCTCACCCAGTTCCTCCAGGACGTCGACTGGGGCGCCCTCGACTACCTGCTCGTCGACCTCCCACCCGGCACCGGCGACGTGTCGATGACGCTCGCACAGCTCCTGCCCCAGGCGCAGTTCCTGATCGTCACCACGCCGCAGCCCACCGCCCAGAAGGTCGCGCGGCGCGCCGCGCAGATGGCGCACAAGGTCAACCTGGAGATCGGCGGCGTGATCGAGAACATGTCCACCTTCGCCACCCCCTCCGGCGAGCGCTTCGCGATCTTCGGCGAGGGCGGCGGCCAGGAGCTGGCCGACGAGCTCGACGTGCCGCTGCTCGGCAACGTGCCGCTGACGATGCCGCTGCGCGAGCACGCCGACGGCGGCGTGCCGCTCGTGATCGACGATCCCAACGACCCCGCTGCCCAGGCGATCCACCAGGTCGCCCGCGGAGTGATCGCCCTCGCACCGGCGCAGGCGCCGAGCGCGCTGCCGACGCTGCCGCTGATCGAAGTCCACCCCGTCGGCGCCGGGAACGGCGCCCTCGCGCCGGCGGCCGCCGGCCCCGCCCCCGCGGAGAGCGCTAAACCCGTGGGCATGTCGCTGCCGATGGCCTGAGCACAGGCCGTCGAAGCGCGCGACATGCCCTTGCGAGATCGCGGCCGCCGGCCGGGATAGTCCGCGCTTGACATGCGCACGCCACCTGGGAGGATCGTTTTCAACATGCCAGTCACAGACCAAGAGGAAGACCCGGCCATCGAGGCCGGAAACGACGACGAGGCAGCGCTCGCCGCGCAGGACGGCGCGGTCGCATCGTCCCCGGAGGGCGCGGTCGAATTCGACGAACGCCGCGCGAAGATGGAACGCCTGCGCGCGGAAGGCATCGATCCCTACCCGCCGGTCACGCTGTGGAACACGCGCACGCGCATCGCCGACTTGCTCGCCGCCCACGACCCGACGCAGCTCGAGCACGGCGAGCACCCCGAGCTTCGCCCACCAGATCGCCGGGCGCCTGATCTCCCGCCGCGGGCACGGCAAGACGGCGTTCCTCGACATCCGCGACCTCTCGGGCACGATCCAGGCGGTCGTCCGCGCCGACGCGCTCGGCCAGGAGGCCTACGACCGCATCCTCGGCCTCGACGTCGGCGACATCGTCGGCATCGACGGCTGCGTGTACGTCACCCAGCGCGGCCAGCTCGCGCTCGCCGTGCAGGAGTGCACCCTGTTGACGAAGGCCCTTCGCCCGCCGCCGGACAAGCGCCACGGGCTCGGCGACACGGGCACCCGCTACCGCTACCGCGAGCTCGACCTGCTCGCCAACGAGGAAACCCGCGACCTGTTCATCAAACGCCACAAGATCGTGTTCGAGATCCGCAGGTGGCTGAACGAGCGGAACTTCATCGAGGTCGAAACTCCTGCCCTGCAGTCGCTCGCCGGGGGCGCCGGCTCGCGGCCGTTCACCACCCACCACAACGCGCTCGACCGCGACCTCTACCTGCGCATCTCCGTCGAGCTGTTCCTCAACCGCTGCATCGTCGGCGGCATGGAGAACGTGTACGACATGGGCAAGGTGTTCCGCAACGAGGGAATCTCCCCGAAGCACTCGCCGGAGTTCACGATCATCGAGTTCATGTGCGCGTACTCCGACTACAACGACGTGGCGACGGTCACCGAAGAGATGTTCCGCGACGTCGCCCAGGCGGCGCTCGGACGCACGGTGGTGAAAAGGAACGGCGAAGACATCGACCTGGCGAAGCCGTGGAAGCGGATCACGATGCGCGAGCTGATCCTCGAGCGCACGGGCCTCGACTTCATGGAGTCATCCCGCGAGCAGCTGGCGGAGGTGCTCGACGAGCCGCTCGCATCGTCCCCGGAGGGGGACCCCGCGTCGAGCTGGGCGGACGTCGTCGCGGACATATATTCGAAGAAGATCGAGCACACGATCAACCAGCCCACCCACGTGTTCGACTTCCCGCTCGAGCCCTTCCCGATCACCAAGCGCCACTCCGTCCACCCCGAGCTGGCGGAGCACTTCGACGCGGTGATCGGCGGCATCGAGCTCGTCTCCGGCGACACCGAGCTGAACGACCCGGTCGACGAGTGGCAGCGCTTCGTCGACCAGCGTAAGCGCCGCGCGGTAGACGACGGCGACGTGCCCCAGCCCAACGACGAGGAGTACACGCGCGCGCTCGAGTACGGCTACGCCCCGACTGCCGGCGGCGGCATGGGCGTGGACCGTCTGGTGATGATCCTCACCGAACGCGACACGCTGCGCGAGGTCATCCCCTTCCCGATCGTGAAGGAGCTGCGATGAGACAGAACGGATCTACCGATAAGAGCTCCGCCGCCGGGGGCGGCTCCGCCCGGACGTCGAAGCTCGACCTCGACCCGGGCGTGGTGAGTGCGTGCCGAGCGGCGGCGAGACAGATCGCCGACCAGGTGGCGGAGCGGATCGCCGGCCACACGACCGTGTCGGTCGAGCGCAGCGTCGTGCGCATGCTCGGCGTGGACGGCGCGAACGACCTCGAGGCGCCGCTGCCGAACGTGCTCGTCGACCACGTCCGCGCAGGCGGCGGGCTCGGCCGCGGCGTCGCCCACTGGCTCGGCGCCGCGATGATCGAGACCGGCCGCACCCCGCAGCAGATCGCCGAGGCGGTGAACGCCGGCGAGCTCGACCTCTGCGCGCCGGCATCGGAGGAGGACGGCGCGATCCGCGAGCGCGTCATCGAGGAGTGCTCGGCGCGGCTGCGCGACATCTCCCACCGCTTCGACGAGCGCCGCGCGATGCGCGAGCGTCTCGGCGAAGCCGCCACCCCCCTGCGCTACGTGCTCACCGCCACCGGCGACGTGTACGAGGACGTCGTCCACGCGAAGGCCGTCGCCGAGGCCGGCGGGGACATCGTCGCGGTCATCCGCTCGACCGCCCAGAGCCTGCTCGACTACGTCCCCTACGGCCCCACCACCGAGGGCTACGGGGGGACGTTCGCCACCCAGGCGAACTTCCGCATCATGCGCGAGGCGATGGACGAGTGGTCCGAGCGCCACGGGCGCTACATCCGCCTGTCGAGCTTCTGCTCGGGCCTGTGCATGTCGGAGATCGCCGTGATGGGCGCGTGGGAGGGCTTCGACAACATGGTCAACGACGCCCTCTACGGGATCCTCTACCGCGACATCAACATCCTCCGCGGTCTGATCGACCAGCGCGTCTCGCGGATGATCAACGGCCACTTCGGCGTGGTGATCAACACGGGCGAGGACAACTACCTGCGCACCGCGGACGCGATCGCTGCGGCGCCGTCGGTGACCGCCTCGCAGTTCATCAACCACCAGCTTGCCCGCGACTCCGGTGTGCCCGACGCGCAGATCGCCCTCGGCGACGCGTTCGAGATCGACGTCCCCGTCACCAACGGCCTGCTCTACGAGTGGGCGCAGGCGCAGCTCACCCGCGAGCTGTTCCCCGACTGCCCCGTCAAGTACATGCCCCCGACCCGCCACATGGACGGCAACCTCTTCCGCACGCACGCCGCGGACACGCTGTTCAACCTCGTCACCGTCGCCACCGGCCAGGGCATCCAGACGATCGGCGTGCCCACCGAGGGGATCTTCACCCCCCACATCCACGACCGCGTGCTCGGCCTCCAAAACGTGGACTACGTGTTCAACGCCGCGAAGGACCTCGGCGAGGAGATCGAGTTCAAGCGCGGCGGCATCGTCCAGACGCGCGCGCAGGACGTCCTCGCGGGCGCGCGCGAGATCCTCGAGCGGATCGCCGAGGTGGGGCTGTTCGAGGCGATCGCCGGCGCCACCTTCGGCGACGTCAGCCGCCGCGAGGACGAGGGCCGCGGCATCGACGGCATCCTCGCCACCGACGAGGTCTACTTCAACCCCCTCGTCGAGCTGATGGCGGAGGCGGCGCCCGCCAGGCAGGCTAGCCATGCATGAGGTGAACCTGCACGCGGTTCGCCCCTACGCCGACCATCTCGACGACGGCCTGCTCCAGCTGAGCTTCACGCTCCCCGTCCCGTACTCGCTGGCCGCGCGCCGCGCCGCGCTCGAGCTGGCGGGCGCGATGGGCTTCGACGAGCCGGAGGTCGTCCACTACGAGCAGCTGACCGAGGGCTACACGTACTTCGTCATGTACGGGCGCTGCACCGCGACGGTGGACTTCGCCGCGCTCCAGGGCGAGGGCTTCGACATCGAGTACATGAGCGAGGACGAGATCGAACGCTTCGCCCGCGATCGCTTTGGCGGGCGGCGGCTGGTCGTCGTCGGCGCGAGCACCGGCTCGGACACGCACAGCGTGGGCATAGATGCGATGCTCAACCTGAAGGGCTACCACGGTCACCACGGCCTCGAGGGCTACCGCTGCTTCGAAACGTACAACCTCGGCAGCCAGGTGCCCAACAGCGTGCTGCTCGCGAAGGCCATCGAGGTCGGCGCCGACGCGATCCTCGTCTCCCAGACGGTCACCCAGCAGAACCTCCACGTCCACAACCTGTCCGAGCTCGTCGAGATGGTCGAGGCCGAGGGCCTGCGCGCCCGCACGATCCTCGCCTGCGGCGGTCCGCGCGTGACGGGCGAGCTGGCGAAGGAGCTCGGCTACGACGCCGGCTTCTCGAAAGGCACCGAACCGCAGCACCTGGCGACGTTCATCGTGCGCGAGCTCGCAGACCGCGCCGACCGCCTCGCGCGGGCGCCCGCTCCGGCGTGAGCGCCACCCTCGGCGAGCTGACGGCCTCCAACAAGCGCCTCGCGCTCGTCGGGCTGGCGAAGAACACCGGCAAGACCGAGACGCTCGCGGCGCTGCTGCGCGAGCTGGACGGGCGGGGCCGGCGCGTGGGGGTGACCTCGGTGGGGCGCGACGGCGAGGAGCGCGACGCGATCGACTCGCGGATCGAGAAGCCGCGCGTGCGCCTCGCGGAGGACAGCCTCGTGGCGACGACCGACGCTCTGCTCCGTGCGAGCGCGCTCGACTTCGAGCTGCTGGAGGAGACGGGCGTGCATACGCCCCTCGGCGTCGTGCTCGTCGCGCGGCTGCACGAGCCAGGCGCGATCGAGGTGGCAGGCCCGAGCGCATCCGCGGACGTGCGCGCGGTCAGCGACGCGATGCTCGCCCACGGCGCCGAGCAGGTGCTGATCGACGGGGCGGTCGACCGCCGCGCTGCCTCCTCGCCGCAGGTATCCGACGGCCTGGTGATGGCCACGGGCGCGGTGCTAGACCGCGACATCGACGAGGTCGTCTCCCAGACGCGCGACGCCGTCGAGCTGGTGCGACTGCCGCTCGCAGGCGACGCCCATCGCGAGGCAGTAGAAGAGGAGCGTCTCGCGCTCGATCCGCGCTTCGTCCTGACCGCCGAGGCCGAGCAGATCGCGCAGCTGCTCGATGAGCGCCCGAACGCGCGCTGGCTGCTGGTGGAGGGCGCGCTGCCCGAACGCTTCCTGCAGGGCCTTGCCCACGCGCTCGCCCACCGTCGCAACTCCGGCCGCGCCGACGACCCAGACCGCGTCGGCCGCGAGCTCGTGCTGGTGGTGGCGGACCCCACGAAGGTGTTCCTCTGGAAACGCGGCCCCGGCTACTACAGCCGCCAGGGCATCCACATCCAGGTGCTCGGGCGCATCTCCCTAGAGGCGCTGACGGTCAACCCGGTGGCGCCGCAGTCGCACCGCTTCGACTCGGCCGAGCTGCGGGGTGCGCTCGCGGGGGCGATCCCCGACGTGCCGGTCTTCGACGTACTGCATCCCGATTACGCGTAGGTAGTCAGAGACGCTCGCACAGCTCGACGCTCGTCTGAGACGCCGCGTGCGAGCCACGCGGTGGGCGTCCTTGACCTCACACGGCCATAGCGATACAGCTCTCGATCCGTGCGAAACGTCAGAATCACGCTTGCCGTGGGCATGGCACTGCTGCTCGCGGTCGGTGCTTTCACGCTCACACGCTCTCCGTCGCGGGTCCTACTGACGAACGGGTCGGTCGGGAACTCCCCGCTGACCTCCACTTCGGGCGACCTGTCGCTCTGCCAGGCGAACGAACTCCTGCCCGCGGACGTGTCCGCGATCCGCCTGTCGATGTGGGCATTCCTCGGCTGGAACATCCACGTCAAGGCCTACCGGGGCCTGAAGGTGCTCACGGAAGGCTCTCGCAGGCCCGACTGGACGAGCACCTCCGTGACCGTACCGGTCAAGCCGCTGAAGCGTGCCGCCGCCGGGGTGACGCTGTGCTATTCGATCGGCGCGAACAGCGAGCCGGCGCTGGTCCTCGGCACGCCGGCCTCCGCCGTCGACGCCGCGGCGTCGCTGCGGTACGGAGTCCCCGCGCCGCAGGCGCCGCTCGTGTCGAAGCTCCCCGGTAGGTTCGGGGTGGAATACCTGGCCTCCGGCCGGAGCTCGTGGTGGTCGCTGGTGCTGTCGGTGGCAAGGCGCATGGGCCTGGGGCGCGCATTCGCCGGCACGTGGATCGCGCTGCTCGTCGCGGCGCTGATGGCCGCCGTAGGGGTCCTCGCGCTGCGGCTGACGTTGCGAGAGATCTCGTGAGCAGGGCGCCCGCCGGGCCTCCGCGCTCGGGAAAGACGATCGTCGGGCGCCAGCCCTACCGGACGGAGCCCGCGCGGACAGGAGCGCGAGCCGAACGCGCGCGCTACGGGCGGGTGCGCGGGCACGGCAGGCCAGCGGCGCTCGGGCGCATCCCGGCGGCCGCGTGGACGTGCGCGTTGATCGCTTTCCTGAACGCCGCCGTCTGGTCGATCATCACGCCGCCGTTCCAGGGCAAGGACGAGGTGGACCACTTCGCCTACGTCGCGCAGCTCGCGCAGAGGGGCACGCTGCCGGTGAACAGCGCCAGCGAGAACGAGTACTCCCCCCAGGAGCAGCTGGTGATGCAGGGAATCCACTACTACCAGGTCCGCTTCACGCCGTACACGCCCGCGATCTCCACGGTGGCCGAGCAGCGAGCGCTGAGCGAATACGTGGGCGCCGGTGCCTCGCTCGAAGGCACCGGAGGAGCGGGGGTCGCCTCCTCCGAGCCGCCGCTGTACTACGCGCTGCAGACGATCCCCTACTTCCTGGCGAAGGGCGACATGCTCGACCAGCTGCAGCTCATGAGGCTGTTCGGGGCGCTGTTCGGGGCGATCACGGCCCTGTTCACGTTCCTGTTCCTTCGCGAGGCGCTGCCGGGCGTGCGCTGGGCCGCGAGCGTGGGGGCGCTGTGCGTGGCATTGCAGCCGCTGCTCGCCTTCATCTCCGGCAGCCTCAACCCCGACTCGATGCTCTACGCGGTGGCGGCGGCCGTGTTCTACTGCCTCGCACGCGCTTTTCGCAAGAGGCTGACGCGACGCTCGGCGAGCGCGCTCGGCGTGCTGATCGCGATCGGCTTCCTGACGAAGCTCAACTTCATCGGCTTCGCGTTCGGCGTGTACGCCGGTCTGGTCGTGCTCGCAGTACGCGGCGTCCGCTCCAGGGGCCGCGGCGCGCTGCTCTCGCCGGCGCTGGCCGCGGGGATCGGCGCCGTCCCGGGGCTCCTCTACGTACTGCGCAACGTCCTCACGAATCAGCCGACGTTCGGGCTTCTGTCGGCGATCGCCCACCAATCCGCGAGCTCGATCTTCGACGAGCTCAGCTACGTGTGGGAGCTGTACCTGCCGCGGTTGCCGGGCATGGCTCACTACTTCGAAGGCATGTTCACCCTGAAAGACGTGTGGTTCGACCGCTCGGTGGGCCTCTACGGGTGGATGGACACGATGTTCCCCAGCTGGGTGGACGCCGTCGCGCTCGTGCCGGCGACGGTGGTCGCGCTGCTGTGCCTGCGCGAGGTGCTCGCGCGAAGCGGTGCGCTGAAGGCCCGCCTGGCGGAGTTCGGCGTCTATACGCTGATCGCGCTCGGCCTGCTCGGGATGATCGGTATCGCGTCCTACAGCTCGGACGTGGTCTCGCACGAAGCGGCCTTCGGCGAGCCGCGCTACCTGCTGCCGCTGCTGCCGCTGCTGGGCGCCGTGGTCGTCCTCGCGGTGCGCGGCGCCGGGCGGCGGTGGGCGCCGGTGGCGGGAGCGGCGATCGTCGTGCTGTTCCTTGCGCACGACGTGTTCAGCCAGCTGCAGGTGATCGCGCGCTACTACGGCTGATGACGGTTCACTCGATGAGCACGATCAGCGAGGGAGTTGAGCTCACAGGGCGACGCGAGGAGCCTCGTCTGGTGCTGTCGGTGGTGATCCCGTGCCTGAACGAGGCGCAGAACATCGAGCTGTGCGTCAGCGCGGCGCTCGGCGCGCTGGCTCGGGCGGGCATCGCCGGCGAGGTGATCGTGGCAGACAACGGCTCGCAGGATGGCAGCGCCGAGCTCGCCGAGTCGGCCGGCGCCCGCGTCGTGCGCGAGCCCCGGCGTGGCTACGGCAGCGCGTACATCGCCGGCTTCGCGGCGGCGAGCGGCGAGTACATCGTGATGGCCGACGCCGACCTGACGTATGACTTCGAGGAGATCCCGAGCTTCCTGGCTGCGCTGCGCGACGGCGCGGACATGGTCGTGGGCAACCGCATGGGGCACATCCACCCGGGGGCGATGCCGTGGCACCACCGCTACATCGGCAACCCGGCGCTCTCACGGCTGCTGAACCTGCTGTTCCACACGGGCGTGCGCGATGCGCACTGCGGGATGCGCGCCTTCCGGCGCGACCGCCTGGAGCTGCTGGCGCTGCGCACGACGGGGATGGAGTTCGCCTCGGAGATGATCGTGCGCGCGGCCAAGGAGAAGCTCGATATCCGCGAGATCCCGATCGAGTACCACCAGCGGGGCGGGGAGTCGAAGCTGTCGAGCTTCCGCGACGGCTGGCGCCACCTGCGCTTCCTGCTGCTGCACTCGCCCAACCATCTCTTCATCCTGCCCGGCGCGCTGATGGCGGCGCTCGGCGCGCTCGCCTCGCTGACGGTGCTCGCCCACATCGACCTGCTGCGCCGCCAGTGGGACCTGCACACCCTGATCGCCGGGTCGCTGCTGCTGATCGTCGGCGCCCAGCTCGTCGGTCTCGGCCTGTGCGCCCACGCCTACGCCACCTACTTCATGGGCGAGCGCGACCCGTGGTTCGACCGCGCGCGCGAGCGTCTGCGCCTCGAGCACGGGCTGATGCTCGGCAGCGCCATCGCGCTGGCGGGTGTCGCGACGATCGCCGTGATCGTGCTCGACTGGATCGCCCACGGCCTCGGCAGCCTCGCCCAGGAGCGCGCGGCGATCGCCGCCGCGACGCTGCTCGTGCTTGGCATCCAGATCGTGTTCACGTCGTTCCTGCTGAGCATCCTCGGCCTGCGCCGCAGCTGACGCGCGACAGCGGCCCCGCAGGCTCCGGCGCCGATCCTCTCCCGGGCCAGCAGCGCGCTGGCGCTGAGTATTGGCAGTCGTAAACGCACCTGTTGGCGGCGAGGACGCTGTGGAAAGCTGGCCCGCTCGGCGCACCAGCGCTCGATCGACCGTCGCCAGAGGAGGCAGTTGTGGACGCCAAAGAAGCACCCGGAAACCAGCAGGAACAACCAACAAGCAAAAACCCGAGAGGAAATGAGGCGATCCTGAACAACCATCGCAGCACCACAAAGGACAGGAAGAGGAGATTGCCATCGATACGCTCGCGCGCCACCTACGCGAACGTGACCGCCACGCTCGCGCTCGTTTTCGCGATGAGCGGGGGGGCCCTGGCGGCGACACACATCATCATCACCTCCAAGTCGCAGATCAGCAAGAAGGTGCTCAAGGAACTCAAAGGTGCCGCCGGGGCCAAAGGAGCTGCAGGGCCAGCGGGTCCAACAGGTTCTGCCGGCGCGCAAGGAGTCGCTGGCGGCAAGGGAGAAAGCGGTGCCGCTGGGCCTAAAGGCGAACAGGGTCCGCGGGGCGAAAAGGGCGAAACCGGCTATGTCCCGGTCCTTCCTGCCGGCGGCACCGAGACCGGCACCTGGAGTTACACTGGGCCTGGCGCCGGAAACCCGCAGCGCACGACCATCTCCTTCCCGATTCCCCTCGCAAAAGGCATCGAAAAAGGACACATCGAAGTCATCACGGAAGCCGCGGCAGGCGGGCCGAACTGTGATAAAGGCCAAGCCAACGAACCCAAGGCCGCTCCAGGCTATCTCTGTATTTACGTTGGTAATCTCCTAGGCTTCGAAGGCGCCGGTGGGTCCATCGCCACCGAAGCTGTCACCCTCGTCAACGGTGCCGAGCTTGAAGAAGGGACGAACACCACGGGCGGCTTACTGCACATTCATGAAGGAGGTGCCGAAGAAGGAGCCGGGACCTGGGCGGTCACTGCGCCCACCTCCTGATGCCGCGAACCGGATCTGTTCTCGGCGTACAGCCGACAGGTCGATTCCAGTAGAGCGGGGTAGGCGCCAGGACAACACACTGGCGCCTACCCCCGTCATTATCTGGCCGGTCGCCTTTGGCGGGCTGGGGATTGGCGACACTCGATGGTCTGCGAGATGGGTTCGCTACCCGAGGAGCGTTCGGGCGGTTAACGACGAGACGTTAGCTCGCAGGCCAGCAATGAGGAATCGGGCACGGAAGGAATCTGCGCGTGCGAAGCCCTCCGAAGCGGAAGATCAAGGAGGTCTGCCCGGAGCGCGAGATCGCGGAGACGCTGCGTTACGACTGATGCGACAAACTGCTGGAGGGCGGAGGGGCGCGCTGGCTGGCGAGGAAGGAGTGCCCCGGCGAGAAGGAGTGAGCGCGCGCGTCGCCCGGTCTCGCGAGCTGGTCGCAAAGGGCCATGCCCTAGCGACTGTGGCGAGTGCTCGGGGTGACGCGGCAGGCGATCTACCACCGCACCCCGAAGCCTCGTCGCTCGACCAAGCGTCGACCCCGTCAGCGATCCGGTCGACCCGGCCATTGTCGACGTCGCGAAGGAGTGCGCGTTGGTAGTTGGGCGTCGTTCCAGGCTTGTCGTACCTGGGCAGCTGCGGCGGGCAGGCGCTGAGGCCGCTCGCTGCCCCGTTGAACCGCTGATTCGCCAGCGCAAAGCCGAGCGCCGACTCGCGACCCAGGCCGAGACGGCCTATCGACGAACGATCACCGACCGGAAAGCCACAGGTCCGCCAAGAGCGGGTGCGAGCGCGACACCGGGGCGCGCATCTCAAAGGCCCTCGAAGGGCAAAGCCGCGCGGCAGGCCACTCGTCCGCTCCCCGTGTTGGTGTTGACAGGTTGCTGATTGAGGGTTTGCCCAGGCGCGCTCGTCGCTGAAGGGCACCCCCCCCCAGCGCTGGCGCGCACACTGCAGATCTCACTGCAGATCCGGCCGCCGGCGGTCGCGCGCGCTTCGCGCTCGCCGGTCGACGTTTCTGTGCTGCGTGCTTGGCTTGTGGCTGGTCCGGTAGTTCAGGGGCGTCTCGTTCGAGCGTTACGCAGGTGAAGTGATCCTGCACTGCAACGGTGAGCCAAGGGCACGCGTCGTTCTCGACGCGATAATCAACCGGCAGCAACTACTCGGGCCGGAGGGCGATCCAAGCAAGACACGCAAGGATGAGAGCACCCCCGAGTCTCGGCGACTTGTCTCGGCACGCGGTTTGTGCTTGTTGTTTCCTTCTTTGCTGTTTTTCTGCTTGTGGGGAATTGGGAGATTGCAGGGGTTTCTTGATGAGCGGTGGTTGGTGGTGGTTTTGTTGTTGACGGTGGCGCGTTGGCGGTGGTATTCCTAGTGGCGTCCCTCTGGGGTTCTGGCTTTGGATCCTTGGGGGTGTTCTGGGGTCGCCTGTAGCACCGCCCGTGCCGGTGGTGTGACACGTGGCTTCGCGTTAGACAATTCGTCCGGGCCCATCCTGGGCGTTGGCGATGAAAGGGTTTTTGTTATGTCGAAGATTAAGTGTATGCTGGGGCTGGCATTGGTGGCAGCGTTGACGGCTTTCGCGCTTAGCGCGTTCGCGGCCACTAGCGCGACCGCTGCGACGGCGCCGGCTCTGAAGGTGTGTAAACTGGTCCCCTCCAGTCTCAAAGGCTTATGGGGCGTGGGTGAACCGGCGTGTGCAAGCTCGAACTATGTCGAAAACGGCGAGTATGCGTGGTCGTGGGCGGACGCCGGAGGTACAGCGACGTTCTACTGTGTGTTAGGAGGCACTAAATTCACGGATGCGTTATGCGAACACCCCGGTACTGGGAATTTCGGCGAAGCATTAGTGGTCGAAGAATTCCCGAAAGAGTTAGGATTACTGTTAAAGTCGACGTTGTTAGGCGAACTCATTGGGGTCAAAACGGAAATCATCTGTACGGAGGGTACGTTCGGGGCGCAGCCGTCGACGGCTACGTTAGCAATCAAAATCGTGATTAAATACACGGGTTGCACCATCCCGAAACCGGCGAACTGCGAACCCGGCAACCCGGGCAAGACAGCGGGTACGATCGAAACGGAACCTCTGGTAGGTCACTTGCAGTCGTTAAAGTTAGTGGTGTTCTTACCCGAAACAGGCACAACATTCGTTGAAATCGAATACAAATTACCTGCGGGCGTGAACTGTGTTCTGCACGGCCAGATTTTCCCGATCAAGGGTACGCAGTCGTGTGATTTCGAACCGTCTGCGCAAACGCCGGCGATCGATCACTTACTGGTGTGCAAGAAAACCGGTAGCTTACTCAAATTCGGCACCGAAAAATCCACGTATGAAGGTGTGGTGCATATTCACCTGGAAGGGTTACCGTACTGGAAGATCCAGTAGCGCTGTAGCTGGGTGTTGATTGTGGTGGGCGGGGCTCATGTGGCGCCCCGCCCACCATGTGCCCGCGTGGGTGGTGTGTGGGCTGGGGTTCGGGCGTGCGGATTGTGGTAGTGAGAAACGGGGGTGGTGGGGGCTGGTGGGTTTCGTCAGAGTGCTTGGGGGTTTCGCGTTATGGTCGGTTGAGCGTTGGGTGTGTGTGTCGTGTCGGTTGGCGTCTAGGGTTGCGGTGTTTGGAAAGGGTGGTTGTGGTGGTTGGTGTTGGGTGTGGGTGCTCTAGGGGCTGGTGGGTCGCCGCGGTGTGGGTGGTGTTGGTGTGGTGTGGTTGTGTGGTGGTGTGTCCGGGTGTGGCGCGGGCGGGGTGTCCGGATGAAGGGGCGCGTGGTAAGCAGGTGCGTGGGGTTGATCTGCCGGATTGCCGGGAGTATGAGCAGGTCTCGCCGGTGGATAAGGGCGGGGTCGACGCGGAGGGCTTTCCGGGTAGTGTGGAGGCGTCGTTGTCGGGGGGCCGGGTGAGCTACTATTCGATCACGCCGTTCCCTGGGGCGTGTGCGCTGGAGGGTGGGTTCCCGACGTATATAAGCTCGGGGTCTGGTGGTGGGGGGTGGGGTACGGAAGGGGTGTTCCCTTGTGAAGCTCCGGAAGCGGAAGATCTTGGGGTCAGCGAAGATCTCTCGGAGATGGAGGTCCAGGTGTTTGGGTCGTTGTTGACGGCGCAGGCGCTGCCGGGCCGTAACTTCTATGTGCGCTATACCGAACCGTCGGGTGGGGAGCGCTACCGGTGGCTGGCGCACACG
This sequence comes from uncultured Solirubrobacteraceae bacterium, assembly GCA_963782325.1. Taxonomy (GTDB): domain Bacteria; phylum Actinomycetota; class Thermoleophilia; order Solirubrobacterales; family Solirubrobacteraceae; genus Palsa-744. Next base: position 1,399,003 of record CAWAJG010000002.1, read on the forward strand.
GCCGCGGGCGCGGGCACCGAAGAATTCGAGTTGTGGTTCGCGGGGTTCTCCGCGGATGATCAGCATCTGCTGGTGGAAACCGAGGAACCGTTGGCCGAAGGTGCGGTCGCGGACGCGCCGAACGTGTTCGAGGCCGACCTGGACAAGCCCGTGGACGAACAGTGGAGCCTGGTCGGGATGATCCCTCCCGCAGGACACGAAACGTGCGAAGGCCCGGCGTGTGTGGTCTCGCCTGGCGGGGCGGTCGCGGGCCTCGGCGCATACACGTGGCCGGCGGTGAGCCGGGATAGGCATTATACGCAGAGCGCGATTTCGCAGGATGGTTCGCGGGTGTTTTTCACGGCGTTGCCGTCGGGGCGGCTTTTTGTCCGCGAAGATGGCCAGAGCACGGCTGCGGTGTCGGCGGGGGCCGCGCATTTCCGGATGGCTACGCCGGATGGCGTGTTCGTGTTCTACACCGAAGGCGAAGATCTCTACCGGTATGACACGCTGACGCAGGTGAGGGAAGCGATCGTCGCGCCCGTGACGGCGATGGGCAGCGGGGACGTGAGCGAGGACTCCAATGAAATCACGGGTCTGGTCGTGAGCAAGGGGGTGTTCCGGGTCGGTGAAGAAATCTTCGGCACGGGGCTGAAGCGTGGGACGAGGGTCACGGCGGTGGGCGAACACACGCTGATGATCCAGCCCGAAGCCACAGAATCCGTGAGCCCCGATGCGCTGACGGGCAGACCGGCTGGTGTGGTCGGTGTGTTGGGTGGCTCTGGGGATGGGTCGGCTGTGTATTTCGTGGCGGGGGGTGTGTTGGCGGGCGACACGCGTGAATACGAATACGTGAACGCGAAGGGCGAACACGAGAACGCCAGCGAAACCGCCGCCAACGAACACGAAGTCGTGAACCTGTATGAGTGGTATCTGCCGTCGTCGGGTCCGGCGGTGGTGACGTTCATCGCACGCCTGGATGACGCGGGGTCGGAAGGCGATGGCGATGAAGAAGACTGGATCGACTATCTCGGCCTCGTTTTCCCGCATGTGGAGAGGCGTTCGCGGGTGACGGGGGATGGGGGGACGGTGTTGTTCGCGTCGCGTCGGTCTTTGACGGGGTATGGCAACAGCGGGCCGTGCGGGGGCTACAGGGAAGTGTGTTCGGAGTTTTTTCGTTATCGGGCTGGTGTGGAAGGGGGGTTGGGGCGTCTTACGTGTGTGTCGTGTAACCCTGACCGGGCGGTCGGGCCGTTGGGGGACGCGTTGTTGGAGGGCGAGGGCGGCGGTGTTCGCGGTAGCGCGGGGGCGTGGTTGTCGCGTAACCTGTCGGCGGATGGGGACCGGGTGTTTTTCGAAACGCCGGATGCGTTGGTGGCGGGCGATACGGATTCGGGGACTGATGTGTATGAGTGGGAGGCTGATGGTGAAGGGTCGTGTGTGTCGGATGTGCAGGATGAAGGGTGTTTGTTTTTGATTTCGAGCGGTTTGAGCGAACCGGCGTATTTCGGTGACGCGTCGGCCGATGGTGATGACGTGTTCTTCTTTACCCGCCAGGCGCTTGCCCCTACGGATGTTGATAGTAATATCGATGTGTATGATGCGCGTGTGTGTGTGAAAGGCGAAAGCTGTGAAGAACTGCCGCGGGTGGGTGCGGCTGAATGCGGGGGCGAAGGGTGTGTTTCGCCGGCGCCTCCCGTACCGCCCGGGGCGGTGGATCTGGGGAGTGTGTCGGTGGGGGGTTCTGGGAATCTTCCGGAAACGCCTGGGTCTGGTGGGGGCTCGAAACCGAGGCTGTCGGTGAAGCAGGAGCTCGCGGCCGCGTTGAGGGTGTGCCGGGCCAAACATGATAGGCGCAGGCGGCGGGTGTGTGAAGCGCGTGCGCGTAAACGCTACCCGGTGAAGGGTAGGGGTAGCAAGAGGGAGAAGCGGGCATGATTGGTGTGGATGTGGGTGGGTATGGTCGCTGGGCTGGGCTGGTGTTGGTGGTGTTGCTGGTGGTGGGTGTGTGTATGTTTGGGGTTGTGGGTGTCTCGCGGGCGTGGGGGGAAGCGTTTGGTGTGGAAGGGTTTGACGGGTTCTTGAGTAATGGGGTGGGCGCGCCGGTCGTGGCTAGTGGGGAGCATCCGCTGGCTGGGTCTCACCCGGCTGCGCTGACGACGACGTTCGTGTTCGACCATCGCGTTTTGGGAGAAGCGGTGGAAACGGCTGGGGAAGAACCGATACCGGTGGTGGTGGAAACGCCGAGTACGCCGAAGAGCTTGGTCGTGAATCTCCCGCCGGGGGTGGTCGTCGACCCGTTCGCGACACCGACGCGGTGCACGGAAGCGCAGCTCGATGGTAATTCGTGCCCGCTCTCTTCGGCGGTGGGTGTGTTGCATGCGGAGGTCGCGGGGTTCCCTTACCGGGTGTTCGGCGCGCTCTATAACATGGTCGCGCCCGCGGGTTCGCCGGGGGAGTTCGGGACGAACCTCGTGGGGCTGGGGTATGTCGTGCATATCGATGGCAAGGTTCGTGCTGGTAGCTACGCGCTGTCGGCGGAAGTCTCGGAAATCATCAAGACCTACCCGATCTTTGAGGCCACCGCGACGTTGTGGGGCAACCCTTCCGAAGGGGCTCACGACAGCGAACGTGGGCCGTGCGCGCTCGAGCCGAGAACGATCAAAGAAGGCGGGGGTTGCGCGGTCGAAGCGACGGAAACGGCGTTGTTGACGTTGCCGGGGTCGTGCACGGGCCAGCCGCTGGTGATGAGCTCTGTGGTGGATTCCTGGTCACAGCCAGAAACGCTGGTGCCCGCGGTCTCGGCGTGGCCCGCGGTCACTGGCTGTAGTGGGCTGCAGTTCGAACCCACGATCGAAGTGCAGCCCGAACGCACGGGGACGAGTCTGCCCACGGGGGCGCATATCGATCTGCATTTGGCGCAGAACGAGACGCTCGCGAGCTTGGGTGCCGCGAATCTTCGTGACGCGTCGGTCACGTTCCCGGCGGGCATGAGCCTGAACCCCGCGGCCGCGGGCGGACGCGAGGCGTGCAGCCCCGCCCAGGTCGGGCTGGAAGGCCCTGAGGAGAAGCAGTCGATCGTTATCGAACGCCCCGTCACGGACACCTTCACGCTCGCCCTCGACGGGCACCAGACAGAAGCGATCGAAGCAGACGCAGACGCCGAAACGCTCCAGCAAGAACTAGAACGGCTGCCCGGCATCGGGGCTGGCGGGGTATCGGTCGCCCAGATCTCCGGCGGCTACGAAGTCCAGCTCACGGGCCCACTGAAGGGCCACGAACTCCCGGCGCTGACGGGCGAAGCAGCCGATAACGACTTCCAGGAGCTCGACTTGCAGGCCACCGGCGGCACGTATGAGCTGGAATTCGGGGGTGCTGGCACGGGCGCGAGCGTCACGGGGAACCTCGAAGCGGGCTCTGAGGCCGTGAGTGGCGTGGTCGTGGGCGCCGGCAAGCCGCTGGTGGGCGAGGCGGTCGCCGGCCAGGGTATCGCGGCGGGCACGACGATCACCGCGGTCGGTGTGGGCACGCTCACGCTCTCCGCTGCCGCCGTGGAAACGGTGGCCGGCGCGGCGTTGGCGGCGAGCCTGCCGTTTGATGCGCATGCGAGTCTTGTGCAGGAAGCGCTGGAAGTGCTTCCTGGCCTAGCGGGGAACGTGATGGTTAGTGGTGGTGGCACGAACGATATTTATACGGGGGAACGGGGGCCTTTGACGGTCGCGTTCACGGGCGCCCTCGCTGGCCAAGAGGTCGCGGAAGAAATCGGGGTCGTCTCGTCGCTGACGGGCGCGGGCGCGGGCGTGACCGTCACGAGCTATCCGCCGGTGGGTGTGCCGCTGGCTATCGGTGTGGAAGGCGCCGGGGTGAGGTTCGCTGAAAAGCTCGAGAACCCGCAGACGGGACGGATGGAAGCAACGGTGTGCCCGCAGGCCTCGAAGGTCGGGACGGTCGAAGTCACGACACCGCTGCTTTCCCACCCGTTGCCGGGGTCGGTGTATCTCGCCCAGCAGGAACACAACCCGTTCGGCTCGCTGTTCGCGGTCTATCTCGTGGTCGATGACCCTCAGACCGGGGTGATCGTGAAGCTCGCGGGCGAGGTCGAACCCAACGAAACGACGGGGCAGCTGACGACCAAGTTCGTGGAAAACCCCCAGCTGCCCGTCGAAGACGTCAAAGTCGACCTGTTCGGTGGCCAGCGCGCGCCGCTCGTGACGCCCGCGGCGTGCGGCCCCGCGACCACGAGCGCGCTACTGGAACCCTGGAGCACCAGCGTACCGACGCCTGCGACCTCGACGTTCGACTTCGGCGAAAGCGAAGGCGGGTCGTGCGCCCCGCTGGGCTTCAAGCCCTCGCTGACAGCGGGCACCACGAGCGCGCAGGCCGGTGCGTCGAGCACGTTCGTGATGGAGCTCTCCCGCGGCGAACACGAACAGTACTTCCACCAGGTGTCGATCACGCTGCCCCCCGGGCTGCTGGCGACCCTCAAGGGCGTCCCTCGCTGCGGCGAAACAGAAGCCAACAACGGGAGCTGCCCCGCCTCGAGTCTGCTCGGCGAAGCCGACGCGTCCGTCGGGGTCGGTGAACCCTACTGGGTCTCGGGCGGCAAGATCTATCTCACGGGCCCCTATGACGGGGACCCGTTCGGGCTCGCGATCGCCGTGCCCGCCGTCGCGGGACCATTCAACCTCGGCACCCAGGTCATCCGGGCGGGGATCCAGATCAACCCCACGACAGCCCAGCCCACGGTCACGACCAGCCCCAGCGAACCCTACGAGATCCCCGCGATCCTCAAAGTCCGCGACCCGATCACCACACAAACGGCAGGCGTACCCACCTACGTCCACGAAATCCGGGCGATCATCAACCGCGAAAACTTCATGGTCAACCCCACGAACTGCACCGCCAAAGAAACAACCGGCACGATCACCGCGATCCCCGCGGTCAACTCGACCACCGAAACGAGCGTCCCGGTGACGGCGCCCTACCAGGCAGCCAACTGCGCGACACTCCCCTTCAAACCCGTCCTGACCGCGTCCACCCAGGCAAAAACAAGCAAACTAGACGGCGCGAGCCTCACGATCAAGGTCACCGCCACACCCGGACAAGCGAACACCGCGAAAGTCAAGCTCACGTTCCCCCTACAGCTACCCTCACGCCTCACGACACTCCAGAAAGCATGCCTGGCCGCGGTCTTCCAGGCCAACCCCGCCAGCTGCCCCGAAGGATCGGACATCGGCACCGCGACCGTCAAAACACCACTCCTCGCCGCGACCCTCGAAGGCCCCATCTACCTCGTCTCCTACGGCGGCGCGAAATTCCCCGACGCCGAGATCGTCCTCCAAGGCGAAGGCATCACCCTCACCCTCGACGGCAACACCGACATCAAAAACGGGATCACGACCAGCACCTTCAACACCGTACCCGACGCACCATTCACCAGCTTCGAAACAACCCTCCCCGAGGGACCACACTCCGCATTCGCGACCTACATCCCAGAAAAAGACAAAGGCAACATGTGCGGCCAAAAACTCACCCTACCCACCAGCTTCACCGCACAAAACGGCGCCACCCAACAACAACAAACCAAAATCACCATCACCGGCTGCCCAAAAACCCATAAAAAACACCACCACCACAAAAAACACCACAACACACACACCAAAACAAAGGACCACAAAAGCAAGTAGTGAGGCTGCTTCGAAATCGCAGGACTGCGTACCCTGTGAGCTGGACCGGGTTCGGCGGATAGGCGTACGAAGCGCCGCGCTCGGCCGGTTTCGTCATTCCTGCGGAAGTGCGCCGAACAGCCGCGCGACGGTCGACACCACCCCCGGCTTCGCCTGCCCCCCGTAGCTGAACAGCCCCTTCTGGTTGAGCCCTTCGATCAGCTTGAGATGCGGCAGCACCTCGTGGATCGAGCCGCCGTCGAACGTGGGCGTGAGCGGGTAGTCGCGCAGCACCCAGACCATCATCGCGGTGAGGCGAGGGTCGGCCTCGTAGACCTGGATGTGCTCGGCGAGCAGCTTCGCCTGGTATTCGTAGCCGCCGAGGCTCCCGGAGGAATTGAGGCCGTTCGATTCGGCGCCGAACTCGCTGACGACGAGCACCTTCCCAGCGAACGTCTTTTCCATCGCCTTCAGCCGCGCGCGCATCTTCTGTGCGAGCTGCGCGGGCGTGTCGTGGGGGTAGTCGTACCAGCCCGAGTAGTCGGTCTCGGCGATGGCGTCCGCTTCGGAATAGAGCGGCCCGGCGTGCTTAGGCGGGTGATCGCCCCAGACGTCCACCGCGACCATCCTCGTGGGGTCGTGCGCGTGAATCCAGCGAGCGACCGTCCGCACGTATTCGACCTCCTGGCTGTCGCGTCCCTCGCCTGCCACCTCGTCGACGAGGTTCCAGGCGAAGACCGACGGGTGAAGCCGCTCGGCGAGCACCGCGGTGGTTGCCTGCTGCTCGGCTTCGGCGACGAGCCGCGTCGTCGTCGAGTACCAGTTGCCGGCGCCTTCCACCGGGCCGACGCCCTGCCAGACGAGGATGCCCGCTTCGTCGAGGCGTTCGAGCAGCCCCGGATACAGCGGATGCTGGGAGCGCACGACGTTCGCGTGGATCTCCTGCAGCTCGCTGACGATCGTGTCCTCGTCGCCGGGCGTGAGCGCGTCGCCGTGTCCCTGGGCGTCCTCCTGGATCGAGGCGCCGTGCAGCTCCAGCTGCGTTCCATTTAGATAGAGGGCGCCACCGTGCCAGGTGAGCTGGCGCAGGCCGACGTCGGCGGAATAGCTGCTCTCGCCGCCCACGGCCAACGACAGCTGGTAGAGGTCGGGGTGGGTGGGGGCCCAGAGCGCCGGGTCGGTGACCGTCGCCGTGCCGACGGCCGTTCCGACCTGGTCGTGGGCGAGCGTCAGCGCCGCGAAGCTGAGCGCGACCGTCTGGCCGGCGCGCGCGAGCGAGCCTTCGGGGGCGAGCGTGCGCGCGGGTCCGTTGTTGTGCACCTGGACGCTCACCCTGACGCTGGCCTGCGCGGCACCGGAGCCCTCCCCACCCGAAGAGCCTTCGCCGCCCGAATCCGGATTGGGCGGCGCGAGCGTCGTCTGGATGGCCGGCTGGGAGAGCTCGCTTTCGCCGATCGCTCGCACGTCGACCTCGCCGTCGAGCCCGCCCCAGTTGAACCACGTGCGGTGGAAGCCTTCGCGCTCCTGACGGGTGGGGTTGCGCCAGTCGACGCGCACAACCACCGTGTGCGTGCCGGCGGCGAGCCGGCCGCGCATTTCGAACGGCAGGTAGGAGCCGTGGTGCGAGCCGAGCGCGTGCCCGTCCACCCAGACGCTCGCCCTGTAGTTGGCCGACTGGAAGTCCAGCGCGTACTCGCCGGCCTGCGGGGCGTCGAAGCTGGTGCGATACCAGGCGAGCGAGCCTTCGTAGTTGCGTGCCCCCGCCCTGCCGGTGTAGGGCGTCGGGTCGACGACGTTCGGCACGGTGACGGTGGCGCCGGAGAAGCCCCCGCGCTGCCAGCCGAGCGCGAGCCCGCGGTTGGACGGGTCCCCGCGCAGCGTCCACTGCGTCAGCGGCGTGCGCCCGCCGGGCCCTTCGAAGCTCACCGGCTGAAGCGGCGGCGCCCCCGCCTGCGAGACGGCGAGCACGAGCGTCGCCGCGAGCGCGGCGCAGCCCAGCACCGGCGCGAGTGCGATCGCCCGCCAGCCCATTGCCATAATCCCTCAACAACCGCTGGACGCGGTCAGAGCGGCGTCGTGTGCGAGCAGCCGCTCGAGCAGCGCGAGCGCGCCCGCCTTGTGGAGGGGCTCGTTGAGGTTGCCGCACTTCGGCGACTGCACGCACGAGGGGCAGCCGCCCGCGCATGGGCAGCCGGCGATCAGGCGCCGGGCGTCCTCGCAGAGCTCCTCGAAGCGGGCGAACGCCGTGCGCGCGATGCCGATGCCGCCGGGGTGCCCGTCGTAGAGGAAGATCGTCGGGCAGCCCGTCTGCGGGTGGAAGTTGGTGGACAGGCCGCCGATGTCCCAGCGGTCGCACATGGCGATCAGCGGCAGCACCGCGATCTGCGCGTGCTCGGTGGCGTGCAGCGAGCCCAGCAGCACCTCGATCGGCACGGCGTCGGCGACGGGCCCGGCGCCGGCCGCCGCCTCGCCGCGCGCCCGCGCCCCGCTGAGCGCTCCCGCAAGCGGCCCCTCGCCGGGCAGCTCGAACCACAGCGCCTGCGTGGGGAAGCTGGTGGGCGGCAGCTCGAGCGCGCGGATGTCCACCCGCGCGTGATCGGAGAGGCGCCTTCGCTGGTAGGCGAGGACGGTGTCGGTGACGGTGACCTCGCCGAAGGACAGCGTCACGCCGAGTGCGCTGCGGCGGTCGAGCAGGCGCACGATGTCGGTGTCGGTGTGGGACTTCGGCTGGGTGTAGTAGTCGCCGTCGAACGGCGCGACGAGCGCGCGGCGGCGTTCGAGGTCGAGCTCGCGGACCTCGTAGGAGCGCCCCTGGTGCATGTAGATGGCGCCCTCGTGGACGGTGGTGTGGGCGCGGGCGGCCTCGGTCGAGCCGAGCAGCTCGCCGGATGAGACCTCGACGATGGCGAAGCTGTCGGGCGAGGCCGAGCGCAGCGAGACCTCGGCGGCGGGATAGGCGCCGGGGTGGCGGGGGACGAACGTCGCGCCGGCGATCGTCCCGCCGCGGCGGCGGAGGGAGCCGGCGCTCTCGAGCGCCTCGGCGTGGGCCTCCCAGCGCGGGCCCAGGAAGTCGGCGTCGGAGCGCGACAGCGGCCCCTCGTGGGCGGCGCAGAGCAGGTGCTGGCGGTAGATGAGCTGGCTCTCGTGGTCGAGGATGGCGGCCTCGACGGGCCGCTCGAGGAACTCCTCGGGGTAGCGGCAGAAGAACTGGTCGAGGGCGTCCTCGCCGGCGACGTAGACGGCGAGGCCGCGCCCGCGGCGCCCGGCGCGCCCCCACATCTGCCGCAGCGAGGCGACGGTGCCGGGGAAGGTGACGACGACGGCGGCGTCGAGCTCGCCGATGTCGATGCCGAGCTCGAGCGCGTCGGTGGTGATGACCGCGCGCAGCTCCCCGCGGACGAGCCGCTGCTCGAGCGCGCGGCGCTGCTGGGGGGTGTAGCCGGCGCGGTATGGCTCGACCTGGTCGGCGAGCTCGGGGTGGGTAGTGCGCAGGTCGTCCTTGACGAGGCGGCTGAGCACCTCGACGCCCTTGCGCGACTTCATGAAGCAGATCGTCCGCGCGCCCTCACGTGCGAGGCGCGCGAGCAGCTCGGCGGCCTCGGCGAGGGCCGAGCGGCGCGCGCCGAACGCTTCCCCGTCGTCGAGGGCGCCTTCTCTTATCGCCTCGGTGGCCGGCGGGTTCCAGATGGCGATGTGTCGCCGTGGCGTGGGCGAGCCGTCCTCGTCGATCAGCTGGACGTCCTCGTGGCCGGTGAGGCGCTCGGCGAGCTCGACGGGGTTGGCGATGGTGGCTGAGGTGAGCAGGAAGATCGGCTGGGTGCCGTAGGCGGCGGCGATGCGCCGCAGCCGCCGCAGGACGTTGGCGACGTGGGAGCCGAAGACGCCGCGGTAGACGTGCGCCTCGTCGATGACGACGACGGCGAGGTTCGCGAACAGCTCGGCCCAGGCGCCGTGGTTGGGGAGGATGCCGACGTGGAGCATGTCGGGGTTGGTGAGCACGACGTTCGCGGTGCGGCGGATCTGTGCGCGCGCCTCGCGGGGGGTGTCGCCGTCGTAGATCGCCGGGCGCACGCGCTTGACGAGGCCGAACGCGGCGAGCGCCCGCGCCTGGTCCTGGGCGAGCGCCTTGGTGGGATAGAGATAGAGCGCCCGCGCGCGCGCCTGCTGGCAGAGGATGTGCAGGGTGGGCAGGTTGAAGCACAGCGACTTGCCCGAGGCGGTGCCGGTGGTGACGATCGTGGGCCCGGCGCTGGCGGCTCCGAGCGCCTGCGCCTGGTGGGAGTACAGCCGCTCGATGCCCATGCGCCGCAGCGCGGACAGCACGTCCGGGTGGAGCGCCTGTGGCAGCTCGACGAGGCTCGCGCCCGACGGGTGGGTGGGCCCCCAATCAACCTCGCGGACGAGTCGCCCGTCCGCGCGTCCCGCCTCCAGCAGGGCGCTCCAGGGCTCGATCGTACGCTCTAGGGCCAAAGGATCAAGCGGTGGGAGGGCAAGAACTTGAGATAGTAGAGGCGATGTTCAAGAGCGCCGCCGAGCGATGGGCGAAAGCCCGCACCTTCCATCATTCGCGCTATCCGGCAGAGCGGATCGCGGCCGAGCGCCGCCAGAGCGTGTCGGTGTGCGTCCCCGCACGCGAGTGTGGGCGGACGGTGGGGGAGATCGTAGCCGCGCTGTCGGCGCTGCGCGAGCAGAGGGCGATCGACGAGGTGGTGGTCGTGGACGCGGCCTCGGCCGACGGCACCGCGGCGGCGGCCGAGCGGGCGGGCGCGCGGGTGCTCCAGGAGGCGGAGCTGATGGCCGATCGCGGCCCGGTGCTGGGGAAGGGCGACGCGATGTGGCGGGCGCTGCCCGAGCTGGAGGGCGAGCTGGTTTGCTTCGTGGACGCCGACACGGAGGGCTTCTCCGCGCACTTCGTGACCGGCCTGCTGGGCCCGCTGGTGTGCGAGCCGGAGGCGTGCGAGGTGTCGTTCGTGAAGTCCTTCTACCGGCGCCCGCTGGCGGGCTGCGAGGACGGTGGCGGACGTGTGAGTCGGCTGACCGCCCGCCCGGCGCTGGCGTTGTTCTACCCCGAGCTGGCGGAGGTGTGCCAACCGCTTGCCGGGGAGGTGGCGGCGCGCCGGGAGCTGCTGGAGGCGCTGCCGTTCGCGACCGGCTACGGCGTGGAGATCGGGATGCTGATCGACGCCTGGCAGAGGGTGGGCCTGGGTGGGCTCGCGCAGGTCGACCTGGACGAGCACCGCCACGCCCACCAGCCGCTGGAGGCGCTCGCGCCGATGGCGCTGGCGGTGCTCGCGACGATCGCGCATCGCCTCGAATCGGACGAGTTCCTGGCGCCGTGGCCCGACCGCTTCGAGGTCGAGGAAGACCCTGAGCTGGACCCCGAGACCAGATGGGAGCGGATCGAAGAGATCGATCCGGCGCCGACCGCACGCCCGCCGCTGAGGTCCCTGGGCTTGGCCCGGGCCGCCGGGTGAGCGACCGCGCTGGCGGGGCAGGCCGCCGCGCTGGTGGGGCGGGTGGCCGCGGCTCGACGCGGTGCCTGTACCTGGACCTCGACAGCACGCTGCTGGGCCGCGGCGCGTCGCTGCTGCACGACGGCGATGGGGCGGTGACGATCGACGGCGTGCGCGCGGTGCAGGCGTGCCTGCGCGCGGGCGTGGAGGTGGTGCTGATGTCGGGCCGCCGGCGCGTGCAGGTGGCCGAGGACGCGCGCCTGCTGGGCCAGACCTCGTACATCTACGAGGCGGGCGCGTGTGTGGTGCTGGACGGAGAGGAGCAGTGGCTGACCGGGGACCTGCTGCCTGGCGAGCTGACGATCGCCGAGCAGATCGAGCGCTCGGGCGCGCCGGCCCTACTGCTGGAGCGCTACCCGGGGCGCCTTGAGTACCACGAGCCGTGGCACCTCGAGCGCGAGGTCTCGCACCTGTTCCGAGGCCTGGTCGACGCGGCGGAGGTCGATGCGCTGCTGGCGCAGCACGGCTACCCACACCTGCGGCTGGTCGACAACGGCGTCGTGCGCACGCGCTCGCAGGCGCTGGCGGACCTGCCGCACGTACGCGGCTATCACCTCGTACCCGCCGGCGCCGCGAAGGCGGCCGCCGTGGCGCTCCACCGCCGCGCGCGGGGCTACGAGCGCGCCCAGACGTTCGCGGTGGGCGACTCCCGCGAGGACCTGGCGTGCGCGGGCGAGGTGGAGGTGTTCTGGCTGGTCGCCAACGCGCTCGAGCGCGACCCGACGATGCGCGAGGCGCTCGCCGCGTACACGAACGTGCGCGTCACCGACGCGGGCCACGGGCCGGGCGTCTACGAAGCGGTGGCCAGCACGCTGATGGGGGCCGCGGACGAGCGCTGACGAGGCCCAGGCGGCCGCGCTCGCGCAGGCCGTGGTGGCGCCCCTCAGATGATCCCCTGGCGCTTCTCCTCCTCGTAGAGGCGCTCGACGACGAACTCCTTGAGCAGCGTCTGGTAGCCGGTGTTGCGCAGGGCGGCGAGCGCGCGCAGGCGCGTGAGCGTGAACTGGTCGAAGCGGATGGCAATGGGCGTGGTGCGCCCGGGACGGATCATGTCCTGCATGCGCAGCGCCTTTTCGCGCCTGGCCTGCACGGCGAAGAATTCGTCGGGATCGAGCGAGAGGCCTTTGGTGGGGTCGACTTCACCTGGGCGTGAGGGTGGCGGCACTGGGCTTCCTTTCTGTCCGTTTGCGTGGAGCGTGCTCGATGGTATCTACGGATAAATACTATGGATATACGGCGTTCGTCTTGCAACACACAGGACAGCCCGCAGGCCGCGGCGGCGCGGGAACGCCGGCGCGAGTTGCGGCCGAGGGACCTCGCGCCGCCGCTAACGACCCGACAGCCGCTGCCACAGGCGGCGCCAGAACCCGCCTCGATGCCCGCCGGTCACCCGCCTGCGCCAGAGGGCGGGCGGGGGGACGGTGGCGCGGACGAGCGCGACCCACTCGTCGAGCGGCAGCTCGCCGGAGATGAGGCGCCCGAGCGCGCTCGTGACCGGTGCGGCGACGCCGGCCGCCTCCAGCGCGTGGGCGAGCAGGGGGACGGACTCGAGCGCCTCGACCGCCTGCCCGATCTGCGCGGGTATCTCCGTCGCGGGCACGCCCGCGGCGAGCAGCTCGCCGGCGCGGCGGTTGCGGCTCTCGCGGGCGAGCGCTGTGGCCACGAGGTCGCCGGCGCCGGCCAGGCCGATCATCGACTCGGGTCGCGCTCCCATCTGCTCGGCGTATCGCCAGACCTCGGCGAAGATGTGGCCGGCGGCCGCGCCGGCGGCGTTCAGACCCTGTGCCTCGGTGGCGCCGGCGGCGAGCGCGGCGGCGTTCTTGGCGGCGCCGGCGAGCTCGACGCCGACGGGGTCGTTGGAGAGCTCGCAGACGACCCCGGCGCGGGTGAACACCTGTGCGAGCGCTCGCGCGAGCTCCTCCTCGGCGCACGCGGCGACGAGGGCGGCGCCCTCGCTGACCATCTCCTGCGCGTGCGCCGGGCCGCCCAGGCAGGCGACCCGCTCGGCGCCGAAGCGCTCGCCGAGGACGAGCGTGGGCGCGCGACCCCGAGGGGGGACGAGGCCCTTGGCCACCGACACGACGGCCGTGCGTCTGCCCAGGCCGGACGCGCCGAGGCGGTCGATCACCTCGGCGAGCCCGTTCGAGGGCACCGCCAGAAACACGTAGTCCGCGCGCGAGAGGACCGCGGAGGGCGGCTCGATGCGTAGGTGGGCCGGCAGCTCGACGCCCGGCAGGTACCGGCGGTTCGCGCGTTCGCGGTCGATCAGCTCGGCCTGCTCGGCAGTGCGCGTCTGCAACGTGGTGCGAAGGCCCCCGCGCACGAGCAGCACCGCCAGCGCGGTGCCGAACGAGCCGGCCCCGATGACCGTCGCCCGCTTGGCCCCGGGCGTGGGCAGCGCGCGGGCACGGGCGGCGCGAACGCCCGGGCTCGGAGTAGGCTCGGGCTCGGTCATGCGATGAGCGAGACTAGCGATCGGCACACGCGCGAGGCCGGATGGCGCAACTGGGCCGGCGACCAGCGTTGCGCGCCGGCGGCGGTGGAGCGACCGGCCTCGATCGAGGAGCTGTCCGCCGCGATCGGACGGGCGGCCGAGCGGGAACTGCGGGTGCGCGTGGCGGGTAGCGGGCACTCGTTCAGCGACATCGCCTGCACCGACGGGCTGATGCTCACGCTCGAGCGCCTGGCGCGCGTGCTCGACGTAGACCGCTCCGCGGGGCTCGTGCGGGTGCAGGCGGGCATCACCATCCACGAGCTGAGCCGCCAGCTCGACTCGCATGCCCTGGCGCTCGAGAACCTGGGCGACGTCGACACGCAGACGATCGCCGGCGCCATCTCCACCGCCACCCACGGCACCGGCTCGCGGCTGCGCAACCTCTCCGACCAGGTGAGCGAGCTCACGCTGGTGCTCGCCGACGGCTCCACGCTGGTGTGCTCGGCCGAGCGCGAGGCGGAGGTCTTCCGCGCCGCGCGCGTGGGCCTCGGCGCGCTGGGTGCGATCGCCGAGGTGACGCTCCGCTGCGTGCCGGCGTTCACGCTGCACGGCATCGACGCGCCGGCGCCGCTGGGCGAGACGCTCGGGCGCTTCGAGGAGCTGGCGCTCGGCAACGACCACTTCGAGCTCTTCGTCTTCCCCCACGCGGACACCGCGCTGACACGTACCAACAACCGCACCGAGCGACCGCCGCATCCTCGCGGCCGCGCCTCGGCGTACGCCAACGACGTGCTGCTGACCAACCACGCGTTCGAGCTCATCTGCCGTGCCGGCCGGCGCTTCCCCAGCCTGATCCCGAGGCTCAACAGGCTCGTCACCAAGCTGGCCGGGAGCTCCCAGCGGGTGGACCGCTCGGCGGAGATCTTCGCCAGTCCGCGCCTGGTGCGCTTCACCGAGATGGAGTACGCGCTCCCGCGCGAGCACACCGCGCTTGCCGTCCGTCGCGTGATGGAGCTGGTCGAGCAGCGCGGCTTTGCCGTTCCGTTCCCGATCGAGGCCAGGACGGCCGCGCCCGACGACGCCCTGCTCAGCACCGCCGCCGGCAGGGAGACGGGCTTCGTGGCCGTGCACATGTACCGGGGGATGCAGTGGGAGCCGTACTTCCGCGCGGTCGAGGCGATCATGGACGAGCTCGACGGGCGCCCGCACTGGGGCAAGCGCCACTTCCAGACGGCCGCCACGCTGCGAGCGCGCTACCCCGAGTGGGACAGGTTCGCGGCGGTGCGCGAGCGCCTGGACCCCGCGGGGCGCTTCGCCAACGACTGGACCGAGCGGGTGCTCGGACCCTCACGCCCGCCCGATGGCTGACGAGCGCTACGCCTGCCTGGAGCGGGCGACCGCCGGCCTGCGGGCGCCGTTCGCGCTGGTCGACCTGGATGCTCTGTGGGAGAACGCCGCCGACATGCGCAGGCGCGCGGCGCCCAAGCCGATCCGCCTGGCGAGCAAGTCGCTGCGCTGTCGCCTGCTGCAGGAACGCGTGCTGGCGAGCGACGGCTTCAGGGGCACGCTGGCGTTCACGCTGCCGGAGGCCCTGTGGCTCAGCTCGCACGGGTTCGACGAGCTCCTCGTCGCCTATCCGAGCGCCGACGGCGACGCGCTGCGAGCGCTCGTCGCGCCGACAGGCGACGGCGAGGGGCACAGGGCGGCGGCGGAGTCGGTGACCGTGATGGTGGACAGCGTCGAGGGGCTCGATCTGCTCGAGCGTGCAACCGGGCCGGCGCGCGCGGTGCCCGTGCGCGTGTGCATCGACGTGGACGCCGGCTGGCATGCGCTCGGCGGGCGCGTGCGCGTGGGCGCGAGGCGCTCGCCGCTGCATACGCCTGAGCAGGCCGCGGCGCTGGCGCGCGAGATCCTCGCTCACGAGGGCCTGCGGCTGGTGGGGGTCATGGCCTACGAGGCGCAGGTGGCGGGTGTCGGCGACGCGCCGCCCGGGCGTCCACTGCGCGGCCTGGCGATACGTGGCATGCAGGCGCTGTCCTCGCGTGAGCTCGCGGGCAGGCGCGCGGAGGCTGTAGCAGCGGTCGAAGCGGCGATCGCCTCCGCTGGCGCACCGCCGCTCGAGCTCGTCAACGGCGGAGGCACGGGCAGCCTCGAGCGGACCGCCGCGGAGCCCTGCGTCACCGAGGTATCGGCCGGATCGGGCCTGTACGCCCCGACGCTGTTCGACGCCTACCGCGCGTTCACGCCGCGGCCCGCGGCGATGTTCGTGCTGCCGATCGTCCGCCGGCCGGGGCGCAGAGTGGTCACGGCCCTGGGCGGAGGCTATCTCGCGTCCGGCGCCGCCGATGGAGCGCGACTGCCGCGCCCCTACCTCCCGGACGGTCTCCGGCTCGATCGCCAGGAGGGCGCGGGCGAGGTGCAGACGCCGCTGCTCGGCAGCGGGGCGGGCGGCCTGGCGATCGGCGATCGCGTGTACTTCCGCCACGCCAAGGCCGGCGAGCTGTGCGAGCGTTTCAACAGCCTGTACCTGCTCGAAGGTGGGAGAATCGTCGATGAGGCTCCCACGTATCGAGGCGAGGGACGGTGCTTTCTGTGAGCGGTGAGGCGACTACCCAGGATCTGCCGCTGCGCTTGGAGGAGGTGCTGCGCGAGGTGGTGGAGACACTGGCGCCGCTCGAACGCTCGCCGTGCTCGCCGGGCGAGCGGCAGGCGGCGGAGTGGCTCGCCGGGCGCCTGCGTGCGGTTCCCGACGTGGAGGTCGCACTCGAGGACGAGCCGTCATGGGGGAAGTTCCCGCCCACGGCGACGGGGCTGGGATTGCTGGGCATGGCCGGCGCGGCGCTCGTTCTCGCCAGGCGTCGAGGCCCCGGGGCGCTGCTGTCGGCGGCGAGCTTCGCGGGCATCGTCGACGAGGCCCAGAACGGGCCCCGCCTGGTGCGGCGCGCCGTCCGTCGCCGTCGCAGCACCGTCAACGTGGTGGCTCGCTTGGGCGGGGGAGAGCCGGCGCCGGGGGAGCGCGGCATCGACACGCTGGTGGTGCTCGCCCACCACGACGCCCCGCAGACGGGGCTGATCTTCGACCAGACGCTCCAGCGCAGGCTGCACGCGCTGGCCCCGCGACTGGTCGAGCGGATGAAGACCTCGCCGCCGCAGTGGTGGATCGGGCTCGCCGGCCCGCTGTGCACGATGCTCGCGGCCCTCAGCCACCGCCGCCGGCCCGCGTGGGCGGGGCTTGTGATCGGCGCCATCGCCGGGGCGATCGTGATCGACATCTGGCGCAGTCAGACGGTGCCGGGCGCCAACGACAACCTTTCCGGCGCCGCCGCGCTGGTGGCGCTCGCCGAGCTGCTGCGCGAGCGCCCCGCGCCCGGGCTGCGCGTGCTGCTGGTCTCGTGCGGGGCCGAGGAGACCCTCCAGGACGGTGTGCGCGCGTTCGTCGCGCGCCATCGCGGCGAGCTGGCGCCGGCGCGGACGTGCTTCGTGAACCTCGACACGGTCGGCTCGTCGCACCTGGCGATGCTCGAGGGAGAGGGTCCGGTGTGGATGGAGGAGTACGCGGGACCGTGGCTGCGCGACCTGATCGCCGAGCGCGCCGGTGGGCTGGACATCTCGCTGGAGCGCGGCTTCAGGGCGCGAGCGTCGACCGACAGCGTGATTCCCAGCCGCGCCGGCTATCCGATCGCGACGCTCGTGTCGCTGACCGACTGGCGCAGCCTCGCCAACTACCACCTGCCGAGCGACATACCCGCCAACCTCGAGTACGCCACGGTCGCCGACGCGGCTCGCCTGGTGCACGCACTGGCACGGGACCTGGTGGCGCTCTGAGCCTCAGGCGAGCCCGGCGAGCCGCCTGCCCGCGGCGGCGAGTGAGCGCGCGCCCCGGGCTGTGACGATCAGCTGCAGGTCGAGGATGCGCGCGTCGAACGGATCGAGCTCGTTGGACGCGGTGACGGCGTAGGCGGGGACGCCGCCCTGGCGCGCCCTGGTGGCCACCTCGAACACCAGGCTGCCGGCGAGCGCGCGCTCTGTCAGGCGCTCGCACGTCACCACCACCGCCCGCGACGCGCGCATGCGCGCGTCGAGCTCCAGTGCGTCCAGCTCCCCTCGAAGCGTCTCGGGCTGCTCGTCTGCGAGCCCGATCGGGCAAAGGTCTGGATCGGGACGCCCGGCGTCGCGCACGCCTCGGGCGATCGCCGCGCCCACCGCCTCCGCGGGCAGCCGCGCGCCGAAGGCGCCGCTCACGACGAGCAGGCGCTGGGGAATCAGCATGTGCTCACTATCGGGCATCCTTCCAGTAATGGCCTCCGGCAAAGCGCAGCCCGTCGTTCTCGAGCTGTGCGGGCGGGAGGTACGGGTGAGCAACCCCGAGAAGCCGTTCTTCCCCGACGTGGGCCTGACGAAGCTCGACCTGGTCAACTACTACGTCGAGTGCGCGGACGCCGTCGTGCGCGGCCTGCGCGAGCGCCCGACGGTGATGAAGCGCTGGGTCGATGGCGTCGCGGGGGAGCCGTTCTTCCAGAAGCGCGTCCCCGACGGCGCACCCGAGTGGCTGGAGACCGCCACCGTGACGTTCCCCAGCGGACGCCACGCGCGCGAGCTCGTCGCCCAACGACGCCGCCCACCTCGTGTGGGGGGTGAACCTCGGCGTGATCGACTGGAACCCCTGGCCGGTGCGCCGCGCCGACCTCGACCACCCGGACGAGCTGCGCGTCGATCTCGACCCCGGCCCTGAGGTCCCCTTCTCGGAGGTCCGCGAGGTGGCGCTGGCGGTGCGCGAGGTGCTCGACGAGCACGACCTGTGCGGCTTTCCCAAGACCTCGGGCTCGCGCGGCATCCACGTGTACGTGCGCATCGCGCCGGAGCACGGCTTCGAAGAAGTGCGCCGCGCGGCGCTCGCCCTGGCGCGGGAGGTCGAGCGGCGGATGCCCGGGCGGGCGACCAGCCGCTGGTGGAAGGAGGAACGTGAGGGCGTGTTCATCGACTACAACCAGAACGCCCGCGACCGCACCGTCGCGTCGGCGTACTCGGTGCGGGCGGTCCCCGACGCGCGCGTGTCCTGTCCGCTGCACTGGGACGAGGTCGCCGACGTCGAACCCGAGCGGCTGACCCTGAAGACGGTCCCCGCCCGCCTGCGCGAGCGCGGCGACCCCTCGGCGGGCATCGACGAGCGCGTCGGGGCGCCTCGACGGCCTGCTCGAGCTCGCCGCCCGCGACGAGCGCGAGGGTCTCGGCGACGCCCCTTGGCCGCCGCACTTCCGCAAGCAGAAGGGCGAGCCCAAGCGCGTGCAGCCGAGCCGCGCGCGTCGCACGCGGGGAGACGCGTGAGCCTGCCGCTGGCGCCCCCTGTCAAGCCGCAGCTGGCGCTCTCGCGCAAGGAGCTGCCGGTGGGCGATGACTACTGCTACGAGATCAAGCTCGACGGCTTTCGCTGTCTGGCGTTCGTCGACAACCCGGTTGACGCGGTCGGCGACGACGTGTTCCTGCAGTCGCGAAACGGCAAACCGCTTCGCCGCTACTTCCCCGAGCTCCTGTTTCCCGCCGGACAGTACGTGCTCGACGGCGAGATCGTCGTGCGCGGCGCGGACGGCCGCGAGGACTTCGACGCGCTCGGCCAGCGCATCCATCCCGCCGCCTCGCGCATCGAACGCCTGGCTGGAGAGACGCCCGCCCGGTACGTCGCCTTCGACCTGCTCGCCCGCGGACGGGACTCGCTGCTGGAGCTGGCGTTCGCCGAGCGCCGCGCGGCGCTCGAGAGCCTGCTCGCCGGCGACGCGCGGGTGGCCGGGGACGGGCTGGCACCCGGCTCGAGCTTCGACGGAACGCCCGTCGAGCTGATGCCCACCGTCGACACGCCCGAGGAGGCCCGGCAGTGGCTCGAGCACGCCGAGGGAGCTATCGCCAAGGAGCGCTCTGCGCCCTACCGGCCGGGAGAGCGCAAGGGGATGGTGAAGGTCAAGCGCGTACACACGATCGACGCCGTGCTCGTCGGCTGGCGCCCGGGCAAGGAGCCGGACACCGTCGGCGCGCTGATCCTCGGCCTCTACGACGGCGAGGAGCTGCGTGTGGTCGGGCACTGCTCGGGGCTGAGCGTCGCGGAGAAGCGCCGGCTGGTGGGCTTCCTCGCCCCGTACGAGACGGGCGAGCGCGGGTCGGGTGACCCCAGCCGCTGGAGCGCGGGCAGGGACCTCGAGTGGATCGGGTTGCGCCCCGAGCTGGTGGTGGAGATCGACTTCGACCACGTCTCCGCGGGGCGCATCCGCCATGGTGCGAAGCT
This sequence comes from uncultured Solirubrobacteraceae bacterium, assembly GCA_963782325.1. Lineage (GTDB taxonomy): Bacteria > Actinomycetota > Thermoleophilia > Solirubrobacterales > Solirubrobacteraceae > Palsa-744. Next base: position 1,418,869 of record CAWAJG010000002.1, read on the forward strand.
CCGCCGCTGGCGCGATGACAAGCCGCCGCGGGAGTGCGCGTTCGAGCAGCTGTTCGCCTGAGAGCGAAGGGGTAGGCGCATGTCTGGGCCTCTGTCATAGTGATGCGAAGTGACCCATGGGGACCCCGATGATCTGCAATCACCACGGCCGGACGAGTCGCTAAGTGCCGTTCGCACGCCGGTCGGACTGGCGGCGGTGGCAGGAGCGCTCGCCGAGTGGGACGACCTGGATGAGGTAGTGCTGGAGATCTACGCGGCCCGTCATGGAGAGCCTCTAGAGCGCCGTGAGCAGTTGGGCCGATGAGGCCGGGCTGGGACCAATGACTGTTGAGAGTCCTGCCACCGCCACGGTCGCCGAGGAGGAGTACCTGCAGATCCTCTTCTGGCTGCAGGAGGCCGGGTTGCCGATGACCGGCGCGAACGTCGCCCGCGCGATGCAGCTCTCGCCGCCGACCGTCCACGAGATGATCGGCCGGCTCGAGCGCGACGGCTACATCACCCGCGGCGCCGACCGCGCGATCGCGTTCACGCCCTCCGGCGCCGAGCACGCCGAGGGGATCGTCCGTCGCCACCGCCTGATCGAGCGCTTCCTCACCGACGTCCTCGGCGTGCCCTGGGACGAGGTCCACGAGGAGGCCGAGCGCCTCGAGCACGCGATGTCGCCGGTGCTCGAGGAGCGCATGCGCGCCGCCATCGGCGACGCCAAGACGTGCCCTCACGGACACCCGATCGTCGCCGGCGCGCGCATCGCCGGCGTGCCCCTCGCCGACGTCGAGGTCGGCGCCTCCGTGCGGGTGCTGCGCTTCGAGAACGAGGCCGAGGACCTCCTGCACTACCTCAAGGCATCCGGCCTCGAGCCCGGGCTGGAGGCCGTCATGGCCGAGCGCGGACCCGACCACGTGGAGCTGCGCACCGCCGACGGCACGCGCCTGGGGCTGACGGCCAGCGTCGCCGAGACCGTCTCAGTGCTCGCCGACCCATCGCCGCCGGCGCGCACCGCGCTCCCCGAGCAGCTGGTCATCGGCCAGCGCTACGGCAGATAGGCGCCCGCCGCGGCTACAACGAGCGGTACGCTTCGGCGAGCCTCGCCACGCCCGCTTCGATCTGCTCGGGCGTGACGCCTGAGTACGCCAGGCGCAGCGTGTTCTCGCCGCCCTCCATCAGGAAGTCGCTGCCCTTCACGAACGACACCCCCCGTTCCGCCGCCGCGTGGAAGAGGGCTGCCACGTCGGTGCCCTCGGGGAGCGTCACCCACATGAAGTAGCCGCCCTGCGGGACCACGAACTCGGCGTCCGCGAGCTCGCTGCGCAGCGCGTTCGCCAGCGTCTGCGCGCGCTCTTCCAGCGCCGCCTTCACCGTCTCGATCGATCGCTCGATCGCGCCGGAGGCGCAGAACTCGTACACGATCGACTGCGCCACCATGTTCGGGGAGATGTACGTGTTCGTCGCCAGCTCCGCCACCGCCGCGATCAGGTCCGGCGGGCCGACGAGGTAGCCCACGCGAATGCCCGGGCACACCGTCTTCGAGAACGACGACGCATACACGACCCGCTCCGGGTCCATCGAGAGCATCGTCGGCAGCCGCTCGCCGCTGAAGCGCAACTCGACGTACGGATCGTCCTCAAAAACGATGAAACCGTGTTCCGCGGCCAGCTCCAGCAAGCGCACCCGCTTCTCGTAGGACAGCGTGTAGCCGGCCGGGTTCTGGAAGTTGGGGATGATGTGCGCCAGCGTCGGCTGCGCCGCACCCAGGCCATCCGTCAGCAGCCCGCCCAGCGCGTCCGTGTCGATGCCGTCCGGCTGCAGCTCCACCGCGTGCACGCGCGCGCCGCGCTGGCGCAGCGACAGCAGCGTGCGGTCGTACGTCGGGCGCTCCACGATCACCTCGTCGCCCGGGCGCACAAGCTGCTCGAACAGGAACGCGTCCGCCTGCATCGACCCGTTCGTCACCAGCACCCGCTCGGGCTCCACGCCGTGGCGGTCGGCGATCCAGCTGCGCAGTCGCGGGTAGCCGACCGACGTCCCGTACGCGGTCGTCGCCGCCGGGTCGCTCTCGAACGCCCGCGCCGCCGCCTCGCGCAGGCCGTCCACGTCGACGATGTCAAGCGACGGCGCGCCGCGCGCGAAGGAGATCGTCGAGGTTGTCGTCGTCGTCGCCATACGCCGTGTAGCTTAGGCGCCCGAGCAGCTCGTCGTATTCGTCGGTCAGCTCCCGCGCCGCCCGCTCCAGGCGCTCGCGGAAGCGCAGCAGCTCCGCAGCACCCGGTTGCTGCGGTGGGCGGGGCGACGGGGCGCCCGTTGTGGCCTCGGCGATCGAGGCTCCGGCCGGTGAAGTTGTGCAGGCTGCGGTGGTCTGGGCGTCGTGGGCGCCGTCGCCGGTGGGACATCCGGATGTGCAGGCTCGACCGTCTCGTCCACGATCCTGCCCCACCGCGGGCCCGGCGAGGGCGCCGCGGGCGTCTGCGGTGGCGAGGGCGCCGGCGGCGTCTCCGGCTGCGGCTCCGCCGTTCCCTGCGCGCCCGGGGGGCCCATCGCGTGCAGTGTGCGCTCGAGCTCGTCCAGCTTGCGCTCGAGCTCGCCCAGCGTTCTTGTCACCTCTCCGTCCATCGGGCGCCTAGCGTACCTTGCCGCAGGCCGGGGCCGGCGGGCGATTACGCGCTCGCCAGCGACGCCCCGCCCAGGACCTCGACGGCGATCGCGGCGGTTTCCGTGGGGGTGCGCCCGACGCGCACGCCCTTCGCTTCCAGCGCCTCGGCCTTCGCGGCGGCGGTGCCGGCGCTGCCCGACACGATCGCCCCCGCGTGGCCCATCTGCTTGCCCGCGGGTGCGGTGAAGCCCGCGATGTACGCGACGACCGGCTTGCTCATCTGCTCGGCGATGTACTCCGCGGCCTCCTCCTCGGCCGAGCCGCCGATCTCGCCGGAGAGCACCACCAGCTCGGTGTCCGCGTCGGCCTCGAACAGCTCGAGCACGTCCACGAACGACGAGCCCGGAACCGGGTCGCCGCCGATGCCCACGATCGTCGAGCAGCCGACGCCCGCCTGGGCGATCTCGTTGCCGATCTGGTAGGTCAGCGTGCCCGAGCGGGAGACCACGCCGACGCTGCCCGCCTTGAAGAACGACGCCGGGATGATCCCCACGTTCGCCTTCCCCGGGGAGAGGATGCCGGGGCAGTTGGGGCCGATCAGGCGGGTGCGACCCAGCCGTTCCGGCTGTGTGCCCGTCGCGCTTCAGGAGGTTGTACACGCGCAGCTCGTCGTGGGCGGGGATGCCCTCGGTGATCGCGATCACCAGCTCCACGCCCGCCGCCGCCGCTTCCAGGATCGAGTCGGCGGCGAACCGCGGCGGGACGAAGATCATCGCGGTGTTCGGCTCCGCCTCCGACATCGCCTGCTCCCAGCTGTCGAACACCGGGATGCCCTCCACGTCCTGGCCGCCCTTGCCGGGCGTCACCCCGCCGACGACGTTCGTGCCGTAGCGGCGGTTGTTGAGCGTGTGGAAGCTGCCCTCGCGGCCGGTGATGCCGGCGACGCACAGCCGCGTGGACTCGTCGACGAGGACTGCTCATCAGGCCGGCGCTCCCACGCCATGCCCGGCCGCCAGCGCGACGACCATCTCCGCCGCCTCGTTCATCGTCTTCGCGGCGTGCACGTTCGGCAGCGCGGCCTCCTGCAGCAGGCGCCGGCCCTCCACGTCGTTGGTGCCGTCCAGGCGCACCACGAACGGCACCGGTAGGCTTGATCTCCTCGAACGCCGCGATCAGGCCCCTCGCGACCTCGTCGCAGCGGGTGATGCCGCCGAAGATGTTGAACAGGACGGCCTTCACCGCGTCGTTCGCCAGCAGCAGGTCGACCGCCTGCTTGATCTTCTCCGCGTCCGAGCCGCCGCCCGCGTCCAGGAAGTTCGCCGGCGAGCCGCCCGCCTGGGCGACCACGTCGAGCGTCGACATCACCAGGCCCGCGCCGTTGCCGAGGATGCCGATGTCGCCGTCGAGCTTCACGTACTGGACGCCCTCTTCCTTCGCGCGGCGCTCGATCGGGTCTTCGTTCTCGCTGTCCGACAGCCCCTGGTTCTCGGGGTGGCGGTACAGCGCGTTGCCGTCCAGCGAAACCTTCGCGTCGAGCGCCTTCACTTCCCGCTCGGGCGTCACGATCAGCGGGTTGATCTCCGCCAGCGTCGCGTCCTCCTGGAGCCACACCTCGTACAGCGCCACCAGCGCGTCGGCCACGCCGTCGATCACGTCCGCGTCCGCGCCGCCTTTCGTTGCGATCTCCATCGCCTCCTCGCGCGAGAGGCCGGCCAGCGCGTCCACGTGGTGGCGGATCAGCTTCTCCGGCGTCTTCTCGGCGACCTCTTCGATGTCCACGCCGCCCTCGACGCTGAACATCACCAGCGGCTGCTTCGCCGAGCGGTCGAGCAGCACCGACGCGTAGTACTCGGAGGCGATGTCCGAGGCGTGCTCGATCCACAGCGTGCGCACGATGTGCCCCTTGATGTCCATCCCCAGGATGTTGCCCGCGTGCTCGCGCGCCTCGCCCTCGTCCGCCGCCAGCTTCACGCCGCCGGCCTTGCCGCGCCCGCCGATCAGCACCTGGGCCTTCACGACCACCGGGTAGCCGACCTCGCTCGCGGCGCGGACGGCGTCCTCGACGCTCGTCACGGCCTTGCCCTCCGACACCCGCAGCCCGTGGCGGGCGAACAGCTGCTTGCCTTGGTACTCCAGCAGGTCCATTGCGGCGCGGGACTCTAACGCAACACGCCCACACGCGGGCCAGCCGGTGGGCGATTGCGTGCAGGGAACATGCCAGACGGCGTCCAGACGGCGTCGATCGCCCCGTCCAGGGCATAATGCCGCGGCCATGCCGATCCCGAAGAACGTTGCGTTTGTCACATTCGACGTGTACGGCACGCTGATCGACTGGGAGACCGGGATCTACGACGCGTTCGCCAAGGAGGCCGAACGCGACGGCGTCGAGATCGATCGTGGCGTGCTGATCCCGATGTTCCACGAGATCTCGCGCGAGATCGAGAGCGGCTCCTACGAGCTCTACGCGGAGGTGCTCAGGCGCACGGCCATCGAGATCGCCAAACGCCTGGAGTGGCCGCTCGAGCCCTCGCGCTCTGGATTCCTGCCCGACTCCGTGCAGCGCTGGGCGCCGTTCAAGGAGACCAACACCCAGCTGCAGAAGCTCGCGAAGAAATACAAGCTCGGCCTGCTGTCGAACATCGACGACAAGCTGCTCGGGCAGACCCGCCGGCACATCCCGATCGACTTCGACCTCGTCGTCACCGCGCAGCAGGTCCGCTCCTACAAGCCCGAGCCGCCGCACTTCACCGAGTGCGCCCGGCGCATGGGCGGCAAGCGCGGGTGGGTGCACGTGGCCGCCAGCCACTACCACGACGTCGTCCCCTGCGTCAAAGCGCGGGTGCCCGTCATCTGGGTCAACCGCAACAAGGAGGCGCTCGACTCCTCCCAGAAGAAGCCCACCGCCGAGGTCCACAACCTGAGAGAGGCCGCCAAGCTGCTCGGGGCGACCTAGCCGGGGCGACGGGGAACGGCTCTGGCCGGGATTCGGGCTGGATCTGCATGCGCGCCGTCTCGCTGCACCCCGATGTGATCGTCGTCACCAGCGCGCTGCTGCAGGTCAACTGCGTGATCGTCAGGGGCGGGGAGGGCGAGCGGGCCGAGACGTTCGTCATCGACTCGCCGGTGCTGCCCGACGAGCTCGACGCGCTGGCGACGCTGATCGAGCAGGCGCGCTTCCCGGCGCCCAGCGGGCTCCTGGCGACGCATGGCGATTGGGATCACCTGCTCGGGCGGCTGGCGTTTCCCGGGGTGGCGTTGGGCGTCGCCGAGAGCACCGCCGAGCGGCTGCGGGTTTCACCGGGAGAGGTACAGCGGGAGCTGCGGGCGTTCGACGAAGCGCTGACGATCGAGCGTACGCGTCCGCTGGCGCTCGGCTCCGTGCAGGCGCTGCCCGTTCCAGGCCGCTGCGAGCTCGGCGATCGCGAGCTCGAGCTGCACGCCGCCGGCGGACACACGCGGGACGGGATGGCCGTCGTGATCGGGTGGGCACGCGTCCTGGTCGCCGGCGACTATCTGTCGGAGGTCGAGATACCGACGCTGGACGACGGGGGAAGCCTCGACGCTTACCTCGCCACGCTCGAGCGTCTGTGCACGCTGGTCGCGGACGCCGAGCACGTCGTGCCCGGTCACGGACCGGTCGTGGACGGCGCTCGCGCGCTCACCCTGCTGGCCGAGGACGCCGGATATCTGCGAGCACTCGCCGAGCAGGGCGTCGAGGCTGCGCTGCCGGCTGCTCGCAGCGGCGCGGCGCAGCGGCGACTGCACCGCAGGAATCTCACCGCGCTCTGAGATCACGCTGTCCCGGCTCTCGATTGTCGTGGAGGACACGGCGATCGCACGCCGGTGCCGCCGCGGGCCGATTGATACAGACACAAAGCCTCGATCGTTGGGCCGAGAGCCCGGTCGGTCGTGGCGGGAATCGACTGGCGCTCGTGGCCCACGGCTTCGGGAGAATCGGTCGTCCGGCGGTTCTCACGGATAAGGCCGATGCGGCGGGCGACTTTCCAGCCCGGCCGACTCCTCCGAGGCGATTCGGTGGCCCAGTACGCTCCCGGCATGGTGCGCCTTGAAGAGGGCTGGTCCAGTTCGATGAGCGCGCAGGCAGTCCCAGCCGACGAGCGCCTTTGCGTGCCCGCTCGGCAGAGCGGCGCACACAGTGAGTCCGCCGTCGAGCACGAGACTCGATTGCTGATCCCGCCCGGCGACATCGAGAATCCCGAGTTGTCGCTCGTGATCCCCGCGCTCGACGAGCAGGCCACGATCGCGGAATTCGTCCGCTGGTGCCACGAAGGTATGACGCGAGCCGGCGTGACCGGCGAGGTCGTGATCGTCGACAGCTCCACCGACAGGACCGCAGAGCGTGCGCTGGAGGCCGGAGCCCGTGTCCTGTGCACACCAAGACGGGGCCTCGGACGTGCGTACAAGGACGGCATACTGTACGCACGCGGCCGGTACCTGCTGATGGGCGACGCCGACTGCACCTATGACTTTCGGCTTCTGAAGCCGTTCGTCGAACGCTTCCGCGAAGGCTATGAGTTTGTGATGGGCTCGCGCTGGAAGGGCTCGATCGAGCAAGACGCGATGCCGCGCCTGCACCGTTACCTCGGTACCCCGATCACCACATGGGTGCTGAACCGCCTGTACTCCAGCCACTTTTCCGATATTCACTGCGGCATGCGAGGCGTCACCCGCGAGGGGCTGATCGCGATGGACCTCGAGTCTGACTCCTGGGAATACGCCTCGGAGATGGTTCTCAAGTCCGTGCAGATGGGGCTGCGTACAACGGAGGTGCCGGTCCGCTTCCTCAAGGACCGCGACGGTCGTGTCAGCCACCACAAGCGTGCCGGCTGGCGCTCTCCGTGGCTGGCCGCGTGGGCGAACCTGCGCGCCATGTTCGTCTACGGGTCGGACTTCTTCATCCTGAAGCCCGGCCTCGTGGTGTTCCTCCTCGGATTGCTGATCACCCTGCCGCTGATCGCCGGTCCGATCACCATCGGCGGTGTCAGCCTGTCACTGTATTGGATGCTGATCGGTATGACCCTCACGCTTGTCGGATTGCAGGCGTTCCTGCTCGGGTGTATCGCACAGGTGCTGTTCGACTACAGCGGCAGGGCACGCGCGCGCTGGCTCGTCGTCTTCTCCTATACCCGGACCACGATCGCGGCTGCGCTCACGACATGCGCAGGCGTGGGATGTGGCATTCCCCTGATCGTGTACTACATCTCCCACCACGGCAGTCTCAGTCTCAGGGCATCAGTTCAGGACGGCCTGGGAGTCACGGGGCTGATGCTGGTCGCGATCGGCTTCGCGCTGTTCACCTTCATGCTGGTGCTGCACGGCGCCGCGATCGCGACGCGACGACCGAGTCGACACGGACGCGCGGGTGCGTAACGAGGCGTACGGAGAGAGAGGCGGGGCTTCGCCCGTCGACCGCTTTGGCGTTTGGCTGAGCTCCGTGGCGGTCCGGCGTCACGTGGCGTTCGACGACAAGCGGGTAGCGGACTTCGGCTGTGGCTACCACGCTCGCTTCGCGCGGCAGATCCTGCCGCGGGTCCGGCAGATGCTGCTCGTTGATGTGAATCTCGCCGAGGATCTCGAGCATCACGTGAAGGTGCGGGCGGTGTCCGATCGGATCGAGGCCGTTCTCCCCACGGTGTCAAGCGGATCGCTCGACATCGTCCTGTGTCTTTCGGTCCTGGAGCACCTGGACGAGCCCCAGCGGGTGCTCGACGGATTCCGCCGGGTGCTGGTCCCCGGTGGCGTCGCGCTCATCAACGTGCCCTCGTGGCGCGGCAAGCCGTGGCTCGAGCTCTCGGCATTTCGACTGGGCCTGAGCCCGGCCGTCGAGATGAACGACCACAGGCGCTACTACGACCCGCGGGATCTCTGGCCGATGCTGGTGCGCGCGGGCTTTCGACCCAGCGAGATCTCATGTCGCAGGCACAAGCTCGGCTTGAACACGTTCGCCGTATGTCGCGCTCCCAAGCGCATCGAGTCGCAAGAGCGAGATCCTCTGGAGCGGCGATGACCGGGCTGTCACCGTCGCTGCGGGGGGCTGCGGGAAGGCGGCTGATGGCCATCCGCGTGCGGTCGGTGGATCGGGTGACGATCGTCCTCGGTGGCGTCCTTGTCGTGTCGGCCGGCTTTTACCTGTGGACCGCGGGCACCGCCGTCCCGCTGAGTCTCCACGACGGGCTGGGCGATCGATACAACCTGCTGGCGAGCGCACTCATTCACTTTCGCCTTTCCATCGGACCGGCGCCCGCCGCGCTCTTGCATCTCACGAACCCGTACGACCCTCGGCTGAACGGCCCGTTGTTGCGTGGCGCCAACGATGCGAGCAGCATCAACGACGACGTCCTCTACCACGGGCGCCTGTATTTCGAGTGGGGTCCGGCGCCGGCGCTCGTCCTGCTGGTGCCTCTGCATCTACTCGGCTTCGAACCGTCGGCCAGCGTCACCGTCTGCGCATACGCGGTCGCCGGTCTCGGCTTTGCCCTGGCGACATTGCGCCTCGTGATAAGGCAGATCGGAGACGACACGCCGATCTGGATGTGCACGCTCGCCGGCTTCGCCGTGTCGCTGTCTTGCGTGTTGCCGTACCTGTTGCGCACGCCGAGCGTAAGCGAGGACATACTCGCCGGCGGCTATTGCTTTGTCATGGCGGGCGTCTGGCTGGCCGCGTCAGCGCTGGCCGGCCGGAAAGCGTCGCAGGCGCGACTGGTGCTGATGAGCCTCTGCTTCGGCCTGGCGGCAAATTCACGACCCACGCTTGCGCTGAGCGCGCTCGTGCTGATCCCCGTCTACCTGTCGCTGCGCTCGACCCGCTCGCGCCGGGCGCTGCTGAGCTCTCTGGCGCTGCCGGTCGGTATCTGCTTCGCCCTCTTCCTGGCCTACAACCAAGCCCGCTTCCACAGTCCACTCGAAGTCGGCGCGCGCTATCAGCTTGCCGGCTATGAATCGTCCGCAGCGCCGCTCGGGCATCTCAGCTACGTACTGCCCGGGATCGGGTTCTACATGCTCACTCCTCCGCGCTTGGAAATCCTGTTTCCGTTCATCAACCTCGTGCCGCCGCAGTTCTCCGGTCCGGCCGGGCTGGCAAGGCCGGAAATAACCGGCGGGTTGCTGGCGATGGCCCCGATCGTGGGCTTCGTCGCGGTTCTGCCGTGGATCTGGCGGCGTCGCCCGCTGCTGCTGGGAAGGCTCGCCGCCGCGCTGCTGATCCTCGCGGCCGCGGGTATCGCCATCCCGCTGCTGCCGTCCTACCAGTTCTTCGCGCCCACCGAGCGCTACGAGGTCGACTTTGCGACGCTGCTCGTGCTCGGCGGAGTGGCCGCATGGCTGTCGCTGTCGAACGCGACGCGGGGCAAGCGACGCCGGCTGCTGCGAGTGGGTGGTGGCGCGCTCGCTGCGTGGGGCTGTGCCACCGGCCTCGCCGTCAGCTTCTACGGCTCCGGCACGGCCCTGTCGATCACGCATCCACAGACGTGGAGGACGCTCGAAGACGTCGGCTCACCGCTGTCGACGGCGATCGCCGCCGTGCTCGGCCATCCAGTGCTCGCAGCGATATCCGCAGCTCACGAGGCGGACGTGCCCCCCAGCTATACGAACCTGGGGAGCAATGTCGCGGAGCTCAGCTTGAGCACGGCCGAACAGGCGGCCGTCACCGTCGTCTCGCCCAGCGCGGGTAAAGCCACGCTGGCCGCGAGCGTCGCGTTGCGGCGCGGCACCAGCTACGAGGTGCGCCTCGACGGTCCGGGGCATGCGATCGCGGCCTACCCGCTACCCGCCGGCGGTGGACTCGTCGAGCTCCCGGTGACGCTCGACCTCGGCTTGAACCATCTCACGCTCCGTCCGATCGCGACATCGGAGCGGGATCCGCCCGCGACCACACCGGCGATAGTCCTCAGCGACCTGTCGATCGCGCATGCCAACTGAACCTGGTCTCCGACAGGCTCAGCTCTCGGGGTCAGCGCTCTTGATCGTCGCGATCGGCGCGCCCGCCTGGATCGGCGCGCCCTCTGAGATCGGCAGCTCGACGATCGTGCCGGCCTTGTGGGCGGTGATCTCGTTCTCCATCTTCATCGCCTCGATGATGCAAAGGAGCTGACCCTCCTCGACGGTGTCGCCCTGCTTGACGAGCACCTTCCACATGTTGCCCTGCAGGGGCGAGGGCAGCGTGTCCGGCCCACCTCCGCTGGATGACTTCCGCTCGCCGCGCTTCGGGGCCCTGCGGGCGCCGGGCCCGGGCGCACCGGGCGAAGCGCCGTTCGCGCTCGCGCCGCCCGCGCCGGCGAACGGCGGCCCGACGACGCGCACGTCGAAGCGCTTGCCCGACACCTCCACGGCGTAGGTCTGCTCGACCTTCTCCTGCTGCTCGCCCGTCTCGGCCGGCGAGGTCGCCGCGACCGGGCCGTCGCCGAGCGGAAAGGCGAGCGTCTTCAGCCACTGCTTGTCCTCCAGCAGGTCGCGACAGGTCTCTCCCTTGGCCCACTGATCGGTGGCGAGCAGCGCCCTGTGGAAGGGGATCAGCGTCTTCAGCTCGCCGATCTCGTATTCGCCCAGCGCGCGCAGCATGCGGGCGGTGGCCTGCTCGCGGTCGGTGTCCCAGACGATCAGCTTGGCCACCATCGGGTCGTACATCGGCGAGACCTCGCCGCCTTCCTCCACGCCCGAGTCCACGCGTACGCCGGGACCGCTGGGCTCGCGGTAGACGCCGATCCGGCCGGGAGCGGGGGCGAAGCTCTTGGAGGCGTCCTCGGCGTTGATGCGGCACTCGATCGCGTGTCCGCGCAGCTCGATGTCGGCCTGGGCGTAGGACAGCTCCTCACCGGCGGCGGCTTTGATGCCCTCCTTGACGATGTCCACGCCGGTCGTCATCTCCGTGACGCAGTGCTCGACCTGGACGCGCGTGTTCATCTCCAGGAAGAAGTACTCCGGCTCGGACGAGCCCTCGCGACCGGGCCGTCGCCGACCGACGGAGAAGAGGCCCTCGATCGTGCCCGCGCCGACGTAATCGACCGCCTTGGCGGCGTCCACCCCGATCCTGCCGATCCGCTCGCGCATCTGCGTGTCCACCACCCATTCGGGCGCCGGGGACTCCTCGATCACCTTCTGGTGGCGGCGCTGGATCGAGCAGTCGCGCTCGCCGAGGTGGATGACGTTGCCGTGGCGGTCCGCGAGCACCTGCACCTCCACGTGGCGCGGGTCGTGCAGGTAGCGCTCGAGATAGACGGTGGGGTCGGAGAAGAACTTCTCGCCTTCCCGGCTCGAGCCCTCGAACGCGCCCTCGAGCTCGTCCTCGGAGAGGGCGACGCGAAAGCCCTTGCCGCCGCCGCCGCCCGTGGCCTTGACGGCCACCGGGAAGCCGATCTCCTTCTTGGCGATGCGCAGCGCGTCGGCGACGCTCGCCACCGGCTCGGTCGTGCCCGGCACGATCGGCACGCCCGCCGCCTTCATCAGCTCGCGCGCGCGCGTCTTCGAGCCCATCGCCTCGATCGCGCTGGCCGGCGGCCCGATGAAGACGATGCCCGCCACCTCGCAGGCGGCCGCGAACGGGGCGTTCTCGGCGAGGAAGCCGTAGCCGGGATGGATCGCCTCGGCGCCCGCGCGGGCGGCCGCGTCGAGGATCTTCTCGACGTTGAGGTAGTTCTCCGAGGCCGGCCCCTCGCCCAGGTTGTAGGCCTCGCCGGCGCGCTTGACGTGCGGCGCGTCGCGGTCGAGCTCGCTGTACACGGCGACGCTCGCCACGCCCAGCTCGTCGAGCGCGCGGGCGATGCGGACGGCGATCTCGCCGCGGTTGGCTATCAGGACCTTCGAGAACACTGGCTGGACAGCTTATTTAAGAGGCGGCCCCGAGGGCCGCATGGTGGCGTTCGCAGTGCTCTCGCCAGCTCGTGTGTGCACCTTCAGCCGCTCCACAATCCACTCAAGGGCACAGCGGCGAGGCGATCGCCAAATGGCAGTGTGTCGGAGCCCAGGTAGAGCACGACCCCGCCCTTGAAGCGAGCGCCGAGCTGTGCGCTGGACAGATTATCAGTCTACAGTCGGGCAGATTGTCAGTTAGCTACCGGTCTGATTGTCAGGCAGATGACCGGCAAATCGAAAGTTCAATGTCGATCCGCCCCTGCGATCATCCCCGCGCCGACGGTCCCGTTGCTCGACTCGTCGATCAGGATGAAGCTGCCGGTTCGGCGGTTGCTGGTGTAGGGGTCGAACGCCAACGGCGCGCTCGTCCGCAGTCGCACGCGGGCGATGTCGTTGAGCTCGAGCTGCTCGGGCGGGGCGGTGCGCTCGAGCGTGTGCACGTCCAGGACGTCCTCTATCTCGTCCACGACCGCCGTGGCCGTGCGCGCGGTGTGCTTGAGCACGTAGCGAGAGCCCGGGCGCAGCGGCTGCTCGGCCATCCAGCACACGTCCGCTTCCAGCTCGCGCGCCACCGTCGGCGCCTCGTCGGGGTGGCTGATGAGCTCGCCGCGACTGATGTCGAGCTCGTCCTCCAGGCGCAGCGTCAGCGACATCGGCGCCATCGCCTCCTCCAGCTCGCCGTCGTAGGTGTCGATGCCGACGATCCGCGTGCGCGCGCCGGAGGGGAGCACCGAGACCTCGTCGCCGAGGCGCAGCGCGCCGCTGGCGAGCTGGCCCGAGTAGCCGCGGTAGTCGCTCTCCCCGTGCCGGGACGATGCGTTCGGCCGCACCACCCACTGCACGGGGAAGCGCGCGGGCTTCTCGTCGGGGTGGTCGTAGGCGACGTCCACCTGCTCGAGAAACTCCAGCAGCGGCGGGCCGTCGTACCACGGCATCGCCGCCGAGCGCTCGACCACGTTGTCGCCGTTCAGCGCCGATATCGGCAGGTAGGACGTCTCGGTGCGCCGTGGGTTCTTGCCGCCTCGAAGCTTGCGCGCGAAGGCCTCGAACTCCTCCGTCAGCTCCTCGTAGCGCTCCCGCGAGTAGTCGATGAGGTCCATCTTGTTGATCGCCACGACCATGTGCGGGATGCCCAGCAGCGCGCTGAGGAACGCGTGGCGCTTGGATTGCTCGAGCACGCCGCGGCGCGCGTCGATCAGCACCACCGCCACGTCCGCGGTCGAGGCGCCGGTGACCATGTTGCGGGTGTACTGGCGGTGTCCGGGGCAGTCGGCGATGATGAAGCGGCGCTTGGCCGTCGCGAAGTAGCGGTAGGCGACGTCGATCGTGATGCCCTGCTCGCGCTCCGCACGCAGGCCGTCGGTCAGCAGCGCCAGGTCCAGCGTGCCCTCGCCGCCGCGGCGCGCCGACGCCTGCGCCACTTGCGCGAGCTGGTCCTCGAACACCTGCTTGGAGTCGTAAAGCAGCCGCCCGATCAGCGTGCTCTTGCCGTCGTCGACGGAGCCGGCCGTCGTGAAGCGCAGCAGGTCGAGGGTCATCGACCTAGAAGTAGCCGGCCTTCTTGCGGTCCTCCATCGCCGCCTCCGACACGCGGTCGTCCGCGCGGGTCTCGCCGCGCTCGGTGATCCGCGTGGCGGCGATCTCCAGCACGACCTCCTCCAGCGTCGCTGCCTGCGAGCGCACGCCGCCGGTGCAGCTCATGTCGCCCACCGTGCGGTAGCGGACGGTCTCCGTGAAGACCTCCTCGCCGTCGATCAGCTGCGTGCCGTCCCGCCACGCGTACAGCATGTCATCGCGCTCGAAGACCTTGCGCTCGTGCGCGAAGTAGATCGACGGCACCTCCAGCTGCTCCTGGTCGATGTACTCCCACACGTCCAGCTCCGTCCAGTTGGACAGCGGGAACACGCGCACGTGCTCGCCCTTCTTGATGCGCCCGTTGTACAGGTTCCACAGCTCCGGGCGCTGGTTCTTGGGGTCCCACTGGCCGAAGTCGTCGCGGAAGGAGAACACGCGCTCCTTCGCCCGCGCGCGCTCCTCGTCGCGGCGGGCGCCGCCGAACGCCGCGTCGAAGCCGTGCTCTGCGATCGCGTCCAGCAGCGTGACCGTCTGCAGCTTGTTGCGCGAGGCCCGCGGGCCCGTCTCCTCGACCACGCGGCCCCTGTCGATCGAGTCCTGCACGCTCGTCACGATCAGGCGCTCGCCCAGCTCCGCCACGCGGCGGTCGCGGTACTCGATCACCTCGGGGAAGTTGTGCTCCGTGTCCACGTGCATCAGCGGGAACGGGAACGGCGCCGGACGGAACGCCTTCTCCGCCAGGCGCAGCAGCACGATCGAGTCCTTGCCGCCGCTGAACAGCAGCACAGGGCGCTCGAATTCGGCGGCCACCTCGCGCATCACGTGGATCGCCTCCGACTCCAGCGCGCGCAGGTGGCTGAGCTGAGGGCGCGTCGCCACGCTCACGGGCGCTCCAAGTCGGTCCCGAGCTCTCCAGACGCTGACGCGTGAGGAGATCTCGTGCCCGACTCTCCGCTTTGCTGGGGGGCGTTGTCGATACGGGGCCCGCTCACGGGTCCACGACCTCTACGTGCAATCCACACTCGGTCTTCTCGGTGCCTGCCCAGCGGCCCTCGCGGCCCGAGCCGGGCTGGGTGCACGGTGCGCAGCCGATCGACTCGTAGCCCTGGTCGTGCAGGGGGTGGTAGGGGAGGTCGCGCTCGTAGATGCGCCGCCAGATGTCCTTGTCGGTCCAGTGCGCCAGCGGGTTGTACTTCCACAGGTTGCGCTTGTGGTCGCGCTCGATCAGCTCGGTGTTCGCGCGCGTCGGGCCCTGCTCGCGGCGGATGCCCGTGATCCACCCCTCGGCGCCCGTCAGCGCGCTCTCCAGCGCCGCCACCTTGGCGGCCGAGCAGCAGTGCTGGGGGCCTGACCAGGGCCCACCCTCCGTCTCCGGATTGCTCGCGTCCTGCACCTCGATCTTCACGCCGAAGCGCTCCTCGAACGCACGCCATGTCTGCAGGGTCTCGGGGAAGAGAACCCCGGTGTCGATCGTCACGATTCGCACCGCCTTGCCGGGGGCGGTGGGGGTCATCTCCTCGTTGAGGCGCAGCAGCTCGTCGAGCAGCACCGACTCCTCCTTCTGGAAGGAGCACAGCAGCACCGCGCCCGCGCCGTGGCGGGCGGCCTCGCGCAGCGTGTGCGTGAGGCTGAGGGCGGGGTCGAAGTTGGAGGTCACTGACTCTGTGTGGGTCTCTATTGGTGCCATGTGATGTCGTCGTCTCGCTTCCTCATCGCCTTGAGCCCTGTATCGCGTCCCGCTCCCGCATTGCGACCCTCTATACCGCGCACTCGCCCTCACCCCGCTGCACTTCGAAGGGCACGTTCCTGTTCCAGTCGATGAAGTCGTTCATCGTCTCCAGCGAGAAGTCCACCGGCATCGACAGGTCCTTCACCAGCCCCTCCAGCTCGCCCGTGCCCACGCGCTGCGTAAACGCTCCCCACGGCTCGCCCTGCTCGCGGCTGGACTCGTAGTAGTGGATCCAGCGTTCGATCGCCTCCGGTATGCGCTTGGCCGGCAGCCGCAGCTTCAGCCGTGTGCCAAACGCCACCGGCGCGCCTTCGTAGACGCCGCCCACGTGCGGTATGTACGCGGGGATCGTGTGCTCGCCGACTTTTATCGACGCGCCGTAGAAGCCGATGTCGGCGACGTGGTGCTGGGCGCAGCCGTTCGGGCAGCCGCTCATCTTGATGTGGATCTCGCGCGTCAGCGGGTCTGTGATCTGCATCTGCTCGACCCGCTCCTGCACCGCCTGGTTGAGGCCCATCGAGCTGGTGATGCCGAGCTTGCACGAGTCGGTGCCGGGGCAGGAGACCACGTCTGCGATCTCGCGCGTGCCGGCGTCGCCGAGGCCCAGCTCGCCGAGCGCCCGCCACACGTCGTAGGCGCTCTCGTGGCGCACCCAGCGCAGCAGCAGGTTCTGCTGGACGGTTGTACGGGCGTAGCCGCCGGCGTACGTGCGCACGATCTCCCCGAGGCCCCGGAACTGCTGCGGCGTGAGGTCCCCGCGCGTGACCTTCACCTCGACGGTCACGAAGCCCTCCTGCTTCTGCGGGAGCACGTTGGCCGCGCGGAAGCGCTCGAACTCCTGGAGATCGCCGTTGGGGCTGCCGTAGGTTCGCGGGGGCGCGGGCGCGCTCTCGCGCTCGTCGTCCACGAACAGCCTGTGCTCGACGGAGAAGTCGCGTTCGGCGACCCAGTCGCCTTCGAGCTCCTCCTCGACCTGGCGGCGCAGCTCGTCGATGCCGTACTTGTCCACGAACACCTTGATCCGCGCCCGCGCGCGGTTGACGCGCAGCCAGTCCTGGCGGTCGAAGATCCTGAACACGGCCTCGGCGATCTTCAGGTACTCGCCGTCGTCGAGCCCCACGAACTCGTACAGCACGGGCGCCACGCGCGGCATGATCGAGGTGCCGCCGCCGACCAGCATCTGCGCGCCGCGCACTTGGGTGGGCGCGCTCCCATCTCCATTGTCGATCTGCTTCACACGCGCCCGGTAGGCGATGTCGTGGATCTCGCTGATCGCGCGCCCCTGCTCGCTGCCGTCGAACGCGGTCTTGATCTTGCGCGGCATCGCCTGCGTGGTCGGGTGGCGCACGAAGTAGCGCACGTACGCGCCGACGTAGGGGGTCATGTCGAACAGCTCGTCCGCCGCCACGCCCGCCCACGGGTCGCCGGTTACGTTCCTGACCGTGTTGCCGCAGCCCTCGCGGCTCGACAGGCCGGTCTCGGACAGCTCGCGGATCGCCTTCTCGACCTCCGGCAGCGGGATGTGGTGCATCTGGATGTTCTGGCGGGTGGTGATGTGGCCCTTGTTCAGCGGCACGTACTTCTCGATCACGTCCGCGAACGACTCCATCTGCTCCGGCGTGACGCCTCCGAACGGCAGCTTCACGCGGATCATCTGCACGTCCGCCTGGCGCTGGCCGTAGACGCCCTGCTTGAGGCGGAACTTGATGAACTCGTCTTCGGGGATGTCTCCCGCCAGGAACCTGCCGGCCTCGGTCTTGAAGTCGTCGAACTCCCGCGCGAGGATCGGGATCACGTGGCCGGGCACGTTGCGCAGGACCTCAGGGTCCTCGAGCGTGCCACGTCCTGTCGGGATCGATACTGGCTCCATGTTGCGAAACCTCCTGGTCCCGGAGCTCCGGTCCGGGGTGCTGTCGTCGACGATACGGGGCCCTCGGAAAGCTATTGCGCTAAAGCCTAGCGACTTTTAGGTATTTATCCAGGGGCGGGCGGACGCAGGGCGGACCTGGGCTTGACCTCAGCTCCGCTCGAGCCCCGCGGGAGCCCACTTGGGTGTCTCCAGCCAGGCGTCGGCATCGGTCCACGGGTCGCGTGAGACGCCTTCCAGGACTGCCGCCGCATGCCAGCGGTCGATCTGCGCGGGCGCGTCCGGCGCCGGCGGTGGGGCGGTCGCGCGCATGAAGCGCTCGATCGCGGCGACGATCGCGGCGGCCTCCTCGGGCGACGCTGAGGAAGGGATCGCCTGCAGGTGGCGGTTGGTGTGGGTCATGCGTGCATTCTTGCGTGTCGCTAGCCCTTCCCTCCCCGCCGAAGGACTTCGGCTGCGAACTCCGCGAGCTTGTTCGCCTGGCGCAGCGCCGCCTTGAGGTCGTTGCTGCCCACATCGAATAGGCCGTAGTGGGCCTCGTCCTTGAGGTTCAGCAGTCGTTCCAGTGATTTGGCGGCGGTCTTTCCGCCGGGCGTGATCTGTTCGAGCAGCGATGCTGCTTGACGGTGATCCTGCGCCCGCGAGCGCCTGCCAAGCGCCTTGCAACAGGCTGCATCCGACGCTGCGATCCCGGCGAGCACCGCCAGAGCTGCGGCGGGACTGGAGTAATCGATGTCCACGCCTTCCTCGGCGATGAGCTCCGCGACCTCGAGGAACTTGCGTGCGTGGCGGAGGCGATGGCTGGCGTCCGCTTCCGAGCAGGGTTGCGTCCGTGCCGGGGTGGTAGGGCTCACACTGCTTCCAGCAGGTCGGAGAGCTGTGATCGCGATCCGCTGATGACGATCGCGTCCAAGAGAAGCTCACCGAGGATCGGGGCCTGGGCTTGGCGCGCGCGCGCCAACTGCCCCTCGTCCCGCTCGACAAAACTGGCATGGTTGCCCGTCCATCGTTCAATTCGACGGCGGAGATCGTCGATCTGATCTCGCCACGATGGCTCATCTTCATCGACAGCACTGGCCCTGACGACGAATAGATCGATGTCGCTTTGCGTGCTCCCATCGCCGCGGGCTGCTGAGCCGAATAGCGAGACGTGGACAGGGGCGATCTGCCACTCGCTGACCGTTTTTCGGACTTCGCGGATGAGCTTCTCGCGCAGGCTGGTGAGGATCTCAACCGCGGGTGCCGCCAGGTGGTCGCGGTTGAGTGCGAACAGATACGCTCGGTTGAGCTCCACCCGGTCGACGAGCCCCTGCTCGGTGAGCCTGTTGAGCGTTGCCAGTACGCCACTGTGGGATGTTCTGCCCGTCAGGAGTGTCACCTGGCGGCCCGTGAGGGCCATGGTTGTTCCGGCAAGCACCTGCAGGACCTCACCATCGAGGCTGGGACACACCGCCGTATAGGGTCGTGAGAGGTCCGTACGAACAGTATATCATCCATGTGGATGCTATTGCGTTCATATGGATTGTTTTCAGTCCACCAGTCCTACGGCGGGACTCGACCCTACAGAGGGATGTTCCCGTGCTTGCGCCTGGGCCCGGGCTCGCGCTTGCCGTGGAGCGTGCGCAGCGCGGTGATCAGCCGCGGCCTCGTCTCGTGGGGGACGATCACGTCGTCGATGTAGCCGCGCTCGGCCGCCGTGTAGGGGTTGGCGAAGCGCGCCTTGTAGTCCTCCATCAGCTTCTTTCGCCGCTCTTCCGGCGTGGGGCTGCCGGCGATGTCGCGGCGGTAGATGATGTTGACGGCCCCCTCGGGGCCCATCACCGCCACCTCGGAGGTGGGCCAGGCGAAGTTGAAGTCCGCGCCGAGGTGCTTGGAGGACATGACGTCGTAGGCGCCGCCGTAGGCCTTGCGGGTGATGATCGTGACCTTCGGGACGGTCGCCTCGGCGAACGCGTACAGGAGCTTGGCGCCGTGGCGGATGATGCCGCCCCACTCCTGGGCGGTCCCCGGCAGGAAGCCGGGCACGTCGCAGAAGGTGAGCAGCGGGATGTTGAAGGCGTCGCACGTGCGCACGAAGCGCGCGGCCTTCTCGGAGGCGGCGATGTCGAGCACGCCGGCGAGCTGCGCGGGCTGGTTGCCAACGATGCCGACGGTGAAGCCGTCCATGCGCGAGAAGCCGCAGATGATGTTCCTGGCGTAGTGCTCGTGGACCTCGAAGAACTCCCCGTCGTCGACGATCCGCTTGACGACGTCGCGCATGTCGTAGGGCTTGTTGGGGTTGTCGGGGACCACGTGGTCGAGCTCGGGGTCCATCCGCTCGGAGTCGTCGCTGGGCGCCACGCGAGGGGTCGTCTGCAGGTTGTTGGAGGGCAGGAAGCTCAGCAGGTAGCGGCAGTCCTCGATGCACGCGTCCTCGTCGTCGGAGGCGAACTGGGCGACGCCGGACTTGCTGTTGTGGGTCATCGCCCCGCCGAGCTCCTCGAAGCCGACCTCCTCGCCGGTGACGGTCTTGATGACGTCGGGTCCGGTGATGAACATGTGCGAGGTCTCCTTGACCATGAAGATGAAGTCGGTGATCGCCGGCGAGTACACGGCGCCCCCCGCGCAAGGGCCCATCACGAGGCTGATCTGGGGGATGACGCCCGAGCAGCGCACATTGCGCAGGAACACGTCGCCGTAGGAGCCGAGCGAGACGACGCCCTCCTGGATGCGCGCGCCGCCGGAGTCGTTGATGCCGATCACCGGACAGCCGATCTTCGCGGCGAGGTCCATGATCTTGCACATCTTCTCGCCCATCACCTCGCCGAGCGAGCCGCCGAAGACGGTGAAGTCCTGGCTGAACACGCACACGGTGCGCCCGTCGATGGTCCCGTGGCCGGTGACCACCGCGTCGCCCCAGGGGCGGTTCTTCTGCATGTCGAAGTCGTACGTGCGGTGGCGCACGAACGTGTCGAGCTCCTGGAAGGAGCCGGGGTCGAGCAGCTTCTCCACGCGCTCGCGCGCCGTGTACTTGCCGCGCGCGTGCTGCTTCTCCTCGGCCTCCGGAGCGGAGTGCAGGGCCGCCGCACGCAGCTCCTCGAGCTGCGCGAGCTTCTCCTCGTAGGTCTCCGGCGCCTTCTGGCGCGCCGGCTTGCGGCGTCCGCCGAGAGAGGCGGCGAGGAGCGCGGCGTCGGTCTGGCGGTCGTGGGAGCTGGCTGCCATCGGGCGCGGGATGTTATCCGCGCGGGGATTTGAGCCGACCTACGGACCGCGAAGACGCTTGATCAGGTCGGCTGCCTCGCGCACGATGAGGTTCTTGAGGTCGAGGTCGCACACGAGGACGAGTCGCTCGCAGATCGTGCGGAACTCGTTTGCGTCCACCGTTCCCAGCTTTCGCCCCACGAGCGCCTCTTTTCGGACTCTCACGAGCGACTGCAGATCGATGAAGGAGTCATTGCGCAGGCCGTATCGCCCGCGGCTGGCATCGAGATGAAACAGCGCCGGCTCCTGCTGTTTGCGCACCCGCTCCGCGAGCGCGCCCAGGTTGCGCAGGCTGCTGATCTGGAGCGCCGCGAACTCGGGGAATCTCCCGAGCGGTCGATCCTGGAGTAGCAGGACGGGTCGAATCTTCGCGCGTGTGGGGATCGTGAACTCGACCGGCTCCCGGGCGGATTTTATGGCTCGGAAAAGGTCTTCGGCTCCTTCGTAGGATCGTTCGGAGGCGTCGGGCTGGATCACCCGAAACGGCGGCTCGGCCGCGAATGGCACGATGGCGGCGTAGATCGAGCCCTGATTGCCGGGTAGCGCTCGCGGTGGGGATGCGGTCACTCGCTGAGCGCCGCGTCGAGCTCATCCAGGTCGTAGTGCTTCTCGGCTCCGGGCGTCTCGACGACGGCGTGTGCCGCCACGGCGGCGTCGGAGGCGACGAGCTCGTATGGGGGACGCGAGAGGTACGTGTCGATGATCTCTTCGATGCTCATGAAGTCGTCCGGGTGGAGGATCACTGCGTGTGGGGCGCCATAGCGCGTGACGAGCATCGCCACGCCCTGTCGAGGCTCGGGAATGCGCACGTCGTTTGAGGTGAGCTGCGCCTGTTCCATGTCGCACGACTATATCAGGTCTCGTACGAGATTGAGCGGCGCGTTGCGTTGAGGCTACGCCCGCGAGAACGGCCGGTGGTGCGCAGCTCCCAGGCGGTCGAGCACGGCGGTGAGGACCGCCGTGACCTCCTCCGCGGCCACTTCCTCGGCTGCTATGAGCTCCGCGGAGATGGCCTCGGCGCGGTCGACAACCTGCGTCGACGAAGCGGGGACGACGGCGAACGGGTGTGCCGACTGAAAGCTCTCCGGCGCGAGCGCCTGCCTGACAGCCGCGAAGGCGTCGGGTCGCTGCGGCTCGGGCTCTGACGCCGAATCGGGCTCATGTGCGGACTCGGGCTCGGGCGCCAACTCGGGCTCGAGCGCCAACGTGGGCTCCGGTGCCAACTCGGACGGTGTCAACCACTTCGTGCGGCGCCGGCGGCCGAATAGACGTGCGAAGAAGCCGCGGCTGGGCTGGGGCTCGACGTCCGCTGCGACCACCGGCGTGGGCGCCGACTCCGACTCGGGTTCGGCCTCCTGCGCCACGTCCAAGACGGGTCCGGGTGCCGGCTGCGCTTCGGGCTCGGTCTCCTCGGTTTCGGCTACCGGGCTCACGACGGGCTCGGGCGCCGCCTCCGGCTCGTCGCGAGGCTCCTCGGGCGCCGCCTCCCGGCTGACGGTGAGCGTGACCTTGGTCCCCCACCCGGACGGCTTGATGGAGACGGTGCCGGAGATGTTCTCGCCGATCCACTCGACGGTTGTCTCGGGCTCGGTGCGGGTGATGTGGATCTCGCCCAGCTCGCCGAGGTGGCGGGCGAGCGCGGCGGGATCGCTGAGCTCGGCCCACAGCTCGGGCGGCGACTTGACGAGCGTGCGCTGGACCTCGGAGGAGACCATCCCTGCAAGATTCGAGCGCGCGCGCGCCAGTCCTCCACACGGCACATACGTGCCACGTCCTGAGCGTTGGGCGGCGGCGCGAGCCGCCCACGCGCCGGCGCGAGGCGCTACGCGGCGGCGGGAGCGCCCTGGGAGCGCACCAGGCCGCGCTCGTGGAGCAGCTCGGCGATCTCGACGGCGTTGGTGGCGGCGCCCTTGCGCAGGTTGTCGGCGACGATCCACAGGTCGAGCGCTCGCTCGTGCCCGCGGTCGCGGCGGATGCGCCCGACGAACACGCCGTCGTGGCCGGAGGCGTTGATGGCGAGCGGGTAGAGCGCGGCGGACGGATCGTCGAGCACGGTGACGCCGGGCGCGGCAGCTAGCAGCTCGCGGGCGCGCTCTGGGGAGAGCTCGTCGCGGGTCTGCACGTTGACGGCCTCGGAGTGGCCGTTGACGACGGGCACGCGCACGCAGGTGGCGGAGATGCGGATGGCGGGGTCGTCGAGGATCTTGCGGGTCTCGTTGACGAGCTTGAGCTCCTCGTCGGTGTGGTCGTCGCCGGGCGCGAACCTGCCCGCGTGGGGCAGCGCGTTGAAGGCGATCTGGTGGGCGTACGCGGAGGGCGGCTGGACGTCGGCCTGGTGCAGCAGCGCGTGGGACTGGTCGAGGAGCTCGTCGACCGCCGCCTTGCCGGTGCCGGAGACGGCCTGGTAGGTGCTGACGACGAGCCGCTCGATGCCGGCGGCGTCGTGGATGGGCTTCAGCGCGACGACCATCTGCATGGTCGAGCAGTTGGGGTTGGCGACGATCCCGTGGTGGGAGTCGAGCGCGTCGGGGTTGACCTCGGAGACGACGAGGGGGACCTCATCGTTCATGCGCCATCGAGAGGAGTTGTCGACGACGATGGCCCCGGCGTCGCGGAACCGCGGGCCCCACTCGCCGGATGTGGCCCCGCCGGCGGAGAACAGCGCGAGGTCGAAGCCCTGGATGGACTCCTCGCTTAGCCCCCGCACGGTCAGGTCGGCGCCGTCCGGCGCGGCGCCCTCGAGCACCCTCCCGACCGAGCGCTCGGAGGCGAAGGGCACGATCTCGCTCGCGGGAAAGCGACGCTCGCCGAGCAGGCGCAGCATGAGCGTGCCCACCTGGCCGGTGGCGCCGACGACGGCCACTCGATATCCGCTGTCCATGCTCTCAGGTTATCGGTCGTGCGTGCTCGCGGGGAGGACTCGCCTCGCGGTGTGAGCGCCCGCTTCGCCCGCGGCCGGCTCAGGCGCCGGTGTGCAGCGCCATGAAGAGGATCGTCACGAGCACGAGCACGCTCAGCCCCGAACCGACCACCGAAAGGCGCCTGACGGCCGCGCGGTACTCCTCGCTCATCTCCATCTCCCCATCCCCACCCGCGCCGGCGCTCACGTCGCGGGCTGCGAGCTGCTCGGCGCGTTTGGCGGTGGGGATCATCACCGCGCCGACGAGCGCGCCGATGACGATGACGGCGCCGAGCCCCCACTGGACGAAGAAGTCGCTCCAGTAGTGCCCCTTGCCGGCGAGGTAGATCCCGGCGAGCAGCACGATCAGCAGCCCGGGGTTGATGAGCATGCGCTCGATCGTGTACTCGACGCGGTGCAGCAGCGGCAGCCCGCGCGGGTCGTGGCGGGCGCCGACGGCGAACATGATCGGGTAGGCGAACGTGACGCCGAACGCGACGACGACGGCCATGATGTGAACAGCGAGAACGACTTCGTATAGAGAGGCGGCAAGCGCTCCGGTGAGCATGACCGGCACCCTAATAGTCGAGCCGGCGCGCAGCGCCGTCATCGACGGTTCTCATCTGTCGAGCCGGCGCGCAGCCGTCGGCTCAGAAGGTCGGCTTGTAGGAGCCGAAGACGTCCTGCATGGCGGCGCAGACCTCGCCGAGCGAGCAGCGGTCCTTCAGCGCCTGGCGGATCGCCGGGAGCAGGTTCTCGCGGCCGCTGGCGTGCGTCGCGCAACTCCTGCAGGCGCCCCTGCACGAGCTCGTGGTCGCGGTTCGCCTTGAACGCCTTCAGGCGCTCGAGCTGTTCGTGCTCTGAGGCGGGGTCGACGCGCAGCAGGTCGGGGACCTCGACGTCCTCCTCCTGGTAGGCGTTGACGCCGACGACTATGTCCTGGCTGATGCGGTAGCGCTCCTGGTAGCCCCAGGCGGACTCGTCGATCTCGCCGGTGATGAACTCGATCGCGTTGACCGAGCCGCCGAGCGCGTCGACCTTCGCGATCAGCTCGTTCGCGCGCGCTTCGATCTCGTCGGTGAGCGCCTCCACGAAGTAGGAGCCGGCGAACGGGTCGACGGTGTCGGCGGCGCCGGACTCGTGGGCGAGGATCTGCTGCGTGCGCACCGCTATTTTGGCGGCGCGCTCGGAGGGCAGCGCGAGCGCCTCGTCGAAGCCGTTCGTGTGCAGCGACTGGGTGCCGCCGCACACGGCGGCGAAGCCCTGGAGGGCGACGCGCACGATGTTGTTCTCAGGCTGCTGCGCGGTGAGCGTGACGCCGCCCGTCTGCGTGTGGAAGCGCAGCATCGTCGCCTTGGGGTTCGTCGCGCCGAAGCGCTCGCGCATGATGTGCGCCCACATCCGCCGCGCGGCACGGAACTTGGCGACCTCCTGGAAGACGTTGTTGTGGCCGTTGAAGAAGAACGCCAGGCGCGGCGCGAACTCGTCGACGTCGAGGCCCGCCTCGATCGCCGCCCGCACGTAGGCGATGCCCGAGGAGAGCGTGAACGCGACCTCCTGGACGGCCGAGCAGCCCTTCTCGCGGAAGTGGTAGCCGGAGATCGAGATCGTGTTCCAGCGGGGCACGCGCTCGTGGCAGTACTGGAACAGGTCCGTCGTTAGGCGCATGGTGGCCTCGGGCGGGTAGATGTAGTTGCCGCGCGCGATGTACTCCTTGAGCACGTCGTTCTGGGTCGTGCCGCGCAGCTTCTCGCTGGGCACGCCCTGCTCCTCGCCGACGAGCTCGTACAGCAGCAGCAGGCACGCGGCGGGGGCGTTGATGGTCATCGACGTGGACACCTGGTCGAGGGGGATGCCGTCGAAGGCGGTGCGCATGTCATCGATCGTGTCGATCGCAACGCCCGTCCGCCCGACCTCTCCCAGGCAGCGCGGGTTGTCGGAGTCGAGGCCCAGCTGCGTGGGCAGGTCGAAGGCCATCGACAGGCCGGTGGTGCCCTTCGACAGCAGGTAGCGGTAGCGCTCGTTGGACTCCCTCGCCGAGGCATAGCCCGCGTACTGGCGCATCGTCCACGTCTGCTTGCGGTACATCTCCCGGTGCACGCCGCGCGTGTACGGGAATTCGCCCGGCTCGCCGAGGTCGAGGTCCGCGGGCAGGTCCGCGTCGGTGTACAGCTCCGCGATCTCGATGCCGGAGTCGGTGAAGCGGCGCGGGTCATCGGGGCCGACGATCGGCGCGACCGTCAGGCGCTCCTCGGCGGCACGCTCCTCGGCGGTGGCCATGTGGAGAAGGATAGTCTCGACCCGCACGTCCGTCCCGGCAGTCACTAAGCTTCTGCGCCGTGTCCACCTGTCTGGTCACCGGCGGCGCCGGCTTTCTGGGATCCCACCTCTGCGACGCGTTGCTCGCGCGCGGCCATCGCGTGATCTGCGTTGACAACTTGGAGACAGGCTCGCTCGCAAACATCCAGCACATCCGCGACCCCGACCGCTTCGTGCACCTCGGGGTGGACATCATCGAGCCGTACTTCGTGGACGAGCCGGTCGACTTCGTCTACCACCTCGCCTCGCCGGCCTCGCCGATCGACTACCTGCGCCTGCCGCTGCACACGCTGAAGGTCGGCTCGTACGGCACCCACCACACGCTCGGCCTGGCGAAGGCCAAGCGCGCGCGCTTCCTGATCGCGTCGACCAGCGAGGTGTACGGCGACCCGCTCGAACACCCGCAGGCGGAGAGCTACTGGGGCCACGTCAACCCGATCGGCCCCCGCGGCGTTTACGACGAGGCCAAGCGCTACGCGGAGGCCCTGACGATGGCCTATCACCGCCAGCAGGGCGTGGATACCGCAATCATTCGCATATTCAATACCTACGGGTCGAGGATGCGCCCGCACGACGGTCGCGCGATCCCGACGTTCCTGCGCCAGGCGCTGGCCAACCGATCGATCACGGTGTTCGGCGACGGCAGCCAGACGCGCTCCTTCTGCTACGTGAGCGACCTGATCGCGGGGATGATCGCGCTCGCCGAGTCCGGTTACCACAACCCCGTGAACGTCGGCAACCCTGACGAGTTCACGCTTCTAGAGCTGGCGGAGACGATCAAGGAGCTCACGGGGGCCAGCTCGGAGATCGTCTACGAGGCGCTGCCCGAGGACGACCCGAAGCAACGCAAGCCGAAGATCGACCTGGCGCGCGAGCTGCTGGGGTGGTCGCCGGAGGTGTCGCTGCGGGACGGGCTGGAACGCACGATCAAGCAGTCGGGCGTCGAGCTGCTGGTCGGTGGCGGCGCCAACTGACGCGCCGTGCAGGCGTGATAGCGCGCTTGCCGTCAAGTCGCGCGAGCGCTCCATCTGCGAGTGTGGGGTGTTGTGAGCAGCGACATGGGACCGCGCCTGTCGGAAACCTCAGCCCCGCCGCCTACGCGCACCTCGCCCCCAACACAGGGCCCACTGGGCCGGCCGCCACATATCACTGACGCGAGCCCGGCGCTGTCGGCGGCGCGGCGGCGCATCGAGCGCTCCGATCACGACATCCGCCGCAAGCGCCCGCCGGCGCTGTCGTTGCTGATGCGTATGTCGACGGTGTGGCGTGTGGCGCGGGTGGCCTCGCTGCTGGCGCTGGACTTCGCGGGCACGGCCCTCGCGATCTTCACGGCGCTGGTGCTCAAGGAAGCGGTGCACGGCCCCGTGCACGCCTCCGACGCGATCGAAACGACCAAGCACTTCCTGCCGTTCGCCTACCTGCTGACGGCGCTCCTGTTCGCCCGCTCGGGCCTCTACGCCCAGCGGGCGCTGCGCCCCGGGCTCTCGCGGATCGTCGGCTCGCTGTTCCAGGTGGCGTTCGTGGCGCTGATCTTCGCGGTGGTCAGCGGCGAACACTTCTCCAGCTACTACCTGTTCTACGGCACGCTGGCGTTCGCGATCTTCTACATCGCCTCGCTGCGCGCGGCGTACGAGCGCTCGACGGTGGCGCTGCTGCGATCGGCCGGCTACCGGCGCCGCACCGTTCTGGTGGGCGCCGGAAAGCACGTGGCGGACGTCGCCCGCGCGCTCTCGGCGGCGGCGGCGAACGCCCCGATCGAGCTGGTGGGCTTCCTCGCGGACACCCAGCTCGAGCTCGACGGCCTGCGTCCGCTCGGCTCGCTCGCTGACCTCCGGCGGGTGCTGGAGGACGAGCGCGTCGACGAGGTCATCGTCGCCGACCCCGACTTCCAGCAGGACGACGCGGTGGAGCTCGTCGACCAGTGTCACCGGCGCGGCGTGCGGGTGCGGATCGCGCCATCGACGATGGAGATCCTGATCCACCGCGCGGAGTTCGTCCCCGGCCAGTCCGTGCCGCTGTTCGAACTGGGGCCGCCGGTGTTCGAGGGCATCGACTTCGCGCTGAAGCGCACGTTCGACGTCGTCGGCGCGACGCTGCTGTTGATCGTCCTCAGCCCGCTGCTGCTCGTGATCACGCTCGCCGTGCGCCTGAGCTCGCGCGGGCCGATCGTCTACCGCTCGATCCGCAGGGGCATCGGCGAACGTCCCTTCGCGTGCCTGAAGTTCCGCACGATGCAGACCGACGCCGAGCACTCGCAGGCCGACCTGGAAGAGCTCAACGAGGCCTCCGGCGCGCTGTTCAAGATCCGCGAGGACCCACGCCTGACCCCCGTGGGGCGTCTGCTGCGGCGCTTCTCGCTGGACGAGCTCCCGCAGCTCGTGAACGTGCTGCGGGGTGAGATGTCGCTGGTCGGCCCCCGCCCGCTGCCCGAACGCGACTACGCGATGCTCGAGGACTGGCACCGCAAGCGCTACCTCGTGCTCCCCGGCGTCACCGGCCTGTGGCAGGTCTCGGGCCGCTCCGAGCTCGACTTCGACGACCTCGTCCACCTCGACTTCATCTACCTCGAGAGCTGGTCGCTGGCGCTCGACCTCACGATCCTGCTGAAGACGATCCCCGCCGTGCTGTCACGGCGGGGGGCCTACTGAGGTCGAAGCGACGACCTCGGCGAGGCGCCCAGGCGGGCGCCGGGGGGCTTGCTGACGACCCGCACGGCCGCGGCGGCGCGCTCGTATACCCCCCAGGTGGCGCGCGCGGCATCGTGCCAGCTCCACGCCGGCGGCGCTGGCGCCGGTCGCTGGGCGGCTTCGGCGGCGGCGACGAGGCCGTCGATGTCACCGCAGGGGACGAACGTGGCGCGCCCTCCGAGAACCTCGCGTAGCGCAGGGTTGTCGCATGCTACAACAGGTGTGCCGCAGGCCAGCGCCTCCACCGCCGGCAGCCCGAAGCCCTCGTCGGCGGAGGACAGCACGAGCGCATGCGCGGCGCTGTAGATCGCGGCGAGCTGCTCGTCGGAGACCTGGCCGGTGAGGATCACGCCGGGCAGCTCGTGCGCCCACGGCCGGGTGGAGCCGACGAGCACGAGGGGCATCTGGCGAGGTGCGGTGGCGAGCTTGACGACGTGCTTGGCGGGGTCGGGGTGGCGTAGCCCGCCGACCCACAGCAGGAAGCGCTCGGGCAGGGCGAAGCGCGCCCTAGTCGCGGCGATGTCGCTCGGGCTGCGCGGGTACATCACGCCGTCGGCGGCCTCGGCGATGACGACGACCTGCTCGCGGGGCAGCCGCAGGTGCGCGACGGCGTCGCGCGCGACGGCCTCGGTGGGGACGATCACCCGTGCCGCACGCTGCACCGCCAGCTGACGCAGGCGCGGGCGCAGACCGCCGCGGAGATGCTCGCTGCGCCGCTTCAACGCTGCTAGATCGTGGATCGTGACGACCATCGGACAGGGGCTGTGAAGCATCGCCCCGTCGAGCCACGGCGAATGGAACACGTCGGCGCCGCGCGAGCGGGCGAGCGCCGACGGGCGGTGTGTCTGCACGAGCTCGTCGTCCGCCGCGGCGGTGTCGCCGAGCGCGGCGAGCAGGCAGCGGGAGTAGCGTCCGATGCCCTCCGGATCTGAGACGGGACGGCTGTCGAACGCGACCCTCACGTCAGATCTCCCACCGTCACGCGGTCCCCGAGGCGTGCATTGCGCGCAACACTAATCGCTTTGCCCACGGTTGGATAGGTCTGACAGCCTCGCTGCACGCTCGTTGCGGCTCGCCGCCGGCTCCGGGCAGATGCCGGGCGAGGGCGCTCGGCGCCTCTCTAACGTTGCACCGGGATGGGCTACCACGACGATCTCTGGCGAGCGATTCCCGAGGGACTGGAGCCCTCGGACTTCGTCCTTCGCAGGGGCTTCCTGCTGGCGCATGTGGCGGAGGGCGAGCGCGTTCTCGACCTCGGCTGCGGCGAGGGGCGATTCGCCGTCGAGCTGGTCCGCGCCGGCGCGCACGTGATCGCAGCGGACGTCGCCGAGGAGCCGCTGCGCCGCGCGCGTGCGTGTCACCCCGGGCTCGACCTGCGCGCGATCGACGTGGAGGGGTCGTGGGGGCTCGAGGACGCGAGCTTCGACGTGGTGTGGGCGGGCGAGGTGATCGAGCACGTCACCGACACCGCGGCGTGGCTGTCGGAAGTGCGCCGCGTGCTGCGCTCCGGCGGCAGGCTGTTGCTGAGCACGCCAGCCCACGGCCGGCTCACGCTGATGCGAACGGCGCTCTCCAGGCGCGCCTTCGCCGCCCACTTCGACCCGCTGGGCGATCACCTGCGCTTCTACAGCCGCGACACGCTCACGGCGCTGATCGACCGCTTCGGCTTCGAGGCGATCGACGTCCGAGCAGTCCCAGGAGCCCCCCGCTCGCGCCGCCTGCTGCTCGCGAGCGCGATCCGCTCGCGCTTCTGAGCCGTTCGGCGGCCTCGAGCGCCTGGATGTAGTCGTTGTTGACTTCGATCGCTTCGAGGTTGCCGTCTAGAATTGCTTCCGGGGAGATCGACTCAGGGTCGAGGTAGATGGCGGCCTGCAGATCCTTCGCGGCGGCGGCGGGGTCGCTCGTGAGCTGGTAGCGCCCGAGCGTCATCCACGTCTGCGGGTTGGACGGCTGCAGGCGGACGGCGCGTTCGAGCGTCCAGCGTGCGTCTCCCGTTTCACCTCGCGACTGCTGCACGGTGGACAGGGCGAACAGCGCTTCCACCGAGAGCGGGTCGCGGGAGACCGCGCGCTGGGCGGCGGCGAGGGCGGCGCCGGGGTCGCGCGCGAGCAGGTCGAGCGCTTGCGCGCGGGCTTCTTCGGAGCGCTGTGGTTGCCACTGCGACCACGCGGCCAGCAGCGCAGCCACGATCACGGCGCCCGCGAGGCACGCGCGCAGCCGCGCCGGGCGCCGCCAGGAAGGGGCGGACCCCTCCCGCGCGCGCGGCGGGGCGATGCCCGCCCGGGCGTCATGCCCATCCGGCCCGCTGTGCAGCGGCCCGCGCCCGGCGAGCCATCCGGCGCACAGCAGCGCGACGCAGGCGTCGCCCGGCACGTACCAGGTCCAGTCGACCAGCGAGTGCGCGCCGAAGGTGACGACCAGGCAGAGCATGCTGAGCATGCCGATCCGCTCCGGCGTGTACGCGGTGAGCTCGCGGCCGGCCAGGCGCCGCCAGCCGGGTCGTCCGCCGGAGCGGATCTCCCGCCATGCGCGCCACGGCGTCCAGCCGCGATTGAACGGATGCGTCGGGCGCCCGGCGGCGGCGATCCACGTGGACAGGAGCGCGAGCGCGAGCGCCAGGCCGACGAGGCCGAGGTCGGCGAGGGTCTGCACGATGAAGCCGTGCGCGTGCCTCACTTCCAGCGTCTGCGTTTCGTAGCGCAGGTGCGCCGTCGCGTACCCTTCGGCGCCCGCCCCGAACAGGGGATGCGCTTTGAACACCTGGAACGCCTCCTTCCAGTAGCGGGCGCGCACGCTCGCGACTGCCGTCAGCCGGCCGGGTGTGTTCGGGGGCGGTTTGGCGTTGGGGTTGGTGAGCGCGTGGAAGTCGTGGGAGATCGTGCCGGTGAGGCCGCGATGAGTGTGCGCGAGCGCGCCGGCGAACGCGAGCACCGCGAGCGCGATCGCCGCCAGCAGGGCCGTGCCCGCACGCCGGCGCGCGAGCGTCGACGGCGCCCGACGGGCGGTCGCGAACCCGATCGCCAGGCCGGCGAGGAGCAGCGCGAGGACCATCGCCGCCACCAGCGCGCCCAGCTCGTGCCCCTCGCGGGTGCGTTCCGCCAGTGGCACCGCTTCGGAGCTGAGCGCGTGCCTGGAGAAGTCCCACGCGGCCAGCGCTCCCGCGCCGAGCGCTCCCGCGATCAGGAGGACGGCGCCGCGCAGGCGCAGCGGGACGACGCAGAACCACGCCAGCAGGCCGACCGCCAGCGCGGCGAGGGCGCCGCGCGAGTATGCGAGGACGAGCGTCAGCGCCAGCACGCCCATCGCCGGGTAGGCCAGCGCGCGCGCGAGCGCGTGGCCGCCGCGACGCGCGCCCAGCCACATGCAGCAGATCACGCCCATCGCCGCTGTCAGGCCGACGGCGTTCCAGTACCCGTACGGCTCGTTCAGGCGGGCGAACGTGTTCGACCGATCGAGGCTCGCCGGGAAGATCTTCGTCAGCAGCGCGTACGAGCACACGACCACCGCCGCCAGCGCCAGACCGCCGAGCAGCGCGGGCCAGCGCTCGGGAGCGAGGCGCGCGAGCGCGATGCCCGCGGCGAAGACGCCGGCGTAAGCGAACATCCGACCGGAGTCCTGCCAGCTGAGGTCGGGCTGCACCGACCACACGATCGACAGCGCCGTGAGGATCGCGAACGCGAGCAGCAGCGCGGCGGGCCACAGCCCGTACAGGCTCCGGCGCGCCGGAGCGCGGAGCACGCTGACGGCGATCACCGCGCCCGCTCCCAGCGTGAGCACGATCTCCGTGGTGGTCATCGGTTCGAGCTTCAGCCCACCCTTGGCGTAGAAGCTGATCCAGCAGAAGATCGCGCCGAGCACGAGCGTCGGCCACCACAGCCGGGGACGACCGTGCGCGGTCCGCGGCGCCGCGCTCGCGCCTACGGCGGCGGGAGCGAGCTCAGTTGGAGCGGCCACGGAGACGGTTGCGCAGCACGCCGCCCGCCGCGACCAGCAGGCCGGCGAGCAGGAAGGCGATGGTTGCGAGCACCGGCGTGGGCAGGGAGCTGAGCGCGGAGGCGACCTCGACGTGGACGACGCCCGGGTGCACGACCTGACCGCCTCCCAGCTCGATCGGTTCCGAGCCGGCGTGCTGGGCGCGGGCGATCGCCCGCTGCTCGGACGGCGTGGCGGCGATCGGGGTCGGTGCGGTCGCGCTCGGGCCCGACGCGCCACCGCCGCCCCGCCCGGCGGCCGCGGCCGCGAGCTGTGCCTGGTGGATCCGCGAGGAGCAGCTGCCGTACTCTTCGGTGTCGGCGCTCAGCTCTTTCAGGGCCTTGCTGTAGGCGCTCTGGCTGAAGCCGCTCAGCGGCTTGTTGTGGGTGCAGCGCAGGATGATCGCTTCGCCGATGTCCGCGCCGGCCGGTTGGGCGCTCGCGAGCGCCGCGGCCACGAGCAGCGCCGCCAGGGCGGCTGTCGGGCGGACGATCGTTCGGCTCTGCGGGTGACGGGCGGATCGGCTCCGCGGACGGGCGACGCTCATGGCTGAGGAGTGCAACGCTACCAACGTCCCCGGGAGAGATCGAGGCTGGCGAGCGCGCGCGAGAACCCCTCGGCCCAGGCCTCGTGGCTGTGGGCGAGCACGTCCTGCGCGCCGGCGGCTCCGAGGCGCGCGCGCATCTCGGGCTCGGCCGCCAGCCGCGCGAGCGCCCCGGCGAGCGCGTGCCCGTCGCCGGCCGCGACGACGAGGCCGTTCTCGCCGTCGCGCACCAGCCCGCCGGCGGCCGCGCCGACGGCGTCAGTTGCGATCACCGCAAGCCCCTGGTTCATGGCCTCGTTGACAACCAACCCCCACGGCTCGCGAAAGGTGCGGGTGGGCACGGAGGGCACGACGAGCACCTGGCAGGCGGCGTAAACGCTGCGCAGCTCCTGTGGCACGAGTTGGCCGCAGGAGGTCACCGGCGCCGCGGACGAGATCGCCGGCGCCGCGGACGGGATCGCCGCTGCCGCGGGCGGCCGATCGGCCCCCGCGAGCACGAGCGCGGCGCCGCGGGATGCTGCGAGGTCCGCCTCGCGCCAGGCGGCGAGCAGCACGTGCAGGCCCTTCTCGGGCGCATCGCGCCCGACGAACAGGAACCGCACGTTCGCCTCGGCGGGCCAGCGGGGATCGTCGGGCGGGGCGGAGGAGACGGGGGCGCGCCAGAAGTCGTTGTCGACCGACTGGGCAGCGATGTAGACGTTGCGGGCCCCCCGCGCGCGCACGTAGGCGCTGACGTGGGGGCCGTAGGTGACGACGGCGTCGGCGGCGCGGTAGAGGCGCCGCAGCGGCAGGTAGCTGAGCGCGTGGGCGGCGGTGCGCGGGTGCGCCCAGAGCGACGCCCAGAGGATCAGCGGCAGGCGTCCTCGGCGAGCCCCCGCCCAGGTTGCCAGCGGAGCCAGCCGCCCGCCGGTGGGGCAGACGACCGCGCGGTAGCGCCCGCTGGCGGCGAGCGAGGCGAGCTCGTGCGGGCGCACGCGCCGATGGGGAAAGGGCAGCCGCTCCGGGGTGCCGCCTCCGCCGTGCGTGGAGCGCCCCCCGAACAGCGCGAGCTCGATGTGCTCGCGCTCGTGCAGGCGCGCGAGCGCCCCGACGCGGTAGGCGGGGGCGTGGCCGGTGACGAAGAGGACGGGCTTCACGCGATCACGCGGGGACTTCACGCGGGCGTGGGCTCTCGCGCGAGCACATCCTCGTAGGCGGCGAGCGTGCTGTTCGCCGCAGCCCTGCCAGGTGAAGTTGGCGGCGACGGTCGCGCGCGCCCGCTGGCCGGCCTCGCGCAGGCGGTGGGGGTCGGACAGCAGCTCGTCGATCCGCTGGGTGAGCCGCTCGATGTCGCCGGGCGGGACCAGCAGGAAGCCGTCGCCGGCGGCGGCGATCTCCTCCGGGCCGGGCTCGCCGCGGCAGCCGATCGCGGGGACGCCGGCGGCCATCGCCTCGACGTAGGCGACGCCGAACGCCTCGTCGGTGGAGGGCATGACGAACAGCGTGCAGCGGCGCGCCAGCTCGATCGCCTCCGCCGGCGGGAGCTGGCCGTGGAAGTTGACGCGGTCGGCGACGCCCAGGCGCGCGGCGAGACCTTCGAGGGGGACGCGCTCGGGGCCGTCGCCGACGATCGCGTAGCGCAGGTTGGGGTGGCGCTGCTCGAGCACGGCGAGCGCGCGCAGGACGTCGGCGTGGCGCTTGCGGGCGACGAGGTGGGCGACGGTGACGAGCGTCGGATGTCCGCGGTGGCGGCCGTCGCGCCGCGTGGGTCGCGCCGCCGTCGGCAGATCGGTCCCGAGGTGCACGACGCGGGTGTGGGCGGCGCCGTGATCGCGGGCGAGCTCGGCGATGCCGTGGCTGTTGGCGAGCACGAGCGCGGCGGCGCCGAGTCCCTGTGCGACTGCTTCGGCGCCGCGGGGTTGGTGGCGGGCGGTGTGCAGGACGTCCCCGCCGTGAACGGAGATGATGAGGGGGCGGGCGAGGCCCGCCCGGCGGACCGCGTCGCCGGCAGGCACGGCGTTGTGCGCGTGGATCAGGTCGAACGGAAAGGACCGCGCGAGCGCGTGCAGGGCGAGCCGCAGCGGCGGCGCCGCCCAGGCCCCCCAGTCGGCGTAGGAGCGACCGCGCTGGGGAGACACGTAGGGGACGTAGGCGATGGCGAGGCCGTCGCGCGTCTGCATGGGCGGCTCGCGCACGAGCTGCGCCAGCGCGCGTCCTGCCCCCCGCGGCCCGGCGGCGAGCGACGCCCGCGGCGGCACCAGGCGGTGCAGGACGAGGACGCGCACCTGCGCGCCGGCATCGCGCGCGGCGAGCGCCTGACGGTGCGCCCAGACACCGAGCACGGGGTCGCGCCTGCTCGGGTAGAACTCCGCCACGACGGCCACGCGCGGCGGGCTGTGCCGGGCGTCGCTCACCAGCCGCGGTGGGTCGTGAGCGTGCGCCCCGCCTCGCGGGCGCTGAGGTATGGCCGCTCGGCGAGGAACGAGCGCGCCTCGGCGATAGCCTCCTCGCGCCCGTACGCGGCGGCGGCCGGGGCGGCGAGATGGCGGATGGAGACGGCGTCGACGATCCCGCAGCGCCATCCGTGCTGAGCGGGCGAGCGCGGCCCAGTGGACGTCGAGACCCCAGCCCATGCGCAGCTGGGGGAACGGCAGGAGCACGGGGAAGGTGCGAGCCGCGAACGCCGTGACGGGCCCGATCTCGACGAAGGCGCTCTCCCGCACGACGCTGCGGGGATGCCGCCGCGTGACCGGCCACGCGGCGTGCGAGCGCAGGCGATGTGCGGGCTGGGCGAGCGCGAGCGAGAAGCGCTCGCAGAGGAACAGGAAGCGGTCGAGGAAGCCGCGGGGGAGCTGGACGTCGTCGTCGAGCACCACCAGCCAGTCGTGGTCGTCGGCCGGATGGGCGGCGAGCAGGAGGTTGAGGTTCTCGAACTTGCCGAGCCCGTCCGGCGCGCTGGTGAACAGCTCCACCTGGTGGCGCGAGCGGAGCAGCTCGGCGGCGATCGCGTCGGCGAGCTCGCGTCGCTCGGGACGCTGCACCATCAGGGCGAGCACCCGCCGCAGGGGAGGCGCGTGGCGCGCGGCGAGCTCCAATCGCAGGCGCCTGCCGCTGGCGATCTCCCAGGCGTTCACCGCCTCGTCGCCCGCCTCCCGCAGCGCGGCGTGCAAGCCGCCGACGGCTCCGCTCGTGCCCGACAGGAAGTCCTCGCCGTCGCGTGCCCGACCGAGGGTGTCGGCTCCGCCTCGCACGGCCTCGCACCGCTGGCGCTCTGCGTCCTCTCGATGCGCGCCGGCGTGCGCGCGTTCCCGCCACGCCTCGCGCACGCGTCCGGCGCTGTGGGCGGCGGGTATGAGGCCGGCGGGGCAGCGGCGGCGAACGACGTGGCCGAGGCAGCCGCCGAGCGTGAGCAGCTCGCGGCCGAGCGACGGCGCGTGCCCGCGCCAGGCGTCGAAGCGGCGGGCGCCGCGGCCGCGCTGATGGGCGCCGCGGGCGAGCGCGCGCAGGCGCACGTCGGGGCCGACGCGGCGATGCTCGACGGCGGCGCCTGCGACGTAGATCACCCTCGCGCCGGGAGTCCCGGCGCGCAGGCGTTCCTGCCACTCCTGCTCGTCGCCGCCGTGCTCTAGGGACACGTCGAACGGGCCCACCCGCGCGAGCGCACTGCGGCGGATCGCCATGTTCGCCCCCCACGCGTAGCGGGCGTCCGTGTCACGGTCGCCCAGTTCGAGCGTGGTGATCGGCGGATGCTCGCGCCGGCAGCCGCGCGGGGCGCCGCCGTCGAGCCGTGCGCGAATGGGGCCCGCGAATACGTCCACCTGTGGGTGCTCGCGGGCGGCCTCCAACAGCGCCGCGAGCCACCCGGCGCCGGCACGGACGTCGTCGTCGACGAACACGACGAGCTCCCCGTGCGAGCGCTCGACGCCGGTGTTGCGCGCGACGTTCAGGCCGAGCGGGCGTTCGTGGGGCTGATAGCGGGCGCCGAAGCGCGCCGCCAGCGAGCGCGCCGCGGGCGAGTCCCCGGCGTCGTCCACCACCAGCACCTCCGCGCCCAGCTGCGCCGCTTCGGGAGCGATCGACGCGAGCGCGACCTCCAGGTAGGGGAGGCGCTCGCGGGTGGGGATGACGATCGATGCCGACGGGGCCATGGCTGGCAGAGAGTCTAGGTTTGACGCCCACATGGTCCTGTTCCTGCACAACCGCTATCGCACGACCGGCGGCGAGGAGCGCACGGTCGAGGACCTGCTGTGGCTGGTGCGCGAGCACCTCGACGAGCCGGCCGAGCTGCTGGCGCGTGACTCCGCTGCCACCGGCAGCGCCCGCGCTGCCCTGGGGCTGCTGCGCGGCGGGCTCCAGCCACGGGAGGTCGCGAGCGCGCTGCGCCTGACCGGCGCGCGGGTGCTCCACGCCCACAACCTGCAGCCGACGCTCGGCTGGCGGGCGCTGGCGGCGGCGCGCTCCGCCGGCGTGCGCGTGGTGGTTCACCTGCACCAGTACCGCCTCGTGTGCGCGATCGGCGTGTGCTACACCAGCGGCTCCGAGTGCACCCGCTGCCACGGGCGCGACACGCTCCCGGGGGTGCGCCTGAACTGCCGTGGCAGCCTCCCGGAGGCACTCGCCTACGCGGCGTCGCTGGCCCTGTGGCAACGGCGACTGGCGGCGCAGGCGGACGCGCTGATCGTTCCCAGTGTGTTCGCCCGCGAGCGGCTGCGCGAGCTGGGCGCGCCGCTTCGCTGGGAGCGTGTGCACGTGCTCGCACCACCCCTGCCCGCGCTCGCCAGCGCCGACGTCGCGGCGGACCCGGCCGCCGGCGCCTACGCGCTGGTCGTCGCCCGGCTGTCGCCCGAGAAGGGCGTGGACGTGGCGATCGACGCCTGCCGGCTGGCGGGCATGCCCCTGGTGGTGGCGGGCGACGGGCCGGAGCACGCCGCCCTGGTTGAGCGTGCGGGCGACGGGCCAGTGAAGTTTGTCGGCCGGGTCGAGGAGGCGGAGCTGGCGCGGCTGCGTGCCGGCGCGGC
Source organism: uncultured Solirubrobacteraceae bacterium (assembly GCA_963782325.1). Classification (GTDB taxonomy): domain Bacteria; phylum Actinomycetota; class Thermoleophilia; order Solirubrobacterales; family Solirubrobacteraceae; genus Palsa-744. The sequence goes on from CAWAJG010000002.1 coordinate 1,457,152, forward strand.
GGTCGCGCTGGCGCAGCTCGCGCTCGGGCGAGTCGTTCGGCCTGGCGGCAGCCGAGGCGATGGCGGCGGGGCTGCCGGTGATCGCCAGCCGCGTCGGCGCGCTCCCGGAGCTCGTCGACGCCGGCGCGCTCGTTCCCCCGGGAGACGCGGGTGCGCTCGCGAGCGCGATCGCGCGCCTGGCTGGAGATCGCGGGGCGGGCGAGCGCGGCCGCGAGCGGGTTCGCGCGCTGTGCGCCCCGGAGGTCGTGGCAGCGGCGCTCGCCGAGATCTACGACGGGCCTTAAGCTGCGCCGGTGCGCAGCGCCCTGATCACGGGCATCACCGGCCAGGACGGCTCGTTCCTGGTGGAGCTGCTGCTGGAGAAGGGGTACACGGTGACGGGCGTCGTCAGGGAGGAGCCGGGACAGGCGCTCGGCTGCAGCGAGCACCTGCGGGGGCGCGTGCAGCTCGTGCACGGCGACCTGCTCGAGCCGCAGACCATGCGCGCGGCGATCGAGCACGTGCGTCCCCACGAGATCTACCACCTCGCGGCGCCGTCGTTCGTGCCCTCGTCGTGGCAGCATCCGGGGGAGATCACGCGGGCGATCGTGGGGTCGAGCGCGGCGATCCTGGAGGCGGTGCGGGACATCGATCGCCGGACGCGGGTGTTCGTGTCGGCCTCCGGCGCGATCTTCGGCGAGGCGGGCGAGAGCCCCCAGCGCGAGGACACGCCGTGCAGGCCGACGAACCCCTATGCGATCGCCAAGCTCGCCGCGCACCAGCTCGTGGGGGCGCTGCGCGGGCACGACGAGCTGCACGCGAGCTCGGGCATAACCTTCAACCACGAGTCCGAGCGCCGGCCCGAGCGGTTCGTCACGCGCAAGGTCACCCGCGCCGCCGCCGCCATCAGCCTCGGCCTGGAGCGGGAGGTCACCCTCGGCGCGCTGGACGCGGTGCGCGACTGGTCGTTCGCCGGGGACATCGTGCACGGAGCGTGGCTGATGCTGCAGCAGGATCGAGCCGATGACTACGTGCTCGCCAGCGGCGTCCCCCACACCGTGGCCGAGCTGGCGCATGCCGCGTTCGCGTGCGTCGGCCTGGACGCCGAGCGCCACATCCGCGTCGACCCCGCGCTGGTGCGCCCGGCGGAGGGCACGCCGAGCGTGGGCGACCCATCCAAGGCGCGCGCGCGGCTCGGCTGGGAGCCGCGCGTGGGTTTCGAGGAGCTGGTAGAGCGGATGGTCCGCGCGGACCTGCGCGCGCTGCAGGCGACGGCCGCCGCGCCGTGAACACACCGTTGCGGGGCTCGCCGCGTGCATCCAAGCCAGGCCCTACACTGGCGGCCGGATGACCTCTGTGGGCGTGATCGGGTTGGGCTACGTGGGCTTGCCGCTGGCGGTGGCGTTCGCGCAGGAGGGCTGCGAGGTGATCGCCGTGGATGTCGACGCCCGCAAGGTCGAGGCGATCCAGGCCGGCGAGTCCTACATCGAGGACGTGCCCTCCGAGGTGCTCAGGCAGTACGCAGAGCGCATCCACGCCGACACCCGCTACGCGCGCCTGGAGCGGGCAGATGCGGTGCTGGTGTGCGTGCCCACGCCGCTGACGGCCAACCGCGAGCCCGATCTCGGGCCGCTGCTGGAAGCGACGCGCGCGTTGGCGGGGATATTGCAGGCCGGGCAGCTGGTGGTGCTCGAGTCGACCACCTATCCGGGCACCACCCGCGAGCGGGTGGCGCCACTCCTGGAGGAGTCGGGGCTGGCGGCCGGAAGGGACTTCCACCTGGCGTTCTCGCCCGAGCGGGTGGACCCCGGCCGCACGGACTTCACTCTGCGCAACACCCCGAAGGTGGTGGGCGGGTTGACGGCCGCGTGCGCCGAGCGTGCGAGAGAGCTCTACAGCCTCGTGTGCGACCACGTGGTTCCCGTGTCGAGCCCCGAGGCGGCGGAGCTGACGAAGCTGCTCGAGAACATCTTCCGCTCGGTGAACATCGCCCTCGTGAACGAGCTGGCGATGCTGACCGACCGCATGGGGATCGACGTGTGGGAGGTCGTCGACGCCGCCGCCACCAAGCCGTACGGCTTCATGCGCTTCGAGCCGGGCCCGGGCATGGGCGGCCACTGCCTGCCGGTCGACCCGTTCTATCTGAGCTGGCGGGCGCGCGAGTTCGACATGGCAACCGAGTTCATCGAGCTCGCCGGCAAGATCAACCAGCAGATGCCCTACCACTGCGTTGCCAAGGTCCAGCGCGCGCTCAACGACACGGGCATGTCGGTGAAAGGCGCCCGCGTGGTGGTCGTCGGGGTCAGCTACAAGCCGGGCGTGGGGGACGTGCGCGAGTCGCCCGCGCTGAAGATCATCACCCTGCTCAAAGCGCTCGGCGCGGAGGTCCTCTACCACGACCCGCACGTGCCGAGCCTGTCCGAGTTCGCGCTCTCGAGCACGCCGCTCGACGACGCCGTCGCCGGCGCCGACCTCGCGGTGATCGTCACCGCCCACCCCGGCATCGACCACGAGCTCCTCGCCAGCCGCGCTCGCCTGGTGGTGGACCTGCGCGGCGTCACCCGCAGGTCGGGCACCCCCAACGTCGTCCAGCTATGAGCGCGAGCTCCGCGGGCGCCGGCCCGAGCGAGGCGAGCGCCGGCGGTGTGAGCGCCGGCGGGCATGGACCTGTGCTCGCGGACGGCGTGCGGGTGGGCGCCGGCGTGTCCTTCGGCTTCTACGTGGTCGTGCACGAGGGCACGGTGATCGGCGACGGGTGCGCGATCGAGGACCACGCCGTGCTGGGCAAGCGCCCGCGGCTCGCCCGCCATTCCTCGGCGGGCGGCGAGGTGCCGGCGCTGGAGCTGGGCGCACGCGTGAGCGTCGGCACGGGCGCGGTCGTGTTCGCCGGAGCGAGCGTCGCCGGGGAGGCGATCATCGGCGACCAGACGTTCGTGCGCGAGCGCTCCTCCGTCGGCGAGGGCTCGGTGATCGGCCGCGGCAGCGTCGTCGACAACGACGTCCACATCGGCGCGCGCGTGCGCGTCCAGACGAACGTCTACCTGACGGCGTTCACGCTCGTCGAGGACGACGTGTTCGTGGGGCCGGGGGCGCTGACGACCAACGACGACACGATGGCCCGCCACGGGCCGGACGAGCCGATTCGCGGCGCGATCCTCCGCCGTGCCTGCCGCGTTGGCGGCGGCGCGATCCTGACGCCGGGAGTGGAGATCGGCGAGGAGGCGTTCGTGGCGGCCGGCGCGGTGGTGACGCGCGACGTGCCCGCGCGGGCCGTCGTAATCGGCGTGCCCGGGCGCGTGGTCAGGGAAGTCGGCGAGCAGGACTTGCTCGGGCGCTGGCGCTGATATCGACCTGCGTTACACCAGGGCGGCTCAGAGCTATTTGCGCTTGTGTTTGTTCTTGGCGTGTTTGTGGTGTTTGGTTTGTTTGTGTTTTTTGGTGGGGCAGCCGGTGATGGTGATTTTGGTTTGTTGTTGGAGGGTGGCGTTGTTTTGGGCGGTGAAGATCACGGGAAGGGTGAGTTTTTGACCGCACATGTTGCCTTTGTCCCTTTCTGGGATGTATGCGGCGAACGCGGAGTGTGGTCCCTCGGGGAGGGTCGTTTCGAAGGTTGTGAAGGGGGCGTCGGGTACGGTGTTGAAAGTGCTGGTCGTGATCCCGTTTTTGATGTCGGTGTTGCCGTCGAGGATGAGGGTTATGCCTTCTCCTTGTAGTACGATCTCGGCGTCGGGGAATTTCGCGTTTCCGTAGGAGACGAGATAGACTGGGCCTTGAAGGGTAGAGGCGAGTAGTGGTGTTGTGACGGTCGCGGTGCCGACGATGGATCCTTCGGGGCAGGTGGCGGGGTTGGCCTGGAAGACGGCGGCAAGGCATGCTTTTTGGAGTGTGCTTAGTCGTGATGGGAGCTGGCTGGGGAAGGTGAGCTTGACTTTCTTGGTGTTCGCTTGCCCGGGGGTAGCGGTGACCTTGACGGCGAGGCTCGCTCCGTTGAATTTGCTTGCTTTGGCTTGTGTTGAGGCCGTGAGGGTTGGTTTGTATCGCAGGGTCGCGCAGTTGGTGGCCTGGTAGGCGGCGGCGGGGGTGCTGGTCGTTTCGGTGGTGGAGGTGATGGTTGGGATCGCGGTGATGGTGCTGGTTATTTGTGTTGAGGTGCAGTTGGTGGGGTTGATGATGAAGTTCGGACGGTTGATGGTTGCGCGGATCTCGCGGATGTTCACGGGGACGCCTTTGAGGATCTCGGGGATCGCGAATGCGCCGCTGGTGGCGGTCGTGGTCGTGGCTTGGGCGGTCGTGGGGTTGATCTGGATGCTAGCGCGGATGACCTGGGTGCCGAGATTGAACGGCCCAGCGACGGCGGGTACCACGATCGAGAGGCCGAAGGGGTCGTTGTCGTAGGGGCCGGTGAGATAGATCCGCCCGCCTGAGACCCAGTAGGGGTCGCCGCCGGCACCGACGGAGGCTGCGGCTTCTCCGATCAGGCTCGAGGCGGGGCAGGTGCCGTTGTTGGCTTCGTTTTCGCCGCAGCGTGTGACGCCGTTGAGGACCGCGAGTAGCCCGGGTGGGAGGGTGACGCTGACGGCGTGGAAGTATTGTTCGTGTTCGCCGCGGGTGAGATCGAGCACGAGTGTGCTCGAGGTGGCGGCTTGCGCGCTGGCGGTCCCCGCGGTCAGCTGGGGGTCGAAGGCTGGTGGGGCGCATGGTTCGCCTGCCCCGAAGTCAAACGTCGAGGCGGCGGTTACGGTTTTGCCTTCGGGGGCGCTCCATGGGGTGAGCTCGCCAGTTGATTTCGCGAGCCCGCATGTGGGGGGGTCACGAGCGGTGCGCGTGTCCCACCGTAGAGTTCGACCTTGACGTCTTCGACGGGTAGCTGTGGGTTTTCCAGGAATGTCGTGGCGATCTGCCCGGTCGTTTCGTTCGGTTCGACGTGCCCCGCGAGCTTGACGATCACCCCGGTCGTGGGGTCTTCGATCACGAGGTAGATCGCGAACAGCGAATCGAACGGGTTGTGTTCCTGTTCGGCGAGGTATACCAACCCCGGCAGCGGGTGTCCCAGGAGCGGTGTCGTGATTTCAACGGCCCCGATCTTTGACGCGGCCGGGCATGCCGTTGCTTCCGGCACCCCGGTCTGTGGGTTGGGCACCTTTTCAGCGAAACGGATCGTTTTCCCGGCAAACTGCATTCCGCCGTTTTCGTTGCGGACCGCGAGCGGCTCCTGTGCGGCTGGGGAACTGGTTACTTTCACGCCGGCCCCTGGGCCCGTGAGCGTCGAGCTGGCCGCGACTGGTGGTTCTTCGCCCGCGAGTGCGCCCGTGAACACGATCGTGTAGGGCGCACGTTCACCGGTATAGACATCGTTCGAGCCGCCGCCCGCGACCATCACGTTCCCGGCGCCGACGATCGCTTCCAGCGCTGCCTGTACTTCTTCGGCGTGGATGTAGTAGGGCAGGCTCGCGGTGGCCTGCCCTTCGAGTTCCAGGGAGAACGTGCCGGCAGTGCCCTGCACGTCGAGGAGCTGGTAGGCATCGTCGCTGGCCTGCCCTGTGAGCGCGCCCGTTTGATGGCCCGTGAGCGTGGCTTCATAGCCACCGCCGACTGGGCTGACCGTGACCCCCCCAGCCCCGATCGCTGGGAGTGCTTCGAGTGCTTGCTGCAACGTCACGGCCGGCGCGCCCGCGGCGATCGCTGTAGTCTGCTGCCCAGCGTATGCGAGCGTAAACGACCGCACGACGGAGCGTTCAACGGCGATCGCCCACCGCTGCGAGGGTTCTTCAAGGCCGATCTCGGTAGGGCTGCACACCGAGCGTCCGCCCGCGGAGGCGGGGTTGATGCTCATCCCTTCGGCTAGCGTGATCTTCGCGTCACGCAGATCGGCCTCCCCTGTCCCGTTAAGCGTATCGTTCTGCGGAAAGTGCACATCGACATGGAGGCCGGTCGCCGAGCCCGTGGCGGCCTGTTCGGGCTGCACCTCGATCGAGGGTTCGAACTGTTGGCGGGCACACCCAATCGCCTGTGGCCAGCTAGCGACCGCGCGGACCGCGACTTCTGGCTGCTGCCACGACTCAACGGCCGAGCTCGAGAGCAATGGCTCTCCCGTGCACGACCCCGGTGCCGTCAGCAACGCTGTTTCCGTCTGTTCGACCGGGCAGCTTTCGCCGCTTTTCGAGACGCGTGGCTGTTCGCCGCAGGCACCACGTTCGCTGTCATGGCTCGAGCCCGACGGGCTGCCCCACAACGTCGCGCTGATCGCATACGGCGGGAACTCTTTCGTGATTTCAGTCGCTTCCGCGGACAGCGCGTAGTCCCCAGCGCGCACATGACCGTTGACGTGCACCACGAACCCGATGCGCGCGAGATTCGCCCCGAACTGCCCAGGCGAACCGGCCGGCGCGACCATGTTATACAAAGGCCCGAACACCCAATACGGGAATTCCGTGATCGACGCGCGCACCACACCCACCGCCGAAGAGATCGGGCACGAGCCTCCCTCCAGCTGCGCTTCCGTGCACCGCGTCGGGGTCGCCAACGGGTCCACCACCACCCCCCCGGGAAGATTCACCATCAGGTTCTTTGGTGAGCTCGCCTCTCTCACCAACACGGGTTTCGGTTCTTCACCAACCGGTTCTTCCTTTTCTTCTACCACCGAGTGATTAAACACAAACGTCGTCGTCAACGCGGCCGGGTGAGATCCAGCCTGCATACCAATCCCACTACCCGCGACCGGCCCTTCAAAGCCGCCACCCGGGAACACGCCAAAGCTTTCGACACCAAACACTTCTTCCGCAGAAGCGACCGGAGCACCCATACACCCGAAGAACACCCCCACAACCACCAACACCAACACTCCCCCCGACAAGTGCGACACCAGAGTCTTCACGCCCTCTTCCCTAACGCCTTGGCTGATCACCAGGAATCTCTCACTCATGCTTTCTCTTTCTCGATGTTTTGGCTGGGTAGTGTTTGTGTGCGCGTGCTTCGCACAGCCGCCGCCGGCGACGGCTCTTGTGCTGGGATCTGCACTTCCTCAACGCCGCCGCGAGCTCCTGCGCGACCGTCAGATGTTTGGGCGTGCCACCAGCCCCAGGAGACGGTGATGGTTCGGGGAGGTTCCCCGAACCCGATGGCGCCGTGGAGCCCAAGCTCCCGACCGAGGGTGGTGGGGTGTACGCGCCAGCGCACCCTTCGCCGCTACATGCGGACGTCCCCGTAAGCGGTGTTTCTTCGCACCACGCTTCACCGCTTGAGCAACCACGCGCGTCATACACATCCACACTATCGTCAATATCTGAGGGAACGAGCGTCTGACGCGTAAAGAAGAACACATCATCACCGTTCGCGGACGCGTCGCCGAGATACGACTGTTCGCTCGCGGTGCCACTCGAGATCAAGAACACACAACCCCCGTCCTGCACTTCAGACGCACACGACCCTTCACCATCAGCCTCCCACTCATACACATCACAACCCACCGCCACTCCGCTCCCCGGTGGTTCGCACGACGGCGAAGGCCCCGGATCCACATCCCCCGCCACGAGCGCATCCGGCGACTCAAAAAACACCCTACCCCCATCCACCGACAAATTACGCGTCAACCACCTTTCCGTTCCACCACCGTACGTGCCGCCGCCTTCACCCGTGAGCAGCGCACTACCAGCTGGTGCTACCCCTACATCCGGGTTACAAGACACGCACAACACGCGTCCCAGCGAACCACCAGCACCGGCCCGATAGCGAAACAACTCCGAACACGCGTGTCCATTACCATGACAGTTCGCGTTATCGTTATCGTTATCATACCCCGTCAAAGACAGCCGTGAGGCGAACAACACCGTGCTGCCGTCCGCAGACACCCGCGAAGTCTTCTCGAACGTCGGGAAACCCTGGCCGGGGAAGTCGACCCAGTCCAGTTCGTCGTTGTCTTCTCCTGCCTCGCCTGGTCCTCCTTGGTCGCTTAGTCGGGTGACGAATGTGCTTACAGGTGGGTCGAGCGGCGGTTGATACCAGCTATACAAGTTGAACACTTCTTCCAGTCCTCGGTGGACTTCGCTTTCGTTTGCGGCGGCTTCTGTTGCGGTGATGTGTTCGCCTTTGGCGTTTGTGTATTCGTATTCGCGTGTGTTCTGCGCGAACGTGCCGCCCGCTGCGAAATATACTGTCGCCCCATCAGCAGAGACACCCAGCACGCCCGCTACATCAGCCGGGCTGCCCGACAGCGCATCACTCGCGCGCGTTTCGCTTGCTGGCGCACTCAACACGAGCGACCCTGCACGAACCGCGGTGATCCTCGCGCCCGCCGGCACACCCACCCCAAACAACGTTTCACCCACATGAAACACACCGGCGCTCACACCCACCCTGGTCACTTCACCAGAGCCAGCCGTGATATCCCCCGTCGCTTCAGCAGTCACCGCGACCGGCACGCTGACTCCCGTCCCACCCTCTCTAATTTCAAACCGGTAGAGGCTCCCATCTTCGGTGTAGAACGCGAACGACCCATCGGGTGTGGCCGCCCAGAAATGCGCCGCGCCCGCCGAGACCGCGACCGTGCGTTCCCCGTCTTCGCGCAGATACACACGCCCCGACGGAAACGCCGTGAAGAACACCCGCGAACCATCTTCCGACACCGCGCTCTGCGTATAGTGATCGTGACAGAAGGGGTGGGGGACCATCTGGCACTCCGGTAGCTGTTTCCACCCGGAAGCACCGGCGCCCGCGACCGACCCTTCCGCGGGCGTGACGCACGCTGGACCGCCTGGCCCACACGATTCGTCTTTTTCTTCGGGGGGGATCACGCCCACAAGACTCCACTGGTTTTCCACGGGCGCGTCGAGATCAGCCGCGAACACGTTTGGCGCCCCCACTGCCGCACTCACCGCGAGCTGCGCTTCGGATTCCACCAGCAGGTGCTGATCATCGCTCGAGAACCCCGCGAAATACAGGTTAGTTTCTGGGCGCGCGAGCCACCGGTAGCGCACACCCCCCAGCGGTTCGCTATAGCGCACATAGTAGTTACGGCCTGGCAGCGCCTGCGCCGTCAACGATACCCCTTCAACTTCGATAAACGCATCAGACAGATCTTCACTGAAGCCGAGCTTCTCCGCATAGTGCGCTTCGCACGGGAGCAGTGATTCGGTGCTCCACGACCCTTCCCCCCCCCGCAAACCCATATAGATCGGGAAGGTACCCTCCACTGAGCACGCGCCCGGGAACGCTTCGATCGAATAGTAGCTAAACCGGCTACCCGACGGCGATGCCTCCACCTTCCCCGGGAAGCCCTTCGCGTCAACACCTTCCTTTTGCACGGGTGAGACTTGCACGTACTCACGGCAGTCCGGTAGCTGCCCGCCACGCACCTGCAAAGCGCGTACTCCTTCATCGGGACAACCCCCCGCTAGGGCGGCCGCCGGCCACGACATCACACAGAACGTCCCCGCCAGCAGCCCAACACCCCACGCAAACCCAACTTTCAAACACCCGCCAAAGCCAACCATCAACACCCTTTCAAGCCCAATCGCCGGTTGCCACGGACCGCAGAGACTCCCCCAACCCCACACCCAAAACCACCCCCGTCTCCCACTACCACACACCAGCCAACTAGTTGTCCCCACCAGCCAAACCAGCCCCGCCCCTACGCCCGCGGGCGCTGCATGCGCGCTGGTGGGCAGACGCATAACGTCCACCCACCACGCACAAAGCAACCAGTCTACTGGATCTTCCAGTACGGTAGGCCTTCGAGATGAATATGATTAACACCTTCATACGTAGCGGACACGGCGCCAAATTTCAGTAAGCTACCGGTCGCCTTACACACCAGTAAGTGATCGATCGCCGGTAACTTAGCTTCCGGTTGGAAATCACACGACTGCGTACCTTCAAGTTTGAAAGCCACGTTTGTCAGCGTCCCGCAGCCTTCCTTGTATTCGATTTCGACGAAAAATTTGCCTTCGGGTAAGAACACGACTAACTGTAACGACTGCAGATGCGTGATGAGAGGCTTGGTTTCGATGGTGCCATTATTCGCCCCACCTAGATTTCTGACCTGACAATTGGCTGGTTTTAACCCTAAGCAGCCAGTGTACGTGAGCGTCGTTTCCTTCAGTAACGTTGCCGTTTCCGGCTGCCCTATACCCGTACCGCCGGTGCAGTGAATTTCAGTTTTCACTGACAAGACTTCGCCCTTCAGGACCGATAATAATATCGACCCTTCCAGTTTCGGGAATTTTTCTCCGGCTAATAACGCTTCTGAGAACTGCGCATTCCCACCGTCCCGTTCGCATAATTCATCGGAATATAACCGGCCCGCCGGAATGTCGTCTAACAGGCAGTAGATCGTCGCCGTGCCCCCTGCGTCCGGCCACGCCCAGCCATAAGCGCCCTTCACGACATCCGTTTCACCGCTCCTCGCGGGATCACACGTACCACCATTGTATAATCCTAACCATCCGAGTTCTAACAGCCGTTGCGGCGCTTTTTTGCACACCTTCAGTGCGGGGGCCGTTGCCGCCGACGCACCCGCGGCACCCAGCACCCCAAGCACCAGAGCCGTCAGCCCAGCCGACAACACGGCCAACACAAACCTAACCCTAGACATGAAACACCTAACCTTTCCGAGCACCCAGCATGAAGCCAGGAAATCATCAAACCCAAAGCCACACGCCACACCACCTACAACAGCAGCACAGCACACGACCCTACAGCCCCACCGGGCCAAGCCCCGCAGGACACCACCACCAATACCGCTACCAACCCACCACGTCAACCAACCCAAACAACCCAAAACCCCACACCCACCAAAACCGCCGCAAACAACAAAAGTCCGCAAACCGAACAATGCAAAGAAACGGAAACATTCATCCAAACCCGCAAACAGAAACAACCAGCGTCAGTGGTCGGCGGCGCCCCTTGAGTTCATTGATCACCTCACACCAGACGAGCCCTTCACCTTGCAGTCCCGGACCTGCGCCCACGCAAGCGTATGCCCACCACCCGGTGAGCGCGGCACCGGGCTGGCCAGTCAGCCACGGCGGAGGCCGAGGATGCTCAGCAGGAACGACGTGAACACGATCTGGATGCCGAGCACAAGGAGCGTCGCCGCGAAGATCGCCGCGCGCTCCTTGGGCGGGGCTGCCGAGGCCGTGTGCGATCCAGTCGAGAACGATCGCCGCGATCGTCGCGAGGTCGGCGAGCGCGATCACGGCCCCGAGCATGAGCCCGTGCTCGAGGCGCAGGTGCTCGGGCCCCGTCGAACCACGGGTCACACTCGCCCTGAAGTACGTCGCGTACGGGCGTGTCGCACAGCCGGAGGCCGACGAGTTGGGCCCCGACGATCGAGGGCAGCGAGCCGGCGATCAGCGTGTGCAGATCCCACCGGCGCTGAAGCAGTTCGATGTAGCGAGCACCGTCAGCGAGACGAGCCCTCCAGCGCCGCCGTCAGTGCCTGGGAGGATGAACCGGTGGTCCGGCGGTGCAGCAGGCGGTGCAGCAGCAGGAAGCGCGAGGTGACGCCAGCCGTCGCGGAAGCTCGACAGCTTGGATTCGCCACTGCGCAGGTGGTACTCGACCGCTATCTCGCGGATTTCGAGCTTCTCCTTCGCGGCCGGCACGATCATCTCCGAGGCGAATTCCATCCCGGTCGTGCGCAGGTGGATGACCTCCAGGCGATCGCGCCGGAACGCGCGCATCCCCCAGTGGGCGTCGCACACCTCAGTGTGGAAGAGAATGTTCAGCGCGCCGCCGACCGCCCGCTCAAGGTGACGGGTTGCCAGTCAGAGACTGATCTGGTTAGCAGCATGACTTCGTGTCAGGCTCGCACCTCGACCGGCGCTTCGTCGCTCGAGACTGAGCAGGCCCTAGACATATCGACCAAGGAGAAAATAACGAGCATGTTTTCATCACTTCGCACCCGCGCGACCTATGCCAACGTGACGGCTACGCTTGCGCTAGTGTTTGCTATGAGCGGAGGAGCTCTGGCCGCGACGCGCGTCATTGTCACGTCGAAGAAGCAGATCAGCTCGAAGGTGCTCAAGGAACTCAAAGGCGCCACCGGAGAGAGAGGGCCGGTCGGTCTCGCTGGGCCGACCGGCACTCAAGGCCCAGCCGGCACCAACGGCTCCCAAGGCGGGTCCGGGCCTGAAGGCAAACCGGGTCCCGAAGGTGCCAAAGGGTCACCGTGGACTGCTGGCGGGGTCTTGCCTGCCGGCGCGACGGAGACCGGGACGTGGTCTTTTGGGCAAGAAGCTGAAAATATTGAAACGCACTCGGTGTCATTCCCGATCTCCTTTAACATACCGCTTAGTGGACCGCTCACGGCTTCGCATGTTTACTATGTAAAAGCGGGTGAATCGGCGCCAGCGGAATGCGCTGGCGGAAGTCTCGAACACCCAAGAGCCTCCGAAGGCAATCTGTGTGTCTATACGGCGGTCCTAGAAGGTGCGACTCCAGCGGTCTTTGAGCCTAACCTCGAAAAGCCGATCTTTGACCCTCAAAAAACAGGTAGCCAAACAGAAGGTTCAGGGGCAAGCGGAGCTGTGCTTGGCTTCCGAGTAACACCAGAATCGTACGGATGGGGGGATTGGGCCGTCACTGGTTGATCGTTATCGCGGGGCGCTGTCCATTCGTGAGCGGGGGCCGCGTATCCGTGAGCCGACGATCGAACGTACCGTCGACTCTCTTGTAGGAAGTGCTGGGACCTGGCCAGGTGGTCGGGTCCCAGTGTCTTAAGGCCTCTACTCGTCCCCTGCGTAAGTCTCGGAGCCAGGCCGGGACGTTAAAGGAGGCCTCCGTCAAACGGGCGGCTCACAGCCCGCAACACAACCTCGACGACGCCGTGAAAGTCTCGCGCCGACCAGCCGAGGTTTGACGGTCGAGGTCTCCCGAGAGGTCGTCAGCGTCGACGTAGGCCGAGGATGCTGAGCAGAAACGACGTGAGCACGATCTGAATGCCGAGCACGAGCAGCGTCGCCGCGAAGATCGCCCTACACCACTTCCGGCGGGCGGTGGCGCTGTCCTCGCTCAGGCGGGACCAGGCGAGTCGGCCTGGCCGGCGCGAACCGCCACCATGACCTCGTCCACCTGCTTGCGCGTGAGCACCGGGCTCATCGGGATCGCCAGGTGCGTGCGCGCCGCGTGTTCGGTCGCCGGCAGCTCCGCGCGAGCGCCCCACTCGCGCATCGGCGCCTGGCGGTGGACGGGCGTGCGGTAGTAGGGCCGGTGGCCGATGCCAGCGGACGCGAGGGCCGCTTCCAGGCGCTCGACTCGCGGGTCGCCGACCATGTAGAGATGCCACGCGGGCGAGGCTCCGTCGGTGGCGCGGGGGAGCGTCACGAGCTCGCCGAGCCCGGCGTCCTCGTAGTGGCGTCCCGCCCGCCGGCGCCCGTCGGCCCACACATCGAGGTGTGGCAGCTGCACGCGCAGGATCGCCGCCTGCAGCTCGTCCAGGCGCGAGTTGTAGCCGACGAGCTCGTACGTGACCTTGTCGCGCGAGCCGTGGAAGCGCAGCGTCCGCGCCCGCTGTGCGATCTGCTCGTCGCTCGTCGTGATCATGCCGCCGTCGCCGAAGCATCCGAGGTTCTTGGCCGGGTAGAACGAGAACGTCGCCGCCGTGCCCAGCGCCCCGGGGCGCTCGCCCCCCGGGCTCGCCAGGGAGCCGGCGGCCTGGGCCGCGTCCTCGAGCACCGGCACCCCCAGCGCCTCGATTCGCGCGATCGGAGCGACGTTGCCGAACAGGTGCACCGCGATGACGGCGCGCGTACGCGGGGTCAACGCGGCGCGGACCGTCTCCTCATTGATGCAGTACGTCTCCGCGTCGATGTCGCAGAACACCGGCGTCGCGCCCGTCGGCGGGATCGCCTCCGCGGAGGCGTAGAACGTGAACGACGGCACCACCACCTCGTCGCCGGGCCCCACGCCCATCGCCCGCAGCGCGATCGTGATCGCCTCCGTGCCGTTGGCCACGCCGATCGCGTGCTCCGCGCCGCAGTAGGAGGCGAACTCGCGCTCGAACGCCTCCACCTCACGACCGAGGACGTAGTGCCCCGAGTCCACCACCCGCTCGATCGCCGTGCGCAGCTCCTCGCGCAGGCCGAGGAGCGGCGTCGAGGTGTCGAACAGCGGCACCCCCACGGCGCTCAGCGTGACGCCATCAGCTCGAGGTCCGCGCGCGTCATCAGCCGGATCAGCTCCTCGAAGCTCGTCTCGGGCTTCCAGCCGAGGTCGCGCTCGGCCTTGCTCGCGTCGCCGATCAGATGGTCGACCTCCGCCGGGCGCACGAACGCCGGGTCGATCGTCACGTAGCGGCTGAAGTCGCCCAGCCCGGCCTCGTCGAAGGCGACCTCGCAGCACTCGCGCACCGAGTGGGCCTGCCCGGTCGCGATCACGTAGTCCTCCGGGGTGTCTCGCTGGAGCATCAGCCACATCGCCTCCACGTAGTCCTTCGCGTAGCCCCAGTCGCGTTCCGCGTCGAGGTTGCCAAGGCGAAGCTCCTGGGCGAGGCCGTGCTTGATCGCCGCCGCGTGCCAGGTGATCTTGCGGGTGACGAACTCCAAGCCGCGGCGGGGGGAGTTGGAGATCACGACGCGGCCAACGCCGGCGCAGAAGACGCCGCTCTCGGTCTCCAGGTCGAAGACCCACTGGTTGTCTTTGACGTACGCAGGAGCAATGCGCCTGACTTCGGCCGGGTTCTTGCGAAGATGTTGACCCTTCGCGCCCACACGTACGGGGGAGGCGAGGTTCAGCTGGTAGTAGGTCTTCTCACCCCGTTGCTCGACATACACCGATGCCGGCTGATCGTTGACGTGATACATCCAACACAGGCCCTGAGCGAGCACGGGGCTGTTCGTCTTGATCGATGCGCCGTTGCCCCGCTTCAGCCCGTCGCCTTTGTAGTACCCCTCGAGGAAAGCCTCTTGCAATTCACGATTGGCGTTGAGGATCACGGGTGGGACCTGCTTGAGCCCGGTCTTTGTGTAGAGCTGCTCGCGCAGCCACGGCATGACCGAGGGGCTTCCGGTGAGATTGATGTGCTCGACCGTTGCATTCTCGTCCCAACCGGAGGTGCAGGACCATTCCTTGGAGCGCCCTAGGAACAACCGCGACCAGAGCGACGCCACGTGCGCCCGCAGCAAAGCGTCGTTGTTCGTAAAGCGAGCCGCCCCCTTCTCACGAGCGACATGGCCATCCGCGGCCATCAGACCCAGGAACTCGGCCATCTCCGGCGTCGCCGCGGTCCAGTCGGCGGTGGGCGGCATCTCGAAGGCGAGCGCCAGCTCCTCGCCTTGCTCGAGGTCACCCGCCGCGATCTTCTCGCGCTCGGAGCTCAGCATGTTGTGGTGTGCCGTTACCTCTACGGCGCCTGCGCGGGCCTCGATCGAGAGCAGCTCATGGTCGCGGTCGTCCGCCTGCCAGCGCGTTGCGGTGATAGCGGTGACAGGAGTCCAGCCTTCCCCGTCCCAGATCTCGAGGAAGCGTCTGGGCAGGAAGTTCTGTACGGACCTGCCCTTTCTCACGAGTGGGACGAGATCGACCGGTGTCTTGACCGCGATCACGCCGTCGTCACGCACCAGTAGCGGGGTTGTCTCCGAGAAACACTCATGATTGAAAAGTATTCCCGACGTCGCGTGAAGATCGTATGACTCACGATAATTGACGGTAATGAAGTGACCGTATGCCTTCGCCACGCCATAGGGTGAACGGGGGTAAAAGGGCGTCGTCTCGGTCTGCGGGACCTCGAGCACCTTGCCGAACATCTCGCTCGAGGAGGCCTGGTAGAAGCGCGCCTCGGGGCACACTTCGCGCATCGCCTCGAGCATGCGCGTGACGCCCGTGCCTGTGAACTCGGCGGTGAGCGTCGGCTGGATCCAGGAGACGGCCACGAAGGACATCGCCGCGAGGTTGTAGATCTCCGCCGGCTTGGACGCCCGCAGCGCGTCCACCAGCGAGCGCTGGTCGAGCAGGTCGCCCTGGTGCAGGGTGATGCGGTCGCGGATGTGCTCGATCCGCTCGAACTTCTCGGTGGAGGCGCGGCGCACCATGCCGTGGACGTCGTAGCCCTTCTCCAGCAGCAGCTCCGCCAGGTAGGAGCCGTCCTGGCCGGTCACGCCGGTGATCAGTGCCGATCGTCGCTCGCTCATCGCGCGCGGGAGCCTAGCGGCCGGCGGCGATGGGGCGCCGATCGCCGGCGCCGGCGCGCCGCTTGCCGGCTCGCCCGTTCGCCGCGGCGGGCGGCGGGCTCGACGGCGTGCCCCGGCGAGCGCGCAGCCAGCGGACGGTCGCCGCGATCCCGTCCTCGACGCTCGATCCGCGCCTGCCAGCCGAGCAGCTCCCTGGCCTTCTCCACCGACGGCCAGCGCCGCTGGACGTCGACGGCGAACGTCGGCAGGTGCTCGAGCTCGAAGCTCGTCCGGGTCCTCGCCGCACGCCTCCCACACGATCCGCGCGATCTCGCGCGATCGTCAGCTCGCGCGAGGCGGAGATGTTGAAGTCCTCGTTCAGCCCCGCCGGCGAGCTCATCGCGGTGACGACCCCGTCGGCGATGTCGTCGACGTGGGTGAGCGTCCGGGTCTGCTCGCCCGAGCCGAAGATCTGCAGCGGCCGCTGCCCGGAGAGCACCTTCTCGATCAGGTCCGGCACCGCGTGGGCGATCCCCGGCTCGGCGTCCGGCAGCTCGCCCGGGCCGTACGCGTTGAAGGGGCGGCAGATCGTGTAGGGGAGGCCGTGCTCGTCGTGGGCCGCGCGGCAGTACACCTCGCCCGTGAGCTTCGAGAAGCCGTACGCCGACAGCGGCACCGGGCACTGCGGCAGGTAGTCCTCGGGCGTCGGGAACAGCTCGGCGCGCTCGAACACCATCGAGGAGGACACGTACACGAAGCGCTCCACCTCCAGCTCGAGCGCCGCGCCGACGACGGCGTTGTACAGCGCGTTGTTGACCTCCGTCAGCGTGTACGGCAGCTTGTGGAAGTTGGCGATCCCGCCGACGATCGCCGCGAGGTGGATCACCTGGCTGCAGCCTCGCGTCGCCGCCCGCGCCTGCTCGCGCTCGCGCAGGTCGCCGGTGTGCACCTCGCAGCCCTCGCGCATCCACTGCGGCGCCGGGCGCTGGTCTGACACCCGCACCTCGTACGCCGGGTCGGCGAGCAGCCTGCGCACGACCGCCGCGCCGATCGTGCCCGCGCCGCCGGTGACGAGCACGCGGCTCATCGCCGCGGGTGGCTGGGCGCCAGCGCGAGGAGCTCGGACGCGTACGCGAACACCTGTGCGGCGCCCCAGCAGTTCCACGGATCGACCACCAGGCAGTCCTCGCCGGCGCGCTCCGCGATCGCGGCGAGCGCGCCGGGGTCGCGGAACTCCGAGTGGTTGCTCGCGACGATCACCACCTCCGCGCCCTCGACCGCCTCCTCGAAGGACGCCGTCGGGGTGGCCACGTGCGGGTCGTGCGACGGACACGTCGGCGAGCTCGCGCTCGAGCAGCCGGATCAGCTTGTGCGAGAGCGAGTCGCGCTCGTCGTCGGTGTCCGCCTTGAACGCGAGCCCCAGCACCGCCACCTTGCGGTTGGCGAGCGATGCCCAGCCGGCGCTTCGCGCCTTCCACCAGGAACAGCGGCACCGACTCGTTCACCCGCGAGACCGCCAGCAGCATCCCCGGCGCCGCCGAGCGCTCCTCGGAGAAGGCGAAGTCCTTGCGCAGGCAGGTGCCCGCGGTGAGGCCGGGCTGGGCGATCCCCCCGCGCGGGTAGTCGCGGTTGACAGGTCGATCACCTCGAACACGTTCGCGCCGTGACGCTCGCAGTCCATCATCAGCAGGTTCGGCAGCGCGAAGCTCGCGTAGCGCAGGATGTTCGTCCAGATCTTCGCCAGCTCCGCCTGCACCGGGGTCGTCTGGACGATCGGCGCGGCGAACGCCCCGAACAGCTCCGCCGCCACCTCGCCCGAGCGCGCGCCCACGCCGCCGATGATGCACGGCAGCGTGTCGATCTCCTCCAGGAACCGTCCCGCGGCGATCCGCTCGGGGGCGTGCGCCACGAACACCTCCTCGCCGATCTCGAAGCCGCGGTGCTTGCGAAGGTAGCCGGCGACGAAGTCGGTGGTCCCCGGCGCGACCGTCGAGCGCAGGATCAGCGAGTGCCCCGGTTCGAGCACCCCCAGCAGGTCGTCGAGCGCCGAGCGGATGTCGCGCATGTCGATCTCGATGTGCGAGAACGAGGGTGTCCCCAGCGTGATCACGATCTGGCGCGCGCGGGCCGCGTCGGCGACGCGCTCGGACAGCGTGAGCCGATCTTCGGCGTGGACGCGGTCGAGCAGCTCCTGGGTGCCGGTCTCCTCGAACGGCATCCGGCCGTCGCGCACCGCGTCCAGCCGCGCGGGGTCGTTGTCGATCCCGACCACACGCAGGCCGCGGTCGGCGAACGACAGGGCGAGCGGCAGGCCGACACGGCCGAGGCCGACGACGGAGACGTCGGCGGTGGTCTGCGATGTGCCCATCAAAGCCAACAGGATACCCCCGTGCGGGTGGCGGTCAGCAGGCGATCGTGCATGTGCGTCGATGACTCAGAACCCGCCTCCGTGCCTGCGGTTGCGCAGGTACTGGCCGGCGAACGCCGCGACGAAGCGGGGGTTGTAGCGGGCGTAGCGCCGCCACAGGCGCCGCGGCTCGCGCGCGAGGCGGTAGGTCCACTCGAGGCCGCTGCGCTGCATCCACGCGCGGCGCCTGCGGGACGAGGCCTGCGTGGAAGTCGAACGCGGCGCCCACCCCCACGAGCAGCGGGGCGGTCAGCCGCGCGCGCATCCTCGCCATCCACAGCTCCTGCTTGGGCTGGCCGGTGCCCACCCACACGACCTTCGCCCCCGACGCGTCGATCGCGTCGATCGCCCGGCGCTCCTCCTCGTCCGTGGGCTCGCGGAACGGCGGCGAGAAGCCGCCGGCGATCCGAAGGCCGGGAAAGCGCTCGCGCAGCCGCCGTTCGAGCAGCTCCAGCGCCTCGGGCGTGCGCCCGCCGTAGAGATAGATCGGGGATGCCGCCGCGAGCGGCCCGCGCGCAGAAGCCGGCCATCAGGTCGGGGCCGTACACGCGCGTCGCGCGCGGGTGCCCGAGTGCGTGCAGCGCCCACACGAGCGGCTGGCCGTCGGGGACCGCCAGCGTCGCACCGAGCACGGCCGCCAGCGTGCGGGCGTCCTCGCGGGCGGCCATCACCAGGTTGACCGCCGCCGCCGTCACGTACGCGCGCCCGTCCGCCGCGATCACCGCCTCCATCCAATCGATCACCTCCTCGTAGTCGGAGATCGCCAGCGGGATGCCGAGCACCTCGGCGCGCGCCGGCACGGCGGGAAGCAGCGATGGAGAGGGGGTGCGGGCGGGCGGCGTGGCGATTGCGTGAAGATAGCCGCCGTCTTGCACGTAGACCACGACTTCTGGATCGGCAGGCGGGTGCTCGTCACCGGCCACACGGGCTTCAAGGGGGCCTGGCTGTCGCTGTGGCTGCAGGCGCTGGGGGCGGAGGTGACCGGCGTGGCCCCCGACGTGCCGACACGCCCATCGCTGTACGAGTTGGCCGACGTCGGCGAGCACATGCACGACGAGCGCGCGCTCGACGTGCGCGATCTGCGTGCGCTGCAGCGAGGCATTCGCGGACGTCCGACCCGAGATCGTGCTCCACCTGGCGGCCCAGCCGCTGGTCCGGCGCTCGCTGGAGGATCCGCTGACGACCTACGAGATCAACGTGATGGGGACGGTCGCCGTCCTGGAGGCCGTCCGCCGGGCGGGCGCGGACGTGCAGGCGGTGGTGGTGGTGACCTCCGACAAGTGCTACGAGAACGACGGACCCTCACGGAGGTTCGTCGAGTCCGACCCGCTCGGCGGCTCCGATCCGTACTCGAGCTCCAAGGCCTGCGCCGAGCTCGTCGCGAGCGCCTACCGACGCTCGTTCTTCGCGGACGGCGACTCGGCTGGGATCGCGACCGCCCGCGCCGGCAACGTGATCGGAGGGGGAGACTGGGGCGAGGACCGGCTCGTGCCGGACGCGGTCAGGGCGGTGGAGAGCGGCGAGCCGCTGCGGGTTCGCAACCCTCACGCGGTGCGCCCGTGGCAGCACGTGCTGAGCCCGCTCGCCGGCTACCTGCGCCTAGCCGAGCGGCTGTGCGAGCAGCCGACCGCCGCCCGCGCCTGGAACTTCGGCCCCCGCGCAGGCGACGTGCAACCCGTCAGCTGGGTCGTCGGCCGCCTCTGCGATCTGTTCGAGGGCGAGCTCGAATGGCAGCTGGACGCGCGCGTCAATCCGCCCGAGGCCGGTCATCTGGCGCTCGACTCCGGCGACGCCGAACGCGAGCTGGGATGGGCCCCGGTATGCGACCTCGAGGCCGCCCTCGGCCTCACCGTCGCCTGGCATCGGGCGCGGCGTGCGGGCGAGCAGATGCGCGACGTGAGCCTCGCGCAGATAGGCCAGATCGTCGAATTGGACAGTCACCTGGGATCTACGTAGGCTGCGCCGATGAGCCCCCTGCGCCTGCGCCGCCAACGAGCCGAGCGGCTGCTGCGCGAGCAGTTCGACAAGCTGCGGGAGCGGGTGCTGGCGAGCGTTCGCGGACGCCTGCGAGCGAGCGGTGTGCGCCTCGATCGAGGAGACCTCGAGGCGTGCTACAGCCAGGCCTGGCAGGGGCTGTACACGGCTCTGCTGGAGGGCGAGGAGATCGCCAACCCGACGGGCTGGCTGGTGGCGGTGACCCACCGCCGCGCGCTCGACGAGCACCGCGCGAGCACCCGCGCTCGTCGCATCGCCGAGCTCGGGGTGCAAGATGCCGCCTCCGCCGGCGCGGTGGCCGGTGCTCCTGGGACGCCCCGGCCGACGGCGAGCGCCGTCGAGCGCGACCTCGCCGCGGAGCTCGACGACCGTGCCCGATTGCGCCAACTTTTCGAGGGGCTGCGCGGCCGTCTCGATGCCCGCGAGCGGGAGGCCGCCACCCTCTGCTACCTGCAGGGCCTCTCCCGCGCCCAGGCGGCGGAGCGGATGGGCGTGAGCGAGGCTCGCATGCGCAAGCTGATGGAGGGTCGCGGGCCGGAGCGTCCGGGCGTCGCCGGAAAGGTGGGCGCGCTCGTGCAGACGATCGCCGACGGCCGCTGGTGCGAGGAGCAGGGCTCGCTGATGCGCGGCTTCGCCTACGGCATCCTCGACCCGGCCGGCGAGCGCCACCGGCTGGCGCTGGTCCACAGCAGCGAATGTCCCGCCTGCCGCGCGTACGTCGTCTCGCTGCGCGGCCTCGCCGCAGTGCTGCCGCCAGTGTTCCTGCCGGGCGGTGTGGCAGTCGCCGTGCTCGCGCAGGTCGGCGAGGCTGCGCATGCCGGCGCGGCCGGCGCAGGGGCTGGAGGCACGGCAGGCAGCGGGGCGCGCGCCGGCAGCGGTGGCGTCCGGGTCGGCGGAGGGGTGCGGGCTGGCGAAGGGGTGCGGGCTGGCGCAGGCGCCGCGGGCGCGGCGAGCGCCAGTGCCGCAGGAGCTGGCGGTGCGGCAGGCGGAGGTTGGTTGCTCGGAGCTGGCCCGTTCAGCGCAAAGCTGGCCGTCGGCTGCGTGCTCGCGCTTGGCGTGGGGGCAGGGTGTGCGGCGCTCGAAGAGGCGCATCGTCCAGCCTCAGGCCACCGGCGTACGCCTGGCGCGATACGTGCGCATGCCGCGTTTGCCGTGCGCGTCGACAGTGGGCTCGGCTCCGCGCAGCCCGCGCCGGCTCTCCCAGCGAGCGACTCCGTCTCCGTGTCGCTGACGCCAGCCGGAAAAGCCAGGCGCGAGTTTGGGCCCGAGCAAGCGCTTGCATCGGGAGGCGCAACGTCCGCCGCTGCCGCGGCTGCCGATGTGCGATCCACAGAG
The DNA here is from genome assembly GCA_963782325.1 of uncultured Solirubrobacteraceae bacterium. Lineage (GTDB taxonomy): Bacteria > Actinomycetota > Thermoleophilia > Solirubrobacterales > Solirubrobacteraceae > Palsa-744. The sequence continues at coordinate 1,478,971 of CAWAJG010000002.1, forward strand.
CGGTCGGCTGGATCGCGCTTGTCCCACGCCTCACTCGGCGCCGGCTCCGAAGCGACTGCGCACGGTACGCCTGAGCCAACCTCGAACGTCGTCGGGAGCGAAGCGGGCATCGCTCCGCTGTCGTCCGGAGACTCGACCGCCGCGGAGCGCGAGTTCTCGCCCGGTTAGGGTTTGGCGAAACTCGGAAGGCTCCGACCGTCCCAGGCCCTGACCCAATAGAACTTGGGTCATTGGGATCTTGACCCAAGTTTTTCTAAATATACTTGGGTCATGGACCTAAAGCGTCTAGAGAGCAGTCCTATCGGCCGCCTGGTCCCCATCGTTGGGCCGGACCCCGTGACTCATGAGATTGTCTCGGGACAGGCATTTCTACCCGACCTTCTCCCGAGAGAATTGACGCTGACCACGCCTACTTGGACGGCCGTCAATACAGCTACGGCGGCCCTCGCGCGCCTCGATGGCGCCGGTCGGCTCATTCCTTCGCCCGGGCTGCTACGGCGGCCAACTCTCCGACGTGAGGCTCAGAGTACCAGTGCGCTAGAGGGAACGTACGCGCCGTTTGCGGACGTTCTGGCCGCTGATCGCGATGATCCCGCGAGCATGACGGCGGAGCTACGCGAGGTCTTGAACTTCGAGATGGTCGCCGAGGACGCGTTTGCCTGGCCCGAAGATCGTCCCGTGACGCTGGGGATGTTGAGCGAGCTACAGCGAACGCTCGTTCGCGGCACGGCTGGAGAGCTGAGTGATGCAGGTGGGCTGCGGGACCGCATCGTGGTCGTTGGCAAACCGGGCAGCAATTTTGCGCAGGCAAGCTTCGTTCCACCTCCGCCAGGCGACCAGCTGAGAGCTGGCGTCGAAGACCTGCTCCGGTGGCTTGCAGACCCTCCGAGCCTTCCGACTGTGATTCATGCGGCCATAGTCCACTACCAATTCGAGACGCTGCACCCGTACTCGGACGGCAACGGTCGCCTCGGGCGATTGCTGGTCATCGTCCAACTACTACGCGGTGCGGTGATACGAGAGCCGCTGCTGGTGGTCTCGCCTTGGTTCGAGCAACGTCGCGAGCAGTATCAGGATGCCCTCATGGGACTCAGCTGCACCGGCGAGTGGGATGCGTGGATCATGTTCTTCTCTGAAGGGGTCGCGGCCTCGGCGGCGGAGTCGCAGCAGAAGGTCGAGCGCCTGGTCGCATTGCAGGCCGAGCTGCGATCCAGGGTCCAGTCGGCGGGAAAGCGAGGCTCGGCAGAGCGCTTGGCGGCCGACCTCGTCGGTGGTCCGTACGTGACCGGCCCGGCGGTCGCGAAGAGCTACGGCTTGAGTGGGCAAGGCGCCACCAACGCGATTCGGACCCTGGTCGACCTCGAGATCCTTGAGCCCTCCCCACAGCGGCTCTCTCGCGCGACCCAGCTATACGTAGCTCCCGACGTGTTGAGAGTGCTTTCTTAGTCAGCGTCCCCCTTCTGGGGGAGGTCTCAGGCCCGCGGGAACACCTTCCCCAGGCGCCGCATCGCGAGCGGATTGCCGCGCGGCCGCAGCCGGCCGGTGGCCATCGCGCGCAGGGGGTCCAGGCGCTGGCCGACGATGTCCACCCAGTCCTGGTAGGAGAGGCGCAGGCGCAGGTCGGCTCGTGGGGCCTCGCCCTCGTGGACGGTGCTGGAGCCGTTGTCGACGACGAGGTGCCAGGTGGGAACGTCGGGGTCGGTGAACTCCCACTGGAAGGTCGTCGGCCGGGTGAGGCCGTGGTTGGGGTTCACCTGCCGGCGGATGGTGTCGAACAGGAGCGCCACGGTCTCGGGGTCGCGCCGGGTGGGGCCCTCGCGGACGCCGAGGACGCCGGCTTGCGCGAGCGTTCGCCCGCGCTGTGAGAGCTCGAGCGGGGAGAGGTCCGCGGGCAGCAGCGGGGGGCCGGGGAGGGTCTCCACGGCGAGGCCCGCCGAGCGCAGCTTGGTGGTCATCGAGGTGACGCCCTCGACGCCGACCTCGTCGTAGGAGGAGCCGAAGACGGTTATGTAGCGTTCGTCCCAGCCGGGGGGCATCAGCACCTGGGCGGTGTAGCGGGTGACGTCGCGCATGAGGCTCGCCACCGCCTTGGGCACGCCGACGGGGTCTTCGCGCTTGAGGTCGGCGAGCAGCTTCACGCCGAAGCCGATGTGACGCTGCTCGTCGGCGGCGATTTTCTCCATGCCCGCGCGGAAGGCCGGCAGCACGTCGCGCCGCTCGAGGTAGCTGCAGATGAAGTGCTGGCCGGGCTGGGCGAGCGAGGCCTCGACGACGATGTGGTAGAGCGCGACCGCGGCCGCCAGTTTGGCGGGCGAGCGGTCGGCGCGCAGTTCGTCTGCCATGCGGTCGAGGCGGCCGAAGATCTTGCGGAAGCCGGGGGTCAGCTGGGGCTTGGCCGCCTGCAGGCCGCTCGCCATCGAGCCGTCGCCGATGCCGCACACCTCCGACATGAAGCGCTTGAAGAACACCGCGTGGCGGGCCTCGTCCACCTGCTGGGTGGCCAGGAAGTACTTCTGCTCCTCCAGCGGCGCCGCGTCGATGTACGGGGAGAGGTTGTCGGCGACCGCGTCCTCGCCCCAGAAGAACAGGCAGTAGTTCCAGATCGCCGCCGTCCGCTCGAACTCCGTGAAGTCCTCTCGCCACTGGCGTGCGTCCTCGGTGAAGTCGAGCTCGGTCGCCGACCAGTTGCCGCGCTCCCAGCGGGCGTACAGGTCCGTGTAGGAGATCGCGTCGGCCGGCAGGCTCGCGAGGTTCGTCCCGTCGTCGGCGGGATGCAGGCCCGCCCGCCCCGTCGCAATCGCCATCTTTTCTCGCTCCTCTCGAACCGTGCAATCGGGATTGGATAGCGAACGTTATCGGAATAACGAACGCTCGCCAACTAATATTTATATTTATGAGGATCGAGGACGGCGAGCTGGAGATACCGGGGGCGACGGACGGGAGGGGCGCGGGTCGGCTCACCCGGGAGCGCAGCCGAGCGAACACCCGCGAGCGGCTGCTCGCGGCGGCCCGCAGCGTGTTCGCCCGCTCCGGCTTCCACGGCGCCTCCGTCGACGAGATCGCCGCCGAGGCCGGCTTCTCCACGGGCGCCCTCTACTCGAACTTCGACGGCAAGGAGGACCTCTTCCTCGTGCTCATGGAGCGCGAGATCGACGACCACGCCCGCGAGATCGCCGAGGCGGTGGGCGAGCGGGCGTCGATCGCCGAGCGCGCCACCGGCGGCGCCCGCCAGTGGATGACGATGATCGACCGCGAGCCCGAGCTGCTGCTGCTGTTCATGGAGTTCTGGGCCTACGGCGTCCGCGACCCGCAGGTGCGGGGGAAGGTGGCGGAGCGCTTCGCCCAGATGCGCCAGGTCATCACCCAGCTCATCGCCGACGGCGTCCGCGAGTTCGACCTGGAGCTGGAGCTCCCCGCCGAGCATCTCGCGGTCGCCATCGACGCGCTCGCCGACGGCATCGCCCGCCAGAAGCTCGCCGACCCCGAGGCGGTGCCCGACGAGCTCATGGGCAGGGTGCTCTCGCTGCTGTTCGCCGCCGCCACGCGGCCGGCGGGCACAGGCCGCAAGCAGGAGTGACAGGCGCCGGCGCCGCTACACGCCCGCCCGAGTCCAGCCGCCGAGAGGCACACACAGGCACGCGTAGTGGACCGTGAACGCGCGCCTGGCGAGCGCGGGGGCGAGGCGGTGCAGGCTCGCGCGCGTGGCCCACTTCGCGGTCGCCGTCGCACGGGCGGATGTGGTGGAGGCGAAGAAGCGGTGGACCTGCAACGGCAGCGGGTCCTCGAGCTCGCCGGCGACGATCAGGCCGGCGCTGGCGACGATCTTGCGTATTCCCGCGCGGTCGAGGCGCTGCAGGTGCCCCACCTCGGCGGCGTGCGAGCGCTTGCCCGCGCGGCGGGCCGACAGGTTGGCCTCCAGCGGGACCTCCACGACCACCGCGCGGCACGCGCGGGCGACCTCGCCCAGGAGGGCGGCGGGATCGGGGACGTGCTCGAGCACGTGCGAGAGGATCCCCAGCTCGTAGGAGCCGTCGTCGGCGGGAACGTGGGTCCCGTCGTAGCGCTCGACCGAGTCGATCTCGGCGCGGGCGCCCGCGATCGCGACGGCGGCCTCGCTGATCTCTAGCCCCGACAGCCGCCCCCCGAAGCCACGGCGGTGGAGCTCTGACAGCAGCGCCCCGTCGCCGCAGCCGACGTCCAGCGTATTGATTGGATGCCCTGGGCGGGCATCCCATAGGTCCGCGCGCTCGCAGAGGGCGAGCACGTGCTCGGCCTTGCCGACGGCGCCGAGCGCCCGCCAGCGCCCGTACTCCTCCGCCTGCGCCGGCCGGTGGCTGTACGTGTCCTCGTAGAAGGCCACGAGGGCGGCGGGGTCGCGGTCATCCACCCCGGCGATTATCGTGGACGCGCGTGAGCGAGCGCAGGGCGAACGCCGCCGTCGCATGGTGATCCGCTACGAGACGTGGTACGGCGGCGACTCGATCCCCCACGTCCGTTTCGCCGCCGAGCTGGAGCGCTCGCTCCACGACACGGGCGCGCGCAGGCTGTGCGAGATCGGCGGCGGGGCCAACCCCATCCTGTCGCTGGATCTCGCCCGCGGCGCGGGGATCGCCGAGTACGTCCTCACCGACGTCTCCGATGAGGAGCTGGCGAAGGCCCCCGACGGCTACACGAAGGTCCTCGCCGACGTCACACACGGGCGCCTCGCGGGGCTGGAGGAGTTCGACATGGTCGTCAGCCACACGGTCGCCGAGCACGTCCGCGACCCCGCGGCGTTCCACCGCACCGTCTTCGACATGCTCGCGCCGGGAGGACGGGCGATGCACTTCTTCCCCACGCTCTACGAGCCGGCGTTCGTCGTCAACCGCCTGCTCCCCGAGGCCACAGCGGACGCGATCGTGCAGCGGATCCAGACGAACCGCGCGCACGGGGGCATGCACCAGAAGTTCCCCGCCTACTACCGCTGGTGCCGCGGGCCCACCCGGCGCCAGCTCGCGCGGCTGCGACGCGTCGGCTTCGACATCGAGGAATATGTCGGGGTCTTCGGTCACGGCTACTACCACCCGCTGCCCGTCGCCGACCGCCTGCAGACGGCGGTCTCAGAGCTCCTCGCCCGCCATCCCCTGCCCGCGCTCACCGCGTACGCATGGACGAGGCTGCGCAGGCCGTGAGCGCCGCCGAGCGGCGCTCGTCACCGGGCCCCCGCTCGTCTCGGACGTGGCTGGTGGACTCGCTGCGCGAGGCGCCCGCCACCGTGCCTGCTCTCAGCGCGATCGCGCTGCTCGTCGTCTGGGCCACTTCCCAGGCCGGCTACCCGGTCACGCACTGGGCCCCCGGCGGGCTCATCGTGCTGGCGCTGCTCGTGCTGGCGATCGCCGTCGTGCGGCTGCGCGCGGCGGACATCCCCGTGCCGGTGCGCGTCGCGGTCGGCTGCCTGGCCGCCTACACGGCCCTCAGCTTCCTCTCGATCCTCTGGGCCGCGGTGCCTGGCGACGCGTGGGAAGGGGCGGACCGGACGCTGCTCTACCTGCTCGTGTTCGCGCTGTTCGCCTGCTGGCCGCAGCGGGGGCGCAGCGCCGCGCTGCTGCTGGGCGCGTGGACGCTCGCGATGACCGGCCTCGCCGCGTTCGTCCTCCTGCACCTCGACGCCGCAGACGCCGCGCGCCTGGAGGCGTTCGTGCCGAGCGGGCGGCTGGTGTACCCCAGCGGCTACGCCAACGCCAACGCCGCGCAGTGGCTGATGGCGTTCTGGCCCGCGCTGCTGATGGCGCGCAGCCCGCGGCTGCACTGGAGCCTGCGAGGACTCCTCGCGGGCGCCGCGGTGCTGTTGGCGGAGGTCGCGCTCCTCAGCCAGAGCCGGGGCTCGCTGTACGCGACGCCGGTGATGCTCGCGCTCGTCTTCGCGTTCTTGCCCGGACGGGCGCGCACGTTCGCGCTGCTCGTCCCCGTCGCCGCGGGCATAGGAGCGGCCGCGCCGGCGGTGCTGCGCGTAGGAGACCGCCTCCTGAACGGCGGCAGCGCGACGGCCGCGATGCACGCCGCGACGGCCGCCACCTTCGCGGCCGCCCTGGCCGTCGGCCTGGCGGTGGCGCTGGGGGCGGCGCTCGAGAGCCGGCTCGTCCTCTCACAGGGCGCCGCCGGACGCGTGCGGCGGGGCGTGGGCTCGGTTGCGGTCCTCACGCTCGTCGCCGTGCTCGTCGGCGGCTGGGTCGCCGCGCGCGATCCCCTCACCCGCATCAGGCACGGATGGGACACGTTCAAGGACGGCTACGCCGAGGAAGTCGCCCACGGCAGCCGGCTGACGAGCGGCCTCGGCAGCGGCCGCTACGACGCCTACCGCGTCGCCCTCGACGAGCTCCTCGCCCACCCCTTCGTGGGGCTCGGCGCGGACAACTTCCAGGAGCAGTACCTCCTCCACGGACGCGGCAGGGAAACCCTCCGCTACCCCCACAGCGTCGAGCTCCGGACGCTCGCCGAGACGGGCCTCGTGGGGACGCTGCTGGCGGTCGTCGGCCTGGCGGCCGCGCTGCTCGCGGGCGCCCGCGCGATCCGCGGCCGAGATACGCTCGCTCGCGCCGTCGCGGCGGCCGCGCTCGCAGGGTTCGCCTACTGGGTCGTCCACGGCTCGGTGGACTGGTTCTTCGAGATCGCCGGCCTCGGCGCGCCGGCGTTCGCGCTGCTCGGCCTCGCCTGCTCGCTGGAGCCCCGCCGCGGCGCGGGCGATCTCGCGGCCGGCAGGCGCCCGGCGGGCGATCGGGCGGCGAGAGGTCGCGGGGGCACGGCTCGCCCTGCCGTGCGCCGCGCCCGGGCCGCGCGAGGGTTCGGAATCGCCGCGGCGGTGGTGGCGCTTGTCGCGGCGGCGTCGCTGGTCGCGCCGTGGCTCAGCGAGCTCGAGGTGGAGAGCGCCGCGCGTGTGTGGACGACGGCCCCGCAGACGGCGTATGACCGCCTGCACACGGCAGCGCGGCTGAATCCGCTCGGCGACGAACCGTATCTCGTGGCTGGAAACATCGCCCTGCGCTACGGCGATCTGGCGCGCGCCGATCGCGAGTTCGCGCTTGCGCTGACCCGCACGCCGGGCGAACCGTACGCGACGCTCGAGCGGGGGGCGATCGCCTCGGCGATGGGCGAGCGCACGCTGGCGCTGACGCTGCTCGAGCGCGCCGTACGCCTCGAGCCCCGCTACGCGCTCGCCAGGCAGGCCCTCCGGAGGGTGCGAGCGGGGGGGCGCGTGAGCGTCGAAGCGCTCAACCGCTCAATCCTCCTCGAAGCTCAGCGATTCGCGTAAACACTCTCGCACGAGCGTGCCCAACCGGCGGGAGGCCGTCTGTGCTCCGCTAGCGTGTGGATGTAGAACCGCGCCGATCGCGAGTGGGGTTGTGTTGAAGGGGGAGCCACTCGGCCGCAGCGCGGGAACGATGGAGCACACGGCGCAGAGCGTGGTTTCGGGGCAGCACGCACTGGGTACGGAAAAGAAGGTTGGAGGCCATGAAGGGCCGGCGTACGACAATCTCGATGATCGCCGTTGTACCGATTCTGTGGTGTGTCGGTGCGACCGCGGCGCAGGCCAACCCGCTGCTCAGCGGCTACGGCGGACCCGGCGACGGCAGTCAGGCGATCCTCGGCGCGCAGCTGTTCAACGGACCCACCAGCGGCGGCGGCCCGTCGGCCGGTGGCGGCGCATCTTCCTCCGCCGGCGCGCGCGAAGGCTCCTCGGCCTCGGGAGCGGGGCGTGGAGGCGCGCGGGCGGGCCGCCGGGGCCGTGGCGCGGGCCGAGCGCGCAGCACGCACTCGGGGGCGCCCGCCACGGGGCTGCGCGGCGGGCTGTCGGCGCGCCAGGCCGCCTCCGAGCGGCCGTCCGAAGGCTTCACGGCGATCGGCCTCTCCGGCGGCGACCTGCTGCTCGTGCTGGTGGCGTTCGCGGTGCTCGCCTTCACCGGCGCGCTCACCGCGCTGCTCGCACGGCGGCCTCCGAGCGGGTACGGCGGCTAAAGGGATGTTCGGCAGAACCCGAGTAACCGAGTAGGGCCCGAGCGCCCTCGCCAACCTCATGGATCGCACGCACATAACCCAGCAAACCTCCACCACGCTGCCGCTGCACGCGGAGCTCGGGGGCAGTGTCGAGGCGCCGTGGCCGAAGGCGGCCAGGAGCGGGACCTTCCGCGGGCCGCTGCAGCGGGTGCTGGAGGGAGCTGGATGGGAGATCCTGCGCCCGACGGCGGACTTCGTCCTGCTGTGCGTGGCCGCGCTCGGCGCCGTCGGAGGCGCTCACGAGGTCCTGCACGTGCCCGCCCGCCAGGCGCCGCTGCTGGCGCTGGCGCCGCTGGCGACGCTCCTGTTCTACCTGCGCGGGCTCTACCGCCCGCGTCTGCGCGCCCATGTCCTCGAGGGGATGATGCCCGTCATGAGCGCCATCTCCGCGGCCACGGTGGGGGTGGCGCTGCTCGGAGTGCTCGTCAACGGGCGCATGCCGATGCAGGGCGACTGGTTGCGGGCGTGGCTGTTCTCGCTCGTAGGCGTCGGGCTCGGGCGCATAGCCCTGGGCTCCGCCCAGCGCTGGGCGCGGACGCGCCGGCTCGTCGGCCAGCCGGTGCTGATCATGGGCGCGGGGATGGTCGGCGCGCAGGTGGCGCGACGACTGGAGAGCCATCCCGAGTACGGGCTCACGCCGATCGGCTTCCTCGACGAGGACCCCCGCTCCATCGCGGAGGTGGGCGGGCGCGACGTGCCCGTGCTGGGAACGATCGAGGACCTCGACGAGACCGTCGCGCGGACGGGCGTCAAGAGGCTGATCGTGGCGTTCTTCTCGGTCGCCGACGCGCACGTCAGCCGGCTGATCCAGCACTGCCAGGAGCTCGGCGTGGAGGTGTCGGTGGTGCCGCGGATGTTCGACACGATCAACGATCGCGTGGGCTACGAGACCGTCGGCGGGCTGCCGCTGCTGTCGTTCGAGGCCGTCGACCCCGACGGGCTGCGCTTCGCCGTCAAGTACGCCCTCGATCGCGTGCTCGCGCTGGCGCTGCTGATCGTGCTCTCGCCCGTGCTCCTGTGCCTGGCGGCGCTCGTCCGGCTCAGCTCCCCGGGTCCGGCGCTGTTCGTCCAGCCCCGTGTCGGTCGCGACGGCAAGCTGTTCGAGCTGTACAAGTTCCGCTCGATGCGGATGGCGGCCGCGGACGAGCGCCCGGCGCAGGACTCCGTCAGCGCCGTCGACCTGCTGCTGGGCGGCGACACCGCCCCGGGGGGCGTCGAGGGCGAGGATCGGCGCACCGCCGTCGGCCGCGTGCTGCGCCGGAGCTCGTTGGACGAGCTGCCACAGCTCTTGAACGTGCTGCGCGGCGACATGAGCCTGATCGGCCCGCGCCCGGAGCGCCCCGAGTTCGTGGAGCTGTTCAGGCAGGACGTCCTGCGCTACGGCGACCGCCACAGGGTCAAGTCGGGGATCACCGGCTGGGCGCAGGTCCACGGGCTGCGCGGCCAGACCTCGCTGGCCGAGCGGGTGGAGTGGGACAACTACTACATCGCCCACTGGTCGCCCGGGCTGGACCTGAAGATCCTCGTGCTGACGCTGGTCGTGCTGTTCCGCAACGCCGAGTAGAGCGTGTGGAGGCTCAGATGCTGCTCGCGGCGGCCTTGCCGCCGGTGGCGTACTGGAAGACCTTGACCCTCAGGCCGCTCGTGCCCAGCACGGCGGGCAGCGCGAGCGAGTAGCGGTTGAAGCGATTGAGGGTGAAGATCGTCCTGTAGCGCAGCACGCTGCCGTGGAAGGCTTCCAGCTGCATGAAGTCGCCCACGGGGGCCGAGCCGCTCGCGACCACGTGCTTGCCGCGGCGGCGCAGGCCGACGGTGACGGGGTTGACGCTCCCGAACGGCGAGGCGAACGCACCCGCGACCGCCGCGAACGCCGGCTTGCGCGCTCCGCTCGCGGTGAGCAGCCCGAAGTTTTCGCCGCTGGTGTCCTGCAGGTCGTAGACGACCGCCGCGGCGACGTAGGGGATGCGCGCGAGCGCCCGCAGCGTGTTCGCGAGGTTGGCCGCCTGGATCTTGGCGGTCACGCACCCCTGTTCCTGCTGGGAGCGCTGCGCCGGCCAGCAGCTGCTCCAGCCGAACTCGTCGAGCCACAGCGGCGCCGTGTCCTTGTTGGCGAGCTGCGTTTCGCGGATGGAGCGCAGCGAGGCGATCGTCAGGTTGTAGTAGTGGACGGCGAGCGCGTTGTAGTAGCCCTTGATGCCCGCCGCGTAGAGCGCACGCAGGAACAGCCCGTTGGAGCCGACGAGCGAGCCCGCGAGCACCGGGACCTTCGGGTCGGCCTGCTTGATCGCCGGATAGGCCGCCCTCAGCAGGGCGGCGTAGCGCTTGGCCTTGTCGGGCCCCGCCAGATAGTGTTCGTTTGCCTGGTCGGGCTCGTTCCAGATCTCGATGGCCGCCAGGTGGGCGCCGTAGCGCCCCGCGAGGTACGCGACGAAGGCGGCGTAGTCGGCGGGGTCGTTCGGGGGCCACGCGTTGGCCTTTCCGCCGGGCGTGGCGGTGCACGTGCGCAGCAGCTGTGCCGGCGCCGAGGACGCCCAGCAGGGCGTGCTGTCGGCGGTCATGATCACGCGCATCCCGGCCGCCGCCGCGTCGGCGACCACGCGGTCGGCTTCCCCCTGCGCTCGCGCTTCGATCTGGCCCGGTGCGCGCGGTTCGAACAGCGACCACGCGACGTTGACTCGGACGACGCCGGCGTGGAGCGAGCGGGCGTAGGCGATCGCCTGGTCGATCGCCCCGAGCGTCGGATAGGCGCCGATGCTGGGGATGTTCACGCCGTCGAGGAGCGCATGCGCCGGAGCCGAGCTCGCGCGCGCGGCCCCGGTCGCCGGGCCAGGCCAGGCCACGAGCGCCAGCGCCACGGCGAGCAGCGACACCGCCGCGCGCAGGCGACCCACGTGCGCCGGCCGGTCCGTGGTCATGGAACGAGCGTAGACGACCCTACGCGCCTTGGCTGCACCCCGCCTTGCCGTACGCTTGGTGAAGCTGATGCCGCGCACCTGGATCTGGATGCAGATAGCGATCGTCGTGTTCGTACTCATCGGCATGGTCGTGGCGATCGTGAGGCTCGCGTGAGCGTCCGCCGCGCCGTGTCCGTGAGCGCGGCTGCGTAGCGCGAGCGCCCAGCGGCCGTGGCGCGCCGTCAGCGCCGCGCCGGGAACCAGCGCCGCCCCCGCGCGGGCGCGGGCCGGTGGCCAAGTCGCGGGCGCGGCGGAATCTCGGCATCGGCGAGGATCGACGCCGGCACTTCCTGGGTGAGCCACCCGGTCAGCGGGCCGAGGCCGGCCCGGTCGATCTCGGCCGTCATCCCGGGGGCCCGATTGACGTGATCGTGCGCGTCGGAGGCGACGTTGTGGACGAGCTCGTCGTGGGCGAGCGCCTGCGCGAAGCGCTGGACGGTGCGCCCGAAGCGCCCGACGAACGCGCCGGCGGTGACGGACACGAGCATCCCGGAGCGCACGAGCTCGCCGAGCATCCGCGGATCGCGCTGGAAGATCGGCGAGCGCTCGGGATGGGCGAGCACGACGCGGTGGCCGCGGTCCTGCAGGTAGCGCACGATCGTGTCGAATCCGGCCACGTTGACCGTCAGCGGGCACTCGACGAGCAGCCACGACCCTCCGCCGAGCGCCAGGCGCGAGAGCTCGTCGTCGGACAGATCGGCGATCCGTGCGGCGGCGATCTCGGCTCCGGGCACGACCTCCAGCTCGAGCTGCTCGACGGCGATCGCGGCGCCCAGCTCCGCGACCAGCCGCGCGATCGTGCCGGCGTCGTTGAAGTGCTGGGCGCTCACGTGCGGCGTCGCCACGATCGTGCGCGTGCCAGCCGCGACGGAGGCGCGGACGAGCGCGAGCGACCCTTCGAGCGTCGCCGGGCCATCGTCGATGCCCGGCAGCACGTGGCAGTGCAGGTCGATCAAATGCGCTCCACGTTAGCGGTCCCGTATATGATCGACGCCACCGCTGTCACCCGCGGCAGAACCCCTCGTACAGGAGAGTCAAGCTCGATGTTCAAATCGATCGTGGTCGGGACGGACGGCTCCGACACGGCGACCCAGGCGGTGCGTCAGGCAATCGATCTGGCGGTGGCCGTGGGCGCGAAGCTGGAGCTCGTGAGCGCATACAGCCCCATACCTGCGCAGCGCATCAGCGAGGAGCGGCGCGAGACCCCGGAGGACCTGCAGTGGGCGATCGGCCCGCGCGAGGACGTCGACGCGACGCTGGAGGCGGGGGCGGCGCTGGCACGCCAGGGGGGCGTCGACGTGGAAATCTACGCCCGGCAGGGCGATCCGGCGGACGCGATCCTCGACGTCGCCGAGGAGCGCGAATCGGATCTCATCATCGTCGGCAACAAGGGGATGACGGGCGCCAAGCGCTTCCTGCTCGGCTCGGTGCCAAACAAGGTCTCGCATCACGCGCCCTGCTCGGTGATGATCATCCGCACGAGCTGAGCTTCGGCGGACTCCCGACGCAGACCGCGACGCAGCGGCTGCGTCGCCGCCTGCGGACATACGTCCACCGGGGACGCTCGATTCTCGTGGGCGCGCTCGCCGGCCGATAGAAACCTTGCAGAGCGCAACCCCCTCGGCGCTGTGCCGATAGGGGCTTCGCAGGGCATCACACAGATGGCGCCGGCGTGCGCCTGACCAACGACAAACGCAAACCCGTCGAGAGACGGGGACGCAAAGCCACGGAACCTTGGCTCGCCGCAGGCCGCGAGCGCAGGTCCGCCGGGCTGCCGAAAGGTGGGCGATCAGATGCGAAGGCGTGCGTTGCCGGCACTGGCGAGCTCGATCGCCTCGATCGCCTCGATCGCCTGTTGCGGGCTGCTCGTCCCGGCGAGTGCCATGGCGGCGGTGGCAGGGCACTTCTCCACCGTGCTCGACACGCCCGCCACGATCACGGACCCGTCGCTCACAGCGCAGCGCAACTCCTACGTCGTGCTGCAGGCGTGGGAAACCGAGCGCGCGAGCGAACTGAAGGCGGCGAACCCGAGCCTGATGGTGCTCGCCTACCAGAACCTCTCGGCGATGGCGCAGGGCACCGGCCCTGAAGGCCTCAGCTCGAGCGGCGTGAACTACGCCGAAGCGAACACCGCCCATCCCGACTGGTTCCTGCAGGAATCCGACGGCGCGCGCATCGCCGAGGAAGGCTATTCGTGGCTGTGGATGGCCGACATCGGCAGCCCGAGCTACCAGCAGCAGTGGACCGCCAACGTCCTGCGACTGCTGCGCAGCGGCCCGTGGGACGGGGTGATGATGGACGACACGAACACCACCGCCAGGTACCACGTGTACCCGGCGTCGAGGATCGCCAAGTACCCGACCGACGCGGCCTACCAGGCGGCCGTGCGCTCGATGCTGGCGTATGCCGGTCCGAAGATCACGGCGGCCGGGAAGCTGGCGATCCCGAACATGGGCGCCTGGAGCGAATACCCGGAAGTCGTGAGGGAATGGCTGCCGTACGTCAGCGGCGGCGCGGACGAGATGTTCGCCAAGTGGTCGGCCGTGCCCGGCGAAGGCTACCGCGACGAGTCCGGCTGGCGCACGCAGCTCGAAGAGATCCACACCACCGAAGCGCTGGGCAAGACCTTCCTCGCCGTCACCCAGGCCGAACCGAGCGACACGCGGGCCGTGCGCTACGGCTGGGCCTCGGTGCTGCTGGCCGCCGACGGCCACGCCTCCTACCTGGCGGCCGACGGCTACGACGGCGAAACGTGGTCGAGCGAATACGAAGTCCCACTGGGCGAACCGACGGCCGCCGCCAGGGAAGTCGCCGGCGGCGCGTGGGAGCGCACGTTCAGCGATGGCCTGGTGGTCGTCAATCCGAGCGCCGGCCCGCTCGCCGTGGCCCTCGGGGGCGTCTACAGCGGCGACGGCCTCAGCGAAGCCACCCAGGCGACGCTGCCGGCCGACAGCGCGCTGATCCTCACGGGCGCGGCAAACGAGAGCGGGGCCCCCGAATCCTCGCCGGCCCCGGAAGACCCCAGCTCGGCGCCCGGCGAAGAAGCCTCCGGCCAGCTCGGCGCGAGCGAGCCGATCGTCAATCCACCCTTCCCGCCAGCCGCCGCGAGCGGCGTCGCACGCGCCGGCGGTGGCGAACTCAACTGGCGCCCGCGCCGGCGAGCCGCTCGTACAGCTTCGCGTAGGCGTCGATCATCGCCTCGAGCGAGTACTCGCGGGCGATCAGCTCGCGTCCGGCGCGGCCCATCGCCTCGCGCTCGCGCTCGTCGCTGAGCAGCGCGAGCATCCGCTCGCCCAGCGCCCGCCCGTCGTCGAGCGGGACGACCGCGCCGGCGCCGCCGGCGAGCAGCTCGCGCATGCCCTCCACGTCGGTTGAGAGCACCGGCGTGCCGGCCGCCAGCGCCTCCAGCGCGGCGATCGAGAGGCCCTCCCAGTCCGAGGAGAAGGCGACGACGTCGGCGCGCGCGATGATCTCGCGCGCGTCGGAGCGCTGGCCGGTGAGCAGCATCTGTCCCGCAAGCCCTGCGGCCTCCACCTGCGCCTCGATCTCCTGCGCGCGCGGGCCTTCGCCGACGATCAGGAAGCGCGCGGACGGCAGCGCGTCGGCGACCACGCGGGCGGCCACGACGAAGCGCTCGTGCGCCTTCTGCGCGACCAGCCGCCCGACGATCGCGACCACCGGCGCTCCCGCGGTGCCGAGCTCGCGGTCGAGCTCGGCGCGCCGCCGCGGCGCGAGCGGCGCGGGCAGCACGACGGCGTTGCGGACTAGGCTCGCGCGCTCCGCCGGCAGCCCGGCGGCGACGACGCGTTCGAGCAGGTCCTCGGAGACGCACGTGACGTGGTCGCACGTGCGCAGGATCCGTGCGGCCCCGCGATACTCGCTGGGGAGCACGCCGTGGAAGCTCGCCAGCACCTTCGGTCGGCGCGTGGGGTGGGCCAGCGAGGCGGCGGCGCGGGAGCTCGCCGCGAACCTCACGTTCTGCGCGTGTACGACGTCCGCGCCGAAGCGACGGGTGGCGCCCGCCAGAGCGACCGCCACGCGCGCGGCGCCGGTCACGCCGCGACCGTGAAACTCCAGCTCGAAGCGCTCGTGGGGAACGTCGCGCAGCTCGCGGTCGCCTTCGCCGTGCGGCGCGGCGAGCGCGACCTCGACCCCGCGCGCGGCGAGGCCGGCGGCCAGCATCGTGACGACGCGCTCGGCGCCGCCGCTCTGCATCGAGGCGATCGTCAGCAGCACCCTCATCGCGAGGCGCCGGCCAGCAGGCGCTCGTACAGCGCGAGGGTCTCGCGGGCGTTGCGCGCGGCCGTGTAGCGCTCCTCCACGCGCGCTCGCGCCGCGCGCACGAGCCGCTCGCGCAGCGGCTCATCGGCGCACATCCGCTCGATCGCCGCGGCGAGCGCCGCGGGATCTCCGGGTGCCACGAGCAGGGCGACGCTGTCGTCGAGGATCTCGGGCACGCCGTCGACGGCCGTGGCCACCACCGGCACGCCGGCGGCCATCGCCTCCAGCAGCGCCATCGGCGCGTTCTCCCAGTAGGAGCACAGGACGTACACGCGCAGGCGCTCGAGCGCGTGGGCGGCCGGCACGAACCCCGGCCGTTGCACGCGCTCGACGATCCCCAGCTCTCGCGCGAGCGCGGCCAGACGAGCCTCGTCAGAGCCCGAGCCGAACGTCGCGAAGCGCCAGTCCGGATGGCGCGGCGCGAGCTGCGCGACCGCGCGCAGGAACACGTCGATGCCCTTGAACGGCTCGAGCACCGACAGCGTCCCGATCAGCTCCCCCCCGCCTGGAGCGAACGGCGCCGGCTCGATGCCGTTGGGGATCACGTGCAGCTTGCCCGCGGGGTAGCCCAGTCGCACGCGCAGATCGTCGGCGACCGCGCGCGAGGGGACGATCACGGCATCCACGCGGGCGCACAGCCCCGCGTCGAGGCCTCGGTAGAGCACCGCCGCCCTCAAGCCGGGGTGGCGCGGTCCGACCGGGGCCGGGTAGTAGGGCGCGGGGATTCCGTGCGCCGTGTAAACGCGGACGCCCCCCCGGCGCGGGCGCGGGCCGATGCGCACCCACAGTCCGGCGCGGCGGTCGTGTGCGTGGACGACGTCGGCGCCGCGCGCCAGCCGCCACACGCGGGCGGCGCCGCGGGCGTCGGCCTGGTGGCTGAGCGGCGCGACCTCCGCGCGCACCCCGTCGACGGTGAAGCGCGCGGCCAGTTGCTCGTCGGCGCAGGTCACGAGCACCGAGGCGCCCAAGCGAGCGAGGTTCCCCGCCAGCAGCGACGCCTGCTCGACCGGGCCGCCCCGCTCGATCGAGGTGACTATCACGACTCTCATGTATGCGCCGCGGCCCCCGGCGCCGGCGCTCGGTGGCCGTGCGGCGATGTGCGTGAGCGCTCGCGGGCGAGCACGACCGCCAGGCCGCCGAGCAGCCAGAAGGGCGCCGTGAGCTCCTCGCTGAGGAACGTCGCCGCGACGATCGCGATCACGAGCGACGCCTGCAGCGCCGTCGCCAGGCGCCGTCCGTCGGCGTCCGTGTGGCGCACCGCTAGACCGTACGCGCGGTGCAGCAGGCCCCACACGCTAGCCAGGTATGCGACGAACAGCAGCAGCGCCGGGATGCCGTTCTCGGCGAGGATCTCCAGGTAGGTGTTGTGCGTGACCGGTTTTTCGAGTTCGATCGGGTTGTTGCGCAGCAGCGGTCGGGCTTCCTTGGGGAAGCGGCCCGGCCCCACGCCCGTCAGCGGCCGGCGCTCGCTGAGCTTGATCGCAGCCGCCCACAGCGACTGGCGCGATTCGATGTTGCCCTGGGCGATGTGGGTCTTCTGCTGGAGAGCCGTGTCGAGCAGCGGTTTCCAGATGGTGAAGGCCAGGGCCGCGACGATCGCCGCGGTGACCACGCCGGTGGCGAGCGCCCAGCGCGGGATGCGGCGGCTGAGGATGCCCCACGCCAGCAGCGCGGCGATGCCGACGAGCGCGCCGCGCGAGAACGTCGCGAGCATCGCGGCGGCGATCACGACGAAGCACGCCGCCCACAGTGGCCGTCGCCGGCGGTCGGCACCGATCAGATACGCGTCGATCGGCAGCGTGCACGCGAGCAGGTAGGCGAAGTCGTTGGGGTCTTCGAGCGGCCCGGCGACGCGGTAGCCGCTGTGCGCGACCAGGAACAGCCACAGCGCGTACACGGCCGCGGCGGCGACCGAGACGGTGAACCAGCGCAGCGCTCGGCGGATCTCCTGGCGGCCGTCGACGAGCTGTATGACGAGGAAGAAGAACGTGAAGAAGAGGCCCCAGCGCAGCAGCTTTTCGGTTCCTTCCGAGGGGTTGGAGGAGACGATCAGCGAGATCCCGATCCAGATCGCGAGCGTGCTCACGACCCCCAGCAGCGCCGGCAGCCGGATGACGGTCCTGCGGTTGCCGATCAGGCGCACGAGGTAGGCGAACATCACGAGCGCCCCGATGCCCTTGACCGTGGAGAGCGACGCGCTCGGGTAGTGCAGCTTGTTCTCCCACGGCAGCGCGGCGATCATCACCAGCAGGACGACGTCGGGTCGAGCGAGCACGAGCACCGCTCCGGCCACGACGAGCACGATCGCGACGCCCGCCAGCGGCGCACGGGCGACGAGGAGACCCATCGCGACGCCGGCGAGCGCGGCCAGTGCGAGGGAGGCGGGGTCTCGCCGCAGCGCGGCAGCGCTCATCGCGTCAGGTCGTCGGCACCGGCTCGGTGGCCCGCGGGCTCTCGTACCCGTAGCCATAGCCGTAGCTGTAGCGTTCGCTGAAGTCGTCGTCGCGGTTGGCGAAGTTCAGCACCAGGCCGATCACGTTGGCGTGTGCAAAGCGCAGCTTCTCCAGCGAGCTCGGGATCGAGGACGTGCGCGTGCGCCCGGCGGCGATCACGAACAGCAGCGAGTCCGCGTGTCTCGCGATCAGGCGGGAGTCGCTCACCGGGAGCACCGGCGCGGAGTCGACCAGCACGACCCCGCCCCGCTGCTTGAGCGCGGCGAGGATCGCGCGAAAGCGCAGGGCGAGCATCTCCGGTGCGTTCGCGACGATCGGCCCGCTCGTCAGCACGCTCACCCCATCGAAGCTGGTCGCCTGCGGTGCGATCTCGCCCTTCGGCAGCATCATCACCGTCGACAGCCCGACCTCGTTGCCGAGCCCGAAGATCTCGTGTTGGCGGGGTTTGCGCAGGTCCGCGTCGACGATCGTCGTGGGGATCTCGAGCTGCCCGAGCGCGACCGCGAGATTGGCGACGATCGTCGACTTGCCCTGGCTGGCGCCGGCGCTCGTGACCTGGATCACCGTCGGCTGCTGCTCGAGCAGCAGCTCCACGTTGGTGCGCAGCGTGCGATAGGCCTCCTGGGCGTGGGACAGGCGCTCCGAGCCCCACACCAGCGAGGAGCCGCCCACCAGCGCGCGCTCGCGAGCGAAGCGCCCGATCACCGGCAGCCCCGTGAGCTCGGTCAGCTCTGACGCTGTCTCGGCAGTCGGACGCAGGTGTCCGAGCGCGAGCGCAAGCATCACCCCGGCGATCAGCCCGAGCACCGCCGCGACGGAGATGATGAGCCCCGGGCGCGGCTGGACGGGGGTGTCCGAGGCGACCGCCGGATTGACGATCGTGGCGACGAGCAGCCCGTTGCTGGCGATCGAGTTGACGAAAGCCTGGGCGATCGCGCTCACGTTTTCGGCGGCGCGCCGCGGCTTGGTGTCTTCGTCGATCAGTTCGAGGATGCCGCTGCCGGCGCCGGTGGAGCTGCTGATCGTGCCGGTCACCCGTCGTCCCAGCAGCGCGCGGGCGGCCGTGCGGTTCTGGTCGGACTTCGCGACCGCCGCGTAGGTGGAGAGCAGCGCGGACAGGTTTTCGGAGGGAATGAACTGTCCCTGCTTGGGGGTGAACGCGATCGTGACGGTCGATTCGTAGCGCTTGGGCTGCGAGTAGGCGTAGCCCGCGGCGGCGGCGACGCACAGCACGAACACCACCACCACGACGACGCGCCGCTTCCAGACGAGGGCGAGCAGGTCTTGGAGAGGCATCGTCCGACAGTCTAGGAGAGCACCTCGTCGTAAACGCCCAGGACGCCTGCAACCATCGCCTCGCAGGTGAAGCGCTCGCGCTGGCGCGCGCGCGCCAGCTCGCCCAGGCGAGCCCTGCGCTGCGGGTCCTCGAGCAGCTCGAGCAGCGCGCGCGTGAGCGCATCGACGTCGGCAGGCGCCACGAGCAGGCCGCTCTCGCCGTCCACGAGCGCCTCCGCGACCCCGCCGACGTCGCTGGCGACGATCGGCGCACCGACGGACATGGCCTCGAGGATGGCGTACGGGAAGGACTCCGCCAGGGAGGGATGGACGAAGATCTCGGCGCTGCGCAGCGCCGCCAGCGGCTCCGCGCTGGGGCCGAGGAAGCGAACGGCGCCGGCCACGCCGCGCCCCGAGGCCCGCGCGCGCAACGCGGCGAGCTCCGGGCCGTCTCCCCAGATCGCCACCTGCGCCTGCGGGTGGCGCTCGCGCACACGAGCGGTGGCGTCGATCAGCGTCTCCAGCCCCTTGCCCGCGCGCAGCAGCGTCAGCGCGCAGATCACCGGGCCCGTGCCGGAGAGCTCGCGCATGGCCGGCTCGAGCGGGCCGTCGTCGACAGGCTCGACGCCGTTGTGGACGACCCGCACACGACTCGCGGGGCCGACCGTCCGCGCGAGGCGCGCCTCCGCCTCGCAGACGCAGATCACGCGGCTGGCCAGCAGCGCCAGCGCGCGCTCGATCTCGCGGTAGCTGGCGCGCCGCAGCCGGTTGTCGAAGTGCCCCGCGAACGCGTATCCGTGGGGGGTGTACAGCACCGGCACGGACGGCAGCGACACGCGTGCGAGCCGCGCCAGCGCGCCCGCCTTCGAGCTGTGCGCGTGGACCAGCGCAGGGCGCACCCTGCGCGCTATTCGTACCAGCTCGGCGAGCGCCGCCACGTCGCGGCGCGGATCGATCTCCCGCCCCAGCTGGCAGTACTCGTGCGGAAACGTCGCTGGGATGCCGCGTGGGAGCGCCGGTCCGCATAGCACTGTCTCGTGGCCTGCGCGCGTAAGGCCAAGCGCGAGATCGCGCACGTGCCGGCCGACGCCGCCGTCGCTTGGCTGGTGAACGAGCAGGACGCGGGCCACCGCGGCGATCCTAGTGGCAGGCTCCACACATATCGGATCAAGGTAGGTAGGCGCCCGCGCTTCTTTAGGATCGCGTGGTGTCGGACTTTCCCGTCGTCCCCGTATCTGGGCGCGCCTACCTGCTCGCTTAGGAGCAGCTAACGGGGAGGGCGCACGTGCAGGTGCTTATCGCGCTCGCAGCGCTACGCCGCGGGCGGCGCTCACGCCAAAGCGAAAGCGACGATCCTGGGCATGGTCGAGCGCGGCGGATGCATCGCTTCCGCTCGTGCGCTCAGCATAGGACGCACGCTCGATCGGGCCCCGCGAGTTGCACGTTGAGCCCATTGAGGACATCGAGGATCGGGACAACGAATGCAAGGTCGTCCGGCTTTGGGTCGAATGGCTTCTCTGAGCGCACCGCGACGATCATGGCGACGACGCAGTCATCCTCGTCGACGACGATTGATCCGGAGTCGCCCAGCTTCGCGAAAGGGACGCCGTCGCCGTAGACGTGCCAGCCGTTTTGATACTCGCGCACAATCGGAGGCCCCTGCGGCTGTAGGAGTTTGGTCCTTCCGATCACGGGCGTGGGATCAAGTAGACCCGCAGTGAGGCCCGGGGTATTGATTCCGCGCTTGAAGACGGGCACGAGGTCGTCGAGTCCCCGGAGGTCACGCGCGCGTCCCGAAGTGATCGTCTCGCGCACGACGTGCCCGAGCGATACGTGGTCGCGCACTCGCACTAGACAGGCATCGAGCTCCACCGTTGTGCACGGCTCTGGCGGGTGACTCTCTATCACCTCGCCGATGACCGGGTCCCCCGAGGATGCAGCTCCGACGCCGGTCCTCAACAGCACGTGACGCTCATCAAGCGCGTGTGCCGCAGACAGGCTGCCGACTACATGCGCGGCGGTTAGCATCAGCTCCTCATCGTCGCCGGCACGTAGCACCGGCACGCCGTAGGAGCCAACGTCGTGCGTCTGCTGGTGGGCGTTTAGACCGGCAGGATAGATCCCGTCTCCAGGACCGATACTGACGGCTCGCGGTGTCAGCTAGCTGACCTGGTCTGCGCGCGCGACAGCGTTTATCGTCCCCGGCACCTGCACGACTCGTACGGAGAGCCCGCCATAGCTTGCCGGGAGATCTACTGGTCCGGTTGCGCCGACGTCGACGAACCAGACGCCTAGATCGCGGTCGCGTCGGACCGCGACCGACGAGAGGCTGGGCTGGGGTCGGTGCTCGTGAAAGAAGCTGAGCCGAATCGACTCGCGCCTCTCAAAGTCGATGTCGATCGGGCCGTCCACGTAGCACATGATACGCCACTTATCGGCATTTGGATCTGCAACTACAGGGTCTTCTATGTCCAGCTACAGGGCTTTGGCGCTGTAAACGCTGAGAGGCTGCGGCCGACGGTCCGAGCGCCACGTCCCGACCGGGCAACGTGGCGCCCTCGCCATGTCTTAGGAGACGTGTCCGACCAGCTCAACCCAGCGGAAAGCCGCTAGCTTGGCGAACACGTAGTCGCCCATGCGGCGCAGCAGACCGGCGTTGAGCAGCGGGCGCAGGACGGCTGTCGGGTCGTCGGTTTCAAGCTCGCGCCCGACATCCTCCCGAGAGCCAATAAGTGGCGCCCGCGCTGCGTGAACAGCCGGGCGCCCGACACCGAAAGGACTTAAGGACGGCGCAGGGAGAGACCACCACCGGATGCGACTTTGTGCAAAAAGTACATCCCTTGATCCGATAAGTGTGGCAGGCTCCCCTCCCCCTGGCACAGATGGCGATCAGCGGCGCCGGACGCTAGGGCGTCCGCCCGGCGCAGAACTACCATGTCGCCGATGGCCTCCGTCGAGCGCTCGGCCGATCCCGCGGCGCTGCCCGACGCGGGATCGGCCGGCACGCAGGCGCTGCGGGGAGTCCCGTGGACGGTCGTCTCATTCGCCCTCAGCAGGGGCACCCAGCTGATCGGCACGATCGTCATCGCCAGGCTGGTGCCGCCCGCGCAGATCGGCGTGGTCCTCACCGGGCTGGTGGTGGTGAACACGTTCAACCTGCTCGCGGACAACGGCCTCAGCATCTCGCTTGTCGTCAGAGAGGAGCGCGACGATCGGCTGAACGGAACGGTGCTCACGCTGATGGTGGGCTTCGCCCTCTGCGGCGTCGTGGTCGCGAGCTCGCTGGCGGGGCCGATATCCGATCTCTTCGGCTCGCCCAAACTCGCCGACGTGCTGCCGCTGCTGTCGCTGACGATCGTCACCAGCACGATCGTGTGGCTGCTCACGAACCTGCTGCAGCGGGAGATGCTCTGGCGCGAGCGCTTCGCCGGGCAGTTCGCCCTCGCCATCGGCTACGTCGTCGTCGCCGTGCCGTGCGCGGCGCTCGGCGCCGGCCTGTGGAGCATGGTCGCCGGCCAGCTCGCCGCCGGCGTGCTCGCGAGCGCGGTGCTGTGGAAGGTGTACCCGTTCGCGCTTCGCCCGCGCTTCGACCGTCGCCTGGCTCGGCGCGCGCTGGCCGACTCGCGCTCGTTCGTGTCGCAGTCGATGAGCTCGTTCATGATCGAAAACCTCCACTACATCGCCGTCTCCGCGATCCTCGGCAGCGAGTCGATGGCGCTGTACTCGATGTCCTGCCGGCTCACCGAACTCCCGAACAAGGCCGTCGCCGGCCCCGTCTCCGAAGCGGCCTTCCCGGCATACGTGCGGCTGCGCGACGAGCCCGAGCGCCGGGTGGCGGCGCTCGGAGCGTCGCTGCGCTACGCCACGCTGGCCACGCTGCTGCCGCTGGCGGTGCTCGCCGCGACCGCCCCGGACTTCATCCACGTCGTGCTCGGGCCCCGCTGGCGCGCCGCCGACTCGATCCTCGTCGTCCTGTGCGTGTGGGGCGCGGTGACGGGCCCGTCGGGCATGCTCGGCTGGTTCGTGAACGCCAACTCCGGCGCGCGCTTCCTTGCCTCGATCAACCTCGTCCGCCTGTTCGTGCTCGCGCCCGCCATCTTCGCCGCGGCCGCGGTGTTCGGCTCGGCCGAGGTCGTGGCGGGGCTCGTCGCGCTCGATTCGATGGTGGTGCTGGTACCGCTGGTCGTGTACGTCCACCGTCGCCTGTCCGCCTCCTACCGGGAGGTGCTGAGCGGCATGGCGCTGCCGCTGGCGGGCGCCCTGGTCGCGCTCGCCGTCGGGGTCGCCTCGCGCGCGGCGCTGCGGGACGCCGACGTGAGCTCCCTGCCTCGCCTGCTGATAGTCGTGCTGGTGGCGAGCGGCGCCTACGTGGCGGCGATCGCCGTGCTCGACCGCAGCGCGATCGCCGAGGTGCGCGCCCTGCTCAAGCGGGCGCTCCCGCAGCCGCGGGGCGCCGGCCGATGCTAGAAGTAGCGATGGTGCCCTCGCGCAGCGTGACGGTGGTCATCCCCACGTGCGAACGCAGCGAGCTGCTGCGCCGGACGCTCGCGGGCGCGCTCGCCCAGCGGGGGGTAGAGGTCGAGGTCGAGACCGTGATCGTCAACGACGGCCGGCGCCCGCTCCCGGCGGACCTGCTGGCGGACGCGACCGGCGCCCGCACCCGCGTGCTGGAGATGTCCGAGCACCGCGGGGTGGGCTGGGCGCGGAACGCCGGGATCGAGGTCGCCGAGGGCGAGTGGATCGCCCTGCTGGACGACGACGATCTGTGGTCGCCGGAGAAGCTGGCCGCGCAGCTGCGCGCGTGCGAGGAGCGCGCGAGCGGCTGGTCGTACACCGCCGGCGTGTACGTCGACGAGCGGCTCATACCCTTCGAAGCGCTGCCGGCGCCGCCCGCGGACGACCTGCTCGAGCGGCTCTACCGCCACCAGGCGATCCCGGGAGCCTGCTCGAACGTGCTCGTCGACGCGGGCCTGCTGCGCGAGCTGGGGGGCTTCGACTCCGAGCTGCACCAGCTCGCCGACTGGGACCTGTGCCTGCGCCTGGCCGAGAGCAGCCCGGCGGCTGCGGTGAACGACGTGCTGCTCGCCTACGTCCAGCACTCGTCGAGCATGCTGCTGACCGCCCCCGCCCCGATCCTGCGCGAGTACGACCGGTTCCGCACCAAGCATCGTGCCTCCGCCCGCCGGCGCGGGTGCTCGCTCGACCCCGAGGCGTTCGCTTTCTGGACGGCCAACCGGCTGGAGAAGGCGGGGCAGCGCGGGCGCGCCGCCCGCGCGTCGCTGTGGGCGGCGGTGCACTACCGCGAGTCTTCCCTGCTGCTGAACGCCGTGCGGATCGCCACGGGTCGTGAGCTGGCCGGCACCCGCGCGGGCGCCGGTCCACCCGCGCCGGCATGGCTGGAGGGCTACGCGGCCGTGTCCCTCGCCTGAGCTCAGCGCAGCGCGCGGATGTGTCGCAGCGAGGGCTGCTCCACCAGCTTGAACGCAAGCTGCGCGACGGCGATCGAGAGCGGCAGACCGAGCCCGAAGAGAAGGACCTCCCTGAGCGAGTGAGTTCCGGCGCCGAGCGCGGCCAGCCCCGCGAAGACGCCCCACAGCACGGGGAAGTGAAACGCGTAGAGGCTGTAGGAACGCAGGCCGAGCCAGCGCATCGGTCGCGCGTTCATGGGGTTCGCTCTCGCGTCGGGAACACGGGTCATGGCGAGCAGCAGCAGCAGGTAGGCGGCGCCCCAGACGAGATCGTGCTTTACGCCGACGCCCACGTCGCCGAGACGCAGGTAGCCGAGCCCGAGCAGGGATAGACCGACCGCCAGCAGCAGGCGGGCGGGAACGCGCCGGAGCCACGGCTGACGGTAGATGGACGCCGCCAGGATCCCCAGCGCGAACCAGCGCAACAACCCGAACGGGAGCGATTCTTCGGCGGTGCGGCCGTGGTTGACGGCGAGGTCGAGGACGATCGCGGTGGAGCAGACGAGGACGGCGGGAGCGCGCTTGCAGGCCCAGTAGAGCAGCGGGAAGAGAAGGTAGAGCTGAGCCTCGTAGGCCATCGACCACAGCGGGCCGTTGCCCTGGTAGATCCACGCGCGCTCGAGATTGTGGAAAAGGCCGAGGTGAGCGATCACGCCGCCGGTGCTCACAGGTTCAGCCGTCAGCACCGGCACGCCGCGTATGAAGTGGGCGGGAACGATCGCGAGCACGACCACCCCGAACGCGAACGCGACGTAGTAAGTGGGCAGGATTCGCCAGCAGCGTCGCCGCGCGAACAGCCCGATGCTCGTGGCAGCCCGAGTCAGGCGCCGCACGTCCTCGCTGTAGAACAGCGAGAAGCCGCTGATCATCAGGAACAGGTAGACCATTTCCGTTCCCGGCCAGGCCAGCCACACGAGCCGCTCGCGCCACGGCGCGCCGAAGAAGCTTTCGTGACCGAGCAGGCGGCCGCTCGCACGCGCGAGATGCCCGAGCACCACGACCAGCGCGGCCAGCCCACGGATGCCTTCGACGAACGGGAGCCGAGCGACCAGCGCGTCGCTCTGTGTCAGCGACACGCTCGTGGTCGGATCGACCTCGCTCTCCGTCACGGGAGGCGCCGCGCCGCGCTGCCGTGTCGCGGCGCCGCGCCGTCGCGCCGCGAGCGCTCGGCCGATCGCCAGGTGCAGCCGCGCCGTGGATTCGCTCGACGGATACACCCGCCCGAGGTGGAGGGGATCGGACTGGGGCGCGACGGCCTGCGCCACGGTGCTGTAGCCCCGGCTGAATCCCGCCGCACGGGCGCGCTCGACCACGCGGGCATCCGCCCGTCCGGCCGGGTAGGCGATGGCGCTGAGCGAGGCCCCGGCTGCGGCTTCGAGCTCGCTGCGCCCGTCGCGCAGCGCCCGCTCGAGCTCTGCATCCGCGAGCGTCGTCAGCGTTTCGTGCTCGCGGGTGTGGAAGGCGATCTCGTGCCCGGCGCTCACCAGGCGCCTGACGTCCTCGGCTCGCAGCCCCGGGTCCGCGTCCGCGTCTCGCGTGCCGCACAGGCGCTCGCGAAGCTGTGCGATCGTCGCGCGGCGCTGCGCCGATGGCAGCTCCTGGATGCGGGCGGCCTCGGCGTGGATGGCCGCCGGCGGACCGAGGGCTCCACGGTCGTAGGCCTCCTGGAGCACCTCGAACCAGAGTTCGCGCGGGCGCTCGAGCGAGGACCCGTTGAGGAAGAACGTCGCCGCCACCCCCGCCTCTGCGAGCAGGCCCATGCTCACGCGGACGTGTCCGGACCAGTCGTCGTCGAACGTGAGCGCCACCGGAAAGCGCTGAAAGCGCATGCGGGCGGACGCGGCCGCGAGCAGCTCGGCGGCGGGCACGATCGCGTAGCGCCGGCGCAGGAGCGCGAGCTGCGCCCGGAACAGGTCGCTGCCGAGCGCCGGTACGAGCTGTGTGTGAGGATCGCCGGGGGGATCGCCCACGCGGTGATAGACGATCACGACCCCCAGCCGTCGAGCGCTGCAGCGCAGCAGCGCGTCGAGTGCCAGCGCGCCGGGGCCGATGACGAGGCGCTTGACCGGTCGCAGGCTCCGGCGCAGCGCAGCCCACAGCGGGCGGCGGGTCATCGCGCGGCGCGATCGGGCCGGTCGTCGGCGAGCTCGCGCAGCGCCCGCCTTCGCCCCAGGCCGACGGCGCCGGGGCCGACGTACCAGAGCAGGGCGGTGAGCAGGCGATTCGCGATCGCGTACGGGCCGCTCGCTCCCTGGTGCACCGGCGTGCGCGCGACGACGTAGCCGAACTGGCCCAGCACGCAGCCGGCGGTGAGCGCCCGCCACGCGCGCAGCCTGCGACTCCGCCAAGCCAGCGGCGCCGCCGCCCCGGCGGTGGCGACCGTGAGGATCATCACCTTCAGCGGAAAGCCGTTGCTCAACGGCGCGAAGCTGAGGTTGTAACGCTGGGCCGCCTGCGGCCCGACGAAGCAGCGGTGCGGGCGCCGCGGGTCGAGTCGCCGGAGCAGGCTGGGGGCGGTGTCGATGTCCACGAGGCGAGCGCCGAGGCGATCCTGCACGAGCGTCGCCCAGCGACCGTACTGGAACATCTGGCGCACGTAGCCCACCAGCGAGCGGCGGCGGTGGTGGCGGACGCTCGCCGTCGGGTGCAGCAGCAGGTCCTCGCCGAGCTCGAGGACGCGGTGGCAGAAGTCGACGTCATCGCCGTAGATGATGCTCGGATCGAACTTCGCCGCGCGCGCGAGCTCCGTGCGGAACGACATGTTGCAGCCCGCCAGATGGGTGCAGCGCCCGTCCGCCCGCACGATCGGCATCGCCAGTCCGGGCGCTCCGCCGACCGCGCGCTCCTGCCAGTTCGGGTGCGCGACGGGGAGGTTCGGCCCGCCGACGCCGCCGGGGCGCAGACGATCGTGCAGTCGCCACAGCCGCGTCAGCCACCCGGGTTCCGCGCACGCGTCGCCGTCCAGGAACGCGAGCAGCTCGCCGCGAGCCTGCTCGATCGCCGCGTTGCGGGCGCCGCCCAGCCCTACGGAGCCGAGCGCGACGACGCGCGCCCCGAGGCGAGTCGCCACCTCGCGCGAGTCGTCGCTGCTGCCGTCGTCGAGCACCAGCGTCTCGAACGCCGGGTACTCGACGCGCGCGAGCGAGCCCAGGCAGCTTTCGAGATCGCGCGCGCCGTCGCGGTTGCAGATGGCGACCGTGATCAGCGGCGCGCCGTCGAGGCGATCTCGCTCGGCCTCGGCCGTCGCGGCCAGCAGCGCGGCGTCGCCCTCGCCGCCGTCGCAGGCGAACACGACCGCAGCTGCGCCGGCGTCGACGGCGGCGGTCACGCACTCCACCGCCACCGGACGGTCGATCAGCACCAGGAGTGGCCGGCCGGCCGCGCGCACGCCGGCGGCGAGCGCCGCCCGGGCCGTCGCCTCGGGGTCCTCGCCGGGGGTAATCACGACGACGTCGACTCCCGAGCGGTCGAGCGGTCCCTCATCGCTGGGCGGGCCGGCCACGAGGCTGGGGGCGACGCGTCGGCGCAGCCTCGCGAGCTGCCTCGTCGCGTCGCCCGGCTGCAGCGCGTGCGGTGCCACCACGTACAGCGATGCGCCCGGCGGCGGAGCGTCCAGGCTGGCCGCACCGAGCACGGCGACGCCCACGCGGCCGTCGAACGGGGGGCCGACGGTCGCATCCCGCGCCGGTGCGGCGGGCGGGCCGGCGAGCAGCGGCCGGGGGCTGGTGAGCGCGAAGTCCGTGGCGTTGGCGGACAGCGTGATCTCGCGGGCGACCAATTTCGATCGCCTACTGTATCGGTGGCTGTCGGCTCCGAGCTGAGGGCTGGGCTGAGAGGATTCGCGCGGGCCGATGCTCGTTCGTCCATTTCCCTCGATCCTGCTCGCCGCGCTGGGCGCCCTGGCGGCCTGTGTGGGGACGGCGCAGGCCGCCACCCACGCGCAGGCCGCGACTCACGTGCAGGCCGTGACCCACCCGCAGGCCCCGACCTACTATCTCAGCCCCGGCGGGAGCGATCGCAACCCGGGCACCTCGCCGCGGCGCGCCTGGCGAACGCTCGCACGGACGAGAGCGCTGAGGCTCGCGCCCGGCGCGCGCCTGCTGTTGAAGGGCGGCGCGAGCTTCGACGGCACGCTGCGGATCGTGGTCGCCGGCGGGGGCTCGGCGGGCGACCCGGTGATGGTCGGCTCCTACGGCGGCGGGCCCGCGACGATCGACGCCGGCGATGGCTCGGGGGTCGAAGTGCTCGACTCCAGCGGAGTCACCGTCGAGGATCTCGTCCTCGTCGGCGGCGGGCCGTCGAGCAACCGGGGAAGCGGCGTGCGTGCGGTCGATGACCTGCCCCGCGCGAGGAAGCTGCGCGCGCTGGACATCCGCGACGTGCAGGCCAGCGGCTTCGGCGTCGCCGGCATCTCCGTGTCCGGGAGCCCGTCCGACGGCTCGCAGAGCGGCTTCAGCGACGTCGCGATCGAAGACTGCGAAGTCCACGACAACCGCTTCTACGGCATCTCGGTCAGCGGCGTCGAATCCGCGCGAGCCAGCGGCTACGCGAACTCGTACGTCGACGTGCGCGACTGCCGGTCATACGAAAACCTGGGCGACCCGGACTACCCGCAGAGCCACTCCGGCGACGGCATCTTCCTCGACGACGTCGACCACGGCGTGATCGACGAAGACGTCGCCTACGACAACGGCGCGCTCAACTCGTGCGCCGGCTGCGGCCCAGTCGGCATCTGGGCTGCGGACGCCAACGACGTGAGCATCGAACGAAGCGAATCCTATGAGAACCATTCCGGCCCCGGCGGCTACGACGGCGACGGGTTCGACCTCGACGGCGGCACCACCGACTGCGTGCTGCAGTACGACTACAGCCACGACAACGACGGCACCGGCTTCCTCGTCTACGACTACTCCGGCGCTCCCCACGAAGTCAGCGGCAACGTCGTCCGCTTCGACATCAGCAGGAACGACTCCCGCCGCGGCGGCTACTCGGCGCTGGCGCTGGTCGGCGAAGGCAGCCAGGTGAGCGACAGCGAGGTGTACGACGACACGGTCGTGCTCAGCCCGCCGGCCGGTGGGACGCCGAGCGCGGTGGAGGCGCTGGGGACGAGCGACGCCCGCTTCTTCGACAACGTGCTCGTGACCAGCGGCGGGCTGCCGATGCTCTATGTCCCCACGCTGCAGCCCGGCCTCGAGTTCGCCGGCAACGAGTACTCCGCGAGCGGCGCCCCCGCGCAGATCCTGTACGCGGGCACGAGCTACGAATCGCCGGCGAGCTGGAGCGCGGCGACCGGTCAGGAACGCCCCGGCGGGCCGGGCGCGGCGGAATAGTCCGCCGTCGCCGGCGCGCGCGAGAGCTCGTGCTCGAGCCCCCGGTCGAGCAGCTCGTGCACCCGGCGCTGCAGCGAGAGCGGCTCGAGCGTGTGGACTTCGCTGTCCCCGTCGATCAGCTCCAGCGTGACGTTCTCGCGCGCCTGCAGGTCGGCGAGCCTGCCGTCCAGTTCGAGCTCCAGGCGCAGCTGCTCCATCGGCCCGAACACGAACAGGAGATGCTTGCCGGACTCCTGCAGACGGTCCAGCGCGCGCTCGACGCGGTCGCCGCCGGTGAGCGCCGCGCGCGTCCTCGTCGCGGCGCGGGCCGGCACGCGGGCGAGCAGGGCGAGGAGCGCCCGGGCGAACGTCAGCACCCGCTCGCGCGAGAACCCGCCCCGCACGAGCTTGACCCAGATGCGCCCTTCCAACAGCTTGTGGGCGTGGCCGGCCTCCTGCACCAGCGCGCGCCTGCCGTCCCAGAACAGGACCCGCGGGTTGACCATCAACGCGCCGGCGACGCGGTCGTCGGCGAGCGCCGCGTGGAAGGCCCAGTAGGCGCCCGAGCACAGCCCCGCCAGCACGAACCGGGACGGCAGGCCGCGAGCCACCAGCGCATCGATCGCGGCCCGCGTCTGCTCGACGTACTCCGGCACGTGGAAGCTCGCATCGTCCGCCCACGCGCTGTCATCGCCGTCGGCGTCGCCGATGCCGGCGAAGTCCACGCGCAGCGTCGCCACGCCCCTCGCGGCGAACCGGCGCGCCGCCTCCACCCACATGCGATTTGGGCCCACGCGCCGGATCGCGCCGGCGTTCAAGAAGATCACGCACAGGCTCGCCCGCTCCTCGGTGTCCGGCTCTGCGAGCACGCCGAAGAGGCGGCCGTACGGGTGCTCGACGGCGAGCGGCGTCTCGCGCACGCGCGCCTCGGTGCCCCCCAGCTCGATCTGCGCGCACGCCTCGGGCCGGGCCTGCGCCGCGGCGGGCGGGACCTCCTCGTTCGCCGGCTCGGTCCCCGCGGGCGCGGTCTCCTGGGTCGCCGCCCGGGCCCCGGCGGGCGGGCCCTCCTCGCTCGCCGGCTCTGCCGCGGCGAGCCAGTCCTCGACGGTGGCGAACACCGCGTCGGGCGAGCGCGACAGGTAGGGCTCGGCCATCATCGCGCCGTAGCCCGGTCCGGGGGCGACCGTCACGGCGGCGCCACGCGCCGCGAGGAACCCCCGCAGGCGCTCGTCCACCTCGATGCCGTCGCGCTCGAGCATCAACACCCGGCGCCGCTCCGCTTCGGGGAGCACCAGGGTGGTCAGATCGAGCGCCTCGAGCGCCGCGACGGTCTCGGCGCTCAGCACGAAGCCGCCGTTCATCACGGACCCGTCCGGCGCGGACCCCAGCGCGGGATCGGCCTGCAGCGGGGCGGCGTCTTCCAGGCGGGTGAACGCCCTCAGCTCGCGCACGAGCGTACGGCCGCGCGAGGGCACCGCCCACAGCACGAGATCGTCGATCGGCGCTTCTTCGGCGATCGCGAGCGCGGCGAGGAGCCCGCCCAGGCCGATCCCGACCGCGGCGACCCGTACGGCGCCGGCGTGCGCGCGCAGCCACTCGCCGCCCTCAGCGACGGCCTGCGTCCATGCCGCCATCAGCTCACGATCCCCGGGCCCGCCCGAGCTGTCGCCGCAACCGGGCAGGTCGATCCGCAGCGTCGCGTGCCCGGCGCGCGCGAGCTGCATCGCCCAGTCGCGCCGGCTGCGGTAGGAGCAGAGCTCGCCGTTGCCGAACGGCGGGCACAGCAGCACCGCGGTCGCGCGGGCTCGTCCCTGCGCGGGATGGTGAAAGCCGAAGACGGGGCCGCGGGGGCAATCGAGGTAGAGCGCCCTGGGCGCCATCGCCGTCGCCGTCGCCGGCTCCGGTGCGTCAGCCGAAGGCGTCATCGAGCCGGGTCATCGCCTCGTCCCATGCGCCCGCGAGCTCGGCGACGGTCTCCCCGGGCTCGAACGCTCGCCGCCGCGCGAGCCTGAACGACAGCACCTTGCATCCCTCGACGATGCGGGAGAACGCGGCGGATATGGGCCCCTCCTCGCCGGTCAGCCAGTCCACGTGCGCGGCGGCCGCCTGGAAGGACGAGCCCGCCATCCGCACGGTGGCGAAGGCGTAGGCGTGGTAGTCCGCGGCGTCGCCCTCGAGCAGGCGCGGAAGGTCGCGCTCGAGCTGTGCGGCGAAGCGGGCGAAGGGGTTGCCCGTGGGGCGGTGGGCGAGATGGTGGCGCAGGCGCTCGCGCGCGAGCTCGCGCAGCTCCTCCCCCTCCGGCCGCGGGCCCGCATCGAAGCGGACGATCTCGGTGTACGGCGGGAGCACGTCCTCGGAGAAGGGGCGGCCGAGGCGGAACACGCCACGGTAGTCCTCGCCGTCGAGCTCGTAGAGGCCCGTGCCGTGGAAGTAGCGCAGCCGTTCGCCCTCGCGGTCGATCGCCTCCATGACGACCGAGCTCTTGACGTGTTCGCTGCGGTAGCTGGTGGTCGCCGTGTCCGGCAGGTACCAGGAGTCGAGCTCCACGATCAGGGTCTGGCCGCGCGCGATCTGCTCGGCCGTCTGGTCGGGCAGCGGCCGGTACGGTTGCATCTCGTGGATGTCGACGC
This sequence comes from uncultured Solirubrobacteraceae bacterium, assembly GCA_963782325.1. Lineage (GTDB taxonomy): Bacteria > Actinomycetota > Thermoleophilia > Solirubrobacterales > Solirubrobacteraceae > Palsa-744. The sequence continues at coordinate 1,511,372 of CAWAJG010000002.1, forward strand.
CGAACAGCAGCTCGAGATCCTCGGGGGGCGGCTTGAAGAAGGTCCACTGGTCGCCCTCGAAGTCGATCCGCACCGTCGCCGCCATCGCCGCGAGGGGCTCCTGGCCGCGGGCGTGCAGCAGCTCGATGAGGATGTCGGTGTAGCAGTTCGTCTCCGCGTAGTTGCGCTCGGGCGAGTGCAGGGAGTGCGAGCGATACGTGGCCGGGTCGAGGCCGAGCAGGCTCGTGAAGCGCACGTCTCGGTCGGCCAAGCTGCTCATCCCACGTGCGACTCGGCACGCAGCTCGGTGAGCGCGGCCTCGATGCTGGCGATGCTCGCGAACACGCTGCGCGTGAGCATACGGTCCGGCAGCTCGACGTCGAAGTGGCTCTCCAGCGCGAGCATCACGTTGATGCGCGCGTGCGAGCTCATCCCGGCCTCGTACAGGTCGGCGTCCACGGCAAGCGCGTCGACATCCGCCGCCAGGCGGCCGTGCTGCTTGACGATCGTCCGGATCTCGTCAGTCATAGCCTCATAATCGGACACCTTCACGCATTCCTCAAGACTATGGATGAACAGGAGCAACTGAACGCGGGCGTGTGGGAGCACGGCGATTTCGTCGATCTCTACACGACCAGGGAGCTGCGTCCCGCGGAGGCGATCCTGCTCGAGCGCTATCGCGAGGCGCTCTCCGGGCGGGTGCTCGAGCTCGGCTGCGGGGCGGGCCGCCTCACCGGCCACCTCAGCGAGCTGACACGCGAGCTGCACGGCCTCGACATCTCCCCCGCGATGGTCGAGCACTGCCGCCGCGCCTATCCTGACGTGGCGTTCACCGTCGGCGACCTGCGCGACCTGTCCGGGTTCGCGAGCGACTCCCTCGACGCGGTGCTCGCGCCGTTCAACGTGATCGACGTGCTCGGCGATGGCGAGCGCCGTCGCGTGATCGGCGAGATCCGGCGCACGCTCGTAGGCGAGGGGCTGCTGATCGTCTCCTCGCACAACCTCGCCTACGCCCCGGCGATCGCCAGGCCGACGCGCGTCGAAGGTCGAAAGCCGCGGGTGATCGCGTGGAACCTGCGACAGATACCTCGTCGCATGCGCAACCGCCGGCGGCTCGCGCCGCTGCAGCGCCGCGAGCGCGACTACGCGGTGCTCGTCGACGAGGCGCACGACTTCTCGCTGCTGCACTACTACATCTCGCGCGACGCCCAGGAGCGCCAGTTCTCCGAGGAGGGCTTCGAGCTGCTCGAGTGCCTGGCGCTGTCGGGCGAGCCCGTGGCAGCGGGCGAGACCTGCGCGGCGTGTCCCGAGCTCTACTACGTCGCCCGGCCGGCGTCCGCCGGGCGCGCGCCCGGCGGACGCGCATGAGCGACAGCGCTGCGCTGCCCGCGGCTGGCCGTCGGCCGTGGGCGCGGGCGTTCGCCGCGATCCGCCGCCGGCGCTCGGTGGTGCTCGGCTACCACGGCGTCGCGAGCTCGCGGCTGCGCGACGACCTCAGCCTGCTGCAGGTCTCGCCGGGGCGCTTCCGGACACAGGTCGAGCTGCTGGCGGAGGCCGGCTTCGCCTTCGTCACCCTGGCCGAGCTGGCGCGGCGGGCCGGCGGCGGGACTCCCGAGCCGGGCCTCGCGGCGGTGACGTTCGACGACGGCATGCGCAACAACCACGCTGTGGCGCTGCCGATTCTCCAGCAGTACGGGATCCCCGCCACCGTGTACGTGACGATCGGCTTTATCGGGGGCTCCAGTCCCTGGATCGGCGAGGGGGGAGACGGCGCGATGATGGAGGAGTCCGAGCTGCGCGAGCTGGCGGCCGCCGGCTGGGAGCTCGGGGCCCACACGATGACCCACCCCGACCTCTCGACGCTCGCCTACGACGACTGTCGCAGGGAGATCGAAGACAGCCGCCACGCCCTCGAAGAGATCGCCGCGGTGGAGGTCGAGACGTTCGCCTATCCGTTCGGCCGCTACGGGGAGGCGGCGGTGGCGGCGGCGCGGGACGCAGGGCTGCTGGCGGCGGTGACGACCGGCTCCGGAAGCTGGGAGCCGTACACGATGACGCGCGCGATGATCGGCGCGATCGACCCGCTGGCGGTGGTGTCCCTGAAGCTGACCGACCGCTACGAGCCCCTCCTGCGCTCCGCTCCGCTGCGAGCCGCCCGCCAGGCGACGCGCAGCGTGCGCGCAGCCGCCCGCTCGCGCCGGGGCGGTCGCTAGCGTCACGCTGGAGACCGTAGTCGCCCACGTGAGGATCGGGATGCCCGCAGGCGAAAAGCTGAGACTGCTGTTGCAGCGCGACGGACTGCGCGGCGCCCTGCGCACGGCCGCCGCCCGCGCCGCGGGCCTGGTCGCGCTCTCCGAGCACCACGTCTGGTACCTGCTCGCCACCGACGGCGAGCGCCCGCGATCCTCGCTCGCGCCCGGGCTCGTGCTCGAGCGCCCGCGCGACCCCGACATGCGGCTGCTCACCGAACTGATGTTCACGCTCACGGCAGACGATGTCCGCGCGAGGCTCGACGCGGGCAACGACCTCTGGCTGGCCCTCGAGGACGGGCGGGCGCTGTTCGGCTGCTGGATCTTCCGCGCGCCGGTCCCCACGATCGCGGCGCCGGGCGGCGAGCTGGCGCTGCCCGCCGACACCGTCTGCCTGGAGGACTCGCTCGCCGCCCCGGCCGCGCGCGGGCGCGGCGTCGCGCCGGCGACCTGGACGGCGATCGCCGACTCGCTCGCCGCGGAAGGCAGGCGCTGGATGGTCACGAAGGTCGCCGTCGACAACGCCCCCGCCCGCCGCGCGGTCGAGAAGGCGGGCTTCGAGGCGGTGGTGGTGATGCACTTCAGCCGCGCCCTCGGGCGCCCGCGCACATCGCTGGAGGAGCTCGACAGTCCGCACGCCGGCTGGTTCGTGGAGCACATCGGCCCCGGTCTCGTGCGCTGAGTGGACTGGGAGCTGGTAACCGAGCTCGCGCAGCTCGGGGCGCTCGCGTCCGAGTGGGACGAGCTCGCGGTGGCGAACGAGCTGCCGCTGATGGCCCCGGCGTGCGTGCTGGCGTGGTGGCGGAACCTGGCGCCGGCGCGCGCGCAGCCGCGGGCGATCGTCGTGCGCGACGGCGCCCGGCTCGCCGGCCTCGCCCCCTTCTACGTCGAGCGGGGATTGAGGGGAGGGGCGCTGGGCCTGCGCCTGCCCGGCATCGAGCTCGGCGGCCGCCTCGCGCCGCTGGCGGAGCGCGGAGCAGAGGCGGAGGTGGGGGAGGCGCTCGCCCGCGCGCTCGCCTCCCGCGAGGCGCGTGCGGAGCTGGCCACGCTCGAGGGAGCGCCGCTCGGCCCCGACTGGGCGGCGATCCTCGGCGCGCACTGGCCGGGCGCCCGGCGCCCGGCGAGCCGCCGATACCAGCTCTCGGGGTGTCCGATCGTGTTGTTGCGCGAGGACTCGTTCGAGGCGTGGCTGGGGGCCAAGAGCTCGAACTTCCGCCGCGAGATGCGTCGCCTGCGACGGCAGTTCGCCGCGGCGAGCGGCTCCACCCGGTCGAGCACCGCCGAGACGCTGAGCGCGGACATCGAGGTGTTCGTGCGCCTGCACGAGTCTCGCTGGGAGGGGCGCGCCAGCAGCTTCGTCAGGCTGGGCTCGCGGCTGGCGGCGGTCATCCGCGACATCGGGGAGGGGCTGCTCGAGCACGAGGGTCGCTTTCGCATGCGCATCCTGGAGGTGGGCGGCGAGGCGATCTCGGCCCAGCTGTTCCTGGCGGCTGGAGGCCGCGTTCTGTACGTCAACGGTGGCTGGGACGAGCGGTTCGCGAAGCTCAAGCCGTCGATGCTCGGCATTCTCGACGTGATCGAGGAGGCCTTCGCCCGCGGCGAGAGCGTCGTCGATCTCGGCCTCGGCGAGCAGCACTACAAGCAACGCTTCGCCGACGGCGACGATCCGCTGGCGTGGACGGTCATCGTCGCGCCGGGCGCGCGCATGCCGCTGACGCTCGCGCGCACGCTCCCGCCGCGCGGCGAGGCGGCGGTGCGCAATCTCCTGAAGGCACGGCTCTCGCAGCAGCAGCTTGCTCAGCTGGCGAAGGTGCGCGAGCTCATCGCGCGGGTTCCCGCGCGGCGATCCGCAGGTGACCCTCCATGTTGAGGGCGAGAACCCTCGCTCGCTCGAGCGCCGAAGTAGGGCCGATGGGTTGGAGGCTCACGCTGCGTGTGCCGCCGGGCTCGATCGAGAAGCCGTCGTCACTCGCCAGAAAGCCGGGGGCGTCGATGCGCACGCCGTAGGCCAGCCGCTCGCTGGTGAGCGCCAGCCGCGTGTCGCCGCCGGGCAGCGTTGCGGCCTCGACGGCGAGGCCCAGCTGCTCAGGCGCCTCGCGTTCGAGCGGCCGGCCCGCGGGAAAGCGCACCGCCTGGGCGATGATCTGCGAGTCGCCCCGATCGTCGCGCTCGAGGCTGACGACGATCGCGTCCTGTGCGGGCGGGCCGAAGCGGTAGGCCCAGGCGGCGTCGACGAAGTGGCCGATGACTGTCTCGACGTTCCACTCGCGCTGGCTGTGTCCCGCCAGCTCGACCGGCGCCACGGCCTCCTCCACGCGGCGATCGCCCCCGCTGTAGAGCGCGACGCGCAGCTTCGCGCTGAGCGGCTGCGGGCGGTCGTTCGCGACGTGGGCGACGATCCCGCCGAGGCCCTCGTCGACGGTCCACACGGCCACCGGCGCGAGCGCCCGCTTGAGGTGGTGGTACGCGAGCTTGGGGATCCCACGGTGATCGACCACGCCCCAGCCGGCCCCGGGCAGCAGGTCCTGGAGCCACAGCACGAGCCCGCCGCCGCACGGCGATCCGGCGCGGCGCCACTCTCCGAAGACCTCCGCCATCACCTCGCCCGTCACCGCGCGCGAGAGCTCCAGGTAGCGCTCTGCGTCGGCGCTCGCGAGCGCGCGTGCGTCGAGGTCGAACAGCAGGCCGAGGTAGTGGTCGCGGACGTCCGCGAAGTCCCAATCCGCGCCCACGTCGCGGGGGACGCCCGTCCTCGACAACGGGTTCTCCTGTGCCGATGCGTACGAGGGCAGGTTGGAGAAGGCGAGGCACTCGGCGGCGAAGCGCACACCCGCGCGGCGGGCGTCGTCGAGCGGCCGGCGGTAGCCGCCCACCCCGTAGTAGTTGGCGATGCCGCGATCGGGGCGGAACGGCAGCTCACCCCCGCACGGGGCCGAGGGCACGTAGAGGGCGTCGACGCCGCTCGCGCGGACGAGGTCGGGGAGCAGCTCCCCGAACAGCTCGCCACGCCCGAGCGTGGGATCGAGCCCCAGCATCGCCACCTGCTGCTCGACTTCGCTGTTGCCGCACAGCACCGCCAGGCTCGGGCGTCCACCGACGTCGTCGAGCACGCCCAGCACCTCGCGCGTGACGCTCGCCCGAAACGGCTCGTGCGCGATCGGATAGTCGAAGTTGGCGAACATGAAGTCCTGCCACACGAGGATCCCCAGCTCGTCGCAGAGATCGTGGAAGGCGTCCGACTCGTAGGCGCTCGTGCCGGGTATGCGCACCATGTTCATGCCCGCGTCGCGCACGCGGGCGAGCGCCGCGCGAAGCTCAGACTCCGATGGGGCCATGCCGACGGCGTCGATCGGCGTCCACACCGCCCCGCGCGCGAACACGCGCACGCCGTTGACGTGCAGGTCGAGCCCGTCGCGCTCGAGCTCGTGGTCGGGGCCCGCGCCGAACGCGATCTCGCGAAAGCCGACCCGCCCGGCGTCGATGGCGATCTGCCGGTGGGCGTCGGCGGCGAGCACGCGCACGTCGTAGAGATCGGGCCGGCCGTGGGTGTGCGGCCACCAACGCGCCGCCTCGGGCACGGTCAGCTCGCCCCGCGCGCTCGGCGCGTCGTCGGGGCCGTTCAGCGCGAGCTGCGCTCGGTGCGTGCCCGAGGGTCCGTCGAGCTCCACCGCCACCGAGCTGAGGCGTTGGCCATCGAGCAGGCGCAGCCCCACGGCGATCGCGAGCACGCCCGCCTGCCCGTCGATGCGCGGGCGCAGGGCCAGCTCGCGCACGGCCAGGCGCCGATGGCGCCGGAGGCTGACCGGGCGCCAGGGACCGACGGCGGGAGGCCCGGGGGCGAAGCCGGGGGCGCGGCCGAGCAGCATCGTGCGAAAGAAGCGCAGGTTGCGCTCGGGGACGAGCCTCGTGGGCCAGCGCGCACGCGGGCGGCGGGGCTCGGCCAGCAGCGGCGAGAGCGCGCGGCAGCGGATCGCCAGCTCGTTGTGGTCCCGCAGTCGCCCGCCAACCGCCAGCGCGTGGGGGGCGAACATGGAGTCGCTCTCGAGCACCCGCTCGCCGTTGAGGTACACCTCGGCGACCGTCGCGATCCCGCCGAGATGCAGGGTGACCTCCTCGCCGGCGGCGACCGGCTCGGCGTCGAAGCCGGTGCGAAACCACCAGTCCTCCTGATCGAAGTCGTGGGGCTCGCCCACCCGCCACAGGCCCGCGTCGCGCAGCGCCCCGGCTGCCGTGCCCGGAACGCTCGCCGCCAGCCAGCTCAGGCGCTCGAGGTCCTCCGTCTCGCCGTCTCGCGCAGGCGCGCTCGCCGCCTGCCAGCCGGCCGAGAGGGTCTGGGTGACGGCGCCCTCGACCTGCACTACCAAAGTCGCTCGCGCACCGCGGCAGGCCACGCGTGGATGTCGAACCCGTGGGTGCGGAACATCGCGATCGAGATCCGCTCGAGACCGAAGCCGAGGCAGGCCGTGTGCGCGCAGCCGCCGTCGGCCAGCTCGATCCTGTATACGGAGGCGAAGTGGTCCTGGTGGTAGTTGAACGAGGCCACGGCGGTCGGCTCGGGACCGGCGATCTGAGTGAGCACCTCGAACTTCAGCTGCTGCTCGCGCTGGCTGACCGTGAGCATGCGGCCGCTGCGACCGAAGAACGGGTCGGATGCGAGATCCAGCTCGACCTGCAGGCCGAGCGAGCCCAGCAGTTCGACGGCGCGCTCGCGCCAGGCGTCCCGCCAGTCGCGCACGAGCTCGGGCTCGCCGATGCGCACGATCTCCCGCTGGTGGAACATCTGCAGCCGCGCCGGATCGGCGGAGGGCTCCCGGCGGAACACGTAGGCGCCGCCCGCGTCGACCGTCACGCCACCGCGGGCGAGGGCGCCGCGGGCGGCGATCGCCGGATACACCGGGTAGCAGGCGGCGGGGGTGAGCACGAGGTCGGTCATCCGCTGGAACTCGCTCCAGTCCTCATGGCGGCCGGCGCGCTCGGAGAGCTCCGAGGCTTCTGCTTCGGTGCCGTCGAAGGCGAAGATGCTCCCCGCCAGGTGCGGGAAGGATTTCAGGTAGTCGATCCTCTCCAGGTCCTCGCGCGGGAGGATCGGCGGGAAGCGCATCTGCTCGGGATGCTCGACCGCGGCCGCGCGCGTGACGAGCGCGGCGAGGCGCTCGCGCACCTCCTCGAAGTCCCCGCCGCGACCGTACACGCCGGGGACGCCGGTCTCGATCAACAGGCGGCGCTCGACGAGCTCACGCAGGAGCGCCGCCTGATCTGGGCTGGCCGCGGGTGGCCCCGGCATCAGACGTCCTTGGCGATCAGCAGCAGGCTGGCGTTGGTCTGGTGGATGCGCTCGTTGGCGATCATCAGGCACGCCGACATCGTGTCGCGCAGGTGGCGCCCGACGCTGAACGGCGTGTCGTTCTTGAAGCCCACGATCCCGCAGACGCCGAGCGCGCCCTGGCATACCCGCGGAGCCTGCTCGGAGGCGGCGATCTTGAGGTTGTTGAAGCGCAGCGCTGACGCCATCGTCGAGAGCCGCTCGCGGCCGGGGTCCTCGGAGAGCTCGACGAACTGGCTGAGGGCCGAGCCGACCTCGGCGCGCAGGAGCGAGAGCTCGCTCATGACATGCGACAGACGCAGCGCCGCCGGTGGCGTCTCCCCCGGCTTCTGCTTGGCCTGCGCGCGCACGAACGCCCGCGCGCGGTCGAACGCGTCGGTGGCGATCCCCAGCCACAGGTGCGACCAGAGGATGTGCGAGACGGGGACCATCGACTCGGACATCACCCGCGGGAATGGCGTGGGCAGGATCTGCTCGGGTATCAAGGTCGCGCGCACGACGTAGCCCGGCGAGCACGTCCCACGCATGCCCAGAGGGTCCCACGAGCCCGTCTGCTCGAGCTGTATCCCGTCGCCGAGGGCGACGGCCACGACCTGATCGCCCGGCTCCGCGTCGGGGCTGCGGCGCAGCGTCACGAACAGGTCGTCGGCGTGGGCGCCGTAGCTGACGGTGGGCGCCTGCTTCTCGAACGTGCACGTCCCGTCCTCGGCAGGCGTGACGGCGGCGATCGAGCGGCTCATGTCGCCGCCCGTGCCCACCTCGGAGGTGACCGACGCGATCAGCCGCTGCTCGCCTGCCACCCGGCGCAAGTAGTCCTCGAACCAGGGCGCGTCCTCCAGGTGGCGAACGATCGTGACGACCTGGATCTGGTGCATCGCGAACACCATCGCGCTCGAGCCGCAGCGCCGTCCCAGCTGGAAACAGGCCTCGGCGATCGCCTGCAACGCGACGCCGGCGCCACCGAGCTCGACCGGGACGAAGGCCGACAGCGCCCGCTCGGCGCGCAGCGCCTCGATCGTCTCAGCCGGAAACCGCGCGTCGCGATCGACGTCGTCTGCGTTCGGGGCCGCGTGCTCGTCGGCTACCCGGCAGACGGCGTCCAGGAACGCCTGGTCGCGATCGACCGAAACGCTCATGGCAGCTCAGCAGCGGCGGCGAGCATTGGCTCGATGCTAGCGTGGGGGCTCTCCTCGTTCACTGGTCGATCATCGGACGGCCGGGGCGGTTCCTCAAGCCCTGCGGGGCGACGACGAGCTCGCGGCGAAATCGCGAACGTGAAACCGTTCGGTCAGCGAGGCCGCCGTCAGCCGCAAGAATGCTGCCAACACCGCAAGTATTTCTTGCAAATTGCGGCGTTGATCCATATCATTGCGCCGGCAATCGGAAGGAAGACGACCAGCCGGGCTCCTTGGGGAAGGGCCGACCGGCTAGGGGGACCACACGGATGATCACTCGCGGTACCGACCAGCAAACGATGGACGCTGCCCACGCCTCGCTCGAGCTCTCGACGCTCGAGCCACCGTGGAGAGGGCGCCAAGAACGCGAACGGCGAGCGACGGCACGCGCCCTGGCGAGTGAGCGCCGCCGCATTGCGGCCGACGTCCACGACCTGATCATGCAGGATCTCTCGTACGCGCTCGCCACGGCGCGGGAGCTTGCCGACGACACGACCGCGGCGCCGCTGGCGAGCACCGTGGTCGCAGCGGGAGAGCGCGCGCTCGCCGGCGCACGACACATCCTGGGCGCTCTTGCCGCCGGCGAGCGGGAAGCCGCGATCGAGGCGGTCGAGGAGAGCATGCACGTGGCCGCCAGGCACCTCCCGCTGAGCTTCGACGTCGGCGGGGTCCCGGTCGGCGTCCAGCCGGACCAGCCGACGCTCTACGCGCTCGTGCACATCGCGCGCGAGGCGGTCGCCAACGCCGTCAAGCACGCCCGCCCGGTGCGCATCGAGGCTGCGCTGGACTACACCGGCGAGTGGCGTCTGTGGGTGCGCGACGACGGCCGTGGGTTCGACGCGGGCGGCGAGGGCACGGGCTTCGGGCTGCTGAGCATGCGACGCCACGCGCACGCGCTCGGCGGCTCGCTGAACGTGAGCAGCGCGATCGGCACGGGCACGACGGTCGAGGCGATCCTGCCGTGAGCGATTCGGCCGGTCCCGCCGCGCAGGACGCGGCCGGAGCTACTCGCGTGCCCGGTGCGCCGACCGTGGTCATCGCCGACGACCACCCGACGATACGTATGGGCGTGCGCATGTCGCTGATGCGTGGGGGCTTCTGCGTGGTGGGCGAAGCCGCCGACTGCGCCGGCGCCGTGCACGCCGTGTTGCGCGAGCGCCCCGACGTGTGCCTGCTCGATGTGCGGATGCCCGGCGGCGGCATCGAGGCGGCGCGCAGGCTGGCACAGGATGCCCCGGCGACGTCGGTGGTCATGCTGACCGTCTCCGAGAGCACCGACGACCTGCTTGCGGCGCTGCGCGCCGGAGCCGTCGGCTATCTGCCGAAGGACATGCACCCGGGTAGGCTCCCGGCGGCGCTCTGCGGTGTGCTCAAGGGCGAGGCCGCCCTGCCCCGGGCGCTCGTCGGACACGTTCTGAACCACTTTCGCGACTACGTGGCTGCGGTCGCAGACCCAGTTCGCGTCGGCGAGGTCGAGCTGACGGCGAGGGAGTCGCAGATCCTGAGGATGCTGCGCTCGGGGCTCACCTCCGCCGAGATCGGCGACATCCTTTCGCTCTCGCCGATCACGGTGCGTCGTCACATCTCCGGCGGGGTCGCGAAGCTCGGCGTCGCCGATCGCACAGCGGCGATTCGTGCGATCGAGCCGGCCGTCGGATCCCCCGGGGGATCCGTCTCCTCAACCGCCGCATAGCTGCTCTCGACTGTCGCCCCCCCCAAATGGGGGTGGTAGCCAGCGAGCGTTGCGGGGAACCTCCAAATGGCATGGTGGAACACGGATGTCATCTTGCTCTCCAGCCGCACCGCAGGGTGGCGCTAGTGGCTGTCTTGGTGGCTGCGTGTTGTGGGTTGGGCGCCCTCGGAGCGGGTAGCGCGGCCGCGCAGACGGTGTCGTTCACGACACCGGGGTGCACCACTTGGACAGCTCCCGTCGGGTCGCACTTCCAGGTCCAGGCGACGGGCGCGCAAGGATCCGCAGGAGGAAGCTACACATTTCCGCTGGAACCCGAAGAAGTCCTCAACAGTGGCGGTCCCGGTGGACGCGCCGACGTGGTCTCGGCTGCGCTGCCGGGGATCATCACGGACTCGCACCTGCTCGTATGCGTGGATGTGGGCGGTGGTGGCCCAGGTAGCTCACAGGGCGAACGTCGGTGCGAAGAATACCGGGGGTACGGAGGATGCTTCAAGGGCGGCGCAGGCGGCGGCGCGTCGGGCATCGGCCTGGGCGGCGACTTCAGCCAGCCGGTGATGGTTGCGGGTGGGGGCGGCGGAGGCGGTGGGCTGTCTCCGTACGGTCTCGGTGCGCCCGCGTATGGCGGTGGTGCTGCGGGGGAGCCTGGCGGTGGCGGTGCGAGAGAACTGCGGGCACCGTTCGATGAGTTCGACGAATACTTCGGCGATGGTGGCGCATCAGGCACCGAAGGGGGCAAGGGCGGCAAGAAGGGCGTTGACGGGACCGCGGGCACCGAAGGTCTGCAGTCCACCGCCAGCGGACCCGGCGCGGGTGGAACGGGTGGCTTCGGCGAAAGGAGCGGGCCCTGCGAATTCTCTCCGTGCGAGGGCGGCGGCGGCGGTGGCGGTGGCGGTGGCTACTACGGTGGCGGTGGCGGTGGCGGCGGCGGCATCGACGGCGGTGGAGGGGGCGGAGGCTCCTCTCTGGTGCCGGCGGGAGGCACTGTGACACTGGCCCCCGAAGCGGCCGAGCCGCAGGTGCAGATCAGCTACATCCCGGGGCCTTCGGCCGTGACGGAAGCGGCATCGGCGGTGGTGCAGACGACTGCGACGTTGAACGCGACGGTGAACCCCGATGGACGGATCGTGACCACCTGCGACTTCGAATACGGGCCGACGGCGCTCTACGGCTCGGTTGCGCCATGCGAACCGTCGCCGGGGTCGGGCGTGAGCGCGGTTGCGGTACACGCGTCGGTGACGGAACTTGCCCCGAAGTCTCCCTACCACTTCAGGATCGTCGCCACCAACGAAGGCGGCACCAGCTATGGCGTCGACGAGACGTTCGAAACGCTCCCCAACCCGCCGACGGTCACGGGGGTGAGCCCCGACGCCGCGCTCGAATCGGGTGGGACGTCGGTCACTATCAGCGGAACCGGATTCGGGGAAGCGACGGCGGTCAAGTTCGGCTCGACGAGCGCAACGCACTTCACGATCGACTCGGCGACGTCGATCACCGCAACCGCCCCAGCGGAGCCTGCCGGAACAGTGCCGGTGAGCGTCGCCAATGCCGGGGGATCGAGCGCGAGCGGCGCAGCCGATCAGTTCACGTATGTGGCGCCGGGGCACGCGCCGGCGATCAAGTCGCTGTCGGCCAAGAAGGGTCCCGCCGCCGGCGGCAGCACGGTGACCCTCACGGGCACGGGTTTTGCGGGGGTCACGGCGGTGAGGTTCGGCTCGACGAGCGCAGCCAGCTTCACGGTCGTCTCGGCGACGTCGATCACCGCCGAATCCCCGGCAGAGACGACTGGAACGGTGGAAGTGACGATTACGACACCCAACGGCGAGAGCCCGATCACCAGCAAGGACAAGTTCAAGTTCGAAAAGCCCACGGTGACGAACGTCAGCCCCAGCGCGGGGACCAAAGCGGGAGGCACCCCGGTGACGATCACCGGCAGCGGCTTCGCGCTCGGGAGCGCGACGGTCTTCGAGTTCGGCAACACGCCGGGCCGCTCGGTGAGCTGCACGTCCAGCACCGCCTGCACCGTGGTGAGCCCCGCGGCGACGAAGACGGGCGCCGTCGACGTGATCCCAGAGGTCGGGAAATCGAAGAGCAAGAAGAACCCGCCCGCCGACCAGTTCAGCTACGACTGATCGCTCTCGGTCAAACGCCCGAGCTCCTCCTCGAGGACTCGATCGACGAGCTCGTGAACCTGGCGTTGCAGCCACAGCGGCGTGAGCGTGTGGGTGTCGGCAGAGGTCCCCATCAGAGCCAGCTCGAGGTTCGGCCAGCGATCGATGCGATCGAGCACGCCCTTGCGGGCGAGTTCCGTGCGCAGCACCTCCTTGCCGGTGAACATCAGCAGGGCGCGCTGCTCGCGATCCCTCAGCGCATCGAAGAGGTCTTCGATCGGCTCGTGCGGAGATGACTCGCGCGCGGAGCGCTTTCCCTGCCGGCGAGCGTCGATCCGCGCACGCGCACGCGTTGGCCCGCTCGCCGCTCGCTCGACCAGCGTGCGGCCCGTTTCGAGATGCTTGGCGAGCTTGAGCTCGCCCTTGAACGCTCTGCGCCATGTCGAGGCGCGCAACATCTGCTGCCTGAGATGGCGCGTGCGCCGGACGGTGTGCCGCCACTCGTCGAAGACCAACGTGCGCGGGTTGAGCATGATCACCGCCACAACCCGCTCGTCGACGAGGGCGGCCTGCGCCGACCAGTAGGCCCCGGAGCAGAGGCCCAGCATCACGAAGCGTGTGGGCAGTCCACGCTCGGCGAGCAGCTCGAGCGCCGCGCGAGCCTGCTCGACGTACACGGGCCTGTAGAAAGCGGTGACCTGTCCCAGCACCGTCGCGTCGCCATCGGCATCCCCGATCCCGGCCGCGTCCAACCGCAGCGTCGGCACGCCGCGTGCGGCCCAGCGACGGGCGATCTCCACCCACATGCGGTTGGGCCCGATTCGGCGTTGCGGCCCGGCGTTCAGCAACACGGCGCACAGCTCCCTGCGGCCGCCGAGCGGCTCTGCGAGCACCCCGAACAGTCGCCCGCTCCCGCCGGGCGGGTCGAGGAACAGCGGCCTCTCGCGCAGCGCCACGCCGGAGCGGTCGAGCACCATCTCGTCGCGGTCGCTCGGCTGGCTCGGAGTCGACCGGTCCGCCGTGTCCTCGCTGTGCGCCACGGACGCCTCGGCGGACGGTCCGCGCCCTGGCTCTCCGGCCGCCAGCCAGGAGTCCACGACCTCGAAGACGTCTGTTGGAGTCCGTGCGTCCTGTGGCTCCACCATCATGTCGTCGTAGCCGCGTCCCTCCGCCACCGTCACAGCGGCCCCCGCGCGCTCGAGAATCGCGGGCAGGGCCTTGTCGACTTTCAGTCCGTCGCGTCCGAGCAGCAACGCCCGCGGCGCTGGCTGCCAGGAGGGGTCCATCTCGCCGAGATCGAAGCCTTCCAGCTCCGCGACCGTCTCGGCGCTCAGCCGGTAGCCATTGGCCACCAGCGCCCCGTCCTCCGCGGGGTCGCTCCGCGGCGCGGGCTCCTGCGCGTCGGGGGCGTTCGCGACCTCGAACGCCGAGAACGTACGCAGCTCTCGCAGCAGCGTCCGGCCCCGCGCGGGCACGCCCCACAGGACCAGCTCGTCGACCGGCGCGCCCTGCAGTGCGGCCCGGCACGAGACCATCCCACCGAGGCCGATGCCGATGGCCGCCACCCGCGTTGCGGGCGCCGGCCGACCCCCGATCTCTCGCCGCAGCCACCTCGCCGCTCCCTCCACCGCCTGCGTCCACGCGTCCAGCTGTCCGGGATCGCTGGGAGCGCCCGCGCTGTCGCCGCTTCCGGGAAGGTCGATTCGCAGGGCGGTGTAGCCGGTCCGCGCCAGCCGTTCCGCCCACTCGCGGCGGATGCGATAGCAGCACATGTCCTCCCAGCCGAACGGCGGGCAGATCAGCACCGCCGTCGGTCTGAGCGGGTCCGCCCCCGTGTGCAGGACGGCGAAGACGGGGGGGCCCGACCCCTGCAGGTACACGGGTCGCACTTGCTGGGAGATGGTCTTCGCGCGTGCCCCGGGCTCGCCGTCTCGCTCGAGACTAACGGTCATCGCGCCGTGCGCGGGTGAAGTTCACGACTGCCTCGCGGCGCCCCGCAGCTCGGTGACCGCGGCCCCTATCGAGGCGATGCTCTCGAACACGCTGGGGTTGAGCATGCGGTCGGGAAACTCGATGTCGAAATGGTCCTCCAGAGCGAGCATCACTTTGACGCTCGCGTGCGAGGTCATGCCGGCCTGGTAGAGGCTGGCGTTCGACTCCAGCTCACGGGCGTCGATCGGCAGGCGAGCATGGTCTTCGAGTATCGAGCGGATTTCGTCGGTCATGGTGTTCGTCATCGGCAGTTTCACGGGCTTTGCGTTAGAGCAGATCGACGGGTTGCCCTCGCGACGGCTCGGCGGTCGCGACGGCTGCTCCGTGTCGGCCCCGGCATTCCTTGGTGGCCCAGACCGATAGCCGAGCCGACGACCCCAGGATATCGTCGAAGCCGCCGCCTCCGAATGGCCGATGGATGCAGCGAGCGCGCTCACACAAGGCTCGTGCGCACCGCGCACACCGCCGCCTGCACGCGGTTCTGCACCCCGAGCTTGCCGAAGATGCTCGTCACGTGCTGCTTCACGGTGTGGCTGCTGATCGAGAGCTCGCGACCGATCGTCGCGTTGTCGGCGCCCTGGGTGATCAGCCGGAGCACCTCGAGCTCGCGGGTGCTCAACGCCGGCCTGTCGATACCCGTGCGCTCGGTCTCCCGGCTGGCAGAGCGCAGCTGTGCCGCCAGCGCCTGCAGGATCTTGCGCGATAGCACCGCGTGGCCGGCGGCCGCCAGCTTGATGCTCGCGACGAGCTCCTCGACCCGGGTGTCCTTGAGCAGGTAGCAGCACGCGCCTGCGGCAAGGCAGTCGAGCATGTCGCTCTGCTCGGCGGAGACGGTGAGGACGATGACGTGAGCCTCCGGACGCGAAGAGACGATCCGGCGCACAGCGTCGATTCCCGAGCTCCCCGGCATCCTCAGGTCGACCACGACGACATCGGGCTCGAGCTCGCGAGCCGCCGCCACCGCCCCGTCGCCGTCCGTCGCCTCCCCGACCACGGAGATCCCGTCGGCCACGAGCATCCCGCGCAGCCCCTCGCGGAACAGATGGTGGTCGTCCGCCAGCACGACTCGGAGGGAGCGACGAGAGGGCGTCATGGCCAGAAAATAGGGCAAGGCGCCGCATCCTCGTCGCCTGGCGACCCCTGGCGGTCGAATCGGACGTTTCAGATCGCTCGCGACGGGAAGCTAGTCACGAACGTTGTGCGAGGGTTACCCGAGCCGACCGACGGGGGCGTGGTCCTGTGGGCCCTACACGGCCGTCTCCCCTTCTGGGCGACGTGCAGTTTGAACGTCCAGGACCTGACCCGGGGGTTTCAGGACGAGGCTCCTGCGCGTCGAGAGAACCCGCAACTAACGTCCAGAACGGGGCCTCGGGATGCAGGATGACACCACCGCGTCGAGGCAACACCGAGGGATGTCACAACCGAAGCCCGCCCGGGAGGAGTCTTAGATGTTCAAGCACGTCACGCGCAGCTACTACCTAATGATCGCGCTGGTGCTGCTGTTCGCTAGCTCATCGGCCCTCGCTGCACGTGAGTTGCATCCTGCAAAGGGTCGTGCATTGCATCCTGGCCTGCGACGGAGAGGGGCTTTGAAGCTCGAGCACAAGCCCGCCGTCTCCGTGCGCCATCGTGCCTCGCACGGAACCGACGCGTCCACGACGACGGTGTTGCTGGGCGACGACCGGGTCGAATCCCAGGGCGGCCTTCTCAGGGCCGGCCAGGCCGAAGCGTTCCGCCTCCGTGCCCACGCGACCGGCACGGCCGCTGCCGCGCTCGTCTACATCGGCCCGGGGAACGCCGCGACGACCGTAGTGGTGGGCGTCTACAGCAATGGCGGGCGCCATCCGCATTCGCTTATGAGCGTCGGCACGGCCACGTCTCCCAAGCCGGGCGCATGGACCGCGGTGCCGGTTAAGCCGATTGAAGTCGTGCGGGGGAGGGTGTATTGGCTCGCCATCCTCGGTGAGGGCGGCGAACTCCGTTATCGGGACAGCGCAACCGGATCCTGTCTCACCGACGCCAGCTCCAGGAAGAACCTGCGAATCCCTCCGGCGTCCTGGAGGTCCAGAGTCCGTTATGCGAACTGCCCGGCTTCGGCGTACCTGACGACGGCCGACGTGCCACCATCTTCAAAACCCGGCCCGCTCGAAGGCGAACTTCACGAAGAACCAGGTCTGCTCGAAGATCTGCCGCCACAGGCCATCACGCCACCCGATGTCTCAGGGACTCCGGAAGTGGGAGAAGTCCTCGATGGGTCGCCCGGTGTATGGACGGGCAGTCCGACGTCCTACGCATATCAGTGGGATGATTGCAACACCTCCGGGGAATCGTGCTTCCAAATCGCCGGAGCGACCGCATCGAGCTACACCCTGGTCCCCAGCGATGCCGGTCACACGATCCGCGTGGCGGTGACCGCCACGAACGCCGCGGGCTCGACGGAAGCGGACTCGGGGGACACGGAAGTCGTGGAAGCGGAACCGCCGGTCATTCCGCCGACGAACACGGCGCCGCCGGAAGTGAGCGGCATCGCGCAGGAAGGCCAGACGCTGACGGCCTCGGAAGGCTCGTGGTCGGAAAGCCCGAGCTCCTACGCATACCAGTGGGAGGATTGTGACACCTCTGGCGAAAGCTGCGCGGCCATCAGTGGCGCGACGTCCTCGAGCTACAAGCTGGCTGCGAGCGATGTCGGCCACACGATCCGTGTGGTCGTGACCGCGACGAACGCCGGGGGCTCGACGGAAGCGGAATCTGGGGCCACGGAAGTCGTGGAAGCGGAACCGCCGGTCGCCGCTCCGACGAACACTGCTTTGCCAAAAGTGAGCGGTAGCGCGGTCGAAGCGCAGACGTTGAGCGCGTCGACTGGTTCGTGGACCGGTAGTCCGAGCTCCTACACGTATGAGTGGGAGGATTGCAACACGTCGGGCGAAAGCTGCGCGGCGATCGGCGGTGCGACGTCTTCGAGCTACAAGCTGGCTGCGAGCGATGTCGGCCACACGGTCCGTGTTGTTGTGACGGCGACGAATGCCGGTGGTTCGACGAAAGCGTCTTCTGCTGCGACGGGGACGGTCCTGCCGCTGGCTCCGACGAACACTGCTTTGCCGAAAGTGAGTGGTAGCGTGGTCGAAGCGCAGACGTTGAGCACGTCGACTGGTTCGTGGACCGGTAGCCCGAGCTCCTACACGTATCAGTGGGAGGATTGCAACACGTCTGGGGAATCGTGCTCGAACGTGAGTGGCGCGACGTCTTCGAGCTACAAGCTGGCTCCGAGTGATGTCGGCCACACGGTCCGTGTTGTGGTGACGGCGACGAATGCCGGTGGTTCGACGAAAGCGTCTTCGGCCGCGACGGGGACGGTTCTGCCGTTGGCTCCGTCGAACACGGCTTTGCCGAAAGTGAGCGGTAGCGCGGTCGAAGCGCAGACGTTGACGGCGTCTGAAGGTTCGTGGACCGGTAGCCCGAGCTCGTACACGTATCAGTGGGAGGATTGCAACTCGTCTGGGGAATCGTGCTCGAACGTGAGTGGCGCGACGTCTTCGAGCTACAAGCTGGCTCCGAGTGATGTCGGCCACACGCTGCGTGTTGTTGTGACGGCGACGAATGCCGGTGGTTCGACGAAAGCGTCTTCTGCTGCGACGGGGACGGTCCTGCCGCTGGCTCCGACGAACACTGCTTTGCCGAAAGTGACCGGTAGCGTGGTCGAAGCGCAGACGTTGAGCGCGTCGACTGGTTCGTGGACCGGTAGCCCGAGCTCGTATGCGTATCAGTGGGAGGATTGCAACACGTCGGGCGAAAGCTGCGCGGCGATCGGCGGTGCGACGTCTTCGAGCTACAAGCTGGCGTCGAGTGATGTCGGCCACACGGTCCGTGTTGTTGTGACGGCGACGAATGCCGGTGGTTCGACGAAAGCGTCTTCGGCCGCGACGGGGACGGTTCTGCCGCTCGCTCCGTCGAACACTGCTTTGCCGAAAGTGAGTGGTAGCGCGGTTGAAGCGCAGACGTTGACGGCGTCTGAAGGTTCGTGGACTGGTAGCCCGAGCTCGTATGCGTATCAGTGGGAGGATTGCAACTCGTCTGGGGAATCGTGCTCGAACGTGAGTGGCGCGACGTCTTCGAGCTACAAGCTGGCTTCGGGCGATGTCGGCCACACGCTGCGTGTTGTTGTGACGGCGACGAATGCCGGTGGTTCGACGAAAGCGTCTTCGGCTGCGACGGGGACGGTCCTGCCGCTGGCTCCGACGAACACCGTGTTGCCGAAAGTGAGCGGTGGCGCGGAAGAAGGTCAGACGTTGGGCGCGTCGAGCGGTTCGTGGACTGGCAGCCCGACGTCGTATGCGTATCAGTGGGAGGACTGCAACACCTCCGGTGGGGAATGCTCGAGCATCGGCGGAGCGACGTCTTCGAGCTACAAGCTGGCTGCGGGCGATGTCGGCCACACAGTCCGTGTGGTGGTGACCGCGACGAACGCCGGCGGCTCGACGAAAGCCAACTCGGATGCGACAGCGGTAGTGGTGGTGCCGCCGGCGCCGACGAACGTAGTGCGGCCGAAAGTGAGCGGTGGCGCGGAAGAAGGTCAGACGTTGGGCGCGTCGAGCGGTTCGTGGACTGGCAGCCCGACGTCGTATGCGTATCAGTGGGAGGACTGCAACACCTCCGGTGGGGAATGCTCGAGCATCGGCGGTGCGACCTCTTCGAGCTACAAGCTGCTCTCGGGCGACGTGGGACACACGGTCCGAGTGGTGGTGACGGCGACGAACGCCGGCGGCTCGACGAAAGAAAGCTCGGAAGCGACGGCCACCGTGACGGTGGCCGGGTCGTCCGGTTCGCAGATCTATGTGTCGCAGTCCGGCGCCGGCGGCGAAGCTGGCACGAGCTGTGCGGCTGCTCACAGGTTGAGATGGTTCAACGAAGAATCGCACTGGGGCACCGGCGGCACGCAGATCGGCCCGGGGACGGTGGTCCACCTGTGCGGCACGTTCACCGAACCGGTGGAAACCAAAGGCAGCGGATCGGCCGGGAAACCCGTCGAAGTCAGGTTCGAAGCGGGCGCGAAGATCGCGATGGGCGGCAACGGCTGTCCTGGGGCCGGCTGCATCAACGTCTACGGCAACAGCGAATACGTCACGATCAACGGCGGCGTGGACGGCCAGATCGAGAACACCGAACGCTCCTATGAAAGGGAGAAAGAAGAAGGTCCGGTGACCACCGGCATCGAGGCCAACGGTTGCCGGCACTGTAACTTCGAAAACCTCGAAATCGGACCGCTCTATGTTACGGAAAAAGGCGACGTGGTCGGAAACACGGAAATCCGCGGAATCAAAATCCGACCGGAAGGCGGCAACACAGAATACATCACCGTCGACAACGACTACTTCCACGACATGGGCTGGTCGGTGACCATCGAAGCCGAGCCGAGCAGCAATCACATCTACGTCGAACACAACACCTTCTACCGTCAAACCCACGCCTTCATCCCCGGCGCGAGCTTCAACGGCGGCGACATCGGACCGGTGGTGTTCGCGCACAACACCGACTACGGCAACATCAACTGGGAAGACGGGGAACACGACACCAACCACGTCGACGGTGTGCACTGCTTCGCTGGGTACGGAGACTATCCGCACTACAACACCGAACCCGGCAAGGGCCTGTACATCTACGACAACTACATCACGATGGAAGGCTACAACGTGGAGTCGCCGGTCTTCCTGGAGGGCGCCAACAACCACACCGTGTGCGGGGACAAGACCTCGCCGCTGTGGGTCTTCAACAACGTGATCGGTGGGACGACGGCCAATGGGCTGATCACAGACGGCTCCGGCGAACCGCGTATCTTCAACAACACGATCATCGGGGCCACCGAACACAGCTGCGTGGAAGTCACCAGCGACACGGAATCGGGCCGCGAACTCGCCATCCAGAACGTCAGGTTGAAGAACAACCTGACAACGTCATGCCACGTGCTGATAGACGCACAGAAGCAACTGCTCGCCGCCAACGAACTCGGCTACAACCTGTGGGCGAACAGTGGCAATGAAGCGCTCAAGTGCCGCACCGAACAGGGCAACGCGGGCGAACACGGAACCCCTTACAGTCTCGCGGAATACTCGGCGTGGAAGGCGTGTATAGGCCAGGGCGAAGAACACTCGATGACCATGGGCAATGCGAAAGTCAACCTCGAGGAAACGCCTGGGGAGTTCGGGAAACCCGAATCGGGCTCTGAAGCGATCGGGCACGGCGTCAACCTCACGAGCCTCTGCTCGGAGACGCCCGAAGAAGCCCTCTGCAAGAACATCAACGGCGAAGGACGTCCGACCGCGGGCGCTTGGAACGTCGGCGCCTACTGATTCCCGGCGCGGCGAGCCGGCGACGGAGGCAGCCGCTGCCGAGTCAGCCTCCGTTGGAGGGCTCGGCAGCGGGCTCACGGCACGCTGCCTCGACGACCGCACGGATGGCGCGCTCGACAACCGCGCCGGCGTCTTCCCACGAGCGCCCCTGCACGCTCGCTGCGGCGGCTCGAGCGCCAGCATAACGCTCGGGCCCGGGTCGCTCGACGAGGGCCGCCAGCGCGTTGGCGAGGTCGAACGGCGTAGCCGGCGCGTACACGACCTCTGGATTGTCGAGGACGACGCGGTTGTGCTCGGCGTCATTCATGACAGGGATGCAGCCGGAGGCGAGCATCTCGTAGGGGACGAGCGAGGAGTTGGTCGCCGAGAGCGCAAGGCCGGCGATGCAGAGGTTGTAGAGGTCGTTCAGGCCCTCGACGGACAGCCGGCCGTGGTTGGTCGCCGCGAGCGGCAGGCGGCGCACGGTCTCCCCGTATACGTGGATGTCGATCTCCGGATGGCGTTCGGCGAACAGGTCGAGGGCCATGAGGCCGAGCTCGGATGCGCGACGCGGGGCGGAGGGGCGCATGTAGAGGCATACCCCCCTGCGCTCGTCCGTGTTCTCGAGCCGATAGCGGTCGAGATCGCAGCCGAAGTCGAAAGGGTCCGCGGACATGCCGTAGTTGTGCTCGAGCTGTTGCGAGAGCCAGCGGCCGGCGGTGAGCCCGTGAAAGCCGAACCTGTACGTCGCCTCTGCGAGCAGCGCTTCGCTTCCGGCGGCATAGAACATGTGCTCGAGATCCTGCACCAGGTAGAAGCGAGCTCCTCGCGCCGGGGAGGTCAGCACCGGATAGGCCGTTGGCCATGACGTCGCGAAGATGGCGTGAGCGTCTTCGATGCCAAGGGCTCCGTCGCGGATCTCGGCTTTGACCGCAGGCCACCACTCGCGGATGGTCCGCTCGTGTTGCCCCAGCGACCAGCCGTGACGGTCGTGCAGATAGACGATGCATCGATTCCCCGCCTGCTCCAACGACGAGATCAGTCGAAACATCGTCACTGCTCCTCCCGCGCCTCCGCCCGGGGGAACGCAGCTCCACGCAACCGTCAGCGGCTCGCCTTCTCGCAAGGGCAACGGATCCGGAAGCCTCCATCCCGATGAGGCGATCTCCGCCGCCCGGACCATGTCCTCGCGGGTCACGTACAGCCGCGCGCTGTTCGGGTGTGAAGCCGCCCTCGAGGCGCGAGCGATCAGCCTGTCCGCGATGCCGGCATATCCTTCGCTGCGGACGAGCCGGCGCGTCTGCCGGACGCGCTCGAGAATCGTCGGACGGCTCATCTCGGCGCTTTGCGGATGGGTGCGCCGGGCCTCATCCCTTGGTGTCCGTCAGGGGCTCTCGATCTGACACATTTACTCAAAAACGAGTCGCGGACGCTCATTCTTTCAGATCGCCCGCCGCCGAGCGCAGATCCGACGCCCGATGCGAATCCCGCAAATTGCGAAGTTTGCACGGGAAGCCGGGCGAACAGGCTGGGTGGCCGTGGCTATGCTCTGCCGCGCGCGGGTTCGTCCGGTCGGTCCTGGAAGCTATGGGCACCTGGGTGCGCACGGAGGGTTGCACGGCTTGAGCGCGGGTAGCTGTGCGCCGAGCGGTGCACGATAGCCATCGCTCGGGAGGGAGGATCGATGCCAGACCACTTCAAGCGCAGCCTCTACGCGGCGATCGTGCTGATCCTCCTGCTCGCGTCCCACAGCGCAGCGGCGTTCGGTACCCGCGCCATGGGGCATGCGCAGGCTCACGCCGCCAAGCGCGGCAGGCACCACCGCGACGCTCGCAACGGGAGGCACAAGCCGGGCGCCTTTGTCCTCCCCGCCGAGCCGCGCGGCGTCGCCGTCGCAACGGCGGTGCTGCTCGGCGACTCCGCGGTGGAGTGGCGGCACGACTCCCTGGCCCCTGGGCGGGCCGAAGCGTTCCGCCTGCGGGCCAGCAGGTCCGGCGTGGCCGCTGCGATACACGTCTACGTGAGCGCCAAGAGCTCCGCGAGCGGCCTGACGGCGGGTCTCTACAGCTCGGCCTCCAACCGTCCGGGCGCGCTGCTCAGCACCGGCTCCACCTACGCCATCGAGCCGGGTGCCTGGAGCACGGTGTCGATTGCGCCGGTCGAGCTCGTCGCTGGGAGGATCTACTGGCTCGCAATCCTCGGACACGGCGGCCGGCTTCGCTACCGCGACCGGGCGCGCGGGCGCTGCCCGAGCGATACGAGCGCCTCTGACGACCTCCGCGCACTACCGGGCTCCTGGAGGATCGGCACCACCTACTCAGACTGCCCGGCCTCCGCCTACGTGACCCCGGCCCTCCTACCACCGTCGCTCACGGGCAGCCCGGCTCTGCCGTCCGTGCTGACGCAGGCGACGGCCGTCTTCGAGGAAGCGGCGGACCTCGCAGCGTCGCCGGCGGGTATCGACGCGCCGGCGAACACCGCGCTGCCGGCGGTGAGCGGCGTCGCGGACGAAGGCCAGACGTTGACGGCATCGGAAGGTTCGTGGACGGGCAGTCCGACGTCGTACGGATATCAGTGGGAGGACTGCGACACGGCGGGCGAAGCGTGCTCCAGCGTCGGCGGGGCGACGTCTTCGACCTACCGGCTGGTGTCGGGTGATGTCGGCCATACGGTGCGCGTGGTGGTGACGGCGCGCAATGAAGACGGCTCGACGGAAGCCAGCTCGGAAGCTACAGCCACCGTGGTGGCGCTCGCGCCGACGATCAAGGTGCGCCCGAAGCTCAGCGGCGTCGCGGAAGAAGGCCAGAAGCTGACGGCCTCGGAAGGCTCGTGGACGGGGAACCCGACGTCGTATGGCTACCAGTGGGAGGACTGCAACGCGGCGGGCGAAAAATGCTCGAGCATCGCCGGCGCGGCGTCCTCGACCTACGGGCTGGTCGCGAGCGATGTGGGGCACACGGTCGCGGTGGTGGTGACGGCGAAGAACGGTGGGGGGTCGGGGAAAGCCAGCTCGGAAGCGACGGTCATCGTGGTGGCCGCCGGGTCAGCGGGCTCGCAGGTCTATGTGTCGCAGTCGGGTGCGGGCGGTGAAGCTGGCACGAGCTGCGTGGCGGCGCACAGGCTGAGATGGCTCGACGAAGAATCTCACTGGGGCAGTGGCAGCAGTCAGGTTGGCCCGGGGACGGTGGTTCATCTGTGCGGTACGCTCACCGAACCGGTGGAAACGAAGGGCAGCGGATCGGCGGGAAACCCGATCGAAGTCAGGTTCGAAGCCGGTGCGAAGATAGCCATGGGCGGCAGCGGCTGTCCCGGGAGTGGCTGCATCAACGTCGGGGACGCTCCTGAATACGTCACGATCAACGGTGGTGTGGATGGCCAGATCGAGAACACCGAACGCTCCTACGCGAGGGAGAAAGAAGAAGGTCCGGTGACGACCGGCATCGAGGCCAACGGTTGCAGGCACTGCAACTTCGAAAACCTCGAAGTCGGGCCGCTCTACGACACGGAAAAGGGCGATGTGGTCGGGAACACGGAAATCCGCGGGATCAAAATCCGACCGGAAGGCGGCAACGTCGAATACGTCACGGTCGCTCACGACTACTTCCACGACCAGGGCTGGTCGGTGAACATCGAAGCCGACCCTTCCACCAACCACATCTACGTCGAACACGACGTCTTCTATCGGCTCACGCACGGGTTCACGCCCGGCGCGAGCTTCAACGGCGGCGACATCGGGCCGGTGGTGTTCGCGCACAACGACTTCTACGGCAACATCAACTGGGAAGATGGGGAACACGACACCAATCACGTCGACGGGGTTCACTGCTTCGCCGGCTACGGAGACTATCCGCACTACAACAGCGAACCCGGCAAGGGGCTTTACATCTACGACAACTACTTCACGATGGAAGGGCACAACGCGGAGGCTCCGGTCTTCCTCGAGGGCGCCAACAACCACACCGTGTGCGGTGACAAGACCTCGCCGCTGTGGGTCTTCGACAACGTCATCACCGGGACGACGGCCAATGGTTTGATCACGGATGGCTCAGGGGAACCGCGCATCTTCAACAACACCTTCATCGGCACGACGACAGAAAAAGAAGCTTGCGTGGAAATCACCAGCGACACGGAATCGGGCCGCGAGCTCGCCATTCAGAACGTGAGGTTCAAGAACAACGTGGCGAGCACTTGCGCTACGCTGATAGACGGGCAGAAGCAACTGCTCGCCAGCAGCGGGTTCGCCTACAATCTGTGGGCGAACGGGAGCGCCGGGGGAGCGCTCGAGTGCCGGACCGAACAAGGCAACGCTGGCGAACATGGCGCGCTCTACAGCCTCGCGGAATTCTCGACTTGGAAGTCATGCATGGAACAGGGCGAAGAACACTCGATCACCACGAGCAGCGCGAAACTCGACCTCACCGAGGACGAAGGCGTGCTCGGCAAACCCGAAGCGGGGTCGCAGGCGATCGGGCACGGCGCCAACCTCACGAGCCTCTGCGCCGAAACGCCCGAAGAAGCCCTCTGCAAGGGCATCGACGGCGAAGAACGCCCAAGCACCGGCGCCTGGAACATCGGCGCGTACTGACGAGAAGCCACCGGGCGCGCCGACGATTGCAAGCAGAGCCCCCTTCGATGGCATCCAGGCCGCGACCGGTGCTGCTTTGCGGCCTCGTCGCCTTCCTTCTAGCCGGCGCCGCGAGCGGCCTCTGTGCCTGTGGATCGTCCATCGCCGCGGGCTCCCGGAGCTCGCAGGTGTATGTGTCGCAGTCGGGTGCGGGCGGTGAATCTGGCACGAGCTGTGCTGCGGCGCACGGGCTGAGATGGCTCGACGAAGAATCTCACTGGGGCAGTGGCAGCAGTCAGGTCGGCCCGGGGACGGTGGTTCATCTGTGCGGTACGTTCAGCGAACCGGTGGAAACGAAGGGCAGCGGGTCGGCGGGGAACCCGATCGAAATCAGGTTCGAAGCCGGCGCGAAGATCGCCGTCGGCGGCGACGGCTGTCCTGGCAGCGGCTGCGTCAGCGTCCATAGCAACAGCGACTACGTCACGATCAACGGTGGCGCGAACGGTCAGATAGAGAACACCGAACGCTCCTATGCGAGGGAGAGAGCGGAAGGTCCTCCGACTACGGGGATCGAGGCCGAAGGCTGCCAGCACTGCACGATCGAGAACCTCGAGATCGGCCCGCTCTATATCGCAGAAAGGGGGGACGTGGTCGGCAACGCGGAAATCCGCGGGATCAAAATCCGACCGGAAACGCACACCACCGAATACATCAAGGTCGACCACGATCACTTCCACGACTTGGGCTGGGCGGTGAACATCGAAGCGGCTCCCGCCAGCAACCACATCTACGTCGAACACGACGTCTTCTATCGCCTCACGCACGGGTTCACGCCCGGCGCCAGCTTCAACGGCGGCGACATCGGGCCGGTCGTGTTCGCGCACAACCGCTTCTACGGCGATCTGAACTGGGAAGACGGCGAACAGGACACCAACCACGTGGATGGAGTGCACTGCTTCGCCGGATACGGAGACTATCCGCACTACAACGACGAACCCGGCAAGGGGCTGTACGTCTACGACAACTACATCACCACCGAAGGACACAACGTCACGGCTCCCGTCTTCCTCGAGGGCGCCAACAACCACACCGTGTGCGGGGACAAGACGTCGAACCTCTGGGTCTTCAACAACGTCCTCCGGGGGACGTCATGCTGCGGGCTGATCACCGCCGACTCGGGCGAACCTCACGTCTTCAACAACACCCTCATCGGCGCGACGAACACCGAGGAAGATTGCGAGGCCTTCAACAGCGACACCGAAGAAGGTCGCGCGCTCGCCATCCAGAACGTGCGCTTCAAGAACAACGTCGTCACGACGTGTGGGATAATGATGGACGCACAGAAGCAGTTGATCGCCGCCGACGGCTTCGCATACAATCTCTACGCGAATGCTGACGCCGGCGAAGCGTTCAAGTGTCGCACCGAACAGGGTGTGAAAGGTGAACTTGGAACGCCTTTCAGCTTTGCGGCGCACGCGAGGTGGAAGTCGTGCATGGAACAGGGCGAAGAACACTCGATCACGGTTGGCAGCGCGAAGTTGAACCCCAAGGAAGCGGTCGGCGAGCTTGGAAAGCCGGAGCCGGGCTCCGAGGCGATCGGGCACGGCGCCAACCTCACGAGCCTCTGTCCTGACACGCCCAGACGAGCCCTCTGCAAGAACATCGACGGCCAGCCACGCCCGAGCACCGGCGCCTGGAACATCGGCGCGTACTGACGATGGACGACGTGGCGCCGGTCGCCGGTCTAGTCCGCTGGCGCGGGGTACGCCAGGCGATAGGACACGCGTGCCCGACTTTCGCGACGGGCTCGATCGGCCGGCTCCGTCGACGGCGCATATGCTGGCATGCGCAGTACCGCGGCGGCCAACGCGAATAGCGTGAACGCCAAGAACGTGGCTTGGACGAAGCCGAACGCGTCGAAGAAGAACATCGATGTCACATACGTGGCGGTCGATGCGACGAGCGCGACCGGGAGCCATCCCTCGCGCGTGTTCCGTTCGAGCTTGGCGCGGATGCCCAGTCGACGGATGGTGCGTCCGAACAGCCACATCCAGGCGAGTACGCCGAAGAGCCCCGTTTCGAGAAGCGTGTCGAGCCATTGGTCGTCGAGAATGATCGCGTTGTCGGCGCTTTCGTCGTGGTAGCCGGTGACCCGTGTTCCATAGCCCTGCCCCACCAGCGGGTTGCTGCGAAGATATTCGTGAAGCTCGGGCCCGATCCGAGCAAGGCGATTCGAGTACTTCACTTCGCCGTGCGGTCCGAATTCCGTTTCGCTTTGCTGCTGGACGAGGCCGCCCTTGGGGAAGAACTCCTCGACGACTCCTCCGATTGCACCCGGTGCGGCGACGTGCAGGACCGCGAGCATCGGAATCAGCGCCGGCCAGCAGCGCATCGTCTCGCGCGGACGTAGCCAGAGGAACACGGCGATCAACACGATCACGCCTATGACCCCGGTGCGCGAGCCGCCGACGAACAGAGCGAGCAGCATGAGCGTCGCTGCCAGCCACCAGGCGCGTTGGCGCCTGCTGATGGCGAGGTATGCGGCCAGCGGGATCAGCATCGCCATCACCGTGCTCAGCTCGATTGGATTGCCGGCGGAGGCGAAGGCCCGTAGGTTTCCGCCGCGTTCTTCGATCGAGGCGACGGCCGCTGGGACGTAGTGGAACAAGGGCAAGTGGAGGTGATCGAAGACGTTGTAGGTGGTCCGCCGCTGCACGATCGCCCCGACGGCGACGATCGAGCCCGCAGATACGAGCACCGTGACGAACCGCTCGACCACCTTGCGCGTATGCACCACGCTGACCACCAGGTAGTAGAAGAGCACGAAGCAGGCAAACAGCCAAAGCGCCTTGACGACAAAGGTGGAGACCGTGCCGACACGCCCTGGGTTTGCCAGGTCTGATCCGAGAGTTACGGCGATGATCAACGCGAGCGGCGCCTCGAAGCCGCTGACGCGCGCACGTACCCGGGGGTCGACCAGCAGCGAGACTATCCAGCCGATGAGGAGCAGCCCGACGGCGACGCGGTAGGGCTCGAGTTGGAAGGGCAACGCTTCCGGCAGGACGTAGCTCCCGTTGTTGGGGATCAGGAGGACGACGAGCACCATCGCCGCGATGAGCACCGTCCAGCTCTTCGCGAGCCGCTTCGCCCAGAGCGCGAGGACGACCACCAACAGTCCCAACGCGACCGCCTCCGCGTGGGCGCCACCCGCGAGGACATCGCCCGCCAGCAGCGCCATGAACGCGCCCACCGCGACGACCGACGGCGGCACGCGGCGTTCGCTAACCATCGCTACCGCCCACGATCAGGCCCTGGGGGCGCGATCAGCGCCGAGCATGTGCGCTCACCACGGGGTCGCGATGGACAACCGCGTCGCCGTCGTGCGCGCCGTAGGTCCTCGCGTGCCCGTAGGGAGTGCTCGGCTCCGTGCCGGCGCTCAGCTCCTGCGGTGGTGGATCGGATGGCAGGCGGGCGATCGCCGCTGCGATCCGGGGGCGAAGGTTCTCCCTCAGGAACAGAAGCGAAACGACGCCCATCAGCAGCGCGACGAACACGAGGATCGGGATGCTCAGCTTGTGTCCTTCAGCGAGCTTCGCGCGAATCCCCGGCTCAACGACGGAGAGCTGAATGCGCCGAGCCGGAGGGATTCCGCTCGATGCCTGCTGTCGCGCGACAAACGCCGCGAAGATAGACGCTGAGCCGCTGGCGAGCCTTATCGCTTCAGCTTCCGTCGGGGCGGAGGCGACTATGTCGACAAAGGGCAGGAAGGTCGAAGCGGCGAGATCGATGTCTTCCGAAGCCTTCACCTTGCCGATCGGACCCAGCTGTCGACGGATTTCGGCTTGGACGAGAGCCCCGTTGGCCAAGTTGGCGTAGATCGGCGAGAGAGAACCCAGGTTCCGCCCGGGTTCGGTCGCTTCGGGCGGTTGCCGGTACGGAAAGCCAGCTTGCCCGATGAGGAGTTGCGATTCGCTCTGCCACACTTCCGCGCCGCGCGGCGTCAGGGTCG
The DNA here is from genome assembly GCA_963782325.1 of uncultured Solirubrobacteraceae bacterium. GTDB lineage: Bacteria > Actinomycetota > Thermoleophilia > Solirubrobacterales > Solirubrobacteraceae > Palsa-744. The sequence continues at coordinate 1,540,787 of CAWAJG010000002.1, forward strand.
GTTTGCCGCCCGCGAAGCCCGGCGTGCCGTAACTCAGCACGGCCAGCGCCGCGGCCAGCAGCACACCGCCCAGCAGCAGTCGCTTGGAGCGCCACAAGACCACCAGGAAGAGATCCAGATCCATGTTATCCGCCGCCCTCGGTTCGGTAGTTGACATATGCAACCGCTGCTTGGGTCCTGGTCCTGACTGAGAGCTTGCGATAGGCCGACGCCAGGCTGAACTTGATCGCGTGCGTGCTGACGTTCAGTCGCTCCGCTATTTGACTGTTGGTGAGCCCCAGCGTCGCCAACTCGACGACCTCGGCCTGACGCGTCGTGAGCAGCGGATGCCCTGGCGGCGCCTGCGGGATCTCCCGCGCGGGGACATCCTGGGCATGGCGAGCTCGACGGTTGGCCGTGGGACTTTCTCGAGTCAAGATGGCGATGCTACGGTGCGCCCGGCGATCGTAGAATGGCCGTAAGTCGGGTTCGGGGACTAGCCGATCGGCTAGGGGCGCAGGCGAGCCCATCGCGGCCCTCGGCAGCCGGCGCCAGGCGAGGGTCGATCTATGCTGGCGCAACGCCCGCCGACCCCGTCGCTCGCCTGCGCGGGCGAAACTGGCGTATCTCGAATATGACCTCCGGTGCGCGCCAGACGAGCGCGCACGCGTAAACCGCAGCTGCTGCGGCGATCGTCGCGGCCAGCCGCGGCGCCGTCGGGACGCCGTCCGCCATCAGCAGGGCTCGGGTGAGCACCGCCGTCGCGACGGTCGCCGTGGTGGCCTGGATGACCCCGGACAGCGCCTGGGCGCACTCACGCAGGCCGATCCCCACAGACCGAGCGGTCAGGTGCAGGTAGACGGGTTGGATGAACACGTTGACCGCCGCGAAGCAGCCAGCGACGCCGACGATCCCCCAGTTCAACCCGACCACGAACGCGACCAGAGACGCCCCGAACAACGCGCACGCACATCGGAAGTTCAGGCGTGTCCTGCCCAGCGCTTGGAGGAGGATTCCGTTCAGGTTCTGTATCCCCAGCGCGATGCCCACCGCCGCAAGGATCTGAATGACGGGCGTGGCGTTGTGCCAGCGTCGCCCGAACACGACGTCGACCAGTTCGGGCGCCACCACCACGAACCCCAGCATCGCCGGCATCGTGATCGCGGCCATCAGTCGCAGCGAGCGCAGCCACAGCGACGAGAGCCGCTGAAGGTCGTCCTGCACGCGAGAGAACACGGGATAGAGGACCTGGACGATTGGCGAGGCGATGCGGCTGACCGGGAGCATGATGAGGCTGTAGCCGAACGTGTACAGCCCGAGGGCCGAGGCGCCCAAGAACCGCCCTATGAGGACGTTGTCCGTGTTTTGGGTGAACTGGTTCATCAGGATGGTGCCAGACACGTTGCCGCCAAAGCTGCGGACCTCGCGCAGGCTGTCCAGCGAGTACATGAAGCGAGGACGCCAGTGCGAGAATCCGGTGAGCAGCACGAGCGAGACGCTGTAGATCGTGAGTTGCTGGGCGATCAGCGCCCAAGCGCCGCCTCCCATGGCTGCGATGCCAATCGCGACGGCCGCCCCGAGGAGCGTTGCCGCCATCGTCCGGAGTTCCAGCGAGCGGAAGTTCATCTCCCTGATGAGCAGGTTGGCCTGCACGGAGCTCAGCGAGCTCACGAGAAAGACGACGGACACCGCCGCGAACAACGGCTCGACCTGGGCATCGCCGTAGAAGTCGGCCACCAGTGGCGATATCGCGACTCCGATCACGCAGGCAAGCAGACCGACGGCGGCGTTCGTCCAGAACACCGTCGACTTGTCGACCTCGGTGATGACCGGGCGTTGCACGAGCGCGGCGGCCAGGCCGGTGCCGGCGATGACGGGCTCGAAGCTGATCACCACCAACACCATGCCCGCGATCCCGTACTCGTGAGGTGTCAGAAGGCGGGCGAGCAGCACCACGACGACTATCTGCGAAAGCTGCAAGCTGCCCCGGCCCATGAGCTGCCACAGCAGCCCGCGCACCACGGGCGCGCGGAACTCGCCGGCGCTCGGCGTCCCTTGTGCGGCGGGTGCTGCTGAGGGCGAGGGCTCCGGTGTCGGGGTCATCGCGCCAGCTGGGTCTCGTGCGTCGGCGGGGTCGAATGGCTGAACGTCTGCGCGTACCAGAGCTCGAGCATCAGCAGATTCCAGAGGCGGCGGTTGTGATCGTGGGTGGTGGCGGCGTGCTCGTCGAGCAGCCGGCGGACCTCCTGCTCGCGAAACCATCCGCGTGACCTCGCGCCGGGATCGAGCAGGATCTCGCGCGTGAAGCCGTGCAGCTCGCCGCGGAACCACTGTGCCGTCGGCAGCTCGAAGCCGCGCTTGGGCGCGTCGAGGATCTCGTCCGGCACCCAGCCACGCAACGCCGAGCGCAGGATGCGCTTGCGCTGAGCTCCCGCGGCCTTCATCCCGGCCGGCAACGAGGCGGCGAGCTCCATGAGCTCGTGGTCCAGCAGCGGCGAGCGGCCCTCGAGAGAGTAGGCCATGGTCGCTATGTCCATCTTCGTGAGCAGGTCGCCCGGGAGGTAGCTGTTGACGTCGACGTCCAGGAGCTGGTCGAGGAGATCGCGGGCGCTCGAGGAACGCCACGGGCCCAGGAGAGCGTCGGCTGCGTGGGAAGGACCGAGCAGAGCCGCGTACTCCGGCGTGTAGAGCTGCGCCCGCGCCGTCTCGGTGAACGTCGAGGTGTGCGCGAGGTAGCGCTCCTCGCGGCTCAGCGCCGACGCCAGCGCGAACCGCCCCAGGCGGCTTCGCATGGCGCGTGGGTCGCCGCCGAGCGCCACCCGCCGGACGAGCGCTCCGATGGCGTGGCGCATCGCACGGGGCAGCCGGTCGAGCTTGGCGAGCGCGAGGTTCGTCGTGTACCGGGGGTAGCCCGCGAAGCTCTCGTCTCCGCCGTCGCCGTTGAGCGCCACCGTCACGTGTTCGGAGGCGAAGCGCGCCAGGTAGAACGACGGTAGAGCGGATGCATCGGCGAACGGCTCGCCATAGTGACGCACCATCTTCGGCAGCATCTCGATGGCGTCGGGGCGTACGACGAGCTCGTGGTGATCGGTGGCGAACTCCATCGCTATACGCCTCGCCTGTGGCAGCTCGTTGAAGCGCTCCTCCTCGAAGCCGATCGAGAACGTCTTCACCGGCTCCGACGAGATCTCGGTCATCGCGGCCACGACCGCCGAGGAGTCGACCCCCCCCGAGAGGAAGGCTCCCATGGGCACGTCGGCGACCATCCGCCGCTGCACCGCCCGGCGGATCGCGCCGCGAACCTCCTCCTCGACCTCCTGCGCGGGCCTTGGCGCTCGCTTGTGAGAGTAGTCCAGCCGCCAGTAGCGCTCTGTCCGCACCACCCCATCGCGGTAGGTGAGGATGCTCGCCGGCATCAGCTTGCGCACCGCTGCGAAGATGCTGAGCGGTGCCGGTACGTAGCCGTAGGCGAGGTACGCGTCCAGCGCTTGGTGGTCGATCTCCCGGGGGACCTCTGGATCCTGCATCAGCGCCTGCAGCTCGGAGGCGAAGCTCAGGGTCCCGGACCGCTCGCAGTAGAACAGCGGCTTCTTGCCGACGCGGTCGCGCGCGAGCAGCAGCTGGCTCCTGCGGCTGTCCCAAAGGGCGAGCGCGAACATCCCGTGCAGCTCGCGAACGCAGGCCGGCCCGAGCTCCTCGTACAGGTGGACGATCACCTCGGTGTCGCCCTCCGTTGCGAGCCGGTGTCCGTTGCGACGCAGCCGGGCTCGCAGCTCCTGGAAGTTGTAGATCTCGCCGTTCAGCACGACCGTCACCGAGCGGTCCTCGTTGTGAATCGGTTGGTCGCCCGTGATCAGGTCGACCACCCGCAGGCGTTGGATCCCGAGCCCGACTCCCTCGTCGAGATGCACGCCGCGGGCATCGGGGCCGCGGTGGGATTGCGCCTCGCACATCCGCTCGATGACGTCACGCTCGACTGGAGCGCCGGATGCCCGTGCGATGCCAGCGATCCCGCACATCGCCGGTCCTCAGCGCTCACGCCCGGCGAGCGGGACCACTGCGCGGTGAAGCGGGATGCGCTGGGCGATCTCGCCGCGTGTTCGGTGGCGCAGCTCCTGGCGGACGAACCTGCGGAACTCCGGATCTTCCACCTGGGCGACACGCGTGATCGCCGCCCTTAGGTAGCCGTACAGAAACGCCAATCCCGAAAGCCCACGTGGCCGCTCGCGAGCCACCTTGAATGCCCGCAGTGTGACCCACGGGAGAGTGAGGTGGATGATGTATGCGCAGAGCCCGTGTCTTGCGCGGCCTCTGAGGATACCGTCGGCGCTCGCCGTCGGACGGTGGTGGCGCGCGACGAGCTGAGGCACCGTGCGCGTCTTGTAGCCGCGCATGCGAGTGTAGATCTCGTCGATCGCATCCCATCCGAGACGCTCCTGGATCCCTCCGATGGCCTGCAGGCACTCGCGGCTGTAGCACTTCAAACCACCCCTCACGTGATAGTCGCTGACCGCCTGCGGCTTGCTCCAGCCATCGCCGTCGCGCTCTTGCAGCACCCCGCCGGCCAACCCCAGTGTGGGATCCCGCGCGAACTCCTGCAGCAGCAGCTCGAAGTAGCGCGGCGGCAGCTCGATATCGCCGTCGAGCTTGGCGACGTGTGTGAAGGCTTCCCAGCCAGCGGTGTCGAGTCCCAGGTTGAAGGCCCGCGGTGGCGCTGCCACGGCGAGTCGATCCTTGGGGGCGTCGTCGCCCGCCGGCGGCGGGGTGGCGATCGCCGACACGAAGTCCAGCCGCTGCGTCAGCTCCGCGACGATCTGTGGGGTCTCGTCGGTGGACTGGTCGTCGACCACGACCCATAGATCCGGTCGGCGGGTTTGCGACGCCAGCGCGAGCGCGATCCGCTCGAAGTGGGCGGCCTCGTTGTGGATGGGGGAGACCACGAGTAGCCGGTGCTCCATTGTTCACTCAACGTACCGCGGGGCGGGAACCTTGTGGGGCAGGGCGCGCGCTGCCCGGCACCCCCAGAGCAAGGCGCACCACCGTGGGATCGACCATCTAGGTCTGGGCCGCGGCGGCAACCGTGCCGATCAGTGCCGACAGGGCGAGCAGCACCCCCGCGAGCTCCATGCCCTCCTTCAGCACCACCACGATCTGGAACGCCCACCCACCCATTCTCCAGCCGAGCGCGCGGGCGATGTTGTGCGGATCGAGGACGTGAATCGCATACGAGGCCACCAACAGCGCCGCGCCAGCTCGCACGACGGCGAAATAGGCGCCGCTCTTCGTCAGCCGCCACACGCAGTACACCAACGCCGCCAGCACCGGCGCATACAGCAGCTTGCCGTAGTTCACCGCGGCGATCTCCGCATGCAGTCCGGAGACCTCGTCGGTGACGAACAGGGCGAGCACCGCCGCGGTCGCGATCCACGTTGCTCGCTGTTCCGGCAAACGCCGGGCGCCGGCGAGACAGACGGCCACGGCCAGCGCCAGCGCCGCGGCGTCGGCCACGTGAGACCAGCTCGCGGCCGAGTTGGCGTTGAGGATCCTGTACTCGAGGTGGTAGACGCCGAAGTCGATGAGATGTGTGAGGCCGACGGCGGCGAGCGCCCCGGCCGCGAGCAGCGCCGGCCACTTTCGCAGGCCGGTCGTCCGGCTCCGGGCCGACCCCTTGCGGTGAGCTCCCTCGACGCTCCGCAGCCGGCTATCCGCGGCCATCGAGGGCCCCCACCGGCGGCGGGGTGCCTACCAAGCCGTTCACGTGGGCGTAGTGACTCGCCTCCGTGCGGTTTCCCACGTCGAGCTTCCTGTAGACATTGGAGAGGTGGAACTTGACGGTCTGCTCGGTCACCCACAACGCCTGTGCGATCTCTCCGTTGCTGGAGCCGGATGCTACGAGCTGCAAAACCTCGAGCTCGCGCGGCGTCAGCGAGCAGCCCTCCGCGGCCACAGCATGAAGGCGGGAGCCGCGGCTCCGGGCAGGACGTTTGGACACGTGGACGACGTGTCCGTTCACCGTCTCGCGAACGAGCGTAGTCAACGCGCCCGGATGGGTGGCCTTCGAGATCGCGCCGACAGCGCCGGCGTCGAAGATTTCATCGAGCCACTCCGAGTCCATCGCCAGCGTCAGCGCGATCACCGCGATGCGGTTGTGCTCGGCCTTTATCTCCCTGATGAGCTCGACCACCCGAGGTGACTGCTGCATGTCGTCGACGAGAACGACGTCGGGCAGCAGCTCGGCGATCGTCTCCGCCGACGCGCTCTGGGGGTCGACGTGGCCGTGCACGTCGAACTCGCCGCTCTTGCGCAAGCCGATGGCGATCGCGTCGACGATCAAAGAGTTATCCGCGACTATCACCAACCGCTTCACAGGGCATCCCTTCCCACAGTGCGCCTTCTTCCTCTCACTTCCGTTTGACTCGATCCGCGGGCCGCGCCATGCGCTCCCATGCTGGACTAAGGTAACCGCACGTTAGTGTGGGCGTGCTGGCCGAAAGTATAGGTCCCCGCCCATCCCCCGGTCCTGTCTTGACGGGTCAACGGCATCCTAGTCTAGCGCGCGCGATCGCCGCCGTTGCATGATGGTGCCCAATGGTGGATGTCGTCAGCTCGATTGCGGCGCACAGGGCGCGGGGCGAGCGCTCGGTCGAGGCCGCGCGCGACACGGGGCGCTTCGGCGTCGAGGACCCCGTCGCCGCGATGAACGCCCACACTCAGGAGCTGCTGACGCGCAATCGAGCCGAGCGACGCTCGTCGCTGCTCCCGCGCAGGCTGATGATGGCCGATGTCCTCGGCCTCAGTCTCTCCTACCTGCTGGCGACGCTGCTGTGGGGGGACCACGGGGCGCTGGGATCCTGGCGCGAGCTGCTCGTGTTCGTGCTCACGCTCCCCTGCTGGATCGTGGTCGCGAAACTGCACGGCCTCTACCAGCGCGACCACGAGCGCGCGGCGCACTCGTCGACGGATGATGTGGCGGCCGTCTTCTCGATCGTCGCCATCGGGCTGTGGCTGCTCCTCGTCGCCCTGCAGCTGGCCGGCCGAAGCAGTCCCGTGATCGGCGCCCTGATCACCTTCTGGCTGCTCGCCGTGTGCAGCGTGCCGACGTTCCGACGGATCACCAGGGAGGCGTGCAAGCGCACCAGGGCCTACGAGCAGAACACGTTGATCGTCGGCGCCGGAGAGGTTGGCCAGCTGATCGCCCGCAAGCTCGTCAGCCACCCCGAGTATGGAGCCAACGTGGTGGGGTTCATCGACCGCAGCCCAAGGGCGCGCCGCGCCGATCTCCCGGAGAACCTCACCATCCTCGGGCCGCCCGAGCGCTTGTCCGAGATCGTCCAGTCGCTCGACGTCGAGCGGGTGGTGATCGCCTTCTCCAACGAGTCCGAATCAGCGGTGCTGGCGGCGGTGCGCCAGCTCCAGGATCTCCCCGTGCAGATCGACGTGGTGCCGCGCCTGTTCGAGCTCGTCGATCTCAGCGTCAGCATGCACTGGGTCGAAGGGATGCCCCTGCTCGGGCTTCCCTGCTCGAGCCCCACGCGGGCCGCGCGCGCGGTCAAGCGGGCCATGGACTTGGTCGGCGCGAGTGTCATGCTGCTGGCTATGGCGCCGGTGATGGTCTACATCGCGGTGCGCATCCGGCTCGACTCGCCGGGGCCGATCGTCTTCCGCCAGACGCGTCTCGGGGCTCACATGAAGGAGTTCACCACGCTCAAGTTCCGCACGATGAAGATCGACACCGACGAGGCGATCCACCGGGCCTACATCGAGCAGACGATGTCTCCCAAAGCCGTGAGCGGCCAAAACGGGCTCTACAAGCCCGACCAAGCCGATGCGGTCACGGACGTCGGTCGCTGGCTACGACGCACGAGCCTCGATGAGCTGCCGCAGCTGATCAACGTGCTGCGGGGCGACATGTCGCTCGTCGGGCCGCGACCCTGCATTCCCTACGAGGCCGAGAGCTTCGAGCCTCACCATCTCCGACGCTTCTCGGTGCCGCAGGGGCTCACGGGCTTGTGGCAGGTGACCGCCCGCGCAAGCTCCACCTACGGGGAGGCGCTCGACATGGACGTCGCCTATGCGCGCGGCTGGTCGCTCGGGCTCGATCTCAGGCTTCTGCTGCGCACGCCCCTGCAGGTGCTGCGCCAGAGATCCACCACGGTGTGAGAACGGGCAGCAGCCGCGCGCTACGAAGCCGAAGCCATCGGGGCGCGCCACGACTCCAGCAGGGCCGGGTCGCTGGGCGCCGCTGCCATCACGCCGTTGAGGTGCGCGTAGTTGCAGGCCCCGGTGCGGTTGCTGACGCCGAGCTTGCGGTAGATGTTGGAGAGGTGGAACTTCACCGTCTGGCGCGTTATCCACAGCTGCTGCGCGATCTCGTGGTTGGTGGCGCCGGCCGCGACCAGCTGTAGGGTCGCCAGCTCCCGAGAGGTCAACGACAGGTGCTCGGTGGCGAGCTCGTCGGGCACCTCGCCGGGCGCGTCGATCGTGACCGGAGAATGCACGATGTTGCCGTTCAACGCCTCGCCGAGGAAGATCGCGAGCGCGCTCGGATTGATGGCCTTCAAGATCACGCTGCTGGCGCCCGCCTCGAAGGCGCGCTCGACGCAGTCCCGATCCATCGCGATGGTCAGGAAGACGACCGAGATCTCCTCGCTGCCCTCCTTGATCCCTCGAATCAGATCGATCGCCTCGTCGCGGCAGCTGGCTTCGTCCACGAGCACGACCTGCGCTCCCGTGTCCTTGATCCTGGCCGCTGTCGTCCTGTGCGAGTCGAGGTACCCGAGCAGCTGGAACGCCTTGCCGTCGCACAGCCCGGCGCGGATCGCGCCCACCATCATCGGGTTGTCCGTCACGACGACGATTCTCCTGACGGCGGCGCCCTCCGTGCCGCCAGCCGTCCGCGTAGCAGGTTCGGCTGTGCCTTTCACGTGCCCTCCCTGGCCTCCAACTCACCGTGAGGCGCTGTCCGTTGTGGGTCGGTATCTACAATCTGGGATCCACACGGCCGGCTGCTTGGTCGTGGCTCGGTGGACATGTTGTGCAAGAAACGAGCGACCGGTGGCAGTTCTTGCGCCCTGAGCGAGCGCCCGCGGCGATCGTCTCGCCGAGAGCGTCCGAAGCTCAGCGAACCTCCGCCGCGGCTGTGTTCGCTGGTGCGCTCTGGCTGTCGAGGCGGCCGGCGAAGGGGGTGACGGCGGTAGGCGGCGGCGCGCCGAACGGCGGCTCGGCGCGGCCGGTCAGGCAGGCGAGCGCCCAGCGGGCACCCTCGCGGTGGGCGCCGCCATCGCCGCCGGCGACCAACGCCCCGGCGGCACGGATCAGGCAGCGCAGTGCGCACGCCGACAGGTAGACGCCGCCGTAGGCGGGGCCGAAGTGCTTACGCGCGTATTGCTTGCGCGTGAAGGCGTCCTGGGCGATCATCCGCGGGCGCACCCCCCCCTTGCCGGCGTGGTGGACGATCGTCATCTGCGGAATGTGGCGGACATGCCAACCGGCTCGCTTGATGCGCAGGCACAGGTCGGGCTCCTCGGAGTAGATGAAGAAGCGCTCGTCGAGCAGCCCCGCGCTCAGCAGCGCCTCGCGGCGGGCGAGCATGTACGAGCCGGAGGTCCAGTCGCACTCCACCTCGCGCTCGTAGCGCTCGGGATCGAGCACGCGTTCTCCCGCCCACGCGGGACGAACCGGCCAGCGCTCGGAGAACAGCGCCTCGCCGAGTGCGCGGGTGACGCTGGGAAAGCGACGGATCGTAGGCGAGAGCGTGCCGTCGCCCCTGATCTGGCGCACGCCCGCCAGCCCGACCTGCGGGCGCTCGTCGAGCAGCTCTACGAGCTCGCCGAACGTCCCCTCGATCACTTCGGTGTCCGGGTTGAGCAGCAGCACATAGCGGGCGTTGGCCTGTTCGATCCCGCGGTTGTTTCCATGGGCGAAACCGCGGTTTTCGGAGCTCACCACGCGCGCCTCCGGGAAGCTCGACTCCACGAGCTCGCGCGTGCCGTCCACTGAGGCGTTGTCGACCACGATCACTTCCAGCCGCGCGCCACCGGCATGATCGAACACGGTGGACAGGCAGCGCTCGAGCCAGTGCGCCTCGTTGGTCGAGACGATGACGATGGCCACGTCGGCCATCTCTGAGATGTCCTGGCGCACCGTGCTCACCACCAGCGTCGGTTCAGCGGGCCAGCCCGTGAGCGGCCAGCTCGCGGGTGGCATCGTCGACGCGGTCGACTGCCTCTTGGTCGGCGAGCCATTCCAGCAGGGCGCGCATCCCATCCTCGAGCGTCGTGGCGGCCTCGAAGTCGAGCAGCTCGCGCGCGCGTTGCGGGTCGGCCACGCAATGGCGGATGTCGCCCGCCCGGTACTGGCCGTTGCGGATCGGCTCGATCTGCGCTTCCAGACCGGCCGACAGGGCCTGCGCGATCTGCAGGACCGTGCTCGGACGCCCGGTGCCGAGGTTGATCGCGTGTCCCACCGCCCGCTCGGACTCGAGCGCGAGCGTGATCGCGCGGACGATGTCGCTGACGTGGATGAAGTCGCGCGACTGCTCGCCGTCCTCGAAGATGATCGGCGGACGCCCGTTGAGCAGCCGCGAGGCGAAGATAGCCGCCACGCCGGTATACGGGTTGGACAGCGCCTGGCCGGGTCCGTAGACGTTGAAGAAGCGCAGCGCCGACCGCGGGAATGCCGTATGCGGAGCCGGTCACCAGGCACAGCTCCTCGTGGTCGCGCTTGGTGATCGCGTAGATCGACGTCGGGATCAGCGCCTTCTCCTCGCTGGTCCCCACGGGCGCGAGCGTCGCGCCGCACGACGGGCACGCAAGCTCCCACTGCCGCGCGAGCAGCTGCTCCTCGCTGCGCGGCGGCGGCGCCACGCGGCCGTGCTCGGGGCATTCGTACTCGCCCTCCCCGTAGATCGACATCGAGGAGGCCACCACCAGGCGGGCCGGCAGCGGGCGCTGTGCCACCAGGCGCTCGAGGAAGAGAGCGGTCTGCATCGTGTTGCGCTCGGTGTAGCGGGCGATCTCGTACATCGACTGCCCGACTCCCACCGCGGCCGCCAGGTGCACCACGCGATCCACGCCCGCGAGCGCGCGGTCGGCGGCGGACGGATCGCCGACGTCGCCGACCACCAGCTCCACGGATGCCGGCAGGTCGGGGGTCGCGCCGCCGTGCACCTGCTCCTCCAGCGAGTCCAGTACCACCACCTGGTCTCCGCGCCGCACCAGCTCCGACACGAGGTGGGTGCCGATGAACCCCGCTCCGCCCGTAACCAATGTCCTCATGTCCTACCCGCCAAGTGCTTGGGTTTGGCCGCTGTGTCCACTGGGTCACCTAACGAAGGCTCCGGCTGGGTTCTTTCGTAGCGCGAGCTTCGTGGCCCGTGCGCCACGGACCTCAGCACAGCGCCAGCTCGTCGCCGTCACTGATCTGCAGGCGCAACGCTCGCGGCATCGAGAAGTCCCGGAAGATGCGCGCATTGCGCCCGATGATGCTCGTCACCAACCGCGCGCCGACATGCAGGACGCTTGCGTCCGCGAGCACGATCGAGCGCTCGAGCTCGGCTCCTTCGATGCGAACACGCTCGGCGATCGCCGTGTGCGGCCCTATGTAGGAGTCGCTGATCAGCGCATCCGCGCCGATCATCACCGGCCCGATGATGACGCTCGAGCTCACCTGCGCCGTGGGATGGATTGCGATGTTGCCCTCGAAGCGGTTGCCCTCGCCCGGGCTCGCCGTCGCTTCCGATGAGAGCGTGTCGAGAATCGCCCGGTTCATGTCGAGCAGGTCCAGCGGGTCGCCGCAGAAATGTCGCCAGCGACGCGCGATCTGCACCTGCATGCTGCCGCCGCCTAGCGCGACCTGCTCGGCGATGGCCGCGAAATCGAGCAGCCGCGTCGAGCGTTGACGGTGGGGCAGGTGCGCCAGCACGCCCGGAGCGAGCACGCAGGCGCCGGCAATCTCCAGGGGAGCAGGCGCAGAGCCGACATCCTCGCTGACGACCCCGCCGACGGACACCAGGTGCAGGCCCTTCGTCTCCAGCTTGCTGTTGTTCACGAGCAGCACGGCGTCGGAGCGGTCCGCCAGCTCGATGGTCGGGAGGATCGGCTCTCCGAGCAGGCCGTCAGCGCGGTGCAGGATGCACGCAGCGTCTCCGACGAACTCCGCCGCCGCGCGCAGAGCCTCGCTGCCGTCGGCGAGGTGGCGGACCTCGACATCCGCTGGTCCCTCGGCCTCGACGCAGCTGGCTATGTCAGCGGCGACGTCCAGCGGTGCGGCGATCACGGCCTGGCTGACGCCCGCCTGGGCAAGCGCGTCGAGAACGTGGCAGACGATCGGGCGGTTCGCGACGCGTTGCAGCGACGGGGCGCGGGTGGCGCCGAGCCACGGCCCGGTCCAACATGTCGAGCTGGGAACTACGACGACGCCCTTCGAGAGCACCTACACTAAACGGATCGCGCGGCTCAACTCTCGCGCCGAGATCGCGGATTGCCTGTCCAGCCTCCGGGAGCCCGTGTTCGTGGGGCGGAGCTTCAGACGTGGACACCGGCAAGCCGGCGCGGACCGGTCGCCGAGACCTGCTCGTAGACCTCGAGCAACCGGCGTCCTGCGGCGCTCCACGTGAGGGTGGGCGCAGCCTCGAGGCACGCATCGCGCATCTCGGCGAGCCTGTGCCTGTCCGCGTCGAGCAGCGTGAGATGCCCTGTGAGGGCGGCCACGTCGCCGACGGCGTGCACGAACGAGTCCTGCTCGTGCCGGCAGGCGTCGGTGCAGGCGTCCGAGACGAGCGGCACGCATCCGCTGCCGATCGCCTCCAGGCAAACCAGGCCGGCGCCCTCCTCGATGCTGGGAAGCATCAGCACGTCGCTGCGGCGCATCAGCTCCGGAACGTCGTCTCGGTGGCCGAGAACCTCGACGCTGGGGTGCGCCAGCATCTCGCTCAGCTTCTCTTCGTACGCGGGGAGGAACTCCCCGGCGATGCGGAAGGTCCCGTTCCGGCTGGCCGGGGAGCGAAGCCAGGCTTCGAGCGCGAAGTGCAGTCCCTTTCGCACGGCGCACACTCCCACGAACAACGCGTCGAGCCCCCGGCGCTCCTCGCGTTCGCCGTCCTGCGGAAAGTAGACGGTCTCGTCGTATCCGTACACGTGGCGAACCAGCGCATCCGGCTCGAAGCCCTGGTCGAGGAACGTACGTACGACGAAGTCGGAGGGGCACAGCAGGTAGTCGGCCAGGCTGTATTCCTCCTCCTCCTTGCGAAGCTTGCTCGCGTTGTAGGCATGCTCGTGATTCGCGGGCAATGCGACGCCCAGCCGCTCGCACTCCCGAGCGACGGCCTCGTACGCGAACCGTGTGTGCGCGTTCGGGCGCTCGACGGCGGTCGTGATGCCGAGGCGCTTCGCCATCCGCAACGTCTCCAGACCGGCGAGCGGCCACGTGTGGACGACGTCGACGCTGTCCCGGAGCTTCGGCAGCGAGCGCGCCACGATCCTGTCGTGGAGGGCGAGCGCACGGAGGGTGCCCAGCACCCGGTAGGGGATGCGCCACCTGCCTCGTGCCAGCGTCGTCCGAACGCGGACGCTCGCCGGCAGCGGCCGGTGGACGGCGCCGGCGTAGACCGTCAGATCGCCACCCGCGTCCGCCACCGACGCGACCTCCCACCAGGCGGTCATGCAGATCCGGTCGGCGCCGATCTTGTGGGGAAAGCTGTGCAGTATCCGGGTGGCCACAGCGCTAGGCGGCGGCCGGCTCGGCCCATTGCACGCAGGCCTGCGGCGCGCCGTTCTGCTGCATCGAGGCGCCGGCCATCTCGACGGCGGCGACGATGTCGAGTCCGAGCGAGAGGCTCGAACGGGGCTCCTCGCCCGTGTGGATCGCGCGGGCGAAGTCCTGCATCTCCAGGCGCAGCGGCTCTTGCGCCTCTACGCGCGGGATCACCACGTCGCCGCTGCGGTAGACGAGCTGGTGCTCGCCGAAGTTCGAGGGCGCCCCTACGTCCATGCCGCGGTCGTACACGCGCACCGGCTCGTCCGCGGCCGTGTCGTCGTACTGAACCATGCGCTTGCTGCCCACCAGGATCATCTGCCTGACCTTCCGTGGCGCAAGCCACGAGAGCTGCACGTTCGCGGTCGTCCCGCTGGCGAACGTGAGCGTCACGAACGCGGTCTCGGGTACCTCCTCGCGGAACACGCAGCTGCCACAGGCGGCAACTTCGACCACCGGCTCCTTGAGCCAGTACAGGAGGATCGAGAGATCGTGCGGCGCCAGGTCGCAGACGACGCCGTCGCGCTGGTACTTGCCGAGGTTCATCCTCGAGGAGGTCGCGAAGTGGATGTCCCCGATCACCTCCTCGTCGATCAGCTTGCGCACCATGTTGACCGCCGGGCTGTAGATGAACGTGTGTCCCGGCATCAGGATCAGTCCGAGCCTGTCGGCGAGCTCCGCCAGCTCGAGCCCGTCGCTCAGGCTCGTCGCGAGCGGCTTCTCGACGAGCACGTGCTTGCCTGCCCGCAGGGCGCGCTTGGCCAGGGGCGCGTGCGTCGCCGGCGGGGTGGCGATGACGACCGCCTCGACGGCCTCGTCGGCGAGCACTTCGTCGAAGTGGGCGCGGGCGTGGGCGTCCGGGTGCTTGCGGGCGAGGGCGCTCAGTGGGCCGAGATCGCTGTCGCACAGTGCATGCAGCCGGAACTCCTCCGTCTCGGAGAGGTTGCGCGCGAGGTTCGGGCCCCAGTAGCCGCAACCCACCACCGCTACCCCGATCGGGGTCGGTCGAGCCACGATGCGCCCATTGGGTCGCGCCTGCGCGTCCCCGTCGACGTGCCAACCGTTGAGCGTCATGCCCGATCAACGTTCCCTGGTGCGCTGGTCTTTCGCGGATGCACGATCGCCGCACGAGTTGCTTCCCGTCCGCTTGGCGGTGGTCTCTGTCGTTCCACGCCTGGACGAAGAGCACGCACATCGCAGTGGCGGTCGGCGTTGACCTAGCCGGACGGATAGGTGACGGCCTCCGTATGGATGAAACTTCTGTCCAAACGGCCGTGGGTGCTCGACACCAATAGACGTAGTCTCCACGCTGCCATGTATGCGCCCAGTCGCGATGCCATCAGCCGGCGGGACACATCCGGCGCGGCCACGCCAACGGTCGTCTACGTCGTGGGCGCCCGCCCGAACTTCGTCAAGATGGCGCCGGTCGTCGCCGAGATGCGCACCCGGGCGCCTGAGCTGCGCCATGTGCTGGTGCACACCGGCCAGCACTACGACGCCGAGATGTCGGACGTCTTCTTCGACGAGCTCGGCCTGCCGCGCGCCGACTATCTGCTGGACGTGGGCTCAGGTACGCACGCCGTGCAGACCGCGCGCGCACTGGAGCGCCTGGAGGGGGTGCTGACCGAGCTTCGACCTCGCGTGGTGGTCGTCCCCGGCGACGTCAACTCGACCCTCGCCGCCGCGCTGGCTGCCGCCAAGCTCGACATTCCCGTCGCGCATCTCGAGGCCGGCCTGCGCAGCTTCGACCGTACGATGCCCGAGGAGCTGAACCGTCTGCTCGTGGACCAGCTTGCGCGCTGGTGCTTCATCCACAGTCCCGAGGCGGCGGACAACCTCGCTCGCGAGGGAATCGAGGGCGATCGCGTGCAGTTCGTCGGCAACACGATGATCGACACGCTCGTCGCCCTGCGCTCGCGAATCGGCGCCTCGCGCGTACACGACGACCTCGAGCTCGAGCGCCAGCGCTACCTGCTCGTGACGTTGCATCGTCCCGGGCTGGTCGACGGGCCGCTGCTCGAGCCGGTGATGAACGCGCTCGCCGAGGTCGCCGACGAGCTGCCGGTGGTGTTCCCGATGCACCCGCGCACGCGAGCGCGCCTCCCCGACAAACTCGCGTCTGCGCCTCGGCTGCATCTCGTCGACCCCGTCGGCTACATCGACTTCCTGGCGCTCGAGACGCTCGCCACCGGGGTGCTCACCGACTCGGGCGGCGTGCAGGAGGAGACCACTTTCCTGCACGTACCGTGCTTCACGCTTCGCGAGAACACCGAGCGACCGATAACGATCACCCACGGCAGCAACAGGCTGCTCGGGCTCAGGCCGGAGGCGATCACCGAGATCCCGGGATGGCTTGCGAGCCAGACGGTCAACGACGGGGTGCCGGTGGGCTGGGATGGCAGGGCCTCGGTACGCGTCGCGGACGTGCTTCTGGGCGATCCGAGCGAGCTTGCCGGGCCTCAGCTCTCCCTCATGCGGTCGCTGACGTTGGACGGCGGGCCGTGAGGATCGCCGGCCGCCACGCGCGGGTCGAGCCGATCGGGGGTCGCCGGTGAACGACTACTGCGATGCGGCGCTCGACTACCTGAGCCATGCCCATGACGCCCGGCGCGCCCTCTTCTCCTGGTCCTCGCGCGTCGATCGACATGGGGAGGTGACCCACGATTTCGCCGCGCCGTGGTCCCTGCGCTACACGATCAACAGCTACCTGGGGCTGCTCGAGGCAGAGCGCAACGGCGGCCCGATCGTATGGCTCGGGCCCGTGGGCTCTGCGGTGGAGAGGTTCCTCTCGGCGTGCGAGCCCGAGATCCGCAATTGCGGCGATCACGGGCTCCTGCTGGTGCTGCTCGCGGCCACCGACCCTTCGCACCCCGCCGCCGAGCGCTCGCGACGGCGTCTCGAGCACGCGCTCGCCAGCGACGAGGCCGCGGGGCGGCTCGACATGCAGCAGCTAGCCTGGATGCTGTGGGGGGCCAGCGCATGGGCGACGGACGAGTGGGCGCAGACGCTCGCGCGCAAGATCTTCGATCTGATTCGGCGCAGCTTCGTGGATACCGACTCGGGCATGCCCAGGCACAGCCCGCGCCGCTACCGAGCGCACGCCGTCTCGTTTGGGAGCGTCGTGTACTTCCTGCGCGCGATGCACGAATACGGCGAGAGCTTCGACAGCGAAGAGGCGCGCGAGCTGTTCGGCGCCTGCGTCCGGCGCGTGCTGGCGATTCAGGGCGAGGACGGCGCATGGCCGTGGATGATCGACGTCCGCACGGCGGTCCCGATCGACCGCTACCCGATCTTCTCCGTTCACCAGGACAGCATGGCGATGCTGTTCCTGCTCCCCGCCCAGCGCCTGGGCATTCCCGGCACCGAGGCGGCGATCGAGCGCAGCTTCCTGTGGAACCTCGGCTGCAACGAGCTCGAGACCCCGATCCTCCGCGACGAGCCCTACGCCTGGTTCTATCGCTCGATCGAGCGCACGGAGCGCTGGCCGCGGGCGAGACGGTATCTGCGCGGGCTTGGCCCGCGGGCGCGCGAGTACCCGGCGCGCAGCCCACGCGTGCGGCTCAACCGCGAATGCCGCTCATACCATCCGGGCTGGGTCCTCTACGTCTGGTCCGCCCACGCCGAGATGCCGCGAGCTCGTGTCTCGCCCGCGGTGGATCGCCTCCGCGCCAGGGACGAGGCGCACGCACCATGAAGGTGTGGATCGACATCGAGAATCCTCCGCAGGTGCAGTACCTGCTGCCCTTCCGGCGCGCCTTCGAGGACGTGGGCGTCGCGACCGCGGTGACCACACGCGACTACGGCAGCACCGTGGAGATGCTCGCACGCGCCGGCGTGCAGGCACCGGCCTTCGGCGCACGCGGCACCTCGGGCAAGCTGCAGAAGGTCATGGCGGCCGCGTCGCGCGCGCGCGAGCTGTCGCGCTTCTTCGCGCGCACTGGCAGACCCGACGCCGTGCTCGCCGCATCCCGCGCCTCGGCGATCGCGGCGCGCACGATGGGTATCCCGAGCTTCCTGATCGGCGACTACGAGCACGTCAACATGAGCGTGTTCCTGCTCACGAGCTCCACGATCCTGCATCCGGACGTGATCGCGAGCGATGCACTGCGCCGTCGCGGCCTGCGCCGCCATCAGCTCGTCGCCTTCAAGGGCCTGAAGGAGGATCTGACGTTCGTGGAAGCGGACGTCGACGGAGTCGAGCCCCATGACCTCGGCCGCGTTCCAGGGGGCTGCGCTCGCATCCTCTTCCGGCCGCCGGCGGAAACCAGCCACTACTACAAGGCAGCGTCCAGCAACTTCGCGAGGGCGACGCTCGCACACCTCGCGAGCGCCGACGCGCTGGTCGTGTTCTCGCCCCGCGACCCCGCGCAGGTGCACCTTCTGGAGGGACTGCCGTGGCGGCATCGGCCGCTGATCCTCGAGCGACCGGTTCCGTTCATCTCCCTGCTGAAGAGCGTCGACATGGTGGTCTGCTCGGGTGGCACGATGCTGCGCGAGGCCGCGTACCTGGGCATTCCGTCCTACGGGATCTTCCAGGGCAGGATCGGCGCGGTCGATCGCTGGCTGGAGAGCATCGGGCGTGCGAGGCTGCTGGCGGACCCGCAGGATCTTCCACGGATCGAGGTCGTGCGGCGCGGACCGCTCAAGCGCCTCGACACCAACCCGCAGCTGCTCGACCAGCTCGTCTCGCTGATCGCAGCCCGAGCCGGGCGAAAGCCCGGGCACCGTCCCCGCGTCGCCGTCTAGCCTGCGCCCTGCGCGAACTCGACGATCGCGTCAGCCACGCTCTTCACCTCTATGTCGCTCATCGCCGGGAACAGCGGAAGCGAGCACATCCTCTCCGCCAGGCGCTCGCTCACCGGCAGGCTGCCCTGCGCCAGGCCGAGATGCGCATAGGCCTCGGTGAGATGGATCGGCGTGGGGTAGTGCACGGCCGATGCGATCTCACGCCGCGAGAGGTGCTCGCGTAGATCGTCGCGCCGATCGCTGCGGACGACGAACAGGTGGTAGACGTGGTCACCTTCCGGCGCGGGCCCGGCGGCGATCTCGATCGCGTCCTCGCGGCCCGCTTGTGAGAGGCCTTCGACGATCAGCCTCCTCAGCGTCCTGCCGAGCCGGCGGCGCGCGTCGTTCCAGCCCTCGAGTCGCGCGAGCTTCGCGCGCAGCACGGTCGCCTGCAACGCGTCCAGGCGCGCGGTCGTGCCGATCGTCCGGTGGCGGTAGCGGGGCTGCTCTCCGTGGGAGCGCAGAAGACGTACGCGATCGGCCAGCTCCGGAACGTTCGTGACGACCGCGCCCCCGTCGCCCCAGCCGCCGAGGTTCTTGGTCGGATAGAAGCTGAAGCAGCCGAACGCCCCGAATGTGCCCACGCGCTGGCCGTGGTGGCGCGCACCGTGCGCCTGGCACGCGTCCTCGATGACGTGGACGCCCGCGTCGCGAGCGAGCGTCGTCACCGACGTCATGTCGGCCGTCGCGCCGAAGAGGTGCACCGGGATCACGCACCGCACCTTCGGGCTCAGGTGGCGCTCGACGATCTCCGCCGTCATCAGGTGCGAGTCGGGGTCGACGTCCACGAGCCGAGGCGTCGCGCCGGCGAGGCTCACCGCCTCTGCCGTGGCGATGAAGGAGTTGGTCGGCACGATCACCTCGTCGCCGGGCCCGATCTCGAGTGCTCGCAGCGCAAGCGCGAGCGCCTCGGTGCCGGAGGATACGCCGACGGCGTGGCCGGCCTCGCAGTAGGCGGCGAACTCGCGCTCGAAGGCCTCCACGGGCTCGCCGAGCGTGAACGCTCCCCGCTCGGCCACCGCGCGCACCGCGTCCATCAGCTCCTCGAGCAGCTCGGGCTCCGCGAAGTCCAGTCTCGTCAGCGGTACCGGTGCGGTCGGCTCGGCAGGGCTTCTCGCGCCGGCGCTCAACATGCCACGCTGGTCGACGGTGCCGAGCCGAGTCTCGCGATCTCCTGCCTGAGCGCCCGCCTGCCGCGGTGGTGCAGGCCGTGGATCGAGCTCTCCGAGCGGCCCATCTCCTCGGCGATCTCCGGAGGTGAGAGGCCGACGATGTGCCGCATCACCATCACGCTGCGCTGCTCCTCGGGGAGCGTCGCCAACGCTGCATACAGATCCCGGGCGCTTTCTCGAGCGTCTCCGTCGCAATGGCGATCGACCTCCAGCCCGTCCTCCGTCGGAGTCGGCCGGCGCCGGCGCAGGTGGTCGAGGGCGACGTTGCGCGTGAGTCGCAGCAGCCAGCCGGAGAACGGCACGCCGCAGTCGCTGTATTTGCCGATCACGGTCATCAGCTTCATGAACACCACCTGGGTGAGATCCTCGGCCTCCATGTCGTCCCTGACGATGCTCCGCACGTAGCCGTAGACGTTGTCGGAGTAACGGATGTAGAGGAAGCGCACCGCGTCGCGATCGCCTTCCTTGGCACGCGCGATGGCAAGGCGTACTTCGCGCGCCGTCTCCGGCGAGTCGTCGAGCGCCTTCCGCGCT
This sequence comes from uncultured Solirubrobacteraceae bacterium, assembly GCA_963782325.1. GTDB lineage: Bacteria > Actinomycetota > Thermoleophilia > Solirubrobacterales > Solirubrobacteraceae > Palsa-744. Next base: position 1,561,009 of record CAWAJG010000002.1, read on the forward strand.
TTGAAACCTGGCTGCCCATCCTTTACGGCAAGGTTGTGGCGCATCCGACGCCCCCTGTTCGTAGTCCTTAGTGGTCCTTCACCCCAGGGTCCGTCACCCCACGGGCCGTTGCCGAGATGATCCGGTGGTCTCGGCTCTGCCGCAATGGCCCGAAGTGCGTGATGTGCGTTCAGGCGCTGAACGCGGATTCCGCCAAGTGGTTGCGGACGGACGCGAAGGCGCTCGCTCAGAACCCGCGTCTGAGCGCCAGGTACGGCAGCAACGCGAGCTCCGCAAGCCCGGGTGCGGGGTCGTCGCTGGCGAACACCGCCTCGACGTTCGCCCGGCGCAGAGAACGCGCGTAGGACCGCCACCCCAGTGCGCCCCGTGCGAGCTCGAGAACGGCGGTCGGCACGTCTGTGGCCAGCCGCACCCACGACACGCCGGCAGGCGCGCGCAGCGCGTCCGGCACCGGCCGCGATAGCTGGTCGGCGTACAACAGATAGGGGAAGTCCACGCCCGCCCGCTGTCCAAGGCTGTGGTATCCCCAGGTGCGGGCGTTGACGTCGAGGAGCTTCGTCTGCCCGTCGCGGACGTCGTGCTTGTACTCGAGCTCGACCAGCCCGTAGTAGCCGATCTTGCGCAGGAACCGCTGCGAGAGCTCCTCCAGCTCGGGGTGCTCGATAGTTTCCACGAACGTGCTCGCCCGGCCGAACAGCGGCGGGTGCTGTCGCAGCCGGCGGACGACCATGCTCGCGGACGCCCGCCCGTCGCGGAAGAACGCGCAGTAGGCGAGCTGGGTCTCACCCGCCCCCGGGATCAGCTCCTGGACGATCACCTCGTCGCTGCCAACCAGCTCTGCGGCGGCCTGGAAGTGGGCATGCAGCTGCGCCCGCGTGTCCGCCCGCCACGCCTTCGCGCCGGTTGCGTACAGGAAGTGCTCCTTGATGGCCGGCTTCACCGCGAACGGCGGATCGCCGTCGATCGTCTCCAACTCGTCGGCGCTGCCCACCAACCACGTTCGCGGCGTCGCGATCCCGAGCTCGGCGGCGATCTCGTAGGTGTTGCGCTTGTCCCACGCCCACTTCACGACCTCCCACGGCGGGGTTGGGATCCGGAACTGCGTCGTAAGCCGCTCGCGGTAGCGCGAAAGCGCCGCCACCGTCTCCTCGCGGGTGGGGAACACCACCCACCCTGCCAGCTCGTAGCGCTCTGCCAGCTCGAGCAGGGTCGCCACCGTGGTCTCCTCGTCGCGCAGCTCGGGAACCCTCACCGCCGCGGTCGCATAGCGGGAGTGGCGGCCGATTGAGTACTCGTCGTCGACCACCAGCACGTCGATGCCGCGGCGACCGAGGCTGCGGACGATGCCGAGGCCTTGATAGTCGCCGCCGATCACCACCGCTCCGGGAGCTGCGCGATTGCCGAGCGCCCGTGCGATCCTGGCGCTCTCAGCTCGCACGCGCAGTGCCCGGTCTACGGCCGGACGCCGGCGACGGGCCGCCCCGATGAGCGCCCGGGGATCTCCCTGGCGAGCTCGCGACCTGCGTACCAACTGCCCGACACGAAGCGCATGATCGGCCCGAAGCTCCACGCAGCCGGCGCGCCCGCGATGTGCAGGCCGGGAACCGAGGTCTCCAGGCCGCGCGCGAGGACGGGGTAGCCGTCGACGCGGACGATCTCGTTGACGATGCGCTCGTCGAGGAACGGGTAGCGCGCGATGTCCACCTTGTAGCCGGTGCCGAACATCAGATGGTCCACCTCCCGCGTGCTGGCGTCCGACAGCGTGAGCGCCAGCTTCTCGCCATCGGCCTCGGCTGCCTCGAGACCGACGCCCGTGCTGATGCGTATGGGGTCGAGGCGCACTTTCACGAAGTTCGAGCAGGCGGGGCGGATGGAGCGCGCGGCGATCCGGTTCTGCGTGGCGCGCGGGAGACGGCGGAAGAGCAGGTCGGGCTTCTCCACGAGCCGGCTGTACCACAGCGGGCCGACGTCGGTGGGCGCGTACACGATCGGGCCGAGCCGTCCGATCCGCTTCTTCACACCGTGGCCGCGCAGCCACACGACGCTGGGCCTGCGGACGAGAACCTCGACGTCGGCGGCGCCCTGCTCGTGCATCAGCACGGCGCACTCGAACGCGCTCTGCCCGCCGCCGACGACCGCCACCCGCTTGCCGGCGAACGCGCGCAGATCGCGATGGTGGGCGGTGTGGGAGACGCGCTCTGCAGGCAGGTGGTCGAACCCCGCCGGCATGCGCTCGAACGGCGCGATCCCGCATGCGATCACGACCCGGCGCGCGGACACGCGCGCGCCGTCGTCGAGCTCCAGCTCGAATGCGCCCGCGGCGCGCTCCAGCGCGGTGACGTTGCGCTCGTCGACGTCCGGCACCGCCGTCTGCTGAACCCAGGAGCCGTAGGCGGTGAAGTCGTCGAGCGGAACGGGCTGCTCGATCGCCGTCCCGGTGGCCGCCGCGAAGCTGGCCAGCGACAGCGGGCCGTCCGGCTCGATCATGTTCGTCGCCGACATGTTCGATCGGAGCATCATCCCCTCGGGCATCGACTTCCAGAAACCCATCGGAGCCCCGAACACGTGCGCGCGCACTCCCGCGCGGCGCAGGTGGGTGGCGGCCGAGAGGCCGTGCGGCCCCGCGCCGATCACCGCCACCTCGAGGTCGTGTCCGCCCCGCGCCGGCGCAGTGGCGAGGGTGGTGCCGTCGGTCATCTCCATCGTGCGCCCTCCACGAGCTCGATCTGCGCCTCCGCGGCGGCGGGCCCGGTGACGACCCAATCCCCTCCCGAGCGCTCGATGCGCGAGGCCGCCCGCCGGCGCCACCAGTCGCTGAGCTCACGGGGAAGCGGCTTCCAGGCGCTCGCGTCATCGGCATAGCGCTCGAGCAGGCGCCCGTACGCGCGCAGGACCCGATCGTCGAGCATGTAGTCGGGGTGCGTGTCGATCAGCGCCATCCCGCCACGCGCGCGCAGGAACTCCGCCTTCTCGACCCAGGCCCGCTCGTCGCTGTGGCGCAGGATCACGAACATCGTGTGGTCCTGCGGCATCGTCATCGGCAGCTCCACCATCTGCTGGTTGAAGAACGGCAGCCACGTGCAGCAGCCGCCGCCCTGTGGCTCGAACGGGTCCGTGTCCGGGTAGGAGCTGTCGTAGTCGAAGCCCAGCAGCGGCATCAGATCCCACTGCCGGTGTGTCGCCGGGGAGCGGAAGCCGACGGCGTTCCAACGCTCGGCCGCCGCGCGCATGCCGGGCAGGCGTTCCTGCACGCGGGCGAGCGACTCGAGGTCGCGTCCGTCGTGACGCAGTCCGTGGACCCCCACCTCGAAGCCGTCGGCGCTCAGCTCGCGGATGCGCTCGTCGTCCACCTCATAGCGGCACGGCACGAAGTTCCACGAGGATCGCAGCCCCAGTCCTCGCTCGAGATCGAGGATCGGGTCCAGCGCCGCCAGTCCCTTGGATGTCTCGACGTCGTGTGTCAGCACCAGCGCCCACGCGTGCCCTTCCGGCCAGGCGGCGATCCGGGGCAGCGGCTCGCCGGCGACGTCCACGAGGATCGCGCTGAAGAGGTCCAGGAAGTCGTGTAGGGCCGTCTCGGCGGGCCACTTCGGAAACGCAGTGCGCTGCTGGCGGCGCGCATACTTGCGCCGCAGCCAGATCTGCGCGCCGCGCGGCAGCAGCCCGCGGACGTGGTAGTAGCCCTGCATGACGCCGCGCCGCGCGCGTCGCGAGGCCTCGGTGTGCATCAGCGCCAGGTAGCGTTCGCTCCAGTAGTAGTCGCACACCTCGTCAGGGTCGAATGGAAGGAACACGTCGCCCTTCTGGGATCTCCAGATCGAGGCGACAGATTGGCCGTCGCCATCTACGAGGCCCACCGCGCGCGACCAGTCCCCGCCCTGCTGCGCTAGCACGCGTTCCGCCAGCAGGTCGCTGAGAACGCGTGCGAAGATCGGGATTTGCGCGCCGGCGCTCCGAATGAACGCCGCGAGCGGCGGCCCCGCGGCCTGCACCGCGCTCGTCCACAGGAGCTCTGCCCCGCCGTACGTGCGCAGACGCTCGATGCCGGGTCCGGCCGGGCCGTCGAGGGGCTCGCAGCTGATGCCCAGGTGCTCGGCCAGCGCGAGGCGGCGCGAGCTGCTGAACTGGCTGCGTGCGGGTTCCGCGTGATCAGATTCCGTTCGACCGTGAACCGCCAACGTCATGTCGCAGAGCCTCTCCGTTTGACTGTGCACAACCCCCATCGCGCCACTCTGCCCGGTGGTCCCGATCGGGGCATGGCGTGCCGCGATGTACTACGCGAAATGATTGCACACGGCAAGAGGCCCTTGGGAAATCTTGCTTGCAAGCTCGCCGCGAGCAGATCGGCGAGCGAATCTGGGCTACGGGTGGCTCACGCCTCCTCGCCGGCGCGTGCCAGGTGGCGCGCCAGCGCGCCGGCGAGGAGGCGCACTCCCGGCTCGGAGATCGGGGTGGTGAAGTAGCCGGGGACGGTCTCGATCTGCAGGCGATCGACCAGCTCGCCCCACCCCATGTCGGGCGGGGCCTGGATGCCCAGCGGCAGCTTCGCGGCGCGCAACACCACCGCCGGAACCGCGCACGGCTCAGGCTCGTACGCCGCGATCGCCTGCGCGAAAGCCCGCTGCGGCGAGCCGCCCGCCGCCGAGCGACCGCGCAGCCGGGAGACCTTGGAGCTCAAGGCCATCCGCGCGCGCTGCGCCTTGGCTGCCGTGTATGTCAGCTTCGCGCGCCCGTCGAGGCGAACGAGGTTCCCGAGGTGAAAGCCGAGAATCCGAACGCGGTGAAGAACTCGGTAAAGCGTGGGAGGCATGAGCCTGTGAAGGCGCGGCAGGCCAGGCGCGAACGCGTCGACGAGCGCCAGCAGAGCGATCTCCTCGCCGGCGCCGTGCAGCTGCTGGACGATCTCGTACGCCAGCGCTCCCCCCGTGCACTCGCCCACGACCAGGTAGGGACCGTCGGGTTGCACTCCTCTGATCGAGCGCACATGGTGCTCGGCGAGCCGCTCGAGTCGCGTGTCTTCGCCCAGGTCGCTCGGCGGCGGCGCACACAGTCCGAGCACAGGCCTGTCGTGGGGCAGGTGGCGCGCGACGGGGTAGTACAGCGACACATCTCCGGCTTCTGCGTGAACGCAGAAAAGCGGCCGCTTCGAGGCCGAACCCTCCTGGATGCTGACCACGGTCGAGCCGGACGCCGGCAGCTCCTCGACGTCGCGTCCGCGAAACCGCGGCCTCTTCGTCTTCGCTGCCACGCCGCTAGGATTCCACAGACGACCTGTTCGCGGCAAGCAGAAGGACGCTGATTCCAATCTCACAACCCCGCCGCGAGAACTCCGAGCGTGCCGCCCTGTCGGCGAAGGTTCGATGGGCGTTCGGAGCGGCTCGCCTGACGGTCAGCGAGCCCGGCGACGGGCTCGACCGCGTGCTCGGCCGCGTGCGGCGCCTGGCTGCAGGGGGCGCCGTCACCCGCCACGACCATGACGCGGATTCACTGTGGGAGCAGCATCTGCACGAGCGGATCGGTCAGCCGTGGCCCTGCGAGGAGGCTCGCGAATTCGATGCGCTGTGGTCGCAGATCGCGCAGGCGTTCGAACGGCAGGGTCTGGCGATGGGTCGTGCCGCCTACGGCGGCTGGGACGATGGCGATCGCGGGTTTGCGCGCGCGGTCTGGTGCCTGACCAGGCATCTGCGCGCCCGTTCGGTGGTGGAGACCGGCGTCGCGCGGGGGATCACCTCGCGCGTGATCCTGGAGGCGTTGGAGCGCAGCGGTGACGGTCGCCTGTGCAGCATCGATCTCCCCGCGCTCGACAGCGCCGTCCATACCGAGATCGGCGCCGCGGTGCCCGACGAGCTGCGTGGGCGCTGGACGTACCTCAACGGGACCAGCAGGAGCAGGCTGCCGGGGTTGCTGGCAGAGCTCGGCGAGATCGACCTGTTCGTCCACGACAGCAGCCACACCACGCGCAACCTCCGTTTCGAGCTCGAGCACGCATGGGGCGCGCTCGGCAAGGGAGCGGCCGTGGCCGACGACATCGAGCGCAACGAGGCCTTCGGGCAGTTCACGCGCGCCAATCCCGACGTTCCCGCCTTCGTTGCCGCCGCCGACGATGGCGAAGCTCAGTTCGGGATCGCGCTGAAGGGTTTCTAGCTTCCTCGAGGGCCCGAGCGAGCGCCCGCGGCGGGGGCTCACTTGTCGCGGATGAGGTCCGCCGCGCGCTCGGCGAGCGCGATCGTCGGAGCGTTCGTGTTGCCGCGGGGGACCGTCGGCATCACCGACGCGTCGACCACCCGCAGGCCCTCCAGCCCGTTGACGCGCAGCTGGGGGTCGACGACCGCATCCCTGTCCTCTCCCATCCGGCAGGTGCCGACGGGGTGGTAGAAGGCGAACGTGGAGCGGCTGACGAACGAGCTCAGCGCGTCTGGCTCTTCGCCGGCGGGCGCGGCGAAGGGCTCGGCGCAGTGGCCGGTCAGGGCGGGCTGCGCGCAGATGTCGAGCGCGAGTCGCACGGCCGCGACCATCCGCTGTCGATCGTCGCCCGAGGTGTAGAACGCGTTGTGCACGACCGGCCTGGCCGAGGGATCGCCCGAGGCCAGTCGCACCGACCCTCTGCTCTGTGGGGTGAGCAGGCACGGCGACACCCACACGCCGTGCGCTTCGGGGTCGCTCGCGCCCTCGTCGAGGAACTGCACGGGGGCGACGTGAAACTGGGTGTCGGGCGCCGGTGCGCCCGCGGCGATCCGGGCAAAGCCACCCGCCTCGGCGAGGTTCGAGCCGAACGCGCCGGTCTGGGTCGCGAGCAGCAGCCTCGCGCTTCGCCAGCGCCGCCGGCGCTCGCGATCCTGCGGCTGCGGGGTCATCCACAGCAGCTCGGTGGCGGGGTGATCCGACAGGTTCTCACCGACCGCCGGCAGGTCCACCAGCACCTCGATCTCGTGCGCCTGCAGGTGACCGGCGGGCCCGACGCCCGAGAGCATCAGCAGTTGCGGCGAGTTGTAGGCCCCGGCGCAGAGGATCACCTCGCGCTCGGCCCTCAGCCGCTGCGTGCGGCCGTCCTTGCTCACCTGCACGCCGACCGCACGCGACTGCTCGAAGAGAACGCGCCGTGCGTACGTGTCCGTCATCACCGTGAGGTTGGCGCGCTGCTGCGCGGGGTGCAGGTAGGCGACCGCCGCGCTCGCGCGCAGGCCGTCACGCTGCGTGAGCTGGTAGACGCCCACGCCGTCCTGGGCAGCGCCGTTGAAGTCCTCGTTGTGTGGCAGGCCCGCCTCGACCGCGGCGTCGAGGAACGCACGCGAGATCGCGTTCACCGCTCGCGGCTCGCTCACCGCCAGCGGTCCGCCGACGCCGTGCCAGCGCGAGCCTCCCCGCTCGTTGTCCTCCGCTCTCAGGAAGTACGGCAGCAGGTCCTCCCACGACCAGCCGCTCACCCCCCATGCGTCGTAGTCGAGGTGGTTGCCGCGGATGTAGAGCATCGCGTTGGTCGAGGAGGACCCGCCGAGGACCCTGCCGCGCGGCAACGCGATCCGTCGCCCGTCGCACTGCTGCTCGGGCGCCGACACGTATCCCCAGTCGAGCTCCCGTGCGAGCTTCAGGTAGCCGAGCGGTAGGTGGATGTCCTGGCTGGTGTCGAGCGGTCCCGCCTCGAGCACGGCCACGCGAACGCCGGGGTCCTCGCTGAGGCGGTTGGCGAGCACGCAGCCAGCCGATCCGGCCCCGACGATCACATAGTCGTAGTCGTTCACGTGGTCGAGCCCTCGCGCCGACGATACTCAGCCGCGCAGCTCGAAGGCCCGCTCCGCCTCGTCCACCACGTGGCGGGCGATCGCCAGCGAGGACGTGGCTGCGGGCGACGGCGCGTTGCGGACGTGCAGCGCGCGCTCGGTGTGAGAGAAGACGAAGTCGTCGACCAGCCGCCCGTCGCGGGCGAGCGCCTGCGCGCGCACCCCGGCGAACGCCGGCTGGACGTCACCGGTCCGCAGCTCGGGCACGTAGCGCGCGGCGGCGCGCACGAACGCGGAGCGCACGGCCGCGTGGCGAAGCTCGCTCGCCCCGGTGCGCCACCAGCGGGAGAGCATCCGCCAGGTGCCGGGCCACGCGAGCGTGTCGAGCAGGTCTCTGCGGCGCACCGTCGCCAGCCGGTAGGCGTCGCGCGCGCCCACCATCAGCGCGGTCGGCCCGATCAGCACGTCCCCGTCGATGTTTCTGGTCAGGTGGACGCCGAGGAACGGCAGCGAGGGGTCGGGGACTGGGTAGATGAGCGAGCGCACGAGCTGCCGGCGCGCGTCGGCCAGCCGTAGATAGGCGCCGCGGAAGGGCACGATCCGCGGGTCCGCGGTCGGCTCCCGCGGCCACCGCCAGGCGATCCGCCCACGCACCCGCGCAGAAGACCGCGTGGGTCGCCTCGGTGGCGCCGCGTGCGTGGCCGATCAGCAGCGAGCGCTTCATCACGCGGACGCTGTGGACGCCACAGCCGGTGGCGATCTTGCCGTTCGCCTCGATCACGTCCCGTGCGTACGCTCGTGTCACCGCCGGGAAGTCGGCGATGCCGGTGTGGGGGGAGTGCAGGGCGGCGATGCCGCGGGCGTGGGGCTCGAGCGCCTGGATGCCCGTCGCGTCGAGTCTCCGCAGGCCGGGCACGCCGTTGGCCGTGGCCCGCCGTTCGAGCTCGTCGAGCCGGGGCAGCTCGGATGGATGGCTGGCGATGATCACCTTCCCGCAGCGCTCGGCGGCGACGGCGTGCTGCTCGCAGTACTCGTACAGCTCGCGCGCTCCTTCCACGCACAGGCGTGCCTTCAGCGAGCCGGGTGGGTAGTACACGCCGGCGTGGATCACGCCGGAGTTGTGGCTGCTCTGGTGGGCGCCGATCTCGGGCTCGCGCTCGAGCACGCACAGCGACGCGTCGGGATGCCGCCTCGTCAGCTCGCGCGCTACCGCCAGGCCCACTATCCCCGCTCCCACGATCGCGAGCTCGCAGCGCTCGGGCGCCGTGGTGGTGGATCGATCGATCGATGACACCCGCGCACAGTAGTGCCCCCGAGCGGCTGCGGCAAACGCCGCCCCGCGTGGGCGAAAGCTCGTTCGTCAGCGTGCGATCGCCGCCACCGCGCCGGGGCCGCCCGGCGCGGTGGCGGCCGCCGCGTCGAGCAGGCCCGCGCCGTACAGGCGTTCGTCGCCGCCGCCGCCCAGCTTGCGCGCGGTCGCACGCAGGCGGGCGCTGATCTGCGCGGGCGTCGGGTGGCGGCCGAGCACGCCGCTGGCGATGATCAGCGCGGCGGTGGCGGCCACGTGCGGGGTGGCCATCGAGGTGCCTTCATAGCCCGAGGGCATCCCGAACTTGGTGAACGAGCTGCCCGTGAACGTCACCTGGTAGACGTCTCGCCCGGGTGGGTCTTCGGGGTGGCAGTTGGGGTCGCCGAGAAGGTCCGCGTCGGCGCCGCCGCCGGGTGCGACCAGCGTGAGCCTGGAGCCGTCGTTGGAGTAGTCGGCCAGGCAGCCGTGTTCGGTGGTCGCGCCGACGGACACCACGTTCGGCGCGCGCGCGGGGTAGGCGATCGCGGTGTGTCCCTCGTTGCCCGCCGCGGCCACCACCAGCACGTCGTGGCGGTGGGCGTAGTCGAGGGCGGCGATCAGCTCGGGGATGTCCGACGCGGTCACGCCCGGCGAGAACTCGAGGCTGAGGTTGATCACCCGGGCGTGGTGCCTGACGGCGAAGTACACGCCTTCGGCGATCGTCGACGCTTCGCCTTCGCCCTGGCTGTCGAGCACGCGCACGGGCATGATGCGGGCGGCGAACGCCAGGCCGGTGAGGCCGTAGTGGTTGTTGGTCTCCTCCGCGATCACGCTCGCCACGAACGTGCCGTGGCCGTTGCGGTCGTACGCGTAGGGGTCTTTGTCGACGAAGTCGTACCCTTTCACGAACGTGTAGCGGCTGAGGTCGGGCGAGCGGCGAAAGCGCCCGCGGGTGGCGTAGGCGACGCCGGTGTCGAGGACCGCCACGATCACGCCCTTGCCGCCGGGGGCGCCGTCGGCGGCGACGTTCGCCCATGCCTGCTGCGCGTTCACGCCGAACGGCCCGGCGAAGTTCCACTGCAGCTGCTGCCAGCCTCCGGGCGTGTGGGCCGTGCCTTCGTCATTGGGGAACGTCTCGGCGGCGGGCGCGCCTTCGCCGGCGATGTGGGCGATGTAGTCGGGGACCGCCCACCGTACGCCGCGCTGCGCGCGCAGGCGTGCCAGCGCGCTGGTGACGCTGACGTCCGGCGCCAGGCGCAGGAGCTGGGTGCGTACGCCCGACCGCCCTTCCTCGCTGGTGCGGGCGACGCGCGCGTAGCGAACCGCGAGCGAGCCGGGCGCCTTCTCGGGCGGCGCGTAGGCGACGACCACCTCGTGCGGGGCGTACGGCCTCGCCGCGGACGCATAGTCCGCGAGCACCGGCGCCGGAACGTTCGCCGCCGCCGACAGGGTCGCCGGCGCGCAGACGCAGGCGAGGATGGAGGATGCGGACAGCGCCAGCAGGACCGAGGCGCCTCGCCCGAGGCGGCGGGTACGCGGGCCACGCGCCGGCGCGGGCGCCGCATGGCTTGGGCGAGCGATGATCGGGCGGGGCATTGGGTTTGGTAATGATGATGTGCCGTCGAGGCGATCCGGGCAGGCACTGTCGCAGACGCCGCGGGCGATATCGATGAGCGAGCGCTTCTTCCCACGCGATGACTACTTCATGCGCTTGGCCCTGCGCGAGGCCGAGCGCGCGTTGGAACACGACGACGTGCCGATCGGCGCGGTGCTGGTGCGCGACGGCGAGGTGTTGGCGGCCGCCCACAACGAGCGCGAGCGCTGCCAGGACCCGACCGCCCACGCCGAGATCGTCGCGCTGCGCGAAGCCGCCCGTGCGGCCGGAACTTGGCGGATCCTGGACGCCGTCATGTACGTGACGCTCGAGCCGTGCGCGATGTGCGCCGGGGCGATCGTGCTCGCGCGCGTCGCGCGGGTGGTGTACGGCGCGAGCGATCCCAAGGCGGGGGCCTGCGGGAGCGTCCTCGACGTGGTGGGTGACCGATCGAAGATCGGCCAGCGGCTGAACCACCGCCCCGACGTCGCCGGCGGGCTGCTGGCCGCGGAGTGCGGGGCCCTGTTGAGCGACTTCTTCGTCAGGCGGCGCTGAGCTCGCTCGGGAGAAGTTGGCCTGCGGCGACTACTCGAGGACTTCGACCGCCGCGAGACGGTAGAACGGCGGGATCGTGTGCGCGTCGGGTCTGCTCAGGCGGTGGGCGGCGTCGGCGGTGGACTCGTCGCTGCACAGGCTCAGGCCCCGCGTCGCGAAGAACGCTCCTGCCTGAGTCGGGTCGAGGCCGGTTCGGAACGGCTCACCGACGTCGCGCACGGCGGCAAGCCAAGCGTGTGAATGCGCGTCGCGGCCGTCGAGCGCGCGCTGGTCGACGTAGGTGAGCAGGATCCGACTGCCGGGTGCGCACAGTCCGAGGAGCGCCTCGAGGGTCTGGTCGATCGCCTCCGGGGTGAGGTAGCTGAATACGCCCTCCCAGACGACACAGGTGCGCTGGCCGGCGTCGAAGCCGGCGGCGATGAGCGCCGGCGCGAGGGGGTCGCGTTCGAGGTCGACCGGTATGTGGCGCACGCGCGTTGGGCCCGGTCCGATCGCCTCGCGCTTGCGTGCCTGGGTGGACGGGTGGTCGACCTCGAAGACGCCGCTGGACGCTGCCGCGGGGAGCCTGGTCGCGCGCGTGTCATAGCCGGCGCCCAACAGCAGCAGCTGCGTGCAACCGTCGTGCAACGCGGAGCTCACGAGATCGTCGATCACGCGCGTTCGCACGACGCCCGAGGGTCGAGGGCCGGGCCAGCGACGATCGATGAACGCGGTGATCAGCGACTGCAGTGGCGGCACTCTCGCGGCGAGCGCGACCGCGCGCAGCGCAGGGCGCAGGAACGATGCCGCGGCGCGATCCTCGAACAGGCGCCGTCGGGGTTGCCTGGCGGACTCCAGAGCACGGAACAGAGCCATGTATTCGGCCGTACGGGAGGGCGCGCCCGAGTTCATCGCGAGCTCACCAAACGCGCGAGCAGCTCGAGCGCTGCGTCGAACTGCCCGTCCACATCGATGCCGTCGAAGCGCCCCGCGGCCTCGGAGAGCGCGAACCCGATGGCCAGCGTGCTCAGCAGCAGCTCGAGCCGCTCCGCCGCTTGGCGATCGAGCCCGGCGTCGCGCAGGGCGCGGAGCGCCGCCTGCCGTGCTTGAGTCGCACGGTCGCCCACGGCGCGTCGTTGAAGTAGCAGGGCGAACAGCTCGCGACGCCGGCGCGCAAGCGCACGAAGCTCGATCGCCAACATTCTCAGCCGCTGATCCCAGGGGAGCGAGTCGTCGGGCAGCTCGAGCTCCGCGAGCAGCCGCTCGACGAGCCCGTCGAGCAGGTCGGCCTTGTTTGCCACGTGACGGTAGAGAGCCATCGTGGAGACGTTCAGCTCGCGTGCCACGAGCCGCATCGAAAGCCGCTGCAGGCCCTCGCGCTCGGCCACCGCGAGTGCCGCCTCGAGCACGCGCTCACGCTGCAGCGGAGCGGGAGTGTACGGTGTACGCATCCTGGGACCGTAGCACAAAACGCCAGTCGTGTGTACGGTGTACGCGCGTCTACGAGCCGACCTGGTTGGGGCTCGCGTCTGGAGATCTGAGGATCGCGTTATACTTGCGCGGTATGACTGGTCGGATCGGTGCGAAGGGACAGGTGGTGATCCCCAAGGCACTGCGGGATCGCGCTCGTCTGCAACCGGGTGACGAGGTCGACTTCGAGCTGCGAGACGAGGAAATCGTGCTGAGCGCCAGACGCGTTCCCGCCCGCCTGGGCGGCCGCTTCTCGAACACGGGGATGGCGGCGCGCCTGCTCGAGGATCGAGCGCGCGAGCCTCGGTGAGCGTCTGCCTCGACTCCTGGGCGATCCTCGCCTGGCTGGATGGGGAAGAGCCGGCGCTCTCCCGCATCGAGGGGTTGATCGCAGACCGGCCCCTGGCAAGCTGGGTCAACCTCGTGGAGGTCTACTACCGTGTGGCGCGCGATCAGGGACGAGACGCCGCTGATGAGACGCTGGCAGACCTGCGGGCGGCCCTCTCGCTGGACTTGCCGGGGACCGCACGGATGATCGAGGTCGCTCGCCTGAAGGCACGTGCCGCGGTCGCGCTCGGGGACTGCTTCGCGCTCGTCACTGCTGCCGCCCATGGTCTCGTTCTGCTGACCGGCGACCCCGAGATCGTCGAGCTCTCGGATCGTCCTTGCCAGGTCGAGGATCTTCGCCGTCTTTGATCGATCATCTGATCGCAGGCACCACGTGCAGCGCGGGTGGCGCTAAGGTCGGCCCATGATCACCGAGCCGAGGCTGATCGTGCAGGTGCCGCTTGGCGGCAAGGTCGATCGCCAGCTGCAAGCGCAAACGCTGCCGAGCATCGCCGGCGGCGAGGTCGTGGTCGAGGTGGGCCCGACCGACGCCGACGGGCATCTGGAGGCGCCGGCGGCGGGCCAGGTCGTGCTGTCGCTGCTGTCGCCCGAGGCGCTGGAGCGTGAGGCCGACGAGGTTCGCCGCGTGATCGCCCACGCGGGCACCGGAGTCGAGCCGCTGCTCGTCGTCGTGGAGGCTGCCGAGGAACTTCGCGAGAGCGAGCTGGCAGCGCTGTTGGACGCGAGCAGCCACGCCTCGCGCGCGGTGATCCTGCGCATCGTCGGCGACGCCTGATCGCCCTCAGGACAGGCTCAGCCCCGCGAGGCGTGGGCCGCGCCGTCGGCGGCGGTGGCGAGCGGGAAGCGCACGCCGGTGAGCTCTTCGGAGACTTCCCACAGGCGTCGTGCGACGTCGGCGTCCTTGGCGGCGGCCGAGCGGCCGACGAGCTTGGGGGCGCCGCGCATTTCCAGAAGGCCGCTGGGCCCTGCGTAGCTGTCGCCGGGGATGTCCTCGACGGCGGCGTAGATGGTGGGCAGCGCGCCGTCCTCTTCGCTCTGCGCGAAGATGCGGTTGCCGACGCCCATGAGCATGTCGCCGGCGCGTTTGCCGCTGTGGAACTGGAGGTTGGTGGCGGCGTAGCCGGGGTGGGCGGCGGTGGCGATCACCGTCGAGCCGGCCTCCGTGAGGCGGCGCTGGAGCTCGGAGGTGAAGAGCAGGTTGGCGAGCTTGGACTGGCCGTAGGCGCTGACCGCCCTGTAGGGCTTGCGCTCCCAGTTGAGGTCGTCGAAGTCGATGCGCCCGGCTTTGTGGGCGCCGGAGGCGACGGTGACGACACGCCCGGTGATCTGCTCGAGCAGCAGGTTGGTGAGTGCGAAATGGCCGAGGTGGTTTGTGCCGAACTGCAGCTCGTGGCCGTCGGCGGTGCGCGTGAGCGGCGGGATCATGACGCCGGCGTTGTTGATGAGGATGTCGATATCGTCGCTGTAGCCCTCGGCGAACTCGTGTACGGAGGCGAGGCTTGCGAGGTCGAGCTGTCGGACCTCGATCGCGCCGGGCATGGTGGTGGCGGCGGCGTTGCCCTTGTCGGTGTCGCGGACCGCGAGGACGACGTGCGCGCCCGCGCCGGCGAGCATCGAGGCGGCGGCGCGGCCGATGCCGCTGTTGGAGCCGGTGACGACCACGGTGCGGTCGCTCATGTCAGGGAGGTGGGCGCTGCTGGAAGTAGTCATGGGCAACAATGTAGTTCACGACAACAATGCTGTCAACGTCTACTTACTGCGGTACGCTTTGGGCATGTCCGAAGCGACAGCCACGACCGCCGCGCCTGACGCCGCTGCGAGAGGCGAGCGGCCCTACCACCACGGCAGCCTGCGCACGGCGCTGCTGGCGCAGGCCGAACGGACGCTGCGCGAGCGGGGCGTTCAGGAGCTGTCGCTGCGGGAGCTGGCGCGCGCGGTCGGGGTCAGCCACGGTGCGCCGCGCCGACACTTCCCCGACCGCCGGGCGCTGCTCGACGCTCTCGCCGAAGCCGGGTTCGAGCGACTGGGAGCGGAGCTGCGGGCGGCGGTTGACGGCGCCGGGGAGGACTTCGACGCTCGCGCCCGGGCGACGGCGGCAGCGTACGTGCGCTTCGCGACGCAGGACGCGGCGCTGCTGGAGCTGATGTTCGCCGGCAAGCACGGCGAGCACTCGCAGGAGCTCGCCGATGCCGCGCAGCGGGCGTTCTCGGTGATGCTCGAGCTGATCGAACAGGGACAGCGCGAGGGGGCGCTCGAACCCGGCGATCCCGAGCGCGTCGGCCTGGTGCTGTTCGCGACGATCCAGGGGATCGCCGCGCTGGTGACCGGCGGGATGGTCGCGATGGAGCTGGTGGACGGGCTCGTGGGAGATGCGATCAGGCACTTCCTGCGCGGCTGCGCGCAGACGACCTGATCGTCGTTCGGGCGGGGGCACGGGCATCACGGCGAGGGCGGCCCTGGCGGCTGGCATGTCGCCCCCGGCACTCGATAGTTGTGCGCGCAACTATTATGCGCTAGGCTCGACTTGTGGAACTCGGACTCGCCACGTTCGCAGACCTCGCCAGCGAGATAAGCCCCCGTCAGCGCATGCGCGACCTGATGGAGGAGGCCGAGCTCGCTGACCAGCTCGGATTTGACGTGTTCGCGATCGGCGAGCATCACCGCCCGGACTTCCTCGTGTCCTCACCGGCGGTCGTACTCGCAGCGGTCGCCGTCAAGACCGAGCGGATACGGCTCTCGAGCGCCGTGACCGTCCTCAGCTCCGACGATCCGGTCCGTGTCTTTCAGGACTTCGCCGAGGTCGACCTGCTCTCTGACGGGCGGGCGGAGATCATGGCCGGGCGCGGTTCGTTCATCGAGTCCTTCCCGCTGTTCGGCTACGACCTCGAGGACTACGACGAGCTCTACGCCGAGAAGCTCGAGCTTCTGCTCGAGCTTCGTGAGCAGGTCCATGTGACATGGTCGGGCCGGCACCGCCCGGCGCTGGAGAACGCGGGTGTGTGGCCGCGCCCCGTGCAGGAGCGTCTGCCCGTGTGGGTCGCGGTCGGCGGCTCGCCGGGGTCGGTCATCAGGGCGGGGACCCTGGGACTGCCGCTGACGATCGCGATCATCGGCGGGGAGCCGGCGCGCTTTGCCCCACTCGTGGAGCTGTATCGCGAGACGGCCGAGCGAGCTGGACACGATCGCTCACGAACGAAGCTCGCGATCAACACCCATGCGTTCGTCGCCGCCAGCTCCTCCGAGGCCGACGCGGCCTTTGCGGCGCCGTATCTGGCGATGATGAACCGCATCGGGCGCGAGCGTGGCTGGCCGCCCTCGGGGCAGCGGGAGTTCGAAGCCCTGCGTGCGCCGAACGGAGCGCTCGCGGTCGGCTCACCCGAGCAGGTCGCGGAGAAGATCCTCTTCGAGCACGAGCTGTTCGCCCACGATCGCTACATCGCGCAGATGAGCGTGGGAGCGGTCGCCCATCGAGACGTGCTGCGCTCGATGGAGCTGTTCGGGACGCAGGTAGCGCCGCTGGTACGCGAGGAGATCGCTCGACGCGATCTCGCAAAGGACGGGCGCCCACGCTCGCCGAGCGTGCTCTGAGCAGCAGCTGGTCCTCTGCCGCACCGTGGCGCTTTGCCGCTGGTCGATCGACAAGAGGGTGGCGTGACCGCACCAGGGGGCGGGTGCGGTCACGCCTGTTCCAGCGCCCGTTAAGGGAAAGGAGGAGTACCTCCGCGCTGTCCCGGACGTCGATCTGGGAAAGAACGATCGACCGTCCAAGCTTCAAGGCTCGTAGCACTTTGATCGCAGGCGCCGCTCAGAGCGGACACGCGGTCAGCCCGGGAGGGGCTGAGTACCGACGAAGATTGGGACACCTGGACCTCCTTACGGCTTGCAGAGCAACGCCGGAAGTCAGGTCGTGCTGCCGGCCCTCGCTGGGGCCGACCTCAGTGATGCCCTCCACCGGGGAGCATAGCGCCAATCGAGCGCCGATGCAGTCCGCCTGGCTGGCTCTGCCTCAGCCGTGAGAGCGAGATTGGCCCGTGAGGCGAAAGCCCAATGGCGCTACTGTGGGTGTTGATCGCTCGTCGGGTTATCGCCCTTCGCCTCGCGCGCGAACCCGACCCGGAGGACGAGAGAGAAGGTCATCATGTCCGCCGCGCTCCCTCCGCTGAGTGGCGATGAGCTGTTGTGCGCCGTGACCGACGCGATGGTCGTGCTGCACCGGCGCTACTACCACCGCACGCCCGTGAGCGCCAAGACCCGGATGCTCGGCGACGACCTGCTCGCGTGCGTGCTCGGCGGGGTCTACACCGACGTGGAGAAGACGATGATCGAGCTGCAGCGCTCGACCGTCGTGCAGGAAACCCGCAGCGCCTTCCAGACCGCCATGCAAAGCCGGTTCATCAACCAGGTGGAGCAGCTCTCCGGCCGCGACGTCCTGGCGTTCATCTCCAACCAGCACGTAGGTCCCGACATGGAGATCGAGCTGTTCATGCTCGCGCCCTCGACCTGACGAGCGGGCGCTCATCCAAAAAGCGACTATCGTGTACGTAGGGCCGTTATCGGCCGCTACTGCTCGAATCTCTCGCGCAGGCCCCCGCTAGGCAAGCCCTGTCTCTCGCCGACCTCACGGGCTGTTTCGTCCCGAGCGACAGAAACGCCATTTACAAGCAGGGCCTGTCCTCAGTCGGGGGCCTTGAAGGAGGCGAGTCCATGCCCACTCAACCCGCCGTGCCACGCACGCTGGCGAGCAAACGTGCCGCTTCCAGCTCAACGCTCCGCGTCGTCATCGCCGGCGGCGGAGTCGCCGCCCTCGAGGCGGCCCTCGCGCTGCGCCATCTCGCGCCCGATCAGACGGATGTCACCGTGATCGCGCCCAACGGCGAGTTCGTGTACCGGCCGATGACCGTCCGCGAGCCGTTCGCATACCCGAATGCCCGCCGCTACGCGCTCTTGCCGATCATCCATCACGCTGGCGCGAAGCTCCTCGCCGACGAGCTGGCGTGGGTCGATCCCGTCAAGCGCGTCGCTCACACGAAGGCCGCCGAGGAAGTCGAGTACGACGCTCTCCTGGTCGCGCTCGGAGCTCGACCCCGACCGCGCTACAAGCACACGCTGACGATCGACGACCGCCGTCTCGACGAGACCCTTCACGGCCTGATCCGGGACGTCGAGGGCGGCTACGTCCACAGTCTCGCCTTCGTGATCCCTGCCGTGATGACCTGGCCGCTGCCGGTCTATGAGCTGGCGCTGATGACCGCCGGACGCGCGCATGACATGAACATAGAGCTGAATGTGAGCATCATCACGCGGGAGAATGCACCACTGGCGATCTTCGGCACAGTCGTGAGCAGGACCGTTGCCGAACTGCTCGGACGAGCACGAATTCAGACGATCACCTCAGCGTACGCCGAGGTTCCCCGACCCGGTGAGGTGGCGATCAACCCAGGCGAGCGCTGCGTGCAGGCCGAACGCGTCATAGCCCTGCCCGAGCTCCGCGGCCCGTCCGTGCGCGGCATCCCCTCGGGCAGGAACGGCTTCATCCGCGTCAACGCCTACGGCCGGGTCGCGGACGCGGGACCCGTCTTCGCCGCGGGAGACGCGACGGACTTCCCCGTCAAGCACGGGGGCATCGCCGCCCAGCAGGCGGACACCGCGGCGTGCTCGATCGCCGCGCTCGCCGGCGCGCGAGTCACACCCGACCCGTTTCAGCCCGTGCTACGAGGCATGCTGCTCACCGACGGCAAGCCCTTGTATCTCACGGCACGCGTCACCGCAGGACACGTGCTCAACTCTGAGATCACCGACACCCCCGCTTGGTCACCCGCGACGAAGATCGCTGCGAAGCACCTCGCCCCGTACCTCGCCGCGCAGGATCGGGAGCTCGACCCGCCCCAGCGCTACGCGAGCGTCGCGTGAGAGGGAGTCCGGATGCCGAGTACCACGAGATCGTCCTGCAGGCCAATCTAGACCAGCACCTCCTGGCGCTCGATCGCTGACTCGACCCTGAGCGCGGCGAGCTCCAAGTCCGTCTCGCCGGGACCGACGTTCAGCTCCGAGCGAACCTCCGGGCCAAAGACGCTCATCATCAGCTCGGCGGCAGCGATCAGCGCCCTGCCCTCGTGAACGCTCAGCTCGACGTGGATCGTCTGAACACTCATCGGCGACACCTCGAGTTTCTCACCTCGGAAGACCGTCGCAGCGCTGGAAGCACCCTGCCTTCCACGTGCGAGGGGAGCGGCGGCGACGCAGCGTGGCGAACTGCCGCTGAGCTGAGTACCGACGAAGCTTGGGGCACCTGGACCTCCTTACGGCTTGCGGAGCAACGCCGGAAGTCAGGTCGTGCTGCCGGTCCGTGCTGGAGCCGACGTCAGTGATGCCCTCCACCGGCGAGCATAGCGCCAATCGAGCGCCGATGCAGCCCTGGCACCGACACGTGAGAGTAGTGTTGGGGCATGGACGAAGCCGACGATCGGATCGACGAGCTCGAACTGCGTCGTCGCGAAGCGCGCCGCGCCGTCGACGAGGCAGGGGGAGGCGAGTCCGAGGGCTTCGAGCAGGCCGAGCAGGGGCTGATCGAACACGCCTCCCATGGCGATGAGCACACGCCGACGCGCATCATGCTCGATGCGGCCTCCGAGCGGGAGACGGCCGGCCCCATGGAGGGCGAGGCCGATCAGGGCGTCTACGGCGAAGCCGACGAGGAGTACAAACCGGACTGATACTGCTCGCGCCCATGTCGCGCTCGTGCATCGGGGCAACGGCTGCGCCGGCTCAAGCCGGCCCTCGCCAGTCGGTGGTCTGTGCGTTGTCCACCGGGATCTTCGGGATCAAAGCGCCCGCGCAACAGTCGCCCTCGCCCGCCCGTGCCCGCGCCCCGATCCATTAGCCTGTTCGAGAGTCGCCCCGGAGGGGTGGCAGAGCGGTTGAATGCGGCGGTCTCGAAAACCGTTGTGCGTCTTATTGGCGTACCGAGAGTTCGAATCTCTCCCCCTCCGTTTTTGGCCTGTACGAGGCCGTTACTCGAACTTGGTTCGCTGGAATGTCCCAAGCGTCGGTCATGCTTAGCGGGTGCCCGACGCCGTCAATCAGTTGCTTGCTACGGAGGCCGCCCTGGACAAGCTTGGGGCTCGTGGGATCTCCGTCGCCGAGGCGGAGCAGACGATCTGGAACCCTCCATGTGATCGTCAGGAACCGGCACGGTAGCCCGGAGCGGCGCCAGCCCGACACGCGCAGGCTCGTGATCGGCCGGAGCGATGCCAATCGAGTCCTGACGCTCGTGATCGAGGAGACGGTCGAGCCGACTACGTGGCTCCTGATTACGGGGTGGGACTCCACGCCTGCCGAGCGTAAGATGTTGGGGAGATCATGATGCCATCCCGCCTAGACCCGTTGCCTGGGGACTTCGATGAGGAGCTCAGCAACCTGGACCCTGCTGACGTGCAGATGGTCCAGCCCTCTCGTCAGCGCCACCTAAGCGTGCAGTTCACGCTCGAGGGAGACGATGCGGTGGCACTGCAGCGGATCGCTGACGACCAGGGCGAGAGACCGGGCGAGGTGGTCAGGTCGCTGATCCGAGCAGCTTCAGCCAAAGCTGCCTGACTGCTCGCTACACAGGTCAAATTGCTTTGGCCAGGCACGAGCTTGGTCGACTCTGGCTCTACGCTTCGCTTGATGCCCGTTCCAAGAGACCCTCGAACTCCCTGAGCAACATGGGCAACTCATCGAGCATTCGCATCGCTTGCTTAGAGCGAATTTCACGCGACCAAGGACCCATGGCCGCCATCTCAGCCGCCTGCATGAAGTTCCGGTAGGCCCGTGCTACCGCAGCAGGCCTGGCAGTCAGCGACTGACGATATAGCTCCACTCCCATCTCATAGAGCCATGGCAGGTCGTCGCGGAAGTAGGAAGAAGCGACCAGCGCGACTATGCCGACATTGGGCTTGCCCCTTCCTGCCATGAGGGCCATGTCCTGAATCATGCCTGGGCGCAAACGCATAACCGCTCGAGGTTCGCGGGCGCGCTCAGCTACGCCGTCTATGCGGGAGGGCAGATCTTGGAACATCACCTTGATCTCCTCGAACAGCTTGGCGGTTGACGCCTCGTCATATTCGAGCTCGTCGTCATCGGTGTCAGCGACTCGCTGAGCGAGGATGCTCTCGATCTGGCCTCGAAAGATCTCCACTTGTGCGCGAACCATGTCGCGGTCTGGCTCGGCATCGGGCAAGCGCTGGACGAGCTGGATCACTAGCTTCATGATCGAGTCGGTATCGTTGTTGCAATTTTGAAACTGGGCAAATGGCCCAACACCCGCCTTGGAAAGAGGCACGCCTAGGGCGAGACCATGCACCGGGACGTCGAGCTTGCCCTTGGCGACACCCGCCTCGTACAAGATCCATGGACGTCCGAGGCTTTGCTCGGTAAGCAGGCAGACGACGTCGCAGGCAGCGTCAAGCTGCTTCATGAGCTCCGGATACCATTCCGCCCCAAAGTCGATGCCTTGACTGCCCTTGCGGTCTGACGATCGAAAGGTCTTGAGCATGCCGGCGCTGACGCTTGACAGCAATTTACTCAGAGCTTCAGCAAGGTCGGCGTCGCGCGTATCGTGGCTAATGAAGACGAGGGATCGGGTTGAGCGCGAGCGCTCGCCAGAGCCATCCTCGCTCCCATTCTCCACCTCATCGACCGCCATTAGGCATGAGCTTATCCGACCTGTCGGAACACTTGGAGGGCCCTTGGCTAAACCGCTCCTCGTGGAGCCGTCGGATCAGGGGCCACGGAGATTTCGAGAGTCGTCCCGCCATCCCCGTTTTGAGCAAAAACCGCACGTTTGCAGTGTGGCCCGTGGATCTCAGGCGGCTTCGTCCTTTGGTCGGGCGTTGGTGTCCACCGCGCGGATCGCGGTGATCAGGTCGTCGACTTCGGCGTCGGCCGCCGGGCCGGAGCAACCGCAGGAAGAGGGCGAGGAACAGCAGCTCGGTCTTCTTCGTCTTGACGACGCGCAACAGGTTCTGGGCAGTCGTCTCGTAGTCGAGGCTGCCGGCGAACGGCGGATTGGCGAGAATGAGCGAGTAGATGCCCTCCTCGTCGCCGGCGCCCTCGGAGAGGGAGTCGCGGTAGCGGATGTCCGGAGCTTCCACCCCGTGCAGGAGCATGTTCATCGACCCGATCCGAAGCATGGTGCTGTCGAAGTCGAAGCCGTGGAACATGCTGTTGTGGAAGTGGTCGCGAGCCTCGCGATCGATCTCGACTTCGCGATGGGCGCCTGATTGGCGTACCGAGAGTTCGAATCTCTTCCCCTCCGTTGATCCTCGACTTGTCCCGCTACGGTGGTGCCGCCCACGCCGTCGGGACCCCACGGGTCTCACCGCCCCGCACCGGTGGAAACATGTACTTCACCGCGTGGACCAAGAGCTCCTCGGCACGGCCCACGTTCACGCGGCGGCGCCTTTCCTTGACAGCGAGCGCTTCCCGAGTGTTGGCCCAGCTACCCTAGACTCCAGCTCAGATAGCCTCTTGTGTCGTCGGGCACCGGTTGCCGTGGGCCTAGCCCTTCGGGGCGTAGCTGAAGCTCACGTGGACCGCGTCTGGTGTTGCGGCGTTCCGGGTTACGATGTCTTGTAGCGCACCGGTCTGTTTGATGATGCTCAGTCCGGTTTTGGTGAATGTCGCTTCGTTGAAGACGTTGCGGGCGAGCAGCGGGTTGGTCAGGGCTTGGGTGAACGCGTCGTTGGCGACCATGTAGCTCATCAGCTCGCCCATCCGTTCGTATTCTGGGTAGTCCTCGGCGAAGATGCCGACGTACCACTCCAGTTTGTCAATGGTTCCGTAGAGCGCCTTGAGTCGCTGGCGCAGGCTGGTGTCAGAGGTGAGTTCATCAAAGCTGGTGATTGGCGAGAGGCCGTATGCCTCGCGGTAGTCGTTGAATGAGCGCAGCCGTGCTTTGCGCATGAGCCCCACTGTTACCTGCTCAACCGAAGGCCATTCCGGGCTCGGGCTGTCGACCAGGAACGCGGGCGTGTTCGAAAGCCCGATCTTCCCGGCGGGCTCCTTTGAGCACATCGCCATGACCGCCTCGATGCCCTTTTCCAGCACCAGCGTGTTGTTGTTGCGAAAGCCGGTCGCGTTCAAGGCGCCCGGCCCTGTGCCGATCGTCTCCGGGACAAGCGGATGCCAGCGGTACAGCAGGTTGAACTCGATCGCGCACCAGTTGGTCCGGTTCCAGCGCTCCTCGTCCGCGATGAGCGGCACCGCTTCGAGTGGGAAATTGAACGGCCCGATGTGTGTGATGTACTCCTCGATTACCAGCTTGAGCAGGATCACGATCAAGATGTTGCGGGCGGTCTGGAAGATCCGCTCGTCGTCCCATTCGGGGTTCTCGTTGGCGAGGATGTCAGCAACGCGGTTGTGCTCGCGGATGAACGCGATGTTCATGACCGTGTTGCCGATCGTCGAGTTGCCGTGCTCGAGGCCAACCGCGAAAAACGTGTCCGTCTGCTGTTCGGGGGCGCTCCTCAGGATCACGTCGGTGATGAACGCCGGTTCGAATAGCCCGTCGAACTCTGGCTTGAAGGCCGCCGGTTGGCCCGCCTCGTGGGGGGCGAACAGGAACGCTGGGTATTCCTCGCCCTTGATCATCTGGCTCTTGAGTCGCCCGCCCTGCTGTGAGCGAAGCAGGTTCGTTGCTTCGATGTTCCTTCCGTAGATCTGGCATAGGTCTATCTCGTGGTTGGACTCGTTCTTGCGATAGTCGGTAAGGCTCGTGCGCAGGAAGCTGTCCGTGAACCACTGCGCGAAGAACATGAACATCACGCTCGTGTCGGTAGAGGGGGTCAGCCGCTCACGTCGGTACAGCTCGACCACATCGGCTTCGGGAGGAAGTGCCGCCTGCTGCTCCGGCGTGGGCGGCGGCAGATGCCGCCCCGAGTAGGTGCGGTCGGTCAGGCTCAACCAGCTCGTGTAATCGCTGGCTAGCGACAGGGCACGCGGGCGCAACGTCGTCGCGTACGCGAACTTGTTGATCACAGCACGGCTGACCAGCCTCCGGATACACGGCACGCCGCCCAGACCGAGCCGGCCGACGAGCTCCGGCAACATCCTCGCCACCATCTTGGGTACGCGAAGCTTCATCGGCCCGGGGAATTCATCGCCGCCACGCTCTTATCCTCGCCATCCGGGCGACTCTATCCACGGCTCCGCATGATGTCAATTACGCGAATCCGCCTGGTTTTGGACTTGAGCTCCTCGATCGGCCGTCCTCCTGCCCACGGGCTTGCCTGCAGCTCGAGAAGGTCTGCCGCCGGGGAAGGCATGGTGCTGTACCGGGTGCTACACTCAGGGTGTGCCCACCCGTCATCCGCGTCATTCGATCACTGAGACGCCTCCCGTGCGTGAGGCGCTCGACTCCCTTCGACGTCGAGGGGAGCGCGTGAGGCTCGACGACCTGGTGATCCGTGGCGCTCGTGATCGACTGCGGGAGATCGAAGTCGGTCGCGGAAGAGAGGCTGAGAAGGCCGAGCTGCGTCGCGAGTTGATCGAGCAGCTGCGTAGCGGAGACGGCCTCGACGCGGCTGCCGCGTACGAGGTTCGCGAGCACGGCTGGACGCATTGACCGGCTACGGCCGGCCGCTGCTCCTCGACAACTCAGTCTGGGCTCGGCTGCTCGACGGGCGCCTCGTCGGGCCCGCGCGCGAGACCTTCGAGGCGGCGCTCCTCGCCGACGAGCTGTGGACGTGCCCACCGACTCTGCTGGAGATGCGCTTCAGCGCTCGTGACAGCGATGGGTTTGCCATCACCGCCAAGCGACTGGACGCGCTGCCTCACGCGCCGCTGACCGCCGAGGCCGCGGCTACGGCACTCACGGCCCAGGCCGAGCTCGCCGCCAAGCCAGGCATCTCACACCGCGTCAAGCCCGTCGATCTGCTGATTGCGTCAGTAGCGACCGCTGAGGATCTCGGCGTGCTGCACTACGACCACGACTACGACGTCATCGTGGAGCACACATCGCTGTCGTTCCCCAGCCTTTGGGTAGCGCCACGCGGCGACCTCGGCTGATCGCACACGCGTGGCTGCGTACGATCACGAGCATGGACAGTGAGCGCTTCTGTGAGGACAGGCTCGTCTCCGGGCTGGCGGCGGCGGTGAGCCACTGATGAGCCCCTCCTCCACTCAAGCCGCGCGGGGCGCCGAGCACACGGCGCGGCTGCTCATCGGCTGCCCCGACGGGCCGGGGATCGTGGCGGCGGTCTCGGGGTTCCTGTACGAGGCGGGGGCCAACATCGTGAGCTCCGATCAGTACTCGACCCACCCCGAGCACGGCACGTTCTTCATGCGCTGCGCGTTCTACCTGCCGGCCGTCGAGGAGGATCGCGGGGCCTTCGAGGCCGCGTTCGGCGCGCTGGCCGAGCGCTTCGCGATGACCTGGAGGATCTCCTACGCGCGCGAGCGCCGCCGCGTCGCGTTGATGGCCTCCCGCGCCGATCACTGCCTGCTCGACCTGCTCTGGCGCGCCAGCCGCGGCGAGCTGGAGATGGACGTGCTCTGCGTGATCTCCAACCACGACGACCTGCGCGCGGGCGTCGAGTCGCTGGGGGTCCGCTTCCTGCACATCCCCGTCAGCAAGGACACCAAGCCGCAGGCCGAGCAGCAGGCGCTGGAGGTGCTCGCCGGCTCGGCCGACCTCGTGGTGCTCGCCCGCTACATGCAGATCCTCTCGGCGGGCTTCCTCGAGCGGGTGGGCTGCCCGGTGATCAACATCCACCACTCGTTCCTGCCCGCCTTCGCGGGCGCCGAGCCCTACCGGCAGGCGTACGAGCGCGGCGTGAAGCTGATCGGCGCCACGGCCCACTACGTCACCGAGCAGCTCGACGAGGGCCCGATCATCGAGCAGGACGTCGTCCGCGTCGGGCACGACTACACCGTCGCCGACATCGAGCGGCTGGGACGCGACGTAGAGCGGACCGTGCTCGCGCGCGCCGTGCGCATGCACCTCGACGACCGCGTGCTCGTGGACGCGGGCCGCACGATCGTGTTCTGAAGAACCCCGACTACTTGCCGAGCTTTCGCATCAGCTGGCGGGCGGCCCGTTCGCCGGTGATGACGGCGCCGTCGAGGAAGCCCTGCTGTTCGCCGGCGGTGTGCTCGCCGGCGAAGTGGATGCGCCCTTCGGTGGTCGCCGCGATCTTCCCGTATGTCGTCGCCTGGCCCACCTGGTAGTAGGAGTAGGCGCCGAGCACCCACGGGTCGAGCGCCCAGTGGTCCTCGTAGGCGCGCCCCGTATAGACGGCGCTCGTGCCGGGGTACACAGGTTCGATTTCACCCAGGAACCAGTCCACGTCCGCGACCGGGGCGATCCCGTGCGCCGCCCCGGTGAGCCCGGTCCTGCCGACGTCGCCGCCGGGGAACGCGAGCAGCAGCGCGGGGCTCGCGTCGGCTCCGAGCGGGACGGAGTCGTCCCACGCCGTGGAGAAGCCATTCCATTCTCCGTAGGCGGAGCCGTCGAAGCCCAGCGCCGGCCAGGTCTTGCGCTGGAGCTCCAGGTGGATCTTCGCGTTCGAGCCCATCCCGAGCGTCCGTATCACCGTCAGCTTTTCCGGCGAGAGCCCCGACTGCGAGAGATCGACGTTGCGCAGCGTGCTGAACGGCAAGGCGAGGACGACGTAGTCGGCCGTCACTTCCACCGTGCCCGCGCCGGCGTCGAAGAAGAGGGTCACCGTGAGGTCCGAGTTCTCGCGCAGCGACACGAGCTGGTAGCCGTGCCTGACGGTTTCCGCGGGAAGCTCGGCGATCATCCTCGAGACGAGCTGGTCGTTGCCGCCGGCGATGTGAAACCGTTCGTTGTCGCCGGGAAGCAGGTCGAAGGGCTTGCGCGGGCTCGCGGCCGTCAGTTCGATGACGTCCATCGCTGACTGTTCGCCGGGGTCGCCGCCGTTCTCGGAGACCGTGTTCGACTGCAGCAGCCTGCCGAGGCGGCTGGAGGAGCCGATCTCGGTGCTGTCCAGCCACTCGGGCACCGCCATCGCATCCAGGCGCGCCGCGCCGGCGGCGGAGCGCATTTCGCGCGCGGCGGTCTTGAAGGCGTGGTGGCCGACGCTCGCCCAGTCGGCCGCCGCCTGCGCTTCGGTGTAGTGGGCGCCGTCGATCCAGAAGGCTTCTTCGCCCTGCTTCAGCGTGCCGCCGCGCACCACCTCCTCTTCGAGGCCCAGTTTCGCGGCGAGCCGGCGGATTGCGGACTGGTCGGAGTTGATCGACTCGCCCCCGTGCTCGGTTATCAGGCCGGCTTCGAAGAAGCCGCGCAGCGTCCAGCAGCGTCCGCCCGCGCGTTCTGGATTGGCCTCGTACACGGTCGTCGCGATCGGTTCGCCGGGCGCTTCCTGCCACAGCATGTGCGCGCAGCGCAGCCCCGCGAGCCCCGCGCCGACGATCGCCACGCGAGCAGCGGACGGCGCGGGCGCAGGGGGCGCCTTCGCGGCGCTCCGCGACGGGTAGCCGGCGAGCGTCGCGGCGGCCAGCGCGCCGGCCCCGCCGACGATCAGCTCCCGGCGCGTGCCGAGCAGCTCCTCCACCGGAATCCCGCGGCGCTCGGCCTGCGCGTGCGCCGCGAACATGCGCCTGGCCAGGTTCACCCGATCGATGTTAGATCCCAGGCGGCGGTCGAGCGGGTAGGGTCCCGCGGGCAATACGGTCTGGAGGTATCCCAAGGCGATGACGACTAGAGACGCTGTGATCTGCGAGCCGCTGCGGACGCCGGTGGGGCGCTTCGGCGGGGTGCTGCGCGACGTCGGCGCCGCGGTGCTCGCGGCGAGCGTGATCCGCGAGCTGGTGGCGCGCACGGGCGTGCGCGGCGAGGACGTGGACGACGTGATCATGGGCCAGTGCTACGCCAGCGGGGAGGCGCCGGCGATCGGGCGGGTGGCCGCGCTCGACGCCGGCCTGCCGATCGAGGTGCCCGGCCTGCAGATCGACCGCCGCTGCGGCTCGGCGCTGCAGGCGGTGATCTACGGCTGCATGCAGGTGGCGACGGGCGCCGCCGAGCTGGTGCTGGCGGGGGGCGCGGACAGCATGAGCCAGGCCGAGTTCTACTCCACGCGTCCGCGCTGGGGGGTGAAGGGCGGCGCGATCAGGCTCGAGGACCGGCTCGAACGCGCGCGCGTGAGCGCCGGCGGCGTCAACCACCCGGTGCCGGGCGGGATGCTGGAGACGGCCGAGAACGTGCGCCGCGAGTACGGGATCTCCAGGGACGCCCAGGACGAGCTGGCGCTGCGCTCGCACGAGCGCGCGGTGGCCGCCCAGCAGAGCGGGGCGTTCGCGCAGGAGATCGTGCCGGTGGCGGTGCCCGCGCGCGGCGGCGAGACGCTGGTGGACACCGACGAGCACCCGCGCGCGGACACGACGCTCCAGACGCTGGCGAAGCTGCGCCCGGTGATGGGCGCGAGCGATCCGCAGGCGACGGTCACCGCGGGCAACTCGAGCGGCCAGAACGACGGCGCGGCGGTGTGCGTGGTCACGCACCCCGACCGCGCGGCCGAGCTCGGCCTGCGCCCGCTCGCGCGGCTGGTCTCGTGGGCGGTCGCGGGGGTGGCGCCGGAGACGATGGGCATCGGGCCGGTGCCCGCGACGCGCGTGGCGCTCGAACGCGCGGGCGCGGCGCTCGGGCGCGATGGCCTGACGCTCGAGGACATCGACCTGATCGAGCTCAACGAGGCGTTCGCCTCGCAGGTGCTGGCGGTGATGGGCGAGTGGCGGCTCGCCGACGGCTTCGAGCGGGTGAACGTGAACGGCTCCGGCATCTCCCTCGGGCATCCCGTGGGCGCGACCGGCGCGCGCATCCTCGCGACGCTCCTGCGCGAGATGGACAGGCGCGAGGCTCGCCTCGGGCTGGAGACGATGTGCATCGGCGGCGGGCAGGGCCTGGCGGCGATCTTCGAGCGCGTGGGCTCGTAGCCCGCGCTCAGGCTGCGACGCTGTAGGCGCTCGAGTGCTGCGTGCGCCGGGCGTTGTGCTCGGGGCAGTACACGCCGCGTATGCTGCCGTCGCGCAGCCCGTAGCCGAGCCATTCGCCGCCGGTCCAGGTGAACGTGAAGAACTGGTCTTCGCGGGCCGGCGCGCGCCGGAGCTCCTGGTCCCAGGCCGCGGTGACCACGCTCGCGGGCACCGTGGCCTGGCAGGAGCACCCATCCGACATGTAGCCGGAGGACACGCATCGAAGCGGCCTGTCAAAGCGCTTGTCGGAGGATGTGGGTGGTGAGGGTTCCATGCGGTGGTATGTAGTTGTCTTGCTCTGAGGACGCCGCCTGCCCGTTTCGGGCAATTGATGTCGTCCTTTTCGGGTAATTCGCCGTTTTCGCAAGGGAACTACGCACTTCTCGGCGGATCTGGACGCGTGTTCTAGCGCCCGCGCGAGCCGCCGCGGCGCATGCGGTTGACCCGACGCAGCTCCTCGACGGCCTCGTCGAAGCCGCCGAGCGTCGCCTGGGGGCCCTCGCCGAGCAGCTCGACGTCGAGGCGCTTGCGGACGAGCTCTCCGGCGATCGCGTCGACACGCTGGCCGCCGGCGCCCGGGCGGGAGCTGACGATGCGCTCGAGCCGCTCGCCGCGGAACAGCAGGCCGACGCCGTCGTCGAGCGCCCACCCGCCTGGGAGGGCGCCGTCGCGGACGGCCGCCAGCCACACCGGCAGGCGCTCGGGCTCGCCGTCGGCGTGGACGGTGAGCGAGCCCTCGAGGATGCCCAGGCCGGCGATCGGCTCGGGGGCGCCGCTGGAGCAGGTGACGCCGCCCTGGAACCAGCACATGGCGCCGGCGCTGAGCCCGGCGAGGACGGTGCCGCGCTGCCACGCCTGCACGAGCAGGCTGTCGAGCCCGTGGGCGTGCCACAGGGCGAGCAGGTTGCGCATCGAGCCGCCGCCGACGTAGATGACGTCCTGCGCGAGCACGCTCTCCTCGAGCGTGCGCGTGCGCTCGCGCAGGTGGAACAGCGACAGCACCTCGCCGACGCACGCGCGCTCGTGAAAGCGCGCCTTGAAGGCGTTGACCTGGGCGTTGGTGTCGCCGGAGGCCGTCGGCAGGAACAGGACCCGCGGCTCGCCGACGTCGGCGAGCGAGAGGACGAAGTCGTCGAGCAGGGGGTTGGACGGCTCCATCGTGAAGCCGCCGCCGCCCATCGCGAAGATCAGCCGCTGTCGGGGGTCGACTTCCGGCCGGGCGGCGTTCACGCGGCGACAGCCTCCCGCTTCGAGCGAGCGCGCGGGCTCGCCTTCGTCGGCGGCGGCGCGGCGGGCGGGCCGGCTGGCGCGCCGGCGGCCAGGTGGCTCGCCTCGAGTCGGGTCTCGCGGACGCCCTGATCGGACTCGTCAGACGGCTCCACCAGAAACGCCGCCCCGTCCGTCCGGGAGCTGACGACGCGGTCGAGGGCAGTCCCGCGGAAGTGCAGGGCGACGCCGTCCTCGGTGGCGAACCCGCCGCGCATGCCGTCGGCGACGAAGCGGTTGTACTCGGCGCGGCGCGCGGGCTCGGCGTCGTAGTGGACGCAGTTGGAGTACGGCAGGAAGCCGAGGCCGCGGACGATCCGCGGCGCGCCGTGGAAGGCGGAGAGCGCCTGCTCGAACCAGCAGAGCGAGCCGGCGGAGGGCCCGCAGAGGACGATCCCCCGACGCCAGGCGCGGCGGAGGATCGCGTCGAGGCCGTACGCGCGCCAGGCGCCGAGCATGCTCAGGACGTTCCCGCCGCCGACGTATATGAGGTCCTGGGCGAGCAGGTGGCGGGCGAGGTCGTCCTCGACCCCGCTCGTCCCCTGGTCGCGGCGGAACAGCGACACGTGGCTGGCGTCGCAGTCGGGGGCGAAGCGCCTGTAGAAGCGGACGACGTAGTGGTCGGCGTCGCCGGAGGCGGTGGGCAGGAAGCAGACGCGCGGTCGCGACACCCCCGTGAGCGACAGTACGTAGTCGTCGAGCAGCGAGCCCTCGTGCTCCATCGAGAAGCCTCCGCCGCCGAGCGCGACGATCTGGGGGTCTCTGTATGACATGTCCCTCTTCCTCGGCCCGAATGCAACACGAACAGCCTGCGGGAAGGATCGCCGGCGGCGCGCGCCGCCGGTATGGACCGGCGTCCCAGATCGGCGGGCCTAGAGTGTCGTGGATGTCGCCGCAGGGAGACCGACACGCGCACCCGCAGGGGAGCGCCGCGCCGCCGGCGATCTCGATTCGCGGCGCGGTGAAGCGCTTTGGCGAGATAACCGCGGTGGACGGCCTGGAGATGGAGGTGCCGGCGGGGGTGTGCTTCGGCCTGCTCGGCCCGAACGGCGCGGGCAAGTCGACGACGATGCGGATGCTGACCGCGCAGGCGCTGGCGGACGCGGGCGAGATCTCGGTGCTCGGCTACGAGCTGCCGCGCGAGTCCAAGCAGTCGCGCCTGGAGATGGGGGTGGTGCCGCAGCTTGACAACCTCGACGTGGAGCTCACCTGCCGGCAGATCCTGACGGTGTTCGCGCGCCTCTATCGAGTCCCGCGGGCGCAGCGCGGGCAGGCCGTGGCGCGGGCGCTCGAGATCGCGAACCTCCTGCCGCGGGCGGACACGATCGTGAAGGAGCTCTCCGGCGGCATGCGCCGGCGCCTGCTGGTGGCGCGCGGGCTGATCCACGAGCCGCGGCTGGTGCTGCTGGACGAGCCGACGGTGGGCCTCGACCCGCAGGTCCGCCAGGAGCTGTGGTCGCTGATCGACTCCCTGCGCACGAGCGGGGTGACGGTGCTGATGAGCACCCACTACATCGAGGAGGCCGAGCGCCTGGCGGACACCGTGGCGGTGATGTCCGCGGGGCGGATCATCGCCGAGGGCACCCCCGCGGAGCTCGTGCTCGAGCACGCCGGCGAGCAGGTGCTGGAGGTGTACGGGACGGCCGACCGGCTCGCGCAGGTGAGCGAGCTGGCGGCGAGCAACGGCTGGCGGAGCCGGCGCAGGGGCCTGTCGGTGGCGATCATGCGCGCGGAGACCCTCAACGGGCAGGCGCCGGAGGGCGTGCGCCGCCCGGCGAGCCTCGAGGACGCGTTCGTGGCGCTGACGGGGGAGGACATCGAATGACGAGTGGGGGCGCGCGGTCGCAGACCTCGGCGGTGGGCCGGACGCCCTCTGGCGACCGGCGCATCGGGCGCCTGGAACCGGCGGCGCTCGCGGGCGTGATGAGCCGCGACCTGTCGATCTTCTCGCGCTACTGGAAGTCGACGACGTTCTCGTCGGTCGTGCAGCCGACCGTCTACCTGCTGGCGTTCGGGCTGGGCTTCGGCGCGCTGGTGAAACACGTCGGCCACCTGACGTACGTCCAGTACGTGTCCACCGGCGTGGTCGCCACGGCGGTGCTGTTCTCCTCGGCCTTCCCGGGGATGTTCAACACGTTCATCCGCTGGCAGTTCCAGCGCACCTACGACGCGATGCTCGCCGCGCCGGTGGACGTCGAAGAGCTGATCACCGCGGAGATCCTGTGGATCTCGCTGCGCGCGGGGGTGTACGGCCTGGCGCCGCTGGTGGTCGGCATCGCGTTCGGCCTCGAACCGAACGCGGGCATGTTGCTCGTCACGCTCGTGGGGTTCGTCACCGGGTTCGGCTTCGCCGCGTTTGGCGTGACCGTGGCGGCGGTCGCCAAGACGATCGACAACTTCAACTACGTGACCAGCGCCGTCCTCACCCCGCTGTTCCTCCTCGCCGGCACGTTCTTCCCGATCGAAAAGCTCCCCGCCGGCATCCGCGCGATCGCGCAGGTGAACCCGCTGTACCACTGCGTGCAGCTCGTCCGCGACTGCTCGCTCGGCGGCCTCGGGCCGGACGACCTGGTGCACGCGGGCGTGCTGATCGCGTTCGCGCTCGTCATGTGGCGGCTGGCGGTGTGGCAGCTCGGCAGGCGCCTGATCGACTGAGCTGGCTTTGGTGCGCCCGAGTGCAGACGTTGTGCTACGCTGCATACGTGTCGGTGAATGTGTCTGTGCGTCTTGACGATGCGCTCGCGGAGCGTCTTCGTCTGCGGGCGCGCACCGCCGGTGAGACTCTGTCGGATCGACTTCGTCGCTATGCCGAGGAGGGAGCCCGCCGCGACGAACATCCGCTCATCACGTTCCGTGACGGCCCGGCCGGCCGGCGTGCGGGGCTGCTTGGCGGCCCTGACGTGTGGGAGGTCGTCATGTGGGTGGATGACCTGACGGCGCAGGACGACCCCGTCGCGGCGCTCGTCGAGGACTCGGTCCTCACGCGTTCGCAGGTGGACGCCGCGCTGCGCTATCGCGCCTCTTACCCGGATGAGATCGCTGCACGCATCGAGTTGCACCGTCGCGAAACGGCCGCCGCCGAGACGCATTGAAGCTGCTGCTGGACGAGATGTACTCGCCCGGCCTAGCCGAGGCGCTTCGAGCGGCCGACGTCGACGCCTGCACCGTCGTCGAGCTCGGACTGGCCGGGAGCCCTGACCCCGAGGTCTTTGCGGCGGCGATCGCCGACGGGCGTACGCTGCTCACCGAGAACGTCGCCGACTTCGCGGGCATCTCGGCGGACCACGTCGTCGCCGGCCAGCATCACCCTGGCGTGCTGATCGCGCTCTCATCCCGAATGTCGCGTCGTGCGGCGGGCATCGGACCGCTGGTACCAGCGGTCCGGGACGTCACCGGCCAGCAGCTCGCCGACCGCCTCGTCTACTTGCAAGCGCCAAGCAAGCCTTGATCTCCAGGTCAATCTTTGCTGCCTGGTGCGGGACTTGAACCCGTCCCTGACGAAAGTCATCTGATGAAGCAAAGACAGCGGACCTTGGCCCAGTGGCACATATATGGCATCATCGGGGCATGGCAAGAGTGAGGGTGAGCACGACCGTGGACGAGAAGCTGCTGGCGAGCGCACGCAGCGCACTTTCTCCGTCGACGGACGCCGCTCTCCTCGATCAGGCGCTGGCGGCCCTCCTCGACCAACATCGGGCAGCCGAGATCGATGGCGCCTACGGCGCCTACGACCTGCATCCGCTGCACGAGCCCGATGCGTGGGGTGATCTGGCGTCGTTCCGGGAGGCGGCCGGCGCATCGTGAGCGTGAGCCCACTTCCGGCACGGGGCGAGATGTGGTGGTGCGAGTTGCCGGAGGTTGGCCGACGACCCGTCGTGGTGCTCTCGCGTGACGCTGCCATCCCGCGGTTGAGACGTGCGCTGGTGGCGCCGTGCACGACCACGATCCGAGGCCTGGCCAGCGAGGTGGTCCTGGAACGGGGCCGCGATCCGGTTCCTCGCCAGTCGGCGGTCAACCTCGACTCCGTCGAGAGCGTCTCCGTCGCCGTCCTCGTCGAGCGCCTCGGACGGCTCGGCGACGATCGGATGCGGGAGGTCTGTGCGGCGCTCGACATCGCCGTCGACTGCCGCGATCACCGGTAGGTCGCACTTACAAAGCTCCGACGTTCGCCAAAGGTTGCCCGTACGCCGGGCGTCGATGCTCTCGCCATGAGTCATCCATGGCAGACAAGCTCGGCCGCCTCCTCCGCAGCATCTGCGGCGCCGGCCACGACGCTCGGAGGTACCCCACGGCGGGCGCGCGCGGTGGCTGGGGCGCTCGTGGCGTACATGCCCCACCCGGAGCTCGCGGCGGTGATGTCGCTGGCGGCGGTCCTCAACCTGTGGGCGCTCGCGCGCAACGGCTGGGCCAACCAGTACTACGCGGCGGCCGTCAAGTCGATGAGCGTCAGCTGGCACGACTTCCTGTTCGCCTCGCTCGACAAGGGCGGCGTGATGACCGTCGACAAGCCGCCGCTCGCGCTGTGGGTGCAGGCGCTGTCCGTGCGCGTGTTCGGCTTTCACTCGTTGAGCATCCTCGTCCCGCAGGCGCTCATGGGCGTCGCCAGCGTGGCGCTGATGTACGACCTCGTGCGCCGGCGCTTCGGTCGCGTCGGCGGCTTCGTCGCCGGCCTCGCGCTGGCGCTCACGCCGATCACCGTCGCGATCTCCCGCCACAACAACCCCGACGCGCTGCTCGTGCTGTGCTCCGTCGCCGCCATCTGGTGCGCGGTGCGGGCGCTCGAACGCGCCCCCGCCGGCAGGGGCACGCGCTGGCTGGTGGCGGCGGGCGTGTGCGTGGGCCTGGGCTTCGAGACGAAGATGCTCGTCGCGCTGGTCGTCGTGCCGGGCATCGCCGCCGCCTGGCTGTGGCTCGCGCCCGCCGGCCGGCACGCGGTCCGGGTTGCGCGGGGGCGGATGCACGCGCTGAGCCAGCTCCTCGCCGGCGGCGGCGCGATGCTGCTCGTCGGCGGCGCGTGGCCGCTGCTCGTCGAACTCACTCCCGCGGCGGACCGCCCGTGGGTGTCGGGCACGAGCGACAACACGATCCTGTCGCTGATCTTCGGATACAACGGCGTCGGGCGCGTCGACGGCCAGTCCGGCGGGCCGGGTGGCACGGTGAGCAACATGTTCGGCGGCGCCACCGGGCCGCTGCGCCTGCTCAACTCAGCGCTCGGCGGCCAGGCGGGGTGGCTGCTCGGCTTCGCGCTCGTCAGCGGCCTCGCGATCCTCGCCGCCAGCCGCCTGCGCCGCGCGGACGCCCGCAGCGGCTGGCTGATGGTGGTGGGCGGCGCATTCGCCACCACCGCCGTGCTGCTCAGCTTCGCCAGCGGCATCTTCCACCCCTACTACGTGTCCCTGCTCGCGCCCTTCGCCGCCGCCCTCGTCGGCGCCGGCGCGGCGCAGCTCGTCTCCGGCGGCGTGAACGCCCGCGTCGTAGGCCCGCTGGCGGTGCTCGCGGGCGTCGTAGTCGAGCTGGTCGTCCGCGCCGACTACCCCGGGCAGCTCACATGGCTGCCGGCGGTCCTCATCGTGGTGGGCCTGCTGGCGGCGCTCGCGCTGCTGGCCTTCGGCTCGCGCGCCGTACGCATGGCGGCGACGGGCGCGGCGGTCGCGGCGCTGCTGGCGGCCCCCGCGGTGTGGGCGTTCGACACTCTCGGCCACGCCACCAACGGCACCTTCCCTGCGGGAGGCCCGGCCTCGGCCGAGAGCGGCGGCATGGGCGGCTTCGGCGGGGCGGGCGGGTTCGGTTCCCGCTCCGGCGGGCCGGGCGGGGGCGGTATCGGGCTTGGCGCAGGCGCCGGCGGGTCGGGCGGGCCTGCTGGCACGGGCGCCAGCGCTGGCATCGGCGGTCCGCCTGCCGGCGCTCTCAGCGCAGCGGGCGCCGTGCCCGGCGGTCTCGGCGGCTCCGGCGGCGCGATCGGCGCGCCGATCGGCGGCAACGTGACCTCGGGCGTCCTCTCCTACGTGAAGGACCACGGCGGCGGCACGATCGCGGTGGCCAGCCAGTCGAACGCGGCAACGGCGATCCTCGACGGGGACTCGAACGTGGTGGGCATCGGCGGCTTCTCCGGCCGCGAGAGCGAGGTGAGCCTGTCGTGGCTCGCGCAGGAGATCCGCTCCGGCAAGATCCGCTGGGTGCTCGACGAAGAAGGCACGAGCTCCCGCGGCTCGGCGAGCGTGCCTGGCGCCGCGGGTGGGTTCGCCGGCTCAGGCTCGTCCGCCGGTGCGGGAGGCTTCGCGGGTGCGGCCGGCTTCGCGGGCGCGGGCTCCTCCGGCGGGACCGGCTCGCGCGGCTTCGGCGCGGCCGGCGGCCTCCGCGGCGGCCGTCCCCGGGTGAAACCCGGGTGGGCGCGAAAAAGGCGATGGCGGCGGTGGCGAAGGCGTGCGAGCAGGTGACGCTTTCGTCGAGCGGCACGGCCACGTCCGCAGCCTCCTCGGTGATGGGCTCGTCGAGGACCGGCAGCTCCGCGACGACTCTGTACGACTGCGCAGGCCGCGCGTCCGCGCTGGAAAGCGTGGGCGCGCGAGAATCACGCTCGTGAGGATCTTGGTGGTCGACGACGACCGCGCGGTGCGCGAAGCGCTGCGCCGGGCGTTGACGCTGGCGGGCTACGAGGTGCAGCTGGCCGAGGACGGCGAGGCGGCGCTCGATCGCCTCGTCGAGGAGGTGCCGGGCGCGGTGGTGCTGGACGTGGGCCTGCCGGGGATCGACGGCCTCGAGGTGTGCCGTCGCATCCGCCGCATGGGCAGCCGCGTGCCGGTCCTGATCCTGACGGCGCGCGACGCGGTGTCCGACCGCATCGACGGGCTGGACGTGGGCGCGGACGACTACATGGTGAAGCCGTTCGACGTCGGTGAGCTGCAGGCGCGCCTGCGGGCGCTGCTGCGGCGCGCGAGCCCGCAGGACGAGGCGGATGCGCTGTCGTTCGGGCAGCTGCGCATGGACCCCGACCGCCACGGCGCGCAGGTGGGCGAGCGCTTCGTCGAGCTGACGCGCACGGAGTACCAGCTGCTGGAGCTGCTGATGCTCAACCCGCGGCGAGTGCTCCCCCACAGCCTGATCTACGAGCGCGTGTGGGGCTATGACTTCGGGCCGACCTCGAACGCGCTGCGCGTGTACATCGGCTACCTGCGCCGCAAGCTCGAGGACGCGGGCGCGGGGGCGCTGATCCACACGGTGCGCGGCGTCGGCTACGCGCTGCGCGAGCCGTGAGGCCGATGCTCGTGCGGTGGCCGATGGCGGCGGCGGCGGCGACGACGAGCGGCGGCGTGCGACGAGCGTGACCCTGCGCACGCGCATCGCGGCGGTGGCGAGCGTGGCGGTGGCGCTCGCGGTGCTGGCCGCGGCGATCGGCATGTACGCGGCGGTGCGCTCGGACCTGCGCGGCGAAATCGACAGCTCGCTGCGTGCCCGCGCGCGAGCGCTCGTCGGCACGGGCAACCCGGGCACCCCGCCCGGGGTCCCGCGCTACGGCGGCGTCCCCGGCGGTGGAAACCCTCACCGTGGGGCGGGCGCGTTCCCCGAGAAGGTCGAACCGGCGCCATTCGGGGCGCCGTCCGGCTACGTGCAGTTCTTGTCTCCCCACGGCGAAGCGTTCGTGCCGGGCGGGCAGGGACCCTCGCGCCGGAAGATCCCGGTGACGAGCGGCGATCGGGCGATCGCGGCGAGCGGCGAGGGCGCCACCCTCAGTGACCGCAGCGTCGACGGGACGCAGTTGCGGGTGCTGACCGTCGGGACGGGGCGGGCACCGCGCCAGGACGGCGTGGTCGGGGCGGTGCTCGTGGCGCAGCCGCTGACACAGGTGGAACACGAGCTCAGCCACCTGCTGCTGATCCTCGTACTGATCGGCGTCGGCGGCGTGGTGCTGGCGGCGCTGCTGGGGGCGGTGGTGGCGCGCACGGCGCTCGCTCCGATCGGACGCTTCACCGAGCGAACGGAGACCCTCACCGGCAACCTCGACCTCTCGCGCCGGCTGGAGGTGGAGGGTCGCGACGAGCTCGGGCGCCTGGCGGACAGCTTCAACGCGACGCTCGACGCGCTCGAGCGCTCGGTGCAGGCCCAGCGCCACCTGATCGCGGACGCCAGCCACGAGCTGCGCACGCCGATCTCGTCGCTGCGGGCGAACATCCAGATCCTGGGCGAGGCCGAGCGGCTGCCGCGCGAGGAGCAGGAGGGCCTGCGCGCGGACATCGTCGCCGAGCTGGACGAGCTGACGGCGCTCGTCGGCGACGTGGTCGAGCTGGCGCGAGGGGCGGCTCCGGACGGGGACGTGGGCGACGTGCGTCTCGACGAGCTCGTGCAGGCGGCGGTCGCGAGCGCGCGCCGGCGCGGCGGCGGCGAGGTCCGCTTCGAGCTCGGCCTCGAGCCGACGATCGTCCGCGGTCAGGCCGAGCGCATCGGGCGCGCGGTGTCGAACCTGGTGGACAACGCGCGCAAGTGGAGCCCCGAGGGGGGCACGGTGGAGGTGGCGCTGGCGCAGGGCGTGCTGAGCGTCCGCGACCACGGCCCCGGCTTCCAGGAGGCCGACCTGCCGTTCGTGTTCGACCGCTTCTACCGCGCCCAGGCGGCCCGCGGGCTGCCCGGCTCGGGCCTCGGCCTGGCGATCGTCCGCCAGGCCGCCGAGGCATGCGGAGGGTTCGCCGAAGCCCAGAACGCGCCCGGCGGCGGCGCGCTGCTGCGCGTGGGGTTCGGGCCGTCCTCTCCCCCCGGCGTCGCCTCGCCTGCCTCCGAGTGAGCGCTCTCCGAGGACATCCTCCCAGCCTGTCGAACGATTCACTGCCCCGCGCGGCGCGGGGCCGGGCGCCCGACGTCTAGCGGATTCCCCGAGATCGAGACGTCCGATCTCGCGCCTACTTTGCAGGACATACGGAAGATTCGTCTAATAAAGCCGACGGTCAACCGCAACTTTCCTGCCTGCCCGGAGTCCGGGTGGGTAAAGGGCGTGCAGTCTCGATGTCGCTGAGTCTCGATAGGAGGTAGCCGTGAGGGTTCAGGTTCGTGTTTCGCTTGTGGTGCTCGTGTTGAGCGTACTCGTGGCTGTCACGGCGTCTGCTGCGCAGGCCAGCCTCGGGATTGAAAAGTTCGTCGGGATCAACTGCAAGCTGACCCACGAAACCTGCGGCGAAGAACCTACCGGGAAAACGGATGTCTTCGGGGAACCCCTCGACGAAACCGTCGAACCCAACCTTGAAAAATCCGAAGAACAAGGCTACACGCAGGCCGCTGGCCACGTTCCCTACGGCGTGACCGACTTCATGGTCGCGCACACAGGAAGCTACGCGAAAGGCGAAGCCGTCCCAAACGCGATTGTGACGCATGTCAGGGTCGATGTCGCGGCTGGACTCGCGACCAGCCCCGCGAGCGTACCTCAGTGCACGATGAAAGAATTCGGAGAAACGGAAGTCCCGGTGCCGGGATTCGGCTTCTATGCGGCGCCCAAATGCAACGTGGGGGGCGGACCGCACGAAACGGGACCGGAAAGCACGGTGATCGGGGAAGAATCGGCGACGGTGTTCGCTGGAGCGGCGGGCGACGTCGTGCTATCCGGCGTGCTGTACAACCTCGAACCACCCAAGCCGCCGGCGCAGGCGCGCGCTGCGCTCTACGGTGCGGCGCTGAAACTGCCGATAGGGCTCACCAAAGCCGTACTCGAAGAACATGGGATCACAGGCGCGCCGGCTACGGCGCAGTACTACGCGCACACCCTCGTCGAAGGCAACGTCGAATGGGGCCGGGAAGCAAAGGGAACCGGCGCTGGCGACTATCACGACTACTTCGAAGTGAATGTCTCACCGAGTCTTCCGCTCGTCAGGTCGCGCCAACTCGACTACGGACGGGCTGGTGACGGGGCGTTCATCACCAACGGCACGAACTGCCCGGGCAACCACACCACCAAGCTGACCTTGGAAGGCGTTCCGCTCGGTAGCGAAGCGGAAGTGAAAAAAAGCCTGGAAAGTGGCGTGCGAGAAGTGTCGAGCGAATCCTACAAAACCCTGATCGGTCTCCAGGAATGCAAAAAGGTTCCCTTCAACCCGGTCTTCAGCATCACGCCGGGCGCCAGCGGGCCCGACGAACCCGATCCCTTCACGACCGAAGTCAGCCTTCCCCACTTCCCGGAAGAAGAAATCGACAGCTCGCAGGTGAACACGGCGACGATCACGATGCCGGAAGGTATGACGCTCAACCCATCCGCCGCGCAAGGACTTGAAGCGTGCACCGTCGCCGAGGCCAGGATTCACAGCGAAACATTCGGTGTGGCATGCCCGGCCGGGTCGGAACTTGGCACGGTGAGCCTGGAAGTTCCCACGCTCCCGCCGGGATCGCTGACGGGCACCATATACCTTGGTGGCCCGCTTCCACCCGAAGCAGAAACGGGTCCGATCACGAAACCTCCTTACATCATCTACGTGGTCGCAAACTCGACGCGCTACGGCGTCTCGGTTCGCCTCAAAGCTGAAGTGGAACCGAACGAAATCACCGGGCAACTCAAAACGGTATTCAAGGAAAACCCCGAACAGCCGTTCAGCAAGCTGACGCTCAACTTCAACCGCGGCGCGCTGACCTCCGTGGCGAACCCCCTGGTGTGCGGAACGCCTGAAGGTTCGACCAGCTTCACGCCCGTTGCGACCGAAGGGGTGGCGACGGCTACCGCGGCCTTCGGCGTACCGATCTCCGGCTGCGGATCGCCGACCCCGTTCTCGCTCGGCCAGTCGACCGAAGGCGACACGAGCACCGCGGGCGCGCACACGTCCTACGACTTCAACCTCACTCGCAAGGACGGAGAACAGTACCTCGAAAAGGTAAAGACGACCCTCCCCGAAGGGCTGATCGGGGCGATCCCCGACGTGACGCCTTGCGGCGAAGCGCAGGCCACGCAGGACACGTGCGGATCGGCAAGCAAGATCGGCACCGCGACGGTCACGGCCGGCGCCGGAAAGTTCCCGTTCACGTTCTCCGGTCCGGTGTACCTGACGGGGCCGTATAACAGCGCCCCATACGGCCTGCTTGTCCCCATCGAAGCGGTCGCCGGGCCCTTCAACCTCGGCAAGATCGTGACGCGGGCCACCATCAACGTCAACCCGACGACTTCGCGGGTGACGACGGAAGCGACGTTGCCGACGATCGTGAAAGGGGTGCCCGTGCGGCTCCGCTCGATGAGCGTCGACGTAACCAAGCAGGGCTTCCTGTACAACCCGACGCACTGCTCGGGCCTGGAAACCGAATCGGTTCTCACCTCGACGTTCGGAAACGAACAGACGGGCCTGCGCTCGCCGCTGACGATCGAAGGCTGCAGCGCGCTTTCGTTCAAGCCGACGTTCACCGCGTCCACCAGCGGCAAGGCCTCGAAAGCCAGCGGGGCGAGCCTGGTCACGACGATGACGCAGGTGCCAGGTCAGGCGAACGTCAAGTCGGTGCTGGTACAGCTGCCGCAGCAGCTGCCCTCGCGCCTGACCACGCTGCAGAAAGCATGCCTTGTCAAGACGTTCGACGAAAACCCGCTGAGCTGCGGCAAAGTGTCGCC
This sequence comes from uncultured Solirubrobacteraceae bacterium, assembly GCA_963782325.1. GTDB lineage: Bacteria > Actinomycetota > Thermoleophilia > Solirubrobacterales > Solirubrobacteraceae > Palsa-744. The sequence continues at coordinate 1,602,762 of CAWAJG010000002.1, forward strand.
CGGCTCTGAAGTGGGCACCGCCACGGCGGTCACCCCAACGCTGCCGGATGTCATGAAAGGCCCGGCGATCCTGGTCTCACACGCAGGGGAAGAATTCCCCAGCCTCGAGCTGGTGCTCGAAGCCGACGGGGTGCGCGTGATCGTCGAAGGCAAGACCCACATCAAGAACAAAGTGACGACGACCTACTTCGAATCCACGCCCGACGTGCCGGTCTCGAGCATCACGGTCAACCTGCCGCTTGCGTCCAACTCGGCGCTCGCGCTGGAAAGCTTCAACACGAACCTGTGCACGGCCAATCTCGTGATGCCCACGACCATCACCGGGCAGAACGGGGTGGTCGTCAAACAGAACACGGTCATCGCGCCGACCGAATGCGGCGTGCAGATCCTAAAACGCAAGGTAAAGGGCAACTACGCGTACGTGACCGTCGAGACGTACTCCGCCGGGCGCGTCACGGTCAGCGGCCCGGGTCTGATCACCACGAGGCGGACGCTCTCGAGCGCGAAGAAGTCGATCACGCTCAGGGTGCCCCTATCGAAGAAGGGGCGCGACAAACGCCGCCCGTTCAAGGTGAAGGTCCGGGTCGGGTTCCTGCCCAAGCAGAATGGCGCGAAGTCCTCCAGCGCCTCCACGAAGGTCAAGTTCTGAGCGCCTAGATCCACGCCGTCAGACTGCACCGGGGGCGGCCGACCTGGCCGCCCCCGGGCGTTCCGACGGCCCACCGGACGTCTATCGGGCCTGTCTCTGACCACGTGACGTCGTGCGCCCGATGCCCTACATTGTGGGCATGGATGTCGTAACGGGTACGGATACCGCGACGTCGGCGGGGGTCGAGCGCCTGCTGGCCGGCATCCGCCACCTGACCGCGCTCGCAGACGGCGCCGCCGACGCGGATGCGATGTTTCGCGCGCTCGCGCGGGAGCTGCTGTCGGTGCCCGGCGCCGAGGAGGTTCACGTCCACCATCTGGCCCTGGACGGCGAGAGCCGCGAGGAGCTCGTGGCGGTGTACCTGTCCGGCGGCATCGGGCGACTGAGCTACCTGCAGCCGCGCAGCGAGCGCCCGCCCGGCGTCAGCTGGGTCGCGAGCACGCACAACAGCTTTCTCGCCACCGACGCCGAGGGACTCGAGGCGAGCATCCCACGCCTGAGCGAAACCGGCTCGGTCAGCAGCGCGCTGCTCTTGCCGCTCGCCGAGCGCGGGGAGGTCGAGGCGGTGGTCGTGCTCGTGCGCCGCGAAGGCGACGCCTTCACGCCGGCGGAAGTCGAGCTCGCCGGCGCGCTCGTCGACCAGGCCGCGACGGCGCTCGCACTGACCCGCGCGCGTGCGGAGGCCGGCACCGACGCCGTCACCGGCTGCATGAACCACCGGGCGATGCGCAGGCGCCTGGACGAGGAGATCGGGCGCGCGACGCGTGCCGGCGGCCTGCTGTCGTGCTTGCTGATCGATCTCGACGACTTCAAGCTCGTCAACGACCGCCACGGCCACCAGGCCGGCGACGCGACGCTGAGGGGCGTCGTGCACGCGCTCGTCAGGGAGTTCCGGGCGTTCGACCGTGTCGCGCGCTACGGCGGCGACGAGTTCGTCGTGATCCTGCCCAACGCGGCGCTCGACAGCGCCGCCGCGGCCGCCAGCCGGGCGCTCGAGCGCCTGCATGCGATACCCGCGCACGACGGTGGCGCCGCGGGCGTCTCCGCCTCGGTCGGCGTCGCCCAATGGCGGGCGCCGATGAACACCGACGAACTGCTCGAAGCGTGCGATGCCGCGCTGCTGCGGGCGAAGCGCCAGGGCAAGGGGCGCGTGACCCGCGCCTCCGCATCGGCAAGCCGGCAGGCTGACGTGTAAGACTGGGAGGTATGCCGCAGAACAGCTTTGGCGCCAAGGACACGCTCGAGCTCGGAGCCAGTGGCGCAGGCGGCGGGCGCAGCTTCGAGATCTTCCGTCTGGACGCCCTGCAGCAGCGTTTCGACGTCACGCGCCTGCCGTTCTCGCTGAAGGTGCTGCTCGAGAACCTGCTGCGCACGGAGGGCAACGGCTCGACCACCGCCGCCGACATCGAGGCGCTGGCCAGCTGGGACGCGAAGGCCCAGCCGAGCAAGGAGATCGCGTTCACGCCCGCCCGCGTGCTCATGCAGGACTTCACAGGCGTGCCCGCCGTCGTCGATCTGGCGGCGATGCGCGACGCGATCGCCGAGATGGGCGGCGACCCCGCGAAGATCAACCCGCTCGCGCCGGCCGAGCTCGTCATCGACCACTCCGTCCAGGTCGACGCCTTCGGCACACGCGACGCCTTCCGCTTCAACGCCGAGCGCGAGTTCGAGCGAAACCAGGAGCGCTACCGTTTCCTGCGCTGGGGCCAGGCGGCCTTCGACAACTTCGCCGTCGTGCCGCCCGACACGGGGATCGTCCACCAGGTCAACCTCGAGTACCTCGCGCGTGTGGTCTTCACGAAGGAGTCAGGTGGCTCGGGCCTGCCCCAGGCCTACCCCGACACGCTCGTCGGCACCGACTCGCACACCACGATGGTCAACGGCCTCGGCGTGCTCGGCTGGGGCGTCGGCGGCATCGAGGCCGAGGCGGCGATGCTCGGTCAGCCGATGTCGATGCTGATCCCGCGCGTGCTCGGCTTTCGCCTGCACGGGCAGCTGCCCGAGGGGGCCACGGCCACCGATCTCGTGCTCACGGTCACGCAGATGCTGCGCGAGCGCGGCGTCGTGGGGATGTTCGTCGAGTTCTACGGCGCCGGGCTTGCCGACCTGCCGATCGCCGACCGCGCGACCATCGGCAACATGTCGCCCGAGTTCGGCTCCACCTGCGCGATCTTCCCGATCGACGCCGAGACGCTCGCCTATCTCGAGCTGTCCGGTCGCGCACCCGAGCAGATCGCCCTCGTCGAGGCATACGCCAAGGAGCAGGGCCTGTGGCACGACGAGCACTCCGAAGAGCCGACCTTCTCCGACCACATGGAGCTCGACCTCGCCACCGTCGAGCCCAGTCTCGCCGGACCCAAGCGCCCCCAGGATCGCGTCGCGCTGAGCGACGCCCGCGAGTCCTTCCGCGAGGCGCTCGCCGGCTACGTCACCGACTACGACGCCCGCGACGAGGCCGCCGCCGAGAGCTTCCCCTCGAGCGATCCGCCCGCCAACGGCAACGACCGCCCGCGCCCCCACGACGGCGGCCCCAGCTACGTCGAAACGCCTGACGACGGCGGCGTGACGGTCAAGGCCGCGAGCGCCGCCCGCTGCACGCTCGCCGACGGCACCGAGGTCGAGCTCGACCACGGCCACGTCGTGATCGCCGCCATCACCAGCTGCACCAACACGTCCAACCCCTCGGTGATGATCGGCGCGGGCATCCTCGCCCGCAACGCCCTCGCCCGCGGCCTGCGCTCGAAGCCGTGGGTGAAGACCTCGCTCGCGCCCGGCTCGAAGGTCGTCACCGAGTACCTCGACCGCGCCGGGCTGACCGAGCCGCTGGAAGCGCTCGGCTTCAACCTCGTCGGCTACGGCTGCACCACCTGCATCGGCAACTCCGGCCCGCTGCCGCAGGAGGTCTCCGCGGCCGTCGCCGAGAACGACCTGGCCGTCGTGTCGGTGCTGTCGGGCAACCGCAACTTCGAGGGCCGCATCAACCCGGACGTGAAGATGAACTACCTCGCCTCGCCGCCGCTGTGCGTCGCCTACGCGCTCGCCGGCACGATGGACATCGACATCGTCGCCGACCCACTGGGGCAGGACGAGCACGGGCAGGACGTCTACCTGCGCGACATCTGGCCCTCGGCGCGCGAGGTCGCGGAGACGATCGGCGAGGCCGTGCGCTCGGAGATGTTCCGCCGCAGCTACGCCGAGGTGTTCGCCGGCGACGAGCGCTGGAACGGGCTGTCCGTTCCCGAAGGCGAGCGCTTCGCGTGGGCGCACGACTCCACCTACGTGCGCCTGCCGCCCTACTTCCAGGGCATGCCCGCCGAGCCCGAGCCGGTGCGCGACATCGACGGCGCCCGCGTGCTGGCGCTGCTCGGCGACAGCGTCACCACCGACCACATCTCCCCGGCGGGCTCGATCAAGCGCGACGGGCCCGCGGGCGTCTACCTGCAGGAGCAGGGAGTGCAGCCGCGGGACTTCAACTCCTACGGCGCGCGTCGCGGCAACCACGAGGTGATGATGCGCGGCACCTTCGCCAACATCCGCCTGCGCAACCTGCATCGGGCGGTGGCGAGCCACTGCCCGAAGGCGGCTTCACGCGCTACCTGGCAGGCGACGGCGATCCCGCCCACCCAGAGCAGATGTCGATCTACGACGCCGCCATGCGCTACATCGAGGCGGGCATCGACCTGGTGGTGCTCGCGGGCAAGGAGTACGGCTCGGGCTCCTCCCGCGACTGGGCGGCCAAGGGCACCAAGCTGCTCGGCGTGCGCGCGGTGATCGCCCAGAGCTTCGAGCGCATCCACCGCTCCAACCTCATCGGCATGGGCGTGCTGCCGCTGCAGTTCCCCGACGGCGAGAGCGCCGAGTCGCTGGGGCTGACCGGCGAGGAGGTGTTCTCCGTGACGGGTCTCGCCGAGGCGATGGCCGGCGGCGGCTCGCCGCCGCAGGAGATACACGTGAGCGCGCGGCGCACCGCAGAGAACGCGTCGGGCGATCCCATCGAGTTTGATGTGCGCGTGCGCATCGACACGCCCCGCGAGGCCGAGTACTTCCGCCACGGAGGCATCCTCCAGTACGTCCTGCGGGGACTGCTGGCGGCGTGAGCGAGCCGCAGGCGCCCAGCCCGTCCACTCAGCCGCCGCGGCCCGCCGAGGATGACGCCGCCGGCGCCGGCGGTGCGCCGCAGGTTCTGCTCGAACTGCTCGCCGCGCGCGGGCCCTCGGGCTATGAGCGCGCCCCCGCGCAGGTGTGGAGCGCCGCGGCCGCCCGCTTCGCGCGCGTGAGCAGCGACGTCGTCGGCACGCCGCTCGCGCTGGTCGCGCCGAGGCACGGCTACGACAGCGACGCGCCGAGGCTGCTGGTGATGGGTCACATCGACGAGATCGGCCTGATCGTCACCCACATCGACGACGAGGGCTACCTGTGGTTCGGCGGCGTCGGCGGCTGGGACGCCCAGATCCTGGTCGGCCAGCGCGTGGTCATCGACACGCGCGAGGGCACGGTGGCGGGCGTGGTGGGCCGCAAGCCGATCCACCTGCTGCGCGATGACGATCGCAAGAAGGTCGCCGAGATCCGCGAGCTGCACATCGACGTCGGCGCGCGCGACGGCGAGCAGGCGCGCGCGATGGTGCGGATCGGGGACGTCGCGGTGATCGACGCCGATCCCCTGGAGCTCCCCAACGGCCGGCTGGCCTCGCGCGCGCTCGACAACCGCCTGGGCTCGTTCGTCGCGCTGGAGGCCGCGCGGCTGGTCGCCGAGGCCGGCGGCGGGCAGTGGGAGCTGGCGGCGGTGGCGGCGGTTCAGGAGGAGACGACCTTCGGCGGCTCGCGCACCAGCGCCTTCGCGCTCGAGCCCGACGCCGCGATCGTCGTGGACGTCACGCACGCGACCGACGCCCCCGGCATCGACGTCAAGGAGGCCGGCAAGCACGAGCTCGGCTCCGGCCCGGTGATCAGCCGCGGCTCGACGCTCAACCCGGCGCTGTTCGAGCTCCTGCACGACACCGCCGAGGCGCAGAAGATCCCGTTCACTGTCGAGGCCAGCGCCCGCAACACCGGCACCGACGCCGACGCCGTGCACATCAGCCGCGGCGGGGTCCCCACGGCGCTCGTGGCGATCCCCGTCCGCTACATGCACTCGCCGGTCGAACTCGTCCAGCTCGACGACGTCCACGCCAGCGCGCGCCTGATCGCCGCCGCCGCGCTGGCGCTGGAGCGCGAGAGCTCGTTCGCGCGCTAGGCGGCGGTCAGCTCGGTCATCGGCACGATCGTGTACGCCTCGCCGGGCGAGCCGCCGATGGCGAGCAGGCGCAACCCTTCGGGGCCCGCGTACACCTTCCGTTTCGGCTCCGGGGCGACCCGCACGAACGTGTCGGCGTCGAGGTCCACGCGCTCGCCTTCGACGTCCATCCAGCCCGAGCCGCCGATCGCCAGGAACACCTCCTCCTGTCCGCTCTCTGCGTGATCGTGTTCGGGGTAGTCGGCGTAGTCGGGCGGAAGCTGGATCACCTGCATCCCGAACGCCTTCACCCCCAGCTCCGCTCGGACCTTCACGAAGCCGCCTCCGAACCCGGCCTCCATCTCGCCGAGCCGCTTTGCCGTGTAGTCAGCCATTGGACGCTCCTTGGTCGTGTAGCCAGGACGGCGCCCAGCCTATCGCGATGGCGCGCGAGCGAGCTCAGCGCTTGAGGCGGAACGGCACCACTATCGCGAGCTGGCGCGACTGCGCGAGCAGCGTCCCATCCACCGCCCAGATCGCCCCGTCCTCGACGAAGAAGCCATCGTGCACGAGCTCGCTCGTGGTCTGCGCCAGGCACAGCTCGTGCGGGTCCGCGTCCGGCGCAGGGCTCATCCGCGCGCGGAAGTGCACCGTCAGGTCCACCGTCGGCACGGCGAACCACTCGCGCATGCGCATGTACGGCGCCGGTATCAGCGCGTCGCTGAAGAACGCCAGCGACAGCGCGTCGATCGGCCGCGGCTCGGCGAGGCCCATCCAGCCGCGGATCACCATCGGCTGCTCGGAGCCGGAGAAGGGCCTGCCGGCCATCCGCGGCTGCAGCACGATCTGGCGCGCGAACTCCGGTCCGTGCTCCATCAGCTTGAGCCCCTCGCGCGCGGGGTCGGGCGGCTCGACCTCCGGCATCGCCACTTCGGAGATCTCCGGCCCGGCCCACGGCACGGAGAACGCCGCCAGCACCAGCGCGATCAGATCCTCCCCCTGGTGCATCCGCGCCGACAGCGTGCTCAGCGAGCGTCCCTCCCGCTCGATCGTCGTCGTGATCTGAACCGGGCCGGGCTCGGGCGCGCGCGCGTAGTGGATCGTCAGCGAGCGCGGGGCGCGCGCCGGATCCCCCAGCGGGGACGATGCGGCGACCGACTCGATCAGCGCGCGCAGCAGCATCGCCGCCAGATAGCCGCCGTGCGGGCCGCGACCGGCGCGCCAGTCCGGCGCGACGAGCGCCGCCGAACACCGTCTGCCGGCCCACCCGGGCGCTCGCGCCGGTCGTCTCCGATTCCCGCGATCCGTGCTGCAGCCACACAGCCGTGTCGCGGTCGAACTTCGTCAGCGATGAGGTCGGCCCGCCGTCGGCGGACCGGGTGGGTGGGCCGGCGGTGAGGGGGTCGAGGGCGGGTGGGCCGCCGGTCCCCTCCTCAGCCACGGACCAGCCGCTTGTAGGTGATCCGGTGGGGACGGTCGGCGGCGGCGCCGAGCAACGCCCGGCGGTGCTCCTCGTATGCCTCGAAGTTGCCCTCGAACCACGTCACCTGGGAGTCGCCCTCGAAGGCCAGCACGTGGGTGGCCACGCGGTCCAGGAACCAGCGGTCGTGGGAGATCACCATCGCGCAGCCGGGGAATTCGAGCAGCGCGTTCTCCAGCGCGCGCAGGGTGTCCACGTCGAGGTCGTTCGTGGGCTCGTCCAGCAGCAGCAGGTTGCCGCCGCTGCGCAGCAGCTTCGCCAGGTGCACGCGGTTGCGCTCGCCGCCCGAGAGCCCGCCGATCTTGGCCTGCTGGGAGGAGCCCTTGAAGTTGAAGCCGGCGGTGTACTGGCGCGAGTTGACCTCGCGATCGCCGACCTTGATGTGCTCGTGGCCTTCTGAGATCTCCTCCCAGACGGTCTTCTCCGGGTCGAGCGCGTCGCGCGACTGGTCGACGTAGGCGAGCTCCACGGTCTCGCCCAGCTCCAGCGTGCCGCCGTCGGGGGAGTCCTCGCCGGTGATCATCCGAAACAGCGTGGTCTTGCCAGCGCCGTTCGCGCCGATCACTCCGACGATTCCCGCCCGCGGCAGATCGAACGACAGCGACTCGATCAGCAGGCGATCGCCGTAGCCCTTGCTCAGCTCGCTCGCGCTCAGCACGCGCTCGCCCAGGCGCGGGCCAGGGGGGATGTGGATCTGGACCTCGTCGAGCTTCACGTTGCGCTCCTCGGCCACCAGCTCCTCGTAGCGCGCGAGGCGCGCCTTGGACTTGTTGCGCCGGCCCTTCGGGTTGGTGCGCACCCACTCGAGCTCCGCCGCGATCGTGCGCTGGCGCGCCCTTTTCGGTGCGCTCTTCCTGGGCCAGGCGCGCCTGCTTCTGCTCCAGCCAGCTCGAGTAGTTGCCCTCGTAGGGGATGCCCGCGGCCGCGGTCGAGCTCGAGGATCCAGCCGGCCACGTTGTCCAGGAAGTAGCGGTCGTGCGTCACCGCCACGATCGTCGCCCTTGTACTCGGCCAGGTGCTGCTCGAGCCACGCCACCGACTCCGCGTCCAGGTGGTTGGTGGGCTCGTCGAGCAGCAGCAGGTCGGGCGCCGCGCAGAAGCAGGCGGCAGAGCGCCACGCGGCGGCGCTCGCCGCCGGAGAGCACGCTCACGTCGGCGTCCGCCGGCGGCAGGCGCAGCGCGTCCATCGCGTACTCGAGCTGCGTGTCGAGGTTCCACGCGTCCGCCGCTTCGATCTTCGCCTGGATCTTGCCGAACTCCTCGGCCGTCTCCTCGGAGTAGTTCGCCGCGAGCTCGTTGAACCGATCGAGCAGCGCCTTGGTCTCGGCTACGCCGTCCTCGACGTTTCCCTTAACGTCCTTGCTCTCGTCCAGACGGGGCTCCTGCTCGAGCATCCCCACGCTCGCCCCAGGGGCGAGCGCGGCCTCGCCGCGGTACTCCTGATCGACGCCCGCCATGATCCGCAGCAGCGTCGACTTGCCCGCGCCGTTGTAGCCGAGCACGCCGATCTTCGCCCCCGGGTAGAAGGCCAGCGTGATGTTCTCCAGCACCGTCTTGTCCGGCGGGTGGAGCTTCGACAGCCGGTGCATCGTGAAGATGTACTGGGAGGACATTCGCACGCAGGATAGAGGGGAAGGGAATCCCGCCCAGCCTCGCCAACCCTCGCTAACGTTGTGAGGTCATGCCCACAACCGTCCTCGACGTCGAGCAGCATCTGCTCCTGCTGGAGCTCGAGGCGCCGTTCAGCAAGCGCGACGTCCAGCTCGCCCGCAGGCGGATGGCCAAGCGCTGGCACCCCGACGTGGCGCCGCAGGGGCGCCAGTTCGAGCACGAGCGTCACCTGAAGGCCATCAACGAGGCCGCCGACCAGCTCGAGCGCCTGGCCGAGGGCTCGCGCGGGGGCAAGGTGACGCGCAACGCCGTCAAGGTCAGCGCCGCCGCCGCGCGGCGCGAGCGCGAGGAGGCCGGCCGGCGCGCCTACGAGGCCGAGCAGCGCGCCCGCGCCGCCGCCAAGGATCGCGCCGAAAACGACCCCTTCGGCAGCCGCGTGCCCGACCACTCGGTCGTGCACCGCTACGCGCGCTGCCTGACCTACCCCGAGTGGGGCGTCGGCACGGTCGCCGGCATCTACTTCTCCTCCGACGCCGACGGGGACGGCGAGGAGGTGCAGCAGTGGGCGCGGGTGCGCTTCAGCCACGGCATCCGCACGGTGCCCGCCGGCAGCATGAAATTCGTGGACTTCTCAAAGCCCGACCCCGCCGAGGAGCGCGTCGAACGCTTCATGCTCGCCGCCCAGCGCGCGATGGCCGACGGCGAATACGAGCTCGCCGCCCAGCGGCTGATCTACGCGCGCGACGCCGAGCCGCGCAACGTCGCCGTGCTGCGCCTGATGACGCTCGCCTTCTGGAATGCGGGCAAGCTCGACGAGGCCGCCCGCGCGGTGCGCGACTGGGCGCGCGTGGACGGCCGCCGCCCGGCCGCCCACCGCTTCGCCGCCCGCATCTACGAAGACATCGGCGCCATCGACCTCGCCGAGGAGGCGGCCGAGCGCGCCGCCAAGCGCGGACCCTCCGACGCCGGCGCCTGGGAGCGCCTCGGGCGGCTGCGCCTCGCGCTGATGGACCGCGAGGGGGCGCTCGAGGCGTTCAGGCGCGCGCTCAAGCTGGGTGCCGACGGCGAGGTCCACGACCTCGTCGCCCAGGCGCTCGCCATCGAGCCGAGCCTCGCCGGCTAGAGGATGTTCACGGCGCGGGAGACGATCAGCCCGATCGTCACCAGGGAGACGACCGCCTGGATACCCATGACGACCTTGGCCATCGGCGTCAGCGGCATCGTGTCGGTGGGGGAGAACGCGGTGTTGTTGGTGAGGGACACGTACAGGTAGTCGATGAAGCGGGGCCGCCAGTCGAGCGGCTCGATCCGGTCGTCGGTCATCTGCGGGAACAGGAAGTCCGGTGGCCCGTCGTGTCCGGCGGCGCGCGCGCCAGGACCGCCGCGGTCGATCTCCCAGTACCACAGGGCAAAGATCAGGAAGTTGGTCAGCCAGATCAAGACGCCCGAGCCGATCAGCTGGGCGCCGCTTGGGACGTGGTGATGCAGCAGGAAGTGCGAGAGCTCGACGAGCGAGAGCACGTTGGCGGCGCTCACGAACGCCGTCAGCAGGATCGCGACGCTGCGGCGAACCCTGTGCTCGTGCACGAGCTGGCGAGGGGTGGCCAGAGAGAGACCAACCAGCGCCGCGCCCTCGAGACCGGGAATCAGCCATCTCGGGCCCACGATCAGGCGTTCGGGGAGAGCGAACTGCACGAGGATCGCCGCGAGGATGGTCAGCTGGGCCGGCCAGAACGATTCGGGGGCGCCCGGCGGCGGGTACGGACGGCCCACCTGGCTCGCGCATGCTTCGGTCATGAGTGAAGAGGTTATGGGGCAGGTCGGGGGGATCGCCGTGCGGTCCGCCGCGCCCGCTAGTTTCGCCGGGTGCGCTTGATCGTCGCCCGCTGCCAGGTCTCATACGCCGGTCGCCTGAGCACCGTGCTGCCCGAGGCGGTGCGCCTGTTGATGGTCAAGGCCGACGGCACGTTCATGGTGTGGGCGGACGGCGGCGGCTCCAACGTCAAGCCGCTCAACTGGATGGTCGCGCCGACCGTCATCGAGGTGCAGGCGGGCGACGACGGCCGTCTGCAGGCGCTCACCGTCCGCAAGCGCGGCCAGGAGGAGCGCCTCGAGATCGCGATCTCCGAGGTGCTCTCCGACGTCGAGCACGAGCTCGACACGCTCGCCACGCTCGACAAGGAGGGCGTCGAGCGCGAGCTCCAGGAGCTGCTCGCCGACGCTCCCCATACGTGCGGAGAGGGGTTCAGGCTCGTCCGGCGCGAGTGGCCCACCGACATCGGGCCCGTCGATCTGATGTGCAGAGACGGCGAGGACGAGTGGATCGCCGTGGAGATCAAGCGCGTGGGCACAATCGACGCGGTCGAGCAGCTCACCCGCTACCTCGAGCGCATCCGCCTCGACCCCGCGCTCGGCTCCTGCCGCGGCGTGCTCGCCGCCCAGACGATCAAGCCCCAGGCGCGTGTGCTGGCGAACGCCCGCGGGATCGACTGCGTCGAGGTCGACCCCGCCGTGCTGCGCGGCGAGCGCGAGCCGGAGCTGAAGCTGTTCGCCGCCTGACCGCCGGCCCCCGCTAGGCTGCTGGGGTTCCCGAGCGAGGAGAGAGTGCGATGAGCGCAGCAGAAGGCGCAATTTCAACGGCATCGTCCCCAGAGGGGGAGCCCGTTCTCACCGAGCGGCGCGGCAACGTCCTGCTGATCACGCTCAACCGGCCTGAGGTCCGAAACGCCGTCAACGCTGCACTCGCAGCCGGGGTCGCCCACGCGCTCGACGAGCTCGACGAAGACGATGCCCTGTCGGTCGGTGTGCTCACCGGCGCCGGCGGCTTCTTCTGCGCCGGCATGGACCTCGGCGCGTTCGTCAAGGGCGAGTCGCCGTGGTTCGGCGACCGAGGCTTCGCCGGCATCGCCCAGCGCGCCTCGCGCAAGCCGCTGATCGCCGCCATCGAGGGCTTCGCGGTCGCCGGCGGCATGGAGATCGCGCTCGCCTGCGACCTGATCGTCGCCGCCAAGGGAGCCAAAATGGGCATCCCCGAGGTCAAGCGCTCACTGGTAGCCGCCGGTGGCGCCCTCCTGCGCCTCCCGCGGCGCATGCCCTATCACCTCGTCATGGAACTGGCCCTCACTGGTGACCCGTTTCCAGCCGAGCGCTTCCACGAATGCGGCCTCGTAAACCGCCTGGCCGACTCCGGCTCCGCCGTAGACGAAGCCCTCGACCTGGCCGCCCAGCTCTCCAAGAACGGCCCTCTAGCCCTGATGGCAGCCAAGCAGATCCTCCAAGAGCAGTTCGACTGGTCCACCGCCGAGATGTGGGAAAAGCAAGGCGCGATAAGCGGCCCAGTAATGACCTCGGAAGACGCCAAGGAGGGCGCCAGCGCCTTCAAGGAAAAGCGAGACCCCGTCTGGAAAGGCCGTTAGCCCGACGGTCTCTACGGAGGACGAGCTTGTGAACGAGGCTGTCTACGCGCTCAGGGCCGCGACCGCGTTTCCGTCAGGCACGCGCCGCGATGGGTCTTCGGCTCCTCCGATCACTCATGCATCGCCGGGTGAGCGCGGCGTGGCGTGCGAGAATGACGGCATGACGAAGACCGAGTTGCACGAGCTGGTGGAGGGTCTGCCCGACGACACGCTCGACGGCGCCGCCGTTCTGCTGCGCAGCCTCGCCGATCGCAGGATCGACCCGGACCAGGCGTGGTTTTGGACGCTGGACTGGCTATCTGGCGAGCTTGAGGCGGACCGCGAGGCACGCACCGACCCTGGCGTCGTGTACGAGGATGCCGAGTCCTTCAAGGCCGCGCTACACGCCGCACGCAGCGAGTAGTCCGACCTATCAGCCGCGGCCGAGGTTCCTGCGCGACTACAAACACCTGACCACCGCGCAGGTGGCCGCGTGGGAGAAGGCGCTCAACGTGTTCATCGCGTGCCTACGCAGCGGACGCCTCGAGCCCAGCCTGCGCGTCAAGCGGGTGCAGGGGTATCCCGGCGTGTGGGAGATGACGTGGGCCGCCGACGGCCGCGCGACCTTCGAGTACGGCCAGGAGATACGGCCTGGCGAACCCCACATCATCTGGCGACGCATCGGCACGCACGACATCTTCCGCCAGCCGTGAGCATCGACTACTGCGGCTGAGAGCCGCGGGGTTGACCGATCCACGAGTTGCGCGGTAGCTTGCTCCAGACATGCCGGCGTTTCGGTGCGAGGAAGTGATCCAGCTCGTGGGATACCCGGGCTTGTCCGCCGTTCGTGACATGGGTGGCTTCAAGGGCAACGTGAGACGGGAGGCCCAAGCGGAGCAGCTTCGCCCCCCTGGTGAAAGCGGAGCGGTGGACTGAGCCGGGCGCCCGCGCGAAGCGCCCGGCGACCGGATCAGGCCACCGCGCAGCGCTTACCCAACGCGAGAGCTCTAATACCCGCGCTTCTTACGCCGGCGCTGGGCCAGGATCGCCCGAAATCTCCGCCACAGGGCCAGCATCAGCGCTCGCCCGGAGTCTTGCGCGGGAACTGCGAGATCGCCTGGCGCAGGTCGATGGCGGTGGTGACGATGCGGTTCTGTTCTTCGGCGTGCGCGGCCGGGTAGCCCTCGCCCGGGCTCGCCCGCTCCGGGCGTCCGATGTAGCCGAAGTGCATCTCGTGGGGCATGATCTGCATCAGCCGCGGGAACATGTGCGCGCGCGCCCCCATGTTGCGCGGCTCCTCCTGCACCCACGCGACCTCGCTCAGCTTCGGGTAGCGGGCCATCAGCTCGAGGATCTGGCGTTCGGGGAACGGGTACAGCAGCTCCACCCGCGCCACCGCCAGGCCCGGGTGCGACGCACGCTCGGGGTGGCCGACGAGGTCGTAGTAGATCTTGCCCGTGCACAGCACCAGGCGCGTGACCTGCTCGTCCGCCACACCCGGCTCGGCGAGCACCGGGTGAAAGCGCGTGCCCTCGCCCATGTCGGCGATCGCGCTCGCCGCCTGCGGCAGGCGCAGCAGCGACTTCGGCGTCATCACAACCAGCGGGCGCTGCTTGGCGACGCGCGCCTGGCGGCGCAGCAGGTGGAAGTACTGTGCGGGGGTCGTCGGGCTCGCCACGCGGATGTTCCCCTCCGCGGCCGACCGCAGGAAGCGCTCCAGGCGCGCCGATGAGTGCTCGGGACCGGAGCCCTCGTAGCCGTGGGGCAGCAGCAGCGTCAGGCGCGAGGTCTGCCCCCACTTGGCGAGGCCCGACACGATGAACTGGTCGATGATCACCTGCGCCGAGTTCACGAAGTCGCCGAACTGCGCCTCCCACAGCACCAGCGTCTCCGGCGCCTCCTGGCTGTAGCCATACTCGAAGCCCAGGCACGCGAGCTCTGACAGCGGGCTGTTGTGCAGCTCCAGCGGCGCCAGCGCGTCCGGCAGGCTCTGGATCGGGCACACCGTCTGGCCCGTCTTCGCGTCGTGCAGCACCATGTGGCGCTGGCTGAACGTGCCGCGCTCGGTGTCCTGGCCGGTAAGGCGCAGTGGCGTTCCGTCCGTCAGCAGCGACGCGAACGCCAGTGCCTCCGCGTGCGCCCAGTCGATGTTCTTCTCCTCGGCCGCGTCCTGCGCCAGCGCCTCGTGCCGGCGCTCGAGCTGTTTCACCAGCTTCGGATGGACGGTGAAGCCTTCGGGCACCCGCAGCAGCTGCTCGCCCAGCTCGCGCAGGCGTGCCGCCGGCACCGCCGTGTCCACCTCCGGGCTCGGCGAGCGGTCGAGCTGGTACTCGCCCGTGACGTGCTCGCCTTCCTGCTCCGCCGCCGCCGCGATCTTCGCCTTCAGGCGCTGGTGCAGCAGCGTCAGGTTGTCCCACACCTCCTGGGACTGGCGGTCCACCTCCTCCTTGGACACCACCCCCTCGGCGATCAGCCGGTCGGCCCACAGCTCCCAGATGCGCTTCTTCGTCTTGATCTTCGCGTACATCTCCGGCTGCGTGTACGCGGGCTCGTCCGACTCGTTGTGGCCGAAGCGGCGGTAGCCGATCAGGTCGATCAGCACGTCGTGGCCGAACTCCTCGCGAAACGCGAACGCCAGGCGCACCGCGCTGATGCACGCGGGCACGTCGTCCGCGTTCACGTGGATGATCGGCACGTCGAAGCCCTTCGCCAGATCGGACGCCCAGCGCGTCGAGCGGGCGTCGTCGGGGTCGGTCGTGAAGCCGATCTGGTTGTTCATGATCAGGTGCACGGTCCCGCCGACCTTGTAGCCGTCGAGCGCCTGCAGGTTGAGCGTCTCGGACACCACGCCCTGAGCGGGGAAAGACGCGTCGCCGTGGATCGTTATCGGCACCGCCGCGTTCGTGTCCTGATGGGCGTGCGGTCCTTTGCGCGTCGTCTGCGCCGCGCGCGTCGCCCCCTCCACCACCGGCGAGACGTACTCCAGGTGGCTCGGGTTGGACTCCAGGTTCACCCGGATCGTGCCCCCGTCCGGCAGCCGGTAGGCGCCCTGGGTGCCGTGGTGGTACTTCACGTCGCCCGTGCCGCCCTGCGGGATCGTCGTCACCGCCTCCAGCGTCGAGGCCCCCTCGAACTCCGCGAAGATCGTGTCGTAGGCGCGCCCCAGGTTGTGCGCCAGCACGTTCAGCCGCCCGCGGTGGGCCATCCCGACCACGACCTCCTGTCCGCCGTGCGCCGCCGAGAGCTGGATCAGCTCGTCGAGCATCGGCACCGTCATGTCCAGGCCCTCGATCGAGAACTGGTGCTGGCCGAGATACGCCTTGTGCATGAAGCGCTCGAGCGCGTCCACCTCCACCAGCCGCTTGAGCAGCGTGCGGCGCTCGTCGTTGGTCAGCTCCTGGCGGAAGGCGCTGGACTCGATGTGCTCGCGCAACCACACGCGCTGACGGTGCGAGGCGATGTGCTCGACCTCGTAGGCGATCGTGCCGCAGTAGGTCTCGCGCAGGTGCGCCAGGGCGTCTGCGAGCGTCGCCCCCGCCACGTACATCTGGAAGATCTTCGCCGGCAGCCGCGCTTCGAGCTCCGGTGTCAGCCCCAGCGCTTCAGAGTCGAGCCCCGGGTCGCCCTCGGGCTCGGAGCCCAGCGGGTCCAGGTGGGCGGCCAGGTGGCCGTGGCTGCGCACGCGGCTGACGAGCGTGCTCGCCGCCTGCACGGCCTGCAGAAGTTCGTCACCCGCCGGGTAGGAGGCTGCGCCGTCGCTCGGCGTGGGCGCGGCCGCCGGGGCCGTCGCAGGCGGCGCGCTCGGCTGTGGCCCGAGCTCGACCGCCAACGACGCGAACACGTCCTCATAGAAATCGTTCTCACCGAGCAGGTAGCCCTCGATCAGTCCCAGGAAGCGCCCCGACTCGGCGCCCTGGATGACCCGGTGGTCATACGTCGAGGTCATCGTCATCACCTTCTCCGCGCCGACGCTCGCGCCAACCGCCTCCAGGCCCGGCGGGTAGCCGATCGAGCCGGTCGCCACGATCGTGCCCTGGCCGTTCATCAGGCGGGGCACCGACGCCGCCGTGCCGATCCCGCCCGGGTTCGTCAGCGTCACGTTCCCGCCCGTCAGGTCGTCGGCCGTCAGGGCGTTCGTGCGCGCCTTCTCCACCAGCGCGTCGTACGCCGCCAGGAACTGGTCGAACGGGAGCCGCCCGGCGCCGCGGATGACCGGCACCAGCAGCGTGCGCGAGCCGTCCTTCTTCTCCACGTCCACAGCCAGGCCCAGGTTCACCTGCCCGTCGCTCACGCGGGTGGGCTTGCCGTCGATCTCCGCGAAGTGCTCGGTCATCACCGGCATGCGTTCCGCCGCGCGCGCGATCGCGTAGGCGATCAGGTGCGTGAAGGACACCTTCTTGCCCGCCGCCTTCAGCTCGCGCCGGCGCGCGTCCAGCGCCGTCACCGTCAGCGTGCGGAAGCTCGTCGCCGTCGGGATCGACAGCGACTGCTCCATGTAGCGGGCCAGCGCCGCCGCGCCCCCGCGCAGCGGTTGCGCGCCCGCCGGGCGCGTCGCGGCCGCTCCGTTGGCGGCGACCCCGCCGTCACCGGCGCCATCGCGCGAGCCGTCGCCGGCCGCTGCCGAGAGCACATCCGACTTCGTGATCCGCCCGGCCGGGCCGCTGCCCGTGACCGCCTCCAGGTCCACGCCCTCGACGGCCGCCGCGCGGGCGGCGACGGGTGAGACCTTCGTGTCAGAGGGGACCGTCGCTGCGACAGGGGCCTCCGCTCGGGAGTCAGTGCGCTCCGCCGCTGCCGCCGCCGGAGCCGGAGCCGTCTCCGCGTCGCCCGTCAGGATGCGGGCGATCACCTGGCCGACCGTCACCGTGTCGCCCTCCTTGACCAGCAGCTCGCGAACCGTCCCGCTCGCGGGAGCCGGCAGCTCGACGTCGACCTTGTCGGTGGAGATGTCCACGATCGTGTCGTCCGCCTTGATGAGCTCACCGACCTTCACTCTCCATTCGAGGATCGTGCCCTCCGTCACCGACTCCCCAGCCGCGGGCGTGACGACGTCCACGAGCAGTCCGCCGGCGACGCCGTCCGCCGTGCCCGTGTCGGCCGAGCCGTTGCCGGCTCCCGAGCCGTTGCCGGCGCCCACGACGATGCGCGCGATCACCTGGCCGACCGTCACCGTCTCGCCCTCCTCGACGAGGATCTCGCTGACGGTGCCCGTCGCCGGCGAGGGCAGCTCCACGTCGACCTTGTCGGTGGAGATCTCGACGATCGTCTCGTCGAGCTTGATCGGCTCGCCGACCTTCACCCGCCATTCGAGGATCGTTCCCTCGGTGACTGACTCTCCCGCGGCAGGGGTTACGACGTCTATCGTCTGCACTGCCGCGGTGCTGGTTGCCATCGACTTCTCACTCTAGCGCGGAGCGCTGGCGTTGCTCGCGAATGAACTGTGCGCTGCCGAAGAACGGCCCGATCCCGCCGAGCACGGCCACCGCCACCGCCAGCTTCAGCGAGACCACGCGCAGGCGCGCGGCGGCGATGCAGGCCAGCGACATGAGGATCCACAGCAGCCCGTGTGTCCATCCGAGCACCAGCGTCACGGGCTCGGGCTTGCCGAGCGCGAACGCGCTCACGAGCAGTCCCGTGTACACGCACGAGTGCGTGAACGACGTCCACTTCAGACGAGTGAACGTCAGCGGACCCGCGGCCGGCCGTAGGCGCGCGTTCACAGCGCTCGCCTGCGGCCTCTCGACTCCGGTGGCCATCCCAGCACTCACTCCGTCAGCCACGCGGCCATCCGCGGCAGCGCCTCACCCGCCTCCGCCGGCCAGTCGGCGATCTCCCGCGGCCACCACGCGAACTCGTCGTGCTCGTGGTCCGGTGTCACGTCGTCCTCTGCCCCGTCCGCCAGCCAGGCCTGTCCCACGAACATGACGAGTCTGTGCGGCAGCCGCAGCAGCGCCTCGCCCCGGATGCACTCGGGAGACACCGCCCACTCCTCCCTGAGCTCCCGCACGAGCGTGTCCGCCGGGTTCTCGCCGAGGTCGACGGCGCCGCCGGCTCCCAGCGCCCAGCGTCCCGCCCACGAGGACACCCACGAGGCGCGCCGCCCGGCCAGCCAGCGGCCGTCGGCCGAGCGGGTCACGCAAAGGGCGGCCATGCTCTCCGACGCGTCGTCGGGGACCAGGCGCAGCGCCCAGCGCAGTGGTTGCAGCTCCATCTCGATGCCGCGCTCGTCCTGGTGGAAGTCGCGCAGACGCCCCGCCACGCCGTCGTGGCTGGGCGATCCACGTTCCTGCAGCTCCCTGATCGCCGCGTCCGCCGCCTGCGTGTGTGCGGGCGGCGCCTCGAAATGCCGCTCGCACCAGCGCGCCGTTATCCGCTCCACCGGCCACGGTCCGCGGGCGAGGATCTCGGGCGCGTAGGCGGCGGGCTGCGCTTGGCTGGCTGTGTCTGTCCGCGTGGCGGGGTTGGCTTGCTCGGACACTTCTGCCGAAGCATAGACTCGGCGGCGTGAGCGCCCGCCCGTGTGGACAGATCGCATGAGGGTCGCCGTGCTCGGCCCGGGCGGCGTCGGCGGCCTGCTCGCCGCCGCGCTCGATCGCGCGGGCAGCGAGGTCGTGGTGGTGGCGCACGAGGCCACCGCCGAGGTGATCGAGCGCCAGGGCGTGCGCGTGCGCAGCGTCATATTCGGCGACTTCGTCGCCCACCCGCACGCGCTCGCGCGCCTGCTCGAGCCGGTGGACGCGCTGATCCTCGCCACCAAGGCCGCCGGGCTCGCCGACGCGCTCGAACGCGTCGACGTGGCGTCGGCCCAGCCGGGCGTCGTGCTGCCGCTGCTCAACGGCCTCGACCACCTGGCCCTGCTGCGCGAGCGCTTTCCCCCGGCGTCGGTGCTCGCCGGCTCGATTCGCGTGGAGGCCGACAGGCCGCAGCCGGGCGTCGTCGTGCACACGAGCCAGTTCCTGCTCGTGAGCATGGCCAGCGCGCACCCGGCGACGCGCCCGGCGATGCAGGCGCTGGCCGACGCGCTCGCGCATGCGCTGGTGCCCGTGCAGGTGCTGGACTCCGAGGCGCAGGTGATGTGGTCGAAGCTCGTGCGCCTGAACGCGCTCGCATGCGTCACCAGCGCCCACGACGTGCTGCTCGGTCAGATCAAGTCCACGCCCGAGCTGCGCACGGAGCTCGTCGGGGCGATCGAGGAGGCGTCCGCCGTCGCCAGGGCGGAGGGTGCGTCCGATGTCGATGCCGCCACGGCGATCGCCGAGCTCGACGCCGCCCACGACACGCTCGGCAGCTCCATGCAGCGCGACATCGCCGCGGGGCGCCAGCCCGAGCTCGACGCCATCCCCGGCTCGGTGCTGCGTGCGGGAGCCCGCCACGGGATCCCCTGTCGGACGATCGAACGGCTAGTCGCGACGATCGAAGCGCGCATCGACGCGCTCGCGGCCTGAGCGGCGCGGCTCGTCCTCAGGCGGCGGCCGGTGCTCAGCGCTCCTCGAACGGCGAGCGTCCGGGCGCGAACACCGGGATCGACTGGGTGGCGATCGCCTCCACCGCCTGCTCCTCGGCCTCCGTCAGCTCCTCCTCGTCGTGCTCGCCGTCGCACAGAACGCGGAAGTTGCCCGTCACGCCACCGTCGGCGTGGATCGTGATGCCCGGCAGGATCTCCTCGCCCTCCTCCAGATCCAGGCGCTCCATGTCGAAGTGCGCCAGGCCGATCCCGTAGGCGGTGTGCGTGGGGTTTTCGCGGTCGTGCGCCGAGACGCCCTGCGCGAAGCGCTCGAGGTTCTTGGCGATCTTGCTCGTGTCCGCCATCGCTCGCGCCAACAAGGGTAGCGCGCACGCGGGTACAGTTGCTCGATGGCCGAGGAGGAGATCATTCGTACGGCCGAGCTCACCAAGGTCTACCCGGGCACCGACTTCGCGGCCGTCGACAGGCTCGACCTGCGCGTGCACGCCGGCGAGATCTTCGGCCTGCTGGGGCCCAACGGCGCCGGCAAGACGACCACCGCGGGGATGCTCACCACGCGCGTCGTCCCGACGTCCGGGTCGGCGTTCGTCGGCGGGATCGACATCGTCGCCCACCCGGCGCTCGCCAAGCAGTTGATCGGGATCGTCTCGCAGACGAACACCCTCGACCGCCAGCTGAACGTGTGGGAGAACCTCTACTTCCACGGTCGCCTGTTCGGCATCCCGGCCGCGGAGTCGCGCCGCGTCGCCGACGAGCTGCTGGAGCAGTTCCAGCTCGCCAAGTGGGCCAAGGCGTCCGTGTTCGCGCTCTCCGGGGGCATGGCCCAGCGCCTGATGATGGCGCGCTCGATCTTCCACCGCCCGGCGGTGCTGTTCCTCGACGAGCCCACCGCCGGCCTCGACCCGCAGGGCCGCCTGGCGCTGTGGGAGGTCGTCGGCGAGCTCAACACCGAGGGCCAGACGGTCCTGCTGACCACGCACTACATGGAGGAGGCCGACCAGCTGTGCGATCGCGTGGCGATCATGGACCACGGCAAGATCCTCGCGCTGGACACGCCCGAGGCGCTCAAGCAGTCGGTCGGCGCCGACACGCTCGTCACGGTCAAGGCCGCCGGCGGGGCGGACGCCCTCTCAGCGCTGTTCTCGCGCGAGCTCCCCGAGGTCACGCGCACGCGCGCCGTCGACGGCGGCGTGGAGCTGCACGTCAAGGGCGCCGAACGGCTCGTGCCGCGGGTGGTCGGCGCGGCCGAGCGCGGCGGGGTCGAGGTGATGGACCTCTCGGTCTCCGAACCCAGCCTCGAAACCGTGTTCATCAACCTCACCGGCAAGGAGCTGCGCGAGTGAGCGCCGGCGCGACGACCCCGCCCGCGTCCGTGGGGGCGAGCGCCGGAGACGGCCCGCAGAGGATCGTCCTCGCGCCCACGCGCTCGGTGATGACCGCCAGCCGCATCGCGCTCGGCGCGCTGATCCTGCGCGACCTGGTGGTGCTGTGGAAGAACAAATGGGAGTTCGTCATCCGTACGCTCATCCAGCCGTTCCTGCTGGTGTTCGTGTTCCTGTATGTATTCCCGCGCATCGGTCAGGGCATCGGCGGGGGTGGCAGGAGCGGCTCGGAGTCCGCCTTCGCGAACGTGCTCGTCCCCGGCGTCGTCGGCATCTCGATCATGTTCCAGGGCATCCAGGCGGTGGCGATGCCGCTGTCCACCGAGTTCGGCTACACCCGCGAGATCGAGGACCGCGTGCAGGCGCCCTGCCCGATCTGGCTGGTGGCCGTCTCGAAGGTGCTCTCCGGGGCCACCCAGGGTCTGCTCGCGGCGGTGATCGTCTTCCCGATCGCCGCCGTCGTGCACGCCTCCGGGGTGCACGCGCACCTGACCGTTCACTGGGCGGTCATCCTCACCCTCATCCCGCTCGCGTGCGTGACGATGACCTCGCTCGGGCTGCTCCTCGGCAGCACCTTCGAGGCGCGCAACATCGGGCTGATGTTCGGCTTCGTCGTGCTGCCGCTGACGTTCCTCGGCGGCACCTACTACCAGTGGACGAGGCTATCCCCGGTGAGCGTCGACGGCGTGCACTGGCTGCAGATACTCGTGCTCGTCAACCCCCTCATCTACGTCAACGAGGGCATGCGCGCCGGGCTGACCCACGCCTCGCACATGCACCTGTATGTCGTCTACCCGGTGCTCATCGGCTTCTGCGCGGTGTTCCTGCGGCTCGGGCTGCGCAGGTTCAAGGGGCGGGTTCTCGCCTGAGCCGGGTAGTCGTCGGGCCGTTCGCTACGCGCCGGGCTTTGCGGGAAGCGTGCGCGCGTAGCCGACGCCGAGGGCCACCCACCGTGCGAGCTCGCGCTTGGTTCGCACGCCCTCGGGCGCGACGCGGAGCCAGCCGTCCATCGCCCGGCCGCGCATCTCGAACGGCGCCGTGTGCGGCTTGCCGAGCAGGGCGTCGGTCTCGCCGGGATCGCAGCGCAGCAGCAGCCCGCCCTGCCCGCTGATGGCGACCGACATGTGGCCGCCGACCAGGAAGGCGAGCCCCCCGAACATCTTCTTCTCGGTCACGCCCGGCTCCATCGTCGTCAGCTCGCGCACGCGGTTGGCCAGGTCCTCGTCGTACGCCATCGGCGTAAGTAAACCCCACCCGTTGGCCGGCCCGGCGTCAGCTTGGCGAGAGCACCGTGATGCGGCCGCGCCACGGTTGGCAGAATCGACGATCGATGGACGTTCCCTCTGCTCCGATCGCTCGACCTCCCGCGAGGATCGTCATGGGCGATCTGATCCTCGAGCGCTGGCGGGAGGATGATCTCGAGCCGCTGTTCGCGGCCATCTCGGACACGCTCGAGCACCTGCGTCCATGGATGCCCTGGGCCGCCGATCATCAGCGCGCTTCGGTTGCCGAGTTCCTCAAGGAAAGCGAGGAAGCTTGGCAGCGGGGAGACCGCTTCGAGTTCGCGATCCGCGACGGGCGTCGCCTCGTGCTGGGGAGCGCCGGCCTCATCGGCCGGATCGGGCCGGGCGGTCTCGAGCTCGGCTACTGGGTGCACGCCGCCCACACTCGACAGGGCGTCGCGACGCGGGCGGCGGCGGCGCTGACGGCGGCCGCGTTCGCGCTCGGCTCGGTCGATCACGTCGAGATCCACCACGACGAGGCGAACGTCGCAAGCGCCGGGATCCCGTCGCGACTCGGCTTCAGGTGTCTTGGGACCTTCCCCACGGAAGTGACGGCGCCGGCGGAGGTGGGACGCGAGGTGCGCTGGCGACTCGACAAGGACGAGTTGGCCCGCGCCACCGGGACTCAATCAGGCTGACCCCTTTACCGCACGCCCGGTGACCAGCGACGCCACGATCGGCGGCACACCCCTCCAATGCACGTCCTCATGCTGGGTCGAGAAGCCCGCGGCTGCGATCGAGGCGATCGTGTCGCGATTGCAGCGACAGCCTGCGCCGAAGTGTCGCCACGGGGTCTCCAGGCGATCCTGCCAGTGGGCCACGCGCGGCGAGTGCGAGCGGACGTGCTCGATGAACAGGAGCTGCCCGCCCGGGCGCAGAACGCGGCTGACCTCGGCCAGCGCGAGGTCCGGGAAGTCGACGGTGCACAGCACCAGCGTCGAGACGACCGTCTCGACCGACTCGTCCTCCAGCGGGATCGCTTCGGCCGATGCGTCCAGCGTGCTCGCCGACTTGCCGCTTTCGCGGAGCGTGCGCTCCAGCCGGCGGCGCATCGGCGCGAACGGCTCGGCGAGGATCAACTCTTGTATGGCGTGCGGGTAGTGGGGAAGGTTGGCGCCAGTGCCCGCGCCGATCTCTAGCGTGCGACCGCGCGCGTTCGCGACGAGTTCGCCGCGGCGCCTACCCATGGTCCGTTCCTCGCCACGGCGCATGATCCGGTCATACAGCGCCGCGAACACGAAGTCCCAGCGGTGCTCGCCGTGGACCGTTCCCGCTGGTGCTGTGTCTGAACTCATGGCCGAGACCCCGAGTCCCGCGGCCGTGTGTCTCCTCGACGCGGGCTGCTCAATTATCTCAACTCGATACCCGTCGAGCTGATTGACGGTTTGCAACTCACGTCGCGTAGCGACGGTCAGCTGCCTCTGCCGCCCAGCCAACCGCCGCGCTTTTCAGGGATGGCGAAGTCAGGGGGGGCGATGACCGGGAGTTGTGCCGGCGGCCGGGGCTTGAGCGGGCCTTGGGGCGTAGTGCTCTCTGGAGGCTTTTCCGCCATGAGATCAGGTTAGCCTATGAGGCTGAGCGTCCATAGGATGACCTCGGCGGCGAGCAGCGTGCAACTCGCAGCGAGCCAGTTCGAGAGGTCGGCGATCTTGCTGCGGTTGACCTCAAGGTGCGGTTCGATCCAAATGCCCGCGGTGCGGTAGGCCTCTGTGACGTCGGAGACGCCTCGGTGGTCACTTTCGGCCAGCAGCGTCTCTCCGCGGAAGGCAAACACAAACGCATGGGGCAGGAGCACCCAGATGGCACTCCCCACGGACAGGGCGAAGGCGATCATGCCGACAACGCCCCAGACGTCAAGGGAGCCGTGGCTGGTCTTGGTGCCAAAGAACGAGCCTGCGATGGAAGCTGCCGCGAGCACCGTCCCAGCACGGGCTCGCAGCCCTGTGAGGGCGCGCTCCTGCTCCGCCAGCGCGCTGGCGGTCAATTCGAAGCCGAACTGCTCGATAGATTCAGCCACACCCCGGTTCTACCGCTCGACGGGGACGGTACTCGTGGCTGCGCCGGAGTGATCCTCGACCCGACTCGACCTAACTCAAGCGTCTCTACGTCTCGATGATCTCGACCCTATCCCCATCGAGGTAGTGGACGGTTTTGCAACTCACCAGTGATGCACGGCACGAGGTCAAAGGTCAATCTACCGCTGGTGGCTTGCGCTTCTCGGGGGAGGGCGAAGCCAGAAGGGGGAAGGCGGGACTAGGCGCGGCCGGGGAGGAGGTTGAACGCCTCAACGTGGCGCGGGCGTACCACGGTGAAGTGGCGGCGATCGACTGTCGCCACTTCGGTCGCGCCAAGGCGCTCGGCGGCAGCGATGACTGATGCGTCGACGGTGCCAAGGGGAAGGTCGTGGTAGCGCGCGACCAGCTCTGCGATTCGCAGGGTGTCCTTGGGGTCGACCGGCTCCAGGCTCATCTCGCCAGCCGCGAGGTCGCCGAGGAATCGAGTCTCGGCCTGCCAACCGAGACGACTTGCGATCAGGTATGCGACCTCGGTAATGACGAGGGTCGGGATGATCAGGGGGCCGGGATGAGTCTCCAGCAACTCAAGGCACGCCTCGTGATGAGCGTCGTCGCCGTCCACATAGGCGTACAGTGGCCCGGCGTCAACGATGAGCGCTATCGCCCAGCTCCGCGCTGATGATTTGCTCGATCCGCTCGGAGATGTCGGTGTTGCCGCTGTGGCCTGCGGCAGCGGCTCGCAGTTGTCGACGTCCTCCTCGTAGGTGGGCTTCGAGCGCCGAGCGCGTGACGTCTGAGATGGTGCTGCCGCGGCGTCTCGCCTCGTGTCGCAGCCGCTCGTCGAGCTCCTCGGGGATCTTTACCGTCGTGCGCACCACGTATGCCAGCATATCATTTCAAGGCCCCGGCTGGGAAAGGCGAGGGCCGCTTGCTCCAGGGTCGGCTGAGGGTGCCATCCCAAGCCGTGACTACGGTTTCATCATGAATGAGCGCAAGCTCCTGAAACGGCTCGCCCGGGGCGATGTGGCCAATGTTGCGTTTGGCGACGTTTGCGGTCTCGCCGAGGCGCTGGGCTTCGAGTTGCGGCGTGTCAGCGGCAGTCATCACGTCTTTGCGCACTCGGATATCCCGCAGCTGATCAATCTGCAATCGGTACGCGGACAAGCCAAGCCCTACCAGATTCGACAGCTCGTAAGACTGGTCGAGCGCTACGATCTTAGGATCGAGGACAGGCCATGAGCGACTATCACATCAACGTGTTCTACAGCGACGACGACCGCGCTTACGTGGCCGACGTTCCTGACCTGGAGGCCTGTTCGGCGCTCGGCTCAACGGCAGAGGAGGCCTTGGCCGAGGTGGAGCGAGCCAAGCAGGCGTGGTTGGTTGCTGCCAGGGAGGCGGGTAAGCCGGTCCCGGAGCCGCGCTACCGTCCGGCTATCTACGCCCGATAGCCGGTGCTGGACAAAGCACACGAAACGGGCTGGTTTGCGGCGGATTCGGCCTCGTTTTGCAACTCAGGGAGACAGAATGGCGCGGCCGAGCACCTGGTCGTCGATGGATTCGAACACGTAGACTCTGGCCATGCCAACTCTGGGACGGCGAGTTCGAGACAGCTTGTCCTATGCGAACGTAGCCGCAACGCTTGCGCTCTTCATCGCGTTGGGCGGTGCCTCCTACGCAGCCGTCGTGGTGCCCCCCGACAGCGTAGGTCCAGCGCAGATCAAGCCGGGCGCTGTCCGTCTGCATAACTGGCGAACGTGACCGTTCGAGTGATCATCGACGACCGCGTAGCGAGTGAAGGTCAAACCGAGATGACCGGAGGTCAGCTCCTACAGGTTCCTGCCCAGGCCCTGGTGCCGGCGACTGCGGGCACCCACACCGTCGGGATCTCGATCGACGCCGACTATTCGGCGCGACCCGAGAACGTCTTCGTGGCTCCCGTGTCGATCATCGCGACAGTTCTTCCACCGGCGGCCTAGATCGATCTAGCTGCCGCCCGGCGTCGAGTTAGCCGTCCAGCTAGCCCCGTTTTCCGCGGCTGAGGGCTAGCGGTGGCGGATGGCAACCCGCACCAGCCTTCGAGCACCGAACACGATGAAAAGGCTGGCGACGGCAGCGACGACGATGGCTGGCGCCAGAGCGAAAGCGAAAAGCAAGAAGATCACGCCCCAGGTAAGCCAAAGGGTCACGAGGGTGGCTATTCCGATAGCAACCATTCGCAACCAAGTCGGCAACTGCCTGAGCATGAACAGCAAAGACTAGCGTCGGTCGGTGCCGGCGGATGACGGCCGCGATGGCCTCCGGTCGCTGCGGACGCAGCGGTTTTACGCCGTCTCGATTAGCTCTACGCGGTAGCCATCGGGGTCTTTGACGAAGCACAGCCGCGAGCCGCCCTCGCGCACGGAATACGGCGGCTTCTCGGGCTCGATGCCCTGCTCGGCCAGGCGCGCGAGCATGGCGTCGAGGTCATCGGCGGTGATCGCGATGTGGCCGTAGCCGGTGCCGATGTCGTAGGAGTCGACGCCGAAGTTGTACGTCAGCTCCAGCCGCGGCATGTCGCCGTCGCCCGGCTGGTTCATGAACACGTTCACCGCCTCGTCGCGGATGGGGATGCGGCCGATCTCGCTGAAGCCGAGGGCTTCGTAGAAGGCGACCGAGCGGTCGATATCGGTGATGCGGTAGCACGTGTGGATCAGCGCCATGGCAGCGCAGTCTACGCGCCCGGCTCGGCTTTATCGGCACCGCCGGCGGTGCGTTCACGCCTGAGCCGCCAGATGTGCTCCATCGGCCATCGCCGCGCCCATGCCCGGTCCGTCTCGTCCCTGTAGCTGCTCACGGCATCGGGCGCCGGGCGCAGCTCCACCAGGTCCTCGATCGCCAGGCCGTTCGCTCGGAACAGGCGGATCCACTCGCCGTAGGGGAGTTGGAAGTCGATCGGCTCGCCGGGCTCCTCGTGCGTGTACAGCTCCTCCCAGTAGTTCCTCGCCAGGCGCTCGCCGGGGTGATCCTGCCCCGGCGGCCACGCGAGCTCGATGATCGGCGTGTGCATCGCGAACGCCAGCAGTCCGCCGGCGCGCAGCAGCCGGGCTGCCTCCGGCACCGTCCGCCGGGGGTCGGCGAACGCCATCGCGCCGTGGTCGCAGAAGGCGATGTCGAAGCTCTCGCTCGCCAGCCCCGTCGCCTCGGCGCTGGCGTGCACGAGCGGGAACTCCACACCGGCTCGGGCCATCAGCTCGCGCGCGTGCACGAGCTGGGCCGCCGAGTTGTCCAGGCCCGTCACGCGCGCGCCGCGGGCGTGCAGGGCGATCGACCACTGCGCCGCTCCGCAGCCCAGCTCCAGCACGTCGCGATCCTCGACCTCGCCCAGCACCTGCAACTGCGACTCGGGGATCTGCCAGACGCCCCACGCGGTCCCACCCGAGGCGGCGAGCTGCTCGCCGTGGCGCGCCTGGTAGTCCGCCGAGAGCTCGTCCCACAGGCGTCGGTTCAGCGCCGCGCTGTCGCTCAGTGTCGGCTCGTCCACCCCCCGCCGAGTGTAGGTCACCGTCGCGCCCGGCGTGCCGATGCGCCGCCGCCCCTCACGCGACGGCTGGCTCTAGACTTCGCCGCACTGTGCGGACTCTGATCGTCGGTCATGGCGGGCGCGAGAGCGCGCTCGCGTATCGGATGGCCGAGCACTCGGAGCTGCACGCGTTCGTCGGCCACGAGAACCCCTCGATCGTCGGCTACGCCGCGGCGTCCGGCGGCAGTCATCAGCAGGGCGACGTCTGCGACCCGCATGCCGTCGCCGCGTTCGCGCGCGCCCGCGACATCGACATCGCGATGGTCAGCTCCGACGAGCCGCTCGCAGCGGGCGTCGTCGACGCCCTGCTCGCCGAGGGGATCCGCGCAGTCGGCCCCACCGCCGCAGGGGCGGAGATCGAGTGGAACAAGGCCTTCGCCCGCTCGCTGCTCTCAGAGCTCGCCCCCGAGGCGGTCCCGCGGCTGCGCGTCGCCCACGACGCCGGCGAGGTCGCCGAGGCGATAGCCTCCTTCGGCTCCGACCCCGTCGTCGTCAAGCCGTCCGGCCTGACGGGGGGCAAGGGCGTCAAGGTGATGGGCCCGCACCTCGCCGACCACGAGCAGGCGCGCGAGTACGCGCTCGAGCTGCTCGCACGCGCGCGGCTCTCCGAGTCGGTGCTGATCGAGGAGAAGATCGTCGGCGCGGAGTTCACCATCCAGGCGGTCAGCGACGGTCGCACGGTCGTCTTCCCGCCCTCCACCTACGACTACCCCTACCGCTACGACGGCGACGAGGGGCCCGGCACAGGGGGCATGGGCTCGCTGTCGCTGCCGGCCGACGCGCTGCCGTTCATGACCGACGCCCACTACCGCCAGGCGTGCGCGATCGTCGAGGCGGTCATCGCCCGCCTCGCGGCCGAAGGGCGCCACTTCAGCGGGGTCATGAACAGCGGCTTCTTCGCCACCGCCGACGGGGTCAAGGTGATCGAGTTCAACGCCCGCTTCGGCGACCCGGAGTGCATGAACATCCTCAGCCTCTTCGACGGCGACTGGCCGCACGTGATGGAGCGGATCGCCGGCGCCGCGCTCACCCCCGCCGACGTGCCGCTGCGCCGGGAGGCGTCGGTCGTGCTCTATCTCGTCTCGCCCGACTACGCGCTGCGCCCCGGCCCGCCGTACGAGTTCACGCTCGAGCGCGAGCGCATCGAAGCGGAGGGCTGCCACGTGTTCTTCTCCTCGGCCATCCAGACCGGCGCCAGCGCCTACCGCACGGTCGGCACCTCCCGCGCGGTCGCCCTCGCCACCACCGCGCCCACGCTCGAGCAGGCGCGCCGGCGCGTCGTCGCGGTGGCGGAGTCGGTGCCCGTGCTCGAGTGGCGCCACGACGTCGGGCGGATGAGCTACCTGGAGGGCCTCGACGCCCTCGTGCGCGGCGGGGTGCTCGCGTGATGATCGTCGAGCGCTCCAGCCATCCGCAGTTCCTGTCGAACACCTACCTCGTCGCCGACGGCCAGGGGGGGCCGGCGTTCTTCGTCGACGCCGGCGGGCCGATCGGGCCGCTGATCGAGGCGGCCGAGCGTGCCGGGCTCGAGCCCACGCACGTGCTGCTCACCCACCACCACTTCGACCACGTCAGCGACGTCGGCGAGCTGCGCGAGCGCTGGCCGCGGCTGCAGGTGCTGATCAGCGACCGCGAGCGCGAGCTGCTCGGCGGCGCGCCGGCGACCGGCGGGAGCGCTCCGGAGGGCGAGGGCGCGCCGGGGCCGGGCATGGGCTCGATCGAGGCCGGCGACACGCTGCGCTTCGGCGCGCTCGAGGTGCGCCCCCTGCACACGCCCGGGCACACCGCCGGAATGCTCTCATTCCTCGTCGGGACATCGGGGGAGCCCGGCGGCTCCCAGGCGGTGTTCACTGGCGACACCCTCTTCAAGGGCTCCGTCGGCGGCGTCAGGGCGCCCGGCCACAGCACCTACGCCGACCTGCGCGACTCGATCATGGGCACCCTCATGGCGCTCCCGCCGGACACCATCCTCTACCCCGGCCACTCCGAGCAGAGCACCGTCGCCGAGGAGTGGCAGGAGAACGCCTTCATCCGCGTCTGGCGAGGCCTCGACGCGGAGGGCGCCCAGCAGTGCACCGCCCTCGGCGAGCCCGCCACGCTGGTGCTGCTCGGAGCCGACTACGACGGCGGCACCAAGGCGTGGGTGCGCTGGGCGGACGGCTCCGACGACATCGTCCCCGGCTCGCGCGTGGAGAGCGCCTCCTGACGCTCGCGCCGGTGCCGAGCTGGGGGTCGCCGGCGGCCGCCAGCTCCTAGCATGGTGGCGATGGCGCGTGAGAACGAGAAGATTCCCACCTCCCGCGCGCGGCGCACGGCGACGGTCGCGACGCTCGCCGCGAGCGAGGCGGTGAAGCAGTTCGGGACGCGCGCGGCGAACGTCACCCGCGGCGAGGACGCCTCCGAGGAGGCGCTCGCGCGCCGCCAGCTCGAGACCGCCAAGCAGATCGTCGCGGTGCTGGGGACGATGAAGGGCGCCGCCATGAAGCTCGGCCAGGTGATGTCGTTCCTCGACGTCGGCCTCGTCCCCGAGGAGCACCGCGAAGAGTTCCAGCGCGAGCTCGCGAAGCTCCGCGACGCCGCCCCGACGGTGTCCTTCAAGCAGATGCGCAAGGTCATCGAGGAGGACCTCGAAGAGCCGATCTCCGAGGTCTTCTCGTCCTTCGACGAGGAGCCCATCGCCGCCGCCTCGATCGGCCAGGTCTACCGCGCGACGCTCCGCAACGGTCGCGAGGTGGCCGTCAAGGTCCAGTACCCGGGCGTCGCCAGCGCGGTCAGGGCGGACATGCAGAACCTGGACATGATCCTGCGGCTGCTCAAGCGCATGACCCCCGCGCTCGACGTGAAGGCGATCGCCGAGGAGATCAAAGAGCGGATCGTCGAGGAGCTCGACTACGAGCTCGAGGCCCAGAACCAGCGCTCGCTCGCGCGCATCTTCGCCGGCCACCCGTTCATCGTCGTACCCGACGTCGTCACCTCGCTCTCGCGCGAGCGGGTGCTCGTCAGCGAGTTCGTGTCCGGCGTCGGCTTCGAGGAGCTCAAGCGCCGCTCCCAGGCCGAGCGCGACCGCCTCGGCGAGATCATCTTCCGCTTCTTCCTCGGCTGCCTCTACCGCCACCGGCAGTTCTCCGGCGACCCCCACCCCGGCAACTTCCTGCTGCTCGCCGACGGCCGCGTCGCGTTCCTCGACTTCGGCCTGTTCAAGCGCCTCGACACCGAGCCCGTGGAGCTCGAGCTCGCCGCCCAGCGGGCCGTCACCGAGGGCGACGCCGCCACGCTGCACGAGCTGCTCGCCAGCTCCGGCTTCCTGCCCGACCCCGACCGCGTCGACCCCGACCACCTGCTGGCGTTCATCCGCGACGCGATCTGGTGGTACACGACCGCCGACGAAGAGGTCCAGCTCTCGCCGGAGATCGCCACCCAGGTGATGATCGAGAGCTCGGACCCGCGCTCCAGCCACTTCAAGGAAATGCGCCACCAGACGATCCGTCCCGAGCACCTGTTCGGCAGGCGCATGGAGATGCTCACCCTCGCCGTCCTCTCGCAGCTGCGCGCCCGCGCCAACTGGCACAGGATCGCCCGCGAGTGGATGTACGGCGACGAGCCCGTCACCGAGCTCGGCCGCGAGGAGGCCGACTTCTACGGGCGTCGCGGCGTCGGCGCGCGCGGCTGACGCGCAACGCTCGCGGCCCCCGGCACGCGACCCCGCGGGCCGGAGCCCGATAGGGCGCAGGCTCTAAAAGTCTCAGAACCCGGTGTTCGTCTTCACGTGGCGTTCGCGCTCGGCCGGGTGCACCGGGCCCTTCTCGCCCAGCGTCGCGCACGCCTGCGCGATGTCGGCGCCGAGCTTCTCGATCAGCGTCGTGCCGAGTGTGCCCCTGACGAGCACGCGCATGATCTTCACGTGTTCGGCGTTCGGCGGGAGCGTGTACGCGGGCACCATCCAGCCGCGCTCGGCGGCCAGCTGCGCGGCGACGTCGAACTCGTCGTATGAGTGCCCGTCCTTCAGTTTGAAGGCGACCAGCGGCAGCTGCTCGTCCTGCTCGGATCCGACCAGCTCGAACTCGCCGCTCGCGCCGATCTCCCGGGCGAGCGCTCGCGCGTTGTACTGCATCATCTCCATCACGTAGCGATAGCCGTTGTGACCGAGCCGCACGAAGTTGTAGTACTGGGCGAGCACCATCGAGGCGCCGGTCGAGAAGTTGAGCGTGAACGTCGCGTCGCGCTTGCCGAGGTAGTTCTCGTAGAAGACGAGGTCCTCCGGAAGGTCGTCGCGCTCGCGGAAGATCAGCCAGCCGATGCCCGGGTACACCAAGCCGAACTTGTGCCCGGAGGCGTTGATCGAGCGCACCTGCTCCAGGCGGAAGTCCCACTCGGAGTGCGGATACAAGAACGGCCACACGAAGCCGCCGCTGGCGCCGTCGACGTGCATCGGCACGTCCAACCCCTTCCCGTTCTTGAGCTCCACGAGGTAGTCGTTGATCCCGCGGATGTCGTCGGCGTGCCCGGTGAAGGTGGTGCCGAGCACGGCGGCCACGCCGATCGTGTTCTCGTCGATGTGCGGCTCCACGTCCTGCGGCCCGATCGTGTACTTGTCGGGCTCCAACGGCACGATCCGCGGCTCGACGTCGAAGTAGCGGCAGAACTTCTCCCACACCACGTGCACGTCGCCGCCGAACACCAGGTTGGGCCGGTCGATCGGCTTGCCGGCCGCTTCCCTGCGCGCCCGCCACTTCCACTTCAGCGACAGCGCCCCCAGCATGATCGCCTCCGAGGAGCCCTGCGTGCGCGCGCCGGTCGTCTCCCCCGGGGCGTGGAAGAGGTCGGCGAGCATGCGGATGCAACGCTGCTCGATCTCCGCCGACTGCGGGTACTCGGCGTGGTCGATGAAGTTCACGCGCAGCGTCTGCGCGATCAGCTCCTCGGCCTCCGGCTCCATCCAGGTGGTGACGAACGTCGCCAGGTTTCGCTGGGGCAGGCCGTCGAGGATGATCTCCTCTTCGATCAGGCCTTTGGCTTCCTCCGCCGACATGCCCGACTCCGGCAGCTTGCCGTCGGGAGCAGGCTCGATCAGATAGCGTTTGCCGTAGACGCCGTGGCGCGACTCGAGCTGCCTGCGCGTCGGCTCGATGTGCGGCGGCTCGATGTGCGGCGGCTCGCTCATGCGGCCTGCGTCCACGGCTCGTGCCACTCGCCGAATCCCGCTATCAGCTTCTCCGCCTCCTCCGGCCCCCACGAGCCGGGGGCGTAGGAGTGCACGGCCGGCGGCTCGCACAGCAGCGGTTCGAAGATCCGCCAGGTCTCCTCGACGCCGTCCTGGCGGGTGAAGCGGGTGCTGTCGCCGCGCATCGCGTCGCACAGCAGCACCTCGTACGGCGTCGGCGCCTCGCCGCCCTGCTCGGCGAACTCGACGTCCAGGCTCACCGGCTCGGGACCTGCGAGGTCCGCGCGGTGGGCGTCCAGCACCACGCGCGTGCCTGTCGAGGGGTCGAGCCTCACCACGAACTGGTTCGGTTCCGGGCGGCGATGGCGGCTCTCCATGAAGCCCAGCCGCGGCGGGTCGCGGAACACGGCGCGCAGCTCCGTCTGCGTGATCGGCAGGCGCTTGCCCGTGCGGATGAACCACGGCACGCCCGACCAGCGCCAGTTGTCGATGTCCAGGCGCATCGCCGCGAAGGTCTCCGTGGTCGAGCCCTTGGCGACGCCGTCGATCTCCAGGTAGCCGTCGTACTGGCCGCGCACGTAGTGCTTGGGGTCGGCGTCGGCGATCGCGCGGAACACCGCGAACTTCGCGTCCTTCAGCGTTCCCGCGTCGTTGCCGGCGGGGGCCTCCATCGCCGCCAGCGCGACCAGCTGCATGAGGTGGTTGACGACCACGTCGCGCAGCGCGCCCACCGGATCGTAGAAGTGGCCGCGGTCCTCCACGCCGAAGCTCTCGGCCATCGTGATCTGCACGTAGGCGATGTGGTTGCGGTTCCAGATCGGCTCGATCATCGTGTTCGCGAACCGCAGGTACAGGAGCTCGTCGGTGCCCATCTTGCCGAGGAAGTGGTCGATGCGGTAGAGCTGGGACTCGTCGATGTAGCTGTGGATCTCGGCGGCGAGCGCGCGGGCGGAGGCGAGGTCGTGGCCGAACGGCTTCTCCACCACCACGCGCGCTCCCTTCGTGAGCCTGGCGCCGGCCAGCTCCCCGATCACCGGACCGAACAGGAAGGGCGGGATCTCGAGGTAGAAGACCGGGGTGTGGGCGCCGCCGAGGGCGCCCGCCACGCGCTGGTAGGTGGCCTTGTCGGTGAAGTCGCCGCTGACATACGACAGCCGCGCGGCGAAGCGCGCGAACACATCCGCGTCCAGCTTCTCCCCGGTCCCCTCGATGCATTCGCGCGCGTGCTCGCGCAGGCGCTCGACCGTCCAGTCGTCCACCGCGACCCCCACGATCGGGCACTCCAACAGGCCCCGTCGCTCCAGGCGGTAGAGCGAGTGGAAGGTCATCACCTTCGCGAGGTCGCCGGTGATGCCGAAGATCACCAGCACGTCAGCGGGGCGCGTCTCGGGGGAGCTCATCGCGCGCCGGACTCCATCACAGAACCTGGATCTGGAACAGGCTCGTCGTGCCCGGGCGCCCCGAGGGCAGGCCGGCGGTGATCCCCACGCGCTGCCCGCGCTTGCACCAGCCGAGCTCGACCACGCGGCGCGCGGAGTCGGCGATCAGCGCCTCGGTGGTCTCGTGCCGGGGCATCGACGCGGCCTGCACGCCCCACATCAGCGCGCAGCGGCGGACCGTCTCGCGCCCCGGCGAGAGCGCGTAGATCGGCACCGTCGGGCGGTGCGCGGAGACCAGTCGCGCGGAGCGCCCGGACAGCGTGGGGATGACGAGCGCGTCCAGGCGCAGCTCGCGGGCGGCGTCGCAGAGGTTGTGGGCGATCGTGTAGGCGGGGTCGGAGTGGGTGCGGCGAACGCGCGAGTCGTTCCAGCGCTCGTACGGTGCGATCGACTCGGCCTGGATCGCGACGGCCGCCATCATCGCCACGGCCTCCACCGGGTGCGCGCCGACGGCGGTCTCCTGGGAGAGCATCACCGCGTCGGTGCCGTCGAGGATCGCGTTGGCCACGTCCGCCACCTCCGCGCGCGTAGGTCGCGGTGAGCTGACCATCGAGTCGAGCATCTGCGTGGCGGTGATCGACGGTCGCGCCATCCAGCCGGCGAGCTCGAGCAGCTGCTTCTGCACGATCGGCACCTGCGCGATCGGCAGCTCGATTCCGAGGTCGCCGCGGGCGACCATCACGCAGTCGGCCGCCCCGAGGATCTCCGCGGCGCGCTTGACCGCCTCCGGCTTCTCCATCTTGGCGATCAGCGGCAGGCGCGTGTGCTCGCGGACGTTTTCCACGTCCTCCGGCGTCTGCACGAACGACAGCGCGACCATGTCCACGCCGACCGACTCGCCGTGGCGCAGCATGTGCAGGTCCTCCTCCGGCACGGCCGGCAGCGACGCCACCGGCCCGGGGATGTTCAGGCCCTGTCGCGAGGCCACGGCGCCGCCGACCTCGATCTCCACGTCGAGCTCGCACGCGGACGAACGCACGTCGACGACGCGCAGCCGCACGGAGCCGTCCGCGAGGTACAGGATCGAGCCGGCCTCGACGGCGTCGGCGAGGCCCGCCCAGGAGACGCTCATGTGGCCGGCGTCGCCGGCGAGGTCGCCGTCGCCGCAGGAGAACGTCAGCCGCTCGCCGGGGGTCAGCTCGACGACGTCCTCGCGCAGCGGCCCGATGCGAATCTTCGGGCCGGGCAGGTCCTGCAGGATCGCCACCGGCCGGCCCAGGCGCCCGGCGGCGTCGCGCACGCGGCGGACCGTCTCGGCGTGCTCGTCGAGCGTTCCGTGCGAGTAGTTCAGCCGCGCCACGTCCATCCCCGCCTCGACCATCCGCACGAGCGTCTCCGGCTCGCGCGAGGCGGGACCGATGGTGGCGACGATCTTCGTGCGGCGCATCAGCGCAAGTTAGCGGTCGCCGCGGTTGCCCGCGTAACCGGCTCGCCGGCCGGCCGGGCGCCCGCCTACAGCACTTCGGGAGCGGGTTCTTCGGCCTCGGGCCGGTGGTCCTCGTAGACCTTCAGCGCCTCGCGTTCTTCGAAGGCGAAGTACCTGTCGAAGGCGGTGCGCTGGGCGGGCGCCAGCGAAGCCGGCAGCGGCTCGCGCAGCTCGGTCGGGACGGCGACCTCTTCGAGCGCCTGCCACAGCTGTTCTTCCAGGCGCGAGCCGGAGCGCAGCTGGTTGGAGAGCTCGAGCCGTCCCTGTTCGCTGGAGTAGTCGTAGAACTCCGATTCCCGCCCGAGCGCTTCGATCTGGGTGGTGGTGGGGCTCCAGTTGGAGTAGAGCGTGAGCTTGCCCAGCGGCGAGCGCAGCGAGACCAAGTGACGGGGGGCTTCGGCGGCGTGCGGTTCGCTGGCGAACTCGGTGACATCCTCGTCGGTGGCGTGCAGCACCCATTCGCGCCCCGGCGCCTGCGGGTCCGAGCAGACCTGCGCGAGGTCCAGGCGGTTGGCCAGGTGGGCGTACTCGCGCTGCGAGCGCCAGCTCGCCGAGCCCCAGGCGATCGTCAGCATCAACGCCGCGACGTCGGCGCTGGAGGTGAGCTGGCTGCGCGGCACGCCGGTGGCGTTCGTGAGGATGCCCCGCGGGTCGTACACCTCGAGCGGCACCCGGATCGCCTCCTCGTACGCGGAGGCGCCCTTGCCGCGCATCCCGTGCGAGCCTCCGTACTCGCCGTGGTCGGAGGTGAAGACGACGATCGTGTTCGCCGCCACCTCCGGCCTGCCCGCCAGCGCTTCCAGCGCCATGCCGATCTGCACGTCCACGTAGCTCTGCAGCAGCAGGTAGGTGTCCATCATCTGCGTCCAGGACTGCAGCGCTTCGGCGCCGGCGAAGGGCACCGCGCCGAACGATCTCGCGGCGGTGTCCTGCAGCGAGCGCTGCAGCCGCGGCTTGGACCTTTCGAGCAGCTGCTCCGGGGTCTCGTAGTTGCCGGGCAGCGACTGCGCGTACGACGGCGGGTTGGCCTCCGCTTCGATCCGTTCGGTGAACTTGTGCCACCAGGCTATGTCGTGGGGGTTGACGAACGACACCGTCGTCGCCCACGGCGCCCGCCCGTCGTAGCCTTCGAGCCACTCGACGAACTGTTCGGTGATCGCGGGGTCCTCGTTCGTGCCCTGCCCGGGGGCGCCGTTCGGCGAGGGGTAGGTCCCTCCGGAGAACCCGTACTGGGCGAGCGTGGCGTAGGGGTTCGGGTTGAGGTGCCACTTGCCGTAGTAGGCGGTCTCGTAGCCCATCCCGCGCAGCAGCTTGCCCCAGGTTGGAAAGCGCGGGTCGAGCCACCCCGCGCCGGTGATCATCACGCCGGTCTGGTGGGTGTAGAGGCCGGTCAGCAGCACGCTCCTCGACGGCGAGCAGTCGTTGGCGGCCGTGTAGTGGCGTTCGAAGCTCACCGACCGCGCGCGCAGCGCGGCGAGGTTGGGCATCGCCTGCGCCGGGCCCCACGAAGGGGGCATCCACACGGGCGTGCGCAGCTGGTCGACGACGATCGTGAGGATGTTCGGCGGCGAGAAGCCCGAGGAGGAGGCGCGCCTGCGGTGGCGGGCAGGGCGCTTGGCGGGCGAGCCGATGCCGTCGGCGCCGAGGCCGAGCAGCGCGGCGCCGGTGAACGCGGCGCCCTGCTTGATGAACGTGCGCCTGTCCCAGCGCTCTGTGGTCATACGGCCACGAACAGATTATGCACCCTGAAGATGCGCCGGTCGCTCGTCTCAGGGGGCCTGGACGTCCGGGAAGTGCTCGGCGCAGTGCTCGCGCAGCGCCCCCCGGACCCACGCGCGCTCCTCGAACGAGGCGACGCGGAGGCGGGCGAGCAGCTCGCGCTGGCGCTCGATCGGCGCCCCGGCGATCACCCAGCGCACGGCCAGGCGCTCGAACAGCAGCTCGAACGCACGCTGCTCGGCGTCCTCGCGCGTGGCCGACGGTCGTGAGCCGGCCCCGCCCGTCCCGGCGAGCGCCTGCGCGTACTCGCGCCGCGCCCCCACCGTGAGCGAGCCGCGCAGGCTCAGCACGTTGCCGTCCGCGTCGGCGTAGTCGCTGCTCGGCGCGGTCAGCTTCTCCCCCTCCGGGGACGATGCGCGCTGGCGGAAGCGCCTGCCCACATCGCCCCGCCCGCTAGCCGGCGTCGGCGGCGCGTTCGAGCTGGCCGCGGACGTCGCCCGTCAGCGGCCGGTCGTGGCCGGTCCACGCGGCGGCGGGCTCGAGCGCGGCGAGCTTGCGGATGCTCGCGAGCGCCTGGTCGGTGTCGTAGTTGTACATCCGCTCGGGCACGTGCGGCGCGGTGCGCCGCCCCCACATGTCGATCACGTAGAAGCAGTCGCTGCACAGCGCCAGGCGGTCGGACTCACGCCACAGCCCGATCAGCCCGGGAGCGTGACCGGGCAGCTCGACGACCTCGAAGCCCGCGACCTCGTCGCCCTCGCCAACCGTGCCGGAGATCTCCACCGGCCCGCCGTCCCAGGCGTAGCGCATGAACAGGCGGTGGGCGTAGCGCAACGGGAGCGGCAGCCCCGAGAGGCCCTCCGGCCAGTAGCGCCGGCCGCCGTCGCCTTCGGCGTCCTGCACTTCCGCGGGGTGGCAGAGGACGGGCGCGCGCAGGCCGGGCGCCGTGCCGCGGTGGTCGGGGTGCGCATGGCCGAGGACGATCCGGCGGATGCCGCCGAGCTTGGCGGCGGCGGAGGCGACGGCGCGCGTCATCGTGCGCGCGCCGGCGTCGAACAGCGTGACAGCGCCTTCGTCCTCGATCAGGTAGACGTTGCAGCGCCCGGGCTGCCCCTGCACGACCCACACCCCTTCGGCCACCAGCTCGGCCGCGCCCGCGAGCATGCGGGACGTGAGGCGGGTCTTCGCGTTGAACGCCTGCGTCATGCGCTGTTCGGCGCCCGAGCCCTGGGGCGGCATCAGGCCGATGAGTCGCGCGAAGCTCATGGAGTCCGCGAACGCGTCGTTGCTCGCGATGAGCCCGTCGTTGACGGTGATCAGGTCGAAGCCTTCGAGATCGATGTGGCTGCCGGTGGGCGCGACGCCGGCGAAGCCGCCGGGGCCGGCGAACGTGCCGGTCATGTGCCAGTGCACGCCGCAGCGCTCGCCCTCGGTGGTGGTGGAGACGACCTGCATCGACAGGTCGGGAATCGCGGCGAGCAGCTCGCCGATGAACGCCCGCACGCCCTCGGGGGCGAGCACGTCGACCCGCCCGCGCACGTTCTCGCGGCCCCCG
Source organism: uncultured Solirubrobacteraceae bacterium (assembly GCA_963782325.1). Lineage (GTDB taxonomy): Bacteria > Actinomycetota > Thermoleophilia > Solirubrobacterales > Solirubrobacteraceae > Palsa-744. Next base: position 1,642,116 of record CAWAJG010000002.1, read on the forward strand.
TCCGCCCACATGGCGACGGCCTCGTCGAGCTCGCGGGCGTCGATCGCGGCGAAGTAGCGCCGGGCGACGGCCTCGGCCTTGGAGCCGGAGATGCGTTTGCGGGTGGCGGCCGCCTGCTGCATGTTGGCGGCGACCTCCTGCACCTTGGTGCTCGCCTCGGTTGCGCTCTCCCGATCGGCCATGCCGCCTCCCTTCTACGCCGCTGGACAGTCGTAGTCTAGTCTGCCGCTCACCGATGGTCGATGCGAGCGAGGGACGATCGCCTGCGCCGGCGGCGAAGGCGCTCGCCCGGCGCGAGCTCGGCCGCGGCGAGCGGGTGATGCACGGCCTCTACCGGCTGCGCCTGCCGCTGCCGTGGCCGGGGGTTCCCCACTGCAACGCCTGGGCGGTGTCCTGCGGCGAGGGCTTCGTGCTGTTCGACACGGGCATGCACCAGCCGGACTCGCTCTCACATCTGGAGCGGGCGCTGGAGATGTGCGGCATGCGCCTGGAGCAGGCGCGGCTGATCGTGTGCACGCACGCGCACACCGATCACTGCGGGCAGGCGGCGAGCATCGTCGAGCGGGCGGGCTGCGAGGTGTGGATCCACCCCAACCACGTGCACCTCGACCGCATGCTCGACGACCCCGAGGCGGTTCGCGAAAAACGCATGGAGATCGCGCGCCAGAGCGGCGTGCCGGAGGAGCCGCTGCGCCGCGCCGCCGAACGGCGCAGCGCCCAGGGGACGGGGATCGCCGGGCCGCTGGAGCCGCACCGCGACCTGGTGGAGGGGGTGAGGCTCGGCACGGACCTGGGCGAGTGGATCGCGTACGAGACGCCCGGCCATGCGCCCTCGCACGTGTGCCTGTTCCAGCCCGAGCGGCGCCTTCTGATCTCCGGAGATCACCTGCTGGGGCGCATCTCGCTGTACTTCGACTACGGCTACTCGCGGGACCCGGTGGGCGAGTTCCTGCACTCGCTGGACGTCGTCCGGCGCCTCGGCGCGCGCCTGTGCCTGCCCGGTCACGGGCGGACGTTCGCGGACGTGCACGCGCACATCCAGGGCAACCGGACGCTCGTGCACGAACGCCTCCAGAGCGTCCGCGAGGCGCTGGCGGGCAGGGAGCTGACGGCGTTCGAGATCGTCCCCCACGTGTACGGAGACTCGCTCTCGCAGGAGAACGCGCACTGGCTGCTGTCGAAGATCCTCTGCTACGTGACCCACCTGCAGGCGATCGGCGAGGTCAGCCAGATCGCCGGCGAGCCGAACCGCTGGGCCGCATAGCGACGCGGCCCGCGCCGCTGGTGAAGCGATGCGCCGGCCTGCATAATCAGTGGATGCGCATCGACGAGATCCTGAATGGAGGCCCGCCCACCCCACCCACCCACCCGCCGACCCCGGTGTTCTCCTTCGAGTTCTTCCCGCCGAGGACGGCCGAGGGCGAGCGCAACCTGTACGCGGCGCTGAGCGAGCTGAAGGCGCTGGAGCCGTCGTTCGTGTCGGTCACCTACGGCGCGGGCGGTTCGACGCGGGAGAAGACGATCGAGATCGTGAAGCGCATCCGCGAGGAGTACGGCCTGGAGGCGATGGCCCACTTCACGTGCGTGGGCGCCACCGAGGCGCAGCTGCACGCGACGCTGACGGAGATGCGCGACGCGGGGATCGACAACGTGCTCGCGCTGCGCGGCGACCCGCCGGCGGGTGAGGATGTTTGGATTAAGACGGACGGCGGGCTGGAGTACTCGCGCGAGCTGGTGGCGCTCATCGCGGGCGGCTACCCGTTTGCGATCGGGGCCGCGTGCTTTCCGGAGACCCACGTCCACGCCTCGAGTCCCGAGGCCGATCTGGAGCATCTCGTGGAGAAGGTGCGCGCGGGGGTGGACTTCCTGATCACGCAGATGTTCTTCGAGAACGCGTGCTACTTCGACTTCGTCGCCCGCGCGCGGGCGGCCGGCATCGACGTGCCGATCATCCCCGGGATCATGCCGATCACGAGGGTGGGCCAGATCGAGCGGATGGCGAAGCTGAGCGGCTCGACGATCCCCGCCGGCCTGCGGAGCGAGCTGCACGCGCGCGGCGAGCACCCGGAGGCGGTGCTCGACTTCGGCGTGGCGTACGCGGCGCTGCAGTGCGCCGAGCTGCTGGCGGCGGGGGCGCCGGGGATCCACTTCTACACGCTCAACCGCTCGCCGGCGACGCGGGCGATCCTGAGCGCGCTGAAGCTGTCACGGCCGTGGGAGAAGGCCGTCTATCCCGGCTCGCCGGTGTCGGCGCGCGAGCCGGCGGGCCGTTAGCTCGGCTCGATCTCCAGGCCCTCCGCCACCCGCGGGGAGCCGTCGGCGGCCTGGTAGCGGACGTCCACCGAGTCGTTCTGGCGGTAGGTGCCGACGCCCCACGCGCCGAGCAGCCACCGCCATCCGGAGATCTTGTCCTTGCGCAGCTCGCGCTCGAACACGAGCGCGCCTTCGCGGACGGTGTAGTCGACGCCGAGCTCCTGGCGGACGCCGTTGAGGTACACCTCGTACGCTCCGCGCAGGCCGCGCGGCAGTTGCACGCGCGAGCGCGCCATCAGCTCACCCCAGCAGGCGCGCTGCGGCGGCGCTGGCTGCGCCCGTAGGCGCGTTGGCGCTCGTGGGCGGCGTCGACGATCGCGCGCACCTCCGGTGGGCGCTCGACGATCTGCAGGACGTCGAGATCGGCGGCGTCGATCCGCCCGTCGGCGAGCGCCCGCTCGCGCAGCCAGTCCACCAGCCCCTGCCACTCGCCGTCGCCGACGAGCACCACGGGGAAGTGGCGGATGGTCCGGGTCTGGATGAGGGTGAGGCATTCGAACAGCTCGTCGAGCGTGCCGTAGCCGCCGGGGCAGATGACGAACGCGCAGGCGTAGCGGACGAACATGACCTTGCGGGCGAAGAAGTGGCGAAAGCGCAGGCCGATGTCCACGTAGGGGTTGAGCCGCTGCTCGTGCGGGAGCTCGATGTTGCAGCCGACCGACAGCGCGCCGACGTCGCGCGCCCCGCGGTTGGCGGCCTCCATGATCCCGCCCCCGCCGCCGGTGATGACCGTGTAGCCGGCGTCGCCGAGGCAGGCGCCGAGCTCGCGGGCGAGCGCGTAGTGGGGATGCTCGGCGGGCGTGCGCGCCGAGCCGAACACCGTGACCGCCCGCCCCACCTCGGCGAGCGCGTCGAAGCCGCGAGCGAGCTCGACGGCGATGTCGCGGACGCGCTCGGAGTCGGCCGCCCGCACCGCCGCCGGCTCGTCGCCGAGCCACAGGAACAGCTCCTCGTCGAAGGTCAGGGCGTGGGTTGCGTCGGGCTCGCTCGGTTGCACGGGCTGCAAGCGTATGCCCCGACAACGCTGGGGGTGTTGGCGGTCAGGCTCGATCTACTCGGTCTGGCGCACTCGTGCGGCCTGGGGCGGGGTCTGAGGTGGGGCTCGCGGCTCTTGCGCGTCGGAGGTCTCGTGCGAGCAGCCGCAGATAGGCGTGGCGGTTGCACAGGAGCGTGTGGGGGCCGGTCTCGGCGAACTGGCGGGCGGAGCGGTGCTCACCGCCGGCGTCGATGGCCTGCCACATCCGGTCGCGGTCGGGTAGCGACAGGCGCTCGGCGAGGACCTCGCCGAGCCAGCTGCTCTGGCGCTCGACGATCTCGAGCAGGCCGGGACCTGGCTCGAGGATGCCGATGAATGCGAGTCCTTCGGCGTGGGGGTGCAGGATGCGCCGGTAGAGGGGGAACTGCCAGCCCTGCCCGCCGCACAGGTGGTCTGGGAGAAAGGGGAAGTTGATGTGATAGCCGGTCGCGAAGATGACGGCGTCGACCTGCGCCTCGGTGCCGTCGCTGAAGACGAGCCGATCGCGGTCCAGGCCGCTGATCGCCGGGCGGCACTGGAACGCGCGCTCGGCGAGCGCGCGTCGAGTCGAAGTTGACATGACGACGGGCCAGCGGGTCTCGAACAGCCGGTGGCGCGGCGGCGGGAGGTCGGCGGGGTCGGGGGTGGCGCGACTCGCGGACATCAGCGCGCTCGACGCGAGCCGAACCAGCGGCAGGGGCAGCAGCACGGACGCGGGCTTGTCGAACTCGTCGTACGGCCGGCCGAAGATGCGTTGCGATATCAGGTGGTGTCGCTGACGGCACGAGAGCACCGTGCTGCTCGCCGTCGCGGAGACCTCGGCGGCGATGTCCATCGCCGACTGTCCGGCGCCGACGACGACTACTCGCTGGCCGGCGAAGCGATCCGGAGTCCGGTAGTCCCGTGCATGAATGAGCGTCCCGTCGAAGCGCCCCGGAAGCTCGGGGATGTCGGGGTCCCAGTAATGCCCGGTGGCAACCACCAGGGCGTCGAACACGCGTGGCTGCTCGTCGCGCACGCTCACCTCCCAGCCCGCAGCCACGGGGCGAGCGCGCTCCACCCTGGCCCCGCACGTGATGTCGCTCAGAAGGTCGTTGGCCTGTGCGTAGCGCTCGAGGTAGGTGAGCAGTTCGCTGTGGTGCGGGAAGTCGGCCATCGAGCCCGGAATCGGCATGCTCGGATACTGCATGCGCCGCCAGGAGACGTTCGCGGAGAGTGACGCGTACGCGGCCGACACGCCGTTGTCGTTGTCGTATCGCCACATGCCGCCGATCGCCGATCCCGCCTCAAAGCAAGTCACCTCGTGTCCGGCGCGGGTCAGGCCGCGGATCGCAGCGAGCCCCGACAGTCCCGCTCCGAGGACGCACACACGCCTGCGCGTCATGACGCCAGCCGCCGCCGCGCCTCGGCGAGCACCTCGCGGCGGTCGACGCGTTGGGTCGACCATGTCGCTGCGCTACCGGACATGCGCGTCCGGTAGCTGCGCATGATCGCGACGTGGTCTGGCGAGCTGATGAACCGTTGAAGATCGGCGTCGCTCTCCCAGATCGAGATCGCCCCCGATCGGCGCCTCAGCGGTTTGGCCCACAGCATCAAGCCGACCGCTCCCTGCAACTGCGGCCAAGCGCTGCGCAGCCGCATTGCGGCAAGCCACGATCCAGGCAGGTCGCGCCACCGCGCGAACGCGAAGTCCGTGAAGCTGATGATCGCTGAGCCCTCGTTGCCTGCTGAGGGGCCTGACTTCCAAGCGGCTTTGACCACGCTCCAGCCGGCGTTGCCGACGAGCCCTGGTAGGCGAGGCTTCGCTGTTGCCTTCATCGTTTGATGCTCCTCCTCGGCTCGATGCGAGAGATCATACATACTCGTAGGTATGTTGCCAGGCGGGTATCCTGGGCGGATGGCGAGCCGGCCACCATCCAGGGCCGTGAACCGCCGTGACGGCCGTCGCGCAGAGGCGCGGGGGACCGCGCGCGAGAAGCTGCTCGATTCTGCCGCCAAGGTCTTCGCCGAGCGCGGTTATCGCGGCACCTCAGCCGACGAGGTGGCAGCCGACGCCGGCGTTACGAAGGGCGCGCTCTACTGGCACTTCAAGAACAAGCAGGAGCTCTTCTTCGCCCTGATCGAGGAGCGGGTCGATCGCCGAGCACGAGCGCTGATGCAGATCACCGAGACTGCCGCGCGCGAACAGGAGACCGCCGCCCTCGTCAGTCGCGGGATCACCGACGTCGTCACCGAGGAGCGCGATCTGATCCTGCTGACGCACGAGTACTGGTCACTCGCGGTGCGAGCACCCGAGCTGCTGCAACGCTATGTCGAGCGTCAGCGCTCGCTCACGGCAGCGCTCGCCCGGGCGCTGCGGGCGCGCCACGAGACCACCGGTGTGCCGCTCAGCTACCCAGCCGACCTGCTCGCGAGCGCGATCATGGCGCTCGCCAGCGGTCTGGCGATGGACCGCATCGCCGACCCCGAAAGCGTCCCCACCGGACTGCTCGGCGACATGCTGACCCTGCTCTACGACGGCCTCGTCCACCGCGCCGAAGTGGCCACTCACCGAGCGCCCCGCCGGCGACGCTCGGCCTCGGCGGCGCGCAAGCCCGAGGAGCTTCACGCACTGTTTGCGCGCCATGCCAACGCCGCGGACGTCAACGCGCTGGTGGGACTCTACGAGCCCGACGCCATCTACGTCTCCCCCCAAGGCCAACGAGTCAAAGGCGCAGCAGCGATCCGGAAGGTCTTGGAGGAGGTGCTGGCGATACAGACAGACCTCGAGATGACCACCCGCTATGCCATCGCGGTTGGAGATGTCGCGCTGCTCTCAAACCACTGGCGGGCCAGCTTCAAAGCGCACAAGGGCAAGGCCGGGCAGGCGCATGGCACGAGCACCGAGATAGCGCGACGTCAGCCCGATGGGACCTGGCTCTACGTACTCGACGCGCCCTCGTCGATCGACTGACCCGGACGGGGCTGCCTGGCATCGAAACAGAACAGGCGCTTCCATCGGTAGAGTGCGCGCGTGGGCTTGGCTGCGGCGATCCAGGGATCCATTCTCAGGCTTCACGGCGTTCTCTATGAGCGCTCCGACGGGCGGGTGGGCCACCGGATGATCGGTGTGCCCACGCTGCTGCTGCGCACGACTGGTCGCCGAACCGGGGCACGGCGCACGAACGCCCTTGTCTATGCCACGGATGGCGACACGTACGTCGTTGTCGGGTCAAACGGCGGCGGAGATCGTTCGCCGGGATGGTTCTTCAACGTCCGCGCCAAGCCTGAGGTCCAGATCCAGGTCGCCAAGACGAAGATGGATGGGACGGCGCGGGTCCTCGAGCCGGGAGATCAGGACTACGAGCGCCTCTGGCGGCTCGTGAACGACAACAACCACAATCGCTACGACGGCTACCAGTCGATGACAAGCCGGCCGATCCCCTTGATCGTCGTTGACCCGGGTGAGTCCCCACCGCCAGGCGGCTGACGGCTGCCCGATCGGGATTCGCGGCTCATGGGGCGTCTGGGGCGTCGGTCAGCTCGAGGCTGAGTTGCCATAGCCGGCTGCGTGTGTCCGGATCGTACGCGTCGGCGTTGGCGCGGGTCTCGCGGGTGCGATCGAAGAAGCGACCCGTCGTGTTCGCCAGGCTCGGCTCGCTGACCAGGCGCCGGGTCGCCATCTCGCCCTCCTCGAGGGTGTCGATGCTGTGTCCGATCTCGGCGAGCACCATCTTGGTCGGCATGTAGGTGGCGGGGTGCAGACTGTTGACCGTGATCGCCGGGGCGGTGAGCCGCTCGGCGAGGACGAAGCCGGCGGTTATCTGCGCGAGCTTGCTCTGCCCGTACGCACGCGCGCCGCTGTAGTCGCGTTCGAGCATGACGTCGCTGAAGTCGACCGGATGCTGGCCGATCGAGGCGACGTTGACGATCCGCGCGGCCGGCGAGGCTGCGAGCAGGGGCAGCAGGCGCAGCGTGAGGTCGAAGCCGGCCAGGTAGTTCACGGCGAAGCGCAGCTCGTAGCCGTCAGCGCTGAGCCGGCGGGTACGGCCGTCGGGTTCGCCGCTGCCTATCCCGGCATTGTTGACGAGGACGTCGAGGCGGTCGGTGATCTGCGCGACCTGGTGGCTCAGGTCGCGAACCTGCTTCAGATCCGCCAGGTCGGCGAGCGCCGTCGCGGGCGCTCGCCCGCCGTGCTCGCGTGCGATCTCGGCCGCGGCTCGGTCCAGCTTCTCGCGGCTGCGACCGTGCAGGATGAGCTGCGCATCTTCCGCGGCGAGCCCGTCGGCCAGGGCGCGGCCGAGCCCATCGGTGGCGCCGGTTATGAGGATCGTGCGCGTGTCGGTCACCGTGTCCGGGTGCTGCCTGTGCGCAGGTCGTCCTCAGCTGGCCGAGTAGACCACCGTCACGTCGGCCTCGATCTGGCAGGTGTTGTTGGATTCCTGTGCCTTGTGGGCCTTCTTCTTGGTCTTGTGCCTCTTGGGCCTTGCGGGGATCGGCGTCAGCTGGCCGCTCGCGGCGCCGGCGGCCGCCGGCGCGCTCGCGCTGCCCGACACGCCGCTCGCCGCGACTCCAGGGAGGAACCCGACGCCGCAGTAGCCGAGGTAGTCGTCGCTCTCCTCGGTGAAGCTCTGGACCGGGCCGAGCGTCAGCGAGAGCTGCTGCGCGACCAGCTGCGCCTTCGTTTGGGCGTCGCTGACAGCGGCGGTGAGCGCCTGGTCGTAAGCGGCCTGCTGCTGGCCGTTGGTGGCCCCGTCTGGCACGGATGCGCCGCCGCTGCCGTTGACGCTGATCTGCTGTTCGGTCGCCGCGAGCGCTGTTCCCGACAGCGCGAGCGTCGCGGCGCCTGCGAGTGCGACTCCTATCCACATCGTGGTTCCCTTCGTTTGGGGTGGTGCGAACAGACTCGCACAGCGCGGTCGCTCTAGGCGGGTTCGGTGATCTCGACTGCGCCGAAGCCTTCGAGGGGGCCGTCGACGAAGAAGATCTCCATCGTTATGTCGGGCTCGACGTGCGCTTGGCTCAGGAACGCGAGAACCTTGCGGCCGGTGAGGTCTTCGATCGTGTGCTTGTAGCGTGTGGCCATCACGCGTTGGAAGTCCTCGCGCATGGCGATCACCCGATCGGGCTCGCCGCTGTCCATGATCGTCTGCTCGAGTGCGGTGAAGCCGCTTCCGCGCATGACGACGACGATGATGTCGTCCAGCGCGTAGGTCTTGGCCTTCATCGGGCCACGCCCGTAGTGGTCGCGCAGGATGCCGACGATGCTGGTCGAGATCGCCGCCAGCAGATGCCCGCCGGCGAGCGCGGTACCGCTGGCGGTGGGTGTCTTGTCCACGTTGGCCACTCCTGGTCCGCTTGGGGTCAAGCCGCTGGCCCGGAGCCGCAAGAATCTATCGGACTGAGCGGGAAAAGGCATGACGAGCGCTGGATCGGTCGCTTGCGCCGCGCTATGTTCGTGTTACAGCGGTCCTACGTACGCGGTCATCGGCCGTGGTTTGGGTTGCGCCTCGAAAAGCGGAGCGGACTGGCGGTCACAGGCTGGCTGCCGTGTCTCGGTCTGTTTGCGTGTTCGCATCCATGGACGAAGGAGTCCATCGGTGCAATAGCGAGAGGAGGTCCTCATGCCGAGGATCATTGTCACTGCCGAAAACGGTAACGAGCGTCCGGTCTTACTCGACGAGCGCGTTCAACCGGTTCATCTCGACGACATGCACCACTCCGTCGGGCTCCTCGAAAGGATCGCCTGGGCGCTCGCAGACGCCGAGAAGGCGGAGACGCACCTTGCGGCGGCGCTGAGCTGAGTGCAAGGAGCGCTCAGGCGAGCGCGCCGGCCGGGAGCACGTAGCGAAGCGGTCTCTGGGGCTCTGAACCCAGCCGCGAGCCGTGCAGGCCACGTCTCGGTGCGCCGGCAACCGTCGCCTCGGGCTGCCCGGAGTGGGCTGTGATCCACGCGATGACCGCAGTGGAGTCGGCGCCCTCGGCGAGGATCACCGAACGCTCGATGACGACTCCACCGGAGGGGTGAGGACGCGCCAGTCGCGTCACCAGAGCACGAATCGCATCGTCGTCCACGTCTGCTCACACTAGTCTCTCTTGGAGTGCAGCGCGACGTGGCCGATGCCGCCCGGGGCCTCGACGTCCGCGTCGGTGCGCCCGGGGTGCAGGTCGAGCAGCGTGCTCAACAGCAGCAGCGGTGTGCCGGCGGCCCATGCCTGGGGACGCGAGGCCGTCGGGAACGCCACGGGGACCGACGCCATCGACGTGGGGTAGCCGGCGAAGACCTCGGGCAGGCGGTGCTCGAAGTATGGAGCCGCGCGCAGCATCGCGGAGGCGATCGCGCCCGCCGCTTCGCGGTGGCCGTAGCGCGCGAGGCCGGCTGCGATCAGCGAGTTCTCGTGCGGCCAGACGGTCCCCGTGTGGTACCCGAGCGGGTTGTAGCCGGCCTCGCGGATGCCGAGGGTTCGCACTCCCCAGCCGGAGTAGAGCTGGTCGTCGAGCAGCCGCTCGGCGGTCGCGGCTGCCTGACCCTCGTCCAGCAGCCCGGACCACAGCAGATGGCCGATGTTGGAGGTCAGGCTGTCCACCCGGCGCTTCTCGCCGTCCAGCGCGAGGGCGTGGCAGCCGCGCTCGGGCATCCAGAAGTCGCGACGAAAGCACTCGCGCAGCTCGGCGGCTTGGCGCTCCAGGCGCACTGCGAGCGCCTCGTCGTCCCACACCTCGCGGGCCAGCCGGGCCGCCCTGCGGCGCGCGTCGTACACGTATCCCTGGATCTCGCACGTCGCAATCGGCCCCCGCGCGAGTGTGCCGTCGGCGAACTGGATCGCGTCCCAGCTGTCCTTCCAGCACTGGTTGACCAATCCGGTGGCCGGGTTGCGGCAGGCGTACTCGACGTACCCGTCGCCGTCGGCGTCCCCGCTGTCCTCGATCCACGCAAGGGCGGCGTGTGCGTTGGGCTCCAGGGCGCGGACGAGCTCCTCGTCGCCCGACCAGCGGTGGTACTCGTCCAGGAGGACGAGGAACAGGGGCGTGGCGTCGGCGGTCCCGAAGTACGGGGAGTGCGGGCGCTCACCGCGCGCCGTGAGCTCCCCGAAGCGAAGCTCGTGCAGGATCTTGCCCGGCTCCTGCTCGTGGAAGTCGTCGCGGCTGGAGGCCTGCGCGGCGGCAAGCACCCGCAGGGTGGTCGCCGCCAGCCCGGGCAGGTAGGGCAGCGCCTGGAAGCTCGTGATCAGGCTGTCGCGGCCGAACAGCGCCATGAACCACGGCAGCCCCGCTGCGGGGAGGCTCGCGCCATCGCTGAGATCGGGGTGCAGCCGCAGCGCGCCGAGGTCGCTGAGGCTGGCGCGGTACGTGCGCATCAGCGCCGCGTCCTGCGCCTGCAGCGCCGGCGCCCGGGCCAGCCACCCCTCGAGCTCAGCAGACTTGGAGGCGCTCAGCTGCGTGAGCGCGCCACGCGGCTTGCGGTGCGGGAAGGCGATCCCCGGCTGCGCGGCGTGGGGCGTGAGGGTGAAGGTGGTCGACCACTGCTCGCCGGGCGCGAGCACCGGCGAGTAGGCGAAGCCCCGGCGGGTGACCGCCGCCGGGCGACTGGCGGAGATCGTGAGCGAGCGCCGGAAGCCCGCCCGCTCGTAGGTGAGCGTGAGGTTTCGATCGTCGTGATCGCAGCTCACCTCCCGCTCGGCGACCGCGCCGTCCTTGACCTCGAAGAGGTCGGCGAAGTCGGTGTCGACCTCGAGTACCACCCGCACCTCGCCACTGCGGTGACGATGGTTGATCACGGTGATCTCCTCCAGCCACACGTGGTCGATGAGCCGGCGGCGCACGACCGAGCACGGCGCCTGCTCGTCGGGCCCGACGCGGGGAGTCAGGAAGAACTGGGCCGCGAAGTGGGCGCTCTGGTCGAGGCCGAGCAGCTCCAGCGGCGCCTCGTCGACGTGCAGGACCCAGCGTGAGAGGAAACGCGTGTCCTCGCTGTAGAAGCCGTGCTCGCGCCCGGCCTCGTCGCGCACGTCGCCGAGGCGGTCCCCGACGACGAAGGTGCTGCCGTCCAGGACGCTCAGGGTGCGCTCAGACAAGCGCGACGGTCTCCACGCGCCGGTGCGCCACCGACCGGTAGGTGGACTCGTAGGCGGCGGCGACCACGTCGACGTCGCAGTGCTCGGCGACCCAGGCCCGACAGTCTCGCGCGGCGATCCGGGGCAGCCAGCCGACGGCGGCGGCCATCGCCCCCTCGTCCTCGACGAGGAAACCGGTCCGCCCGTCGAGTACGAGCTCGCATGCGGCGCCTTCGGGGAAGGCGATCACCGGGGTGCCACAGGACAGCGCCTCCACCATCACCATCCCGAAGGGCTCCCGCCAGCGGATCGGCATCAGCAGCGCGCGGGCGCCCGCGAAGAGCGAGCGCTTGAGTGAGCCACCGACCTCTCCCAGGAAGCGGACGCGCTCGCCGTCGATGTGCGGGGCGACCTCGGCCTCGAAGAACGCCTGCTGCCCCGGCTGGATGATACCCGCCATCACGAGCGGCACACCAGCGGCGCGGGCGACCGCGATCGCGCGGTGCGGCCCCTTCTCGGCGGTCATCCTCCCGACCCACAGCAGGTAGTCGTCCTTGTGCTCGCGCAGCGGCCACGCCCGCACGTCGATCGGGTTTGGGATCGCGCCCACCGGGGCCAGCCCCGCCGGCGCGGACGCGAGCTGCGCGCGGCTGATGCCCACGAGCGCCGCCTTGTGCCCGTGGTGGGCGTAGAAGGCCGAGGTGGAGGCTGTGAACTGTCCGTGCAGGGTGTGCACGAACGGCGTCTCGAGCCGGTCGGCCATGGCGAGCGCCGTGAAGCCGCAGTGATCGTGAACCACGTCGAAGCCCCGGTCACGGGCGGCGAGATCGATCTCGCCGAATGCCCGCGCGACGTGGTCGGCCTCATACAGCGAACGCTCGATCTCATCGGGATGGGGCTCCTCCAGCAGGGACACCACCCGCGCGCTCGACCGAGAGCCCGGGGCGCAGAAGAGCGTCACCGTATGCCCTCGCCGGACGAGCGCCTCCGTGAGCACGCCGACCACCGACTCCACGCCCCCGTACCCCGGTGGGGGGACCGAGATCCAGGGCGGAGCGAGCATCGCGACATGCAGCGCCGGCCCGGCCGGCCGAGAAGGCGTATCCACTGTGGGACGCTTCGGCGGGCGTCCCGGAGACCGGCGAGGAGACCTGCGATCAGACCCTGTGGCGACGACGTGCACGGGTGCTCCTCACCTGCCTCTCAGGGCCTGCGGTCGCGGGGCAGAGAGGTCAAGAAGGACCGGGCGAGCGCACGATCACCGACCCGTCGGGGGACGGCAGCGAACCGCTTCATCCTAGCGCGGCCCCTGGGGGGCCGCCCTCGGACCACGAGCTACGGGCGCCCGACTATGTCGGTCCGGCGAGGATGGCCAGCAGGTCGCCGACTCTCTGGCCGCGGGCGAATGCGTCGGGGAGCGGCAGATGGGACTGGATCGTGTAGTCGGTGCGCCGGCCGTTGCGCTCGCGCGTGATGTAGCCGGCGGCGGCAAGCTCGGTGACGATGCGGTGCGCAGCGCGCTCGGTGATCCCGACGTGTGCGCTGATCTCGCGCAAGCGGATGCCCGAATCGTGGGCGATGCAAACCAGGACTTGGGCGTGGTTGGTGAGGAACGCCCACCGGGGTGTGGCTTCTCCTGGCATCCAAATCAAGTCTATCGTATCTAGATATCTATTTCATGATATGGTTTGCAGATCAGCGCGATGCAAGGTCAGATCGCTCGCACCCATGCCGCATCCACAGAAACGAGGCCCACCGTGGCCAGCTCAGTCATACCGCCCCCGCCCGCTCCGACGCACGGAAACGGCGCAGCGCCCCCGACCCTCGCCACTCCTCCCTCGGATGCGCGCCAACAACCTCCGCACCCCGATCGCGCGCCGCGAAGCCCGCTGCTGGCAAAGCTGACCGGCCTGACCTCGATCGCCACCGTCGCCGCGGCGGGCATGATCGTCGTAGGCATTCTCGCCGTCGTCGGCGGTCACTATGACAAGCAGGTCGTCCACGACCAGCTGGCTCCGCAGAAGATCTTCTTCCCGAAGCCCGCGACGAACCCCGGCCTCGCGTCGTACGCCGGCCAGCAGGTGCTCACCGGCAAGCAGGCGAAGCTGTACGCCCAGAAGCAGATCGGTGTGGACCTCACCAAGGTTGCGGGCGGCAAGACCTACTCCCAGGTGAGCGCCGAATGGATCGCCGGCGGTATGAAGAACGCGACTCTCGCAAGCGAGCGCACCACCCTGTTCACCGGGGAGACGCTGAATGGCCTGCTGCTGAACGCCTGGGGCTGGTCGGTCATCGGCGGCATCGCCACCCTCGCCGGACTCATCCTGATCCTGCTCGGAGCCGCCCTCTTCCTGCTCCCGCTGGCCAACTGGCAGGTCAACCTCAGGGGCCGGCGCCCAGCAACCGGCAGCGCCTGACGAGGCAGACAAGGAGCCTTCGACATGACCGAGCACCAGCAAGACACAACGACCGAGCACGAGCAAGACACAACGACCGAGGACCGGCAAGACACAACGACCGAGGACCGGCAAGACGCCGAATGGAACGCGGCCGAGTGGCACGGCAAGATGCTGGTCGACGTCGACGGCGAGAAGATCGGCAAGCTCCAGGACGTCTACGTCGACGTCGAGACCGACGCGCCGCAGTTCGCCACCGTCAAGGAGGGCTTCCTCGGGCGACACCTGACCTTTGTGCCGCTCGGCGGGATCAAGGTCGGCCCCGATGAGCTGCGGGTCGCGGTGGCCAAGGAGCAGATCACCTCCGCGCCCAACATAGAGCTACACGGCGAGGAGCTCTCCCAGGCGGACGAGTCGACCCTCTACCACCACTACGAGCTCAACTACACCCCGCCCGACACCGAGAGCGGGCGCCGACTCGCCCGCCGCTGAGGCGTTGTTTGCCCGCACTTTTACGCCACCCTCAGGAAGGCGTGGCACTGTTACGAGATGGGTGGATCGACATCACCGCAAGACCGACGAGGGAGATCTCATGGCCAGAATCATCGTGACGACCGATCCAACTACCCAACACGCCGCTCCGGTGCTGCTGGATGAGAGCGTCTACTCGATACATCTCGACAACGATCACAACGCGGCGCAGCTCATCGAGCGGCTCGGCTGGGCGATCACCGATGCCGAGAACATCCAGCGGCGGGTGCAATCGGCGCTGTAGCCGGATGACTCCGGATCTGGACTGGGCTGGCCATGTCGAGCATCTTCAGGCGTCTTCGACGTAGCTCACCAACTTCCGGCGAGGACGTGGAGGAGAGCGCTCGTCTGGTAAGCGAATCTCGCCGGACGGCCGAGAATGACGCGCGCGGGCAGGCCTCGGAGCGCACGGCGCGCAGCCAGGCCGCCGAGAACGAGGCGCGCCGGCAGGCCTCGGACTCCAAGGCCCGTCGCCAGGCCGTCGAGAACGAGGCGCGCCGCCAGGCCTCGGACGCCGAGGCTCGCCGTCAAGGAGCCGAGAACGAGGCTCGTCACCTGTCCGGGGACGGCGCTCGCGATGGCGGGCGCACCGCCTGACGCCGAAGCGGACGGGTCACCGCTCTGCGATACGTGGCGGATCGCTCCCGTCCTGCTCCGACAGCGCACCCAAGTCGAACAGGCGAAATCCCATCACGCTCGAGGACGAGACCGGTTTCAGCGTCGCCCCACAGATCGGGCAGTTACCCTCCAACAGATGAACGTCCGGCGCGCTTGCACGCACGCGGATACGACAGCCCGGACAGCTGAGATTGCGCGAGGACATCACACGGCCGCGGGCCAGCGCTGTTCGGCCGCGTGCGGCTCGAACCGCGCCGAACCGGCGCCGTCATACGCGTGGCGTGCGGCGCGCTCCGCGTCATCGTGGGAGGCGAAGATCGGGGATTGAGCGAGCCTTTCGCCACTTCCCCCGACGATCTCCCAGTGGTAGTCGCCGCCGTTGTCCCGATAGACGAGGAACTCCAGCGACGCCGGCTCAGACACGTCACGCGCACCGCGAGTGACCGACCTGGCGGTGTGAGGCTTCTTTGTTGCGGTGGCCATGGCCAACCGTCTCTCTGCCCTTCTGAACGAAGATGTCGCCCGGAGAGCGAGAAGAGCTGGGCTCACTGAGCGCACCAACGACTATAACGCGTTCAGACTTGCGGACTCGGAGCTTGGCGCGCGTGGTAGCTGCCGGTGAGATCGGATGAGGACTTCCGCCGTGGCGCGTACCCTCCGCGGGGTGAGGGAGATCGATCGAGTCGACGCGCGTGAGATTCCGTACACCGTCCGGCGCTCCGAGCGCGCGCGACGGGTACGCGTGAACGTGCACACCCACAGCGGCGTCGAGGTGGTGCTGCCGACGCGGGCGCCCGAGCGCGCGGCGGCGGCGGCGATCAGCGAGCTGCGCCCGTGGATCGAGCGCCGCCTGTGTGAGGCGCGGGAGGTGCGCGAGCGGATCGCCGCGCGCGCGGGAACCCTCCCGTATCTGGGCACGCCCTTGCAGCTGGTCCCGCAGGCCGGCCGCAGCCGCGTGCACAGGCACGGCGAGCGGCTGCTCGTGCCGGCTGGCGACGCGCGTCCGGCGCTCGAGCGCTTCTACCGGCGCGCCGCCCGCGCGGAGATCGCCCCGCGCCTGGACCGCGCCAGCGCTCTTGCCGGCAGCGACTACACCGCGCTGGACATCCGCGCGCAGCGCACCCGCTGGGCGTCGTGCTCGCCGAGCGGGCGCATGAGCTTCAACTGGCGGCTCTTGCTGGCGCCCGAGCGCGTGCTCGAATACGTCATCTGGCACGAGGTCTGCCATCTGCGGATCCTCGACCACTCGCCGCGCTTCTGGTCGCTCTTGGAGCGGCACTGGCCGGACTACCGCGAGGATCGCGAGTGGCTTCGCCGCCACGGCGCGACGCTCGTGCTCTGACCTTCTCGTTGCGGACCGCGATAGCGATGGTTATACGTGGCGCCGCGAAGAGCGGATACCTGTCTACCCCCGCCGCTCGATCGGCACGTACTCGAGGTCGCGATCGCCCGTGTAGATCTGGCGCGGGCGGGCGATCTTCTGCTCGGGGTCCTCGACCATCTCCTTCCACTGGGCGATCCAGCCGCTGGTGCGCCCGATCGCGAACATCACCGGGAACATCGCCACCGGCAGTCCCAGCGCCTCGTAGATCAGGCCCGAGTAGAAGTCGACGTTCGGGTACAGCTTGCGGGAGGTGAAGTAGTCGTCGTCGAGCGCGCGCTTCTCGAGCTCCGTCGCGACGTCCAGCAGCGGGCTCTTGCCGCGCACCTCGAACACGTCGTCGAGGTATTTGCGGATGATCCTTGCGCGGGGATCGTAGTTCTTGTACACGCGGTGGCCGAAGCCCATCAGGCGCTCGTCGCCGGCCTTCACGCCGTCGAGGAAGTCGGGGATGTTCTCCACCTTCTCGATCCGCGAGAGCATGCGCAGCGCCGCCTCGTTGGCGCCGCCGTGCAGGGGTCCGTACAGCGCGGCGACGCCCGCGGCGACCGCCGAGTAGGGGTCCACCTGGGTGGAGCCGACCGAGCGCACGGCGCTGGTGGAGGCGTTCTGCTCGTGGTCGGCGTGCAGGATGAACAGCACATCCAGCGCGCGCTCCAGGCGAGGATCGGGCTCGTACTTGAGCTCGGTCATCTTGTACATCATCCCGAGGAAGTTGCCCGCGTAGTTGAGGTCGTTGTCGGGATACACGTACGGCTGGCCCATGTTGTGGCGGAAGGCGAACGCTGCCAGCGTCGGCATCTTCGCCAGCAGCCGGATGATCTGCATCGCGCGGACTCGCTCCTCGCGGATCTTGTTGGCGTCCGGGTAGAACGTCGACAGCGCGCCCACGGAGGCCACGAGCATGCCCATCGGGTTGGCGTCGTAGCGAAAGCCCTGCATGAAGTCCTTGACGTTCTCGTGCACGAACGTGTGGATCGTGATCTCGTCGACCCAGCCCGTCAGCTCGGTCTGCGTGGGGAGCCTGCCGTTGATCAGCAGGTAGGCGACCTCGAGGTAGGTGGAGTGCTCGCACAGCTGCTCGATCGGGTAGCCGCGGTGCTGGAGGATGCCGGCGTCGCCGTCGATGTAGGTGATCGAGCTGCGACAGGAGGCCGTGTTCGTGTACGCCGGGTCGTAGGCCATCAAGCCGAAGTCGTCATCGCCGCTCTTGATCTGGCGGAGGTCCATCGCCCGCACCGTCCCGTCCTCGATCGGCAGCTCGTAGGTGACGCCGGTGCGGTTGTCGGTCACGGTCAGCGTCCCCTGTGCGGGAGCCGCGCCGTTGCCGCTCGCCTCCGCCCTGCCTGCTGCCGTCGTGCTCTCGACCGTCGATCGCTCGCTGCTCATGTGTATCTCCTGTCCGCGGGTGGCGAGTGCTCAATACCTCGATTATGAGCCAGCGGGCGCGCGCACTCGCCGCTGGGCTCGACCGCCGCTCGGCGCTGTGGCGAGCGCCGACCGCCGGCCCAGGCTCCAACGCACGTAGCTGGCGCTCAGTGCTGGGCCAGTCGCCCGCGTGCGGTCAGCGCGCGCATGCGCGCCGGAGACGCCGGCACCGGGCCTCGGTGCGGGCCGCGCCGCGGCGGGCGCGGCCGTTTGGATCCGCCCCCACCCACCCGGTGGGGGTGCAGCGGCAGCGGCAGCGGCCCGATGCCGCCGTCGAGGCCCTGCTCGGTCTCCGGCGTCTGGCGGACAGCCCAGCGCACGATCAGGAACAGAGCCACGATCGGGATCTTGAGGATGACCATCAACCAGATGAACGTCCACAGCGTCACTCTCCGACGATCGTATACCCGCCGGCAGATCCGTACAAGCCCGGCGCTCAGCCGCGCAACTGCAGCGGCGCGCCGCTGAACTGGGTCATCGCGTGCAGTTCCTGGATGCGTGCGACGATCTCCCGGCCGCTGAGACGCTCCATCCGCTCGGTGCCGAACTCCTCGACGTTGAAGGAGGCGAGCACGGTGGCGTGCGCCATCGCACGTCGCAGGAGCTCGTCGGAGAGCTGCTCGTGCGGGTGCGCGGCGATGTAGCCGATCAGTCCGCCCGCGAACGTGTCGCCGGCGCCGGTCGGGTCGATGACCGTCTCCAGCGGGTAGGCGGGCAGCGCGAAGAAGCCCTCGCGGGTGACCAGCGCAGCCCCGTACTCGCCCTGCTTGGCCACGATCACGCTCGGTCCGCGCCGCTCCCCCGCCTCGTCGGTGGGGGAGGGTGGGGAAGGGGAGGGCGGGGCAGGGGAGGGTGGGGAAGGGGACCAACTCAATATCTCTCGCGCGGCCGACACGAGATTCGGCTTGCCGGTCAGCTGGCGCAGCTCGGCGTCGTTGAGGATCACGCAGTCCACGCTCTCGATCGCGCGCACGAGCGAGTCGCGCGCGATGTCGATCCACAGGTTCATCGAGTCGAGCGCCACGAACCGCGCGTGGGGGAGCTGGCGGCGGACCTCGTACTGCAGGTCGGGCTGGATGTTGGCCAGGAACAGGACGTCGCTCGAGCGCGAGCGCTCGGACAGCTTCGGGGCAAAGCCCTCGAACACGCCCAGCTGCGTGTCGAGCGTCTCGCGCGAGTTCAGGTCCCAGCCGTACTCGCCGTGCCAGAAGAACGTCTTGCCGCCGGCCACGCGCTCGACGTCGGACACGTCCACGCCGCGTCTGCGCATGACTTCGAGCTGCTCCTCGCCGAAGTCCTCGCCCACGGGGCCGACCACGCGCACGTCGTCGAAGAACGACGCCGCGAGGGCGAAGTGCACGGCGGCGCCGCCGAGCATCCGCTGGCGCTCGCCGAACGGAGTCTTGACGGTGTCGAACGCGATCGACCCGACGACGGTGATGGGCATGGGCGCGCACCTTAGAGCACGCCGCCTGGGGGCCGCGCGGCGATCGAGCGGGTGCCGGCCGACCGCGCGGCCCGCGCCGGCGCCGCTAGCCTGGGCCGCGATGCGCGCGATCCAGATGAGCGAGTTCGGCGGTCCCGAGGTGCTGAGGCTCGTCGAGCTGCCCAAGCCGCGGCCCGGCCCGGGCGAGACGCTGATCAGGGTCACGCGCGCGGGAGTGAACTTCGCGGACACCCACACCCGCACGAACTCCTACGTGCGCAAGGCCACGCTGCCGCTCGTGCCGGGCGGGGAGGTGGCGGGCGTGCGCGAGGACACGGGCGAGCGGGTGGTGGCGCTGGTGGGCGACGGCGGCTATGCCGAGTACGCCCTCGCCCCCGCCGATCGCGTGTTCCCGATCCCCGACGGGCTCGACGACGGGGCGGCGCTGGCGATGATCATCCAGGGGACGACCGCCTGGCACCTGTACCGGACGGCGGGCCGCGTGGCGGCGGGCGAGAGCGTGGTCGTGCACTCGGCCGCCGGCGGCGTCGGCTCGCTCGCCGTGCAGCTCGGTCGAGCGTTCGGGGCCCGCCCGGTGATCGCGACGGCCTCCAGCGACGAGAAGCGGGCGCTGGCGCTGGAGCTGGGCGCGGACGCGGCGCTCGACGCGGCCGCCGAGGGCCTGACCGAGCGCCTGATCGAGGCCAACGACGGGAAGGAGGTGGACGTGGTCTTCGACATGTCGGGCGGCGCCGTGTTCGACGCCTCCTACAAAGCGCTCGCGCCGTTCGGGCGGATCGTCGTCTGCGGGATCGCCACCGGCGAGCCGAACGAGGTGCGCACGGGCTCGCTGCTGCGCCACTCGCGCGCGGTCGTCGGCTTCTACCTGTTTCACTGTCTCGATCGCCCGGGGATGTTCGCGCAGGCTCTCGCCGACCTGTTCGCGCGCGCCGCCGACCCGCCGCACGGGAGCGGCGAGCTGAAGGCGATCGTCGGGCACACGTATCCACTGGAGCAGGCCGCCCAGGCACAGATCGACATGGGCGCCCGGCGCACCACCGGCAAGCTGCTGCTCGACCCGTCCGCCTAAGCTCCCGTCAGATGAGTAAGTCCTTCACCGACCTCGGGCTCTCCGAGTCCACCCTCCAGGCCCTGCGCGACGTGGGCTACCAGTCGCCGAGCCCGATCCAGGAACAGGCGATCCCCGCGCTGCTCGCGGGACGCGACGTGATCGGGCAGGCGCAGACGGGCACCGGCAAGACGGCCGCGTTCGGGCTGCCGATCATGGAGTACCTCGACCCGACCGAGCAGGTGGTGCAGGCGCTCGTGCTGACGCCCACCCGCGAGCTGTGCATCCAGGTGACGCAGGCGCTGCGGACGTACGGCGCCCACAGCGGCATAGACGTGGTGGCCGTGTTCGGCGGCGCCCCCATCCGCACCCAGCAGGGCCAGCTGCGCGCGGGCGGGCACGTGGTGGTGGGGACGGTCGGGCGGGTGCTCGACCTGATCTCGCGCCACTCGCTGGTCCTGCACGACTGCCGCTTCGTGGTGCTCGACGAGGCCGACGAGATGCTCGACCTGGGCTTCCTGGAAGACGTCGAGAAAATCCTGTCGCTGACGCCGTCCAGCCGCCAGACGGCGCTGTTCTCGGCGACGATGCCGCCACCGATCCGCGCGCTGGCCGACCGCTACATGTACGACCCGGAGATCATCCAGGTGGAGGCGGCGACGCTGACGATCGACACCGTTGCGCAGTTCCAGCTCCCCGTGGAGACCCGCGAGAAGCCGGACAAGCTCGTCGAGGTGCTGAGCGCGGAGATGGGCTCCAAAGGCGAATCCGAAGGCCAGCAGGCGATCGTGTTCGTGCGCACGAAGATCCGCTGCGAGCAGCTCTTTCGCACCCTGCGCGACCGCGGCATGAACGTGAGGGCGCTGCACGGCGACATGACGCAGGGCTCGCGCGACGGCGTGATGCTGGCGTTCAAGGGCGGACGCGTGCCGATCCTCGTGGCCACCGACGTGGCCGCGCGCGGGCTGGACATCTCGACGGTGACGCTGGTGGTCAACTATGACGTGCCCACCAGCCCCGACACCTACGTCCACCGCATCGGGCGCACCGGGCGCGTCGGTCGCTCGGGCCGTGCGATCACGTTCGTGGAGCGCCGCCAGAAGCACGAGCTGGAGGCGATCGAACGCCACATCGGCACGAACATCGCGCAGTGGGAGAGGGGGGCGGTGGTGGCGCCCACCCCCGTGCGCGAGCGCCCGCGCAGACACTCCAAGCCCCGCATCTCGCGGCGCGACGATCACGAGCCCTACACGAAGCTGGTGCTCAGCGGCGGACGCGCGACGGGCGTCAGCGTGGCGGACATCGTCGCCTCGGTCACCTCCTCCGCCGGCCTCGCCGGCGAGGCGGTCCGCGACGTGCTGGTGCTCGACCGCTTCTCGTTCCTGTCGGTCCCCGCCGCCGACGCCGACCGCGTGATCGAGGCGCTGGACGGGCACTCGATCGCGACCCACCCGCCCCAGGCGGTCAGCCTCGCGCGCGTGCCGGTGAAGTAGGGCGACGCTGTGGCCATAGGTGAGCAGCTACCAAGCTCGCCCTAGCTCATGGTTTATTGTAATGGCCATGGCAAAGCGGCTTGTGATATCCAGCGGGGGCCAGGTGTCCGTTCCTGCGGAGATACGCAAGCGATGGCGCACCCGCACTGTCCTTGCCGAAGATCGCGGTGACCACGTTGTGCTGCGCCCGGTTCCAGATGATCCAGTGGCCGCCGCCGTAGGAGCATTCGCGACGCAGATAGGCGTGCTCGGCTCCGAGGAGGCCAAGCGCTTGGATCGCGAAGAGGAACTGGATGCCCAAGAGCACGACCGCCACTGAAGAGGCTGAGTCCTCGGCGAGGACCCTGATCGATGCTTCGGCACTCATCGCGCTTCTCGGAGCTGAGCCTGCCGCTGATGAGGTACGGGAGATGCTGAACCGCGGCGCAGCGATGACCACTCTCAACCTCGCTGAGGCGATAGATCGACTCAGGCGACGCTACGACCTCGAGATCGAGAGAACACGACCAGTGATCGAGGGTCTCCTGGCAAAGAGCCTGACGCTGCTCCCGCTCGGACCCGCTCAGGCTTGGCGCGCCGGTGAGATTCGCGCGGTTCATTACCATCGCGCGCGCTGTCCGATCTCGCTCGCGGACGCGGTTCTGGTGGCGAGCGCCCCGGCGGGTGGGCGCATCGCAAGCTCTGACGGCCACCTGCTGACCGTCGCCGCGAATGAGGGCATCGCCACCGCCGTCCTCCCCGACTCGAAGGGGCGCCGAGCAAGCGTGCGATAGGCGCCGCTACCTCGCCTTTTCCACAGCGACCGCGAACAGGGAAGCGCAACATCTCAACCGTGACGACGCGCGGCATCGTCGCGGTTGATCTACAGCCACTCCTCGCCGCTTACCAGATCGTCATCTCCGGGATTCGCCGCGAGCTTCTGCTCCAAGGCGGCGATGATCCTTCCCGTATCGGCACGGGTGCGAGGGTAGCCTCCGGGAATGAAGATCATGCCGTGATCGCCCGGGCCGCCGGGTGTGATTGCCTCGTAATGCAGGGGTCGCATATCGACGAGGTTGTCCGTGACGATCACTCGACGCTCACCGCGGGCGAGGTCAACGACACGACGGTCATCGAAAGAGCACCACTCGGGATGCTCTTGGATCGCCTGGACATCGTGGCCACGTGTGCGCAACTCCCGCGCAATCGCGGGAGACAGCATCTCGTCCAGCAGCAGCCTCACCCGCCGAGGGAGTCCCTGGCCGCGAGGAATGCGCGGTGGGCGTCGTGCGCCTCGCGGCGACCCAGCTCGATACGCTCGTCAACCTCCTGCGTGTAGGCCGCGTAATAAGAGGCGGCGGCCTGTACGAGACCCAACGAAAGCTCCAGGTAGGCCGCCGTCTCGGCGAGGTCGCCGTCGTTGTCACGCGCTACGGCGATCACCTCCCACACGTCCGGACCGCCGACCAGCCGTGCGCGGCGACCCGCGGGCCCGTCCGCAAAGCGGATCAGCGGGTGCTCGTCCATGCGCAGACCCTCCTCGACGTAGCGCTGCGCGAGCGTGCGCGAGGGCATGTTCGAGCGGTCGGCGCGGTCCGCGAGCCGCCCGACGGTCTGCTCGGGGAGACGGATGCTGATTGGTACGGCGGCCATCTGTATCGCATGGTAACACCGCACGATACGTAACCCAAGATCGATGCCCTGGCCGGCCCGTCCCGACGAACCCATGCGTTACATGTAACATCGTGGGTATGCCGTCGACTCGTGACCGGGTGCGCCAACACCGTGAGCGCCTGCGCAATCAGGGGCTGCGCCCACTCCAGATCTGGGTTCCAGACGTTCGAGCCCCCGAGTTCATCGCCGAGGCGCACCGCCAGTCGGTTGCGATCTCGACGAGCGAACGCGAGGCGGACGATCAAGCCTTCGTCGATGCGATCTCCTCCCCGTGGGAGGCCGAGGACGAAGAAGCTTCCTCTCGGTGACGCGCGGCGAGATCTACACGGCCGCAGCGCGAGGACCCTATACCGGCAAGCCCCGTCCCGTCGTCGTTCTTCAGGACGATCGCTTCGACGCCACGGCGTCGGTCACGGTCTGCCCGTTCACCACGAATCCTGTCGAGGCTCCGCTCCTCAGACTTACGATCGATCCATCCGACGGGAACGGCGTCGAACAGCCAAGCCGGCTCATGATCGACAAGGTCACCACCGTGCCGAGGTCCAGCCTCGGCGAACGTCTCGGCAAACTACGCGACGAGGAGCTCGTAGCCCTGAACCGGTCGCTGATCGTGTTCCTCGGGCTCGCCTCCGCCCCACAGACCTGAACCTTGTGCCGACCACGAGTAGCGCCCGTGCATCGAGCCCCGGCATTTGCCCGGTAGAGTAGCCCGATGCCTACCAAAGCCACCATGCAGACCACCGAAGGCCCGATCGTCTTCGAGCTGTTCGACGAGGACGCCCCGAAGACCGTCGAGAACTTCCGCAAGCTCGCCGGCGAGGGCTTCTACGACGGGCTCGCCTTCCACCGCGTGATCCCCGACTTCATGATCCAGGGCGGCTGCCCGCAGGGCACCGGCACCGGCGGCCCCGGCTACACCTTCGAGGACGAGATCAACGACCACAAGGTCGTCCGCGGCGCGCTCGCGATGGCCAACGCCGGGCCGAACACGAACGGCTCGCAGTTCTTCATCGTCACCGCCGGCGCCTGCAAGTGGCTGGACGGCAAGCACACGGTGTTCGGCCAGGTCACCGAGGGGATGGACGTGGTCGACAAGCTCGAGGCCGTCGCCACCGACGGCGCCGACCGGCCCACCGAGCCGGTCGGGATCGACTCGATCGAGCTGTCCGACGTAGCGCTCGCGACGCCGCGCCGGCGGAGTGCCCACGCCGCGTGCCGAGGCGACACCCCGTCCGGATGCCGACACGTCCAGCTAGCGCATCTTCGAGCGACGAGCAGCCTGTCGAGCAGGCGACCGACACGGGAGATTGACATGGCGACTGTCGAGCAGCACTGGAGCGGAGACCAGCAGGCCGCAACGTCGCCGGCCGGCGCCAGACGGGGAGATAGCGGTCGAGAACCCCGCCACGGGCGAGACCGTCGGCACCGTCCCCGACCTCGACGCGGCCGCCGTCGCGGAGATGGCCGCTCGCGGGCGCCGGGCGCAGCCGCAGTGGGAGGCGTACGGCTTCGAGGGGCGCGCACGGGTGATGCTGCGCGCGCAGAAGTGGCTGATGGACAACGCCCAGCGGGTGACCGAGACGATCGTCTCGGAGACGGGCAAGACCTACGAGGACGCGAGCCTCGCGGAGATCGGCTACGCCGGCAACGCGTTCGGCTTCTGGGCCAAGCACGGCCCCGAGTACCTCGCCGACGAGTCGGTCAAGTCCAGCCAGGTGCTGGTGAAGGGCAAGAAGCTCATCCTCCGCTACCGGCCGCTGGGGTTGATCGGCGTGATCGGCCCGTGGAACTACCCGCTGACGAACTCCTTCGGCGACTGCATCCCGGCGCTGATGGCCGGCAACAGCGTGATCCTCAAGCCCTCGGAGATCACGCCGCTGACCTCGCTGCTGATGGCCGAAGGGCTGCGCGAGTGCGGCCTGCCCGAGGACGTCCTGCAGATCGCCACCGGGCGCGGGCAGACGGGCGCGGCGCTCGTCGAGCAGGTGGACATGATCATGTTCACCGGCTCCACCAAGACCGGCCGCAAGGTCGCCGAAGCGGCCGCCCGGCGGCTGATCCCCGCGTCGCTGGAGCTCGGCGGCAAGGACCCGATGATCGTCCTCTCCGACGCCGACCTCGAGCGCGCGGCGAACTTCGCCACGTACTTCTCGATGCAGAACGCCGGGCAGACGTGCATCTCGATCGAGCGGGTGTACGTCGAGGAGCCGGTGTACGACGAGTTCGTGGCGAAAGTGTCCGAGAAGGTGCGCGCGCTGCGCGTGGGCAAGCCCGAGGGCTTCGGCAGCGTGGAGGTCGGCGCGATCACCTTCCCGCCGCAGCTCGACACGATCGAGGACCACGTCGCCGACGCCGTCCAGAAGGGCGCCCGGGTGCTCACCGGCGGCCACCAGGTGCCGGGGCCGGGACGCTTCTACGAGCCCACCGTGCTCGTCGACGTCGACCACTCGATGAAGATCATGACCGAGGAGACCTTCGGGCCGACGCTGCCGATCATGAAGGTCGCCGACGCCGAGGAGGCGGTGCGCCTCGCCAACGACTCCCCCTACGGGCTCGGCGCGTCGGTGTTCTCCCGCGACGCCGCCCGCGGCGAGGCGATCGCCCGGCGGATCGAAGCGGGCGCCGCGAACGTCAACGACGCGATGATCAACTACACGGTGCTCGAGCTGCCGATGGGCGGCGCCAAGACCTCCGGCATCGGCTCGCGCCACGGCGCCGGCGGCATCCGCAAGTACTGCTCCCAGCAGGCGATCGTCGTCACCGCGAAACTGGCGATGAAGAAGGAACTGTTCATGTACCCGTACAAGCCCCGCACGTCGCGGATGCTGGCGGGCTTCTTCAAGCTGCTCTACGGACGCGGCAAGCGCGACTGAGCGAGCCCCCCGGCGGGGGCCGGGGGTCTGACTGAGGGGCTCTCACAACCCGGACCCCGGCCGGTTGGCCGGGGTTGGCGGGGGTGGGCGGGGTGGGTGGGCCTCCTACGACCGGTAGGCGAACGTGGCCTTCGCCGCGGGGGCGCTGGTGCCCCCGGGGGTGGTCACGGTCACGTTCACCGTCGCGCCGGCCGTCCCCGCGGGCGACTGCGCGCTGATGAGCGTGGGCGAGACCCTCAGGATCGTCGCCGCCGTCGAGCCGAACTTCACTTCCGTGGCTCCCGTGAAGTTGGTGCCGAAGATCGTCACCGTGGTGGCGCCCGTCGCCGGTCCGCGTTTGGGGAAGACGGTGCTGAGGGTCGGCGGTTCGGACGTCGTGGGGACGCCGTCGGGGGTGCCGAGGCCGGTCGGTCCGTCATAGCCGACCTCCCCGTTGCACAGGTATTCGTTCGGGGCGCATTCGCTGGCGGCGCTGAGCGGGTTCCAGTGTCGCCTTCGCTGACGTCGAACAGCGAGCCGGGGTCCTCGTAGAAGGCGGCCGGGCCGAGCGAGCGCTCGAACGGGCTGGCGTGCGCCTCGATCCCCGCGAGCAGCGGCGAGGCCACGCTGGTGCCTCCGTACACCTGCCAGTTGCCGTCCAGGCGCACCGACACGCCCGTTTCGACCGCGGCGTCCGCCGCGACGTCGTCGTCGGTGCGCATGGTGCAGCCTTCGTCCTTCTGCCACGAGGGCTTGGGCTCGTGCTTGCTGCAGCCGCTGCCGGTGCCGATGAACAGTTCAGGTTCGTTCCACACGGTCTCCCTCCAGCCGCGCGGGCTGCCCGCGTCCTTGTACAGCGATGTGCCGCCCACGGCCACCACGTTCGGCGATGACGCAGGGAAGTTGGTCTGCAGGCCGATGAAGGAGTACGTGTCCTCGTAGCCGGAGTCTCCCGCCGCCGCGAAGATCATCGCCCCGGGATGTTCGTAGTCCTTGTCGTAGCGCGTGCAGCCGGTCAGGCCGCAGTAGCGCAGGAGCCGTTCCGGGTAGGCGTAGCTGTTGCTGATCTCCGTCGCGCCGAGCTTCGCTGCGGTGTTGACCGATTCGCCGAGGTCGGCGGGGAGTTCGGTCGTGCCCTCGACCATCAGGATGTGGCATTCCGGGCAGGCGGCCGAGGCCATGTCCTCGTCGAGCGCGGCCTCGCCGTCCCAGTCTGGTTCTTCGGCGGGATAGCTGGCCTGTTCGCCCTGCTCGTTGACCTTCTCGAAGCAGCCGTCTTTGCTGGTGCACGGCGGCAGGCCGTACTTCGCGCGATACACGGCGAGGTCCGATTCGGCGCGGGGGTAGCCGAAGGCCTCGATCACGGCGATCGTCTGGCCAGAGCCGCCGCCGGCGGGGATGTCGTACGCGGAGCTCAGGTCCGCGGGGTCATAGCCACCGAGTTCGCCGCTTCCTTCGAGCAGCCTGCCGCTCCGCGGCAGGGCGAACCCGGCGGCGGTGCTGTGCGGTAGTGGCGCGGCGATCGCTTCGCAGGCGCCTTCCGGGCACGCCCAGTGGGCTTGGCTCGTGGAGGTCTCGGCGGCGAGCGGGCGCTTTTGCAGATGCAGCTTGCCCTTGACGGCCGAAGCCTTCGCGTGCGCGGCGCCCGACGCGACGCTCGCGCCGGCGAGCGAGCAGACGCCGGCTGCCAGCAGGCACGCCGCCAGCCTTCCTGAACGGTTGATACCAGCGTGTCTCACAGCACTACCCCCCGGTCCGTGGATGGGCGCCTGGCGCCGTCGTGTGTGGAGAGCCTATACGAGCACCGTCAGCCGGCGCCGTTCTGTGCCCAGGCGGACGCCGAGCAGCCGTTCGAGCTCGGGGATGGTCGTCTCGGCGCTCGTGTGGTGAACGGTCGCCATCCCGAGCTTCTGCGGCGGGGGTGAGGTTGAACGGCAGGTCGTCCACGTACACGCACTCCTGCGTCGCCACGCCCGCGCGCTCGGCGCCGAGCTCGTACATCCGCCGCGAGGGCTTGCGGATGCCCTCCTCGCCGGAGATGACGACCCCGTCGAACAGCTCCTCGAAGAGGTCGTGGGGGTAGCGGTGGACCCCCCACGAGTTCGACACCAGCGCCGTGCGAATGCCGGCTCGATGCGCGGCGCGCACGGCCCCCACCATCGCCTCGTCGGGTTGCACGCCGGCGAACAGGCCGTCGATCAGCCCCTCCGGCCCCACCTCGAGCAGGTGCGCGAACTGGATCTCGAAGTCGCGCTCGGCGAGCTGGCCCTTCTCCAGCGCGATCAACAGCTCGCGCGCCTCGGGGTCGGTTTTGAAGCGGTCGGCGAGCAGCCCGCGGATCGATCCCCGCCGTCACGCAGTGGGCGTGGAAGGACGCGAACAGGTTCGTCGTGAGCACCCCGCCCCAGTCGATCAGCAGGGCGCGAGCGCGCGGCGCTCGTCGTCAGTCACCGAAGGCCACCTCCTCGGCGCGGTCGGCGAGCTCGAGCACGCCGTCGCCGAACTGGTGCAGGTAGGGATCGTCGGTGCTGCCGGCGATCGCGCGCTTGTAGTTGCCCTCCATGAACACCACGCTCTTCCACACGGCGAGCGTCGCGTACCAGCGGATGTCGCCGACCGAGCGCCCCGAGCGCTCCTCGTAGCGCGCGATCATCTCGGCGCGGGTGGGGAAGCCCTCCGCTCGCGTGACGTTGCCGAGCTGCGCGCGCAGGCCCTCGCTGGGGTCGCCCGCCTCGCGTCCACATCATGCACAGGTAGCCGATGTCGGCCAGCGGGTCGCCGATCGTCGCCATCTCCCAATCGAGCACCGCCGCGAGCCGGGCGGGGGCGCCGGGCGCGAAGATCGTGTTGCCCGAGGCGGTAGTCGCCGTGGACGATCGTCGCCGGGCCGGAGCTCGGCAGGTGCTCGGCCAGCCAGCCGCCGACGCTCTCCACGGCGGGGATCTCGCGCGTCTTGTTCACCTCCCACAGGCCGCCGAAGCGCCGCAGCTGGCGCTCCAGATAGCCGGTCGGCTTGCCGAAGCCCTCGAGCCCCACCGCGCGCCAGTCGACCGCGTGGATCTCCACCAGCGCATCGATCAGCTGCTCGCCGATGCGGCGGCGCTCGGCGGGCGTGTCGAGCGCCGCCGGCAGGCTCGTCGACGATCACCTCGCCCTCGATCCGCTCCATCACGTAGAAGGGGGCGCCGATCGTCTGCACGTCCTCGCACACCGCCAGCACCTCCGGCACGCGGGCGGGGGTGCCGGACAGCGCACGCAGCAGACGCGCCTCGCGCAGCACGTCGTGGGCGCTCGGCGGCAGCGGCGGGCGGGGCGGGCGGCGCAGCACGACCTCGACGCCGTCGCGCTCGATCAGGTAGGTGACGTTCGAGTGCCCCTCGCCGATCGGCGTCGCGACGAGCTCGCCTTCGCCGATGCCGTGCTCGTCGAGGAACGCGCGCAGCGGCTCCAGCACGAGCAGCGGTGGGCGGCTGTTAGCCTGCGCCTCCGCCGCGCTGTCGACGATGTCGTCTGGGGCGATCGGGATGCTCATCGAGCCGAAACGCTACATAGACCGCAACCTTCTCTGCGCCGAGGTGTCTCTAGCGACCATGCCGAGAATCCGCATGCTGCTGCTCTCGCTGCTCGCCGGCACCATGATCTCGGGCTCCGCCGGCGCCGCCCAGGCGCTCGCCTCCCACAGCCAGGTCACCTACTTCGAGGCGTCCAGCGACCTGCTCGAAGCGAAGACGCGCCCGCAGACGATCGCGAAGCTGCAGCACCTCGGGGTGCACGCGCTGCGCGTCGAGCTCTACTGGGAAGAAGTCGCCCCGGGCGCGGACAGCGCCACGAAGCCGAGCTTCGAAGCGACCAACCCGGCCGCCTACGACTGGGGCAGACTACCCCGCCGTGCTCGCCGAAGCCCAGCGCCTGGGCTGGCAGGTGCTGCTTGACGGTCACCTCGCCGGTGCCGCGGTGGGCGACCGCCAACGGCAAGGCCCCGTACATCACCCGCCCCGACGACCGCGACTTCAAGGAATTCATGACGGCGGTCGCGCGGGAGTTCGGCTCCGAGGTCTCCGTCTACTCGATCTGGAACGAGCCCAACCACCCGGCGTTCCTGATGCCGCAGTGGAAATCCAACGGCACTCCGGCCTCGGGGCGGATCTATCGAGGGCTCTACCAGGCCGGCTACGAAGGGCTGCAGGCCGCCGGGATCGCGCACCCGAAGGTGCTGTTCGGCGAGACCGCTCCGATCGGCTACGACTCGGTGAAGGGCCTGCTCCGCAGCGAAAAATCCAAGGCGCTGCTGCATGCCGTCGCGCCGCTGGCGTTCATGCGCGAAGCGCTGTGCCTGAACGCGCACTACAGGAAAGCGAGCTCGTGCAGCGAGCTGCAGATGACCGGCTACGCCCACCACGCCTACACCGAAGCCTCCGGTCCCCACTTCGTGCCGCCGGAAGCGCGACGACGTCACGATCGGCTCGCTCTCGCGCCTGTCGAACGCGCTGAACCTCGCCGCGCGAGCGCGCGCGATCCCGGCGAACGTGCCGATCTACCTGACGGAGTTCGGGATCCAGAGCTACCCGAACAAGCAGGTGGGGGTGTCGGTCGCAAAGCAGGCGGAATACGACGCGATCGCCGAACACATCGCCTACGAAAACCCGCGCGTGGCCGCCTTCTCGCAGTACCTGCTCAAAGACGATCCCGTCGGGGGGCCCCCGGGGGCGAGCGTGCACGGCGGCAGGGTCGGCTTCCAGACGGGCCTCGAGTACGTCAACGGCACGCCCAAGCCGCTGTACTACGGATGGCCGATCCCGCTGACGGTCACCAAGCAGCGAGGCGGTACGAAGGGCTGCAGGCCGCCGGGATCGCGCACCCGAAGGTGCTCTTCGGCGAGACCGCTCCGTTCGGCTACGACTCGGTGAAGGGCCTGCTCCGCAGCGAAAAGTCCAAGGCGCTGCTGCATGCCGTCGCGCCGCTCGCGTTCATGCGCGAAGCGCTGTGCCTGAACACGCACTACAGGAAAGCCAGCTCGTGCAGCGAGCTGCCGATGACCGGCTACGCCCACCACGCCTACACCGAAGCCTCCGGTCCCCACTTCGTGCCGCCGGAAGGCGACGACGTGACGATCGGCTCGCTCTCGCGCCTGTCGAACGCGCTGAACCTCGCCGCGCGAGCGGGCGCCATCCCGGCGAGCCTGCCGATCTACCTGACGGAGTTCGGGATCCAGAGCTACCCGAACAAGCAGGAGGGGGTGTCCGTCGCGAAGCAGGCGGAATACGACGCGATCGCCGAACACATCGCCTACGAAAACCCTCGCGTGGCCGCCTTCTCGCAGTACCTGCTCAAAGACGATCCCGTCGGGGGGCCCCCAGGGGCGAGCGTGCACGGCGGCAGGGTGGGCTTCCAGACGGGCCTCGAGTACGTCAACGGCACGCCCAAGCCGCTGTACTACGGATGGCCGGTCCCGCTGGCCGTCACCAAGCAGCGAGGCGCGGTGGCGCTGTGGGGCCTCGTGCGTCCCGCCGCCGGCGCCACCACCGTGACGGTGCTCGTGAGCGCTCCCGGCTCCAAGCACTACCGCACGCTGCGCACCGTCCACACCAACTCCCTCGGCTACTGGAGCTTCAGCTCGAGCGCGCGGGGCGAGTACTGGCGCGTGCGCTGGACCAGTCCCGAAGGCGTCCTCTACGAAGGCCCGCCGATCCGCGCGTCCTCTGGATAAGCGGCCCGAAGGCCCGCCCGCCGCGCTTCGGCGCCGCCCTACGATGGAGGCGATGCCGGAGCTGCCCGAGGTGGAGATCACCGCACGCCTGCTCGACGCCGCGATCGCCGGGGCGGGGATCGCGTATGCGCGGGCCCCGGGCATCAACGCGCTGAAGACGTTCGACCCGCCGCTGACGGCGCTCGAGGGCATGCGCGTCGCGGGCGTGGGCAGGCGCGGCAAGCACCTGGTGGTGCAGGCCGAAGGCGCGCCGAACGGCGGCCCGGCGGCCGGCGAGGAGCGGTTGGCGCTGCTCATCCACCTGATGTCCGCCGGGCGCCTGCAGCTGTACGACAAGCCCGCGGGCCCACGCGATCGCACCTCGCGGCTGCTCGTGGGTCTCGACGACGGCCGCGAGCTGCGCCTGCGCGAGTTCGGCACCAAGCAGGCCGCCTGGGTCAAGCTGCTGCGCGTCGGCGAGCTCGAGCGCGACGAAGCGCTGGCCACGCTCGGCCCCGAAGCCTGGCCGGAGCCGGGCGAGCCGGCGCGGCTGCAGGAGCTGCTGGATGCGCCCCGGCCGCTGCACGCGCTGCTGCGCGACCAGCACGTGATCGCCGGCATCGGGCGCTCGTGGGTCGATGAGATCCTGTGGCGGGCGCGGCTGTCGCCGTACAAGCGCGGCGGCGATCTCGACGCGGCGGAGGCCGAGCGGCTGCGCGCGGCGATCGTCGAGACGCTCGCCGGCGCCGTCGCCCACTACGAGCGTGCGATCGCGCTGCCGATCCCCGACAAGCTGCCGATGCCGCTGCAGGTGCACCGCCGCCAGGGCGAGCCGTGTCGGCGCTGCGGCGAGCCGCTGCAGGCGGTCCACTTCGAGGACTACGTGATCGCCTACTGCCCCGCCTGCCAGACCGAAGGGCGCGTGCTCAAGGACCGGCGGCTGTCGCGGCTGCTGCGCTGAGGGGGCGCTCGGCTGATCCTGCGTCTGCGGCTAGGATCCTCCGATGCTCGAGGCAGGCGAACGCGCCCCGGACTTCACGCTCCCAGATCAGGACGGCCGGACGGTCAAGCTCTCGGACTTCCGCGGCCAGCCGGTCGTCGTCTACTTCTACCCGAAGGCGTCCACCCCGGGCTGTACCACCCAGGCGTGCGGCGTGCGCGATCATCGCGCCGACTACGAGCGGGCGGGGACGGTGGTCCTGGGCATCTCGCCCGACCCGGTGGCCAAGGTCAAGAAGTTCCACGACAAGGAGGGCCTGAACTTCGCGCTGCTCGCCGACGAGGACCATGGCGTCGCCGACGCCTACGGGGTGTGGGTGCAGAAGTCGATGTACGGGAGGACCTACATGGGCAACGAGCGCACGACGTTCGTCGTCGACTCTGCTGGGAAGGTCGTCGAGGTCCTACGCAAGGTCAAGCCCGCCGAGCACGATCGGTTGGTGCTCGCGGCGCTCGAGCGGCTCGGGCCGGCGACTGCTTAGCAGGCTGGCTCTCAGGCCGGCACGCCTGCGTAGCGGCGATCGCGTTCCCTGAGCACCACGCACGAGCCGGCGTGCGGTGTGACGATCACGCTCCGCCAGCGTGGGCGCTCGATGTGCTTCGCGGTTGGATGCACCGTCACCTGGGAGAGGACGGCGCGCAGCACCGTCTTGATCTCGAGTGTCGCCATGTGCAGTCCGGGGCAGCGCTTGCGGCCTCCGCCCCAGGGGATCCACGTCTGCGGTTGCGGCGGCGCCTCCAGGAAGCGCTCCGGCTTGAATTGATACGGCTGGCGGTAGAGCACCGGATCGTGATGGAGCAGGTAGATGCATCCGAGCAGCCGCACCGGTGAGAGGTACTCGCGGCCGCCGATGTCGATCGGCCTGCTCACCGCGCGGGGGATCGTGAAGGGGAAGACGGGACGATTGCGCAGGATCTCGCTGACGGTGGCGTCGAGGTAGTCGCTGCTTTCGCCGCGGTCGATCTCGCGGGTCAGCCGCTGCTGGACTCCGGGATTGTGCGCGAGCAGCTGGAACGCCCAGGCGAGCTGCGCCGCGGTCGTCTCGTGTCCGGCGAGGATCACCGACATGACGTTGTCGTGCAGATGCTCGCGCGACATCTCCCTCCCACGACTCGTGAGCAGCGTGTCGAGGACGGTGCCCGAACTGCCCCGGGGCGTGTCGCGGCGTTCGTCGATGAGGGCGTACACCAGCTCATCCAGCTCGCTGCGTTCGCGTAGGAACCGCTGCCAGGCAATCCGCCCCACGCTGCGGCGGACGGCCGGCTCGACGTAGGACGCCTTGCCGGTGATCGCGAGCATTCTGAGAATCAGGTCACGAATCGCACGCAGGCGCTGCTCCGAGGCCGCGCCGTGCCACGTGAACGTAGCGCGCAGGATCACCTCGAGCGTGATCGCACGCAGGCTCGCCTGCAGCGAGAAGCGCCTGTCTCGCGGCCAGCTCTCGACTGCGCGACGAGCGACCTCCCCCACCATGTCGGTATGTCGCTCCACGGCGTCCCTATCGAAGGCGGACACCACCGCCCGGCGCCCGGCGACGTGCTCCTCGTCGTCCTGGAGCATGAACGACCGAGGCCCGGCGACCGGCGCGATCGCGTCGACCGCGCCCTCCCCGGGGCGCACCGCATCGGCGGGAGCGGTGAGCACCGCTCTGATGTCCGCTCGATCGGAGAGGATCACGAGCGGTGGATAGGGCGTCGTTCTCAGCGTGAAGCAGCTGCCGTAGTGATCGCGGCACCACTCCAGGTACTTGAACGGCCATCGCCACAGGACAGCCGTCTGCGCGGAGCGGGGCAGCGGCAACCCCGGCGGCGGTCCTAGCCCTTGGTCTGATTCCATCGGTCAAAAGATAGTCAACTACTAGCGGTTGACGATGGGCCGAATGCTTCCGGCGCGCCGCGGCGGAGCTCAGGAGGAGCGACGCGCGAGCGGCTCCAGCCACTCGAGCACGTCGAAGTAGCGCACCGGGGCGACCCGCGACAGCAGCGACAAGAAGGCCGCGTCCCGTCCGACGAGGATGCGCTCGCGCCCGCGCTGGATGCCCGTGTGTATGGTCTCGGCCGCGCGCTCGGGCGTCGTGCGAGCGAACGCGGCGAACTCCGCCACGAGCGCGTCCTGGTCTTCGCCGCCGTGGCGGTCGACGTAGAAGCGCGCGTGCTCGGCGATCTTCGTGGCGATCCCGCCGGGATGGACGGCGATCGCGTCGATGCCGGTGCCACGCAGCTCGTGGCGCAGCGACTCGGTGTAGCCGCGGACCGCGAACTTGGACGCGCAGTATGCGCTCTGCGTGGGGTAGCCGATCAGCCCGAACACGCTGGAGATGTTCACGATCGCGCCGCTGCCGGCCTCGAGCAGGATCGGCAGGTAGGCGCGGGTGCCGTGCACGACGCCCCAGAAGTTCACGTCGATCACCCACTCGTCGTCCTCGGGCGAGGCGTCGGCGGCGGTCTGGCTGACGGTGACGCCGGCGTTGTTGACCACCACCCCGATCGGCGCGGGCGCCCACTCGCGTACGCGCGCCGCCCACGCCATCTGACCCTGGCGGTCACGCACGTCGAGCTGCTGCGCCAGCACCGGACCGCCGATCGTGTCCTGCGTCTCGGCGAGGGCGGCCTCGTCCCAGTCGCAGATGGCGACCGGAGAGCCGTACCGCGACAGCCGCTGGGCCAGCGCGCGGCCGATACCGCTGCCGGCGCCCGTCACCACCGCTGTGCGGCCGTCGAGACTGCGGGCACGGCGCGTTCGCATCGCGGCAAGCATACGCAACGCAGGCGGTCGGGCTCGTCTGCTCGACAAGCTGTCAGCCCTATTGATCGCGGGGGATCTCGCCGGGGCCCGGTCGTGCGGCCGGCGTCAGATGATTGCACCGCCGCATGTTTCTATAGAGATGGTTAACTGCAACATGTGGAATGAACGGTACGATTGCTGCTGACAACATCAGCGGCTGTCCCATGGAGGAGTCGACGTGGCGGTTTCTGGCGAACATGTCTTGCACGAGCGGGGAACGGATGCCGTAGAGGACCCTGCGCCCGCTGCCGTCCTGCGCTCGCAGGTCACGTGTGCGGTGCTGGGTCTGGTGATCGAAAAGCCGAGCCACGGCTACGAGATCGGTCAGCGTTTCGAGCGACGCTTCGGCGAGTTCCTGAGCGTGGGCCGCTCGTCGGTGTATGCGGCGCTGGGGAGCTTGATGGAAGCGGATCTAGTCGAAAAGATGACGCTCCGCTCGAACACCGGCGTCCGGCGCGGGGCGAAGGCGGGCGCCTCCTACCGGGCTACCCCGGAGGGAGCGCGCGCGTACAGGGGCTGGCTGGCCGACCGTGTTCGCAACGACCCGCACCGCGTCGCCATGCTCGGGCGGATGGCGCTCGCGTGCGTGCACAGCGTCGAGGCGGCGATGGACTTCATCGCTCGCTACGAGCAGGAATGCGTGCGCGAGGCCCAGGAGCTCGCGCGACCGAGCGTCTGCACGGCGTCTGACCCGAGCGGCCTGTCGGCGGTGCTCGAGCGGCTGCTCGTCGAGGAGCGCAGGCGCATGATCGACGCGCAGCTGGCGTGGATCACCTACGCCCGCGCCGAGCTGCGCGTGGCCGGCCCCCGCTCCGTGGATGCGGATGCGCTGCGATGAGCCTGCTCGCGCTCGAGCACGTCACCAAGCGCTACCGCCGCGGGCGCTTGGAACGCATCGCCATCAGGGACGTCTCGCTCGTGGTGGAAGCGGGCGAGCTCGTCGCCGTATGGGGTGCCCGCTTCTCCGGGCGCAGCACGCTGCTGCGCGTCGCCGCCGGCATCGAGGTCCCCGAAGAGGGCACCGTGACCTTCGAGGGACGCAACCTCGCGCGCTCTCGCAACAGCGTGCTGGGCAGGAGGATCGGCTACTGCCAGACGGGCGGCTCCGCGGTGCAGCACGGGCTCGTCTTCGAATACGTCGCCGCCGGGCTGCTCGCTCAGCGCGCCCTGCCCAGGCAGGCCCGCCGGCGCGGGCAGGAGATGCTGTTCCGCGTCGGCGCCGAGCACTGCGCGCGGCTGGCGTGCCGCGAGCTCGCAGGTTCGGAGATCGTGCGCGTGGCCATCGCCAGCGCGCTCGCCACGAGCCCCACGCTGCTGGTGATCGACGAGCCGACCAGCGGGGTCGACCTGCTCGAGCGCGATCCGCTGCTCGCGCTGCTGCGCTCGATCGCCAGCGACGGCACGGCCGTGCTGATGAGCACCGGTGACGCGCAGGGCCTGTCGGGGGTCGATCGTGCGCTGTCGATCGACAACGGCGAGCTGCGGGGCGAGCTGCGACCTGGACAGGCGCGCGTCCTACCGTTGCGACGCGCCGAGTCCGGAGCGCTCGAACGGTGAGGCGCTCGCACGACGTCGTCCTCGAGCTGGACGGCGTCGTCAAGCACTACACGGGCTACGGCGGAGAGGTGGTCCGTGCCGTCGACGGCGTCACGCTCGCCGTCCGGGCGGGCGAACTCCTCGCCCTGCACGGCCCCAGCGGCTCCGGCAAGAGCACGCTGCTGCTGCTGGCCGCCGCGCTGATCTCCCCCGACGCCGGGGTCGTCCGTTTCGAGGGTGTCGATCTGGCCGCGCTGTCGGCCGGCCAGGCCGCCGACTATCAGCGCCGCGAGATCGGATTCGTCTACCAGTCCTTTCACCTGATGGCCGGCGTGCCGGCGATCGAGAACGCCGCCATCAAGCTGCTGGCCGACCGCACGTCGCTGCGCCAGGCGCGCCGCGCGGCGATTCCCTGGCTCGAGCGCGTCGGCCTGGCCGAGCGTCTGAACCACACGCCCGACCGGCTCTCCGGCGGCGAGCGCCAGCGCGTGGCGATCGCCCGTGCGCTCGTCAACGAGCCGCGGCTGATCCTCGCCGACGAGCCCACCGGAAGCCTCGACAGCCAGCGCGGCGGCGAGATCCTCGAACTGCTCTCGCAGCTCGCCCGCGAGCAGCGCGCGGCGGTCCTGCTCGTGACCCACGATCCGCAGGCGGCGGCGGTCGCCGATCGCGTGTGCACGCTGCGCGACGGCAAGCTCGTCGCCCAGCAGGCGACGCCGATCTCCTCGCTGCCGCCGTCGCGGCAGGCCTGGGGCTAGCGGCTGGGAGACGGCGGTGCGGCTTTCCGGACTGCTGTACTTCTATGCGCGCAGGCTGCGCACGCGACCGGTCCAGGAGCTGCTCGCCGGCGTGGGGATAGCGATCGGGGTGGCCCTCGTGTTCGCCGTCCAGGTCGCCAACAGCAGCATCACCGACGCCTCCAGCGCGATCGTCCGCGGCGTCGCGGGCACGGCCAGCCTGCAGCTGCGAGCGCGCGACGCCGACGGCTTCGACGAACGGCTGCTGGCGCGTGTGCGCGCCCTGGACGGAGTCGCGCAGGCGGCGCCGATCCTCGAGCAGAACGCCGCGGTGGTCGGACCCGGCGGGCGTCGCCTGCCGATCGATCTCGCCGGTGCCGCGCCGAGCATCCTCGCGCTCGGCGGGAGCATCGCCCGCGGCATCTCGCTGCACAACGCGTCGATGCCCGGCGTGATCCTGCCGAGCGCCACCGCGCGCGCGCTCGGGCTGGCGTCCTCGCCCACCCCCGCCATCGGCGCCGGCTCGCCGAGGGTCTCGCTGGAGGTGCGCGGCCGCGCCGGCGACGTCGCGGTGCTGGCGGTGCTCGGCCCGGAAACCATCGGAGCCCTCTCGGGCGCGTTCGCGGCGATCGCCCCGCTGGGATTCGTGCAGCGGATCACGGGTCTGCCGGGACGGGTGACGCGCATCCTCGTCACCACGCGGCCCGGACGGCGCGCCTCGGTGGAGCGGGAGCTGACGGCGCTCGCGGCCGGGCGCCTGACGGTGGCGAGCGCCGATCAGGACGTCAGCCTGCTCAGGCAGGCGGTCGCCCCGAACACCAAGGCGACGGGGTTCTTCGTCCTCGTCAGCGCGGTCGTCGGCTTCCTGCTGGCCTTCAACGCGATGCTCCTCACCGTGCCCGAGCGCAGGCGCATGATCGCCGATCTGCGGATGCAGGGGGTGAGGCCGTGGCAGCTGGTGAGGATGCTGATGTTCCAGGCGATGCTCCTCGGCATCGCGGCGTCGCTCGTCGGGCTGCTCGCCGGCGACGTTCTCTCGCGCACGATCTTCCACTCCACGCCGAGCTACCTCGCCGCCGCGTTCTCGCTCGGCACCCAGACCGTCATCGGGCTGCGACCGCTGGTGGTGTCGTTCGTCGGGGGTCTCGTCGCGACCTGCCTCGCGGCAGCCCCGCCGCTGCTGGACCTGCGCCACAACCGCGCGGTCGACGCGGTGTACTTCGAGGACGGCGAACCCGGGCAGGCGCTCGGCAGCCACGCGCAGCTGTGGCTGGTCGCGGTCGCCGCGGCGCTGGTACTCGCGAGCAGCGGGCCGCTGGTGCTGTGGCCCTCGGCGATAGTCCTCGCGACCGTCGGCCTCGCGGTCGCGACGCTGCTCGCGATCCCGTTCGCGTTCCAGTGCGCGGTGCGAGCAACCGCGCGACTGGCCGGCCGCTCGGTGCGCCTGAACATGCTGACGGTGGCCGTGCGCGCTCTGCGGGCGACGACCGTGCGCTCGCTCGCGCTCGCAGCCACCGGCGCGGTCGCGGTGTTCGGCTGCGTGGTCGCCGAAGACTCCCACAACGACCTGCTCCGCGGGCTCTATCGGGACTACTCGGAATACGTCTCGACGGCAAACCTGTGGATCGTCAACCACGACGACAACCTCGCCACCGACAGCTTCTCGCCGGGCACGCTTCCCGCGCGCATCGCGGCGGCGCCGGGCGTGAGCGCGGTGCGCGCCTATCAGGGCGGCTTCCTGGACTTCGACGGCCGGCGCGTGTGGCTGATCGCGCGCACCTCGAGCACGCCCACGCCGATCCCCGCAAGCCAGCTCGAGGAAGGGGACCTCGCCAGCGCCACCGCGCGCCTGCGCGAAGGAGGATGGATCACCGTCTCCCAGCAGATCGCCCAGGCCGATCACGTGCGCGTGGGCGATCCCATCACGCTGCCCACGCCGAGCGGTCCGGCCACTTTCCACATCGCCGCCACCACCACCAACCTCGGGTGGAGCGCGGGGGCGATCATCCTCGCCGGCTCCGACTACCGCCGCGCGTGGGCGAGCTCAGACGTGAGCGCCCTCGAAGTCGACACGCGCGGCGGTGTCGCCGTGTCGGCGGTGAAGCGCACGCTCGAGCGCCTGCTCGGCCCCGGCGCGGCGCTGACCGTGCAGACGAGCGGCGAACGCGCCGCCCAGGCCGATGCGCTCGCCCGCCAGGGGCTGAGTCGCATGAGCCAGATCACGCTGTTGCTGATGGTGGCCGCGGCGCTCGCGATGGCCGCGGCGATCGGCGCGGGCATCTGGCAGCGGCGCGCGTCGCTGGCCTCGCTGCGCCTGCACAGCTTCAGCCCCTGGCAGCTGCGCGGCGTGCTCGCGTGCGAGTCCGTGCTGGTGCTCGGCACCGGCGCGCTCGCGGGGGCGGCGGCGGGCATCTACGGGCATCTGCTGTGCGATCGCTACCTCAGGCTCACCACTGGGTTCCCAGCGCCGTTCGCGATCGAAGGCATTCACACAGTTCAGACAATCCTGTTGATTGTGACAGGAGCGCTGATCGTGCTCGCAATTCCGGGCTACGTGGCCTCGCACGCGCCGCCTCAGCTGGCCCTGCAGGACTAGAACATTGATTTGGTCTACCGGAAAATGCCGCCATTTCGGACCACCATGGTCACATGCGACGCACGCGCCTGTCCATCGCGCGGGAAGTGGCCGAGGGGGTCATCGCCGGAGTCACGTATCTGCTGACCATCTATCCGCTGGTCCGGCTCGAGCTACGCCGCTGGCAGCGACAGGCGCGCGCGATTCACGATGCGACCCTGCGCGAGCGGGCCATCCACAAGCTCACGGACGAGCGGCTGAACCCAGAGGCGGCGGCGTTCATGGCGGTGCTCGCGCCGCTGCGTCACAGACCCGCGCTGGTGCGGCTGATGGTGGACTTCCAGATCGCCTACGACTACCTCGACGCGATCAACGAGCAGCCCGCCACGTCGTCGCTCGGCAACGGCATCCAGCTGCACCGCGCGCTCAGCGACGCCGTGAGTGCGCGCCCGCCGCGCACCGACTACTACCGGCATCACCCACAGCGCGACGACGGTGGCTATCTCGCCGACCTTGTGGCCGGGTGTCGCGTGGCGCTGTCCTCGCTGCCTTCGAGCGCCGCCATCGAGCCGGTGCTCGTACGTGCGGCTGAACGCTGCGGCGAGGGGCAGGCCCACAACCACGCGGCCCTGGTCGAAGGCGAGCGGCAGCTGATCGCCTGGACCGAGTCGCTCGCCGACCCCCACGGCTACCTGTGGTGGGAGCTCGCCGCGGCCGGCATCTCCTGTCTGGCGCTCCACGCGCTGTTCGCCGCCGCCGCCTGTCCGTGCACGCCCGCCGAGGCCGAACGCGTCGACGCCGCCTACTTCCCGTCGGTGTGCGCGCTCAGCGCGCTGCTCGACAGCCTGATCGATCGCGCCGACGATGCCGAGGGCACCAATCACAGCTTCGTCGGCCACTACCGCACGCCCGAGCTCACCGCGCTGCGATTCGCGGCCATCGCCGGCGAAGCCCGCGAGTGCTCGCGCCCGCTGGCCGGTCGCGCCCGCCACGCGATCATCCTCGCCGGTATCGCCAGCTTCTACCTCTCAGCCCCCGAGGCGCACAGCGAGCCCGCTCGTGCTGCCGGCGCGCGGACGCTCGAACGTCTCGGGCCGGTGACAACACCCATCCTCGCCGTGATGCGCTGGCGGCGAAGCACCAGCTGACGAGCCCCAGGCAGCGGCGCTCCGCGCCGCATGTCCGCCCGAAGCGCTGGGACTCGTTCACAGGGACAGCCGGTACTTGCGCGTCGCCGGGTCCTGCGCGAGCAGTCCGAACGCCACCAGCGTGCTCATGTAGCGATGCGTCGTGCTGGGGCTCAGCTTCAGCTCCCGCGCGACCTCCACGACGCCGCGCCCGTCGCCCCCGGAGATGAACAACGCGAGAATCATCAGCCCGCGGAACAGCGAGTGCGACAGGCGCCCGCTCTCCAGCTCCTCGCCGTAGCGGTCTTCCAGCGAGCCGTCCGCGATCGCGTGCTCGCTGACCAGCCCCGACAGCAGCAGGCTGAGGCTCGGGCCGCGACCCTCGCGGGTGGCACGGATGACGTCCTCCACCTGCGCGTGCGTGAGCTCGAGGCAAACGAGCTGGTCGTGCGCGTGCCCGCCGCCGGCGGCCGGCTGCCCGCTGGCAGTGCCGGTGGTCGCTCTCAGCCTGGACACGTCCTCGACGATCATCGCGCGTCCAGATCATGCCGATTTTCCGATCGGGCCATAAGGTGCGAATTGAATATTCACTCTCTGGACTATTCAGGTATTCGGATATTGGACTATTTGGGCGACCTGGCCGCTGGGGCCGCAAGGCGCGACGCCCGCACCGGGTCACCGCGCAGGGCTCTCGCTCTGGGCCGCCGTGCTGGGCGCCCGCGCCGGGCCTCGCTTGCGCTATATGGTCTTGGCGATGGGAACCGACCCGCTCGCGTCCGCGACCGCACAGGACTGGCGCATGCTGGCCGAGCTCGATGTCGCAGAGCCGGGTGGCGCGCTGCACACGATCGTCGGCCGCCTGCGCGGCCCGGACGTCGTGAAGGAGATCGAGGCGACGGTGCCGCACGACGTCGTGATCACACACGACGGCAGACGACTGTTCGCGTATGCCGCCGACGAGGCCACGCTGACGGCTGCGCGCCGCGCGATCGAGGCCCTGCTCGAGCGTGAGGGCATCGCGGCGACGGTGCGCGTGAGCCACTGGGACGGAGAGCTCGAGCAGTGGCTCCAGATCGACCCGCCGCCGAGCGCCGGCCAGCGCAGCGCAACGGACGCCGCGAGGCGCGACGGCGAGGCGATCGACACGCGTACGCTGGTCGCGAGCTCGGGCAAGCTCGTGCGCGCCGAATTCGAGCAGACGATGCGCGATTGGGCGGACAGGCTCGGCCTCGAGTGCGAGATCATCGAGCACCCGCATCTGCTCAGCACGCAGGTCGCCTTCGATGTCACCGGTCCCCGGCACAAGCTCGACGAGTTCGCCCGCGGCCTGAAGGCGGAGGAGTGGGCGACGATCCGCACCGAGCGGACGGTCATGCTCAGTCCGCTGTAGCGATGCGCGCCGCATGAGCGACACGTCTGCCGGGGCCGCCGCGATCGTGGCGAGGATCCCGCAGGCGCAGGCGGCACGGGAGATGGCCGCCGAGTTCGAAACGGGCGCCGCCGCCTTCGAGCACCTCTCCGAGGGCTCGCGCGCTGACGTCGTCAACGGGCTGCAGCGGACGCTCAGGCGCTGGTCGACGTTCGTGTCGACGGGGGTGATGCCCCCGGACGGCGACTTCGACCCGCTGCGCGAATGGACCCGAGCGCGCGCCGCCGAGGGCCTGCGCCTGGAGGACCTGCTGCGCTCGTTCGGGCTGGCCCACCAGCTCGGGTGGGAGCTCCTGCGCCGCCACGCACGCGCCGAGGAGTCCGATGTGCTGCTCGAGCTGGTCGCGCCGTTGGCGAGGTATCTCGACCAGGTGTCGGCCGTCGTCACCGAGACCTATCTCGCCGAGCGCGAGATGCTCGTCTCCGAGGACGAGCGCCGCACGCGAAGCCTGCTCGAGCGCCTGTGCGCGCCCGCGCCGCTGGAGGCAGCCGACGGCGAGCTCGCCGACCGTCTCGGCGTGCCCGTCGAGCAGTCCTACCGTCCATTTGCCGTGGCGCTGCCCGGGCGCCCGCCGCACAGCCATGCCGCGCTCGCCGCCCGCCTGCGCCGCGGCGGCTGGAGGCTGGCGGTGACGCAGAGCGACTGCGTCGTCGGGCTCACCTGGCGGCCGCTCGAGCTCGCCGACCTCGGCGAGGGGCCGGAGGTCGTGCTGGCGATCGGGGAGCCCACGCCGCGCGGCGAGCTCGCCGCCGCCCGCGAGGAGGTGATCGTGCTAGCCGAGCACGCCCGCCGCGTCGGGCTGCTCGGCCGGCTCGACACCGCCGATCACCTGCTCGAGATCCTGCTCGCGCGCTCGCCGAGGCTCGCCGCGCGGCTGCGCGACAGGGTGCTGGCGCCGCTCGGCGGCGAGGAGCATGCGGAGCTCACGCACACGCTGCGAGCGCTGATCGCCTGCCGCCTGGACCGCACAGCCACCAGCGCGGCC
Source organism: uncultured Solirubrobacteraceae bacterium (assembly GCA_963782325.1). Taxonomy (GTDB): domain Bacteria; phylum Actinomycetota; class Thermoleophilia; order Solirubrobacterales; family Solirubrobacteraceae; genus Palsa-744. The sequence continues at coordinate 1,686,183 of CAWAJG010000002.1, forward strand.
CTGCACATCCACCGCAACACGCTCGCCTACAGGCTCAGGCGGATCGAGGAGATCGCCGGCGTCGACCTCGGCCGCCCGCGTGATCTCGTGTGCGTGTACGTCGCGCTCGCCGCCGAGCCGGATACGGGTGGCCCCTGAGCGAGTGCGGCGGCGCGCAACGGATCCTTGTGCATGTGCACAAGTCTTGGAGCCCAAGTTCGGCAGAACGTCATTGTCAAGGCCACGCCGTCGGCGTACCGTGGGATGGCAGCAGTGCTGCGGACTGTTTCCGCGCGCGGAGGGATCTGCAAACGCCTAGGAGAGGGAGAAGAGGGATGCTCGAGGAGAGACGAACGCATTCAGCGGCCGGCGGCGTCGGCCGGCTCGCGCTGGCGGCGATCACGATGCTGCTCGCCTGCGCAGCGGTCGTGCCGGCGGCGAGCGCGATGATGATGAAACCGCGCACCGCCAAGGTCACGAGGACGCTCCTGCCCGCGCCGCCCGCCCCGGGGACGCCGGAAACGATCTCGATCAAGGGGCTCGGCAAACACGTGGAACTGAACAAAGTGGGGATCATCAAGATCGTGCCCAAGCACGGAGCCGCCCCGAACGTGCTCGTGCTCGAGCCGGGGACCTCGGCCGCGGCCGCGTACTTCGTGCCGCTCGCAAAGTCGCTCGTCGAAGCCGTTCCCGGATGGCAGGTGTGGGCCGTCGAACGTCGTCAGAACTTCCTCGAGAACCAGAAAGAGCTCGACAGGTACAAGGCCGGGAAGGTTAGCTCGGAAGAATTCTATGACTACTATCTCGGCTACATCGGCCACCCGTCGATCACCAAGCACTACCTCCCCGTCGCACCCGAAGCCGTGGGGTTCGCGAAGCAATGGGGCATGAACGTCGCCGTCGAAGATCTCAAAGTGGTGATCGAAGAAGCCAAGAAGCTCGGCGGCAAGGTGGTGCTGGGCGGGCACTCGCTCGGCGGCTCGGTCGTGACCGCATACGCCACCTGGGACTTCGCAGGCAAAGCTGGCGCCGAAGGGCTCTCCGGCCTCGTCTACGACGACGGCGGCAGCAGCCCGCTGGCGCTCTCCAAAGAAGAAGCGGAAGCGTCGCTGGCGAAGCTCGACGAACCGAAAGAAACGCCGTGGCTGGCGTTCGGGGGCATCACCGCGCCCGATCTCGGTCTCTTCTCCGCGCTCGGCTCGGCGCTCACCGTCTACGAACCGAAAGGGCCGTCGCTGCTCGAAACGTTCGTCTTCCTGCCGCCGGAACTGCGTGGGCCGATACATCCGGTCACCAACGAAGCGGGGTTCGGCTTCTCGGTCAATGTCGGCACCTCGCCGCCGTCGCTGGTCGCCGCGCAGATACACGGTGGCGCGGGGGTCGAAGAAGCGGCCGAAGAAGACGGCCTGCACGGCTGGAACGGCACGGGGGCGCTCACGCCGGTGCCTCGCTACGCCGAAATGCTGGCGGGGGCGGGCCTGAAGCAGAGCGGCTCCGAGTGGTACTTCCCGGCGCGGCTCACGCTCGACACGGGCGCCGTCGGCAACGGCCTGGCCAACCCGGCGCAGGAAGTGCTTGATCTGCACTCGACGATGGGTGAACACCTGCCCACGTCGCTGCACATCATCGCGATCGACTCCGAACTGGACAAGGTCTTCGGAGGTGAACAGACGAGTCTCACAGAGGCGAAACTGCTGGCCGAACAGTCACACATATCGACCGAAGAATGCTCGCCGACCACCACCGAAGCCGAAGGCTGCCTGACGCTGATCGAAGAGAAGAACACATACGCACACAACGACCCCGCTGGGGCCACACCGGAAATCAACGAATTCTTCAAGAAGCTCGTTCCGTACCTCGAAGACATAGCCAAATAGGAAAGCCACCTGCACGACGCCGCGCGGCCGATGTCGGTCGCGCGGCGTTCGTGCGCAATCGGCGCTGCGGTGGCCGTGCGGGGCTTCTCGCGAACGCCCGCGCGGTTCGCTCAGCGCATCGGGCGAGCGGTGCGCGTGGCGAGGATCGTCTCGCGCAGCGTCTGCAACGCCGTGTGCGTCGGACGCCAGCCGAGCTCGCGGCGGGCCTTGGCCGTGCTCATGATCACCGGCTCGCGCAGGGCGGCGATCCATTGCGCCTGCGCGGGCAGGAAGCCGAGGCGGGCGACCGTGTCCGCGATCGCGTCCACGGCAAGCTCCGGCACCGGGATCGAGTACCAGCCGAGCTCCTCGGCGAGCAGCCTGATCGTCATCTGTCCCGGGCCGGCGACGTTGTACACGCCGGCGCTCCCGCGGCCGAGCACGGCCGCGCGCATCGCGCTGGCGACGTCGTCGTGGTGAACGAGCTGAAACGGCACCCCGGGGTCGGGGAGGACGGGCTTGAGGATCGGCACGCCCTCCAGCAGCGCCCGCACCGGCGCCGGCAGCCGCTCGGAGATCTGCGTGTAGGGGAGGCTGTCGATCAGCAGCGGCGCCTGCGGCCCCGCGACGATGCACGGGCGCAGGATGTATGCGCTGACCTCGGAGCCGGACAGCGTCCGCGCGAGCATCGCCTCCACCTCCGCCTTCTGCGCGGAGTAGTAGTGCGCGGCGGTCCCGCGGGCGGTCACCTCCTCGGTGAGCGGCTGGGGGTTCTCGCGATGGAAGCCGTACGCGGCCACCGAGGACGCATACACGAGCCGCTTGGCCTTCGCCCGGACGGTTGCCTCGAACACGTTGCGCGAGCCGACGAGGTTCACCGCGCGGCTCTCCTCGGCGCCGCCGATGATCATGAACGCCAGGTGCACCACCACGTCGGCGCCCGCCACGAGATCGTCGACGGCGTCGCGGTCGAGCACGTCGCCGCGCCGGTAGGACACCTTCTTCCAGCCGCGCGCCTGCGGGTCGAAGGGGCTGCGCGCCATGCCCGCGATGCGCCCCACCGCGCGTGAGCGCTCCAGCGCACCGAGGACCGCCTGGCCGATCTCGCCGGTAGGCCCGGTGATCGCGACCGTCAGACCCGTCTCATCGCCGGCACGCGAGGGCATCGACCGGTTCTAGCGCATCGCCGGCCTCGGTGCCAACGCCCCACGACCATCGCCCGCCGCCATCCCGCTCTCATCCCGGTGACGGCGCCGTACGCTTGTGCGGTGCCCGCGCAGCTCGCCGCCACCTCGATCGCGCACAGCGTCAGCTCGTTCCTGAGCGCGGCCGGGCAGTTCTTCTCCGACCTCGCGGCCGTCCACTGGGGGGCGCTCGCGCTGGGGCTCGCGTTCTTCATGCTCAACCTCACGCTGCGCTCACGGGCGTTCTTCAACAGCCTGCGCGCCGCCTACCCGGCCGTCGGCTTCCAGTGGCGGCGAGTGTGGGGCGCGTACGTCGCGTCGGTCGGCTTCAACAACGTGGTGCCGGCGCGCGGGGGGGATGTGATCAAGCTGTTCCTGACGCGCTCCTCGATCCCCGGATCGCGCTACCCGACGGTGGCGGCGAGCTTCTTCGTCGAGTCGATCTTCGACGCGTGCGTGGGCGTGCTCATCCTGATCTTCGCGTTCACCCAGGGGGTCTTCCCCAAGCCCCCCGACTTCTCCAAGCTGGGCTCCTTCGACATCTCCTACCTCGCCGAGCACTTCCACCTGGCGCTGTTCCTGATCACCGCGCTCGCGGTGTCCGCGCTGCTCGCCTTCGCGCTGCTGGCCGAGCGCGCGAAGGCGTTCTGGACGCGCGTGCGACAGGGCCTGACGATCCTCAGCGATCGCCGCCGCTACCTGCGTGAGGTGGTCTCGCTGCAGGCGCTCGCCTGGCTGTGTCGCTTCGTCGCATTCTGGTTTCTCCTCGACGCGTTCCGCGTGGGCGGCTCGGTGGAGAACGTGCTGCTCGTGTTCGCCGTCGGACAGGTCGCCGGCGCGGTGCCCCTCACCCCCGGCGGCGCGGGCGTCCAGCAGGCGCTGCTCGTGAAGGTGTTCGCCTCCAGCGGCGGGGCGGTGGCGGCGGCGTACTCGGTCGGTCAGCAGATCGCGATCGCGGCGTTCACGGCGCTGGTGGGGCTGGGCGCGATCGTCTTCATCTTCCGCTTCCGCTCGTTCAGGGAGGTGCTGTATGCGGGGCGAGCATCTCGCGAGGCCGAGCGGGCGGCCGAGCGCGCCGGGGTGCTGCCCTGACGAGACTATTTATTGAAGCCCCTCGCGCGCCTCGCGCACGAGGGTGACGGCCTCGGGGAACACGCGGGCGATGACCGTCCGGATCTGCTCCGCCTGGGCCTCGGCGTTGCCCTGGACGTTCACCCTGGCGACCGCCGCGACGGTCATGTCGACGGCGAGCTTGATCGCGTTGTCCGCCCACACCAGCCGCTGGTTGCCCTGCATCTGCTCGGCGAACTCCGCCAGGCGCCGTTGCAGCTCCTCGGGGTCGCCAAACAGGTCTCCGAGGCCACCGCTGTCCATGCTCGCATCATAGACTGCCCTCTTCATGCCCTCCTCAGGCGAGATCCGCGAGCAGATCGCCAGCGAGTCCGCGCGTCGGGCGAAGCTGGCCGTGCCGGCCTTCGGCGGCGGCTTCCTGTACCTGCTGAGCGCGATCATCATCACCGAGACGCTCAACGGCGCCCCCACCGTCGGCCTGCTCCAGGGTCTCGCGCCGGCGCTCTCGGGCGTGGCGAACCCGGCCGTCAGCCCGCGCACGGCGCAGGTCAAATTCATCAGCCGCCACGCCTTCCCCCTGATCGCCGGTGGGACGCTCGCCGCGATCTCCTTCGGCGTGCTCACGCTGATCCTCCTGGTGCTGCTCGACGCCACCCGCTTTCGCCGCCCGGAGACGTGGCCGGCGACCCGCCCTCTCGTCCTCTTCGGTGGCATCGCCGTGGCGGTCGTCAGCGTCGGCCGGCAGGCGGCCAGCGCGATCGAGGCTCACGGCTTCGTCGTCGGGCACGACTTCTCGATCCACGCCGCCGAACGGGCGCTGTCCACCGGCACCGCCAACGTGCTCGCGGACTACCTCGGGCTGATCGCCACGCTCACGCTCACCGTGGGGATGATCGCCACGCTGCTGAACGCCCTGCGTGTGGGGCTGATCGTCCGCTGGATGGCGATCGTCGGCATGTTCGCGGCGGTGCTCATCTTCATCCCCATCGGCGGCAGCGAGCTCGAGATCGTCCAGTCCTTCTGGATGGCGATGATGGGCATCCTCTACGTCGGCAAATGGCCGAACGGCGAGCCGCCCGCGTGGGCGGCGGGCGAGGCGAGGCCGTGGCCCGCGGGAGGACAGCGGACGAGATCCCCGGCCGGCGGGGTGAGCTCCAAGCCGAGCGCCGCCGGCGCGGTCGCCGTGCCCGCGCCGGTGCTCCCGGCCAGCGCCGGCTCCTCGCGCAAACGCCGGCGCAAGCGCGGCGGGCGGAGCTGACGGCGATAGAGTCGGGGCCATGGGGAGCGAGGCATCGACAGGGGCGGAGCTCGACGAGGAGCTGGCGGCGCTGCTGGCGGTCGAGACGTTCGAGCCGCCCGATGCGTTTCGCGAGCGGGCGCTCCTGAAAGACCCCGTGGTCTACGAGCGGGCGGCGGCGGACCCGCAGGCGTGGTGGGCGCAGCAGGCCGAGCAGCTCCACTGGTTCGAGCCCTGGGCGAGGGTGCTGAACGACGACGACCCTCCCTTCTATGAATGGTTTACGGGCGGGACGCTGAACGCCTCCTACAACTGCCTCGACCGCCATGTGATCGCCGGCCGCGGCGGGCGCGTGGCCTACCACTGGCGCGGGGAGGAGGGGCAGGAGCGGGAGATCACCTACGCGCAGCTGCTCGCCGAGGTCGAAGGCTTCGCCAGCGCGCTCAAGGACCTCGGGGTCCAGCGGGGGGACGTGGTGGGGATCTACCTGCCGATGATCCCCGAGGTGGTCGTCGCGATGCTCGCCTGCGCGCGCATCGGCGCCCCGCACAACGTCGTCTTCGGGGGCTTCTCCGCGGAGGCGGTGCGCGAGCGCATGGAGTTCTCCCGGGCGAAGGTTCTGATCACCGTCGACGGCGCCGCCCGCAAGGGCAAGACCGCTCCGGTGAAGGACCGCGTGGACGAGGTCATGGGCGACCTCGACAGCCTCCAGAAGATCGTCGTCGTCCGCAGCAAGGGCACCCCCTGCCAGATGCGCGACGGTCGCGACGTCTACTACGACGAGATCATCGCCGCCGCCGATCCGGCGTGCCCGGCCGAGCCGCTCGACGCCGAGCACCCGCTTTACATCCTCTACACCTCCGGCTCCACCGCCAAGCCGAAGGGCATCCTCCACACCACCGGGGGCTACCTGACGGGCGTGTCGGCCACCCACCGCTACGTGTTCGACCTGCACGAGGACAGCGACGTCTACTGGTGCGCGGCGGACGTCGGCTGGGTGACCGGCCACTCCTACATCGTCTACGGGCCGCTCTGCAACGGCGCCACGTCGGTGATCTGGGAGGGGGCGCCCGACTACCCCCACAAGGGCATCTGGTGGGAGATCGTCGAGCGCTACGAGGTGAGCATCCTCTACTGCGCCCCCACGGCCATCCGCGCGTGCATCAAGTGGGGGGCTGAGTACCCGAACGCGCACAACCTCGGAAGCCTGCGGCTGCTGGGGTCGGTCGGCGAGCCGATCAACCCGAAGGCGTGGCTCTGGTACCACAAGGTGATCGGCGGCGAACGCTGCCCGATCGTGGACACGTGGTGGCAGACCGAGACCGGCGCAATCATGATCACGCCGCTGCCGGGGATCACCGCGACCAAGCCCGGCTCCGCCACCCAGCCGTTCCCGGGGGTGTTCGCCCGGGTCCTCGACGAGTCCACCGGGGAGCCGATCGAGGAAGGCCAGGGCCTGCTCGTGCTGACCCACCCCTGGCCGTCGATGCTGCGCACCCTCTACCGCGAGCAGGAGCGCTTCGTCGAGACGTACTTCAGCCGCTTCGGGCGCGAGACCTACCTCGTCGGCGACGCCGCCAGGCGCGACGGGGACGGGTACTTCTGGGTGATCGGGCGGATCGACGACGTGGTGAACGTCGCGGGCCACCGCCTGTCCACTGCGGAGGTCGAGTCGGCGATCGTCGCCCACGTGGACGTCGCCGAGGCGGCGGTCATCGGCCAGTTCGACGAGGACACCGGCCAGGCGATCGTCGCCTTCGTGACGCTCCAGGGCGAGCTCGAGGGCGATCACACGACGGTGGAGGGCATCCGCGGGACGGTCGCCGAGCGCATCGGCAAGTTCGCCCGCCCCAAGCGCATCATCTGGACGGACGACCTGCCGAAGACCCGCTCGGGCAAGATCATGCGCCGCCTGCTGCGCGACATCGCCGAGGGCCGCGCGCTCGGCGACGTGACCACGCTGCGCGACCCCGCGGTCATGGGCCAGCTCGAGGAGCGCGTCAGGGAGATGCAGGCGCAGGAGGACTGACCGAGGGAAGCGCGTGGCGCTCTCATGCCATCTTTAGACGGCTCTGCAAGGCTCCACGCAGATGGATGGCCTGGCCGTCGAGACCCGTGGGTTGACGAAGCACTTCCGCGCCCGCACCGCGCTCGACGGGGTTGACCTGCAGGTGCCGAGCGGCTGCGCGTTCGGCTTCCTCGGCCCCAACGGGGCGGGCAAGACGACGATGATCCGCACGCTTCTCGGGCTCACCCGCGCGAGTGCGGGCAGCATGTTCGTGCTCGGGCACCCGCTGCCGGCCGAGCGCGCGCAGGCCCTGCAGCGGGTCGGCGCGATCGTCGAGGAGCCACGCTTCCACCCGCATCTGTCGGGCCGCGAGAACCTGCGTCTGATCGCCGCGGTGCGCGGTCCCGAGGCGGCGGGGCGGATCGTCCCCGCGCTCGCGCGAGTCGGCCTGTCCGAGCGGGCGGACGAGAAGGTCAAGAGCTACTCGATGGGCATGCGCCAGCGCCTCGGGGTGGCCCGCTGCCTGCTGGCCGACCCCCTGCTGCTGATCCTCGACGAGCCGACCAACGGCCTGGACCCCGGAGGCATCCAGGAGTTCCGGGAGATGATCCGCGCGATGGTCGAGCAGGAGGGCCGCACGGTGTTCCTCTCCTCGCACCTGCTCGATGAGGTCGAAAGGATCTGCGACGCGGCCGCGATCGTCGATCGCGGCAAGATCGTCACGCAGGGGTCGGTCGCCGAGATCTCGCGCGGCGGGGACGGAGTGCGAAGCGAGCTGATGGTCGGCGTCGACGACGTCGAGCTGGCGCTGCGCACGCTCGCCGCCAGCGAGCTCGTGCACGAGGCCGCACCCGCGGAGGACGGCGTGCGTGTGGTGCTCAGCGGCGCGCCCGAGACGGCCGCCGGCGTGAACGCCGCGCTCGTGCAGGCGGGCGTCGGCGTGGTGCGCCTGGAGCCCGTCCGCCACAGCCTCGAGGAGCGCTTCCTGGAGATCACCAAGCGCCTCGACGCCGCCTCAGAGGAGGTCCAGGCATGACCGCCCTCGCGCTGCGCATGACGGGCGCGGACCTCCTCAAGCTGCGCAAGAAGCGCAGCACGGTGATCTGGGCGCTGGTGCTGGCGCTGGTCCCGATCGTCATCTTCTTCACGGTCAACGCGGTACAACACGCGTCCAACTCGAGCCACGAAGCGGCCGGGGGGATCGCCAGCTTCCACGACGGCGTGCGCCTGCTCGGCGGCGTCTTCTTCGGCCCACTGGTCGCGATCCTGATCGGCGTGGAGGCCGGGACCACAGACTCCTCGAACGGCGTGCTGCGCGACCTGATCGTCACGGGTCGCTCGCGCCTGGCGCTGTTCGCCACGCGCGTCCCCGCGGCGCTGGCCCTCTGCTGGGCGGTCGTCACGGCGTCGTACGCGTTGATCCTGCTGGGCACCTTCGTGTTCGCCGACGGCCTGCCGACACCGAGCGGCTCGCTGGTGCTCGAAGGCTGGGGCTTCGTGCTGGCAGCCACGGGCGTGCTGTGTACGGTCGCCGTGGGCTTCGCGTCGCTGATCGACTCCAAGCCGGGGGCGATCATCGCGCTGATCTGAGCACCACGCAGGCTACCCCGTGGCCGCTGCCCAGGCGGCCTCCGTGCGATGCGCTTCTGCGCCGCTCGCAATTGCTCTCGATCGATCGCGTGCGAATTGCTCTCGATCGATCGCGTGCGCAGATCCGCTGGAATGTTGCCGCCGTACGCTACCGCGAGGATGACCTCGTGCCCGAGCTGTGCGCAGGAGAACCCCGCGGGGGCGCGGTTCTGCAACGGCTGCGGTGCTCCGCTGCAAAGCGCACCAGCGGGCGCGGGCGAGGAGCGCAGGATCGTCACGGTCCTGTTCGCGGACATGGCCGGCTTCACCGCGCGCGCGGAGCGTCTCGATCCCGAGGACGTGCGCGCAATCCAAGCCGCTACTACTCGAGGCTCCGCCTCGAGCTCGAGGCTTTCGGCGGAACGGTCGAGAAGTTCATCGGAGACGCGGTGGTGGGCATCTTCGGCGCGCCGATCGCCCATGGTGACGATCCGGAGCGAGCCGTGCGTGCCGCGTTCGCGCTGCGCGATGCCGTCGGCGAGATGAATGCCGCCGATCCGACCTGAAGCTCGAGGTGCGCGTAGCGGTGAACACGGGTGAGGCGATCGTCTCGCTCGCGACCACGGAGCTGCATGAAGGAATGGTCGCCGGCGATGTCGTGAACACGGCTTCACGGCTCCAGTCGAGCGCGCCGACCAATGCGATCCTCGTCGGTGAGGACACCTATCCGCCACGCGCGCGGTCGTGGAGTACCGCGCGGTCGACCCGCTGATTCTGAAAGGCAAGCGGCACCGGTCCCGGCATGGCTCGCCGTAGGCATCAAGGCCGGCCCCGGTGAGCGGGAAGCCAGCGCGGTACCGATGGTCGGACGGGCCAACGAGCTCGCCGCGCTCGACCGTGTCTTCGCCGCCGTCGTCGCCGAGCGGCGACCCAATCTGGTGACAGTCTTCGGCGATGCTGGAATTGGCAAGACGCGGCTCGCCGCCGAGTTCGCGCAGCAGGTCCAGCAGAACGGAGGACATCTCCTGCACGGGCGCTGCATGCCGTACGGAGAAAGCACCCCTACGCGCCATTCGCACTGCACATCAAGCAGTTCGCCAGCATCTTCGCGAGCGACGACGTCGGCACGGCCCAGCACAAGCTGCGGCCGCGCTCGCAGACGTCTCTGTGCCAGGAGCCGTTGATGAGATCGCCTCCCACCTCGAACTCCTGATCGGACTCAGCAGTGGAGGAGAGGTCGCCGATCGGCAGATCCTCTTTCGGGCCGCGAGACGGTTCGTCGAAGCGCTCGGGCATTCGCGGCCGGCCGTTCTGGTCTTGGAAGACCTGCACTGGGCCGACAGCGGAACGCTTGACCTGCTCGAGCTGCTCGCCTCACGAGTCAGGGATGTTCCCGTGATGCTGCTGGCGCTCGCCCGTCCGGAGCTGCTGCACTCGCGTCCCGCGTGGGGCGGCGGACTGCCCGCGTACACCGCGCTGTCGCTCGAGCCGCTGGGCGCGGACGACGCCCGCGAGCTCGTCACCCTGCTTCTTCGTCGGCCGCCGTCGGCGCCCACGAGGCCCGCGTCGCTGAGAATGCCGAGGGCAATCCGCTGTTCATCGAGGAGCTCGCGGCGGCCGCCGTCGAACGACCGGGCTCGGCTGCAGGCGAGTTGCCCACGACGATCCGCGAGCTCGTGTCGGCGCGGCTCGATGTGCTTCCACCCGAAGAGCGAGTCGTGCTGATGGATGCGGCGATCGTCGGCAAGGTCTTTTGGCGCGGTGCCCTCGCAGGCATGGGCCAAAACGGGGCAGTCCTGTCCGAGGCCCTCGACTCGCTCGAGGTGCGCGATCTGATCAGGCAGGAGGCCACGTCCTGGATCGAGGGCGAGGACCAGTTCACCTTCAAGCACGCGCTCATCCGCGACGTCGCCTACGCGACCGTGCCGCGCGCGAAGCGCAAGGAACTGCACGCTGTTGTCGCAGGTTTCCTCGAGCAGGCGACCGCAGGAGCAGCCGCCACCGCGACTGCTCTGGCGCGCCACTGGCGAGAGGCCGGTGACGAGGAGCGGGCGCTCAAATATCTGCTGCTGGCGGCCGACCATGCTGGTCGCGGTTGGGCCAAGGAGGAAGCCGCGAGGCTGTACGGCGAGGCACTCGAGCTGTGCGCCGGGGATCCGGCGCGCCGGCGAGAGATCGTCCGCAAGCAGGCGCTCGCGATCACCGCACTCCAGCACGTCGTCGATGTGCGTCAGTCTCGCCACACGCCGGCGTAGCGCTGACGTGCTGTGGGCGTTGTTCAGAGCGGGAAATCGGCGGGCGTGACGTCGCCGACGATCTCGGCTATGCGAAGGACCTCATGCTCCCCGAGCTCGTCCGCATGCCTGCGGATGATGTCCTCGCTCGGCGCCTCATACAGACAGAATGTCTTCACGCGACCGTCGTCGTCGATCGCCACGTGGCTGTGCTCCCAGAGGATCTCGGGAAACCGCTCCTGTGCAATCCCGCGTGAGCGCCGCCCTATGGCGTCCATCTGCGCCTCGCCAACGCTGAACTGCCGCTCCACCAGATACCTCGGCACTGCTCCTCCTAGTGTCGTCTGCGGACAGCATAAAGCACACCGGGGGCGGTCCTCAGCCAGGTTCGGTCCATCGGCCTCGACCCGCTCGGGGAAGATCGTCCCGACGCTGCGCTCCTTCTCCACGCCAAGCAGCAGCCTGCCGGCAGTGGTTCCGTCCGTATGGCGACCGCATTGGGCTTTACACCTTGCGGTGCTCGGGCACCCATGACCCGTCGTCCTGGCGGGCGAAATCCTGAAAGAGCCCGGGCGCCTGCGGTCTGCATGATGCGGGCGACCTGGTCGAACACCAGGCGCAGCTCCTCCTCGGCGCCCTCGGCGGTGCGCATCTCGATCACGTGGCGCAGGGTGCGCGCGTTGGCGGTCCACAGGATCTCCGTGCTGAGGCCGATCGGCGCGAGCCGGCGCAGCGCCGAGGTGACCTCCTTCTTGACATGGAATGGAACCCCATCGTCGTCGATCCCCAGCTCCTTCGCGGCGTCAAGCTGGAACTCCTCGAGCTGCTCGACGATCGAGAGCACCCGCTCGCGCACCGGCTCCAGCGCCGGCGGGACGCGGAAGCCGATGTCGGTCAGGCGCACGTAGCGAAGGCTCTCCTGGCTGAATGCAGAGCCGGCGCGATGCCTCACGAGCTCATGAGTAAAGACACGGCTGACGTTCCTCATTACCAACGAGTAGTTGGCGTGCTCGAGCACGCTGCCGTGGGCGGAGCGCAGGATGTTGGCGAAGTACTCGCGCTGGTCGGCGCGGACCCTCGTCACGTTCGGGTTCAGCCCCGGCTCCCAGCTGCGATAGCAGGCGCGCCCCCGAACTCGACGATCAGCTCGCCGCCGTTGACATCGCCGTCGGTCTCCTCCAGGCGCCGCTGCAACCACGACTCGCCGCCCACGTCGCGCAGGTAGGCGCGCATTCCCTCCAGGTCGATCGAGGGGCGCGCCACCAGGAAGACGGACGGTCGGGTCTCGTGCATCGGGCGGACGATCCTAGGGGCTCTCGCGGACGGTGCCGCGCGAGCCGCCGGCCGCGAGCCAGGAGCCTGGCCAGGGCCTGGCGCATGCTCACAGCGACGCTTCGCTGGCCTCGGCCGACCCCAGGAGCTGGGATTCGAGGAAGCGCTCGTTGGCCGCCGGGAAGGGGTGCTCGAGCGTGATGGAGGTGAGCTCGACCACGGCGCGGCCCCAGGCGAAGGCGAAGCCCTGGATGTAGAGCGGCAGCTGCGCGTGCCCGCCGCCGGGTGTGGGGTAGCTGTCCTGCAGCGTCAGTCGCACGGCCGTCGCGCGATAGGGCGCGGAGCCCCGGTAGCTCGGCGGTGCGGGGGTGGGCAGGCGCGTGAGCCTGGCAGGGCCGAGATGGCGCTGGCCGTCCCGCGCGGTGTGCGCACGCAGCAGATGTTCGTAGCCGCCGGCCATGCACGCCCGAGCGCGCCCGCTTTCGAGCGCCCGCATGTACAGCCGGGCGAGCGCGCCGCTGCGCAGCACCGCGACCGCCGAGTACACGAGCTGGTAGTCGCCACGGTAGCTGTAGCGGAACGCGGGCGAATGGACGGCCGCCACGGCGGACGCAGGGCGCCGCTCGCCCGTGCAGCGGGTGAACGCTTCCCAGTAGCCGCGGTCGCGCGTGGGGGCTTCCCGCGTGACCTCGGTCATCCCCGGAACGTCGTAGCCACGCAGGTTGACCGCGTGCGCGTAGGCGCTCGCCCGTGCCTGCGTGGGCACGGGCCCGGCACCGGTGCCCGCGTCGGGCCCCAGCGTCGCCAGGCTGCTGTCGCGCAGCGACAGCAAGGACGAGGGGCAGCCGGCGTCCGGGAGGGCGCAGGCCAATGCCTGCGCGGTGCCGACCACCTCGGTGCGATCGAGGCGCGTCGGCGGCTCTGCGAAGACGCCGAGCAGGGCAGGGGGAACATCGCCCACGCGGTACAGCCGGCGCCCGCGGACGAACATCACATCCCACTCCCTGGCGTGATCGGGATTGACCCAGAAGAGCTCTCTGGCGCCCGCGGGGTAGCCGAGCGCGAGCGCCGCGCCGTGGCGCCGGCAGCGCGGCGTGGTCGCCAGCGCGAGCGCGTCCGCCGCCTGTCTGGGTGTCGCGAACTCGAGCGCGTCGGCTCCCACGTCGTCTTCGGAGCCCGCGCGGTCGAGCGCCCACCAGCGGATCTCGTAGGCCGCCGGCGCGGACGCGGCGGGCGAGGGCGAGAAGCGTGGTTCGTCGTCCGTGAACAGGTGGCCAGTGGTGACGGTCCCCTCTTCGTACAGACGCCCCACCCGCGCCGGCATGATCCTCAGCAGCTCCCCGCGCAGCGTCTCGAGATCCCGCCTGGAGACGCTCGTCACTTCCGGCGCCTGCCGGCCGGCGCAGCCGGGGGCGAGCGGCACGTTGCCGGCCTGGGCTGCGCCGCCGCCGAGACCGAACAACCCGGCCCTCGTGTCGAGAAGCAAGACCACCGCTCCCAGCAGGCACGCGAGCAGCAGGCCCAGCCGCAGATAGCGAACCGCCGGGTGGGTGAGGCCGGATGCGCTCGCCCCGCTCAGGGGCTCGCTGCGCGCGCCATGCGGGGCGTCGTCTGACTCCACGTCTCGAATATCGGGGGCGCGGGAGGCGTGCTTGAGGGTTGGCGCGCAGACACGGCGAGCTGGCGGCTAAGCTGCGGGGCGATGGCCGCCAGCGCTCCTACCGACTCGATCGACTCTGAGCTCGAGCGGACCGCCTGGGACCTCGAGCCGCTCGTCGCGGGCGAGGGCCAGGAGGGCGTCGAGCGGCGGCTGGGCGAGGCGTTGGAGCGCGCCAAGACGTTCGCCGAGCGCTATGTGGGCAGGCTCGGCGAGCTCGACGGCGATGGGCTGCGCGAGGCGATGGAGGAGCTCGCCGCGCTCACCGAGCTCGTGGCGCGCGCCGGCTACTACGCGGCGCTGCGCTTCTCCACCGACACCGCCGATCCCGCCAACGGCGCGCTGCTGCAGAAGGTGCAGGAGCAGGAGACCGCCATCCAGACGACGCTGCTGTTCTTCGATCTCGAGTGGGCCGCGCTCGGCGACGAGCGCGCCGAGGAGCTGCTGGCCGGCGAGGGGCTCGAGTTCTGCGCCCATCACCTTCGCAACGTGCGCCGCTACCGCCAGCACCTGCTGAGCGAACCGGAGGAGAAGATCCTCACCGAGAAGACGCTCACCGGCGCGAGCGCGTGGAGGCGGCTGTTCGAGGAGCTGACGTCGGCGATCGAGGTCACGTTCACGGACGGCGAGCAGGTCGCGCTGGACGTCGCGCTCAGCCGCCTGGCGCTCGCCGACCGCGATCTGCGGCGGACGACAGCCGAGGCGGTCACCGCCGCGCTGGCGCCCGGACTGCGCACGCGCGCGTTCCTGTTCAACACGCTGCTCGCGGACAAGGCGACCGACGATCGCCTGCGCAGCTACCAGCACTGGCTGGCGGCGCGCAACCTCGACAACGAGGCCAGCGACGAGTCCGTGCAGGCGCTGATCGAGGCGGTGCGCCGGCGCTACGAGATCCCGCGCCGCTGGTACCGGCTGAAGGCGAAGCTGCTGGGGGTGCAGCGGCTCGCCGACTACGACCGCATGGCGGCCGTCACCGAGGACGAGGTCAGCTTCCCGTTCGCGCAGGCGCGCGAGATCGTCTTCGACTGCTACTCCTCGTTCTCGCCCGAGCTCGGAGCGCTCGTGAGGCGCTTCTTCGAGGAGCGCCGCATCGACGCGCCCGTGCGTCCGGCCAAGCGCGGCGGCGCGTTCTGCGCTGCGGCGGTGCCGTCGGTGTACCCGTACGTGCTGCTCAACTACACCTCGCGTCGGCGCGACGTGCTGACGCTCGCCCACGAGCTCGGCCACGGCGTCCACTTCGCGCTCGCCGCCCGGCAGGGGATCTTCCACCAGAGCACGCCGCTGACGCTCGCGGAGACCGCGTCGGTGTTCGGCGAGACGATCGTCTTCGGGCGTCTGCTGGAGGAGGACACTACGCCCGCCTCACGCCTGGCGCTGCTGGCGGAGAACCTCGAGGACACGATCGCGACGGTTTTCCGCCAGGTCGCGATGAACCGCTTCGAGGAGCTCGTGCACACCGCGCGCCGCGAGCAGGGCGAGCTGTCGGTGGAACGCTTCGGAGAGCTGTGGGCCGAGAGCCAGTCCGAGATGTTCGGCGACTCGGTGGAGATCACCGACGGCTACCGCACGTGGTGGTCCTACATCCCGCACTTCGTCAACAGCCCCGGCTACGTCTACGCGTACGCCTACGGGCAGCTGCTCGCGCTGTCGGTGTACGAGCGCTACGAGCAGACCGGCCCCGAGCTCGTGCCGCGCTACCTGGAGATGCTCTCCGCGGGCGGGTCGAAAAGCCCCGAGGAGATCGGCGCGATCGTCGGCGTGGATCTCGCCGACCCCGAGTTCTGGACGGCAGGGCTCGACCTCGTCGAGCGTCAGCTGCACGAAGCCGAAGCGGCGGCCGAGGCGTCAGGGCGGTTGTAGAAGGCGCAGCACAGGCGCGGCCTGCTAACCGACCCTCACCGGGGTCCCCACGGGCACGTGGGTGGCAATCCATTCGATCGCCGAGTCCGCCAATCGGACGCAGCCGTGTGAGCGGGCCGTCCCGAGCGGGTCGCGCAGACTGGCGCCGCCGCGTCCGTGCAGCGCCACCTGCCCGTCGCCGCCGTCGAAGCTCTTGAGCACGTTGGAGTGTGCGGTCAGGGGCAGGACCCACGAGCCGACGAACTGGCGGGGATCGGGCTGGCGCAGATCGGCTGCGATGGCGAACAGGCCGGTCGGGGTTGGCGTGGCGGGCTTGCCGACGACGGCGGCGAACGAGCGCACCGGCCGCCCCGCCCTGTACACGGTGACGCGGCGTTCGCGCAGGGAGACGCGCACGCGCCAGCGGTCGACGCGCAGCAGGGTGTCTTCGGCGTTGATCCACACCGCGGTGCCGTTCGGTCGCAGATCGAGCAGGACCCGTAGCCACGTGCGTCCTTCCGGGCCCACCCTGCTGGCGAGGACGAGCAGTTCCGTTGGCGTTCCCCATGGGGAGACTGCCGGCACGAGCCCGCGGGAGTGCGCGTCTCCGGCGGGCGCAGATCGCGCCCGCGTGCGATAGATCACCTTGGCGACCCACGCGCGGTCGGGTCCCGGTGGGTGCAGCCGCCCCGGCGACGGGCGAGCGTGCGGGCGCTGCGTGGCGCTCGTGACGGCGATCGCCGCGGCCGGCGCGCCGCCCAGCACGAGCGCGGCCGCCGCGGCCGCGAGAGCGCCACCGCGGGAGTGCCGGCGCCGGCGCCTGCTAGCCGGTGACACCGCTTTCGCGGAGCGCCCTGGCGCTCCCCTTCACAGCCGTGCTGACGTGGGCGTGGACGGTGCTGAAGTTGGCTCCGCGGGCGCTCGCCCGATTGAGGATCGACTCGCGTGCGTTGGAGTCCGCCCGCAGGGTGATCTTGAACGTGTGCGAGCGGCCGGCGCCGAGCGTGGCGAGCGCGAAGCAGATGTGCTCGGATGCCAGATGACCGCCGCCACGGTCGACCACCGTGGTCTGCGACGGCAGCCGGTCGCAGACCCACAGCTTCCAGGCGGGCACGCTCGCGAGGTTGCGCACGATCAGCCGGTAGCCGATCTCTTCGCCGGGCTGGACGGTCGTCCTGTCGGCCAGCTTGCGAAGCGTCACGTGCGCGCGCGCGACGGCAGCGAAATTCGTGACGGGCGCGGGCAGGACGGTGGTGATGGTGGTCGAGGAGTTGTTGGCGGGGTCTGGGTCGGGCTCGAGCGCGGTGACCGTCGCTGTGTTGCTCAGCGTGCCCGATGTGGCGGTGACCGTGCCGGTCGGCTTGACTTCGGCGCCGGCCCCGGCGGCGAGCGTGCCGAGCTCGCATCTGAGGACGTCGCCCGTGCTCTGGCAGGCGCCCTGGGTGCTCGTCGCCCCAGTGAGCGTCACGCCGCTCGGCAGCGGATCTTCGACGATCACCTGCTGTGCTGTGGAGGGGCCGTTGTCGGTGACCTTCAGCGTCCACGTGATGCTCGCGCCGCTCACCACGCTGGCAGGCCCGGTCTTCTCGATCGCCACATCGGCCGCGGGGCCGGTCTGCAGCGATGCGCTGGCCGTGTTGTTGGCCGGGTTCGGATCGAAGGTGGCGCTGTAGACCGTCGCCGTGTTGGTGACGGTGCGTTCACCCAGCGACACGCCCACCGAGACCGTCAGGTGGATCGTGCGCGCTTCCCCGTCGGCGAGTTCGCCGAGCGCGCAGCTGACGGTCTGCCCGGCGACCGTGCAGCCGGAGTCGCTGGCAAGGAAGCTCTCACCGGCCGGCAGCGTGTCGCTCACGAGGACTTCGCCGGCGGGGTCCGGTCCGGCGTTTGCAACGGTGAGCGTGTATGTGGCCTCGCCGGGCAGCGCGAGCGTCGCGCCTTCGCCTTCGATCACCACCGTCTTGGTGAGCCCGAGATCCGCGGCGGGCGCGACCGTGATTTCGGCCTCGGCTGTGTTGTCGGCTTCGTCTGGATCGGGCGTTTCGCTGGTGGCTTGCGCGGTGTTCGTGACCGTCTCATCGGCGAGCGCGAGTTCGATCCGCACCACGATCTGGATCGTGCGGGTGGCGTCGTCGAGCAGGTCGCCGAGCGAGCAGCTCACCGTCTGGCCCACGTCGGTGCAGCCGGCGTCGTTGCTCACGTACGTCTCGCCGGCCGGCAGCTGGTCGGTGACGGTCGCGCCTTTGACGGTGTCCGGTCCGGCGTTCGTGGCGATCAGCGTGTAGGTCACTTCGCCGCCCACGTCGACGCTGGTCGGCGTGGCCGCCTTCGTCAGCTGCAGGTCGGCCGCCGTTTCCACTTGGACTTCGGCCTGGGCGGTGTTGTTCGCCAGGTCGGGGTCGAACGTTTCGCTCGTCACTTCCGCGGTGTTGACGACGCTGTGTTCGGCCAGCGAGACTTCCATGAGCACGGTCAGTTCGACGCTTCGCGTCTGCCCGCTGGCGAGTTCCGCACCGCCGACTTCGCAGCTCACTTCCTGGCCCATGTGCATGGGTGTACATTCGGCCGGGGCCGTGACGAGCTCCTCGCCCGCCGGCAGCTCGTCGCTGACGACGACCTTCTTGGCGGCGTCCGGGCCTTTGTTTTCGACGGTGAGCGTGTACGTCACTTCCCCGTTCGCTTTCACGAATGGCACGGAGGCCGTCTTGTGCAGCGCCAGATCGGCGCTGGGGAGGACCTTGACTTCCGCTTTGGCGGTGTTGTTCGCGGGTTCGAGGTCTTCCGTGGCGCTGGTCACGGTCGCGGTGTTGACCCGGGTTCCCGGCCCGCTGGTCTGTGTCACGAGTTCGACGCTCACGTGAGCATCGACGGCGAGGGGGGCGGCGAAGGTGCACGTGACTTCCTGGCCTTTGGCTTTGCAGCTTGCGCCCGCGCCCGTGGCGCTGACGTATGACAGGCCGGCCGGCAGCACGTCGGTGATCTTGACTTCGGTGGCTTCGCTCGGCCCGCTGTTGGTGGCGGTGAGCGAGAAGCGCGCGTGTTCGCCGTCGTGGACTTCGGGCGTGAGCGATTCCTTCTCGAGCTCCAGTTCGGCCTGTGGGCTGGCCGTGACTTTCGCGGTCGCTTCGTTGTTGGCGGGTTCGGGGTCGGGTGTCGTGCTTTCGGCGCGCACGGTGTTGGAGATGACGCCTGTGAGACCGGGCGCGAGTTCGACTTTGATCTGGAAGGCCGCGGTGTGGCCGGGTTCGATCGTGCCCGCGTCGCAGGTGACCACTCCGGCGGCGACGCTGCAGCCGGTGGGCGTGGAGCTCTTGTACGTGAGTCCGGTCGGCAGGTGGTCGACGAGCTTGACTTCGTGCGCGGTGGACGGCCCGTGGTTGGTGGCGGCGACTTCATAGGTGATCGTATTGCCGGGCACGGCTTTGCCGGAGGAGACGATGCTCTTGGCCGCCGAGATGTCCGCGCTGGTGGTGAGCGTGATCGTGCCCGAGGCTTCGACGGGCGTGGGCGCCGCGCTGGCATGCACTGCCACGCTGTTGGTCAGGTGCGTGCCGCTTTCGAGCGTGGCTTCTGTCTCGACGGCGACTTTGATTTCGATTGAGGCGCCGGCGGCGATCGATTCGATTTCCCACACGATCGAGGAGCCGCTCGCGGACTTCTCGATGAAGCCCGTGCAGCCGGGGCACGTCGCGGATTTCGCTTTGTAGCTCATGCCGGCCTGCAGTTTGTCTTCGGCGAGGACTTCGCGTGCGACGCCCGCGCCGGAGTTGTGGATGGTGATCGTGTAGGAGTCTTCCGCCCCCGCGGCGACGGATTCTTTGACGGCGTGCTTGCTGACTTCGAGCACCGGCACGTCGAGGATCCCCTGCGCCTGCGCGGGCCCGGCCGCGAATGGGCCTTTCGCGTCTTCGGAGTGACCCGCGGCGTCTAGCGCGCTTACGCTGGCCGTGTTTTTGTTCGGGTGCGCTTCGCCGATGCCCGGGCTCGTCTCGGCTTCGAGCAGCGGCTTGGCCTGGTAGGTGAGGATCGTTTCGGCGCCGCCGGCGAGTTCGATCGAGGTCGCCCACGTGAGTTCCTCACCGGCTTTGACCGTCCCCGACACGGTCGGTTCGATCGCGCCGCCTTTGGAGAAGCTCGCGCCTTTGACGTATTCCCAGTTGGCGGGCAGCGTGTCTGTCACGTGGAGGTTCTTGGCGGCGACGGTGGAGGTGTTCTTGACGACCACGCGCCATGTGAACGCCTGGCCGACTTCGGCTGGGGCGCTCGTCGGGAAGCCCGCGGCGCCGGTGGTCTTCGTGACGGTGATCGTGGGCAGCGCGACTTTGGCTTTGACGGCCGCCGTCGGGCCGGTGTATTCGCGGTAGGCGATCGCTTCGCCGGCGTCGTTTTTGTAGCCCGCTTCGCGTTCGGCTTCGGGGACGCCGAAGTAGTGACCGGGCACCGATGCGGCGTTGGCGAATTCCTCGCCGGGTTCGAGCAGTTTCACCGACGCGAGCTTCGCTTCGTAGCCGAGTTCGACCGTTTCGCTGCTGTTCGCCGCGAGCGGTTCTTTGAGCTTCCAGTGGATTTCGGGTTTGCCTTCGCTCCAGCTCTGCGTGACGTCGGCCGAGTTGGTGGTTTCTTTGACTTCTGCCAGCTGGGTGGGGATGACGTCCTTGGCTTCGACGCCGTAGGCGGCGACGCCGCCGGTGTTGCTGAGCTTCAGGCGGTAGCGCACGCTGTCGCCGTCGGTCACGGCGATGGGGCCCGCGCTGAAGGCGCCCCCGTCGACGGAGGCTTCCTTGGTGAGGGTGACGACGGGCTCGACGACGGCGCTCGTGGTGCTCGCGGGGCCGTTTTTGGCGTCGAATTCAGCGGGCGCGGGGATGTTGCCTTCTTCGAAGCTGTGCTTGTCGGTCTTGTCGTAGTACACGTCCGCCGAGTTGCTGATTTCGGCTCCCGCTTTGACCGCGACGGCGCCGCCGCGGTAGGTGGAGCGCACGTCTGCGCGGTAGACGATCGTGATCGTGCGTGGCGCGCTCGCGGATTCGATGTTGCCGAGATACCAGGCGACGCTCGTCGTGTTCGAGGCGTTGACCTTCGGTTTGTAGGTCTGGACCGTCACGGCGGGCGGGCATCCGCTGGTGCATTCGGCGCTGATGTATTCGTCGAAGTCGAGGCTGCTCGGCAGCGTGTCGATGACCGTCTCGTTGAAGGCGACGACGTCGGCGGGCAGTGTGACCGTCAGCGTGTAGGTGATGCGGTGCCCGATCGTCGCTTTGGCGCTGTCGGATTTCTTTTCGATCGTCGCGCCCGCGACTTCGAGCGAGCTTTCGGCTTTGGCTTCATAGCCGGCCTTGCCCGAGATCGGGTCGTTTTCGGCGGTCCGCTTGCCGCTGACCGCGCCGTTCATGCTCGTCGTCGTCGCGACTGCGTGGTCGGTGAGGATCGTCGCGGAGACCGGTTTTTCGTTGACCGTCGCGTAGTAGACGAGGGCGGTTTCTTTATTCGGTTCGATCGACGTCACGCTCCAGGTGATCGTGCGGGTTTTTTCATCCCACACCCCCCCGGATTCGATCGTTTCGCCTTCCGCGTACGGTGTTCCCGAGGCGTTGGAGACGGTCATGCCCGTGGGGACGGTGTCGATGACCGTCGTGTCGAACGCGGTGCTCGCGCCTTCGGCGTCCTTGGCCTTGAGCTTGTATTCGACGAGCTGGCCGCCGTGCGCGGGTTTGCCGCTGGCGTTGTTGGTCTCGGTGAGCGTGATCGACGGCTCGACGACAGGCACCGAGTCGCTCGCTTCGCGCGCCTGCGCGCCGGTGATCGGGTCCGTCCACGTCAGCTTGCCGGTGTTGGCGATGCTTTTCCCGTGTACGTTGACCGCGACGTTGGCGACGGTCGTGACGAAGCGCATCGTGACCTTGACGCTTTCTTCGATTGGCGCGCCGTAGCCTTCGGGGAAGACGACCAGCGGGCTGCCGCCCGATTCTTCGGCTTTGAAGGTGACCCCCGCCGCTTTCCCGTTCACGAGCGCTTCGACGGACCCCGCTTTGAGCGTCAGCTGTTCTTTGGGGAGCGCGGGGTCTGTCAGTTTTGCGATGCCGCTGAGCGTGGTGCCAGCGGGGATCGTCACCGACACTTCGTATGTGACGAGCTCGCCGATCGTCGCCTGCGCCGCGGTGTTGCCGGTTTCCACGACCGAGCTGGTGCTCGTCTTTTGGAGTTTGACGTCTTCGGTTTTCAGCGCCGCCTGGGCGTTGGCTGCTGGCACGTTGGCTTCGCTGTCGCGCAGCGCGTCGATGTTTTCGGCGGGCACGTAGAGGTACTGGCCGCCGGTGTTCGTCGCGCTTTCGTACTTGACGACGCCGGCGTGGTCTTCGAGCGTGTCGGCCGGGTCGATCGTCGCTGGTATGCGCACCGTGAAGTGCAGGACCGCGGCGCTTTCGGCGGCGACCTTCACTTCTTCCTCGCCGAGGTGGGTTTCCCCCCATTCGATGCGTCCGGAGCCGCATGCGCCTTTGGCGGAGATCGCGGTGATGTCTTCGCAGGTGATGCCGTCCGGGAGTTCGTCCCACACCTCGACCCCGTCGGCTTCGAGCTTGCCGGCATTGCTGACCGTCAGCGCGAACGTGGCTTCGTCGTCGGCCTTGATCGTCGCGGTGCTCGTCGGAGTGACGGCTTTTTTGTTGATTTCGACGATCTGCTTGGCGAGGCTCAGCTGCGGGAACTGGAGTTTGTAGTCGGCTTCCGCACGGTAGGAGAAGGACTGTCCGGCGGTGTTGACGTTGGCGAACTTCATGAGGTTGCCCTGGAGCTCGCCGGAGGCCGCTTCGCGCGGGAGCCTGGCGATCGTCGCGTAGACACGTTCGAAGCGCTGTTTTTCGTTGTTGACGTACCCTTCTTCGGGAAGTTTCCAGTCGATCGCCCCGCCCGGTTCGCTCGAGCTGGCTTCCGAGTGACTGAACGTCGTGTCCGGCAGCGTGTCGCCGGGCGCGCGCGCCTGGCCTTTTTCGCCGTGTTCTTCGAAGCTTTCGCCGAAGGTGTCGGCGATCGGCAGGAAGTCGGTGACGTTCAGGCCTTTGGTGTCGATCGTCGTGGGGAACGACGCGGTCAGACGCCAGCAGATGAGGTCGCCCGGGTGGAAGACGGGGTTCGCGGTCGTGTATTCGTCGGCGAGGCACGTCGTCCCCGACTTGGCGATTTCCTTGGCGATGGACGGCCCTTCGGCGCTCTGGGAGGCACTGGAGGTGTCGGACACGGGTTCGCTGAGCGGCCGTTCGTGGTCGATCGGCGTTTCCCCTGTGCCCGAGCAGTCTGTGTCATTGGCGCAGACGACGTTGGTCGTCGCCTGCGCGAGCACGTTGTTGGTGACGGTGTCGTCGGCGAGGATCGGGCCGGCGGGGAGATGTTCGTGCTGGTAGTGCGTGCGGGTCTTCGTGTCGTAGGTGATCGTAGTGGTCGCGTTCTGAGTGACCTGCGCGAGCGCTTTGTCGCTGGATTCGTTCCAGACGAGCTTCCACGTGCCGTTGGCTTCTTCGACCGCGCTGGCGTAGGGGGAGGAGGGCGCGGTGTCCGGTTCGCATTCGCTGCTTTTGGTCAGGTTTTCCGAGCTGAGCGGGCACAGCCCGTTGGGCACCGTGTCGGTCACGATGGCGGCGGTGTTGTAGCGGTACTCGGAGGAGTGCAGCGTGAGCGTCCACTGCGTGACCTGCCCCTCGGCGAGCGTTTTGGAGCCGGCGCTCTTTTCGATCGTCAGATCCTTGGCGACGCGCGTGAGATGCCCGCTTGCAAACACGGCCGTCGTTTCGTCGTACTCGCCGCCGGCCTTCGCGAAGGTGACCACGGACTCGCCGTCGGTGGTCTCCGCGCCGGAGTTGTTGTTCAGGTTGGTCGCCTGGTCGCCGCTTGCGACGGTCGGTTCTTTGGCGGTCCAGGTCGTCGTGTTTTCCCGCAGCGGCACGGCGGCGCGGAATTCGAAGCTCCGCGTTTCGCCGGCGGCGAGCGTGCCGAGGCTCCAGCTGACGTGCGTGTAGACGGCGTCGGGGTCTTCTTCGGCGCCGTCGGGGTCGGTCACGAGCGTTTCGACGCCTGTGGGCGTGAGGCAGCCGCCGAGGGCGGGGACGGTGATCGGTCCTGACCCGGGATACTCTTCGGCGCTGCCGGGGTTGGTCGGCGCGTCGGTCGTGTGATCGGCGCCCGCGCCGCCGCAGCCGAGGTACTCCAGGTCGGCTGGCAGCCAGTCTTCGACGACGACTTTGCCGGTGGCGTTGACCGACGTGTTGGTGACGGTCAGCTTGTAGGTGACCTGGTGATCGTGCACGCCCCGCAGGATCTGGCCGGCGGGAGATTCCTCGGCCTGCGCGATCTGCAGCGCGGTGATCGTGGTCGTGGCCGATCCGGTGGCGTAGCCGGTGAAGGACGTCGAGGACGGCCCTTCGGGAGCGCCCGTGGCGCTGAACTTGGGCAGATAGCGCGCCTGTTCGGCGACGTAGGCGCCGGCTTCGACGGCATATTTGCCGCCGATCGTGAAGTGCGAGGTCGTCTGCTTGACTTCGAAGCTGAGCGTGTTGCTGGAGCCCGGCGAGAGATCGGCGACGTTTGACCAGATCAGCGTCGTCTTGCCCGTTTCCGGCTCGCCCGCGATCGCCTGCGGTTCGAGCGCTCCGGCTGAGCTGTGGCCGGTGCCGGCGACGTAACTGATGCCTTCGGGCAGCACGACGCGGTAGCTGAGGTTGTAGGCGTACGGCTGGGCGGCCGGGTTGGCCGCGGTGAGCGTGACGGTGGCGTTCGCGCCGTACAGCACGCTCGCGGGCGCGACCACCGACAGGTTGATCGAAGGGCTGCCTTCGCCCCGCGCGCTCGTTGCGAGAAGCGCCGGGCCGAGCACGACGAGGACGACCAGCGCGCCAGCGGCCCTGAGCCGCCGCCGGGGGAGGAGACGCATTCAGCGAGGCTATCGGCGCCGCCGAACGGATCTTTGGCGCGGCGACCGGCGAGCACGGCGAGAGGACGACCTCGGGCTGAGCCCGCGCTTGACGCTAGCCGTCCACCTTCGTATCGATCTCGAGCGGCTGCGCGCTGGTCGTGGTGAGCGTCGTGCTCAACGTCGTTTCGTCTTCGACCTGGTTGACGACGGTCTTGAGCTCCTGTTCGCCGACCCCCGGTTTGAACGTCATTTCGCCTGTAGAGCTCATGACGTCGATATCGGCGCCGCCGGTTTCGCCGGAGACGGCGCCGGTGAGCGTGTAGGCGGTGCTCGCGCACGTGAAGCGTGCGACGACAGGGTCGCCGACAAGTCCCGTGAGGATCTTTTTGTCTTCTTCATAGGTGGACATCTGCAGAAGTTCGGTCTTGAGGGTGCCTTCAGCCTGTCCGGCCGTCGTGCATTTGCTGGATTCGTGCTTGCAGCCGCTGAACGTGATCGTGGTCTCGCCCTGTTTGGGCGCGGCGAACTGCCCTTCGCTGCTGCTCGCGGTGCATTCGACCGTCCCCACGCCGTGGATTTCGAGCTTGGCGGTGGCTCCTTTGCCGGTGAACGCGCCGTCGCCCGCTTCGTACTTGCCCTTCGGCTTTTCCTTCTTCACGTCGAGCGTCGAGCAGCGGTCTTCGGAATAGCGGCCGTCCTTCTGGGCGAAGCACGTGACCGGCGCGGGGTACCATTCGTATTTGCCTTTGTGGTCCGGTTTGCCCTTTTTTTCGGCGACTGTGCCGCAGGCCGATTCGGAGTAGACGGCGTCCTTGGCGGCCTCGCATTTGCCGTATTCCTGTACCCCTGGCGCTTCGCCGGTGCCGAAGCGAGTGCCGACGAGCTCCCCGACCGAGGGATTCGTGGTTTCGGTGAGCGTCGCCGTAATGCACGCCGGAGGCCCGGCGCTGTAGGACTGGTCCGAGACCGGCTTCCAGCCGCCGTCCGGGTCGAACCACCACAGCTCTTTGGCGCTGGCGACTTCGCAGTCCTTGATTTCCACGCCGGTGAAGCTCGCCGTGGTGCCTCTGTAGGCGTCGACGTACTTGCCGTTCGACTGGAATAGTGGGGTGCCGCCGATGTTCGAGCCGTAGTCCCCGACGGCGACGCTGCCGGTGCCGCCGCTGGCCGTCGCCGACAGTTCGCCGTCGGTCGCGGTCGCCGGCACCGACGGTTCTTTGGTGCTGGCCGATGCGCTGGAGATCAGCGTCGTGAAGGTCTGGTCGCTCCCCTGCTGGACGCCGTGTTTGTTGGTGGCGACGGCGCGGAAGTGGTAGGTCGTGTCGGCGCTCAGCCCGGTGATCGCCGCGGACACGTGGACGAGCGCTTCGCCCGACCCCGAGGCCGGCGAGCAGGCCTTGGTGGAGCCGTAGGCCGTGGTGGTCCCGTATTCGAACTTGCATTCTTTGAATTCTTCACCCCCCGGGTTGACGCTCGCGCCCAGCGTCGCGGTGCTCGTGGTGATTTCGGCGGCGGAGCCGGTCGAGACCGTGGGCGGCACCGCGAACACCAATGCCGCTCCTTCCGTTTCGTCGGCGTAGGGAGCGCCGATCAGCGCCGTTTCGCCGTTGGGCGTCATCGCAAGGCTCCTGCCGAACTCCGGGTCGCCCGTGAGACCGCTGGCGGTCAGCTTTTCGCTCTCGCTCCAGGTGCTGCCAGAGCGCGTGAACTCCCAGACGGCGCCCTTGTATTCGTTGTCGGCCGGCCCGCCGATCAGCGCGGTGTTCCCGCTCGCGGTCAATGCGACCGCGGAACCGAAGCTGCTGTCACCGACCTCGCCGGTGCCCGTGAGCTTGGCCTGTTCGCTCCAGGTTTCCCCGGAACGGGTGAACACCCACGCGCTGCCAGGAGCTTTTCCGCTTTCACCTCCGTTGGCCGGGGCGCCGATCAGCGCCGTGTCGCCGTCTTCCGAGAGCGACACGACCGAGCCGAATTCGCCGTTTTCGCTCTGCCCGACGCCGGTCAGCTTTCCGCCCTGCTGCACCCATTTACCCGACGAGCGCGTGAACACCCACGCCGCGCCTTTGCGTTCGAAGCTCGGCGATTCGTCGCCGTCGGTGGACCCGCCGACGAGCGCCGTTTTTTCGTCGGCGGAGAGCGCGACGCTCGCACCGAACTCGCCTTGGCCGACCTCCCCGGTGCCCGTCAGTTTCGCTTCTTCGCTCCAGATTTCTCCGGAGCGCGTGAACACGTACACGGCGCCTTTGAATTCGCGGTTGTCTTCGCCGACGAGCGCGAGGTCTCCGTTTTCGGAGAGCGCGACGGAGCTCCCGAAGGTTATTTCACTGCCGGGTGGAGCCAGCCTCGCGCTCCTGGTCCAGGTGGACCCCGAGCGTGTGAAGACGTAGACCCGGCTCGGTTCGGGCCCCTGGTCGGTGGGATCGGTGACCAGCGCTGTGTTGCCATTGGCCGACAGCGCGACGGCCAAGCCGAAGAAGCCTTCGGGGGCACCGGTGAGCTTCGGACCCTGCTGTGTCCAGGTGTTCCCGGAGCGCACGAAGACGAACGCCGCGCCGTGGTAGGCCCCTTCGTCGAGCGAGTCTCCCACCAGTGCGGTGCTGCCGTTCGCGGAGAGCGCCACGGCATAGGCGAAGTCTTCTGGATAGGGCCCGGTGCCCGTCAGCACTTCGCCCTGCAACAGCGGGTCGATCCGCAGCGGGTAGCGTGCGCCGCGGGCATCGACGTGCAGGAGGATGCGTCCGCCCTGGAGCGAGAGCCAGCTGTGCAACGCTCGCCCATGGGCGTCGGTGGCGGAGAGGTTCCCATAGCGAAGGACTCGCCTGTCGGCCCGGGTCAGGTTGACTGTGCCCGCGTTGTGGCCGAGGATCGCCTTGGTGTTGCCCGAGAGCGCGACCGCGAGCGTAAGGGTCGCCCCCGCGGCTTGGTGTGCCGGCGGGCGAGAGACAGTGAAGCCCTGCTCGAGGCCGAGCGGGCCGTTCGCATACCACTGCGTGACGGCGGCGCCCCTGTAGGAGACACGGTTTCCATCTGCGGTCGGGGCGCTCGAGCTGACCGGTTCGAGCCTCGAGCCGAACCCGACTCCCTCGAGCCTCATCCCGAGCCTGGCGCGTCCGCTGCTGACCGACACGCCGGAGGAGGTGAAGCTGCTGCGCAGGTGCGCGGTGGGGCTTGCCGCCCACAGCGCGCCCTTCGAATCGTGGACGCGGTAGGCGGGGGCGTCGGCGCCGAGGGCGGCCGACACGGGTCCCTGGGCGAGCGCCGGGAGGGACAGCAGGCTCTGGCGCGCGAAGGCGTGCGGGCGACGCGGCGCCGTGGCGGCGCCGTGGTCGCCGGGGAGCGCCACCAGCAGCGCCGCGAGCAGGGACAGCGCGGCGAGGGCGCCGATCGCGAGGCGGCGCGGGGCCGGAAGTCTGTGCCGGCGCGTGGATGGCTCGTGCAGCCCAGCTCGGCGAGCAGGCCGAGATCGGCGCGTAGGGCTCCCGAGCGCCCGTCCTTCGAACGCGCTCACGACCGGAGCCCCAAACCCGGGGCGCAACCTGGCTCGATCATGCGGTACGAAACCATCGCAACCTCCTGCCGCGACTGCAGCGCCCACCGCCGCCACCCCCGACGCTCGGGCAAGCTATATGGCGGCGGGAGCCATGTCAAGACGTGGATGTCAGGGGGTCAGCCTACGCTGCACGAGTTGCCATGGATCTCTTCTAACGCCTCTTCGCGTCCCTTGGCAATCTTGGATTTGACGCACTGGTCGTAGCGGCGCGCGACGACGAGTACGAGGGCGTCGAAAAAGCCAGTAGCCGCGAGCGCACCCCACTCGCGATGATCTCCGAGCCGCGTCAAACCAACGGCCACGCTCAGGATGCTGGTGGCGATCAGCATCAATGGGACTATGCGGTTGTAGGCGTGGCTGCCCAAGTCGGCCTTTTCGCCCAGCATCTTGATCTCCCAGCCGAGCGCCGGCTCGTGCTCGGGGCTAGGGTCGGACACGCGCTCATTGATGCGATGCTCGAGCCGAGCGATGTACCTTCCGGCTCGCATGGAACGTCTGACCTCGAGCAGCCAAAGGACCCACGCGAGCGCCGCCACGATCGGCGCGGCGATGGCGATTGCCACGTCCTGAAGCATCCCCGCACCGCTGGCACTGGTCGCACCGAATGCCGTGATCGCTGCAATGGCCGCCAAGCCGATCTGCACCGATCGATGTGCCTGTTCAAGTGAATTCAGCGACTCCTGACGGAGCGTCTTGTACTCCTCCATCGCCACATCCACCCATTGCACATCGCAAATAGAATCACACTGAGCCACGGCTGTCCGATCGCACCGGCGTTCCGCCCCCTGCTCATGGACGAGATTCAGTCGGACTATCGATATATATGCGTGTGCGGTGGGGTGCCGGCTTCAGGATGCCGAAACGGACGTCGGGGCGTGGGTGTACCCGTTGGCGCTGCCTTCGCTGGCCTGCGGCGCTGGCGGCTCGAGATGGACCCGCACCGTGATCGCGGCCGGAAGCTCCAGCTCGACGGCTACCTGCCCCGAATCGGCCAGATTGAGGGTCACATGCCCGGCGTTGGCCTTCTGGGTGGAGCCGAAGAGCGCGTGCGTGAGGCGTTTGACGAGTTCTCTGAACGGCTTCTCTGCGAACCCGGCGATGAACGCGGCGGCATAGAAGATGTTGGGGTTGATCGAGGGTTTGGCGGAGGTGGGGCTCAGCGTCGCGATCTCCGAGCTGACGAGCAGGAAGAACGCCCCCAGCGTTCCCATCGCGGCTCCGGTCCAAGCCCGCAGCGAGTGCCAGATGTTGTAGGTCTCCTTCCAATCGGTCTTGTGGTGGAAGTAGATGCCCGTCAAGCTCGCCAGAGACCCTCCGATTGCCCCGAACCAGACGATGCCGATGGGGAGCAGTCCGAGACGCTGCGCGTGGACCCAATGGCGGAGCGGTGGGATCGACACCATCGCCGCTGCCGACAGCAGCAGGCCGACGAACGTTCCGATGGAGATGACGAGCACGTAGGTCGGTGCGTCCTTCTCGGGGGGAGCCTGGCTCGAGTCCGAATCCCGGCTCGAGCCCAGATCAATGCTGAATTTCGACGACATGTTCCGGGATTCGGAATGACGTCAGCGCACCTGGAGCTGTGCAAGCGCGCGTGCGACGCGCGGATCGACTCGCCCGCGCCCGGGACGGCCGCGCTCAGAACAGTCCGCTGATCGCCGTGCCCGCGTGGTGCACGAGCTCGAACAGCGGCTGGGGGATGACGCCGAAGAAGAGGGTGGCGGCGCCGGCGAGGACGGCGACGAGCGCCACCTCGAGCTGGATGCCTGTGTCGGCCTCGTACGCTGTGCCGCCGGCAAGCGCTCCATTCGGCTGCAGCTCCTGTGCGTCCAGCTCGGGCGAGCCGCCCGCGAGCGCCGGCAGGGGCCCGCCCGTGGGGCCGCTGGCGGCCGGCGCCCCGCCGGATGATGCCGGCGCGCCGGTGGCGCCCGGCGCCTCGCGCATCCACATCGCGGCGATCACCGGCAGGTAGTAGCCGAGCGAGATCATCGAGCCGATCACGATCGCCACCGCCAGCCACGTGTAGCCGCCGCTGACGGCGGCGTCGATCAGGTAGAACTTGCCGATGAAGCCCGCCGTGGCGGGGATGCCCGCGAGCGCGAGCATCGAGATCGTCATCGGCCACGCCAGCCACGGGCGCTCGCGCCCCAACCCGGCGACCGCGTCGAGCGAGTCCCCGAGGGCGGTTTCGCGCTCGCGCGCGACGACCACCGCGAACGCGCCCATGTTCATGAACAGGTAGACGGCCAGGTAGAAGACGGTTGCGGAGATGCCGAGCTGCGTGGCGACGACGACGCCCGCGAGCATGTAGCCGGCCTGCCCGACAGAGGAGTAGGCGAGCATCCGCTTCAGCGAGGACTGCCCCAGCGCACCGACGTTGCCGACGATGATCGTGATCGCCGCGAGCACCGCCACCGCCGGACCCCAGCTCTGCTGCGTGCCGATCAGCGCCACGTCGAAGAAGCGCAGGAAGACGCCCAGCGCGGCCACCTTGGTGGTCACCGCCATGAACGCCGTCACCGGCGTGGGCGCGCCCTCGTA
Source organism: uncultured Solirubrobacteraceae bacterium (assembly GCA_963782325.1). Classification (GTDB taxonomy): domain Bacteria; phylum Actinomycetota; class Thermoleophilia; order Solirubrobacterales; family Solirubrobacteraceae; genus Palsa-744. The sequence goes on from CAWAJG010000002.1 coordinate 1,717,085, forward strand.
TACGTCGGGGGTCCACTGGTGAAACGGCGCCACCGACGCCTTGAAGCAGAGGCCCGCCACGCACAGCGCGACGCCGGTGAGCATCAGCGGGTCGCTCGCGAGGCTGCCGTTGTTCAGCGCGTCGGCGATCGCGCTGAAGTCGGTGGAGCCGGTCGCGCCGTAGATCAGCGCAAGGCCGTAGAGCAGCGTGGCCGAGCCGACCGACCCGACGATCAGGTACTTCAGCCCCGACTCCAGCGAGTGCTCGCGGCGCAGTTCGGTCGCGCACATCACGTACAGCGGAATCGACAGCAGCTCGAGGCCCACGAACAGCGCGACCGTGTTCTCGGCGGCGGCGAGCACCGACATGCCGCCGATCGAGGTCAACAGCAGCGCGTGAAACTCTCCGTGCGCGGCTTCGTGCGACGCCCGCGAGCGCCACGCCAGCAGCACAGCGCACACGCCGCCGGCGATCAGGATCAGGTTCAGCGCCAGCGACAGGTCGTCGATGCGAAGCGCGCCCGAGACGATCGACTTCTCGGCGCCCCACTGCCAGATCGTCAGGCCGAGCGCCGCGCCGAGGGCGGCCAGGCTGAGCGCCGGCACGAGCTGTGCGCGCACCCAGCGTGCGCCGAGCATGCCGACCAGCAGCGCGATCGTCGCGCCGCCGAGCAGCGCAATCAGCGGCGAGAGCCCCGCGAAGTCCACGTGGGGGCCTTTCAGGTGCGTCGTTGCGAGCAGCGGGACGTGGAGGGGCACGTAGTTCATCGTTCTTCGTTCGCTTCCGAGGCCGCGCCTTCGGGCGCCTGCGCTTCGCCGTTGGCGCCTTCACCCACGGCTTCCGCCGCTCTCCCGACGGCTTGGACCTGGCCGGCCTTGGCGACGAACGACGCCTCAGTCGGATGTTGCACTGCCAGCACGCTCGCCACCGCCGTCTTGGTGGAGCCTTCGCTGCGCTGAAGGGCCAGCTGCGGGTACACCGCGAAGAACAGGATCACGGCGACGAGCGGCACGAGCACCGCTCCGTCGCGCAGCGTGATCTCGCGTGAGTCCACGCCCTTGCCGACGCGGTTGTGCATCGCGCCGATGAACAGGCGCAGGGCGTACACGCTCGCCATGACAACGCCGCTGAAGGCGATGATCGCGATCACGAGCTTCGCTTTGAACACCCCGAGCAGGATCAAAAACTCACCCACGAAGTTCGACGAGCCGGGCATCGCCAGCGTCGCCAGCGTGACGATCAGCGCCAGCGACGCGAGCACAGGCGCGCGGAAGGCGATGCCGCCCATGTCGCGGATGTCTTCCGAGCCTCCCGCCCGCCGTGCGAGCAGCGCGACGATGAACAGGATCGGCCCCATCACCAGGCCGTGGTTGACCATCTGCAACAGCGCCCCCTGCGCGCCCTGCGGGTTCAGCGCGAAGATGCCGAGCGTGATGAAGCCGAGCTGCGCGACCGAGGAGTACCCGAGGATCAGCCGCGCGTTGGTCTGGCTGAACGCCTGCACCGAGCCGTAGACGATCGACACCAGGCCGATCAGCAGCATCAACGTCTGGAAGTGCACCGCCGCCTGCGGGAACAGCGGCAGCACGATCGCCAGGAAGCCGTACGCGCCGACCTTCGAGAGCACGCCCGAGAAGACCATCAGCACCTCGATCGGCATCGCGCGGTAGCCGTCGGGCATCCATCCGTGCAGCGGGAAGGCGGGCATCTTCACGAGGAAGGCGGCGGCGAAGAACAGGAAGATCCACTCCTGCGAGCCGGTGCTCAAGGGCAGCTTCTGCAGTTCGGAGAGCACGAACGTGATGTGCCCGCCGCCCTGCTGGGCGGCGAGTACGCCGGTGGCGATCGCGCCGGCGAGCATCAGCAGCGAGCCGACGAGCGTGTAGATGACGAGCTTGATCGTCGCTTTCACGCGGTCTGGTCCCTGTCCCCAGCCTCCGATGAGGAAGTAGAAGGGGATCAGCATCAGGTCGAAGAACGCCACGAACAGCGCGAGGTCCTGGGCGAGGAACGCGCCGAGCACGGCCGACTCGGCGAGCATGAAGTTGAAGTAGTAGAGGCGCGGCCGGTCGACTGATTGAGTCCCGCCCGCCCCGCTGCGCAGGTTCGAGGCGAGCACGGCCGCCGCGAACAGCAGCGTGGTGAGGCCCACCAGGAACACGTTCAGCCCGGTGATCGCGAGCTTGTAGTGGATGCCCAGTTCGGCGATCCACACCTTGTCGGTCACGTGCTGCAGGGCGTGGGCCATTCATGTCAAAGTCGGCGATGTAGCCGATCGACAGGCCCAGCGCGGCCAGCGAGCCGAGCGCCGCCAGCACACCCGGGGCTCGCTCGCTGCGCACGGACACGAGCGCGCCGAGCAGGCCGCAGGCGAGCGGGAGCCAGATGAGGATCGAGAGCGCGGGCATCAGGTCTGCAGCAGGAAGTAGAAGCCCACGCCGGCGACGCCGACGATCAGCAGCGCGGCGTAGTAGCGCACGAAGCCGCTCTGCGCGGCGCGCACCGCGGCCGAGCCGGCGCGCACGATGCCGGTGGCGCCGCCGATCAGCGTGTCATCGACGAACACGCGCTCGAAGGTGTCGCGCGCGAAGCGCCCGACCGCGGCGACGGGCCCGACGACCAGCAGCGCGATCGCCTCGTCGAAGTACCACTTGTTCACGAACAGCGTGTACAGGGCCTCGCCGCCGGGCACGCCGGAGCGGATCGCCGACGCCACCTTGAAACGACCCTCGGCGTCGCGTCCGCCGACGACCCACACGCGGTAGGCGATCGCGATGCCGGCGAGGCCGAGGATCGTGCCGAGCGTCAGGCCGATCGCCAGCAGGCCGGTTTTGGCGGTCGGTTCGTACGCTTTCGCGGTCGCGAACGTCGGGCTTCAGGAAGTCGTCGATCACGAAGTCCGTTTTCGGGATCTGGATCAGCCCCGCGCCGACCGCCCCCAGCGCGAGCAGGCCCATCGCGATCCGCATCGGCAGCGCGCGCTCGGCGATCGCGTGCTCGGGGCCGGGGAAGCCCACGTCGGTGTCCTCCTCCTCGCCCGTCGCCGGGTTGCGCGGGACCTCCGCGTGGTGGACGTGGCCGCCTTCCAGCTCGCTTGGCCTCGGCCACCGGCTCGCCGTGGAAGGCGCGGAAGATCATCCTGAACGTGTAGATCGCGGTCAGCAGCGCGCCGGCGTAGCCGATCACGTACAGCGCCCAGTGCCAGCCGCCGCGCTGGCCGACCTGCAGCAGGATCTCGTCCTTGGAGAAGAAGCCCGAGAACGGGGGGATGCCCGACAGGGCGAGGCCGCCGACGATGAAGCACGCGTAGGTGAACGGCAGCGCCTTGCGAAAGCCGCCCATCCTCTCCAGCGACTGCTCGCCCGCCATCGCGCCGATCAGCGAGCCGGCGGCCATGAACAGCAGCGCCTTGAAGAACGCGTGCGTCATCAGGTGGAACAGGCCGGCCGCGTACGCGCCGACGGAGACGCCCATGATCATGTAGCCGATCTGCGACATCGTCGAGTAGGCGATCACGCGCTTGATGTCCGTCTGCGCGAGGCCGATCGTGCCGGCGATGAACAGCGTCAGCGCGCCCACCACCGCGCCGACGTCCTGCGCGGCGGGCGCCCGTTCGAACAGCGGGTGCATGCGCGCGATCAGGTACACGCCGGCGGTCACCATCGTCGCGGCGTGGATCAGCGAGCTGACCGGCGTGGGGCCCTCCATCGCGTCCGGCAGCCACGTGTGCAGCGGGATCTGCGCGGACTTCGCGAACGCGCCCACCAGCAGCAGCACGCAGCCGGCGACCAGGTCGCCGTTGTCGGCGGCGTGGCCGAACGCGGGGTGGGCGCTCGATTCGACGGCGTGGAAGCTCTTCAGCAGGTCCAGCGTGCCGGTGTGCTTGAAGATGAAGTACGTCCCCAGCACCAGCCCGGCGTCGCCGACGACGTTGATCACGAACGCCTTGATCCCCGCCGTCGTCGCGGTCGTGCGCCGGTACCAGAAGGAGATCAGCAGGTAGGACGCCGCGCCCACGAACGCCCAGCCGACGATCAGCAGCAGGAAGTTGCCGGCGAGCACCAGCAGCAGCATCGAGAAGACGAAGAAGTTCAGGTAGGAGAAGTAGCGGACGAAGCCGCGGTCCCCGTCCATGTAGGAGACCGAGTACAGGTGGATCAGCGTCGAGACGCCGCTGACGACGAGGATCATGAACACCGACAGCGGGTCCACCAGGATCGACATCTGCGCGTCGATCCCTACCGTGGACGCGTAGCTCCACAGCGACGAGACGAGCTCGCGGTGGCCGGAGGTGTGCCCCTGCAGCGAGATCAACGCGCCGAGCGCGCACACGAACGCCAGGAAGATCGCCGCCGTGCCGATCCAGCCAGCCGAGCGGCCCGGCAAACGCCGGAAACCAAGCGCGGTCACCAGCATGCCCGCGAGCGGGAACGCCAGCACCAGCCACCCCCACGTGGTCGTGCTCACCCGCCGATCCTTCGTCGTCTGCCGCGCATCATCCCTGCAGCTCCCTGAGCTCGTCCACGTCGATCGGTAGCTGGCGGCGGTAGATCGCGACGATCATGCCAAGGCCGATGCACACCTCGCAGGCGGCCACGGTCATCACCACGATCGCCAGGATCTGCCCATCGCCGTTGCCCCACATGCGCGAGAACGCGATCAGCGCGAGGTTGCCGCCGTTGAGCATCAGCTCCAGGCACAGCAGCACCACCAGCGGGTTGCGCCGGGTCATCACGCCGACCGCGCCCAGCGAGAAGACGATCGCCGACACAGCCAGGTACCAGTCGATGCTCACGAGCCGCCTCTCCACGCCCTGCCCCGACAGCGCCATGGTGCCGACCGCCTCCGCGGTGGTGCCCGTTCCGGGCGGGCGCAGGAGATCCAGCGGCGTGATCGGCTCGTGCCCCGACTGCTCGTCCAGCCCTCCCCGGCGACGCGCGAGCACGACGCCGCCGACGGCCGCGATCAAAAGCAGGAACGAAGCGAGCTCGAACGCCAGCAGGAACCGCGTCAGCAGCAGCTTGCCGATGTACGCGGGAGTGCCGTAAGCCTGCGGACCCGGCACATAGCCGGCCCCATACCCGCTGGTCGCCTCCAGCCCCGTGCCGAGCAGCGCGATGAACAGCTCGACGAGCAGCGCCCCGCCGAGAATCGCCCCGCCCACGCGCATCCCCGCTGCGCTGCTCCCACTGCGCAGACGCTCCCCGATCGTCTCCCCCTCCCCGCCGACGTAAGCGACGACGAACACGTACAGCACCATCACCGCCCCCGCGTAAACCACCACCTGCACAGCCGCCACGAACTCCGCCCGCAAGAGCAGGAACAGCACAGCAAGCGAGAGCAAATGCCCCACGAGCGCAAGCACCGCAAAGAAGGGATTGCGCAGCATCACCACCCCCACCGCGCCAGTGATCACCCCGATGGCAGCAATGAAGAACAGAACCGCGCTCATCCTGCCCGCCTCCGTTCAGCGCGTGCGCAAAGTGGCGGAGCCGAGATGCGGCGGCGCTCGCCCGCCGCGTCAGCGGCCGCGAGCGGCGACGTATCGCGGCGCAGCCCCCTCACTCGCCCTCGTTCCTCAAGCGGAGTGCGCTCGAGCGGCTCGGCCAGCAGCATCTCCTTGGTGAAGATCAGGTCGGCCCGGTCGTAGTCGGAGAGCTCGTAGTCGTGCCCCATCGTGATCGCGTCAAACGGGCACGCGACCTCGCAGTAGCCGCAGAAGATGCAGCGCGAGAGGTTGATCTCGTACACGGCCGCATAGCGCTCGCCGGCGGACACGCGGTTCTCCGGCGTGTTCTCGGCGGCCACCACGCGGATGCAGTCTGCCGGGCAGGCGGCTGCGCACAGCGAGCAGCCGACGCACTTCTCGAGGCTGGGGTGGGTGGGGTCCGAATCATCGAAGCGGTGCAGCTTGTGGCGGCCGCGAAAGCGCGGGTACACCGGCGGTCTTCTCCTCCGGGTACTGGACGGTGGTGGGCGCTTCGACCATGCGTCCGAAGGTCGTCATCAGCCCGCGCAGCGTCTCGCGGAACGTCCGCCAGGTGCCGCGCGCGGCGCTCGGCGCGGGGGTGCGCATGACCTCGATCACGTCCTCGCCGGGGTCCCAGCGCTCGACGGTCAGCGTCGGCGGGGCGCCGCCGGCCAAGGTGCCGCCGCCGGCCTGGGCGTCGTCGGGGACGGCCGCCATCAGTGCGTCACCACCACGAGCACGGCCGTCACGAGCGCGTTGAGCGTGGCCAGCGGCAGCAGCACCTTCCAGCCGAAGCTCATCAGCTGGTCGTAGCGCAGGCGCGGCAGCGTCGCGCGCACCCAGATGAACAGGAAGGTGATCAGCGACATCTTGAACAGGACCACGAACGGGTCGACCCAGCCGGGCGGGTGGATGCCGAACGGCATCAGCCAGCCGCCGAGGAACACGGTCGTGACGATGCCCGAGACCACCAGCACGTTGAGGTACTCGGCGAAGTAGTAGGAGGCGAAGCGCCCGCCGCCGTACTCGGTGTTGTAGCCGCCGACCAGCTCGGCGTCGGCCTCCGTCAGGTCGAACGGCGCGCGGTTGGTCTCGGCGAAGCTCGCGGTCAGGAAGATCAGGAAGCCGGCGAGCTGCGGCACCAGGTACCACATGCCTTTCTGCGCGGTCACGATCCCCGTCAGCGACAGCGTCTGCGCGCTGAAGATCACACCCAGCAGCGCGAGGCCCTGCGAGACCTCGTAGGAGATCAGCTGCGCCGCGCCGCGCATCGCCCCCAGGAACGAGTACTTCGAGCCCGAGGACCAGCCGCCGAGCATGATCCCGTAGAAGGCGATCGCGCCGAACGCGAACAGGTACAACGGCCCGATCGACACGTCCACGCCATATAGCCCCACGCGTTCGCCGAAGATGTGCTGGACGTTGCCGAAGGGGATGATCGCGAACGCGGCGACCGCGGTGAGGATCGAGATCATCGGGGCGATCGCGAACAGCAGGCCGACGGACGTGGTCGGGCGGAACTGCTCCTTCGTGAGCAGCTTCACGATGTCGGCGAGCGGCTGCAGCGCGCCGTAGGGGCCCACGCGGTTGGGGCCGTAGCGCGCCTGGAAGCGCCCCAGCAGCTTGCGCTCCGCGAGCAGAACCACGGGCACGAGCTGCAGTCCGACGGCGAAGATCACGATCGACTTGAGGATCTGCACCCACCAGGCTTCGTAGTAGCCAACGACCGCGATCGCGCTCATCGCCCGCCGCCCACGTACGTCAACGGCAGCACAGCCTTCTTGCGCGGGAACAGGAAATCGAGCGCGGGCGAGAACTCGACCTCGGGCGCGTCCCAGATCGAGCGGTGTCCCGCGAGATCGCCCGCGTCCGCGCTCGGCTGGGCGAGGTCGCGCTCGGCGACGTTCTCCTCCGGCGTCGCCGCAGGGTAGGCCGCGGCGGCGTCGCGCTCCTGCCAGCGCACGCCACGGCCGCCGATCTCGTCGAGCGTCAGCCCGCCGTAGAAGGGCACCACCTCGAACAGGCGCCGCGAGGCCATCGCGGCGCTGAGGACGTCAGTGTCGAGGCCCAGTCGCAGCGCCAGCTCCGCGATCACCTGCCACTCGGCGCGCACGCCCCCAAGCCGCGCGATCGCCGGGCGCAGGCGCTGAAGGCGCCCGTCGGGGTGCACTATCGTGCCCTCCTTCTCGGCGTACACCTCGGCCGGGAACACCACGTTCGCGTGCTCGAGGATGCCCTCGGTAAGGAACGAGGCATGGGCCACCACCGTGCTCGCGCGGGCGAGCGCGCGCTCCCACAGCTCGCCGTCGGGGAGGTCGCGCAGTGGGTCGCAGTGCAGCAGGTACAGCGCGCTCAGCTCGCCGGCCGCAAGACCGTCGGCGATGCCGCGCGCATCGAGCGGGATCGACCCGGCGGGCGCGGCGGCGCCCGAGCCGTTGCCGGCCGTGGCGGCGCCCGAGCCGTTGGGGGCGCCCGAGCGGTCCTCGCCGTCCGCGCCGAGGGCCGAGAGGCCGGGGCCGATGCCGGGGAGCACGCCCGCCTCGCGCAGGCCGCGCCCGTTGGCGAAGGTAGGGACTTCCAACAGCCCCGCGCCCTCGACGCCGGCCATGCCGAGCGCCTCTGCGATTCTCAAGAGCGCCCGGGCGCCCGCCGCTCCGTTCGGACCGGCGGTCAGCCGCTCGCCCCACAGCACCACGATCTCCTCGCCGGCGTCGCGCAGCAGCGTCGCCAGCTCGCCCGCCGAGGGTGGGTGGGACCCATTCGGCTGCGCGTCCGGCCCGGCGGCGAGCGCGTCGGCGAGCGCGCACGCAAACGCTGCCCCATCGCCCACCGCGTAGCACACCGACAGCGCGGCGTTCGCGTCGAGCGAGCTCTCGCGCGCCGAGGCGACGGCGAGCTTGACCGCGTTCCGGCGCACGCCCTTGCGCAGGCGCAGGTCGAGGATCGGCGCGTCGTCGACGGGCTCCACGTCGAGCACCAGCACCGCGTGGGCGAACTCGAGGTCCGAGACCTTCGCCTGCACGCGCGGGTCGCCGAGCGCGCGGTGCAGCTCCAGCGGCAAGGCTCCGGCGCGGCGCGAGTCCACGTGCGGCGAGCCGAGCGCCTCGCGCACGAGGCGCGAGAGCAACAGCCCCTCCTCGTTCGTGCTCGCGCCGGCGGCGATCGCGCCCGTGTTGGCGCCCGCCCGCGCGAGGCCCGCGGCGGCCTCCTCCAACGCGCGCTCCCACGAGACCGGGCGCAGGTGGCCACCGTCGCGCACCAGCGGCTCGGTCACGCGCTCGTCGACGTGGAAGGACTGGTAGGCGAAGCGGCCCTTGTCGCACAGCCAGCCGTCCTCCACCTCCGCGTTGTCGCGGGCCAGCACCCGCATCGCGCGCTCGTCGCGGACGGTCAGCGTCACGTTGCACTGCGCCGGGCACAGCGTGCACACCGAGCCCGCGTCCTCGACGTCCCACGGGCGCGCGCGGAAGCGGTAGGCGCGCGAGGTCAGCGCGCCGACGGGGCACAGCTCGACGATGTTGCCGCTGAACGGCGCCACGTACGGGTGCCCGTCGAAGGTCGAGACGTAGGAGTGCGCGCCGCGCTCGAGCAGCACCAGCTGGTAGTCCTCTGAGAGCTCCTGCGAGAAGCGCACGCAGCGGTAGCACAGGATGCAGCGCTCGCGGTCGATCGCGATCAGCGGCGAGAGCTCGAGCGGCTTGACGAAGTGGCGCTTGGGATCGACGAAGCGCGAGATGCCCCCGCCGAAGCCGAACGTGATGTCCTGCAGCGGGCACTCGCCGCCCTTGTCGCACACCGGGCAGTCGAGCGGGTGGTTGATCAAGAGGAACTCCACCACCGAGCGCTGCGCCGTCTTCACCCGCTCGCTTTCGGTGTACACGACCATCCCGTCCTTCACCGGCGTCGAGCAGCCGGTCTGCAGCTTGGGGATGCCGTCGATCTCCACCAGGCACATGCGGCACGCGCCGACCGGCTGGCCGAGCTTCGGCTCGTAGCAGAACACGGGGATTTCGACGTCGCCCAGCGCGGCGGCGTCGACGAGCATCGCGTTCTCCGGCGCCTGCACCTCGCGACCGTCGATCGTGAACGTGATCGTCCGCGGCTGCGGCCTAGGCATCGTGCGCGCCCCCCGCCGCGAGCGCCGCCTCGGAGGCGGCGAAACCGTTCATGCCCTGGCGCATGCGCGCCGCCTCGATGTGCGCTTCGAACTCCTCTCTGAACTTCTCGATCATCGACCCGATCGGCATTGCCATCGCGTCTCCGAGCACGCACAGGCAGTTGCCGATGATGTGCTCCTGGACCGAGGCCATGATGTCGAGGTCCATCGGCGTCGCCTCGCCTTCGTCGATCCGTTCGAGCATCTTCACCGTCCAGTTCGTGCCCTCGCGGCACGGCGTGCACTTGCCGCAGGACTCGTGGCGATAGAACTTCGCGACCTTCATCGCCACGTCGAGGATCGGCGTGGAGTCGTCGACGACGATGATCGCGCCCGAGCCGAGCATCGAGCCGGCCTTCGCCATCGAGTTGAAGTCGTAGGGGACGTCCAGGTCATCGGCCTTCAGCACCGGTGAGGACGAGCCGCCGGGGAACCAGCACTTCACCTGCCTGCCGGCCGGCGGCCCGCCAGCGAGGCCGTAGATGATCTCGCGCGAGGGAGTCCCCAGTTCGATCTCGTAGTTCCCGGGCCGCTGCACGTGCCCCGACACGGACACCACCTTCGTGCCCGTCGAGGTCTCCACGCCGAGCTTCGCGTACTCCTCGCCGCCCATCGCCATGATCGACGGCACCGTCGTCAGCGTCTCGACGTTGTTGATCAGCGTCGGGCCCTGGTAGAGCCCCTGGATCGCCGGGAACGGCGGCTTCAGGCGTGGGTTGCCGCGCTTGCCCTCGAGCGAGTCGAGCAGGCCGGTCTCCTCGCCGCAGATGTACGCGCCGGCGCCGCGGTGCACCACCAGCGACACCGAATGGCCCGAGTCAAGGACGTTCTCGCCGACGTAGCCGGCGGCGGTCGCTTCGCGCAGCGCCTCGTCGAGGATGTCCGCCTGCAGCACGTACTCGCCGCGAATGTAGATGAACGCGCGGCCCGTCCCCGCGGCGTAGGAGGCGATCACGATGCCCTCGATCAGCGAGTGCGGGTTCTTCTGCATCAGCTCGCGGTCCTTGAACGTCCCCGGCTCGGACTCGTCCGCGTTGCACACCAGGTACTTCTCCATCGAGCCCTTCGGCAGGAACGACACCTTCGTGCCCATCGCGAAGCCCGCCCCGCCGCGCCCGCGGATGCCCGACGCTTTCAGCTGCTCCAGAACCTCTTCGGGGCTCATCTGGAGCGCCTTGCGCAGCGCCTGGTAGCCGCCGCGGCGCGCGTACACGTCCAGCGTGCACAGGCCGGGCTCGTCGATGTCCGCGAGCAGCAGCATCCTCGGCGCGCTCGTCGCCATCTCAGGCGGCTCCCGCGCGCTCGTGCTCGGCCGGGTGCGGCGGGAACTCGCGGCTGTTCGCGCGCGGGTCTGCCACCAGCCGGCGCGCGAGCTGCTTGTCGGGGAGCACCGGGCGCTCGGCGCGGGCGTCGTCGAGCAGCTGCGGCACGTCCGCGGTGCTCAGCGGGCCGACGTACACGCCGTCCACCGAGGCCATCGGCGCGATGTCGCACGCGCCCAGGCACTCGAAGCCGCGCACGTTGAACTCGGCTGCGCCGTCGGGGGCGGCCTCGACCGCACGCTGCATCGTCTCCAGCAGCTCGTCGGCGCCGCACAGCGAGCAGGAGATGTTCGTGCACACGTACACGCTGTGGCGGCCCACCGGCGTGGTCTCGAGCATGTCGTAGAAGGTGGACACCGACTCCAGGTACGCGGGCGTCACCCGCATCACGCACGCCACCTGCTCGATCGCATCCGGCGAGCACCAGCCGTGCAGGCGCTGCGCGGCCTCCAGCGCGGGCAGCGCCGCCGAGTGGCGGTCGGGGTAGCGCTTGAGGAGCTCCTCGATCTCCGCCCGCAGCTCCTGCGGCACCTCCGGGGATGGGGACCCGCCCACCCCGGGGATCTCCGCGGGGTCCTTCTCGAGGTCCACCGCCGCGTCCCAGCCGGGCACGCGCGAGCCGTGCTCGAAGCGGGGAACCGCGGTCATCTTGCACATCCGTGTGGGTTGGGGGTCATCGGTCGATCCCACCCAGGATCGGGTCGAGCATCGCCGTGGTGGCGATCATGTCGGCGATGTAGCTGCCGCGGGTCATGTGCGAGAGCGCCTGCAGGTTGACGAAGCTCGGGTCTCGCATGTGCACGCGCGCGGGCTTGGAGGAGCCATCGGAGCGCACGAAGCAGCCCAGCTCGCCGCGGGGGGACTCGATCGGGTTGTACACCTCGCCGGGCGGCACGCGGAAGCCCTCGGTCACGAGCTTGAAGTGGTGGATCAGCGCCTCCATCGAGGTCGCCAGCTCGTGCCGCGGCGGCAGGGCCACCTTGCGGTCCTCTGTTATGTGTGGCCCTTCCGGCAGCCCGTCGAGCGCCTGCTCGACGATCTTCACCGACTCGTAGATCTCGGCGAGACGCACGGCGAAGCGGTCGTAGTTGTCGCCGACGGTGCCGACGGGGATCTTGAAGGCGAAGTCCTCGTAGGAGCTGTACGGGTCGGCCTTGCGCAGGTCCCACGGGTTGCCCGCGGAACGCAGCAGCGGACCGCTCACCCCCAGCGCCAGCAGCGTCTCCGCGTCCAGCGGACAGGTTCCACGCAGGCGCTGCAGGACGATCTCGTTGGCGTTCAGGATCGCCCCGTACTCGTCGGCTCGCTCGGGCATGATCTTCAGGAACTCGCGCACCTTGGACTCGAAGCCCCGGGGTATGTCCTCCATCACGCCGCCCACCTGGAAGTAGCGCGTGTGCATGCGCGCTCCGGAGGACATCTCGAACAGGTCGAGGATCAGCTCGCGCTCGCGCAGGCAGTACAGGAAGATCGACACCGCGCCGAGGTCCAGCGCGCTGGTGCCCAGCCAGATCAGGTGCGAGGCGATGCGGTTGAGCTCGAGGTGGATCACCCGCAGGTACTGGGCCCGCTTGGGCACCTCTATCTCGACCAGCCGCTCGACGGCGCCGACGTAGGCCATCGCGTTGAAGTAGTAGGAGAGGTAGTCCATCCGCTCGACCACCGGGATCACCTTCCAGTAGGCCTTGTCCTCGGCCGTCTTCTCGATCCCCGTGTGCACGTAGCCGATGATCGGTTTCAGGTCGCGGACGATCTCCCCCTGCAGCGTCACCAGCAGCCGCAGCACCCCGTGCGTGGCGGGGTGGTGGGGGCCGAAGTTCAGCGTCAGCAGCTCTTCGCCGCTGCCGTCGTCGTGGCCGCCGATCTGCTCGCGGATCGGCGCCAGATCGATGCTCTGCTCGCCCCGGCGGTACTCGGAGATGGACTGCTGCTCCCCCGATGCGGTCGGGCTGGAGGGGCTCATCACATCGGCCCCAGCGTCTCGCGCTCGTTGAAGGTGAACGCCACCGGCTCGCCGCCGACGGGAAAGTCGCGCCGCTGCGGATGGCCCTCGTAGTCCTCCGGCATGAGGATCCGACGCAGGTCCGGGTGCCCGCGGAAGACCACCCCGAACATGTCGTAGATCTCCCGCTCCTGGTGGTCGGCCGTCAGCCAGCCCCGCCACGGCCCGCCGGGGGCGTCCTCCCCCTCCGGGGACGATGCGGGGATGTCCGCCGTCACCGACTCGACCTCCGGCGCGTCGGTGGGCACGCGCAGCTTCACCGTGATGCGGTCCACCCGGCCCATGTCCAGCAGCTCGTAGTGCACGCCCAGGCGCGGCTCGTGCGGGTAGTAGTCCACGCCGTGCACGCTCGCCAGGAACGCGTAGCCCTTCTCGCGCAGGCGACCGAGCACCGATCGGATGAGGGGCGGGTCGATCTCGACCGTTCCCCGTCCCCGGAAGAAGGTCGTCTCGATCACCGCGCTCTCGCCCTCGGCGTCGCGCAGCTCCTGTGCGATCAGCTCCAGGCCGGTGGCGTCAAGCACCGGCCGCTTCCCCCTCCAGAGCCACATCCACGGCGGCCGCTGGAGTGCCCTGCGCGTCCGTGCTGTCCAGTCCGATCACCTCCTCGGTCCCGCGCGCGTCGTAGCGATCGCGCCAGCCGAGGTCGGGGTCGTCCTGGACCATCTTGCGCAGCTTGAGGATGCCGTGCATCAGCGCCTCCGGGCGCGGCGGGCAGCCGGGGACGTGGACGTCGATCGGCAGGAACTTGTCCGCGGGCACCAGCGCGTAGTTGTTGAACACGCCCATCGACGAGCAGCACGCGCCCATCGAGATCGCCCACTTGGGCTCGAGCATCTGGTCGTACAGCCTGCGGATGATCGGCGCCATCTTGATCGACACCCGCCCCGCCAGGATGATCAGGTCGGCCTGGCGGGGAGACGCGCGGAAGGCCTCGAAGCCGAAGCGCGCGATGTCCATCCGCGAGCCGGCCGCGTGGAACTGCTCCATCGCGCAGCACGCCAGCCCGAAGGCGAGCGGGAAGAACGAGTTCGAGCGCGCCCACGCGACGGTCTTGTCGAGCGTCGTCGTCAGCACGCGTTCTTCCACGAACCGCTCGAGCTCGGTCCCCTTCAGGTGCGCCGGCTGGTTCGCGCCCTCCAGGTCCGCTCCGCGCAGCAGCTGGTGGGCGTTCAGCGAGCGCACGCGCAGGGCGTCGACGTCCACGTGGACCGGTTCGCGCCTCACCTCCACTCCAATGCCCCCCTCCGCCACACGTACACGAAGGCGACGAACAGCAGCGCGATGAACACGACCGTCTCGTACAGCGCGAAGCTGCCGTACGCGCGCAGCTCGACGGCGATCGGGTACAGGAACACGACCTCGATGTCGAACAGGATGAACAGCATCGCGATCAGGTAGAAGCTGATGCCGAACCGCATGTCGCGCTTTACCTCCGAGGGCAGCCCGCACTCGTACGGGTCCTGCTTGTGCGGGGTTGCGCGACGCGGTCCGATGACCGAGTTCAGCGCGACGAACGTGCCGCCGACGGCGCCACCGAGAACGAGGAAGACGATCGCCGGGAGATAGCTGCGGAGCACCGCGCGCTGTTATATCACTGCTTGTGGCAGCCTGTTACATAGTGGCAATCGACGCGAAATCGATGCCGTGACGGAGGCTGTCGTGGCGGGGGCGCTGGCGGTCGCGGCGCTCAACGCACTGCCGGGAGCGTTGGGGGCGTCGATCTGGTACCGCTCCTCCCGCGCCGGCGCGGGAGGAGCGTCAGGCCCGCCCGCGCGGGCGCTCAGCGCGTTCTGGGTATCGCTGCGCGTCGGCCAGGGATCGGCGCTCGCGCTGGCGCTCGCCGTCGGCTCGCTGGCGGCCGCGGGCAGGTACTCGAGCGAACACCTCTTCTACCTGTACGCGCTCGTGCCCCTCGCCGTGGCGTTCGTCGCCGAGCAGCTCCGCGTCGCCTCCGCCCAGACGATCCTCGACCAGCGTGGCCTGGAGAGCTCCGCCGCGGTCGGTGCGCTGCCGGAGTCCGAGCAGCACGAGCTCGTCGCCGCGATCGTCCGCCGCGAGGTCGGCGTCATGGCCCTCTCCGCGCTGGTCGTGGTGTTCCTCGCGTTGCGCGCGGCCAGCACGGCTCACGGCTTCTAGGCGGGGCTATATATTCCCCGCGGATGAAGCTCGCAGCCAGGACGTTGCCCCTGCTCGCGTGCGCCGTGGCGCTGGGCGCGTGCGGCTCGCAGGAAATCCAGATCGCGAAGACGAGCCCGTACCACAAGGGCGCGGAACTGTTCCTCCAGCACTGCTCGGGCTGCCACACGCTCGCGGTCGTCGGCGCGGAGGGCTCGGCCACGGCCATCTCCAACCGCGTCAAGACCAACGGGCCGAACTTCAACATCCGCAAGGAGAACGAACAGCAGGTTCTCTACGCGATCCGCAACGGCGGCTTCTCCGGAGCGATCATGCCCGAGAACGTCGTCGTCGGCGAAGACGCCGAAGACGTCGCCAGGTTCTTGGCCAAGTACTCGGGGTTGAAGGCGCAGAAGGTGCCTTCCACGAACATCACGCTTTCTACGAAGTAGGGAGGGACGAGGCGCTGGCGCGGGCGCGGGTCGTGACATCGTCACGACCGCAGGGACGCTTCGCGTGGCGGTCGTGCCGATGTCACGCCCCGCTTGGCGAACGGGGGCCCGGCGACCCAAGGCGCACGGCATGGGGCGGGTAGGCTGCCACTCGTCGTGCTTGATCTGAGGCTCATACGCGAGGATCCGGAGGGGGTTCGTGCTGCGCTTTCTCGGCGCGGCTCCGACGCCGCCCTGGGCCTGGACCGTGTGCTGGCGCTCGACGTGCGTCGTCGCGAGCTGCTCCCCGAGTTGGAGGGGCTGCGCGCCGAGCAGAACGAGGCGAACGCACGCATCAAGGGCGCGGCGGACGCCGGCGAGCGCGAGCGCGAGATCGCGGCCATGCGCGAGGTGGCCACGCGCGCGAAGACGCTCGAGCACGAGCTGGGGGAGGTCGAGCAGGAGCTGCAGGAGGCGCTCGCGCCGCTGCCCAACCTGCCGGATCCGAGCGCAGCGCCCGGGCCCGAGGACGAGCTCGTGCGGGAGGTGGGGGAGGTTCCTAGGCTCGAGTTTCAGGCGCGCGATCATCTGGAGCTTGCGGGGTCGCTGATCGACATGGATCGTGCGGCCAGGCTGTCGGGCGCTCGGTTCGCCTACCTGAAAGGCGAGCTCGTGATGCTCGAGCTGGCGCTCGTGCGGTGGGTGCTCGAGAAGCTTCGCGCGGCGGGGTTCGAGCCGGTGATACCGCCGGTGTTGGTGCGCGAGCGGGCGCTCTACGGGACCGGCTTTCTGCCGGACACCGAGCAGCAGATCTACCGGCTGCCCGAGGACGAGCTGTTCCTGGTCGGGACCTCCGAGGTCGCGCTCGCCTCGCTCCACGACGGAGAGATCATCGACGGCGAGCGGCTGCCGCTGCGCTACGCGGGCTTCTCGTCGTGCTTCCGGCGCGAGGCGGGCGCCGCCGGCAAGGACACGCGGGGCATCTTCCGCGTACACCAGTTCGACAAGGTCGAGATGTTCAGCTTCGTCGCCCCGGAGGACTCGACGCAGGAGCACGAGCTCATCCTCGCGATGGAGGAGCAGATCCTCGCCGAGCTGGGGCTGCCCTACCGCGTGGTCAACGTCGCGGTGGGGGAGCTCGGCAGCTCGGCAGCCAAGAAGTACGACTGCGAGGCGTGGATTCCCAGCCAGGGCCGCTACCGCGAGCTCACCTCCTGCTCCAACACGACCGACTACCAGGCCCGGCGTCTGAACATCCGCGCTCGCATGAATGAGAGCCCGCCCACCCGCACGCGGGCGCTGCACACGCTCAACGGCACCGCGGTGGCGGTCGGGCGCACGATCGTCGCGCTGCTCGAGAACGGCCAGCGAGCCGACGGCGGCGTCGCCCTGCCGGCGTGCCTGACACCCTACGGCGCGCCCGCGAAGCTTGCCGGCGCTTCACACGACTAGACAATAAGAAGATAGTCTCCCCGGTTGGCTGTCAAGCGGGGGAGTTCGGCGCGCGTGGAGCAACTTCAGCGGACTAGGGTTCTGGAGACGCTGGCGGAGTTGATCGCCGAGCGCGGCGCCGGTGGCGTCCCGATAGGGGAGGTGCTTGCTCGCACGGGCGTCTCCAGCGGCGCCCTGCACGAGGCGTTCCCCGATCGCGAAGCGTGTCTGGTTGCGGCCTTCGATCTCGCCGTCGAGCGCGCGCGCCGGCGGATGGCCGCCGAGTACGACGCGCAGGCCCGCTGGCTGGACGCGATCAAGGCGGCGCTGGTCCAGTTCCTGGGCTTCCTGGAAGACGAGCCCGCGCTCGGGCGCCTGCTGGTCGTGTATTCGATGAGCGGCGGGGAGCGGGTGCTGCGCCGGCGCGCCGAGGTCGTCGGCGAGCTCGCCGCGCTCGTCGACGGCGGTCGCCTGGAGGGTCCCCGCGGCCGCCAGCAGCCCCCCGCGGTGATCGCCGAAGGCGTGGTCGGCGCCGTCCTCGCGGTGCTCCAGAACAGGCTGCTGGCGGATCGGCCCGACGGCCTCACGGACCTGTTTGGATCGCTCGTGAGCATCATCGTCCTGCCCTATCTCGGCGCGGGCGTGGCGCGCCGGGAGCTCGCCCGGCCGGCGCCCCGAGCGGGTAACAGCGTGGGGCTGATCGCCGCGGAGGGCGCGGGCGGCGGGCTCGAGCGTGGCGCGGGCGTGCGCCTCACCTACCGGACGGCGCGTGTCCTCGGCGCGATCGGCGACTACCCGGGGGCCAGCAACCGCGAGGTGGCAGACCGTGCAGGCATCGTCGACCAGGGGCAGGTGTCCAAGCTCCTCGGCCGCCTGCAGGCGAGGGGGCTGATCGCGAAGATGGGCGCCACGCGCGCGCGGGGGGCGCCGAACTCCTGGCGGCTGACCGAGCGGGGAGAGCTGGCTCTCGAGGACGTCTGCGTGCTGCCCCAGTAGGAAGGAAGGTCAGCGCGCCCGGCGTTCGCGCGCGCTCGACGCTAGCCGATCTGGAAGACGATCGAGCGCGGTTCGCCCACGACGGGCGTGAGCGTCAGCCGATAGGTGCCGCCGCCGAGCACCGCCCGCCCGCCCAGGTGGTCGGTGTTGTGCCCGCGCCCCGCTTCCACGGAGAGCGCCTGTCCGAACGGCTTCCAGCGGACGTGCTTGTGCTTGCGGGTGCGCTTCTGCAGCGAAACGCGGATGAGCATCTGGACGTTGCTCGTGAAGCTGAAGCCCAACTGGGCGAGTCGCGGGTGGCTCCGATCGAGGGCGACTATCGCCTTCGTCGTCAAGCCGAGTCCAGACAGCTTGGCGGCCGCCTGCTCGCCCAGCGACGTGCTGCCGCTGCCTTCGGTGAGCAGCCCCCCGCCCTGGCTGCCGCTTGGCAGAAGTTCCGCGCTGGAGTGAGACGCGCCGTGGGTCGGCCCGCCGCCTCCACCACCGCCGCCTTCTTCGTCTTCGCCTTCCGATTCTTCGAAGCCGCCGACCGGCGGTTCGAAGGCGCCAAGCCCGTTCGGCGTGCCGACCCCCGTGGGACCGTCGTAGCCGGATCCGGCGAGGCAGCTGAGGTGCGAGGAGCAACTCGCCGCGGCCTCTTCGCTGCTGCTGCAGCCCGACCGGCCGAGTTCGCCGAACGGTTCTTCGAAGGGCTTGTCGCATTCGCCGTTGGAGCCTTCGGTCACGTCGTACAGCGATGACGGTTCGGCGGTCTCGTTGTAGTACAGCGTGCGCGCTGGATATTCGACGCCGTTCGCTCCTCCGGCGAGCGCGAACACCGATGCGACCAGCGGCGATGCAAGGCTCGTGCCGCCGATCGTGCACCAGTGCACGACCTGTTCCACTTCTTCGCCTTCGACTTCTTCATCGAACGCGGAGGCGCATTCTTCAGCGGAGGAGTCATATACGGCGAGGCCCGTGTAGGGGTCCGCGTCTGCGGAGACGTCCGCCACGGCGCGGTGGCTGCCGCACCCGACCGAAGACCAGTCCGACAGCTTCGACTGCCACAGCGGGGCGTTGAACTGGGCGCTGCAGCCGCCGCCGCCGGCACCGTGGCCGTCGGGGACGCCGCCGCTCTCGCCGCCGTCGTTCCAGACCGTCTCGCTCGCGCGTTTGTCTTCCGCTGAGAGCAACAGCCGCGTGCCGCCGACGGCGACCACACGTGGCGAGGATGCTGGGAAGTCCGCGTAGCCTTTCTCCGCGCCGGTCCAGTTCTTGTAGCCGTCGTCGCCCGCCGAGGCGGTGATCACCGTGTGTGGCTGTTTGAAGGCGGCGCCGTCGGGCAGGCATTCGCGTTCGCCCGACTCCTCAGCGCATTCGACGCCGCCCCAGGAGTTCGAGATATCTGTCGCGCCCAGTCCCGCCGCGGCCTCCACCGCCGCTTCCAGGTTCTTGATGGTCGGCGATTCTGCCTCCACGAGCGCGATGCTGCAGTTCTGGCAGACGGCGTGGGCCGTCTCGATGTCGAGCGACATCTCCACGGTCCATCCTTCGGCTTCTTCCGCTTCTTCTCGTTCGGCGGCGTCGCCGGCTTCGCGTGCGCTGGTCAGTTCGCCCGAGCTTTTGGGAAACGGCAGGTCGCTCGTCTCGCCTTTCTGGTTCGCCTGCTTGAAGCAGTGGTTGGCGGTCGTGCACGCGGGCAGGCCGTACTCTTCGTCGTAGACTTTCAGGTCGGCTTCGGCGGTGGGGTCGTTGTACGCATCCACCAGCGCGATCGTCTGGGGGCCGACCGCTTCGGTTGGCAGCGAGTATGCGTCGTGCAGGTCTTCGGGACGCAGGCCGAAGCACCCAGCTGCCGCCGTCGGCGGTTCGCACGCTTCGGCCGCCCTGCGGGTCCCGCTCGAGGCCCTCAGAGTCATCCCCAGCGGGTGGCTGTGAGCGCGGGCGGCGTGCGTCGCGGGCACGAGCTCCATCGCCAGGCAGCCGGCGTATCCCGGCGCCGGTTCCGGGCAGACCGAGCGGACCGTGTAGTCGGATTCGGGCAGCGGCGAGAGCGTTTCCCCCTTCGGGGACGATGCCGCGGCGCTCGCCGGCGCGCACAGCGCCAGCAGCGCCGCCACGGCGACGGCCGGTCCCAGCACGAGTGAGTTGTGCCTGTTTCTGGTCATCATGGGGAGGCTTCTCCTGGCTGATGTCGGCTGGCAGGCGCGTTCGCTTTAGGGCTCGTGCGAAACGCAGACACACGCGCCGCGCGATCACGAGATCGTCACAGCCTGGTCACCAGTGGGTCACGCTGAGGGCGGAACGCTCGGCGATCATCAGCAGCCGGGACGGTGGGACGGCAAGGGAGCGGCCCGTCGAGGGATCCGCCGCCGGGCAAGCGCACCGAACCGCGCAGGGCGCACCGAACGGGGCGGGAGGCGAGACCCGCCCCGTTCGCCATTGCCGGGCGAGGGGCGAGACCGCCCCATTCGGCCACCACACCCATGCGCAATAGGCTT
Organism: uncultured Solirubrobacteraceae bacterium; assembly: GCA_963782325.1. Classification (GTDB taxonomy): domain Bacteria; phylum Actinomycetota; class Thermoleophilia; order Solirubrobacterales; family Solirubrobacteraceae; genus Palsa-744. The sequence continues at coordinate 1,737,471 of CAWAJG010000002.1, forward strand.
GTATGGCATGGCGCCGCCGTTTGGCTTTCTCCTCGCTGCAGATCCGCCTCCCCAGCGGGTCGGTGCGCTCGTCGCGCTCGCTGGGGTGGTGCTGTGCACGCTGATCGTCTATCCGCTCGCGCACGTGGCGCCGGTGGTGTCGCTCAGCGTGGTGTACCTGCCGGTGGTCCTCGTGGTGTCCGTGACGTGGGGCGCGTGGCTGGGCGTCGCCAGCGGCATGCTCAGCGCGGCGGCCTTCAACTTCTTCCACCTTCCGCCGGTCGGCGGCTTCACGCTCCAGAGCTCGAGCGATTGGGTGGCGCTGGGCGCGTTCCTGGTCGTCGCCATCCTCGCCAGCTCGGTCGCCGAGGTCACGCGCGCGCGCACCCGTGACGCGGACGAGCGCCGGCGCGAGGCGGATCTCGCGGCCGAGATGGCGCGGCTGCTGCTGCGCGGCGGAAGCCTCGCCGGGGCGCTGCCGACGGTCGCCGCGCGCCTGGCGCAGGCGCTCGAGCTCACCTCGGCGGCGATCCAGATGGACGCCGTCGACGCCGACGAGCGTACCTTGGCGTTCCCGCTGCGCGAGGGAACCAGGCGCCTGGGGACGCTGGTGGTCGGCGCCGACACCTCCGAGGCCAACCTGCGCAGGCTGCAGGAGCGGGTCGTTCCGGCGCTCGAGGCGCTGCTGAGCGCGGCGCTCGAGCGCGAGGGGCTGCTGAGCGGAGTGGTCGAGACGGCGGCGCTGCGCCGCGCCGACACCGTCAAGACGGCGCTGCTGCGAGCGGTCTCCCACGACCTGCGCTCGCCGCTGACGGCGATCTCGGCCGCCGGCGCGGCGGTCGGGTCGCCGTCGCTCTCGCCCGAGGAACGCGAGGAGATGGCGGCGGTGATCCAGGAGGAGGCGCGGCGGCTCTCCCGCCTTGTGGACAACCTTCTCGACCTCTCGCGGCTGGAAGCGGGCGCTGCCGAGCCGCGCCTGCAGTGGACCTCGATCGAGGAGCTGATCCGCGCGGCGGTTGCCGATATGGCAGCGCGCCCGGACGAGTTCGCGCTGTCGATCGACCGCGACCTGCCGCTCGTGAACGTCGACGCGGTGCAGATGGAGCGGGCGTTCGTGAACGTCCTCGAGAACGCCCGCCGGCACTCCGGGGGCCACCCGGTGTCCGTGCGCGCCCGCGCAGTGCGCAGCCTCGCCGGCGCCCGTCGCGAGACCGGCGCCGACGGCGGCGGCGAAAGCTACGATCGTGGCGAGGAGGGACGCCGGCCACGCGGGGACCGCGTGATCGTACGGATCGTCGATCGCGGTCCCGGGATACCGCCGGCGCAGCTCGAGCGCGTGTTCGAGCCCTTCTACCGGGCCGGCACGCCCGGCGGCGCGCACCGCGGCTCGGGGTTGGGGCTGGCGATCGCCCGCGGCTTCACCGAGGCCAACGCGGGGACGCTGCACGTGGAGTCGCTGCCCGGTCAGGGCGCGACGTTCGTGTTCGAGCTGCCGCTGTCGGACAGGGGCGATGGGTCGCAGGACGGCCGCGCGCCGGACGGGACGACCGCCGGCGAGCCGCGCCGGCCGATCGCATCGGTCCAGGGTCGAGAGCCGGCTGCGTGAACGGGCAGGAGCGCTCCGCGCCGGCCCCGCCACCGCGTGTGCTCGTCGTCGACGACGAGCCCCAGATCGTCCGCGCCCTGAAGGTCGTGCTCCGCGAGGCGGGCTTCGAGGCGGTGCCCGCGGAAACGTCCTCGCAGGCGCTGGACATAGCCGCCGTGCGTCCGCCGGAGGCGGCGATCGTGGATCTCGTGCTGCCGGACGGCGACGGCGTGGAGGTCACGCGCCGGCTGCGCGAATGGAGCGAGATGCCGATCCTGGTGCTCTCGGCGGTGGGCGAGGAGGAGCAGAAGGTGAGGGCGCTGGAGGCGGGCGCCGACGACTACATCACCAAGCCGTTCGGCACGCGCGAGCTCGTGGCCAGGCTGCAGGCCGCGCTGCGCCGCGCGGGGCGGGCGACGGAGGACGAGCCGAGCATCGTCGTCGATGGCCTGGAGATCGACCTGGCCGCCCGGCTGGTGCGCCGCGACGGCGAGCCCGTGCACCTGACGCCGATCGAGTTCGACCTGCTGCGCGCCCTGGTGCGCAACCGTGGCCGGCTGATGACCCACCGCAAGCTGCTGGCGGAGGTGTGGGGTCCCGAGTACGTGGACGACATCCAGCCGCTGCGCACGCACATCGCGCGATTGCGCGCGAAGATCGAGCCCGAGGGCATGGCCGGGGCCGGGGGGGCGGGTGGGCCTCGACTGATCGTCACCGATCCCGGCGTCGGCTACCGCTTCTCCGCCTGAGCGCTCCAGGCGGAGCCCTCCGTCACGAAATCGTTATGCACCCAGCGTGATTCGTCACGCGAGCGTCACACATCGTTCTCCATATTGAGTGCATGGATGTCGTAGCAGTGATTCTCGGGATCGCGATGTTCGCGATCCTGCTGCTCATCATCGAGGGGATCGACCGGGTATGAGCGTGCCGGTTCCTCTCGCTTACTTCATCGCGCACATGAGCGGAGCCGACTTCTTCGGTCTCGTCGTCTCGGTGCTCGTGATCGCTTATCTGTTTTACGCGTTGATCCGCGGCGAGAAGCTGTGACCTTCACCGGCTGGCTGACGATCGTCCTGTTCGTGGTCATCCTGACCGCGGTCGGCTTCCCTCTCGGCGGCTACATGGCGAAGGTGTACGCCGGTGAGAGGGTGCTCCTTTCACCACTGTTCGCGGGTCCCGAGCGCTTCCTCCACACGCTCTTGCACACGGACCCCGACCGCGGACAGGACTGGAAGCAGTACGCGAAAAGCCTGATCGTCTTCTCGCTGTTCGGCTGGCTGTTCCTGTATCTCGTGCTGCGCACGCAGGACGCCTTCTGGGTGCCGCACGCGCTGAACCCGCTCGGGTATCACTCGGGGCCGTGGAACGTGACGTTCAACACGACCTCGTCGTTCATGACGAACACCAACTGGCAGTACTACAGCGGCGAGACCACGATGAGCTACCTCAGCCAGATGATCGGGCTGACGGTGCAGAACTGGTTGTCGGCCGGCGTCGGCATCGTCGTGGCGGTCGCGCTCGTGCGGGGGATCGTCTCCCGCTCGGGCAAGAGCATCGGCAACTTCTGGCAGGACCTCGTGCGCACGATCCTGTACGTGCTGGCGCCGATCTCGGTGATCTCGGCGATCGTGCTCGTCTCCCAGGGTGTGATCGCGAACTTCTCCGATTACCTCGTCGCGCACACTGTCACCGGCCTCACGCAGACGATCGCCATGGGGCCGGTCGCCTCCCAGGAGGCGATCAAGGAGCTCGGCACCAACGGCGGCGGCTTCTTCAACACGAACTCCGCCCACCCGTTCGAGAACCCCACTCAATTCAGCAACTTCTACGAGATGCTGATCGTGCTCATCATCCCCGCCGCGCTGGTGTTCATGTACGGGCGCATGACCGGCAACCGCCGGCAGGGTTACGCGGTGTACGCGACGATGATGGTGATGTTCCTCGGCGCGGTCTGCGTCGCCTACATCGCCGAGGCGCACGGCTCGCCCGCCCAGCACGCCGCCGGCCTCCACACGGGGGTGATCTCCGGCTCCGGCGGCGGCAACATGGAAGGCAAGGAGCAGCGCTTCGGGATCGCCGGCTCGGCGCTGTTCGACACCGTCACAACGGTCACCTCGTGCGGCGCGGTCAACAGCGCGATCGAGTCATTCACCGGCATCGGCGGCGCCGTGCCCTTCGCCAACCTGTCCGCCAGCGAGGTGATCTTCGGCGGCGTCGGCACGGGCCTCTACTCGATCCTCCTGTACGTGCTGCTGGCGGTGTTCATCGGCGGGCTGATGGTCGGCCGCACGCCCGAGTGGCTGGGCAAGAAGCTCGAGGCGCGCGAGATCAAGCTCGCCGGCCTCGGCATCCTGATCACGCCGCTGGCCGCGCTGTTCTGCACGGCGCTCGCGACCGCCAGCAAATCCGGGCGAGCGTCGATCTCCGAAGTGGCGCTGTCCAAGAGCGGCGGCCTCACGCCGCAGGGCTTCTCCGAGACCTTCTACGCATACCTGTCGCAGGCCAACAACAACGGCTCCGCGTTCGCCGGCTACACCGGCTTCATCCAGCCGAACGCCGGTAACGTCGGCTCCCACGGCATCACCTTCGCCGACGTGCTCGGCGGCTTCGACATGGTGTTCGCGCGCTACGCGCCGATCCTCTTCGCGCTTGCCGTCGCGGGCGCGCTGGCGGGCAAGCGCGTGACCCCGGCGGGTCTCGGCACGATGCGCACCGACAACCCCACGTTCGTGGTGCTGCTGATCGGTGTGATCATCCTCGTCGGCGCGCTCACGTTCTTCCCTGCCCTGCTGCTCGGCCCGATCGTCCAGGGACTGACCGGACACCTCTACTGAGATGAAGCGCGACATCGTCACATCGATCCTGGGAATGATCGTCTTCGCGGTCCTGCTCGGGCTCGTCTACCCGCTGGCGATCACCGGCGTCAGCCAGCTGGCGTTCCCCGGCAACGCCAACGGGCAGCAGATCAAGCTCGACGGCAAGCTCGTCGGCTCGAAGATCATCGGCCAGGACTTCGCGAGGCCGGTGATCGGCAAGAACGGCAAGCCCGAGGAAAAGGAAGGGGAACTGGTCACCGAAGCGGACCCGCGCTACTTCCAGACGCGCCCCTCGGCCACCGAAGGCGGAGCGGACAACGCATCCGCGAGCACGTTCTCCAACAGAGGGCCCAACAGCGTGAAGACCAAGGAAGCCGACGAAGAAAACATCAAGGCGTATCTCGCATTGAACGAGAACCCGGCCACCAAGACCGAATATGACCCCGGGCTGACCGCAGCGAAGATCCCGGTCGACGCCGTCAACACCTCGGCCTCGGGCCTCGACCCGGAAATCTCGCAAGCCAACGCGCACATACAGGCATACCGTGTGGCGGCCGTGCGCAAGCTCTCGCTGGCCACGGTCGACGGCCTGATCTCCAAGTACACCTCGGGCCGCGGGCTCGGCTTCTCCGGCGAACCGGGTGTGAACGTGCTCGAGCTGAACCTCGCGCTCGACCGTCTCAGTGAGGGGACGAGCTGATGTCCGCGCAGATGCCCGCGACCCCCGAGCGTCAACCGACTGCGCCGGCGACGCACGAGCGCAAGGCCGTCTCGCTGTTCCAGCGCGAGATCGTCGTGCGCGCGCTGGTCGACAGCTTCAAGAAGCTCGACCCGCGCGTGCAGATCCGCAATCCGGTGATGTTCGTGGTGGAGATCGGCTCGGTGATCACGACCGTCACGTGGTTCATCCAGGTGTTCGGCGGCAAGCCGCTCGGCGGTGGCCACGACCCCGCGTGGTTCACGTTCGCGATCGCCGTGTGGCTGTGGCTGACCGTCGTGTTCGCGAACATGGCCGAGGCGTTCGCCGAGGGACGCGGGCGCGCGCAGGCGGACACGCTGCGCTCGATGCGCAAGGAGACCGTCGCGAGACTGCGCGACGGCTCGAGCAAGGCCGCCTCGGAGCTGACGCGCGGCGACGTCGTGGTCGTGCCCGCCGGCGAGCTGATCCCCGGCGACGGCACCGTGATCGAGGGCATCGCCACCGTCGACGAGTCCGCGATCACCGGAGAGTCGGCGCCGGTCATCCGCGAGTCCGGTGGCGACCGCAGCGCCGTCACGGGCGGCACGCGCGTGACCTCGGACGAGATCGTCGTGGAAATCACCCAGGAGCCGGGCAAATCGTTCCTTGATCGCATGATCTCGCTGGTCGAGGGGGCCGAACGGCGCAAGACGCCCAACGAGATCGCGCTGAACATCCTGCTCGCCGCGCTCACCCTCATCTTCATGATCGTCGTCGCCACGCTGCGCCCGTTCGGCCTGTTCGCCGGCACGGCGATCTCCGAGACGACGCTGATCGCGCTGCTGGTGGCGCTGATCCCGACGACGATCGGCGCGCTGCTGTCGGCGATCGGGATCGCCGGCATGGACCGTCTCGTGCGCCGCAACGTGCTCGCGCTGTCCGGCCGCGCCGTGGAGGCCTCCGGCGACGTGGACGTGCTGCTGCTCGACAAGACCGGCACGATCACGATCGGCAACCGCCTCGCCTCCGAGTTCATCCCGATGCCCGGCGTGCCCGAGTCCGAGCTCGCCGAGGTCGCCCAATTGTCCTCGCTCGCGGACGAGACGCCCGAGGGACGCTCGATCGTGGTGCTCGCCAAGCAGTACGGCATCCGCGAGCACGACATGAGCACGCTGAACGCCGAGTTCGTGCCGTTCACCGCGCAGACGCGGATGAGCGGCGTGGACCTCGACGGCCGGCGCATGCGCAAGGGCGCGGGCGACGCGATCATCGCGCTGGTCGAGAGCGAAGGCGGCTCGCCGCCGCCGCAGCTGAAGGAGACGCTCGACCGCATCGGCAACGAAGGCGGCACGCCTCTTGCGGTCGCACGCGACAACCAGGTGCTGGGCGTCATCTACTTGAAGGACACGATCAAGGAGGGCATGAAGGCGCGCTTCGACCAGCTCCGCGCGATGGGCATCAAAACGATCATGGTCACCGGCGACAACCGCCTGACGGCGGCGAAGATCGCGGAGGAGTCCGGCGTGGACGACTTCCTGGCGGAAGCCACGCCCGAGCGCAAGCTCGCGCTGATACGAGAGCAGCAGGCCGACGGTCGCCTCGTGGCGATGACCGGCGACGGCACCAACGACGCGCCCGCGCTCGCGCAGGCGGACGTGGGCGTCGCGATGAACACCGGCACCCAGGCCGCTCGCGAGGCCGGCAACATGGTCGACCTCGACTCCAACCCGACGAAGCTCATCGAGATCGTCGAGGTCGGCAAGCAGCTGCTGATCACCCGTGGCGCGCTGACGACCTTCTCGATCGCCAACGACGTCGCCAAGTACTTCGCGATCCTGCCCGCGGTCTTCATCTCCACCTACGCGGCCGCGGGGGAATCCAAGGGTCCGCTGCACGTGCTCAACATCATGGACCTCGGCGACCCGCACTCGGCGATCGTCTCCGCGATCATCTTCAACGCGATCGTCATCCCGCTGCTGATCCCCCTGTCGCTGAGGGGCGTCCGCTACCGTCCGATCGGCGCCAGCGCGCTGCTGCGGCGCAACCTGTGGATCTACGGCCTCGGCGGGATCATCGCGCCGTTCATCGGCATCAAGCTCATCGACCTGATCGTGCACAACCTGCTCGGGGGCTGAGCGGCGCCGGTGTCGTGAGCGCCTGTCTGGTGACGCGCTCACTGCGCCGCTATCGCCAGCGTGCAGGCGAACGCCGCGTATGCGAGCACGATCACCGCGCCCATAGCCCTGCGCAGCCCTTGCCGCGCGTATGCGCAGCCGAGCGCCAGCAGCGTCATCGCCGTGTATGACGCCGCGACGAACGTGGTCTGCCCCGACGGCGCGCCTGCCCCGAGGATGGTCGTGGAGATGAGCAGGCCGGCGAGGATGTTGATGGCGTTGCTGTTGAGTGCCGTGCTCAGCACCGCGGCGCCCCTGCCGCGTAGCGCGAGGTAGACGGCGGCGACGGCGTTCGGCAGGCTTGTGACGACGGCCAGCACGAGCGCACCGACGACGATCGCCGCGACGCCCTCGCGCGTACCGAGCCGGGTGGCGCTGTGCTCCATCTCGACGCTCGCGGCGACCACCACGGCGACCGCCGCGATGGCGGCCATCGCATCGCGCGTGCCCCCGCGACGAGGGTGGATGGCGAGGACCAGCTCGCTCTCCTCCTCGCTGATCGCGGCGATCAGCCAGCGCGACCATGCGGCCGGCAGCCCGACGCGGGCGAGGCGATCGTGGCGTACGGCGAGGATCACGACGTAGGGGGTGAGCACGATCAGCACGAGCGCGAGGGCCACGGGCGGTGAGCACGCGCCGGTGACGAGCACGAGCGTGGCCGCGCAGATCCACAGCGCCACCGCCCCGCCGAGCTCCAGCACTCGGCGGTGCAGCGCGATCTCGCCGGCGACGACCGCGGAGAGGCCGAGCAGCGCGGCGAGGTTGAACACGTTCGAGCCGATCACCACGCCCGCGCCTACCTGCCGGTCGTGGCGGACGAGCGCGGTGACGGCGGCTGTGATCTCGGGTGCGTCGGCGGCGAGCGCCGCCAGCAGCCCGAGCAGCGCCTCGGACAGCCCCAGGCGCGCGCCGACGCGCTCCAGCGAGACGACCAGCAGCCAACTCGCGCCGAGGCTGACCGCCGCCGCGAGCGCGAACGCGAGGGCCAGCAGCGGGCTAGACACGGGTGGGCTGGTTGTGCGGGCTGGGGTTCACCGGTGCTCCCTCGCTCGGGCACGCCGACCAGTCTTCCCGGCACTCCGCGCCGCACTCTAGCGCCGAGAGCGCCCCGCGCATCCCTACCCCCGCGCCGGCGGCGACAATGCACGCATGCCCGACGACCGGGGACACCTGAAGGTCTTCATCGGCATGGCCCCCGGCGTGGGCAAGACCTACCGCATGCTCCAGGAGGGCGTGGCCGAAGCCGACAGCGGACGCGACGTGGTGGTCGGCTACCTGGAGTCGCACGGGCGCGCCGAGACCGTCGCGCAGGCCGAGGGCCTGGAGATCCTCCCGCGCCGGGAGATCGTCTACCGCGGCACGCCGCTGCAGGAGATGGACCTTCCGGCTGTGCTCGCACGCAAACCGGAGCTGTGCCTGATCGACGAGCTCGCGCACGCCAACGCGCCGGGCGTCGAGCACGAGAAGCGCTACGAAGACGTGCGCGACGTGATCGAGGCCGGGATCGACGTGTACTCGACGGTCAACGTCCAGCACCTGGAGAGCCTCAACGACCAGATCACCCAGCTCACAGGTTCGGTCACCCGCGAGAAGATCCCCGACGAGGTGCTCTCGGCGGCGGACGAGGTGGTGCTGATCGACCTCACCCCCGAGGCGCTGATCGCGCGCCTGCGCGCGGGCAAGGTGTACGCCCCCGAGCGCGTGCCGGCCGCGCTGAACAACTTCTTCAAGATCGAGAACCTGTCCGCGCTGCGGGAGACCGCGCTGCGCCAGGTGGCAGAGGACGTGGAGGTCAAGCGCCTCGTACGGGAGCCCGCGCCGCGCCCGCGCCGCGACGAGGACGGGCTGGCGGTGACCGCGCAGGAGGCACCGCAGGCGATCGCCGAGCGGCTGCTCGCGCTGGCGACGCTGGCGCCACACTCCGAGCGGGTCGTGCGTCGCGCCTGGCGCTCGGCCCAGCGACTGGACGCCGAGCTGGACGTGCTCGTGGTGCGCCCGCCCGGTCGCCCGCCGAGCTCCGAGGACCGCACGCGCCTGGAGGAGCTGAGACGTCTGACGGCGATGCTCGGCGTGCGCCTGCGCCTCGAGGAGGGCGAAGACGTTGCCGCCGTGGCGATCGACGTCGCCCGCAGGCTGGGTGCGACGTACGTGCTCATGGGCACCCCCTCCGAGCGTCGCGGCCTCTCGCGCCTGGGCGGCGGCTCCGAGCGCTCTCTGCTCATGCGCCTGCTGCGCGGCCTGCCGGGCGTCGACGTACGGATCGTGGCCGACCCCGCCCTGCGCTTCCAGACCGCAGGCACGACAGCGGTCGGCGAGCACGACGCAGACTAAACAGCGGGTAAAAGTGGGGCCACGAGGCAGGGCGCCGCGCGAACGTCTCGTAAGAATGTGATGCTCACGGCAGCGTTCGGCGTTGGTCCCGTAACTCCGCAAGCCCAGCCCTGTTGCGCATCTGTATGAGAGCACCCCGTCACCCGCCCCTGCTGCTCGCCGCCGCGCTGCTCGCGTGTGCGCTTGCGCTGGGAGCGATCGGCCCGGCCGAGGCGACGCCTGGGAGGGCCTCCAGCGCCCACCCGGCCCGCGCTTCGTCCGGCGCGCCCGCGGCCCGTTCGCCTCGGGCGCAGGCGGCCGCCAGCTCCGATGTCGTAGGACTGGGCGACGAGCAGGCGAGGATGTTCGCGAACCCGCTGTGGAAGCAGCTGAACACGAAGATCGTCCGCTACGTGGCGCCGTACGACGCCGTCGCGCACCCGTACTCGCTCGCGCTGGTGACCGCCTTCATCCACGCCGCCGAAGCCGCCCACCAGCAGGTGCTCGTCGCCTTCTACCACTCCGAATACACGCCCACGAAGCTGCCGAACCTCAAGAGCTACCAGCGCAACGTGGCGAAGTTCATCAAGCTGTTCCCACACGTGCGCGAGTACGAGGCCTGGGACGAGTCCAACCGCGGCAACGAACCGCCGCTGTTCTCCAGCCCCTCGGCGGTGAGGACGGCCCAGTACTACCAGCAGCTCCTGCGCGTGTGCAAGGGCTGCACGGTCATCGGGCTGGACGTGCTCGACGCGTACTACATCCAGCCGACGCTCCAGTACATCGCCGAATTCAAGCGCGAGATCGGCCGCCTGGAGACGATCATGCCGAAGATCTGGGGGCTGCACAACTACTCGGACGTCAACCGCCTGGAAGGCTGGCGCACCCGCGAGCTGGTGCGCGCCCTCGGCGGCCAGGTGTGGCTGACCGAGACGGGCGGCATCGTCAAATTCGGTGGCTCCTTCCCGAACAAGCACGGCTCGGGACTGACGCGCGCGGCGAAGGTCCTCAAGTTCATGTTCAACGTCGCCGCCGCCGAACCGCGGATCAAGCGCATGTACATCTACGAGTGGAACGGAGGCAACGCCTCCACCCGTTGGGACTCCGGACTCACCAACGTCCACGAACAGCCGCGCGAGGGCTACGTGGTCGTGTGCAGGGAGCTGCACGCGGCCAAGTGCAACGTCAAGGTCGCCGGCAACTGACGGGCAACTGACGGCCGCGCGGAGGACTGGCCGCCGGTGCGTCGCAGCTACGCGCTGAGGGCCGGCAGCCGGTGCGGTCCGGCATCCTTGGCGCCGCGCCGTTCGCGCGCCGGCGGTGGCTGGTTGCGCAGCAGGCGCATCGCGCACAGCGCCAGCAGGCCGACCGCCGCGGCAAACGGGGCGAGCGTCTTCAGCGGGTAGGTGGCGCCCGAGTGCAGCGTCAGGTCGTAGGCGGTGTGGTCGCCGGCGTCGTAGATGCTCGTCAGGCCGGCGTGGTCGATGCCGAGGACCGTCGGCGCGATCGCCGCGAACAGCGCCCAGCACACCAGCGCCAGCAGGCCGCCCCGCAGCGTCGGCGCGGACAGGCGCAGACGCGGTGTCGCCCACGCGGCCAGCAGCACCGCCCCGCCGGCGGCCAGGAAGAACGGCCAGATGCCTCCCCAGCCCCGCCCGAGGCCGTACGCGGAGGCGATCGTCGGCTGGAAGAAGCCTTTCGAGAGGAAGCGCATCCACGTGACGGTCTCGTTCTCATAGCCGACAAGCGGGTGGGTGATGGTGGCGATCACGGTCGCGGTAATCGAGACCGCGGCGAGCGCGATCGTCGGTCCGGGGAAGCGCTTGAGCGTGAGCGCGATCGGGAAGGCGAGGAACGGGAGCAGCGTGTCGAGGAAGCGCGGGCCCATGAAGCCGCCGCCGAACGGCAGGTAGTAGCCGGAGTTGTAGAGCAGGTAACACAGGCAGATGCCGCCGATCGTCAGCGCCTCGGCGCGCTTGCCGCGCCTGTACAGCATCACCGTGCCGAGCGCCCCCATGATCAGCACTGGGGAGGTGACCAGAAGGCCGCGCGAGTCGAACAGCAGCGTGATCAGCACTCGCAGGCTGGGCGCGCCGATTCCGAAGAAGCCTTTCTGCTGGCGCGGCACGTCCGAGTAGGCGAGGTGCGTCCAGGAGTGAAAGGCGTAGTGGTTGTAGAGCAGCAGCGGGACGATGCCCACGAGGCCGCCCGCCATGTATGCGCCGCCGCGCCGCAGGACGCCGAGCGGCGTCAGCGAGTCCCTGCGCGAGAGCAGGAACGCCCCGAGCACGACCGCGGCGAAGAACGTCGGGTACTCCGAGGAGAAGGCGTAGCCCATCGCCAGGCCGGCGAGCCACAGCAGCAGAGGGTCGGGCGGTCCGTCGCGCTCGCGCAGCATCAGCCAGAACGCGGCAAAGCTGAGGAAGGTGGTGAACACGTGGGAGAACAGCAGCTGCGAGAACGGCTCGACCATCGTGCCGAGGCCGAGCACCACCGCCGCCGCGACGCCGTAGCCGGGCTCGAAGCGCTCGGCCACGCGCCACACGAGCAACACCAGCAACAGGCCCGGCAGCACGTTGCCCCACAGGCCCACCAGGTAGATCATCTCGTCGCCCGGGTGGTTCGGCGGCGCCACGTGCGCGTCCGTCCACGATTCGGCGCCGAGCTTGCCCAGCAGGTCGTAGAACGGCATCGAGAACAGCGCCAGGCCGGGGGCGCGAGCCGAGTAGTAGTGCCCCTTGTAGAGGACCTTGTCGCCGGTGTTCGCCTGGTAGCGGTCGATCGTCGTCTCTTCGTCGTTGAGCGCGCGGATGAGGTCGTAGTGGGAGGTCTGGTTCCAGGAGAAGCTCTGGATCATCACCGCGGAGGACAGGCCCACGAGCAGGACCGCCGCCAGCGCCGTGTACCGCCGCCGCCGCGGGCCGGTCTGCGCCGTCGCCGGCTCCTGCCGCGGGCCGCTGATGCGGTCCCGGTGCTGGCCGTCGACGGGCACGTCGCCTTGGCTCGCGCTCATCAATCGGTGCCGTGCAGGGCCTTCGGCCCCGGGCCGATGTCGTAGACCACCACCGAGCCCACCTGCCGGCGGGTGATGCCGAGCCCGGCGATCGGCTTCTTCGCGTTGGCCGCCGGGTCGTCCGGCTGGGGCGAGGAGAAGCCCTCCTCAGGGGGAAGGTCCTTGGGGAGCACGGTGTGCAGGACGACCGTCCTGATGCCGTAGTAGCGCAGCTTCTCCACGCTGGACCTGTCGGGGAAGCCAGCCATGCCGCCGCGAAGATCGTCCTCGGCGGGGATGTCGAAGGTGCTCTCGCCGTTGGCGATCTCGGGGAAGCCGTCGGTCGAGAAGTACTGCCAGATGCGGTCGAGGGCGCCGTCGGTGGGCAGGTCGAGGATCGGCCCGCGCAGGCCGATCTCGGCGCGCGCCGGCTGCGGCACGAGCGGGTGGCCGAGGTGTCCGGCGCCTTCGCCGAGGATGCCGATCAGCAGCACGGCGCCCGCCAGGGCTGGCAGGCCGAGTGCGGGCAGCGCGTACGCACGTGGACGAGGCGTGTGCAGGACCGGCACGCCGCGTTGGCGGCGTCGCTCGGCCCAGCGGCCGATCCGCTGCACGAGCAGCTGCGCACCGGCGCCGGCCAGGAGCGCGTAGAAGAGCGTGGCCAGCGTGAAGATCCTGCCCGGCACGCGCACGCCGTCCCAGCCGGGGGCGTAGTCGTAGAGCAGGCGGTACGGGTAGCCCGCTCCGGTCAGGCCGAGGCCCATCGCGAGGACAGAGCAGGTGACGATGCCGACCAGCAGGCCGATGCGCAGGCGTCTGGTGTACACGCCCGCTGCCAGGCCGAGCGCCGCCAGCACGAGGATCAAGCCACCGGGGAAGAACACGCTCTCGTTCTTGGAGCTCACCTTCGCGCGCGTGCCCGAGGTGAGCGAGCCCCACACGCGATTCTCCGAGGAGGCGCTCACCAGCGCCGCCGGACCGGCGGAGTAGGTCTCGACTTCCACGATCGTGCGCTTCGCCGTCGGGTACAGGGCGGCGACTCGCAGATACGGTCGGGCCTCGTACGCGGTGACCGCGCCCAACACGGCGACGCCGACGAGCGTGGCCGCCAGCAGCTGGCGGGGGACGAGCGCTCCGCGCGCTCTGCGCCTGACCGCGCGTGCGCCGCCGTCTCCCGCGCGGGGGACGATCCTTCCGCTGGGACGCGCTTCGGCGAGAGGCTGCTCGCGCGCGCCGCTCCACGCCGGGCCCGGCGTCAGCCGCCCTCGCCACCAGCACACGAGCGCGAGCGCCGCCAGCACCGCCAGCAGGTAGGCGTACTGCAGGCCGAGCGTGAAGCCGAGGCTGATCTGCCAGGCCGACAGCAGCCAGCCGGCGAGCACCAGCTTGCGCGAGCCCCGGCGGTAGCCACGCAGGAGCAGGAACAGGCCCATCGCGAGGCCGCCGGAGGAGATCACGTGCAGGTGCCCCGCCTCGGTGACCCGGTAGGGGGCGTAGGCGAAGGCCAGGCCGGCGGCCGCGCCGCCGAGCCTGCCGAGCCCGAGCTCGCGGGCGAGCATGTAGGCGCCGACGAAGCAGAACGACCACGCCCACAGGAACAGCAGGTTGTAGCGAACGAGCGCCGCGACCGTCCCCGAGCCGAAGAACGCGGTTGGCCCGTAGCCGAGCAGCGAGTCCGAGAAGGCGAGGCTCAGCGGGCGCGGGTAGAAGGCGTTCGAGTCGAAGATGTGCAGCGGGTCGTGGAGCATCGCGTGCCCCACCCACGCGATCTGCCAGGCGGTGCGCACGGGGTCGCCGAGGTCGGGAGCGATGCGGCTGGACATGTGCGCCACCAGCGGCCAGCTCGTGAGCACGGCCAGCAGCACGCCGGCGAGCGACGCGAGCGCGATCTCGGTCCGCGTGAACGTGGGCGAGGGCGCCCACCGGCTCGGGCCGCCGGCTCCCCTGCGCGTGCCCGGCAGCCGCCGTCGCTCGGCAACGCCCGGAGCGCCGTCCCCCTCCGGGGACGATGCGGTGGCGGCGGGCGCTGCGAACGGCGTGCGCGGGGGGTTGGGGAGGCCGGTGCTCATCCGGTGGCTGGTGGTCTGTTGTTCGTGACCGCGCGGATCGCCGCAGCATACGGCAGGCGCCTGCTGCACAGCGGCGCATCGCCGGCTCGCTCTTGTGACATCTCGAACTTGCGCTGTGCGTCAGACTTTGGGTCATGAAGGTGCTCGTCGTCGGCGCTGGAGGGGTTGGAGCGGCGTTTGCCGCGATCGCGCAGCGCCGCGAGGTGTTCGAGCGGGTGGTGATGGCGGACGTGGCGCTCGAGCGGGCGTCCGCCGCCGCCGAGCGGCTGGGCGAGCCCGACCGCTTCGCGGCCGAGCGCGTGGACGCGTCCAGTCGCGAGGAGCTCGTGCAGCTGATCGGTCGCGTGGCGCCGGACGCGGTGCTGAACGCGTGCGACCCGCGCTTCAACGAGCCGATCTTCGCAGCCGCGTTCGACGCGAAGGTCACCTACCTGGACATGGCCATGACCCTCTCCCATCCCCACCCCGAGCGCCCGTACGAGCTGCCGGGAGAGATGCTCGGCGATCGCCAGCTCGCCAGGCACGAGGAGTGGGAGCAGGCCGGCCTGCTGGCGCTGGTGGGGATCGGCGTGGAGCCCGGGCTGTCGGACGTGTTCGCGCGTTACGCCGCCGACGAGCTGTTCTCGGACATCGGCGAAGTGGGGGTGCGCGACGGCGCCGACCTGGTCGTCGAGGGCTACGACTTCGCGCCCACGTTCTCGATCTGGACGACGATCGAGGAGTGCCTGAACCCGCCGCTGATCTGGGAGCGCGAGCGCGGCTTCTACACCACCGCCCCGTTCTCCGAGCCCGAGGTGTTCGACTTCCCCGAGGGCATCGGTCGGGTCGAATGCGTGAACGTCGAGCACGAGGAGGTCGTGCTGATACCCCGCTGGGTGTCCTGCGAGCGCGTGACCTTCAAGTACGGGCTCGGCCAGGAGTTCATCGACGTCCTCCAGACGCTCCACAAGCTCGGCCTTGACTCCACCGAGCCGGTGTCCGTGCGCGGCACGCAGGTGGCGCCGCGCGACATCGTCGCCGCGGCCCTGCCCGACCCGGCGACGCTGGGCGAGCGCATGAGCGGACGCACGTGCGCGGGCACGTGGGTGCGCGGCACCGGGACGGACGGCGAGCCACGCTCCACCTACCTGTACCACGTGGTCGACAACGAGACCACCATGCGTGAGTACGCCAGCCAGGCGGTCGTGTGGCAGACGGCGGTCAACCCCGCGGTCGCGCTGGAGCTGCTCGACAACGGCGCTTGGAAGGGCACCGGCGTGCTCGGGCCGGAGGCGTTTCCGCCGAAGCCTTTCCTGGAGTTGCTCGCCGAGTACGGGGCTCCGCACGGGCAGGTGGAGGTGCCCGTCTGAGAAGCAGGGCGCTGCTTGTCCCGGTGTGAGTGCGTCGGACCAGTGTGTATGCACCCTGTAGTGAGTTATACTACCGGTATGAGTAAGCGTCTCCAGGTAGTGGTCAAGGACGAGGAAATCGAGCGCTACGAGCGCATCGCCGAGGCTGTCGGCCTGACGATGTCGGAGTGGGTCCGCCAGTCACTCCGCGCAGCCGAGCGTCAGGTGTCCACAGGCGACGTCGAGCGCAAGCTCGCGGCCATACGCAAGGCGGCCAGCTACAGCTTCCCGATACCCGCCGACGTGGACACGCTGCTGGCAGAGATGGAGGCCTCGCGTCTGGCGGAGATCGAGGCCGGGATGGGAGGCGCTGAGGGCGTTTGATCTTCGTCGACTCGAATGTCCCTGTGTACATGGTCGGCGACGACCCCAGCCGAAAGATCGACGCGCGGCGAGTCCTCGAGCGATTGACCAGCGAACGACGCCATCTGGCAACCAGCAGCGAGGTGTTCCAGGAGCTCCTGCATCGTTACGTCTCAGCGGATCGCCGAGACGCGATCCAGCCGGTGTTCGATGCCCTGCGCGAGATCGTCGACGACGTGTTCGCCGTTGAGGAGGCGGACGTGCTGCTAGCCAAGGATCTCGCTCAGTCTCACCCAAAGCTGTCGGCACGCGACGCAGTCCACGCCGCGGTGATGCGTCGCCGTCAAATCACGGAGATCTTGACCTTTGACCGAGGCTTCGAGGAAGTCGCGGGCATCCGACGCATCCCCCTATCGGCTACGCGCCCCTGATAGTCAGGCACATCTCACACGGCGCGCGAGCCCCTCACCCGCGCGCCGTGTCCCCCCAAGGAGAGCCCCAGCCTCAGAAGTCCACGCGCCCGGGGACCGGCGCGAGCGGGGCGGGCTTTTCGAGCACGCCGGGCGGGGCGGTTTCGAGCTTGCGCGAGAAGTAGTCGCGGAAGTAGGGGCGCGAGATCAGCATGATCACGAAGCCGAGGAACATGCCGCCGATGCCCATCCACAGCGGCAGCGTGATGCCGAGGATCGGCTTCGATTCGACGTTGGCCGCATGGCCGTAGTAGAAGGCCGCCTTGATGCCCACGCCCCACAGGATCAGGCCCCCCACGAGAGGCCCTACGCCCAGCAGCAGCGCGTTGCGCACGCTCTTGCCCAGCTCGTGGCGATAGTAGATCGGGCAGGCGACGCCGGTGAAGCCGTAGTAGAAGCAGATCGGGAAGCCGATCGCGGTGATCGAGTCCACGAGCACGCTTTCGGAGAGCAGCAGCAACACGACGGTGATGACGACCGACAGCGCGCCGAAGCCGAGCGTGGAGACGGTCGGCGTGAGGTAGCGCTTGTGCATGCGCGCGAGCAGGCTGGTGACCGCTTTCCAGTGCGCCATCGAGAGCGTCGTGCGGGCGGTCGGGAGGATCGTCGTCTGCGTCGAGGCCGACGCGGAGGTGAGCACGGTGATGATCAGGAGCTTGTCGAGCGTGCCGCCGAGCACGCCTTTGCCCAGCGCGTTGAGCACGTCTTCCTGGTTGGCTTCGTTGGTGAGGAAGCCGGTGCCGTGGAAGCCCTGCGCGGCTGCGGAGACGAGCACGTAGATCAGCACCAGCAGCAGCGTCGAGACGACGGCCGCCTTGCCGGGCCCCTCGGCGGGGTCCTCGGACTCCTCGTTGACCGCCACGCCCGAGTCCCAGCCCCAGTAGATGAACACGCCCAGCAGGATCGCGTCGAGCAGGTCGCCGAAGTTCATCGCGAATGGGTTCAGCCAGCCGATCGACGGCTTGATCGATCCGCTCGGGGGGTGGCTGCCGTAGATCTTCACGAACGCGACCACCGAGAACAGGCCGAGGATGAAGACCTCGACCGTCAGCAGCGCCTGCTGGATGCGTGCGGAGAGCTCGATGCCGCGATAGCAGATCCACGTCATCAGGCCGATCCACACGACCGCGCCGATGATGATGGCCGCTTTCGATTCGCCGAGTTCGGTGAAGCCGAAGAGCTTGAACGTGTAGATCGCGGCGATGTCAGACAGCGAGGCCATGACGATGACGTCCGCCAGGAAGATCGCCCACCCGTTCATCCAGCCGGTGACGGGGCCCATCGCGCGCGTGACCCACGCGAACGTGGTCCCCGCGTCGGGGTCGGCGCGGTTGAAGTATTTGTAGGCGGCCGCCACCAGCAGCATCGGCACGAACGACACGAGCATCACCGCGGGCGCGTGCACGCCGACGCCTTTGACCGCCACGACGAAGCCGAGCGTCGCCGCCAGCGAGTACGCGGGCGCCGTGGAGGCGACGCCGATGACGATGTTCGAGAGGTAGCCGATCGCCCCCTTTTTCAGCCCCTTGTCCATGACCCCCGACGACTTCGACGCTGCTGGTACGGCGGCACTCTCGGTGGCCATCAGATTGCTCCTCTCACACAGATGCCGTGGACATGGCGGACCTTGTGACGAAACGTATGGTTATTGGCCGGAACGCACAATGGGCGCGATTCCCAAAACGCGAGCGCTTGCTTGGACATCGCGTACAATGGCCGTAGAACATGTTGACCAGGCGGCGCATTGAGTCGCTGATGGAGAGTCGTTAGCGTTGTCCTGGGTGTCTAGTCAGCGACCAAGAGGGCGGTCTCAGAAAATGTCGGGCGATCTACAGCAGCAGGCGAAGCAGCACCTGTGGATGCACTTCACGCGGATGGGCTCCTACGCCGAGCACGAGGTGCCGGTGATCGTCCGCGGCGAGGGTTGCTACGTGTACGACGAGCACGGCAAGCGCCACCTGGACGGCCTCTCGGCGCTGTATTGCGTGAACGTCGGCCACGGCCGCACCGAGCTCGCCGAGGCGGCGGCCGAGCAGATCAAGGACCTCGCGTTCTACACCAACTGGAGCTACGCCCACCCGCGCGCCATCGAACTGGCTACGCGCATCGCCGAGCTGACCCCCGGGAACCTCAACCGCGTGTTCTTCACCTCCGGCGGCTCGGAGGCGGTGGAGACGGCGTGGAAGCTCGCGAAGGCCTACCACGCCGTGTGCGGGGAGCCGCGGCGGCACAAGCTCGTCTCGCGCAAGCTCGCCTACCACGGCACCTCGATGGGGGCGCTCACGGCGACCGGCCTGACGCCGCTGCGGGTGCCCTTCGAACCGCTCACGCCGGGAGGCGTCCACGTCCCCAACACCAACTCCTACCGCTGGGCCGAGGACCGGGACCCGCTGTGGGCGGCGGACGCGATCGAGGAAGCGATCATGTTTGAGGGCCCGGAGACGGTCGCCGCGGTGATCCTCGAGCCGGTGCAGAACGGCGGCGGCTGCTTCGTCCCGCAGGACGGCTACTTCCAGCGGGTGCGCGAGATCTGCGACCGCCACGGCGTGCTGCTGATCTCCGACGAGGTCATCTGCGCGTGGGGCCGGCTCGGCCACTGGTTCGGATGCGAACGCTACGCCTATGAGCCGGACATGATCACCACCGCCAAGGGCATCAGCTCGGCGTACGTTCCGCTCGGCGCGGTGATCGCCGGCGATCACATCGCCGAGCCGTTCCTGCACGGCAACGCGATCTTCAACCACGGCTTCACCTTCGGCGGGCACCCGGTGGCGTGCGCCGTGGGGCTCGCCAACCTCGAGATCATCGAGCGCGAGCAGCTGAACGAGCACGTGCGCGAGCACGAAGGCGCCTTCCGCGAGATGCTCGAGAGCCTGCGCGACCTGCCGATCGTGGGCGACGTCCGCGGCGCCGGCTACTTCCAGGCGATCGAGCTGGTGAAGGACAAGGACACCAAGGAGACCTTCGACCAGGACGAATCCGAGGAGCTGCTGCGGGGCTATCTGTCAGGCGAGCTCTACAGGCGCGGCCTGATCTGCCGCACCGACGACCGCGGCGACCCGATCGTGCAGCTCTCGCCGCCGCTGATCGCCGGCCCGGAGCAGTTCGAGGAGATCGAGGCGATCCTGCGCCCGGTGCTGAGCGAGGCCTCCGAGCGGATGGAGCGGTGGAGCTCACTGTCGAGAGCCTGATCGGCGAGCTCGGACTGGAGCTCGTGTGCGGGCAGGAGTCCGCCCAGGCGCACGTGCGCTGGGTTCACAGCAGCGAGCTCGCCGACCCGACGCCGTGGCTGAAAGGCGGCGAGCTGCTGCTCACGACCGGCCTGCAGCTGACCGGCCCGAAGGCGCAGCGCGAGCTGATCGAGCGCCTCGCCGAGCACCACATCGCCGGCCTCGGCTTCGGCACCGGCTTCGCGCACAGACGGCTGCCCGCGGCGCTCGTGACGGCCGCGCGCGCACGCGCGTTTCCGCTGTTCGAGGTGCCGTACGAGCTGCCGTTCATAGCGATCACCGAGCGCGTGTTCGCGCGCCTGCTCGACGAGCGCTACGAACTGTTGCAGCGCACGATGGCCGGCGACGTGCTCTCGGAGCTGCTCAGCGGGCACCTCTACCCGGAGGACCTGCAGGCGCGGCTGCGCCCGTTCGGGATCGGCGAGCAGGTGGCGGTGCTCGCGTTCAAGCTCGAGGACCCGAACGCGGCGGCGGCGCTCGTGGAGGCGATGCTCCAGCGCGAGCGCGTGCCCAGCCTCGTGGCGATACGCGCGGGCCTCTTGTGCGCGGTGATCGATCCCGGCGAGAAGACGCTCGGGGAAGGCGCAGCCGGCGCGTTCGTCTCCCCCTCCGGGGACGATGCGCAGCTGCCGATCGAGCTGGCGCGTAGGCTCCGCGGCGAGCTGGCCGCGCGCTTCGGGGAGGTGCGCGCGGCCGCGTCGCGCGCCACCGCCACCCACTCGCTGCGGATGGCCTTCCACGAGGCGCGCTGCGCGCTGGAGGCCGTGCGCCTGCGCAACGGCAGCGCACCGGAGGTCGCCTCCTATGCCGACCTCGGCGCCTTCCAGCTGCTGCTCTCGCTGCAGGACGACGACGCCCTGAGCTCCTACTGCCGCAGCGTGCTCGGCCCGATCGAGCAGGGCGAGGGCGACTACGGCGAGGAGCTCGTGCGTTCGCTGGACGTGTTCATCGAGCACAACGGACACTGGGAGAAGGCGGCTAACGCGCTGTTCTGCCACCGGCACACGCTGCGCTACCGCATCCGGCGCATCGAACAGCTGACCGGACGCGACTTCTCCCGCGCGCGCGATCGCATCGAGTTCTGGCTGGCGCTGCGCGGGCGGGAGCTCGCGCGGTGAGGATCGGGGTACCCACCGAGATCAAGGCCGACGAGTACCGCGTGGCGATAACGCCCGCCGGCGTGCGCGAGCTGACGACGAGCGGGCACGAGGTGCTCGTGCAGCGCGGCGCCGGCGAGGGCAGCGCGATGAGCGACGAGCAGTTCCTCGCCCAGGGCGCGGAGATCGTGGCGGACGCCGACGCCGTCTTCGCCCAGGCGGAGCTGGTGTTGAAGGTCAAGGAGCCCCAGCCGGAGGAGGTCGGTCGGCTGCGCGAGGGTCAGACGCTGTTCACCTACCTGCATCTGGCGGCCGAGCCGGAGCTCGCGCGCGGGCTGATGGACTCGGGCGCGACGTGCATCGCCTACGAGACCGTCGAGGATGCCGACGGGCGCCTGCCGCTGCTCGCGCCGATGAGCGAGGTGGCGGGGAAGATCGCCACCCAGGCCGGGGCGTTCATGCTCGAGAAGCCGCTCGGCGGCCGCGGCATCCTGCTCGGTGGCGTGCCCGGCGTGGCGGCGGCGACCGTGCTCGTGATCGGCGGCGGCGTGGTGGGGATGAACGCCGCGATCATCGCCATCGGCATGCAGGCCGACGTGTTCGTGTTCGACCGCTCGATCGACCGGCTGCGCGAGCTGGAAGTGGCGTTCGCGGGACGCGCCTCCACGGTCTACTCCTCGACGCTCGCGATCGAGGAGATGCTCCCGGTCGCCGACCTCGTGATCGGCGCCGTGCTCGTTCACGGCGGGCGCGCGCCGCACGTCGTCACGCGCGAGCAGCTCGGCCTGATGAAGCGCCACGCGGTGCTCGTGGACGTGTCGATCGACCAGGGTGGGTGCTTCGAGACCTCGCGGCCCACCACTCATTCGCATCCGACCTTCGAGGTCGACGGCATCACCCACTACTGCGTCACGAACATGCCGGGCGCGGTGCCCATCACCTCCACCTACGCGCTCACCAACGCCACGCTGCCGTACGTGCTCGAGCTGGCCGAGCGGGGTGTCGAGGAGGCGCTCGCCCGCAGCCCGGGCCTGCGGATGGGCCTGAACGTGCAGGGCGGCGAGATCACCCACCCGGCCGTCGCCGACGCGCTCGGCCTGGCGGTGCCGGCGGCGCGCTGAACCCGGCGGCCCGCGCCTCGCGCGCAGGCGCGTGGGAGCCGGCTGGGCTATGGCGACCCGAGCGGGCTCGGCGCGAGATGCTCCAGCGACCAGCGCGCGTGCGCCAGCAGCCGCTCGCGCGGGAAGCGTCTCGGTTCCGTCAGCAGCAGGCGCGCGTACTCGTCGGCGATGGCGGAGAGGATCCTCGCGGTCAGCTCGGGGTCGGGCGCCTCGCCGTCGGGCGGCGAGATCGCGCGCACGGCCAGCGTGAGCTTGCTCAGGACCGCGCTGCGTCCGCGGGCGATGCTCTTGCGAAGCAGCTCGGGCGCACCCTCGGGCGGCATCAGCACGAGCCTCCACGTGGTCGGGTGCTGCTCGACGGCGCCGAGGTAGGCCCGCAGGCTTTCGAGC
This sequence comes from uncultured Solirubrobacteraceae bacterium, assembly GCA_963782325.1. Classification (GTDB taxonomy): domain Bacteria; phylum Actinomycetota; class Thermoleophilia; order Solirubrobacterales; family Solirubrobacteraceae; genus Palsa-744. The sequence goes on from CAWAJG010000002.1 coordinate 1,760,074, forward strand.
ATCAGCTCGGTCGGGTCGCCCTCGCTGAGGTCGCCGAGCTCGGTCTCGGAGACCTGTACGAGCGCTCGCGCCGTCTCGCGCTCGACCAGCGCCTCCAGCAGCCCCGGCAGGTCTCCGAAGTGCTCGTACACGATCGGGCGCGAGATGCCCGCTCCGCGAGCGACGGCCTGGATCGACACGGCCGCGAAGCCGCGCTCGGCGACGATCTCGTTGGTCACGTCGAGCAGCTGCTCGCGCCGCGCGCGAGCGCTCATGCGCGGGGAGCCGAGCGCCGGAGACCGTGGCATCGATCGTATGTTACGCTACTGTCAGTTACGCTACTGTAGGTTAGGCGCCGCATGTCGGACGACGGGAGTCAGATGGATCATCCGCAGAGACGTCGCATCGTCATCGTCGGCGCCGGGTTCTCCGGCCTGGGCATGGCGATCCGGCTCAAGCAGAGTGGGATCGAGGACTTCGTGGTGCTCGAGCGAGCCCCCGACGTGGGCGGCTGCTGGCACTTCAACACCTACCCGGGGTGCCGCTGCGACGTCCCGTCGCACCTGTACTCGTTCTCGTTCGCGCCGAACCCCGACTGGCCGAACACGTACTCCGCTCAGCCCGAGATCCGCGCGTATCTGCGCCGCTGCGCCGACGAGTTCCAGGTCCGAGCGCACATCCTCACGAACGTCGAGGTCGAAGCCGCCTCGTGGAACGACGACGACGAGCAGTGGGAGCTCGACACGACCGCGGGGGCGTTCACGGCAAACGTGCTCGTGAGCGGGATGGGCCCGCTCGACGAGCCAAAGCTTCCCGAGGTTCCCGGCATCGAGGGCTTCCAGGGCAAGACGATGCACTCGGCGCGCTGGGACCACGACTACGACCTCGCCGGCAAGCGCGTCGCGTCGATCGGCACGGGCGCGTCGGCGATCCAGTACGTGCCCGAGATCCAGGAGGCGGTCGAGCGGCTGTACGTGTTCCAGCGCTCGGCACCGTGGATCGTGCCGCACGCGCGCCGGGCGCTCAGCGACCGCGAGCACACGCTGTTTCGACGGGTGCCCGCCGCGCAGCGGCTCGTGCGCGCCGGCGTGTACGTGAGCAAAGAGCTGCTGGTGCTCGGCTTCGCCAAGCGACCGCGCCTGATGGGGGCGCTCGAACGCCTCGCGCGCTCGCACATGCACAAGCAGGTCGCCGACCCGGCGCTGCGCGCGCGGCTGACGCCGAGCTACGCGCTCGGCTGCAACCGCCTGCTGCAGTCCAACCGCTGGTATCCCGCGTTGCAGCAGCCGAACGTCGAGCTCGTCGGCGGCGCCCTGACCGAGGTTCGCGCGCACTCCGTGCTCGGCGCCGACGGGATCGAGCGCGAGGTCGACGCGATCATCTTCGGCACGGGCTTCCACGTCGCCGACCCGCCCGTCGCGGTGCGCACCCGCGGGCGCTCCCGGCGCACGATGCGCGAGGTGTGGGAGGGCACGCCGCGCGCCTACCTTGGGACATCGGTCGTGGACTTCCCGAACCTGTTCCTGCTGCTCGGTCCGAACACGGGCCTCGGACACAGCTCGATGGTCTACATGATCGAGACGCAGATCGAGCACGTGCTGCAGGCGCTGCGGGCGATGGAGCGTCGCGGAGCGCGGACGATCGAAGTGCGCCGGGAGACCTACGAGGAGTACAACCGCGAGGTGGACGCGCGCATGAAGGGCACCGTCTGGGATACGGGGTGTCCGAGCTTCTACCTGGACGAGACCGGGCGCAACGGCGTGCTGTGGCCGGACTGGACGTGGCGCTTTCGCCGGCTCGCGAGGAGCTTCGACGAGCGAGCGTACGCGCTGGGCGCGCCGAAGCCGACCGCGGTCGCGGCGTGAGCGCCAAGCGGATCATCGTCACGGGCGCGGCGAGCGGCATCGGCGCCGCGACGATGGCCGAGCTGCAGCGTCGCGGCGCGCGCGTGCTGGGCCTCGACCTGCTCGCCGATGAGCCGGAGCTGATCGAATGCGACGTGCGCGACCAGGAGGCCGTCGACCGCGCGGTAGAGGAGGCGATCCACCGTCTCGGCGGCGGCGTGGACGTGCTCATCAACTGCGCCGGCGTGGCGACGCCGCAGAGCGCGGGACTGCCGCCCGACGAGCGCGCGCTCGCGGTGATCGACATCAACATGATCGGTCCGTGGCGCGTGACGAGCGCCGCCCTGCCGGCGCTCCGGTTCGAGCGCGGGCGGGTGGTGAACGTGGCGTCCGGCATGGCGTTCGTGGCGCAGCCGTTCGCGGCCGCGTACGCGATGAGCAAGCACGGCGTCGTCGCCTACTCGCAGGCGCTGCGGCTCGAGCACGGCGACGCGATCTCGGTGACCACCGTCTATCCCGGCTACATCCGCACGCCGATCCACAAGGACTCCGAAGACTTCGGTCTGACGCTGGAAGGCAGCTCTCCCGAGGAGAGCATCGAGGATGCGGTGAACGCGCTGGTGCGAGCTGCGCTCAGGGACCCGCCGGCGCGCGACATCATCACCACGCGCACCGGCAAGTTGACGGTGGCGTTGACGCGTTACCTGCCCGGCGCGCTCGTCGATCGCCTGATCCTCAGAGCGGCGCGCAAAGGCCTGAAGCGCCACCGGCTGGAGAACGCGTCGGGCCCGGTGGCCGAATTCGCACACCGCCTGACGGGCTCCTGAGCCTTGGCGTTCGCCGGGGCGGCGTTCGCCGGAGGCGCTAGCGGCTGACGGCCGGCAGCTTCTCGCCGAGGGCGAGCACGGGTACCCCGCGGCGCTGCTCCTTGGAGCGGTACATCGCCGTGTCGGCCTGCTCGATCAGCTCCTCGGCGCTGACGCTCGTCTCGCCCACGCAGGCCACGCCGACGCTTGCGCACAGCTCGAAGCGCCCGGACGGGAGCCGCACGTCCCGCTCACCGCGTGGCTGATCCGCTTGGCCGCTTCCATCGCCACCGCACGCCCGCGCACGCCACGGAGGACGATCAGGAACTCGTCGCCGCCGAGGCGACCGAGCTCGTCGCTCGAGCGCAGCGCCGCTTTCAGGCGGTTGGCGACCTGCACGAGCACCTCGTCTCCCGCGGGGTGGCCGAAGGTGTCGTTGACCGACTTGAAGTGGTCCAGATCGACGTAGATGACGCCCGTGTCGGCCGACGTTTCGAGCTCGGCCGTCAGCGCGGCGATGATCGAGGAGCGGTTGTGCGCTCCGGTGAGCGCGTCGAAGGTGGCTCGCTTCTCGAGCTCGCGCCGCGCGCGGGCGCTGTCGGTGACGTCCTGCACCGAGGCGATCACGCCGGTGACCGCGCCGCTGTCTCGCGTCAGCGGCCGGACTTTCATGAGGATGTGCCGGCGCTCTCCGAACGCCAGGATCGCCTCGCCTTCGACGTCCTCGCTGACCCCCTCCGTCAGCGCCCGGTCGAGCACCGCGTCGAACGCCCGCCTGGCCTCGTCGGTGAGCGTCTGGCTCAGCGTCTCGAGCCCCACGGTCTGCGGCTCGGGAACGCCGTCGGCGTCCGCGGAACGCTCGCCGCGCTCGAGCGACGTGTGCAGGATCTCGAGCAGGCGCGCGTTGTGGTAGACGACGTTGCGCTCGCTGTCGAGCTGCAGCAGCCCGTCGGGCATCTCCTCGAGCAGGCGGCGCAGAAGCGCCTCGCGCTCCTGCAGAGCCTCCTGGGCGGACATCTCCGCTGAGACGTCGATGCACTCCGCGAGCACGTAGCCGGGGTCCTCGTCGCGAAGGTAGTTGTGGTAGGTGGCGTCCACCCACAGCCAGCCGCCGTCTCCGCGCCGCATGCGCACGCGCGACATCTGGACCCGGCCGGTCGCGATCATCGCGATCCAGCTTTCGATCAGGCGCGCCTGATCCTCCGGATGAACCCGCTCGAACGTGGGCTGCCCGACGACCTCCTCGACCGTGTAGCCGAACATCTGCAGGTACGCGTCGTCGCACTCGATCACGTTGCCCTCTTCGTCCTGCTTGCGGGTGCCGAAGCGGGGTGTCGTCGAGCCCGGCGCCTCGACTGTCGCCCGGTTGGTGTCCGAGCCTCCGTCGCTGGTCGGCCACAGCACGGTGAGCACCACGCCGTGCGTGTTGCGGAGATCGAGCATGCGCACGACCCACCACTGCGCGGGGTTGGTGCGCATCCGCGCTCGCGCTTCGGCCACGCCCTCCCGCTTCAGCTGCATCCACGCGTTGACGATCGTCATGCGGTCCTCCGACACGCACAGGTCGCTTCCGGCCCGCCAGTCGGTCGCGAGCACGGGGAAGCTCTCCATGCCGAGCGTCTTCGGCACCGGCACGATCAGGCCGTCGGGAGACTGGCTGAAGATCATCGCGTCCGGGTGCTCGCGCAGCAGCGCGTCGGCTGCGCGCCGGGCGGACTTGGCGCGGCGCTCGGTCTCGGGTGAGTCGGTTGCCGGCGTGGGGATTGGGTCTGTGAGCGCCTTCATTGGCTTCTGGGCATCTACGATCGCCCGCGCATAGCACGGATGTGAGAATCATCGGCGCGCATCGACGGATGGATAAGCCATCTACCGCCCACTTGTTCACACGCTCCGTACACTGAGCAGACGGATGGCTGGCACGACCGAGACGCTCAGCAACTTCATCGACGGCGAGCGCGTCGCGGGCGCCGGCGAGACCGAAGCGGTGCTCAACCCGGCGAGCGGCGAGGAGCTCGCGCGGGCGCAGATCTCGACGGCGCAGGACGTGGACCGTGCGGTCGAGGCCGCGCGCCGCGCGTTCGAGGGCTGGTCGAACACGACGCCGGCGCAGCGCTCGCAGGCACTGCTGGCGATCGCCGACCTGATCGAGGAGCACGGCGATGAGATCGCGCGCCTGGAGGCGCTGAACGCGGGCAAGCCGATCGAAGCGGTCAAGGGCGACGAGATCCCGGTGATGGCCGACAACCTGCGCTTCTTCGCGGGCGCCGCCCGCTGCCTGGAGGGTCGCGCGGCCGGCGAGTACATGGAGGGCTACACGTCGTTCACGCGACGCGAAGCGGTCGGTGTGATCGGGCAGGTGACGCCCTGGAACTACCCGCTGATGATGGCCATCTGGAAATTCGCACCGGCGCTGGCCGCAGGCAACACCGTCGTGCTGAAGCCCGCCGAGACCACCCCGATCACGACCGTGCGGCTGGCCGAGCTCGCGGCCGACATCCTCCCGAAGGGCGTGCTCAACATCGTCACCGGCCCCGGCCAGCCCACCGGCGAGGCGCTGATCAACCACCCCGACGTCGACATGCTCGCGCTCACCGGCTCGGTGGACACGGGCAAGCACATCGCGCGCACCGCCGCGGACACGCTGAAGCGCGTGCACCTCGAGCTCGGCGGCAAGGCGCCCGTGATCGTCTTCGACGACGTCAGCCTGGAGAGCGCGTTGGAGACGATCGCGGGAACCGGCTACTACAACGCCGGCCAGGACTGCACGGCGGCCACGCGCGTGCTGGCGGCCGGCGGCGTCTACGACGACGTCGTCTCCGGGCTCGCCGCGCAGGCGCAGGGGCTCGTCATCGGCGACACGCTCGCGCCGACGACGACGCTCGGGCCCGTCAACTCCGCGCGCCAGCGCGAACGCATCGAGGGCTTCCTCGCGCGCAGGCCCGACCGCGCTGAGATCGTCACCGGCGGCAGCGCCCCCGACCGGCCGGGCTTCTACCTCGAGCCGACCGTCGTCGCCGGGCTCGAGCAGGACGACGAGATGATCCAGCGCGAGATCTTCGGGCCTGTGATCACCGTCCAGCGCTTCTCGGACGAGGCGCAGGCGATCGCCTGGGCGAACGCCACACGCTACGGGCTCGCCTCGTCGGTGTGGACGCGTGACGTCGGCCGCGCGCTGCGCGTGTCGCGGGCGCTGCGCTTCGGCTGCGTGTGGATCAACGACCACATCCCGCTCGTCTCGGAGATGCCGCACGGCGGCTTCAAGGAGTCCGGCTACGGCAAGGATCTGAGCATCTACGGGGTGGAGGACTACACGGTCGTCAAGCACGTGATGGCGAACATCGCCTGACCCTCTCGCGCCGCCGCCGCAGCGACGATCCGCGAGCAGTCATTCCGGGGACGCGGTCAGTAACGTCGCTGTCAATGACCGAGCCACATGCGGACAATCCCCCGTCGGGGACCGGCGCCAACGGCGACTCGGCGGAGGCCGGCTCCGAGGCCGACCTGCTCACGCACTACGACATCCTGCGCGTGCGCGCGCCGAATCCGGGGCCGCTGACCCTGTCGGGCACGAACACATGGGTGGTCGGGCGCGCGCCCACGTGGATCGTCGATCCGGGCCCGCTCATCGACGAGCACCTCGGGCGCCTCTACGACGCGATCGACGCTCGCGGGGGCCTCGGCGGCGTGGCGCTCACCCACGATCACCACGACCACACCGAAGCCACCTCCACGCTGCTCGAGCGCTACCCCGCGCCGCTCGCCGGCGGGCGCGGCGCGGTCGACATCCTGCTCGGCGAAGACACGCGCTTCGGTCCCTTCCAGGCCGTCGCCGCCCCCGGCCACTCCCCCGACCACTACGCCCTGGTGGGGGATGGGGCGTGCTTCACCGGCGACGCCGTCCTCGGCGAGGGCAGCGTGTTCATCACCCCCTACCGAGGGGCGATGTCCGCCTACCTGCTCGCGCTCACGCGCCTGCGCCTGCGCGAAGACTTCAACGTGCTGTGCCCCGGCCACGGTCCCCCGGTGTGGGATGCCCACACCAAGCTCGAGGAGTACCTGGCCCATCGCGTCGACCGCGAAAACCGCCTGATCGTCGCGCTCGGCGAAGGCCGGCGGACGATCCAGGAGCTGCTGGACGTCGTCTGGTTCGACGTCCCCGAGGAGATGTACCCGCTCGCCGAAGCCACGCTCGCCGCCCACCTCGACAAGCTCGAAGAAGAGCTGGTCCTCCCCCCTGGCGTCGAGCGGCCGAAGCTCGAACGGCGCGAGTGGTGAGCGCGCAGAAGGCCACGAGGGAGGTGAAGGACGACCTGGCGCCGTGGGGTGTGGGCGGCGCGTCGAACGACTCGCCGTTCCCGCCCATCGCCGACTACGCGTTCCTGTCCGACTGCCACACGTGTGCGCTGCTCGCCTCCGATGGCTCGATCGAGTGGATGTGCCTGCCGCACTTCGACTCGCCGTCGGTGTTCGGCGCGATCCTCGACCGGGGCGCCGGCAGCTGGCGGGTGGGCCCGTACGGGATCTACGTCCCCGCCGGGCGACGATACATACCCGGCACCAACATCGTGGAGACCACCTGGATGACCCCGCAGGGGTGGCTGCGGGTGGTGGATGCCCTGACGATCGGCCCGTGGCACGACAACAAGGAGGGCTCCAGCCACACGCGACCGCCGACCGACTACGACGCCGAGCACCTGCTCGTGCGCATCGTCGAGTGCATCCAGGGCCAGGTGCAGGTGGAGGTCGTCTGCGAGCCGATGCTCGACTACGGCGCCACGCCGGCGCAGTGGACCCTCGTGCAGTCCGGCGAGGACGGCGCGTGCCTGCTCGACGCGGTGCAGGAGATCGACGCCGGCGAGCCCTCCGCCCGCGAGCCCCCCGCCGGCGACGGCGCGCGCCGCTCTTCCCCCGGCTTCAGGCTGTTCAGCGACATTCGCATGGGCATCGAGGGGAATCGCACGCACGGCAGGCACACGATGAGCGAAGGGGAGAGATGCTTCTGCGCGGTGTCCTGGACGGAGGAGCGAGGCGGTCCGCACACGGTCGAGCAGGCCCTGGAGCACATGGACCGGACCGCCCACTTCTGGCGCACGTGGCTGGCCGAAGGCACCTACCCCGATCACCCCTGGCGCTCTCACCTGCAGCGCTCGGCGCTGACGCTGAAGGGCCTCACCTTCATGCCCACGGGGGCGCTCGTCGCGGCCGCCACCACCTCGCTGCCGGAGACCCCCCACGGCGAGCGCAACTGGGACTACCGCTTCTGCTGGATGCGCGACGCCACCTTCACGCTGTGGGGGCTGCACGCTCTCGGCCTCGACTGGGAGGCCGACGACTTCGTCCAGTACGTCGCCGACATGCAGCGAAACGAGGACGGCTCGCTGCAGATCATGTACGGCATCAGCGGCCAGAAGGACCTGACCGAGTCCACCCTCGACCACCTCAAGGGCTACGAGGGCGCGCGCCCGGTGCGCATCGGCAACGGCGCCTACAACCAGCGCCAGAACGACGTGTTCGGGGCGGTGCTCGACTCGGTGTACCTGCACTCCAAGAAGCGCGACCACATCCCCGAGCGGCTGTGGCCCGTGCTCGCCGACCAGGTGCGGTGCGCGGCGGCCGTCTGGAAGCAGCCCGACCAGGGGATCTGGGAGGCGCGCGGCGAGCCCCGCCACTACGTCTCCTCCAAGCTGATGTGCTGGGTGGCGATGGATCGTGGCGCGCGTCTGGCCGAACGCCGCGACGAGCAGGAGCGCGCGGAAAAGTGGCAGGCGCTCGCCGAAGAGATCCGCGCCGACATCCTCGAGCACGGGGTGGACAAGCGCGGCGTCTTCCGCCAGCACTACGAGACGGACGCGCTCGACGCCTCCAACCTGCTCGTCCCGCTCGTGCGCTTCCTCGGTCCCGACGACGAGCGCGTGCGCGCGACCGTCACCGCTATCCGCGACGAGCTCACCGACGGCGGCCTCGTCATGCGCTACCGCACCGAGGAGACCGACGACGGCCTCCACGGCGAGGAGGGCACGTTCCTGATCTGCTCGTTCTGGCTGGTCTCCGCCCTGTCGGAGATCGGCGAGCACCGCGAGGCGCAGCACCTGTGCGAGCGCCTGCTCTCCTACGCCTCTCCGCTGGGCCTCTACGGCGAGGAGCTGGAGGCCTCCTCGGGTCGCCATCTCGGCAACTACCCCCAGGCGTTCACCCACCTGGCGCTGATCAACGCGGTCACGCACGTGATCGGGGCGCAGCAGCGGGGCTAATAACCCGGCTCGCCCGGCAGCACGATGCGCGCGACCTCGCCCTCGAGCACCACGCGCGGCTGCACCGGCTGCACCTCGCGCCCGCGCGCGTAGGCCATCAGCTCCTCGACGGAGGCGAACTCGCTCAGCTGTTCGAGGTGCTTGATCGTCGGGAAGACCAGCTCGAGCTCGCCGTCGCCGTGCGCGTCGAGCGCGGCACGCGGGGCGAACCAGCCGAGGTCGACGCACTCCTCGCCGTCGATCGCCGGCTCCTGCCCCGGTGGAAGCTCGGCCAGGAAGAAGTGCGTGTCGAAGCGGATCTGCACCTCCGCGGGCGTGATCCAGCGCGAGAACTTCACGAGCGACTGTGGGTCCTCGATCGCGATGTCCGCCTCCTCGCGCAGCTCGCGCAGGGCGGCCGCCCGGTGGGCCTCGTCGCCTGCGCCCTCCTGGGCGTCGACCGCGCCCCCGGGGAACACCCACACGCCGCCCATGAAACGGGCCCGCGGGGTGCGCCTGACGAGCAGCAGCTCGAGCTTCCGAGCGCCGCCGGCGCCGAGGCCGTCGCGCAGCAGGATCACGCTGGCCGCCTGGCGGGGGTGCGCCGGTGGGCCGGCGTTGTACGCCTGACCCGGCTCCGACGGCTGCCCCTGACGGGGCTCCGATAGCTGCTCTGACTCCGGCCGCTCGCTCTCCTCAGACGGGCGCATCCACCGACCCTACCGGTCGCTAACCTTTCCCGCATGAGCGACACCACGGCCCCGACATCGTCCCCGGAGGGGGACGGGGAGAGCGCCCGCCGATGAGCGCCCCCACCGCATCCTCCCGGGACGGGGAGACGCTGCAGCGCTGGATCTGCGAGTCCTGCGGCTACATCTACGACCCCGAGGAGGGGGACCCGGACGGCGGGATCCCGGCGGGCACCGCCTTCGAGGACATCCCCGACACGTGGTTCTGCCCGGTGTGCGGCGCGCGCAAGCGCGACTTCACCCTGTACGAAGACTAGGCCGGGGACGCCGGCCCTGAGCGACTGGGAGCGGCTGCTGGCGCTCGATCGTGAGCGCGTATGGCACCCGTACGGCGCTCTGCCGGCGCCGGTGCCGTCGCTGCCGGTGGTGTCGGCCGAGGGCGTGCGCCTGCGCCTGGCGGACGGCCGCGAGCTGATCGACGGGATGGCCTCGTGGTGGTGCGCGATCCACGGCTACCGCCACCCGGTGCTCGACGAGGCCGTGAGCGCGCAGCTTCGGAAGATGGCCCACGTGATGTTCGGCGGGATCACGCACGAGCCGGCGGTGCGTCTGGTCGAGCGCCTGACCGAGCTGGCGCCGGACGGGCTCGAGCGCGTGTTCCTCGCGGACTCCGGCTCGGTGTCGGTGGAGGTGGCGATCAAGCTGTGCCTGCAATACCAGCGGGCGCTCGGGCGCCGTGGGCGCACGCGCCTCTTGACGATCCGGGGCGGCTACCACGGGGACACCGCCGGCGCGATGGCCGTGTGCGATCCCGTCGGTGGGATGCACGGCCTGTTCACCGGCGTGCTCCCCGAGCACGTGTTCGCCGAGCGCCCGCCGGACGGCTTTCACGCCGGCCTCGACGAGCGCTGGTCTCGGGACGTGTGGGAGCTGGCCGGCCGGCACGCGGACGAGCTCGCGGGCGTGATCGTCGAGCCGGTCGTGCAGGGTGCAGGCGGGATGCGCTTTCACTCGCCCGAGTGCGTGGCGCTGCTTCGGCGTGTGTGCGACGAGCACGGGCTGCTGCTGGTGCTCGACGAGATCGCCACCGGCTTCGGGCGCACGGGCGCGATGTTCGCCTGCGAGCACGCGAACGTGACACCGGACGTGATGTGTGTGGGCAAGGCGCTCACCGGCGGCTATCTGACGCTGGCCGCCACCCTGTGCACGGCCGCCGTCGCCGACGCGGTCTGCGCAGGCGAGGGCGGCGGTCTGATGCACGGTCCGACGTTCATGGCCAACCCGCTCGCGTGTGCCGTCGCGCTGGCGTCGCTGGGGCTGCTGGAAGAGGGCGACTGGCGCGCGCGCGTGGGCGCGATCGAAGCCGCTCTACGCGCCGGCCTGGAGCCGGCCCGGCAGCTGCCCGGGGTGGCGGATGTGCGCGTGCTCGGCGCGATCGGCGTGGTGGCGCTCGATCGCGACGTGGACGTCGCCGTCGCGAGCGCCGCTGCGATCGAGCGGGGCGTGTGGCTGCGGCCCTTTCGCGATCTGATCTACACGATGCCGCCCTACGTGATCGACGAGCGCGACCTCGCGACGCTCACCGGCGCGATCGTCGAGGCCGCGCGCGCAGCGTGCACACACTCTGCGCGCGCGGCGATGTGAGGCCCTCTAGGCCCGGATCTCGAACGCTCCCTGGCTCGAGCTGGCCGCCAGTTCGAGTCCCGCGGGATTTCCGCCTTCGGGTTCGAACCCTTTCCCGTAGTTGAATTCCCAGTGCCACTCGTCTTCGAACATGCCCCCGCCTTCGAAGCTCGTGTACTGCTGTCGCCCGCCGGACTGGCGGAACGTGTACGTGACTTCGCCGGAGATCGTGTCGATGTTCCCCGTCACTTCCGAGATGATCGGTCCGTCGGTCCTCACCTCGACGCCTTCGCAGCTGAATTCGGCGGCGTAGGCGGTGCCTTCCGCTGAGAGCAGCAGCCCGACGACCGGAGCTTTCGTCCCTTTGCCCGCGAGGTAGCCGAATTCTCCGCTGAGCGGGTTGCTGGTGATGTGCCCGGCTTTGGCGCCGGCCGATGTGCATTTCGAGCCCGTGGCTTCGCAGCCGGACGCCGTCAGAACAACGTCTTTCGCCTGTTTGGAGCCGGTGAATTCGCCGCTCGTGGAGGTCGATTTGCATTCAATCTTTTCAGCTATTTCGGGTGTCGCAAGTATGGTCCTGCCCGATTTCGCCGCGAACGTGGCTTTTTTGCCAAGGCCTTTTTCCAGTTCGTATTCCCCGCCGGTTTCGACTTTGCTTTCTTCGGTGCACAGCGAGCTCGTGTAGTGACCCACGTACACTTTGTCCACCTTCGCGGCTTTGCCGCACAGCATGTATTCAGGCAGCTCAGCCGACGCGCTGGCCGTCGCGATCGCCGCCACAGCGAACACTCCGAGCACGGCCACGCCGATGATCCGAATTGCTTTCATCTGTTTCCTTCTTTCGTCTGCGCCAGTACGGCTTACGCCCGCCTCAGCCTCTCCCCCGAGGCGGCAGGAGTCCCGAGATCTGGACATTAGCCGACTGGCCGGCGTGATGTTCTAGACGGCGTCCGCTGCGCGCGCCGATCACTCGCAGGTGCCCGCGGGCGCCGGCAAAAGCGCACGCACAAGCGGATTTCCCGTGCGCGCGAGCTCCGCCGGCGTGGGGCTCGCAACGCGCCCCAGATGCTCCACCCGCACCGCCCCGAGGCGGGCGATCGTCTCGCTGTTGGAGCGCTCGAGGACCGTCGGGCGCCGCGGCCACGGTGTGAGCACGACCGCGCGCACATCCAACCCCGCGGTGCGCGCGTGCTCGAGCGTGAGCAGCGTGTGGTTGATCGTGCCGAGTCCCGGTCGCGCGGCGATCAGCACCGGCAGCGCGAGCGCGAGCGCGAGGTCGCACACGCTGTAGTCGGCCGCCAGCGGCGTCAGCAGGCCGCCGACTCCCTCGATGATCAGCGTGCCCTCGTTCCCGCGCCCGCGGGCGCCCGCGAGCAGCCTCGCCGGGTCGATGCTCGTCCCCGACAGCTCGGCCGCGAGGTGGGGCGATACGGCGGGGCCGAAGCGCAGCGGCGCGACCTCCTCGGCCGCCATGCCGGCGGCCGTGGCGAGCAGCTCGTGATCGGCCGGCCACGGTCCCCGCGCCGCGATCTCCGCCGGGTCCTCGAGGCCGGTGATGACGGGCTTGTACGCGCGCACCGGCTCTCCGGCCGCGGACAGCGCCGCCAGCAGCGCGGCGCTGAGCACGCTCTTGCCGACGCCGGTGTCGGTCGCCGTGACGAACAGGCCGCGCACGCTGCCCCCGCGTCCGGATGCTAGGCGGCGCGAACGTCGTGGAGATCGCGCTCGAGGTCGAACGGCGCGCCTCCTGCGACAGTGGGAGAGGCCGACGAGCTCTCGTGCTCGTCCTCGGATGAGCGCTCGCGTGCGAACACGCGCAGCTCGGTGTACTCCAGCTCGTCCACGTCCAGTCGGTCCGGTTGGTCCGGCGGCTCCGCGCGTTCGGGCAGCGCCGGCGTCAGTGACGCGGGCTCCAGGCCCAGCTCACGGGCGGCGTCGGCGAGCACGCCCGCCGCCATCTCCAGCTCGCTGGCGGTGTGCGAGGCCATCGCCGTCAGGCGCAGCCGCGAGGAGCCGCTCGCGACGCTCGGCGGCCTGATCGCCTGCGCGAACACCCCCCGCTCGAGCGTCTCCTGGCACAGGCGCATCGCCGCGCGCTCGTCGCCGACGATCAGCGGCACGACGTGCATCTCCACGTCCGCCACCGGAAAGCCCTCGCCGGCGAGCGCCCGCCGCAGCACCCGCGCGTTGGAGCGCAGCCGCTGCACGCGGTGCGGGCGCTCCACGCAGCAGCGACAGCGCGGCCAGCGCTCCGGCGACCGCCGGCGGCGAGGGCGCCGTCGAGTAGATCAGCGAGCGAGCGCAGTTGACCAGGTAGCGGACGGTCTCGGCGCTCGCGCACGCGTACGCTCCGTAGGAGCCGAGCGCCTTGCCGAGCGTGCCCACGATCACGTCGATCTCGCCCTCCAGCCCGGCCTCGGCGACGGCGCCGCGCCCGCCGGGACCGAGGTTGCCGGTGGCGTGCGCCTCGTCCACCACGACGCGCGCCCCGTGCGCGTCCGCGAGCTCGGCGATCGCCGCCAGCGGCGCGACGTCGCCGTCCATCGAGAACACCGAGTCGGTCACGATCAGCCGCCTGCTCGTACCGTCGCGACGGCCGTGCCGGCGCAGGCTCCAGTCGAGGTGCTCGACGTCGCGGTGGCGATAGACGACCACCTGCGCGCGCGAGAGCCGGCAGCCGTCGATGATCGACGCGTGGTTGAGCTCGTCCGAGAAGACCGCGTCGCCGCGGCCGGCGAGCGCGCCGATGACGCCGACGTTCGCGAGGTAGCCGGAGCCGAACAGCACGCACGCCTCGCTGCCCTTGAAGTCGGCCAGCCGCTCCTCCAGGCGCCGGTGGATGGTCATCGTCCCCGACACCAGCCGCGACGAGCCCGCGCCGACGCCCCAGCGCATCGCCGCGTCGGCCGCCGCCTCGCGCACCCGCGGATGGTCGGCGAGCCCGAGGTAGTTGTTCGAGCACAGCAGCAGCAGCGGCTTGCCGTCCACCAGCACGGTCGGCCCCTGCGGCCCGCTGACCAGCCGCATGCGCCGTGTGAGCCCGAGCCGCTCCAGCTCCTCCAGGCGCTGCCCGATCTCGCTCATGCTTTCGCGAGCTTGCGCTTGGCGCGGTAGCGCAGCTGCGTCGACGGGTCCCACAGGCGTACGTCCAGCTCCACCGTGCCGGGGGACGAGGTCTCCTGCCTGGTGGGCGGCCTCGCGTCGGGGGTGTCGCCGTCGAGCCAGCCGGAGCGGTTGTCGGGTCGCGGGTTGGCCGCGTTGTCGGGCTGGCGCTCGATGTTCAGCCCGAGCTCCTCGAACATCGCCCGGTCGGTGTCCGGCTCGTTGCCGAGCGTCGTCAGGAAGTTGCCCATCATCACGCCGTTGATGCCGGCCCTGACGGCGAGCTGCTGCAGCTCGGCGAGGTTCTCCACGCGCCCGCCGCACAGGCGGAACAGCGCATCCGGGAGGATCAGGCGGAAGATCGCGATCCACTTCACCGCCTCCCACGGGTCCATGTACTCGCGGTCGCCGAACTTCGTGCCCGGCCGTGGGTTGAGCATGTTGATGGGCACGCTCGTGGGGTCGATCGCCGCCAGCTCGAATGCCATCTCCACGCGCTGCTCGCGCGTCTCGCCGAGGTTGAGGATGCCGCCCACGCACGTCTCCAGACCCGCCTCGCGGACCGCCGCGATCGTGCGCAGGCGGCCCTCGTAGCGGACGGTGCTGGTCACCTCGGGGTAGTAGCTGTGGGCGGTCTCGACGTTGTGGTGCACGCGCTGGACGCCCGCCTCGCGCAGCGCCTGCGCGCGCTCGAGCGACAGGTGCCCGACCGAGGCGCAGCGCTTGAGGTTGGTGTGCTCGGAGACCAGGCGCACGCCCTCGAGGTACTTCTCGAAGTCGCGCCTGGACAGCCCCTGCCCCTGGGTGACCATGCAGAAGCGATGCGCGCCCGCCGCCTCGGCCGCCCGCGCGTGCTCGAGGATCTGCTCGGGCTCCATCATCGCGTGCATCGGCGTCTCGTGCGTCGGCGAACCGCGACTGCGCGCAGAAGCCGCAGTCCTCGGCGCAGCCACCCGACTTGGCGTTCACCAGCGAGCACATGTCGGTCGAGTCGGCGAAGCGCTCCACGCGCGCCTCCCACGCTCGCTGGATCAGCGCTTCGATCTGCTCGTGGTCTTCGATCTCGCCGAGGCGCAGCGCCTCCTCGCGGGTGATCAGCGGCGGCACGCACGACACGGTATGCGCTGCGGCGGACAGTACGAGCGGTATTTGCGGCTATTCGCCGCGCCAGCGCGGGGTGCGCCGTTCGGCGAACGCGCGCATCCCCTCACGCAGGTCCTGTGAGGCGAACGACGCGCGGCGCAGCTCGATCAGCTCGTCCTCCACCTCCGCCGGCAGCTCGCCCTCGGCGTTCAGCAGCGCGGCGATCACGCGCTTGTTGCCGCGCTGTGCGAGCGGCGCGTTGCCCGCCAGCTCGCTCGCCAGCTCGAGCGCCAGCGTGTCCAACTCCGCGGCGTCGGCGACGCGGTTGACGAGGCCCCAGGCGAGCGCCGTCGAGGCGTCGATGTAGCTGCCGAGCAGGAACAGCTCGCGGGTGCGCGCCGCGCCGATGGCGTCGATGAAGCGGCGCAGCCCCGTGTGCGAGTAGACGAGCCCGAGCTTCGCCGGCGGCATCCCCAAGCGGATGTCCGCCTTGGCCACGCGCAGGTCGCACGCCAGAGCCAGCTCGAGGCCGCCGCCGATCGTGTGCCCGCCCAGCGACGCCAGCGTCGGATAGGGGAACTCCTCGAGCGCTTCGATCGCCTGGGTGAACGGGTGCGCGACGAGGCTCTCGGCCTGCTCTTCGAAGTCCTCGTCGGGGAGCTCGCCGATGTCATAGCCGGCCGAGAACATCCCATGCGCGCCCGTCACGACCACGCAGCGCGCCTGCGATTGCGCCCCACCCACCCCGGACCCACCCACCCCGGAGAGCTCGCGCAGCGTGTCGCTGAGCGCGTCGAGGATCGGATGGTCGAGCGCGTTGCGCTTCGCGGGGTTGGCGATCGTCAGGCGCACGACCCCCTCCGCGGGCTCGTCGAGCAGCAGCTTGCCGTCCGCCAGCTCGCGTGGAGCCGCCGCGCCCACGCCTACTCCAGCACGATCAGCGTGTCGCCCTCGTTCACCGCTTGACCCTCCTCGCAGCGGACCTCGGCGACGGTGCCGGAGTCTTCCGCCTCGACGGGCATCTCCATCTTCATCGACTCGAGGATCGCCACCGTGTCGCCCTCCTCGATCGTGTCTCCCACCGCGCACTCTATTTTCCATACGGTGCCCGTGATATGAGCCTCGATGTCAGTCATTCGCTCCTCCCGACGCCGCTTGCCGCCACTCTCGTCCAGACAATAGAGAGCGCCGCCGACCGACCGCCGCGAGCGCGCTTCGTGGTGGTGGTGGCGGCCCATGACGAGGCCGAGCGCATCGCCGCCACGCTGGCGGCGGCGCGCGAGGCGCTGCCGGGCGCGAGCGTGTGGGTGGCCGACGACGGCTCGCGCGACGCCACCGCGCGGATCGCCGGCGAGGCCGGCGCGCGCGTCGTCGGCCGCCCGCGGGCGATCGGCAAGGGCGGCGCGGTCACGGCGGCCGTGCGCGCGGCGCTCGAGGAGGCGGGCACGGGCAGGGAGGCGAGCGCGGGCACGGACGAGGGCGCGGCCGAGGAGGCCCTCGTGTTCGTGCTCTGCGACGGGGATCTCGCGGACTCCGCACGCGAGCTGGGCGCGCTCGCGGACGCGGTCGCCCGAGGCGAGGCGGACGTGGCGGTGGGGGCGTTCGCGATGCGCGTGGGAGGGGGGCTGGGGATCGCCGTGGGCTTCGCCCGCTGGGCCGTCCGGCGGCGCTGCGGGCTGGCGACGAGGGCGCCGATCTCCGGCCAGCGGGCGCTGAGCGCGCGCGCGCTGGCGGACGTGCTGCCGTTCGCGCACGGCTACGGGATGGAGATCGGGATGACGATCGACGCGGTCCGCGCGGGCCACAGGGTGGTGGAGATCGAGCTCGACCTGGCGCACCGGGCGAGCGGACGCACGCCCGCCGGCTTCCTCCATCGCGCTCGCCAGCTCGTGGACTTCGTGCGTGTGTACCTGTCTCGGCGTAACCTTGCGCGGCGGTCGCGGTAGTCCGTTCGATGGGCGAGTTGGCACAGATGCGCGAGCAGGTCTACACCGACCCGCGGCCGAAGGAGCATTTCGACCGCTTCCACGAGCGTTCGCGCACGCGCGAACCGGACTGGGCGTACGAGCTCACGCGCGTGATCACGTCCCTGTACGGGTACGCGTTCCTGCGCGCGCGGGCGATCTCGGTGGAGAACGTGCCGGGCACGGGCGCGGTGATCCTGGCGCCCAACCACTTCTCGTTCATGGATCACTTCCTGATGGGCTGCTACATCCGTCGCAAGGTCCGCTTCATGGCCAAGTCGCAGCTGTTCAAACCGCCGATGCAGTTCATCTACACCCACGGCGGCGTGTTCCCGGTGCGCCGCGGCGCGCGCGACGAGGAAACCTTCATCACAGCCCGTTCGATCCTCGACCGTGGCGCCGCGATCACGATGTACTGCGAGGGCGGCCGCTCGCGCACGGGCAAACTGGCCGAGCAGGCCAAGCCGGGCATCGGGCGCCTGGCCCTGGAGACCGGCGCGCCGGTGGTTCCGATCGCCATCCACGGGTCCTCGCGCGTGCGCAACTGGAAGCGGCTGCAGTTCCCCAAGGTGACGATCCAGTACGGGGAGGCGATCGCCTGGGAGCCGGTCGAGAATCCCACCCGCGAGCAGCAGCAGGCGGTGGCCGACGAGGTGCTCGCGGAGATTCGCCGGGTGTACGCCGGCCTGGAGGAGCACGGTCGCAAGGGCGTGCTGCGGCGCGTGCGCGAACAGCGCCGCGCCGAGCGCCGAGCGCCGAAGGGCGCGGCCGTCGCCTAGAGACCATGCGGTGATCGCGACGGTCGCCTCCTGTTCGCGGGCGGCGATCTACGCTGCTGCCAGCCACATGTCCACGCTCGACGCAACAGCGCTCCTTCGGCCGGGCCTGCTCGAGGGCGTCGCGATCGTTCTGGCCCACGCCGCCGCCTCCGACGTGACGGACGATGGCTGCTCGCCGGGGGCGGCTATAGCCGCGACGTGCGCGGGGCTGGGAGCGCGCGTGTTCGAGTGTGCACTGAGCTTCGATACGTCGCACGAACTCGAGGCGGCGACGGTCGAGCGCGAGGCGCAGGCGGCCGCCGGCCGCGCACTCGCTGACGGCGCGAGCATCGAGCTGCTGGCGGTGGACGGCGCAAGCCTGTTTGCGCGGGCTGCCGCCGGCGACGGAGCGGAGGGCTGCAGGCGTGGGCTGCGGGCATGTCTTGCCGGGAGTTGGATGGTCACGCGCGCGCTCGCCACCGGCGCGTTCCTGCCAGATGGACGGGGTGGGCGCATCGTGTTCCTCGCGCCGCCTGGTTGTGCAGGCGAGTATGCGGACGCGGCGCGCGCGGGCCTCGAGAACCTGGCGCGGACGCTTTCGATCGAGTGGGCGCGGCATGCGATCACCACCGTCGCGATCGCACCACGAAGCGGCGCTCGCGACGTGGCTCTCGGCGGCGGCGCAGATGCGGCGAGCGACGTGGCAGCGCTGACGGCCTACCTCGCCTCGCCGGCTAGCGCCTACTTCTCGGGGTGCCTGCTGGACCTCAGGGGTCCTGCGGGCGCCTCGATCTGATTCGATTCGCGGCAGGCTGAGTGCGGCGGTTGCGCCCTACGGCGTTGTTGTAGTAGACGACGACACCGTTGTCACCCGTGACGCGCAAGGACACGTAGCCGACGGGCGCCCGCGCCGCTGGCCTCGTTCAGCCGGTCATCCCCCCGAAGATGCCGCCGGTGATGTGAAGGGTCTGGCCGTGCACGTAGTCCGACCACGGCGAGCACAGGAAGAAGATGCCGCCGGCCGCCTCCGCGGGGGTGGCGGGGCGCCCGAGCGGGATGATCGCGGATGCCATCTGGCGCATCTGCTCGGGGATGCCGAGCTGGATCTGCTCGCCGTCCTTCTCCATCGTGTTCTCGTCGACCTTCGCCTGGGTGAGGCGCGTGTCGATGAAGCCGAAGGCGACCGCGTTGACGTTCACTTTGAACTGGCCCCACTCCTTGGCGACGGTTTTCGTGAGGCCGACGACGCCGGCCTTGCCGGAGGAGTAGTTGGCCTGCCCGGCGTTGCCGAAGGTGCCCGAGGTGGAGGACACGTTGACGATCTTGCGGAACACCTCCTTGCCTTCTTCGCGCTCTTTCTTCGCGGGCTCGCGCAGGTGGGGGGCGGCGGCTCGGATGACGCGGAAGGGAACCACCGTGTGGATGTCGAGCATCGCCTGGAAGTGCTCGTCGGAGAGCTTGTGGACGGGAGCGTCGAGCGTGTAGCCGGCGTTGTTGACGACGATGTCGAGCCTGCCGAACGAGTCGATCGCCTTCTGCACGAGCTGATCGCACATGCCCGGCTTGGTCAGATCGCCGGCGAACACGGCGGTCTCACCGCTGATCTCCGAGGCCGCCTGCTCGGCGACGTCGCCGTCGAGATCGTTGATCAGGACCTGCGCGCCGTGCTCCACCAGCAGCTCCGCCGTCGCGCGGCCGATGCCGCGCGCCGAGCCGGTGACGATGGCGGCTTTGCCGTCGAGTACTCCCATAGCCGTTTGGTCTCCTTGTCGTGTTGGAAGGACCGAAGGTTATATACGTCCGGCGCGGGCGGTCCGGCTGGACCAGGGCGATCCGTCGCCGCTGGGTCAGCCCGCGAGCAGCCGGAAGCGGACGCCGAGCGCGCGGTATGTGCGCGCCGCGCGTCCGTCGCGGGATATGAGCTCGAGATCGTGCGCGAGCGCTGTCAGCGCGATCAGCCCGTCGTATGTAGCCCTGCCGCTGATCTGGGCTTAGACGGAGGCGGTTTGCGTTTGCTCCGCTGGCCCCGGTCGCCGGAGTGCTTCCAAGACTCGCCACGCCGCGTCGTCTATGTTCTCATGCTCCCAGATCCTGATCGTGGTCCAGCCTCCGGCTACGAGAGCGACATCCACTCGTCTGTCCCGCTCGACGTTGCGACCGAGCTTGGCTGCCCAATAGGTGTGGTTATGTGATGGGATGTTTCCGTGCTCGGGGCATGAATGCCAGAAGCAGCCATCGACAAAGACGGCCACCCGGCGACCGCCAAACACGACGTCCGCCTTTACCAGCAAGCCGTCCAGGCGGATCGCTGCGTCGACTCGGTATCGCAGCCCACGTGCATGTAGGGCTCGCCGAAGCCTGAGCTCCGGGCGAGTGTCACGGCGTCGGTTCCGTGCCATTCGTTGAGACACGCCTGCGTCCTGTGGAGCAGGATATGGCGTTCGAGGTGTCATCTAGTCCGGATCATTCATTAACGAGTCGCGCCCCGGGTGATCCGGGGCGCGGTTTCGTCCGGCTGGGCTTGGAGAATTGGGTTTGTCGAAGACCTTGTTCCCGAGCTCAGGAGGATCACCTTGCGGGTGCAGCGCGATGGCCGCGATTTGAAGGTAGAGGTCACGGCGGACGGAGAGGGTTTGGTCTCGCACGCCGGGTCGGCGTTGTTGGCTGGGGTAGCGGATCGGATGGGGCTGACGAGGGCGCTATCGCGGGGCTTGGCGGGGATGAAGCAGCGCCGCTCGGGCCATGATCCCGGCCGGGTCGTCAGGGACCTGGCGGTGATGCTCGCCGATGGTGGGGAGTGCGTGTCCGATCTCGGTGGGCTGCGCGACCAGCTGGCGCTGTTCGGCGAGGTCGCGTCGAACGCGACCTCGTATCGCGTGATCGAGCGGATCTCCTGCGAGCCCGTACTTGTGGATGGTTTGCGTGCCGCGCACGCCCAAGCACGCGCACGGGCCTGGGAGCTCGGCGTCAAGCCAGAGCGGGTGACGATCGACCTGGACGCGACGCTGATCACCGCGCACTCCGAGAAGCAGGGTGCTGCGGGGAACTTCAAGGGGGGCTTCGGCTTTCAGCCGGTCATGGCCTATCTCGATGAGTCAAGCGAGGCGCTCGCCGGGACGCTGCGGCCGGGTAGCGCCGCGGCGCACAGCGCCACAGACCAGATCGCGGTCGCCGAGGACGCGCTCGAGCAGATCCCGCGCGCGCACATCGAGGGGATCGAGATCCTGGTGCGCACCGACTCGGCCGGTGCCGCGCACGAGCTCGTGGACTGGTGCCGCGACGGGCGGATCGGCTTCTCGGTCGGGTTCGACCTGACCGAGCCCGTCAGAACAGCGATCCTCGATCTGCCCGAGAATGCCTGGGTCCCAGCGCTCGACCAGGACGGCTCAGAGCGATCCAACGGGCAGGTCGCGGAGCTCACCCACCTCATCGACCTGTCCAGCTGGCCTGAGCGTTCACGGCTGATCTGCAGGCGCGAGCGAGCGCATCCCGGCGCGCAACTCACGTTCACCGACCACGACGGGCACCGCTTCCAGGTCTTCCTCACCGACCAAGACGACCCGAACATAGCCCTGTTGGAGCTCCGTCAGCGCCAGCGCGCCCACGCCGAGGATCACATCCGCAACGACAAGGACACCGGGCTGCGCAAGCTCCCCTTCCAGGACTTCCAGATGAACCAGGTGTGGCTCTACCTCGTGCTGATCGCGCACGACCTCATCAGCTGGTCACAAACGCTCCTGCTCGACGGCGAACTCGCCACAGCCGAGCCCAAGCGGCTGCGCTACCGGCTGCTGCACACAGCCGCACGACTCGCGTTCCACGGACGGCGCGCACACCTGCGCTTGCAACGCACCTGGCCCTGGGCCAGCGAGCTCGCCGCCGCATTCGCAAAGCTCCAAGCACTCCCCGCCCCCGCCGGCTGACGCGCCCAGCCGGCAACCAACGACGGCCCGAGCTCCCGTCCATCGCCCGCGCAGCATGCATGAAAACGACACGCCGCGCGCTCAATGCGACCATCCAAACACGGCCCGCACGCCTCCAACAAGCGCCGCGCCCAAACCCACCCACCACCGATACCACCAGTAGCGCGAAAGCGACAGTCACACCGTTACTGAATGATCCGGGCTAGGCTAAGAAGGCTCTCCCGAGAGAGCTGCGTTTAGACGCAGTGCGCCGGGTCCGCGCCCTGGGCCAGGATGATCCTCTTGCTTCCCGCGGAGCGGGAGAAACACATCCGGTACTGGGGCAACTGGCTCCGGGGGCGGGCAGTCATCTCGCAGAGCTGGAATGAGCGATGACCTCGAGCGGGGGTGGTGGCCGAGCAGCTGTCGTCGGATCTCTAGGCCGAGCATCTCGCCTATAGGGGGAGGTACCGCGTTACCAAGCTGGCGTCGAGCAGACGTTGGGGTACCGACGATCTTCCAGCCGTCAGGAAACGCTTGAAGGCGCGCGAGCTCTTGAGTGGTCAGCTGCCGACTTCGCCAATGGAATGGTCCTGTAGCTGATCCAGCCTGTGCTTGGATCGTCCATGACGGCCGATCCTTTGCGAGCTTGAGCAGGAAGCTCCAGTAGCGCGTGCGCCAGCCGAAGAGGGGCTCACCTTCGCCACGACTCGTGTGGTACTGGTAGTTGCATCCCTCCGGGATGGATGAGAGCAGCGCACCCCATCGACCGAGTGGTAGGAGCCTAGGATCGAAGTCGGGGTTGTCGAGGTCGCCGATCGCGTCCCAGGCAGTCGCGAAGCGGCGAACCGCCGAGTGTCCGTTCGCGGCCGTCGCTACCGGTCCACACAGCGGAGGAGGTGCGGTGAGTCCCGAGCCGTCACGGGCGGCATAGACGAAGACCCGCTCGCGGTGCTGGGCAACGCCGTAGTGCGCCGCGTCAACCACGATGGGTATCGGCTCATATGCGGTGCCGTGGTGGCGGTTGACACGCTGTAGCTCGCAGCGAAGGACATCAAGCGCCTCGTACCGGTGGGTGACGTGGCTTCTCGTTGCGGCGATGCCCTTGACGTTCTCAAGCAGCATCGCCTCGGGAAGTGCTGCATCGAGAACCCGGATGTAGGCTCGGAGCGTCTCGGCCCGTGGGTCGCTCATTCGCCGCGTCCGACCGTGCTTCCACTGGCCGGACTTGGAGAAGGGCTGGCAGGGCGGACCGCCGATGAGCAGGGTTACCTCGCGCCCAGCCAGGCCAAACGACGACAGAATGCTGCTGGGCCGATGGGCGTGGATGTCTCCAGGGCTGAGGAGATGCCAGTCCCGGTTGGCAGATAGCGTGCTGCGGCAGTCTCGGTCGGCCTCGATGCAGCCAACGACGTCAAAGCCAGCGCGCTCGATACCGAGATCGAGGCCTCCAGCCCCCGTAAACAAGGACAGAACCCTCACGATACGCGCGCAGGAGGACGCACGCATACGGCGGCTGACGTGCGCAAACGTTCCGGTGCGAGGCTCATGCCGCCCCCGAAAGTACAGCACTCGCTTCGGTTGGAGTCGTGCGGCCGAGCTTGCACGCTACGGCGGCGGCCGTCCGAATGATACAAGTGGCATATGCCTCCAGAGCGCAAAGACCTTCGCGTCGACAAGTTGCTCCTCGACGCGGAGAACCCGCGACTGCCTGAGGAGCATCAGGGAGCCAGCCAAACGGCGCTCTTGCGCTACCTCTACGACAACTCTGCGCTCGATGAGCTCGTCCGATCGCTAGCCGACAACGGCTTCTTCGAGCATGAGCCGTTGATTGCTGTAGCCGGCCCAAGCCGCGGCAGATATACGGTCCTTGAGGGCAACCGTCGCTTGGCGGCTCTCAAGATCCTCTTGGGAGCACCAGAAGCCGAGGAAGAGGGCATCCAAGCGACCCTCGAAGAGGAGCCATCGGAGGCGCGTCTCGACGAACTGGGCGAAGTTTCATGCTACGTCGTCGCTGATCGTGACGAAGTGCACAAGTATCTGGGCTTTCGCCACATCGGTGGGATCAAGACCTGGAGCGCCGAGGCCAAGGCTCGCTACCTCGTCAGCGAGGCCGATCGTGCCGTTGAGTTGGGATCGAAGAATCCATTTAGGGATGTCGCACGACGAGTCGGGAGCAACGTGCAGGGAGTCCGTAACTCGTACCTAGCGCTGGCATTGCTCCGCAACGCACGCGACGAGTTTGACATTCCGATCCAGCCCGTACTGGAGCGTCGCTTTGGCGTCTGGCTTCGCTGCATGAACTCCCAAGATATTCGCTCGTACATTGGGCTCGACTCACCCCGATCGTATGAAGATGTACGAACACAAGTGGAAGAGACCGACGGCGCTCACCTTAAAGAGGTGATCTCGGACCTCTCGCCGCGCGGGAACAGTCGTCCCGTAGTCACAGACTCGCGCGATGTCACCGTCTACGGAGAGATACTCCGCAACGAGGTCGCTCATGCGGCGCTCCGGAAATACGAATCGCTAACGATCCCCAAGCAGATCGTCGAACTTGCTGAACTTCCGCAACGCCTCGCAAACATACGGTCACAGATCGAGGTCGCGCAGACCGAGGCGCAGCAAGCCGAGCCGTCCGAGGAACTTATGCAGGCGGCCGATGCCCTCGCGGCGGCAGCTAGGGCGCTGCGAGCCACCGTCAGGGATCGACGCGAGGATCTAGATGACGATTGAACCGCGGGCCGATGCGTACGGAAAGGAAGCGGATGGGTCGGCACTCGCAGATTACATAGAGCTGCTTGCACTGGATTCCCAGTCGCTAACGCAGGCCGATCTAGCAGATCTCATTGCGGACAATGATTGGAAGGTCAGATCGCGAGAGCTTTTTCAGGCGATTCCACCGGTCGAGGACAGCGGAGACGAACCGCCCGAGGACTCAGTAGACCGTGACCTCCAAGAACATCCAGCTGCCGAGGCGTCGCGCCGCGTATTTGACATCATTCATGAGCGAGCGACTCTCCTTGGGAGCGACTACCCATTCCAGATGAATGGGGCGCGCCTCGAAAGGCGCTCGTCACGCGAGAGCTGCCACGATCGCTATCTTTGCCTCCTCGCGACGACAGTAGCACACGCGTATAGTGTACCCACGGCGATAAGTCCGCGCAACCTCTTCGAGGCAATTGTCGCACAATCGCTCGCCACCAGGTTTGTCCTAACTGTCAACATGGGAGAGATTGGACGGGAAGAGGGCGACTTTGCGCGCGCCCTTGAACTGGCTGCCAACCAGCTTGAGCTTCAGGCGGCACCCGACGCCGCCCCGCGCCGCACGCATGCAAATGAGGCTGGTGTTGACACGCTCTCACACTTGCATTGGCGTGATCTTCGCCCGGGACATTGGGTGTTGATCGGTCAGGCTACTTGCGGAAAGAGTGAGACATGGGCACGGAAGGTTATGGAGCCGACGCCCGACACGTGGGGGCCATGGATGGGATCGCTCGTGCCGCCGATTCCCTATCTGGCCGTACCGCACCACGTCGAGTCGCATCACTTGTTCCAACTGACGAGTACGTATCGCAGGCTCATACTGGACCGACTGCGGCTCTGCCCGCATTTGTCGGACTTGGATAGCGCGCAGCAGACGCTTCTCGACGAAGTTCTATCCCAGGATGTAGCGCGTCCGTGACCAGTTGCGCATAGTTGCTAAGGATTCGCGCTAGTCGCTTCCGACGATGCGCAGGTGGCTTGGGGACGACGACTCGTCCCGCACGGTCAAATTGACACCTGCATGGAGATTGTGGGCGCTCCGCCGCGGATGATCAGCTCGCGGGCGAGATCGCGGCGACTCAGCCGCGGATGATGACGCCGAAGTCCTGCGTGTAGATCGCGCCGGGCTGGCCGTGGGCGAGCGACGCGGGCGCGTGCGGCGAGACGCCGATCCCCGTTTCGCGGTAGCGCGGGTCGAGGATGTTCGCGCGGTGGCCGGGGGAGCGCATCCAGGCGGCGACGATCGCTCGCGGCGTGGCCAGGTAGCCGGTGCCCCAGGCGATGTTCTCGCCGACTTCGTAGCCCAGCCGCGAGGAGATGTAGCCGGCGTGGCGTATCCGCGCGAGCGGGGTGGAGCCCGCCGGCCCCACGTGTTCGAAGTAGTCGTGGCGGGCCATGCTGTCGGTGTGCGTCTGCGCGGCCAGGCGCAGGCGCGTGTTCGCCCGCAGCGGGCGCTCGCCGTGGGCTGCGCGTTCGCGGTTGATCAGGCACAGCGTCGCGGCGCGGGTGAGGCTGAGGTTCCGCGTGGTGGGCATCGACGCGGCGTGCGGACAGCGGCGCCGCGCGACGGCGCTGTCGCGATGGCGCCGGGCGGCGAGCGCGGCGGGCGATCCTCCGGCCAACACGGCGAAGGCGAGGGCTGCGGCCAGCCGCGGGAGACGTAGGGCAGGCACGTCGGACGCATCGGGCCGTCAGGCCGCGCGCCTGAGCGCTGCAAGAAAGCTTTGGACGGGTGTTCGATCGCTGCGCTACAGGCCGAGCGTGCGCCCGAGGATCTCGCGCATGATCTCGTCCGAGCCGCCGCCGATGGGGCCGAGGCGGGCGTCGCGGGCGGCGCGCTCGATGAAGTACTCGCGCATGTAGCCGGCGCCGCCGTGGATCTGCAGGCAGGCGTCCATCAGCTCGAAGCACGCGCGCTGGGTGAGCAGCTTGGCCATCGTGACCTCCTTCAGCGGCTCCTCGCCGGCGACGAAGCGGCGCAGCGCGTCGTAGGTGACGCAGCGGCAGGTGTAGACAGAGGTGGCGAGGTCGGCGAGCTTGTGGCGGATCGCCTGGTGGCCCGACAGCGGCCTGCCGAACGCCTGGCGCTCGCGGGCGAAGGCGGCGGTGCGCTCCCACGCGAGCGCCATCGCCCCGACCGCCCCGAGCGCCATCGCCAGCCGCTCCCACTGGAAGTTGGCCATGATCAGCTTGAAGCCCTCGTGGAGCTCCCCCAGCAGGTTCTCCTCCGGGACGAAAACGTCCTGGAAGCTGATGGTGGCGGTGTCGGAGGCATGCCAGCCGAGCTTCTCGAGCTTCGACGAGGAGACGCCCTCGCCGCGGTCCACGATCAGGAACGAGATTCCGTGGTGGCCGCCATCCTTGGTGGTCTTCACGGCGGTGACGATGAAGTGGGAGCGGACGCCGTTGGTGATGTACGTCTTCTCGCCGTTCACCACCCACCCACCGTCCACGCGCTCGGCGTGGGTGGCGATCGCGGCGACGTCCGAGCCGGCTCCCGGCTCGGTGATGCCGAGTGCGCCGATCCTCTCGCCGTGGATCGCGGGCACGAGGTAGCGCTGCTTCTGATCCTCGGTGCCGAACTTCCAGATCGGCGGTGTCGCGATGTTGATGTGCGCGCCGATCCCCGCCGCGGTGCCGCCGGAGCCGGTGCGGGCCATCTCCTCGCAGAGCACCGCCTCGTGCAGGTAGTCGCCGCCCTGCCCGCCGTATAGCTCGGGGTACTTCAGCCCCAACAGTCCTTGGGCGGCAAGCTTCGGGAAGACGTCGTCGGGGAACCACCGTTCGTCCTCCCACTGCTGCGCGTGGGGGGCGAGCTCGCGGTCGATGAAGCCGCGGATCGACTGTCGCAGATCCTCGTGCTCGTCGGAGAAGGGAGGGGTGAGAGTCATGTCTGGAGGCAGGAATATGCCAAGAACGAGCGAGTCAGACTATATTGATTGTGTGCGAAGGACAACATTGGATATCGACGAGGATATGCTCAGCAAAGCCAGAGAGATACTGGGGACGCGCGGCGTCAAGGACACCGTGGATGAGGCGCTGCGCGAGGTCGTGAGACGCGAGGCGGGCAAGCGGTTGATCGCATGGTGGAAGGAAAACGAGGACCTGCACAACCCCGAGATCATGGAACGCGCGTGGCCGCGCCCACCCATCTCGTAGACAACAGCGTCATCGCCCGTGCCCACAAGCCGGCCGTCGCCGCGGCATTCGAACCGAAGGTTCTGGGCGGGCTGGTGGCGAGCTGCTCGATCACCGACCTCGAGCATCTGTTCAGCGCGCGCTCGGGCGAGGAGCACCGCGCGCGACGTACCGACATCGAGCTGCGCTTCGCGCACGTGCCGCTCGACCAGGCGACGCTCGACCGCACGATCGAGGTCCAGGGATTGCTGGCAGACAAAGGACAGCATCGCGCGGCGAGCATCCCAGATCTGGTCGTCGCCGCTGCGGCCGAGCGCGCCGGGCTGACGGTCCTCCACTACGACGCCGACTTCGACTTGATCGCCACAGTCACCGAGCAGCCCACCGAGTGGGTGGTGCCGCGCGGCTCGATCGACTGATCACAGCCCGTACGAGCGCCCGATCACGTCGAGCATGATCTCGTCGGTGCCCGCGCCGATGCGGTTCAGGCGCGCGTCGCGCCACGCGCGCTCGACGCCGTACTCGCGCATGTAGCCCGCGCCGCCGTGGATCTGGATGCACTCGTCCGCCACTTCGCAGGTGACGCGTGCGGCGTGGAGCTTGGCCATCGAGATCTCCCGCACGGGGTACTCGCCGTTGTTGAAGCGCCAGGCGGTCACGTACACCATCTGCCGCGCCGACTCGATTTTCGTGGCCATCTCCGCGAACTTGTGGCGGATCACCTGGAACTTGCCGATCTCCCGCCCGAACGCCTTGCGCTCGTGCGCGTACTGGAGCGTGCGATCGAAGCATTTCTGCGCGCCCGCCACGCAGCCGGCGGCGCCGATCAGGCGCTCGCCCTGGAGCTCCCACATGATGTGGTAGAAGCCCTTGCCCACCTGGCCGAGGACGGCGGAGGCGGGCACGCGCACGTCCTGGAAGGCCAGCAGCGCGGTGTCCGACGCGTGCATGCCGAGCTTCTCGAGCTTCTTCTCGCGGATCACGCCCGGCGAGTCCATCGGCACGAGGAACAGGGTGAAGCCGTCGTAGCCGGCGTCGGGGTCGGTCTTCGTCACGAGCACGATCACGTGCGCGCGGTGGCCGTTCGTGATGTACGTCTTCGAGCCGTTGATCACGTAGTCATCGCCGTCTTTCACCGCCCGCGTCTTGATCCCCGACACGTCCGAGCCGGCGTCGGGCTCGGTGATCCCCAGGCACAGGATCGCCTCGCCCTTGATCGCCGGTTCGGCCCACTCGCGCTTCTGCTCCTCGGTCCCGAACGCGAGGATCGGCGGCATCGCCATGTCCGTCTGCACCGCCACGCCCATCGCCAGGCCGCCGGAGTTCGCGTGGGTCATCGACTCCGCCAGCACCAGCGCCGAGTAGTAGTCGCCGCCCTGCCCGCCGTAGGACTCGGGCTTGTCGAGGCCGAGGAAGCCGAGCTCGCCCATGCGCGCGAACACCGAGTCGGGGAACGTCGTCTCCTCCCATTCCTCCGCGTGCGGCGCCAGCTCCTTGAGCGCGAAGTTGGTGATCGACTCGCGCAGCTGTTCGTGCTCGTCGGTGAAGATGAAGTGCTTGCGCTGGGTCTTGAAGTCGGGCTTCAGCACGCTCGCGGCGGTGGCGGCCATGGTGGTGTCGATCTCCTTGCTCGGGTGTGTGGCGGTCGGCCGTCGGCGCGATCGCGACTGTCGCGGACGCTAACGGAGCGCCCGCCAAAAGTAAACAGTAGAGCTTCGCACTTCCCGCAGGCGCGGTTCGGGCTAGGATGCGCCCGTGCCGAGCGAGACGCAATCCACCGCATCGCGGGACAAGGTCCTCTACGACGTCGCCGACTCGGGCATCGCCACGATCACGCTGAACGACCCCGACACGCGCAACGCGCTCTCGCCGGAGCTGCTCGGCGGGCTGATCGTCGCCTTCGAGAGCGCCCGCGAGGACGACGCCGTTCGCTGCGTGGTGCTGCGCTCCTCGCACGAGAAGACGTTCTCCTCGGGCGCCGCCCTCGGCGGCTTCGGCGCGGACGCGCCGCTCGTGGAGAAGCACTTCGGCTCGGAGCGCTTCGTCGGCCTCTTCAAGCTGATCGGCCAGCTGGGCAAGCCGACCGTCTGCGCCGCCCGCGGCCACGTGCTCGCGGGCGCCCTCGGGATCGCGCTCGCGTGCGATCTGATCGTCGCCGGGGAGGGCGCCACGTTCGGCACGCCGGAGATCAACGTGGGGACGTTCCCGTTCATGATCATGGCGATCATCTACCGAAACGTCCCCCGCAAGAAGGCCAACGAGCTGCTGCTGCTGGGCGAGCGCTGGGACGCGCAGCCAGGCGCTCGCGGCGGGCATCGTCAACAGGGTGGTGGCGGACGACGAGCTCGACGCGGCGGTCGCCGAGTGGGCGGGGAAGCTCGCGTCGAAGTCGCCGGTGATCATGCGCCTGGGCAAGGAGGCGATGCGCCGCCAGCTCGACATGCCGCTCGACGACGCCCTCGACTACCTGCGCGCCCAGCTCACCCTCGCGCTGTCCACCGAGGACATCGTCGAGGGCGTCACCGCGTTCTTCGAGAAGCGCGAGCCGGTCTGGAAGGGGCGTTGATGGTGAGCAGGCGCAAAGCCGCCGACGCTCCCCCCGCCGGCGCCGGATCCTCCCCGGAGGGGGAGCCGGTGGCGCAGGCGCCTGCGCCCCAGGCGAGCTCGCTGCTGCGTCCCCTCGTCGAGGATCTCGAAGCCCGTCGCGCGCGGATCAAGCTGGGCGGGGGCGAGGAGAAGATCGCCGAGCAGCACGCCCGCGAGAAGCTGACGGCGCGCGAGCGGATCGCGCTGCTGATCGACGGCGACGAGGCGACCGGGGCGAGCACGTTCGTGGAGCTCGGCATCCACGGCAAGCCCCACTTCTCCCAGCGGGCGATGGACGGCGTGGACGCCCCGGCGGACGGGGTGATCACCGGCTACGGCAAGGTCGAACGGCCGCCTGACGGCTGTCTGCGCGTACGACTTCACGGTGATGGCCGGCTCGATGGGGATGACCGGCGAGCTGAAGGTCACGCGCCTGCGCGAGCTCGCGCTGCGCGAGCGCATCCCGTTCGTGTGGCTGCTGGACTCGGCGGGCGCGCGCGTGCAGGAGGCTGCGGGGGCGATGTTCGCCGGCTCCGGGCACCTGTTCCGCGAGGAGGTCGTGATGAGCGGGGTGATCCCCCAGGTCGCCGCGCTGATGGGCCCGTGCGCGGCGGGCACCGCCTACATCCCCGGCCTCGCGGACTTCGTGCCGATGGTCAAGGGCCGCGGCTCGATGGCGCTCGCCGGCCCGCACCTCGTGCGCGCTGCGATCGGCGAGGACGTCACCCAGGAGGAGCTCGGCGGCTCGCGCGTGCACTGCCGCAAGTCGGGGGTCGGCGACATGGAGGTGGCCGACGACCAGGAGTGCATCGAGCGGATCAAGCAGTACCTGTCATACATGCCGCAGAACTGCGAACAGGCCCCGCCGCTGTCGGCAGTTTCCGATCCGATCGACCGCCGCGAGGAAGCCCTGCTCGATGTGCTCCCGGAGTCGAACCGCAAGCCCTACGACATGTACGAGGTGATCCGCCCGATCGTCGACGACGGCGAGTACCTCGACATCAAGGGCCAGTGGGCGAAGACGATCATCACCTGCTTCGCGCGCTTCGGCGGGCGTCCCGTCGGGATCGTCGCCAACCAGCCCAAGCAGCTGGGCGGCATCCTCGACAACGACTCCGCCGACAAGGCCGCGCGCTTCGTGAACCTGTGCAACGCGTTCGCCATCCCGCTCGTCTTCATCCAGGACGTGCCGGGGTTCATGGTCGGCACGAAGGTGGAGGCGGAGGGCATCATCCGCCACGGCGCGAAGATGCTCCACGCGGTCGCCAACGCGACGGTGCCGAAGGTGACGGTGATCACCCGCAAGGCCTACGGCGCGGGCTACTACGTGATGAACGGCCGCGCGTACGAGCCCGACCTGATCGTCGCCTGGCCGAGCGCGGAGATCAGCGTGATGGGCGCGGAGGGAGTCGTCGAGATCGCCTTCCGCAAACAGGTGGAGGCGGCGGAGGACCCGCAGGCGAAGAAGGCCGAGCTGATCGAGGGCTTCCGCAAGATCTTCGACGTCTACGTCGCGGCGGGCAACGACGTCATCGACGACGTCATCGACCCGCGGGAGACGCGAGAGACGATCTGCCGGGCGCTGGAGATGTCGGCCGGCAAGAAGATAGAGCGACCGTGGAAGCGCAATGGGGTGGTGCCGGTATGACCTTTTCCGTCGGCCGTATGACAGCGGCGATACAGCCGTCGCCGAGGGACACTACCTCGCCGAGCAAGGAGCTTCGATGAGCCTCGAGGACCCGGTCGTGATCACCTGCTCGATCTCCGGTGCGCTGGCCAATCGCGAGCAGTGCCCGGCGATCCCGTACACGCCCGCGGAGTACGCGGCGGAGGCGCGGCGGATCGTGGACGAGGGCGGCGTGATGATCCACATCCACGCGCGCAAGCCAGACGGGACGCCGAGCTACGAGGTGGAGGACTTCGCGGCGATCGCCCAGGCGATCAAGGACGAGGTGGGCGATCGGGCGATCATCAACTTCTCGACGGGCACGATCGGGGTCCCGGTGGAGAAGCGCGTCGAATACCTCCGCGCTTGCCGCCCGGAGGTGGCGGCGCTGAACATGGGCTCGATGAACTACGCCAAGTACTCGCGCTCGCGACGGGAGTTCGTCTTCAAGATGGTGTTCGCGAACCCGTTCGAGGAGATCGTCGCGCTGCTGGAGGCGATGAACGAGCTGGGCATCAAACCCGAGCACGAGTGCTTCGACGTTGGCCACGTGGGCAGCCTCGCGCCGCTGATCGACATGGGCGTGCTGCGCCAGCCGCTGCACGTGGACTGCGTGATGGGCGTAGTCGGCGGCATCCCGCCGACGGCCCGCAACCTGGCGGCGATGGTCGAGAACATCCCCGCCGACCCGGACGGGGCGCGGCACTCGCACTGGGGCGTCATCGGCATCTCCCGCGACCAGTGGATGCTCGTCTCCGCGGCCCTCACGCTCGGCGGCTCGATCCGCGTGGGCCTGGAGGACAACCTGTACCTGCCGGACGGCACGATGGCCCGCTCCAACGGCGAGCTGATCGCGAAGGCGAGGCAGATGACCGAGGACATCGGCCGCAGGCCGGCGAGCGTGGTAGAGGCCCGCGCGGCGCTGGCGATCCCGGGGCGCGAGGCGGCTCCCGCATGAGCCTCCCGCTGCAGGGCATCCGCGTGCTCGACCTCTCGCGCCTGCTCCCGGGCGGCTTCTGCTCGCTCCTGCTGGCGGACTTCGGGGCGGACGTGATCAAGGTGGAGGACACGGGGATGGGCGACTACATCCGCTGGTCGCCTCCCTATTACGAGGGCGCGCACGACAGCGCGAAGTCGGCGCTGTTCCTGGCGCTGAACCGCAACAAGCGCTCGATCCGCCTGGACCTCAAGAGCGAGGGCGGTCGCGAAGCGCTGCTGGCGCTCGTGCGCGACGCGGACGTCGTGCTGGAGTCCTTCCGCCCCGGCGTGCTCGAGCGCCTCGGCGTCGGCTACGAGCGGATGCGCGAGGAGAACTCGGGGATCGTCTACTGCGCGATCTCCGGCTACGGCCAGGACGGCCCCAAACGCGACGCCTCCGGGCACGACATGAACTACCTGGGGCTTGTCGGTCTGCTCGGTCTCACAGGCGCCCAGGGTGGTGAGCCGGTGCAGGCGGGCGGCCAGATCGCCGATTTGGGCGGCGGCGCGCTGATGGCGGCGTTCGGGATCTTGGCGGCGCTGCGCGAGCGCGACGGCTCGGGCGAAGGCCAGCTGGTGGACGTGTCGATGGCCGACGGCGCGCTCTCGTGGCTGGCGCTGGTTGCGGCCGCGTACTTCGCCGACGGGAAGGTCCCGCGCCGCGGCGATCTGCCGCTGGCGGGGGCGCTCGTCTGCTACCGCCCGTACGAATGCGCGGACGGGTGGGTCTCGCTTGGCGCGCTCGAGCCGAAGTTCTGGCAGGCGTGGTGCCGCGGCATCGGCCGCGAGGACCTGGTGGGCAGCCAGTTCGAGCGCCCCGGCTCCGACGCGCACGCGCAGGTGAGCGAGATCTTCAGGGGCCGCACGCGGGAGCAGTGGGAGGCGTTCGCGCGCGAGCACGACTGCTGCCTGGAGCCCGTGCTGGAGCTCGACGAGGCGCTGTCCTCGCGGCTGGTGAGCGAGCGCGAGATGGTGGTCGAGATCGAGCAGCCCGGCGCCGGCGCGCCGGTGCGCCAGCTGGGCATCCCCGTCAAGCTCGCGCGCACGCCGGGCGAGCACGCGCGGATGCCGGGCCCGCAGCTGGGCGAGCACACCGAGGAGGTGCTGCTGGCGGCGGGCTACTCGCCCGAGCGGGTGGCCGAGCTGCTGGAGTCGGGCGCTGCGGCCGGCGCGGCGGGCGCCGCCGGCGCCGCCATGACGTTCCGCGCGTGAGCGGACGATGAAGGGGGAGCTGATCAAGATGAGCGAGCTGGCCGAGCGCTCGGGCGTGAGCGCCGGCACGATCCGCCACTACCTGCGCGAGGGGTTGCTGGGCGGCGAGGAGGGCGTGGTGAGGACCTCGCGGAACATGGCCTACTACCCGCCCGACTACGTGCAGCGGATCGCGCTGATCAAGCGCCTGCAGGAGGAGCGCTTCATGCCACTGCGCGTGATCAAGGGCGCGCTCGAGCAGGACCCCGAGCGCGTGCGCGCGCTGATCGAGCTCGAGGACCGCGTGCTGGAGCGCGCGCTGGAGGGCGCCGAGGGCGGCGGGCGCGTGTCGCGCAAGCTCGTCGAGGAGCGCTACGGCGTGCCCCGCAACGTGCTCGAGCGCCTCGCGGACATAGGAGTGCTGACGCCCAACCGCCGCGGCTACGACCGCGACGACGTGAAGATCGTCGAGGCGATCGCCAACTTCCGCGCGGGCGGA
Organism: uncultured Solirubrobacteraceae bacterium; assembly: GCA_963782325.1. Lineage (GTDB taxonomy): Bacteria > Actinomycetota > Thermoleophilia > Solirubrobacterales > Solirubrobacteraceae > Palsa-744. The sequence goes on from CAWAJG010000002.1 coordinate 1,794,878, forward strand.
TACGACGAGGCGCTGGGGTTCACCGTGTACGACACGCTCCGCTACCGCAAGGCGCTGGAGCCGCTGGTGGCGGAGGAGGTGCGCGCCCTGCTCGAGCGCCTGGCCGGCGAGGTGGAGATCGAGCGGGCGGTGGAGATCGTGGCCGCCGGCAGCGAGCCGCTGCGCGAGCTGATCGGGGCGATGCACTCGAAGATGCTGCTCGCGGCCCTGCGCAGCCACCGCGAAGCGCTCTGACGTTATGCTCTGAAGATATTGACTGACCAGTCAATCTAAGCGACTGGGCTCCGTCGTGGCGGAGCCAGCGGGTGTGACGCCCGCGAGAGGATGTGCACTTGTGAGGGTCGCGGCAGTCCAGCTCAACTCCACCGCCGATCAGGTCGCGAACATGGCCGTCGCCGATCGACTCACGCGCGCGGCGGCGGCCGATGGCGCGTCGCTGGTCGTGCTGCCCGAGAAGTGGACGGCGATGGGCTCCGAGGAGGACCTGCGGGCGGGCGCAGAGACGCTGCAGGGGGCGGCGATCGGCTGGGCGCGCGCGATCGCGCGGGAGCTGCGGGTGGACATCGTCGCCGGCTCGATCCTGGAGCGCATCCCCGGCCACGACAAGCTCGCGAACACTTCCGTGCACGTGAACCCCCACGGCGAGATCGTGGCGGTGTATCGCAAGCTGCACATGTTCGACGTGGAGGTCGGCGGGCACACCTATCGCGAGTCCGAGCTGGAGGAGCCGGGGGACGAGATCGTCGTGTCGCAGCACCGCCGGCGGCGTGGAGCTGGGGCTGTCGATCTGCTACGACCTGCGCTTTCCCGAGCTCTACCGGATCCTCGCCGTGCGCGGGGCGCGGATCGTGGCGCTGCCGGCGGCGTTCACGCTGACGACCACCCGCGATCACTGGCGCACGCTCGTGCGCGCGCGGGCGATCGAGAACCAGACGTTCGTCATCGCCGCCAACCAGGTCGGCGAGCACCCGGCCGGCCAGCAGTCGGGCGGGCGCTCGATGATCGTGGACGCGTGGGGCGTGGTGCTGGCGCAGGCCGCCGATCGCGAGGGGCACATCGTGGCCGAGCTCGACCTCGAGCGCCAGCGCGAGATCCGCGCGAGCCTGCCCTCGCTCGCCAACCGTCGCCCCGCGGCCTACCGCTGGCCGGAAGCGCAGGTGGGCGAGGCCAACGACGCCGCGGGCGAGGGCGCTCCGCAGGCGCGCGAGACGACGGAGGCGGCGGTGTGAGCGGCGGCCGCGCACCGGCCCCCGGCTCGACGCACGCGCCGCAGGCGAAGGCTCCCGACAAGCGCAGGCTGATCCTGGAGGCGGCGGTCCGCGTGTTCGCCCGCCAGGGCTTCCACGCGTGCCGGGTCTCGGACATCGCCGACGAGGCGGGCGTGGCCTACGGGCTCGTCTACCACTACTTCGCCTCCAAGGACGAGGTGCTGGACACGCTGTTCCTCGAGCGCTGGAACGTGATGCTCGAGCTGATCCGCGAAGTCGACGGGGAAGCGAGGCCCGTGCGCGAGAAGCTCGGCGCGATCGCCTCGTTCATCGTCGACAGCTACCACCACGACCCGGATCTGATGAAGGTGATCATCGTCGAGGTCACGCGCGCGGCGAACTCGTTCGGCAACACCCACATCGCCACGATCCGCGAGGCCTACGACCTGATCGGCGGGATGATCGTCCAGGCGCAGGAGCAGGGGGTGTTCAAGCGGGAGATCGACGCACGCTTCGCCGCGATGGCCTTCTACGGGGCGATCGAGCAGCTGCTGACGGGCTGGATCTTCGATCTGCTGCCGCAGTCGGACGAGTTCTTCGAGAACGCCAAGTGGCTGGTCGTCGAGACCGTCTGCGGCGGGCTCGAGGAATAGACTGCGCGATCGTGCAGAACGAGCTCGTCAAGCGGCTGATGTGGCAGGGCCTGCTCGCAGGCGTGGGAGCGCTGGCGAGCATGCTCACCGCACGTGTGGCGACGGGCGTCTGGCGGCGACTGTTCGACGAGGAGCCGCCGGAGTGAGCGCCGGTCTTCCGCCGCTGGGCGATCTAGCTGAGGGCAGCGGGAGCAGGGAGGCGACCCAGGGCATCGCGACCGCGATCGCGGAGGTCTCCGAGCGCGCGAGCCTGCTGGTGCGCGAAGAGATCGAGCTGGCGAAGGCGGAGGTCGGCGAGAAGGCGACGAAGCTCGTCAAGGGCGCGATCGTGGGGGTGGTGGCGGGCGTGTTCTTCCTCGCGGCACTCGTGTTCGCGCTCGTCGGCTGCGCCTGGCTGCTCTACTTCTACCTGCCGATCGGCAACGACTACACCTTCTTCTACGGCTTCTTCGCGATGGCGGTGATCCTCGTCGTGCTCGGCATCCTCGCCGGCCTGGTCGCCGCCAAAGCCGTCAAAAAAGGCTCGCCGCCGGTGCCGACGATGGCGATCGAGGAGGCCCGCAAGATCCGCGAGAGCGTCGGTCCGGGCGCGGCGGCCATGGCGGCCGCGCCGGAGCAGGCGCCGCCCCAGTACGCACCGGCGCAGGTGGCAGTCGAGGAAACGCCGGCGGATGACGCGCCGGCAGCGCATGAGGACGCGCCTGCCGAGGATACGACGGCGACGATTGAGTCAGGGGAGGAGGACTGATGGCTGGGCGCTCTCCCGCGGAGATCCGCAGCTCGATCGAGGCCAACCGCGAGGAGCTCGCGGTGTCGGTGCACCGGCTGCGCGGCGAAGTCACCCGCGTGACCGACTGGCGCGCGCACGTGGAGCGCCACCGCACGGAAATCGCGCTCGGCGCGGCGGCCGTGGGGCTGATGATCGGCGCACGTGTGCTGCGCCGCCGCCGTCGTCGCAAGCGCGACTGAGTCAGGCCAGCAGCGCGCGGGGGATCGCCCCGACGCCGATCAACCCCGGGCCGGTGTACGTGCCGATCACCGGCCCGACCTCGGAGGTGAAGACGGGCTCGGAGTCGAAGATCTCGCGGCTGCGGTCGATCAGCCGCTGCGCCTGCTCGGGCGCCTGGATGTGCTGCACGACCCAGCCGTCGGCGCCCGCGTCGTGGAGCTCTTGGGCGTAGGCGACCATGCGCTCGAACGCGCGCCCGGCGGTGCGGACGCGCTCGACCGGGACGATCTCGTGCTCGAGCGAGAGGATCGGCTTGATGCGCAGCGTGCCGCCCAGCCACGCCTGCGCCTTGCCCACGCGCCCGCCGCGGCGCAGGTACTCGAGCGTGTCCACGCAGAACCAGATCCGCAGCGCCCTGCGCGCCTCGCGTACGCGCTCGACGACCGCGTCCCTGTCCGCCCCGGCGCGCGCCGCGGCGCACGCGGCGAGCACGAGCAGCGCGGTCCCGCCGCAGGCCGTTTCGCCGTCGATCACCTCCACGCGCTGGCCCTGCCCGCGCTCGGCAAGCAGCCCCTGCGCCTGGCGCGCGGCCTCGAAGGTGCCGGAGATGCCACCCGATAGGTGCACGGAGACGATGTCCTGCCCGTCCTGGAGCAGCGGCTCCCAGACGGCGAGGAAGTCGCCGATCGACGGTTGTGAGGTGCTCGGCAGCTCGGGATCGGTGCGCAGGCGCTCGTAGAAGGCGTCGAAGCCGTCCATGTCGAGCTCGCGTTCGGGCTGACCTCGCCAGCCCACGTAGAGGCTGACGCGGTGCACGCCTTCGCGGCGCGCGAGCTCGTCGGGCAGGTACTGGGTGCTGTCGGTGGCGACCGCTACTGGGGCCATGCGGCGCGGGACCCTACAGCAACGCGGCCGCGACGCCTCGCGAGCCGGCGCTCAGGAGAGCGCCTGCGCGAGCTCGCCCGACTCGTACATCTCGGTGACGATGTCGCAGCCGCCGACCAGCTCGCCGCGGGCGAACAGCTGCGGGATCGTCGGCCAGCTCGACAGCGCGGAGAGCTCCTGGCGGATGCGCGGGTCTGGAAGGACGTCGACGGCGGCGAACGGCACCTCGAGCGCCTGCAGCGCCGCGACGGTGCGCGCGGAGAAGCCGCACGCGGGCGCCTCCGGCGTGCCCTTCATGAACAGGATCACGTCGTGCTCGGCGATCGCAGCCGCGATCGCGTCGCGAATCGGGTTGCCCTCGCCCTGCGGGGGGCGGGCGGCGCTGGCGCGGTGGTCGGCTGGCCGGCGGACATCGGTAGTGGCTGGGACTGTGTGGGCATGCGTGCTCCTGGCTGTCAGTGGGTGGGGATCGTCGAAGGGGCCTGCGTCTTCAGCGCGAGGGCGTGGATCGGACCGCCGATCTCCTGGCCGAAGACCTCGTACACACGGCGGTGCTGCTCGACGCGGCTCAGCCCCGCGAACGCCTCGGCTGTGACCGTCGCGCGGAAGTGGTCGCCGCCCCCGGTGTAGTCCTCGACCTCGGCGTGCGCACCCGGGATGGCGGCCTCGATGCGCTGCTTGATGTCCTGCGGTGACGGCATTCCGTCCCAAGGTTAGAAGGTCTGGGAGCGGGCGGCGAGAGCCGGGCCCACCGCTATACTTTGGATAGTCTTGGCCGATGAGCCTACGAAAGCGAAGCCGATGATCGAGATAACCGACAGGGGCGCCGAGAAGGTGCACGAGTTCCTCGCCGGCCAGCAGGCGGAGGTCGGCGTGGCCGGCCTGCGCGTGGGCGTGCGCGGCGGCGGCTGCTCGGGCTTCCAGTACCAGCTCGCCTTCGACGAGCAGCGCGACAGCGACGTGGTGTTCGAGAGCCACGGCCTGAAGCTGCTGGTGGACCGCGAGAGCCTGCAGTTCGTGCGCGGCTCGACGATCGACTACGAGGAGAGCCTGCAGGGCGCGGGCTTCAAGGTCAACAACCCCAACGTCGTCGCCGCCTGCGGCTGCGGCTCCTCCTTCCGCGTGGCCGAGGAGGAGCAGGTCTCGGCCGTCTGAGCCTGCGGCGCGTTCGCCCGCGACCTCGCTCGTTACGAGGCCCCGAGCCGCGCCCATCTTGACGGCGACACGCGGTCTGTGGTACCGTCGCCGTGACATGATGTCAAGCGTGGCGAGGAGGGGTGCGGAGCGCCTACGTCTGCGGCAGCGCAGGACTTCCATGGAGGGGTCCGCTGTCGCTTGCCTCGGCATCGCTATGGGCTTGACCTTGACGTCAGAGTCGTTTTCTGGCAAGGTCAGGAGTACAGAGCCGTTGGCTGCGTCGCAGGCAGCGGTTGTGGTGGCTGGCTTCGGGAGGTCATCTTCGTCCTGAAGCAGGAAGAGGGAGAGTTCCGGGGCCGGTCGATCAATTCCCAGAGGGAAAAGGAGCAGTGGACAAGATGAAACGCATCAGCATGGTTGGGCTGTGCCTGGTCGCAGTCTTCGCGTTCAGCGCGATGGCCGCGACTTCGGCATTCGCCGTGTTATTACATTTATACATGGTATGTGGGAAGAAGAAGGGCGGGAACTACTCCAGCAAGGAATGCACGCCGGGTAGCAAAGTGGCAGGGACCGGCAAGTACGAACTGGAAGAAGTCGCCGGTCAGGAATTCACCAGCAAGAGCAAGACGAGCACGCTCTACAGCTACATCCCCGCGAAAGAAGCTGAACCGTTAGCGGGTGGCGCGGTCGTCGGCACGGTCGTGTGCAAGAAGAGCAAAGGCTCGGGTAAATACGTCAACGCGATGTTAAGCACGTCGACGATTACGTTCGAAGACTGCACCACGGAAGGTAAAAAGTGCACGGGCGTGACAGACAAAACAGTCGGCGACATCACGACTTTCCTGCTGAGCACGACGCCAGTGTTATGGGCCGGCAAAGTCTTAATGCTGACCTACGCAGCGGCCGCTAAAGGCGCGACCGAAAAAGAAACGCTCGAAAAAGCAGAGAGCACTCCGAGCGCCGCATTCAACTGCGAAGGCCTCGAAGTCGTAACGACGAACACGGCGATCGGCACGCTTGAAGGCTCCGTCGAAGCCGCGACCAAGAAGGCGCACATCAACCTGAAAGTCAACCCCGCAACCGGTGCAGCGGAAGACGTCTTCTTCGAAGGCGAAGAAGTCGGTCCGTACCAGGCATTCCTGCTCAGCACCATCACACCCCCCGGAGTCACGCTTCCGTCGGGTGAGAACACCGATCAGGAAATCAAGGGTAAAACGCCGGTAGGCGTGTTCGCCCTGTAGATAGCTGGTTAGCCAGTCAAAGCGGTACGTGTGTGGGGCCTCCGGGCCCCACACACGCGTACTGGGTCAGCTTCTGCGGAGTGCCCGCCGATACCGGAGCGACGCGGGTCGGCCACGCGATACCGCCGGCCTGGCCTTTCGTTGGTAGAGGGTTGCGAAGTGCTCAACCCGTTGGTACGCTGTTCTCAGAGGGATACCGAGTCAGGAGAGGCGAGGCGTAGAGTTGTGATGGGGCAGGAGACGGGAGACAAGGCGGTTGCAGCTGCCGGTGCTCGGCTCGGAGCCGGACGCTGCCGGCTCCGCGTGCGCTCGCTCGTGGCTATGGTGGCCGTCACGGTCGCGGGTGCGCTCTGCAGCTCCTCTGCCCAGGCCCTCACCCAGCAGGGCCATGTCTATGAAACGAAGTTCGGTGAAGAACAGGGTCTTTCGAAGCCCTCGGCGGTCGCGGTGGACGAATCGACGGGCGACGTCTATGTCCTGGATACCGCCAACAACCGCGTGATGGTGTACGGGCCCAAACGCGAATTCCTCGAAGCGTGGGGCTACGGCGTCGAGACGGGCGGCGAAGAATTCCAACGATGCACGAAAGAATGCCGGGACGGGCTTCCGGGCTACGGCAAGGGACAGTTCGACTCCCCCGTGGCGATCGCGGTCGACAACGCGGCCGGCTCACCTTCCCACGGCGACGTCTACGTGCTTGCGAACGGCTCGCCGAAGAAAGCGGTGGTCGACGAGTTCACGGGTGAGGGCCATCCTCCCGCGGGGCGGCTCGTCCGCCGGCTGATCACCAAGGAAGAAGACGAAGACTTCGAAGAAGAGCCACCGCTCGGCGTCGCCGTCACTACCACAGGCACGGTCTGGGTGGCGCGCGAAGAAGAAGAAGACGAATTCGATCTGTTCCGTTTCAGCTCCAGCAACGAAGCGCCCGGCAGTGCGCGGCCAGCGGAAGAAGAAGTCACCGGGATCGAACTGCCCGAAGAAGTTGGTCCCGCGAGGCCTGGCTTCGCCGTTGACGCCAACGGTGACGTATACGTCACCTACGAACCCGGCGGCATGGACTACGAAGAACGCTTGGAGGAAGAAACGGAAAACATCCCCGAAAGGGAAAAAGAACGCAAAGAAAAACACGAAGAACTGAAGCACGAAACGCTGCCGGAACCCTGTGAAGCGCACCACTGCTACGTCGCGAAGTTCGCGATCCTGTCCGCAGAAGGAAGTACCGAAGGGGTGCTCGTGGAGGAACTGGGGCACGAGAACACGACCGGGGTCGCTGTCGACCTGTCCCACGGACGGCCCTCGAGCGGTGATGTCTACCTCGACAACGCGACGAGCGTCGCCGCGTTCGCCCCCTCTGGTGAATCCTCCGAGGATTTCCTTTTCCAGCGCTTCGGCGCGGACGAACCTGGAGCTGAACCTCTGCAGGGTGGCCGCGGTATTGCGGTCGACGCCGACACGAACGAAGTGTTCGTTCCCGACGCGAGCGCGGCGAGGGTCGATGTGTACGGGCCGGAACCGAAGAAGGCGCCGACGGTCTCGAGCCTCAGCGCGACCACGTCGTCACCTACCGCGGCGGAACTGCGCGCCCAGGTCGACCCAGAGGGACTCGACACCCACTACTACTTCGAGTACGGCACCGCCAGCTGCGCGGAAGGCGCCTGCATCGACGCCCCCGCCAAGCCCGGCCAGGATGTCGGCAACGGGTTCGAAGAGCGGTTCGCGTCGGTCGCCGTGGAAGGGCTCTCGCCCGACACCACCTACCACTTCCGGCTCATCGCGACCAACGAAGATGGGAGCACCGAAAGCGTGGAAGCGACCTTCACGACCGCCCAAGCCCTTCCCGACGGCCGCGCTTGGGAGCTCGTCTCGCCGGAGAAGAAGGACGGCGCCACGATCGAGGGATTCACCCACGAAGGCGGGATCGTTCAGGCGGCAGCCGACGGCGAAGCCGTCACGTACCTCACGAGCGCTCCCGTCGGCAACGGTGAACCCGAAGGCAACCGCGGCCCGGAACCCAGCCAGATCCTCGCCCACCACGAAGCCGACGGTGGCTGGGCCTCCCAGGACATAGCCACCGGGAACACATTCCCGTACGGCATCAAGGGCGCTGCGCGCAATGCCTACCAGGCCTTCTCCCGCGACCTGTCGGTCGCTCTCCTCGAGCCCGAAGAAGAGCTGTCGAAACCGGCCGAACGGACTTTCGAACGGACCGTCTACCTGCGCGCCGATGCGCCTATAGCACCCGAAGCCGGAGAGGAACAGGTCTATAAAGAAGCTCGAGAAGCCGAAGCGAACCCCGGCGATCTCCCGCTGATGACCGTGAAGGGGAAGTCGACCTTCTCTTTCGAAGGCGCGACATCCGATCTGAGCCACGTCCTTCTCTTCTCCCCCGAACCCCAGCTGGCGGGTGCTGGCCCGGAACAGCTGTACGAGTGGTGCTCGACTTGTGCTGGAGAAGCAGAGCCAGAACCTGGGCTGCAGGTCATCGGCATTCTGCCAAACGAAGAGCAGGCGCCTGCGACCGTCAAGTTTGCAAAAGAAGGAATCTACGAAGGTCCCAGGAACGCCGTCTCCGAAGCGTGCGGCCCGGAACGCGCCGAACCGTGCAGCGAGGGCGATCGCGTGGTCTTCTACGACACCGGTACGCGACACCTCTACATGCGCGAGCTCGAAGGTGAACCGGCGAAGGACAAAACACTCCGAATCGACGCTCCCAACGACGGATCGGAAACCTCTTCGGCAACCGTGTCTCCCGTGTTCCAGACCGCCAACACCGCCGGGACGAAGGTGTTCTTCACCGACCCACAGAAGCTCGCTGAAAATGCCCTGGACCTGGAACCGAGCCCGGAAAACGAACAAACCTTCTCCGAGCAGCTGTACGTGTTCGAACCCGACCAGGAACCGAGCAAGCGCGTCACCGACATTACGCCGACGCTGCATGCGGGCGAAATCCCCGAAGTCCTGTCCGGTGTGATTGGCGCGAGCGAAGACGGCTCGACCATCTATTACGTCGCCAACGGCGTGCTGGCCACCAACGAAGCGAGGGGTGAACAGGCCGAACGCGGCCGCTGCGGCCCCAGTGCCCCACGCGAAAAGACGTGCAACCTGTACGTCAGCCACGATGAAGGCGGCGTCTGGAAGACGACGTTCATCGCCCAGCTGTCCAACGAAGACTTCCCAGATTGGGGAGAGACCGAAAACATCCAGAACTACGACCTCTACAACATGACGAGCCGGGTGTCGCCGAACGGACAGTTCGTGGCGTTCATGTCCGATCAGAGCCTGACCGGATACGACAACATCGACGCTGTCAGCGGCGAGCGCGACGAGGAGGTCTTCCTCTACGACGCCCAGACCGACCATCTCGTGTGCGCCTCGTGCGACCCGAGCGGCGCCCGGCCGTACGGCGTGCATGACATCGAACAGTCGGGCGAAGGCCGTGGGCTGCTCGTCGACAGACCGGAAACGTGGGCTGGCGGGGTGAACACCACCGGCCAGGATTCCTGGCTGGCGGCAAACGTCCCCGGGTGGACCGGGATCGGTGCCCAGGTCGCCCTCTCGCAGTCTCGATACCTCTCGGACAAAGGCCGGCTGTTCTTCAACAGCTCCGACCCGCTCGTTCCCCAGGCCGTCAACCGGGGCACGATGGACGTCTACGAGTACGAGCCCGAAGGCGTCGGCGGCTGCAGTGCCGATAACACCGAAGAAGGCTGCGTCGCCCTGATCTCCTCAGGGAGCGCATCGCACGAATCCGCATTCGTCGAAGCGAGCGAAAACGGTGACGACGTGTTCTTCCTGACCACCGCGAAGCTCTCGCCGCTGGACGACGACTCGGCATACGACCTCTACGACGCCCGCGTCTGTCCGGAAGCCGGGTGCGTGATGCCGCCTGTGCCCAGCGAAAGCTCGCCCTGCAGCGGGGAAAGCGAATGCCGGCCCGGAAGCTTCCCGCCGAGCACCTTCGAAGCGCCCGCCAGCGAGGCGCTCAACGGCTCGGGCAACATCGCGGTCCTGGGTAAGAAGGAAGAAAAGAAGCCCGAAGAAAAGAAGTCCACGCCGCCACCGAAGCTGACGAAGAAGCAGCTGCTGGAGAAAGCGCTCAAGGCGTGTAAGAAGGACAAGAAGAAGCACAAGCGCCTGGCGTGCGAAAAGGCCGCCCGTAAGAAGTACGGCGCCGCAAAGGCGTCGAAGAGCGCGGTCGCGAAGCGCGCGCCGCGTGGGAGCGATGCGAGGACCAGGCGCTAGGAGGCCGCTGGCAGATGCACGTTAGGCCCATCATCCGTACGAGAGCCATTTTCGTGGTGCTCTTGGGCGCTCTTGCCCTCGTCTGGTCGGCCGGAGCCTCTCCAGCGCTTGGTGAGACAGGCGCTCCGCGTTGGGACATCGTCGCCAGCTCGGCGCCGACGCTTCTCGCGCCGGGTGGCGAAGGGGAGCTCGTCGCGGTCATCGTCAACCTCGGCAGTGCGCCCGTCCTCGCCTCAGAAAAACATGTCACGATAACCGACACGTTGCCGATAGGCGTCGAAGCGACCGGAGAAATGGCCGGCGAAGCTGAGCTTGGGACCAACGGCAACGCCGCATTTGTCAAAATGACGAACTGCAAAGGCCACGAAAGCGAAGGCCACGAAGTGCGCACCTGCGAATTCGTCGGCACGCTGCCGCCGTACATCGCGGTCCAGGTCCACGTTCCGGTCAAGGTGGCAACCAAGCCTACGACGAAGTTGGGAGACCACGGCGAACTGCTTCTCGAAGAAGAAAACGAAGTGACGGTCGCAGGGGCCAACGCTTCACCCAAGGAAGCAAGGCTGCCGTTGAGGATCGCCCGCGAAACGCCCGATGGGTACGAAAAGACGCCGTTCGGGGTCGAACGCTACGAACTGGTTCCAGAAGAAGAAAACGGGGAACCGGACCTGAAGGCGGGCACGCATCCGTTCGCTCTGACGACCACGCTCCAGCTCAATCAGATACTCGGGAAAGGCGATCTCAAGGAACCAAACCTGATCGTGCCCGAGGCGCCCGGACTGCTCAAGAACCTTGCGGACGACCTGCCTCCCGGACTACTAGGAAACATCACAGTGCCGAAGGAGTGCTCGGAAGTGGACTTCTCCACGATCTTGGCCGGAAACGCCGACGCCTGTCCCGCCGACACCGCGATCGGGGTGGCGGTGGTGACATTCAACGAACCGTTCAACTTCCCCCAGGGAACGGAAACGGTGCCCGTGTTCAACCTCGAGCCGGCAGCCGGTGAGCCGGCTCGCTTCGGCTTCGAGTTCGAAAAAGTTCCGGTGTCGATCGACACGGCGGTGAGGACCGGCGAAGGCTATGGCGTGCAGGCGAGCAGCAAATACACTTCCGAGGCGGCGGGAGCGCTCAGCGTCATCCTGACGATCTGGGGCAGCCCCGAAGCCGAAAGTCACGACGAAGCGCGTGGATGGACATGCCTTGGCGGTGGCTTCAAGCTGCACGCACTCGAACCGCAGCCCCCGTGCGAATTGCTCAAGCAGCCGAATCCCAAGCCTTACCTCACGCTGCCAACCTACTGCTCAGAACCGCTGAAGACGTCCGTGCAGGCCGAGCCGTGGAACAGCGAAACGTACACGAAACCGCTCGAACCCGAACTCGTCTCGACCCTCACGGACTGCGACGCGCTCCCGTTCGAACCGTCGCTGAGCGTGCGACCGGACGAAAGCGCCGCGAGCACCCCGAGCGGGCTGACCGTGGAAGCAGAAGTACCGCAGGCCAGCACCCTGTCGGAGGCCGGTCCCGCAGAGGCCGACGTGGCGAAGAACACCCTCATTCTGCCCCCAGGAATGCAATCGAGCGCGGGCGCGGCCAACGGGCTCGAAACGTGTGGGACCGAGTCGATTGGCTTCGACGAACCCGGCGGGACCCTCCAAGGCGGGCTCTCCGACTCCGAACAGCTCTTCACCGCGGCAGCCGCGGAATGCCCGGGCGCGTCGAAGCTGGGCACGGTTTCGATCGCCACCCCGCTGCTCGAACACGAACTCACCGGCGCGGTCTATCTCGGCTCCCAGGACACCGATCCGTTCAAGTCCCCGCTGGTGCTGTACCTCGTCGCCGAAGAACCGATCACCGGCACGCTTCTCAAGCTCGCAGGCGAAGTCAAAATCGACCAGGCCACGGGTCAGCTCGAATCGGTCTTCAGCGACACTCCCCCGCTTCCGTTCTCGTCGCTGAAACTGCACCTATTCGACGGTCCGCGCGCCTCGCAGGCCACGCCCTCTCGCTGTGAAGAATCCACGAGCGTGGTCACGCTGCAAGCGTGGTCGGGCCAGGGCAAGGAAGTGCGGTCGAGCTTCACACCCACACCCAACCCCGATGGCCAGCCGTGCCCGACGTCGCCTTCGCAGTCGTTGCCGTTCGCCCCGAGCATCCACGCAGGCGCCACCGACACGGAAGCCGGCGCCTTCACGCCGTTCACCGTCACGATCGGGCGCCCGGACGGCGATCAGGCGCTCGAAACGATCGACACCGAACTTCCGCCGGGCGTCGCCGCCCTGATCTCCGAAGTCCCGCTGTGCAGCCAGGAACAGGCGGAAGCGCCGGAAGCCGGAAACTGCCCGGCCGAAAGCCTGGTCGGCCACACGACCAGCGACTCGGGCCTCGGTGGCTCGCCCGTCACGCTCGGCGGGCAGATTTACCTCACCGGCCCGCTGAAGGCGACGAGCACGCACGGCGAAGCGCCGTTCGGGCTGCTGGCCGTCACCCGAGCGAAGGCCGGCCCGTTCGACCTCGGCTACGTGAAGATCCTCTCGACGATCAACATCAACGAAACCACCGCGCAGGCGATCGTCAAGAGCGAACCGATCCCGAAGATGCTCGACGGCGTGCCGGTGCAGCTGAAAGCGCTCAACGTCACCGTCGAACGCCCGGAAGGCAAGCGCTTCCAGTTCAACCCGACGAACTGCAGCAAGTTGGAAACCACCGGCTCGCTGAGTGGCTACGAAGGCGCTCACTCCGCGATCTCCGACCCGTTCGAAGTGACGAACTGCGCGAAGCTGCCGTTCGAACCGAAGCTCACGGCCTCGGTCAAAGGCCAGGGCAGCAAAGCCAACGGCACGACCTTCGCCGTGACGATCGAATCGCCCGGTCTCGGTCAGGCGAACATCCACAAGGTCGACCTCACGATCCCCTCGAAACTGCCCTCGCGCCTGTCGACGATCCAGAAAGCGTGCCTGGAAGTCGTCTTCGACGCCAACCCGGCCTCGTGCGACGAAGGCTCGGTGATCGGCGAAGGGATCGTCCACACGCCCGTGTTCAAGAACCCGCTGCGAGGGCCCGCATACCTGGTCTCGCACGGCGGCGCGGAATTCCCCGACGTCGAGTTCGTCCTGCAGGGCGAAGGTGTGAAGCTGGTCGTGGACGGCAAGACGTACATCCACGATGGGATCACCTACTCGAAGTTCGAAACCTCCCCGGACGCCCCGTTCACCAAGTTCGAATCGATCTTCCCGGAAGGCCCGCACTCGGCGCTGACGCCGGACGTGCCGGAAGACGAACACTACAACCTGTGCAAGGCGAGCCTGACGATCCCCACCGAAATCACAGCTCAGAACGGCGCGTTCATCAGCGAGACCACGAACGTCGCGATCACCGGCTGCAGCGGAGTGAAACCCTTCAAGATCACGAAGGCGGAAGAACTCGCGAAAGCGTTGAAGGCGTGCAGGACGAAGTACAAGGCCAAGAGCAAGAAGCGCAAGCGCCTGGCGTGCGAAAAGGCGGCCCGCAAGAAGTACGGCGCCAAAGCGTCCAAGGGCTCCAAGAAGAAGAGCGAGAAGAAGAAGAAGTAGCGGTCGTCGCCGGCGCTACTCGGGTTCGTTCGCCAGCGAGCGCCACAGGTAGCGGCACGCAAGCGTCCGGTACGGGCGCCACGGCTCGGCTATCCGCTCGATGGTGGCCGCGTCGGGCAGGCCGTCGAGGCCGTAGGCGCGTTCGATCGCGCGGCGGATGCCGAGGTCGCCGACCGCCAGCACATCCGGGCGCTGCAGGTGGAACATCAGGAACATGTGCGCAGTCCACACGCCCAGGCCCTTGACGGCGACGAGCTCCTCGATCACCTGCTCGTCGGGGAGATCGTCCAGGCGCTCGAGCTCCAGCTCGCCCGAGACCACGTGCTCGGCCAGCGAGCGCAGGAAGCCCACCTTCGCCCGCGAGAGCCCCGCCGCCGCGCGCAGCTCCTCGGGATCGTCGGCGAGGATCTCCGCCGGCGTCGGCGCCCGACCGCCGAAGCGCTCCGTCAGTCGCCCGTAGATCGCCGCGCCTGCTCGCACCGACAGCTGCTGGTTGACGATCGAGCGCACCAGCGCACCGTAGTGTTCGTCGCTCGCAGGGCCTCCCGCGCGGGCGTCGCTCAGGGGACCGACGGTCGCGATCAGCTCCGCGAGCACGGGGTCGGCGCCGCGCAGGTGCTCGGTCGCGCGGCGCGAGGACGCGGGGCGTCGCGGGCGCGCGGCGCGCTCCGGCGCCGGCTTGCGCGCGGGGCTCGGGGCCCGGCTAGACAGCGGGCAATGCCTCCAGCGACACCGGCTCCCCGTCGAGCGCGTTCAGCGCGCGCTCCAGCGACATCGCCAGGCATGTGAAGCTGGGGGTGTCGCGCACCGTGTAGCGCGAAGCCTCCGTCGTGCGCAGCCGCTGCACGAGATCCAGGAACGTGCTCACGTCGTCCGTGTCGAACGCCACGACGAACTCCTGATCGTCCAGGCCAAACGAGTACGTCGTGTGATTGTCCACGCCCGGATATTCGCGGCCCACCTGGATGTGGGCCTGCATGATCCGCCAGCGCTCGTCCGCGGGCAGCGCGTACCACTCGCGCGACTTCACGAACGGGTACACGAACACGTAGCGGCCTTTGAAGCCGCGCGGCACCACCCGCTCGTCTTCCGAGTACTCCGAGCTCTTGCGCATCCCCAGGAACGAGTACGGGATCTGTGCCCACTGCATCAGCCCGCTCTGCGCCAGCACCACGTGCAGCTCGTGGATGCGGTCGAGGTTCTCCGCCTCCGCCACCACCAGCAGCTCCGCGTCTCCGCGCGTGCCCACAAGGGAGAAGCTCTGCAGCATATGGCCGTCCGCGAAGTCCTCGCACGCCGCCGCGAACTCGCGCTTGTGCTGGGCGCGCTCCTCCGCGTCCAGCCGCCGCCACGCGGGGTCCAGCTTCAGGAACGTGTACTTCACGAAGTGGCGCGCGCTCACGCCACAATTATCGCAGGGCGAGGATCGCGCGCCTGCCCGCTCAGCAGGCGGCGAGTCGAGTCAGATCCTCGACATCCTGCGCGCGCCCGGCGGCGGTCTTCAATGCGCGCAGGTGGTCGATGCCGCACACGCGAACGTGGATCTCACGGAACGGCACCGTGAACTCGTGCGAGCCTGTCGAGGTTGGCAGGGTCCGGGTCGGGGACGATGTCGAGGTCCTTGGTCGCGCGTATGAAGCCGTGGACGCCGACCGCCACCCCCCCGATGACGATGAAGTCCACGCCAGCGCGGTTCAGCGTGAGAAGCAGCTCATCGGGTTGGAACATCGCCCGGCATGCCCTGCGTCAGCTCGCTCATTAAGCGGCTGAGACGCAACGTCTCCTCCAGGCGTTCCTGGGGGGTCTTCGTGCGGTCGCGCTGCGCCCGGGCTCGTGCGCTCGCGTGCTCGCGGGCGACCTCCTCAGGCGACCACTGACCCCGCTGCCCGGCCTTCGGCACCTCGGTCATGCGACGATTGTAAAGGCCCGCTTGGCATCGGCTACTCCCCAGCGTGCCGTGGGACGGTTCCCCGCGTGCGCGGTAGATAGAGTACTCATCCGTGCGCATCGGGCTGCTGTCGCCGTACTCCTGGACATACCCCGGCGGCGTCACACGCCACATCCAGGCGCTCGCCGGTGAGCTCCGCTCCGCGGGCCACGACGCCCGCATCCTCGCGCCCTACGATCCCGACGACTCGCTCTCGCGGCGCCTTCACCGCGGAGCGCGCCCGCAGGCGCTGGGCGCGGGCGGGCGGGCGGGCGGGCGGGCACCCGATCACTTCGTCGCGCTCGGGCGCACCGCCGGCTTCCCCGCAAACGGGGCGGTCTCGAACGTCGCGCCGATGCCGGGCGCGGTGTGGGCGCTGCGCGATGAGCTGCGCGGCGGTCGCTACGACGTGCTGCACATCCACGAGCCGGTCGTGCCCCTGCTCGGCTGGGACGCCCTCTGCAGCGCGCGCGAGCTGCCGCTGGTGGGCACCTTCCACACCTACTCCGAGAACCTCATCACCAACGGCACCGCCGCCAATCTGCTCGGCGGGCGCCGGCGCATGAACCGCCTGCACGTGCGCATCGCCGTCTCCGACGCCGCAGCCTGGACCGCCCGGCGCTTCTACGGGGGGCGCTACCGCATCATCCCCAACGGAGTGCACATACCAGAGCTCGACGCCTGCCAAGACGGCGCGTCCGCCGCCGGCGAGTCGCCGTCCGATCAGGGCGCAATCGGGGCGCCGGCGCTGCGCATCCTGTTCATCGGGCAGGCCGTCCAGCGCAAGGGCCTGCCGGTGCTGCTGCGCGCGTTCGAGGCGCTGCGCGAGCAGGTGCCCGCAACGCTCACGCTCGTCGGCGCCGACGCCGACGAGGTCGCCCCCATGATGCTCGACGACCGCGGAGTGCACGCGCTCGGGAAGGTCTCCGAGGAGCGAAAGCTCGCCGAGCTGCAGCGCGCGGACGTCCTCTGCGCGCCCTCGCTGGGAGGCGAGAGCTTCGGGATGGTCATCACCGAGGCGTTCGCCGCCTCCACGCCCGTCATCGCATCCGACATCCCCGGCTATCGCGACGTGCTGCGCGACGAGCGCGACGGCCTGTTGCTGGCGCCCGGGGACGCGCTGGCGCTGGCCGAGGCGCTGCGCGCGCTCGCGCTCGACCCCGTCCGGCGCGAGCGCATGGGGCTGGCCGCGCGCGAACGCGCCGAGCGCTTCGCCTGGCCCCACGTCGCCGCGGAGGTGCTCGACTGCTACGAGCAGGCCGTCAGCGTCGCCGCCGTCGCCCACCGGCGGGCTGGCGCTCGGCTGCGCGGCGCGGCGCTGCGCCACGGCTTCGTCCCCGCCGACCTGCAGCCGCGCGTGCCTCCCGAGCGTCTGCCGTCGCTGGAGCCGGCCAGTCCTCCGCTCGCCGCTCGCGCGCGGCGAGCGCGAACCGTGCGCCGCGCGGGGCTCGCCGCCAGCTCGCTCGCAGGCGCCGGCCTCGCTGCGCTTGCGCTGCAACGCGTCGGCGTCGCCCGCGTGGCCGCCTCGCTCGTCGCCTCCAAGCCCGGCCTGCTCGCCGCCGGCCTCGGGCTGATGTGCGCCGCGATGTTCGCGCGCGCCATCGCCTGGCACTCCATCCTCGTCGCCGCCCCCACCTGGCGCCGCGCCAAACGCCGCGACGCGATGCAGGGCACTTTCATCGGCGTGCTCATGTCCGCCACGCTGCCCGCCCGCCTCGGCGAGCCCACGCGCGCGCTGATCGTCGCCCGGCGACTGGGCCGCGCGCGCGAGACGCTGCCGGTGGTCCTCGGCACGATGGTCTCCCAGACGCTGCTCAACCTGCTCGCGCTCGCCGTCCTCGGCGGCGTCACGCTCTCCAGCGTCAGCGTCCTCGACGGGCACGATCGGGCCCTGCTGCTCGTCGCGCTCGCGCCGCTCGCGGTGCTGCTCGTCCTCGTCCTCGCGCCCGTGCTCGTCCCGCC
Source organism: uncultured Solirubrobacteraceae bacterium (assembly GCA_963782325.1). Lineage (GTDB taxonomy): Bacteria > Actinomycetota > Thermoleophilia > Solirubrobacterales > Solirubrobacteraceae > Palsa-744. The sequence continues at coordinate 1,812,648 of CAWAJG010000002.1, forward strand.
CGCCGCGCTGTCGCGCTCCTCGCGGGCGCACGCGCTGCTCGTCGGCGTCCGCCGCTCGCTGCTGCGCCTGCGGGTGGGGCTGCGCGTGTTCGCCCGCCCGCGCTGCGCGGCGCTGGCGACGGCCGCTCAGCTCGGCGCGTGGGCACTGCAGTGGCTGTCCTGCTGGCTGCTGCTGATGGCGCTGGGCATCGACGCGCACGCCGGAGCCGCGGCGGCCGCGGGCGTCCTGTTCGCCGTCAACGTCACAGCCGTCGTGCCCGCCACGCCCGCCAACGTCGGCGTCTTCCAGGCCGCGTGCGTCGCCGTGCTCGCAGGCGCCTATCACGTCTCCACGCCCGAAGCCATCGCCTACGGCATCGTCCTGCAGGCGGTCGAGGTCGCCACCGCGCTGATCATGGGCATGCCCGCGCTCGTCAACGAGGGCCTGTCCTGGCGCGAGGTGCGCCTGCGCACGATGCACGCCGCGCCCGTCAGGCTCGGGCCGCTGCCCGGCGCCTCAGGCGCTGGCCGCGGCGCGTCCGTCGACGCTCTTGGCTGACGCGTGGGTCTACATCCTGCGCTGCGCCGACGGCTCCCTGTACACGGGCTGGAGCACCGACATACAGCGGCGCCTCGCCGACCATCGCGCGGGAACGGCCAGCCGCTACACGGCGAGCCGGCTGCCCGTGGAGCTCGCGCTCGCGCTGCCGATGGCCGACCGCAGCGCCGCCAGGCGCGAGGAGGCGCGGATCAAAGGCCTCGACCGCGCCGCCAAGCTCGAGTTGATCGCCGGACTGGCGCCCGTTTAGGGCATGATGGGGGTATGGCCTCACGTCCCCCTGCCCGCAGCGTCAAGATCTCAGACGATGAGCGGGGCGGATGGTCCTCGGACCGTCCCCGCCGCGACGGCGCCCCGCCGCGGCCGGCCGACATCACGGTGCACTGCCGCGTGCTCGCCCCCGCCGACCGGCTGCGCTACTCCCCCGGCAGCCTGCTGGTGGTCGTCAGCGCCTCCCATGCCGAGCGCGACCGCTTCCTCGATCGGCTGATCGAGGATCGCGCCAGTCTGCTGTCGCTAGAGCGCGTGCGAGCGCTGCTGGCCGGGCGAGTGGCCGAGACGGAGCTCGACGCGCGCGCCGAGGAGCTTCTGCGCGCGGCGGTCTCCAAGCGGATGGCCAGCAAGGAGACCGTCGTGCTCGCCGCCGACGGCCTCGACGCCGGCGAGCGCGAGCCGTTCGTGCGGATGGCCGCCGCGCTCAAACGCCCGCGGCACCTGATCCTCCTGGAGACAGCGCGCGAGCACGTGCGCGAGGAGGACCACGCGGCGCTGAACGAGCTGCGCCGGGCCCTCGACGCGGCCGAGCTCGGCGGCGAGGGCTTCCAGACGGCGCTCCGCCTCGGCGGCGGCTCCGCCAGCGAGGTCAAGCGCATCCTCTTCCGCCCGCCCCCCCGCGAGGAGCCCTAGCGAGCGCACGTTTGCAGACGTTCAGTCACAACCGCCGGGCGCCGATATCGGACTCGTGCGAAATTCGCTTCCCGCTGCCCCTGCGCAGAGCGCCCTCGAGACCGACGGTTCCGAACATTCGCTAAGCCCCGGCGGCTGGCGCCGCAGCGAAGCCTGGTCGACCGCCGGCTGTCGCACAGGACTGATCGACACCCGCCTGGTCCGCGCCGAGCTCGCCAGGTTGCGGGGACCGCGTCCCGAGACCGAGGTGCCGAGAGCGCGCGCGATCCGCTCGACCGTCTCCGGTTGCGCGTGACGCCATGCTCGCCTCCGCCGGCCCGACAGGCAAGCTCGACGACGCCGACATGCTCGCCCACCCTTGGCGGTGGGCCTGGTGGGTGTATCTCGCGGCGACCGCGCTGCTGACGGGCGGCTACGGGCTCGCCTACGTCTCCGGGCCTTCGTGGCTGCACAGCGGGCTCGTGTTCAACCTCATCGGCGGCTCCAGCGTCGTCGCGCTGATCCTCGGCGCGCGCAGGAGCTCCGGCGGGCGTTCGGGCGGGCGTGCATCCTGGTATCTGCTGGCCGTCGGGCAGGGGTTGTTCGTGGCCAGCGACGTCCTCGCGGACAACTACGAGCGGCTGTTCGGCACCACGCTGCCGTTTCCGTCGATCGCCGATCCCTTCCACCTGGCGTTCTACCCGTTCCTCGTCGCCGGCATGGTGATGCTGATCCGCGAACGCGGCGAGGATCGCGACCAGGCCGCCCTGATCGATGCGCTCTTCGTCGCCCTCGCGCTGGCCACGCTGCTGTGGGTTTACCTGATCGCTCCCTACGCCGAGGTGCACTCGCTGTCGCTGCTCGGCAAGCTCACCTCGCTGGCGTACCCGTCGATGGACATCCTCGTGCTCGGCGTCGTGGCGCGGGTGGCCGCCGGCAGCCACCGCCGCGAGCCGGCGTTCGCGCTGCTGCTCGCCTCCGCCGTCGTGCTGCTGCTCAGCGACGTGCTCTACGGCCGCAGGCTGCTGGCCGGCGGCTACGGCACGGGGGGCATCCTGTACGTCGGCTGGGCCGCCTACTACTCGCTGCTCGGCACGGCCGCGCTGCATCCGTCCATGCGCCTGCTCTCCACCCCCGGTCGCGCGGCCGACGAACACCTGACGAAGGCGCGGTTGGTGCTGCTGACGCTGGCGAGCCTCACCGTGCCCGTGCTCATCGTCCTGCGCCAGGCGCTGCACGAGTCCGTGGACCTGTACGTGCTCGTCGGCTGCTCCGCGTTCATGTTCCTGCTGGTGCTCGTGCGCATGGCCGGCATCGTCCGTCGCAACCAGGATCTCGCGATGCAGATGGTCGCGCTCACCGAGCAGAGCGCGCAGGCCGAGCTCGAGCACCAGGCCTTCCACGACACGCTCACCGGCCTGCCCAACCGCGCGCTGTTCCTCAACCGCGTCGAGCACGCCCTGGCGGGCCAGCGCCGGGACAGGCTGCCGGTCGCCGTGCTGATCCTCGACGTCGACGACTTCAAGCACGTCAACGACGGTCTCGGGCCCGCCGTCGGCGACCTCGTGCTCGCGGAGGTGGCGCGCCGCCTCGAGGACTGCATGCGACCCGTGGACACCGCCGCACGGCTCGGCGCCGACGAGTTCGCGGTGCTCATCCACGACACCGAGAGCGAGCTGCACGCCGTCGAGGTCGCCCAGCGGGTGATGGACGCGCTGCGCATGCCGGTCACGCTCCCCGGTCGCGAGGGGGACCACAGGGAGGTCGCGATCGCCACCAGCGTGGGGATCGCCTTCAGCGACTGCGCAACCGCCGGCGGCGGAGGCGACGCCGCATCGTCCCGGAACGGGGAGGAGCTTCTGCGCAACGCCGACGTGGCGATGCACAGGGCCAAGGACCGCGGCAAGGGCCACTACCAGGTGTTCCAGCCGGAGATGCACACCAGGGCGCTGCAGCGCCTGGAGCTCAAGAGCGACCTCCAGCGCGCGCTCGACGCCAGGGAGTTCACGCTGCGCTACCAGCCGATCATGGACCTCGCGAGGGGCGACATGGCGGGTATGGAGGCGCTGCTGCGCTGGGAGCACCCCGATCGCGGGACCGTCGCCCCGCTCGAGTTCGTTCCGCTGCTGGAGGACACCGGCATGATCGTGCCGGTGGGGCGGCAGGTGCTCATCGAGGCGTGCTCCTGGGCCGCGCACATGCAGAGCCTGTGCCCACGCGAGCCCGCCCTGTCGATGTCCGTCAACGTGTCCGCCTGCCAGCTGCAGCGCCCCGAGCTCATCGACGAGGTTCGCGGCGCGCTGGAGGAGACCGGCATCGTGCCCGCGAGCCTCACGCTCGAGCTCACCGAGAGCGTGATGATGCAGGACATGGAGCTCACGCTGCTGCGCCTGAAGGCCCTGCGCGCGCTCGGCGTGAAGCTCGCCATCGACGACTTCGGCACCGGCTACTCCTCGCTGAACTACATCCGCCAGCTTCCCGTCGACATCCTCAAGATCGACCGCTCGTTCCTCGCCGACCCCAACCCCGAGGTCGCCGAGCTGACCGCCGCGATCGTCGGACTCGCTCGCATCTTCAAGCTGAAGGCCGTCGCCGAGGGGATCGAGGAGGCGGCCCAGCTCGAGCGCCTGCGGCGCATCGGCTGCGACTTCGGTCAGGGCTTTCACTTCGCCAAGCCCCTGGCCGGCGAGGAGATTCTCGCGATGGCCGCGTCCGAGCGGGCGATGCCGCTGGACGGGCTCGGCAGGCGCGCCGGCGCCGCGCGAGCTTAGCCCTCGCCTGCCATCGCCGGCTCGTCCTCCGCTTCGACGACGCCGTCCGGCGGCTCGCCGTCGTCGAGGTCGGGGCCGACGCCGTCGGACGCGCCGAACAGCGACGGGTCTCGGCTGGAGCCGCGGATGAGGTCGTCGGGCGAGCCGTTCGGCAAGAGGCGGCCCTGTCGCGTCCCGAAGTAGGTCGCCTGGGGGTGGTGGGCGACGAGGGCGAGCGTCGACTGCTCGGGCTCGGGCGCGTAGCCGTCGGTGATGCTCATCCCTATCTGCTCCAGGCCGAGCAGCTTCTCCACCTTGAGGTGCTCTGACTGCTCGGGCACGGCGGGGTAGCCCCACGAGTAGCGCCGGCCCTGCGCCGCCTCGATCCCCAGCATCTCCCTCGCACTGGCGTGCAGCCACTCCGCGAGGCCCTCGGCGGTCTGTACGCCGAGGCCGTGCACGAACAGCTGCTCGGCGAACTCGCCTTCGGCCTCCAGCTTGGCCATCAGCTCGGTCACTTGGGAGCCCACAGTCACCGCCTGCACGGCGATCACGTCGAGCTCCTCAGGTGGCTGTCCGTCGATCGCGGGGCGGAAGAAGTCGGCGAGGCACAGGCGATCGCCGCCGGGCTGGCGCGGGCACACGAAGCGCGTGAGCTCGGTTGTCGGCGACGACCCGGTCGCCCGGTCCTCGGGGTCGAGCACGACGATGTCGTTGCCGAGCGAGTAGCACGGGAAGAAGCCCAGCAGCGCGCGAGGGTGCAGATAGTCCTGCTCGTTCCACATGCGCTCCAGGCGCGGGCGGAAGTCGTCGCGCAGCAGCGTCTGCCACGCCTCGCCTTTGACACCCTTGCCGCCCCAGTGCAGCTTGAACAGCACGTGCGTGTCGAGGTGGCGGTAGACCTCGTCCAGGTCGACGTCGACCTCGCGCACGCCCCAGAAGGGTGGGGTAGGGATCGGCACGTCGGTGCGCGCGGGCGAGCGCACGGAGTCATCGGCGAGGTTGACCTCCTCGACCGGCGCCTCGCCCTTGGCGCGAAACTCGCTGGCGCCGGCGAGCAGCTTCTGCACGAGTGCGCGGCGTGCGTCATCGTCGATCAGCCGGTCCATCACCGCCAGGCCCTCGAAGGCGTCCTTGCAGTAGAAGACGCCCGGCTCGTACACCTCGTCCGTGTCTTTGCCGCCGGGGAACAGCGCGCGGTAGCCGAACGCGCGGTTGATCGCCGCGCCGCCGATCAGCACGGGGTAGGACAGGCCCTTGGCGTGCAGCTCCTGGATGCACGCGGGCATCTGCTTGGAGGTCGACACGAGCAGCGCCGACAGGCCGATGGCAGTGGCCTCGTGCTCCTGAGCGGCGTCCACGATCGTCTGAATGGGAACCTGCTTGCCGAGGTCCACGACGGTGTAGCCGTTGTTCGTGAGGATCGTGTTCACCAGCGACTTGCCGATGTCGTGCACGTCGCCGAACACGGTGGCGAGCACGACGGTGCCCTTCGTGTAGCCCTCGATCTTGTCGAGGTATTTCTCGAGCTGCGCGACCGCGCGCTTCATCACCTCGGCCGACTGCAGCACGAACGGCAGGATCAGTTCCCCGGCGCCGAACTTGTCGCCGACCTCTTTCATGGCCGGCAGCAGCACCTCGTTCAGTGTCGGCACCGCGCCGATCTTCTCGACGCTCCTGTCGATCCAGTCCTCCACGCCCTCGCGCCGGCGACGCAGGATGTGGAAGTGCAGCGCCTCCTCCGGCTCCATGCCCTCGGTCGGGTCGGCCGCGCTTTGGGCGGCGTCCTCGGGACCCTTGGACTCGAAGTGCTCGATGAACTTCTCGAGCGCGTCCTCGCGGCGGTTGAACACGAGGTCGTCGGCGAGCTCGCGCTCCTGGTCGGGGATCTCCGAGTAGGGCGTGATGTGGTTGGGGTTGACCATCGCCAGGTCGAGTCCCGCCTGCACGCAGTGGTGCAGGAACACCGAGTTGAGCACCGCGCGCGCACCCGGGGAGACGCCGAAGGAGACGTTGGAGACCCCCAGGGAGGTCTTCACGTCGGGAATCTGCTCCTTGATCGCTTTGATCCCGGCGATCGTCTCGACGGCGGATGGCCGCCACTCCTCATCGCCGGTGGTGAGCGTGAACGTGAGGCAGTCGAAGATCAACAGCTGCGGGTCGAGGCCGTGCTCCTCGCAGCAGAGGTCGCGGATGCGCTTGGCGATCTCCACCTTCCTGTCCGCCGTCTTGGCCATCCCGACCTCGTCGATCGTCAGCGCGATCAGCGCGGCGCCGTGCGCGAGCGCGACCGGCACGACACGGTCGAGCTTGGCGCGCCCGGCCTCGAGGTTCACGGAGTTGACGATCGCCCGCCCGGGGATCTGCTCGAGCGCGCGTTCGATCACCTCCGGCTCGGTGGAGTCGATCTGGATGGGAGCGGGCTGGGTGAGCGAGACCTTCTTCGCGACCAGGCGCATCTGTTCGTCCTCGTCCGTGCGCTCGGTCAGCGCCACGCACAGGTCGAGCACGTGCGCGCCGCCGGTGACCTGGTCCTCCGCTATCTGCACGAGGCCGTCGTAGTCGTCTGCCAGCAGCAGCTCCTTGGCCTTGCGCGAGCCCTGCGAGTTGACGCGCTCTCCCACCATCGTCGGCGCGGGCTCCTGCGCGAGCGGCGTGGCGGCGATCATCGATGAGAGGTGCGGCGTGCGCGGTGCTGGACGAGGGGGCACGGCTCGTCCGGCGACCCGCTCGGCGATCGCGCGGATGTGCTCGGGCGTGGTCCCGCAACAGCCGCCGACGACACCCACGCCGTAGCGCTCGACGAACTCCTTCAAGGCCTCCGCCAGCGGCTCGGGCTTCTCGGGGAAGATCGTCTCGCCGTCGGGCCCCTGCAGCGGCAGGCCGGCGTTGGGGATGCAGGCGACGGGCACGGGGCAGAATTCACCGAGGAAGCGGATCGCGTCGCGCATGTCCTCGGGGCCGGTCGAGCAGTTCAGGCCGATCACGTCGACCTTCAGCGCCTCGAGCGTGGTGAGCACCGCGGAGATGTCGGTCCCCAGCAGCATCTTGCCGCCGTTGGGCAGCAGCGAGACGGAGGTGTGGATGGGCAGCGTGCGCCCGGCGCTCTCGAATGCCGCTCGCGCCCCGAACACGGCCGCCTTCACCTCGAGGATGTCCTGGGCGGTCTCGATGATGATTAGATCGGCGCCGCCGTCGATCAGCCCCTCGGCCTGCTCGGTGAACACCTCCACGAGCTCCCCGAAGCGGATCTGGCCGAGCGTCGGGTCCTCGGAGGCGGGCAGGTAGCCGGTGGGGCCGATCGAGCCCGCCACGTAGCGGTGCTCGCCGGCGGCCTTGCGAGCGATTTCCGCGGCCTTGGTGTTGATCTCGAGCGTGTAGTCCGCGAGGCCCCACTCGCCGAGCTTGATGCGCGAGCCCTGGAAGGTGTCCGTCTCGAGCACTTCGGCGCCCGCGTCGAGCATCGAGGCGTGGACGCCCTCGATCACGTCCGGGCGGTTGAGCACGAGCGCCTCGTGGCACTTGCCCTGCAGGCCGCCGTAGTCCTCGCTCGTCAGGTCGAACTGCTCGAGCGTGGCGCCCATGCCGCCGTCGTAGACGACCACGTGCTCGTGGATCGCGTTCAGGTAGTCGCGCTCGGGCATTCAGACAATGCTAGATGAGCCGCTCGCGCCAGCTGGCCCAGCTGCTGGCGACCGGGCGGGGCGCCGCCGCGCCGAAGGCACCCTTCGGACCATCGATTTGCCCGAAACGAACGGCGGCGATGTGGTCCGCCGAGAACGCCGGCATCGTTCACGCGTCGAACATCTCCGGGTGCCGGTTTGCGCGTGTGCAAACTGCCATGCGACCCACCGAGCGGGGCCGCCGACGGGGGTGAAGAGCCCGACGCGACGGCCCTGCCGGGGGCAATGGGTAGTCGGACCTGAACGGACTCCGACGAGCAGGATCAAAGGACTAGGAAGGATTAGCGATGACGCCCGAGTTTCTCATCGACGCACCCATCAAGGACCAGGTCGAGAGCACAGCCGAGTCTCGACACGATACGCCCGTCGAGGAGGCGGCCAGCAGGACGACCGCCGAGTCCCTGCTCAAAACGCCTGTCAAGGAGGCGGCCAGGAGCAGCTTCGAGTTTCTGCGCGATACGCCTGTCAAGGAGGCGGCCAAGAGCAGCTTCGAGTTTCTGCGCGATACGCCTGTCAAGGAGGCGGCCAAGAGCAGCTTCGAGTTTCTGCGTGGTACGCCTGTCAAGGAGGCGGCGGACACCAGGGTCAGGCTTCTGCGCGATGTGCCTGCCGAGGAGCTGGTGGACCGCAGGGTGGAGCTTCTGCGGGATGCCCCTGATGAGGACGCGGTCGAGGCCAGGGTCGAGCTTCTGCGGGATGTGCGTGACGAGGACGCGGTCGAGGCCAGGGTCGAGCTTCTGCGGGATGCGCCTTTCGAGGAGACGATCGAGGACAGCGTCGAGTCTCTACTCGACGCACCGGTCAGGGAAGCCGCAACGAGCAGCCCCGAGTTGCTGGTGGAGGCGCCCGTCGCACCGTCCCCGGAGGGGGAGGACGCCACCCCCGACGCTCTGGAGCCGTGGGAGGGCCAGTCGCCGTGGGAGACCGCCGCGGGCGCCGTGCGGATCACGCGCGAGGCGCCGGCCGAGCGGACGTTCGTCGCGGTCGTCGGTCTCGGCCAGGGAGGGCTGCCGAGCGCGATGGCGCTGCGCCGGGCGGGATTTCGCGTGGTGGGAGTCGACACGTCCTCCAGCCGTCTGAACGACATACGCAGCGGGCGCGCCGTCGTGCCGGGCGTGTCGCAGCAGGAGCTGCGCGAGCACCTTCGCGACGGAGAGCTCGTGCTGAGCGACGGCATCGAGGCGGTCGGCTCGGCGACGTCGGTGCTGATCTGCGTGCCGGCCATCCTCGACGCTCAGCGCAAGCCGAGCCTGGAGGCGCTGAAGCGCACGTGCGCGGCGGTCGTCGAGCACGCACGCGCGGGCCAGACGATCGTGTTGACGTCCACCAGCTACGTCGGCACCACCCGCGAGCTGCTCGTGGAGCCGCTCGCGCAGCGCGGCCTGCGTGCAGGGGAGGACGTGTTCGTGGCGTTCTCGCCCGAGCGCGGCGACCCTCCTCGTGAGGAGGAGCGCGAGCAGCCGCAGGTCCCGCGCGTGCTGGGCGCCGTCAGCGAGACGTGCTTCGCGCACGCCTCGCAGGTGCTCCGCCACGTCAGCCACGCCATCCACCGGGTCTCCTCGCCGGAGGCCGCGGAGATGGCGAAGCTCTACGAGAGCACCTTCCGCGCGGTGAACATCGCGCTCGCGTTCGAGATCGCCGACGCCTGCCGCGCGCAGCAGCTCGATCCCGGCGAGGTCACCGCCGCGGCCGCTACCAACCCGTCCGGCTTCATGGCGCATCATCCCTCCGCCGGCGTGGGTGGCCCCAGCGTCGGCGTGGAGCCGCACTACCTGCTGCACCCGCTGCGCGAGCGTGGCCGCCCGGCGCTGCTCGCCGAGGAGGCGATGCGGACGGTGGGCGCGCGTCCGCGCCGCATGGCCATGCGCGCGCACGAGCTGCTCCAGCGATCGGGGCAGCGCCTGCGCGACGCCCGCGTGCTGGTGGTGGGAGCCGCGTACAAGCCGGGCGTGGCGGACTGCAGCGGCTCGCCCGCCGTGGAGATCGTCTCGTGGCTGGCAGCCGAGGGTGTGCAGGTCGAATACCACGACCCGCTCGTGCCGGTGCTGCGCATCGACGACGATGACCTGTACAGCATCGACCCCGACCCGCGCCGTGACGCCTCCGGGTTCGGCCCGGAAGACTATGACCTGGTGATCGTCGTCACGATCCAGCCGGGCTACGACTACGGATGGCTCAAGCGCTGCCCGCAGGTGCTCGACTGCACCTACAGCGAACCCACAGGTCGCCGTTGCCTTCTGCCCTGAGGGAGGGAGGAGATGGCGGCAGCGGCTCGCGCCGCTGACGGCCGCACGCGGAGTGGGGTGAGTTGGCCCTCTGCCCCCGCTCCGCGTGACGGTCGGCCTCCTCGGCCGCGAGACTACTTGATGAACAGCATCTCGCTGTACTTGGGCAGTGGCCACAGGTCGTCGGCGACCAGCTTCTCCAGACGGTCGGCGACGTCGCGCACGTCTTCCATCGCCTGGATGACGCTGTCGCGCATGTAGAGGGCCTCCTTCTGGGCGGAGCCGTGAGGATGGTTTTCGTCGAGGTTCGCGTCCTCGAGCTTCAGCTGCGCGAAGTACAGCTCCTTGACCAGCGGCTCGAGCTCGCCGCTGAGCTCCTCCAGGCCGCTCTCGCGCAGCTCGTTCAGGTAACGCACGGCCGCCGGCAGCAGCATCGTGCGCGCGATCCCCGCGGCGGTCTCGGACTCGATGTTGATGTTCGTCGCGTACTGCTCGGTGAACACCTCATAGCGGGACTCGAGCTCGCGCTTGGAGAGCACTTTGTACTTTTTGAACGTGGCGACGGTCTGTTTGTCGATCAGCCACGGCAGCGCGTCCGGCGTCGTGCGCAGGTTCGCGAGCCCCCGCTTCTCGGCCTCCTTGTGCCATGCCTCGGAGTAGCCGTCGCCGTCGAAGACGATCTGCTTGTTGGCCGCCCACACGTCCTTGACGACCGCGGTCACGGCTTTCTCCAGGCTCGCGCTTGTACCTTTCAGCGCGGTCTTCAGCTTCTCCGTGAGATCGTCGACCGAGTCCGCGACGATCGTGTTGAGCACCGTGTTGGGCCACGCCGGCGACGCAGCCGAGCCGAGCGCGCGGAACTCGAACTTGTTGCCCGTGAACGCGAACGGGCTCGTGCGGTTGCGGTCGCCTCCGTGCAACGGCAGCCTGGGCAGCACCGGCGTGCCCAGCCCGAGGAAGGAGCCCGGCTTGGAGGGCTGGACCTTGCCCGCCGCGATCGCGCCGAAGACCTTCTCGAGCTCGGCGCCGAGGAAGATCGAGATGATCGCCGGCGGCGCCTCGTTGGCGCCCAGGCGGTGGTCCTGCCCCGCGCTCGCGATCGACGCGCGCAGCAGCGCCTGGTACTTGTTGACCGCCTGGATGACGGCCGCGCAGAAGAACAGGAACTGCAGGTTCTCCGCCGGCGTGTCTCCCGGGTCGAGCAGGTTCAGGCCCGTGTTGGTGCCCATCGACCAGTTGTTGTGCTTGCCCGAGCCGTTGACTCCCGCGAACGGCTTCTCGTGCAGCAGGCACACGAGGCCGTAGCGGCGGGCGGTGTTCTGCATGATCTGCATCGTCAGCATCTGGTGGTCGGAGCCGACGTTCGAGTTCTCGAAGATCGGCGCGACCTCGAACTGGTTGGGTGCGACCTCGTTGTGGCGCGTCTTGATCGGGATGCCGAGCTTGGCCAGCTCGAGCTCGACCTCGAGCATGTACGCGAGCACGCGTTCGGGGATCGAGCCGAAGTAGTGGTCGTCGAGCTCGTGGCCCTTGGGCGGTTTGGCGCCGAACAGCGTGCGCCCGGTGGTCACGAGATCGGGGCGTTCGAAGAAGTACTGCTCGTCGATCAGGAAGTACTCCTGCTCGCAGCCAGTCGTCGTGAACACCCGCGAGGCGTCCTCGACGCCGAGCAGGTCGAGCGCGCGGATCGCCGCGCCGGACAGCGCGTCCATCGAGCGCAGCAGCGGGATCTTGTGGTCCAGGGCCTCGCCCGTCCAGGACGTGAACGCGGTGGGGATGCACAGCAGCGCGCCGTTGGGGTTTTCGAGCACGAACGCCGGGCTGGTCGGGTCCCAGGCGGTGTAGCCGCGCGCCTCGAACGTCGCACGAATCCCCCCCGTGGGAAACGAGGAAGCGTCGGGCTCGCCCTGGATCAGCTCCTTTCCGGAGAACTCGGCGATCGCCGTTCCGTCGCCGACGGGACCGTAGAAGGAGTCGTGCTTCTCGGCGGTCGACCCGGTGAGCGGCTGGAACCAGTGCGTGTAGTGCGTGGCGCCTTTCTCCATCGCCCATTCCTTCATCGCCTGGGCGACCGCGTCCGCGAGCGAGGTGTCGAGCGCCTCGCCGCGCGCGAGCGTCCGCTGCAGCGCCTTGTAGACGTGCTTGGGCAGGCGGTGGCGTTGGAGGGCCGGGGAGAAGACGTTGGCCCCGAACACCTGGTTGTCGGCGATGGTCAGGTCGGGCGAGCCGAGGGCTGCTCCGTTGGCGCTCCACTGCGCGGCCGTGACGTTCAGTTGGCGGGTTCTGGGCATCGCTTGTCGTTTCCTCCTCGAGAAGGGTTAGGGGCTGGCTCGGACGCCGGCAGGCTAGCCGTCGTAGGACTGTACGAACTCCCACGGGTGGGGGCGCAGGTCGATCTCCTTGGCCTCCGCGCGCTTGTAGGAGATCCACTCGTCGATCAGGTCGCTCGTGAACACGCCGCCCTCGAGCAGGAACTCGTGGTCGGCCTCGAGCGCGTCCATCGCGGCGGGCAGCGACTCCGGCACGTGGGCGATCTTCGCGAGCCTCTCCTCGGGCAGGTCGAACAGGTCGGTGTCGACCGGCTCGCCGGGCTCCAGGCCGCGTTTGATGCCGTCGAGGCCTGCCATCAACAGCGCGGAGAAGCCCAGGTAGGGGTTGGTGAGCGGATCGGGTGGGCGGAACTCGACGCGCTTGGCCTTCGGCGAGGACAGGTACATGGGTATGCGCACGGCCGCCGAGCGGTTGCGCTGGGAGTGCACGAGGTTGACCGGCGCCTCGTAGCCCGGCACCAGGCGCCTGTAGCTGTTTGACGCGGGGGCGAGGAACGCCATCAGCGCGCGGCCGTGCTCGAGCACGCCCGCCACGTAGCTGAGCGCCATGCCGGACAGCAGCGCGTAGCCGTTCTCGTCGAACATCAGCGTCGAGCCGTCCTTCCACAGCGACTGGTGCACGTGCATGCCCGAGCCGTTCTCCTCGTAGATCGGCTTCGGCAGGAAGGTCGCGCTCTTGCCGGCGGCGCGGGCGACGTTCTTGACGATGTACTTGTGCAGCATCAGCGTGTCCGCCATCTTCAGGAGCGGCTGGAAGCGCAGGTCGATCTCGCCCTGGCCGGGGCCGCCGACCTCGTGGTGGTGGAACTCGCAGGGCACGCCGAGGGCCTCGAGCGTGAGCACCATCAGCCCGCGCAGGTCGCCCATCGTGTCCAGCGGCGGCACCGGGAAGTAGCCCTCCTGCGAGCGCGGGTGGTGGCCGACGTTGCAGTTGACCTTCGCATCGCCGAAGCCCGAGCCGCGGTTCCAGTAGGCCTCGGAGGTGTCCACCTCGTAGAAGGCGCTGTGCGTGCCCTGGTCGAAGGACACGTGGTCGAAGACGTAGAACTCGGCCTCGGGGCCGAAGAAGGCGGTGTCGGCTATGCCCGTCTCGACGAGGTGGCGCTCGGCCTTCTGCGCGACGTAGCGCGGGTCGCGCGAGTACGCCTCGCGGGTGATCGGGTCGATCACGTTGCAGATCAGCGACAGCGTGCGCGCGGAGTAGAAGGGGTCGATCTTCGCGGTGGCGGCGTCGGGCATCAGCAGCATGTCCGACTCGGAGATCTGCTGGAAGCCGCGGATCGAGGAGCCGTCGAAGCCGAGGCCGTCGCTGAACGCGTCCTCCTCGAGGGCGCTGACCGAGAGCGTCATGTGCTGCCAGGTTCCGGGGACGTCGGTGAACTTGAGGTCGACCATGCGGACGCCGAGCTTGTCGGCCATCGCGAGCACGTCCGCCGCGCCCGGGTCGCTCTTGCCGGATTGCCTTTCGATCGTCAGCGGCTCATCGCCCATGACTAGATCGGTGATTGCGCTCTCGGGTGTCGCAGACATGGGACTCGCTGATTCCTCCTGGATCGGCAGGTGGATTCCCCGCTCCGTGCGTGCGGAGCCGAAGGAATCGTAATGCCACGCGCCCCCAAGGCGATCACCGCATGGCGAAACCGAAGCCGCGATCTTTCGACAGGCGGCCAAACTGGCGCGCGCGGGCGCCAGGCCGAGCGCAGGCGCCCGCGCGAGGCCCGGCCGCTGCTGCTAGGCGCGCGACTCGTTCACGGCGATGTGGGGAACTGGCCCGCTTCAACGTGCCCGGTGTCGGGGTTCACGTGGGTGAGCGCAGGCGCGGAGGCGATGTCGACGGCGAACTGCCCCTGCACGGGTCCTGCGGAGGCGAGCCGGGCCTTGGCCTTGCCGGCGAGCCCGGCGGCGATCGCGTAGTGGACGGTCCAGGTCCCCGACTTCACCGGCACCACGTGCCAGGTCAGCGTGCGGGTCGCTCCGGGGGCGAGCGCGCCGAACGCCCACGTGTTGACGTACGCCGTCTGGCCGCCGCCCGGCGGGCTGACTTCCTCGCTTTCCACCGGCGGCGAGGAGGCGATCCCGCCGGCGCCGCGTTCGATCACCCACACGGGGCGCTTGTCGGCCGCCAGTTCGGGATAGTGGGAGGTGTAGTCGAAGGAGTCGATCGTCACGGCGAGGTTGGGCACCCTGCGCGAGCCCGTGTTGCGCACCGTCAGCGCCATGGCCGTCTGGCGGGCGATCGACTGCGCGGCCGGGAAGCGCGCGCCGAGGACCTTCAGCTGGTAGGTCGCCGCCGGTTCGCCTGCGTCCTGGCGGCTGCCACCGCCGCAGCCGCCCGCCAGCAGCGCGCAGGCCGCTGCCGCGATGAGGCTTTTGCGCCCTCCCCTCACGATCGCGCCACCATACCAGCGCGACTGGCGCGCGCGCCGGCGGCTGCCGGTGGCGTACGGCTGGCTCATCGCGTAGAGTTTGCGCGGAGCCGCTGATCGCTATCCAGAGGAGGGGAAGGGCAAGAGATGGTTCGCAGCGTCGCCGAGCGGGTGGGTCCCGTCGGCAGGCATGTCCTCGAAGAATTCGGGGACATGATGATCCTCACCGGCCGCACCATCTGGTCCGCGCTGCGGCCTCCCTACCCCTACGGCGGGGAGCTCGTCTCGCAGTTCCTGTTCACGCTGCGCCTTGTGTGGTTCCCGCTGCTGATCTCGACGATCGCCATCAACTACGGGGCGCCCGGCCTGCAGGCCGCGGACTTCCTGCGCCTGTTCGGCGCGCTCGACCGGCTCGGCGGCTTCTTCGTGCTCGCGGCGATCCGGGAAATCGGCCCGCTGATCACCTCGATCGTGCTCGCCGGCGTCGCCGGCACGGCGATCACCGCGGACCTCGGCGCGCGCAAGGTGCGCGAGGAGCTCGACGCCCTGCAGGTGCTCGGCGTGGACCCCGTCAAGAACCTCGTCGTCCCGCGCTTCCTCGCGCTGATGGTCGTCACCGGCCTGTTCGACATCTACGCCCTGCTGTTCGGCATCTTCGGCGGCATCCTCGCCGCGATCGCCAACGGCCAGCCGCTCGGCCCGTTCTGGGGGACGCTGTTCGCGAACGCGTCCGTCACCGACCTGTGGGGCTCGGTGCTGAAGACGACCGTCTTCGGCGCGATCATCGCGATCGTCTGCTGCTACAAGGGCATGACCGCCTCCGGCGGCGCCGAGGGCGTCGGCCGAGCGGTCAACGAGGCGGTGGTGATCGCCTTCCTGGGCATCGGCGCGTTCAACTACGTGTTCACGCAGACGCTGCTGGCCACGCATCCGCAGATCCTGGTGATCAAGTGAACGAACTGCTCGCGATGCCGCGCGAATGGCTGGAAGCCGCCGGCATCATCGGCCGCTTCACCGGCACGATCGTGCGCGACGTGTGGAGCTTGCGGGTGTTCCGCTTCTTCGGCGAGTCGCTGCGCCAGGCCGGCATCCTGATCGTCGGCTCGACCGTCGTGATCTGGTCGCTGGTGTTCATCACCGGCCTCGGCCCGTGCGGGATCGAGGCGGCGTACTTCAACCAGTCGACCGGCACGCCCAACTACGCCGGCGTGTTCGCCGCCTGGTGCAACCTGCGCGAGGCGGTGCCGTACGCGTTCGGGTACATGATGTCCGCGAAGGTCGGCACGGGGATCGTCGCGGAGCTCGGCGCGATGCGCATCTCCGAGGAGATCGACGCGCTCGAGGTGATGGGCGTGGACTCGATGGTGTTCCTGTGCGCCACGCGCCTCTTGGCAGCCTGGCTGGTGCTGCCGTTCATGTACATCTCGGCGATCGGGATCGGCTTCCTCGCCTCCTACATCGCCGTGGTCGACCAGATCGGCTACACGTCCGCGGGGGGGTATCTGCTGATCTTCTGGCAATTCCAGAATCCCACGGACTTCCTGTACAGCGTCATCAAGGGCATGACGATGGCCACGGCGATCGTGCTCGTGGCCTGCTATTACGGCTACAACGCGAGTGGCGGCCCGGTCGGAGTGGGCAAGGCCACGGCCAAGTCAATGGTGCTCAACCTGATCCTCGTGAACCTCATCGGCATGCTCGGCACCGAGGTCTTCTGGGGCACCAACCCGCGAGCCCCGATCGGGGGCTGAGGATGGCCGGTACGGAGCCGGGCCGGAGCCCGGGCGAGGGCGCATCGTCGGAGGCGGACGAGTTCCAGTACCACACCGGGACGATCCGCCCGTCGAAGGCCCCGGACGCGATCGAGTTCATCGACGTGCACAAGTCCTTCGGGCGAAACCACGTGCTGCGCGGCCTGAACATGGGCCTGCCGGAGGGCAAGATCTCGATGATCATCGGCCCGTCCGGCACCGGCAAGTCGGTCTGCATCAAGCACATCGTCGGGCTGCTGTATCCCGACGAGGGCGACGTGATCGTGCACGGCGAGTCGATCCCCAGCCTGCCCGACGCGGACCTGTTCGAGCTGCGCAGGAAGTTCGGCGTGCTGTTCCAGGACGGTGCCCTGTTCGGGTCGCTGAACCTGTACGACAACGTCGCGTTCCCGCTGCGCCAGCACACCGAGAAGGGCGAGGACGAGATCGCGGAAATCGTCAACCGGCGGATGCGCGAGGTCGGCCTGGGGGGCGAGGGGGCGAAGATGCCCAACGAGCTCTCCGGCGGGATGCGCAAGCGCGCGGGATTCGCCCGTGCGCTCGTGCTCGACCCGGAAATCGTCCTCTTCGACGAGCCCGACTCGGGCCTCGACCCCGTGCGCACGGCGCTGCTGTGCGAGCTGATCAAGGAGATCCACGCCGAGCACGGCGGCTGCTACGTGGTGATCACGCACGACATCATGAGCGCGCGCCGCGTGGCCGAGCACATCTCCGTGCTGTGGAAGGGGCGGATCGTCGAGTCGGGCCCCGCCGAAGAGCTGTTCGCCTCGGAGAACCCGTTCGTGCGCCAGTTCCTCTCCGGCGAAGCGGCGGGCCCCCTCGGCATGGAGTGAGCTCCGGGTGGCCTCGTCCATGGCCACGATCCGCCGGTAGCGTGCGCTCGTGAGCGCGGCACGCGTGCTGTCGGCTGTCGCGGGCGGCGCGGCGCGCAGACCGCGCCTGGTGGTGGCCGCGGCGGTGGTGCTCGGTCTCGCCGGCGCCGCCCTGGCGCTGCGCCTGCACCCGGCGGCGGCGACGAGCACGCTCGTATCGAGCTCCAGCCCCGAGTACCGCGCCACCCAGCGCTACTACCGCAGCTTCGGCGAAGAGCCGATCGTGGTGCTCGTGAAAGGCAACCTCCAGCAGCTCGTGCTGAGCTCAGACATCGGCCGCCTGCTCGGGCTGGAGGGCTGCCTGTCGGGCAACGTGCCGACGAAGGCGCTCGCGGACGAGGGCGGCGTGAACGGGCCGTGCGGGCAGCTCGCGCGGGCGAAGACGGTGAAGGTGGTGTTCGGGCCGGGCACCTTTCTGAACGAGGCGGCGGAACAGATCGACAAACAGCTCGCCGCCGACACCAGCCACGCCGAAGCGCAGGCCAAGCACGCCGAAGCGCTCGTCCTGCGCGCCGCGCTCGCCCGCGGTCTGCCGGCCGCGCAGGCGCACGTGCTCGCGAGCCAGGCACGCAAGATCTCGCATCGCCGGCTTCAAGTCGAACCTGGTGACGCTGGCCCTCCAATACGGCCTGACACAGGCGCCGAGCCTCGAAGACGCGAACTTCATCTCGAACGTGGTGTTCAACTCGAGCGAGCCCGCCGGCACGCCGAAGTCGCGCTTCGCCTACCTGTTCCCGAGCCGCGATGCGGCGCTCGTGTCGGTGCGGATGAAGGCCGGGCTCTCGGAAGCGCAGCGCAACCGCACGATCGCCCTGATCCGCCGGGCGGTGCGCATGCCGCAGTGGCGCCTCGCCCACGGCGAGAGCTATCTGGTGACCGGCGAGCCGGTGATCGTCTCAGACCTGACGAGCTCGATCAGCCACTCGATCGAGCTGCTGCTGATCGCGGTGCTGGTGGTGATGGCCGCGACGCTCGGCCTCGTGTTCGGCGGACGCCCGAGACTGTTGCCGCTCGCGCTCGCGCTGCTCGCCGCCGCGCTCACCTTCGGAGCGCTGTCCGCCGTCGGCGCGTCGCTGACGATGGCCTCGATCGCGGTGCTGCCCGTGCTCGTCGGCCTGGCGGTCGACTACGCCATCCAGTTCCAGGCGCGCGTCGAGGAGGAGGGCGACGTGCGAAGGGCTGCGGCGGCGGGCGCGCCCACGATCGCCACCGCCGCGGCGGCGAGCGCGGCGGCGATGCTCGTGCTGCTGCTCTCGCCCGTGCCGATGGTCCGCGGCTTCGGGATACTGCTCGTCGTGGGCCTGGCGATAGCGCTGGCGTGCGCGCTCACCGTCGGCGCCGCGGCGATCTCGCTGTCCCCCTCCGGGGACGATGCCTCGCGGGGCGGCTCGCCGCCGCCCGCGAGCACGCGTGGGCTGGGGTCATCGGCGCTGGCGGGCGCGTGGCGCGGGGCGCGCGAACTGGTCGCCGAGAACCCGCTCACGCGCCTGATCGCGCGCGCCGCGCTCGTCGGCTCGGTGCGCAACCCCGGGCGGGTGCTGGGCGTCGGGTTGGCGCTGGCGGCGCTCGGCTGGGGGCTCGATACGCGCACGAGCGTGCAGACCGACATCACCAAGCTCGTTCCCCAGAACCTCGGCTCGCTGCAGAACCTGAACACGGTCGAGCGGGTGACCGGCGTCGGCGGCGAAATCGAGCTGGTGGTCGAAGGCCGCAACCTCACAAAGCCGTCGACGATCGAATGGATGGTCGGCTATCAGAAAGCGATCCTCGAGCGCTTCGGCTACAACCCCGCGCGCGGCTGCAGGCGTGCGCGGCTGTGCCCGGCCTTCTCGCTGCCCGACCTGTTCGAGAGGCAGGCGGCGAGCTCCTCGTCGGGGCCGAAGCTCACCTCGGCGGAGATCGACGGCCTGCTGAGCGCGATCCCGTCCTACTTCTCCCAGGACGTGATCACGCCGGACAGGCGCACGGCGACGCTCGCGTTCGGCATTCGCCTGATGAGCCTCGACCGCCAGCAGCGGCTGATCGAACAGATGCGCTCGAGCCTGCATCCGCCGGCGGGCGTCAGGGCAAGCCTCGTCGGCCTGTCGGTGCTGGCGGCGCAGTCCGGAGCGCAGGTGGCGAGCGCGTGGCGGCGCCTGGAGGCGCTGCTGGCCGGGCTGGTGGCGGTCGCGCTGGTGCTCGCGGTGGCGTTCCGCGGCGACCGCCGCCGGGTGCTCGTGCCGCTCGTTCCGGTGGTGCTCGCGAGCGGCTGGTCGGCGCTGATCCTGTTCGCCGTGAGGGTGCCCCTGAACCCGATGTCGGTGACGCTCGGCTCGCTCGTGATCGCGATCTCCACCGAGTTCAGCGTGCTGCTGTCCGAGCGCCACCGCCAGGAGAGGCTCGCCGGCTACGACACGATCGAGGCGCTGCGCCGCAGCTACCGCCGGACGGGTGCAGCCGTGGCGGCCTCGGGCGTGACGGCGATCGTGGGCTTCGCCGTGCTCGTGCTGTCGAACATCGCGATGCTGCGCGACTTCGGCCTGGTGACGGTGATCGACCTGAGCGTGTCGCTGGTGGGCGTGCTCGTGGCGCTTCCGGCCACGGTCGTTCTGCTCGCATCAGGGGACGCCGCCGCGGCCGAGCGTGGCGCGCGCCGGCCGCGGGCCCTGTCTGAGCTTGGGTCGGTCGCGCGCTGGGCACGCCAGCCGTGGGCCCGCTGGTGAGCTCCTCGCGCTACGGACGCTACGCCGGCATGATCGGCCTGATCGTGGTCGTCGGTCTGATCGTGCACGCGGTGTTCGTCAGCCCCGTCGATCCCACCGGCACCCCACCCGGCCAGAGGCTGCCGCCGTTCGCGGCGCCGCTGGTGGGAGGCGACCTTCCCGGCCAGGCGGACATCGCCACGCACGCCGACGACGGCGAAGCCGGGCGGGTGCCGGCGTGCGCCGAGCGCGGCCCGCAGATCCTGAACGTGTGCCAGCTCTACGAACAGGGGCCGGTGGTGCTCGCGCTGTTCGTGGATTCTGGCTCGTGCGTGTCGGTGCTCAGCAGCATGCAGGCGCTCGTGAGCGAGTTTCCGGGCGTGCGCTTCGCGGCTGTGGCGATCCGCGGCGAACGCGAGCGGCTGCGCGCGCTCGTGCGCGAACGCGGCCTGCGCCTGCCGATCGGGATCGACGGCGACGGCGCCGTCGCCGCCCTCTACAAAGTGTTCACATGTCCGCAGGTCGACTTCGCCTACCGCGGCGGCGTCGTCCAGAGCAAGGCGCTGCTCGGCGGCGTCTCGCTCGCACGCCTGCGCACGCGCGTGCGCGAGCTCGTGAGCGCCTCTCGCGAGCGCGGGCGAGGCAGGTCAGCCGCGTGAGCGTCGCCCGGCGATGAGCGGGAGCGGCGACACGGCCGCGGGCTGGCGCGCCCAGGAGGTCGAGGACGAGCTGCCCGGACTGCGCCTGCTCGTCGGGGAGGCGCTGCACACGTGGGCCCAGCCGCTCACCGGCGACTCTCCTGCGGAGCTGAGGACGCGCCTGCGCGAGCTGTCCAACCGCTTTCGCGGCGCCAGGGCGGTGGCCATCCGCAGGGAGTCCGTGCCGGCCGCCTACCGCGTGTTCTTTCGCCAGATCGGCCTCGATCCCGACGTCGTGCGCACGCCGATCGAGGCCGCCGTGCTCGAGCGGATGCTGCGCGGCGCCTTCGTCACCTCCAGCCTGCTCGAGGACGCGCTGATGATCGCCCTGCTGGACACGGGCGTGCCGGTGTGGGCGCTGGACGCCGACTCGGTCGACGGCCAGCTGGGGATCCGCGCGAGCGCGGAGGGCGAGCCGCTCGGTCGCACGCCCGGCGCATCGCCGCTGCCCGCGGGACGCCTGGTCGTCGCCGACTCCTCGGCGGCGCTCGCGGTCCTGTTCGGAGTGACCGCGCCGGGGCACGCCGTGCACGCGGGCACGCGTCGCGTGACGCTGTTCGCCGTGCAGGTCGCCGGGGTGCCGACGCTGTACGCCGAGGAGTCGCTGTGGGCCTGCCGGGCGGCGCTCGAGCAGCAGTGAGCGCTCACGCGAGTGCGTCGCCGTCGGCGGGCGCGCTGGTAGAATCGACCCCCGCGGGAGAGGAGGCGGGTGTGATCAACTACGAGCAGCAAGTCATCGATCGAGACGACGCGAGCACCGGGGATCGGCTGCTCGTCGAGCGGGGGCTCGAGACGGGGGTGGCGGACGAGCGTGCGGCGCGGGCGTCGCTGCGCGCTCAGATAGCACGCCTGGAGCGGGAGCGCTCGTCGATCGTCGCCGAACGCTTCCCGTTCATCGCGGCGCCCGCGCCGAGCGGACGCGCGGGCGAGGATGGTCCGACGCTGCTGGACCTCGGCCAGCTCGAGCGCGTGCGCGACCGGCTCGCCGCCGAGCTCCACGAGCTGCACGCGCGGGTCTGCGAGCGCGTCGAGCGCGAGCGTCGCGCGCGCGAGCAGCTGCGGCGGATGCGCCTGGAACCGGGTCGCTACAAGTTCGCGCGCCTGCCCGTGAGGGATCTCGGGCAAGGCGTGTGCGGCGTCTGGGAGGTGCGTCCGCGGCTCGGCCTGATCGGCATGCTCGCGGGCTGGTGGCAGCTCAAGCTGTCGTCAGGGTGTCCGTTAGCCAGGGGGTCGCGGTCCAAGCGCGACCCCGGTTCACCGAAGTGAGCATCGCGGCCAGCGTTCGGCGCTGACGATCGGTCATCGATCCGATCGTCTTCTTCTCCGACATCGGAACCTGGGCCAGGAACTTGCGGCAGCGGGTCTGGCCCCAGCGGCGCTGGCTCATCAGCAGGTCGGCGACGGCCATGCTGTGCGCCTCCCACGGACATTCGAGGATCACCTCGGCGACGTGCACTTCGCCGATCGCCACGCGTCGCTTGAGCTCCGCGCGGGCGAGACGAACCTTGTTGGCGCGCTCGAGCGCTCGCATGTACTGTGGGCCGCCAGGGGCAACTGTCGCTGTCGCGTTCATAGGGCACTCTCCCCCGCTCTCGCCGCGAGCCTCCCGCAGTGAGAGCGTGCTTGCTAGTGATTTTCCGTTAGGCGCCCCGCCAGGCCGCAAGGTGTTCACCCGCGACGAGTCGCGGTCCAAAGTCCGCCAGCCCTCGTCCCCTCTTCCGACGGCTACATGCGGGGCGAACCCCAAAAACGGTCTTGCAGAGCGCAGGTGGGAAGCTATGCGAGGACGGGTCTCGCGGTCAATGTCTCGCTCGCCGCTTCGTACGCTAGAAGCGACCTTTTTCGATCGCGACGCGACTTGTGAAGAACCGGACAAGTCGCCGAGCGCACCGCGACGCTCGGAGCTCGCACGTCCCGCGGGCACTTCTCGGCGCACGCGCCGCCGCGCGTCGCGCTCAGCCGTCCTGCGGGCCGGGCAGCGGGCCGTGCTCGGACTCGAACTCGCGCTTGACGCGCGCGAACACCTCGAGCGCCCGGTCGAGCGTGTCGTGGTCGTGGGTGGCCATCACGCTCGTGCGCAGCAGCGCCCCCCCAGGCGGCACGGCGGGGTGGATGGCGCAGTTGGTGAACACGCCGCCGTCGTAGAGCGCGCGCCACAGAAGCGCCGCCCGCCAGTCGTCGCCGACGACGATCGGGACGATCGGCGTGCGAATCGACTGCAGCGGGGCGTCCTGCGCGGGGCCGAGGCGCACGGGCTCGCCGCTGCGCAGGAGGAACCCGAGGGCGCCGAGGCCGTCGGCCAGGTAGCGCGCCCGCTCGAGCACGCCGGCGAACAGTGCGGGCCCCTCGTCCGAGCGCACGATGCGAAGCGCGGCCAGCGCCGCGCCGAGCGCGGCCGGCACGCCCGAGGCCGTGAACAGGAAGGCGCGCGAGGAGATGCGCAGGTAGTCGATCACCTCCGCCGGTCCCGCCACGAACCCACCGCAGGCGGCCAGCGACTTGGAGAAGGTGCCCATGCGCAGGTCCACGCGGTCCTCGACGCCGAGCAGCTCGCAGGCGCCCGCCCCGCGAGCGCCCAGCACCCCCGCGCCGTGCGCCTCGTCGACCATCAGGCGCGCCCCGTGGCGCGCGCACAGCTCGGTGATGTCCACCAGCGGCGCCACGTCGCCCTCCATCGAGAACACGCCGTCCACCACCACCAGCACACCGCCCCCGTCGCCCTCCGCGCGCGAGAGCGCGTGCTCGAGCCGGTCCAGGCGGTTGTGCCGGAAGGGCCGGATCTTCGCGCGCGAGATCAGCGCTCCGTCGAGGATCGAGGCGTGATCGGCGGAGTCCACGATCACCGTGTCCGACGGCCCGAGCAGCGCGCCAAGCGTGCCCACGTTGACCTGATTGCCGGTGGTGAACACGATCGCGTCATCGGCGCCCATCCACTCCGCGAGCTCGCGCTCGAGCTCGAGGTGAAGGGGCGTGGTGCCGTTGAGCAGGCGCGAGCCGGTGAGGCCGGTGCCGTAGCGGTGCAGCGCATCCTCCGCGCCCTTCATCACGCGCTCGTCGGCGGTCAGCCCGAGGTAGTTGTTGGACGCCAGCATGATCCTCGGCGAGCCCTCCATCTCCACGACGGGCATCGCCGGGGAGGTGACCGTGCGGAAGTACGGCATCAGGTCCGCGTCCCGCGCGGCGCGCAGCAGCTCCTCGCGCTCGTGTCCGCGGACCTTGGCAAAGACGTCTATCGATGTGGGCATATAGGGTGCGCGGCGATGGCGGTGGAAGTCAGCTCGGTCTCCGGTGGAAGGGATCTCAGGGCGTTCATCGATCTGCCCTTCCGCCTGCATGCTAACCAGCCGCTGTGGGTTGCACCCCTGAAGCTCGAGCGCCGGCTGTTCCTCAACCGGCGCATGAACGCGTACTTCACGCACGGCGAAGCCGAGTACTTTCTAGCCAGGCGCGAGGGGCGGGTTCTCGGGCGGATCACAGCGCAGGTCAACCACGCGTTCAACGACCACCAGCAGAAGAACTGGGGCTGGTTCGGCTTCCTCGAGTTCGAGGACGACGCGGAGGTGCTCGACGCGTTGCTGGGCGCGGCCGAGGGGTGGCTGCGCGAGCGCGGCAAGGAGCGGATGGTGGGGCCGGCGTGCTTTGCGATGAACGACGAGAGCGGCGTGCTGATCGAGGGCTTCGACCTGCGCCCGATGATCGTCCAGCCGTGGAACCCTCGCTACTACCCCGAGCGCCTGGAGCAGGCGGGGATGGCCAAGGCGATGGACCTGCTGATGTGGAACCTCGAGGTCGCCGACCGCGAGAAGGTGCTGCCGGTGATCTTCGAGCTGGCCGAGAAGGTCCAGTCAGAGCACGGCATCCGCGTGCGCCCCATGCGCCGCTTGCAGCTCCGCAAAGACATGGACGCGTTCGCCGAGATCTACAACTCCGCGTGGTCTGAGAACTGGGACTTCGTGCCGTACTCCAAGAAGGACCTCGACGCCTACGCTCAGGAGATCCACCTGGTGTTCGACAAGCACTGGTGCTTCATCGCCGAGAAAGAAGACACGGGCGAGGTGGTGGGCATGGCGATGACCTTCCCCGACATCAACCAGGTTCTCGAACGCATGAAGGGCCGCCTGCTGCCGCTCGGCTGGTGGCAGTTCCTGAACAAGGGTCGCATCATGGACCGCGTACGCGTGGGCTTCCTCGGAGTCAAGCCCGAGCACCAGCACACCGGCGTGGCGGCGAAGCTGTACGTCGAACACTTCAACGCCGCCGCCGTGCGACCGCAGAAGGGCGGCGAGATGGGCTGGATCCTGGAGACCAACAAGCCGATGAACCGCGGCATGGAAGCGATGGGCGGGCGCGTCGTCAAGCGCTACCGGATGTATGAGCGCGTGCTGTAGATGACGCTCGAGGTCAGGCCCGTGGGCAGCCGGCGCGAGCTGCGCACGTTCATCAAGCTGCCCTGGCGGCTGTATCGCGATGAGCCCAGGTGGGTGGCGCCGCTGCTGATGGACGTGAAGAAGCGCCTGGACCGGGGCAGGAACCCCTTCTTCAAGCACGCCGAGGCCCGATATTTCCTCGCCTACCGCGAGGGCAGGCCGGTGGGGCGCATCAGCGCCCACGTCGACCACAACCTCAACGAGTTCCAGGCCAATGACTGGGGCCTGTTCGGCTGGTTCGAGTGCGAGGACGACCCCGAGGCGGCGCGGGCGCTGCTTGACGGCGCCGAGGGCTGGCTGCGCGACCGCCGGCGCGATCGCATGGTCGGCCCGATGGACTTCACGACCAACGACGAAATCGGCGTGCTGATCGCCGGCCACGAGCATCCGCCGATCATCCTCTGCCCGTGGCACCCTCCCTACTACCAGCGCCTGCTCGAGCAGGAGGCGAGCATGGCGAAGGCGATGGACGTTTACATGTGGAGCCTCCACGTCACCGGACGCGACAAGGTCCACCCGGCGATCTGGCAGGTCGCCGAGAAGCTCGAGTCAGAGCACGGGATCGTCTGTCGCGGCTTTCGCAAGAGCGAACTGCAGCGGGAGGTGACGCGCTTCCTCGAGCTCTACAACTCCGCCTTCGAGCGCAACTGGGGCTTCGTGCCGCTGAACGAGGAGGAGGTCCGTCACTACGCAAAGGACCTGAAGCCCGTCCTCGACGAGAACTGGTCGATGGTCGCCGAACGCGCCGACACCGGCGAGGTCGTCGGCGCCGCACTGACGCTGCCCGACTTCAACCAGGTGCTCGCGAAGCTGGACGGGCGGCTGCTGCCGTTCGGCTGGGTGACCGCGCTGCGCGAGAAGCGCAAGATCGACGCGGTGCGCGTGATCGTGCTTGGCGTCAAGCCCGCCTACCGCCACACGGGCGTCGCCGCCCGCCTCTACCAGATGCACTTCGACGCGGCCGAACGCACGACCCAGAAGACCGGCGAGGGAGGCTGGACGCTGGAGACCAACGAGTCGATGAACCGCGCCTACGAAGGCCTCGGCGGCGAGATCAAGCGGCGCTACCGCCTGTACGAGCGCCTGTTCTAGCGGTGGGCGCGCGCCCGCGTCTTGACCGGCCTCTAGACTTCCACGGGTGAGCGAGTCCTCGCAGTCAGCTTCCCCGCCCCGCGCTCACGCCGGCGAGGCCGGGGACGGCGAGGACGAGCGCCAGCCGAGCGCGCTGCCGGCGGTGCTGGCCGGCCCGGCGCGGGTGACGGCGGCAACGCCCACCGCGTCCGCGCTGTCCGATGAGCGCCGGCCCGTCCTGCCGACGGTGCAGGCGGCGGCGGTGGCCGCAGGCGGCTTCGTCGCCGGTGCGGCGGTCGTCGGGCTGGTCCACCGTCGCCAGCGCCGCGCGGGCACGCTCGTCAAGCGCAGGCGGGGCGTGATCAGGCGCCGCGCGCGCCCGTCCGCCGGCCACACCAAGGGTCGCGCCGTCGGCAAGACCGCCGAGCTCGTGCAGATCGTGGGAAGCCGCTCACTGCTGGTGGACATTCACTTGCTGGGCGGCCCCGGCGATCACTGAGGCGGGCGCGCTGCGGGGCCGCGTCGAGCTGCGCGAGGAAGTGAGGCCGGCGGGCGTCTTTCGCCTGCCGCGCCGCTGCGGGGCCGACGGGCTGATGCGCCGGCGCGGCGCGGTGCTCGAGCGCCTGCTCCACGACGAGGAGGAGCCGGTCGTCGTCAGGGTTGCCCAGCCGGCGGCTGACGTGGTGCTGTTCGGCGCGCGCGCACCCACCGCGCGGGCCGCCGCCCACGGCATCCGGCGCATGCGCTTCGCGCTCGGCGTCGACGAGGATCTGCGCCCCTTCCTCACCCGCTTCGCCCGCGATCCGCTGATCGGGCGCTCGCTGCACCGGCGTCCGTGGCTGCGCGCCACGCGCCGGCCGGAGCCCTTCGAGGCGCTCGCGTGGGCGATCTGCGAGCAGCTGATCGAGTACGAGCGCGCGGCCGCGATCCAGCGCCGGATGCTCGCCGCGCTGGGGCGCCGCGCCGGCGACTGGGATGGCACCGGCAACGGCCTGCGCGACCTGCCGGCGGTGGCGGTTCTCGCGGGCACCGCCCCGGCGCTGCTGCAGTCCTTCGACCTCGCCGGCTCGCGGGCGCTGGCGCTCGTGCGAGCCGCGCGGGAGGTCGCCCGCGGGCGCCTCGATCTCCACAGCCACGAGCACGAGCGCGCCTGGCGAAGGCTGCGCGCGATACCGGGCATCGGATCGTGGACGGTGGAGATGCTCGCGCTCCACGGGCAGGGTCGCAACGACCAGCTCCCGGCCGGCGACCTCGGGCTGCTGAAGCTCGTCGGGCGCGCCCTCTCCGGCGGTGACCCGCATGCACGCGCCGACGAGCAGCAGGTGCGCGAGTTCTTCGCGCCATATGGCGAGTGGGCGGGCCTGGCGGCCGTGCACATGCTCGCCGGAGGCGTGTAGGCGGGTTTGGCAAAACTATTGGCAGAAACAGGCACACTCAGGATCCCTTGCTCTCATCCGGGAACAGATGCCGCGTCACGACAAGCACGATGCCGACAACCTGCACGACCGTCTGTCCGAGCCAAACATCAATAACGGCGGCTTCTAGTTTCCAGTGTTCGCCAATGGCGGCATAGAGGATGAACACGGTGTTCGCGATCAGAAGCTCGACCCCGAGACCGACAAGGAGCCACGTCGCGTAGAACCGGCGGAGTTTGATTTCTTGGGCTTGATTCTGCTCCGAGAGGTTCTGGAGATGGGGCGGCAGCTCCTTGGCCTCGCGTGCGGTGCCCGACTGGAGCGCATGTTTGATCTCGCCTTCGGCCGCGGCGACCTCGGGCTGCGGATCGCCGTCGGTCATTACCCCATGCCGAGGTTCTTCAGCCGGAAGTGCATTGCTTCGCGCGAAACTCCGAAGCGAATCGACATCTCCAAGTCGCCGAGCCCTTCTTTTGTCAGTCGCCTCACGTCTTGTTCGGGCATGAGCAAGCAGGCTGCGAACTCATTGGCGTAGATCTCCTCGTCCTCTTCGCCCCTTGCCGAAGAGGCATCCCGGAAGTCAATCGTCGTGTACGGCTCAGGTGTCCCGCCACGTCGCACGAAGTGTCCGATCTCATGAGCGCATGTAAAACGTCTCCGATTCGGAGGGTCGTTCGCATTGAGCATGATGAGCGGGTCCTGGTTGGGCTCTTTGATGAGGGCGCCCAGGATGTTGGGGTTCAAGGTCGCGTCTTCCAGCACTCGCAATCCAGCGAGCCGAGCCACCACAACGGGGTCCACGGGAATGCCATCGCCCCAGACCTCTTCCAGCAGCTTCTTGGCGTCTCTGCACGCTTCCTTCTTGATCTCGCTCGTCATCTCACTCCCACTGTATACGCCGCCGTTGGGATGCTATGCGGCGACTGGGATGGCTCGCTCGCTTGCGAGCCGGCAGGCGAGTTTCGCTCCAGCCTGCGGACCCGGAGGGTGCGAGCACCCAGATAGCGCGCCGCTGGAGGCGGCTACGCCGCGACCGGCACGCGGTAGCGGCGCGAGCGTGGGTCCTGCTCGAGCAGGCCGGCGGCGAGCAGCGTGGTCATGTAGCGGTGGGTCGTGCTCGGGCTGAGATCGAGTCGGAGTGCGACGTCGGTGACGGCGAGGTCGCCTCCGTCGGCGGG
Source organism: uncultured Solirubrobacteraceae bacterium (assembly GCA_963782325.1). Taxonomy (GTDB): domain Bacteria; phylum Actinomycetota; class Thermoleophilia; order Solirubrobacterales; family Solirubrobacteraceae; genus Palsa-744. The sequence goes on from CAWAJG010000002.1 coordinate 1,841,539, forward strand.
GAAGGAGGCGAGCACGAGCAGGCCGAGCAGCAGCGAGCGCGACAGCCGCGGGCTCGCCGCGAGCTCCTCGTAGTTCGACTGCAGTCCACGCTCGCCGAGGCTGTGCAGGACGCTCGCGACGCCGTTCCCCTGCGAGTTGCCTCGCACGATCTGGTCGATCTGCGAGCGGGTTAGATCAATCGTTATGCCACTGTCGTTCATTGGGGGGAGGTCACGTCGATCAAACACGAGCCGGGCGCCGATCGGCGCCCGGCCCGGTCACTGGCGAGACGAAAGCGGGATATGGACCTGGTGTCGCCTTGCATGGCTCACGCAAGCCCAGTTCACGCCTGTCGATGATCGCGCGCGCCGCCCCGCGGGGGCAAGGGGAAAGTCCAATACTTGACTTTCAAGTGGGTTCGCCCGAGTCCTCGCGGCGCCCGCAGGCGAGCAGACGGCCGGCGGCGCGGCGCGCCTTCAGCACCGACATCGTGGGCGCGGCAAGCGCCCCCATCGACTCGAGCACGCGCTGGGCCACGGGGAGCGTCGCCGGTGCGGCATCGTCCCCGGAGGGGGAGAGCGCCGGAGTGGACAGGTAGAAGCTGGCCATCGCGGCCACGATCAGCGCGTGGTGTGCGCCGTCGGGGAGCGCCTCGGCCGCATGCAGGGCGCGTGCGGCGATCCATGCCAGACGGTGTGCCGCTTCGGCGGGTGAGGAGTAGAGGTCGATCAGGTTGTGATGGCCGTGCTCGAGGTCCTGGGCACGGTCGATCAGGCTGTCGAGCAGGACGTGCAGCGCGCTGATCCACGGGCAGTACGCATCCCGAGTGGCCGCGGTCTCGGCGGCGCTGAGCCCCGGCTTGGCAGCGGCGGCGATCAGCGCGAAGACGGTCAACGACGAGGCGCCACCGGCCGCTGCCTCCCACCAGCGCAGCCCGCTGCCCGGGGGCGCCAGCGCGGCTCCCCACCGTGCGAGCGCCCGCGGACGGTCTTCCGCTTCCTCGTGGTTGAGGCTCTGGTAGGCGACGATGCTGCTCGCGGCGCGCAGCACCGGCTGCGCGACGGCCGTGTAGGAGGGCAGCGTGCCGACGGCGTCTCGACACGCCTGCACCAGGTTCCTGATGTACCCGTTGTCCTGGCGCTTGCAGTGATGCTGATAGTAGTCGGGTTGCGCGGCGCCCAGATCGAGCGAGGCGAGCAGCGCGAGGTGCAGCTGGCGACCGTTCGTGACCGGGTCGGCGCTGGGCTGCTCGGAGAGCGTGTCCACGTAGTCGTAGGTCGTCTGGAAGGCGACGACGGCGCGTACGACGCGCGCGCGATACGCACGCGGAACGAGCGTGGCGTACGCGGCGGCGCCCTCGTAGTTGCCGCGCTCGACTCGCTGGGTGATCAGCGCCAGTCTGCGAAGCACCGGATCGGGGATCTCGCGCGCCCGCTCGTGCCAGTGGCGGAGCTCCCGGCCCACCAGCGGGAAGATTCCGAGCCAGTACCTGCAGGCGGCACCGGCGAACGCGCTCGCCACCGAAGGTCGATCCCGCCTGGGCGCAATCACCAGAACAGTTTCGTTTCTCTGAGCGCCTATACATAGTCACTCCTGAAAGCTTGTGCGCGGCGGGGTCCGCGCCGCGATCAGGCCCGGGAGCGCGATCACCGCCAGGGCGATCGCGGCGAGCAGCGCGAACGTGAACAGGACCTTGCCCAAGCCGAACTCGAACGGTGCGGGAAAGTCGGTTTCCAGCCGCAGCCAGCGGCTGGCCAGGGCATGGCCGTAGACGCCGGCGGCGGCGCCGATCACACAGCCGATGCCGAGCACGATCGCGCTCTCCAGCAGCAGCGCCCGCCACAGCTGCCCGGTCTCGTAGCCCTGAATCTTCAGCGAGGCGAGACGCGGGCGTCGCTGCCAGATGCTGGCGATGAGCGCGGCGGCGACCGCAACCGCGGCGGCGATCAGCAACAGCGTGGAGATTTCGCTGAGCGCGCCCAAGCCCTGGCGTGCGTTCGCGTCGTACTGGCGCTCGCGTTCGTGCAGCGTCTGAACACCGAGACCGGGGCGGTCGGCGAGCGTCTGTGCGACCGCCCGCCTGCCCGCCGCCTCGTCGATGCCCGGCTCGAGACCCACCTCCAGGGCGGAGGGGTCGGCCGTCTGCCAGTAGCGGCGGTAGTCGGCACTGTCGAGAATCACCGCGCCGGGCGACCATCCGAGATTGGTGGTGATCGCCGCCACCCGCAGTCGCGCCGAGCCGGAGGGGGTGGGGAGGGTGAAGGCGGAGCCAACCGCGAGATGGCGTTCTTTCGCAAAGCCATCCGAGATCGCCGTCCAGCCCCCCATCCTCAGCAATCGCGTGGCCCTCTGTGGATCGCCGTGCAGCAGCTGGCTGGCAGGGATGATGGGTTCGTCGCCGGGAGGTCTCGCGATGATCCACATGCGCCGCGGCCCGACGTCGAGGAAGCCGCCCTGGTAGACGCGCACGGACGCAACTCCCGGGGTGCGTGCGATCGCGCCGATGGCTCCGTCGGCGTCGAAGGAGTTGGTGGTCAGATCGTTGCCACCCGTCGTCACCCACAGCTGCGCGGTGCGAAGGTATTCGTCGAAGCTCGCGTCCAAGCCGTGAACGAGGTCGGCGCGCGCGCCGCCGATCGCGACGCTGCCGTAGACAGCCAGCGCGGCGATGCCGGCGAGCGCCACCGAACGCATGGTGACCGCGCGGAGCTCCGAGACGACGACGATCAGCGAGCTGCTGGGCACGTGCTCGCCGGCTCGCTGCAGCGCTCGGGCGACGCCCGCGAACAGGGCCGGGATCACGAGCAGCATCGCCAGCGCGAGCGCCGTGCCGGCGACGATCGTGAGGCTCGGGGCGGTCAGCACGAGCACGGTGATCCCCGTGAGCAGGGCCGCGCACGCGATCGACAGCTTCAAGGCGGTGCCGCGCGCGAGCACCTCGCCTCCCCCCGAGTGGTCGCGAAACACGGCGTCGGTGGGCCGGCCGGGGCGCAGGTCGAGCGCGGGGGACAGGGACGCGAGCATCGCCGCCAGCACGCCGCAGCCGAGCGCCAGCAGCACGGTGGCGAGCGGCAGCGTCTGCTGGCTGCCGATCGGAAAGGCGGCTGTCAGGTAGGTGGGTATGCGGTGCAGGAAGATGTGCGAGAGCAGCTCGCCGAGCGCGACCCCCACGGCGGAGGCGACCAGCCCGAGGACGGCGGCCTGGAACGCCAGCAGCACGGCCGTCTGGCGCCAGTCGTAGCCCTGCAATCGCAGGTCTGCCACCAGGCGCCGGCGCTCTGGCACGGTGAGCAGCATCGCGTTCAGCGCCAGCAGGAAGCCGACCATCACGCTGATCGTCGCGAACAGCGTCGTCGACTGGTCGTTCGGCTTGACGTCTTCGGCGAGCAGGCGCAGCTCGTTGTCGGCCGGCTCCACGTCCAGCCGGCCGGCGCTCAGCGTCCGCAGCTCGCGCGCCACCGGGCGTTCCCGACCGCGCTGCGGCGCGATCAGGATCTGCGTGAGGCGATCCGGCAGTCGCGTCAGACGCTGCGCGGTGGCGAGCGAGGCCACGGCCACGGGACTCGACGCGAGCACTCCAAACGGCGAGCTTTTCAGGACGGCGTTCACCGTGATCGCGCTCGCCTGGCCAAACGCGAGCACCGTGACGCGTGTGCCCGGCGGGGCGCCCACGGCGTCCGCGACGCCCTCCGGCAGGATCAGCTGGCGTCCGAAGTCGAAGCCGCTCACTCCGGCCGTGGTCGCGCCGAAGCTGCCCAGCCGCAGAACCTTCTGCGTGACGCCGATCAGTTGCACCGACTGGCGGCCGCGGGGCCCGACGACGGCGATGTTCTCGCGCAGCACCGGCGCCGCCACGCGGACGCCCGCCAGCCGGCTGCTCTGCGCGAGCAGCCGTTCGTCGAAGCCGGACTGCGAGCGCGCCGCCAGCTGCAGCCGAGCCGAGCCGACGAGCTGATGTACGAGCTGTTCGGCCGAGCCGGTGAGGCTCGCGTTGGCCACCAGCACCCCGAGCACGAGCGCCACTCCAACCGCGATGCCGCTGCCCGCGAGCAGCTCCTGAACGGCGTGTGAGCGCAGCCTCACCGCGTACAGGTGTGCCAGCATGCTCACTCGCACCCCCGCTATCGCGGGGTTCAGCAGGCGCCTCACGACACGGTCGCTACGAGCTCCGGATCGATCCCGTCGGCCATGTGGCCGTCCCTCAGCGCGTACACGCGGTCGACGAACGGCACCGCGTCCTGGTCGTGCGTGACCAGCAGTCCAGGGATCCCGCGCTCGTGGCAGATGTCGCGCATCAGGGCGAGTATCTCGCGGCTGCGCGTGGAGTCGAGGTTGCCGGTGGGCTCGTCGGCGAGCAGCAGTCGCGGTTCGTTCGCGAGCGCGCGGGCGATCGCGATTCGCTGGCGCTCGCCCATCGACAGCTGCTCCGGCGTGTGCTGTGCGCGGGCGCCGAGTCCCACGCGCTCGAGCCACGGTAACGCCCGGCGGCGGCCCTCGCGCAGCGTGCAGCCGTCGCCCGTGAGCTTGATCGTGGCGTTGTCCAGCGCGGAGGTGTGCGGCATCAGGTAGAAGGACTGGAACACGAAGCCCACGTCCCGGCGGCGGTACAGCGCACACTCGCGCTCGGACAGCTCGGAAAGCACCCTGCCGTCGAAGCGGACGCTGCCGCTGTCGGGGCTGGCGAGCGCCGCGGCCAGCAGCAACAGCGTCGTCTTGCCCGAGCCGCTGGGCCCGTACAGCGCCGCGAATTCACCGGGTTGGACCGTCAGCGACACGCCGTCGACTGCCTTCACGGTCTCGATGTCGGTCGAATAGTGCTTGACGACGTCACGCAGCTCGAGCGTGCTCACTGCCCGCAACGCTCCACTCAGGCGCGCCTGTGCAGCGGAACGACGGTGCCCGTAGTGTCGGTGGACACGACCCCGCCATCGGCGATCGACATCAGTATGCGCGTTCCCTGCAGCGCCGACATTTCCTCGGAGGCCATCAGCAGCGTCGTGCTGCGCTCGCGGGCGGCCGCGCGCAGCAGCGCGTAGAACCTGTCGCGGTCGCCGAGGTTCGGCAGCATCGCGGGTTCGTCGAGCACCAGCAGCTTCGGCTCGCGGGCGAGCGCCCGCGCGAGCATCACGCGCGCCCGCTCGGCGGGCGCGAGCGAGCTCAGCTGCTCCCCTGCCCCGGCGACGCCGATTTCGACGCGCTCGAGGACCCGGCGCGCGCGCTTGCGCGCCTCGCGCATCGTCAGGCCCTCGCTGCCGAGCGACATGGCCACGTGGTCGACGACGCTCTCGCCGGGGTTCGCCCGCCAGTCGGCCGCGGACATGAACGCGATCTTGTCGCGCAGCAGGCGCCCGCGTTCACGGGGGCTCATGCTCGCGACGTTCTCGCCTTCGAAGTGGACCTTTCCCTCGTCCGGCAGCGTGATCCCCGCGGCCAGGCGCAGCAGCGTGGACTTGCCCGAACGCCGGGTGCCGAACACGCCGACCGACACCCCGGGGTCGATCTCCAGCCAGACGCGGTCGAGCACCAGCACCGCGCGGTCGCCGTCCTGGTACCGCTTGCTGACGTTCACGAAGGAGAGCAGCGGCGTCATCTGCGGTGGGAACGCTACTGCCGGTGTTCCAGGAACTCGTTGATCCGTCTGCGCGTCCGCTGCGCCCAGTCGATCTCGATCTGCAGCTGCGCGTACACGGCGTCGCGCGTGCACTCCAGGCACAGCGCCGTCCACGAACGACCGCGTCCGTCGGTGGGGGTGACCAGCTGGGCGAGCACGAGGCACTCGCGCTCATACGCCCGGAGCGCCTCGAGCAGCCGATGCGCGTCCTGTTCGCGGGCCACCGACAGCTTCGCCTGCAGCCCGAGCCGTACGGGCTCGCGCGGCAGCAGAGTCTCCATCCACAGCGTCAGCGCCTCGGAGGTCTCCTCGGTCGGGTAGTAGACGAGATGCGTACGGCGGTGGTTGTTGCGCTTGGGCTCGTCGCGGGAGACCGCCAGCCCGGTCTTCTCCAGCTGCTCGAGCAGGCGGTAGACGTCGTTGGTGTCGACCCTCCACGTCTCGCCGAGGCGTGCGGCGAGGCGGTTGGCGAGGTCGCCGCCGTGTCCGGGGCGTTCCAGCAGCAGCCCGAGCAGCGCGCCGCGCAGCGGCGTGGAGGGACCGCGCATCCACCTGGTCTTCTCGGAACTAGCGCTCGCTACGCTCGCCATCGCTTCCCCCATACCGTGAGTTGGCTATCTGGACAATACACCACGGATGCGGCTGATGGTGAATCGTTCCAACATCCTGGCGCCGGCTACGGGACGAGCACCGCCGCGCCGGTGAAGCGTCCCGCGCGCAGGTCGGCGAGCGCCTCGTTGGCCTGCGCGAGCGGGTAGGTGGTGACGTGCGTGCGCACGCCGGCGCGCGGGGCGAGCTCGAGCAGATCCACGGCGTCCGCGCGGGTGAGGTTGGCGACCGAGCGCAGGGTGCGCTCCCCCCACAGGATCGAGTACGGGAAGGCGGGGATCTCGCTCATGTAGATGCCACCGCAGACGACCGTGCCGCCCGGCGCGACCGCGCGCAGCGCGAGCGGCACGAGCGCGCCGACCGGCGCGAAGATGATCGCCGCGTCGAGCGGCTGCGGCGGAGGCTCCTCGGAGGAGCCCGCCCAGGCGGCGCCGAGCTCGCGCGCGAACTCCTGTCCGCGATCGTCGCCGGTACGGGTGAACGCGTACACCTCGCGGCCCTGCCAGCGGCAGATCTGGGCGAGGATGTGCGCCGCGTCGCCGAAGCCGTAGAAGCCGATGCGCTGCGCCTCGCCGGCCGACCGCGTGCCGCGCCGGCCGGGTCGCAACCGGGTTGCGCCAACGACCCGGCCCGGGTCGCCGACGTCCGCGACAACCGGGTTGCGGTCCGGGTCGCACATCCGCAGCGCCCGGTAGCCGATCAGCCCGGCGCACAGCAGCGGAGCCGCCTGCTCGTCGCTGTAGCCGGCCGGGATCGCAAAGCAGTAGCGCGCGTCGGCGACCGTGTACTCGGCGTATCCGCCGTCGATGTCGCATCCGGTGAAGCGCGCGTTCGTGCACAGGTTCTCGCGCCCGCTCCTGCAGTACGCGCATTCGCCGTCGGTCCAGCCCAGCCACGGCACGCCCACGCGACGCTCGCCGCCGCCATCGACCGCCCACGCCTCGCCGTCCACACCCTCGCCGCTCGCCTCCACGGTCCCGACGATCTGGTGCCCGAGGATGCGCGGCGGCGTGCGGATCTCGACCTCGCCGTCGAGCAGGTGCAGGTCGGTGCGGCAGACGCCGCAGGCGTGCACGCGAATCAGCAGCTGGCCCGGGCCCGGCTGCGGGATCGGCCGTTCGAGCGCGCGCAGCGGCTGCCCGACGCGCTCGAAGACCATCGCGTGCATGCTGCGGCGTCTCAGCGTTGCGTCCCTCATTCGTCGTCGAAGGTGGCGAGTGGGTGGTTCTCGCACAGGTACTCGGCGAAGAGGGGCACCGTGAAGTCGAGCTGACCGCGGCGAGGTGCCCAGATGAGTCCCTTGCCAATGAGGCCGTCCCGGTGGATCGAGACGCCGCGCTGGTCTCTGGCGCCGTAGGCGCGGGCGACCTCGGCGGATCGGCACGGCGCGTCTTTCAGTGATGCCATCGCGGCTAGGTAGCGCTGCTCGGCGTCGGTGGCGAGCTGGAAGCGGGTGCCGAAGAAGTTGCGGGCGAGCGAGTCGGTCACGATCTCGCGCACCGCCTCGACATCCGCGCTGGTGATCGGGGAGGTCTCGGCGTGGTTCCACAGCTCCAGGCCGTACTCCTGGATGAAGTACGGGTAGCCGGCGGATTCCTTGACGACACGTCGCGACGCGGGCTCCTCGTAGCTGACACCACGCGTGGCCGCCGGCGCGACAAGCGCGGCGCGTGCCGCGGCGCGGCTGAGCCTCCCGAGCTCGTGGTACTGAAAGAGCCTGTCGGCGTAGGGCTTGGCCGCCATCAGGCGTGCCTGCAGGTCGGGAAGGCCCGCGCCGACCATCGCCACCGGCAGCGCGTTTCGGCTGATCGCCTGGAAGGCGATGCAGATCGCCGCCAGCGAGGAGGCGTCGAGGTTGTGCATCTCATCGATCAGGAACAGCGCGCCGGCTCCAGTGACCCGGGCGACCTCGCCGATCTCGCGCACCAGATCAGTCAGGTCCTGCTCGGGGTCGCCGGAGTCGGCGACGCCAGTGGCGGCCTCCACGTCGAGCTTTAGCTGCACCCCAGCGGGCACCGCGACGCTGAACGCCTTGACCACCCCCAACGCGCGGTCGACACGGTCTTTGATCCGGTGCCTGCGGCTCATCTCCCGCAAGAGACGCGCCGCCATCCGTGCGAAGGTGACGCGGAAATCGGGCTGGGATCCGACCTCCTGGACGTCGGTGGTCGCCCATCCAGCCTCAGCGGCGAGCACGTCGAGCTCCATCAGCAGCACGGTCTTCCCGACGCCGCGCAGGCCGGAGTAGATCAGGCTGCGCTCGTAGCCACCGGCGGCGAGCCGTTCGATCATCGACTGGAAGTTCTCCAGGTCGCCGTCGCGGCCCGCGAGGGTCGGGGGCTTTCGCCCGGCCCCTGGGGTGTAGGGGTTCTCGCGCTTCTGCACGGAGCCGTATTCTAGGGTTTTCTATGGACTATTCATCTCTCGATAGAAAACCATAGAGGCCGCACGGTATTCATGCTTGCGTCTCGGCGGCATTTGCGAGCAGCCGGTCGCGTACGCCGGCGAGATGACCGATCGACACCTCCCGCTGGCGGGGCATCGTCGGCGTCGCGTCGTTCGAGGACCCAACGCGACCAGTGATCCGCCTCGACCGCCATCACGACAGCATGGCACTCCGGCCCTGGGTGGTACTCGGGTCAGGAAAGCGGTGCGAGACAGAGCCGAGTGCCGAACTCGAGATGGATCTCGCCGGCGATCTCGATGACCTCCGCGACGGCGGTCAGCACGCGGGCTCTCTCGGCCGGGGAAAGCAGGATGTGGTCCTGGTGGGTTTCGAGAAGCTCGCGGTAGTGGGCTGCGGAGTACCGAGCCGACGACGGGTATTCGTGCACCTGCGCCGCCGTGAACCGCGAGCAGGAGGCGATCTCCTTCGCCCAGTCGCCGGCGAGGCGCTTGGGATCGCTGGCGGGGTGCATCGGAAAGTCCGGGGTCAGGTTGGGCGCGGCCTGCGCGTAGGCGGCCCGAAGCGCATCGCGCAGCGGCGTGGTCGCCCATTCGGGGAACGTCCAGACGGTGGCGAGCCAACCCTCGTCCTGCAGCGCCTCGGCGGCCCGCTCGTAGCGCACCTCCGGCTCGATCCAGTGCCACGCTTGGAAGCAGACGACCGCCTGCACGCGCTGTGCAGGTCGCCATGCCTCGAACGCGACCTGCTCGATCTCGACGCTCGGGTACCCGGCGCAGTTGCGGCGGGCAACCGCAGCCATCGCCGGGTCGGGCTCCAGCGCGGTGACCGAGAGGCCATGAGCCGCCAGCAGGCATGTCGCCTTGCCGGTCCCCGCGCCCACCTCCAGCACCTGCGCTCCCGGCTGCAGTCGCGCGAAACCGCACAGGCCGTCGATCACGCTCGCCGGGTAGGACGGCCGTGCCCGGTCGTACAGCTCGGCGACCCTGCCGAACGCGAGCCGCTGTTCATCGATGTCGGTCAGGCTAGATCCCCTGGCCCGGCAGGAACTCGTTGGTGAAGGGGGGCAGCCCGCCGTTGGGATCGCGCTGGAGCAGTCCGTGCGAGTACATCCAGTTGCCGAACGTCGCCCACGCCGAGGGTTCCTGCCAGCCGTACGGGTCGCTCGCGTTCGCCGGCTGGGCCGCCGCGAGCGTCTGCTCGATCGATTCGAGCTGCAGCTTCGCTTCCAGCGAGGGGTTGGCCTTGACCACGAGCCCGGCGGCGCTGGCGGGGTTGGCGCGGACCTCGCGCTCACCCTCGGCGAGCGCCTGCAGGAACGCGCGCAGGTCGACGCCGTCGGTGTGGGCCTCGCCCTCGCGGACGACCAGCACGAGCTCGTCGTAGCTGGGAACGCCGGCTTCGTCGACGGGGATCACGGTCGGATGCTTGTGCATCAGGCGCAGCTGGATCGCCTCGTAGTTCCAGTAGCCGCCGAGGGTGGCCGCGACCTTGCCCGAGAGCATGGCCGGCACTAGGTCGAAGCCGACGTTCACTTCCTTCACCCGCGACGGATCGACGCCCGCGTGCTGGAGCATCGCGTGCAGCTCGACCGCCTGGTAGGGGATGCCGGCGGTGCCGACGGTCTTGCCGGCGAGCTGGGCGACGCTCGAGACGTGCTGTTCGCCGAGCGCGATCAGCGAGGTGAGCGGTCGCTGGACGAGCGCCCCGATCGACACCAGCTTCAGGCCCTCGTCGCGCGCGAGCAGCAGCTCGGGCTCATAGGAGATGGCCATGTCAACCTTGCCCGCCGCCAGCAGCTTCAGCGGTTCGGCCGTTTCCGAGGGCACGACCGGTTCGACGTTCAGGCCGACCGCCCGGAAGTCCCCGTGGGCGATCGCCGCGTACAGCGGCGCGTGGTCGGCGTTCGGGAACCAGTCGAGCATGATCGTGAAGCGCTTCGCGCCGGGAGCGGATGTCACGTCCTGCTGGGCGCCGCAGGCGGTCAGGCAGAGCGCGAGGGCGACGAGGACGAGTCCCGCTCGGGCGAGCATGGGGGGGACGCCGTGGTGCCTCAAGTCGTCTCTCCTCGGGGTCGGCTCTGCCAGGGGATGAGCATGCGTTCGACCAGCGCGAGCGCGTGGAAGCAGGCGACGGCGAACGCGAACAGCACCGCCGTCGCCGCGTAGGCGCGCGCCGTCTGAAAGCCGCTGCCGATGTCGATGACGATTTCCCGGCCCAGCCCGGAGTAGGCGGCGGTGCTGGGGGTGCTGGTCTCGGCGATGAACGCGCCGATCACGCCCACCGCCAGCGCGATGCGCGCACCGCTGAGCGCCGCCGGCAGCGCCGCCGGCAGCTCGGCGAAGCGGAACGACTGCCAGCGGGAGGCGTCGAGCGTGCGCAGCAGCTTGGGCTGCTCGGGGTCCACCGCCGCGAGCCCGTCGACCGTCGCGACGACCACGGGAAAGAAGCAGATCAGCGCGATCACCACCAGCTTGGGGAAGATCCCGAAGCCCCACCAGAACACCAGCAGCACGCCGATCACGGGGATCGGCACCGCCTGCGAGCCGACCGCCAGCGGGTAGACGGCGCGTCGCAGCAGCGGGAACAGGTGGATGGCGATCGCCAGCGCCGAGCCGCACGCGAGCGCGAGCGCCAGCCCCAGCACGACCTGCTCGGCGGTCACCGTGAAGTTGCGCCACACCGACCCGCCGTTGCTCCACAGCGCGCTCGCCACCGCGTGTGGCGCCGGCAGCAGGTCTTCCTGCACGTCTGAAAGGTCTGCGTACAGCTCCCACGCGCCCACCAGCGCGCCGGCCAGCATCGCCGCCGGCAAGAAGCCGCGGGCGCGCCGGGCGAACGCCTCGCGCGCGGCCCTCACAGCGGCCCACCCGCGCCCAGGGCGCTGAGCGCGCGCTCGCGCAGGGCGAGCACCTCGGGATCGGTGCACGAGCGTGGGTGGGCGATCTCGACGGCCAGCTCGGCCACGACCCGTCCGGGCCGCTGCGAGAGCACGGCCACGCGGTCCGCCAGCAGGATCGCCTCCTCGACATCGTGGGTGACGAGCACGACGGTCCGGCGCTCACGCGCGAGCGCGCGCGCGAGCCACTCCTGCATCTCACCGCGCGTGATCGCGTCGAGGGCGCCGAACGGCTCGTCCAGGCACAGCAGCGGCTTGCCCGAGAGCAGCGTGCGCGCGAACGCCACCCGCTGGCGCATCCCGCCGGAGAGCTCGTGCGGCCGTGCCTGCTGGAAGCCGTCGAGCCCGAGCTCGTCGAACAGCGCCGACGCCTTCGCGCGGGCACGGGGGCGGGGGACCCGCGCGATCCGCAGCGCCAGCGCGGCGTTGTCCAGCGCGCTCAGCCACGGCAGCAGCAGGTCGCGCTGGGGCATCAGCACCGCTGGCGCGCACGCCACCCTGCCGCTGTCCGGCTCCTGAAGCCCGCAGATCAGCTCCAGCAGCGTGCTCTTTCCGCAGCCGCTCGGGCCGACCACCGCCAGCAGCTCGCCGGGAGAGGCGTGCAGCGATACGTCGGCCAACGCCTGCACGGTGGCGCCACGCTCGCCGCGATAGGTGCGGCTCACGCGCTCCACCGCCACGGCCGGCGCGTCGCCTGGCGCTCGCCGCCGATCGGCGGGCTGTGGGCGAGATTGCAGTTCGGTCGGCACTTCGCTCCCTTCGCGGGCATTACCCCACAGGTTCAAAGGGTCGGCGCCAGTTGGGGTCCAGACCCCATCGACACGCCATCTCAGCCGGCCTACCCGCCAGCACCCCTGGTGTCTGCTCGGTCGCCCGGATGCTAGCGCGCGGCCGCGATCACCGGCCGCGTGAGCGCCCGGACGAAGTCCTCCAGCTGCGCGGTCGTCCAGCACTCGAAGGCGGTGCAGTACTGCTCGTATGCGGCGATCACCGAGTCGCCGTAGTTCCAGTACAGGCGCGGCTCGGGGTTCAGCCAGAACGTGCGGCCGGCCCGCGCGGCGATCTGCGCGAACACATCCGCACGCGGGTCGCGCCCGTTCGTGCGTGCGTCGCCGAGCACGATCACCGTCGCCCGCGGGTGCAGTTCGTCCTCGACCTGCGCGAGGAACTCCGACCACACGCGCCCGTAGTCGGTGTAGCCGGAGATGTCCGCCACGCCGGCGTCGCTGGAGATGCGTTCGCTGACGGCCTTGAAGTCGCGCTCCGTTTCGAAGATGTCCGTCACCTCGGAGATCCGCTCGATGAACACGAACGAACGCATCTTGCGGAACGTGTCGTGCAGCGCGTGGAGCACCGACAGGAAGAACACCGACGCCGAGGTCACGCTCGTGGAGACGTCGCACAGCACGAAGATCTCCGGGCGTTTGGGGCGGCGGGGGCGGAACTTGAGCACGACCGGCACGCCGCCGGTCTGCAGCGAGGCGCGCATCGTCCTTCTCACGTCCACGTGCGCGTGGCGGCGCTGGCCGCGCGCCTGCATGCCCTGAGTGGCCAGCCGGCGGCGCAGCTGGGCGACCACGCGGTGGACCGCCGCGAGGTCGGCGAGCGGACCGGACGGCAGCGCGCGGTCGAGCTCGCCCAGCGGCCGCGACGGCGGCAGGTTGCCGGTGCGCTCGATCTGCGAGCGCTCGAGCTCGCGTCGCAGCAGCGCCTCGAAACGGCGCAGCGACTCGCGCGGCAGGCCCTCGCGGCGCGGGTCCTCGGCGGGCAGCTCGGGCTGGGGCTCGGCGCGCAGGCCGAGCGCGCGGCGGATGCGCTGGACGTCCACGCCGATCACCCCCGAGCCCTCCTGGCGGCGCGCGAACGCCGCGATCGCCATCCGCGCGAGGTCGCGCATAGCGCCCTCCGAGCCGTCGCGGATGGCGGCCGCGATCTGCATGCGCAGCGCCTCCAGCTCCTCCTCGGAGAGCTCGCCGAGCGCCGCCAGCTCGTCCTCGCGGATGCCCTCCCGCGAGGCCGCCAGCTCGACGGCCCGGAAGAAGAAGCGCTCGAACACCAGCTCGAAGGTCCGCCTGTCCTCCTGGCTCTTCGCGAGCGTCGCCGCCAGCGCCTCGCGGAAGTCCTCCTGCGTAGTCCAGCTGATCTCGCGCAGCACCTCGAACGCGTCGAGCATCTCCGAGGTGCCCACCGCCACGCCTTCGCGCCGCAGCTCCTCCCCGAACTCGAGGATGCGCGCCGGCAGGCCCTCCGGCTCAGGCGACATGCGGCGCGACCGGGTCGGTCGGCGACGGCCCGGTCGCGCCGCCCGGCCCGGTCGCGGCGGGCGAGCGCAGCTTCAGCCCCACGCGGTCTGCCACCACGTCCATGTCGGTGCGGTGCTTGACGATCACCGACATCGTCTCCATGAACGTGTCCGCGTCGATGTCCTTCGCCCCCAGAAGCAGCAGCGCGCGCGCCCAGTCGATCGACTCGGCGATCGACGGCGGCTTCTTCAGGTCGAGCTCGCGCACCATCCCGATCACCTCCACCAGGCGCCGGGCGACCGTCTCTGGGAGCTCAGGGGTGTGCAGGCGCACGATTTCGAGCTCGTGCTCGAGCGCCGGGTAGTCGAGCCACAGATACAGGCAGCGGCGCTTCAGCGCCTCGGTGAGCTCGCGCGAGTTGTTCGAGGTGAGCAGCACCACGGGATGCGTCCTCGACTCCACGCGGCCGAGCTCGGGGATCGAGATCTGGAAGTCGGAGAGCACCTCCAGCAGCATCGCCTCGAACTCCTGGTCGGTCTTGTCGATCTCGTCGATCAGCAGCACCACCGGCCGCTCGGAGGCGATCGCGGTCATCAGCGGGCGCGCCAGCAGGAACTCCTCGCCGAAGATGTCCTCCTGCACGGCCTCCCAGCCGGTGTCCGAGGCCTCGGCCTGAATCCGCAGCAGCTGCTTGCGGTAGTTCCACTCGTACAGCGCCTTCGCCTCGTCGAGGCCCTCGTAGCACTGCAGGCGCACCAGCTCCCGCTGGAGATAGGACGCGAGCGCCTTCGCCAGCTCCGTCTTGCCCACGCCCGCGGGGCCCTCCACGAGCACCGGCTTGCCCGAGCTTCGTGGCGAGGAACGACACCAGCGCGGTGGACTCGCCCGGCAGGTAGCCCACGCCGCGCAGGCCGGCGGCCACGTCTGCGACGGAGGCGGGCGCCGGGAGCTCGGGGTCGGGCATCGTCAGCGCAATGATACGAGGCGCCGGCCGGCGCTCAGCGCTCGGGCTGGGTCGGTGGGTCCTCGAAGGACAGCTGCTCCCCCTTCCCCGTATCGAACCCGCCCTCCCGATGCGGGGACGATGCGCCGGGCGCCGGCGGATAACGGCCCCGGCGCCGGGGTGGCGCGGGCGGTTTCTCGCGCGCCGCAAGCTGCCCGCGGGCGATGAGCACCGTGTCGGCGTCGACGTGCGCTCGGCGCGGGCGCGCGCGTCGCAGCGGCGGTGCGGGCCGTTCGAGCGCGCGTATGCGCGCGCCGGCGTAGGCGAGGCCGAGCGCCAGCAGCAGGGCGATGAAGATCCCCCACTCGACGCCGACCGTGGCGGTGACGCGTTCGTTGCCCTGCACGCCCGGCTTGTCGAGCAGGCGGTAGAAGATCAGCAGCGCGCTCCAGCCGCCGGCGACGATCGTCACCAGCCCGTCGCCGCCGGGGAGCTGGAAGACCCGCTCCTCCGCGCGCGCGAACAGCATCGCCAGCACGCCGGCGCTGACGAGCAGGACGGCGGCCTCGACGAACGAGAACGCCTGGAAGGCGCTGAGGCTCGTGGCGGCGGCCTTCGCCGCGCCGTGCACGACCAGCGTGTCGGTCTTGCTGTACCACGGCAGGAACATCGACGCGAACAAGCCGAGCGCGGCGAGCGCGGCGAGCCGCTGCTCGGGCTCGAGCGCCCGCCAGGCTTTCGCTAGTCGCGTCACGAAGCTCAGGCTAGGGCGTGCGCACGACGATCATGCCGGTAGCCGTGGCGAAGTTGCCCGCGAGGTCGGTGGCGGTGAGCGTCACCGAGAACGTTCCATGCTTGGCGGGAGTGATCCACAGCAGCTTCGGCTTGCCGCCTTCGACGAGCGCGGTGTTCCTCCACACGACGCTCGAGCCCCGGCGCACGGTCAGGGAGACGGTCGAGACCTTCGACAGCGACACCTGCACGCCGGCGCGCGCATTCGCGGGCAGCGTCTTCGAGAGCAGCGAGATCGCCGGAGGCGTGCGCAGGTCGGCGGTGAAGCTCGCGGCGGTCGTGCAGTAGATCTGATCGCCCGCGATCTGCGTGTTCGTCTGCTCGATCGGCAGGCCCTCGCGCGTGCGTTCGCACAGGTGCTGGAGGAATTCGGTGAGCAGTTCGTGGTAGTTCAGATCGGATTCGCCGAACTGGTCATACAGCGACCACGCGCCGGTGTCGTACTGCGGCACGATCGCCCGCGCCTCCGTGTCGCCGGCTTCGAACAGCGCCTCGCCGAGGGGGTCCTTGGTGATGGCGGTGTAGTCGTAGAGCCCCACCAACGCCTGGATGAAGCCGTTGAGGATCCTGTCGGAGGGGGCGTAGGTGTACTCCGCATACAGCGCCCCGGCGGGCGTGTCCACTCGCACGCCCTGCGGCGGGGGCTGCTCGAAGATGCCGAGCGCCTGCTGCGCCGCACTCAGGTAGGCCGGTTCCTTCAAGCGCGCCCACGCGCGCGCGAGCACCTGCAGCGCCGTACCCTGCGACAGCCCACTCGTCCACGGCGGCTTGCCGCCGTCGAAGTCGAAGATGTACTCCCACGCGATGCCTCCCGCACGCTGCGTCGCCAGCGGGATGGCTTCCCCGAGGAGCTGGCGCAGCTTGGCGTTTTCGTGGCCCGAGAGGTAATAGCCGTTGGCCTCGCCGAACGTCGCCAGCCACTGGATCTCGATGCCCTGCCCGGGGTAGTGCTCCCACACGATCAGGCTC
Organism: uncultured Solirubrobacteraceae bacterium; assembly: GCA_963782325.1. Taxonomy (GTDB): domain Bacteria; phylum Actinomycetota; class Thermoleophilia; order Solirubrobacterales; family Solirubrobacteraceae; genus Palsa-744. The sequence continues at coordinate 1,857,989 of CAWAJG010000002.1, forward strand.
GGGGGGAAGCTCACGTGCTCGTCGTCGCCCAGCAGCGGTTCGCTCGTCCACCACTGGCGGTTGCGTTCGAGCGTCAGGAACACCGCCGGCAGCCGCGAGGCGGTCAGCTCTCCGGCCGCGGCGATTGCCTGGACGTTCGCCAGCACGGCGCCCAGTTCTTCCCTGCGCGTGCCGCTCAGCCGCGCCAGCGACTGTTTCGCCGCGACGTAGGCCGCGTAGTCCTGCTGGTAGACGGGCTGGGCGATCGCGTTCGCGTGCAGCAGGCTCTGCAGCGCGGCCGTCACCGTCGGCCCATGGCCGGCGGCGGCCTGTGCGTGCACACGCAGGCGTACCGGAGCGAGCGAGCTCGCGACTCCTCGCGCGGGCGCGGCAGAGGCGCTGCCCGCAGCGAGAGCGAGCACGCCAACTGCCAGCGCCGCTACACGTTTGGCGCGGTGCACCGCGCGGATGCTAACGAGCGGGAGTCATCCTCGGCGCAGTCCGCCTTGCAGGCGTCGGCTTGCTCGCCGGCCCGGCACGGCGCACTACGGCGAGCCGCTACTCCTGTTCGAGCTCCAGGTCTTCGACGCCGTCGAGCTCGTCTTCGTCGTCTTCATCCTCGTCCTCGTCGTCTTCGAGGTCGTCGTCCGGCGCCAGCTCCGCGACGGCGCCCTGGGAGAGCTGGAAGCGCTCGACGATGTCGTCTCGCTTGTGCTCGTCGAGCGGGGAGTCCTCGGAGATGAGCACCCAGTCATCGCTGTCGAAGTCGGCTCTCTCGAAGATCTCGTGGTCGATCTCCGGCGAGTCGTCCACGACGATCATGATCTCGGTCTGCGGGTTGAAGTAGGTGCCCGGACGTAGGGTGATCTCATCGAGCTGGAAGCGGCGCGCGTTGGTCATGGCGCGTTTATACCCGACGGCGCGACGGATTTGTCACGGGCCGAGCTCCTCCAGCGTGCGCGCCACCTCGGCGTCCACGTCCAGAGGCTCCTGCCCCTGGCGGGCACGCCGCTCGTTGCGCGCCATCACCAGCTGGCGCACCTCCGCCACCAGCCCGGGGTCATGGGGATCGGAAGCCCGCCCGCCCTGCTCCCCCTCCCTCTCCGGGGACGACGCATCCCCCTCCGGGGACGGTGTCGCCAGCAGCCGCGCGAGCTCCGCGTCGATGTCCAGCGCCGGCTCTCCCCGGCGTACCAGCCGTTCGCTGCGGGCGCTGAGCATCTGGCGGATCTCGCGCTCGCGCTCGGCTCGCCCGGCAGGGGACTCGCCCCCTGCCCCCGCGCCGTCCCCGTAGTCGCTTTCCCTGGTCATCCCGCCCGCGCCGATGCGGTCGTAGGCGCTTTCGCTGCCGCGCGTGAACAGGAACACGCACGACATCAGCAGCGAGAAGGCGATCGCCCCGAACACGACGAAGGCGAGCCCGTTTTCGATGAGGGCGAACACCACGATCGAGGGAACGCTTTGCACAGAGGCCGATTCTTGCCGATCGGCCGGTACTTCGCTACTCTGAATGCGCCGTGGTTGACTGACCAGTCAATCGACTTCGAGGCGCGAGCCACTAGGAGATCCGAGAATGGTCGATTTCACGCTCACCGACGAGCAGAAGAACCTGCGCGAGATGGCGCACGACTTCGCGGTCAAGGAGATACGCCCGGTCGCCTGGGAGTACGACAAGGACGGCACGTGGCCGCAGGAGATCATCGAGAAGGCGTGGGAGGTCGGCCTGATGAACTCCCACATCGCCGAGGAGTACGGCGGCCCCGGAGCCAGCTACCTGGATGGCTGCCTGATCGAGGAGGAGCTCTCGTGGGGCTGCTCGGGCATCCAGACCTCGCTCGGCTGCAACGGCCTGGCGACCGCGCCGATCGCGCTGGGCGGCTCGGAGGAGATCAAGAAGAAGTACCTCGGCATGCTCACCGAATCGCCCAAGCTGGCGTCCTTCTGCCTGACCGAGCCCGACGCGGGCTCGGATGTCTCCGGGATGCGCACCACCGCCGTGAAGAAGGGCGACAAGTACGTGATCAACGGCTCCAAGTGCTTCATCACCAACGGCGGCTACGCCGACTACTACACGGTCTACGCGAAGACCGACAAGGACGCCGGGCACCGCGGCATCTCCGCGTTCGTCGTCGAGCGCGAGTGGGGCGTCGTCGTCGACAAGAAGGAGGACAAGCTCGGCCAGCGCGCCTCCAACACCGCGACGATCTCCTTCAACGACGTCGAGGTTCCCGCCGAGAACCTGCTCGGCGAGGAGAACCACGGCTTCAAGCTCGCGATGATGACGCTCGACCGCACCCGCCCCGGCGTGGCGGCGATGGCGACGGGGATCGCGCGCGCGGCGATGGAGTTCGCCGTCGACTACGCCAAGGAACGCGTGCAGTTCGGCGTTCCGATCGCGATGCACCAGGCGATCCAGTTCATCATCGCCGACATGGCCACGGAGATCGAGGCCGCCCGCCTGCTCACGTGGAAGTCGGCGGCAATGCTCGACAACGGCGAACGCAACACGCTCGTGTCCTCGCACGCCAAGCGCTTCGCGGCCGACACCGCGATGAAGACGGCCACCGAAGCGGTGCAGGTCTACGGCGGCTACGGCTTCATCAAGGAGTACCCCGTCGAGAAGCTGTTCCGCGACGCCAAGATCATGCAGCTTTACGAGGGCACCTCGCAGATCCAGCGCCTGGTGATCGCCCGCGAGACGCTGCTGCCGCGGCGCGCGGAGGCGCCGGCGGTGGCGGTCGCCTAGCCGCGTCGTCCCGGGTACGTCGCCCGGGTATACACTCGCGGGCGATGAGCGCACGCCACGGATCGCCTCGATCACGGCGGGCAGGTGCGTCTCTTGCTCTGCTGAGCGCACTGACACTGATCTTCTGCGGATTCGCGCTTGCGCCCACAGGCGCCCTCGCCGGCGGCGTGTGGACGGGAACCGCCGAAGGAATCAGGGTCGACCACGGCGAGCTTCAATCCGACGAACTCACCTCGACCAGCGACGCCTACTATCTGGTCAATCTGAGGTTCTCCTTCAGCGTGGACAAAAGCGGTGTGGTGAGCGGCAGCGGCAGCGGCGACTACGCCGACGCGCACTGGCACCTGTTCGGCGTCAACGGCAAGGAAGGCCCGTTCGATTGCGAACCGCCGGTGTCGACGGCACCGTTCGCCGTCGAGGTCAGCGGTCACCGCAGCGGCCACGAGGTACTGCTCTCGTTGGCGATCCCGGACGCGACGGAGAGCAACGAAAACTACGATTGCGGCGCGAACTACACGGGCTTCGCGACCACCAGCCACTACATGGCCGAATCCCTGGAAATCGTCGGTGGTGACGAACTGCACGTCTCCACCTCCGCGCCGACGTCGAAGACGCTCGAAAAGACGGTCGAAGAAGGCGATTCGGAAAACAGCAAAACGCACCAGCACGTTTGGTCCTTCTCGATATCGCCGCCTGCCCGCGAATCGAGCTCGGGCGAAGGCGGGGGGAGCCGTTCCTGCCGGCTGTCGCTGAGCGACGTCCTCGCCAGGCCCTCACCGGCGCACGCCGGCAAGCCGATCGTGGTGTCCTTCCACGTCTCCACTCCGGCCAAGGCCGCGCTGCTCGTCTCGCCCCTCGGCGGCACGCCCAGCACCGTTGCTACCCGCAAGGTTCCCAAGGGGGTCAGCCAGCTCGTGTGGAGCGGCTGGCTCGGCACACTGCCGGCAACGGCGGGCCAGTATCAGCTGACCGTGCAGGCGAAGGCCTGCGGCAAGACGCGCTCGCAGAGCGTCACCGTGAAGACGGAATAAAGAGCCTATCCCCGGCAGGTCCGCGCCGAGGCTGCTGGCACCCGCCGCCGGCCCGTCAATAGAACGAAACGCGCCGAGTGTATGCTCGCAGGCGATGGGGCGTGATGGCACATTGGGTGCGATTGCCTTGGGGGGCGGGTTCTCCGTGCCCTACCCGGTGCCGAGGCGACGCCGCGCGGCCCGGCTCGGCGGACTCGCGGGCGCCGTGGCGGCGCTCGGGTGCGCGGCGGCGCTCATCGCGCTGCCCGGTTCGACCGCACAGCTCAACGCGAGGGCCGGTCACGGTCTTGCAAGCCTGCCGCAGGCAGCCCAGGGCCCGATCTCAGCCGCGCTGGGGCGCGACGACCCGGCCTATCGTGTGCTCGGGTTGCGCGCGCTGAACCCCGCGCAGCATCTGCGAGTTGGCTTCTCGCGCGTGGGCGTCACGGTTGCCTCGCGCGGCGCGCGGCTCGGCCTGACGCTCTCGGCGTACGGCTACGCGAGCGCGTTGCGGGCGCTGGGGTCGGTGGCTCCACAGGCGAGCGCCAACCGTGTCAGCTACTCCCACGGCGCCGTGCGGGAGTGGTTCGCGAACGGCCCACTGGGGCTCGAGCAGGGCTTCGACCTCGCCACGCGCCCGAACGCGGGGAGTGGCCCGCTGACGTTCTCGCTGGCCCTGTCCGGGAGTCTCGCCGCGCGTCTCCAAGGCGGGTCGATGCTGCTCGGCGGTCGCGGCGTCGCACTGCGCTACACCGGCCTCACCGCCACCGACGCGCGTGGGCGCGTGTTGCGCTCCTGGCTTGAACTGGCCGGAGGCCGTCTCCTGATCCGGGTCGATGATCGCGGGGCTGTCTACCCGCTGTGGATCGACCCGTTCCTGCAGCAGGCCGAGCTGACCGCCTCCGGTGGTGAAGCGGAAGAAGAGTCAGGCGACTCGGTAGGGGTTTCGGGCAGCACGATTGTCGCTGGCGCGCCCTTCCACGCCACGGGCGGAAATATGGAACAGGGCGAGGCGTATGTGTTCACGAGACCGGTGTCGGGCTGGGCCAACGCGACCCAGACCGCCGAGCTGATCTCCGAAAAAGGAGAACCGGGAGAACGGTTCGGCGAGGCGGTCGCGGTCTCGGGCAACACGATCGTTGTCGGCGCGCCCAACCACAAGGTCGGCGCCAATGAAGTAGGCGCTGCATATGTGTTCGTGAAGCCTGCCTCGGGCTGGGCCGGCTCGCCGAAACAGAGTGCCGAACTGAGCGCCGAAAAAGGCCAAGTGGAGGAATCTTTCGGCAAATCGGTCGCCGTCTCGGGCAACACGGTGGCCGTCGGTGGACCCGACCACAAAGCCACCAATAAACAGCAAGGCGCTGCGTACGTGTTCGTCGCGGGCGCGGGTGGATGGGAAGCGAAAATGAACCAAACCGCCGAACTCATCGCCTCCGATGGCAAAGAAGGCGACCAGCTCGGCGAATCGGTCGCCGTCTCGGGCGACACGGTCGCCGCCGGCGCGCCCCACCATGAAGTCGCCGGACACAAAGAACAGGGCGCGGCGTACGTGTTCAGCGAACCCAGCGGCGGCTGGGGGAGCAAAAAAGCCGGCGAAGTGGTCAACCAAGCGGCCGAGTTGACGGCCTCCAACGGCGCCGAACTCGACGTTCTCGGCGCCTCGGTGGCGGTCTCGGGCAACGTGGTCGTCGCGGGCGCACCGAACCACGAGGTCGGCTCGAACGTCGCTCAGGGAGCCGCGTACGTGTTCAGCGAGCCCGGCGGGGGTTGGGGGAGCGAGAAAGAAGTCACCCAGGCGGCCGAGCTGACCGCCTCAGGCGGCGAAAGCACGGAAAGGCTCGGCTCCTCGATCGCGATCTCCGGTCAGACGGTCGTGGCGGGGGCGCCCTTGCGCGCGGTGGGGGGGCGCGCCAAGCAAGGCGCTGCCTACGTCTTCGTCATGCCCCCCTCGGGCTGGTCCGGCTCGCTCAACCAGACCGCTGAGCTACTCGCGGAAGACGGCGCCGAACAGGACCACCTCGGCGAATCGGTCGCCGTTTCGGGCGACACGGTCGTCGCTGGCGCGCCCGAACACAAGGTTGGCGCGAACCAAGAACAGGGTGCGGCGTACGTGTTCGAGGAACCGCCGTCGGTATCGATCTCCTCGCCGGTCAACGGCGCGACCTACACCCAGGGCCAGGTCGTCGCGGCGAGCTACTCCTGCCCCACCGCGTCTGGCACGACCGTAACCTGCTCGGGCCCGGTCGCAAACGGCGCGCCGATCGAAACGAGCAGACCCGGATCGTATACGTTCACCGTCAGCGCCACCGACAGCGACGCTCTTGGCGCATCGCAGAGCGTCAGCTATACCGTCGTCGCGGCGCCGGTCTCCGAGGTGCTGATGCCGGCTCCGATCGTGAGCGGCTTGCGCGAGACGGCGAAGACGTGGCGCGAGGGCAACGCGCTCGCCCTGATCAGCAGGAAGAAGCCCCCCGTCGGCACGACGTTCTCCTTCATCGTCAACGAGCCGGCGAGCGTGACTTTCACCTTCACCAAGCCGGCCAGCGGGCGCAGGGTCGGAAAGAGCTGCGTCGCTGAGGCCAGGAGGAACGAGAAGCGAAAGCGCTGCACCCGCACCGTCATCGCCGGCACGCTGACGTTCTCCGCGCACGCCGGGACCAACAGGGTGCATTTCGAGGGCCGCATCTCCAAGCACAGGAGGCTGGCGCCCGGCAGCCACACCCTCCTGGTCATTGCCTCAGTCTCGGGCAAGCTCTCAGCAACGCGAACGCTGCATTTCACGATCGCCGTTTAGTTAGCCGACGATCGTGAAATGAACTGTGCGGGCCGCCGAGGAGAGCCCGTCGGCGAATGCGCTCAGCATGAGCGTGTAGTGGCCGGGCTTGAGTCTTTTGGTGGCAGAGAGGCGACCTTCGAAGCGCACCCTGTCGCTGCCGGCGCTACCTGTGAGCGTCAACACCCCCACGGTGACGGTGCGACGGCATGCGTGCTTTTTGAGGTTGTGCCGGGTCTGCGCCACGCAGCGCCCGGCGACGCGGCGGCCGCCGGCCGGCTGCGTGAAGGCGAGTCGGAGGCCCGCGGCCTCGTTGAGCGTGAAGCTGAACGTGGTCCCCCGCGGCGGCTTGGCGCCCGCGCGGCTGATGCGCGCGAGCGTCCTGCCCTCGCGCCAACGTGCGTGCGACTGGGCCAGTCCGGAGACGATCGGCCCGAGGTGGGGGTTCACGACTACAAGGGGAGGGCCGAGCGAACACCCACAGAGGGCGGATGTCGGTTCGACCGTGAACGTGCGTGAGGCTTCGCCGACGAGCAGGTCGGCGGGGTCGCTGGCCTTCACCGTGAAGGTGTGCGTGCCGAGCGCAAGCGGACCGGCGCTGAAGGGCGAGCTGCACGGCGCAAAGGAGCCTCCGTCGAGCCTGCATTGGAACGTGCTCGGTGCTTCGGCGCTGAAGCTGAAGCTGACGTCCGGTGTGCTCACGGGTCCGCTCGGCCCGGAGGTGATGCTCACGATCAGCGACGTCACGAGCTGGTAGGCGCCGGAGTCGCACGCGGCCGGTGGGCGCGGCACGCCGCGCTGGTCGGTCGGCTCGCAGCCGAAGCCCGTGCCCACGGGCGGGGAGCCGGGGGCGAGCGCCATCGTCTCGGTCGGGCCGCCGTTGTTCGCAAGCGGGGCCAGCTGTTCGGCGGTGAGGTCTTCGGGGGTGAAGGCGTCGTGCGGGGCGTCGAAATCGCAGGAGTCCGAATCGCCTTCGTCCCCGTACTCCTCATCGCCCCCGTGCGAGGTCAGCGTGGCGCCCGCTTCCTGGCCGCAGTTGCCCTCGAGCGCTTGCGCGACGAGTGTGTTCTCGAAGCTCACGCTCGCGTCCTTTTCGGCGAACAGGTTGCCGCCTTCGCCGGCATGGCTGCCGCCCACGTTGTCCGCGAGCGTCACGTCGCGCAGGCTCGCCTGGCCCGCTTCTGCGATCAGGATGCCGCTGCCCTTGGCGAACTTGAACCCGTTGGCGCTCACCGTCGAGCGCGTCAGCGACAGGTGCCCGTCCTTGTAGATGTAGATGCCCGCTCCTCCTTCGGCGGCGTTTTCGGGTCCGATCGTGCTGCCTTCGACGCTCAGCGTGGCGTCGGCTCCGCTGGGTTCGTAGTAGATGCCGCCGCCCGGGTCGACGGCGCTCGCGCCTGCGCCTTCGGTGGTGTTGTTGTGCACCCAGGAGTGACTCAGCGACACGTCGCCGATCGCGTAGATGCCGCCCCCGAGCAGCGAGAGCCCGGGTTTGGCGCCGTTGCCGGCGACCGTCGTGTCGATCAGCGCGACCGGTCCCGCCTCGGATCCGAGCGCCGTGATGCCGCCGCCGTTTTCCATCGCCGTGTTGTCGCTCACGGTGACGTCCGTCAGCGCGGCCCCGCCTGCTTCGATGTAGAGGCCGCCGCCGTCGTCGCTGAGGTCCTGCGTGACGGTGGTCGCAGTCATGATCAGTGGCTGCGTCGAGAGGATGCCGCCGCCACCCGCGCCGGCTTCATCGTGTGGCCCGATCTCGCCGCCGCTGATGCTCATCGGCCCGAAGTTGCTGATCGCGCCGCCGAACCCAGCGGGCATCGTGGTATCGCCGGCGAGCGTGGTGTTCTCGAGCTTCGTGGCGCCCTCGTTGAAGATGCCGCCGCCTCCGCCCCCGGCGGCGTCGGCGGAATGGTCGTCTTCGATCAGGCTGCCTTCGATCGTCACGTCGGCTTCCGCGCCGATGAACAGGCCGCCGCCGTCGTAGCCTTCGTTCGCTGAGACGCTGGAGCTCGTGAGCGCGAGCCCGTCGTCGGCGTCGATGAGGATGCCGCCACCGTCTTCGCTGGAGGGAGCATGGCCTCCTTCGATCGCCACGCCGGCGATCTTCACGCCGACGCTTTCGACATGGACGACTCGGTCGGTCTTCGTCTGCTTGACGATCGTCGTTTCCTTCCCGGCTCCGGAGATCGTGACCGGCTCGGAGACGTTCAGGTCGCCGCTGCTCGCGCCATCGCCCGCTTCCGGCGCGATCGTCAGTTCATACCTCCCCGCCGGCAGCACGATCGTGTTCGCGCCGCCCGGCGCGGCGCAGTCGCTTCCGCTCACCGGTTTGCCGCTGTCGACCGTGATCACCGCCTCGCGCAGCGAGCAGACGCCCGTCGCCGCGGCCGTGTCGGTCTTGGTGTTGACTTCGATCGTCGCAGCGCGCGCGGTCGCGGGAAGCCAGGCGGCTGCGGCCAGGATGACCGCCGCTGCGCATGTTGATCTGCATCCCCCCGTGATCGCCCGATGCTAGATCGGCCGGGCTCGCCCGTCAATGGAGCCGGCGGGTACGCCACCGTGCGCGCAGCGCTAGGCTCCCGCATCCTTACTCAGCAGAGGAGACCAAAGCATGTTCGTGTTCAGAGCCGCCGTCGTCGGAGCAGGGACGATGGGCGGCCAGATCGCCCAGACGATCGCCGCCGCGGGGATTCCCGTGGTGCTCAAGGACATCGACGACGCGCTCGTGCAGGCCGGCCTCGACGAGGCCCGCAGCGTCACCGAGGGCCAGATCGGGAAACTCGCCGAGAAGGGCAAGATCACCGCCGAGCAGGCGCAGGCGCAGATCGAGGAGATCCTCGGGCGCATCCACGGCACGACCTCCTACGAGCGCTTCGGCGACGTCGACTTCGTGGTCGAGGCGGTGCCCGAGCGGATGGACATCAAGCAGAGCGTGTTCGCCGAGCTCGACGCCGCCACCCCGGGCCACGCGATCCTCGCCTCCAACACCTCCTCGCTGTCGATCACCGAGATCGGCGAAGCGACGCTGCGCCCGCAGAAGGTGGTCGGCTTCCACTACTTCTACCCGGCCTCGATGATGCCGCTGATCGAGATCGTCGAGGGCGAGGAGACCTCCGCGGAGACGGTCACCGCGGCGCTCACCTTCGCGCAGGCGATCCGCAAGCAGCCGATCACGTGCATGGAGGTGCCGGGCTTCGTCGTCAACCGCATCCTCAACTCGGGGATCGCCGAGGTGTGGCGCGAGCAGGAGGAGAAGGGACTGTCGATCAAGCTGATCGACGAGGGCGTCGGCGCCGCCGGCGTCGTGCCGGTCGGCCCCTACTACCTCGTCAACCTGCTCGGCCTCGACACCGTCCTGCACGTCGCCGAGCACCTGCTCGAGTCCTACGGCGAGGAACGCTTCTACGTGCCCAAGGGCATGCAGAAGCTGGTCGCCGACGGCAAGCTCGGCGCGAAGACCGGCGGCGACGGCTTCTACGACCCGCAGGGCGAGCCGAACATCAAGGGCGAGGCCGAGCCGGACGTCGCCGAGCTGGTGGAGCTGCTGTCGCTGAAGACGCTCGTCGAGGCGTGCCTCGTGCTGGAGGAGGGCGTCGCCACCCACCGCGACATCGACTTCGGGATGATGGCCGGCGCCGGCCTCGACCCCCGCCGCGGCCTGATGCCGCCGTTCATGAAGGCCGACAGCGAGGGGCTGGACACGATTCTCGAGCGCATGGAGAGCGCCCAGGAGCGCCACGGCGAGCGCTTCGCGCCGCCGACGATCCTGCGCCGGCTCGTCGCTCAGGGGCGCCTCGGACAGAAGAGCGGGCAGGGCTTCTACGCCTACCCGCAGCCCGACGCCGAGCAGCCGGCCGAGGTCATCAAGCTCGAGACGCGCGCGGACGGCGTCGCGATCGCGTGGCTCGCCAACGGGCAGATGAACTCGATCTCGCCGCAGGTCGTCGAGGACCTCGGCAAGGTCTGGAGCAAGGTCAAGTCCGCCGGCGTGCGCGCGCTCGTGATCGCCTCCTCCAACCCGTTCCTGTTCAGCGCCGGCGCCGACATCAAGGCGTTCACCACGATGGACGAGGCCGGGCGGCCGCCAGCTCGTCGACGGCATGCACGCGCTGCTGCGCGAGCTCGGCGAGGACGGCGTCGTCACGATCGCCGCAGTCAACGGCCTCGCCTTCGGCGGCGGCTGCGAGCTGGCGATGGCCTGCGACGTGCGCATCGCCGCGCGCTCGGCGATCTTCGGCCAGCCGGAGATCAAGCTCGGCATCATCCCCGGCTTCGGCGGCACCCAGCGCCTGCCGCGGCTGGTGGGCGAGCAACAAGGCGCTCGAGATGAACCTCGTCGGCGACCCGATCCTCGCCGAGGAAGCATTCGAGCTGGGGCTCGTCAACCGGGTGGTCGACGACCACGAACTGCTCGACACCGCGCTGCAGTGGGCGCGCAAGCTCGCCGCCCAGGCGCCGCTGGCGGTCGAGCAGATCAAGCGCGTCTCCGGCGCCGGCGACCTCGACGAGGGGATCGCCGCCGAGAAGGGCGCGTTCGCGGAGGTGTTCGCCAGCGCCGACGCCAAAGAGGGGATCAGCGCGTTCCTGGCCAAACGCGCGCCGCGCTTCACCGGTGAGTGAGGTCGTGGATAGGGGCGGCCTGCCGGCCGCCGGGGTCGTTGGCGTGGCGAGCCCGCGGGCGGAGCACGTGCAGCGGCTTGCGGAGCTGATCGGGCGCGCTCGCTCGGTCGTGGCGCTGACGGGCGCGGGGATCTCGGTGCCCTCCGGCATCCCCGATTTCCGCACGCCCAGGACGGGCCTGTGGGAGCGCGTGGACCCGATGGAGGTCGCCCACATCGACGCGTTCCACAGCGATCCCGCGCGCTTCTGGCGCTTCTACGGCGAGCGCTTCGCGACGCTCGCCGGCAAGCTGCCCAACGACGCCCACCGCGCGCTCGTGACGATGGAGCGCCGCGGGCTGCTCGACGGCGGTGATCACCCAGAACGTCGACATGCTCCACCGCAAGGCCGGCACGCGCGAGCTGATCGAGGTGCACGGCAGCATCGCCACGCTGCTCGTGCCTGCGCTGTGGCGCCAGGGTCACGCTCGAGCAGGCACGTGCGCTGATCGACGCCGCATCGGGCCCGAACGGGGAGGGGGAGGGCGTTCCCCGTTGCCGGCCATGCGGCGAGCCGCTGAAGCCGGACGTCGTGCTGTTCGGCGAGATGCTCCCGGCGGATGCGCTCGAACGCGCCCAGCGACTGTGCGAGCAGGCGGACGTGCTGCTGTGCATCGGCTCCTCGCTGGAGGTGCATCCCGTCGCGGGACTGCCGCTGATCACCCGCGCCGCCGGCGGAGACGTGGCGATCATCACGCAGGGCCCGACGCCGCTCGACGAGCTGGCCAGCGTGCGCCTGAGTGGGGACGTGGTCAGCGAGCTGGGCGCGCTGCTGGATGCGCTCCCATGCGGGCTCGACGCGCGCTCACCGAGCCGCCGTCCCGCTCAGGCCGGCATCTGAGCGACCGTCGACAGGAGCTCGGCGGCCGCGGAAGCCGCGTCGACGGCTCGCAGTCGAGCAGGTCGTCCCGTTCCTTCTTTTCCTCGCAGCCGTTACTATTGTCGCTTCGTATCCGGGGATCGATGGGTTCTGATGAACCCGTGTCAGGAGGACCAAATGGGTTCATCTTCTTTTCGTGGCTTCGTAGGGGCGCTCACGGTAGTTGGTCTGCTGTCCATGCCGGCGGTGGGGGTCGCGGCCACCGCACCCCCCAGGGGGCACCTGAGGCCCGACGTCAGGATCAGGCACGAACTGAGCGGCAACTGGTCGGGGTACGCGCTGACCGGCTTCGGACCCTACGAGAGCGTCTCCGCGAGCTGGACGCAGCCGGCCGTGAACTGCGCGGCGACCCCAACCGGCTACGCGGCCTTCTGGGTCGGGCTCGACGGATACTCGACCGACACTGTCGAGCAGACCGGGACCGAAGCCGACTGCTTCGGGGGCAAAGCCGAATACGGCGCCTGGTACGAGATGTACCCGAGGGACTCGTACAGCTTACGTGAGCCGGTGGCCGCCGGAGACAGCTTCACGGACTCCGTCACCTACATCGGCAAAGGGCTGTTCGGGCACAGCGCGTGGTTCGAGCTCACCTTGAAGGACACGACGCAGGGCTGGTCGCGGACCGTCCTCAGGCCGCTCGCCTCCGCGAAGCTCGCCTCCGCCGAGGCGATCGCAGAGGCGCCGTCGGACGCCTTCGGCGTCCTGCCGCTGTCGGACTTCGGGAGCGTCGGATTCAGCGGCATGACCGTCGACGGCTCGCTCGTCAGCGGCTCCACGCCCGGCGTCGAACCGATCACGATGGTCAGCGAAGACGAAGCCCTCGAGGCCGAACCGTCGGCGATCACCGGCGGCAGCTTCACCGACAACTGGTACAGCAGCTAGACGTAGGCCACCGCAGGAACCCGCTCGTCGCGGTCGGGCTCGCCGGAGCCCGGAGCCCGACTACGCGCGAGCGGTGGCCCGCGCCAGCAGGTCGTGCTCGGGGTCCACGCCCCAGCGCTCGGCCACCGCCGCGAGATCGTCGTCCAGGCCCCAGCGGTCCGCGCGGGACGGACCCTCGTGTTCGAGGCTCGCGCCCTTCAGCGTCATGCAGCCCGCGTTCTCGCCGATCGCCCGTATCGCCTCGATCTCCGCCGCGCTCAGGCGCCTCGCGAGAGCCTCGCCGTTGTCCGCGACAACGACCCGGGCCGCAACCCGGTTGTCGCGGACGCCGACCGGGTCGCCGACGCGGTCCGGGTTGCGCTCCAGCGTGGCGATCGCAGCCAGCTCCGCGCGCTTGTCCTCGATCGTCCGCGCAACCCGGTCGGGGTGGGCGGGGTCCCCCGATGCGGCGTCCGACTCCTGGATCAGCGTCGGCGCCACGCAGCGCACCGCCGGCTGCGCGAGGTTCCATGCGCACGCCAGCTGCAGCATCGTCAGCCCGTGGCGCTCGGCGTACGGGCGCATCCGCTCGAGCTTCTGGCGCCCCTCCTCCACCCAGCCGGCGGGGCGGAACTTGCGGTGGTCGTAGGCCGCGAACTCGTGCCCCGGGAGGACGTCGTCGTGGAACAGGCCGCCGTAGTCGACCACGCGGGTGATCAGGCTCACGTCGCAGCCGTCGGCTGCGCCCAGCACGAGCTCCCCGGGCCACGGCTCCAGCGGGTTGAGGATGATCATCGCCCAGTCGATCTGCGGGGCGAAGCGCTCGAAGCAGTCGAGCAGGTCCAGCGTGAAGCCGTTCGCGGGACCGGGGGCGACGCCGAGCAGGCGGGTGAGGCCCGCCTCGCGTACCGCCTCCATGCCCTCCCACACGGCGGGGCTCGAGTAGCCGGTCCGATCGGGATTGTGCAGCAGCAGCAGGTCGAAGCGCTCGACCCCACAGCGCTCGAGGCTGCGCTCGGTGGCCATGCGGATGTAGTCCGCGTAGCCGTCCGGCCCGCGCAGGCGCGGGTCGGTGAAGCGGGGAAAGCCCTTCGCGCCGTCGCGCGCGCCCGTGTAGAAGTCGTGGCCGATCGCCCCGACCAGGCAGTAGCCGTCGCGGTCGATGCCCGCGAGGGCTCGCCCCAGCGCGATGTCCGCCTCGCCCGCGCCGTAGACGTCGGCGGTGATCACCGTGTCGATCCCCTCGCCCGGGCGCAGCAGCGCCGTCAGGCGCGCGTCGTCCACGGGCTCGCCGAAGTGCATGAAGCGCCCGCCGCTCCAGGTTCCGATGGCGGTGGTCGTGGGGTCCACGACCGATAACTGTACGCGCCCGTCAGCCGTCCGCGACAACCGGGTTGCGGACCGGATACGCGGACACCGGCACGACGACATCGCCGGCGAACTTGTCGTGCCAGCACTGCTTCTCCTTGTCCCACAGCATCCAGAAGAAGCCCAGGAGGATCACGATCGCCGACACGTAGCCGCCGATCCAGCGGATGAACGCGCGCCCGTAGCCGATCGAGCCGCCGCCGTCGAAGCTGATCACGCGGATGCCCAGAGCGCTCATGCCGGGCGTCTGACCGCGCGTGGCGCCCACGAAAAGCGTGAAGTAGAGGCCTGTCGCGAGGATCGAGAGACCGGAGCCCGCAGCTCTGAAGGCGATCCGCAGGATGATCTCGATCACGAGCAAGACGATCCCGTCGACGAACCCCCCGGCGAAACGCCGCCAGAAGCCCGCGCGCGGACCGGACGCATCTCCATACTCGGCGAAGGCGCTTTCGCCCGGCTGCACCGGCGTCATTCCCACCGGCGGATCTACCGACATGTCATACCCACCTCCGGGTGCGTCCACTCGTCAGGACAGTTGTGTGAGCCATCGAGAACATATCCGAGCCCGGGGACGCCTTTGCATGGGAGCGGCGGCGGGCGTCTGCACTTGCGGGCGCGGGGATGTCCTGCGGGCGACCTCAGCGGCTGGCCTTCACCCGTGCGAGCTGCTCGAGGAAGCCCTCCGCGCTCAGCCCGTCGGGCGCGCCGGCGACCTTCTCGTGCAGACCCTGCTCCAGGCGATGGGCGAGCTGCGCGCGGGCGCGCCTGTCGAGGCTCTCGCGCCGCTCGAGGAAGCGCCGCACCGCGGCCAGCTCCTCGCTGCTCACCGCGCTCACGTCCCAGCCGCCCGTGTCGCCCACCCGGTCCACGTCCCGGCCGCTCGCGTCGCCCACCGCGGCGGACATCGCCGGGGCGGGCGCCTGCGGGGCGGATTGCGAGCGCCGCCGTCGAGCGCGGCGCCCTCGCGGGGCCCGCGCGCGGCGGGTGGTCGCGTCGCGGATCACCAGCGTGCCCCCGGCGAGGTCGCCCAGGCGCTGGTTGCGCCGGGTCGAGAGGATCGTCAGCAGGCCCACCAGGTAGGCGCCCGGCAGCACGTCCACGAGCCGCAGCAGGTTGCGGATGGCGCTCGCCGGCAGGTCCACGGGGGTGCCGTCGGCGCGCACCACGCGCAGGTGCGTCATCCGCTTGCCGGGCGTGCGGCCCGAGGCGAGCACCTCGAAGAGGATGTCGTACAGGTACCAAGCGGCGAACGCCGCGATCGCGAACAGCGCCTCGGCGACGCCGCCGCCGAGCAGGCCGAACGTCGCGATCGCCGCCAGCGCGATCAGCGCGAGCTGCGCCAGCGTGTCGATCACGCAGGCGATGAAGCGCGAGCCGGCGCCGGCGAGCACCATCTGCAACTCGATTCCCTCCGGGGTGGCGATCGTGATGCGATCCTCTAGCTCCACGCCATGAACCTAGATGCTTTCCTCAGCGAGGGCGCGCCGGCCTGGGATGCGCTCGAAGCGCTGCTCGAACGCGCCGGCAACAGGCCAGAGCGCCTGGGCGTGGAAGGCGTGCTCGAGCTCGGGCGGCTATACCGCACGACCGTCGCCGACCTCGCGCTGGCCCGCCGGCGCTTTCCCGGGGACCCGGTGCTCGGGCGCCTGGAGGCGCTCGTGCTGCGCGCACGCCACGCCGTCTACGGCGAGCGGCGCAGCACCGGCTCGCTACGCGAGTTCGCCCTGCGCGGGTACTGGCGCGACATACGCACCCATCGCGCGCTGCTCGCGGTCTCGCTGACGGCGACGTTCGCCCCGACGCTGCTCGCCGCCGCCTGGGCGATCCACGACCCCGGCGCGGCGATCGGCCTCGTGCCCAGCGCCTACCGCGCGGCCGCCGACCCGCACGTGCGCCATCTCGATGTCGGGCTCAGCACCCAAGCCGGGCTGGCGGGCTCGATCTTCACCCACAACATCGCTGTCACCTTCCTCGACTTCGCCGGCGGCCTGCTGCTCGGCGTGGGCACGATCTTCCTGCTCGCCTACAACGGGCTGCTGCTGGGCACGCTCGCCGGCCTCACCGCGCAGGCGGGCACGTTCTCGGTGTTCGTCCGCTACATCGTCCCCCACGGGATGCTCGAGCTGTCGTGCTTCTCGATCGTCGGCGTCGCCGGCCTGCGCCTCGGCCGCGCGCTGATCGACCCTGGCGTACGCTCGCGCGGCGAGGCGCTCAGGGCGGACGCCCGCGGCGCCGTGCTGATGGTGCTCGGCACCGCGCCGTGGCTGGTCTGCGCGGGCCTGACCGAGGGATTCGTCACGCCCCGCGGCCTGCCGCTCGGCGCGGCGCTGGCGGTCGGCGCGGCGTGGTTCGTGCTGTTCTGGTCGCTCGTGCTCACGCGCGGGCGCCGTGGGCCGGCGGCGGACTCCACCGCGGGCGAGCAGTACCTATAGGCGGATGCGCGCCTTCGCCTGCACGTAGGCCTGCACGCAGCGCTCCGGCAGCGAGCCGGGCGGCGCCAGCACCACGTCCGCGCCCGCACGGCGTATGCGGGCGACCGCGCCATCGCGGGCGCGCAGCACGCTGAGCGCCGCCAGCGCGCGGGCGGCCTGGCCGTCCGGCCCGCCTGCGCCCGCAGGCTCGCCGCGGGCTTCGTTCGCCCGCGCGGCCTCGCCGTCCGCCGCGCGTGCGGCGGCCTCCAGCGCGGGGTCGCTGACCCCCGCGACGACCACCGCGTGGCGGCGGGTGAGCATCGGCGCCGCGCGCACCAGCGAGCGTGCTGCGCGCTCGTCGATCAGGTCGGTGAGCACCAGCACCAGCGCTCGCCGCGAACCGCCGACGCGCATGAACGCGCGCTCGAAGTCCGAGTCCTCGAGCGTCGGCTGCAGGTCGAACAGCGCCGCCACCACCCTGCGGCCGCCCAGCCGGTGCGGCTGCACGTCGCGGCGGACGCTCCCGTCGAAGGCGATCGCGCCGCAGCGATCGCCCAGCTCGTCCGCCGCCAGCGCCACCGCGGTCGCCGCGTCGAGCGTCGCGTCCAGCAGCGTGCCCTGCGCGATCGGGGCGCCCATCAGGCGCCCGGCGTCCAGCACACAGACGACGTCGTGGTCCTGCTCCACGCGGTACTGGTTGCTCATCGGCCGCCCCAGCCTCGCGCTCGCCCGCCAGTTCACCTGCCGGATGTCGTCGTCTGGGGAGTACTCGCGGATCGACTCGAATTCCGTGCCCAGGCCCAGCGGGCCGCGGCGCAGGCGCCCTCCCGGCGCCGCCCGTCCCTGGCGCAGGCGCGCCACCAGCCTGCGCGCGCCGACCAGGTCCGGGTACACGAGCACCTCCGCCGCGGGGCTCGCGGGGTGGTGCCAGCGCGCGAGCCCCAGCGGGCCGACGCTCGCCGCCGCCACCCCGGGAAGGCTCTGGCGCCCGCGCCGCAGCGGGACCAGCTCGCCGTGCAACGCCCGCTCGCCCGCCTGCGCGCGCACCCGCAACGCCGGCGTCGCCGGCTGGCGCAGCAGCACGCGGCGGCTGTCCGGGACGAGCGCCGCCACCGACAGCGGTGCGGCGACACCCCGTGAGAGCAGCTCCTCGACCGTGCGCTGCACGCGCGGGGCGGCGCGCACCGACAGCGCGTCCGCGAGCATCGCCGCGAGCACCGCCAGCGCGGCCGCGATCGCCAACCACACCGGCGCCGCCAGCCCCACCAGCGCGGCCGCCGCGAGCAGCCACGCGCAGCGCGTCGTCGGCGTCAACGCGGGACCGGCACCTCGGCCAGCACGGTGCGCAGCGCGTCGCGCGCGCCGAAGCGCTCGAGCTCCGCCTCCGGGGTCATCAGCAGCCGGTGTGCGAGCACCGGCTCGGCCAGCGAGGCGACGTCGTCGGGCGTCACGAACGCGCGTCCCCGCAGCCGCGCGCTGGCCTTCGCCGCCGCCAGCAGGTGCACCGCCGCCCGCGGCGAGGCGCCGAGCGAGACGCTCGGCAGCTCCCGCGTCCCGCGCACCAGCGCCAGCACGTAGCCCGCCACCTCGGGCGCGACAGTGGTGTCCTGCGCCTCGCGCACCAGCGCCGCCAGCTCGCCCGCGCCGACCACCGCGCGTATGCGGCTGACGCCGACCGCCTCCACGCCTTCGCGCTCGAGGCCCAGCATCTCGAGCTCCTGCTCGGCGCTCGGGTAGTCCACGCGCACCTGCAACAGGAAGCGGTCCAGCTGCGCCTCCGGCAGCGGGTAGGTGCCCTCGTACTCGATCGGGTTCTGCGTGGCGATCACGAGGAACGGCGCCGCCAGCCGGTGGGGCTCGCCGTCGATCGTCACCTGCGCCTCCTGCATCGCCTCCAGCAGCGCCGCCTGAGTCTTCGGCGGCGTGCGGTTGATCTCGTCCGCGAGCAGCACATTCGTGAACACCGGGCCGGGGCGAAACACGAGCTCCTGGCCCCTCAGCGTCATCGTCCCGATCAGATCCGAGGGCAGCATGTCGGGGGTGAACGCCACGCGGCGCATCCGCACCCCGAGCGTCGCCGCCAGCGAGCGCGCGAGCAGCGTCTTCGCCACGCCGGGAACCCCCTGCAACAGCACATGCCCCCGGCAGGCGAGCGCGACGAGCATCAGCTCCACCGTCTGCTCCTGTCCCACCACCACGGGGCGAATCTGCTCGAGGATCAGGCGCAGGAGCCCCTCGCTCGCCGTGCCCTCCGCGCGATCCGGCGTCCTGGCCCCGGAGGCGCCCGGCGAGGACTCGCTTCGCTCGTCAGGGTCGCCCGGCACGCCGGCATCATCCTCGATCGCGCAGACGCGTGAGCGCCGCCGAAACATCCCGCGGATCGCCCGTGCGACGCAGCAGCAGCGAGATCGCCTCCACGTACGCCGCCCGCGGTGGGGGCGCCGTCGCGGGCGTCTGCTCGGCGGGGCCCAGCCGGCGTCCGCGGGCGATCACCCACAAGAGGCCCGCGAGCGCCAGCAGCGCGAACGCCAGGCGCCAGCGGTCGGGCAGCGCCGCGAGCCCGCGGCTCTCTCCGAAGCCGTGCACGGACTCCACGAACACCACCGGCCGCGAGCGCGCGCCGGCGAGGTCGAGGGCGAGCTGGGCGTTGTCGGCCGATCCCAGCAGTCGGTTCTGCAAAGGCGAGGCGTCGGCCATCAGCTCGATGTTGCCTCGACCGAAGCTCTTTTCGAGCAGGACGCTGCCGCCGGCGGGGCTGCTCAGCGGCGCGCGATAGCCGCCGGTGGTGGCGCTCCATTCTCCTTCGCCGGCGCTCCTCACTTCGCCCACCCCCGCCACGCCTGTCCCGCCGCCGGCGAGCGCCCGCTCGTGAGTGGGCCCGGAACCGCTCCACGGCGGCGGGTGGGGGATCACCGCCGGCAGCGAGCTCTGGGATTCGCTGCCGCCGATCACCAGGCGCCCCCCGGCCCGCACGAACGCGAGCAGCCGCGCGCCCTCGTCGGGGAGCAGCGCTTCCGGGTCGAGCACGACCGCGGTGTCGGCCGGGTCGAGCCGGGCCTGCGCGAGCGGCTTGCGAAGCTGCGAGACGGGGTGCCCGTCGCGGCTCAGCAGCTCGGCCCACGCGGCGAGCCCGCGCGCGTCGGTGGCGTAGGAGGAGGACGGCGGTCCGCTCGGTTCGCTGCCGAACGCTTCGCCCAGCAGCGCGAGCGCCAGGAACACCGCGATCACGCCGGCCAGCGCCAGCGCCCACGTGCGCCCCGGACGCGAGCTCATCGACCGCGCGAGCGCAGCAGCTCGCTCCACAAGCGCCGCGACGCCTGCGCGTCCTGGGCGGCGGCCGCCTGGCCGCCGTAGGCGATCTCCTCGAAGCGGCGGGCGAGCTTGTCGAATTGCTCGGAGGCGAGCGCGCGCGAGACCTCCGCGTTGAGCATCGACGGCGCGCCTTCGAGCCGGCCGACCTCCGCCAACCGCATCAGCCCGGCGCGGAAGCGAAGGCGCACCGCGTCCGCGTTTCGTCCCTCGCGTTCGGCCGCCTCGGCCTCGCGCTCGAGCTCCCTCGGGTGCAGCGCTCGCGTCGTGCTCACCTGCGCGGGCGCGTCGCGCAGCGCGCGGCGCGCGCGACCGACCGTCAGCAGAGTGCTGAGCGCGAGCACCAGCGCCGCGAGCGCTCCCCACACGACGGTCGTGCCGCCGGGGGTGACGTTGCCCACGCTTGCCACCAGTTCTTCGATCGTGTTCAGCGGCGATTCCAGCGCGCTGCCGATAGCGTGCAGCACCCCGTGCAGGGGACGCGGCACCGGCGCGAGGCGGAACCGCGATTCGCCGAGGATCGCGCGCGCCTGGCCGCGGGCGAGCGCGGCCGCGCTCGCGCCCGCCTCAGGGCTGCTCGCCATCGACGGCGCCGGCCTGAGCCGGCGGCGGGCTCCAGCCGGGGGGCGGCGGGCTCCAGCCCGGCGGTGGCGGCCAGAACGGCGGCCCGCCCGGCTGTCCGACCGACTCCCGTCCGGGTCCGCTCAGCGCCGTCGCGGGCAGCGCCGCCGGCTCGATGCCAAGCTGCTCGGCGAGCAGCTCCATGTCATAGCCCTCGTGGCGCACGCGCAGGTCGTAGTAGAGGATCGTCGTCACCGCCGCCAGGAACGGCCGCGTCAACACCGACGACACCCCCGCCGCCAGCGACACGACGATCACCGTCAGCGCGAGGCTCGCGCCCGTGCCCAGTGAGATCAGCACGAGCGCCCCCTCGATCGCGCCCCCGACGATCGCGATCATGATGTTGGCGGCGAGCAGCACCCCCGCCACCGGCCACCAGCGCCCGCGCACCAGCCGGAACGAGCGGGAGATCGCCTTGCCCCCGCGGCGATCCTCGATCAGCAGCGCCGGCACCACCACCGACCAGGCTGCGTACAGCCAGATGCCGGGGATGATCAGCGCGATGAACGCCAGCGCGAGCGCGACCGTCACGACGACCTCCAGCCACACCAGCGAGCCCAGCCGGCGCGCCGCGAAGCGCAGCGAGTGGCCGATCCCGGTCGGCTGGTCGAGGTAGATGTCGCTCACCGCCTTCACGCACGCGGCCGTCACGAGCACGGTCACGATCAGGCTCGTCACGTCCAGGGTCACGCTCGCGCCGAGCGACACGGCGTGGTCGCTCGTCGAGGACCTCGTTCCCAGCGCGAACGAGCCGTGGGGGACTTCGCTCGCGCGCGAGACGGTCGACAGCAGCACGAGCGCGCTCAGTGCCTGGAAGGGAACGACGATCACCGCGCCCAGGCCGATCAGCGTGCGAGCGTTGCGCACGTACACCTTGATGCCCGCGTCGAGGATCTCGCCGACGCGCAACGGTCGCAGCGCAGAGGCGCTCATGGGCGGACCGTAGCAAGCGCCTTGGAGGTCATCGCCGCCAGCGTGGGTGGGGCACTTTCGATTCAAGCAAACGGAATCGCAGTCGATAACTCGGCATACTGGGAGGCTTGTGCGCTGCTGGTACTATGTCCGTCCGCTCGCGCGGCTGGGCGTCGAGCCTTCGCAAGCCCCCCACCGATGCTGTCGAAGCGTGTTCGAATCGACCCATGGGAGGGCAGATGCCTACTAAGACGCGACAGGGCCGCCGGGATTCGTCCCGCAAAGGAGACGACGGTGATCGTCGGCCGATCCTCTCAAGCGAAGACTCGCATGAGCGATCTGGACGCGAAGAAGGCTCTCCCCCAGTCCAGCTCACTGCCGAGCAGACCGACCAGTTCGAGCAGCTGACCAGGACGCCACCCGAGGTCGCAAACGCATAGCCTCTGCGCATGCGTGACATCGCGGAGCCCCTTCGGCCTGCGCGCGTGCTTGATACATCCAAGAAGCACAAGGAGCTGAAGCCTTTTTCTTGCGGACGGAAAGGTCGCGTTTGGGAAACAACTGTCAATGCCTGGGCCGATCGTGTATGCCGAGCGCAGACGACGGAACCGCAGACGGTTCTCGTGCTTGAAGACGCGCATGGCATGGTGATTGGCCTGTCCAGCATCAAACCACGCGATCTTCATCCCCTGCTGTACCGCGAGCCGCTCCGAGGACTTCCCTATATCCACATGTTTGGCACGGACTACCGCTATCACGGTGTTCGTCTTCAGGACGACTCCAGTCCCGGGGACGCTCTGCTCGTCGCAGCCTTGGAGCGCGCCCGCGCCGACTGGGGCGGAACGTTGCCCCATGTCTGGGCGTTCGTGCACTCCGAGAACAAGCCGAGCCACGACATGTTCAAGCGCCACAACTTCGGCGAACTCTCGCCCGCGGGCGACGGTGATGCCATTCGCATCCTCGCTCCCAGATAGTGCTGCCGCGGCTCGCCGCACGATCCATCCAGTGGCCGATCTTTAGCAGGATGGCTTATCGAGTCGTGCCACCCGAGCGACCGAGGCTTAGCAGCCAGAGAACCTGCGCAGGTCAGGGGAGCGCAAGGGTGGCTCGAAGGCTGCAAGAGCTCGCGCCACAGCGAGCTGAGCGTAGGGAACAGTCCGAAAACGCTACGAAAGCGACTCAGGCGCGCCGGGGATAGCCTCCTGCCCGGGAGGCTGCATTTCCGCTACGAGGGCTTCGTCGATTGTCTCCGCGGCCAGCCCGCGCAGGATCACAAAGGGCTGGAGAACGGGGTCCGTGAAGCGGTAGAACCAGCTCCGCGGCTCGCCGGTCTTCTCAAGAACGTGTCCTCGGCTTGGGTCGGTAAAGGCGTTGAGGTGGCGGTTGAACTTGGAGATTTCCACGGTGTAGCCCATGATGCGCGACATAGGCTTCCTGACTGCACCGGCTGTGAAGTGGCCTAGTGGTCCCTTGTGAGCGAGAGCACACGCAAGAAGTGCCTGCTCGAAGAGTGTGTCGCTACGAGGACTTCTCGTGGCGAGATCGTAGGCCGTGCGGATCGAGTGCTGGGCCTTGTGTACCGCGAGTTGGACGGCATCATCGACATCCCCATCCCGAATGTCGGTCCGGTCGTCGGCGATGGCGCGTTGAGCTGCGTGCAGCGTGAGCAAGTGGGTGTAGTGCGGCAGGCCCTCGGATAGGCGCGCGATTCGGCGCTTGACCTCAGCCGAGATGGATAGAGCCAGCTCCGCGAGCCCCTTATCGACGATTTCCTCCAGCTCCGGCACCGACATTCGGGGCATATGGATTTGATTCAACGCACGCGTCACCGAGCGGTGATCGCCTATCAGCTCGTCCACGGAATCCGCGACACCAACGAGGACAAGAGTCGCTCCGACCGAGTGATCCGACAGCGTCTTGACGGTATCGGCCAAGAGCGAGAGCGCGTTGAGGTTCTGAAGACGGTCCAACTCATCAACGACAATGAGCATTCGCTTGTCGAGCCCCTCTAGCGTGTGGCGTACTTGCTCAGGCTCTTCGGGGACGTCGGCCTCGTCCCACTGGCCCTCCCCTGCTTGTTCGAGCTCATGGAAGACGTTTGCCCAGATCGACATAAAGTCGTCGTTCGCGTTGCAATTGACGCGCACGGACTCGAATCGCGCGAGGTCTTTGTCCGAGAACACGTCCTCAAGAACGTTGGCAAGCGAGGTCTTGCCAACGCCACGCTCGCCGTAGAGCATCACATGCTGCCCACGTTGCGCAACCGTGTTGATTACATCCAGCACCTGGTCCATGCGACCACCGAACAGCGAAAGGTCGTCAATCGGCGCTCCAGGCGTGAAGACCTGCGCCACCTGCGCAATGCGAGCGAGCTTGTTTGTCGGTTCTGGTCTTGAGGCCATCTCTGTGACTCGTTGGCTACTGCGATCATGAAGCAACTCGCCGAGAAGTGCAAGTAGAGTGTCGCAGGCTGTGCGGAGCCTGCTTTCTGTTCGACGGCTTGAGCACGGAGAAGCGTGCCCAGCTCATCGCCTGCCTCATGGAGGGCGGTGGCATCTGCACCACAGTCTGCATGACCGGCGCAGCCGGGGATACGATCACGAAACGGCTGGTCGATGTCGGCGACG
Organism: uncultured Solirubrobacteraceae bacterium; assembly: GCA_963782325.1. Lineage (GTDB taxonomy): Bacteria > Actinomycetota > Thermoleophilia > Solirubrobacterales > Solirubrobacteraceae > Palsa-744. Next base: position 1,882,141 of record CAWAJG010000002.1, read on the forward strand.
CGTGCACGGTCTGCCGAGATGAGGCGATGCACGCGTCTGACCCAACGCCTTCTCCTAGCGCAAGCGTCAGTCTGCACTACATGCGCCACAACTTCGTGCGCCCATACCAGTCGCCGGCCGCGCCAACAGTGATCAAAGACGCCAGCGATGGCTGTTGGTGCGGCTGATCATGTCTTGAACAACGTTGAGATAGCTGGGCTGCTCGATTGCAACTCATCCGCTGTCGCTGAGCTAGCGAGCGAAGCCGGCCGCCGTGCGCGCGCGCAGCGCCGCTTCCAGGCGCTCGAGCGCGTGCGTGAGCACCTCCTCGTCCGCGCGCTGCTCATCCGGTGCGGGGTCCTGTCCGCTCTGCGCCGCGCTCCTCTGCACCGCCTGCGCCTGCGCGCGCACGCCCGCGCTCAGCTGCTCGAGCTCGGCCACCCTCAGCGCAAGATCCTGGCGGCGCTCGTCGCGCAGCTCGGACAGCGCAAGCTCGTACGCGCGCTCCAGCTCCAGCGCCGCGTGCGCCACGCGCCCGTGATCGAGGTCGTGACGGGCTCGCAGCGCGATCTCCTCGCACAACAGCGCACTGGCGCGTGCGCCCAGCAGCTCCGCCAGGCGTTCCTGTGGCCTCAGCGCCGCCGAGCGGTCGCGGCTCGGCCCGCGCCGTGAGGCGCTCGCGCTGTGGGCGTGGGCCGGCCACGGCAGCGCGCGCGCGTGCAGCCAGCGTCCGTCGGCCACCTGCTCACCCTCGCCCCACCCGGCCCGGATCACCAGCGCCTGCGTCGGCGAGAGCTCGTGCACGTACGGATTGGCCGACGCGATGCGGTGGGCGTGGATCACGCGGTTTACGATGGCGACGGCCGCGCCGACCTCGCGCTCGCGATCGAGCTCGCCCAGCCACGCCCGCGCCTGGTTCTCGGCGGACAGCGAGATCGGGTCGATCACCGTCACTCGCGTGGTGGGCGCCGGCGCGGGCTCCGGCCCCGTCGGCAGCGTGCGCGCACGTCCGCGCAGCCGTCGTGCGAGCCGCTCGCCGGGGGCGCTCGCGCCGGCGGCCGCGGCCGCCGGCCTGCCCTCCGGTGTGAGCGTGCCGAGCACCACCACCCGCTCGGGCTGCCCCTCCGGGGACGATGCGTCGGCCTCGCCGCGGCGAATCAGATAGCGGCCGTCCGCGGGCCCGAGCGCCCACGGGAACTCGAATTGGATGAACACGAACAGCTGCGCCGGCATCGCTGCACCGTATCCTTCCAATCCCCGCACCAAACGACCCCCGCACCGAGACATGTCCGAAGAGAACGACCACACCAAGAGCCTGCGCGAGCGCCTCGGCGGCGGCGCCGAGGACCGCCTCGGCGGGGCGCTGTCCGACCTGCTCGAAAGTCCGCTGCTGAGCGGAGCCATCGGCCGCGCCTTCGACGCCCGCGAGAAGGCCGTCCAGGTGCAGGAGGTGGCGATGGGCGCGCTCAACCTCCCCTCCGCCGCCGACATCGAACGGCTCACGCGACGCCTGCGCTCGGTCTCGCTGCGCCTGGAGGGCATCGAGGAGGCCCTCGACCGGCTCCAGGGCGCGCTCTCGAGCGGGCCGACGCCGCACGGCCAGGACGCCGGGGTCGCAGAGCGCCTGTCCGCGATCGAGGAGCGCCTGCAGGCGCTCGGCGACGGACTCGCCCGGGGGGCGAAGCCGAAAGGGTCGGCGAAACCGGCGAAGACGGCGAAACGTGCAGCGAAGACGGGGGCGGGCGAGCGCGGCCGCGCCCAGGGCTGAGGACTCACGTTCAACCACGCCGCACCGAGGGGGCGCCGGCCGTTCCTACTGGTCCGGGGCTCATCCGCTCAGCGCGGCGATCGCCGCCCTGCCCATCGTCTCTGCCGCCGCCAGCAGCGTGTGCTCATTGATGTGCACCCGCTCCCCCCGGGCGTCGAACACGTCCGACACCGCCAGCACGCACGCCACCGGCACGCCCGTGCGAGCGCCGATCGCGAACAGCGCCGCCGCCTCCATCTCCACGGCCGCCGCGTCGCCGTGCCGCGTGCGCGCGTCCGCCCGTTCGCCTGACCCGCTCGCATCGCCGGTCTCGTAGAACAGGTCCACGCTCACCACCGTCCCCAGCAGCGCCGCGGGCGCGTGGTGCGCGAGCGCCTGCGTCAGGGACCGGTCCGCGTGGGCGCGCTCGCCCGCGCCGAGGGCCTGCGAGGTGCCGTCGGCGCAGATCGCCTCCCGCGCGATCACCAGCTCGCCAAGCTCGAGCCCTTCGCGCAGCGCGCCGCAGGTGCCCACGCGGATCGCGCGTTCGGCGCCCAGCATGATCAGCTCCTCCAGCACGATCGCCGCCGACGGCCCGCCCATGCCGGTGGCCTGGATCGTCAGCGGCTCCCCGTCCGGCGCCGTGCCCGTGTAGCCCCACAGCCCACGGTGGTGGTTGAACATCAGCGGCCGCTCCAGCAGCGACTGCGCCAGCGCCAGCGCCCGTCCGGGGTCTCCCGGCAGCAGCACCCGCTCGGCCAGCGGCGCCGTCGGGCGCAGGTGGATGGTCTCGCCGTGCGACAACGGCCGCGACTCTAGACTTTGGACGGGATGCCCGCCCACCCGTTGCCAGTCGCGTCGCGTGCCTGAGTGGCCGAGCCAGCGGATGATCCGATCGGCGAGACGCGTGAGCTGACGCTCGCGCAGGTGGCCGCGCGCGCCGGTGTCTCGCCGGGGACCCTCAGGCGCTGGGTCGCCGGCGGGGTGATCCCCGGCTTCGAAGGCAGTTGGACCCCCGCCGCGGCCGCCTACGCGCGCGTCGTCGCCAGGTTGCGCGCGCGGGGGCACGCGCTCGCGCAGATCAAGCGCGCCGGCGAGGCCGGCCAGCTCGCCGCCGGCCCGCTCGAGAACCTGCTCAGCCAGCCCGGGCCGCGTCACCGCCTGGGGGAGGCGATACGCGTCAGCGGTCTCTCCGCGGAGATGATCGAGCGCATCTTCGCCACCACCGGCCTGGGGATGCCCGTCGACGGCTTCTCCGACGAAGACATCCAGATCCTCAAATACGCCGGCGCCGTGCTCGACGCGGGACTGCCGCTGCCCGCGTTCGTGCAGCTGATGCGCGTCTACGGGCAGGCCGTCGCCCAGATCGCGGACGCCGAGGTCCGCCTGGTCCACCTGTACGTGCACGAGCCGCTGATGCGCTCCGGCGTCACCAGCGTGGAGATCGCAAGCGAGATGGAGGGGCTCACGCGCGAGGTGCTGCCGTTCGCGACGCCGTTCATGAACTACTTCCACGGTCGCCTGCTCGCCCAGTTCGTCGAGCAGGACATGATCGGCCACATGGAGGCCGACATCGACGAGGCCGCGCTGCAGGAGGGGCGCCTGCGCGTGGCGATCGCCTTCGCCGACCTCGCCGGCTACGCCCGGCTGACGGTCGAGCGCGGCGACGAGGCCGCGCTCGGCGCGGTCGAGCGCTTCGTCGCGTCGGTCGAACAGACGCTGCCGGTGGACGCGCGGGTGATCAAGACGCTCGGCGACGAGGTCATGGTCGTCGGCTCAGACGCCGCCGCGCTGACCGCCTGGGCGGTCGAGCTGCGCTCGGGCGTCGGCCCCGGCGACCCGCTCCCGCGCACCGGCGTGCACTACGGCGAGGCGCTCTACCGCGACGGCGACTACTACGGCCGCGACGTCAACCAGGCGGCGCGGGTGGTCGCACGTGCCGGCGGCGGCGAGGTGCTGGTCACGCGTCCGGTCGTCGAGGTCGCCGCCGGCGTCGACGGGCTCCAGTTCGAGCGCATCGGCGAGGTCAGGCTCAAGGGCTTCTCCGAGCCCACCGAGCTGTTCACCGCGTCCGTCGCCAGCGACGGCGCCTAGGGCCGACGGCGATGGTCGCCCAGCAGGTGCTCGAGTCCGTCCGCGAGGGCGGGCTGCTCGCGCCCGACGATCGGACGCCCGTCCGGGATGGTGGGCGGGTGGGCGGTCGTCCGATTCTCGTGATGCTCTCCGGCGGGCGCGACTCGACCTGCCTGCTCGACGTCGCCGTCGCGCTGCTCGGCGCCGACGCGGTCAGCGCGCTGCACGTCAACTACGGCCTGCGCGAGCAGGCCGGCGACGACGAGCGCCACTGCGCGGCTTTCTGCCGGCAGCTGGGCGTAGAGCTGCACGTCGTCCACGCCGACCCCCGCCAGGCGCCCGGCGCGCCCGCCACCCGGCAGCCGGGGGATCGCGATGCCGCTCGCTCGGGCGCGGCGCCGGGCAACCTGCACGCGTGGGCGCGCGAGCTGCGCTACGCCGAGGCCAACCGGCTCGCCGAGCGCTCCGACGCGCTGATCGCCACCGGACACACCGCCTCCGACCAGCTCGAGACGATCCTCTACCGCCTGGCCGCCTCGCCCGGCCGGCGGGCTCTGCTCGGCATGGTCGCCGGCGAAGGGCGCCTGATCCGCCCGCTGCTCGGCGTCAGCCGCGAGCACACCGCCGCCTACTGCCGCGAGCGCGGCCTTCGCTGGCGCGAGGACGCGAGCAACGACGATCCCCAGTACGCGCGCGCGCGCGTGCGTGGCAGCCTCGTCCCGGCGCTGCGCTCCATCCACCCGGCGGCCGAGGGCAACGTCCTGCGTACGGCCGCGCTCCTGCGCGAGGAGACGGAGCTGCTCGAGCGCCTCGTCGACGACGAGCTCGCCGGCGCAGCCGGCGTGTCGGTCGAGCGCCTGCGCGAGCTGCCCGCCGCGCTCGCGCGCATGGTCGTCGTCCGCCTCGCCGAGGACGCCACCGGCTCCTACGTGCCCCAGGCCGGCGACCGCGTGCAGGAGATCCTCGCGCTCGCCGGCCGATCTCCGATCGGTCGCGGCGGGCGCGCCGAGCTGCACGTCGGCGGGCAGGCCGGCGCCGTCATCGAGGACGGCCGCCTGACGATGGTCAGGCTGGCGCCCCGCGCGTAGTCTCTACACTCCGCTCGTGGCCTGCACCGCACGCGTCCCGAGTGAGCCCGCACTCGGGGAGGTGCTCGTCAGCGCCGAGGATCTAAAGCGCCGGGTGGCCGAGCTCGGCGAAGAGATATCCCGCGACTACGCCGGCCGGCGGCTGCTGCTCGTCGGCGTCCTCAAGGGCGCGGTGTTCTTCCTCTCGGATCTCATGCGCTCCATCGACGTGCCGGTGGAGCTCGACTTCATGGCAGTCGCCTCCTACGGGTCGGCCACCGACTCCTCCGGGGTCGTGCGCATCCTCAAGGACCTCGACGTCGTCATCGAAGACCGCGACGTGCTGATCGTCGAGGACATCGTCGATTCCGGCCTCACCCTCCAGTACCTGCTGCGCAACCTCGGCTCGCGCGGTCCGCGCACGCTCGAGGTCTGCGCGCTGCTGACCAAGCCCGAGCGGCGCAAGGTCGATCTGCCCACCCGCTACGTCGGTTTCGAGATACCCGACCGCTTCGTCGTCGGCTACGGACTCGACTACGCCGAGCAGCATCGCAACCTCCCGTTCGTCGCCGCCCTGGAGCGCCAGATAGGCCCGGGCGGCGGCGCTGCGCAGCCCCTGTAACCGCCGGAATGGCGGAAAGTGCATGGTACGCTAGGGCACTGGCGCCCACTACTTCAGCCGGTGCCCAGACCCCCGATAACGAGCCATGAGCCGTTTCTTCAAGAGCGCCGCGTTCCCGATCCTGCTGGTCATCGTGCTGGCGTTCTTGGCGATCAAACTCGTCAACAACGGCAACAGCAACCACCGCTCGCACAGCTACGAGACGCTCGTCAGCAGGGAAATCCCCAACAAGGAAGTCGTCTCCGCCGTCTTCAAGAACAAGGGCAAAGCGCTCGAAGTCAAGCTGCGCAACAAAGAAACCTATGAAATCGGCTATCTCGAACAGGCCTCGCCCGAACTGGTCAAGGAACTGAGGTCCGCCGGCGCGAACGTCAACTTCGAATCCGAAAAGAGCAGCGCCCTGCTCGGCCTGCTCACCTACATCCTCCCGTTCGCCCTTTTCCTCGGCTTCTGGATCTTCCTCATGAACCAGGTCCAGGGGGGAGGCTCGAAAGTGATGTCCTTCGGCAAGTCGCGCGCCAAGCGCATGTCCGCGGACTCGCCCAAGATCACCTTCCGCGACGTCGCCGGGGTCGACGAGGCCGTCGAGGAGCTCCACGAGATCAAGGAATTCCTCGAGAACCCCAAGAAGTTCCAGGCGCTCGGCGCGCGCATCCCCACCGGCGTGCTGCTCTACGGCCCGCCCGGCACCGGCAAGACGCTGCTCGCCCGCGCCGTCGCCGGCGAGGCCGGGGTGCCGTTCTTCTCGATCTCCGGCTCTGACTTCGTCGAGATGTTCGTCGGCGTCGGCGCCTCGCGCGTGCGCGACCTGTTCGAGCAGGCCAAGCAGAACAGCCCCTGCATCATCTTCATGGACGAGATCGACGCCGTCGGGCGCCACCGCGGCGCCGGCCTCGGCGGCGGCCACGACGAGCGCGAGCAGACGCTCAACCAGCTGCTCGTCGAGATGGACGGCTTCGAGGCCAAGGACAACATCATCATGATCGCCGCCACCAACCGACCCGACATCCTCGACCCCGCGCTGCTGCGTCCCGGTCGCTTCGACCGCCAGATCGCAGTAGACCGCCCAGACCGCAAGGGCCGCGCGAAAATCCTCGAGGTCCACACGCGCGGCAAGCCGTTGGCCAAGGTCATAGACATCGACGCTCTCTCCGGTCAGACCCCTGGCTTCACCGGCGCCGACCTGTCGAATCTCATCAACGAGGCCGCGCTGCTGTCCGCCCGCACCGGCAAGCGCGAGATCGGCCAGGAAGAGCTCGAGGAGGGGATCATGCGCGTGATCGCCGGCCCCGAGAAGAAGACCCGCGTGATGAGCGAGAAAGAGCGCCTCATCACCGCCTACCACGAGATGGGCCACGCGCTCGTCGGCCACTTCCTCGAGCACGCCGACCCCGTCCACAAGATCTCCGTCATCTCCCGCGGCCAGGCGCTCGGCTACACCATCTCCATGCCCCAGGAGGACCGCTTCCTCACCACCCGCGCCGAGCTCGAGGACACCATGGCGATGACCCTCGGCGGGCGCGCCGCCGAGGAGCTCATCTTCTCCGAGATCACCACCGGCGCCTCCAACGACCTCGAGAAGGTCACCGCCACCGCCAAGCAGATGGTCATGCGCTTCGGCATGAGCGAGAAACTCGGCCCGCGAGTGTTCGGCCACGACCACGGCCAGCCGTTCCTCGGGCGCGAGTTCTCCACCGAGCCCGACTACTCCGACGAGATCGCGAGGGAGATCGACGACGAGGTCCGCCGCATCATCGAGAGCGCCCACCAGCGTGCCCGCGGCATCCTCACCGAGCACCAGCACGACCTCCAGAACATCTCCGAGGTGCTCGTCAAGCGCGAGACGATCGAGAAGGAGGAGTTCCTCGCGCTGCTCGCCGGCAAGAGAGAGGAAGAGGTCTTCGGCGTCGAGGAGCAGCCCAAGCCGCAGCTCCCCGCACCGCCCGCCCCCGCCGAGCGCGTCGAGCGCGAAGCGCCGCGCCCGATCCCCCGGCCAGGGCTCGCCGGCGGCACCGCCGACATCAGGGCCACCGACAAAGAGCGCCCCGAGCCTGTCTGAGCGCCGCCAGAGCGCCGCCGCGAGCCGGTCTCACCGCGCAGCGCCGCGAGCCCCGTGCCATAACACACGTCGCGAAGACCGTATGACGATGGTTATACAGCGTCGGTCGGGGGGCGGGATACGTTGACGACGAGCCGTCCCTATCGCCTGATGGGGATCCTCAACGTCACGCCCGACTCGTTCTCCGACGGAGGGCAGTTCCTGGACGCCGACGCCGCCGTGGCGCGCGCCCGCGTGCTGGTCGAGGAAGGCGCCCGCATCGTCGACGTGGGCGGCGAGTCCACGCGGCCCGGCGCCGAGCCGGTCTCGGCGGAGGAGGAGCTGCGCAGGGTGATGCCCGTGCTGGAGGGTCTCGCGCGCCAGGACTGGCCCAACCCGCAAGCCGGCACGGCCCTCGGCGAGCCTCCGCTGATCTCGATCGACACCACCAAGGCGTCCGTCGCCCGTGCAGCGCTCGCCGCCGGCGCCGGCCTCGTCAACGACGTCAGCGCGCTGCGCGCCGACCCGGAGATGGTCGGGCTCGTGGCGGACAGCGGCGCCGAATGCTGCCTCATGCACATGCTCGGCGAGCCGCGCACGATGCAGGGGGTGGGTGAGGTGGGTGGGCCTCGATATAAAGACGTCGTCGACGAGGTCAAGGCGTTCCTCGAGGAGCGCCTCAGCTTCGCCGTGCGCGAGGGCGTAGGCGAGCAGCGCATCCTGCTCGATCCGGGGATCGGCTTCGGCAAGACGATCGAGCACAACCTCGCACTGCTGCACCGTCTCGACGAGCTGCTCTCGCTCGGGCGACCGCTGGTCGTGGGCAGCTCGCGCAAGAGCTTCCTCGGGCGCATCCTCGCCGACGCCGCCGGACAGTCAGAGCCGGTGGAGCTCGCGGCGCGACTGCCGGGGACGATCGCCAGCAACGTCCTCGCGCTGGAGCGTGGCGCCAGCGTCTTTCGGGTCCACGACGTCGCCGCCGTCCGCGGCGCCCTCGCCGTGGCGGCTGCTACGTTGGACAGCGACGATGGACGGTGAGGGGGACGACGCAGACGACCTGGACGACGACGGCGAGCTCGACGAGGAGCGCGACCAGAGCGCCGAGTCGGTCACCGTCGAGATCACCGGCCTGTCGCTTTACACCCACCACGGCGTCAGCGACGCCGAGCGGGAGGTCGGCCAGCGTCTGGTGCTCGACCTCAGGCTCGACATCGGCGAAACCGACGCCACGGTCACCGACTCGATCGAGGACACCGTCGACTACGCCGAGGTCTGCCAGCTCGTCGCGCTGATCGCCCAGCAGCGCTCCCACCGCACGCTCGAGCGCCTGTGCTCCACGATCGCCGACCGGCTGCTCGCCGACTACGAGCTCGAGGGCGTGTGGGTTAAGGCGGCCAAGCCCGAGCCGCCGATCGCCCTCAGCGTCGACGAGGTCTCCGTCGAGGTCTGGCGCGAAGCCGAGGGCTAGCCGTGGCGTCCATCCGCACGGTCGGGCGGCGAGCACGGCGGTAGACCGGCGGGGAGCGTCGGCGGTGGCGGACGTCGATCGCGTCGGGCTGCTCGGGCTCGGCTGCAACCTCCCCCCGCGGGGACGATGCGGCGATCGCCGCGCCCAGCTGCAGGCGGCCGTCGACGCCCTGCCGGCGAGCGGCGTCAGCGTGCTCGCGTCGTCCTCCACCTACGACACCGACCCGGTCGGAGACCTGCTCGAGCAGCCGCCCTTCCTGAACGCGTGCCTGCGCGTGCGGACCGCGCTCGAGCCGCTCGAGCTGCTCGACGCGGTCAAGCGCCTGGAGCGCGAGCTCGGCCGTCTGCCGTCCGCCGTCCGCCACGCCCCGCGCACGATCGACATCGACATCCTCATGCTCGGCGAGCTCGAGCTGCGCCACGAGCGCATGATCCTCCCCCACGAGCAGCTGCTCACCCGACGCTTCGTCCTGATCCCCGCGTTGGAGCTCGACTTCGAGCTGCGTGCGCCCGCCAGCCCGCCCGGGCGCGGCATCGTCCGCCTTGCCGACGCGCTGGCGGCGCTGCCAACCGACGAGGGCGTGCGCTGGGCGGGGCCGGCGCTGCGGCTGCCCGACGCCTGAGAGCCCTTCAGAAGCTCAGGAGCTCAGCGCCGTGCCGACCGCGTGCCAGCTCGCGAGCGACAGCAACGTGGCGGTGCTCACGCCGTGGCCCGCCACCACGCACAGGCGCCCGTCGCGCAGCCACGTCACGACCCGCGCGCCGTCGTAGGTGAGGACCCGGTAGGGGACGCCCCTGCGCTGTACGACCACGCCCCCGGTCGCGGCCGGCGCGGGCGTGCCGCCGACGATCGCGTAGCCGATCCAGTGGTTGTGGGGGTCCGCGTAGAACACCGTCGTCACAGTCCGCCGGGCGATGTGGTCGATGCGCTCGCCGGTCGCCCGGAAGCCGAAGCTCTCTTCCCAGTAGGGGAATGGCACGCCATCCACCGCGACCATCAACTGCCTGCCGTCGTGCGGGTTCTCCTCCGGCGCGTTCATCGTCGCCGGGCGCAGCGTCAGCGCCACCGCCTTGTCCAACGTCAGCGTCGAGCCGCCGCCCGCCGACAGGCTCACGATCAACACCGCTATCAGCGCGGCCACCGCCGTCGCCCCCGCGAGCACGCCCCAACGCATCGTCGAGCGCCGGCGCGCGGTGAGGGCGTCGGCGCGGTCGGCGACCAGCGCATGCACGCGCTCGTGCACCTCCTGCGGCGCGCGCGCGTCGATCGAGCGCACGAGCTCGACGATCTCGGCTTCCGTGCGTGGGGGTTGTTGACTGCTGCTCATGGCTTTCCTTCACCTATAGAGACTCCACTCGCATCCGTGCCTTCCCGTGGCGCCTGCGCGATTCGCGCTCGTTGGGAGATCGACCCATCCGTGGAGCCCTCCGCGCCGCCTTCACGCGTCGACCGCGGGCCTGCCGGCTCAGGGGGCGCATCCGCGGCCGTCGGGGCCAGGCGCTCGGCGACCTGCTTGCGGGCCCTGAACAGCCTTGTCGTGAGCGTCGCCTCGCGTATGTGCATCGCTCGCGCCGCATCGCGGTAGGAGAGGCCGAGCACGTCCACCGCCACCAGCGCGAGCCGGAAGTTGTCGGGCAGCTCAGCGATCGTCGCGTACACCTCCTGCACCTCGTACGCCTGCTCCGGCCGGCTCGTCGGCCTGGGGTCGGCCGCCACGACGTCCTCGAGGCTCGTACCCGTCACCGGCCGACGCGAGGCCGTTCGTATGTTCGTCAGGAACGTGTTGCGCAGCACCCGCATCAGGTAGTACAGCTCGTCGTCTCCCCGCAGCACCCGCGGTCGCGAGAGCACGCGCGCGAACGTCTCCTGCACAAGATCCTCCGCGTCCTCACGCGATCCGCACAGAGCCCATGCCGCGCGATACAGGCGGTCCACGTGTTGGGTCAGGGAGTGCGGGTCGAGTGTGCGCATCAACTCACATCAGCAAGCGTGTCCGCGGCGCCGCGGCTCTCCTGCCATCTGCGACTGTAGCGCCCGCACGGGGAGATGGGTCCCGGCGCGTGCCCCAGCAAGCGGCCGTGCGAGTGAAGACCCGGCGGGCGTGGCGGGAAGGATCTCCGCGCGGGGGAGTCGTTGGGGTGGACGGGCCGCCGAGCCCTTGCCGCTCGCGCCGAGGGCCCGCTCTTCGGCACCGAACACGAGAAAGGTGGGAACGCGATGACGCTGCGAACAGTCTTGCTATTCGGCTTCGCCGCTCTGTTGGGAGCGTCGGCAGCGGTGTTGCCCGCGCTCGCCGCCCCCTCGGAAGCGAAGTTGGAAGTGAACTACAACTGCGACGGCTACAAAGCGTGGCCCTGCTGGACGCTTCCCGGGGGCACGCCGGAATACGTCCGTGCGACGACGATCGCCGCAGGCGGCGAAGTCACGTTCGTCGACGACTCGAGCGTCGCCGCGAACATCGCGTGGACGGGCGCCGCGCCGACGTGCTCGTCAGGGGTTCCCGTCAGCCCCACCCCGGCGGCGACCGGCTGGGAAGGCAAGTGCAAGTTCGAAGCCCCCGGCGACTACAAGTTCGAAAGCTCCGCCATGTACCCCACCTACCGGCAATACGAAATCGTCGTCAGCGAACCCACCACCACCGGCACCACCCCCACGGGCACCGGGACCGGCGCCAAAACCGTGGGCGGCTCGTCGAATCCGTCCGGCTCGGGTGGCAGCTCCACCGGCTCCGGCTCTCCCGGCCAGGGCGGCGGTGACGCTCCCGTCGGCTCGCCCTTCGTCGGCAGCGCCTCCTCCGCCTGCAAGCTCCCCGCCAGCCAGCACGGTCATGCGGTGCACGGCTCGGTCGATGTCTCCTCGGCCGGCGCCGGCGGACGCCTGGAAGTGCAGCTGCTGGCCGCCAGCGCGTCGCTCGCGAGCGCCGCTCACAGCTCGCGCATGCGGGTCGGGCGCCTCGTGCGCCCGTCGCTGCCGGCCGGCGCCGACAAGTTCACGGTGTCCCTCGATGCCGCCGCCAGGCGCGCGCTGCGCACCCGCGGGCATCTCGCGCTCACCGTCAAGATCCTGCTCACCTCCGCCGGGGGCTCAGTCGCGACGGTCATCCGCGGCGTCATCCTCCGCGGGTGAGCTCCTTGCACAGCAGCGCCACCGCCTTGCGCTCGTGGTGGACCAGACGGCCCACCTCCACATAGCCGCGCGAATCGTGGAACGCCAGCGAGGCGGTGTTGGGCGGGAGCACGTTCACCTCGCACACCATCCGCTCGAAGGCAGCGGCCGCCTCCTCCATCGCCTCGTACAGTCGCGTCGCCATCCCGCGGCGGCGCACCCGCTCGGCGACGGCCACACGGTCGAGGTACACGAAGCGCTCGAAGCGAGCGTCGAACCACTGATAATTGGCGCTGTCGTAGTCGGTCCCCGGGCCGACCGCCAGCGCGAACGCCGCCAGCTCCCCGCGCTCGCCCTCGATCGCCAACGCGCGGTGGGCGAGCGACAGGATCCACTCCAGCCGCCGCTCGTCCAGCTCGCTGAGCTCCTGCACCGACGCGAGGTTCAGCGTCAGCACCGCCGGCCAGTCGGCACGGGTCAGCTCTCGTAGCCTCATACGCGCCGGCACGAGCATAATGCTCAGCCATGCTGCTGGCCGTCGACGTCGGGAACACCCAGACCCACTTCGGCGCCTTCGACGGAGAGGATCTGCTCGAGCACTGGCGCTTCGCCACCGTCCGCCAGTCCACCGCCGACCAGCTCGGCGCAGCGCTGCACAACCTCCTGGGTCTGCGCGGATACTCCTTCGAGGATCTCCACGCGTCGATCGTCTCCTCCACCGTCCCCCAGCTGGAGCCCGAGTGGACGGCCATGGCCGAGCGCTATCTCGGCCACCGCATGCTCGCCGTCGGACCGGGAACGAAGACCGGCCTCGCCATCCGCTACGACAACCCCAGGGAGATAGGCGCCGACCGCCTCGTCAACGCCGTCGCCATCCGCGAGCGCTTCGGCGGGCTCGCCGTCTGCGTGGACTTCGGGACCGCCACCACCTTCGACGTCGTCTCCCGCGACGGCGAGTACATCGGCGGCGCGCTCATGACCGGCATCGAGATCTCGCTCGAAGCCCTCTCCGAACGGGGCGCGCGCCTGCCGAAGGTGGACCTCGCCCCGCCGCGCAGCGTCATCGGCAAGAACACCATCGACGCCATCCGCTCCGGCGTCGTCTACGGCTACGCCGGCGCCATCGACGCGATCCTCCGCCGGCTCTACGCCGAGATCGGCGAGCGCACCTCCGTCATCGCAACCGGCGGCCTCGCCAGGCTCGTCGTGCCCTTCACCGAGGAGATCGACGAGGTCGACGACCTGCTCACGCTCACCGGACTGCGGCTGCTGCACGAGCGCAACGCTTAACGCTCACGCGACCCATCCCGGCGCCGGCAGGCGCCCCTCTTAGACTCGATCCTCAACACATGTCTTCGCCTGCGCCACTGGACGAGAGCTGGAGCCTCGGGTCGCTACGCGTTCCCAACCGCGTGCTGCTCGCGCCGCTCGCCGGGATCGGCAACTGGTTCGTGCGGTTGCAGGCCAAGCGCTACGGCGCCGGGATGGCGGTCTCCGAGATGGTCTCCTCGCACGCCATCCACCACCGCAACCAGAAGACCTGCACCGAGATGCTTCGCATCGACCCGCGCGAGCGCGACGGCGGTCCGGTCGCCATCCAGCTGTTCGGCGAGGACCCCGCCATCATGCGCTCCGCCGCCGCCCACGTCGCCGCCGCGGGCGCCGACGCCATCGACATCAACATGGGCTGCCCCGTGCCCAAGGTTCGCAAGACCGGCGCCGGCGCCGCCCTGCTCGACGATCCGGACCTCGCCGTCGCCGTCGCCCGCGCCACCGTCGAAGGGGCGGGCGGGATAGGGGGGATTCCGGTCACCGCCAAGCTCCGCTCCGGCGTGCGCCCCGGCGAGGACAGCGGCTTCCACCTCGCCCACCGCCTCGTCGCCGAGGCCGGCGTCTCCGCGGTCGGCTTCCATCCGCGCTCTGCGGCCGTCCACCACAAGGGCGTGCCCGACTACCGGCTCGCCGCGCGGCTGGTGGAGTCGCTGCCGGCGCCAGTGATCCTCACCGGCGGCATGGACGACGCCAACGCCGCCCGCGAGGCGTTCGAGGCCACCGCCGCCGCCGCCGTGATGCTCGCCCGCGGCGCCCTCGGCAATCCCTGGGTGTTCGCCGAGCTGCTCGCCGGCGAGCAGCGCGCGCCCACCCACGAGGAGGTCGTGGCGGAGCTGGGCTGGACGATCGACCGCGCCGTCGAGCACCTCGGCGAGGACCGTGCCACGCGTTACCTGCGCAAGTTCTACCCCTGGTACATCCCCCGCCTGCACCTCGACGGCCCAGCCGCCCGCGACCTGCAGGAATCGCTGCAGAGCGCCCACACGCTCGCTCGGGTGACGGAGCTGCTGGAGCCGCTGGCCCGGACCTCCGCCCCGGTCCCGTGAGTCTCGTGGGGGCCTTTCCCGCCTCGCTATACTGCTGCGCTCGCTGAAGCCTCGCGGCCGGCGACTTCCCCGCTCGTGGCGGGGATTTGTGTGTCGCCCGCCGCACGACCAATCGCGATCGACTCTCGCCCCATTCACATGCCGAAGGACGTCATCCTCACACCAGAAGGCCTCCAGAAGCTCAAGGACGAGCTCGAGGCGCTGTCCACGGACAAGCGCCGCGAAGTCGCCGAACGCATCAAGGAGGCGCGGGAGTTCGGAGACATCTCCGAGAACTCCGAGTACGACGACGCCAAGAACGAGCAGGCGATGGTCGAGAGCCGCATCGCGCAGCTGCAGGAGAAGCTGCGCATGGCCACCGTCATCCAGGCCAAAGACCTCTCCACCGACGTCGTCCAGGTCGGCTCCGTCGTCCACGTCAAGGACGAAAAGACGGGCAAGTCCGTCAAGTACACGATCGTCGGCTCCGCCGAGGCCAAGCCCCACGAGCACAAGCTCTCCAACGAGTCGCCCGTCGGGCGGGCGCTGATCGGGCGCAAACGCAACGAGACCGTCGCCGTCAAGGTTCCCCGCGGCCCCGCCCGCAAGCTCAAGATCACCAAGATCGACGTCGGCCTCGACTAGGCTCGCCGCCATGGGGGCAAGCGAGGAGCGACCGGCGGCGGGGGGGTCGCGAGCCCCGCGCCAACCACAGACGCCGGACGCGGCGGAGTCCAGCAGGCACGGCCTGGATGAGCTGATCGCCGAGCGGCGCGCCAAGGCGCAGCGCCTGCGCGGCGAAGACCCGAGCGCCTTCCCCTACGCGTTCGCCGGCGTCGAGCCGATCGCCGACGTCCTCGACGCCTACGCACACCTGGAGGTGGGGGAGGAGACCGAGGACGTCCACCGCGTCGCCGGGCGCATCGCCGCCAAGCGGGGGGCAGGGCGGGCGGCCTTCCTCGACCTCGTCGACCGCAGCGGCAAGATCCAGCTGCACGCCCGCGTGGACGTGCTCGGCGCCGACGCCTTCAAGCGGCTGACCTCGCTCGACCACGGCGATCTGATCGGTGTCGACGGCGCCGTGCTGCGCAGCCGCCACGGCGAGCTCACGCTCCGCGTCGAGCGCTTCCAGGTGCTCGCCAAGGCGCTGCGCCCGCCGCCCGACAAGCACCACGGCCTCACGGACGTCGCCACGCGCTACCGCCGGCGCGAGCTCGACCTCATCGCCAACGAGGACGCGCGGCTGCTGTTCATGGCGCGCGCCCGCATCGTCGCCGCCGTCCGCGCCTACCTCGACGGGCACGGCTTCATCGAGGTCGAGACGCCGGTGCTGCAGCCCCTCTACGGCGGCGCCCTCGCGCGTCCGTTCACCACCCACCACAACGAGCTCGACCGCGACCTCTACCTGCGGATCGCCACCGAGCTGTACCTCAAGCGGCTGATCGTCGGCGGCCTCGAGCGGGTGTACGAGCTCGGCAAGGACTTCCGCAACGAGGGCGTGTCCACCAAGCACAACCCCGAGTTCACGATGGTCGAGTGGTACGAGGCCTACGCCGACTACAGCGACGAGGCCACGCGCCTGGAAGAGGTCGTCCGCGCCGCGGCCGCGGCGATCGACTACCGCGGCGAGCTCGACTTCTCCGCGCCGTGGCGCAGGGTCTCGTTCGTCGACGGCATCCGCGAGGCCACCGGCATCGACCTCACCGCCCACCGCGGCACCGAGGCGCTCGCCGCCGCCATCGCCGAGCGGGGGCTGGACATGCCCACGAAGGATCTCACCTGGCCGGCGCTCGCCGACGACCTGCTGTCGAAGTTCGTCGAGCCCAGCCTCCGGCAGCCGACGTTCGTGCTCGACTACCCGGTCGAGGTCTCGCCGCTCGCGCGCGAGCACCGCAGCGAGCAGGGTCTCGTCGAGCGCTGGGAGGCGTTCGCCGGCGGCATGGAGATCGCCAACGCCTTCTCCGAGCTGATCGACCCCGACGTCCAGCGTCAGCGCTTCGCCAAGCAGGACCGCCTGCTCGAGCTGGGGGCCAGCGAGACGATGCCCTACGACGAGCCGTTCGTCGAGGCGCTCGAGCAGGGCATGCCCCCCACGGGCGGCGTCGGCCTCGGCATCGACCGGCTCGTCATGCTGCTCACCGGCCGCGACTCGATCCGCGAGGTCGTGCTGTTCCCAGCCATGCGCGAGCCGTGAATCCCAGGTCGAAGCGCCGACCACCGTGTGCCGATGACCTCGATAGGGCAGGGTGGCCGGTTGGTAGACTGCTCCGCAAGGCGTCGTTAGGGCCCCAGAACCCACTTTGGGGGACCTCCCAGCAGGAAGGAAGCGCACCATGTTCGAGCGATTCACAGAACGGGCCCGGCAGGTGGTCGTTCTCGCGCAGGAGGAGGCGCGGACGCTCAAGCACAACTACATCGGCACCGAGCACATCCTGCTCGGGCTGCTGCGCGAGGAGGAGGGCCTGGCCGCCCGCGTGCTGGAGAGCCTCGACATCACCGTCGAGCGCGTGCGCGCGCAGGTCGTGCGCATCGTCGGCTCCGGCGAGGAGGTCACCTCCGGGCAGATCCCGTTCACGCCGCGCGCCAAGAAGGTGCTCGAGCTCGCGCTGCGCGAGGCGCTCAGCCTCGGCCACAACTACATCGGCACCGAGCACATCCTGCTGGGGCTCGTGCGCGAGAACGAGGGCGTCGCCGCCCGCATCCTGCTCGACTTCGACGCCGACTCCGAGAAGATCCGCAACGAGGTCATCCGCATGCTCTCCGGCCCCGGCGGGCGCCGGCAGGGGCAGGGCGCAGGGGCGGGCGCCGGTGCCGGCGCGGGCGCCTCGGGCGAGGGCAAGAAGTCCTCGAAGCTGCTCGACCAGTTCGGCAGGAACCTCACGAAGCTGGCCGCCGAGGGCAAGCTCGACCCGTGCGTCGGGCGCGAGACCGAGATCGAGCGGATCATGCAGATCCTCTCCCGGCGCACGAAGAACAACCCCGTGCTCGTCGGCGAGCCCGGCGTCGGCAAGACCGCCGTCGTCGAGGGCCTCGCGCAGCGGATCACAAGCTCCGAGGTCCCCGAGCTGCTCAAGAACAAGCAGATCTACACGCTCGACCTCGCCGCGCTCGTCGCCGGCTCCAAGTACCGCGGGGAGTTCGAGGAGCGCCTGAAGAAGGTCATGAAGGAGATCACCCAGCGCGGCGACATCATCCTGTTCATCGACGAGCTCCACAACCTCGTCGGCGCCGGCGCCGCCGAGGGCGCGATCGACGCCGCCTCGATCCTCAAGCCCGCGCTCGCGCGCGGCGAGCTGCAGACGATCGGCGCGACCACGCTCGACGAGTACCGCAAGTACCTCGAGCGCGACTCCGCGCTGGAGCGCCGCTTCCAGCAGATCCGCGTGGACGAGCCCACGATCGACCAGACCGTCGAGATCCTCACCGGCCTGCGCGACCGCTACGAGCAGCACCACAAGGTGCAGATCACCGACGAGGCCCTGCGCGCCGCCGGCGAACTGGCCAGCCGCTACATCTCCGACCGCTTCCTGCCCGACAAGGCCATCGACCTGATCGACGAGGCCGCCTCGCGCATGCGCATCAAGTCGATGACCTCGCCGCCCGCCAACCGCGAGCTGGAGGGCGAAGTCGAGTCAACGCGCCGCGAAAAGGAGGCCGCGATCGAGGCCCAGGAGTTCGAGAAGGCCGCCGCGCTGCGCGACAAGGAGCGCAAGCTCACCAACAAGAAACGCGAGCTCGAGCAGGCGTGGGAATCGGGCGAGTCCGGCGAGCGCCCGGCGATCGGCGAGGAGGAGATCGCCGACATCGTCTCCATGTGGACCGGCATCCCCGTGTTCAAGCTCACCGAGGCCGAGACCCAGAAGCTGATGCGCATGGAGGACGAACTGCACAAGCGCGTCATCGGCCAGCACCCCGCCATCGAGGTCATCTCCAAGGCCATCCGCCGCTCGCGCGCCGGCCTCAAGGACCCCAAGCGCCCGACCGGCTCGTTCATCTTCCTCGGCCCCACCGGCGTCGGCAAGACCGAGCTCGCGCGCACGCTCGCCGAGTTCCTGTTCGGCGACGACGACGCGCTCGTGCGCATCGACATGTCCGAGTACATGGAGAAGCACGCCGTCTCCAGGCTGGTGGGCTCGCCCCCCGGCTACATCGGCTACGACGAGGGCGGCCAGCTCACAGAGGCGATCCGGCGCAAGCCCTACAGCGTGCTCCTGCTGGACGAGATCGAGAAGGCCCACCCCGACGTCTTCAACATCCTGCTGCAGATCCTCGAGGACGGCCGCCTCACCGACGCCCAGGGACGGACGGTGGACTTCCGCCACGCGATCGTGATCATGACCTCCAACATCGGCGCCGCCGAGATCGCGCGCAACACGCCGCTCGGGTTCGCCGTCTCCGAGGACGAGACCGGCATCTCCTACGAGGACATGAAGAACCGGATCATGGGCGAGCTCAAGAAGGTCTTCCGCCCCGAGTTCCTCAACCGCATCGACGACGTCATCGTCTTCCACAAGCTGCAGAAGGACGAAATCAAGCAGATCGTCGAGCTGCTCCTCCTGCGCATCCGCGAGTCGATGGCCGAACGCGAGCTGCAGCTCGAGCTCACCGAGCCCGCCAAGGACATGCTCGTCGAAAAGGGCTGGGACCCGGCGATGGGCGCCCGTCCGCTGCGCCGCGCGATCCAACGCTACATCGAGGACCCGCTCGCCGACTTCGTGCTGCGCGAGCAGCTCACGCCCGGCGCGACCGTCGTCATCAACCCCGGCGTGGGCGAGGACGACGGCGGCGTCAGCCTGTCGATCGTCCAGCCCAAGAAGCAGAAGGTGCCCGCCGGCGTCGGCGCTGTCGAAGGCGGCTCCGGTGGCGGCGAGGAGCTCGCCGAGGGCGACGGAGGGCACTCCGACGAGGGCGACGACGGGCACGAGCTCCCCGAGCTCAGCGAGCCGGACGAGCAGTAGCTCGATCCATCCCCGTCGCCGCGTACGCTCACTCGGTGGCGCGTACGACCGTTCATGTTTGCTCGCAGTGCGGGTCCCAGTCGGCTAAGTGGCACGGCCAGTGCCCGGATTGCGGGGAGTGGAACACGCTCGTCGAGGAGCCGCTGCCGTCCGGGGGCGGCTCCCAGGCTCGTAACGGCCGCCGAGGGGTTGGCGCGGGCGGCCCAGGCGGCGCTCGTCGTGGCGGCCCATCCCGCCCGGTGCGCCTCGCTGAGGTGGGCTCGGCGCCGGTCGCGCGAATGTCCACCGGCATCGGCGAGCTCGACCGCGTGCTCGGTGGCGGGCTCGTGCCGGGCGCGCTCGTGCTGCTCGGCGGCTCGCCCGGCATCGGCAAGTCGACGCTCACGAACATGGTGCTCGGGCATCTCCAACAGGCCGGTCGGCGCACCCTGTATGTGAGCGGCGAGGAGTCCGCCGAGCAGGTCAGGCTGCGCGCCGAGCGGCTGGTGCTCGCCGGTCTGCCGTCCGCCACCGAGGGGCCCGGGACGGGGAGTCCGTCCGAGGGCGCCCGACCTGCGCTCCAGGTTCCCGTGCTCGCCGAGACCGACCTCGACGCGGTGCTCGAGGTGCTCGCCACCCACGCACCGGCGGTGTGTGTGATCGACTCCGTTCAGACGCTGCGCACGGCCGACATGACCGGCGCTCCCGGATCGGTCGGACAGGTGCGGGAGGTGACCGCCCGCATCATGGAGCTCGCGAAGGCTCAGGGAACGGCCGTGATCCTCGTCGGCCACGTCACCAAGGAGGGCGCGCTGGCGGGTCCGCGCGTGCTCGAGCACCTGGTCGATTGCGTGCTGCAGTTCGAGGGCGAGCGCGAGCGACCCTATCGCGAGCTGCGGGCGCTGAAGAACCGCTTCGGCTCGACGAACGAGGCAGGCCTGTTCGAGATGCGCCACGGCGGCCTCGTCGAGGTGCTCGACGCCTCGGCCAGGTTCGTCGCCGAGGCCACCAGAGCTCCCGGCAGCGTCGTGCTGGCGGCGATGGAGGGCTCGCGCCCGCTGCTCGTCGAGGTGCAGGCGCTGGTCGCACCGTCGGAGCTCGAGCAGCCGCGCCGGGTGGTGTCGGGGATCGACCGCAACCGCCTCGCGCTGGTGCTGGCGATCCTCGGGCGCCACGGCCGCGTGGGATTTGGATCCCGCCCACCCATGGACGTGTTCGTGAACGTCGTCGGCGGTGTCCGCGTGGACGAGCCCGGCTGCGATCTGGCCATCGCGCTGGCCGTCGCGAGCGCCAGCCGCAGCGCTCCACTGCGGGGGGCCGACCAGTCATCGCCGCTGGCGTGCTTCGGCGAGCTGGGGCTGACGGGCGAGCTGCGCTGGGTCGGGCACCCGGAGCGACGCCTGGAAGAGGCCGCCAGGCACGGCCTCAGCGACGTGATCGCGCCGACCGGCAGCGGGCGCCCGGCGCACGAGGTCGCGACGTTGGGCGCGGCGCTCGCCGCGGCGCTGCCCGCGCGAGACCCACGGAAAGGCCGTCTGCGTGCCGTTTCGGAGCCCGCGGGGGTCGCGTGAGGAAGCTAGGAAATCGCCGATTGCCCTAGAATTGAAGACCGTGGCACCAAGATCCGGCGAAGACCTAGACAACGAGGTACGACCGGATCCGGGACTGATGAGGGCGCTGGAGATGATCGCGCCCGGGACCGCGCTGCGGGAGGGGATCGACAGCATCCTGCACGCGCGCACGGGCGGCCTGATCGTGATCGGCGAGCCCGAAGACCTCAGCTTTCTGAACTCCGGCGGGATCAAGCTTGACATCGACTACACGCCGGCGTTTCTCTACCAGCTGGCGAAGATGGACGGGGCGATCATCCTCAACGCCAACGCCACCAAGATCACGATGGCGAACGTCCAGCTGATGCCGGACCCCACGATCCTCTCGCACGAGACCGGCACCCGCCACCGCACCGCCGAGCGCGTGTCCAAGCAGACGGACGCGCTCGTCATCGCCATCTCCCAGCGCCGCGAGGTCGTCTCGGTGTACGTCGACGGCGTCAAGTACATCCTCGAGGACATCCCCGTCGTGCTCGCGAAGGCCAACCAGGCGCTGGCCACCCTCGACAAGTTCCGCACCCGCCTCGACCAGGTCTCAACGCGCCTGACGGCTCTCGAGTTCGAGGGCGGGACGACGCTGCACGACGTGCTCACCGTGCTGCAGCGCTCCGAGCTGGTCACGCGGATGGCGGTCGAGATCGAGCGCTACATCGTCGAGCTCGGCAGCGAGGGACGGCTGATCGAGATGCAGCTCGAGGAGACGATGGTGGGGGCCGCAGCGGAGAAGTCGGCGCTCGTGCGCGACTACCTGTCAACGTACTCCGACGAGGCGTTCGCGTCGGCGCTCGAGGAGGTCGGCCGGCTCGTCCACCAGGACCTGCTCGACTTCGGGCGGCTGGCGGAGCTGCTCGGCTACGACCGCAAGCTCAACACCCTCGACTACCCAGTCTCGCCGCGCGGCTACCGGGTGCTGGGACGGATACCGAGGCTGCCGAAGCTCGTGGTGGCGCAGATCGTGGCCGAGTTCGGCGGCCTGGACGAGCTGCTCGCCGCCGGCGACGCGGAGCTCGAGGCGGTGGAGGGTGTGGGCGAGATCCGCGCCAAAGACATCCGCGAGGGCCTGCGCAGGCTGCAGGAGCTGAACCTCGTGGATCGCTACCTACAGACTTGACTCAAGGGCTGGCCCACCGGGTCGCTCGCAACGAAGGAGGACACCATTCCCGCACAAGCAACTGAAGAAGCAACGCTCACGGAGGAGCTCGAGGTCACCCGCGAAGTCGAGTACATCGAGTTCGAGCTCGGAGACCATGTCGTCTATCCCCACCACGGCGCGGGGAAGGTGCTCAAGAAGGAAGAGATGGAGATCCTCGGCGAACGCCGCGAGTACCTCACCATCAAGATCCTCCACAACGACATGACCGTACGGGTTCCGACCGAGAACGCCGCGCTCGCCGGCCTGCGCAGGGTGATCGACGAGGAAACCGTCCAGAAGGTCCTCGACGTACTGCGCGACGAAGTCTCCGAGATGCCCAAGAACTGGAATCGCCGCTTCAAGCACAACCGCGACAAGATCAAGACCGGTGACATCTACGAGCTGGCCGAGGTCGTGCGCAACCTCTCGCTGCGAGAGAGCGAGAAGGGCCTGTCCACCGGCGAGAAGCAGATGTTCACCCGCACCAAGAAGATCCTCGCCTCCGAGCTCATGTACGCGCTCGACAAGGACGAGGAGGAGGCCGAGAGCTACCTCGACGAGCTGCTCGCAGACTCGGCCAGCAGCCAACTGGCGGCGGCCGGAGCCAAGTAGCGAGGCTTTCGCGCACGCGGCGCCAGATGTGCCGCGTGCGCGAACGCCCCATACGACGACCGTCGCGCCAGCGCCGATGAGCGTCCTGCGCCATCCATGAGCGTCGCCCTGATCGTCGCCGCCGGCAGCGGCGAGCGGCTGGGTGCCGGCCGGCCGAAGGCGCTCGTGGAGCTCGCCGGCCGGCCGCTGTACGCGTGGAGCCTCTCGGCTCTGCACGCGACGGCCGGCATCGAGCGGATCGCGATCGCCATGCCCCCCGAGCTCGAGCAGGGCACGCGCGACTTCGCCTTCGCCGCGGAGGAGGCGCCCCCGCAGATCATCGCCGTTAGCGGCGGCGCGACGCGCTCGGAGTCGGTGCGCAGCGCGCTAGGAGCCGTCGGGGCGGGCGATCCGGTGCTGGTTCACGACGCCGCGCGCCCGCTGCTCACGCCCGCCATTGCGCAGCAGGTGATACAGGCTCTCGTTGCCGACGCGAGCGCCGACGCGGCCATCGCGGCGATGCCCGTCACGGACACGATCAAGCGCGCCGACGCCGGCGGTGCCGTGCGCGAGACGCTCGACCGCGGCGAGCTGTGGGCGGTGCAGACGCCGCAGGTCTTCCGTCGCGCGGCGCTCGAACGCGCGCTCGACGTGCCCGCCGACGAGCTCGCGCGGGCGACCGACGACGCCTGGCTCGTGGAGCGGGCCGGGGGCAAGGTGATCGTCGTGCGCGCCAGCGAGGAGAACCTCAAGGTCACCAGCCCCCTGGACCTGCGGGTGGCCGAGCTGCTGCTGCTCGCCCGCGCCTCGCGCGGCGACTGACGGCGGCCGTCGCGAATCGTGCTTGAATCGCAGCCCCAGTGCTCACCGACTACCACCTGCACCTACGCCCCGACGAGCTCGACGCGAGCGTCGCCAGCTACCACACCGAGGCCAACGCCGAGCGCTACCGCGCGAGCGCCGGCGAGCGCGGGATCGCCGAGCTCGGGGTCTCAGAACACGTGTACCGCTTCAGGCAGGCGCTCGCCGTGTGGGAGCACCCGCTGTGGGTCTCCTTCGCGCACGACGACCTCGACGAGTACTGCGCCTTCGTGTCCGAGCACACCGACCTGCGCCTCGGCATCGAGGCCGACTTCGTGGCCGGTCGCGAGGATCGCATCGCCAACCTGCTCGACGCGAGCCCCTTCGACTACGTCGTCGGCTCCGTCCACTTCCTGCGCGACGGCGCGCTCGACTCCGACGAATACAGCTTGTGGGACAGAGCAGGCAGCGTCGAGGACGTGTGGCGGCGCTACTTCCAGACGGTCGGCGAGAGCGCGCGCAGTGGCCTCTTCGACATCGTCGCCCACCCCGATCTGGTGAAGGTGTGGGGAGACCCTCGGCGCAGGCCCGGAGGCGATCTGCGCCGCTACTACGAGCCGGCCGTCGAGGGCATCGCCGAAGCGGGCGTCGCCGTCGAGGTTTCGACCGCCGGGCTGCGCAAGCCCGTCGGCGAGATCTACCCCGCGCCGGCGTTCCTGGAGATGTGCGTGCAGGCCGACGTGCCCGTGGCGCTCTCGAGCGACGCCCACAGCCCCAAGGACGTGGGCTCGGGCTATGAACAGGCGCTCGAGCTGCTCGCGCAGCTCGGCGTCCGCGAGCTGTCCGTCTTCGAGAGGCGCGCGCGCCGCCTGGAGCCGCTCGGCGCCGACGCTCGTGCCGACGCCGGCGGCGCGCCGCTGGCCGGCTCCGGCGAAGCCGGCGCGCGATGAGCCTCGTCGGGATCGGCTACGACTCGCACCGCCTGGCCGCCGGCCGCCGGCTGGTGATCGGCGGCGTGGAGATCCCCCACGAGCGCGGCCTGGAGGGCCACTCCGACGCGGACGTCCTCGTCCACGCCATCGCCGACGCCCTGCTGGGCGCGGCCGGGCTGGGGGACATCGGCGAGCACTTCCCCGACACCGACGAGCGCTGGCTCGACGCCGACTCGATCGAGCTGCTGACGAGCGTCGTCGCGATGGTCGGCGCGCAGGGGCTGAGGCTCGTCAACGTCGACTGCACGGTCGTGATGGAGCAGCCCAAGCTCGCGCCGCACCGGCGGGCCATCCGCGAGCGGCTCGCTCAGGCGCTGGGCGTTCAGGACAAGCGCGTGAACGTCAAGGCCAGCACCGGCGAGGGCATCGGCTTCGTCGGTCGCGGCGAGGGCGTCGCGGCGCTGGCGATCGTCAGCGTCGACTACCGTTAGACGCGGCTCTCGCAACCCCTATCGGCCACCTGGATCGGCAAGTGACGGGCAGTCTCGCAAACGTAAAGGGCGAGTCACCGGGCTCGGTGACCTTCTACTTCGACCTCGGCTCACCCTACGCCTACCTGGCCAGCGAGCGCCTGTCGGAGGTCATCCCAGGCCCAGTCCGCTGGCAGCCGGTGCTGCTGGGAGGGCTGTTCAAGTCCAACGGCCGCAGCTCGTGGGCACGCGGCGACGGTGACAGCCGCGCCGCCGGCATCGCGGAGATCGAGCGCCGCGCCCTCGGCTACGGCCTGCCGCCGGTGCGCTGGCCGGACCCCTGGCCGGACGATTACCTGTTCGCGATGCGCGTCGCCACCTTCGCGTTCGCCGCCGGGCACGGCCGCGAGTTCACGACCTGCGCGTTCCGTGACGCCTTCCAGCGCGGGCGTCAGCTGAGCATCCCCGGCCCAGTCCTCGACGCCGCCGAGCAGGCCGGCCTCGACCGCGCCGAAGCGCAGGCCGCAGCCGGCGATCCGGCCGTCAAGCAGGCGCTGCGCGATGCCACCGACGCCGCGCACCGACGCGGAGTGTTCGGCGTGCCGACGGTCGCCGCCGGCGAGGAGCTGTTCTGGGGCGACGATCGCCTGGAGGACGCAGCTGCGTGCCTCGAGGTTCGTGTGCCCAATGGCGAGTCGTCTCAGGTGATCGAATAGCCCCTGACCAGGGCGTCGGGCCTCGGACACGCAAAGCTAGACTCGCTGCGCCCGTGAGCCACAAGCGCGACATAAGGCAGTTCCGTCAAGCTTGCAAGGAGGCCGGCCTGACCGTCACCGAGCGCTACGAAGCCAGTGAGGCACTGCATGCCGATAAGGCGTCCGGCGCGGTGTCAGGCGACATGAGCTACAGAGAACTGCTGGCCTGGCTGCGACAATGGAAGAGTTCATGGCGACCGTCGTAGGCCTCGATGCCTCACCTACGAACGTACTGCGCGCGATGCGCGGGTCGATTGTCGCTGCGCGGGTCGCATATCCAGACGTTCTCCACATCGAAGTTCGCGATTCGCGCGGAGACGTCTGGCGCCTCGCCACCCAAGACGCCGAGTGGTCTCCACGTGATCCGGATCAGCTGGTAGGGCGCTCCATTGTCGATGCCGCCATTGACGAGGAGACTGGCGAGCTGCGTTGCAGACTTTCAGACGGTTCGGTGCTCAACGTAAAACCCGCCGTCGTGGAGGCGGGGGACGACCCACCGAATTGGGAGCTGATCACTCCGGCGGGAGTCGTCCTGGAGTTCGGCCCCGGAGTTCGCTGGCAGATCAGCGCGGCTGATGTGCCCCCCTCGTCGCGTCGTTGAGCTCCCGAAACGGCCGCGCGCCCCGCAGGCGTTAGGGTTGCCGCGCGATGCGCGAGATCGTCATCCACGACACGCTCAGTGGCAAGGTGGTGCCGCTTCATCCCCGCGATCCCGGGCGGGTGGGCATCTATGCGTGCGGCCCGACCGTCTATAGCCGCATCCATATCGGCAACGCGCGGCCGTTCGTCGTGTTCAGTCTGCTCAAGCGATTCCTCGTCCACGAGGGCTATGACGTCGAGCTGGTGGTGAATGTCACCGACGTCAACGACAAGATTTACGACGCCGCGAAGGCGCAAGGGCGCCCGAGCGCCGAGATCGCAGCCGAAATGACCGAGCGCTACCGCGCCGACACCGACGCCCTAGGGCTCGGACGCCCCGACCACGAGCCGCTCGCATCGGAGACGATCGTCGCGATCGTCGAGTACATCGAGGCGCTGATCGAGCGCGGGCACGCATACGAGGCCGACGGCGACGTGTACTTCCGCGTGCGCTCCGACCCCTCCTACGGGAGCCTCTCGCACCGCCAGCTCGACAGCATGGATCAGGGGGAGGGCGTGGACGGCGCGGATCGCAAGCACGACCCGCTCGACTTCGCGCTGTGGAAGGCGCACAAGCCGGGGGAGGACACGCGCTGGGACTCGCCGTGGGGCCCGGGGCGTCCCGGCTGGCACATCGAGTGCTCGGCGATGGCCGAGCAGCTTCTCGGCGTCGGCTTCGACATCCACGGCGGCGGCTCGGATCTCGTGTTCCCCCACCACGAGAACGAGGCCGCGCAGACGCGCGCCGCGCGAGGCGCGGAGCTCGCGAGGCTGTGGATGCACAACGGCATGATCCAGTTCACCGGCGAGAAGATGGCCAAGTCGGTCGGCAACATCGCGCTACTGCACGAGGTGATCGACAACTTTGGCTCCGAGGCGGTCGTCATGTACCTGATCTCCGGGCACTACCACCAGCCGCTGGCGTTCTCGCAGGCCGAGCTCGAAGAAGCCGACCGGCGCGTGTACCGTATCCGCGACGCGCTCCGGCGTTTGGAGCCCGGCGGCCCCAGCCCGGCGGACATGGCCCCGCACAAGGACGCGTTCTTCGCCGCTCTCGCCAACGACTTCAACACCCCCGCTGCGCTCGCCAGCTTGTTCGAGTGGGTGCGGGAGGCCAACCGGCGCGGGCACTCTGTGGGCGATGCCGACCTGCGGGAGATGCTCGACTTGGTGGGCCTTGAGAAGTTGACCGCGCTCGAGTCGGTGGAGGACGTCGCGGGGATTGACCCAGAGGCCGCCACACTGCTGGACCGGCGCGAGCAGGCACGTAAAGCGCGCGACTTCCAGACCGCGGACCGCCTCCGCGACGAGCTGCGCGCCCGCGGTTGGGAGATCCGCGATGGGCCCGAGCGCCCGGAGCTGATCCCCATTTCCGGCTCGTGATCGTCTACGGGCGCAACCCCGTGATGGAGGCGCTGCGCGGGCGGCGGGCGAGAAGCGTGGGGGAGGTGTGGGCGACGGCGTCCACCGCGCGCGAGCGGTGGCTCGCGGACGCACGTGTCCACACCGTCACGCCCGAGGAGATCGAGCGTCGCTGCGGGTCTGGCGCCCACCAGGGCGTGTGCGCGCAGGCCGGCGCGTATCCGTATGCGAGCGCCGAGGAGCTGCTGAGCGGCGAGCAGCCGCTGGTGGTGGCACTCGACCAGGTGCAGGACCCCCAGAACCTCGGCTCGGTCTGCCGCACGGCCGAGTGCGTGGGGGCCGCCGGCGTGGTCATCCCCGAGCGCCGCGCCGCCGAGGTGACGCCGGCCGTGTGCAAGGCCTCGGCTGGCGCCGTCGAGCACCTGCCGGTCGCGCGCGTGCGCAACCTCGCCGACTTCCTCGCCGACGCGCGCACCGCCGGCTGCTGGTGCTACGGCGCGAGCGCGCCGGGGCCATCGGACGATGCCCCCGTGCCCTACGACTCGATCGACTACCGCGGATCGGGGGTGGTGCTGGTGCTCGGCAGCGAGGGCAGGGGCTTGCGCCCGCGGGTAGCGGGCGCGTGCGATCAGCTGATCGCTCTGCCGCTGCGCGGGCGCATGCAGTCGCTGAACGTCAGCGCGGCCGCCGCCGCGCTGCTGTACGAGATCTTGCAATCTCGCGCCGCGGGGGTTGACAGGGCTCCATAACTGTGTAAGGCTGCGCACACATAACGCTGAACCTAAGGTTGAGAAAGCCTGGGCGAGGCGGTCATATAAGATTGGCGCCAGGGGAGGAGTGCGCCACTGAGCACATTTTGAGCCGCCAGGGAGGCGGTCTCCAGAAAGGATCTGCTCGTGGCACGAATCTCCCATCACTCTAACTCTGAGCCTAAGGTCGAGGATGTGTTCCTGATCGCCCTCGCGAAGGAAGGCGATCGCAACGCCTACGACCGTCTCGTCAAGCGCTACCACGGGTTCGTGCGCTTGAAGGCCTCCTCGTATTTCCTCGCCGGCGGCGACTCCGACGACCTCATCCAGGAGGGCCTCGTCGGCCTCTACAAGGCGATCCGCGACTTCCGCACCGACCGCGAGTCGAGCTTCCGCAACTTCGCCGAGCTGTGCATCACTCGGCAGATCATCACCGCCGTGAAGACGGCCACGCGCAACAAGCACACGCCGCTCAACCAGTACGTGTCGTTCTCGTCCACGCCCGCCGGCACCGGCGATGACGTGCCGACGCTCGATCAGATGCTGCCGGGACCGACCGTCCAGGATCCCGTCAACCAGGTGATCTCCTCCGAGGAGCTGCGCTCGCTGGTGGGATGCCTGTCGACCGCCCTCTCGGAGCTCGAGAGTCGCGTGCTGTCTCTGTATCTCGACGGCTACTCCTACGAGCAGGTCGGCAGCCGGCTCTCGTGCGACACCAAGACCGTGGACAACGCGCTGCAGCGGGTCAAGCGGAAGGTTGGCGCGCACCTGCAGTCGCGCGCCGTCGCCGCCTGACCCGGCCTACAGCTGGCCGGCCTACAGCCGGCCTACAGCTGGCCTTCAGAGGGGATGTTGATGTTGCCCGGTGGCTCCTGCGTGAGGGCTGACGCCGGCGCCGCGTTCACCTGGATGGTGAACGGTTCGCTGACGGTGGTCCCGTTCTGCGGGTCGCCCGGGATCTTGATCCGCACGACCTCCATCCCGAGACCGTAGAACTTGTGTTCTATCGAGTACGTGTATTCCGTCTGCGGCGCTTTCGGTTCGACCAGCTGCCCCACGTCGATCACGTGAAAGCCCGTGCCGGTGGGGTTCTCGCGCTCGAGGTAGATCACGTGTCCGGCGATGCCCGGCTTGACGGTGCCCGAGAAGGTCATCGTTTCGCCCTGCTCGACGGTCGTGGAGGGGGAGATGCTCGCCGTGAGCACGTATTTCACGCCCTCGTACATCACCGCCGAGGATTCGCCGCCGCCGAGGACCTCGTAGAAGGTGCTCGCCAGCGGCGTCTGGGAGGCGAACGTGTAGGCGCCACCCGGTTCGACCGTCGTTTCGCCCACCATCGCGAAGCCCTTCGTGTGGGCCGCCCGGGCCATCAGCTTCAGCGGCGTGCCCGCGGTGAGCCTTTCGAGGGTCCCGTGGATCGTCATCGACTGCCCGTAGGAGATCGGGTCGGCCGAGCTGTAGATCTTCAGCCTCGGGTTCTGCGCCTGGACGATCTCGTAGGTGAGCACGTTCGAGGGGCTGCCCACGTTGACCGCGGGATCGCGGACGACCACCCGGATGTTCGCGGGCCCAGGCACCACGAAGTCGTGTTCGATCGTGAACTTGCCGCCTTCGCCGACCACGCCGCGGGGGCCGATGCGATGCCATTCGTTGCCCTTCAGCGCATTCTGGCGCTGCAGGACAACGATCGCGCCCTTGTCGATCGGGGACACTTCGCCGGTGAACGTCTGCGCGAGCGGGTGGTGGCGCGAGGGGCGGAACTCGACCGTCGGCAGCACGCCTTCGGGGGGGCCGGCGAGCTTGACCAGCGCCGCCACCCTCACCTGCCGCTGCACGCTCGTCGCGCCGGCGGCGACCACGTAGAAGGAGCTGTCGGTGCTCATCCCGGCGACGTCCACCACGTAGGCGCCGTGCGCTTCGGTGGTGCCGGTGGCGGCCACCGTGTAGGCAGACGATGTCGCCGAGCGCTGGTACACCGTGACCGTCTGGCCTTCTTCGCCGCCGCCCGAGCAGGAGAGGCCCCCGATGGCGCTCACCGATTCGCCGGCGTACACGAGGTGCGGGGCGACGTCGAGCGTCACGCGGCAACTGCCCGACGGTCCTGCGCTGTTTCGGTGTGTGTGCCCTTCCCGTCCGTGCCCTCCGTGTGCGGAGGCGATCGCGCAGGTGAGCGAGAGCAGTGCCACGCTGGCGATCGCGGCCGTCAACTTGATTGATCGCATCGGTGCCTCCTCCTTGTCGAGCGGAACGTTCTCGAGGTGCTTCTGTCAAACCCCTGAACCCGCCGGCGCGGGATTCGATGCGGTCGCGGGTAATCGCCGCCGCGGACGCCGCGGGGGAGCGCGTATCCCGTCGCAGGCAGCGGGGCGCGCGGCGCTTGGCGGGCGGCCAGTCGGCAGGTATGATCCAGCGGCCTACGGGCAGTCTGGATCGGGTCCCTGGGGATGGGGCAATCGCGAGTAGAGGGAGTGTGTTATGGAGGCCACGGCCACACAATCGGTCGGATACCGGCCGGCTGCGCTGGAGGCGGCGACGATGGCGCAGGCCTTTCGCATGACCGCCGCCGAGCGGGCCGAGGAGGTGGCGGTCCGGACGAAGGACGACGAGTTCTCGATCACCTGGGGAGAGCTGCGCGAGCGCGTGGACGCCCTCGCCGGTGGGCTCGCGAAGTTGGGTGTCGGCCGCGGCGACACGGTCGCGCTGCTGCTGTCGAACCGCCCCGAGTTCTATCTCTGCGACCTGGCGGCGATGATGCTCGGCGCGACGCCGTTCTCGATCTACACGACCTACACCGCCGAGCAGATCCGCTACCTGATGACCGACGCCGGCGCGAAGGTGCTGATCTGCGAGCAGCAGTACCTGGCGAGCGTCCGCGAGGCGCGCAGGGAGCTGCCGGGACTCGAGTACGTGATCGTCGTCGACGGCGAGGCCCCGCTGGGGACGCTCGCGCTGTCGGCGGTCGAGGGCTCGAACCCCGACTTCGACGTCGAGGCCGCCGTCGCGCAGATCCAGCCGACGGACGTCCTCACGCTGATCTACACCTCCGGCACCACCGGTCCGCCGAAGGGCGTGCAACTGATCCACCGCAACCTCCAGGCCTTGATGGAAAGCACCCAGGGCATGATCGACTTCCCCCGCGACGGGCGCGTGATCTCGTGGCTGCCCGCCGCGCACATCGCCGAGCGCAACGCCCACCACTACCTGCCGATCGTCTTCGGTCTGCAGATCACCTGCTGCGATGACCCGCGGCAGGTGCTCTCCTACCTGCCGGAAGTCCGACCCAGCTGGTTCTTCGCCGTACCGCGCATCTGGGAGAAGGTGAAGGCCGGCCTGGAGGCGATGGTCGCCTCCGAGCCGGACGAGCGCCGGGCGCAGCTGCAGACGGCGATCGACGCGGCCTTACGCAAGGTGCGCCTCGAGCAGGCCGGCCAGCCGGTGCCTGCGGAGCTCGCCGCACAGGTCGCGAAGGCCGACGCCGAGATCTTCGCCGGATGGCGCGAGATGCTCGGGCTCGACAAGGTCGAGGCGATCAACGTCGGCGCCGCTCCCACGCCGGTGGAGGTGCTGGAGTTCTTCCACGCGATCGGGCTGCCGCTGGCCGAGCTGTGGGGCATGAGCGAGACCTGCGGCGCCGGCAGCGTGAACCCCAAAGAGAGGATCAAGATCGGTACCGTCGGGCCCGCCGCCCCGGGCGTCGAGATCAAGCTCGACAGCGACGGCGAGGTGCTGGTGCGCTCGGACGTGGTGATGCTCGGCTATCGCAACCTGCCGGAGAAGACCAGCGAGACCTTCACCGAGGACGGCTGGCTGCGCACCGGCGACATCGGCGTCTTCGACGAGGACGGCTACCTGAAGATCGTCGACCGCAAGAAGGAGCTCATCATCAGCGCCGCCGGCAAGAACATGTCGCCGGCCAACATCGAGGCCACCCTCAAGAGCGCCTCGCCGCTGATCGGGCAGGCGTGCTGCATCGGCGACATGCGCCCCTACAACACCGCGCTGATCGTCCTCGACGCCGACTTCGCACCTGTGTGGGCGGCCACGCAGGGCATCGAGGACGCCGCGTTCGAGTCGCTCGCCGGCGACGAGCGCGTGCAGGCGGCCATCCAGGAGGGCGTCGACGCGGCCAACGCCAAGCTCGCCCGGGTCGAACAGATCAAGAGGTTCGAGATCGTCCCCAGCGACTGGCTGCCCGGCGGCGACGAGCTGACGCCGACGATGAAGCTCAAGCGCAAGCCGATCGCCGAGAAGTACGCGCAGACGATCGACGGGATGTACGCCGGCTAGCGCCCGCCGCTCGGGCGCGGGACGCCGTCCAGGGACGGCCCGGGCCGCTCAGGCGACCAGCCCGGGGTCGGGCGCCGGGCTCGCCCCGGCGGGCTCCACGCCGAGCTCGCGCAGGCTGCCCTCGAGCGCGTCGATGCGGGAGCTGTCCTCGTAGAAGTCTTCCTGCAGGACGATCCGCCCCCAGCGGGTGCGCGCGTAGAGGGCGGTGCGGTTGCGGTAGATCTCGCGACCGGATGGGTCGTGGGCGTGGTCGTCGAAGCGCACCATCAGCTTCATCCGCCACGGCGGCCCGCCGACGAGCAGCTCGTTGATCTGCCCGCGGATGCCCGCGGCGACGAAGTTCTCGAGGAAGCGGGCGATCGCGGCCTTGCCACGGTGCTCGCCCGCCCAGCGGTGCTCGCCGTCGTTGAAGCGCAGGACGGCGTCGCCGGCGTAGTTGGCGAGCACCGGCCGGTAGTCGCCGGCGTTCAGCGCGTCCACGTCGTGC
This sequence comes from uncultured Solirubrobacteraceae bacterium, assembly GCA_963782325.1. Lineage (GTDB taxonomy): Bacteria > Actinomycetota > Thermoleophilia > Solirubrobacterales > Solirubrobacteraceae > Palsa-744. The sequence goes on from CAWAJG010000002.1 coordinate 1,915,349, forward strand.
GTGAGCTTCGCGAGCATCGCCCGCACCATCAGCGCCCGCGCGGCCAGCGCCAGCGCCGCGGCCACGCCCGCCGTCCGCCAAGTCGTCGATCGCACCGCTGGTTGCCCTGCTGCCGGCATCGCGCACCTCCGCTCGCCCGATTAATGTTAAAAATATATAGATCGCTCTACTATGTGTGGAGCCTAGCATCCAGACGACGATCACGCGGGGAGGGATTTCCGATGGCTACAGACACGAGAGACCGGATCGTGGGCTCGAGCGCGGAGCTGTTCCGGCGCCAGGGCTACGCGGGCACCGGCATCAAGCAGATCCTCGCCACCGCCAGCGCGCCGTTCGGCTCGCTCTACCACTTCTTCCCCGGCGGCAAGGAGCAGCTGGGGGCGGAGACCATCCGCTCGTCCGGCCGGCTCTACCTGCAGCTGTTCGCCGCCGTCGCCGCCGATCAGCCCGACGCGCCGAGCGCCATCGCGGCGTTCTTCGCCGGCGCCGCCGACACGCTCGTGCAGACCGACTACGCGGACGCGTGCCCGATCGCCACGGTCGCGCTCGAGGTGGCGAGCACCAGCGAGCAGCTGCGCGAGGCGTGCGCGGAGGTGTTCGAGAGCTGGATCGCCGCCGCCGGCGCCTACTTCGCCGCCGCCGGCATCGACGCTCCGGCCGCCCGTGAGCTGGCGCTGTCGGTGCTCTGCCTGCTGGAGGGCGCGTTCGTGTTCTGCCGCGCGATGCGCACCACCGAGCCGCTACGCGTGGCGGGGGCGAGCGCCGTCGCCGCCGTGCGCCAGGCGCTGGCGTCGACCGCAGCCTCGCCGGCCGGCTAGCCGCCCGTGGACTCGTACCGCGCCTGCTCCTCGGCGGTGCGCTCGGCCCAGGGGATCGCCTCCAGGCGCGCATCGGGGATCGGCTCGCCGCTCTCGACGGACACGCCGTAGGAGCCGTCCGCCAGCCGCCGCTCGGCGCGCTCGATCGCTTCGAGCTCCGCGCGCAGCCGCTCGGCCTGGCCCTCGGCGAGCTCCTCGTCGAACAGGTCCCCGCCCACGTCCGCCGCCTCGAACGGGTCGGTCACGGCTTCGCTGTCGTGGGGAGCCAGATCGGGCTGGGCGCGCTCGATGCGCGCCCGCTCTCGGGACAGCAGCTCGCGGGCGTGGTCTTTGTCCATGCGATGGAGTATGAAGGGCGCGGCGCGAACGTGAGATGACCGTAGGGCGAGCACGGGCATGGACTGCGCGGGGTGGCGGACGCGGGCGGCGAGCGCGCCGAGCGGCCACCCGACCTCAAGCAGCGACCCGGGGCGGTCGATAGCGAACGTCGGACGACCGACAGGTCATCCGGGTAGAGGGCGACCCCCGGGAGGCTAACGCTCATTCTCCGGCCTCCCGGGTCGCCCATTCAGAAGCCGCGCCGCGGGGCCCCAAGCTGCCGGTCGGGTGGGGTGAAGCCGACGGCCGGACTCGAACCGGCAACCTCCGCTTTACAAGAGCGATGCTCTACCAGTTGAGCTACGTCGGCCTGGCGTCCGCATCGTAGCGCCGCCGTCCGCCGGCGTTTTGGGCGCCTCCTTGCGCGCGGTCTAGATGTTTTCGATCGTCTCATGCTTTCCCGTCGCACGCCGATAACGGGGGAGCGTGTCAAACGGCCAAGGAGGCGACGTCGTGTTCGAGCGGGACGAAGTACCAGTGGGTACAGGACAAGCGCGAGGGGTGATCGCGCCGCGGGTCTCGCTTGCAGCGCCGCTCATCGGCGCCCTTACGCTTTCGGTCGCGATCGCGTTCCTGTTGAGCTTTGCAGGAGCCGTGTTCGCCGCCCCGCGCGCTCGAAGCAACGAGTTTGCGATGCCGCTCGACCTCGTGGCGGCGCCGTTCGACGGCGTCATGCCCGATGTCGCTGCGCCCACGGTCTCCTCGATCGAACCTGCCTCCGGATCGACGTCGGGCGGGACATCCGTGATCATCACCGGCAGCGTCGGCAAAGTCGAAGTGACCGTCACGGACAGCAAAGGCACTTCGAACGCCGTCACCTACACGTACACGTAGGAGCCAGCGCGCAGGTGGATCCTTCGTGGCCTGCGTCGACGAACGCAGGCCACGTCGACTGCGCTTCGGTTAGGGCATCGCTCCGTATTCGCCTTCGACCGTCAGTTCTTTGCCGCCGAAGATCGAGGAGTAGCCGCCCTTTGCTTCGTTTTCGAATCCCCCGCTGACCGACGCCTCGTTGCCTTCTGCAGCGTTTTTCTCGCCGCCGCTGACCGATGCGCCGATGCCGGTGGTGCCGGTCGCGTCTTCATAGCCACCGCTGATCGTCGACCACTCGCCGCTGGCTTCGTTTTCGAAGCCGCCCAGGATCGAGGATTCTCCACCCACGGCCGTGTTGCCGTGCCCGCCGCCGATCGAGGAGTATTCGCCTTCGGCGTCGTTCTCGCTGCCTCCGCTGACGGAGGTCTCCAGGCCGCCGGCTTCGTTTTCGATGCCGCCGCTGACGGAAGATGCGGTGCCGTCTCTGCTCGTACTGTTCCCATAGCCGCCGCCGATCGACGACCATTCGCCGGCCGCCTTGTTTTCATGCCCGCCGCTCACCGAGGCGGAGGTCGCGCTTTCTTCGGTTTCATCGTACGAGCCGAACACATCGCTGTCGGACCTTCCGCGACATTGTGTTCGCCCCCGATGACAGCTCCGTAGGACTTGTATGTCTGCCCGACGCTACCGATCACGAGGTTGTTCGAGCCGATCTGTTCTCCCGGCTCTGCGTCATAGCCGACGATCAGGTTGCCCGCTCCGTTGAGGGTCGTCTCAGAGCCAGCGCCGCTCAGCACCTGGACGTCGACGCCGGTGAACTGGATGGTCGGCTTGCCGCCGACACCCGACGCTTTGTAGCTGATGTAGGGGAGGATTTTTTTCAGTTCTTCCTGTTCGCTTTCCGAGAGCTTCGAGAGACCTGCCTCGCCTTCCCTGCCCGGCGCTCCTTCGATGCCTTGCTTGCCTTCATGGCCCACGGCGCCTTCCTTGCCTGCGCCGCCTTCCTTGCCCGCGGCTCCTTCTTTACCTTCCTTGCCCGCTGGGCCTTCCTTGCCGGCCGCTCCGGCCTTGACCCGGCTGGCGATCTTCGCTTCCAGGGACTTCAACACCTGCGGGCTGATCTGGCTCGTCGAGCTGATGAGATAGTGCTTGGCGGCGATCGCGCTGCCGCCCATCGCGAACACCAGCGCCATCGTCGCGACGACGTTCGCGTAGCTCAGATGTCTACGTACAAACGAGAACATGCCAGAACCCCATTCGTTCCTGTAGAGAGCGGCCAGCCCGGATGCAGCCCCCGGAGCGTTTGATTGAATCAGGCCACTCGGACGCCTCCCACCAGTACCGGTAGAAGTAGGGGCGCGCGCTTGCGCGAGGCCCTGCGGCCGGGCTCCGTTGCCGGCCCGGCCGGCTCGCCGAGCCCCGGTGCGTCACGCTAGGAGCACCGCGACGGTGGGTGTACACTCCTCTCAAGCGAGGGCGGGGCCGGCGGAGGCCCGGATCGCGAGGGCCGCGCGGACAGAGGGCGTGGAGGAGCGGCAGGGGTCGGGAGGCGAGTGGGGTAGCAAGGAGGCGGGACGTGGGAACGTGGCGGAGCGGGGCGTCGAGGCTCCTGACCGGGACGGCGCTCGCGCTGGTGGCCGCCGTGGCGGCGCCGAGCGGCGCGTATGCGGCCCAAGGCTCCGTCGTGGGCCTCGGCTCGCTGCGTGAAGTCATCCCCGGGGCCCACCCCGCGCGCGATCGCAACGACCGCAAGCGCGCGCGGACGGGGATCGCCCTCGCGCCCTCCGCCGGCGAAGCCCACTGGGCGTGTCCCGAAGAAGCCTGCGAAGCGATCGTCGACCCCTCGCCGCAGGCGGTGAAGGCGAACGGCGCCGTCCGCTTTCGGCTGCCCGACGGCGGCCCGCTGCTGGAAGGCGGCGGCGAAAAGGGGGGATACGACCCGCTGGACCTGCAGTCTGCGTACAAGATCCCCACCACGGGCGGCGAAAGCCAGACGGTCGCGCTGGTCGACGCCTACGGCTACCCGACCGCCGAAGAAGACCTGGCGAAATACCGCGAACGCTACGGCCTGCCGCCGTGCACGAAAGCCGACGGCTGCTTCAGGAAGGTCAACCAGGTGGGCGAAGAAGGCAACTACCCAGCCCGCAACGAAGGCTGGGAAACGGAGAGCGCGCTTGACATCGAGATGGTCTCGGCAGCCTGCCCGCACTGCCACATCATGCTCGCCGAGGCCAAGAACGCGTTCGGCGAAAACCTCCGCGAAACCGTCGACACGGCCGCTCGCCTGGGCGCGACGGAGATATCGAACAGCTATGGAAGCGCAGAACAGCAATGTGGCGAGGAATGCGAACAGGAAGCGCCCGCCTACGACCACCCGGGCATCCTCATCACCGCCTCGGCCGGCGACAGCGGCTACGACAACCACGAGAAAGGCGACCAATCCCCGAACTTCCCCGCGGACCTGCCGAGCGTGGTGGCCGTGGGTGGGACGGCGCTGCACCGCGCGGCGAACGCCCGCGGCTGGAGCGAGGAAGTCTGGTCCGGCGGCGGCAGCGGCTGCGCGAAGCTGTGGCCGAAGCCGATCTGGCAGACCGACACCGGCTGCGCGGATCGGATGTCCGACGACGTCGCCGCGGTCGCCGCCTGCGAAACCCCCGTCTCCACGTACGCCACCGGCCAGCAGGGCTGGGAAGACGTGTGCGGCACGAGCGTCAGCTCCCCGCTCGTCGCCGGCATCGAGGCGCACGCCAGCGAATACTCGCGCTCGCTTCCCGGCGCCGACGCCTTCTACGAGGACCCGGAAGCGCTGTTCGACGTCACCGCCGGGAGCAACGGCACCTGCACCCCGCCGGCCACTCAGGCCTACTACTGCCGCGCCGAGGCCGGCTACGACGGTCCGACCGGCAACGGCACGCCCGACGGACCGCTGGAGCTCTCGAGCGCGCCCGCGCCGATCGCGCTCACCGGTGGAGCCAGCGGCGTGACCGGCACGGAAGCGACGCTGAACGGGACGGTGGGACCGCAAGGGCTGGAAGCGAGCTACCACTTCGAATACGGCACCACCACGGCGTACGGCACGAGCGTGCCCGTCCCCGATGCCTCCGCCGGCTCCGGGCGCGCTCCGGTGCCCGTCAGCCAGCTCATCGCCGGTCTGCACGCGAACACGACCTACCACTTCCGGCTCGTGGCCAGCAACGTCAACGGCACGAGCTACGGCGCCGACAGCGCGTTCACCGTCGCCGCGCCGGTGGTCACCTCGGTGTCCAGCGACCTCGGACCCACCGACGGCGGCACGACGGTCACGATCGCCGGCAGCGACTTCACCGGCGCGAGCGCCGTGAGCTTCGGTGCCCGCGAAGCCCAGACCTTCACCGTCGAATCCGAATCCGCGATCACCGCCGTCACGCCGCAGGGCGCCGGCACCGTGGACGTCACCGTGACCACTCCCGCGGGCACGAGCGAAACCGGTCCAGACGACCGCTTCGTCTACGACAAGCTCGGGCCCGTGCTGGCATGGGGCGTGGGCGGCGGCCTGCTCGGAGACGCCAGCAACGCCGGCAGCGACGTCCCCGTCGAAGTCAGCGAACTGCCCGAAGCCGTCGGGCTCGCCTCGGGCTCCACCGCGAGCCTCGCGCTGATGGCCGGCGGCACCGTCGTGGCCTGGGGCGAAAACTCCCTGGGCTCGCTCGGCGACGGCAACGAGAACGCGAGCGACGTACCCGTGACGGTGTGCGCGGCGGCGTCGCTCCCCAAGAGCGGCGGCCAGGAATGTCCGCACGGCCCGTACCTCGAAGAAGTGACCCAAGTCGCCGCCGGGGCCTTCAACAGCCTCGCGCTGCTGAAGAACGGCACCGTCGACGCCTGGGGCGGGAACGGCCGCGGGCAGCTCGGCGTCGACAGCGAAGCGCTCTCCTCGGACCTGCCGGTACCGGTGTGCGCGACCAAGGAATCGCCGTGCAAGCCTGCCAACTACCTCAAAGAAGTCGTCGCCGTCGCCGCCGGCGAGCGCTACAGCCTCGCGCTGCTGAAGAACGGCACGGTGATGGCGTGGGGCGAAAACAACGAAGGCGAGCTCGCCACCGGCAAGAGCAAAGGCCCCGAAACGTGCAGCGAAAAGACCATCCAGTGCAGCGTCATCCCGCGCGCGATCGCCGGCCTCGGCGAGGTGAGCGCCATCGCCGCCGGCTCCTTCCACGCGCTCGCGCTGCGCGAGGACGGCAGTGTGCTCGCCTGGGGTGCCGACGGCGAAGGCGAGCTCGGCGATGGCGCCACCGAACAGCGCGACAGCCCCACCGCGGTCTGTGCGGCCGGCGAACTCGCGCCGTGCAACCACCAGCTGGCGGACGTGCGAGCCATCGCCGCCGCCACCGGCACGAGCACCGCGCTGCTCGAGGACGGCGACGTGTTGGACTGGGGCACCAACTACCACGGGCAGCTCGGCGACGGCTCCCTCACCGGCCCGGAAACGTGCGGGAGCGAAAGCTGCAGCCGAAGCCCCGTGGCCGTCAGCGCCGTCAGCGACGTGACCGCGATCGCCAGCGGCGCCGAAAACACCGCGACGATAGCCGTGGTCGGCGCCGGCGAAATCCTCACCTGGGGCGGCGACGGGTACGGCCAGCTCGGTGACGGCGCGTTCACCTCGAGCGACGTCCCCGTAAACGTGTGCCCGGCCTTCGCCATCGGTCCCTGTCCCGACGGCCCCTACCTGAACGGCGAAGCGACCGCGATCGCCGCCGGCGGCTACCACGACCTGGTCAACCTCACGACCTCGCTCACCAGCATCGCGACCGTCAGCCCACACAGCGGCCCGGGGGCGGGAGGCACGCGGGTGACGATCACCGGCAGCAATCTCGGCCACGTCACCGCCGTTCACTTCGGCGCGGCCGCGGCAAGGGAATTCGAAGTCCGCTCCGGCAGCGAAGTCGTGGCCGTCTCACCGCCGGGCAGCGGCGTCGTCAACGTCACCGTCAGCACACCGGAAGGCGCGAGCCACGTGAGCGTCGCGGACGAGTTCACCTACGAAGCCTCGACGGTCACCGCGGTCAACCCGAGCGTTGGTCCCGCCGCCGGCGGGACGTCGGTGACGATCACGGGAACCAGGCTGATCGGCGCCAGCGCGGTCCACTTCGGCGCGAGCGCCGCGAGGGAATTCGCGGTTCGCTCGGCGAGTGAAATCGTCGCCGTATCGCCCCCCGGAACGGGCGTGGTGGACGTCACGATCACGACGCCCGAAGGCACCAGCGCGCCCACGCCGGCCGCCCAGTTCGTCTACCAGGCGCCGCCCGTCGCCACGACGGAACCCGCCAGCGCCGTGCACCTCAGCACGGCCACGCTCAACGCGACGGTCGATCCGGAAGGCGCGAACGTGAGCGACTGCCACTTCGAATACGGCGCCTCGCCCGCGTACGGGTCGAGCCTTCCCTGCGCCTCCCCGCCAGGCTCGGGCTCGAGCGCGGTTCCCGTCTCGGCCGCGCTCAGCGGGCTCAGCGGGGGCGCCACCTACCACTTCCGCATCGTCGCCGCCAACAGCCAGGGGACCGGCTACGGCTCCGATGAGACGTTCGCGACGCCGGCCACGGAACTGCCGGAACTGGGGAGGTGCGTGAAGCTCGCCCACGCGAGCGGCGCCTACAAGAAGTCGAACTGCACGACCGTGTCCTCGGGCGGGGACACGGGCAAGTACGAATGGCAGGCGGGACCCGGCTCCAAGAGCCACTTCAGCGCCAGGGGAGGCGTCGCGACGTTCGAAGAGCCCGGCAGCGGGCTCGGGCTGGTGGCGCTCGAGTGCGGCGAAAGCGAGCTCACGGGCCAGTACACCGGACCGCAGAGCGCTTCCGTGTCGCTCGCGCTCTCCGGTTGCGTCATCCCGGCGTTCGGCTCGCAGGAATGCCACAGCGAAGGGGCCGAAAAAGGCCACGTCACAGCCGCGCTGCGGGCCCAGCTGGGCATCATCTCCGCCGGCAAGAAGAGCTCGCTCGGGTGGGACCTGCAACCGGCGTCGGGACGCGTTCTGGTGAGCGTCGTGTGCGACGGCGGCACGTTCTCGCTGGCGGGCTCGATGATCTCCCCGGTGACCAAGACCGACAAGATGTCAAGCGGCTTCTCCCTGGTGTTCTCGGCGAAGAACGGCGCGCAGGTGCCCGAAAGCTTCGAAGGCGGCGCGAAAGACACGCCGATCCTCCTGGCGGGGGCCGAAGAATTCCGGCTCCTCTTCACGATGAGCGCGACCGTCGCCGACGAAGAACCGCTCGAGCTGAAAGCCATCGCCTAACGCTGTAACGGCTCCGTCGTGGGCGGTGTACCTGAGGCGTGGACACGTCCGCCGCCCAGAACGCCGTCGCATCGGCGAACCCCGTCGCGCAGGCTGCGCCGGCGGCAGTCGAGCCGCGCGTCGGGCTCGCCGACTTTCGCGAGCGCTCGCTGCAGCGCGGCGTCAACCCAATGCTCTACTGGGTCGTGCGGGCGCTGTTCGTGCCCTTCTTCCTTCTGTACTTCCGCATGCAGCGCGTCGGCCGCGAGCATCTGCCGCGCAGCGGCCCGCTGCTCATCGCCTCCAACCACCGCAGCTTCCTCGACCCGTTCGTGATCGGCACGCTCGTGCGTAGGCCCGTCTACTACATGGCAAAGCGCGAGCTGTTCGAAAAGCGCTGGCAGGCCTGGGCGCTGAACGCGCTCGGCGCCTTCCCCGTCGACCGCGGCGCCGGCGACGGCGACGCGATGGACACCGCGCGGGCGATCCTCGCGCGCGGCGACTGCGTCGTGGTGTTCCCCGAGGGCACGCGCGTGCGTCGCGGCCCACTGGCCGACCCCAGAAGGGGTATCGGGCGCCTGGCGCTCGAGACGGGCGCACCGGTCGTTCCCGTGGCGGTGATCGGCAGCGACGCCGTCCGCAGGGGCTGGCGCATCCGCCCGCGCAAGGTCCGCCTGCGCGTCGGTCCGCCGCTGCGCTACCCGACCGTCGAGCGCTGCTCGCCGGCGCTCGCCGGCGCCGTCACCGAGCGCATCTGGGCGTGCGTGCGCCTGCAGTGGGAGTGGCTGGGCGGGGAGGTGGGCGGGGAGGTGGCCGCGAGCCCGTCCCCGAAGGTGGAGGCGGCGCGAGGGCGCGAGATATCGCGCGCGGCGTGAGCCGGCGGGCATTCACCGGGCGCGCGTGGGGATAGGGTGCGATGAGTGAGCGAGCAGGTCGGCCACAAGCCGAAGGCGCAGCTGGACGCGGAGTTCTCGGAGCTCTACCGCACGCACCTGCGCGATGTGTACAGCTACGCGTACTACCGCGTCGGCGACCACCACGACGCGGAGGACTTGACAGAGCAGACGTTCCTGCAGGCCTACCGCCACTTCGAGCGAGCACAGAGCGAATCCAACGGTCGCCCGCTGCGCCCGTGGCTGATCCGCATCGCCCACAACCTCGCCGCCAACCTCTACCGCGACCGCTCGCGCAAGCCCGTCTCGCCGATCGACGACACCACCCCGCTCACGGCCGCCCACACCACCGAGCAGCTGGTGGAAGGCCGCGACGAGCTGAGCAGGGTGCTAGACGGCGTGAAGCTGCTCCCCGACGACCGCCGCGAGGCGCTGATCATGCGCTTCGCCCTCGGCATGGACAACCGCGAGATCGCCCGCGCCCTCGGGCGCTCGGACGGCGCGACCAAGGTGCTCATCCACCGCGCCATCAAGCAGCTCGAGGAGATCGTCCATGACTGAGGCCGCGCCCAACTTCGAGGGGTTGCTGCGCGAAGCGCTGGCCCCGGTCGAGCCGCCGGCCGACCTCGTCGAGCGCCTGGAGAGCACGCTCACGAGCCTCACCGAGCTGGCCGCCGATGAGCTCGAGGCGTGGGAGCTCTCGGCGATGCGCGACCCGCGCAACTGGGTGCGACCCGCCACCGCGCTCGTCGTCGGCGGAGCCGCCGGCACCGCGCTCGTGCTGCTGCGCGCGCGCAGGCGCGCGCACGCGTCATCCGCGAGCCTGGACGGCGTGCGCGAAGTAGCCGAGCGGACGATCGCGGACCTTGGCCGCGAGACGCGCAAGCTGCTCGGCGATCGCTGAGGTCCCCGCGCCGCTGGGCGGCTCGATGCCGCGGCGGCGTGGGCGTGGCACACGACGGCACGGGCGGGCAACGCCATCCAGCTAGGCTCTGAATCCCCAATGGCCACCTGCTATCGCCACCCCTCGCGCGAGACGGGGGTTGCCTGCTCCAACTGCGGGCGGCCGATCTGCCCCGACTGCATGACCCCCACCCAGGTGGGCATGCGCTGCCCCGAGTGCGCCAAACAGCGCACGAAGGTCGTCCGCATGCGCGGCATCGCGGCCGTCCCCCGCGTCACCTACGCGCTGATCGCCATCAACGTGCTCGCCTTCCTCACAGAGGAGGGGCAGTTCACGGTCTTCGGCTCCACAATCCACGGGCCGGTCATCGACGAAGGCGTGATCTTCCGCGAAGCGATCGCCTCCCCGCACGACCAGTACTGGCGGCTGCTCACGAGCGCCTTCCTGCACGAGAACTTCATCCACATCGGCTTCAACATGTATCTGCTCTACCTGCTCGGGATGATGCTCGAGCCGGCGATCGGCTCCGTGCGCTTCGCCGTCATCTACTTCACGGCCCTGTTCGTCGGATCGTTCGGCGTCGTGTTCGCCACCGCCGCCCCCAGCCTCGGGGCCTCGGGCGCGATCTTCGGGCTGATGGGAGCGGCGGTCGTGGAGCTGCGCGCGCGCGGCCTCAGCGTCCAGCAGTCCGGCATCGGCGGGCTGATAGTCATCAACCTGATCCTCAGCTTCACGCTCGCCAACATCTCGGTCGGCGCGCACGTCGGCGGGCTGATCGGTGGCTTCATCGCCGGCTATGCGATCCGCGCCGCCGACCAGAGGCACGTCCCCGCGCTCGGCCTGTTCGCCTGCGTGCTGCTGTCGGCCGCCGCCATCTTCGCGGCGATAGCGGTCTCCGGCGCCACCGGCAGCGGCTTCGCCTAGCAGACCCTACGGCGCGTCGCTTCAGCGGACGATCGCGAAGCCCAGCCTGGCGGTGTTCGACGGTCCGGCGTCGTTCTCGGCGCTGAGCAGCGCCAGGTAGCTGCCAGGCTCGAGCGCGCGGTGGCCGACACGCCCGCTGAACGCCACGCTGTCGGTTCCCTCCGGCTCGCGCGAGCGGGTGAGGGCGCCGACGTCGCGCATGCGCGTACAGCGCTCGGCGTGCGCCCGCTCGAGCTTTGCGGTCGGTCTCACGCAGGCATGCGCGTGGCGGAGTCCCGGCGCCGTCATCTCGATCGTGATCTGAACGCGTGCGGGAGCCGCGAGCGTGAAGCGCAGGGTGCTGCCCAGCGGGGGCCGGCCGGCCGAGACCGCGGTCGCCTGCCTGCCGACGCGAAAGCGCCTGTGGGTCAGGCGGGCGTCGGTGATCGTCGGCGACGCCGTCGTCAGCGCCAGCGTCTGCTCGCCTTCCCCCTGCGCGACCGTTTCGATGATCGTCCCCGCCGGCAGTGTCACAAGCGTGGGCGTCGGGTTGGCGTCTTCGTTGCCGTTGTTGGTCGTGGTCCCGAGCTGCCCGTACTCGTTGCGGCCGAACGCGTACAGCTGGCCGGTCGCGGTGACCGCGAGGCTGTGAGCGCTCGCTGCTGCGATCTCGTTCACCGGGCCGCCGGCTCCGGGCAGCGTCACCAGCGTAGGCATGGGGTTGGCGTCCACGTTGCCGCTGTTGGTCGTCGTCCCAAGCTGCCCGTAGTTGTTGGCGCCGAACGCGTACAGCTGGCCGGTCGAGGTGAGGGCGAGGCTGTGGGAGAATCCCGCGGAGATCTCGCTCAGCGGGCCGGTGGCCCCCGGCAGCGTCACGAGCGTCGGCGTGGGGTTGGCGTTTTCGGTGCCGTTGTTGGTCGCATTTCCAAGCTGGCCGTACTCGTTGAGGCCGAACGCGTACAGCTGGCCGGTCGAGGTAAGGGCGAAGCTGTCATAGGCCCCTGCGGAGATCTCCGTCACCGGGCCGCTCGTCCCCGGCAGCGTCACGAGCGCGGGCGTCGGGTTTGCGCTCGTGCTGGCGTTGTTGGTCGTCGTCCCGAGCTGGCCGTACTCGTTGAGGCCGAACGCGTACAGCTGGCCGGTCGCGGTGAGGGCGAGACTGTGGGAGGTTCCTGCGGAGATCTCGCTCACCGGGCCGCCGGCTCCCGGCAGCGTCACGAGCGTAGGTGTCGGATTGGCGGCGGCGACGCCGTTGTTGTTCGCACTGCCGAGCTGCCCGTAGCGGTTGTCGCCAAACGCGTACAGCTGCCCCGTCGCGGTGAGGGCGAGGCTGAAGTTGTCGCCCGCGGCGGCCTGAGTGACCGGTCCGGTTGCGCCTGGCAGCGTCACGAGCGTGGGCGTCGGGTTGGCGCCTTTGCTGCCGACGGCGTTCGCGCTGCCGAGCTGGCCGTACTGGTTGAGGCCGAACGCGTACAGCTGGCCGGTCGACGTCACGGCGAAGCTGTGATTGAAGCCCGTCGCGATCTCGGTGACCGGCCCGGTCGCGCCCGGCAGCGTCACAGGTGTGGGCGTGGGATTCGGGTTCTCGGTGGCGGTGTTCGCCGCAGTCCCCAGCTGCCCGTAGTTGTTGAGGCCGAACGCAAGCACCTGGCCGGCTGTCGCGGAGGGCGCCTGCGCTCGTGACGGCGTTCCCGCCAGCGCGAGCAACGCCACCACGCCGAGCGCGGCAACCATCGAGCTGCGAGGTCGCTGCACAGTGGCGCCAGCCTACCGCGTGGCCGCGGCCGATTCCAAGTTGGGGAGCTCCAGCGCCACCGCGTCCGGCGGCGCCTGCTCCACGCGCTCGGGGTGCAGCACGTGCGCCAGCAGCTCCAACCCGTCGATCAACCGCGGGCCCGGCCTGGAGAAGTACGCGGAGGCGTTCACCGCCACGATCCGCTCGGCGCCGAGGCCGGCGAGCTCGCGCGCGTGCGCCGTCGCCTCGGCGTGCGCGCGCGTCTCGTCGTAGCCGCACGGCATCGCCACGACCAGCTCCGGTTCCGCGCTCGCGACGGCCTCCCAGGAGACGACCTCCGACGGTTCGCCGGGGAATCCGAGCACGTCCTCTCCGCCCGCCAGCTCGATCAGCTGCGGCGTCCAGTGGCCGGCCACGTACACCGGGTCCAGCCACTCCAGCGCCGCCACCCGCGGGCGCGAGGACCCGCGCACGGCCAGCCTCACGCGGTCGATCCGCGACGACGCCGCCCGCACGAGCTCCACGCCCCGCTCGCGCCGCCCGGTCGCCTGCGCGAGCGTGCGCACGTCGCGCAGCGTCTGCCCGAGCGTCTTCGGGTCCAGCGCGAGCACGCGCGGGGCGGACGGCAGCGTCCGTGCGAGCTCAGCCACGTCCTCGTAGGAGACCGCGCACACCGGGCACAGCGCCTGCGTGACGATCAGGTCCGGCTCCAGCGCCGCCAGCGCGTCGCCGTCGAGCTCGTAGATCGCCTCGCCCGCGAGCGTGCGCTCGCGCACCGCCGCGTCGATCTCGCCGGCGCTCAGGCCCGCCGGCAGCACGTCGCGCGTCACCCGTGCCAGCCCGTCCGTCGCGGCCGGGAAGTCGCACTCGTGCGTCACCCCCACCACCTCCGGGCCGGCGCCGAGCGCGAACAGCAGCTCGGTCGCGTGGGGGACGAGGCTCACGATCCGCATATCTCGTGACTGTAGGGGTAAGCTCGCGTCATGGCGACGCTCAGCGACGCGGAGATCGAGCAGCGGCTCGCCGCCGCCGGCGAGTGGCGCCGCGAGGGAGAGACGATCGTGCGCGAGCTCCAGCTCGCCGACTTCGACGCGGCGATCGCCCTCGTCAACCGCGTCGCCGAGCTCGCGCAGGCCGCCAACCACCACCCCGACATCCTCGTCCACGGCTGGAACAAGGTGCGCCTGACGCTCTCCACGCACTCGCAGGGCGGGCTCACCGACGCCGACTTCGCGCTGGCGGGTCAAATCGATGGCGTCGTGTAGGGCGACCAGCGCGCTTGCTACCGTTGACGCGTCGAGCACCCGATGAACGACGACGAAGAACTTCCTCGAAGTAGCCCGGCCCATCTGGGCCGCGCGCACCGAGGGCGCGCCGGGTGTGGCCGCGGCGGTGGCCGCGAGCGCGCTCCGAGGATCGCCAAGCGCGCGTGAACGGGCTGAAGCTCATCATCGCGGCGCTGCTCGTCGCCATCAACGCGTTCTTCGTGATCGCCGAGTACGCGCTCGTGCGCTCGCGCCGCGCGCGGCTGGAAGTGATGCGCGAGGAAGGCGCGAGGGGCGCCGCGCTCGCGCTCGCCCAGGTCGGCGACGTCAACGAGTACATCTCCGCCGTCCAGATCGGCGTCACGCTCACCTCCATCGGGATCGGCGCGCTCGGCGAGCCGGCGCTCGCCGCCATCCTCAAGCAACCGCTCGGCGAAGCGCTCAGCCACGGCGTCGCCGTGGTCGATCGCCGTGATCGTCGCCTTCGTCTTCATCTCCTCCGTCCAGCTCGTCGCGGGGGAGATGGTTCCCAAGTTCTATGCCATCGACCGCGCCGAGTCGGTCGCGCGTCGCGTCGCGCGCCCGCTGCAGGCGTTCAGCGCCGTGTTCCGGCCGGTCATCCTCGCGCTGACCGCCGTCGCCGACCGCATTCTGCGCCTGCTGGGCGTGGACATGAACTTCCAGGGCCGCAGCGGCTCCTCGGACGAGCTCAAGCTGCTGATCGCCGAGTCCCATGCCGGCGGGCAGATCGACCAGGGCGAGGCGGGGATGCTCACCGGGGTCTTCCACCTGCACGAGCAGGAGGCGCGCCAGGTGATGACGCCGATTCCCGCGGTCGTCACCATCGACGCCTCCGAGGACATCGAGACGGCGCTGCGCCTGTGCGTCTCCAGCGGCCACACGCGTCTGCTCGTCACCGAGGGTCACGACCGCGACCGCGTGCGCGGGCTCGTGCACGTCAGCACGCTCGCCGGTCAGCTCATGCGCGAGGGACCCAAGGCCCCGCTCGAGTCACTCGTCAGCGACGCGCCGATCGTGCCCGAGACCAAGCCGCTGGACGACCTGCTCGCCGACCTGCAGCGCCAGCGCAGCTCGATGGCCGTCGTCGTCGACGAGTACGGACGCGTGGTCGGCGTCGTCACCATCGAGGACATCATCGAGGAGGTCGTCGGCGAGATCGCCGACGAGACCGACCCCGCCGGCGAGGAGGTGCGTCGACTGGCGAACGGGGACTGGTTCGTCCGCGGCCACGTCGCCGTCACCGACCTCGCCGACTACGGACTCGAGCTGCCTGTCGACACCGACGCCTACAACTCCATCGGCGGCTTCGTCTTCGCCGAGCTGGGGCGCCTGCCCCGTCGCGGCGACACCGTCAACGCCGACGGCTACTCCATCCGCGTGGAGTCCGTCCGCGAGAACCGCATCGAGGCCGTCCGCATCCGCGAGCGCCGGCGCATCTCGCCGCGCTTAAACACGTCCGGCCCGCGGGGGGAGCGGACCGGATCGTGCGCACTGGGAGGAGGCGGGTGTGCGATGCGACGTTTGACGTCGCAATCCAAAAGTATCGCGCGCTTGATGAACTGCAGCTAAAGCTTCGCCGCCGCCGGATAAATTCTCGCGAAGAAAGCCTCAGTAGCTGTGGATGCCGCGCCCGCTCTTGCGTCCCAGCGCGCCCTCGGCCACCAGCTCGCGCACGCGCTCGGGCACCGGCTCGCCGATCGTCTCCCCGATCGCCTTCGCCACGTCCAGGCCCACCAGGTCCAGCAGCGCCAGCGGCCCCATCGGGTGCCCGGCGCCGAGCTGCATGCACGTGTCCACGTCCGTCGGGTCCATCCCCGTCTCTTCCACCAGGCGCACCGCGCTGAACAGGTACGGAAACAAAAGGCGGTTGACCACGAAGCCGGGGACGTCGGGGACCTCCACGGGCGTCTTCTCGATGTGCTCGCACAGCGCCAGCGCCCGCGCGCGGGTGTCCTCGCTGGCGGCGCTCGGGAAGATCAGCTCGACGAGCTTCATCTTCGTCACCGGGTTGAACACGTGCAGGCCCACGAAGCGGTCGGCGCGCCCGCTCGCCTGCGCCAGGCGCTCCACCGACAGCGACGAGGTCGTGCTCGCGAGGATCGCCTCCTCGCCCACGATCTCGTTGAGCTCGCCCAGCAGCCCCGCCTTCACGTCGTGGTCCTCCACCACCGCCTCCACCACGAACGTCGCCGGTGCCAGCTCCCGGGCGTCGGTCACGATCTGCACGTGCTCGGGGTCAACCTCCGCCTCCAGCCGATCGAGCGTCCTTTCGACCGTCGCACGCGCGCGGTCCGCGGAGGAGCTCGAGCGCGCCAGCAGCAGCACCGGCCCGCGATGTGCCGCCGTCGCGGCCAGGCCGCATGCGATTGCGCCGCTCCCGGCGATGCCCAGGCGTTTGGTCAAGGTGCTCCTCTCCGTTCATCCGTAGGTCAGTCCGCCCTGGCTGACTGACCAGTCAATCGAGCGACGCGATACAGTGGGGGGTGCAGGGTCCGGGCATCTTATTCAGACCTAGGAGAATGCTGAGATGAGGCAACCAGAGGGCCGCGAAGTCGTCATCGTCGAGGCGGTACGCACGCCAATAGGCCGCGGGCACCGCGAAAAGGGCTACTACAAGGACACCCACCCGAACACGCTGCTCGGGACGTGCTACTCGGAGGTGATCAAACGGGCGGGCATCGACGCCAGCGAGGTCGAGGACGTGATCGCCGGCTGCGTCTCCCAGTTCGGCGAGCAGGGCCTCAACGTCGCGCGCAACGCGTGGCTGCAGGAGGGCCTGCCGATCGAGACGCCGGGCACCACCGTCGACCGCCAGTGCGGCTCCGCCCAGCAGGCGGTCAACTTCGCCACCGGCCTGATCGCCGCCGGCGTCCACGACGCGATGATCGGCTCGGGCGTCGAGCACATGGGCCACCTGCCGTTCGCCGCCGTCGCGCAGACCCAGCAGGAGTTCGGCGTCGCGTTCCCGCCGGAGCTGCTCGCCAAGCACAACATCGTCGGCCAGGGCCTCGGCGCGGAGATGATCGCCGACCAGTGGGAGATCCCCCGCTCGGAGCTCGACGAGCTGGCCGTGCGCTCGCACCGCCTCGCCCACCAGGCCACCGAGGAGGGCCGCTTCGAGCGCGAGATCGTGCCCATGGCGGTCAATACCCTTACGGGCACAGGCGGCGACACCTACGTCACCGACCAGGGCATCCGCCCGGACACCAACCTCGAGGCGCTCTCGCAGCTCAAGCCCGCGTTCAAGCCCGACGGCAAGATCACCGCCGGCAACGCCTCGCAGATCTCAGACGGCGCCGCCGCCGTGCTGCTGATGAGCGCCGAGAAGGCCAAGGAGCTCGGCCTCACGCCCCGCGCGCGCATCGTCGACCAGACGACCGTCGGCTGCGACCCCGTGAAAATGCTCGAGGGCCCGATTCCCGCCACGCGCAAGATCCTCCAGCGCAACGCCATGAAGATCGGCGACATCGACCTCATCGAGATCAACGAGGCGTTCGCCCCCGTCGTCGCCGCCTGGCGGCGCGAGCTCGAACCCGACATGGACCGCGTCAACGTCAACGGCGGCGCCATGGCGCTCGGGCACCCGCTCGGCTCCACCGGCGCGCGGCTCATCACCACGCTGCTGCACGAGCTCGAGCGCTCCGACAAGGAGGTCGGGTTCGTCACGATGTGCTGCGGCGGGGGGTTGGGCACCGCCACGCTCATCCAGCGCGTCTGAAGGTCGGCGGGCAGTTATTGCTCGCGGGAGTTCTGTATAGCGATAGTGCTACAGAACTCCCGCGAGGTATTTGTGAAGGCGTGGGCTGGCGCCTGGCCGGAGCGAGGCGTGAAGGTCGGCCACCGGGCCGCACGCGCTGTATGTGGCGTGCTTGATCGCAAGGGGGGTATGGCGATCAGCCCGATGACCCTGCGAGACGGTAGTTGGGATTGCCCGGACTCCCAATCCCCCTTATGAGGGATTGTCAGTCGCTCGGCCCGTTCGCCCCCGTCCAGTCCACGGCGACGGGGGGCAGGGCGAGCAGCGCCGTCCACGTGGCCGCTTCGACGACGCCGCTCGGCGCGATCCCGTGGGCGGTCTGGAAGGCCTCGACGTTCGCGAGCGTCTGCGAGCCGAAGATGCCGGTGACTTCCTGTGTGGGAATCGCGCTGGCGAGGTGCTCCTGCATCCACAGCACCGCGTCGTCGCGGTTGCCTTTGCCGAGTTCGGGCCAGGAGGCGTTCGGGGTGACGCTCGTCAGCGGTTCGAGCGGCGCGGCCAGCGTGCTCCACTGGCTCGCGCCCGTTTCCTGCCAGTCCCAGAACGACACGCCCGTGGCGCCGTAGTCGACGGCCTCCTCGCGGAAGCGCAGCAGTTCTTCGGAGGGGACGTGTTCGAAGGTCTGCCCGAGCGGGAAGATCGGGCGGCCGTAGATGCGGTTGGAGATGTACGTGTTCGCGTACACCGTGTCCACGGACTGGCCGATGTCGTGCCAGTACATCTGCGGCGCGTTGAACTGCGCGCCGCCGGGACCGAGGAACACCGAGTAGGGGAACGTGGCGTGGTCGTACACGTACGGGAACGAGGCCAGCGCCAGGGGATATTCGGGGCCGATCTTCGCGCGCAGGTCGTCGATGTAGGTCTGGGCGGCGGCGTAGTGGCCTTCGTATTCGCCCTCCGCGTCGATCACCAGGCAGTCGGCGCCGTCCGCCACCGCCTCGGCCCCCAGCGCCGCCTCGCCGACGGGTTCGCTGCCGTACACGTACTGCCACGCGCACACCTTCAAGCCGTTCGCGTGCAGTTCGGCGACCAGCTGCGGCGAGAACTGGCTCCAGTAGTTGGTCGGGCCGTCAGAGCTCTTGACGAACAGCGTCGTCACGTCCGCGGCGTGCGCCTGCGCGACGATCGACGCGAGGTTGCCGCCGTCGGAGGCGCTCAGATACCAGATCCACATGCCCTGCCCTTCGAGCGCCGTGCCCGTCGGGGCGGCGACGGAGGGCTGCGGTGGCGGGTCCTTCGGCGCCGGCGGGTGCAGCGCGTGGGCGTAGACGTAGATCGGCCCGTAGGAGCTCGTGTAGCGGCCTCCGCTCAGCAGGACCATGATGTGGCCCGAGTGCGCCGACTTCGGCACCTCCACCACCAGGCCGGCGCTCGCCTTGCGCAGGTGCGCCGACGGCGAGCGGCGGGTGAGGCGCGCGCCGGGCGATCTGGGGAAGGCGACGACCATCCCCGAGCGCAGGCCGATGCCCCGCAGCTCGAGCGTCCCGTGCAACGAGACCTGGTGGGGATTGCCGCTGCAGTCCGCGTACGGCACGCAGGTGACGCTCGTGATGCGGATGCTCAGCACGTGCAGCGAGGGCTTCGCCTTGGCCGGGGCCGTGGGCTTCGCATCTGCGCCGCCGCCGGCCGAGGTGCCGCCTGCGGCGTTCGCCGCGATCGCCGTCCGCGGTCCGCCGCCGAGCAGGCTCAGCAGCATCGCCGCCAGCAGTACAGCTGCTGTCCCGTGGGCGAACGTCGATCGCTTGTGGGCACCAGTGCTCGGCAAGACGTCGAACTCCTTCGCGCAGAACTGCACCCTCCGGCCGAGCAGGCGCATTCGCGCCCGCGCGCCTCGACCGGCGGCCCCGACGTTATCGGCTATGGCCTCGCAAACCGCATCATGTCACGGAAGTTGCGGTCTAACGACTCAGGTCAACTAGCCCCAGCGGAAGCCGGTGGCGCTGGGCGCAGGGGCGAGCGGGCTCGCGGGCAGGCCGGGGGGCGTCTGCGGCAGGTTGAAGCCGGTGGGGGCGACGTCGTTGGGGGCGTCCGCGTGGAACAGCGAGGCCAGGTACTGGTTCTGGCCGCGTCCCACGCCCAGCTCGAACTGGCCGCCGCCGTAGTTGCCGATGCCGTGCTCGGCGCAGTAGTCGTAGGCGTCCAGCAGGTTGCGCAGCCCGCCCAGCCGAGAGGGCTTGATGTTGACCATCCGCGGCGGGTAGGGCAGCGCTTCGATGTCGGCGATCGAGTGGATGGTCGCATCCCAGGAGAAGCGCTCGCGGTGGGGCGCGAGCACCGCGTCGGTCTCCTGCGTCAGCGCGGGGTCCTCGATCCACGCCTGCGGGAAGGCCTCGGCGACTCGCCCGTAGAGGACCGGGTCGGCTGGCTGGTCGACGATCGAGCCGGAGTAGTAGCCCTTGAAGTCGACCGAGTCGACCGCTCCGGTGGCCACCAGCTCGGCGATCAGCCGCTCGTCCCAGGAGCTCGTGGGGTCGAGCTTGAAGCGCAGGGTGGGATACAGCTCCAGGCGCCTGCTCACCGGCTCGAGCGTGGGCGGCTCGCCGAGGCGCAACGACACCACGAACCGCACCGGCTGGGGTGTCGCGTCCGAGCGCCCGATGCAGCGTCGTGTGCGCCTGGCGCAGCGCCAGGTCGAGCGCGGCCGACTCGTACGCCCACGTGCGGTAGCGACCCGAGACCTCTCGCCGTGGCGGCTGCGGGAACAGCTGCAGCTCCGCCAGGTGGGCCGAGAACGACGCGAGCGTGTGGCGTCCGGCGAGCGGCAGCGCGGCGCCCGCCGCCTGGAGGATCTCGTGATCGACAGCGTCGTAGGTGACGTCCTCGCCGATCCCCTCCTCGCCGGCGCCGCGCAGGCGGATCACCGTGCTCTTGCGCTCGAACTCGCTCGACACCGTCGCCTGCAGCGGCTCGAGCGCGTAGTCCTCGATCTCCAGCTCCAGCCCGGCGAGCGCCTGCCAGGTGCTCACGCGCCGCTCTCCCGTTCGAGCCGCGCCACCAGCTCGTCGAGGCGCAGCTCCTGCAGCGCGTCGCCCACCGCCGCGAGCTGGCTGGCGCACAGCTCGATCAGCGTCTTGCCCTCCGTGACCAGCGCGAGCGTCTCGTCGAGGCTCGCCTCCCCGGAGTCCAGCCGGCGGATGATCTCCTCCACGCGCGCCGAAGCCGCCTCGTAGCTGAGCGGCTCGCCGCTCGCATCCTCGCGCCGCTCGGCGGTCTCGCTCGCCGGCGGAGCGTCCCCTGTAGAGGGATCGCTCACCGCTCGAGCACCTTCGCCGGCAGCGACCCATCGGCGAAGCGCAGTCGCAGCTCGCCGCTCTCGCGCGCCTGCGCCGCACGTAGGATCGGCTCGCCGTGCGGCGTCTGCGCGAGCAGGTAGCCGCGTTCGAGCGTCCGCTGCGGGTCGTGTCCCGCCAGTGCCAGCGCCAGCTGCTGGAGCTCACGCGGCCGGCGCTCACGGAAGTCGAGCAGGAACGACGCGACCTTGCGCTCGAGCACGATCGCCCGTCTCTCGGCCAGGCGCCGCTCGTCCTGGGCCCGCCGGCGCGAGCCTGCACGGATCTCTCGCAGCTGCTGGTGCAGGCGCGTGCGCTGGCGCTCGAGGTGCGCGGAGGGCGCGCGCGAGAGGCTCGCCAGCAGCCGCGCCCGCGTGAGCACCGCCCGCCTGCCGTGCTCGCGAAGGCGGCCGGCCGCGGCCGCGTTGTGCGCGCGTGCGCGTGTGCAGTCCACGCCCACGGCCGCCTCCGCCGCGTGCGTGGGGGTGGAGCAGCTGGCGGCGGCCACGTCGTCGAGCAGCGTCCGGTCGGTGTGATGCCCCACCGACGCGATCACGGGCACGCCCAGCAGCGCGACCGTGCGGCAGAGCGTCTCGTCGCTGAAGCACAGGAGGTCGGCCAGCGAGCCCCCGCCGCGCGCGACGACCACAACCTCCACACGCGCCACGGCCGCAAGCTCCCCGAGCGCCCGCACGATCGCGGGAGCCGCGTGGCGGTCCTGCACGGGAGCGAATGCCCACACCAGGCGCCCGGCCCAGCCGCGGCGGGCGAGCGCCGCGCGCACGTCGTCCCCCGCCTTGCCGCCCTCCGCGGTGATCACGCCGATCGTCCGCGGCAGCGCCGGCAGAGCGAGCCGCTTCTGGGTGTCGAGCAGCCCCTCGCCGTCGAGCTGCCTGCGCAGGCGCTCGATCCGCGCCAGCAGGTCTCCGTCGCCCGCCAGGCGCAGGTCGCGCACGGCGAAGGAGAAGCCGGGGGAGGAGGTGCCGCTGCCGGCGTAGTAGTCGCAGCCGCCGGCCACCACCACCTGCATGCCCTCCGCGGGCTCGCCCGCGCGGGCGACGATCGTCTCCCAGTCCGCGCGCCATGCGGCGCACGGGATCGCGCCGGCGCCGTCGCGCAGCTCGAAGTACACACGCGCGCGCGAAGGGCGCAGGTTCACCAGCTCGCCCATCAGCTGCACGTGCGCGAACGAGCGCAGCTTCGAGCGCAGCGCCGCCGCGTACTCGCCGACCGGGTACGGGCCCGGCAGCGCGCTCTCGGGGATGCCGCTCCGCGCAGGGGGCGGCGGCGACGGCGACGGTGGCGTTGGCTGGGTGCGCGCGGACACTGAGGCGCAGCATAGGCGCTGGGTAGGCGCTAGCATCGACGGCGAATGCAGCGCGGCGAACCCAGGTCCATCAGGCCCGTCTAGCCCTCGCCGTGGCCAAGCGCAACCCCGGCCGGCGCGGGCGCTCGCGCAAGCGCAGGCCGAATCCAGACGCCGGACCGGCGGCGGCGGTCTCGTCGCCGGGCGGGCGCCCGCCCCGCGCGCCCGGATCGCAGCGGCGCGTCGGGCTCGTCAGCGACCTGAAGGCTGCCGGCGAGCGCCCGCCGCCGCCGTGGCATCCGCTGCCGCTGTCCGAGATCCTGATCCTGGTCGGCGTGGTGGGGGCGGCGGTCGCGTGGGCCGAGGGCTACCAGAGCCACGCGGCGCTGCTCGCCGCGGGCATCGGCGCGGTCGTGCTCGGCACCGTGGAGGTGTCGCTGCGCGAGCACCTCGGCGGCTTTCGCCCGCACACGACGATGCTCGCGGTGATCCCCGCGATCGTCTTCCACTCGGCTGCCGTCCTGCTCGTCGCCGCCGCCACCCGCGTGCCCCACTGGCTGAACTACGCTCTGCTGCCCGTCGACCTGGCGCTGGTGGCGGTCTGCTTCAAAGTGCTGCGCGCCCGCTACGCCGACGCTCGTCGCGCGCGCACCGCCGGTCCCTAAGACTCGAGCGGCGCCACATCGTCCCCTGAGGGAGAGGGGGTCAGGTGCAGCGACGGCAGCGGACGCTCGCCCTCGGCGGCGCCCTCGCCGCGCGTCTCCCCGTCGACTCCGAGCCGCTCCAGGCGCGCGATCTCCCGCTCGCCTTCCACCCTCGCGGGGTGATCGGCGGGAAGATCGGAGATCAGGTTCGCGATGCGGTTGCGCAGCTGCAGCGCGAAGTGCGGGGTGGAGGCGCCCATCAGCTGGCGGACGTCCTCCACGGTCACCGCGTTGGCGCTCGCCTTGCGGGAGAGGCGGCTGGGATCCTCGGCCTGGCTCACCGTCTGCTCGCCTGTCTCGGGGGAGCGGTGGAATCGGGGCGAGCGGTCATTCGACTTGCGAGGTGGATGGTTCTTCGGAGGTCTGTTCGGATGGTTCGGAGCTCTGTTCGGAGGGCAGCGAGCGGGCGACGATCTCCAGTATGGAGTCGATTTCCGCCTGCGTCACTGCGGCGATCGCGGTTTCGTCGCCGATCAGCCAGCCGTGATTGTAGGCGCCGCGCACGGCCGGGAACTGCGTGCCCGAGTACGCGGGCTGGATGTCGGACAGGTAGCTCGCGAGCGCCGACGGGACCTTGCCCGGGCCCGTCAGCAGCAGCAGCGGCCCGTAGTCGCCGGTCGCCGACAGCAGTGCCGACGCCGGCCCGTCGAGCGGTCGTCCGACGTTCGCGAACACGAGCCCGTGGCCCGGTTCTTTCACGCCCCAGCCGAAGCTGCCGTCGAGGAAGCGCGCCACTTCGATCGCGTTCTCGACCGCCGCTTCGCTCGGGGTCGCGCCGCTCGGGATCGCCTTGACCGAGCCCAGGCGGCGCAGTTCGCGCAGCGCGCGGCGGCCGACGGCGGCCGCGTCGATCACGTAGATGGCCGGCCGGTGCAGCGCGTCGATCGCGGCGGCGGTCGCGGCGGGGACGCGGGCATGGCCGACGAGCAGGATCGGCGCGCCGCTCTCGGCGGCG
This sequence comes from uncultured Solirubrobacteraceae bacterium, assembly GCA_963782325.1. Taxonomy (GTDB): domain Bacteria; phylum Actinomycetota; class Thermoleophilia; order Solirubrobacterales; family Solirubrobacteraceae; genus Palsa-744. The sequence continues at coordinate 1,939,320 of CAWAJG010000002.1, forward strand.
AGTCCGGCGGCCGGCATCGCCATCGCCCGGCCGGCGTCTTCGGCGAGGACGATCACCTGCCGCGGGGGGTGGCTGCCGTCGAGCGTGAGCGCGAGTCGCGCGACCGCCGCCGCCGCCGGCGCGGGCGCGCTCGCGGGCAGGTCGCGCACGACGTAGCCGGCGGGCAGTGGCGCGGAGGTGCCGATGCGGATGACCTGCGCGCCGGCGAGCGTGGGAGCACCCAGTGGGTGCATCGCCGCGAGCGTCTCGGCGCTGACCGCCGGCAGCGTTTCGCCTTCGCTGAAGAGGATCGGGGCGTTCGCGGGCGCACCCGCCAGCGCCGACGCCGCGAGCGCCGCCGGCCAGTCGTGCTCGTCGACCAGCACCACCACCGTCGGTCGCGACGCCGCCGTGAGGCCGGGGTAGACGGTGCGGGCGACGGCCGCCGCGTCGTCGGCCACGTCGGCGCCTCCCAGGCGGGTGGTGTTGCGGGTGGCGACGCTCACCGCCCCCTGCGCGGCCACCGGCGCGAGCTTGGATGGGGTACCCACCACCCCCCCGCCGTTGATCTGCGCCTGGCCGCCCTTCCCGCAGCCGCCGAGTCCGACGAGCACGAGCGCGAGCGCTGCCAGGAGCGGTCGGTGCGCTGCTCGCCGCATGCTGGGACCCTAGCGATCGCGCCGGGGGTGGCGGCGATCAGCCGAAAAGACCGGCATTTGCGGGAAGAACGTGCGATATCGCGTGCACCGTCCGCAAGCGTCATTGCAGTCTGCTAGCGTGCCCGCGCGAACGCCGAGTCTTTGACCAGATAGTCAAAGAACGGGGGACCCAAGTTGTTGGGGCGAATCCCGCGGCAAGACCGCGAGAAGCGCAGGCTCTTTTAGCGCTAGCCCGTCAGCTAACCCCGCAGGCCGACGAAAGAGGTTGTTTGCGTGTGGATGCGTAGCTGCTGTGCAGTTGTGTGTAGCGTGACGATCCTGGCGACGAGCGCCGCGAGCGCGCTCGCCAACGGGACGGGCGGAGTGGCCGTCCCGGCGCCGTCCACCGGCGCCACGACGCCGTCGCCCTCGCCGCACGCCCCCGTGACGGCGAAGACCTCCAACGTCACCTACAAGGGGCCGGTGTACGTGAAGACCGTCACCGGCGAAGTCGTCCCCTACGTGGCGCCCGCTCCCGCAGGGGAAGCCGGCAGCGCGAGCGGCGGCGCATCGGTGGCGGCGGTCGCCACCGAAGGCAAGCCCGACCTGCTCGTCCCCGGCACCCTCGCCCGCTACGTGAACGGCCTGGCGGCCGCGCCGATGTCCGCACCGGCGGCGGTCCAGGAGATGATCTGGGCCGGCAACCAGCTGATCGGCCTGCCCTACATCTACGGGGGCGGTCACGACCCGACGTTCACCTCCCCCGGCTATGACTGCTCGGGCACGGTCTCGTTCGCCCTCCACGGCGCCGACCTGCTCGCCGCTCCCGAGGACTCCTCGGAATTCATGCACTGGGGGGCGGGGAGCGTGGGAACGTGGGTGACGATCTTCTCGAACCCCGGCCACGCCTACATGACGGTCGCCGGCCTGCGCCTGGACACGAGCTCGGCGGACGACCCCTCGAACGAGCAGGGACCCCGCTGGCGCCCGCTGCGCCAGTCCAACGCCGGCTACACGGTCCGCCACCCCGTCGGTCTCTAGACGGCTGCCATCTAGCCGCGTTGGGTCGGCTACGCTAGACGTGTTGGCCGAGCTCAGGTCGGTCGCCCTCGAGAACAGCAATAGGAGGATCAGATGGCCGGCTTGACCGGGCGGATGTCTACCGTCGTGAAGGCGAAGGTCTCGAAGCTGCTGGACAAAGCTGAAGACCCGGCGGAGACGCTGGACTACAGCTACCAGAAGCAGGTCGAACAGCTGCAGAACGTCAAGAAGGGCATCGCGGACGTGGTGACCGCGAAGAAGCGCCTGCAGATGCAGGAGAGCTCGCTGCAGCAGAGCGTCGTCAAGCTCGACACGCAGGCCCGCCAGGCTCTGTCGGCCGGCAACGAAGCGCTGGCGAAGGCGGCGCTCGAACGCAAGAACGTGGCGCAGACGGAGCTGCAGGGTCTCGACACGCAGGTCGCGGAACTGGAAGACCAGCAGCAGAAGCTCACCGACTCCGAGCAGAAACTGCGGGCCAAGATCGAAGCGTTCCGCACCAAGAAGGAGGTCATCAAGGCCCAGTACTCGGCGGCGGAGGCCCAGGTGCGGATATCCGAGGCGGCGACGGGCGTCGGCGAGCAGATGGCCGACGTGGGTCTCGCGATGCAGCGCGCGGTGGACAAGACCGAAAACATGAAAGCGCGCGCGGACGCGGTGTCCGAGCTGGAAGCCGCGGGCACCTTCGACGACATCACCCAGCTGGGCGGCGGCGAAGACGACATCGACCGACAGCTCAAGCAGCTCTCGAGCCAGCCGGCGGTTGACAACGAGCTGGAGAAGATGAAGAGCGAACTCGGCCAAGGCGCCCCGGCGCCGCAGATCGCGGCTCCTGCCCCGGCCGGTGACGCTCCCGACGCGGCGGCGGGTGGGGATCCAGATCAAGCGCAGCAGCCGAGCGAGAACGGCGGCCAGGCATGATCGTGCGCATCTCCGGCGAGGACCAGTACCGGCTGGACGACGCCGACGCGCAGCGGCTGAACGAGCTGGAGAAGGGCGTGGTGGCGATAGTGGAAGGCGGGAGCGAGGACGGCTTCGCCGACGCTCTCGCCGGGTTGCTGGACTACGTGCGCAGCCACGGCACGCCGCTCGCCGACGACGAGCTCGAGGGCTCCGACGTGATCCTGCCGCCCGCCGACGTCAGCTTCGAGGAGGCGGCTCGGGAATTCACGGGCGAGGGGCTGATCCCGGACTAGCCACCCTCGCGGGCGGAGCGCCTCAGATCGGGATCCCCCACATCGGAAACCACCGCTCCAGTTCCGGCTCGATCGGCAGTTCGGAGCCCATCTGCGCCTTCAGCTGCAGCTCGCGCTCGGTCGAGCGTTCGTTGGACGGATTGGAGCCCGCCCCGGGGTGGGTGGGATCCGAAACAGGCACGAACGGGTACCAGTACCCCCGCTTGTAGTTGTAGATGAAGTAGATCCGCCGTTTCTGCGCGTCTGCGAAGGCGAACACCGCGCACAGCAGACGCTCGCCGTGCCCGGCGGTCTCGATCGAGCTGGAGACGGCGTTGATGCCGACGGCGAGGTCTTCCACGCTGGGCGCGGCGGCGGGGTTGCGCAGCACCATCCAGCGGTAGCCGTAGCTGTCGTCTTCGGTGGCGACGGTCGTGCCGCTGTCCCCGCAGGTGGCCTTGACCACCTCTTCGGTGTCGCGCAGCGTCGCTTCGAAGTCGCTCGTGGCGAGCGCCTGGAAGACGATCGCGGCGGCCCCCGTCGGCTCGATCTGGTGCTCTGACTGGAGCGTGATGTAGGCGGTGGTGATCGCGAACAGGCGGTCGTCGGCGGCCGGCCCCTTGACGGTGTGGCGCCCGGTGAGGACGTCGCGCAGGCCCACCTAGACCCCCGGCTCCACGCTCGTGCGGTCCGCCATGCGGCTCTCAGCCGGCGCTCTGCAGCTGGGACTCGAGCCGCTCGAGCGCCGCCAGGCGCTTCTCCAGCGGCGGGTGGTCGGCGAAGATGTTCATCAGCGAGCGCTTGGTGCGCGCGGGCAGGATGAAGAAGGCGCTCATGGCCTCGGCCTTGCGCAGATCCTGCGTGGGCACCCGGTCCATGGTGCCGCTGATCTTCAGGAGCGCCGAGGCGAGCGCGCTGGGACGCCCGGTCAGCACCGCCGATCCGCGGTCGGCGGCGAACTCGCGGTAGCGCGAGAGCGCGCGCAGCAGCAGGAAGGAGATGGCGTACACGAGCACGGAGACGAGCAGGACGAGCATGATCTCCTCCTCCTCGTCGCGCCCGCGCCCGTAGCCGCCGCCGAAGCCCCCGCCGAAGAACAGCGCGAACTGCGCGATCATCGATGCGAGCGTGGCGAAGAAGCTCGCGAGCGTCATGACCATGACGTCGCGGTTGATCACGTGCGTGAGCTCGTGCGCCATCACGCCTTCGAGCTCCGCGGGCGAGAGCAGCTCGAGGATGCCCCGCGTTGCGCAGACGGTGGTGCTCTTCTTGGATTTGCCCATCGCGCAGGCGTTGGGCATGGAGGTCTCGATGACTCCCACTTTCGGCTTGGGCAGGTCGGCCTGCACGCACAGCCGTTCGACGATCCCGTGCAGCTCGGGCTCCTGCGCGGGGGAGACCTCCTTGACCCCCATCGAGGCCAGCGCGATCTTGTCGGAGCCGAAGAACTGCACCAGCAGCAGGACGAGCGCCACAGCGACGATCAGGCCGGCGGCGGCGCCTGCGGCGAACAGCACGCCCACGAACACCACGTAGACGAGCCCGAGCAGGAACATCGTGATCAGCATGCGCGCCTGCAGGCCTGTGTCCTTGCCGAAGCTCGTTCGCTTGGAAGCCATGTGACGGATTGTCGCAGAACACGGTAGGCGTGCCCTAAAGTTCGCCCGCGTCGGCATGAAGCCCGAAGTCGAAATCATCGGCATCTCGATCAAGACGTTCGGCGTGGTGTTCGCGCTCGCGTTCCTGTCGTGCGGCGCCGTCGTGTGGCGGCGGCTGGGCGAGCTCGGCAAGCCGGTGGACTGGGCGTATGAGATCGTGTTCGCGGCGCTGCTCGGCGGCGTGGTGGGCGCCCGCGCGTACTACGTGATCCAGAACTACAGCCAGGTGAAACACGACCTGCTGGGCAGCATCTTCTCGGGATCGGGCCTCGTCTGGTACGGCGGCGCGCTGGGCGGGGCGATCGCGGTGTTCGTGTGGATGCGCTGGCGGCAAGCGCTGGGGTTGTGGATGCTCGACATGTGCGCGCCGGCGCTGGCGCTCGGCTACGGCATCGGGCGGATCGGCTGTCAGGTCTCCGGCGACGGCGACTACGGCATCCGCTCGAGCCTGCCGTGGGCGATGGGCTACCCCCACGGCACGGTGCCCACGCCGCCGGGGGTGCGCGTGCAGCCGACCCCCATCTACGAGACCGTCAGCATGTGCCTGCTCGCGTACCTGCTGTGGACGCTGCGCGACCGCGTGCGCCCGGGCGTTCTGTTCGCGCTGTACCTGGTGGGCAGCGGGCTGGAGCGGTTCCTGGTGGAGTTCATCCGCCGCAACAAGGAGGTGCTCGCCGGGCTGACGGGGCCCCAGCTGGAGAGCCTCGTGCTGGTGGCGATCGGCGTGGTGTGGCTGGCGATGCTCTACCGCCGCGGCGGCGCGGGCGCGCTGCGGGCGGCGGCGGCGCCTGTATAGCGATCGTGGCGCCTGTATAACGATCGCGATACGCGCACTCGGCGAGAGAACATCGGACCGCGGGGTGAGCGCGTAGGGGGCAGGCGGTGGACAGGCAGTGGGCACGCGATAATCACTCGGGCGATGACCACCGGCACGAGCCTCTCATCGGTGTTCCCCCTCGGCAGCCGCCTGAACGAGCGCGGCCGCCTGGAGGTGGGCGGCTGCGACGCGATCGAGCTGGCGGGCGAGTTCGGGACGCCCGTGTACGTGGTGGCCGAGGACGATCTGCGGGCGCGGGCGCGGGCGTTCGTGCAGGCGGGGCGCGACGCCGGCCACGAGGACTTCCACGTGGTGTTCGCCTCGAAGGCGTTCCCGTGCACGGCCGTGCAGGAGGTGTTCGCGCAGGAGGGGCTGTGGTGCGACGTGGCCTCCGGCGGCGAGCTGCACCTGGCGCTGCACGCGGGCTTCGCGCCCGAACGGATCGTGATGCACGGCAACGCGAAGTCGAGCGCGGAGCTGCGCGAGGCGCTCGAGCGCCGGGTGGGGCTGATCGTGGTGGACAACTTCGATGAGATCGAGCGGGTCGCGCTGCTCGTGGCAGAGCGAGCTGGGCCGGAGGGCGCCGAGCGCGGCGGCGAGCAGGAGGTGCTCGTGCGGGTGACGCCCGACGTGCGGGGGGAGACGCACGAGAAGATCTCCACCGGCCAGGCCGACTCGAAGTTCGGCTTCGCGATGTCGCAGGCTGGCGAGGCGATCGCCGCGCTGCGCGCGATCCCCGGGCTGTCGCTGCGGGGGCTGCACGCGCACATCGGCTCGCAGCTGCTGGAGCTGGAGCCGTTCCGCCGCGAGGTGGCCGAGCTCGCCGCGCTGGGGGAGTTCCCCGTGTGGGACCTGGGCGGCGGCCTCGGAGTGCGCTACACCGAGGAGCAGCCGTCGCCGCCGACGGTCGAGGAGTACGTTGGCGCGCTGGTCGCGGGCGCCCACGCCCACGGGATGGGCTCCGCGCGCCTGCTGATCGAGCCCGGCAGGGCCCTGTGTGCGAACGCGTGCGTGACGCTTTACACGGTGCAGAGCGTCAAGCAGAACGTCTCGCGGTGGGTGGCGGTGGACGGCGGCATGTCCGACAACCTGCGCCCGATGCTGTACGGCGCCGCGTACGAGGCGCACGTGGCCGACCGCTTCCTCTTGCCGGACCCACCCGCCCGATGCGGCGGCTCGACCGAGTGCGTGCTGACGGGCAAGCACTGCGAGTCGGGCGACGTGGTCGTGCGCGAGGCGCTGCTGGCGGACCCGCGGCCGGGCGACGTGGTCGTGACGCCGGCGACCGGCGCGTACGGGTACGCGATGGCCAACAACTACAACGGCGTGCCGCGCGCGCCGGTGGTGTTCTGCCGCGACGGCGACGCGCGCCTGGTGGTGCGGCGCGAGAGCTACGAAGACCTGACCGCCCGCGATGTCCGCTAGCGCTCCCGGCAGCGGCGCCGCCGGAGCACGCAGAGGCCCGTCGCCGGCTGGCCCCGACGGCGCGCCCGCGTTTCGCGTGGGCCTGCTCGGCCACGGCACGGTGGGCGGTGCGTTCGAGGTGCTGCTCGCCGAACGGGCGGATGAGATCGAGCGCTTCAACGGCCGCCGGCCGGTGATCAGCGGCGTGCTGACGCGCTCGCAGGGCGACTTCCGGACGATCCTCGAGGAGAGCGAGCTGGTGGTGGAGCTGATGGGCGGCCTGGAACCCGCGCGCGAGTACCTGCTGGCGGCGATCCACGCGGGCAAGGACGTGGTGAGCGCGAACAAGCAGCTGCTCTCCCAGCACGGCGAGGAGCTGTTCGAGACGGCGCGCGAGCACGGCGTGCTGCTCCGCTTCGAGGCGGCCGTCGCGGGGGCGGTGCCGGTGGTGCGGGTGCTCGAGGAATCGCTGTCGGCGACCCCGATCGAGCGCATTCACGGGATCGTGAATGGCACCACCAACTACATCCTCACGGAGATGACCGCCGGCGCGAGCTACGCGGAGGCGCTCGCGCAGGCGCAGCGCTGCGGCTACGCCGAGGCGGACCCCAGCGACGACGTCTCCGGGCGCGACGCCGCCGCGAAGATGGCGATCCTCGCGCGCCTGGCGTTCGGCACGCCGGTGCACCTGGACGACGTCCGCTACGAAGGCATCGAGAACCTGCACGCCGACGACATGGAGTTCGCCCGCGAGCTCGGTCTCGGACTGAAGCTGATCGGCACGGCCGAGCGCCTGGAGGGCGGGGTCTCGGTGCGGGTGCACCCCGCGTTCCTGTACGGCGGGCACCCGCTGGCGTCGGTGGTCGGGCCCTTCAACGCGGTGACCGTGGAAGCGGAGGCGATCACCGAGATCACGATGTCCGGGCCGGGCGCCGGCGGGCGCCAGACCGCGAGCGCCGTGCTCGGCGACGTGGTCAGCGTGATGACCGGCGGCGCCCGCCCGCCCGCGCCGCCGCTCGAGCTGCCGCTGATCGAGGACGTGGCGAGCGCGTTCTACCTGTATCTCGACGTGGCCGACCACCCGGGGGTGCTGGCGGCGGTGACGAAGGCGCTTGGCGACCAGAGCGTGTCGATCAAGTCCGTCGTCCAGCGCGGGCTGGGCGAGAATGCGCGTCTGGTGATGGTCACCCACCCGGTCCTCGAGTCGAGCATGCGCGCCGCCGTCGCGGTGATGGCCGACCACGACTTCGTGCGCTCGCCGCCGCGCATCATCAGGGTGATCGAAGAGGAGTTCATATGATCGCGAGTGCGCGTGCCGACGCCCGGGACGGCGTCTTCCCAGAAAGGATTCCCAATGAGTGAGACCAGCTCGCGGCCCCTGCCGCGGGTCGAAGGGGCGGCCTTCTCCGGCACGCACGTGCCGCTGATCGAGCGCTACCACGAGCGCCTGCCGTTCGAGCCGGGCGACCCCCTGGTGAGCCTGCAGGAGGGCTCGACGCCGCTGCTGCGCGCGCCGCTGATCTCGGAGATGGTGGGGGCGAGCGTGCGCCTGAAGCTGGAGGGCGCGAACCCGACCGGCTCGTTCAAGGACCGGGGCATGACGTGCGCGGTGTCGGCCGCCGTGCGCGACGGGGCGAAGGCGGTGATCTGCGCGTCGACCGGCAACACCGCGGCGAGCGCGGCGGCGTACGCGGCGCGGGCGGGGATCACGTGCGCGGTGATCGTCCCGGAGGGGAAGATCGCCCAGGGCAAGCTCGCGCAGACGCTCGTCCACGGCGCGCGGGTGATCGCCCTGCAGGGGAACTTCGACCAGGCGCTGACGCTCGTGCGCGAGCTCACCGACACGCACCCGATCGTGCTGGTGAACTCCGTGAGCGAGTACCGCGTGGAAGGCCAGAAGACGGCGGCTTTCGAGATCCACGAGGCGCTGGAAGGCGAGCTGGAAGCACTGTGCATACCGGTGGGCAACGCCGGCAACATCACCTCCTACTGGCGCGGCTTCAAGGAGGTGGGGATGGCGCCCAAGATGCTCGGCTTCCAGGCCGAGGGCGCGGCGCCGCTGGTGCTCGGCCACCCGGTGGCGGCGCCGGAAACGGTCGCCAGCGCGATCCGCATCGGCAACCCCGTGCGCTGGGAGGACGCGATGGCGGCGGCGCGCGACTCGCGCGGCTCGATCCGCGCGGTGACCGACTCGGAGATCCTGGCCGCCTTCCGTCTGCTGGCCTCCAAAGAAGGGATGTTCTGCGAGCCGGCCTCGGCGGCGTCGGTGGCGGGACTGATTAAGTACGGCGCCGAAGGCGCCGAGCAGGTGGTGTGCGTGCTGACCGGCCGCGGCCTGAAGGACCCGGAGACGGCGATCGCCCACAACGACGGCAAGGTGATCCCCTGCCCGGTGGAGTTCGCGGCGATCGAGGAAGCGGTGTTGGGTGATACGTAGAGGGTGGCGAAGCCGGCCGGAGGCCGGCGAGCCGGGCCCCTCGTTTCTCAGACGTCGTCGGCGGGTGCGGGTACCCGCGTCCTCCGCGAACCTGGGCCCCGGCTTCGACTGCATGGCCGCGGCGCTGACGCTTGAGCTGGAGGTCGAGGTGGAGGAGACCGGACGCTTCGCCGTGGACACCGAGCTGGCGGTGCCGAGGGGCCGGGAGAACCTCTGCGTGCGGGCGTTCGAGCGGCTGCACTCCGCCGACGGCTTCACGTTCCGCATCGGCTCGCAGATCCCGCTGTCGGGCGGCCTCGGCTCGAGCGCAGCGGCGATCGTCGCCGGGCTGATGGCGGCCGATCACCTGTTCGAGCTGGACGCCGACCTGCTGGCGCTGGGGAGCGACATCGAGGGCCATCCCGACAACGTGGCGGCCGCGCTGTACGGCGGCTTCGTGGTGTGCGCCGACGGCCAGGTCACCCGCTTCGACGCGCCGACCGGCCTGGAGGCGCTGGTGGTGGTGCCCGAGCAGCCCGTCCGCACGCGCGCCGCCCGCGCGGCGCTGCCGGAGCAGGTGCCGATGCAGGACGCCGTCTTCAACATCGCCCACGCGGCGATGCTCACCCTCGGCCTCGCCCGCGGCGACTGGGACCTCTTGGCGAGGGGCCTCGCCGACCGCCTGCACCAGCGCCAGCGCGCGAGCCTGTTCCCACGCTCGTACGAGCTGGCGTGCCGCGCGGCGGAGCTCGGCGCGCTGGGCGCGAGCATCTCGGGCGCGGGCCCCACGGTGCTGATTTGGTGCTTCTATGAGCAGACGGGCGCCGTCGCCGAGGCGCTCGCCCCCGAGATCGACGGCTGGGCGAGCGTGCTGAGGGTGTCGTTCGAGGCGCAGGGGGCTTATGTGGATGGGCTTTGAGGGGGAGAGTCAGACGCTCCGGGCGTCTATAAGGGTTTATCTGCGAACGGCGATATTCGGGGGCCGGGCGGTCGCAGGTTAAATCCTGTCTCCCCGATTGAGTCGTTGATGGACGCTGGTGGGGGCTGGGGGTGGCTGGAGGCCGCGCTTTTGGCTCTGTGATCCTGGTATTGATGCTCGCTGTCAGTTGATGACGACCGCGGTAGATCACGTCAGGTTTGGTTTCTCCGCACACGGACCGCACACGCACGTGGGGCTAGACCGCACACGGAGCTGGCCAATCGAGTGATGGGCAACACCGTTATGAGCGGCTCTCCGTTGCTATCCCGGCGCGTTGTTTCGCTATCGGCAGCAAGCGAACAGGCTGGCGAGCGGTGACGAGCAACTGGATCTTGCTGGCGGCATCCGCAACGTCCTCGTGCTCCCAGATGCGAACGGGCTCCCACCCTGCCGCGCGCAGTCGCCTGTTCGTGTCCTCGTCGCGCTTGGTGTTTCCGCGTAGCTTTGCTTCCCACCAGGCTCTGTTGGCCTTGGGGGTCGTGCCATGTTCGGCGCACGAGTGCCAAAAGCAGCCGTCTATAAAGACGGCGACCCGTTGGCGAGGGAATACGATGTCCGCGCGCCGGCGGAGTCCCGGCAGTGGCGCGACCTGCACTCTGTAGCGGAGCCCGAGTAGGTGCAGCGCGGAGCGGAGTTGCATCTCCGGAGCGGTATCGCGCTGACCTGTTCGCTGCATGCGGTTTCGGGCGTCTGGAGAACTGGCTTCAGGAGTGGGAGAAGGCGTCATGCGGCTGAATCTTCGTGTAGCGACTTGCAGTCAACGAGCTTCGGAATCAGCTCCAGTCCGAGCGCGATATTGAGCAGTGGTGGCACGGCATTGCCGATCATCCGTGCGAGTGCCGTGCGCCGTGCGCCTCCAAAGTCGAAGTAGTCAGGAAAGGTCTGGATACGAGCCGCCTCGTGCGGTGTCAAAGTCCTACGACGACTAGGGTGGACATAGCGGCCTTGCCCCATCGACCCAAAGCCAGTGGTAAGGGTCTGGGCTGGCCGTCCCCATCGCAGTCGGCCGTACATCGAGCCGTAGCTGTGTCTCGATTGGTGGCATACCGGACGTAGCGGATTGGGCAGATCGTATTCGCCATTGTCGAACAGCCACGCAATGCGTTCGCGGTTCTGCTCGCTGATCGTCGAGGCACTATCGAAGGATCCTGGTCCGGTTATGGACTCAAGATCACGTATCGCCCAGCTGAGGGGTCGCACGTGCTGGCAGCTGTCCCCGACTCCATCGATGAAAGACAGGTCGACGTCGCTACGCGTTCCGGCAAGGATGTGACGGCGTCGATGCTGGGGCACTCCCGCCTGGCTCGCGTCCAAGACGGTCTCGACGCATTTGTAGCCCGCCGCGTTGAGGGCTGCGCGGGTCACAGCGACCACGCCTGCGCGGTCATGGCGGACGCTTGGGACGTTCTCGATCACGACACATGCTGGCTCGAGCACTTCCGCTGCGCGTGCCATCCGCGCATACAGGCGGTTCCTCGGATCGTTGCGCCGCGTCTTGTTGTTGAGATCGGAGTTGCCCTGACACGGCGGCCCGCCCACGAGAATGTCAATCTCACCGAGCTCACGGGCGATCCTGCGCTCCGAGAGCGTCGCCGGCGACGCGAGCGCTCCGTCGAACAGCCGCTCAACTCGATCCGAGCTCCCTCGAATAGTCGGAATGTTGCGCTCGAAGACGGCCAGTGCTTCAGGGTCGTGCTCGACAGCTAGCCCTACCTCGGCGCCCAGCTCTAGACGCCGAGCTGCCTCGACGAGCCCAAACGAAAGGCCTCCGCATCCAGCAAAGAGATCGACGAGGCGCAGTCGCGCCGATCTCGACCCATCGAGCGCCGGAGGCGTCTTCGATTGGCGCAACCAAGTCTGGTCGCGGTAGCAGATCGCACAGGGGCGCACGGTCGCTGAGTGTAGGGAGAGCTTCGGTTGGGGGGACGGATGCTCAGGAGACCCCGTCGATGGCCGCTAGTAGATCCTGGAGTTGGTCCTGGAACTCTTCTCGCTGCATGCGACCTAGCGTTCGATGACCGTACACGGAGACAAGGAGCGCGACCAGGAGCTCATCGGGGTTGCTCGCCGCCACCGGAATGGCTGGCAGGTCGTCGAAGTGCCAGTCGGGCAGGCGTTCGAGCGGCGGTGGCTGCGTCCCTCGGAGTTGGCGTACCGGCTGGCAATGCCAGTAGCAATGCTCCCCTGGACCCTCGGGGGCCTCAAAGCGCCACGCCATTGCATGCGGGCCCTCGGCATCCTCCCCTACGACGACGAGCGTCATACGAAGGATGTCTTGGTCGTGTTCGGTGCCGCGCGAGAGCTGTAGCAACGGGACTCTGGGTCCGACAGGTGGCAGGACTACGAGTCCCCGCGTGTCGAGCATCGGATCCGGGTCGCTCTCGAGGACACGTTCGAGCACTTGATCGCCAACCGGATTCATCCCCGTGATAAGGCTGTGATGGGTGTCTTTGAAGGATGCCTGGGCGCCGCTTGCCAGCCATAGCAAGCAGTCCGAGAACTGCTTGGAGAGCTCTTGGCTCACGAGCTGGCGAGGCGCGAGGTCGGCAAGTAACTGGTCCCATCCTGGGCCATCGCAACCCAGCGGCTGTTGAATGGGGGGTCGACGTCGCTCGTATAGCGGCGCGCCAGATCGACGCTCACGAACCGTGATGCGTCCTCGGCGAATACGACTCGCGGCTCCGGTCGAGGGGCATCGAGCGAGTCGTCGAACGTCTGGTCTGACGCGATATGCGGCCAAAACCAGACGGGACGGGACACCCAGCGGCTCTCGAAGCGATGTTGGTCGACCGCAAGAGGCATCAGACCGAGTCCGTCGGGGTTCGCGTCGAGGCGAGTTGTGCGTTGCCAGACGTCGGGGTCGGTGCAATCGCCATCGAGTAGACCAGGGCGACGGTCGACAAGATGTGGGGCGTCGACAAGCACGTCCTGTCCCGGGAGGAGCACACGCTCGAACCACTTGGCTAGCCGCGCCGACGCCACGCGCGCGATCTGGTGATCATCGCTGACAACATCCCCTGAGCGCAGCCCCATTTGGCTTGAGTGGACCCAGTCACGGAGTGGGACATCTCCGATGTCGGGGCGTCCAGGCACGTCGAGTCGTCCAAGGACCGCACGAGGGAGCGAGTCCAGGAGCTCGCGAGGCAACCCGAGTACCGTTTCGAGCGGCTCGTCTAGCTTGCCGGCAACGCTCTGACGAAGATCTCCAAGAGCCTGAGCCCGCTCGGGCAGGACGGGCCAATACCAAGGGCGGAACTTCCCCCATCGCCGTGGATCGCCGCTCCAGAGACCGGGGTCCGCGACCTGGTCGCTTCCGATCGACAGGTCGGTAGATACGAGTGCGTGAGAGACCAGTGTGAGATCGAAGGGTTTGGATATGCGGTCCTGGTTGACGCCGACGATGTAGCCGCAAGATGAGTAGCTGCGAGCCAAGTAGGCGATGCTGTCGCCCGTGAGCAGTTGGTCGGGCTTATATTCGTAGAGGTCATAGTCGACGATCAGCACGGCTGCACCATCGAATATCGTCGGTGTGGCATCTGGCTGTTGCTGCTGGCGCAACGCGTTCCGCCGCTTCTCAAGCGTCAAGACGTCGACCTCGAACTCGTGTTTGTCGACGACGACCACGTCGAACGAGTCCTTGACCTCGTCAAGGGCGTCGAGTTCCTCCTTCCAGTTGTTCGCCGTGTCCGGCTCGTCGTCACAGAGCACGATGCGAGTTTTTTGCTCCGTCAACTCGTCCTCCACGACACCCCAATCGCCGTCGCAAAGCCCTTGTCTGGCGTAGAGAACTCGACATGGCATCCGAGATTCTGACTGATCATTCGAACGATTGTAAGACCCAGACCAGTACCGCCAGCGCCAAGCGCGCGGCGCTCCTCCGAGATAGTTTGCCGTCGGGCGAATGGTGCGAATAGCTCGTTGGCTTCGTCTAGGTCCACCCCTGACCCTGTGTCCTGGAACATGATTGTCAGCTCGCGCCCCGAGCGGCGCTCCTGCACGGCTATCCGCCGCTCCTCGGTGTCCAGTGTTGCGTTGGCGGCGTTGACGAGCAGGTTCTGAAATACGGCGACCCATTCGGCGAAGCGTCCGGGAGGCAACCGAATGCCCTCGGGTAGCTCGCTGGTCTCGACTGTCACGCCTCGCAGCAGCAGCGCCGATTGAGCGACGGTCTGATCTACGACGGCTCGAGCGTCGAGGCGCTGGATCTTCTCTCGACTCTCCTCATCCATGAACGGGCTGAAGAGCGATCTAGTGTTCTCGATGCGGTGAGTCCAAGCCAAGAGCTTGTCGGAGAGATCCTCTAGTTCACGATCCTCTCGATCTCGGGCGTGACGACGTATTCGCTTCGCTAGCCGCCGCAGCTCCGCGATCTGGCGACCGGTCTCGTGCTCGACCGCGATCGCAGAGATGCCGGCGGTCGCGAGGGCGCCCAGCACGCCCGCTTGGCGGGCGGCCTGTTCGGCCTCCGACTCCACATGTGCCGCAACTTCGTCGATGCTTATTCGGAGCTCGCCGAGGACCGGTTCTGGGATGCGGTCGGCGTAGCGGTCGAGCACGTCCTCCACCCGCGCCGCGCGCTCGGTCAGCTCGAGCGCGTCAACAGCGCGATCTTCGGCGCTCCATCGCCTCCTGGCCTCTTCCATCGCGTAGAGGTCCACTGCCCACCGCACAGCGTCGCGGAGCTGTTTGTAGGGCCGATTGTCGATGAGGCGATCACGCGAAATCTGAATCGAGAGAACATCGAACCGTGCTCTGCCGGAGGCCGCGGCAGCGGAGCGTTCTGCTCCCGTATCGATCTGCACGACTCCGTATAGGCGAGTGTTCGTCGGGAGGAAGCTCATGCCGCCCGCGGTCTGGAGGTTCTCGGGAAGTAGCTCCGAACGCGAAAGGCGGTGCGAATGATCGCGCTCGATCCCAAGCCAGTCGACATCTGCTCCGTAGTAAGGCAAGTGGAAACCGGCGTCGTATACGTGTACCCCTCCGAACCGGTGCAGATATCCGCGCGCCTCATCAACCTTGATGCCATGCGGCTGGCGGCGTTTGAGATCGAAGACCCGGATCTCGAACTTCGCATCCTTGACCTGAAGGTCGGGTATCGGCCACGTCTCTCGTATGAGCTCGTCATCGCGAAACTGCAGTCGGACCGTTAGCTCACCGGCCGAGCCCTTACGTCGTATCCTGCCAACGATTCGTGCTGTCCAGAGGCCGAGCACGGCCTGCATCTGGCGGGCAAACGTCGCCTCCGCGAGGGGGTCGGCGGCATCAAGGCTGACGTTGAACGTACCGCCCGTCCTGTCACCTACCCCCGGCGGTGGTTGCAACGGCCAGAGCTCCCGCGCGAGATACGTGAGAGCGTCAGGGTCCCACTCCTGCTTGAGATCGACCAGACGGATCGTCGTCCCGTGAGGGGCGTCGCCCGGGAAACGTGGCGCTTTGACGTAGGCCCACTGTGCCGTGGCCTTGGTCAGCTCACGTGCTTTGACCGCCGCGCGCCAATCGACCTTGGCGAACAGGGCCTTATGTCCTTCTGCCTTGGTCGTCATTTGGATGTCGTTGGCGAGGAATTGAGCCGAGAGCCTGCCCACGCCCTTGCTGCCGGTCAGTCTCCGGCCTTCAGGGGAGACGTCTCGCTCGTCCTTGTGCTTTGAGCCGATCCGCATCCAGAAGTTCTTGAAACCCTTGAAATCCATGCCGTGACCGTCGTCGGAGACGACGATTGAATCGGGACGCACCGTCACCTCGACGCGGGTCGCGTCCGCGTCGTAGCTGTTCTTGATCAGCTCGGCAAGCGCGATATGGGACTGCCCGACGAGCCGCTCGCCAAGCTCCTGAAGGAGCGCGGAATCCACTGAGAACTCGATGTCCTCAAGCTCCGCGGGTTCCTCGGTATCGATCTCGGTTGACACCGCGCCTACCAGGAGTCCGGGCTTGCGCAGACGACGCTGGTCGGACTTCTGTGATCGCGGCTCATGTCGATTCGCCGTTGCGCCGGGACAGTCGAATGCGTCGCTTGCGAGATGTCCTTGGTGTCGAGCGTTGCACACGCGAAAGATAGTCCCCGGCGCAGCGCGAGCACAGGCGCGGCTCGGGGGCCTCGTGGGGCCCGCTCTAGTTGGCCCACTCGGGCGGGGCTGCCCCTGGCTTCCAGGCCGTCGTAACGCTGCCGCCTTCTTGTCGGAGCTGCTGGCTGAAGTCGGTGAGCTGGGCCTGGAAGGCGAGCTCGTGTCGTGGGTCCTCCGCGGCCAAGTCGATCCAGTCGCGCCAGACGACCAATGCGCACAGCGTCTCGACGTGAGAGAAGTCCTTCCACCAGCCCTCTCGAAGGTGAGCGAGCTGGCGCGGGTAGCGGCCGTACAGGGCGGCGATCGATCCCCACATTCGCCGTCGCCATCCCTGGTCGCCCATGACGGGCTCGATCCAGGGCGCGTGGCGATCGTCAATGAGGTCGTCGTCGATGAGTGCTGGCAGCGGATTGGTTGCGTCGTTGCTTCGGTCGCTCGGGGGTGTTTGGGACAGGCGCTCGGCGGCTACGCGCGCGATGGGCACGCCGTCGCGCGCGGCTACGTCTCTCAGCTCGGCCATCACGGCATCGGAGAGGGTGATCTTCAGTCGCTGGCTCATGGTCATCTCCTCGTGTCGGGTTCGGACGCTGTTGTGCGTCTGTGGTTAATGACCCTGGGCCCGCGAAACCGGCCAACGAATTCGAGGGGCCACCCGTGGCCCTGCTCGGACCCGTGCATCTAGTCTGTCTGTCTGTCTGTCTGTCTGTCTGTCTGTCTGTCTGTCCGTCCTTACGAGCGACGGATGTCGGCGGGTGGCGCAGTTGCCGGAGGGCGGGCAGGGTCAGGCGGTGACCCGCTGGATCGCTGAGCTTCGAGGGGGTACGTCGAGCCGAGAGGAGTGTGCTGGCGGCTAGCGTGGACGCTCTGCGGCGTCGATCGCTTTCGCGAGATCGGCGAGCGAGTAGTTGAGCGCGTCGAGGAGCGCTCTCACCGTTGCCCAGGCGGGTGCGCTCTTGGCCGACTCCAGGCGGTTCACGGTCCCGAACGTGATGCCGGCGGCGCTGGCGAGTTCCTCCTGTGTTTGCCCGCGCTGCTCCCGCATTTCGCGGATCGCTTGCCCGAGGGCTGGATCGGTCGGTAGCCGGGGCGGCATCGAGACGGGAGCCTGTCAGGATCAGGTGCTTACGTCTATGCGCTTGAGCCTATCCGCTTGAGCCACTATGCTCATGCGGATATCAACGTGCCCCCGCGCCGCGCTAACGGCCGGGGGCGTAGCACCGAGAGCCTGTACTCCCGGCGCACAGGGACCCTAGCGAGACAGCGCGGTTCCTCAACGCCCCGAGCAGTCCTCCCGGCGCCTCCGACCACAGGAGGAACCGATGAGCACGACTCCCATTCCCGACACGATGATCCTCGCGGCGATCGAGCGCGCCGCCCTGCACCGGGGGCGACCCGGCGTCCCGATCTGGATGATCCTCGAACACCTGGGCCTCCCACGACGCACACGCCGGGTCAGGCCGCAGATACGCGCGCTCGCTGACGCAGGCGGTCTCGCTACGTCTCGCGCCCACGGCGTAGAGCTGTGGAGCCTTACCGTTGCGGGGCGCGGCCAGCTGCGGCGTGCCGGCAGCGTGGAGTTGCCCGAGTCTCCGCAGCATCAGGCATGGCGCGCGGCGCGAGCGCTCGCTGAGCAAGAGATCGAGCGGTTTCGCCTGGCGATGGCGGACGTGCTTGCGGAGGCGGCGGCGTTGCTCAACGGGAGCGGGTCCTCTGATGGCTGGTTCGAGATGGCGGATCGGCTGCGAAAGGCAGCATGGCGCCTTGGTTCAGCCACCTACTGCCTCTGGCAGTGGAGCGAGCCCACCGACGACCGCGCGGACATCGACGATCATTCGATGGCGAGCGACGTACTGCTGGGCGATGCTGAGCGTGCTCGTCGCAGCCATCGTCGCAGCGGTCGCCGCAACACGAACCTCTGGCGAGACGACGAGTGAAGCAGGGTAATTCGTTGGCCGTTTTGCGCCCTTGGGGGTCATTAAGGGTGTGGGTAGGACAGGCACGACCTCTGAGAGCCTTCGTCTTCGGCGACGGGACACGAACGTGGAGCCGTTCGTGTCCCGTCACGAGCTGGGACGACTCATGGGAGTGAGCGTGGCAACCGTGGATCGACTGGTGGCCGAAGGTATGCCGTCGGTCACCTGGGGACGGCGCACGCGACGCTTTCGGGCGTCGGCAGCGATCGCGTGGGCTGCGGAGCGAAGGAGGCTGACTTGAGCGTCACGAAGCTTCCGTCGGGTCGCTGGCGGGCGCAGGTGTATGACCCGGCGACCGGGACCAACGTCAGCGTCTCGACCCTCCTCGGGGGTCCGGGCACGTTCGTGACGAAGACAGAGGCCAAGCGGGCTCGGGAGCGGGCGCGCGAACGCCTGGGAGATAGCAGGGAGGCGGCCGTCACGCTCGCAGCGTTCTGGGAGCGCTGGACCACCGATTCGCTGTTCGCTCGACCGAAGGAGTCCACGAACATCCACAATCGCGAGCGCACGAAGAGCTTCGTCGCCAGGTACGGCGCGCGACCGATCGACGAGATCGACGACGCCGTGGTCGCGGAGTGGCTCGCCGGCGGAAAGCGCAACGGCACCGTCCCGGCGCTGCGCGCGATGTTCAACGATGCGGCCTCGGCGAAGGCCGCCAGGATTGTGCGCAGCAACCCGTTTGCGCGACTCGGGATCTCACGCGGTCCCGGTCGTCGGCACGAACAGCCGCCGAGCGAGGAGCAGGTCTGGAAGATCATCCAATCTGCGCGAGAGCTGGCAACGCCGTCGTTCGCCGCATGGCTGCAAGTAGCGGCGTTCACGGGGCTCCGACCGGGCGAGCTGGACGGGTTGCGGCGCGCGAACGTCGATCTGGATCGCTCGCGCATCCGGGTGGTGGAGCAGTTCAGTGCGGCGACGCGCACGTTCACGTTGCCGAAGAACGGTCAGGTACGTGACGCGCCGCTGACCGACCCTGCGCGCGAGGCGCTTGTCTCGCTGCCCGTCGAAAGCGAGTTCTGCTTCGCGCCGATCCGGGGAGAGCACTGGACCGCCTCGGCACGGGCCTACCACTGGAAGGCGGTCAGGGCTGCCGCCGGGTGGGAGGGGAGCCTTTATTTGGCGACCCGGCATTTCGCAGGCTGGTACATGGTCAACGTTCTCGAGCTTCCCTCGGAGGACGTTGCGATCGCTCTCGGGCACACCGACGGCGGCGAGCTGGTACGTCGCCTGTATGGGCACCGTGACCGTGACCGTGCGCTCGACCGCGTGGCTGCCGCCTATGGGCGGCTCGCCGCCAACACGCAGTTGCGCCGCGCGTGAGGTGTGCTGTCGTCGCCTAGGTTCGCAGCCCCGTCGGTGGTGGGGGCGGCTCGGAGACTCGGCGTGGCGGCGGTAGTGGTCTCGCACCAGCTACGCCCTGCTCGTCTCGAAAAAGGCAGAGGACCTGTCCCGTAGGTCGCGCAGCGCTCGGAGCGATCAGGCCAGCCCACCCCTCGCGCGCGAGCTGCTCGCCGATCTGTTGGTAGACCAGCCAGCCAATACGCGAAGGGGCTGGCAGCGCGAGGCCGACAGCCGCCAGGCGAACGCCTGACGCTAGATCGGCGACCTCGACATCGACGTCCCATGTCCACAGTTCCCGGGGCATCTGCGCGAGTGGCGGTATCGCGCGCTCGGCCAGGTGCCGATACCACTCGGCCCAGGCGGTCTCCTCGCTGTCCGCGAGATAGAGCGCGTCCACGACGTCGCCGCGTTGCCAGCGGTTGTCTGGGGGCGGGTCTCGCTCGGGGAGGGGAGAAGATCCTGGGTAGGTGTGCTTGACCCAGCGTCCGCGCACGGCGACCGCTGTGACGTCGAGCGCCACGTCAGCTTGCGCCTGGGTCCTCGAGGCCTGAGATCAGGCGGGCGACAGAGCGGTAGTCGCCTTGGGCGATGCGGTCGATCGGCTTGTCGTCGTCGAGTGCGGGGATCGGCTTGCTCAGCCAGACGGGTATGTAGGAGGGGCGGATGACACGGGCGAGACGTTCGACCAGCGATGAGAGCTCGGCTAGGCGCTCGGCGCGTACTCCGCTCGGCGCGCTTCGGCGGGCGAGCCATTCGCGGACCGTGCTTGGAGCCGCTCCGGTCGCGCGGGCGATCTCGCGGTCGGACAGATGGCCGGTGTCATGGACGTGGATTGCCTCTTCGGCGTATGCGAGTGTCATGCCTCTAGGGTAGCGCATCGACGTGAAATCGACAAGATACTGGCAGAAAGCGGGACTGACGATTGTCTTCGTTATGGTCCTAGGTCGTGTTTGCTTCGATTGTTAGCCCTGTGCCTCTCGTTCGCGCCGATGGCGATGGCTACACGTACGCAGGGGAGTGGATCGACGGCTTCGCCGACCGACCGGAGCTGCCGATGTTGGTGCGCGTTCGTCTGGCGCGCTTGAGCGAGCGCTACGCACCGGAGAAGCTCTCGTCGGCGCAGCGAGACCTGCTGGCGTCCGCGATCGCCGAGCAAGACGTGACGAGGCAGCCGTCAGCGGAGCTGGATGGCTTCGCGGCGAACGCTCAGGAGATGGAGAGAGCTTGCGAGGACGGCGTGTATGCCGAACTGACCTCTCAGCAGCAAGCATGGGTCGCCACCCCGAGTACGCACCCGGCACTGTCGGACGACGTTCGATATCCACTCACGCTCGAACAGCTCCATCTCCTGACCGGAGCGGGTGCGCAGCAACTGCGGCGTTGGGCAGAGGAAGAATTGTTTCCGTGGCACCGTGTGGCTGGGGACCATCGGTTCTACAGCGCGGCTGTAGTCCGCGCGTTGCTCTTGACGTACGACGTCGAGACCTAGAAGGCGTAGCCGCACTCTGTGCGGCGCTGCCGTAGGCTTCTGCGGGTCTGATGGGTTTCTATGTTCGGAAGAGCATCAAGGCCGGGCCGTTCCGCTACAACCTCAGCAAGTCTGGTGTGGGCGTCAGCGTCGGCGTACCAGGATTTCGAGTTGGTACGGGGCCTCGCGGAAACTACATTCGGGCTGGCAAAGGCGGCGTCTACTACAAGGCGACTCTAGGCGGCACGAGGCGATCCCCTGCAGTCGCTTCGAGACCGGCGCGGGTCCCGCCGCCAGCCGTTGGCGCGGACGTACCGATGGAGGATGTCACGGGCGCATCAGCTGCCGAACTCGTGCCCACCGGCGCAGATGATCTCGTCAGCCAGCTCAATGCAGCCGGACGGCATGTGCCGCTTGGTTGGCCGACCCTGCTCATTGTGCTCGTCGTGGCCATAGCGGCAGGTGGGGTGGGCGCGATCGTTGCCTTGGCGCTCGGGCTTCCTCTCAGCTTCTGGCTGTATCAGCGCGACCGCGCGCGGCGCTCCGTTGTGGTGTTCTACGACGTCGAGGATGACCATGCGCGTTGGTTTGCATCCCTGGTTGAGAGCTTCGAGGCGCTGATCAAGATGAGTCAGGCGTGGCGTGTCAATGCGTCGGGGCGTGTGCAGAGCACCTACCAATACAAGATAAACAGCGGCGCGAAGGACATCGTCAAGCGAGTCGATGCCAAGCGCTCTCTGCGCGGGCCGAAGAACCTGGCCGCCAATATTTCGGTGCCGACCGTCGAATCGGGACGCCAGGCTCTCCACTTCCTGCCAGACAGGCTCCTAGTTCGCGACGGAAGGCGCTTCAGCGACGTCAACTACGGAGCGCTCGCTGCGAGGTACAGCCCGCAGCGGTTCATTGAGAGCGGCCGCACGCCCCGTGACGCTCAGCAGATCGACACGACGTGGCGGTACGTGAACGTCAAAGGCGGACCTGACCGCCGCTTCAAGGACAACAAGCAACTGCCCGTGATGCTCTACGGGCAGGTGGATCTATCGGCTCCAGGCGGTCTTCATTGGCTGATCGAGTGTTCTCGGGCACCGCTCGCAGAGAGCCTGGCCCAAGTGCTTCGCTCGGCACCGCCAACGGTGGTCCACACCGAAGGCCCGCCTACGCCCGAGCTGTCTGCTGCCTCCGAGGAGTCCGGGTGAGCCAGGGGCGCCGCCGACCGCCCACGAAACCGCCCACGCCCCGCCGAATCCCGCACAACCAAGCCCTCCAACCCCTGTCTCCCCGACTGACAGCGCGAGGACGGTCGGAGATGCGCGACTATGCGCGGATCTTCTCGGCGAACCGCTCGCGCGCGGCCTGGCGAGATACGCCGAGCGCGATGCCGATCTCTCCCCACGACCGGCGGTTGGCGCGTGCCCGCGCAACCAGCTCGCGAACACGGGCCTCGCCTGCTCGCACGCTGTCGACGGCCTCTGCAAGGGTGCGTAGGTCGGTCGTGTCGTCCATCGGGGTACTGGACGGGTTGAACTCCTCGGCGAGCTTCGCCGCGCGTTGGATCTCCTCTTCGGTGTGCATGGCTTTCGTTCCGGTCATCGGTGGGGTAGGTATTGGGGGCGGGCACCCATGGCGTGGACGATCACGGGATCGTCGGTGTCGATGCCGAGGATGCCGACCTCGAGTAGGTCGCCATCGTGGGCGGGACCGATGCGCATCGTGAAGTCGTCATCGAGTTGCCACTGAGCGATGGGTTGCGGACCGCGTGGAGCATGTCGTCGTCTGTGATGCCGTGCTTTCGAGCGGTCTGCGCGATACGCACGGAATGACAAGATACCTTGTCGGGCGGCGCTTGTCAAGATACCTTGTCAGTTGGACCGGATCGATCGGGTTCCGGCGACCCCAGATCGACCGCAGTAGGCGCGGAAACGGCTTTGGAGTGGACGAAGCGCTTGGCGCGCGTCGCTAGCCGCGTAGTGTCTGCCACACACGGAATGTCACCCACAGCAGGATCATGATCACGGGAAGTTGGACGGCGGCGAGGCCTGCGCCGATGTCTGGGACGCCGACGCCTGCGAATTCGTTGCCGATCACGATCCACTGGATGGCCTCGTAGATCGTGGACACGTCGAGCAGCACCAGCAGCACGAGTGCGGTCGTCAACAGGATGCGGCGGATCGAAGCCTGTTGCTCCATGACGCTGTAATCCATCGACGCTGAACCGTAGATCCTTGATCTGATCTTGGGTTTGAACGGAACACCCTTCTCCAACTGTCGCCACCCGCGGCTCGTGGCCTCTGATAGGTTCTGTCTCGAGCGTACCGAGCGGTGGCATCTCATCAAGCCAGCGACGGATTGCAATCGGCAGGGGGGCGTCGGGAATGACCCAGGCAGGTGCACGGATGACACCCCTGAGCCTCAGCGTGCGGCAGGCGGCGCCCGCCCCGACCGCACACCGGACACGGACGTACACGATGCACCGCAAGTCGCTGCTGCTCGCCTGCACGCTGGCCGTGCTCGCACTATCGGCCCCCGCCTCCTCCGCGGCGCCGGCGTGCCGGGTCACGGACACCAGCAAGAATCCCGCCGTGTCCTACGGAACGCTCCAGGCGGGCGTCAACGAAGCGGCCGCGGGAGACACGCTGAAAGTCTTCGGTAGCTGTGAAGGCAACACGGCGATCGCCAAGAACCTGAGCATCGTCGGCTTCCTCGCGACGCTCAAAGGCAGCGGCGGCGGCTCGGTCGTGATCGTCGAACCGGGCGCGAACATCACGATCGACGGAGTGACGATCACCGGCGGCACCGGCACCGAACGGTACGGCTTTGCCCCCGCGGGCGGCGGGATCTTCAACGAAGGCTCGCTCACGCTCGAACACTCGGTCGTCAGCGGCAACACTGCGACCTACGGCGGCGGGATCGAAAATCTCTACGGCCTGCTCACGCTCAACCATACGATCGTCAAGGCCAACAGCGCGGGAGAGGGTGGCGGAATCGAGAACTTCGTCGGCACGCTCAAGCTCGAACACTCGATCGTCAGCGCCAACAGCGCGGTTTTCGGTGGCGGAATCTACAATTTCCTCGCCTCGCTCGAAATTCTCGACGATTCGACCGTCAGCGCCAACAAGGCCGAAGAAAGCGGCGGCGGGATCTTCATCGAGGCGTACAACCGCCAAGACCTCCTGTTCGAGGACTCGCACGTCAACCGCAACGAAGCGGCCCACGGCGGCGGGATCTTGCTCTCCGAACGCAGTCTGCTGACGCTCTCCGGCTCGACCGTCAACGACAACAAGGGGGACTACGGCGGTGGGATCTCGCTCGAAGAACGCGGCTCGCTCAAGCTCGAAGGCTCAACCTTCGTCGCAGGCAACGATGCGACTGAACAGGGCGGCGGGATCTTGCGTGAATCGAGTGCGGACTTCATCTACGAAGAACCAGATTGGACCGGGGCGATCACCGGCAACGAGCCAGACAACCAGTTCACCGAGATACCGATCTTGGAACCCAAATTCACGATCGAACAGCAACAGAAGATCAAAGGTACGGGTCCCTTCACCACCTCGAAACTGACGGGCCACGTCGGCCAGACGGTCAAATACGAGTTCACGGTGGAAAACACGGGTAACATATCGCTTGAATTCTCCAACTTCACGGACGCCGACTGCACCGGCGAAGAAACATCCATCGAAGGCACGCTCCCGCCGGGCTACCACTTCAACTACGAATGCAGCCACAAGCTGACGAGCGTCGGCATCTACAGCAACGAAGCGACGGTCGAAGCCAACGAAGGCACGCCGCCCCAGAAGACCTCGAACCAGGTCGAAGTCGAAGTGCTGGAAAAGCCATAGGCGAGCCTGCTTTGCGGGCCTATCCAGACGAGCTCTCGGCCAGTCGCGCCACGCGCCGGCCGGCGTCGTCCAACCCATCCAGGCGCGCGAGCACTTCCGCCGCCAGCGCGAGATAGTCGGCGCCGAGGTCGGGGCGGTGGTCGAGGATCGAGCGCGCTCGCTCCGCCGATTCGGCGTAGGCGATCGACGTGCGGATGACCGATCCGAAGACCTGCTCGCCGAAGCGCTCCCGCAGCGATGCGAGCGCCTCGCGCGAGTGCACGGTGCGCATGTCGGCGAGGTTCAGCAGCACACCCAGCAGCTTCAGCTGCGGGTTGAGGCTGTCGCGCGCGAGCTCCACCACCTCCATCGCCTGCTCGACGCCCTGCAGCGCGAAGTACTGCGCCTCGGCGGTTATCAGCGCGTGGTCGGCGGCGACGAGCGCGTTGACCGTCAGCAGCCCCAGCGACGGCGGGCAGTCGATCAGGATCACCTCGTACTCGTCGACGTCCGCCAGCTCCCGACGAAGGGTCAGCTCGCGGCCGATCTTCCCGCCCAGCATCAGCTCCGCCTCGGCGAGGGTCATGTTGGCGGGGATCATGTCCTCGTGGATCGCCTCCGCCGCCGTCGCGCGGCCGGCGAGCACGTCGGCGATCGTCGGCTCCACGTCGGGGGGCAGGTCGAAGTAGTCCGACAGGTTGCCCTGGGGGTCGAGGTCGATCGCCAGCGTGCGCACGCCGCTGCGGCGCAGGACGTCCGTGAGCGTGCGCACCGCGGTCGTCTTGCCGGTGCCTCCCTTCTGCGAGAGCACAGCGATCGTGTGGGCCATGTGGCAGCGATACTAGACGTGGCGCGTGCGCCGCGGAGCGTCAGCTGATCGTGTGCAGCGTGGTGTGCGCACCCGCGGCGTGCGCGGTCAGCGCGTCGGGGTCCGCGGGCACGCTGAGGAATGTCAGGCGGTAGCGCCCGACGATGATCTCATCGCCGTCCTGCAAGGTCTTGCCGTCCACGCGCGCGCCGTTGACGAAGACGCCGTTGAGGCTGCGGTCGTCGAGCAGGCGCACACCGTCGGGGTGGCGCACGATCAGGGCGTGCCGGCGCGAGACGGTGGGGTCGTCGAAGCGAACGTCCGCCGCGAGGCTGCGCCCGATCCGCGTCCACTCGCGGGTGAGCGCCACCGTGCGCAGGTGGCCGCCCTCCTCGAAGCACAGGTACTCGCCGGGCCGCTCGATGCTCTCCCTGGCGGCCGCCAGGCGAGCCTCGAAGTCGGGCGGCGGAGCCTGCAACAGCCGCTCCTCGTCGAGGTGGTCCTCGGACTTGCCCGATCCCGCGGGGATGCGCTCGGTGCTGAACAGAGAGGCGCGCACGAACGCGCGTCCTCCGCACACGGGGCAGTCGGGAAGCAGGTCCGAGGCTTCGAGCGTGAGCGCGTAGTCGCAGTGGGTACACCGAAACGACCCGGCCCCGACGAACGTGCCCGAAGTAAGTGAGTCCATGGTGTGCTCCTCCCTATGAGGTGCTACGGAATGTCGCTGCCGGGGGGACGGACCCTCGGGTCGGGGGAAACTCGTGGCGATCATAACAAGATTGTCAAGGCCCACCAAAGTTCTGCATAATCGGATTACGGCGAGAAATCACAGCACGTCCCTCAGGCTCGCGATGGCGGACAGCTACCCGAACGAGCGGACCCGCAAACGAGGCCGGCAGGAGCTGCGGCGACCGCGGCGAACCCCGAATACCATGTCCTCACAGGGATCGCATGTGCAGCAGCTCGAGCGGGTTCTGCTGCGCCGCAGCGTGGGTGAGCTGGAGGCCGATCGTCATCGCTGCGCCGACTGCGGGCGCACGCCGCTGACCGGCGAGCACGTGCATCTGTATGGCGCTCGCCAGCACCGGATCGTGTGCGAGCTGTGCCGCTCGCGCCACCGCGACGCCCCCGTCGCGAGCGAGCTGGTGCGCCACTGCGAGCACGGGCACGCCGTGCGCTTGACGCGAGCAGCCTGACGGCGCCCGATGGCGGGGCGGCGCTGACGCCACCCCCGCCGGCGAGCGGCGGCTAGACTTCCCGCCCGCCGTGGATCCCGTGACAGTCTCGATCGTCGTCTCCGCTCCGCGCGAGCGGGTGTTCGACTACCTCCAGGACATCGCCAACCACTCCGAGTTCACCGACCACTACCTCGTCGACTGGCACCTGACGCGGATCGACTCCGTCGGAGCGGGAGCGGGTGCGCGCTTTCGCGTGAAGGCTCCGGGCAACCGCTTCAGCTGGGCCGACGTGACCTTCGCCGAGGTCGAGCGCCCGCACAAGATCGTCGAGGTGGGACGCACGGGCAAGAACAACCGCATCCGCACGCTCGGCGTGTACGAGCTCGACCCCGTCTCCGGCAACTCCACGCGCGTGCGCTTCACGCTCGAGACCAGGCCGGCGACGCTGTCGGACCGGCTGATGGAGGGCCTCGGCGGGCGCGGATGGACACGGCGCAAGAGTCGCCGCGCGCTGCACCGGCTGCGGGAAATCCTCGAGCGCGGCGAGGGCCGCGGCCGTCGCGTGACGGTGGCCGCTGGATAGACTGCCGCCTCCGATGCCCAGGCTCCCGCGCAAGCTCCCGCTCCTGCTCGCGTCGCTCGCCGTGCTCGCGCTGGGCGGATGCGGGAGCTCGCACTCGCGCGTCAGCACCGGCACCTACGCGGGCGAGTCGGGGGCGAACGCGCCGTACCTGAACGTCGGGCCGCTCGAATACGAGGTGCAGCTCTCGCGGGAGCTCAACCCCGCCAACAAGGAAGACGCCGACTACCTGCAGGGCCTCACGCCCGCCCAGAGCAAGCTCGAACCGGGCCAGGAGTGGTTCGCGGTGTTCATGCAGGTCTACAACAACACCTCCCAGGAACACCCCGCGTCGGACGACCTCACGATCGAAGACACCCAGGAAAACCGCTACACCCCGATCGTGCCCAACGAAACCAACCCCTTCGCCTACCGCGCGGGGACGGTCCAGCCGGGCGACCAGCTGCCGTTGCCGGGCACGATCGCCGCCGACGACCCCGCTCAGGGCGTGGTGCTGCTGTACAAGATCGAGGTCGTCTCGCTCGACAACCGGCCGCTGAACTTGAAGATCGTCGACCCCGAAAACCCCAGGGAATCAGCCACGGCGGAGCTCGACGTCTGATCAGCGTTCGGCCTGCAGGGCCGCTTCGATCACTTCGCGGGCGACGGGCGCGGCGGTGGCGCCGCCGGCGCCGTCTTTGACGAGCATCACGCACACGACGATCCGCGGGTGCAGCGCGGGCGCGAACGCGGCGAACCAGGCGTCGGTGTTGGCCGCTTCGCTTTCGCTGCTGCCGCAGCCTTCCTTCGCCTGTTCGTGCGCCTGGCTGGAGCCGCCTTCCCCCGCCGCGGACGATTCCGCGGGAGCGGCGGAGCTGCACAGCGACTTCAGTTCGGCGGTCCCGGTCTTTCCGGCGACCGTCACGCCGGGGATCGCGGCGGCCGTGCCGGTGCCTTCGCGCACGACGCCGATCATCAGCCGCCGCATGGTGTGCGCGACCGAGGAGCTCATCACCGGCACGCTCGCGCCGGGCGCTCCGGGCAGGAACGTCACCCGGGGGCGCTGCCCTCCATCGGCGATCGTCGCCGCGATGGTGGCCATCTCCAGGGGGCTGGCAAGCACCTGCCCCTGGCCGATGGCGGTGGAGCCCACGTCCAGTTCGCCCTGGATCTCGCTGGCCGGCGGCAGCGTGCTTTCGGCTGCGCCGGGGATCCCCGGTGGGTGGTTGAAGCCGAAGCGTTCGGCCATCGCCACCAGCCGCGCGGCGCCGAGCTTCACTCCGAGCGGGCTGAACACGGAGTTGCACGAGACGGCGAAGGCGAGTTCGAGCGAGCCGCCGCATTCCTCGCCGTTGGCGTTGTTCAGCTTGACCCCGTCGAGCGTGGCGAAGGTCGCGTACGGGAAGACGGTGTGGGGGGTGGCGATCCCCGCGCTCAGCACGCCCGTGGTGGTGACCATCTTGAAGGTCGAGCCGGGCGGCTGCAGAGCGTCGAGGCCGATGCCGGCCACGGCGAGGATCTGGCCCGACGGCTGCATCGCGACGATCCCTCCGAGCTGCCCTCCGAGGGCCGTGACCGCCGCGCGCTGGACGGCCGGCGAGACCGTCGTGCGCACCGCCGCCGCCGGCCTGGCGCGGGCGTACGCGAGCACGCGCGCGCCGGCGAACAGCGCGCCGCCGGGGCTGCCGCGCAGCCGATCGTCGAGCGCCAGCTCGAGGCCGCTCGAGCCGACGAGCGCATCGCCGGGCACGCCTTCCCGCTCCAGCGCCTGGCGGCGCGCTGCGGGAACAGGCCCGATCGTGCCGAGCACGTCATCGGCGACGGCCCCCAGCGGGGAGCTGCGCGTCGCTTCCCCTTCGTGGACGACGCCGTCGCCTGCGCGCCCGTGGCGGTGGCCGGTGCGGCTTCGGCGAGGACGCTGCCGTCGCGGGCGAGCAGCGGCGCGCGCTGCGGCAGCGAGGTGTCGCGGCTGAGCAGCTCGCCTGGTCGCAGCCCGGGGAATTCCAGCGAGCGCGACCACGGGATGCGCGGGCCCGCCCCCGTCTCGCCCTCGGCGGCTTCGCTGAGCTCGACGGTGAACGGCAGCGACAGCGTCCCGAACAGGCGCGTGTGTACGCGAACGGGCACCGTCGCGGCGCCGTGCGGGCCCGCACGCACATGACCGGCCAGCTGCAGGCGCGTGGCGGTGGCGGTGGTGAGCGCCTGCCGGTAGACCGCCGCGAATTCGCTCGCGGAGGTCGAGCGTTGCGCGGACGCGACGATGTCGGAGTACATGCGCAGGTATTCGCCTCGCGTCCACGCGGCGACGAAGCGATCGGCGAGCGCGAGCCGCGGCGAGGTGGCGTGGCGCGAGCCGAGCAACGCGCCGGCCGCGAAGGCGAGCGTGGCCAGCGCGAGGACGGGGCGCGCGCGCCGCAGGCGCTGGTTGCGGGTTTTGGGCACTGAGCCTGTAGAACATGACAGGTGACTCAGCTGGACTGGCTGATAGTGGCGTTCGCCGCGATTCTCGCGCTGTTCGGCTTCCGCCAGGGCTTCATCGTCGGGGTGCTGTCGTTCGGCGGTTTCATCCTCGGCGCGTTCCTGGGCACGCGCGTCGCCGCGTTGCTGTTGCCGCAGGGCTCGGCCTCGCCGTACGCGCCGGCGTTCGGACTGTTCGGCGCGCTGCTCGGCGGAGCGATCCTGGCGGGCGGCCTGGAGAGCGTCGGCCTGCGGCTGCGCCGCGTGCTGATCGTTCCCGGCATGGGCCTGCTCGACGGCCTGCTCGGCGCCATCCTCGGCGCGGCGATGGCGCTGGGGATCGTGTGGATCGTCGCCGCCGTCGCCGGTCAGGCCTCCGGGCCGAGCGAACTGCGCGCCGACATCCAGCGCTCGGCGATCCTGCGGCGGCTCAACCAGGTGCTGCCGCCGTCCGGGCCGATCCTGAACGCGCTCGCGCGGCTGGACCCGCTGCCCTCGATCACGGGGCCCTCGCCCGACGTCGCCGCGCCCGAACCGGCGATCGCCCACGCCCCCGGCGTGCGCGCGGCCTCGCGCAGCGTCGTGCGCGTGGACGGCACGGCCTGCGGGCTGGCGATCGAGGGGTCGGGCTGGGTGGCCGCGACGGACCTCGTGGTGACGAACGCGCACGTCGTGGCCGGCGAGCAGGACACCACCGTGGAGGTCGCGCGGCCAGCCCCCCAGCCTGACGGCCGAACCGATCGCGTTCGACGCCACGCACGACCTGGCGGTGCTGTACGTGCACGAACTCGGCCTGCCCTCGCTCGCCTTCGCCTCGCAGACCGCCTCCGGCACTTCCGGGGCGATCCTCGGCTATCCCGGAGAACGGCCCCTTCGACGTGCAGCCCGGCAGGATCGGGCGCACGCAGGACGTGATCACGCAGAACGCCTACGGCGAAGGGCCCGTCACGCGGCTGCTGACGCCGCTGCGCGGGCTCGTGCGCCCGGGCAACTCCGGCGGGCCGCTCGTGAACGTCGACGGCCAGGTCCTCACGACCGTGTTCGCCGCGACCGTCGGCAGCCAGCCACACGGCGGCTACGGGGTCGCCAACGAAACGGTGGCCGCGGACCTCGCGGAAGCCGAGGCCGCACGAGCGCGCCGGCGTGCAGGTGAGCACCGGGCAGTGCACGGCCGGATGAGCCGCTCGCGCGGCGCCCACGGTGCCCCAGAGCGGGGCGCGGAACGTCGGCAGCGGGGTCGGTCGCTACGCTGACCGCGATGTCCAAGACGCTGCTAGTCGCCGAGAAGCCCTCCGTGGGGCAGGACCTTGCGCGCGTGCTGCCTGGACCGTTCAAGAAGCAGGAGGGCTTCCTCGAGGGCCCCGAGCACGTGGTCACGCTGGGCGGTCGGGCATCTCGTGCAGCTCGCCGAACCGGAAGCGTACGACGCGAAATACAAGAGCTGGCGGATGGCGGACCTGCCGATCGTCCCCGAGCGCTTCAAGCTGGAAGTGCGCGACGAGCGCTCGCGCAAGCAGATGTCGGTGGTCACCAAGCAGCTCGGCCGCGAGGACGTCGAGGAGGTCGTCAACGCCTGCGACGCCGGGCGCGAGGGCGAGCTGATCTTCGCCTACCTGTACGAGAAGGCCAAAGGCAAGAAGCCCGTCAAACGGCTGTGGCTGAACTCGATGACCACCGCAGCCATGAAGCGCGGCGCTCGCCGCGCTGCGCCCGGCGGAGGAGTTCGAGCTGCTCGAGCAGGCCGCCCGCTCGCGCTCGGAGGCCGACTGGATCGTCGGCATGAACGCCACCCGCGCGGCCACCATCCGCCTGCGCAGCTCCTTCGACGGCGCGGTCTCGCTCGGGCGCGTGCAGACGCCGACGCTGGCGATCGTCGCTCGCCGCGAGGAGGAGATCAAAGCGTTCAAGCCCGAGCCCTACTGGCTGGTGGACGCGACGTTCGCCGGCGGGTGCGGCGGGCGGGCGAGGACCGATCACGGCGAGCCGCGGGCGGCGAGCGCGTGTACGTCGGCCACTTCCAGGCCCCGCCCGGCGGGCGGGCGGGGTCCGGATCCACCAAGGGTCCGCGCATCGGCAGCGAGGCGGAGGCGCTCGCGATCGTCGCCGCCTGCGAGGGGCGGCCGGGCACGATCACCAAGCTCGAGAAGAAAGAGCAGCGCGAGAAAGCGCCGATGCTCTACGACCTGACGACGCTGCAGCGCGAGGCGAACAACCGCTACGGGTTCTCCGCCAAACGCACGCTCGGCGGCGGCGCAGCGGCTGTACGAGGAGCACAAGGCGCTCACCTACCCGAGGACCAACTCGCGCTACCTGCCCACCGACATGGTCGAGGAGATCAAGCCGATCGCCGAGCTGGTCGGCGCGCACGCCGAGTACCGCAAGGGCGCCGAGTACGTGACGGGCCTCGACGTGCTGCCGCTGGCGCGGGTGGTCAACGACGAGAAGGTCACCGACCACCACGCGATCATCCCCACCCGCTCCGAGCACAACCTCGAGAAAATGGGCTCCGACGACCGGCGCATCTACGACATGGCCGTGCGGCGCTTCCTCGCGGTGTTCCACCCGGAGGCGGTGTTCGAGAACACGCGCGTGGAGACGACGGTCGTCGGCGCGGCGAGGCGAGCGCCGGGCGCCGGCCACGTCTTCCGCACCCGCGGCAAGCTCCTGATCGTGCCCGGCTGGCGCGGCGTCTACGACGAGATCTCCGCCGACGCGAAGGCCGCCGAAGCCGAGGCGCGCGGCGAGGAGGACGAGGAGACCGAGCAGCAGCTTCCGCGCCTGGTCGCCGACGAGCAGGTGCAGACGCGCAAGATCGAGAGCCTGCGCAAGGAAACCAAACCGCCGCGCCGCTACAGCGACGCGTCGCTGCTGGGGGCGATGGAGACGGCGGGCAAGCTGGTCGACGACGACGAGCTGCGCGAGGCGATGAAGGACTCGGGGATCGGCACGCCGGCCACGCGCGCGGCGATCATCGAGCGGCTGATCACGGTCGGCTACCTCGAGCGCGACGGGCGCGCGCTGGTCGCGACCGAGAAGGGTCTGAACGTGATCAGGCTGCTCGAACGAGCACGCGCTCACCTCCCCGGGCCTGACCGGCAGCTGGGAGCAGCGGCTGGGCAAGATCGAGCGCGGCGAGGACTCGCGCAAGCAGTTCATGAGCGACATCGCGGGCTTCGCCGGCGAGACCGTCAAGGAGCTCGACGAGACGCTCAAAGACGTGCGCATCCCGCGCGCGCGGCTCGGCCCGTGCCCGGTGTGCGGCCACGAGATCGTCGAGAACCGCAAGGGCTACTCCTGCTGGGCGCGCGACGACCCCGGCTGCGGGTTCGTGATCTGGAAGGCGAAAGCCGGCAAGACGCTGCCGCTGGCGGTCGCCCGCGAGCTGATCAAGACGCGGCTACACCGAGCAGGCGGTCACCGGCTTCCGCGGCCGCAGCGGGCGCAGCTTCCGCGCGCACCTCGCGCTCAGCCAGACCGACGAGGGCAAATGGCGGGTGGAGTTCGACGAGCCGTGGGCCAAGGAGGGCGCCAAGCCGCCGGAGGCCGAGGCCGAGGCCGAGGTCGAGGCTGACGCGGCGGCCGCGGCAGTGCGGGGCACGCAGCGCCGCCTAGCGACGAGCGTGTCGGGCAGGTGCGCCAGGATGGCCGCGCATGCCGATGACGCTGATAACCGGGCCCGCGAACGCGGGCAAGGCGCAGGTGGTGATGGACGCCGTGCGCCGTCACCTCGCCCACGGCGAGGAGCCGCTGCTGATCGTCCCCACGCGCGCCGACGCCGAGCACTACCTGCGCGAGCTGGCGGGCGAAGAGGCGGCGCTGGGCGTGCGCGTGGAGCGCTTCGCGGGCCTGATCGGCGAGGCCGTGCGCCGCGCCGGGCTCGATCGCGCCGGTGCTCGGCGCGCGTCGCGCGCGAGACGTGTGATCGAAGCCCTCGCAGCGCGCGCCGGCGGGCGCGCGGGCATCTCCGCCTCGGTGGGGTTCGTGCGCGCGCTGGCGGAGCTGTTCGCCGAGCTGCGCGTGCGCCGCGTGACGCCCGCGCGCTTCGAGCGCGCGCTCGCGCTCGCTCGGGACGGCGCGCCTGCCGACGGGGCGCGGCGGGCGCCCCGCGGCTCGAGCTCGGGCGGCTGTTCGCCGAGTACTGCGCGACGCTCGAGCGGCTCGGGCGCGTGGACGAGCGAGCAGCGCGCGGTCGCGCGCGCTGGACGCGCTGCGCGAGCAGCCCGCGCTGTGGGGCCGCACGCCGGTGCTGTTGTACGGCTTCGACGACCTCACCACCGCTGCAGCTGGACGCGATCGAGACGCTCGGACGGCGTCGTCGACGCGGCGGTGACGGTGTCGCTCGCCTACGAGCCCGGGCGGGTCGCGTTCGCCGGGCGCGCGGCGAGCTTTCAGGCGCTGGCTCCGCTCGCGGACGAGCATCGCGAGCTGCCCGCGCGCGCCGAGCTACTACGCGCCGCACGCGCGCGCCGCGCTCAGCCACCTCGAGCGCTCGCTGTTCGAGCCGGCGAGGCCGCGCGGGTGGACGCGGGCGCGGCGGTGACGCTGCTCGAGGGCGGCGGCGAACGCGCCGAGCTGGAGCTGGTGGCCGGGGAGATCGACGCGCTGCTCGGCGGCCGGCATCGCGCGGCGAGGAGATCGCGGTGCTCGTGCGCGCCGGCGCCACCGACGCTGGACCTGCTCGAAGAGGTGCTCACGGCGGCCGCGCATCCCGTTCGCCGCTCGCAGCGCCGCATGCCGATTCGCCGACACCGCGATCGGCGGGGCGCTGATCGGCCTGCTGCGCTGCGTGCCGGCCCCGCCGGCGCCCCGCCCGACGCGGGAGTCGCAGGCGAGGGCGCGGCCGACGGTGGCGGCACGCTCGCGGACCTGCTGGCGTGGCTGCGGGCGCCCGGCCTGCTGCTCCGCGCCCGAGACCGGCGCGGGCTCCCGGCGGACTGGCTGGAGATCTCCGCGCGGCGCGCGGGCGCGCTGACGCGCCGAGCAGGCGCGCGCGCTGTGGGAGCAGCGCAACTGGCCGCTGGAGACGATCGACCGCTTCGCCGAGGCGCAGGAGCGCGGCGGCGGCGCGCTGTGCGAGCGCGCCGGGCGCGAGCTGCAGTGGCTGTTCTGCGCTCCCCGGCGCGCGCGCCGCGCAGGTGCTCGCGGGCGACGGAGCTCGACGAGCGCTCGCGCGCTGTCCGCCGGTCGGCGGGCGCTGGCGGAGCTGCGCGAGCTCGCCCGCCGCGACGCCGAGCTGGCGCCCGCGGTCGCGCGCGCGAGCTGGCGGCGCGTCCTGGAGCAGCTCGAGATTCCGGGCGGCGCCCGCGAGGGCCGCGCGCCGGGCGGCGCGGTGGCGGTGCTCGACCCGCTGGCGCTGCGCGCGCGCAGGGTGCGGGCGCTGTTCGTGTGCGGCCTGCAGGAGGGCGTCTTCCCGGCACGCGCGCAGGC
The DNA here is from genome assembly GCA_963782325.1 of uncultured Solirubrobacteraceae bacterium. GTDB lineage: Bacteria > Actinomycetota > Thermoleophilia > Solirubrobacterales > Solirubrobacteraceae > Palsa-744. The sequence continues at coordinate 1,974,512 of CAWAJG010000002.1, forward strand.
CCGCAGCCGATCCTCGCCGAGGAGGAGCGCCGGCGGCTGGCGGAGACCTCGGGGCTGCGCCTCGGCGAGCACGAGGACGTGCTGGCGGCCGAGCGCTACCTGCTGTACGCGGCGGTGTCGCGCCCGCAGGAGCGGCTGTTCCTGAGCTGGCACGTGGCCGACGACGACGGCGAGACCGCGTCGCGGTCGCTGTTCGTGGACGACGTCTGCGACCTGTTCGACCGCGGGCCTCGCGCGAGCGGCGTCGTGCGCAGGCCGCTGGGGGCCGTCGACGGGATCGCCTCGCGCTCGCCCGACCGCGCGCAGCGGGCGGCCCGCGCGCCGGAGACAGAGCGCTGCGCGACGAGCGGGTGCTGGCCGAGCTGCGCGAGCGCGTGTGGTCGCCGTCGTCGCTCGAGAAGTGGATCGGCTGTCCCGGTGAGCTGGTTCGTCGAGCGGATGCTGCGCCCGGACGCGTTCGATCCCGATCCCGAGCCGCTCGCCCGCGGCGGGCTCGCGCACGCGGCGTTGAAGGACACGCTCGAGGGGCTGCGCCGGGAGACCGGCTCGGCGCGCCTGCACGCCCGCCAGCCTCGCCCGCGCGCGCGAGCTGCTGGCCGACGGCGCCTGAGCGCCAACGAAGCCGACCGTCCGCTGTCGGTGGCGCCCGAGCGCCGAGCGGCCGTGCGCAGGCGCCTGCAGGCCGACCTCGAGCGCTATCTCGCGTACGCCGCCGCGTGCGCGTCCGCTCCCCTCCGGGGACGATGCGCGACACGGGGGCGCGCTCGAGCCGCACGCTCTGGAGCTCGGCTTCGGCGTTCGAGGCGACGAGCTGCCGGCGTTCGAGCTCGGCGACGGCGGCGCTGCTGCGCGGGCGCATCGACCGCGTCGACCTCGGCGGCGCAGGCGAGGCGGTCGTGTACGACTACAAGAGCAGCCGCGCGCCCGCCGGCGCGAGGTGGATCAGGGATGGCAACCTGCAGGTGGCGCTGTACATGTGCGCCGTCGAGGGGCTGCTGGGCGCGCCCGTCGTCGGCGGCTTCTACCAGCCGCTGAGCGGCGAGGACCTGCGCGCGCGCGGCGTGCTCGACGGCGACGCCGGGGTCAGCTCGAGTGCGTCGCGACGGACGTCCGTGCGCACGACGAGGTGCGCGAGCTGCTCGCCGCAGGCGCTCGCCGCGGCCCGTGACGGCGGCGGCCGAGGCGGGCCGGGGAGAGCTTGCAGCCGCGCCCGCAGACGTGCGCGTTCCGCGGCGGCTGCATGTACCCGTCGATCTGCCGCTGCGAGCGATGAGCGTCGTGGCCCTGACCGACGAGCAGGAGCTCGCCGTCGCCCGCCGCGCCGAGCCGCTGCTGCTGTCGGCGGCGGCGGGCAGCGGCAAGACCTCGGTGCTCGTGGAGCGCTTCGTCGCGGCGGTCCGCGAGGACGGCATCGCGCCCGTCGAGGATCCTCGCGATCACGTTCACCGAGCGCGCCGCCGGCGAGCTGCGCGCGCGCGTGCGCGCTCGTCTGCTCGCGCTCGGCGACGCGAGGCCGCGCGCGACACCGAGGCCGCGTACGTCGGCACCTTCCACGGCTTCTGCGCGCGTGTGCTGCGCGCCCATCCGCTCGCGGCGGGCCTGGACCCGGGCTTCGCGATCCTCGACGAGGGACTCGCCGGGCGCCTGCGGGAGCTGGCGTTCGCCGCCGCCCTGCGGGGCTTCCTCGCCGGCGAGGGCAGCGCACGGCCCCGCGGGGGAGGCGGTGGATCTGGTGGCCGCGTACGGCGATCGACCGCGCGCGCACGATGATCGCCCGGGTTCACGCCGAGCTGCGCAGCCACGGCCAGCGGCTGCCGCGACTGCCGCCGGCCGGCGCCGGCGGCGAAGTCGACGACCGACACGCGCGACGCCGACGCGGTGCGCGTGTGCGCGCTGCTGGACGAGCTGCTGCACGGGTATGGGATCGCCTACGAACGGCTCAAGCGCGGACGCAGGGCGGTGGACTTCGACGACCTCGAGCTGCTCACCGGCGAGCTGCTGGCTGAGCGCGAGGAGCGTGCGCGAGGTCGTGGTAGCGAGCGCTTCGAGCTGCTGATGGTCGACGAGTTCCAGGACACCAACCCGCGCCAGCTGGGCATCCTCGCGGCGCTGGACCGCGGGAACCTGTTCACGGTCGGCGACGAGCTGCAGTCGATCTACGGCTTCAGGCACGCCGACGTGCAGCCTGTTCCGGGCGCGGCGGGGCGAGCTCGAGGAACGGGGGGCGAGCCTGCGCCTGACGAGGAACTTCCGCAGCCGCGAGTCGCTGCTGCGAGGTGGTCAACGCCGTGTTCGCCGAGCGCCTGTCCGACTACAGCCCGCTGCTCGCCGGCAGGGCGGACGTCGAGCGGGCGGGTACGCCGGAGCGACGTCGAGCGGGGTACGCCTGAGCGGAGGTCGGCGGGCAGGTGCGCCGGAGCCGGAGGTCGAGCTGCTGCTGACCGACGTCCGCGGCTGGGAGCAGCGCGAGGATCTCGCCGGGGCGATCGCCGCGGGGCTGCCCCACAGCACAGCTCTGGCGCCAGGCGGAGGCGCGGATGCTGGCCCAGCGGGTGGCCGAGCTCGTGGCGCGGGGGTCGCGCGGGCCGGGGAAGTGGTGGTGCTGCTGCGGGCGGTCGGAGATCTCGAGGTGTTCGAGCGCGCGCTCGCGCTCGCGGGCCTGCGCACGCTGGCGGCCGTGGGAGCGTTCTGGGGGCACCAGCAGGTCGCCGATCTGATCTCTTGGCTGCGGGCGCTCGCCAATCCGCTGGACGAGCTGGCCCTGTACGCGGCGCTCGCCTCGCCGCTGGGGGACTGCTCGCTGGACTGCCTCGCGCTGCTGGCGCGCGCCGCGCGGGAGCAGGGGCGCGGCGTGTGGGAGACGGCGCTCACCGTGCGAAGGCGGCGACGGCGACGGCGGGGCGCTGCTCGGCGTGGCTCGCCGACGCCGACCGGCAGGCGCTCGCGTCGTTCTGCGCTCGGCTGCGAAGCGAGCGCGCGGGAGCGTCACGGCGGACGATCTCCGAGCTGATCGAGCGGGCGATCGAGGCGAGCGGGCTACCGCGAGCACGTGCTCGGGCTCGACGGGGCCGAGCGCCGGCTGGCCAACGTTCACAAGCTGCTGCGCCTCGCCCGCCGCTTCGAAGCGAGCGAGGGCCGCGACCTGCGCGCCTTCCTCGACCACGTCGCACTACCTCGAGCAGGCCGCCCAGGTCGAGCCTGACGCGCCGGTCGAGGGAGTGGAGCCCGACGCCGTCCGGCTGATGACCGTTCACGCCGCCAAGGGCCTCGAGTTCCCGGTGGTGTGCCTGGCCGACCTCGGGCGCCAGCCCAACGTCCAGACCCCCGACCTGCTCGTGCAGGGCGAGCGCGTCGGCGTGCGGCTCGTGCGCCTGGACGGCGAAGGGTCGAGGCCCGCGCTGGACTACGAGTCGCTCGCCCGCGAGCGCCGCCGACGCGAAGCGGAGGAGGAGGACAGGATCCTGTACGTGGCGATGACCCGGGCGCGCGAGCGCCTGCTGCTGAGCGGCGCGATCGACTTCGCCCGCTGGCCCGCCCCACGCGAGGGCGCCACCCCGATCTCGTGGCTCGCGCCGGCGCTCTCCGCGGAGCTCCCAGCGCTCGCCCAGGCCGCCGCACGCGGGCGCCCACGATCTGGCGATCCGTGGCGGCGCCGGCAGCGTCCGTTGCTGGCTGAACACCCCCGCGACCGCCGGCAGCGTGCTGCGCCTCCAGCAGCCCACGGAGGGCGCTCAGCCTGCTGTGGGCCAGGGCCCGGGGCCCCCAGCGCGTGAGCCGGTCTCCGCCGGGGAGCAGCGTGCCGCCGGGGAGCAGCGTGCCGCCGGGGAGCAGCTTTCCGCCGGGGAGCAATTGTCCTTCTTCGGCGAGCGTGCGCCATCGTCGATACGCGACGCGGCAGCAGTAGATACGATGGCTACCGCTGCGCGGACGAGGGGACAAGGGCAGCCGGTCGCGGACGCTCGGGCGGTTCCCGCCGCCGGTGAGCTGGCGCCGGCGGCGACGCTCAGCTACACGTCCCTGACGGAGCTCGAGCGCTGCGGCTACCGCTACTACCTCGAACGCGTGCTCGGCCTGCCCGAGCAGCCCGCGGCGGCGCCGTCCGGGCCTGCGCGCCGAGGCCTCGACGCACGGGCGCGGGGGACGCTCGTCCACCGGCTGATGGAGTCGCTCGACTTCGCCCGCCCACGCGCGAGATCGCCCGAGACGGGCGCGGCCCCGCGCGAAGCCGCCGCCATCTCTCCCGCCAGGGTGCAGGAGGTCGCGCGCGAGCTCGGGCTACGGGTGGGGGAGGACGAGCGCGCCGAGATCGTCAGGCTGATCGCGCAGGCGAGCACGGCTCCGCCGGCGGCCCGCGTGGCGGCGGCGGCGAGCGTGCGCCGCGAGTACCCGTTCGCCTTCTCGGTGGCGCCGGGGCCGGGGTGGGAGCCGCTGATCACCGGCGTCATCGACCTGCTGGCTCGGGAGAGCGACGGCGGCTACCTGGTCCTCGACTACAAGAGCGATCGCCTCGACGCCGGCACCGACCTGGCGGCGCTGGTGGAGCAGCAGTATGCGGTCCAACGGGTGCTGTACGCGTTGGCGCTCCTGCGCGCCGGGGCCGGCAGCGTCGAGGTCGTCCACTGGTTTCTCGAGCGCCCGCACGAGTGGGTCGCCGCTCGCTTCCACGCGCAGGAGCGCGAGACGCTGCGGGAGCGCCTGCTGGCGCGCATCTCGCGTGCGAGCGAGCAGCCGTTCGCCGTCAGCGCCCATCCGCACCGCGGCCTCTGCCTGACCTGCCCGGGCCGCTCGGGTCTGTGCTCGTGGGGCGACGCCGACACGCTTCGAGAAAACCCGCTGCCAGCCCTGTCTGAGCGGCCTTCGCGCTGATACGCTTTTGTCTCAGCCTCAGGTGCCCCCCTGCCTGCCTGTGCCCCCCACGGGTACGCCATCGGTGGGCATGCCCGCAGGTGGACTGCCCACCATCTGCGGGGATGCACCGCCCCCAACGGAGCACTCCCATGAACATGCACATCAAGCAGCCGCCACAGGCCGTCGGACTGTACGACCCCCGCTTCGAGCACGACGCTTGCGGCGTGGGGATGGTGGCGCGGCTTGACAACGTGCCCACCCACGAGGTGGTCTCGCGGGCGATAACCGCGCTCGAGAACCTCGAGCACCGCGGCGCCACCGGGCGCCGACCCGTGCACCGGCGACGGCGCCGGGCATCCTCATGCAGATGCCCGACGAGCTGCTGCGCGCGACGGTCGGCTTCGAGCTGCCGCCGCCCGGCGCCTACGGCGTGCTGATGTGCTTCCTGCCCACCGACGACGGCGCCGCGGGGGAAGCTGGAGGAGCTGCTCGAGAGCACCGTCCTCGCCGAGGGGCAGAGCGTGCTCGGCTGGCGCGAGGTGCCCGTCGACCCGCACGCAGACCGGGCGAGGTGGCGGCCGGCTGCCGGCCGGTCATCCGCCAGCTGTTCGTCGGCGCCGGGGAGGCCCAGCGAGCGCGACCAGGACGCCTTCGAGCGCAAGCTCTACGTGATCCGACGCGTGTGCGAGCTCGACCCGCACGCCGAGCCGGCCTGTACGTCACCTCGAGCTCCTCGCGGACGATCAACTACAAGGGCATGCTGATCAGCTACCAGCTGGCGGCCTTCTACACCGACCTGCGCGACGAGCGCTGCAAGAGCGCGATGGCGCTCGTCCACTCGCGCTTCTCCACCAACACCTTCCCCAGCTGGGAGCTCGCCCACCCCTACCGGGTGATCTGCCACAACGGCGAGATCAACACGGTGATGGGCAACGTCAACTGGATGCGCGCCCGCGAGTCAGCAGCTGCGCAGCGAGCTGTTCGGCGAGGACCTGCACAAGCTCCTGCCGGTCGTCACGCCCGGGCAACTCCGACTCGGCGACGTTCGACAACGTGCTCGAGCTGCTGATGCTCGCCGGGCGCTCGCTGCCGCACGCGGCGATGATGATGATCCCCGAGGCCTAGCGCGACCGCGACGACCTGCCGGACTACCTGAAGGGCTTCTACGCCTTCCACTCCATGCCTGATGGAGCCGTGGGACGGGCCGGCGTCGGTGGCGTTCACCGACGGGCGCGTCGTCGGCGCGACGCTCGACCGCAACGGGCTGCGCCCGGGACGCTGGGTGGAGACGACCGACGGCTACGTGGTGCTCGGCTCGGAGTCCGGCCTGCTGGACATCGCCCCCGAGCAGGTCAAGCGCCTCGGGCGCCTGCAGCCGGGGAAGCTGTTCCTCGTCGACCTCGAGCGCGGACGGATCGTCGAGGACGAGGAGGTCAAGCGCGAGGTCTCCACCCAGCAAGCCCTACGGCGAGTGGTACGCGCGCAACGCCGTCCCCTTCGGCGACCTGCCGCCCTCCGAGCAGGTGACGCTGTCGAACCAGCCGCTGCACGTCCGCCAGCGGGCGTTCGGCTACACCCAGGAGGACCTGCGGGTGCTGCTCGCGCCGATGGCCGCAGAGGGCGCCGAGCCGGTCGGCTCGATGGGCAACGACCTCTCGCTGGCCGTGCTGTCCGACCAGGCGCCGCCGCTCTTCTCCTACTTCAAGCAGCTGTTCGCCCAGGTCACCAACCCGCCGATCGACCCGATCCGCGAGGAGATCGTGATGAGCCTGTCCACCAGCCTGGGCAACGAGCGCAACCTCTTCGAAGAGACCCCCGAGCACGCGCACAAGCTGCTGCTCGACCAGCCGATCCTGCTCAACCGCGAGCTCGAGACGCTGCGCGCACGTCGAACACCGACGTGTACGCGGCCGAAACGATCGACATCACCTGGCCGCGTCGCCGAGGGTCCCGCCGGGATGCGAACGCGCGGTCGAGCGCATCTGCTCGGCAGGCGCACGAGGCGATCGCCCAGCGGCGTGAACATCATCATCCTCTCCGACCGCGCCCTCGGACCCGCGCGCGTGGCGATCCCGTCGCTGCTCGCCGTCGCGGCCACCCAGCACCACCTCGTGCACCGAGGGCACCCGCCTGCGCGCCGGCATCATCCTCGAGTCGGGCGAGCCCCGCGAGGTGCACCACTTCGCCACCCTCATCGGCTACGGCGCGAGCGCCGATCAACCCCTACGTGGCGCTGGAGACGCTCGACGAGCTCGTCGTCGAAGGGCGCATCCCCGCCGGCGAGAACGGCGCCGGGAGCCCGCCCCGCCCGGAGGAGCTGAACGAGCTGCTCGAGCGGGCCGCCCAGAACTACGTCAAGGCGATCGGCAAAGGCCTGCTGAAGACGATCTCCAAGATGGGCATCTCCACGATCCAGTCCTACCGCGCCGCGCAGATCTTCGAGGCGGTGGGACTCGAGCGGGAGCTGATCGACGCCCACTTCACCGGCACCGCCTCGCGCGTCGGCGGAGTCGGCATGGACGTGCTCGCCACGGAGGCGCTCGAGCGCCACGCCCGCGCCTATCCGCGTCCGCAGCGACCCGCTGCTGCCGGTCGGCGGCGTGTACGCGTGGCGGCGCGACGGCGAGCACCACATGTGGAACCCCGAGACGATCGCGCTGTCCAGCACGCCGTGCGGGCCGCCAACGGGGACGTAGCCGCCGCGCTGAAGGGCGACGCGACGGCGCTACGCGGCGGTCCGCGGGAGCGCGGCCTTCGAGAAGTACCGCGAGTACGCCCGCACGGTCAACGAGGACGCCGCCCGCAAGGCCACGCTGCGCGGCCTGCTCGAGATCGGCGAATCCGAGGCCGCCGCGAAGCTGGAGGCGATCCCGATCGACGAGGTCGAGCCGGCGAGCGAGATCGTCAAGCGCTTCTGCACCGGCGCGATGAGCCTCGGGTCGATCTCGCGCGAGGCGCACGAGACGCTCGCCATCGCCATGAACCGCCTCGGCGGGCGCTCGAACACGGGCGAGGGCGGCGAGGACCCGGTGCGCTTCAAGCCGGACGCCAACGGCGACCGCCGCCGCTCGGCGATCAAGCAGGTCGCCTCCGGGCGCTTCGGCGTGACGATCCACTACCTGGTCAACGCCGACGAGCTGCAGATCAAGATGGCCCAGGGCGCCAAGCCGGGCGAGGGCGGCCAGCTGCCCGGGCACAAGGTCGACGCCTACATCGGCTCGATCCGCCACACCACACCCGGCGTCGGCCTGATCTCGCCGCCGCCGCACCACGACATCTACTCGATCGAGGACCTCAAGCAGCTGATCTACGACCTGCGCTGCTCGAACCCCAGCGCCCAGGTGTCGGTCAAGCTCGTCTCCGAGGTCGGCGTCGGAACGGTCGCCGCGGGGGTGTCCAAGGCGAACGCCGACCGCGTGCTGATCGCCGGCCACGACGGCGGCACGGGCGCCTCGCCGCTGTCCTCGATCCAGGCCGCCGGCGTGCCCTGGGAGATCGGCCTGGCCGAGACCCAGCAGACGCTGCTGCTCAACGACCTGCGCTCGCGCATCGTCGTGCAGACCGACGGCCAGCTGAAGACCGGCCGCGACGTGGTCATCGCGGCGATGCTCGGCGCCGACGAGATGGGCTTCTCGACCGCCCCGCTGATCGCCACCGGCTGCATCATGATGCGCGCCTGCCACCTGAACACCTGCCCGGTGGGGATCGCCACGCAGGACCCGGAGCTGCGCAAGCGCTTCAAGGGCACCCCCGAGCACGTCGTCAACTTCTTCTTCTTCGTCGCCGAGGAGGTCCGCGAGATCCTCGCGTCGCTCGGGCTGCGCTCGCTGGACGAGGCGATCGGGCGGGTGGACCTGCTCGGCGTGGGCGACGCGATCGAGCACTGGAAGGCGCGCGGCGTGGACCTCAGCCACATCCTCACCCACATCGAGCTGCCCTGACGGCGCCGCTGCGCCGGCGCGTCGAAGGGCCGCCGAAGGTGCTCGACGACGCGCTCGACTGGGAGCTCGTCGAGCGCGCCGCGCCGGTGCTGCGCAGGCGGCCGGGCGACCCGACCGGCGACGGGCGGATCATCAGATCCCGCCCACCCCTGCCGCGGGTCGAGCTGCGACTGCCGATCCGCAACCGCAACCGCTGCGTCGGCGGCATCCTCTCCAGCCACATCGCCCAGCGCCACGGCGCCGAGGGACTTCCGGCGGACTCGATCGTCGTCGACTTCGAGGGCTCCGCCGGGCAGAGCTTCGCCGGCTGGCTCGCTCCCGGGGTGACCTTCACGCTGTACGGCGACGCGCAGGACTACGCCGGCAAGGGCCTCTCCGGGGGCGTGTTCGCGATCCGCCCGCGCGCGGGCATGGGCGAGCACTTCAAGGCCGAGCACAACGTCATCGTCGGCAACACCGTCCTCTACGGCGCGACCGACGGCAGGGCGTTCTTCCGCGGCCTCGCCGGCGAGCGCTTCGCCGTGCGCAACTCCGGCGCGTGGACGGTCGTCGAGGGCGTCGGCGACCACGGCTGCGAGTACATGACCGGCGGGCGCGTCGTCGTGCTGGGGCCGACCGGGCGCAACTTCGCGGCGGGCATGAGCGGCGGCGTCGCCTACGTGCTGGACGAGGACGGGACCTTCCACAAGCGCTGCAACATGGGCATGGTGGGCTTCGAAGGGCTCTCCGAGGCCGACGCCGTCGAGCTGCGCGCGATGGTCGAAGAGCACCGCCGGCGCACCGACTCGCCGGTGGCCGCGCGACGTGCTCGAGCGCTGGGGCGAGCTGCTCGCGGCGGGGGCGTTCGTGAAGGTGATGCCCCAGGACTACAAGCGCGTGCTGCGAGAGCTCGCCGCATCGTCCCCGAAGGGGGAGGGGGAGGAAGAGGCGCTGGCTTCGCGTGCGGGGAACAACGGAGCCCCATCCGCCCCGGCGGCGGCGCTGGCGCCGCTCGACGCGGTCGGCGGATCGGGCGCCTGATGGGCAAGCTCGGAGGCTTCCTCCAGATCGAGCGCCACGGCGTCCCCTAGCGGGACGCGGCCGAGCGCGCGCACGACTACCACGAGTTCCTCGTCACCCGCCCGGTGGAGGAGCTGCGCGAGCAGGGCGCCCGCTGCATGGACTGCGGCGTGCCGTTCTGCCACAACGGCTGCCCGCTCGGCAACCTGATCCCCGACTGGAACGACCTCGTCTACCGCGATCGCTTCGCCGACGCGATCGCCCAGCTGCACGCCACCAACAACTTCCCCGAGTTCACCGGGCGTCTGTGCCCGGCCCCGTGCGAGGCGGCGTGCGTGCTGGAGATCCGCGAGGGCGACGCGGTGACGATCAAACAGATCGAGAACGCGATCGTCAACCGCGCCTGGCAGGAGGGGTGGGTGCGCCCGCAGCCGCCGCGCCGGGAGACCGGTCAGGCGCGTGGCGGTCGTCGGCTCGGGCCCGGCTGGCATGGCCGCAGCCCAGCAGCTGCGCCGCGCTGGCCACCGCGTGACGCTGTTCGAGCGCGACGAGGCGATCGGCGGGCTAGTCCGCTTCGGCGTCCCCGACTTCAAGATCGAGAAGGCGGTCGTCCAGCGGCGCGTCGAGCAGCTGATCGCCGAGGGCGTCGAGATCCGCTGCGGCGTGGACGTCGGCGGCGACGTCAGCGCGCAGGAACTGCGCGAGCGCTTCGACGCGGTCGTGCTCGCGACCGGCTCGCGCGTTCCCCGCGACCTGCCGGTGCCGGGCAGGGAGCTCGACGGGGTGCACTTCGCGATGGACTACCTCTACCAGCGAAACCGCTGGGCGGCGCGGGAGCTCGGCCCCGCCCCGACCGTCCCCCAGCCGGCGATCGAGCGGGAGATCACCGCCGCGGGCAAGGACGTGGTGGTGATCGGGGGCGGCGACACCGGCGCCGACTGCGTCGGCAACGCGCTGCGCGAGGGGGCGCGCTCGATCGTCCAGCTCGAGCTGCTGTCAGAGCCCCCGCCGCACCGGCCCGACGAGCTCACCCCGTGGCCGCAGTGGCCGCTGAAGTACCGCCTCAGCTACGCCATGGAAGAGGCGCGCGGGCTGGACGTCGGCGAGCAGGACTACTCGGTGAGCACCACCGCGTTCGCCGCATCGGGGGACGACGGCGCCGGCGCGCTCTCCGCCCTGCGCATCGCCCAGGCCGAGCCCCAGCCGCCGTTCGCGGCCGATCCCCGGCACAGAACGCGAGCTGCCCGCCCAGCTCGTGCTGCTGGCGATGGGCTTCCTCGGGCCCGAGCAGGAGCTGCTCGACCAGCTCGGCGTGGAGCGCGACCCGCGCAGCAACGTCGCCTGCGTGCAGCCCTACACGACCTCCGTGGAGGGCGTGTTCGCCGCCGGCGACGCTCGCCGCGGGCAGTCGCTGATCGTGTGGGCGATCAACGAGGGCCGCCAGTGCGCGCGCATGGTCGAGCGCTATCTCGCCCGCCGCCGGGACGCCGCCGAGGGCTCCGGCGCCGACGGCCGCGCATCGTCCCCGCAGGGGGAGGACGACGCCGTCGCAGGTCACGCCGACGCGGACGCCGGTCCCGAGGGCCCGCCGCAGCACGTCACACCGGGCGTCGGCGCGGCAGAAGCCTGAGACCTACTGCGCCGTCGCGGCGCACTCGGCGCGCGCGAGCGGTATACCCAGCGGCGTCATGCCGACGTTCTGCCGCCACAACCGCTTCATCGAGCGCTGCCCGATCTGCAGCAAGACCCTGCCCGGCAACGAGCCGGCCCGCGCGTCCTCCCCACGCAAGTCCTCGACGCGGGCGCGCTCCGGCGGCGAGCGGGCGCCGCGCGCGCGCGTGCGCGGCGAGGGGGTGCGCGTCCACCACGAGGGGCGCGCGGCCGACGACGGCTACCGCTCGGAGCTCGTGCCCGGCCTGCGCGCCTCCGCGGACGCCCTGCGACTGGCGGAGGAGATCGCCTTCTCCAGCGCCCGCCTGCTGGCGCTCGCCGCCGATCCGCCCGGCCTGTACGGAGAGATCCGCGCGCTCGCGGCCGCCTCGGGGGAGGGACTGGAGCGGGCCACGTGGGCGTGCTTTCTGATCGCGTACCTGTGCCCGCTCGAGGAGGAGGAACCCTTCGCCGGCATCCGCCTGGCGCTGTCCGGTCCTCCCGGCGCGATCCCCGACCTGGAAGGCGTGCCGCTCGGCCCGCGCACCTCCCACGACCCCGAGCGCGGCGCCGACACGCTGGTCGCGTACACGCAGTGGGTGTCGCGGGCCGGCGGCGCGGCGAGCCCGGCGGGAGATCCCGGGCAGGGGCCGGGCCCGCAGGCTGTCGCGTTCACCGGCGACCCCGGATGGAGCCCGCAGCGACGCTTCGAGCGCCTGTTCGAGCGGCTGGCGCTCCCCGGCTTCTCACGGGTGGGACGCTACGAGATGCTGGTCACGCTCGGGCGGCTCGGTCTCTATCCGTTGACCGCCGACTCGCTGCACCTGGCGGGCGCGGGGGGGCTCGCGACGGAGGACTCCACCGCGCTGGCCGCCAAGCGGGTGTTCGGCATCGGCGATCTCCTGCTGCTCGAGCGCCGCGCCGCGGGGCTCGCCGAGGCCGTGGGCGTGCCCGTCGAGGCACTCGACCTCGCGCTCGCCAACTGGCTCTCGCCACCCCGCGTGACGATGGGCTTTCCCCACCTGGTCGGCGACGACGGGGCCTTCGCGCGCGCGGGCGAGGCCCTGGGTTTGTGAGCGCCGCGCGACCGGATGTCGGGAGCCGGCGCGCGGGGCAAGGTCGCACCAAAGCGAGCGCGCGGCCGACGAGAAATGCCGTCCACACGGGCGCCTACAGTGCCTGCAGACATTCGTTTCCGACTCGGGAGTCGCCGATGCCACTTTGCTTCATCGAGCCTCAGGACGCGATCCGCGTGATCGCCGATTCGGTCGGGCGCGAGGCCCGCCGTCAGCTCGTCGGCGAGGTGGTGCGGGCGTGGGTAGACGACATCCCCGACCAGGAGCTCTCCGTCCACTACGCCAAGGCGATCGAAGACCTCGACGAGGACGACCTGCACCTGCTGGCCGCGTGGCACGCCTCGCTGGAAGTCGGTCAGCCGATCCCCAACACCGACTTCCTCGTCGGCGTCTTCCCCAGCCTCGGCGAGAACCGGCGCGAGGCGCTGAAGATCGCCGCGGGGTTCCGCGGCGAGGAGGCCTTCCAGGCGGGCGTCGCCGAGGACCAGGCGCTCGACACCGTGCTCCCGCGCCTGTCGAGCGAGCGCGCGATCGAGCTCGCCAACGAGTGCATCCAGCTGTACATGTGGGACAGATTGGGTTGCGATAATTGACGTACTTTCGTACGTGATAACGTACGGGCGGTGGCCGATTCGGTAAGCGTGTTCGCGGCCCATGCCGACGAGTACGACGCGCAGCGCCGGCGGTTGGTGCCGTGCTTCGACCTGTTCTACGGCGTGGCGGTCGATCTGCTGAGCCTGCGCGAGGGCCCGCTGCGGCGGGTGCTCGATCTCGGGGCCGGGACCGGCCTGATGAGCACCGCGGTCATCGCTCGCCATCCCGGTGTCGAGCTGGTGTTGCTCGACGGATCGCCGGAGATGCTGAGCCACGCGCGCGAGCGCCTGCCCGAGCGGGCGCTCACGACCACGGTCGCCGACCTGCGCGAGCCGTTGCCGGACGGGCCGTTCGACGCTGTCGTCTCGGCGCTCGCGATCCACCACCTCGAGGACGCGGACAAGCGTGAGCTGTTCGCGCGGGTGCACGGTGTGCTGAGGGCGGGCGGGGTGTTCGTGAACGCCGAGCACGTCGCCGGCCCCACGGGCTGGCTGCAAGACGGCTACCGCGCGATGTGGCGGGACGCGTGCCGGGCGGCTGGCGCCGGCGAGGAGGAGATCGCCGCCGCCGAGGAGCGCATGCAGACGGATCGCTGCGTCGACGTGGCCACGCAGCTCGAATGGATGCGGGCAGCCGGCCTGCAGGGCTGCGACTGCTTCTTCAAGCACCTGCACTTCGGGGTTCTCGCCGGATGGCGAGGGGGCCGGTAGAGCGCTCGCCTCGCGGCGCTAGACTCGCAGCATGCCCACCGAGGACGACGTGATGGACGCGCTGTCGAACGTCATCGACCCCGAGCTCGGCCTCGACTTCGTCGAGCTGGGGCTCATCTATGGCGTGGAGGTCGCCGACGGCAACGTGCGGGTGACGTTCACGCTGACGACGCCCGGCTGCCCGATCGGCCCCCACGTCAACGAACAGATCGAGGAGTTCGTCGGTGAACTAGACGGCGTCAAGACGGTCGAGTCGGAGATGGTCTTCACGCCGTCGTGGTCGCCGGAGATGATGAGCGAGGACGCCAAGTTCGCGCTCGGGTACTGACGACGCCAGTAGAGGCCGGGGAGGAGCTACGCCGGCGTGGCTGCCGACTCGCGGGCGAGCGCGACGAGCGCGGCCAGTTCCCCGGCGATGCTCTGCCCGAACGCATCGAGGTCTGGCATCGCGTCGAAGTCGCCGAGCAGGCCGAAGTTCATCTGGCCGTTGTAGGACATGATGGCGATCGCCAGCGCGTGGTTTTCGGGCAGGAACGCCACCGGGATCGCGTGCAGCATCTCGCGCCCGAGCACGTACAGCGGGAACTGCGGGCCGGGCACGTTGGTGACGATCAGGTTGAACAGACGGGTGGAGAAGTTCAGCCGCGAGGCCTGCGCGAGGATCGTCGGCGGGGCGAAGTTCTCGACGGTGGCGATCACCTCCGCGCCGAGCGCCTGTTTGGACTCCTTCAGGCCGTCCATCGCTTCCGAGACGAACCGCAGCCTGTTCAGCGGGTCGCTGATGTAGATCGGCAGCGGGCCGCGCATCGCGACGATGCGGTTGCCGCCCACGTGGTGCTCGCCTTCGGAGCGCACGGACACCGGCACCAGCGCCCGCATCTCCACTCCCGCCGTGTGCCTGCCGCGAGAGATCAGGAACGAGCGCAGAGCGCCCGCCACGACCGACAGCACCACGTCGTTGACGGTCCCGCCGAACGCGTTCTTCACCGCTTTGAAGTCCTCCAGGTCGGCGGTCACCCCGACGAACCGCCGGTGCGGGCCGATCGGCACGTTCAGCGGGGTTTCCGGGGCCGGGTTGAGGCCGGCCCAGATGATCTCGCCGATGCCCTCGGCCGCCTCGCGCGCATACGCGAGCGCGCGCTCGGGGTGCGCGACGGCCTCCATCGCGGCCTCCGCGAGGCGCCCGCCGGCGCGGACCGCGCCCCACAGGCCGGCGGCCAGCAGCTGCGGCGTGCCCGGCTCCGGGTGGGGTTGCCAGGCGCGTCCCACGAACGGGGTCTGCGGCGGATCGGGGGAGAGGTCGAACAGCACCGTCGCCAGGTCCACGCCCGCGATCCCGTCGATCAGCGAGTGGTGGGTCTTCGTGATCAGCGCGAAGCGGTCGTCCTCGAGGCCCTCGATCAGCCACATCTCCCACAGCGGCTTCGATCGGTCGAGCTGCTGGGAGAAGATCCGCGCGGTCAGGTCCTGCAGCTGCTCCCAGCGCCCGGGCGCCGGCAGCGCGGTGTGGCGCACGTGGTAGTCGAGGTTGAAGCTCGGGTCGTCGATCCACACCGGGCGGCCGCTGTCGATCGCCGTGTACGCGAGCTTGTGGCGGTAGCGGGGCACCAGGTGCAGCCTGCGGCGGATCTGCTCGAGGAACTCCTCCATGCTCGGTGGAGGGCCTTCGATGATCGTCAGCCCGCCGATGTGCATGTGCGAGACCGCGCTCTCCTGGTGCAGGAACGAGGCGTCTACCGGAGTCAGCCTGTCGAGGTGACGTTGGCTCATCGTGCTTAGCGTATCGAGGCTCCCCCTACAATGACACCCGTGTCAACGGACACCCTCACGTCTGTCCAGGGCAGCGTCGAGAAGCTGCTGCTCGCGGCCCCCCGCGGCTACTGCGCCGGCGTCGACCGCGCCGTCCAGACGGTCGAGCGCGCGCTGTCCATCTACGGCGCGCCCGTGTACGTGCGCAAGGAGATCGTCCACAACAAGCACGTCGTCGCGCAGCTGCGCGAGCGCGGGGCGATCTTCGTGGACGAGCACACCGAGGTGCCCGAGGGCGCAGTCTGCGTGTTCTCGGCCCACGGCGTCGCCCCCAGCGTGCGGGCGGGCGCGCAGGAGCGCGGCCTGCGCACGATCGACGCCACCTGCCCGCTCGTCACCAAGGTCCATCGCGAGGCCGTCCGCTTCGCCCGCGAGGGCTACACGATCGTGCTCGTCGGCCACGACGGCCACGAGGAGGTCGAAGGCACGATGGGCGAGGCGCCCGACCAGATCGTGCTCGTGGAGAGCGAACAGGATGTCGACGAGCTCACCGTCGAGGACCCCGATCGCGTCGCCTACATCACCCAGACGACGCTCGCGGTGGGGGAAACGAGCGCCATCGTCGATCGGCTGCGCGAGCGCTTCCCGAACATCGTCGGCCCCCGCACGGACGACATCTGCTACGCCACCACCAACCGCCAGGCCGCCGTACGCGAGATGGCCGGCAGCTGCCAGCTGATGCTCGTGATCGGCTCGCGCAACTCCTCGAACTCGATGCGCCTTGTCGAGGTCTCGCGCGATTGCGGCACGCAGGCGCACCTGATCGACTCCGCGCGCGAGATCCAGGAGGGCTGGCTCGAGGGCGTGCGCGTCGTGGGGATAACCTCCGGCGCGAGCGCACCCGAGGAGCTGGTCACCGAGCTCGTGGACTTCTTCCGCGCGCGGGGCGTACGCGACATCTCCGAGTTCGACGTCATCCGCGAGGATGTCCGCTTCATGCTCCCCAAGCCGATCCGCCAGGCCTGCGCACTCTAGTCGTCTCTGACCTGCACCTCGGCAGCCGCACGCGCTCCGACGTGCTGCGCCGCGAGGAGCTGCGCGCGCCGCTCCTCGCCGCGGTTGCGGAGGTGGAGCGCCTCGTTCTGCTCGGCGACGTGCTCGAGCTGCGCCACGGGCCGATGCGCGATGCGCTCGCCGCGGCGCGCCCGTTCTTCGAGGATCTCGGCCGCGCGCTCGCCGGCCGGGCATCGTCCCCGCGGGGAGCTCGTGCTCGTGCCCGGCAACCACGATCACGCGCTCGTCGAACCGTGGCTTGCCGCTCGCGGCGAGGAGCACCCGCCGTCGCCGCTCGGCGTCGAGCAGCTGCTCGAGCCGGCGCAGGCCTCGCCGGCGCTCGCGCGGATCGCCGAGTGGGTCGCGCCCGCGAGCATGCGCGTCGCCTACCCCGGTCTGTGGCTGCGCCCTGACGTGTACGCAAGCCACGGGCACTACCTGGACAGCCACCTGACGATGCCCACGCTCGAGCGCCTGAGCGTCGGCGCGATGAGCCGCCTTCTGCGACGTCCCGCCGCCGCCTTCGCCGCGGTCGGCGACTACGAGGCCGTCAGCGCGCCGCTGTTCGCCTGGCGCGACGTCGTGGCGAGGGACGCCCGCACGGGAGCCGCGCTCAACGGCATGGCCACCGCCGCCGCCTGGAACGCGCTCACCGGGGCAGGCCGGCGCCACGGGGCAGGCCGGCGCGACGGGGGAGGCAGGCGCGACGGTGCCGACCGTCGCAACGGCGCTGTCCGGCGCGACGGTGGCGCGCGCAGGCGCCTCGCCCGGCGGCTGCGCCGGCGTACGCTCGTAAGCCTCTTCCCCCTCGCCGTAGCCACGCTCAACCGGGCCGGCGTCGGTCCGCTGCGCACGGACCTGTCGATGCAGGAGCTCCGCCGCGCCGGGCTGCTCGCGATGGGCGAGGTCGCCGCGCGTCTGGACCTCGGCGACGCGTACGTCGTGTTCGGCCACACCCACCGGGCCGGCCCGTTTCCCGAGGACGCACAGGCGGAGTGGCGCGGGCGCGCAGGCGCGCGGCTGGTCAACGCCGGCAGCTGGACGTACTCCAGCTTCTTCCTCAGTGACGCGCCCGGTGCGAGTCCGTACTGGCCCGGGACAGGCGTGCTCGTGGAGGACCGAGGTCCGCCGGAGGTCGTGCGCCTGCTGCACGACCGCACGCTCGCGCAGATCGCCCCTTCGCCTCGCTGATCGGCCACCCCGTGGGCGCGCTCGGCCACCGCCAGCCAGCGCCTTCGCCGCACCACCCCGTCACACGCAAGCCCCAATCGGCTAATGGATGTGGATGATCGAGATGACCGGCGAGGACGAACAGGCGCTGCTCTCCGCGGCGAGATCCGACCCGCAGGCGTTCGCCCGCTTCTACCGCCGCTTCGAGCAGCCGGTGTTGGGTTTCTTCATGCGCGCGACCGGTCGGGCGGAGCTGGCGGCGGACCTCACGGCGGAGACGTTCGCGAGCGCGCTCGAGTCGGTGGCGACATACGACCCGGCCCGGGGCCGGGCCGACAACTGGCTGTTCGGGATCGCCCGCAACGTCCTCGGATCGAGCTACCGCCGCAGCCGCGTCGAGGCCGGCGCTCGCCAGCGGCTGGGTCTGCCCAGGCTGGTGATCGACGATCATGCGGCTGAGACGATCGCGCGGCTGAGCGAGGGGCACGAGCACGCGACGCTCGCGCTCTGCGACCTGTCCGACGAGCAGCGGCACGCGATCCAAGCGCACGTGCTCCAGGAGCGCGACTACGCGGAGATCGCCGGCGAGCTGCGCTGCTCGGAGGCGGTCGTCCGCCAGCGCGTCAGCCGCGGACTGCGCACCCTCAGAGCGAGATTGGCACGGTGAAGCACATGAGCATCCTCCCGCAGCTCGAACGCGACCTCCTGCGAATCGCAGAGCGACGCCTGTCCGGCAAGTCCGCGAGGCGCGGATGGTGGCGCAGGCGGGGCGTGACGCTGTCCGTCGGGCTCGCCGCGCTGGCGCTCGTCGGCGCCGGCGGCAGCGCGCTGCTGCTCGGGTCGGGCAAGCCGGTCACACCCGCGTTCGTGCTGCCCGCCAGTCCGACCGTCGGCCTCGGCAGGCCACTGTCCGCGAGCCTCGCCCTGCTGCCCATCCGCGACGCCGATCCCGCCGGGGGTCCGCCGTGGGGGATGCGCGTGATCGAGACCAGCCGCGGTCTCGTGTGCCTGCAGGGCGGCCGCGTCGTAGACGGCCGGCTGGGCGGCCTCGGGATCGGCTATGCGTTCAAGGGCGACGGGCTCTTCCACCAGTTCTCGCCGGCCGACGCCATCAGCTCGGACTCGTGCGCGACGGCCGATGCCGACGGGCGAGCCTTCCAGCCCGGCGCGCCGATCGTCGTCACGGCCGACGGCCTGCCGCTGGCGGGCGAAAACCTGTACCCCGGCCAGCGCGTGCACTGCGATCTGCCCGGCCAGGAAGACTGGGGGGTGCGCTGCCCGCAGGCGGACCTGCGGGAGGTCGCCATCGGCATGCTCGGGCCCGACGCCACGAGCATCCGCGTGCACGCGCCCGGACGAGCTCGCACCGTAAGGCCGTACGGGCCCGACGGCGCTTACCTGATCGTCCTTCGCGCGCCGGCGCACGCGAACGTCGGTCCGTACGGGTTCCGCGGCAGGAAGGCACCCGGCACACCGACGCTGACCGTCACCTTCCGCAACGGCTCGACGTGCGAGCTCCCGGGCGCCGGGCCCAGTCAACAGTGCCGGCCCGAGGGCATCCAGCGCTCGTCCGGCCCGCTGCCGGCGGCCGCCCGCCTGCACCGCGCCGTCAGCGTTCGCTACTCGCCGCGGATGACCGGGCCCGGCCCGCTCTCCGTGGCGGCCGCCGGCGGCCAGCATTCCTTCCCGCGGGTCATCCGCTCCACGAACGAGCCGCTCCCCGGCCTGTCGATCACGTTCACGGCGCCGCTCGCCGCGCCGAACATCTCGAGCGGCTACGACGTCGAACTCGAACCGCAGCCTGTCAATGGGTGCTCGCTGCCCGGAAAGATCCTCTCCCAGACAACGCAGCGGACCATCGTCGCCGGGCAACGCGTGCGGATCTCCGTCCTGCTGGAAAGCTCCTGCCCGACGGTCTATCGAGGGCGCCTGTTCTTCGCGAGGTCGTCGGGCAGCTACAGCGAAGCCAGAACCTCCGACCGTGCCGACGAAGGCCCACTCTACGAGGTCATCGCCGGCGAAAGCATGCGCGCCGCGCGCGGCTCGAAACGCCCGTTCGGGGTGACCATCTCGCGCTTCAGCGTGAAGGTGCCCTAGCGTGGCTGGCGTTGCTCACGCGACGCCCGGCGTGAAGCACGTCGCCAGGCATCTCACGCCGTCTCCCACCGCCAGCTCCAGCACGCCGGCCGTGTGGCGGTCGTGCTCCAGCAGCGGGTAGGCGCCCGGGCGGGCGATCGTCAGCTCCCTGCCGCCCGCTGCCTCGCCGCCGTTCACCGTCACGGTTCCGGCGCCGTCGAGCACCGCCCACACCCCGCCCGCCTCGTACGGCCCCGAGTATGCGCCCTCCCGGTCCTGCGTCTGCGGCGCGAGCGCGGCGCCCGGGACGTCCTCCGGGCGCAGCGGCGCGAGCGGCTCGCGCTCCACGCCCAGCAGCTCCTGGATCGCGAGCTCGGTTTCCGCGTAGCAGCCCTCTCCGTAGTGATAGTCGAACAGCCGCCCGTGGCCGTCGAACAGGTAGCGCGCCGGCCAGCCGAGGTTCTCGTACTCCTGCCACACCGCCAGCTCGCTGTCGATCAGCACCGCGTGCGCGATGTCCAGGCGGACGACCGCCTCGCGGACCGCCTGCTCGTCGCGTGAGGCATCGAAGCCGGGGCAGTGCACTCCTATCACCCGCAGGCCCGCCGGCGCGTAGCGCTCGTGCCAGCTGATCACGTACGGCAGCGTGCGCAACGAGCTCGGCCGGCAGAAGTCCCAGAACTCCACCAGCGTCGGGCGTCCGCGCTGGATCGCGCTCATCCCGCCCGATGGCGCGTTCACCCACGGCAGCCCGCGCGGGAACAGCGGCGCGACGATGTTGTCCACGGGCGCCCGCAAGCCGCGCCGCTAGCCGATGCTGCCGACCATCTCCAGCTGTATGAGGCGGTTGAGCTCGACCGCGTACTCCATCGGCAGCTCCTTCGTCACCGGCTCGATGAAGCCGTTGACGATCATCGCCGCCGCCTCGTCCTCGGTGAAGCCGCGCGAGCCCATGTAGAAGAGCTGGTCGTCGGAGATCCGCCCCACCGTCGCCTCGTGGGCGACCGTCACGTGCGGGTTCTGGATCTGGATGTCAGGCCACGTGTCGGATTTCGATTCGCCGTCCATCATCAGCCCGTCGCACTGCACGCGCGCTTTCGAGCCGGCGGAGTTGTGGCCCATCTTCACCAGTCCGCGGTAGCCCATGATGCCGCCGTCCTTGGAGATCGACTTGGCGAGGATGTTCGAGGTCGTGTTCGGCGCCAGGTGCACGACCTTCGCGCCGGTGTCCTTGTGCACGCCTTTGCCGGCCACGCCGACGTTCAGGTGGTCGGCGCGCGCGCCCTCGCCCATCAGGAACGAGCCCGGGTACAGCATCACGTACTTGGCGCCCATCGAGCCGCCGACCCACTCGACGGTGCCGTTGGCGTCGACGATCGCGCGCTTGGTGTTCAGGTTGTAGACGTCCTTGGACCAGTTCTGCACGGTCGTGTAGCGCGCCTTCGCGCCCTCGTGCACGAAGATCTCCACGACCGCCGAGTGCATCGAGTTGACGCTGTAGGTCTGCGCCGTGCAGCCCTCGATGTAGTTCACCTCCGCGCCCTCGTCGGCGATGATCAGCGTGTGCTCGAAGGTGCCCTCTCCTGCCCCCTCCATGCGGAAGTAGGACTGCAGCGGCAGGTCGCACTTGACGCCCTTGGGGATGTAGCAGAAGGCTCCGCCCGACCACACCGCGCCGTGCAGCGCCGAGAACTTGTTGTCCTGCGCGGGCACGCACTTGGTCATGAAGTACTTCTGCACGAGCTTCCGGGTACTCGGTGATGGCGGTGTCCATCGAGCAGAACAGGATGCCCTGCTTGGCGTACTCCTCCTTCAGGCCCTCGTACACGGGCTCCTGGCGCCACACGCCGACGACGCCCGCGAGGTGCTCGCGCTCGGCCTGGGGGATGCCGAGGTCCTCGTAGGTCTGCTTCATCTCCGCCGGCACGTCGTCCCAGCTGTTGAAGCGCCCGGCAGTCGGGGGGGAGTACAGGACGAGGTCGTCGAGGTTCAGGCCGCTCAGATCGGGTCCCCACGTGGGGATCGGCTTGCGTTCGAAGATCTCCAGCGACTTCAGCCGTTTGTCGGCCATCCAGTCTGGCTCGCCCTTGATCTTCGAGAGCTCCGTCACGACCTCGCGCGAGATGCCCTGGCGAGCGCGCAGCTGCCCCTGCTCGTCCTCGACGATCGGGCTGGGCTTGGTGATCTTCGTGCGCTCAATCGTTGCCATGAAGCTCCTCGTTCCAGGGTAGCTTGCGAATCCTGTGCTGTGGAGTAGGAATTGTATCGAGACGCGAAGCGCCGCCGCGCCGAGTGAGCCGTGTCGCGCTCAGCGCGAGCCTCCGCGGGGCGGTGCTCACCCGCCGTGCAGGCCGAGCAGCCGCGCGGCGTTGTCCTTGAGGACGCGCGGGCGGACATCCTCACGGATGGGGAGCTGCTCGAAGTCGGCCAGCCACCGATCGGGTGTGATCAACGGGTAGTCCGAGCCGAACAGCATCTTGTCCTTCAGCAGCGTGTTCGTGTAACGCACGAGGATCTCGGGGAAGTACTTCGGCGACCACCCCGACAGGTCGATGTAGACGTTGGGCTTGTGGGTGGCGACCGCCAACGCCTCGTCCTGCCACGGGAAAGAGGGGTGGGCGAGGATGATGCTCAGCTCGGGGAAGTCGGCCGCGACGTCGTCGACGCACATCGGGTTCGAGTACTTCAGACGCACCCCTCCGCCGCCCGGCATCCCCGCCCCGATGCCCGTCTGGCCGGAGTGGAACAGCGCGATCAGCCCGGCCTGCGCGATCACCTCGTACAGCGGATAGAAATCGCGGTCGTTCGGCCAGAAGGCCTGGGTGTTCGGGTGGAACTTGAAACCGCGGACGCCGTGCTCGTCGATCAGGCGTCGGGCTTCGCGCACGCCGAGCTTGCCCTTGTGTGGATCGATGCTCGCGAAAGGGATCAGCACATCGGCGTTGGCGGCCGCCACCGCCGCGACCTCCTCGTTGGGGATCCGCCGCCGACCCAGGCCCGCCTCGTCGTCCACCGTGAAGATCACCGCGGCCATCTTGCGCGCGCGGTAGTAGTCGGCAACCGCCTGAGCGGTCGGCTGCTGTGGCTCGGCGCCGAAGTACTTCGCCGCCGCCGCGAGCAGCTCTCCGGTCAACGGGTCCTGTGGCTGGTCGACCGAAGCCTCGGCGTGGGTGTGCACATCGATGGCGACGATCTCGTCGAGATCGATGGTCACTATCGTGTCTCAACCGTCACTATCACGCCCGCGCGATGTTACATCCTGCCTCAGCTCGCCTGACGCCGTCTCGCACGAGCGGCGATCTGAGCTGGCCGCTGGAGCGCGCGTCGGCTCTGTTCGGCGATCACGTCGCCTTGATCGACGGCGAGCGAAGCGTCAGCTACGCGCAGGTGAGCCGCCGCGTGGGCGGTCTCGGCGCCGCGCTCGACGAGCTGGGCGTCGCCCCCGGCGGCAGGGTGGGCGTGCTTGGCGCGAACTCGCTGGTCCACGCCGAGTGCTGGCTCGGGGTGCCGGCGTTCGGGCGGGTGCTCGTCGACCTCAATTTCCGCCTCACGCTCGAGGAACTGGCGTTCATGATCGACGACTCCGCCCTGGAGGCGCTGCTGCTCGACGACGAGCGCCACGAGTTGGGAGACGCGCTGGGTGAGCGCTGTCCGTCATTGCGAGCCCTGGTGCACATCGGCGCTGGAGCGTGCCCCGAGGGATGGCGCGACTACGAGGAGCTGATCGACCGGCCGGCGGCCTCGCCGCCGGGGCTCGACGAGCACGAGCTGGCGACGATCTCCTACACGGGCGGGACGACGGGGCGCCCGAAGGGCGTCATGCTCAGCCACGGCAACCTCCTGGCCAACGCCAGGCACAACCTGGTCGCGACGGGGCACCGCCACGACGACCGCTTCCTGCACATCCCGCCGATGTTCCACGTCGCCGGGACCTCGAACCTGTTCGCCGCCACGTGGGTGGGCGCGACGCAGGTGATCATGCCGCGGTTCGACGCACACGCCGTCGCCGAGACGATCGAGCGCGAGCGGATCACCCACGCGGTGCTCGTGCCGACGATGCTCGACATGCTGCTGCGTGCCCTCGACGAACGGCCGGCCGACCTGAGCAGCCTGCGCAACCTGCAGTACGCCGCCTCGCCCATATCTCCCGAGCTGCAGCGCCGCGCGCTCGATCGCTTCGACTGCGAGCTCGCCCAGTTCTACGGCATGACCGAGACCGCTCCCACGGTCACGCACTGCACGCCCGAGGATCATCGTCGCGGCGCAGCCGGCGAGGAGCCCTACAAGACCCGCCTGCGCTCGATGGGCGCGCCGGTGCCCGGCGTCCAGGTCCAGATCCGCGGCGAGGACGGCGCGGAGCTGGCGCCCGGCGAGATCGGCGAGGTGTGGGTGCGGGGTCCGAACGTGATGCTCGGCTACTGGAAGCGCCGCGACGCCACCGAGGCGGCCCTCGTCGACGGCTGGTACCGCTCGGGCGACGGGGCGTACGCCGACGGCGACGGCTACCTGTACATGGTCGACCGCCTCAAGGACATGATCATCTCCGGCGGTGAGAACGTGTACTCGGTCGAGGTCGAGTCGGCGCTCGTGGAGCACCCGTCGGTGATCGAGGCGGCGGTGTTCGGGGTGCCCGACGCGCAGTGGGGCGAAGCGGTGCACGCGGTCGCCGTCGTCGGGGAGGGAGAGGACCCGCCGGTCGCCGATCTCATCGCCCACTGCCGCGAGCGCCTCGCCGGCTTCAAGGTTCCGCGCTCGGTCGAGCTGCGCACCGCCGCGCTGCCCAAGTCGGGCGCCGGCAAGATCCTCAAGCGAGAGCTGCGCGATCCACACTGGGGCGGGCTGGAGCGACGTGTCAACTAACGTCTCCGCCGGGATGCAAAGCGACGACACGCCGACCGGTACGTCGAGTGGCGACGCGCGCGAGCGGGCGACCGATACGCCGAACAGCTATGTGCGCGAGCCGGCCGACGCCCAACCGCCGCTCGACCACCCCCCGTACAGATCGACCGCGCTGCGCCACCCCAAGCAGCCGCTCGTCCACCTGCCGCACACGATCACCGAGATCACCGGCCCGCAGCTCTCCTGCGCCCTACCCATCGAGGAGCACGACCACGACCTCACGACCCAGCACGCGGGCGAGCCGATCGGTGAGCGCATCACCGTCAGCGGCCGCGTGCTCGACACCGAGGGCAAGCCGTTGCGCAACACGCTCGTCGAGATCTGGCAGGCCAACGGCGCCGGGCGCTACGCCCACAGCGCCGACCGCTGGCCCGCACCGCTCGACCCCAACTTCAGCGGCGCCGGGCGCTGCCTCACCGACGATCAGGGCAGCTACCGCTTCACGACGATCAAACCGGGCGCCTACCCCTGGGGCAACGGCGAGAACGTCTGGCGACCGGCGCACATCCACTTCTCCCTGCTCGGCCGGGCCTTCGCCCAGCGGCTCGTCACGCAGATGTACTTCTCCGGCGATCCGCTGTTGGGGCTCGACCCCATCTTCAACTCCGTCGCCGACCCGAAGGCGCGCGAGCGTCTCGTCTCGCGGCTGTCGATCGACCGCTCGCGGGACCACTGGGCGCTCGCGTACGAGTTCGACATCCACCTGCGCGGCCCCGAGCAGACGCCGTTCGAGGAGGCACGTTGAGCTCCCCGACCACACCCTCGCAGACCGTCGGCCCGTTCTTCGCGATCGGCCTGCCCTGGGAGGGTGGCCCGCTGGCGGTCGCGGAGGGCGCGCCGGGCGCGCTGCGCATCCACGGGAGCGTCTACGACGGCGCCGGCGCGCCGGTGATCGACTCGCTGATCGAGACCTGGCAGTCCGATGCGGATGGCCGCTTCGCCGACATCCACGGCCACGGCGGGCCATCCGCGCTCGCCGGATTTCGCGGCTTTGCGCGCTGTGCGGGCGGGCAGCGCGACGGCAGCTTCGAGATCTGCACCGTCAAGCCCGGACCGCTGCCGGGTCCTGACGGCGTCACGCAGGCGCCGCACATCGACGTCTCCGTCTTCGCCCGCGGCCTGCTCCACCGCTGCGTCACCCGCATCTACTTCGCCGATGAGCAGGCCGCCAACGCGGCCGACCCGGTGCTCACGAGCGTCCCGGCCGCGCGACGCGACACGCTGCTGGCGACGCCGATCGACGGCGGCTACCGCTTCGACATCCACCTGCAGGGGCTGAACGAGACTGTCTTCTTCGCGCTCTGAGGGCCTGTTCTCGGGCGTGTTCGCGCGCGGTGAGGCGGCGGAGCAGGTCACCGACCGAGCCTGGCTGCAGGCGATGCTCGACGTCGAGGCCGCCCTCGCACGGGCGCGTGCGCGGGTGGGCGAGATCCCCGATGCGGACGCCGCGACGATCGCGGCAGCGTGCCGGGCCGAGCGCTTCGACATCGCCGCGCTCGGGGCGCAGGGGACGGGCACCGGCAACCCCGTCCTGCCGATGGTCCGGGCGCTGCGGGCGCTCGTGCCCGAGCGGGTCGCCGACCACGTGCACCGCGGCGCCACCAGCCAGGACATCCTCGACACCGCAGCGATGCTGGTGGCCAAGCGTGCGCTCGGGCCGATCGCGGCCGACGCGCATGGCGCCGCGGACGCCTGTGCGCAGCTCGCGGAGCGCTACCGCGACACGCCGATGCTCGGCCGGACGCTGCTGGCGCAGGCGCTGCCGGTGACGTTCGGCCTGAAGGCGGCAGGCTGGCTTGCCGGGATCGAGTCGGCCCGGCGCAACCTGCTCGCGAGCGCCGAATGGGCGCTCGCGGCTCAAATCGGTGGCGCCGTCGGAACGTCGGCGGCGCTCGGCGAGCACGCGCTGGCCGTGGCCGGCGAGCTCGCGCGCGAGCTCGACCTCGCCGAGCCGGCACTGCCGTGGCACAGCGAGCGCAGCCGAGTCGCGAGCATCGCCTCGGCCCTGTCGCTGCTCGCCGGAGCGCTCGCCAAGCCCGCTCGCGACGTCACGCTGCTCGCGCAGGGCGAGGTCGCGGAGGTACGCGAGGGCGCCGGCGAGGGTGACGGAGGCTCGAGCACCATGCCCCACAAGCGAAACCCGGTGGCGGCCGTGGCCGTGCTCGCCTGCGCCCGCCGTGCGCCGGGGCTCGCCGCGACGCTGCACGCGGCGATGGTGGGGGAGCACGAGCGCGCCGCCGGCGCCTGGCAGAGCGAGTGGGAGACGCTGTCGGACCTGCTGCGCCTGACCGGATCGGCGGCGGCGGCGGCACGCGCGATGCTCGAGGGCCTCGAGGTCGACGGCGAGCGCATGCGCTCGAACCTCCGAGCCGCCGGCGATCTCGTGATGGCGGAGAGCGTCGTCAGCGCGCTGGCCGAGCGCCTCGGCTGGTGGCCGGCGCAGGAGCTCGTGCAGGCGGCCGCTCGGCGGGCGGCCGGCGCGGGCGGGACGCTGCGCGAGGCGCTGCTGGCGGCGCCCGAGGTGACCGCTGCCCTGGCGGGCGCCGAGATCGACGCAGCGCTCGATCCCCAGTCGTATCTCGGCGCTGCGGGCGCCTTCGTCGATCGCGCGCTCGCCGGCTACCGCCCCGCCGGCCGATGACCGCGGTCCACCATGTCCAGCAGGGCGAGCGCGGGGCGCCGGCGCTCGTGCTCGCCAGCTCGCTCGGCGCCACGCTCGCGGTGTGGGACCCGCAGGCCGACGCGCTCGCGCGGCGCTTGCACGTGATCCGCTATGACCACCGCGGCCACGGTCATTCCCCCGCTGCGGTCGCCCCGCTCGAGATCGCCGATCTCGCCGAAGACGTCCTCGAGCTACTTGATCGCCTCGAGCTCGACAGCGCCTCCTTCTGCGGCCTGTCGCTGGGCGGCATGGTCGGCATCTGGCTCGCCGTCCATGCGCCGCAGCGGATCGAGCGGCTGATCCTGTGCTGCAGCTCGCCGTACATGGGACCCGCGAGCGCGTGGGCGGCGCGCGCCGCCGCCGTCCTGGAGGCCGGGAGCGTCGAGGCGATCGCCGACGCGGTGCTCGCGCGCTGGCTCACGCCCGCCTACGCCGCGCGCCACCCGCACGTGTGCGCGCGCCTGCGCGCGATGCTCGTCGCGACCCCGGCCGAGAGCTATGCGGCCTGCTGCGGCGCGATCGAGCGAATGGACCTGCGTGAGGAGCTCGCGGCCGTGCGCGCGCCCACGCTGGTCATCGCCGGTGAGCACGACACGGCTGCCCCTCCGTCCGCGCACGCGCGGCTGCTCGCCGACGGCATCCCGGCCGCGCGACTGGAGCTCGTCGCCGCGGCGCACCTCGCCAACGTGGAGCAGGCGGCCGCCGTCACCAACCTGATCCTCGACCACCTCGACACGAAGGAGCAACAGTGAGCGATCCCCTCGACGAGGGCATGAAGGTACGCCGCGAGGTGCTGGGCGACGAGCACGTCGAGCGCGCGGCCGCAACCGCCACGTCATTCAACCAGCCGTTCCAGGACTTCATCACCCGCTACGCGTGGGGAGGCGTGTGGACTCGGGACGGGCTCGACCGGCGCACGCGCAGCGCCATCACGCTCGCTCTGCTCGCCGCGCTCGGACGCGAGAACGAGCTGGCGGTCCACGTCGGGGCCGCATTGGCTAACGGGCTCACCGAGGGGGAGATCGCCGAGGTGTTCATCCACACCGCCGTCTACGCCGGCGTTCCGGCGGCGAACGGGGCCTTTGCGGTCGCCCAGCGTGCGCTCGAGCAGCGGCGCTGAGAGCGTCGGGCGAGCGCCGCGAAGGTATCCTGCTCGCCGTGGCCGCTCGCACGACGCCCCCTTTTCGCGCGGATCACGTCGGCAGCCTGCTGCGGCCGCCGACGTTGCTGGCGGCGCGCGAGCGTCATGCGAAAGGAGAGATCGACGATGCACAGCTGCGCGGCATCGAGGACGAGGCGATTCGCGAGGTCGTGAAGCTGCAGGAAGACGTCGGCCTGCGGTCGGCGAGCGACGGGGAGTTCCGCCGGGCGTCCTGGCACATGGACTTCATCTACCAGCTCGGTGGCGTCAGCAAGGTGATGGACAGCTCGTTGAAGGTCGCCTTCCACAACGAGCAGGGAGACATCGAGTTCACGCCGCCGTCGATGCACGTGGGCGAGCGGATCTCGCTCGAGCACACGATCTTCGGCGATGCCTTCGCATTCCTGAAGGAGACGGCCGTCTCGGCCACCCCGAAGCTCACGATCCCGTCCCCCAGCATGGTCCACTACCGCGGCGGGCGCGCCTCGGTCGACGAGACGCTCTATCCCGACATGGAGCAGTTCTGGTCGGACCTCGTCGCAGCCTACGCCGAGGAGGTCCGCCGCCTCGGCGAGCTCGGCTGCACCTATCTGCAGTTCGACGACACGAGCCTCGCGTACATGAACGACCCCCAGGAGCGCCAGCACGTGGCCGAGATCGGGGGCGACCCCGAGCACCAGCACGAGGTCTACATCCGCCACATCAACGAGGCGCTGGCGCGCCGGCCCGACGAGATGACCGTGACCACGCACATGTGCCGCGGCAACTTCCGCTCCTCGTGGGTCGCCGCGGGCGGCTATGACTTCGTCGCCGAGGCGCTGTTCAGCGAGCTCGAAGTCGACGGCTTCTTCCTCGAGTACGACGACGAGCGCTCCGGCACCTTCGAGCCGCTGCGGTTCGTCCCCAAGGGAAAGCAGGTGGTCCTCGGCCTCGTCACCACCAAGCGCCCCGAGCTCGAGGACAAGGACATGCTCAAGCGCCGCATCGAGGAGGCCTCGCGGTACGTCGACCCAGACCAGCTCTGTCTCTCACCGCAGTGCGGCTTCTCCTCCACCGTCGAGGGCAACCTCCTCACCCAGGAGGACGAGGTCGCGAAGCTCCGCCTGATCGTCGAGACCGCCGAAGAGGTCTGGGGTAGCTGAGCACGTCGGGCGCGTGCGCGTTCGCTCAGGCCCGCCTAGCGTGAACGCCCGTGACAGCGCCGCGCCGGGTACTCGCCGATGGTCATGTCTTGTGAGGACGATCGCCACGCCGCGATTTCGGAATTGTGCGATGCTTCGGTCGGCGAGACAGGGGGCGCGCAACGGTGAATTGGGGCGAGGCGTATGGCCCTGCGTAGGTGCAGGCGCAAGACCAACACGACCGACGCAACGGCTGGCCTTGCCGCCGCTGCAGGGTCGGGCGATGCTCCCGCGCCCCGGTTCGCCGGCACGCCGCTCAACGGCCCGGACATCGAGAAGGACGACCGCGGCCTGGAGAGGACGGTGCCGGCGGCGGCGCGCTGGAAGGCGATGCGCAGCGTCAGGCGCCGATGGCTTCGCTACATCCGCTACGGCGCGCGCCCGGAGCCGGTGCCCAGCCACCTGGGGCTGGTGGAGAAGCCCCAGGAGGGCAAGCTCGGCGTGTGCTGCTCCGGCGGCGGGATCCGCTCGGCCGCCTTCAACCTCGGGGCCCTCCAGTGGCTGCAGCAGGAACGGCAGCTCGAGAAGGCCTCCTACCTGGCGGCGGTGTCCGGCGGCTCCTACATCGCGGCGGCCTTCTCGATGGTCGCCAAGCACTGGACGACGTCGAAGCGCCCGGAAAATCCCCACGAAGATGGGTACGACGACTCCGACCCCAACTCTTTCTCTCCCGAGCTGGGGCCGTTCGCCAAAGGATCGCCCGAGGAGCAGTACCTGCGCAACCGCAGCTCCTACATGGCGCCCGATGCAAGCGCTCTGACGTACTTGGTCCTGCGGGCGGTGCTCGGCCTGGCGTTCAACCTCGTGTTCGTCTCGCTGCCCCTGTTCGCCGCCGGGCTGCTGCTCGGCGAGTACGTCTACCGTCCCCACCTGCCCCACCTGCTCGGCAACTGCGCGGCGCGCTCGGGCGGCTGCAAAGCGGGTGTCCACGGGTGGTGGATGGTGCCCGTCGGCACGCTCGCGCTCGGCGCGGGGATCGCGCTCGCGGGGATGCTCCGCAGGACCCACGACGACCGCGGCAAGCTGCTCGAAACGTGGTCCACGCGCCTGCTCTTCCTGGCCGTGCTGCTCGCGCTGCTGATGCTCGCCACGCCCGCCCTCGTCGGCGTCTTTCACCACGGCTCCGTGCACATCGCCGCGGGCTCCTCGGGGGCTCCCAAGGATGGGGGCGTAGTCGCCGGGAGCGCCGGGCTGGCCGGGCTCGTGCTGGGCGTGCTCGCGCAGCTGAGGGAGGCGCTCGCCACACCGAAGAAGGCCTACGAAGAGGCCGAAAAAGGCAGGAAGTGGCTGAGCTCGCTGAGCTCGCGAGCGCGACGGGCGATCGCCTACGTCGCCGGCGGGCTGGTCGGTCCGCTGCTCCTCGGGGCTGTGTACGTGTTCGGGGTCTCCGTCGCGCTCGCCAGCTCGCTCCACGGGGTGCGGCCGTGGGTGGTCGCGGTCGGCGTCGGCGCCATCGTCGCCTTCGCGGTGCTGTACGGCCTCGCCGATCTCACCAGCTGGTCGCTGCACCCCTTCTACAAGCGGCGGCTGTGCAGCGCCTTCGCGCTCAAGCGCCTGTACCCGGCCGACCTCAGGGAGCGCGAACACGAACGCCTGCAGGCGCTTTCCCCAGGGGATACCGGAGGGGACGGGCCGATCGCCGTGGAACGCGACTACGACACGCTGGTCCGCCTCTCTCAGACGGCCGTGAAGGGACGACCGTGGCCCACGCTGCTCGTGTGCGCCGCCGCCAACATCTCCGACTGCGGGGCCACGCCTCCGGGGCGCAGGGTGACGAGCTTCACCTTCAGCGCCAACACCGTCGGCGGGCCGCTTGTCGGAGCCCTGCCCACCGAAGACCTGGAGGAGGTGTTCAAGGCGCCGGAACAGGGCCGGCGAGGCACACTCGAAAAACGCGCCCGTGCGGCGCGCAAGCTCGTCGGCATGCAGCCGAGACGCCGGCGCGTGAGCGATTTCTCGCTGCCCGCCGCCGTGGCCATGTCGGGGGCCGCGATCTCGCCGTCGATGGGCAAGCTCACGCAGCGCCCGTACACGTTCCTGCTGGCGCTCGCCAACATGCGGCTCGGCGTGTGGGTGCCCAATCCACGCTGGGTGGACAACTGGAAGAGAAAGAAGGAGGAACCGATGACGTTCTTCGGTCGCCCCTTGCCCGACTGGGTGTCCAGGACCGGCCGCGACTTGGGCGACTTCGCCTTCAGGTTCTTCGGCCGCCCGCGGCCGGTGTACCTGTTCAACGAAATGATCGGCCGCAACCGCATCGGGGCCAGGTACCTGTACGTGACCGACGGCGGGCACTACGAGAACCTGGGGCTCGTCGAGCTGCTGCGGCGCGGGTGCACGCAGATCTACTGCTTCGACGCCAGCGGCGGCGAGGGCTTCGAAGTCCTCGGTGACGCCATCGCGCTGGCGCGCAGCGAGCTGGGCGTGGAAATCGGCGCCATCAAGCCCGCGCCCCTGTTCCCCGAGACCGACAGCCAGGCCAAGAAGACGGCTGTGCGCGTGGACTTCCACTATCCCGCCAGCTCGGGGCGCGGCGACATCCCTTGCAGGCTCGTGTACGCCCGCAACGTCATGACCGCGGGCTCGCCGTGGGACGTCCTCGCCTACCACAGGGCCGACCCCAACTTCCCCCACAACAGCACCTTCGACCAGCTCTACACCGACCAGAAGTTCGAGGGCTACCGCGTGCTCGGCGAACGCGCCGGGCAGGCCGCGGTCGAGCTGATGAAATCTCCCTAGCCCTCCCTCACCACAATGTCAGCGCGGGGTCGAACGCGCGGATCGGCGCGTCGCGTGTGATCAGCGTCGCGCCCAGCGAGCGCGCCGTCGCGTAGATCAACCTGTCGGCCGGATCTCCGGGGAAGCGCTTCGGGTCGAGCAGGGCGGCCGCGACAGCGATCTCCTGGCTCGGCGCGAGCGACTCGACGCGCTCCTGCGCGAGCGCCTGCCTGACCCACGTGCCGACCTCGCGGTCGAGGGAGACGCGTCCACGCACAGCCAGCATCGCCAGCTCCCACACGCTGATCGTGGAGACGCCGATGCTCCGAGCCGCGTCTATCGTCGTCCGCGCGGCGCCCGACAGTCGCTCGGGCGCGGCGGACCACCACAGCCATGCGTGAGTGTCCAGGACGATCAACTGCGGGTGGCGTCCCACTCCACGTCGATCGGCTGGATCAGCTCATCGTCCGAGACGTTGAACGTAACCGAGCCGCGCAGGCTCTCGGGAGCCTTGGCAGCCGACACCTTTGCCACGGCGCGGCCGCGCTTGGTGATCACGATCTCCTCGCCCGTGGCGGCCACCTCGTCGAGCATGGCCAAGCACTGGGCCTTGAACTGGCTTGCGGAGACGGTGCGGGTAGACATGACCATGGTCATCGTACCATGGTCATCTAGAGGCCCCTGTGTCGTCGGCGTCTTAGAGGAGGTCGGCCACGCTCAAGCCGGCCAGGCGCGATCGCCGGTCACCGCGCCGCGCACGACCTTCAGGTTCAGCAGCGCGCACTTGCGCCGCGTCGCCGACACGGGGATGCCGAGCAGCTCGATCATCCAGTCGGCGCCCAGCTCGCCCACCTCATCCAGGGTCATCCCCTTCAGCTCCTCCGAGGCGATCGACGCCGCCGCCTGGGAGATCGCGCAGCCGTGGCCCTGGAAGCGCAGGTCCTCGATGCGGTCGTCCTTCACGCGGATCTGCACCGCCAGCTCGTCGCCGCACAGGGGGTTGTGCTCCAGCGCCTCCAGATCGTGGGGGTCGAGCTCGCCGAAGTTGCGCGGGCGCTTGTAGTGGTCGAGGATGTAGTCGCGGTAGAGATCGTCCATGACGCCGTCTCGATAGCGATGGTTATACGGCGTCCGCGAACGAACACATGCCGCGCGGCGGCTCGGCCCGCAACTGCCCCGCCTGCATCACAGCCCGAACACCTCGCGTCCGGCCACCAGCGCGTCCACCAGCGCGTCCACGTCGGAGCGCTCGTTGTACACGCCCACGCTCGCCCGCGCCGTCGCGCTCACGCCCAGGCAGCGCATCAGCGGCTGCGCGCAGTGGTGGCCCGCGCGGATGCACACACCGCCCCGGTCGACCAGCTCGGCGATGTCGTGCGGATGGATGCCCTCGATCGTGAACGACGCGAGGCCGCCGCGGCGCTCGGCGCTCGCCGGGCCGACCACGCGCAGGCCGGGAATCTCGACAAGGCGCTCGAGCATGTATGCCGTCAGCGCCCGCTCGTGTGCGCGCACGCGCTCCATGCCCAGCCGTCGCAGGTACTCCACCGCCGCGCCCAAGCCGACCGCCTCCGCGATCGGAGGCGTGCCCGCCTCGAACTTGTGCGGCAGCTCGTTCCAGGTCGTCGCCTGGAAGTCCACCGACGCGATCATGTCGCCGCCCGTCAGGAACGGCTCCATCTCCTCCAGGATCTCGCGGCGACCGTGCAGCACGCCGATGCCCGTCGGCCCCAGCGCCTTGTGGCCCGTCCACGCGTAGAAGTCCGCGTCGATCTGCCCCACGTCCACCGGCAGCTGCGGGACAGCCTGGGCGCCGTCGATCACCGACACCGCGCCCGCCGCGCGAATCCTCGCCGTCATCTCCGCCACCGGGTTGATCGTCCCGAGCACGTTCGACACGTGCGCGAACGCCACCAGGCGCACGTCGCCGCGCGCCAGCTCCGCGTCCAGCTGCTCCAGCGACAGCTCGCCCTGCTCGTCGACCTCCAGGTAGCGCAGCTCGGCGCCGCGCTCGCGGCACAGCACCTGCCACGGCACCAGGTTCGCGTGATGCTCCATCTGCGTGATCAGCACCGCGTCGCCCGCGCCCACATTCGCCCGGCCCCACGCATACGCAACGAGGTTGATCGCCTCCGTCGCGTTCTTCGTGAAGATCGTCGTCCGCGGCGCTCCGCCCACGAACGCCGCCACCCGCTCGCGCGCGCCGTCGTACGCCGCATCCGCCTCCTGGGCCAGCGCATACACGCCGCGGTGCACGTTCGCGTTGTGAGCGCGCAGGTGCTCCGCCTGCGCGTCGATCACCGCCTGCGGCTTCTGCGAGCTGGCCGCCGAGTCGAGGTACACGAGGGGACGGGGCGGGTCGCCGAATCTCCGCTCGAAGATCGGGAAGTCACTGCGAACGCCCGCCAGAGCCCCGGAGGGGCTCCCCTCAAACACGTCCTTCTCAGCGACTGGTGGCATACGTCTCGATGTCCTCGCGCGCCGCCGCCAGCTTCTGCGCGATCTGCGCGCGCACCAGCTCCTCCAGCGGCTCGTCGTGGAGCTCCGCGACCAGCGGCTCGAAGAAGCCCTCCACGATCACCCGCACCGCCGCCGGGCGGTCCAGGCCGCGCGACTGCATGTAGAAGATCGCCGTCTCGTCCAGCTCGCCCACCGTGCCGCCGTGCGACGCAGACACGTCGTCCGCCGACACCAGCACCGACGGGATCGCGTCGATCCGCGCCTTCGGCGAGAGCATCATCGTGTGGATCTGCAGGTACGTGTGCGTCTGCTGGGCGCCGGGGTCGATCTGGATCAGCCCCTCGAAGCTCGCGCGGCTCTCGCCCGTCGCAGTCCCGCGCCAGTGCACGTCGCCGCCCGATGGTCCCGTCTCGTGCAGGTCCACCGCGAACACGTCCAGGTGCTCGTCCGCCTCCGTGCAGAACACGCCGCGGAAGGCCATGTCGCCGCCCTTCTCGCTCACCGCCAGCTCCAGGTGCTGGCGCACCAGATGGCCGCCCAGCAGCGCCGGCAGCCAGTGGCAGTACGCGTCGCGTCCCACGCCCACGAAGCGCGTCGACACGTCGAACACGTCGCCCGAGCCCCAATCCTGGTACTGCGCCAGGCGGCAGCGCGCGCCGTCGTTCAGGTACATCTCGAACGCGCCCGCGTGCAGGGCCTGGGTGGGTGGGCCTTCATTCACCTCGAAGTCCTCGGCGAGGTCGTACTCGTGCACGCGGAACTCGCTGCCCGCGTCGCCCAGCACCAGCGTGCGCCCGTACTGCGCGACGCCCGGGCGATCGATCGCGTACACGATCTCGAACGGGTCCTCCACCACCACTCCCGCGGGCACGTACAGGAACGCGCCGCCCGTCCAGAACGCCGCGTTCGCCGC
The DNA here is from genome assembly GCA_963782325.1 of uncultured Solirubrobacteraceae bacterium. Classification (GTDB taxonomy): domain Bacteria; phylum Actinomycetota; class Thermoleophilia; order Solirubrobacterales; family Solirubrobacteraceae; genus Palsa-744. The sequence goes on from CAWAJG010000002.1 coordinate 2,010,352, forward strand.
CTCCAGCTTGTGGCGGTCGATCGGCAGGCGCCTGGAGTACCACTTCGACGCCAGCTCGCCGTGCTGCGCGAACGCCTGCTCCAGCGAGCACAGGATCACGCCCTGCTCGGCCAGCTTCTCGTCCAGCTCCAGCTGCACCACAGCGCCGGCGCTCTGCACGATCCGGCCCGCGCGCGGGCGATCGGGGAGGGTGCGGGTCACCACGTCGGGCACCTCGCGCTCCCCCTTCGGGGACGATGCGTCGACGCTCGTCTGCAGCGCATCCAGGTCGAGGCTCTCAAGGCTCGTGCTCCAGAAGCCCGAGCGTCGCCACACCGGCAGCTCAAGGCGCTCGTACGCCCGCAGCGCCGCCTCGCGCAGCTCAGCCAGGCTGCGGCCATCGCCCGCGCCCGCCCCGTGCAGCGCGTGGTACAGGCTCGCCTCGCGGTGGCGGCCTGGCTTACCTGACCGGTCGTCTGCGCCGCGCCGCTGGGAGCAGCGCCGTTGCCGGCGCTCATGCCGCCAGCTCTCCCTGGTCGCCGTATTCCTGGCGGATCTGGTCATAGCCCTCGCGCTCCAGGCGCTCGACCAGCTCCACGCCGCCCTCCAGCACGATGCGACCGTCCATCAGGATGTGCACGAACTGGGGCTTCACGTAGTGGAGGATGCGCTGGTAGTGGGTGATGATCAGCGCGCCCAGGCCCTGCTCGTCGTGCAGGCGCTGGACGCCCTCCGCGACCGTGCGCAGCGCGTCGATGTCCAGGCCCGAGTCGGTCTCGTCGAGGATCGCCACGTCCGGCGCCAGCATCGCCATCTGCAGGATCTCCGCGCGCTTCTTCTCGCCGCCGGAGAAGCCGTCGTTGAGGTGGCGGGAGGTGAACGCGCGATCGACGTCCAGCAGCTCCATCGCGTGCTGGAGCTGCGTGCGGAACTCCTTCACCTGGATCGGCTCCTCACCGGCGCCCACGCGTTTCGCGTTGATCGCCATCCGCAGGAAGTTCGCCACCGACACGCCCGGGATCGGCGACCGGGTACTGGAAGGCCAGGAACAGGCCCGCCTGCGCGCGGTCGTGCGGCTCGGCCTCGGTGATCTCCTCGCCCTTGAACGTGATCGAGCCCTCCGTCACCTCGTAGGCGGGGTGGCCGAGCAGCGTGTTCGCCAGCGTGGACTTGCCCGAGCCGTTCGGGCCCATCAGCGCGTGTATCTCGCCGCGGTTGATCTCCAGGTTCACGCCGCGCAGGATCTCGCGCTCCTCGGTGCGCACGTGCAGGTCTCTTATCTCCAGGTCCGCCATATCGCTCTATCAGGCTCCAGTCGTCAGGGTGGGGGAATGGGGTTGCGCCGGCACCGGCATCTCCAGCGACGGCAGGGTTGCGCCGGTCGGGATCACCGGCGCGCGGAGCAGGTCCGCGAGCGTCGTCTCGCGCAGCGTGCTCACGATCGACATGCGCACGCGCGTCCACAGCAGCTTCGTGGGGCACACATGGTCGGGACTCGACTCGCGCGAGCACACGATCGAGCCGTCAGCCGCCTCGGAGATGCACTCGATCGGCGCGATCGCGCCCTCCAGCGCAGCGACCACCTCGGCCATCGATGATCTCGTGCGCGTCGCGCGCGAGCATGTAGCCGCCGCGCGAGCCGCGCCGCGAGTCGACCAGCCCGGCCTTGCGCAGACGCGCCACCAGGTGCTCGAGGTACGCCAGCGGCAGACCGTCGTGCGCGGCGATCTCCGCCAGCGGCACCGGCTCCCCGCCGGCCCGCCGCGCGAGCTCAACCATCACGCGCACCCCGTACTCCGCCTTCGTCGAGAACATCATCGCATTTCCTACCTGGCAGCTAGGGTATCAGGGGTGGGCGGGATCTCCGTCGAGCTTCCCGACGTCGTGGCTGATGCCTTCGGGGGTCAGCTGTTCGGACTGGAACAGCACCCGCTCGTCGCCGCGCCGGTCGATCAGCAGCACCGACGCGTACTCGTCGAACGTCGCCCGGCCCGCGCTCGCCGGCTTCACGCGGTACGCGCGCCACACCGCCCGCAGCTGCGATGGCGTGCCCGTCAAATACCGGACGCGCCCGCTCAGCGACACCTCTCCGAGAAAGCCTGCGATCCGTGTGGGGGTGTCCGCCGCAGGGTCCGCGCTCACGATCAGCACCACGGGAGGGCGGGCATGTCCTTCGGCGAGTTCGTCCAGCGCGCCGCGGATCTGCTGGGCGATCAGCTCGCACGGCGCACCGCAGGTCGAGTACAGGAACGTCAGCACCACCACCCGGCCGCGGTACTCCGCCAGCGACACGCTGCGACCGTGCTGGTCGGTGAGCGTGAAGCCCGGGGCGGGGACCTCGCCGGGGAGCGCCGCGCCGCCATCGAATGCCGTCTCGCCGGCCGCCGAGGATGCCCGCTGCGTGGAAGACGAGCCGGCGTCGCCGCAGCCCACCAGGAGGATCGCCGCGGCCACCGCAGCCGACAGCACGACGGCCGCCGGCACGAGCCGCGGAGCGCAAGATCCTCGCCTTCGCATCGCAGTGAGCGTAGGGGAGACGCCGTGGAGCGCCGCGCCCGCCCGTCAGCCGGTGGACCCTAGCGGACGTCGGTGGCACACGCTCGGCGCGCCTTGGATAGGGTGATGGGCGAAGCGCCGCAGAGCGTTTCGTAGGGTCATCTGTAGAACAACCCGACCAGCATGGCGGATGGCTCTCAACCCCGCCCGCTCTTTGACCGAGGGGATAGGCAGGCAATGGTGAGACTCGCGTGCATCGTCACCGTCTTCGCTGCGCTGGCCGTGCCGAGCGTCGCCGGCGCCACCGTCCTGCGCTGGGGAAGCTACAACGGGCTCGGCCTCGGCAAGAAGACCGTTCCCACCGAAGTGAAGTTCACGTCCCAGCCAGGTCCCATCGTCAAGGTCGACGCCGGGAACGCGGAGAGCTTCGCGGTGGGCGCCGACGGCGTGCTGTGGGCGTTCGGCAGGGACGGCGCCGGCCAGCTCGGCAACGGAGAAATCAGCGGCAGCGACCAGGACTACAAGGCATCGCCCGTGGACTTCCCGCCCGGCACGGACATCGTCGCCGTGGGCGAGGGACGCGAAGCCGGCTTCGCGATCGACTCCACCGGCCAGGGCTGGTCGTGGGGGCGGTCGGTGTACAAGCCCAAGGCGACCGTCGAAGGCAACGTCTCGAGCCTCTGCCTGGGCGCCTTACGCGCAGACGTCCTCACGCCCATGCAGGTGCCGGGGCTCACGGGCGTGCAGGCGGTGCAAGGCGGCGGCACGCACGTGCTCTGGCTGACCGACTCCGGCACCGTCGAGGCATGCGGCGCAGGCGCACACGGCCAGCTCGGCACCGGTACCACCGAATCGAGCCTCACCCCGATCGAAGTGCCCGGCCTCTCCGGCATCGTCGAAATCTCGGCCGGCAAAGCGACGAGCTGCGCCCGCACCGCCTCCGGAGAAGTGTTCACGTGGGGCTACGACCAATTCGGGCAGGTCGGCAACGGTCGCTTCGAAGAATCCGTGCTCTCCCCCTACGACGTGCCGCTGCCGGGACCCGCCAGCGAGGTCTCCTGCGGCGGCAACAACGGCAACGACGGCACCACTCTCGCGCTCGTGGAAGGGATCGTCTACGGCTGGGGCGCCGACGAAGCCGACCAGATCGGCGACGGCCAGCAGACCGCCAAAGCATCTCCCACCGCCGTCACGGAAGCGCTTGCCCTGGACGTCACCCAGGTCGTCGCCTCGGGCGAATCCTCGCTGGCGCTGGCCGCCGAAGGGGACGTCTACGGATGGGGCTCCAACAAGGGCTTCGCCCTCGCCATGCCCAAGGAGTCCGAAGTCTTCCCGACGCCGCGCCTGATCGACTCGGGGGTCCGGGAAATCTCGGGGACGGCCTTCGACGCGCTGGCGCTCACACGGTAGGTGCGGGGCCGCCCGTCGACAGCGGCAAACGCCTCCGGCAGAGGCTCTCCAGTCGCTACACTTTATGAAGTCCCTGAATCCCGACCCTGGTTTAGGAGTTTCAAGATGAGCACGTCCGGCGCGGAGCTTCTCCGCCTAGTGAAGAGCCAGATCCAAGAGGTGGACCCGTCCGAGGTCAACGAGCTGGTCGGCGAGGGCGTCACCATCGTCGACGTGCGCGGCAGCGAAGAGTTCGCCACCGGCCACCTTCCCGGCGCCAAGAGCATCCCGCGCGGACACCTCGAGCAGCGCATCGAGGGCGCCGCCCCAGACCGCTCGGCCGAGCTGATCCTCTACTGCGCGTCCGGAAACCGCTCCGCGTACGCCGCGCGCACGTTGCAGGAGGACCTCGGCTACGAGCGCGTGCGCTCGATGACCGGCGGCATCACGCTGTGGAAGGACCGCGGCTACGAGGTCGAGATCCCCCGCGCGCTCAGCGCCGAGCAGCGCGATCGCTACTCGCGCCACCTGCTGATCCCCGAGATCGGCGCCGAGGGCCAGCAGAAGCTGCTCGACGCGAAGGTGCTGCTGCTCGGCGCCGGCGGGCTCGGCTCGCCGACGGCGCTGTACCTGGCGGCCGCCGGCGTCGGCACGCTCGGCATCGTCGACGACGACGTCGTCGACCTCTCCAACCTCCAACGCCAGGTGATCCACAACAGCCAGCGCATCGGCACGCCCAAGGTGGACTCCGCCGAGGAGTCCATCCGCGCGCTCAACCCCGACGTGAACGTCGTCAAGTACAAGACCCGCATCGACGCGTCGAACATCATGGAGATCATCGACGGCTACGACGTGATCGTCGACGGCGTCGACAACTTCCCCACGCGCTACCTGCTCAACGACGCCAGCGTCCGCCTGCGGATCCCCGTCGTGTCCGCGTCGATCCTCGGCTTCGACGGGCAGCTGTCGGTGTTCAAGCCCTACGACGGGCCGTGCTACCGCTGCCTCTTCCGCGAGCCGCCGCCGGCGGAGCTCGCGCCCTCGTGCGGCGCCAACGGCGTGCTCGGCGTGCTCCCCGGGACGATGGGCCTGTTGCAGGCCACCGAGGTCGTCAAGCTGATCCTCGGCATCGGCGATCCCGCGATCGGGCGCCTGCTGCTGTACGACGCGCTCGGCGCGACGCTCACCGAGGTAAAGGTCCACCGCGATCCCGACTGCCCGATCTGCTCGCGCGACCCACACGAGATCGCCGACGGGGAGATGGGCGTGTTCCCCGACTACGAGGCGTTCTGCGCCGCCGCCGGCTAGGCTGCCGGGCCGGATTCAGATCATGGCGACCGTCAAGATCCCACCCGTCCTGCGCGCGTCGGTGGGCGGCGAGAAGGAAGTCGGCGTCAGCGGCGCCAACGTCGGCGAGGTGCTGCGTGAGCTCGCCTCCAGCCACCCCGCCACCGAGAGCCAGCTGTTCTCCGCCGACGGCCAGCTCAACCGCTACGTGAACGTGTACCTCAACGACGAGGACGTCCGCGTGCTCGACGGCCTCGACACGTCCGTCGGCGACGGCGACACGCTGGTGATCCTGCCGGCCATGGCCGGCGGCTAGACGGCTGCCGAGCCGCGCGACCACCCGGCGGCGTCGGGCGTCGTCCAGGTGTGCACGTTTGCATTCGAGCCTAAAGCTCCCACGCGGGACGCACGATTGGGTGGGCGTCCCATGCGAATCCGCTCTCTCCCACGGGTGTCTCGAGCCGTCAGTTCACGTCTCGGCCTGTCTCTGGGTACGACGCTGTCAGCGCTGGGGTTCGCATGGGCGATCGCTGCGCCCGCGTCGGCGTGGAGCACCCACGGCACGATCTACACGCTCAAGATCGTCACGGGTGAGACCACCCTCCCCGAATACCCGATCGCAGGCACGAGCGCCTCGGTCTCGGTGGAATCGGGCAAGCGCCCCCAGGTCGCGGTGTCGATAGTCCACAACGGGATCACCACGATCACGTCCCAGGATCAGGAAGGCGAATGGGGCGCGGGCTTCTCCCAGGTCCCGCAGCAGGGTGAAACGGCCGTCCTCGAATCGCCGGTCGGCCACGTGATCGGCTCGATCGTCTACGACGGCATGCCCACCATCGATCCCACCACATGCGTCGGCTCCGCGAACTTCGAAGGCGAGAACACGTCTGGCTACACCGTCGAAGGCGCATATCAGCTCGACTCGCTGGTCACCCCCTATCATCGGTTAACGGAAAAACTGGAAACCGACTTCCAGCTGGCACAGGTCAAATCGCTGACCGGCACGAGCTTCGGCGGGAGCTTCGTGCAGCCGATTCCCTCCGGCGCGACCGTCTCGGTGACGGAGTCGCTGAAGACCCCGCTGTCGAGCGCATCGTCCCCGCAGGGGGAAACGACGTTCTTGTACGAAAGCGAACACGTGGAACCGGCCAACAAGACGTGCCCGACCCCGCCGGCGCCTCCGCCGTCAACGCCGCTCGTCACGCCGCTGCAGGGCGCGCTCGTCAAACTCGGGCGCAGCACCATCCTCGGCTTCCTGAAGTCCGGGTGGGGTGACCACGTGAGCATCAACCAGGCGGGAACGGTCACGCAGGATCTATACCTGCGCGGCGGCAAGCTCCCGGCGAGCGCAGCCAGCGTTGGCAAGCATCACAGGAAGATGGACGTGTTGCTGGCGCGCGGCACAGTGAAGGCCAGCGCGGCCGGGACGGTCAGCGTACGACTCAAGCTGACCTCCGCGGGAAGGCACCACCTGCGTTCGGCGAGGCACGTCAACGGCATCCTCCTCACCACTCTGCGCTCCGCGGACGGTCAGGTCGATACGCTGTCGCCTCACTCGCTCACGCTCACTCGTTAGGGGCCGGCCATGCCCGGCGTCCTCGGGCTCGCCCTCAGCGCGCTCATCTGGCTCGCGCCCCCGCCGGTGCTGCCGTCCGCGTCGCGCACTGGCCCCGAAGGGCCTCCGCGTCCCGTCGGAGTGACGCCGCCATTCGGGGCCCAGGCACCCCATACCGGCCACGCGCTCGCGCGCGCCCAGAACCGCGCCCTGCTCGAAGGGCCGTTCCCGCGAGGGGGTCTCACACGTGGCGTCTCCGAAGGCGCGTTGCTGCTCGACGAAGACGCGTCCGTGCGCGCGGAGGCGCTCGAGCGCATCCGCGAAACCGGGGCGAGCATCGTGCGCATCCCAGTCGACTGGAGCTCCACGGTGAACCCACATCCGGGCGCGGGCTTCGAAGCCGCCAATCCCGCGAGCCCCGACTACGACTTCGCGCCGATCGACGCCGCCGTCATCCACGCCGTCTCCGCCGGCCTGGAGCCGCTGCTCGTGGTCTCCCACGCCCCCGCCTTCGCCGAAGCGGCCCCCCGCTGGGAATACGCGTACGCCGGCAGTTGGGACCCGAGCCCGCAGGCGCTCGCGCAGTTCGCCACCGCGCTCGCGCTCCGCTACGACGGGAGCTTCCCCGATCCGCGCGACGCCGTGCGCCCGCTCCCGCGGGTGAGGTTGTTCCAGGGCTGGAACGAGCCCAACCTCGACCGCTACCTCGCGCCCCAGTGGGTGGCGCAGGAAGGACGCTGGGTAGCGTTCTCCCCGCTGCTCTACCGCGAACTGCTCAACGGCTTCTACGCCGGCATCAAGGCGGTCGAGCCGAGCGACGTGGTGATCGCCGCCGGCGTCGCCCCCAACGGCGAAGTGCCCGGCGTGGGGCGGATGGCGCCCGTGCAGTTCCTGCGCGCGCTGCTGTGCCTCACGCCCGCCACCGTCCCCGGCACCGGCGGTTGCCCCGATCCGCCGCACTTCGACGTCCTCGACTTCCACCCGCTGTCCGTGGGCGATCCGGACGTCCCCGCGCCGTCCTCGTTGGAAGTGTCGATCTCCGACGCCGCCAAGATCACCGACCTGTTGCGAGCCGCGCAACGCGCGCACACGGCGCTGCCCGCGGCGCAGAAGCCCGTGTGGGTGACGGAGCTCAACTGGGAAAGCGCGCCCCAGTCGCCCGAAGGCGTGCCCCCTGCTGTGCAGGCCGCGTGGGTGTCGCGGGCGCTTCACCGCCTGTGGGTGGCCGGCGTGAGCTTCGTCGCGTGGCAGTTCCTCGTCGATCCGTACCCCGATCTCCGCGCCGAGACGCCCGCGGGGGGCACGGTCGAATACTCGCGCCCGGCGGGTCTCTATGCGGCGGGCGCCGGCGGCGAGCTCGCGAGCTGGGCGCCCAAGGAGTTCCTCCGCGGCTTCACCTTCCCGTTCGACCCGCTGCGGGTGAACGCCGGGCGGGTGCGCGTGTGGGCGCTGCTGATGCAAGGCGGCCAGCGCGTGCTGTTGCAGCGGCGGACGCGGAGCGGCGGCTGGCGCACGGTCGCGCGGCTTCACGCCGAGCGCAGCGGCGTGCTGAACGCTCTGGTCTCGCTACGCGGCGCGGTGGTCCTGCGTCTGGACAGCGGCACGCTGGTCTGTGCGGCGGCGTCGGTGCCGGCGCGTCGCAGCTGGTTTTGAGGGGCGGCCCGCTCAGCGGTCAGGTAGATCAAGGATCTTCTCGATCAGATTTCCGAGCGGGTCGTTGTCGCCCCGGAAGCTGCACTTGGAGGCATGCACGAGCATCTGTGCGTCCAAGTTCTCCCATGCGAGCTTGGCTAGCGGAACGCTGCGCAAGTCGCCGGCCCACGGGTATACATCCTGGAAGACGAAACGGTGGAACTCTTGAAGGTGCCGCAGGTCGTATGCGCCATCGAGCCTGAGCGCGGCGAGCTGCGCGAGCCGCAAAGTGCTCGCCTGCGCCTCGTGGAAGCTGAGAGTGGCGGCGTCTTGGAGCCCGGCCAAGTTGCGCAGCACTCCGGTGCCGGGGTAGACGTAGGGGTCGGCCACCGCGCCGAAGGGGCCGCGTTAGCGGCGTGTGGGCACGGGCTCCGGACGGCGAAGCAGATGAGCGACAGACTCGCCCGCCGCAAGACGCTGCGCGGCCTCCCCAAGCTGCTCGGTATCGAGCTGGCCTTCGACCCAGCGGTCGAGAATGTCGACCACGGTCGCGCCAGGCTCCAAGCCCTCGGCCCGCACCGACCCCGATGGCATCGGCCGCTATGTGCGCTCTCGTATCCATCCACACTCGGGATATCGCCGCAAACGGCGGCCTATCAGGGAACAGTCGCCGCGACGGACGCTACGCCGCCGCGACATCGCTCGGCGCTGCCTCGCCCGCGCCATTGGCAGCCGCCCCAGCGGCCGTCTCCGCAGCCCCCTTCGCCCCCACATGGCTCATCGCGTGCTCGGCCAGCGCGGTGATCGTCAGCGACGGGTTGACGCCGACGTTCGCCGGTATCGCCGAGCCGTCGCACACGAGCAGGTTCTCGTAGCCGAACACGCGCTGGTGGGCGTCCACGACGCCGCGCTCGGGGTCCGGCGCGATCACGGCTCCGCCGAGGATGTGGGCGGTCGTGGGAATGTTGAAGAGCGCCTCCGTGACCGAGCTCTGCGCGATCCCGCCGGTGCGCTCGGCGAACCATTCGGCGGCCCTGTTCGCGATCGGGATGAACGTCGGCATCGGGCGCTCGGGGTCCTGTTCGGTCTTCAGCCAGAACGTGCCGAGCGGCCCTTTCTGCGGGCGCAGCGCGATCGCGTTGTCGAGCGTCTGCATAACCAGCAGGATGATCGTGCGCCGCGACCAGTGCTTGGGGAACAGCACCTGGGCCAGGCGCCTGGGGTGCAGGATGCTCTGTCCGATCAGCTTCAGCGGGCGCGTGACGCGCGTGCCGTCGCCCACCAGCAGGGTGTTCAGACGGTGCATCGAGTCGCCGTCGTCGCCGTAGGTGACGGTCTCGATGTGCGTGTGCGCGTCGGGGTAGATCGAGGAGGTGATCGCCACGCGTTTGATCAGATCGTCGGGGTAGTCCTCGGGCACGGTCACCGCGAGGATCGACTCGGAGTTCGTGCGCACGAGCTCGCCCAGGCGCGCGGAGATGCGCGGCAGCGAGCCTTTCACGCGGCAGCGCTGCAGCAGCTTGTTCGTCCCCAGCGGCCCGGCCGCGACCACCACCGCGCGGGCGCGCTGCACGCGGCGCTCCTTGCGCAGCCACGCGCCCGAGCGGACGCTTTCGACCTCATAGCCGTCGCTCCCGTCGGGCGAGCCCAGCGGGCGGATGTCGATGACCGTGCGTTCGGGCGTCACCTGCGCGCCTCGCTTCTCGGCCAGGTACAGGTAGTTCTTGACCAGCGTGTTCTTCGCGCCGTGCGGGCAGCCGACCATGCAGCGCCCGCACAGGCTGCAGCCCGTGCGATCCGGCCCCTCGCCGTCGAAGAACGGGTCGGGCACGGTCTTGCCCGGCTCGCCGAAGAAGATGCCCACCGGCGTGCGTTTGTAGGTGTCGCCCACGCCCAGCTCCTCGCCGAGCTCGCGCAGGAGCTGGTCGGCGGGATCCTCGTGCGGGTTCTCCACCACGCCGAGCATCCGCTGGGCCTCGTCGTAGTGGGGCGAGAGCGCGCTCTGCCAGTCGGCCATGTCCGCCCACTGGCGGTCCTCGAAGAACGCCTTCGGCGGCACGTACAGCGTGTTCGCGTAGCCGAGGCTGCCGCCGCCGACGCCGCACCCGGAGACGACCGACACGTCCTTGAACGTCGTCAGCCGGAAGATGCCCTTCATGCCCACGCGCGGGTTCCAGAAGTAGCGCTTGAGATCGGAGGTCGCGCGCGGGAACTCGTGGTCGGCGAAGCGCCGGCCGCACTCGAGCACGCCCACCGAGTAGCCCTTCTCGGACAGGCGCAGCGCCGACACGCTGCCGCCGAAGCCGGAGCCGATGACCAGCCAGTCGAAGTCGAAGCTGTCGGGAGAGGGAGACATGGTCGGCGCTTTCGATCTTACTTGGCGACTGGCCAGCCGGCCAGCACGTCGCGCGCGCCCCGCCGCACGTGCCGGGAGGGCGGTCGGAAGATAACGCGCGCAGCGCTCCAAATGACCGCTATATTCCGTGAAGTAATGGCGGCGGAGAGGCTCAGGAACAGGCCGTGCGGAGGGCGCTACGGCGACATCGTGCAGTCGATCGGGCACACGCCGCTGGTGGAGCTGCCGCGGCTGTCGCCGAAGCCCGGGGTGCGCATCTGGGCGAAGCTCGAGTCGCACAACCCCACCGGCTCGGTCAAGGACCGTGTCGCCCGCGCGCTGATCGAGGACGCCGAGGAGAAGGGCGCGCTCGGTCCCGGCCAGACGATCCTCGAACCGACCTCCGGCAACACCGGCATCTCGCTGGCGATGATCTGCTCGCGCAAGGGCTACCGCCTGAAGGTGGTGATGCCGGAGAACGTCACCCCCGAGCGCACCCAGCTGCTGCGGATGTACGGCGCCGAGATCGTCTACTCGCCCGGCGACCAGGGCTCCAACGGCGCGGTGGCGATGGCGCTGGAGATGGCCGCGGAGGACTCCTCCTACCACATGCCCTACCAGTACGGCAACGTGGCGAACCCGAACGCCCACTACAACGGCACCGCCGTGGAGATCCTCGAAGAGCTCGACGAGGTCAGCGCCTTCGTCGCCGGCCTCGGCACCGGCGGCACGCTGATGGGCAACGGCCGGCGGCTGCGGGAGGAGTTCGGGGACGCCGTGAAGATCGTCGCCGCCGAGCCGATGCAGGGCGAGCCCGTGCAGGGGCTGCGCTCGCTCGACGACGGCTTCATCCCGCCGATCATCGACATCTCCCTGCTCGACCGCAAGATCTTCGTCACCAACCGCGACGCGATCTCCTGGACGCGCAGGCTGCTCGACGAGGAGTGCGTGTTCGCGGGCGTCTCCAGCGGCGCGATCGCGAGCATCGCCGTGCGCATCGCCGCCGAGCTGGACGAGGGGAACGTCGTCTTCGTGGTCGCCGACGACGGCTGGAAGTACCTCTCGAGCGGCGTCTACACGCTGCCCGTCGAGGAGGTCGAGAACCTCGAGTCGACCGTGTGGTGGTAGGGGCCCGCGTCCGCCCCGCCCGCATCCCGGGGACGCGGACTTGAACATCTCCAAGGCGCTGCTCGACGAGCTCCTGGCCCACGTGCTCGAGGACCCCGCCAACGAGATCTGCGGGGTGGTGGCGGTGCGGGACGATACGTCTGAGCCCGATGCCGAGCCCGAGAGCGCGAGCGCCGTCGAGGTGTTCCGCGCGGCCAACAAGCACGCGAGCCCGATGAAGTTCGAGATCGAGCCCGCCGAACTGCTGGAGCTCTACGACACGATCGAAGAGCGCGGGTGGCGGATCGGCGCCATCTACCACTCGCACGTGCGCAGCGCGCCCTACCCGTCGCAGACCGACATCAACTTCGCGGCCAACTGGCCGGGCGTGGAGTGGGTCATCGTCGGGCTCGCCGATGGCGCAGAGCCGGACGTGCGCTCGTACTTGATCGAAGGCGGCGTCGTCCGGGAGGTCCCGCTGCAGGTGGGGTGATGCGCGCCGACGTTCTCGTCTGTCCGGGCTGCGCCCGCGAGCACCCTCCGAGCGAGCGCTTCTGTGAGGCGTGCGGGATGCCGCTCGTCCACGCCGCGGGCGCGGAGCACCGCGCGACCGAGCGCCAGCGCCGCGCCCGCAAGATCAAGCCCCAGTACACCGAAGGCGAGCTCGTCGAGGTCGCCCGTGCGAACGACCAGCCGCAGGCCGAGTTCATCGCCAACCTGCTGCTCGAGGAGGGCATCCCCTGCGTGCTGCGCAACTCGATCGGCGGCTACTCGCCGATGATCGGGCCGCGCGCGGTGATGGTCCCCGAGTCCGCGGCCCAGGCCGCACGCGAAGCGCTCGCCTACCAGCGTCCGTAGACGACCACTGCCGGTGTGCGAGGCGTGCAGGCCCTCAGACGAGGACGGGTTGGCCGGCTGTCTCCCCGGCGCCGGCGATCGCGCGGATCTCCTCCGACGCCCGCTCGAACTCGGGGTCGGCGAGCACGGGCGTGCCCTCGAAGGGGAGCTCGCGCTGCAACTCCAGCCACGGGCTCGCGCCGATGTACTCGTCCTTGACCTTCACGGTCACCGGTCGGGGGATGCGGTAGGTGCGCAGCAGCAGCACATGCAGGGGCTGGCGCCCACGCCAGCCGAGGCGCTTTTCGGCGTAGTCGGGCGTCCACACGTAGAACGGCGAGAGCGCGTCGACGCAGCGCGGGTCGAGCACGGTGAAGTGGTCGGTGACTTCCGCCCAGGCACGGATGCGCACGCGGTCGGGTTGCTGCAGCGGCGCGCCCGGAGACGAACGTGTGCAGCGGCGGCTCGCCGTCGCTCCACACGCCCTCCTCGAGCGCCCTGCGCAGCTCCGGCTGGTGGGACTCGCGAACGAGGTCGCCCGGCTGGTGGTCGAAGGTGGGGTACAGGAAGAAACGCTCGTGGGCGAGCTTGAACGGCTTGCCGGCGCGCGGCAGGACGCCCTTACGCAGCGTGATGAGCTGCTCGCCTTCCGCCAGCGCGCGGACGGTGACGGCCCACTCTTTGAAAGCAATTGGCATAGAGATCCTGCAGACGAGATCAGAAACACTTCAATACAAATCGCCGCTCGTCGCCCGAGGAGAGCGCCGCACGACGCCTTAAAGATACGAAAACTCAGCAGAAATCCCAAATCCCCTGCAAATCGACAGCTTTTTGGCCATATGGCCAGTCCTTGCCGGCGGCGTGAGGCCTCAGAGACGCTGTCCTGCGAACCCCTCGACGGCCTCCACCAGCGCCGCGTAGTCGTGCTCTCCGTGCCCACGCGCTACCGTCGCCGTCAAAACGTCGCGCGCGTGCGCCGCGGCGGGGAACGGCGTGCCCGCATCCTCGGCCTCCTGCAGGCACAGGCGCACGTCCTTCAGCAGGTGGTCGGTCTTGAACAGCGTCGTGTAGTCGTGCTCGCGCATCGGCCCGGACTTCATCTGCAGCTGCGCGGAGGCGCCGGAGCCCGCGGAGGTCACCTGCACGAACGCGTTCAGGTCGACACCCGTCGCCCTCGCCAGCAGCAGCGCCTCGGCCACGGCCGCCGCGTTGGCGGCGCCGAGCGAGTTGTTGATCAGCTTCAGCATCTGGCCCTGTCCGAGCTCGCCGACGTGCACGATCAGCGTGCCCATCGTCTCCAGCAGCGGCCGTGCGCGAGCGAAGTCCTCGCCGGCGCCCCCGACCATGATCGTCAGCGTGCCGTCCTCGGCCCGCGGCGACGATCCCGTCACGGGCGCGTCCACCATCGTCACTGCCCGCTGTGAGAGCGCGGCCGCGATCCGGCGCGCGTCGGTGGGCCCGATCGTGGACATGTCCACGCACAGCAGCCGCTCGTGGGCGCCCTCGATGGCGCCGTGCGCGCCGAGCAGCACCGAGGAGACCTGCGCCCCGTCCACGACCATGCTGACGACGATGTCGCTGCGCTCGGCCACCTGCGCCGGCGTCGCCAGCGCGGCCGCGCCGTGCTCGCGCGCCCAGCCCTCGGCCTTGCCGGGAGAATGCGTCCACACCGACAGCTCGAACCCGGCGCGGGCGATGTTCGCGGCCATCCGCGAGCCCATGATCCCCAGGCCGAGGAAGCCGATGCGCTCGCCGCTGTGCTCAGGCATGCCCGAATCCTCCCCCACCGGGCGTTTCGATGCGCAGCCGCTGGCCCGCGTGAAGCGTGCCGGTCGTCTTCGACGCCAGCGGGCGGCCGTCCAGCAGGTCGCGCCCGCACGCCCCCGGCGCCCCGCCGTCGGCGCCGCGCGGCGGGTGGCGGCGGCGCTCGGCGATCAGCGAGAAGGTCATCTCCGCGAGTGCTTCCAGCTCGCGCACGACCCCATCCCCGCCGCGGTGGCGCCCCGCGCCGCCGGAGCCGGCGCGCAGCGCGTATTCGGTCACGCGCAGCGGGAAGTCCCGCTCGAGCGCCTCGATCGGCGTGTTCAGCGTGTTGCTCATCGCCACGTGCACCCCGCTCGGCCCGTCGGCGTCGGCGCACGCGCCCTGGCCGCCGCCGAGCGTCTCGTAGTAGGAGAAGCCGCCGCCATCCTCCTGCGGGGACGATGCGCCGCCGGCGCCGAGCGTGAGGTTGTTCATCGTCCCCTGTCCCTGTGCGCGCCCGAACGCCGCCAGCACGAGGTCGGCGACCCGCGAGGACGTCTCCACGTTGCCCGCCGCGACCGCCGCGCCCGGCCGGGCGTCGAGGACGCTGCCGTGGGGCACGCGCAGCTCGATCGGACGGTAGGCTCCGGCCGAGGCGGGGATGTCGGGATCGGTGAGCACGCGCACCGCGAACAGGCACGCCGAGCGGGTGACGGCCAGCGGGCAGTTGAGGTTGCCCGCGTGCTGGGGCGCGCTGCCGGAGAAGTCCAGCAGCAGGCGCTCGCCCGCGACGACCGCCCGCAGGCGCAGCAAGAGGTCGCCCTCGGGTGCCTCGAGCACGTCTTCGGCGTGCAGGGTCCCGTCCGCGAGCGCCGCCAGGCAGGCGCGCGTGCGCCGCTCGGAGTAGTCGAGCACGGCGTCCGTAGCCGCGCGCAGGCGGCTCGCGCCCACGCGCGCGGCCAGCTCCTGCAGGCGCTGCGCGCCGACGCGGTTGGCGGCGAGCTGCGCGCGCAGGTCGGCCCTGCGCTCCTCGGGCTGGCGCATGCGCGCGACGAGCTGCTCGATCGTGCGCTCCCCGATCCGCTGCGGCGCGATCACCACACCCTCTTCGTCCAGGCTGCGGCTGTCAGCGGGCATCGAGCCGGGCACGCGCCCGCCGACGTCGGCGTGATGGGCGCGGCTGGCGGCGAAGCCGATCGGCGGCGCGCCGGCCCCGCCCGCCCCGCCGGCGGCGAACACCGGCGTGATGACGGTGATGTCCGGGAGATGGGTGCCGCCGGCGAACGGGTCGTTGAGGATCCACGACGCTCCCGGCTCGTGGCGCTCGCCCAGCACAGCGGCCACCGCCGCGGGCATCGCGCCGAGGTGCACGGGGATGTGCTCGGCCTGCATCACCATCTCCCCGCCGGCGTCGAACAGCGCCGTCGAGGCGTCGCGCCGCTCCTTGATGTTCGCCGAGTGCGCCGAGCGGACCAGCACCGTGCCCATCTCTTCGCACGCCGCCCGCAGCGCGCCGGTGAGCACCTGCAGCTCGATCGGGTCGTCAAACATGCTCGAGCCGGATCGTGCCGTGCTCGTCCACCTCGCCCGACCAGCCCGGGGCGACGAGCAGCGTCGCCTCGGGCAGCGCGCACAGGGCTGGACCGTCCACGCGTGAGCCGGGCGCCAGCTCGCCGCGCAGGACGTTCGCGGCGAGCGCCTGGCCGTCGAAGATGATGCGGCGCACCGTGCCGGTCGCCCCCACCGCGCCGGCCGGCGCCCGCGGGCGAAGCGACGGGGCCTCTCCCCAGACGGACGCGCGCATGTTCACGAGCTCCACCTCCGCGTCCTCGTCGCGGTAGCCGTAGCGCAGCTCGTGCGCTCGCGCGAACTGCGCGCGCAGACCGTCCGGGTCGAGCGCCGGCGCGGACGGCGCGCCGGGCTCGAGCTCCTCGTCGACGGCGAGCTCGAACGACTGCCCGCGGTAGCGCAGCTCGTGGCGTACGCGCACGCGCGCGGGAGCGCCCGCGAGCGCCGCGCCCGCCTCCTCGACGAGCGCCAGGCGCTCGTCGGCGAGGCGCTCCTCGGTGAGCGAGCTCCAGTCGAGCATCACGGTGCGCGCGGCGTCCCAGCGGGGCGCCGCGGCGGCGAGGCCGAGCGCGCACAGCACTCCGCACGCACGCGGGCACAGCACCCTCGAGATGCCCAGCTCGCGGGCCAGCGAGACGGCGTGCAGCGGGCCGGCGCCGCCGAAGGCCATCAGCGCGTAGCCGCGCGGATCGATGCCACGCTCGACGCTCATCACGCGCAGGGCTCCGAGCATCTGCGCCTCGGCGACGCGCACGATGCCCTCGGCGCACGCCAGCGGCTCCAGGCCCAGCTCTCCCGCCAGCCTCGAGACGGCGCGTTGGGCTGCGCCCACGTCCAGCCTCAGGCCGCCCGCCAGCGGGGCATCGTCCAGCAACCGCCCCAGCAGCAGGTTGGCGTCGGTGACCGTCGGCTGGCCGCCGACCCCGCCGCCGGCGGCGCCCCCGCCGCGTCCGTAGCAGGCCGGCCCGGGGTCGGCTCCCGCCGAGGCCGGGCCCACGCGCAGCGCGCCGCCGCCGTCGCGCCAGGCGATCGAGCCGCCGCCCGCGCCGATGGTGTGGATGTCCAGCGCCGGCAGCGCCAGCGGCCGGCCGGCGACCGTGCGCTCCGCCGTCTCCGCCACCTGCGAGCGCTCGATCGCGCACACGTCGCATGAGGTCCCGCCCATGTCGAAGCACAGCACGTCCGGCTCGTCCGCGAGCGATGCCAGCGCGAGCGCGCCGCCGACGCCTCCCGCCGGACCGGAGAGAACCGTCAGCGCGGCGTGGGCGCCCGCTCGGGGCGCGTCCGTGAGCCCGCCCGAGGACTGCATGATCTGCGGCGCGCACAGGCCGAGCGCGAGCGCCTCATGCGACAGCCGCTCCAGGTAGGAGGCGAGCAGCGGGGAGAGGGCGGCGTCGAGGACGGTCGTGGCGGTGCGCTCGTACTCGCGGAAGGTGCCCACGAGATCGCACGACAGCGACACGTGCGTGCCGGGCAGCAGCTCGGCGAGCAGCTGCCCGAGCAGGCGCTCGTGCGAGGGGTCCGCGTAGGAGTGCAGCAGCGACACGGCCACCGCCTCCAGGCCCAGCTCGCGCGCGAGCTCCTGCACGAGCTCGCCGGCCGCCGCGGGCTCGAGCTTGTGCAACGGCCCTTCGGGCCCCATCCGCTCGGGCACGCCGAAGCGCAGCTCGGCGCCCACGAGCGGCGCGGGGGCCGACTCGCACAGCCTGTACAGGTTCGGCCGGTTCTGGCGGCCGAGCTCGACCACATCGGTGAAGCCGGCGGTCGCGAGCAGCGCCGTCCGCGCAGTGCGGCCCTCGAGCAGCGCGTTCGTCGCCACCGTCATGCCGTGTGCGAAGCGCTGGACGTCCTGCGGGCGCGCGCCGGCCCGCGCGAGCACCTCCCGCACCGCCGCGAGCACCGCCAGCGACTGCTCGGAGGGGGTGGAGGGGACCTTCGCCGTGTACAGCGTCGCGTCCGCGCCGACGAGGACCGCGTCGGTGAACGTGCCGCCGACGTCGATCCCCAGGAGCATGCGTGCAGACTACGCGGCGGCGAGCTCCCGGTTCTCGGTGTCCGCCAGGTGCTGGTGGGAGGGGCAGTAGCCGTTGTGCGCCAGGGGCGTGCGCTGGCAGGCCGAGCCTTTGCGGGTGGTCGCGCGGCACTGCGGCGGCGCGCCGCTCATCGCCGTGTAGCCCTCGAGCGGGTGCCGGGCGAGGAACAGCTGCGCGTAGCCGATGTAGCGGCTGACGACGCGGTGGACATGGCTCTGAGCGGACATCGGGAAGTAGCTGCGGATGTCCAGGAACAGCGTGCGCGCAGGGCGCGCGAAGTAGTGGCGGTCGGTCGCGAGGCGGGTGATCGCGGCCTCGCACGCACGCAGGACGGCGGTGTTGTTGCTGGTCGGGGGCGCGCCTGGCGGTGGAGCCTGGATGTGAGGCGCGAGCTCTCTGTAGATGGCTCGACTGAACTGGTACATGGTGTTTACTCCTCGCCCTCGCTCTGCTTGCTCAATTGCCTTGGGAGCACACCCGCCGTTCCTAGAGACTCCATCGACTCCGGGAACTTCCACGACAGGGAACACGCCTGAAGGCGCAATGGAGCGCGCGCGTGGCGCCGGTGACGAACTTCTTAACTTCTTGAGATTCCGGGCGGCGATCCCCTACGGGCCGCCGCCGCCGGCCGGGCGCCCTCAGCGCCAGGTCTGCCAGCTGACCTGTTCGTCCTCGGCGATCACCGCGTGATGCAGGTCGAGCGTGGGGTCGCGCTGCGGGTAGTCGGCGCGCACTTGCGCCCCGCGGCTCTCCGTGCGCGCGAGCGCGCAGCGCGCGATCAGCCTGGCGAGCGGATGCGCGTCGTCGAGCAGGCGGCTGAGGTCCGCCTGGGTGCGCACGATGCCCGCGTCGCGCCACAGCGCCGCGCGCGTGCCCTCGCCGGCGCGGGGCGGGGAGGGAAGCTCGCTCAGCGCCTGCAATTCGCCCTCGCTCGGCGCCGGGTCCGCGTCATGGGGCCGCGCGAGCGCGTCGGCGACCGCTCGACGGGCGAACACGAAGCACTCGCTGAGCGAGTTCGAGGCGAGCCGGTTGGCGCCGTGCAGGCCGGTGCACGAGGACTCGCCGACCGCGTACAGGCCCGGCAGCGTGGAGCGGCCGTCCAGGTCGGTGACGATCCCCCCCATCATGTAGTGGGCGGCGGGCGCCACCGGGATCAGCTCGCGCGTCGGGTCCAGGCCTGCCGTGCGCAACGCGGAGACCACGTTGGGGAAGTGCGCGGGATCGATCGCGCGCATGTCGAGGCCCACCGATCGCTGTCCCGACCGCGTCAGGAGCTCCTCGATCGCGCGGGAGACCTCGTCGCGCGGCGCCAGCTCGTCGACGAAGCGTTCGCCGTCGGCGTCATGGAGGGTCGCGCCCTCGCCGCGTATCGCCTCGGTCACGAGAAAGCCCTCGCGCCCGGGGACGCCGATCACCGCCGTGGGGTGGAACTGCAGCAGCTCCAGGTCCGCCAGCGCGGCGCCGGCCGCGTGCGCGAGCAGCAGCCCGATGCCCTGCGAGCCTGGCGGGTTAGTCGTCCTCGCCCACAGCGCGGCGGCCCCTCCCGTGGCGACGATCACCGCCCGCGCGCCGATCACGCGGCCGTCGTCGCACACCATGCCACGGCAGCGAGCGGCGCCGGGGTCGCCGTCGGTCCACAGCGCCTGCACGCGCGCGCCCTCCAGCACCTCGATCCGCCGGTCGGCCGCGGCCAGCGCCGAGAGCTGACGGACGACGCGCCTGCCGGTGGCGCTGCCGCCCGCATGCACCACGCGCCTGACCGAGTGTCCCCCCTCCAGGCCGAGCGCCAGCCCTCCGCCGCGATCGGCGTCGAAACGCACGCCCAGCGCCTGCAGGTCGCGCACCCGCTCGGGCGCGTCGCGCACGAGCGTCTCCGCGGCGCTGCGGCGCACCAGCCCGCGCCCGGCGAGCTCGGTGTCGTGAAGGTGCAGCTCGAAGCTGTCGTCGTCGGCCAGCGCCGCCGCCAGCCCGCCCTGCGCCCAGTAGCTCGCCGTCTGCGCCAGCGGCGTCGCCGACACGAGCACCACGGCGGCGCCTTCGCGAGCGGCGCACAACGCCGCGTACAGTCCAGCCGCGCCGGCGCCGGCGACGGCGATCTCGGCGTCGGTCACTTGTCGAACGTACGCGCGAGCAGTCCCCGCCTGCGCAGCCGTTCCAGCGTCCGTGGATTCAGCCCGAGCTTCTTCGCGATCGCCCTTTCTCGTGTCGAGCCGGCGCCCGCGGCGCTCCTGGTGGGGGGCGAGCCGGGAACGATCGCCGCGGACGTGCCAGGGCTCGCCGCGCGGGCCGGGCGTGCTGTCCTCGCCGGCGTCGTTCCCGGCGTACGTCCCAGGGCCGCCGTCGTCTGGGTGGGCGTGAGCGCCAGCGCCGAGGTGGTCACCGTCCTGGTCGTCGTCTGCCCCGCCCCGGCGGGACCGGCGGCGAGCTTCACCAGCGCCGCCGCCAGCACCCCCAACGAGAGCGTGATCACCACGGCGAGCGTCACGATCGGACCCCTCCAGCCCGGGGACGCGGCGAGGCGAGTGCGCGCAGCCGCGCCGCAGCTCAGGCACCAATCCTGCTGCGGATGAAGCGGGGCGCCGCACAGCGGGCACGCCTCCGGCGGCGTGACCGGCGCCGGTGTCCCGGCCGCTGCGCCCGCGCCCGCCGGCGTGGTGCCTTCCGTGCTCACGAGCCCGGCACCGGCGGCCGCAGGATCTCGGTCGGGCCGTCCTGCGTGTCCTGCGGTGGCGGCGTCGGCGCGGGTGGGGTGGGCGCGGCAGGCGCAGGCGGCGCCGGCGCCGGCGCGGGCGCCGCGGGAGCGGCGGGCGCCGGGGCGGGCGTGCCGGCGGCCTGGAAGCCGACGGGCAGGTCGGCGTGGCGGCCCATCGACAGGCCGCAGTTGGGACAGAAGTTGTCTTCGCTGCTGTGAATGGCGGCGCAGCGCGGGCACGCGGTGATGCCCGCTTCGCGCAGCACGGTGAGCGGCTGGCGCTCATCCAGGGATGCTTCGATCGTCCGCAGCTCGCCGTCGATGCGGGCGAGCGTCGTCAGCTTGGCGAAGACGAGGGCGTCGTTGCGCTGCCCGAAGCGGTGCAGGTTGAAGACCAGCCCCCCGAGGTCCCGGTAGGCGAGCTCGCGCGCCTTGCGCAGGAAGCGGGCGCGGCGGCGGGCGCGGCCGCGCGACTGGAAGCCGGGGGCCTCGGAGGACGGGGCGACGTCCGCTGGCTGTCCTGCTGGCTGTCCCTCGTCGCTCTGCGCCTGCGCCGGAGTGGGCGCCGGAATGGTGCCGGATGTGTGATCCACGCGCAATCCATGCTACCCCGCCTGTTGGCGCGAGCGTGACAGGGCCTCGCGCCACGCGGCGGCCACGCGCCCGGCCATCGCCGGCGCGGAGAAGCGAGCGGCGCTCGTGCGACCGGCTACGCGGGGGTCGTGCGCCTGAAGGTGCGGTTCGAGTGCGCTGCGCCAGCGGGCGAGATCGAAGGGTGCGCAGAGGCTGCCGGGGACGTCCGCGAGCGCGTCTCGGTGGACGCCGACGGGCGTCGCCAGCACGGGCACGTCGCAGGCGAGGGCCTCCAGCGCCGCCAGCCCGAAGCCCTCGCGCTCGGAGGGCACGAGCACGGCGTTCGCCGCGTTGATCCACAGCGGGACGCGCTCCGGCTCGACCGTGCCGAGCGTCAGCAGTTGGACATCGCAGGCGCGCGCGAGGGCGAGCGCGAGCTCGTGGCGCTTCTCCGGGCGGGCGGGGTCGGCGGGAAACAGGACGTATGGACCCTCGGGGTCGAGGCCCAGCTGAGTGCGCGCCTGAGCGCGGGGCAGCGGACGAAAGCGCTCGAGATCGACGCCGCAGGGCAGTACCTGTGCGCGCCGGCGGGCTGCGCGGCCGGGCAGTTCCTGTGCCAGCGACGCGGATGCCGCCGCGAGCACGTCGATGAACGGGGCGATCGCGGCTGTGGCGATGCGCGTGCGCGGGTGGCGGACGTCGGTTCCGTGCACCGTCAGCGCGCGCACGCGCGCGGGGACTGCCAGGCAGGGCCAGGCCGTGAGGCCGAAGTGGGCGTGCACGACGTCGAAGTGCGCAGTCCGCCGGCGACGGAGCCCGAAGGGCGCGAGCGCGAGCGAGCGTCCGCCGGGAGCGAACTCGTAGAGCTCCACCTCCAGCCCGTCGATCGCCCGCAGCGCGGCGACCTGGTCGCGCACGAAGCGACCGCGCCCGGGGTGCGCGGCGTCGGGCAGCATGTTCGAGACCACCAGCGCGCGCACGATCCCCCGACCGTAGCGCTCTGGAATGATGGCCCGCGTGCACGGTGGACCGAACGCGCGCAGCTACGGCCGTCAGCCGGACGGCCTGCGTCCGACGACGATCGAGCCGGGATTCGTGCGCACGGCCACCGGCTCGGCACTGATCTCCGTCGGCGAAACACGCGTCATCTGCACCGCCTCCGCGCAGGAGGGCGTCCCGCGGTGGCTCGCCGGCCAGGGCCGCGGATGGGTGACCGCCGAGTACGGGATGCTGCCGGCGTCGACCGGCGAGCGCAAGCAGCGCGACGCCACCCGCGGGCGCCAGGACGGCCGGACCGTCGAGATCCAGCGCCTGATCGGGCGCGCGCTGCGCGTGGTCGTGGACTTCCAGGCGCTGGGGGAACGGACCGTGTACCTCGACTGCGACGTCCTCCAGGCCGACGGCGGCACGCGTTGCGCGTCGATCACCGGCGCGTACGTGGCGCTGTCGCTGGCGTGCGCCCGCCTCCAGCAGGAAGGCCGGCTCGAGCGGCTTCCGCTGAACGGGTCGGTGGCGGCCGTCTCCTGCGGGATCGTCGACGGCGCGGCGGTGCTCGACCTCGACTACGCCGAGGACTCGACCGCGGAGGTCGACGCGAACGTGGTGATGAGCGGCGACGGCGCGCTCGTGGAGGTGCAGGCGACGGCCGAGCGCACGCCGCTCTCGCGCGCGCACCTGGATGAGCTGCTGGCGCTCGCCGCCACCGGCATCGGGCATCTGCGCAGCGAGCAAGAGAGCGCGATCGAGGTGGGCATGGCGATGGGCGGCTACGGGGGCGTGTCGGCGGCGTGAGCGCAGTGGGCGGTGCTCGCGCACCCTTGAAGCTCCTGCTGGCAACCCACAACGAGCACAAGCGCCGCGAGTTCGCGCGCCTCTTGGAGCGCTCGGCGGGCGCTCGGCGCTGGCAGCTCGACGCGCTGCCGGCGAGCGTGACGCTGCCCCCCGAGGACGGCGAGACGTTCGCCGAGAACGCGCTCGGCAAGGCCCGCGCGGCGGCGACGGCGACGGGACGGGTGAGCATCGCCGACGACTCCGGCATCGCTGCGGCCGCGCTCGGCGGGGCGCCTGGCGTGCGCTCGGCGAGGTACGCGGGCGAGCACGCCAGCGATGAGCAGAACCTGAAGAAGCTGCTGCGCGAGGCGCCCGCGGGCAGCCCGCTGGAGTACGTCTGCGCGATCGCGTACGTGGACGCGCGCGACGGCGCGGAGCGCGTGTTCGAGGGTCGCTGCGGCGGGCGGCTGGCGGCGCAGCCGCGGGGCGAGGGGGGCTTCGGCTACGACCCCGCGTTCCTCCCCGACGACGGCCCGCCGGGCCTGACGATGGCGGAGCTGTCCGACGAGCAGAAGGACGCGATCAGCCACCGCGGTCGCGCCGCGCGGGCGCTGCTGGGGTGGCTGGAGGCGACGTGCCGAAAAGATTGAAGTCGTCGAGGCCGCCGTGTCGAGCAAGCTCGCCACGACGTGCCGAAAGATTGAAGTCGTCGAGGCCGCCGTGTCGAGCAAGCTCGCCACGACGTGCTCGACTAGAGCAGGTTGATGGCCGCGGAGGCGGCCACGGCGACGCCGAGCCCCGCGTAGCCGGTGTAGCCGGAGAACGCGAGCGCCAGCGCGGTGATCAGCGCCACCAGCACCGTCACCAGCCACGCGATACGGGCGATCGACACGTGCGTATTGTTGCGGATGCGCCCGTCCGCATCCGGTGTTAGCGTCGTAGAGACAGTTTCACGAACGAGGAGGGTGAAGTGACTAAGTCCGAGCTGGTCGACCAGGTGGCCGATCGCGCCGATCTGACCAAGCAGGATGCCTCGCGTGCGGTGGACGCGGTGCTCGCCACGGTGGAGGACGCTCTGCGTCGCGGCAGCGAGGTGACGGTGTCGGGGTTCGGCAAGTTCCACGTTAGCGAGCGCGGCGCGCGCGTCGGGGTCAACCCCCGCACCGGCGAGCGCATCCAGATCGCCGCGTCGCGGGTGCCGCGCTTCACCGCGGGCAGCGGCTTGAAGAGTGCGGTGAAGGGTCGCTGAGGACTGCGGGCTCCTTCGGCGACATCCTGGCCGCTCGGGTCGCCGAGCGCGAGTCGCAGATCGTGCTCGGCCTCGACCCGGATCCCGGCGCGCTGTGGCCGGCCGGCCACAGGTCGGCCGCAGATGTCCGGGCGGCCGAGGGGCTGACCCCGGCACAGGCAGCCGCGGGCGCGGTGCTCGAGCACTGCCGGGCGCTGATCGACGCGACGGCGCAGGCGTGCGTGGCGGTCAAGCCGCAGCTCGCGCGCTTCGAGCTGCTGGGGGCGCCCGGATGGGCGGCGCTGGAAGCCGTGATCGCCCACGCCCGCGCGCGGGGCTGCTGGTGATCGCGGACGGCAAGCGCGGCGACATCGACGTGACCGCGCGCGCCTACGCCGGCGCGCTGGGCGGCGGCGTGGACAGCCCGTTCGGCCGCATCGCGGGACTGGGCGCCGATCTGGTGACGGTCAACCCGCTGATGGGCAGGGACGCGGTCGAGCCGTTCGTGGACGCCGCGCGACGCGGCGCGTACGGGCGTGCTGGTGCTCGTGCGCACCTCCAACCCCGGCGCCGCCGACATCGAGGATCTCGCGCTCGGCGACGGAGGTGCGGTGTGGGAGCGGATCGCCGCGTTGGCGGACGAGCTCGGCGAGGCGGCGTGGGAGCCGCGGGGCTGAGCGACGTCGGCGCGGTCATCGGCGCCACCGAGCCGTGGCATCTCGAGCGTGCCCGCGAGCTGATGCCGAATGCGCCGTTCCTGCTCCCGGGCGTGGGCGCGCAGGGCGGGCGGGTGGAGGAGCTGGCGGCGGCCTTCGCCCCCGGCCGCGCCGGCGGCTTGGTGTCGGCGTCGCGCAGCATCGCGGACGCTCACCGCGAGCGCGGGGGAGAGCCGGCGGCGGCCGCGCATGCGGAGGCCGAGCGGCTGCGCGAGTCGGCATGGGAGCTGTTCGCGGTTCGCTAGCCTGTGTGCTGTGTACGTCCGGTGCTTCGTCTGCCGTCCAGATGCGCCGGAAGGTGGGTAGGGAGCCAGATGATCATCACGGTCACGCTCAACGCGGCGATCGACAAGTCGCTGGCGGTGCCGAACTTCCGGCTCGGGCGGCGCCACCGGACCGTCGAACAGCGCACGATGGCCGGCGGCAAGGGCGTGAACATCGCGCGCACGCTGAAGGCCCTCGGCCAGCCGGTGATCGCGACCGGCTTCGCGGGCGGTCGCCACGGGGACGCACATCGTCGAGCAGCTCACCGAGGAGTCGATCCTCAACGACTTCGTGCGCATCCGCGAGGAGTCGCGCACGAACACCTCCGTGCTCGACCCCACCACCGGCGAGCAGACCGAGATCAACGAACGCGGCCCGTCGGTGTCCGCGCGCGAGGTCGAGCTGTTCCGCGACAAGCTGCTGTACCTGGCGCGGGGCGCGGCGATCGTGGTGTTCGCGGGCTCGCTGCCGCGGGGCGTCGAGCCCGACCTCTACGCGTCGCTGATCCGGGACCTGGAGCGGCTCGACGTGATCACGGTCGTGGACACCGACGGCGAGCCGCTGCGCCAGGCCGTGCGGGCCGAGCCCGACGTCGTCTCGCCGAACGTGCTCGAGGCCGAGGAGCTCGTCGGGCCACGAGTTCGCCGGCGAGGAGGAGCGCTCGCAGGCGGTCGCGCGAGATCGCGGCGCTGGGTCCGCGCGAGGCGATCATGACGCTCCCCGACGGCTGCTTCGCGCAGGTGCTCGTCGACGGCCAGAGGGTGCTCAAGCGCGCCCGCATCGAGCCGCGCGAGCCGGTCGCCAAGCAGCGGCTCGGGCGACGCCTTCCTGGCCGGCTATCTCGCCGCGCGCTACGAAGGGCGCCCGCCCGACCAGTGCCTGCGCTTCGGCGTCGCCTGCGGCGCGGAGTCCACGGCGCGCCTGGGCGCGGGGCTGATCGACGCGCGCGAGGCGCGGCGGCTGATGGGCGACGTCGAGCTGACTGTGGTCGAGCTGCCGGCCGGGCGTAGGCTGAGCGCTGAGTCCGCTCAGCCGCCGGCGACGTCGCGGCGCAGGAACACCAGGTAGGCGGCGAACAGCGCGGGCACGCGCGTACAGCGCGCAGACCCACGCGAGTGGGCGATCGGCGCCCAGTCGGTGGGCGTGCGCAGCAGGCCCTGCCAGGCCTCGAACTGTTCGGTGAGCAGGTAGGGCTGGATGCCTTCCAGGCCGGGGATCTGCGGCGACGATGACAGCAGGATCACGAAGCCGATCGTGCCGACGACCGCGGCGGCGCTGTTGCGCGTGGCGGTGGACAGCAGCACGCCGATGCTCGACGACGGCGAACAGCGGGATCAGGTAGAAGGCGTTGGCGGCGAACACCAGCAGCAGCGCTTCGGGCGCCGAGACGACGGTGCCCGAGAGGGTGATGACGCGAGTGAAAGCCCCACGAGGCGACGCCGGCGACGGTGGCGACGGCGGCCGACAGGAACACCGCGATCGCCGCGTAGGTCATGGCGGCGAGGGCCTTGGCGGCGAACACCTGGCCGCGGTCGACCGAGCGCGTGAGGATCGTCTTGAGCGTGCCGTTGCCGTCCTCGTTGGCGACGATGTCGCCGGCGACCAGCGCGGCGACCAGCGGCAGCATGAAGACCGACGAGGAACATCAGCATCAGCACCGGCGTGGCCAGCCCCGACTGGGTGATCTGCGCGGCGAAGATGCTCTCGCCGCCGTGGCCGTGGTGCTGGTGCACGTTCTGGAAGACCACGAAGAACAGCGGCAGGACGACGATCAGGCCGAGGCCGAGGTAGGTGCGCTTCTGCGAGACGAGCTTGCGCAGCTCCCAGCGGTAGACGGTCAGCGTCGACGGGCGCCGTGCGCGGGCGCGCGGGCGGGCGCGGCGCAGGCGGCGGTGCTAGCGGCCGACGCTGCTCATGCGGCCGGCGACCGTCGCGGCTCGCGGCGTCCGTCGGTGCCTGCGCCGGCCGTCGTCGCTGCCCTCGGTGAGCCGGAAGAACAGGTCCTCGAGCGTCGCCAGCTCGGGCGTCAGCGCGAGGATCCCGATGCCCGCCGCGGCCGAGCGCGAGCGACAGCGCGCCGACGTCGCGCTCCTGCGGCCTGGAAGCTGAGCGCCGTGCTCGCCGGCGCCGGCGTGCTCGATGCCCGGCTGCGCGCGCAGCGAGCTCCAGCGCGCGCGCGTCGTCGGTGGTGCGCAGCCGGTAGCCGGCGCCGCCCTGGCGGCGCAGGTCCGCGAGCGCGCCCTCGTAGACGACGCGGCCGCGAGTCGACGATCGCGACGCGGTCGCACAGTTCCTGCACCTCGGGCAGCTGGTGGCTCGAGAGCAGCACCGTGATGCCTTCGTCGGCCAGGCGGCGGATCAGCTCGCGCATGTCGCGCATGCCCGCCGGGTCGAGGCCGGTGGCGGGCTCGTCGAGGATCAGCAGGCGCGGGCGGCGCAGCAGCGCCGCGGCGATGCCCAGGCGCTGGCGCATCCCGTGCGAGTAGCCGCCGACCTTGTGCTCGGCGCGCGGGCGTCAGCTCGACGATCTCGAGCACCTCGTCGATGCGCGTCGCGCGCGCGTCGTCGCCGTCGAGCGCGGCGAGCAGCTCGAGGTTCTTGCGCGCGCTCAGGTAGGGGTAGAAGCGCGGCGCCTCGACGAAGCCCGCGACGCCCTCCAGCGCGCGCGCGCCCTGGCGCATCGGGTCGCGCCCGAACAGCTCGACGGTGCCCTCGGTGGGCGTGATCAGGCCGAGGGCCATGCGCAGCGTGGTCGTCTTGCCGGCGCCGTTCGGCCCGAGGAACCCGTACACGTCGCCGGCGCGGACGTTCAGGTCGATGTGGTCGACCGCGAGCACCTCGTCGTAGCGCTTGACGAGCCCTCGTGCCCGGACGCGGCTGGGCGCCTCGTCGCTCACGCTAGAGGCCTCGTGCGACTGCTTCGATCGCGCGCGGGCGTGACCGCGCCGGCGAGCAGGTAGCGCACGCCGGAGCGCTCGAAGCTGAGCAGCGTGCCGAGCTCGGTGCGCAGCTCGCTGGCGCTGGTGCCGTTGATCGTGACCTTCGGCAGGCCTTCGAGCTGCTTCGGCCGGCGCTTGCTCGGCGCCGGCCTTGGCCTTGCTTTCGAGCACGCGCGATCGTCGATGAGGCCGTGGCCGTGGGTGCGTGACGTGCGGGCTGCTCGCCCGCCTGGCTGCGGCTCGTGCCCGCGGGCTGCGCTGGCGTTGGCGTGGGGAGCTGACTTCCTCGACCTTGGCGTCGGCGGGCGGGGTGAATTCGAACACCGAGTCGTCGACCGGGCCGTAGGAGATTTCGGTGGCCGCCAGTTCGATCACCGGGAGGAGCTGGTCGAGGAGTAGATCGCGGCGCGCAGCGGCACGCCGTTGTTGGCGTCGCAGGAGAGCTCGGCGCCGCCGAGCAGGCTGCCGCTTTCCTTGGGCGAGACGCGCACCGTGTAGGCGGGCTGGCCGGCGACGTCGGTCGGCGTCGCGCCGGAGACGTTCGCGTGCTGGCTCAGGTGGGAGATCGCTTCTTCGATCTTGGCGACGCTCGGGACTTCGTGCGTGGTCGACGTCGGGCTCGCTGTCGGCTCGAGCTCGCCCGTTCGTCGTGCGCGGCGGCGTGTAGCGGTAGAGCGTGTTGGTGGCGGCGTCGTAGAGCGACAGCGTGTGCCCGTCGTAGAGGATCTGGGTGTCGCCCTGTTCGGACTGCAGCTCCAGGCGCACGCGCCCGTCCTTGGCGATCCACAGCCGCCCGGAGGCGCCGGTGAGAGCGGGCTGGAGGTCAGCTCGCCGCCGCCGCCGCCGCCGCCGCTGGCGAGGTTGGCGCCTTCGAGCAGGTGGTCGGTCAGCTGGATGCTCGCGCTGACGCCCTTCGACCGGCCGCGCCGCGCCGAGCGCGTCGTGGATCGCCTGCGCGAGCGGCTTGGGCGGCGGCGTCGGGCCCGAGCCCAGCGCGAAGGCGAGCGCCGTGGCGCGAGACGCCGATGGCGACCACCAGCGCGCACAGCAGCAGCAGGCGCGAGAGGGGGAGGCGGCGAAGGATGTTCACGGCAGCACGTCCACGTCCTTGGGTTGCCTGACGACTCCAGGGTAGCGCCGCAGCTTCAGGCGCGCGTAAAGGCCTCATGAGCGCTGGCCGCGGCGCGCGTCATCGGCGCGCTCCGCGGCGCCACCCGATATGTTCTCGCCGCCATGGTCATCGGCGTTCGTCATCTTCTGGGTCGTGCTCGGCCTCGGGGTGTTCTTCGTCGCGATGCGCGGCGGCCCGCGCGGCGCGCGGCGAGTCGCTGCACACCGAATCGAAGGCGGCCAGCGCGCCGTCACGCTCGGGGTCGTCCTGGTGTTCGCCTTCGGGCTGGTCGTGCCGGCGCTCGTGCTGGCGTTCAACGGCGAGCACAAGGCGAGCGTGGCGGTCGGCGGCGTGCACCTGAACGCCGAACGAGCAGAAGGGCCGCGAACTGTTCGCTCACGCCTGCGCCGTCTGCCACACGCTCGCGGCGGTCAAGTCGGTCGGGCGGATCGGCCCCGACCTCGACGTGCGCGTCGGCGACGACATCTCCACGCGCGGCCGGGCGCAAGGCGCTCGTGCTGAACGCGATCGCCGAAGGCCGCGCGCGCGGCCTCGGCCAGATGCCGGCGCTGCTCTACCAGGGCAAGGAAGCCGAAGACGTCGCCGACTTCGTGGCCGCAGTCGCCGGTCACTGAGCGCGGCCGAGGCCTCGCCGCCGGCTCCGTCGACGCGCGGTTTGGCCAAACGTCGATAGCGCGGCGGCGTGGCATCGAGCTAAGGTCCGCGCGGATGGCCGAGAGCAGCCGAAGACCGCGGAGGACGTGAAGGCGCTCGTCGCCGAGCGCGACATCCGCTTCATCCGCTTCTGGTTCACGGACATCCTCGGCCAGCTGAAGTCGTTCTCGATCAACGCCGCCGAGCTGGACGACGCGTTCGAGGCGGGGATGGGCTTCGACGGCTCCTCGATCACGGGCTTCAACGCGATCGAGGAGTCGGACATGATCGCGATGCCCGACCCGAGCACGTTCGCGGTGCTGCCGTGGCGCCCGGAGGAGCAGGGCGTGGGGCGGATGTTCTGCGACGTGATCACGCCCGAGCGCACGCCCTACGAGGGCGACCCGCGCCACGTGCTGCGCCGCGCGCTCGAGCGCGCGCAGGCGATGGGCTTCGACACCTTCAACGTGGGGCCCGAGCTCGAGTACTTCCTGTTCCGAGACTCCCGCTCGACGGAGGTGCTCGACGAGGGCGGCTACTTCGACCTGACGACGCTCGACGCGGGCTCGGACGTGCGCCGCGAGACGGTGCTGGCGCTGGAGCAGCTGGGGATCCACGTCGAGTACACCCACCACGAGGTGGGGCCCTCCCAGCACGAGATCGACATGCGCTACGCGGACGCGCTGAAGATGGCCGACGACTGCATGACCTACCGCATCACGGTCAAGGAGTACGCGATGAAGTACGGCTGGCACGCGACGTTCATGCCCAAGCCGCTGTTCGGCGAGAACGGCTCGGGCATGCACACCCACCAGTCGCTGTTCAGCGACGGCAAGAACGCGTTCTACGACCCCGACGACCAGTACTTCCTGTCGGACGTCGGCAAGGCGTTCATCGCCGGCCAGCTCAAGCACGCGCGCGAGATCTGCTCGATCTTCGCCCAGTGGGTCAACTCCTACAAGCGCCTGGTCCCGGGCTTCGAGGCGCCGGTGTACGTGGCCTGGTCGCGGCGCAACCGCTCGGCGCTCGTGCGCGTGCCGCTGTATCACCCGGGCACGCGAGAAGGCGACGCGCATGGAGCTGCGCTGCCCGGACCCGGCGTGCAACCCCTACCTGACGTTCGCGGCGCTGCTGCAGGCGGGCCTGGAGGGGATCGAGAAGGGCTACGAGCTGCCGGAGCCGATGGAGAAGAACCTCTACCACCTCTCCGGCGAGGAGCGCCGGCGCCTGGGCGTCGAGCAGCTGCCGGAGAGCCTCGGCGAGGCGATCGAGCTGACGGCCGAGTCCGAGCTGGTGCTGCGCACGCTCGGCGAGCACATGTTCAACCGCTACGTCGAGATCAAGCGCCAGGAGTGGGACGACTACCGCGTGCAGGTCACGCAGTGGGAGCTCGACCGCTACCTGTCGATCCTGTAGGCGATCGAGACGTTGAAGGGCCTCCGCCTGCCGGCTGCGGCTGGCGGGTCGGCCGTTCGTTACGTGAGATGCGCTCAGCCCTCGGGCGTGAGGTCCTCGACGACCTCGAAGAAGCCGTCGGTGCCGACGGACTCGACGTAGGGCGCGATCGCCGCCTGCTGCTCCTCGTAGCCGACGAGCGCGGCGCCCGCGCGCAGGTCGTCGGCGGTGCCGTCGAAGATGCCGAAGCAGATGACCTCGTCGGGATCGTCTGCCCCGCGGAGCATGCTGAAGCGCCGCTAGCCCTCGGCATCTGCGGCTCGCACGGGGCGCATGAACGCCCGCTGAACTGGTGAAGGTGCTCGCTCGCAGCTTGCGAACGGTGATGCGCAGATCAAAAGAGAACCTCCTCCGCTTGGATCGGGCGGCCGCCGCAGGACGGCCTCGGCGCGATCCTAGCTGCGCAGGCGATCGGCCGAGCCGGAGCGAGATGACAGTGCAGCGCCTGCAGCATGTGCCCGAACGCGCTCGGATGCCGCGGCGCGATCTCCTCGCCGTGGTAAAAGGCTACAGTTTGATGCGTGTCATGGCTAGTATCTTGTGCGTCAGATGGCTAGTTCGGCAGTGCTCCCATATCGTCGGCGCCTCGTGGACACGCTGCTGGACGAGCTGCTGGAGCAGCTGCCGGCCGTGCTTGTGGTCGGGCCGCGCACGGCCGGCAAGACGACGACGCTGACGCGGCGCGCGGCCACGGTGATCAGGCTCGACCGGCGCTTGCGGCGGCGGCGTTCGAGGCCGATCCCGATGCGGCGCTCCGCGGTCTCGCGGAGCCCGTGCTGCTCGATGAGTGGCAGCGCGTGCCGGGTGTGCTGGGCGCGGTTAGGCGCGCGGTCGAAGCGGACCCTCGCGCCAATCGCTTCTTCGTCACCGGTTCGGTGCGCGCCGAGCTCGAGCACGAGGTGTGGCCGGCCACTGGCCGGCTCGTACGGGTGGCGATGTACCCGATGACGGTTGGTGAGCAGATCGGCAGGCAGGGCCGGCCGTTCTTCGACAGGATCGCCGCGGGCGAGGAGCTGAGCGTCCCCGCGGAGTGTCCGGACCTCCGCGGCTACGTGGAGCTTGCGCTGCGAAGCGGCTTCCGACGCGGCCTTGCGCCTGACCGGCGCCGCCAGAAGGGCGTGGCTGGAGAGCTACGTCGAGGATCTGCTCACCCACGACGTCGAGCAGATCGAGGAGAGTCCCACCAGGCGTCGTGACACGCAGCGGCTGCGACGGTTCCTGGAAGCGTACGCGCTCGACTCGGCGGGCGTGGCCGACCAGAAGACAATCTATGAAGCGGCACAGGTGAGCAAGGCGACGGCGACCGCCTACGAGGACCTGCTGGCGGCGCTTCTGATCACAGAGCGCGTGCCGGCGTGGTCGTCGAATCGACTCAAGCGCCTCGTGCGACGCCCGAAGCGCTATCTGATCGACGCCGCCCTGATGACCACGACGCTCGGGCTCGACGAGCAGGCCGTGATCGCGGACGGCGACATGCTGGGACGAGTGCTCGACACGTTCGTGGCCGCGCAACTGCGTCCCGAGCTCGCGATCTCGGACTCACGCCCACGGCTATACCATCTGCGGACCGAGGAAGGTCGCCACGAGATCGACCTGGTCGCGGAACTCGCAGGCCGGCGGGTCGTGGGGGTCGAGGTCAAGGCCAGCGCTGCCCCGAGCACGCACAAGGACGGGAGGCACCTGGTGTGGCTGGCAGAGCAACCGGCGAGCGGTTCCTGGCGGGAGTGATCCTGCACACCGGCCCACACACCTACCGGCTCGCCGAGAGGATCGTCGCTGCGCCGATCGCCATCCTGTGGAGTTAGCAACTCGCCGAGTAGGTTGCCGAGCTAGCGCCTGAGATTCAGGACCCCGGTCTCGCTGGCGGTTGGATTCCCCGTCGGGGTGAAGCTCACCCGGGTCGTCAGCTCGAGCCTGCTCGCTCGCGCAAGCAGCCGCCGACCTGCGCCCGTCAGGCTGATCTTGACTTTGCGGGTGCCCGCGGTGGGGAACGCCGCTCTGCCTTCTGCCACGAGAGTTGGCCTGGGCTTGGCCTTCTTGGCCAGACGGGCGCCGGTCAGCATCCGCCACCACTGAATGACCGAAGGTGGCCGGCTCGGCGGAGGAGAAGGCCAACGTCAGTCCACCATGCTCGAGCAGGGCGCCGACCGGGCCGGAGGAAAATCCCTTGACTTAGAG
Source organism: uncultured Solirubrobacteraceae bacterium (assembly GCA_963782325.1). Classification (GTDB taxonomy): domain Bacteria; phylum Actinomycetota; class Thermoleophilia; order Solirubrobacterales; family Solirubrobacteraceae; genus Palsa-744. Next base: position 2,043,894 of record CAWAJG010000002.1, read on the forward strand.
GACACGCCTACTGTGTCAATACTCAAGCAGCGGTGGAGGCGGCCCGCGCCATCCGTGCCGCCGGCGCCTTGGAGCGTCCCGACTCGGAAACCGCTCCCAGGCGATCAGGTCTTGCGCAAGATCGCGATGAACTCGTCGTGGTTGTTCTGGGCGTGCTCGAGCGTCCACGGGAGCTCGGCCTCCATGACGAAGCGCAGGAAGTCTTCGAGCCCCCAGACGTGGAAGTGGTGGCGGGCGTCTTCTCGCGCGAGCTCGGCCAGCGCGCCGCCGCCTGCTCCTGCGGCAGGCACTCGACGAGCGCCCATTCCCGGTAGTGCTCGTCACGGGAACTGTGCGGTCCCACGCGATGGTCGCGCATCAGGTGCTCGACGGTCGTCCGCGGGCGCAGCGCGTCGAAGGTGTGGCGCGGGTCGGGCAGCGTGATGAACAGCGTCCCGGCGGGACGGATGACGCGCAGCCAGTGCTGCAGCGCGCCGATGGGATCTTCGATGTGCTCGAGGACGTGGTTGGCGAGCACGAAGTCCACCGACCCGTCGGCGACGGTCGCGATTGTTGGGTGTCGTCGACGATGTGGATCTCGGGAATCCACTCGGGGTTCGGCACGATGCCGCGATACAGGTCCATCAGCTCGGCTCGGCTGAGACGGTCGACGTTGCGCACTCGCTCCCGGCGGCACGCGCAGCGGAAACGTCAGCGGTCCGATCTCGATGCCGTCGCCGGCCAGGTATCGCCGCGCGAGATCTTCGCGCACCAGGAACGTGTCCCCTCCGCCGAGTTTCAGCGCGACGTCGCGAAACCTCCGCTGCAGCCCCGTCGTGGCAAGGTATCGCGCCCGTTGCCGCACGTCAGCGAGCATTCGACGCCGAGCTTACTCTGGGGGTCGCGAACCCTTCCTCGCCGCCGTCGCCCGACTCGGACCCGGGAGCAGCCGTTGCAGCGCAGCCACAGCAGCCTTGCCGAGCCGGCCTTCGAGCCCGTGCGCGAGCGGGCGCGGGACGCGCGAGCGTGAAGGCGGAGCATGCGCGCGGCTGCGCTGCCAGCCTGCGAACGCCACGGAAGCTTGTGTCGGAGCCGCGAGAACGATCGGCGGTGGTGGTCCGGTGGAGGCTCGATCGGCAGCTGCGCGGCGTGTCGCAGGCCGTGTTCGCGTCCACGCGTCGTGGTCGGAGCTGCTGCACGAGCTGCCGTACATACTGCGGAGGCCGCCGGGCTGGAGCGCTTCGCCGAGCGGATGCGAGCGGATGGCTGGATCGCGAGCGGGTGCGCCGACTGCCGGACGGCGACCAACTACTGGTGGGTGCAGGGGCTCGATGCGCCAGCTGCTACGCGATGTTCCGGGCAGGCGAGAGCATCCTGGATGTCGGCGGTGCTGGGGGTGAGTGTTGTGAGCGCGGGGGTGATGCGCTGGATATCGCGACGACGAGCTGCATGGCTTCTCACGGCGAGTCTTATGAGAGGTAGTTTCTTCGAGCGGATACTTGGCTCGATGGTTTTCGATTTGCTGTGCGCAGTTTGTCTATGTCTACTGCTGCTAGGTGCTCTACTACAACGATTGCTCGAGCCTCGCGCACGTTCGGTGAGATCTTCGCGTGCTGCGCTTGGTGGGTAGCTGTTGATGGTTAACGAGACGCTGTAGACGTCGCTAGACTTCAACGGGGTGCACGTCGAGGGTGTCGAGGAGTTCGAGGGCTACGAGCACGCTTTCTGGGTTGTTCGCTACCGCTGGGAGGTGATGCGCGCGGGTTTCGTCGATTGAGCTGGTTGAGCTGCTCTATCGCTTTTTCTTCGGCGACTTCCACGCTGTGCCTCGGGGCGCGGGGCTGGCGCTCCTCGGACCGGCGGTGCGCCGGGCCGGTAGGCGCGCTGCAGTTGAGCGCTATCGCTCGGCGGTTTTACCTGTGTGTTTGAACCACGTGTGGGGCACCGTCTCGATGAGTATGCTCGCGACCGAGCCGAGACCACTCCCCGGACCAGCGTGGACGCGTTTTCGCGATGAGCTGGGCGTATAGGGGGCGTGAGATGTTGCTAGGGGGGGGCGACTCGGGAACGGCGCAGGCGATCGGGCGCGCGGGGAGCAGTGCCAGTGCAGCGCCTGCAGCATGTGCCCGAAGGCGCTGGGATGGCGCGGGGCGATCTCGCGCGAGGAGCGCGAGCGCGCCGAGCGCGTGGCGTTCGTAGCGCTCGCTCGCCGGTGAGCTGCGCCAGACGCAGCAGGCCGACCGCGGCGCTCGAGGCGCCGGAGGGGATCGGGGTGTCCTCGAGATCCTTGCGCCGGTGATCAGCGCTTCGCCGTCGGAGGCGGTCGAGAAGAAGCCGCCGTGCTCGGGGTCGGCGAAGCGCTCGATCAGCTCGTCGGCGAGCGCGTCGGCCTCGTCGAACCAGCGCTCCTCGCAGCTGGCTTCGAACAGCGCGATCAGCGCCTCCAGCAGGAAGGCGTGGTCCTCGAGGTAGGCGTCGATCTTGCGCCTGGCCGTCGTTGTAGGTGCGCAGCAGCCGGCCCGCGCCCGTCGCGCAGGTCGCTCAGCACGAACTCCGCGCAGGCGACCGCCGCGTCGAGCGTAGCGCGCGCTCGCTCCGAGCGCCGCGCCGGCGTCGGCCAGCGCCGCGATCATCAGCGCGTTCCAGCTCGTCAGGCGCTTGTCGTCGAGCGCCGGGCGCTCGCGCCGTTCGCGCGCCGCCAGCAGCCGCGCGCGGATGCGCTCGCGCTGCTGCGGCGTCGCGGGGCGGGGCCGCGGTCCTGTGAGCACGTTCAGCCCCGGCTCGGGGTGGTGCGGGTCCTCGAAGTTGCCCTGCTCGGTGGCGCCGAACCAGGCGATCGCGGCGTCGGCGTCCTCGCCCAGGGCATCGCGCAGCTCGGCGACGCGTCCACACGTAGAAGCGCCCCTCGACGCCCTCGGAGTCGGCGTCCAGCGCCGAGTAGAAGCCGCCCTCGGGGCCGCGCATCTCGCGCAGCGCCCAGTCGAGCGTGTCGCGGCAGACCTCGCGCAGGCGCGCGCTCGCCGGAGAGCCTGCCAGCCGTGCAGGTAGGCGCGCGCGAGCAGCGCGTTGTCGTAGAGCATCTTCTCGAAGTGCGGCACCGTCCAGGTGGCGTCGACGCTGTAGCGGTGAAAGCCGCCGCCGATCTGGTCGTGGATGCCGCCGGCGGCCATCGCGCGCAGCGTCTGCGAGCGCCATCGTCGCGCTCGCGGTCGTCGCGCGCGAGCAGCAGGAACTCGAGCACCGAGGCCTGCGGGAACTTCGGCGCGCGCCGCCGAAGCCGCCGTTGCGCGCGTCGTAGGCTCTGCGCCAGCGCCTGCGACCGCGCGTCGAGCGCCTGCTCGCGTCGAGCGGCTCGCGCGGACGGCGTCAGCAGCGCGCCGCCGGAAGGCGCTCGCGCAGGCGCTCGCCGCCCGCGCGGATCTCCTCGCGGCTGCTCGCTCCAGGCCTCGGCGATCGCCTGCAGCACCTGCGTCCAGCGCGGGCATGCCGTGGCGGGGCTCGGGCGGGAAGTAGGTGCCGCCGTAGAACGGCAGCTGCTCGGGCGTGAGGAACACGTTCAGCGGCCAGCCGCCGTGGCCGGTCATGCCCTGGACGGCCTCCATGTAGAGCGCGTCGACGTCGGGGCGCTCCTCGCGGTCGACCTTGACGCACACGAAGCTGCTCGTTCATCAGCGCGGCGGTGCGCTGCGTCCTCGAAGGACTCGCGCTCCATCACGTGGCACCAGTGGCAGGCGGAGTAGCCGATCGAGACCAGCAGCGGCCTGTCCTCGCTCGCGCGCGCGCGCGAGCGCCAGCGGGCCCCACGGCAGCCAGTCGACGGGGTTGTCGGCGTGCTGGCGCAGGTAGGGCGAGGTCTCCTGCGCGAGCGCGTTGGGCACGCCGCTCAGCGTAGCCGCGCGGCGCGAGGCGCTCGCGACGCAGCGCGCCGGCGATCGCGGCGCCAGGGACGCGCGGCGAGCGCCGCGCGGCGGCGACGCGCAGGCCAGTCGCGCCGCGCCGACGCGCGACGAGCTTGACCTTGGCGAGGCTCACGTCGAAGCGCCTGCCGCCGAGCGTGCCGCTGACGCGTCGGTGCCGGCGCCGATGCGCGACCGTGCCCGGCGCGGCCTGCGCGCCCGAGACGCGGATCGTCGGCGGTCTGCAGCTCGCCGTCGTGCATCGGAAACGTGCCGCTCAGCTCGCACGCCCGGCACGAACGAGAAGTCCTTGAGCATCGCCGCCGAGGTGGTCAGCCGCGCGTAGCCGCCGCGCAGGCCGCCGAAGCTCGAGCCGCTCGGGCAGTTCCTGCGTCGGCCTGCAGCGTGGCCGCCGATCACCTGGCGGTTCGAGGTCGACGAGCGTGTCGAGCACCGCCGTCGAGCGTCTGCCCGGGCCTGCCGGCGAGCCCGCGCGGCGGGTGCACGTAGGCGAGCTCGGCGGGTGTGATCGGCGTGGGCGCGAACATGGTCGGTGGTCGGCCGGGCACGGCTGCACCGGGCCGCCGGCGAAGAACGCCGCTGACGGCGTGCTCGGCGCAGCCGCTGAAGTCGCTGCCGAGCACCGAGTGGCCGGTGAACGGGACGACCAGCAGCTGCGCGTCGGGGATCTGCGCGGCGACGCTGCCGGGCGTCCGACGTCGGGCGTGCTCAGATCCTGCGCGCCGGAGAGGATCAGCGTGGGCACGTCCGGCAGCGGGCCCGGCGGCGGGCGGCGCCGGGGAGGCGTCCGGCCACGCGGCGCAGTCGGGGACCAGGCTGTTGCCGAGCGCGGTGCGTCGCGTCGAACGGGTAGAAGTCGAGCTCGGCTGCGCGCGCAGGGCGCGAGCGCTTCCGCCAGCCGTGTGCGCGGCGGCGCCGTGCGCTGCCAGGGGAACGGCGTCTCCTCGCAGGTGGTGGTCGACGAACAGCGCTTCGTCGATCTTCCTCGCGAGCCTTCCTCGCTCGGCGGTTTCCGCGGGCACGGTCGGGATCAGGCCCTCCGAGAGCAGATGCAGGCGCAGCAGCGGGTCGGGGTCGTGGCGCAGCGCCGAGTGCACCGCCGCCGGCAGCAGCGCGCGCAGCGCCGGGTTCAGGTCGCCCGCCTCGAGGATGTCGAGCAGGCCGAGCTCGTCGAGCGTGACGCGTGCCGCTGGCCGGAGCCGTCGTACACCGAGCCGCTGAGCGCGTGCTTGCGCAGCTGCGCGGCCAGGCGCGGCGATGTCGGCCGAGCGGGTTGGAGGTGATGCCGGCGCAGGCGCCGTCGGAGCAGAGCTCGTTCGAGCACCGGCCGAGATCGCCTGGAAGGTGGGGAGCGCGAACGGTTCGGGCCCGTCGGGGGGCACGACCGAGTCGAGCACCAGCGCTTCGACGTTCTGCGGATAGCGCTCGGCGTACTCGAGCGCGACCTTGGTGCCGTAGGAGGTGCCGTACAGGACGAGCTTTTCGTAGCCGCCCGCCTGGCGGAGCGCCTCGATGTCTTCGACCGATTCCTCGCGTGGTGAAGGCGCCGCGGGCGGGGCCGACCTGCAGCGCGCACTGTTCGACGACGTGCCGACGTGCCGAGCTGGCGCCTTCGAGCGCTCCAGGTCTTCGAAGCGCGGGGCAGCTCAGCGGATCGGAGTCGCCGGTGCCGCGCTGGTCGAAGACGAGCAGGTCGCGGTGGCCAGCGCGGGCGCGATCGCCTGGGCGATGAATTCGCCGAGCGGCAGCGCCGCCTGCCCGGGCCCGCCCGCGAGCGCGAGCACGGCGTCGCGGCTCTGGCTCGGCGGCGGCCAGCTTGCGGCGCCGACGCTCGAGCGAGATCGTGCCCGGCACGCCGCCCGCGCGATCGAGCGGGACGGCCAGGGTCGCGCAGCTGAAGCTCGGGGCGGTCGCGCTGACAGGGCGCCGAAGCTCAGGGACGCGCTGCGAGGAGGCCGGCCAGCCCGCCGAGCGCGAGCACGGGCAGCCAGCGCCGACAGCGCCGCGAGCTAGGAGCGCGGCCTGCGCATCGGCGCCGACGATAGCCGCCGGCGCGAGCGCGTTCGCCGGCAGCGCCACGCGCTGGCCGCCGAGCGTGCCGACCAGCACCTGTGCGCACCGCGGTCGCAGCGTGCCGGGCGCGGCCGCGGTGCCGCCCACGTGCAGCTCGCTCGGTTCGCCCTGATCGTGCCCGAGACGTCACGCCGGGCACGTAGGAGTAGCCGTGCAGGCTCAGCTCGTCGGCGCGAACTCGGCCCAGCCCGAGCGCAGACCGCCGACGTGCAGCGTGGACAGCGCGGCGAGGCCGTCGGAGTCGAGCCGCTCAGCGTCGCCGCAGCGCCAGCTGGCGGTCGAAGTCGGCGAGCGTCAGCGCGACCGCGTGCAGCGTGCGTCCGGGCGCCCGCGGTAGCCCTTCGCGGGCGCGACCGTCGGCCAGGCGCGCCGGCGGCAGCGGCGTCGGGCGCAGTAGGGCGGCGGCGGCGCCGGCGGGCAGGGCTCGATCGGCTTGCCTGCGAACAGCGCCTGCAGGGCGTCGCTCGCGCAGGCGGTTGGATCGGTGCCGAGCACCGAGTGCCCGGTGTCGGGCACGACCAGCAGGTGGGACCGGGGATCTGCGCCGCGACTTCGCGGGCGTTCGCGGTCGGCGTGCGCAGGTCGTCGGCGCCGCTGAGGATCAGCGTGGGAACGCTCGGGAACGGCGCGTGCGTCGGCGCCGGCGCGGGGGTCGTGAAGGGCCAGAAGGCGCATGCCGGGATGTCGCTGAGCGTCGAGCACGTTGGTCGCGGTGAAGGGCGCGAACGCGCCCGCGCCGCAGCGCCCGTGCGGCGGCGCTCGGCTTCGGCCAGGCGCGCGTCGGGGCTCGGCGCGCGGCTCCACGGGAAGGCCTGCTCTTCGCAGGTGGTCGCGTAGTACAGCGGCGTTGTCGAAGTCTTCGCCGGGCTTCGGCTTCGCCTTCGCCGCTGGCTGCCGCTCTGACCAGCCGCGCCAGCGGCGCCGTGTCGCCGCGCGCCGCCGAGCGCGACCGCCGCCGGGAATTCGGCGCGCAGGGTCGGTTCGAGATCGCCCTCGACCAGCATTTCGAGCAGCTCGTTGGAGGACAGCGCATCGTGTGCGCGTGCCCGTGGCCGTCGATCCAGCGCCCGCGCAGCGGCGCCGGCCCATGCGCCTGACGAGGCTCGCGAGATCGGCGACGGGGTTCGGGCGTGATGTGCGCGCAGGCGCGCCGCGCGCACAGCTGGCGCAGGATGCGCGGGAACCGCGGCGAAGGTCGGCGCGGTCGAGCGGTTCGGGCCCGTTCGGCGGCACGACCGAGTCGAGCACGAGCGCTTCGACGTGGCTGGGGTAGTCCTGCGCGTACTCCTCGGCCACCTTCGTGCCGTAGGAGGTGCCGTACAGGACGAGCTTTTCATAGCCGCCGGCCTCGCGGATCGCCTCGATGTCGGCGACGCTGTCGGCCGTCGTGTAGTAGCGCGCGTCGGGCCCGAGCTGATCGCGCGCATGCTGGATCGCCTCCGAACGTGCGGTACAGGCCGCGGGCGATTCGAAGGCGTGGCAGGAGAGCGGGTCGGAGAGGCCGATGCCGCGCTGGTCGAACACGATCAGATCGCGCGTGGCGACGATCGGTCCGAGCAGTGCGTCGAACTGTTCGGCGAACGGGAGCGCCGCCTGTCCCGGGGCCGCCCGCGAGCGCGATGACCGCGCTGTGCGCTTCGCCGACCGGGGCGCGATGGCGGCGGATCGCCAGCGTGATCGTGCCCGGCGTCGGCCCCGCCGGGTCCAGCGGGACGGTCAGGTGGCCGCAGGCGAAGTCGTTGCTCTCGCCGCACGGCGCGAACGCGATCTGCGCCTGCGGCCGGCGCGGCCGCGCAGCCGGCGAGCGCACGGCGCATGCGCGCGCGGCGACGCGCCGCGGCGAGCTCCCGACGGCAGTCGCACCCATCGGAATCTATGCCTTCACGCGCGGTGCCGGTCGACGGTCCGTCGCCGGCGGCATGCGCCGGCCGTCGCCGTGCCGAGCCGCGCGCTGTAGGGTCTCGCGCGATGGCCGGCGAGCGCGAGACCGTCCACGCACCGGCGCGCCGCCCGCGATCGGCCCCTACAGCCACGCGGTGCGCGGCCGGCGGGCTGCTGTTCTGCTCGGGGCAGATCCCGCTCGACCCCGAGACCGGCGAGCTGGTCGGCGAGACCGCTGCCGAGCAGGCGCGGCGCTGCCTGGAGAACCTGCGGGCGGTCTGCGACGCCGCCGGCACGACGCTCGAGCGCGCGGTGCGCCTGACCGTGTACATGACCGATCTCGGCGCGTTCGCCGCGGTCAACGAGGTCTACGGCTCGTTCTTCGCGGCGATCCGCCCGCGCGGGTGACGGTCGGCGTGGCGGCGCTGCCGCAGGGGCGCCTACGTCGAGATCGACGCGATCGTCGCGCTGTAGCGCTGAAGATCGCTCGCCCGTCGCGCGAGCGTCTCAGGCGGAACCGGCTCGCGTGCCTGTAGGCGTCCTCGCCGTCGGCCGGCTCGATGCTGCGCAGGGCGCGGGTGAGCAGCTCGCGCAGGGTCCTGCGCTCCTGTGCGTCCAGCGCGCCGAGCACCTCGTCCTCGATCGTTTCCTGGGCGCGCTCGGCGCCCGCCAGCGCCTTGCGCCCGGCGGTCGTGATCTGCACGAGGTGGCGGCGGCGGTCGCTCGGGATCGCGCAGGCGCGTGACGTAGCCGAGCTCCTCGAGCTCGTTCAGCAGCAGCACGACGTTGTTGGCGTCCATGCAGAACGCGTCGGCGAGCTCCTGCTGGGGGCAGGCGTCGTGGTCGCTCACGTAGCTGAGCGCGACGAGGTGGCGCAGGTGCATGCCCAGCAGCTCCTCGTTGCTGCGCCGGTAGACCTGCTTGGCCAGGCGGCTCAGCAGCACCGCCGAGCCGGGGGCGCAGTCTCGCTGATCGGCCATGTCGTCAAGTGTATAGCTCACCAATGCATCAATCATCACATTAGCAGCGATCATTAATTTTATGTAGATCATCCTTGTTATAGTGGATGATACATGCTATGGTGTGCTCTCCGCTACCCGGAAGGACCCAAGATGACCGCGCTACTCAACCGCCCGAAGACCACCGCATCGTCCTCGCAGCGGGACCGCAGGCCGCGCGAGCGCCGGCGCTGGATAGCGCTCGCCGTGCTGTGCCTCGGCCAGCTGATGATGGTGCTCGACGCGACGATCGTGAACGTCGCGCTGCCGTCGATCCAGCGCGACCTGCACTTCACCCAGGCGAACCTCACGTGGGTGATCGACGGCTACCTGATCACCTTCGGCGGCTTCCTGCTGCTGGCGGGCCGCATCGGCGACCTGGTCGGGCGCAAGAGGGTGTTCCTGGCGGGGCTCGTGCTGTTCACCGCCGCGTCGATCGCTGTGCGGCGTCGCGGACAGCCAGGCGATGCTGATCGGCGCCCGCCTGCATGCAGGGCGTCGGCGGCGCGGTCGCCTCGAGCGTGATCCTCGCGATCATCGTCACCGAGTTCCCCGAGCGGGCCGAGCAGGCCAAGGCGATGGGCATGTACGCGTTCGTGTCCGCCGGCGGCGGCTCGATCGGCCTGCTCGCCGGCGGCGCGCTCACGCAGTCGCTGAACTGGCACTGGATCTTCTTCGTCAACGTGCCGATCGGCGTGGTCGCGTTGGTGCTCGGCTCGGCGCTGATCGTCGAGAACGAGGGCATCGGCCTCGCCGGCGGCGTGGACGTGCTCGGCTCGATCCTGATCACGCTGGCGACGATGCTCGGCGCGTTCGCGATCGTCAAGTCCAGCGAATACGGCCTGCTCTCGGCGCGCACGCTCGGCGTCGGCGGCGCCTCGCTGGCGCTGCTCGGCGCGCTTCTTCGCGCTGGAGGCGCGCATCGCGAACCCGATCATGCCGCTGCGAATCCTGCGCCTGCGCATGCTGATGGGCTCGAGCCTCGTGCGCGGCCTGCTGATCACGGGCATGTTCTCGGCGTTCTTCCTCGGCGCGCTGTACCTCGAGCGCGTGCTCGGCTACGACGCGATCGACACGGGCCTCGCGTTCATGCCGCTGACGGTCGCGATCGCCGTCGATGTCGATGGGCGTCTCCGCCCGGGCGGTCGAGCGCTTCGGCGCGGTCGCCACGCTCGCCGGCCGGGCTCGTGGGGATCATCGTCGGGCTGCTGCTGCTGGCGCACGCAGGGCGTGCACGCGAGCTACTTCCCGGGCCTGTTCTTCGCGTTCCTGCGCTCGGGCTCGGCGCGGGCGCCTCGTTCCTGCCGCTGCTGACGATCGGGCATGGCCGACGCGCCCCAGCGCGACGCGGGGCTCGCGTCGGGCATCATCAACGTCTCCGTGCAGCTGTTCGGCGCGATCGGCCTGGCGACGCTCGGCACGATCGCGACCGACCACACCAAGGCGCTGAGCGCGCAGCGGGCACCCGCTCGTCAGCGCGCTGACCGGCGGCTACCACCTCGCCTACGTCGTCGCCGCCGTGTGCGTCGCGGTCGGCGTGCTCGCGGCGTTCCTGGTGCTGCGCCCGCCCGGCAGGACGCGGCCGCAGGAGGTCGAGGACGCGGAGCGCACGAGCTCCGAGCTGGCCGAGCCGATCGCGCAGGCAGCATGAGCTCCGCTGGCACGACGAAGCGATCACGCCGACGCGTCGGCTCGCGGCGCAGCGCGTGCTGTGCCGCCGGGCGCTCGCGCCGCGCAGAGGCGGGCGCCGTCACCGAGATGGCGCGCTCGCTGCTGCGCGACGCCCGCGAAGCCGACGCCGCCGAGGCCCGCGTGTCGCCGGGGTGCCGCCGCGCGGGCGGACCGCGCGGTGCGGCGCGAGCTCGCGGGCGTGCCGACGCGCGCCTCAGCTCGCGCCCGTTCGCAGCTCGGCGCGCTTGACCTTGCCCCGAGGCCGTCTTCGGCAGCTCGGCCCGAAGTCGAGATCGCGGAATGATGGAGTGGTCAGAGACGCATCTCGCCGTCGCAGGCGACCACAACGTAGCCTCCTGAAACTATCTCTACCAAGGGGACTTTTAGTGACGATCGGGAACGGGATCGGATCTCCGAGCCAAGAGGGCAACGGACGAGGCTTGCCATGCAGCGACTTGCGGTAGTGAGGATTGCGGCAGAGGGCCGGTCGGGCCGTGCGCGTGGAAGTGGATTGGTTGGTAGAGCAGCGAAGGTCGTGCTTGCTTCGCTGTGGATGCTCGCGGTGATGCCGGGCGTGGCACAGGCCGAAGAAATCACGACGGAAGCCCAGGCCGCCAGTCGAGCGCAGGCCATTGCCGCTGCAGACGGTGACCCCGAAGCCACCATCGAAGTGGGCGCGGGGAGCCTTCCGATGGAAGCGACCGGCCCCGACTCCTTACCGAAATGCAATACGACCCGGCGACGAGTTACAAGGTTCGGCTAACAGGTCATTTCACGCTCGATGTCAGCACGCCTCCCGGCGATCCCGCTCCGACGGGTGAAGAAATGGAGATCGTCATCAGCAAGAGCAATGGGGCGGTGACCAGCCTGTGGCTGAAGCCGCCTGAGACTACGGCGGGGCCGTCCACGCGGCCCGACCCCACCCCAACGCCAAGAGCGAGACGAGCACATCACCGGAAGGCACAAAATCGTAGGGCCGCCAGGCGGGACCACAACTGCAAAGCGCGCTCCAGCGAGCGTCAGCCCTTGTGTCGCACCGTGCGGCGACCACGGAACCAGCGGTTGGCCGCGACGACGAGCGCCCAGCCTCCGAGAGCGGCGGCGGCGCCGAGTGGGGCGAGCGTGGGATAGGCGTAGCGGGCGTCGTAGGACTCACCGGCGATCGCGAACAGGATCGACAGCAGCGCGGTGAGAGTGAACAGCGCGGCGGCCGCCCGCCGGCGGCCTCGAAGGAGGATGAGTCCACTGAGCGCGCCGAACATCAGCAGGAGCATCACCGGCTGGACTTCGAGGCGTGTCGCCGGCGCGTAGCTGTTCAGAGCGCAGACGTTGCGGCGTAGATACCCCATGCTCGATGGGTATTCCAGCGCGATCGCCGCCTCCACGGCGCTCTCCTCCGCAGGTTCCTCCAGCGCTGTCAGCAGCTCGGCGGGCGTATACCCCTCGTCGGGCCCCGTGCCACGGTTGAGGTAGTAGGCCCAGAAGTCCTTCACGACGTGCTCGATGTACTGCAACGGCTCGTGCTCGATGACGGCTACGTCAAATCGCTGCAGTACCGCGTTCGCCTGTGGGGATGCGTCGTCCGGGATGCCAAAGCGCTCGACCGCCGGCGAGTTGGCTGCGAATTGATAGCCGTTGGGACCCAGGTTGGGGCCTTTCGGGCATAGTGAGGCGGTGCCCTTCGGGGGCGTGAAGTCACGGCAGTTGGCGAACGTCGCCACTCGCGCGTAGAGGTTGTACGCACTCTCACGCTGCAAGCCCCAGTAGTCGGTGAAGTAGGCCTGTGTGCCGATGTAGAAGGCCACGCCGGCTATCGCTGCGAGCGCCGCGACGCCGGCGCGGCGCAGGTCGACGCCCCGCGGCCGCCCGCCGGCGAACGTGAGCCACAAGGGCACGAGGATCACCTCCACCAGCCCCGCAGTGCGCACCGAGAAGGAGATTCCGGCCAGCAGGCCGGCGGCCAGCGCCCACCAGGGGCGGCGCGAGTCCCATGCACGCAGCGTCAGGTATGTGGTCAACGCGGCCAGGAAGAAGAACAACGAGTCGCCGAGGATCGACTGCTCCAGCACGACGCCCGTACCGCCGAAGAAGACGATTGCGGCGGGTACCAGCGCGAGCCACCTCGGGCCTCCGCGCGCCAGACGGCGCCAAACAGCAGGAGGCCCGCGAACACACCGAGCGCGTGCTGAACGAGCACGACGAAGAGCAGGTGATGGGAAAGGTGATGCGCCAGCCTCAGGAAGAACGGGTAGCCCGCCGGGCGCTGAGTGTCTCGAAAGATGTTGCGCGCGGCGGAAAGCAGGTACTCGTAGGAGTCCCCAAACCCGAGGAACGCGGGCCGATAGCTGTACACGAACCATGCACGAACCACCAGGGCACCGAGCGTGAGCACGCCCAGCGCACCGAGCACGATGCGCTCTTCGCGGCTGAGTGCCGCGACCCGGCGCCGCACGCCAGCCCGCGTCCCGGCGACCCCCCGGCGCACCGCCGCCGCCGCCCGCCCTGCGGTTGACATGAGCAGTTGGGCGGCTGCCACGATGGCGCGGCACTCTAGCTCAGCCCTATCACCAGAGGCTAGCCCCGCAGCTCGGCGCGCTTGACCTTGCCCGAGGCGGTCTTCGGCAGCTCGGCCACGAAGTCGACGATCCGCGGGTACTTGTAGGGGGCGGTCTCGCGCTTGACGTGCTCCTGCAGCTCGCGCGCGAGCTCGGGCGAGGGGGCGTAGTCGCCGTCGCGGAGCACCACCACCGCGCGCACCACCGCCCCGCGCTCCTCGTCGGGGGCGGACACCGCGGCGGCCTCCCTTCGGCAGCTCGGCCGACGAAGTCGACGATGCGCGGGTACTTGTACGGGGCGGTCTCGCGCTTGACGTGCTCCTGCAGCTCGCGCACGAGCTCGGGCGAGGGGGCGTAGTCGCCGTCGCGCAGCACGACCACCGCGCGCACGACCGCCCCGCGCTCCTCGTCGGGGGCGGCCACCGCGGCGGCCTCGGCGACGGCGGGGTGGGAGACGAGCGCGGACTCGACCTCGAACGGGCCGATGCGGTAGCCGGCCGAGACGATCACGTCGTCGGCGCGCCCCTCGAAGTACAGCCAGCCGTCCTCGTCTTCTTCGACCCGGTCGCCGGTGTGCCACGGCCCTCCGCGCGCGCGGTCCGCCGCACGCCAGCTCCCGTCCCCGTCGCGCTCCACGTGCTCGCCGAGGTAGCCGAGGAAGAACGTCGGGACGCTCGCGGGGTCCACGACCAGCTCGCCCTCCTCGACACTCAATCCCATCCCCGGCAGCGCCCTGCCCATCGAGCCGGGCCGCGCCGGGGTGCCCGGCGGCGTGCCGGTCGTCTGCCCGGTCTCGGTCTGGCCGTAGCCGTCGCGGATCTCCAGGCCGGTCGCCTCCTGCCAGGCGCGCAGCACCTCCGGGTTCAGCGCCTCGCCCGGCCGCGACCATCCCGCGCAGGCGCTCCAGCGGGCGCAGGCTGGCGCGCTTGGCGATCACGCGGTACTCGGTCGGCGCCATGCACAGCACGTTCACCCGCTCGCGCTCCAGCAGCTCCAGGCGCTCGTGCGGGATCGAAGCGCGCGTCGTGCAGCAGCGCCGCCGCCCCCGACAGCCACGGGGCGATGAACACGTTGCGCGCCGACTTCGACCAGCCGCTGGCGGCCGTGCACCACACCAGCTCGCCCGCCCGCGCGCCCAGCCAGTGCTCGGCCTGCACGCGCTGGCCCGGCAGGTAGCGCTGGGCGTGCACCACCGCCTTCGGCTCGCCGGCGGTGCCGCTCGTGAACGTGATCACGCACGGGTCATCGCCGTCCAGCTCGACCGCCGGCGCCGGCTCGCCGGCGAAGAGGGCCTCGTCGGGCACGTACGCGACCGCGACGGCCGCCGGGGATCCGGCCAGGGCCGCCTCCAGCTCTCGGCGGTTGCGCTCGTCGGCGAGGATCAACGCCGGGCGGGTCACCTCGATGCGCAGGCGCAGGTCCTTCGCGCGCAGCTGCTCGGTGCACGGCAGCACGACCGCGCCGATGCGAAAGCACGCGACCATGCTCAGCACCCACTCGGGGCGGTTGCCGATCAGCGTCATCACCACGTCCCCGCGAGCGACGCCCATCCGCGCCAGCGCGCCCGCCAGGCGCGCCGAGCGATCGGCCACCTCGCCGAAGCTCCACTCGCGCCGGGCGCCGTCGCGCGCGAGCTCCACCAGCGCGAGATCGCGCCGGTCGAGCGGCTCGAGCACGTCGCGCGCGAAGTTCACGACGGTATTCTCCCTGAAAGCGAAACCAAAGCCAAAACGATCCCGGAGCGCTGAATCAGATGGCCGTAGCCGCCTCCCAGTACACCGAGAAGACCGACGAGCAGAGGGCGATCACCGAGATGGTGCATCAGTTCGCCGACGAGCAGATCCTGCCGAACGCCGAGCACTACGACCACGAGGACAGCTTCCCCGAGCCGATCGTCGAGCAGATGAAGGAGCTCGGGCTGTTCGGGGTGACGATCCCCGAGGAGTACGGCGGGATGGGCCTCGACCTGACGACCTACGCGATGATCGTCGAGGAGCTCTCGCGCGGCTGGATCTCGATCTCGGGCGTCATCAACACCCACTTCATCGGCTCCTACCTGCTGATGAAGTTCGGCAACGACGAGCAGAAGCAGAAGTACCTGCCGCGGATGGCCACCGGCGAGATCCGGGCGGCGTTCTCGCTGTCCGAGCCCGAGCTCGGCTCCGACGTGCAGGCGATCAAGACCTCCGCGCAAGAAGCTCGACGACGGCAACTACGAGATCAACGGGCAGAAGATGTGGGTGACCAACGGCCTGCTCTCGTCGCTCGTGTTCGTGCTCGTCAAGACCGACCCCGACGCCGACCCCCGGCACAAGGGCTTCACGTGCTTCATCGCCGAAAAAGAGCCCGGCGTCGAAGTGAACACGGGCGCGTACGCGGGGTTGATCGTGCCGCCGAAGATCAAGAAGCTCGGCTACAAGGGCGTCGAGTCCACCGAGCTCGTGTTCGACGGCTACCGCTGCCCGGCGGAGAACGTGCTCGGCGGCGAGCAGGCGGGGCTCAACAAGGGCTTCGCGCAGATGATGGACGCGCTGGAGGTCGGCCGCGTGAACGTCGCCGCGCGCGGCGTCGGCATCGCCCAGCGCGCGCTCGAGCTCGCGCTGCGCTACTCGCAGGAGCGCAAAGCGTTCGGCAAGCCGATCGCCGAGCACCAGGCGATCCAGTTCAAGCTCGCCGACATGGCCACCCAGGTGGAGGCCGCGCGCCTGCTCACGCTGCGCGCCGCCCGCCTGAAGGACGCGGGCGAGCGCTCCGATCTGGAGGCCGGCATGGCGAAGCTGTTCGCCTCGGAGGCCGGTCGTTTTTGTGTCGAGGAATCCCTGCGCATCCACGGCGGGTACGGATACTCGAAGGAGTACGAGATCGAGCGCCTGTACCGCGATGCTCCGCTGCTGCTGATCGGCGAGGGCACCTCGGAGATCCAGCGGATGGTGATCGGTCGCAAGCTGCTGCAGCGCCATAAGATCTGACACGACAGCCACGGGACCGCGGGCGGTCCGGAAGGGACAGCACATGGCGGAGGACGCGAAGGCTCTGATCGAGCTTGCGACCCGTAGGTTCATCGGCGAAGTGCCGGCGCTGGAGCCGATGAAGCTGGTCGTCGGCGTCGAGCTGCGGGGCAGGGGCGACGTGCAGCACTTCCGCCTCGAGATGCCGGGCGCGAAAGTCACCAAGGGCCCCGCCGCGGACGCCCGCATGCACGTCGACATGCGCCGCGAGTTCTTCAACGTGATGGCCCGCGAAGGCAAGATCGCCGACTGGATCGAGGCCTTCACCTACGGCCAGGCCAAGGTCTCGGGCCCGGAGCAGATCATCCGCCTGATCGTCAACGTCGTCGAGCGCCAGCAGGAGCGCGAACGCACGCCCAAGGCGCGCAGGCACGCGTAGTCGCGCGCACCCGCGCGCGTAGTCGGAGACGTCCGGCGCGCAACCAGTCCAGCGGGCGCTCGCCGCGGTAGGGCCTCGTGCGGCCCTACCGGGATAGGCCCTCAGTGATAGGAGGTCAGCTGCTCGGCCAGGAACGCCAGCGAGGCCAGCAGGAAGATGCACATCACGACCAGGGAGAAGTTTTCGTTCATCGCGCGCTCGCCATCACGATAGTGGACCGTGTGGTCAACCGCCAGCGACCGCGAAGCGCAGGCCGGCGCGCGCGAAGCGCTCCGCCGACTCTGCGCCGAGCGCCGCCGCCGGCGTCAGGCAGCCCGCCCGCTGCGGGGTCAGGCCCTCTTCGCCGAGCAGCATCCCCGCCTCGCCGAGCATCCGCGCGGTGGTCAGGTAGCCGGGGTGACCGTCTCCTTCGACCCTCACGCTCACCGCGTTCGCGCGCGCGGTGCGCGCGCTCAGCGCCATCGTCCAGCGCCAGCCCTCCAGGCGGTCCGCGCGCGGACCGAAGCCCGACGGCGGCATCACCGCCCTCAGCACCCGCGCGATGCGACGCCGCGTCGACGCCCGCGAGCGCATGCCCGCGCGCAGCGACACCTGCATCCCGGAGGCCATCCCCGCGGCGGCCAGCCGCAGCGGCAGCGAGACGGCGCCGCCGCCGAGCGCCACGCCCTCGCGGTAGCGGAACGGCGTGTACGGAGTGCTGGGCGCCGTCAGCTGCGCCGTGCGCTGGATCACCGCCGGGTTGATGTAGGCGATCGGCAGCATCGGCGCGATCGCGTTGCCGTCCGCGTCGACGCGCGGCGCGAGCGTGATCGGGCTGCGCCGGCGCACCTCCTGCGCGAGCGACGCGTCGGTGATCAGCGCCGCCGGATCGAGCACCACCGTCGGGTCCTCGTCCTCGACCGCCGCAACCATCGACTGCGAGGTGCCGCCGGAGACCCAGTCGGAGGCACGCGGCATGCCTGCGGGGAAGCTCATGCCCACCACCAGCTCCACGTCATCGAGCGCTTCCTCCCAGCGCTCGCGCGCTGCCCGTGCGGCGAGCGCCACCGCGAGATCGCTCGGCAGCGACTCGAAGCCGCAGGTCTGCACGAGCTTCACGCCGGCGGCCGCCGCGGGCGCGTCGAACTCCTCGATCGTGCGGCGCACGAACGGCATCTCGCCCGTCAGGTCCGCGTAGTGGGCGCGGTGCGCGACGCACGCCGCGATCACCGGACGGCCGTACAGCGTGTACGGGCCGACGAGGTCGAGCACCACGCGGGCACGGCCGGCCATCGCGGCGAGCGAGCCCTCGTCGGCGACGTCCGCGACGATCGTCTCCGGCGCGCTCACGCCCTCCTGTTCGAGCACCGCCGCCAGCTTGCCCGCGTCGCGCGCCGCCGCCGCCCAGCGCAGCCCGGTCTCGGCGCCGCGCGCGGCCAGATAGGCGGCCACTCGCCTGCCGGTGACCCCGGTGGCGCCGAACACCACCACGTCCAGGTCCTTTTCGTCCACGCCGGGAAAGCTACACCCGTTAGAGCGCCGCCCCGTCCTCGTAGAGCTTCAGAACGCGCACGGGGTGGGTGGGATCCGAATCAACCGCGTCCAGGCACAGACGGCAGAGCACGCACTCGTCGAGGTTCTTCTCCACCAGCTCCACGCGCCCGCCCGCGTCGGCGAAGATGTCCACCGGGCAGACCTCCGCGAGCTTCGCCGCGATCGCCGCGTCGGCGACGACCGCGTCGTCTACTTCCACCGCGATGAACGTCCCGTCCGCTCTCATGGCATGCCCTTTGGGTACGGCGTGCCCCCTGGATCTTGCGCGCTCCGCTCCCCCGATGCGGCGATCTTCGCCTCGATCATCCCCGGGATGTCCTCGATCCGCTCGGCCACCGCGATGCCCGCCTGCGCCAGGCGCGCGATCTTCTCCGAGGCGGTGTCCTCCTTGCCTTCCACGATCGTGCCCGCGTGGCCGAAGCTCATGCCCGGCATCTCGTCCATGAAGCGCCCCGCCATGAACGCGACGATCGGCAGGCGCGACTTGTTGTCGGTCACCCAGCGCGCGAGCTCGGCCTCCATGCGCCCGCCCGGCTCGGTGTAGATGACGATGCCCTGTGTCTGCTCGTCGGCCTCGAACAGCGGCATCAGCTCCGCGTAGCTCGAGCCGATGATCGCGTCGCCGCCGATCGACACCGCAGTGGACTGGCCGAGGCCGGCTGCGGAGAGCGTGGATGACATCTCCGTCGTCATCCCGCCCGAGCGCGAGATCACGCCGATCGGGCCCGGCTTGTACGCCTGCGCCGCGTTTTTCGCGGGGCCGCCGATGCCGCCCATCTTGATCACGTCCGGCACGATGATCCCCAGGCAGTTCGGCCCGATGATCCGCGCGCCGCGCAGCGTCGCCAGCTCCACCATCTCCGCCACGTCGCGGCGGGGGATGCGCTCGGTGACGATCACCACCAGCTTCACCCCGTTCTCCACCGCCTCGAATACCGCGTCCTTCGTGAACGCCGGCGGCACCGTCACGACCGACCCGTAGATCGGCGCGCCGTGGTGGGCGACCGCCTGGGCTACCGTGTCGAACACCGGCACGCCGTGGACGTCGCGCCCGAGGCGCCCGGGGGTGACACCGCCGACGACCTTCGCGCCCTTGCCGTAGTCCAGGCACTCGCGCGTCAGGTTCACCGCCTCGCGGCCGGTGATCCCCTGGACGATGAACGTCGTCTCCGCGTCGATCAGGATCGACATCAGAGCGTCCTGCTCGCGTGGGTCGGCGCCTGCGGCGGCGCCTGTATAACCATGGCATTGCGCGCGCGGGCGGGGCGTGTGTTGCGTTGCGAACGCTGTATGACTATAGAGATACGGCGTTCGCAGTGAGACAACCTCATCACGCGGGCGCCCCTTGGATCTTCTCCACGGCGCGGCGGGCGGCCTCGTTCAGCGACACGCTGCGGTCGGCGTAGTCGACGCCGTAGCGCTCGAGGATCTTGAAGCCCTCCTCCTCCCACGCGCCGGGGATGCGGAAGATCGCGATCTTCTCCGACGGGTCGTAGCCGAGCTCCAGGCACGCTTTGATGACGCCGCGGGCGACGATGTCCACGCGCGTGTTCGACACGATCGACATCATCACCGCGATCTTGTCCACGCCCGGCTTCTGCAGCACGAGCTTCGCCAGCCCGCACGCCTTCGCCACCGACGGGTTGCCGCCGATCTCGCAGTAGTTCGCCGGTCTGCCGCCGTGCGCGCGCACCGCGTCGAACAGCGTCAGCGAGCCGCCGCCCGCGCCGATCACCAGGCCGAGGTTGCCGTCGAACTCCGTCACGTTGCCGGCCACGCCGCGGTGGTCCTGGGCGTCCACCTCCTCGCCCGCCAGCTCGAACGGCGTCGCCTCGCGCGCCTGGCGCGTCTCCTCCTCGCCCACGCCCAGGTCGCTCAGCAGCTTCCTGTGGCGGCCGCGCGCCTCGTTCTCCATGTCCATGTGCGCGTCCAGCGCCACGAACGATCCGTCCGCGAGGCGCCCCAGCGGGTTGATCTCCGCGAGGACCATGTCGTTCTCGACGAACAGCTTCGCCAGGCGCGTCACGATCGGGACGAGCTTGTTCAGCGCCGAGCCGGTCACGCCCGTGGAGGCGATCACCTCCTTGGCCATGAACTCGCTGAACGGCAGGATGTTCGAGAAGTGCCGGCGGCCGACCGCCTCCGGCTGCTCCTCGGCGACCTGCTCGATGTCGATGCCGCCGACCGGCGAGAAGATCATCACCGGCTGCTTGCGGATGCCGTCCCACACGACGCCCGCGTAGTACTCCTGCTCGACCTCCGCCTTCGGGTCCACCAGCACCCCGCGCGGCATGTGCCCGCCGATCTCCAGCGTGAGGATGTCGCGCGCGTGGGCTTCGGCCTCCTCGGGAGTGTCGGCGAACTTCACGCCGCCCGCCTTCATCCGCCCGCCCGTCAGCACCTGCGACTTGATCACCGTCGGGCCGCCGATCCGCTGCGCGATCGCCCGCGCCTCGGACGCGTCGGTCGTGAAGCCGAAGTCGGTCACCGGGATGCCGGCGCGCTTGACGATCTCGCGCGCCTCGTACTCGAAGAACCTCATGCGGCGGGGAAGCCTATAGGGCGGCGGCTTTCACGGTCAGCAGTCGGCGAGCGCCCGCAGGGCACCGCACAGCTCGGGGGCGCGGATGCCGAGCTCGCCAGCGCGCTCAGTGAGTGTCGAGCGCCGGATGCGCTGCAGGTTGTCGAATGACGCCACGCACTCGACCGCCAGACCCTCATCGGACCCAAGCGCGATCTCAGTTGCGATGCGGCGCACGGTGCGTGTGATCGGTGCGACCACGATGCCGGTCAAGACCTCGACGGCCTCAGAGCGCGTCACCACAAGGACCGGGCGCCGCGTCTCTTCAGTCTCCGCCCACCAGATCTCCCCCTGCCGAGGGAAGCTCACCAGGGCTCCTCGGTGATCAACGCGCGTGTGGCGGCATCAAGGCCGGCAAGCTCTTCGTCGGTCTGGGGCTGGCGTTCGTACCCGGCGACGATTTCGGATCCTATCCGGTGCCTTCGCTGTTCATCCACCAGCTTCTCGAGCGCGACGCGCACGCCCTCCGAGCGACTGGCCACGAAGCCGTCTGCCACCAGCTCGTCGAGATCGGCGACGAGCTTGTCGTCAAGACGGGTCACCACCTGAGCCATGCATCAAGCATAACAACGCGCATTACCGATCGTATAAGCGAAGGCCGCCGCCGACCGGGCGGCGTGGACGACGAGCACGCTCGAGCTGTCGTTCACGCCGTAGGGAGCGTTCACCAGCGGGCGTCGTCGCTGCCCGGGGTTGGCACGCCGCGCGGCCAGGCAAGCGCTCGCCCGTCGATCGAGCCCGGCGGCGCGAGGCATCGCAGCGGACCGCGCGGGGAGCAGACCTCCACCAGGTAGGGGTCGGCGGCGAGCTCCGCCACGGGAGCGTCGAGCGCCGGGTGGCGCATGACCCAGGCGGCGATCCGAGTGAGGGCCAGCCGAGCATGGGCGGGACGGCCGCTGCGGGTCCGCTCGCTCAGGCCCCTCAGGGCCGCGGCGGCGATCAGGTAGCCGGTGGCGTGGTCCAGCGCCTGGACCGGCAGTGCCCCCGGCGCACCGGCCTGGCCGCAGGCGAGCGCGAGCCCGCAGGCGGCCTGAACGAGGGAGTCGAAGCCGCGGCGCGTGGCCCACGGCCCGAGCTCGCCCCACGCGGAGAGTGTGACCGTGACGAGATGGGGATGGCGTTCGCCGAGGGCCTCGGGGTTCAGTCCCAGCGCGGCGAGCGCGCCGGGACGATAGCCCTGGACGACGACGTCGGCGTCCGCGAGCAGTCGCTCGAAGCTCGCGCGATCGCTCGCCGCGCGCGCGTCCAGGAAGGCGCTTCGCTTGCCCACGCATCCGTCGAGCACGTGCAGCTCCAGCTCGGGCATCTCCGGAGGATCGACGCGCAGCACCTCCGCCCCCAGCGCCGCCAGCATCCGCGCGCCCACGGGACCGGCGATCACTCGCGTCAGGTCCAGCACGCGCAGGCCGCTGCACGGCAGCGAGCCGCACGGCGGGAGCGCGGGGGCGCCGGCGGCGCCCGGCTCGAGGTCCAGCGGCCCCCACGGGCCTCCGCCAGATCAGCGGCCGCGATCAAAGCCGACCCGATCGCCGCGACGGCGATGTCATCGAGCGCGAACGGCGATGCCAGGAAACGTTCCTGACCGCTCAGCACGAGGGTTGGCGCGGGCGCGCCTGCGAGGGCGCGCCACGCCTCGTCCAGCGGGCTCGCCTGCACCCGCCCTGCCACCTCGCGCCCGTCAGCCGGCGACAGGCTGAAACCCGTACGCCTCCGCCAGCTCGGGGTCCTTGCGGGCGAGCATTTCCGCGAGGTTGACCATCACCTTGCACTGCTTCCAGGTGGCGTCGTCCTGCATCTTGCCGTCGATCATGTGCACGCCGCGCCCGTCGGGGATCGCCTCGATCACCTTCCTCGCGAACGCGACCTCCTCGGGGTCCGGCGAGTACACGCGCTTGGCGATCGCGATCTGGCTGGGGTGCAGCGACCACGCGCCCACGCAGCCGAGCAGGAACGAGGCGCGGAACTGGGTTTCGCAGCCCAGTTCGTCGCTGATGTCCCCGTACGGCCCGTAGAACGGCAGCGCCCCGACGGCCGTGCACGCGTCGACCATCCGCGCGATCGAGTAGTGCCAGGGGTCCTGCTGGTAGCTCGGCCGGGGCGCGTCCGGATCGTCCGGGTCGGGGTCGGCGATCGTCCTGTAGCCGGGGTGCCCGCCGCCCACGCGCGTGGTCTTCATGCGCCGCGACGCCGCCAGGTCGGCCGGCCCGAAGCTCATGCCCTGGATGCGCGGGGAGGCGGACGCGATCTCCTCGAGGTTGGCGACGCCCTGGGCGGTCTCGAGAACGCAGTGGATCAACAGCGGACGCTCCAGGCCGGCCCTCGCCTCGAGCTGGGCCAGCAGGCGGTCGGCGTAGTGGATGTCCCACGGCCCCTCGACCTTCGGGATCATGATCACCTCCAGCTTGTCGCCGATCTCGCTCACCAGCTGCGTGAGGTCGTCGAGCACGAACGGCGAGGCGAGCTCGTTGACGCGCGTCCACAGCGCCGTCTCGCCGAGGTCCATCTCCTTGCCGACCTTGATCAGCCCGGCGCGCGCGGCCTCCTTCTTTTCGAGCGGGATCGCGTCCTCGAGGTTGCCGAGCAGGATGTCCACCTTCGGCGCGAGGTCCGGCGTCTTCTCGACCATTTTCGGGTTCGAGAAGTCAATGAAGTGGATCATCCGCGAGGGCTTGAAGGGGATCTCCCGCGCCGGCTCGGGGGCGTCGATGGCGAGGGGCTTGAAGAAGTCGCGGGGGCTGCGCACAGGCACTCCTGGGTCGGGGACGGGGACGGCGCTACGATCGCTCACAGGGAAGTATCGACGATGCGCCGTCCTTTGACCACGCTGACGCTCGTGACCGTCTGCGGCCTGCTCGCTCTCGCCGCCGTCACGGCGGTGGGTCTCGCGTTGGTCCGCGGCGCCGGCGCCAGGGCCCACCGCGCCGACGCCGGTGCCACGCGCAGCCTGCGCCTTGCGCTGTCGGCCGCGCCCGACGACCTGACGCTGGCGGAGGTCAGCTTCCACGCCTCCGGCTCGCATCCGCTCTCCAAGCGCTCCCTCCAGGTCGCCGTGCTCGGGCCGTTCGGCGACGACTATCTCGCCGCGGCGGCGCCGCGCTCACAGCCGGCGGGCGTGCGGCGGGCGCTCGTGCTGCTCGTCAACCGGCCCTCGCCGCTGCTCGATCCGGTGACGGTGCACCTACGCGTAACCGCGCAGCGCTCGCTCGGCGCCGCGACGGACAGAGAGCTGGCCAATCCCTTCGCCCGCGCGGCGTCCGCGCCGAAGCCGGCGCTCTGCGACCTGGACACCTCCGGCTCGCCGCTCAGCGGCGCGCAGCTGAGCGCGCTGGCCTCGCACGGCACCGCGCTGGCCGGGTTCGGCCCGGCGGGGGCGGTCGCCGAGGCCTACGACGCCGTCTGCGCGCTGCCGTACGCGAGCGCCTTCGGGCAGGCCGTCGAGCAGGGGTCCCAACCCGCGCCGTCGCCCGGTCCGCCGGTGGGCAAACTGCCCGGCGAAGGCTGCGTACCGACCCCCGGCTACGCCTGTCCGGGATAATCGGGGACCCCGTCCCGGCCGCATGCGGCCGGGCGCGACCAACCGACCACTCCACAGGAGAGCTCCGAAACCGATGACAGAGACACTTCCGTTCGAGACCGACCAGGCCGCCCGCGAGGCCAGCGGCGCACATCCCTACGGTCGCTACCTGGAGGAGTTCGAGGTGGGGGCCGTCTACAAGCACTGGCCGGCGAAGACGGTCACCGAGGCGGAGGACCACCTGTTCTGCCTGCTGACCATGAATCACCATCCGCTGCACGTCAACGACGTCTACGCGGCCCGCTCGCAGCAGGGGAGAAACGTGGTCGCCGGACCGTACGTGTACTCGTTGATCTTCGGCATGACCGTGTCCGACGTCTCCGGCAAGGCGATCGCCAACCTCGCCACCGAGGAGCTCAGCCACCCGGCGCCGGTGTTCCACGGAGACACGCTGTACGTCGAGTCCGAGGTGCTCGAGAAGCGCGAGTCGAAGTCCAAGCCCGACCGCGGCACCGTCAAGGTGCACACCCGCGCGTACAACCAGGACGGCGTGCTGGTGGCCGAGTTCAAGCGTCTGGTGCTGGTACCGCGCAGGGATGCCGGCGATTCCGCCGGCTCGATCGCCGAGGCGGAGGGGAACGTCGACTGAAGCCGCCGGTGCCGGCAGAGCGCCCGCGGCCTTGAGCCGTACGGTACGCTTTGTGCATCGTCCGCAGTCGGACGTTTTTGTGTTTCCGTGCAGGATCGCCCGGAAATTGGCGCCTATGAGGCGCACGAGACCGCGACACGAGGGAGCCGCATCGAGCCCATGAGCACCACCGCCTCAGCACCGACCACCAACGAGCGCCTGCTGGAGTGGGTGGGCGAGGTGGCCGCCCTCACCGAACCGGACGAGATCTACTGGTGCGACGGCTCTGCCGAGGAGTACCAGCGGCTGTGCCAGGCGCTCGTCGACGCGGGCACCTTCGAGCGGCTGTCGGACGCCAAGCGCCCCAACTCCTACCTCGCGCTGTCGGACCCGGGCGACGTCGCGCGCGTGGAGGACCGAACGTTCATCTGCTCGGCCACCGAGCGCGAGGCCGGGCCGACGAACAACTGGCGCGAGCCGTCCGAGATGCGCGAGACGCTGCGGGAGCTGTTCGAGGGATGCATGCGCGGGCGCACGATGTACGTGGTCCCGTTCTCGATGGGGCCGCTCGGCTCGGACAAGAGCCACGTGGGCGTGCAGCTGACCGACTCGACGTACGTGGCCGTGAGCATGCGCATCATGACCCGCATGGGCCAGGGCGCGCTGGACGCGCTGGGCAGCTCCGGCGACTTCGTCCCCTGCCTGCACTCCGTCGGCATGCCCCTGGACGACGACAGCGAGGACGTCCCCTGGCCCTGCAACGCCGAGAACAAGTACATCGTCCACTTCCCCGAGACGCGCGAGATCTGGTCCTACGGCTCCGGCTACGGCGGCAACGCGCTGCTGGGCAAGAAGTGCTTCGCGCTGCGCATCGCCTCGGTGATGGCGCGCGACGAGGGCTGGATGGCCGAGCACATGCTGATCCTCAAGCTGACCTCGCCCGAGGGCGAGGTCAAGTACGTCACGGGCGCCTTCCCGAGCGCGTGCGGCAAGACCAACCTGGCGATGCTGATCCCCACGCTCGAGGGCTGGAGGGTGGAGACGATCGGCGACGACATCGCCTGGATGAAGCTCGGAGCGGACGGTCGCCTGTACGCGATCAACCCCGAGGCCGGCTTCTTCGGCGTGGCGCCGGGGACCGGCGAGCACACCAACCCGAACGCCATCCGCACGATCGAGCGCAACACGATCTTCACGAACTGCGCGAAGACCGACGACGGCGACATCTGGTGGGAGGGCCTGACCGAAGGAGCCGCCCGCGCATCTGCATCGACTGGCACGGCAACGACTGGACGCCCGCGAGCGAGACGCCCTCGGCGCATCCCAACGCCCGCTTCACCGCCCCGGCCGCATCAGGACCCGGCGATCGCGCCCGAGTGGGAGGACCCGGCGGGCGTGCCGATCGACGCGATGCTGTTCGGCGGGCGTCGCTCGACGGTCGTGCCGCTCGTGACCGAGGCGCTCGACTGGGAGCACGGCGTGTTCCTGGGCTCGGTGATGAGCTCCGAGAAGACCGCCGCCGCCGCCGGCACCGTGGGCGAGCTGCGCTTCGACCCCTTCGCGATGCTGCCCTTCTGCGGCTACAACATGGCCGACTACTTCGCCCACTGGCTGGAGATGGGACGTCGACCGGGCGCCAAGCTGCCGAAGATCTTCTACGTCAACTGGTTTCGCAAGGACGAGGACGGACGCTTCCTGTGGCCGGGCTACGGCGAGAACTCGCGCGTGCTCGCGTGGGTGTTCGCCCGCTGCGCCGGGCACGGCGCAGCGCGGGAGACGCCGATCGGGCTGGTTCCCCCGGTCGGCGGCGAAGGCATCAACATCGACGGCCTCGACGTCTCCGAAGCCGACATGTCCGAGCTGCTGCGCGTCGACGCCGATCAGTGGCGCGCGCAGCTGCCCCAGTTCCGCGAGTACCTGGCCAAATTCGAGAACCTCCCTGCCGAGCTCAGCGCGCAGCTGGACGCGCTCGAAGACCGTCTCAGCTGACTACGCCTCTAGGGAGTCGCTGGGCAAGCGAGGCAAGGACGCAGCGAGCGTGGCGTGCTTCGCACGCGAGCGAACGAGGACGCCGCCTCGCGCCGCTCAGCGGCTTCCTAGTCGTGGCCGTGGTTCTCGCCGCCGGCTGCCGGCGGGCGTGACTCCTCCGCGAGCGAGGTGATCGTGAGCGCGCCCCGCGCGGAGGACTCGAGCACGTCGGTGGCCTCCTCCAGCGAGCGCGCGTACAGCTCCACCAGCAGGTGGACGATGATGCGGGCGTCGTCTTCGTGCTTGTGGAAGCGCACGTGCGTGAAGAACTCGCGGACGCCGTGCTCGCCGAAGGCGGCGTAGGAGAGCGCGTCCCCGGCCTCCGGGCCGGAGCAGCTCTCGACGTCTTCGGAGTCGACCGTGACCGTGCACGAGGCGACCCACGGGGTGCCCGCGATCATCCGTTCCCAGCGGTCCTCGATCGGCTCGACGCGGCCGTTGTTGAAGCCCAGGTGGGGTTGGTCGTGCATGCAGTCCAGGCACTGCACGACCGCCTCCTGGAGCTCGTCCACGACTTCCGCGCGCTCGCCGGTGTCGGGGTCGATCTTGTGGATCCCCTCGTAGTGGACCTGGACCTCGAGGTCCTGGGACCAGCAGCGATAGCAACGCAGCCAGCTGCGGGCGCTCGTCTCGGCCATCGAGCCCTCCATCGCGGTCATTGTAGGCGCCCGGCGAGCGCATACCGCGCTCGCCCGCGGGTGCGCTCGTTGGTAGAGTCGGCCCGGACGAGCGATCGTCGCATCCGAGGCCCAACGAACGGGGAGAGCATGTTTCGAGTCGGCTGGTCGGGATGTACGGATGGGCAGGCGATGAGGGCGTCGGGTGCGGCCCGCCATCGCACGACCCTGGTCGCTGCGCTCACCACGTTCGCCACGCTCGCGTTCGCAGCGAGCGCGCTGGCGGTCAGCACCCCGGTCAACGTCGGCACGCCGTTCGAGAGCGGTCCGCCCGCGGTCGCGGTCGACTCCTCGGGCACGGCGTACATCGCGTGGGCGAACACCAAGGACCTGGCGCCCGTGACCACCAACATCGTCCAGTACTGCGCGCTTCCGGCCGGCGCGACTGTGTGCTCGCACAGCGGCAGCCTCGTGCCCGCCGACGGCGGCGCGTACATCGACCGCGTCCAGGTGCTCGCCGACGGCTCGACGGTCGTCGTGCTCGCCGACGTCTACGGCACCGTCGGCGAATCCGCGGGCGAATACGTCCCCGAGCAGGAGTGGCAATCCACCGACGGCGGTGCCACGTTCAGCCTCGTCGACGGCGGCCTGTCGGTCGCCAGCGGCATCCTCAGCGCCGACACCGCCCCACTCAGCGCGGTCGTGGTGCCCGGCACCGACGCGCTCGGGTATGGCTGGGACTCGGCGGCCGGCAACGAAACCTACGGCGCGGTGCCGACGTTCGACGAGTTCCTGTGCGCCGAACCAGACGAATCCACCACTCAACACCGGCAGCCCGGACACCGAATCGCACTGGTCCCTGAAAGTCGTCGGGGCTACGCGTTAGCGAGCGGCCCGGGATGTTCAGGTCTCCGCTCGCCTCGCCGCCGCAGTGCTCCACCACCAAGTGCCCCGGGGAAGAGGCGCTCGCCGGCGCTCGAGCCGAACACCAACCCCGGACGCGATCGGCAATCCCTTCGGCCAGTACGCATCGCAACTCGCGCCGAACCCGGGAGTGCTCGCGATCTTCGAAACGGACTTCAGCAACGGACCTCTCGCATGCACCCCCGGCTTCGGCACCGCCTACGCGTACGGCAGCGGCGACCAGGGCGCGGGAAACAGCTACGACGTCTCCCCGGGCTCGCCCGGCAGCGCTTGGAAGGTGCCCGTCTCGCAGGCCGACTGCAACGTGGAGTACCCCGCTGTCGGCGGCGGTCCGAGCGGGTTCGGCGTGCTCGAGGAGAACACCACGACCCACGACATCGTCTACCACCCCTTCGACCAGGCCACCGACAACTTCGCAACGCCCGAGGCGACGATCGCCGCGAGCCAGGGGGAGCTCGACCCGTCGGTCTCCCAGGACGGGTCCGGCGGTGTGTACGCGACCTTCCTGCTCGGCGGCGGCGGCGGCCCGATCAGCCTCGCCTACAGCTCTGACGGGGGAAAGGTCTGGGCTGGACCGGCGACGCTGGACCCCGACACCGACGGCGGCGCGAGCGGTCTGACCAGCTCGGTCGGCGTCAGCGGGCAGGGCTGGGCGGCCTGGACCGACAACGGCTCGGTGTTCGCGCAGCAGTTCAAAGCGGACGCGACCGACGCCAGGGGCCCGCCTGCAGCCTCGATCGGAGGTAGCGCCGCGAAAAGCAGCGGCGAGAGCGTGACGATCACCATCACCTGCGCAGTCGACCCCGTGCACGGTCACGATCACGGTCACGATCGGCGGGGGCGAAGCGGCCGCGGCGAGCGCAGGGGGCACGCGGGCCACGGACACGCGGGTCACCACACTCGCAAGCGGGCAAGTTCACGATCACGAGCAAGGGGCCGAAGCGCCTTTCGCTTCACCTGACGAAGGCGGGCAGGCGGTTGCTCGCCCGCCACCACGGCCATCTCAAAGCGAACATTCGCATCTCCACCGAGACGGCCGCCGGCGTCGCCCTGACGACCCGGACCATCACGATCACCGCCGTCAAACCCAAGCACAGGAAGTGAGTCGCGCGGTCAGGCTCCACAGCCGGCGAGCGGGAAGGACCGCCTAGCGAGGATGCGATATGGTCCGCCCCGCACGGAGGCGTGTCGGGCCAAGCGGGGATGAGAATGGGTCCGTGGCCGGCTCGACAGGCGCCAGGTAGGTCCAGAGCCACCACCAGTTCATAACGACGAGGAAGGTACATATGCGTCGCGTCACCAAAGTCTTTCGCGCGCCTCGCGCGCCCAAGGAGCACAGCGATCCCCAAGCGCCCGCCGATGGGGGTGCGATGGCTGGACGGCCAGCCAGGCGCCGTCTGCGCGCTCGTACGCGCATCCTCGCCGCCTCCGCCACGATCGCACTGGCCGCGATGCTCCTGCCGGCGGTGGCCGAGGCCGCCAACGGAGAAATCTTCGGCACGGTCACGAGCCATAGAACGAAAAGCGGGATCGACGGCGCCCAGGTCTGCGCCACCCCGAAAGGCGGCGGCGCGGAGAAGTGCACCGAAGCCAACTCTAACGGCGAATACGAAATCCAAGAACTCGCGCCAGGCGAATACGAACTCGACTTCACGGGCATCGTCTGCTACGACGATGGGTTCTGCTACTACCAGGTCTACGTCGAAAAGGTGGAAACGGTCGAAGTGAAATCGGGCCTAGGGACTGAAGCCAACGCGGAACTGATCGAACTGGACGGTTCGATCAGCGGCAGGGTGACGGCCGGCGGCTCTCCGCTCGCCAACATCGAGGCCTGTGCGGAATACTACGAATGCGCGACCACGAACTCCAACGGCGAATACACGATCGAATACGTTGCCCCCGGCGCCCACAAGGTCTCCTTCTTCCCCAAAGAAGAATGCAAGATCATCTGCGAACCGGTGGCGAACTACCTCACCCTGTGGTGGAACAACCAGACAAGCGACGAATCCGCCAACACGGTGACGGTGAAATCGGAAACGACCACCACCGGCGTCAACGCCGAAATGCAGACCGGCGGTGAGATCTCAGGCAAGGTGACCACCGCGTCGGTCAGCCCGCAGGCGATCGCCAACCTCGATGTGTGTGCGTACTCGACGGCGACGAACAAAGAAGGCGCGCGCGAATACGAAGAAAAATGCACCCGCACCAACTCGAGCGGCGAATACACGATCATCGCTCTCGGTTCCCATGGCTACGAAGTGGACTTCACCGGCTACGTCTGCGTGGAAGAAAACAAAAAAGTGAAGTGCACGAGCCCGTACGTCACGCAGTACTACGCCGGCATCGTGTCCGTGACGCCTCCGGCCACCGTCTCGGGGATCAACGCAAGCCTGCTCGAAGTCACGAGCGCGAAGCCGGCGAACACCACTGCGCCGACGGTCACCGGATCTACGTCGGTCGGCGGCGTGCTGAGCTGCTCGCAGGGGAGCTGGACCAACAACCCCGCGAGCTTCACCTACAAGTGGCTGCGCAATGGCACGGTGATCGCTGGCCAGACGGGGAGCACCTACACGGTGGAGAGCGGGGACGTCGGCACCGCCATCTCCTGCGAAGTGACGGCGACCAACGCCGCCGGCTCGACCGGAGCCGTCAGCAGCGCGCTTCCGCTGGCTCCGGGTGTCGCCGTCTTCGTGAAGATCAAGATCAAGGGCTCCACTGTGTCGATAACGCTTCGCTGCACGGGTGCGAACGCTTGCACCGGGGTGCTGAAGCTCCTCGGCCGCGTCGTCAAGCACAAACACGCGAGCAGCAAGACGATCGCCACGACGGCCAGCTTCACGATCGCCGCCGGCGGGAGCGAGACGCTGAGCGTGCACCTCACGGGCCAGGGCCACAAGCTGCTCGCTAAGGCGGGCAAGAAGGGGCTCACCGTGCAGATCAGCGGCACCGGCGTGAAAGTCCAGAAGTCGGTACTGAAAAAATAGGGGTGCTCCGGAGCCCAGGACGGTGAGCCGAAGTGGCTGGTCGTCCTGGGCGGGGAAGGCGGCGCCTCCGCGCGGAGCCGCCTTCCCCGCCGGCGCCCCTGTCGCCGTGCCTTGCCCGTCCTACCCGAACGTGAAGTCGTAGGCGACGAGGCCGCCCGCGAAGCGCAGCTCGAGTTCGTGGCTCTGATCGCCCGGCAGCGACACCAGCCAGTACAGACGCTGGCGGCGCACCGTGACGACGCCGTGGTGGACGTCCGCGCCGGAGTCCGCCGCCGGGATCTGGTGCCCGTCGAGCATCACCTGCATCTGCAACGGGCGTTCGTCCTGGGAGCTCAGCACCAGGTAGACGTTCTTGGCGTAGAAGTGCAGGTTGATGGCGGGTGGGGGGCCGCCCGGCGTCGAGATCGCTTCCGCGGGCTGGGCACCGATGTCCCACGTGCCGCTGTAGGCGAGGTCGTTGAGCGGCAGTTCGTGGGAGGGCGGCGGGCCGTAGTCGTGCGTACCCGTCAGCGGGCCCTTGACGAACCCCTGGGCGCGGGCGGTGCCCGTGTAGGACTCCGGCGTGGCCTCTTCGGAGGGCGCGATCACGTCGGTCGGGTGGCCCTTGCCGCCCACCTGGTAGCCGCCTTCGGCGAGCAGCGCCCTGATCGCCGTTTCGGTCTCGCCGTAGTCGCCCTCGCCGAAGGCCTCGTAGCGAACCTGGCCCGTGGCGTCGATCAGGTAGTCGGCGGGCCACACGTCGGTGCCGTAGGCGTTCCACGTGCCCATGTTGTTGTCCTGGACGATCGGGTAGCGCAGGCCGAACTGATCGATCGCGTCCTGCACGTTGCCGGCGTCCTTTTCGAAGGCGAACTCCGGCGTCTCCACCCCGACGATCGTCAGGCCGTCCTTGGCGTAGGCGGCGTTCCACGCCTTCAGGTAGGGCAGTGTGCGGATGCAGTTGATGCAGGTGTATGTCCAGAAGTCGACCAGCACGACGCGCCCGCGCAGGCTGGCGAGCGTCAGCGGGGTGTGCGAGCGCCCGCTCGCCCCCGTGTTGAACCATTCCTCGGTTTCCGTGAATTCCGGCGCGGTCCCGATGTCGGGCAGGGCCCGCGCGTCGGCGAGCAGCGTCGCCTGGCTGGCGTCGCGCGCAGCGGGGTGGACGGTCGCGGTGGAGCCGCCGCAGGCGGAGGACCCGTTCGCGGGGACGAGCTTCGCGTGGTGGCCGGTGATCTCGTGTAGCCTGCCGGTCACCGTCTTGGAGCACTCCAGCGAGGCGGTGAGGTTCACGTCGGGGATCTTTTCGGCGACGAACTGGTCGAAGTTGACGTCCAGGTTCGTGAGGATGGCGATGCCCGTGAGGATCATGATCGTGCCGAGCGCGCGTCCGAGCAGCGGCCCGCGGCCCGCTCTGCGCACGCGCTCGAACACCCGCCGGCCGCCGAGCGACAGGGCCAGCAGCACGGCCGCCGAGCCGGCGGAGTAGGCGATCGCGAGCACCACCGTTTTGCCGGAGGCGGCGCTCACGGAGATCACCGCCGCGAGGATCGGGCTGGCGCACGGGGTGTAGACGAAGCCGAGCGCGCCGCCCACGAGCAGGCCCGAGGCGAAGCCGTCGCCGGTGCCTTTGCGCATCCCGCCCACGCCGATGCGGGCGAGGCGCGAGAGCGGCGCCTCCAGGCGGGCGGCCGCGTCGGGCACGAGCAGCGCGAGGCCGAACACGATCAGCACGGCGATCGCCACGTCGCGCAGGGGGTCGTTGCCGAGCCCCACGCCATCGACCACGTTCGCGAGCCCGACGATCGTGACCGTGAAGGTGATCGACAGCCCCACCACCACGCCCAGCGGCCGGCGGCGGCCGCCCGCGCCCCCGGCGGAGAGCAGCGCCGGCAGCACCGGCAGCGCGCACGGCGACAGCGCGGTGCCCGCGCCGGCGAGGATCGCGAAGCCAACGAGGACGATCATGGTCTGTGCTCTAACAGACTGCGCGGCGCGAACTTCGTTACAGGCTCGCGCCAATCCTTATCTGCGGCTGATCTGCGATCGTCGGCGCCGCGATCGCCACCGGCGCCGCGCCCGACGCCAGCGGGCTGGAGCATGCGCAAGCCGGACGGACCGAGACGGGTTAGCGGGCGTCCGCGAGACCGCGTGACGGCGTCCGCGAGAAAACCGCCGCTCGGCAGTGCATAGTTCCCGGTCATGCGCAGCGGGGAAACGGATCTAGGCATCGCATCGTCTGACGCGTAGGTTGGTGCGCGCAGCCGCCTACTCCCAACTCGATCGTCACAAACGCAAAGGAGCATCGATGTCACCCACGAAGAAAGCAGTCAGGAAACCGGCACGGAGGAAAGCCACTGCCGCGGCCAAAGCCAAAGCCACGGCGAAAGCGAAAGCGACGGCGAAAGCGGCCGCGAAACCCAAAGCTGGGAGAGCGAAAGCGAAAGCGGCCGCGAAACCCAAAGTCGCCCGGAAAGCGAAAGCGAAAGCCGTCGCCAAATCCAAAGCCGTAGCGAAAGCGAAAGCGGCGGGCAAAGCGAAAGCGAAAGCAGCCGTCAAATCGAGAGCGGCGAAAGCGGCGAGCAAAGCGAAAGCCACGACCAAACGCAAACCGGCGACGAAAGCGAAAGCAACGACGAAAGCGAAAGCCGCCGCCAAACGCAAACCGGCAGCCACGGCGAAACGCAAACCGGCCGCGACGAAAGCGAAAGCCAGACGCAGCTAGCGCCTGAGCATCACATACACGGTGGTGGCCGCGAAGGCCATCTGCCCGAATGCGAGCGCGGTGCCGAGGTTGGCCGCGCCGAGGGCGCCCGCGAGCGCGCTGGCGAGGACGAAGGCGGCGAACATCCCCAGCAGGTTCCTCCTCACGAGATGCTCCGCTCGAGCGCCCGGACCAGCGCCTGCACGTCCATGCCCGGGTCCTGTCCGCCGAGCAGCTCCTGCGCGGCGTGGCGGCCACCGAGCGCCCGCAGTCCACGATCGCCGTGCTCGGCTGTGAACTCGCCCAGCGCCGCGGCGCGGCGCACCGCCAAACGCCGCTCGGCCAGGTCGAGCCTCGCGCGGTGCTCCTCCAGCGCCGCCACCAGCTCGTCGATGCCGCTGGGCGGGTGCACCGCGGACACGGCGAGCACGCGCGTGTCGCGTGAGCCGAGCGAGCGCAGGGCGGCGCTGAGGTCGCGCTGGGCGCGGAGGGCGATTGGACCGAGGTCGGCCTTCGTGACGACGAGCACGTCGGGGATCTCCATGATCCCGGCCTTCAGGAACTGCAGCACGTCGCCGCTGCCGGGCTGCACGACGACGACGACGGTGTCGGCCACGTCGGCCACGTCGGTCTCCGCCTGGCCGACGCCGACGGTCTCGATCACCACCACGTCGAAGGCCGCCGCCAGCGCGGTGGCGGCGGCGCGGGTGGCGGGCGCGAGTCCCCCCAGTCGCTCGCCGGCGGCGGTCGAGCGGATCAGCACGCCGCCGTCGGCGGGATCGAAGTCGATGCGGGCGCGGTCGCCCAGCAGCGAGCCGCCCGAGCGGCGTGAGCTGGGGTCGACGGCGAGCACCGCCACGGTGCGCTCCTGACCGCCGCCCGCGGTGGCCTTCCCCCGCCATGCGCGAAGCAGCGCGGAGAGCAGCGTCGACTTGCCCGCCCCCGGCGGCCCGGTCACGCCGATCACGTGCGCCGGCGCCTCGTGCCCGAGCGCCGCGGGGGAGACCTCACGCAGCAGCGCCGCCGCCTGCTCGCGGTCGTCGGGGGCGCTGCTCTCGAGCAGGTTCAGCGCCGCGGGCGCTGCGCTCAGGTCATGCGCGCGCAGACGCGCGCCCAGGGCGGCTCCGTCGCCCTCGTCGCTCACGCGCCGCCGTTGGCGGATGAGCCGTTTGCTGCGGCGGCACTGACCGGGGTGGCGCTCGCCGGAGCGGCGGCGGCCGCGGACACCGGGGCCGGGGAGCCGTTGGCGGTGCTGTCCACGAGCGCCACGATCTCGCGCATGATCCGCGTGATGTCGAAGTCCTTGGGGGTGTACACGGCGGCGACGCCCGCCTCGCGCAGGGGCGCGACGTCCTGCTCGGGGATGATCCCGCCGACGACCACCGGGGCGGCGACGCCCGCGTCGCGAAGGGCGTCGATCACGGCGGGGATCAGCTCGCGGTGCGAGCCCGAGAGGATCGACAGGCCGATCACGTGCACGCCCTCCTGCTGAGCGGAGCGGGCGATCTGCGCGGGGGTCAGGCGGATGCCTTCGTAGACGACGTCCATGCCCGAGTCCCGCGCACGCACGGCGATCTGCTCGGCGCCGTTCGAGTGCCCGTCGAGGCCCGGCTTGCCGACGAGGATCTTGGGCCTGCGTCCGAGCTTCTGCTGCAGGCGCGAGACCTCCTCGCGCAGCTCGCCGAGATCGTGATCGCCGAGCAGCGCCGCCGCCTCGCCGACGCCGGTCGGCGCACGGTAGCTGCCGAACACCTCGCGCAACGTCCGCGCCCACTCTCCCGTGGTCGCGCCCGCGCGTGCGGCCGCGATCGTCGCCACCATGAGGTTCTCCGAGCCGCTGTCGTCCGCGGCCGCCGCGCCCAGCGCCGCAAGCGCCTCATCGACGGCGGCTTGATCGCGCTGCGAGCGCCATCGCCGCACGGCCTCGATCTGCTGCGCTTCGAGCGCCGGGTCGACGACCAGGATCCCGCCCTCGGCGTCGGCCGTCAGCGGCGAGTCCTCGGTCTCGGTGAAGCGGTTCTGGCCGACGACCACCTGCTCGCCCTCTTCGATCCGGCGGATGCGCTCGCGGTGGGACTCCACGAGCGCGGCCTTCATGTACGGGACGGCCTCCACGGCGCCGCCGTGCTCGGCCACCACCGCCATCTCCCCGCGCGCGCCCTCCAGCAGCTCGTCGACGAGCGCCTCCATCACCTTCGAGCCCTCGAAGATGTCCGGGTACTCGAGGATGTCGGTCTCGAACGCGAGCACCTGCTGGATGCGCAGCGACCACTGCTGGTCCCAGGGGCGCGGCAGGCCGAGCGCCTCGTTCCACGCCGGCAGCTGCATCGCGCGGGCGCGCGCGTCGCGCCCGAGCGTCACCGCCAGCGTCTCCAGCACGATCCGCTGCACGTTGTTCTCGGGCTGGGCCTCGGTGAGCCCCAGCGAGTTGACCTGCACGCCGTAGCGGAAGCGCAGGTGGCGGGCGTCCTGCACGCCGTAGCGCTCGCGCCCGATCTCCTCCCAGAGGATCGACATCGCGCGCAGCTTCGCGTGCTCCTCGACGAAGCGCACGCCGGCGTTCACGAAGAACGAGGTCCGTCCGAACACCTCCTCCATCCGCTCCTGCGCCGTGCCGTCGAGGCGGGCGCGCACGGCGTCGAGCACGGCGATCGCGTTGCTCATCGCGTAGGCGATCTCCTGCACCGGCGTGGCCCCCGCCTCCTGCAGGTGATAGGAGCAGATGTTGATCGGGTTCCACTTGGGGACGTGCTCGACCGTGTAGGCGATCATGTCCGCGATCAGCCGCATCGAGGGAGCCGGCGGGAAGGCGTAGGTGCCGCGTGCGAGGAACTCCTTGATGATGTCGTTCTGGGTGGTGCCCTGCAGGCGGTCTTGGGGGGTGGGTGGGTTCTGTTCTTCGGCGACGACTATGTACAGCGCGAGCAGCCACGCGGCGGTGGCGTTGATCGTCATCGACGTGTTCATCTCCGCCAGCGGGATCCCGTCGAGCAGCGCGGCCATGTCGCCGCGGTGGGAGATCGGCACGCCGACCTTGCCCACCTCGCCGCGGGCGAGCTCGTCGTCGGGGTCATACCCGGTCTGGGTGGGCAGGTCGAAGGCGATCGACAGGCCCGTCTGGCCCTTCGCCAGGTTGCGCCGGTAGAGCTCGTTGGAGGCCTTCGCGGTGGAGTGACCGGCGTAGGTGCGCATCATCCAGGGCCGGTCGCGTTCGGGCAGCCGTGCGGGGTGCTCGCCGCTCATGTACGCATTGTACGGCCGGCCCGCGGGCTTTATCCTGCGCGCCATGGACCAAACACTCGAGAGACCACGCACAGGTGGGCCGGGAAGCGGCCTCGGGGGCGCCTGGAGGGTGATCGTCTGCAACGACGACCACAACACCTTCGACCACGTCGCGCGCACGCTCGCGCGCTTCATCCCCGGCATCACGCTCAAGCGCGGGCACGAGATCGCGGGGGTGATCCACCACTCGGGCAAGGCGGTCGTCTACAGCGGGCTGCAGGAGCCCGCCGAGCACTACTGGGAGCAGCTGAAGGGCGCCGGGCTGACGATGGCCCCGCTGGAGCAGGGCTGACGCGCAGTGTCCCACTGCGAACGCCGTATATCTATATCTATAGTTATACGGCGTTCGTCGAGCGAATATCGGCGGAGCGCGCCGGGCCGAAGGCCGGCTCGACTCGCCTGCGCGGCGGCTAGGTGACCTCGCCGACGGGCGCGCCGTGGTGGCCGTTGCCACGGCCGTTGCCGCCCGCGTTCACCCCGCTGAGCACGGAGCCGCCGGCGGTGTGGTCCCACCAGCCGTAGAGCACCGGCACCTGGTACCAGCTGGAGTGGCTGGCGCGGAAGAAGGTCATCTCCGGGCCCTCCCAGTAGCGTTCCCATTCGAGGTACTCCTCGAAGGCGGCGAGCTGCTGGAAGCGGTATTTGTCATCGCGCTGGCGGTAGACCGCGTAGGAGCTCGCGCCGTAGCGCAGGGCGGCGGCGGCGACCTCGTTCAGCGCCTGCTCGAAGGCGTCGCCGCGGAAGCCCGTGGCGTACCAGGGGACGATCACCGTGCCGGCCATCAGGCTCCCACCTCCGCGTAGATCGCGCCGGGGCCGTCCGCCGTCTTGCCCTCGCCCTCGGAGTCGGCGCCGACGAGGATCGAGATCTTGCCGAGGTGCTTGTTTTCGAGCATCAGCTGGTGGGCTTCGGCGACGCCGTCGAAGCCGAGCGTGCGCCACAGCACCGGGCGGATCTGGCCGGACTCGATCAGCTCGTTGGCCTTCGTGCACTCGTACGCGTTGGCGAAGTGCGAGCCGAGGATCTCCTTCTGGCGCATCCACAGGTAGGCCACGTTGAAGTCCAGGTCGAGGCCGGTGGTGCCAGCGCAGATGACCACTTTGCCGAACGTCTTGACCGTGAACACCGACGTCGGGAAGGTCGCTTTGCCGACGTGCTCGAAGACGATGTCGGGGGCGTCGCCGAGGATCTCCTTGACGCGCTTGGCGAACGCGCGCGAGACCGTGAAGCGCTCGGCCTCCTCCTGCTCGGACTCGCCGCCCTTGCGCATCATCCCGGCGAAGTCGCCCCTGTCGATGAAGTCCACGGCGCCGAGGCGCTTGACGAGCTCGCCCTTCTCGGCGGAGGAGACGACGCCCACGCAGTGCGCGCCCGCGGCCGCGCAGATCTGCGTGGCGAACACGCCGAGGCCGCCGGCGGCGCCCCAGATCAGCACGTTCTGGCCGGCCTGGAGCTTGCAGCGCGTGATCAGCATGCGGTAGGCGGTGAAGTACACGAGCCCATAGGAGGCGGCCTCCTCCCAGGTGAGCGCCTGCGGCTTGGGCAGGAGCTGCTGGGCCTGCACCTTCGTGAACTGCGCGAACGAGCCCCAGGTGGTCTCGTAGCCCCAGATCTTCTGCGAGGGAGCGGCCATCGGGTCCAGGCCGTGGACCTCCGGGTCCTCGTAGGAGGCCTGGTTGCAGTGCACCACCACCTCGTCGCCGGGCTTCCAGCGGGTGACGCCCGCGCCGACCTTCCAGACGACCCCCGACGCGTCCGAGCCGCCGATGTGGTGGCCGTACTCGGGGTGGTCGCCGTAGCGCATCACCGACACCGGCTTGCCGAGGGCGGCCCACACGTTGTTGTAGTTCACGCCCGCGGCCATCACCCGCACGATCACCTCGAACGCGCCCGGCTCGGGGACCTCGATCTCCTCGATCTGGAAGGCGTCCTTCGGTTCGCCGTAGCGCTCCTCGCGAATCACCCACGCGGCCATCGCCTTCGGCAGCTCGCCCGGCTCGACGTCTACGGCGGAGACTTGTTGGAGATCGATCGCCACGTGCTGTGAAACCTCGTTGTTTCGGGGTCGGACTCGGAACGCCAATCCTACCTTGCCGGCTCGCGGCGAGCGCGGTCGTGAGTCACGGGGATGCGTTCGACGTTCTCGCCCCGCGCGGCGATCACCTCGGACACGAGGGCGGGCGCGAACAGGCCGTGCTCGATGACCCCCACCGTCTCCGACAGCTGCACCGCCAGCCGCGCGGGATCGTCGAACTCGCCGTTGAAGTCGGCGATGACGCCGCCGTCGGGGCTGCGCTCCGCCGCGCGCACGCTCACCGTCCGCAGGCGTGCGAGCGTGGCCGCCAGGCCGAACTCCAGCAGCTCGAGCGGCACCGGAGGGCGCAGCCGATCGACGAGCTTGTTGGAGGACGCGATCACGATGAAGCGAGCCGCGGCGGCCGCCACCGCCTTCTCGCGCGTGTGGGCGGCGCCGCCGCCCTTCACGAGCCAGCCGGACGGCGCCACCTGGTCGGCGCCGTCGATGGCGATGTCGAGCTCTGCCGGCGCTTCCACGCCGCTGAAGGACTCCACTGCGATACCGAGCTCGCGCGCGGCGCGCTCGGTCGCGGGCGAGGTCGACACGCAGCGCAGCCGCAGGCCGCGCGCCGCCAGCGCCGGCAGCAGGTACGCGACCGTGGAGCCGGTCCCCAGGCCCACGCGCATCCCATCCTCGACGAGCTCCGCGGCGGTCTCGGCGGCCAGGCGCTTCTCGCGCTCGAGATCGTCGTCGACGCGGACGTCGGGCGTTCTCACCGCGTTCGCCGGTAGCGGCGGATAAGCGCGTTCGTGGAGCTGTCGTGGCGGAGGTCCGGCTCGTCGCCGGACTCGAGCTCGGGGACGATCTGCTTGGCGAGCACCTTGCCGAGCTCGACGCCCCACTGGTCGAAGGAGTCGATGTCCCAGACGGTGCCCTGGGTGAACACGCTGTGCTCGTACAGCGCCACCAGCGCTCCAAGCGTGGGGGCGTGAGCTGCTCGGCGAGGATCACGTTTGTCGGGCGGTTGCCCTCGAACACGCGGTGCGGGACGATCGCCTCGGCCGTGCCCTCCGCGCGCACCTCCTGCTCGGTCTTCCCGAACGCCAGCGCCTGCGCCTGGGCGAACACGTTGCTCATCAGCAGGTCGTGGTGGTCGCGTATCGGGTTCAGCGTCTTCGCGAAGCCGATCAGATCGACGGGGATCAGCTTCGTGCCCTGGTGGATCAGCTGGTAGAAGCTGTGCTGGCCGTTCGTGCCGGGCTCGCCCCAGTACACGGCGCCCGTCTGATGGTCCACTTGGCTCCCGTCGAGCGTCACGTGCTTGCCGTTGGACTCCATCGTCAGCTGCTGCAGGTAGGCGGGGAAGCGCTTCAGATACTGGCTGTAGGGCATCACCCCGACCGTCTGCGCGTCGAAGAAGTCCCCGTACCACACCGCCAAGAGGCCCATCAGCACTGGCAGGTTGCGCTCCAGCGGCGCGGTGCGGAAGTGCACGTCCATCTCGTGGAAGCCGGCCAGCAGCTCGCGAAAGCCCTCGGGCCCGATCGCCAGCATCGTCGACAGGCCGATCGCCGAGTCCATCGAGTAGCGCCCGCCGACCCAGTCCCAGAAGCCGAACATGTTGGCGGTGTCGATCCCGAACTTCGCCACCGCCTCGGCGTTCGTCGAGACCGCCACGAAGTGCTTGGCGATCGCCGCCTCCTCGCCGAGCGCCGCGAGCGCCCATTCGCGGGCGGTGCGCGCGTTGGTCATCGTCTCCAGCGTCGTGAACGTCTTCGAGGAGACGATGAACAGGGTCTCCTCCGCCGCGAGATCGCGGGTGGCCTCGGCGAAGTCGGTGGAGTCGACGTTCGAGACGAAGCGGAAGCTCATGTCCCTGCGGCTGTAGTGGCGCAGCGCCTCATAGGCCATCACCGGCCCGAGGTCCGAGCCGCCGATGCCGATGTTCACGACGTTCTTGATCGCCTTGCCCGTGTGGCCCTTCCACTCGCCCGAGCGCACGCGCTCGGCGAACGCGGACATGCGCTCGAGCACGTCGTGCACCTGCGCCACCACGTCCACTCCGTCCACCACCAGCGACTCGCCCTTCGGCATCCGCAGCGCCACGTGCAGCACCGAGCGGTTCTCGGAGACGTTGATCCTCTCGCCGGCGAACATCGCCTCCGTGCGCTC
This sequence comes from uncultured Solirubrobacteraceae bacterium, assembly GCA_963782325.1. Lineage (GTDB taxonomy): Bacteria > Actinomycetota > Thermoleophilia > Solirubrobacterales > Solirubrobacteraceae > Palsa-744. The sequence goes on from CAWAJG010000002.1 coordinate 2,085,318, forward strand.
GCGCAGGCCCGACTCCTCGGCGAGCGCCACCAGCAGGCGGATCGTCTCCTCGTCGATGCGGTTCTTCGAGTAGTCGAGGTACAGGCCGGCGCCCTCCGCGACCAGCCGCTCGCCGCGGTCGGGGTCCGCCGCGAACAGCTCGCGCAGGTGGCGTCCACCGATCTGAGCGTGGTGGCGCTCGAGCGCCTGCCAGGCCGGGCTCCCGGTCATGCGCGGGATCGTATTGGCTCCAGGGCGTTATCGTGCGGCTCGATGCGAGGCGGCGGCGACGTGTGGCGAGGAGCGTGCGACGCGATGCGAGGCATTGGCGGCGCGAGGCGAGGAGTGGCCTGTTGACGGCGGTCGCGCCGTCGGGCGAGCAGTTCGCGATCGCGCACGGCGAGCAGCGGGCGACGATCGTCGAGGTCGGCGCCGGCGTGCGCGAGTACGAAGCGGCCGGCCGCGCCGTGCTCGAGCCCTACCCGCTCGAGGCGATCTGCGACGGCGCCCACGGCGCGCCGCTGATCCCCTGGCCGAACCGCCTGGCCGACGGCCGCTACAGCTTCGACGGCTCCGATCACCAGGTGGCGCTCAGCGAGCCCGCCAAGTGCAACGCGATCCACGGCCTGCTGCGCTGGCGCCCGTGGCGGGCGCTGGAGCGAGAGCCGAGCCGCGTGACGATGGGCACGCACCTGTATCCGATGACGGGCTACCCGTTCGCGCTGGAGCTGCGCATCGACTACCAGCTCGATGACGATGGGCTGACCGTGTCCACGACCGCCACCAACATCGGCGAGCGGCCCTGCCCCTACGGGGCCGGCCAGCACCCCTATCTGTCTCCGGGGAGCGCGGTCGTCGACGACTGCACGCTCGAGCTCCCCGCGCAGATCCGCATCCTCACCGACGAGAAGCGCCAGCTGCCCGTCGGCGAGGAGCCCGTGGAGGGCACGGCGCTCGACTTCCGCCAGCCCCGCCTCCTCGGCGATCTACGCGTCGACGACCCGTTCACCGGGCTCTCGCGCGGCGAGGACGGACGAGCGGTGACGAGGCTCGCGGCCCCCGACGGCGCGACCGTCGAGTTGTGGGTCGATCGCTCGTATGCGGTGATCGAGGTGTTCAGCGGCGACACGCTCAGCCCGCCGCGCCGGCGCCGGGGGCTGGCGGTCGAGCCGATGACCTGCCCGCCGAACGCGTTCCAGAGTGGCCGGGACCTCCTGCGGATCGAGCCGGGCGCCTCGCTGACCACATGCTGGGGCGTGCGGCTCGTGTGAGGACCCGGCACAGGCGGCCCGGGTAAGCGCCCGTCGTTCGGGTGCGGCTCGTGCGGGCGCCAGCGCGAGGTGGGCTACGGCTCCGCGCGAGCCGGCTCCTGCGGCGGAGCGCTCCCGCCGTCCAGCGGCAGGCGCACGTGGAACACCGTGCGGCCCGGCTCGCTGTCCACGGAGATCGTGCCCCGCTGGCGCTCGGTGACGATCCGGCGCACGCTGTCCAGCCCGAGCCCGGTGCCCTTGCCGACGTCCTTGGTCGTGAAGAACGGGTCGAAGATGTGCGCGCGCGCCTCGGGCGGGATGCCGGGGCCGTCGTCGGCGATGTCCACCACCAGGGCGTCGCCCTCGCGGCGGGTGGCGAGCGTGATCGTGCCGCTGTCGCCGAGCGCGTCGATGGCGTTGTCGATCAGGTTCGTCCACACCTGGTTGAGCTCCGAGCCGTGCATCGTGATCGCCGGCAGCTCGCGGTCGTAGTCGCGCACGACCTCGATCGAGGTGTGCCTGAGCTTGTGGCCGAGGATCGTCAGCGTCGTCTCCAGGCCCTCGTGCACGTCGGCCTCCACCACGCTGCCGCGGTCCATGTACGCGTAGGACTTGACCGCGCCGACGAGCTCGCTCATGCGCGCCGTGGACTCCTTCAGCTCGCTCGCCAGACCCCGCGCCGTCAGCGACGCGGCCACCCAGCGCAGCGCAGCCGGGGTAGCCGTCCCGGCGAGGGCGCTGACGCGCGCGAGCCAATCGGCGTCGACGCCCGCCGAGGCGAGCGGCTCGGCCAGGCGCCAGGGCTCGGGAATCCCGAGGTCCTCGAGCGCTCCCAGCAGCGCCTCTTCCGCATCCGCCGTCTCGAGGGCGTCAAGCACGCCGCGCTGCTCCTGACGGGAGAGGGCGTCGCGCTGCAGGTCGACGAGCTGCTGGGCCTCCACGCGCTCGATCCCCGATTCCACGAAGTGGCCGATGGTGGATCCGAGCACGTCGAGCGCCTCCGCCAGGTCGTCGGCGGCCCGACGGGCGGCGGCCGCGGGATTGTTGAGCTCGTGCGCGAGGCCCGCGGCCATCGTGCCCAGCGAGGCCAGGCGGTCGCGGTTCTGCTCGACCGCCGCCACGCGGGTGACGGCGGGGCGGATCGCGCGCAGAACCTTCCGCGAGACGCACTGCTGAGAGAGCGCAAGCTCGGCGAAGCGGGCGCTCGGGATGGCGGCGAGCGTGGCGGGCGTGAGCGCCCGCATGCGCACGCCGTTGACGCCTTCCGTGACCGCGGCGGTCGCCCCGATCCACGTCGGCGCGTGGTGCTCGCTCACCGGGTCCTCGCGTCCGGCGGCGTCGACCGTGACCGCCAGCAGCGTGCCCGCGAACACCAGGTGCACGGCCTGCGGCGGCTGCCCCTGTTCCTCGATGACGGTGCCCGGCTCGACCTCCAGCAGCTCGGCCGCCTGCGCCCAGCGCGCGAGCTCGCCCTCGCCGCATTCGTCGAACAGGTCGATCGTGCTCAGCTGTGTGACGCTGGGGTGGCTCACGCGCGACTCGCTCACCCGCCCGCGCGACTCACGCGCTCGCGAGGTATTCGTGGATCAGCGACACGGCCATCGAGCCCTCGCCGACGGCGCTCGCGACGCGCTTGATCGAGCGGGCGCGCACGTCGCCAGCGACGAACACCCCCGGCACGGATGTCTCCAGCACGTACGGTTCGCGCGCCAGCGGCCAGGCAAGCTCGCCCGCCGCCCCTCCTTGGAGGGTGCCCGCATGGGTGAGCACGTCCTGGCCGGCGAGGATGAAGCCGCGCTCGTCGCGCGCCACCACCCCCTCCAGCCAGTCGGTGCGCGGGGCGGCGCCGATGAACACGAAGCACGCGTCCACGTCCTCGTCGCTCTCACTGCCGTCCGCGTCGCGGATGCGCAGCTTCTGCAGATGCCCGTCCACGCCGCCGGCCGCCACGGCCTGGGCACCCGTACGCACCGCGACGTTCGCCAACGCCGCGATCTGATCTATCAAATAATGAGACATCGACTTCGCCAGGGAGTCGCCGCGCACGAGCATCGTCACCTTCCCCGCGTACCCCGAGAAGTACACCGCCGCCTGCCCGGCGGAGTTCGCGCCGCCGATCACCACCACGTGCTGGTCGGCGCACGCGCGCGCCTCGGTCATCGCGGCCCCGTAGTAGATGCCCGCGCCGGTGAAGTCGGCGAAGCCCGGCGCGTCGAGCTGGTTGTAGGAGACTCCCGAGGCGACCAGCACGCAGTTGGCCGACAGCGAGCCGCCACCGTCGAGCTCGACGATCCGGCCCGAGCCCTCGACGCGCAGCTTCGTCGCGTCCTTCACCGTCAGAAGCTCGGCGCCGAGACGCCGCGCCTGGTCGGTCGCGCGGCGCGCGAGATCCGAGCCGGAGAGGCCGGCGGGAAAGCCCAGGTAGTTCTCGATCCGGCTCGACTGGCCCGCCTGGCCGCCGGGCGCCTCGCGCTCGACCATCACCGTCCGCAACCCCTCCGAGGCGCCGTACACCGCCGCCGCCAGGCCCGCCGGGCCGCCGCCGACTATCACCAGGTCGTAGTGGTCGGACGCCGGCTGCGCGGCCACGCCGAGGCGCTCGGCGAGCTCCAGCACCGTCGGGCGCTCGAGCACCGTCCCGTCCGCCAGCAGCGCCACCGGCAGGCGGTCGGCCTGCACGCCGGCGACCGTCAACAGCTCACGCGCCTCGCCGTCGCGTTCCACGTCCAGCCAGCGCGCGGGCACGCGGTTGCGCGCGAGGAAGTCGCGCAGGTCGTGTGACTCCTTCGAGAAGCGGTGGCCGATCAGCCGCACGCCCCCGGCTTCCAGCGCGGCCCCCGCCTCCCACGTCGTCAGCAGGTCTTCGAGCACCGGGAACAGCTGCTCCTCGGGCGGGTCCCACGGCTTCAGCAGGTAGTAGTCGAGCCCCACCTCGTTGATCGCCGCGATCGCCGCCTCGGTGTCCGCGTATGCGGTCAACAGCACCCGCTTGGCGTCCGGCACGAGCTGGCGGGCCTGCGACAGGTACTCGGTCCCCGACATCGCCGGCATCCGCTGGTCGGCGATCAGCATCGCCACCGGCTGGCCGCGGCGGCGCAGCTCCTTCAGCACCTCCAGCGCCTCGGCCCCCGAGCCCGCGCGCATCACCTGGTAGCGCTCGCCGAAGCCGCGGCGCAGGTCCCGCGCCACCGCCGCGAGCACCGCCGGCTCGTCGTCGACGGCCACCAGCGCCGGGCGCTCGGCACGGTCGGAGGGCGGCGCGCTCACGTCGGGCATCTCTCCGCTTCCACGAGCGGCGAGTCCGCGAGCGGCGCGCCGAGAAAGGCGCCGAGGATCTCCAGCGTCGCCGCGGGCCGCTCGATGAAGAACAGGTGCCCGGCACCGGGGATCACCCGCAGCGTCGCCGAGGGGATGCGCTGCGCCAGCAGCTCGCTGCTCTCGCCGGGGATCACGCGGTCGTCGTCGCCGGTCAGCACCAGCGTGTTGGCGCGGATCTCCTGCAGGCGATCGGCGGCGTCGTGGGCGAGCACCGCCTGGATCTGGGCGGCGTAGCCGGCGGGGTCCTGGACGTCGGCGGACTTCTTCGCGACGAACGCCTCCAGCAGCGGCGGGTCGACGTCCTGCGCGAACGCGAACGGCGCGAGCGTGCGCATCCGCAGCGCCCAGTCGTCGCTCTGCAGCGCGAACGCGCGCGCGGCCTCGCGCGGCATCGGCGCGGCGTGCGCTGTGCCGGCGTGGGTGCACCCGAGCACCAGCCGCTCGACGCGCTCGGGCGCCGCCAGCGCGAGCTCCTGGGCGATCATCCCGCCCATCGACATCCCGAACACGTCCGCGCGCTCGATCGCCAGGTGGTCGAGCAGCGCGAGCGCGTCGGCGGCCAGCTGCGCGGTCGTGTACGGGCCGGGCGTCACCGTGCTCTCGCCGCTGCCGCGGTTGTCGTAGGCGATCGCGCGGTGGCCCGCGTCGGCCAGGCGCGCGGCGAGCGGCTCCCAGTCGCTGGCGATCGCGGGGATGCCGGCGATCAGCAGCAGCGGTCGCCCGCTGCCGCGCTCCTCGTAGTGCAGGCTCACGCCCTCCAGTCTGGCGATCGGCATGTTCGTGCGAGCCTACACCGGCGGCGCGGGCGGCTACCGGGCGGGCGCGCTAGACGTCGGCTGACGGGAACCGCGCGGCCCAAGGCTCGAGCTCGACGTCGGCTGTGTTGATCACGTAGGAGATCAGCCGGTACCAGCCGGCCAGGATCACCAGCTCGAGCAGCTGGTCCTCGCGCAGGCGCTCGTGCAGTTCGCTCCACAGCTCATCGGGGATCGTGTTCGTCTCGAACAGCGCGTCGGCCGCAGCGATCAGCTGTGTGTCCTGCGGCGTCCACGCCGGGTCGTCGGCTGCGCCGTGCGCGGTGGCGGCGAGCTGCTCGTCGCTCAGGCCGAGCGGCTTCGCGAACGCGAGCGCGTGCACGCCCCACTCGTACTCGGCCCCGGCGCGGGCACACGTGCGCAGGAGCACCAGCTCGCGATCGCGCGGCTCGAGGCGGGCGTGGCCGAGGAGCCCGGCTCCCAGTGGCCGCATGCGGGCGGCGAGGTCGGGGTGGACGGCGAGCGTGCGAAAAAGGCGCAGCGGCTCGACGTCGGCGCCCGGCGGCATCCACTTCGCCAGCAGCGTCGCCGTCTCGGGCGAGTAGGGGGGCTCGACCGGGGCGATCCGTGGAGCGGGGGACATGGCGGAGTATCCTTTCGCTTCGATAATCGGAGCAAGGAGTCTAGCTTCTGTTTCGGAAGCACGCAAGGGTGGTGTCAGTGAGGCAAGCAAGGGCGGCGTCAGATGCCAGGCCGTGAGCGCCCGCCGCGGCCCGGCAAGCCCGTGCGCGGCTCGCACAGCGGCCGGCCGATCATGGCGCTGTTCGACCTGCTCGGCCGCCGCTGGACGCTGCGCGTGCTCTGGGAGCTGCGCGACGGCGCCCTCACCTTCCGCGAGCTGCAGGCCCACTGTGAGGGCATGTCCTCGAGCGTTCTCAACCAGCGCCTGCACGAGCTGCGCGCCGCGGGCGTCGTCACCGCCGAGGCAGGAGATGGCTACGAGCTCAGCGACGACGGGTTCGCGCTGCTGGACGCGCTGTCGCCGCTTCACGCGTGGGCGGAGGAGTGGGGGAGACACCGGTGAGCTCGCACGGCGAGGTTCCCGCGCCTCTGCGCCTCGCCGCCGAGTACAGGCGGCGCTTCAACGATCACGACTTCGACGGCCTGAGCGAGCTGCGCGCGGAGAGCTTCGCGATTGTCGATCATCGCCGGCGCAGGGAGGAGGAGCCCGACAGCTTCGACACCGCCGCCGAGCGGTGGCGGCCGGAGTTCGCGTCGCTCGACGTCAGCATCGCGATGGACGAGCTGCTTGCGTGCGACGAGCGCGTGATCGCGCTGCGCGCGGCCGTCCGGGGAACGGCTCCTGACAATGGCGGGGAGTTCGAGATCCGGTTTGGAGCTGTGGACGTCGTCGAGAACGGCCGCGTCGTGAGCGTCGATCTCTACGACAGCGAAGACGGCGAGGCGATGCTTGTGCGCTACGCGGAGCTAGGCGGCGAGCGATCGGGGCCCGGCGGCAGGCCATCGCACGCCGGCCCCACCTGAGGGCAGCGCCGATCGCGCGACGGCTTCGCCGACGTCGCGCTACTTGAGCGCGTACCAACTTTCTTCGAACTGGGCGGTGTGTTCTTCGTAGTCGGAGCCGCAGTCCCATTCACGTGGAACGGTTTCCGAGTTGTAACCGGTTTTGGTTTTCACCCCGACGTAGTAGCACTCGTTTTCCGGGTCCCAGAAGACGAGCACTTTTTTCCCGTAGCCTTTGTAGGTTCCGTATTCCTGCTTTTCTTCGATGATGCCGTGTTCTTCGAGCTGCGGGCTTTCCCAGGTTTTGGTTTTTTTGTAGACCACGAATTCGGCGCCGCACCCTTCGATGGACCCGCAGTACTCGTAGGTCTTGCCGTGCTTGTGCTTTTCCCCGAAGCTCGGCAACGCGCCGGCGTGGAAACGCAGCGCTCGTCCCTGGGCCGATGCCACCGCCATCGCGCTCGTCGCCAGCACGGCGCCGAGGGCGATCCCCATGATCGTCAATCGCTTCTTCATCCTCGCTCCCTTCCGCTAGTGGGTCATCGCACAGAGATGACCGCGCCAGGGCGCTTTCCTTCCCGCTGCCACGCAGTCGTTCACGGGGTGCCGCTGATATCAGGTGTCGATGATGTCTTTGAGCAGTCGCTTTGAGCGACTGCTAAACTATCGGTATGGAGTCGCATCAGCAGGCCAGATCTCGCGAGACGCCGACAGACAGCACTGCGGCGACGCTCGCCGGCACGAAGCTGCAGATCGCGCAGGCAGCGCTGGAGACGTTGAGGAAGAGGGGGTTTGCCGGTGCGAGCGCGCGCGAGATGGCCGCCATCGGCGGCTTCAACCAGGCGTTGATCTTCTACCACTTCGGCAGCGTCCACGGTGCCCTCCTGGCGGCGCTCGACCTCGTCAGCGCTCGCCGGATGCGGGCCTATCGGCCGGCGTTCGAGCAGGCGCCGGACGCTGCCCGAGCTGGCAAGCCTGGCTCGCACGATCTTCGCCGAGGATCTCGAGAACGGATACGTCACGGTGCTCGGCGAGATGGTCGCCGGCGGCGTCTCGGATGCCGAGCTGGGCGGCGAGGTGGTCGCCCGCCTGCAGCCGTGGGTCGACATGGTCGCGGGCAAGCTGCGCGAGATGCTCGCCGAATCGCCTTTCCAGTCATCGCTCCCGGCGGGCGATGTCGCGTTTGCGCTCGTCGCGCTCTACCTGGGCGTCGACATGCTCAGTCACCTCGAAGGCGAGCATGCCCGCGCGGAGTCGCTGCTCGACCTGGGGGAGCGTTATGCGCCTCTGCTCGGCGCGCTGCTGCCCCCACAGCCGAAGGGAGGGTCGAAGTGAGCGGCGACACGGGTCTGGACCTCGTGACGGGCGCGTTCAGCTACTCGGGCTCTCGCATCGCGCGGCGGCTGCTCGACTCAGGACGCAGCGTGAGGACGCTCACGTTTCACCCGGATCGGGAGCATCCGCTGCGGGGGCGAGTCGAGACGCTGCCCTATCGCTTCGACGACCAGGTGGCTCTGGCCAAGAGCCTCGAGGGAGTGAGCACCCTCTACAACACCTACTGGGTGCGCTTCGACCACGGCCGGCGAGCTTCGCCAACGCGATCGCCAACTCGCGTGCGCTCTTCTGCGCGGCGAAGCGCGCCGGGGTGGAGCGTGTCGTTCACGTGAGCATCGCGAACCCCTCGCTCGAATCGACGTTGCCCTACTACAGAGGCAAGGCGCTCGTCGAGCTCGCGCTCGCGGAGGCCGGCGTCGCCTACTCGATCGTCCGCCCGACCTTGGTGTACGGCGGCGATCGCGACGTCCTCGTGAACAACATCGCCTGGATCCTGCGACGCATGCCGATGTTCGCGCTCCCCGGGAACGGCGACTACCCGGTACAGCCGGTGCACGTCGACGACCTTGCGCGAATCTGCGAGCAGTCCGCGCAGATCGAGGGCGACGCCATCATCGACGCCGCCGGGCCGAGACGATGACCTTCGAGGCGCTCGTCCGGGCGGTGCGGGGCGCCGTCCGCGCACGCTCGCCGATTCTGCACCTGCCGCCGCCGGCCATGTCGGCGGCAGCGCGTGCGCTGGGCCTGCTCGTCCGCGATGTCGTGCTGACGCCCGACGAGATCAGCGGCCTCACCGCCGGCCTGCTCGTCTCACACGACGCACCACTCGGGCGGATCGCGTTCGGCGACTGGCTTGCGGAGAACAGCAGCTCGATCGGCAGCTTCTACGCAAACGAGCTCCAGCGCCATTTCGCGACGGGCGCGGTCACTCTGGGGCGTGATTGAACTGAGGAAAATGGGCGAAACTGGACCGGCAGCATGCTACTTCTTCCAGGGATTGACAAGGCGGATGCCGAGACCCTCGAAGTGGCGCACGTTGCGTGTTGCGAGAGTCGCCTTGCGGCTGCTCGCAACGCCGGCGATCTGAACGTCGCGGATCTCCACGGTAAGGCCGGCACGCTGCCGTGATGCTGCGATCGTGCCGGCGGCGTCAGCGGCCGCGCGGTCAAAGAGCTGCACGCGGCCGTCCAGATCCTCGACTAGCAGCCTGTCGAACTCCTGCTCGAACTGGCTGCGGCGACGGCCCTTCGCAAGCAGCTCCAATCCCATCCGTATCTCGAAGACGGTAATAGCAGTCGTCCAGACCGACTCCGAGGGCTGCTCGTCCAGCCACGTCACTACGGTCTGGTCTGGCTCACGCTGCATCAACGCCGAGAGCACATTCGTGTCCAGCAAGATCAAGGCGCACACCGATCCGGGTGCTCGCTATGCGGCTCGGCGCTCACTTACTCCAGTCGGGCCGGACGTGCCGGCTGCCCGCGCAGTTCGGGAAGCTCTGTCTCGAGTCCGACGCCGGTAAAGCGCGCTGCGATCCGCGAGCCCAGTCGGACGCGGACATGCTCACCGCTCTGTACTGCGCTCCGCAAGATCTCGCGTGCCTCCTGCTCGGTGCTGTGACCATGCTGACGTGCGCGACGCTGCAGAGCTGCCTTCACGTCGTCATCTAGCCGTCTGATCAAGATCTGCGCCACGACAGGAACGATAGCACGCTATCACGGCATGTTGGCCAGGCGAGTCTTGGTTTGTTTAGCGACAAGAAAAGTGGGCCGAGCCGGGCTCGACCCCGACCGCGGTCAGACGTGAACCCCCGCGGCGCCCGCCACCGCCGCCTGCCCGTCCTGCTCGCCCACGCGCGCGTCGTGCGCGATGAGCTCGGGAGTCGAGCCCTCGCTCGCGGCGGCCGCCTTGCGGCCGATCATCGTCCACGCGGTGAGCGCGCCGAGCAGCGCGACGGCCGAGCCCAGCCGCAGCCCGTACTGGAGCGCGTACACGAACGCGCTGCTGGCCGGCCTCGACGATCTGCGCCGGGACGCCGTGCGGGCCTCCGCCCGAGCCGAGGCCGGCGGCCAGCTTGGCGCGCTCGCCGGCGGGCAGCGGCGGCAGCAGCTGGTTGATCTTCGAGCGCCCGAGCGTCGCGACCATCGCGCCGAGCACCGCCACGCCGAAGGTGCCGCCGACCATGCGGTTCATCGAGAGGATGCCCGAGGCGACGCCGGCCTTGGCCTGCTCGACGGAGTTCATCGCGGCGGTGCTCATCGGCGACATCACGAACGCCATGCCGATGCCCATCAGCATGAAGCCGGGCAGCAGCGCGCCGTAGCCGCTGGAGACGGTGAGGTGGGACTGCCAGAACAGCGCCCCGGAGACCGCCGTCAGGCCGAAGGTGATCAGCGGCCGCGGGCCGACGCGGTCGGCCAGGCGCCCGGCGAGCGGCGCGATCAGCACGATCATCAGCGTCGAGGGCAGGAAGCGCACGCCGGCCTGTAGCGGCGAGTAGTGCAGCACGTTCTGCATGTACAGCGCCATGAAGAAGAACATCGCGAGCATCGCGAAGCTGACGATGAACGCGACGATGTTCGCGCCGAGGAACGTGCGCGAGCGGAAGAAGCTGAAGTCGACCATCGGCGAGCGCTGGCGGCGCTCGACGACGGCGAACGCGCCCAGGCCGACGCGGCGAGCGCGAACAGCGCGAGCTCGCGCGGCGAGCCCCAGTGCCATTCGTTGCCCTCGACGAGCGCCAGCACGAGCGCCGCGAGGCCGGTCGTCAGCGTCAGCACGCCGAGCACGTCGACCCGCTGGGCGACGCTCTCATCGCGCGACTCGCGCACCGCGAACAGCGTCACGAGCACCGCGCCCACGGCCACCGGCAGGTTCAGGAAGAAGATCGACTGCCAGCTCACGCTCTCCACCAGGAAGCCGCCGAGCACCGGGCCGATCGCGAGCGCCAGCGCCGACACGCCCGCCCACGTGCCGATCGCCTTGCCGCGCTCGGCCGCCGGGAACGCGTTGGTGATGATCGAAAGCGTCGCCGGCATCATCATCGCCGAGCCGATGCCCTGCACCGCGCGCCAGGCGACCAGCCAGGTGTCGCTCGGCGAGAAGCCGATCGCGCGCTGGAGAGACGCGAACACGACCACGCCGGCCAGGAAGATTTTGCGCCGGCCGAACAGGTCGCCCAGGCGCCCGCCGGTGACGAGCAGCACGGCGAACGACAGCGTGTAGGCGTTGACCGTCCACTCCAGCGACGCGGTCGAGGCGTGCAGGCTGCGCTGGATCGACGGCAGCGCGACGTTCACGACCGTGTTGTCGAGCATGATCATGAACAGGGCGAAGCACATCGCCCCGAGCGCCCACCAGCGGCGGTTGTCGTCGTTCATCTGCAGCGAGCGGATCCTCTCGGTCATCGTGCGGCTCCCTTCTCTGTCGGTCGTTGTAGGCGGCGATCTCAGCGCGGCGCTCGAGGATCAGCGTGAGCGCGTGCTCGAGCGCCCGGCCTCCTCGTCGCCGAGCGAGCTCATCAGCTCCTGCAGCGCCGACAGGCGCGCCTCGTTGAGGCCTGCGGGACCGCGCGCCGGCGTCGGTCAGGCGGACGCGCTTCATGCGCCGGTCGGTCGGGTCCTCCTCGCGCCCCACGAAGCCGCGCTCGAACAGGCCGTCCACGGCGCGGCTCATCGCCGGCAGCGAGACGCCCAGCGATTCCGCCAGCGCCTTCACCGAGCGCTCCTCGCCGTCGGTCTCCAGCGCGCACAGCGCCTTGATCTGCGTGAACGAGAGGTCGAGCTCGGCGATCGTGTTGAACGTGCCGATGTTGGCCGTGCGCATCAGGTAGCTGGCCAGCGCCGCCATGTCGCGTGTCAGCGCCTCGCGGTCGGGGTGCGCTGGCGCTCAAGTTGCTTGCATGCGCGCAACTATATATTGGCGCAATCATTGCATCTGTGATATGCATCACACTGATACCTCAAGGGCGATGGTAGTACAGATTCCAGGGTGTTACTGACCGAAAAAATAGAGAGCTTCAAGCGCTCTTGTTCCAGCTTGATAGCGCAATCTTTGACGTAGCGCTGAGCCTGGATAAATGCGGGCAGCGCGTACGAGGTAGACGGCGGTGACCCGATCTAGGACGGATAGGCGAAATGACGTCGATAGCGGGCGTTATGCAGGCTCGAGGTTGGTCAGGCAGATCGAGCAGTCCGCTGGGCTATTTGCTAGGGACCTTAAACGAGGGCGCGGATGAGCGATTAGGTTGTGTTTTGTGTTTTTTTACGGCGAAGGGTTTGCGGAGACCTCTCGAAAGGGGTGTGCAAAGACGGAAGGAAATTAATGAGTTATAGCGAGCGGTTTTATGGCTTTTATGCATCGAGGACGTAGGCTTCGAGCTGTAGGATGGGACTACCAATATAGCGTACGTAGCAAAGGAGCAGATCCTCGATCCGTGTGGCACGAACAGGGCGGCGTGCTTACAGCGATGCTCGACGAGACACAGGGGCTCGCACTAATGGCAACGCTCTCGAACGGCGAACGGTCGCGTACGATCGACCTGCGCGTGAAGATCGGTTCGGGCACACCGCCGAGACGATAGATCGACCGAGGAGCTGGGTTTGTCAGCGTGGCAGACAGGTAGCGTGCATCGCGCGATATATATGCCTCGCACAGGAAAAGCTGTTGATGCGACGGACACGAGTATCATCCGCCGTAGCAGGTAAACGATGAGGGCGTCGAGTGGCGGCCTTCAAAAAATTACGCCTTGGTCTCCGTCGGCTCGGTAGCGGTCTCGGCCAAATAGATGGATAAGCGTAGCGTGCGTGAAGGCCGAGACCTCTGAAAAAAGGGCGCCGTCTAGACCTGCGACGCGGCCGCTAACGGTATATCTGGCGAGTGGCGAGACGACGCGGACCGCTATGACGACACGACGTCGTATTTAGCGGCCGGGACGATAAAATCGTTGTGGTCGTAGTCATATGTGCATCACATAATATGCGCTAAACCTGATAAGTGTGCGATGCATCACACACGCCATCGCGCTACGCTCGATCGCGAGTGCCCGACGCGAGCCCCCCGAGGATGCCGACCAGAGCCCGCCGAGCAGGGCCCGAACATCATGATGCCGCCGGAGGAGTTCGCCGGCAAGTGGGCGAACGCGGCGGCGATCGCGCGCACGCCGCACGAGTTCACGCTCGACTTCATGCGCATCGGCCCGCAGGGCCAGCAGGGGATGGTCGTCTCGCGCGTGTCGTTCTCGCCGCTGCTCGCCAGCCAGCTGCTGGACCTGCTCGGCGAACAGTGGCGGGCGTACACCGAGGAGTCGGGCATCCCGCCCGAGGGCGAGCGCGATGACTGAAGAGGAGCCGTTCAAAGGCGCCGAGGAGATGGAGCCGACGCGGGTCCCGCTGAAGGGGCCCAACGTGATCAGCACGTTCGACACGCCGCCCCGCGCGGACGCGGTCAAGGCGCAGGAGGCGGCGATCCGCAAGCACCTGCAGGACCGCCGCTCCCGCCAAGAGGACCCGCCGGACGATCAGCAGTAGGGCGAGCCGCGTGCCGAGCCGCCCACACGCGCGGCGGGGGCCGGCGAGCTCAGCCGGCGGCGAACGGCAGCTCGAGCACCTCCGCGCTCGCGCCGTGCTCGCCGACGCTCACGTCGCTGCCCGGCTCGGCCTCGCGGCGCACGAGCGCGAGCGCGATCGGGCCGAGCTGGGGGAGACGGCGGCGCTGCCGAGGCGGCCCGACGGCCCGCTCGCCGAGCGGCAGCTCGCTCGCCGGCGGGCGCGGCGCCGACAGGCGCAGCCCGCGCAGGTGGCGGTTGGGCTTGCCCTTGTAGTACAGGCGCGCGACCGTCTCCTGGCCGACGTAGCAGCCCTTGGTGAAGCTCACCGCGCGCTCGTTCAGGCCGGCCTCCTGGGGGATGACGGTGTCGTCGAGGTCGATGCCGTAGCGCGGGCGGCCGCGCTCGACGCGCACGCACTCGGCCGCCTGCTCGCAGACCGGGGCCGCGCCGCGCGCGCGCAGCGCGGCGCTCAGCGCGCTGCGTGTCGGCGGCGTCGCAGAGCAGGTCGATGCCGACGTCGGTGCGCACGGCCAGGGCGGCGATCCGCCGTCGATCCCGGGAGGGGGAGGTGCACCGGCCGTTCGCGTGCTCGCTCTGCGCCAGGCCGCCGCCGGCGCGCTGCTCGGCGCCGGCGATCGCCGCCGCCTCGGGGCCGATCAGCGACAGCAGCCCGCGCTCGAGCGTGCGCTTGTGCAGCTCGACCTCGTAGCCGACCTTGAAGCGGCGGATCATGTCGAACAGCGCCTGCAGCGCACGCGCTCGGTGTCGAGCAGCAGCTCCGACGGCGGCTGGTGCTCGCTCTCGCCCACCGCGAGGATGCGCAGGTCGCCGAGCATCTTGCCCTTGTGCGTGAGGAACGCCGCGTAGCAGCCCTCGCCGGGGCGCAGCGTCAGCAGCTCGTTGGTGACCTGGCCGTTGAGGAACTCGACCGCGCCGGCGCCGGTCAGCGCGAGCTTGCCGCGCTCGGAGCGATCGAGCAGGCCGCAGCCCTCCGTGAGGGCGCGATGCTCGCCGGCGCATCGTCGCCCGGCGGTGGAGCTCGATCGTGTGCGCGTGCTTGCCATTGCTTCGAGAATAGCCGCGCTAGGCTTCCCGTCGATGGCACTCGCCGAGGACTTCCAGGAGATCGTCGACTCGCTGCCCGAGGACTGGACCGACCTCGAGCTCGACCTGCGGATCGCCGACGAGTCGCGCTACGTCGAGGCGGCGCTGTACCTGGCGACGTGCAACGCGCGGCCCTACTCCCACCACGACTGGCACTGGCGCCTGCTGGTCGCCCACCGCTTCGGCCACGCCGCCGCGGCGCCGACGGTGCACGGCGCGCTGCGGCTGCTCGACGAAGCCGGCATCGAGGGCGAGCTGGCGGTGCGCGAGATGCGCAGCGGGCGGGTGGAGGTCACGCAGAGGTGGGGGCGCCCGGAGTCCGCGCGCGAGGAGTTCCGCCGCCTGCGGGCGCAGTAGCGATGGCGCGCGTGCTCGCGCTGACCCCCGACCTGCTGTTCGGCTCGCGCGTGCAGGGCGCGCTGACGCTCGCCGGCCACGAGGTGGAGCTGATCGCCGACGAGCCGCGGCTGCGGGCGCGGCTGGCCGAGCGTGCCGATGCCGCCGACCCCGCCGATCCGACGCGCGCGGGCGTCGCGGTGCTGGTCGTGGACCTGACCGACGACGATCTCGACGGGGCGGCGATCGTCGAGTCGCTGCGGGGACGCCGGCGAGCTGGGCTCGACGCGCACGCTGGGCTTCTACTCGCACGTCGACGTCGCCGCGCGCGAGCGCGCCGAGCGGGCCGGCTTCGACCTGGTGGTGCCGCGCTCGCGCATGGCCCGCGAGGCGCCGAGCTGGTGGCGCGCCTGCTCGAGGCGCGCTGAGAAGCGCACCGCGTGGCCGCGCTGCGCAGGGCGCCTACGCCGCCTGTCGGCGGGCGCGCGCGCAGCGGGTGATCGGGCGTCGCGCCGGGCCGGGCAGCGCCCGCACGTCGCGCACCGACAGCCTCGCTCCGCAGGCCTCGCAGATGCGGTGCTCGTCGACCGCGCCGCCGCAGCCGCGGTGCTCGAGCAGCACCGCCGGGCCGGCCGGGGCGCGCGTAGCGGTCGCCCCACTGCATCAGCGCGACGATCGTCGGCCACAGGTCAAGGCCCTTCTCGGTGAGGCGGTATTCGTAGCGCGGCGGGTGCTCCTGTAGAGGCGCTTCTCGAGCACGCCCTGCTCGAGCAGCCGCGTCAGGCGCGTCTGCAGCACGTTGCGCGCGATGCCGAGGTCCGCCTGGATCTCGTCGAAGCGGCGCAGGCCGAGGAAGACGTCGCGCACGATCAGCAGCGACCAGCGCTCGCCGACCACCTCGAGCGCGCCGGCGATGCTGCACGCCTGGTTCTCGTAGTCGTTTCCGAGCATCTGCGATGCCATTCTCAAGACGATTATAGCGCATTGAGTTGCATGATGCAACTCTTATGTGCTAGGGTGCGTTTCATCATGCAACGGAAATGGCGCGTCTCGCTGATCGTGTGCGTCGGGGTGTTCATGTCGAGCCTCGACCTGTTCATCGTCAACATCGCCTTCCCGGCGATCGGCAAGCACTTCGGCGGCAGCTCGCTCGGCTCGCTGTCGTGGATCCTCAGCGGCTACGCGATCGTGTTCGCCGCGCTGCTCGTTCCGGCCGGGCGCTGGGCGGACGCGTTCGGGCGCAAGCGCGCGTTCCTGCTCGGCCTGGGGATCTTCGTGGCCGCGAGCACCGCCTGCGCGCTCGCGCCGTCGGTCGGCTTCCTGATCGGCGCGCGCATCGTGCAGGCCGCCGGCGGCGCGCTGATGCTGCCGACCTCGCTCGGGCTGATGCTGCCCGAGTTCGGGCCGCACGAGCGCCACGTGGCGATCGGCGTGTGGGCGGCCACCGGCGGCATCGCCGCCGCCGCCGGCCCGCCGCTCGGCGGCCTGCTCGTGCAGGCCGACTGGCGCTGGGTGTTCCTCGTGAACGTGCCGGTCGGGCTGCTCGGCCTGGGCTTCGGCGTGCGCACGCTCGCCGAGCGGCGCGAGCTCGGCGCGGGCGCCCGGACGTGCTCGGCGCGCGTCGCTGATCGTCGCGATCGGCTCGCTCGTGGTGGCGATCGTCAAGGGCCAGGAATGGGGCTGGGGCTCGCCCGCGATGCTCGTGCTGCTCGCGTCACCGCGGTGCTGCTGCCGGCGATCTGGTGGCGCTCGGAACGCCACCCCGCGCCGATCGTCGAGCCGGCGATGCTGCGCGTGCGCAGCTTCGGCCTGGCGGTGGGCGCCTCGGTGCTGTTCTTCGCCGGCTTCGGCGCGATGCTGCTCGCCGGCGTGCTGTTCCTGACCGGCGTGTGGCACGAGAGCGTGCTGACGGCCGGCCTGATGCTGTTCCCCGGCCCGGCGATGGCGACCGCGTTCAGCGTCCCCTCGGCGCGCCTGGGGGCGCGCGTTCGGCTATCGCATCCCCGGGGTGGTCGGCGCGCTGCTGTTCGCCGCCGGCCAGCTCTGCTACATCACGCAGACCGGCAACGCCCCGCCTACTTGTCCGAGTACCTGCCGGGAGTGATGATCAGCGGCGCGGGCGTCGGCCTGGTGATCCCGACGCTGACCGGCGCCGGCGCCTCCTCGCTCGCGCCGGAGCGCTTCGCCACGGGCGCGGCGGTGCTGACGATGGGCCGCCAGATCGGCGCCGCGCTCGGCGTGGCGGTGCTCGTGGCGGTGCTCGGCACGGCGCGCGACGAGCGCGTCGGACTTCCACTCGGCGTGGCTGATCACCGTCGCCGGCGGCCTGGCCGCCGGCCTCGCGCTCGCCGCGCTCGGGCCGCCGGCGCGCGGACGGTCGCGGCGACGTGGGCAGCCGGTCGTAGCGGCATCGCGGAGTCGATCGCCGCAGGCGGGAGCCGCTGATCGTCGAGCCGCTGCTCGTCGCGGAGCGCGGCTGCATGAGCGCGCCCGCTCGGAGCCGTGCCGGCGCGGCTGAGCCGAGCGCGGACGGCACGCGCACGCGCAGCTTCAGCTGGGAGGACCCGGCCGCGACGGCCGCCGCCGGCATGGAGCTGCCGGGCCTCGAGTGCATGCGGGCGATCGTCGACGGAACGCTGCCGCCGCCGCCGATCGCGCGGCTGCTCGACTTCACGATCGTCGAGGTCGACGAGGGCCGCGCGGTGTTCGCGATGGAGCCCGCCGAGTGGATGTACAACCCGATCGGCTCGGTCCACGGCGGCATCGCGGCGACGATGCTCGACTCGTGCATGGGCTGCGCCGTGCACACGACGCTGGATGCCGGCGTCGGCTACACGACCACCGACCTGCAGGTCCGCTACATCCGCGCGATGAGCGAGGCGACCGGGCGCGTGCTCGCGGAGGGGCGGGTCGTGCACGGCGGCCGGCGCACCGCCACGGCCGAGGGGCGCCTGTTCGTCGAGTCCGACGAGACGCTGATCGCGCACGGGACCACCGGCTGCGTGATCCTGCGCTGAGGAACCCGCGACGGGGGGGGGGGTGACTGTCTTGATCGGCCGCTCGTGGTGTGTTGGTGGGCTGCACGGCCGTGACGGCCCGCTCGCCGCCGCGCATGATCGGATCTCGATCGTGAAGACGGTAGGAACGGCTTTGCCAGCGGCGAGCGCGCAGCGGCGCGGTTTGCCGCCACGCGGGTCGCGGGTGAGATCGGTACGAGTCTGGGGAACGCGCGAGCGCCGGCTGTCGACCAGGGGCCGCGAAGGGTGCGTCGTACGCGCGGCGCTCCCGGGAGAGCGTCTCAGGCAGCCGGTGTTCACTATGCGACTGACTGGTAGACGGACTGTAAGTCGCGAACGTTCGCGAGGCGAGGAACGATCGCGTTGGGAGACGGGCGTGCTCTGATCGTCGGCGATCGACAGGCGCACGTTCCGATGACGATTCGCTCGAAGCGTCGTCGTTCGCGACGCAGGCGGAGCTTGATCAGTGAACCGGAGTCCTGGCAGGACAGAGTGATCTCGTGAAGTCGAGGCATGGATGAAGTCAGCATCCAGTCATGTGGCGCTGGTAGGTGGAGACGTGATCTCCGATCGGTTGTCGGACTTCCCGAAGCCGCTGAGGTGAGGAGATAGCGACGCCAGCGACGCAGACGGGGATCTCGTGGCGGTAGATACGACAGGTCGGCTCGGCATGGAGGATGAGCACGTGCGGAGCCGAGGAGTCGCCCTCTTTGAGGTAGAGCATGCGCAGCCCATAGAGATCGACGTATGGGCCTGATACGGATAGTCCTCGAGATCGACGAAGCGGGAGTCAGGCGTTTTGACGGTCTGCACGGGCGGCTCCTCGGCTCGTCGAGCACGCGCGCAGCTTACCGATGGTCTATGCCCTGACCCACCGCCTTGACTATCTACAGTTGATCGATATATGCTGTCTCTATGAGGAAGCGCGCGATGCAGGAGGCGACGTTCCTGATCCTGACGGCGCTGGCTGGAGGCAGCCAGCACGGTTACGGGATCATCACGGACGTCGAGCAGATCTCGGACCGGCGCGTGCGACTGCGCGCCGGGACCTTGTACACGGCTCTGGAGCGTCTGCGCGCCGACGGACTGATCGAGGTCGACCGCGAGGAGATCGTGGATAGCCGGTTGCGCCGCTACTACCGTCTCACGGCCACGGGCGAGGAGCGCCTCGCCGCCGAGGCAGCTCGTCTGCAAGCGAATGCCGTCGTCGCGATGTCGCGGCTGGACCCGGTCGGAGCAGCGATGAATGACGATCCTGACCTCGAGCGCCGCTACCGGCGTCTGCTCGCGGGCTACCCCGCCGCGTTTCGCCGCGAGTACGAGCAGGAGATCTCTCGGTGTTGATGGCGGGCGCCGAGGAGGGACAGCGGTGGCCGCGACTGGCGGAGGCCGCCGATCTGCTTAGAAGCGCGACGTCCATGCGGCTGCGAACCAGGTGGCGAACGTCGTGGGCATGGGAGTACAGGCACCGGCGTGTCATGGTCCCCGTGCGCGTGTCAGCGGGATCTGGCTGGTGGCCCTGACTGCCATCCTCTACGGCTAAGGCTCGGCGGCTGGCGGGGATTGCTGCTGGTCCCGGCAGCAGCACTGCATTTCTACGTCGCCTACCGCAGCCTGCGCCACGCGTCCAGGGCTGACGGGGCTCAGCTCGCCAGCGTCGCCGGCCCGCCGCCGAGCTCGGCGTCGGCGGCCGCGGCGGGTCGAGCGGGACGAGCGCGGCGTTGGGCACGCGCTTGACGTGCTCGAGCAGCTCGCCCGCGCGGACGGCGAGGGCGGCGCGGATGACCATCCCGTGGCAGACGACCAGCGCCGGCAGCGCGCCCGCTTCGACGTCGTCGAGCGCGGCGCTGACGCGCACCTCCTGCTCGGCGAAGGACTCGCCGCCGGGGAACGCGAAGCCGGGGTCGGCGGCGGCGAACGCGGCGAACAGCTCGGGCGTCTTCGGCGCGGACCTCGGCGAAGCGTGCGGTCGGTCCAGTCGCCCGCGTCGGTCTCCATCAGCCGCGCGTCCTCGATGCGGCTCCAGGCCGATGCGCGCGGCGACGATGTCGGCGGTTTCGCGCGCGCGCAGCAGCGGGCTGCACCACAGCGCGCGGAAGCCGTAGGCGGCGGCGCGCTCGGCCAGCTCGCGCGCCTGGGCGCGGCCGGTGTCGTTGAGCGGCACCTGCTGCTGGCCCTGGAAGCGGCCCTCGTGGTTGTAGGCGGTCTGCGCCGTGGCGCGCGAGGTAGACGCCGCTGGCCGGCATGCAGCGCGCTCGGTCAGGATCGGTCGAAGCGGTCGAGGTTCATGACCTTGTCCCAGGCGGCGACGAAGTCGCGCACGAACTTCTCGCTCGGCGTCGTCGCACGCGTAGACCTCCGGCAAGCGCCCGCAGCTCGGAGTGCGAGCCGAAGACGAGGTCGACGGCGGTGGCGGTCCACTTGACCTCGCCGGTCGCGCGATCGCGGCCCTCGTAGACGTTCTCGGCCGAGCCCGACGGCTTCCACTCGGTGCCCATGTCGAGCAGGTTCACGAAGAAGTCGTTGCGTCAGCGTCTCCGGCCGGTCGGTGAAGACGCCGTGCGGGGACTGCCCGAAGTTCGCGTCCAGGGCGCGCATGCCGCCGATCAGCACCGTCATCTCCGGCGCGGTCAGCGTCAGCATGTAGGCGCGCTCCAGCAGCCCGTGCTCCAGCGGCATCGGCTCTCCCGGCCGGAAGTAGTTGCGGAAGCCGTCGACGGTCGGCTCGAGCACGGCGAAGGACTCCACGTCGGTCTGCTCCTGCGAGGCGTCGGTGCGCCCCGGGGTGAAGGGGACCGAGACGTCGTGGCCGGCGTTCTTGGCGGCCTGCTCGACGGCCGCGCATCCGCCGAGGACGATCAGGTCGGCCAGCGAGACCCGCTTGCCGCCGGACTGCGAGTCGTTGAAGTCCTGCTGGATCTGCTCGAGCGTCTGCAGCGCGCTCGCGAGCTCGGCCGGTTCGTTCGACCTCCCAGTCCTTCTGGGGCGCGAGGCGGACCCGCGCTCCGTTCGCGCCGCCGCGCTTGTCGGTGCCGCGGAACGAGGCCGCCGACGCCCAGGCGGTGGCGACGAGCCGCGAGATCGACAGGCCCGAGGCGAGGATCTTCTCCTTCAGCGCGGCGATCTCGGCGTCGCCGACCAGCTCGTGATCGACCGCGGGGACGGGGTCCTGCCACAGCTGCTCCTCCGGGACCCACGGGCCGAGGTAGCGCGACGATCGGGCCCATGTCGCGGTGCAGCAGCTTGTACCAGGCCTTGGCGAACGCGTCGGCGAGCTGGTCGGGGTTCTCGTAGAAGCGCTTGGCGATCGGCTCGTAGATCGGGTCGAGCCTTCAGCGCGAGGTCCGTCGTGAGCATCATCGGCGCGTGCCGCTTGGACGGGTCGTGGGCGTCCGGGACGGTGCCCTGCGCCTCGGGGTCCTTCGGCGTCCACTGCTTCGCCCCGGCGGGGCTCTCGTCAGCTCCCAGTCGTAGTCGAACAGGTTCTCGAGGAAGCCGTTGTCCCACTTCGTCGGCTCCTTCGTCCACGCGCCCTCCAGGCCGCTGGTGATCGTGTCGCACGCCGTTGCCGCTGCCGGCAGCTGTTCTTCCAGCCGAGCCCCTGCTCCTCGAGCGGGGCGCGCCTCGGGCTCGGGGCCGATCGTTGCTGGGGTCGACGGCGCCGTGGGTCTTGCCGAAGGTGTGGCCGCCGACGATCAGCGCGACCGTCTCCTCGTCGTTCATCGCCATGCGGGCGAACGTCTCGCGGATGTCCTTGGCGGCGGCCAGCGGGTCGGGGTTGCCGTTCGGGCCCTCCGGGTTGACGTAGATGAGGCCCATCTGCACGGCGCCGAGCGGCTTGGCGAGCTCGCGCTCGCCGCTGTAGCGCTCGTCGCCGAGCCACGTGTCCTCGCTGCCCCAGAAGATCTCCTCGGCCTCCCAGATGTCCTCGCGGCCGAAGCCGAAGCCGAACGTCTGGAAGCCCATCGATTCCATCGCCACGTTGCCGGTGTAGACGAGCAGGTCGGCCCAGGAGATCTTGCGGCCGTACTTCTGCTTGATCGGCCACAGCAGCCGGCGCGCCTTGTCGAGGCTCGCGTTGTCGGGCCAGCTGTTGAGCGGCGCGAAGCGCTGCGCGCCCTGGCCGCCGCCGCCGCGGCCGTCGGCGATGCGGTAGGTGCCGGCGGCGTGCCAGCTCATGCGGATGAACAGCGGGCCGTAGTGGCCGTAGTCGGCCGGCCACCAGTCCTGCGAGGTGCTCATCAGCTCGATCAGGTCGCGCCTTCAGCGCCTCGAGGTCGAGGGTCGCGAACTCCTTGGCGTAGTCGAAGTCCGCGCCCATCGGGTCAGACAGGGGCGAGTGCCGGTGCAGCACGCTCAGGTCGAGCTGGTTGGGCCACCAGTCGTGGTTCGTCCTCGGGCTGGGCGCCGTGGGAGTCGGGCTCGGGATCGCCGGGTTCTCGCTCTCGCTGATGCTCTCAGTCATGTTGCTCCTGTCCCTTTCTGGTCGAAGGTCGGCGTCTGATGGCTGCTGCGTCGACCGTCGAGGGCCGGTGCGCTCGGCGAGCACACGAGGGTAGCCGACGCGAGCGCGGGTCGCGGCGCGCGCGCGTCAACGCGCCGATCGCGGCGGCCGGCGCTTCATAGACTCATGCGCATGCGTCGCCGGGTCACCTTCTCGCGCAACCTGACGCTGTCGCTGTCGCGGACGTGCCGCTGCTACTGCAAGTACTGCGCGTTCGCCACCCACCGGGCGCACCTGTACGCGCCGCGAGGAGGTGCTGGAGATCCTCGACGGCGCGCGCGCAGGCGCCAGGTCAAGGAGCTGCTGGTGCTGACCGGCGAGCGCCCGGAGGTCAACGCCGCAGGTGGCCGCGCGGCTGCGCGAGTACGGCCACGAGGACTTCACCGCGTACGTCGTGTGGACGTGCGAACGGGCGCTGGAGCGGGGTCTGTTGCCGCACACCAACCTCGGCGTGCTCTCGCGCGAGGACCTGGCGCGCCTGCGCGAGGTGACCGCCTCGCAGGGGCTGATGCTGGAGTCGATCTCCGAGCGGCTGATGGACACCGTGCACGCGGGCTCGCCGACCAAGCACCCGGCCAGGCGCCTGGAGACGATCCGCGCGGCGGGCGAGCTGAGGATCCCGTTCACGAGCGGCATCCTCGTGGGCATCGGCGAGACCGAGGACGAGCGGGTGGAATCGCTGGAGGCGCTCGCCGCGGTGCACGCCGAGCACGGGCACATCCAGGAGGTGATCCTGCAGAACTTCGTGCCCCACCAGCGCTACTACGGCCAGGAGCCGGCGGAGATCGCCGACGCGGCCGCGCGCGAGTACTGGCGCACGGGCGTCGCCGACGGACGGCCGCAGCTGCCGCTGCCCGAGTGGGCGTCGTCCGGTGAGCATCGAGGACATGAAGCGGCTGATCGCGGAGACGCGCCGGCTGATGCCCGACGTGGGCATCCAGGTGCCGCCGAACCTCGCCGACTGGTGGGGCGAGCTGGTGCGCGGCGGGCGCCACCGACCTCGGCGGCCTGTCGCGCGAACGGCGATCACATCTCCCCCGAGCACCCGTTCCCCTCGCCCCACCAGGTGCGCAAGGAGCTGCAGCGCGACGGCTTCGCGCTGACCGAGCGCCTGTGCGTGTACCCGCAGTACATCGACCCCGAGTGGGTCGCCCGGGCGTGATGGACACGATCAAGGTGCAAGTACTGGAGCTTCATCCCGCGCCGCGGCTCCGGCCGCACCGACCCGACGCGAGCGGTGCCCCGCCGATCCGCCCCGACTTGGTCGCCGGCGCGACCGAGCGCGCGCGCGACGGGCTGGCGCTGAGCGCCGAGGAGCTGACGGCGATGTTCGCGGAGACGCGGCCGGAGGCGATCGAGGACATGCGCGCCGGCCGCCGACGAGCTGCGCGCGGAGCTCGCGGGGGAGCCGGTGACGTTCGTGGTCAACCGCAACATCAACATCTCGAACATCTGCACCGTCGGCTGCGCGTTCTGCGGCTTCGGCCAGGGCAAGCGCTCGCCCGACGCCTACGAGCACGACGAGCGAGGAGTTCGTCGCGCGCATCCACGACGCGATCGAGTTCGGCGCCACCGAGCTGTGCATCCAGTCGGGCATCCATCCCGACTGGCAGCTCGAGGACTACCTCGGCTGGCTGCGCCTGGCCAAGGACACGTCCCGCCGGGCGGGCGCGGAGCTGCACCTGCACGCGTACAGCCCGATGGAGATCGCGCACATGTGCGACATCTCCTCGCTGCCGCCGGCGGAGGTGTTCGCGCGGCTGCGCGACGCCGGACTCGGCTCGACGCCGGGGACAGCCGCGGAGGTGCTCCACGACGGCGTGCGCGAACGCATCTCGCCGAACAAGCTGCCGGTGGCGCGCTGGGTGCAGATCATCGAGGCCTCCCACGCAGCCGGCCTGCGCTCGACGGCGACGGTTATGTTCGGCCACATCGAGGAGCCGTGGGAGCTCGCCGAGCACATGCGCGTGGTGCGCGAGCTGCAGGAGCGCACGGGCGGGATCACGGAGTTCGTGCCGCTGTCGTTCATCCCCTTCCAGACGCTGCTCGGGCGCACGCACGGCGTGGAGGAGATCTCGCGGGAGGAGAACCTCAAGCACACCGCCGTCTTCCGCCTCGCGCTCGGGCGCACGGTGCGCAGCGTGCAGGCCTAGTGGGTGAAGATGGGCCTGGACGCCGCCACCGAGTCCCTGCGCTGGGGCGTGAACGACCTCGGCGGCACGCTGATGGAGGAGTCGATCAGCCGCCTCGCCGGCAGCTACCACGGCACGCGCCTGGAGCCCGAGCAGCTGATCGCCGCCGCCCACGCCGCCGGGCGCCCGGCGGCGGAGCGCACGACGCTGTACGACATCCGCCGGCGCTACCCGCTCGCGGCCTCCGTCACCGCGGCGGCGATCTGCTGAACGTCGGGCAGCGCGCGACGGACCTCCGCGATCTTCGCATCGCCGCACCCCAGCACCGCCAGCAGCAGCTGTCCATCGCCGAGCGAGCGCTCGCCCATCCGCTCGCCCACCTCGAGCACGTCTTCCGCGAGCAGCCGTCGCGCCGAAGCGGTGAATATTCCCGTGGCCTGCGATGCGGGACCTTCGGCGCTGAGCAGCGCCACCGCGCGCTCGTACGCCGCGTCGAGCTGGCGGCCCTGGCGTGCGCGCAGGGTCGCGACCACGCCCTCGTCGAGGCCGAGCAGCCCGAGCAGGAGGTGCGCGGGCTCCACGTATCGGTTCTCGAGCTCCCGTGCGCTCGTGACGGCCGCCTCCACCGCCCTGGCGGCGCTCGGAGTGAAGCGCTCGAACACCGGCGGGATCGGACCGGGACTCGGCGGCATGCCGCCCATCGCCTCCCGAGCGTTCTCCTCGAGGCCGGCCGACCTCAACGCCGCGCGCTCGATGGGATAGGCGGCGTCCACCAACGCCGTGACGTCCGTGAGCCCGAGCTCGCGCAGGACCGCCGTCGCCTCGTCCTCCGCGCCGAGGCCCAGCAGCAGGTGCTCGGTGCTCGGGCCGTGGATACCGCGCTCGGCGGCTGCGGCGACCGCCCGCCCCAACACCGCCTCGCCGGCCCCCGATCGCGGCACCGGCCCCAGAACGAGCTCCGCGCCGACGCCGCCCCTGCCCACGAGCGTCCGGTGGATGTCGCTCGCCGCGATGCCCTCCCTCGTGAGCAGCCGCTCGACGTTGCCGCGGCGCGCGGTGGCGAGCAGCAGATGCTCGGGCTCCACCGTCGGCCGGCGCAGCATCCGCGCCTCGTCTTCGGCGAGCAGGATCGCGTTGTATGCCTGGTCGGTGAAGCGGCCCACCGGTCCCTTGCTCCTTCGTCGCCGGCCGCGCGTGGGGCGGGCGCCGGCTCAGAGGACGCGCCTGGGCGGCGGCGCAGGACGACCATAGGGGACAATCGCGCGGGTGTCCAGCGCTCCGCAAGCGACCCGGGCGATCCGGGCGATCGTCAGCGGCAGGGTCCAGGGCGTCGGCTTCCGCGATGCGGCCCTACGGCGCGCCCGCGAGCTCGGCGTGATGGGCTGGGTGCGCAACGAGGACGACGGCAGGGTGGCGGCGCACGCCGAGGGTCCGGCGGCAGCGGTGGAGGCGTTCGTCGATTTCCTGCGCGCGGGTCCGCGCGCCGGCGCCGTGTCCGATGTGGCTGTGGAGGACGTGCGCGTGGAGGGCCACGAGCAGTTCGCGATCCGGGGTGTGAGCGCGGGCGTGTTCGTCGTCCAGCGGCACGCCGCGACGGCCCTCCACTTCGACCTGCGCCTGGAGGTGGCCGGGGCGATGCGCTCGTGGGCGGTGCCGAAGGGGCCGTCGCTCGACCCGTCGGTGAAGCGCCTGGCCGTGCAGGTGGAGGATCACGAGATGGCGCACAACGACTTCGAGGGCGCGACCGCGGAGGGCGGCGTGGTGGTGTGGGACCGCGGCCGCTACGAGCAGGGCGGGAGGGTGCCCTGGCCGCAGGCGCTCGATCGCGGGCACGCGGTGTTCGTGCTGCACGGCGAGAAGCTGCGCGGGGGCTTCGCGCTGCAGCGCACCGGCGCGGGCGCGGGGCGCGGAGCCGAGCGGCACGGCCGGTCATCAGGTCCCAGTGGCTGCTGATCAAGCGCCGCGACGAGCAGGCGCGCCCCGGCTCCGATGTCGTCGCCGAACGGCCGGCGTCCGTGCTCAGCGGCCGGACGCTGGAGGACGTGCTGGAGGCCCGCTCGCGCTGAGCTCCACCGTCTCCAGAGCCGAGTGCGCGGCGACCACGTCGAAGTCGCGGTCGCAGTGGAGCAGCAGCGAGTTCGAGCGGATCGCGACGGCGGCGATCAGACAGTCCGGTAGACCGCGGATCGCGAAGCCCTCACGGCAGCAGGTTCTGTAGAGCGCCGCGGCCGTCTCGTGGTCCGAGGGCTCTTCGAGCGCAAGGAGGCTGCAACGGCTGAGCAGCCTGTTGAGCTCGCGCTCGTGCCGCTCGTCCCTTGCCCCGGCGAGGATCTCCAGCAGGATCAACCCGACGATCGCAAGCGGCTCCTCCGCTTCGATCGCCCTTGTCAGGCGCAGGTCGGCGGGACTCCCGGTCGACCTCTGATACTCAACCCAGGCGGAGCTGTCGACGAGGATCACGACTGGAGGGGCTGCGTCTGCAGATACCCGCCACGCAGCTCATCCAGATCGCCGTCCCAGCCGGTGCCGCGCATCGCCAGTGCTTCCTCCCTCGTCATCGGCTCGACGTCCAACCGACGCAGGGCGAAGTCGACGGCGGCGCGTTTGCTCGGCAACCGGTAGCGCTCCATCACTCGACCGACGAGACGATCGTCGATCTCGATGTTGGTGCGACTCATGTGTAGAGCATACACATCAAACCGCTACTCCCGCGCGAACTGCCCGTGGAAGGAGAAGGGGATGTGATGAGGGACCTGCGCCCGCGCGAGCTCGGAGAGGTCGCCGGCGTCGAGGACGAGCAGGAACGACGTGCCGGCGTGCGCGTCGAGGACGACCGACAGGAGCACCCCATCGTCCTCCCCGTCGGGAGACGCTGCGGCGTGCGGGCGTGCGACGAAGACACCCTCGCCGGGGAAGCAGCCGTCCTGCTCCCAGGACAGCGACGAGCCGTCGTGGGTGTCGATCTTGACGAGGCGCTCGAGCCACCCGCTCGGCCCGCCGGCGACGCCCCAGACGTAGCGGTAGGGGCGCTCGTTGCAGCGCCCGTAGTTGATGCGCGGCAGCTCGATGTTCTCGTCGGCGAGCGGCTGCACGGTGACCGAGCGGTCCGCGGGCCGCAGGCGAAAGCGGGTGAGCGTGGCGGTGCTGACGGGCTTGCCGGCGCGCAGGCGCTCGAGGTAGAGGTCCTGGACGATGGTGGCGTCGGCGTACGCGCAGAGGTCGACCACCACGTCCTGCCCGTCCTCGTAGGCGCCGACGTGGTGGAAGGCGAAGCACGCGTCGCAGTGGAAGCCGCCGGTGGCCTTGCCGGTGGCGCGGTCGACGAGCGTGAAGCGCGTCCCCAGCTCGGGCTTCCAGCGGTAGTTCTCGATGTAGGGGCGCCCCGACAGGGCGAGCGCGAGCGGGTTGACGACGAGCGGGAACTCCGCGAGCACGAGCCAGCGCTCGGTGAGCCCGAAGGAGTGCATGTAGGCGGGCTCCTTGACGGGCAGCGATCCGATCAGGCGTGGCTTCGCGCCCCTGCCATCGCCGGCCGGCAGCGGATCGAGGGTGAAGAAGCGGTAGCTGCTGCGCGCCCCCAGCTTGGCGGCGTAGTTGATCATGGCGCCGCTGGCGCGGTCGAGGTGGGGGTGGGCGGTGGTGAGCTGGCCGGGAACCTTGAACGGGTGCACTCCCGCGGCCTGCAGGGTGCGCGGGTCGAACTGGACCGGCAGCGGGGTCTCGGTCATGGCGACGAAACGCTCGCCGAGCTTCACGAGGTTGACGTTGGCGTTGTCGCTCAGCACGCCGCCCCCGGCGAACAGCGTCTGCACGCGCTTGAACAGCGAGCGGCAGGGGTCGGTGGCGAACTCGCCGTAGACGATCTCACCCTGCGCGCGGGCGGCGCGGTAGGAGCGGCTCTCGAGGAACCGGTTCGCGTAGGAAACACGGCCGCGATCGATCGTGAAGCGATGGAGCATCGCCAGGCCGTCGAACCAGTGACGCATGCGCTGTGCCCCGACCTCGAACTTGGCGGGTCCGGTGCGCAGCAGCGAGCCCGTCAGCCAGCTTGGAAGCTCGCCTGTGAGCGCGAGCTCGTCGAGCACCACCTCCCGCTCCAGCGTGGAGAAGCCGAGCGCGGGCTCGGTCGATGGGGTCGCTACGAGCGGCGTGGCCATGGTGCCTCCTGAATAGTACGGAATGTATCATGCGTACCGTACGCTACCCTGGCGGCAATGTCAAGCGCAGACGCCGACGAGCCGCGCCCCGGCGTGAGCGAGCAGCCCCAGCCTCGCCCGGTCGAAGCGCCGCGACCGCGCCTGAGCGAGACCTCGTACATCGTCCTCGGCCTGCTGGAGATGGCGGGTGTGGCGACGCCGTACGACCTCAAGCGCCTGGCGCAGATGACGACGAGCAACTTCTGGACGATCCCGCACACGCAGCTGTACACGGAGTGCGCGCGCCTGGCGCAGGAGGGCCTGCTGATCGAACGCCAGGAGCAGACCGGGCGCCGGCGGCGAACCTACAGGCTGACCGACCGCGGGCGGGAGCTGCTGCACGAGTGGCGCGAGGAACCCACGGGAGAGCTGTACGAACTGCGCGACGCGAGCACCCTGAAGCTGTTCTTCGGCGGCGACCCGGCGACGCTGGCGGCCGCCCAGCTGGACGCGCACAGGCGCCAGCTGGAGGTGTACGAGCGCCTGCACGCGGGTCTCAGCGAGGGCGAGTCCCGCGGCCAGGTGCTGGCGCTGGAGTGCGGGATCGGGCACGAGCGCGAGTTCATCCGCTTCTGGTCGCAGGTGCTCGGCGAGCAGTAGCGCCGCGGGGACGGCCGAGGATGGTGCGAGCCGCGGCCGCGGCCGGGGCCCTCAGCGGAACAGGTCTTCGTCGGGCGCTCGCAGCAGCGCGGCGGCGCCGGGGCCGTCGTCGTCGGTGACGAAGCGCTGGAGGCCGTCGATGAGGACGACGGGTTCGCGGGAGTCCTTCGCGCGGGCGAGGTCGGCGGCGGCAGCGGCGGCGTCGGTGACGGCGAGCCAGGTGGCGCGCAGCTCCAGGCCGCCGGCGTCGCTGCGCCCGCGCCAGTCATCCAGCGGCTGGATGCCGGCGAGCCCGATGGCGACGTCGAGCTGTCCGTGGCGCCAGGTGCGGCCGAAGCTGTCGCTGATGAGCACCGCGGGGGCGACGCCGTGGCGGTGGCTCCAGCCGCTGAGCTCGGACAGGCGCGCGCGGATGCGCCGCGCGGAGGCGTCGGGGTCGCGTGGCAGCAGCACGAGCCTCTCGGCGGCGGTGTCCGCGGCGGCGTTTGACGGGTCGGCGGCGTTGGAGGCGTCGACGCCGGCGTTGGCGCAGACGAAGCCGTGGTGGGTGCGGCAGACGAGCACGCCGCGCTCGGCGCGGAGCACCTCGGCGGACTGGTCGAGCACGACCTGGACGGCGCGGGGGTCCTTCGCCTGGCCGCCGGGCGGCGCGGCGGCGAGGGCGAGGGCGCGCGCGCTCGGGCGCACGCTCGCGAGCTCGACGACGGCGCCCTCGGCCTTGGAGACCGCCTTGTGGGCGATCGCGACGACCTGGCCGGCCGACAGCGTGCCGCGCCCGAGGGCGGCGAGGACGAGCGCGGCGAGATCGTCGCCGGCGCGGATCTCGGGGAGGCCGGGCAGTCCACGTGCGGACAGGAAGGTCACGTCGTGGGGTGCTCCCCCTACGGGGACAGGCAGGCGGGGGTCTCGAGGGAGAGGATGGGGGTGCGTTCGTCGTGCGCGAGCACGGCGTGGGTGCGAGGCGCCCGGGCGCTCTGCGCCGACAGTCGCTCGCGGAGCGTGTGGAGGTCCGCGCGGGTGTCGATGTCGAGCAGCAGCGAAGGCAGGCGCTCGATCGCGCAGTCGACGCCGGCGGCGTGCGCGAGCGCGCGGTGACGGTCACAGCTATCGGGACCGAAGCTGGGGGCGATCGCGTCCGGCGGCGCCAGCAGCAGGCCGTTGGTGCCGCTGCCGTGACGGTCGGGGACGATCACCACCTCCGGTGGGCGCTCGGCGTGCGCGTGGGCGCCCAGCAGCGCGTCGAGCTCGGCGGGGTCGAGCGCGGGGCAGTCGCCGGGGACGCAGAGAACGCGCTCGATCCCCTCGTCGAGCGCCCGTCGGATGCCGAGCGCCGCCGCCGCCGGCTGCCCCGCCTCGGCGTGGTCCTCGACGACGATCGCCCCGCGTTCGAGAGCGCCGCTCGCGACCGCCCGCTCGCGGGTGACGACGATCGTGCGCTCGATCGTGCGCGCGCGTGCGAGCGCGTCGAGCACGTCGGCGACCATCGCGCCTGCGAGCTCGCGGCGCAGCTCGTCGGCGACGCTCGCGCGCAGGCGCTGCTTGGCGCGGTCGAAGCTCTTTACGGGCAGGATCGCGGCGGTGCGCACGAGCAGAGCCTAGCCACGTGCGGACGGCGGACGAGAGCGCGTGCCCGCGCGCCGCGGGCGGCGTCGCGCCCCTGGGCCGCCGGCGAGCGGGCGCCGGCCCGCCGCGGGCTCACCAGCCGAGCAGCATCAGGCCGACGGTCACGCCGGGCCCGACGGTGACCATCAGGCCGCGCTCGCCCGGCTGCGGGCGCTGGCGCTCGATCGTCCTGTTCAGCACGTACATGATCGAGGGGGTGCCGATGTTGCCGTGGTCGGCGAGCGTGTCCCAGCTCGTGGCGAGGTCCTCGCGGGTGAGCCCGAGCGCGTTCTGGATGTTCTCGATGATGCGCCTGCCTCCGGGGTGGGCGATCCAGTGGTCGATGTCGCCGTGGTCGAGCTCGTTGCGGGCGAGGAAGCCGGCGAGCACGTCGGGAAGGCCGGCCCCGGCGAGGTCGGGGAGCTCGCGGGCGAGATGCAGGTAGCTGTGCTCGCCGGCGAGGTCCAGCCTGACGGCGTCGAGGGTGGAGCCGATCTGGTGCACCTGCGAGGCGAGGATCGCCGGGCCGTCCGCGCGGGGGCCTCTGGAGACGAGCGCGGCGGCGCAGCCGTCGCCGAAGATCGCCGAGCCGACGGTCTTGGCCTTGGGGTCCTCCGGCGTGGCGGCCATCAGGATCGAGCTCATGCTCTCGGCGGCGATCACGAGCGTGTGCCTGTCGGGGTGCTCGTGCAGCGTCTGGGCGGCGAGTTTCATGAGCGGCACGCCGCTCGCGCAGGCGACCCCGGTGATGTGGTACTTGTCGGTGGTGGGGGCCATGCGGTAGTGCTCGATCAGCCGGTGGGCGAGGGTGGGCACGCCGAGCGAGTAGAGGCTGGAGCTGATCACGGTGCCGATCTCCCGGGGGTCGACGGCGAGCGCGTCGACGGCGGCGATCGCGTGCTCGAAGAGCTCCTCCTCGACCTGCTCGGTGCGGTCCTGCAGGGGACGGGCGAGGAAGTCGCTGTCGAGGTTGAGGTGGCGGCAGTGGACGCCGCAGCGCGCGAAGATGCCCTCGGCGAACTCGTCGCCGGCCAGCCCCAGGCGCTCGAGGACCTCCGCCTGGGTGAGGACGGTGTCCGAGTCGGAGACCGTCAGCCCGGCGATGTGCGCGGCCGCGCGGCGCTCGGAGGAGCCGGCGCGCCGAGCGCGCCCCGGCGTCTGGGCCGGTGACCCGGCCAGCACCGACAGACCTCCGGCAGCACGATACGGTTCGTCGCTACCGTGCGGGCCGTTGAACAAAGTGGAGACTCCTTGGTTGGAGGTGGGCGGGAGGGTGGGGCTGCCCATCTAGCGGTCCAGCTTGGGATTTTAGGAAGATATGAGGCGTGGACGACGTAACGGGTGTCAAATTGCCGGTTCTTATCGAGTTCTTCGCGTGCCCCGGCGCCTGTCTGCTCCCATGACACGGTCATCCGAGGGGAGGTGCGGTCGGTGGAGTACAGCATAGAGTCTGGTCTGAAGCTCATCGGAGCGGGGTTGCCGCGAACGGGTACGCTCACCCAGAAGGTGGCGCTGGAGGAGCTGGGCCTGGGGCCCTCCTACCACTGGGTGAACGTGATCGCCGACCTCGACCACCAGGTGGAGCTGTGGGAGCGCGCGCTGGACGGAGAGGGCCAGTGGGATGTGATCTTCGACGGCCAGCGCTCGAGCGTGGACTGGCCCGGCGGGTACTTCTACCGCGAGCTGATGGAGGCCTACCCCGACGCGAAGGTGCTGCTGAGCGTGCGCGACCCGGAGTCGTGGGAGCGCAGCTTCAGGGACACGATCTGGACGATGAGCTACGGCGAGACGGTGATGCCGTTGCTCTCGCGTGCCCGCGCGGAGATCGATCCGCGCTGGAAGCGCTACCTGGCGCTGGTGGACCGCATGTTCTGGGGTCCGCAGGGCACGTTCGCGGCCGGCCGCGAGCCGGCGCAGATGATCGAGCAGATGATCGCCCACCAGGAGCGGGTCAAGCGGGACGTGCCCGCGGAGCGGCTGCTCGTGTGGGAGGTCGGCGAAGGCTGGGAGCCGCTGTGCGAGTTCCTGCAGGTGGACGTCCCCGACGGCCCGCTGCCGCACGCCAACGACCGCGGCACGTTCCTCGAACGCGTGATGGACGGCGCCCTGACGACGTTGCAGGCGTGGCGCGAGAGCAGCTCGGCGACCGTCGCCTGACGCTCAGCCGAGGGCCTGCGCGAACGACAGCGTCTGATCGGCGAGGCGGGCGCGGGCGGCGGCGTCGTCCATGCGCGTGTCTGTCTGCAGCGTGGTCAGGCGCCCGACGTCTTCGTCGGCGACGATCCCGTCGAGCAGCTCGCCGTAGAAGTCGGCGACGCCGTCGGCTGAGCAGTCGAGCGCGGCGAACGCCATGAAGGAGGCGGTCGGGCCCTTGAGCACCTCGCCGCCGACGATCGGGCTGACTGCGACGATCGGCGCGCCGGCGGCGCCGAGCGCCTCGCGGATGCCGGGCACGGCGAGGATCGGCGCGATCGACGCGAGCGGGTTCGAGGGGCCGATCACGATCGCGCTCGCGCTCGCGATCGCCGCGAGCGCGAGCTCGCTGGCCCGCGCCTGCTCGGCGCCCCGGTACTCGAGGCCCTCGATGATGCCGGCGGTGCGCTCGCGGATCATGAACTCCTGGAAGGGGCACCAGCCCGCGGAGCCGGTGCGGACCCACGTGCGCACGGGGTCGTCGCTCATCGGGAGCACGTGCGAGCGCACGCCGATCGCGTCGTTCAGGCGCGCGAGGGCGGCCGTGGGGGTGTGGCCGTCGGCGAGCATCCGCGCGCGCTCCAGGCACCAGGCGAGGTCGCGGTCGCCGAGGTTGAACCACACGTCCACGCCGAGCGCGCGCAGGGCGTCCATGACGGCGAACGTGTCGCCGCGCAGGCCCCAGCCGCGCTCGTCGATGACGTCGGCGAGCCAGAACGACACGAGATCGGGGTCCGGCGAGACGTGGGCGCCGTAGATGTCGATGTCGTCGCCCGTGTTGACGATCGCGGCCAGGCGCTCGGGTCCGGCCACCTCGGCGATGCCGCGCGCGAGCTTCGCGCCGCCGGTGCCGCCCGTCAGCAGCACGATGTCCGGCTCGCGCGCTCCGGCGGGCCTGTCGGGCGCCTCGTGCGCCGGCGAGCTGTCGGGCCCGGCTACTCCCACAGCCGCTCGGGCAGGTCCGTGAGGCGGATGCCCGCGTGAACCTTGTAGCGGGCGTTGACGGCGATCAGCAGCGCGGTCAGCGCCTCGGTCGTGCGCGCCATCTCCAGCTTGCCGCAGTCGACGCAGCGCAGTCCGTCGATGCGCTCGATCACGCTCGCCGCCCGCTGCTTGTCGGCGCGCGAGTCCCCGCACACGAGCACGTCCTGCGCGAGCGGGTGCTCGAGGTTGCTGAGCGAGGCGGCGCTGACGGTGTGCAGCGCGGAGACCACGCGCACGCCCTCGCCCGCCATCTCCAGCGCCTGCTGCGCGGCCGATCCCTGCCACACGCCGAGCATGCGCGTGGCCTTGCCGGCGACGGCCGCCGCCAGGGGCACCGTCGCGTCGATCAACAGCTGGCCGGGGGTGAGCGCGTGCTTGATGTCGGCGAGGGTCTCGGACTGGTTGCGGAAGGGCACGCTCAGGACGACCGTCGGCGCCGCGCGGACGGCGTCTGCGTTCTCGTGGGCGGAGAACGAGCCCTCGGGGAGGATCGCGTGGGCGCGCTCGACGGTCTGCGCCGCGCGGTCCACCTCGCGCGAGCCGATCGCGATCGGCACGCCCGCACGGGCGAGGCGCAGCGCGAGCCCGAAGCCGAGCGCCCCGGAGGCGCCGATGACCGCGACGGGGTCGGGGCTGGGCGATGGCACGGCGGCCGAGTATAGGCTTCGAGCGGTGAGCGCCGAGGCAGCGACGGCACCGTGGGTGAGCTACCGGACACCGTGAGCGTGAGGGAGGTCGGCCCGCGCGACGGCTTCCAGAACGAGCCCGAGGTCATCCCCACCGCGCGCAAGATCGAGCTGATCGACGCGCTCGCCCGCACCGGCCTGCGGCGCCTGGAGGCGACGAGCTTCGTGCGGGCCGACGTGATCCCCCAACTCGCCGACGCGGCGGAGGTGCTGGCGGGAATCGACGTGCCCGACGGCGTGAGCGTGTCGGTGCTGATACCCAACGAGCGGGGCCTCGACGCGGCGCTGGAGCTGCGCGAGCGACTGCGGGAACGCGACGTGTATTCGCGAGCGGCGCGCGGCGGGGCCTCGGCGACGCAGGGCGACGGAGTATCGGCGACGCGGGGGGACGGTGGGCGGTCGGCGTTCGACGAGATCAACGTGTTCATGTCCGCGTCGGAGACCCACAACCGCAAGAACGTCAACCGCTCGATCGCCGAGTCGCTGGCGGGCCTGGAGGCGGTGCTCGCTCGTGCGCGTGCCGCGGGCCTGCGTTGCGAGGGGGTCATCTCGACGTCGTTCGGCTGCCCCTACGAGGGCCACGTGCCGCCCGGGCGCGTGCTCGAGATCGCCGGGCGTCTGCGCGACGCCGGCGCCGAGGAGATCGCCTTCGGCGACACCACCGGCATGGCCAACCCGCGTCAGGTGCGGGAGTTCTTCGCCACGGCCCGCGAGTCGCTGGGGGAGGGGGCGCAGGGGGAAGGGGAGCCGGTTCAGCTGACCGCCCACTTCCACAACACCCGCGGCCAGGGGCTCGCGAACGTGCTGGCCGCGCTGGAGGCGGGGGTGGACAGCTTCGAGTCGAGCTTCGGCGAGCTCGGCGGCTGCCCGGTGCCGGTGGGCGCCACCGGCAACATCGCCACCGAGGACCTCGTGTCGATGCTGCACGAGATGGGCATCCACACCGGGATCGATCTCCCGACGTTGCTCGCGTGCGCGAGGCGCGTGCAGGAGATCCTCGGTCGCCCGCTGGGCAGCCACACGCTGGTGGCCGGTCCCGTCGACTGGACGGGGCTGGATTCTGGCCGTTAGTATCCGTGTGATGAGTGGCATGTTGCGGGCATCGCCCCGGAGGGCTGCGCGGACATGCCCGTCGATGCCCTCTGGGGATCTCGCGTAGTCCACCGTCTTGCCGGCGAATGCCCCCGACCCACCGACTCCGCGAGAGGTCGTGGTCGGCCCCTATGTCCTCGTGCCCGGCGATCCGGCCGGAGCCGTGATCGCGCCTGCCACCGGCCAGGCTGTCGCCGGCGAGAACGAGCAGCGCGCGCTCGCGAAGGCGATCGCACAGGCGCGCAGAGAACGCGAGCCGGCGCTGACAGACGTCGCGTCGCTCGAAGACGACATCGGGGACGCCTCGCAGGTGCTCGGCAAGATGGAACGCGCGGCCGGTCTCGTCACCGAGGTCGTGCAAGGTCGTCTCGATCCGGCGTCGATCAGCGACGAGGTCGATGTGCTGCTCGGCCTGCTGGCGCGACTCGATCGCGACGAACGTTGGGGGGAGGCCCTGCGCGTCGCGCGCTGCCTTGCGACGCTGCTGGCATTGCTCGGGCGCTGGGTCGAGCTGCTGCGTTCGCTGCGGGTGGCCCTGAGCGCCGCGGAGCAGCTCGGAGACGCCGGCGGCGAGGCGTGGGCGCTGCACGAACTGGGAACGCTGCATCTCGCCGCCGAAAAGCACGCGGAGGCCGATCGCCTGCTCGGCCGGGCGCACGATCTGCGCGAGCGGGCCGGCGACCGGCACGGACTGGCGACGACCGATCGCAACCTCCAGATCCTCTGCCGGACGCTACGAGCGCAGATCGACGATTGGCCGCGTTGGGATCTGCTCAAACGGATCCTGCGCAGGCCGGTGCCGGCGCTCGTCTTCGCGGTGCTGCTGCTGGTCGTGGGAGGCGTCGCCGGCGCCGTCGTCCGCGGCGCGGTGACCGGTCGAGGAGCTCCTGCCGTGGTCACGAACGCCAACGCGCAGACGAACACGACGAACACGAGCAAGACCAACACGAGCAAGACCAACACCGGCACGACGAACACGAGCACGCACACGGCCACGATCACCTCGGGCGACAGCGCGACGTTCGTCGAGGGAACGGAAGGCAGCTTCACGGTCACCGCGAGGGGCGTTCCCAGCCCGACGATCACACAGGCCGGCCGGCTGCCCGACGGCGTGAGGTTCAGCGGCGGTGTGCTCTCGGGCATCCCGACGGTGACCGGCAGCTTCCCGATCTCCTTCACCGCCACGAACAGCGTCGGGTCCTCCGTCCAGAGCTTCACGCTCACGGTGGACTCCGAGCCGGCGATCACCTCGGCGAGCGAAACCACGTTCGCCCCCGAAACGGCGGGAAGCTTCACGGTGACGGCAACGGGCAGTCCGGCGCCCACGATCACCGAGGCCGGCGCGCTGCCCGACGGCGTGACGTTCAGCGGCGGTGTGCTCTCGGGCACCACCACGCTTCGTGGCACCTACCCGATCACGTTCACCGCCGCCAACGGTGTCGGCTCGGATGCCGTCCAGAGCTTCACGCTCACGGTGGAACGGGACGACTGACGCGCGGCGGCCTTGGCCTCAGCTGGCGAGGGCCTCGTGAGGCTCGGCCGGCGCCTCGGCCTGCCGCGCGGTCTCGCGAGCGGCGGCCACGCAGTACTCCTGCACCGATACCTCCATCTCCAGGCTCTGGGCGATCGTGGGGCGGGCGGAGGCGTCGATCACGCGCTTGGCGCGGCCGACCGCCACGTGGGAGTTGGCGAGCAGCTCGTCCACCAGCGCGTCGGTCGCCTGCTCGAGCTCCTCGGGCGCCACCACGCGGTTGACCAGGCCGATGCGCTCGGCCTCCGCGGCGTCGATCGTGCGACCGGTCATGATCAGCTCCTTGGCACGCCCGAGGCCCACCACCGCGGGCAGGCGCGTAGAGCCTCCGACGTCGGGGATGATCCCGAACCTCACCTCCGGCAGCCCCAGCTGTGCGTCGGAGGAGGCGATCCGCAGGTCGCAGCCGAGCGCCACCTCCAGCGCGCCGCCGACGCATGTGCGGTGGATCTGGCAGACGACCGGCTTGGCCATCTCTTCGCAGCGGTTCGGGCAGTCGAGGAACACCTGGCGAAAGTGGCGCAGGTTGCCGGGCGTGCCGGTCGAGGCCGCCAGCTCGACGAGGTCCACGCCGGCGGAGAACACCGGCCCCTCCCCGCGCAGAACCACGCAGTGCACCGACCCATCCGCCGCGGCGTCGCGCA
Source organism: uncultured Solirubrobacteraceae bacterium (assembly GCA_963782325.1). Lineage (GTDB taxonomy): Bacteria > Actinomycetota > Thermoleophilia > Solirubrobacterales > Solirubrobacteraceae > Palsa-744. Next base: position 2,123,645 of record CAWAJG010000002.1, read on the forward strand.
GCGCCTCGCCGAGCGCGCGCAGCAGCTCCTGGCTCATCGCGTTGCGCTTCTCCGGGCGGTTCAGCACCACGTGCCTCACGTGGCCGCGGTCCTCGGTGTAGACGATGCTCATGGCGTGCGCCCTCCTCTGTTCTGTCCCGCCCGCCGTCCTCCGTCGGATGAGGCGCCATGCGGGATCTCGGCCTCCCAGCCTACGGAAAGCAGACACTGCTAGCATGATTGCACCGATGATGCAGAGGCTGATGATCCAGGCTGAGCCGGAGCTCGTCGAGCGGGCGAAGCGCCGCGCTCGCGAACGCGGCGTGTCCGTTGCGCAGATCGTGCGCGAAGCGATGGAGCATGAGCTGGGGTCCGGCGAGGAGGAGCGCATCCCGCCGCCGCTCAACTGCATAGGCGCGTTCTCGTCAGAGCGCGGAGACCTGTCGCGTCGCGCAAGCGAAGACGAGTACGAGCCCGAGCCATTTCGCTAGTCATCGACACAAGCCCACTGCTCGCCGCGATCGACGCGAAAGATCAACAGCACGTCGCTTGCGCGGGATTGCTGAGCGCTACGCGGGGATCGCGGATCGTGCCCTCGCCAGTCCTGGTCGAGTTCGACCACCTGGCCTCCCGTGAGCTGGGCCGCGATGCCGTCACGACCATGCTCGATGAAATAAACCGGGGGGCGTACGAGGTTGAGGATCTCACCCCGGGCGATTATCGGCGCGTTCGAGAGATCCTTACGACCTACGCCGACCTGCGGGTCGGATTCGTCGATGCGGCCGTGCTGGCGATCGTCGAGCGGCTACGTGAGACCAAGCTCGCGACCCTCGATCACCGGCACTTCTCAGTCATGCGCCCGCGGCACGTGGACACGCTCGAACTATTCCCAGCGTAGGCCGAGCCACGCGAACGCACGAGCGGCGGAGCCGATAGGCGGAGCCTTCTTCTCAGCTCAAATCCAGGACCGTCGTCGGCGGCTGGATCGCCTCGTCGTGGCCCTCGCGCGGGACGATCGCGGTGCCGATCGCGAAGAACTCGATCGTGTGGCTGCCCCAGCCGTGGCTCTTCTCTTCCAGCGAAACGCCGACGATGCCCTCCGCGCTGATCTCCTGCGCCTCCGACTGCATCCGCTCCATCGCCAGCTCGCGCGCGTCGTACAGCGCCTGGGTGAAGTTCGACAGCTCCACGTTGCGCCCGGTCTGCGCCATCGACTGGAGCATCCCGCGGTGGGCCACGTGGTAGACGCAGCTGCCCATCACCATCCCCACCGGGCGGTGGCCGGTGCGCAGCAGCGTCCAGAAGTCCTGGCCCGAGAGGTCGCTCGTGAACGGGCGCCCGTTGGGGGCTCGGTGGAGCTGGCCTTCGCGGTGCTTCACCGCCGTGCCGATCGCGATGAACTCCGCCATGTCCTGGCCCCACTCGTAGCGCCCGATGTCCAGCCGCACGCCCACCACCCCGTCGGCGCCCAGCTGGTCGGCCTCCTCCTCCATCCGCGTCATCGCGAGCTGGCGGGCGCCGTACATCGCCTCCGAGAGGACGGTCATCTCCTGGCTTTTCTTCCAGCCGGCCATCTGGATGCCGATGTGGTAGATCGAGCTGCCCACCACCAGGCCCACGGGGTCGAAGCCGGCCTCCTTCACGAGCAGGAACTCGTTCACCGACAGGTCCGAGGTGAACAGGCCCGAGCGGTTCTGTTGCAGGCGCGCCCGGCCCGCCTCGGGTACGCCCTCCAGGGAGCTGGGGTCATACGTTGGCTCGCTCATGCGCTCCTCTTCTCTAGCTCGACAGGTCGATTGTGGTCTTCGGCGGGTCGACAACCACGGCCCCGGTGTCGCGCACGGCGGTGCCGATGGCGTCGAAGGTGATCACCACGCCGCCACGCGAGCGGTTGGCGCTGCCCACCTCCTGACGGCGGACGGAGTGGTTGATGCGCATGCCCACGATGCCCGAGGCGCCGTGCTCGCGCGCCTGATATCCCAGGCGCTCCATCACCTGCTCGCGCGCGCCGTACACGCCGGCGGTGAACTCCGGCAGCTCGTAGTTCTGCACCGGGTTCATCCTGCTCGATCCCAGCATCCAGTTGTTTTCGTAGGCGGCGAAGAACACCGACGTCCACGCCACGATCCCCACCGGCTCAACGCCCGCGTTCACCAGCTTCGTGTAGTCGGCCACCGACAGCTCGGTCATCACCGGCTGCTTCCCCTCTCCCGCCGGGGACGATGCGCTCGGCTTGGCTCCCGCGCGGCGCACCGCCGTGCCGAGGACCGCGTACTCGATCGCCCCTTCCGCCCAGTCGTGGGCGGCCGTCCGCAGTTGCACGCCCACCACCGCGTCCGCGCCCACCGCTCGCGCCTCGATCTCCAGGCGGTTCAGCGCGCGCCGGCGCACCTCGTTCCAGGCTTCCGAGAGGATGTTCAGCTCGGTCAGGACGCTCCCGCCCATCATCATCGGCCAGCTCGCGCCCTGGTAGCCGACCTGGTAGATCGAGCTGCCCATCACCTGCGACAGCGGCTTCAGCCCCAGCTTGTGGCACAGCGCGAAGCCGCTCACGGACAGGTCGGACGTGAACGAGCCGCCGACCCCGCCGTCCGGGCGCTGCGCCCCGCGCAGCTCGCCTGTGCCCTTCAGGGTGCTCAACCGTCGCATCGCCGTCAGGGGGATGCCGCCGGCTTCGATCTGTTCGCGCTCGCGCTCCAGCTCCGCCTGCGCCGCGGGGTTCTCGGGCGGTTCGGCGCTCACCGCAGCAGCCCTTCGAGCGCGGCGCGGGCGTGGGCGCTGCGCTCGGCCTCCGCGCGCAGATCCGCCGTCAGCTCGGCGATCCACTCGTCGGGGTTCAGCGTCTCGCGCTTGATCGCGATCCCGCCGACCTGGCGCTCGCGGGCGCCTTCGAGCCGTCCGCTCTCGACGCTCAGCAGGTAGGCGGACGAGCCCAGCTCGACGCGCACGGCGCGCACCCGCTTCTCACCGCGGCCGAGCAGCCCGCCGCCCCGGCGCTCGACGCGGGCCTGGCCGGGCAGCGCCTGCTCGAGCTTGCTCGCCAGCGCCTCGACCGAGATGCGCAGGTCGGTGCCGTCACCACGCAGGCCCGCGGCCGCCAAGTCGAACACGTCCTCCTCGCTCACACACTGGAGCGTACTCGCAGCGGGGAGCCCGTCGCTCGACTGCGGCGGGCCCCCCTGTCTCACCTTCGCCTGTTCCTCAGTGCAGCAGGTCGAGCGTGTTTTCCGAGTCGTTCACGAAGTACACGCCGCGGTCGTTCGCGGTGAGCGCCAGCCCGAACAGCCCGCCGCCGCCGGCTTCCGTTTCAAACGGCTGGAACTCCGCTCCGAAGGGCGTCGTCTCGACGATGTCGCCGTCGTCGCCGTTCGCCGTCAGGATGTCGCCGTTCGGGGCGATCGTCAGGCCCAGCGGGCCGTTCAGGTAGCCGCCCTTCGCGACGGTGATGCCGCCGCCGTGGAGGGTTCCCAAGCGGAACATCGCGTCGGGGACCGCCGCGATGCGGTTGTCCTGGGTGTCGGCCACGTACAGCGTCCCTTCGAAGTCCAGCCCCGCACCCGTCGGGCCGACGACCAGCGCTTCTTCGCTGGTGCGCTCGGGGAAGCCGTCCGCGATCACCCGCTCGGAGATCACCGCCGGCGCCGGGCCGGCGAGCGTGTCGAGCTCGATCCGAACCACCGTGCCGCCGTCGACGGGGCTTTCACCGGATTCCACCGTCCCGTTGAGCACGTTCGTCACGAACAGCGTGCTGAAGGGCCCCGCCGAGACGGCGGTCATGTCCCACGGGCCGTCGATCGGACCGCCGGAGATCGTCTTCACGACCTTCCCCATGCTGTTCAGCACGATCAGGCACCCCGCCTTCGCGGTCGCCGCGCTGCCGTCTTCGGTGGGCAGGCTCCCGACCACCACGAAGCCGCCGGGAAGGATCGCCAGCGCCGTCGTCAGGCCCACGCCGCCCGGGCACGCGCCCGGCAGCGTCGCCGGATCGATCTGGGCGAACACCGACAGGTGGCCGGCGGGCGTCAGCTGCACGATCGTCGTGCCGGTTCCCTGCAGGTTTTCGAAGTCGTTGAAGTTGCTCACGAGGATGTCGTTTCGGACCAGCGAGCCGACGCTCGCGGGCACGACGGCCACGCCGTAGGGGTTCACGTCTTCGTTGCCGGGGACGCCGCTCCCGAGCAGCGGCGCCGTGCTGCCGATCGTGCTCACCGTCTTGAACTGACCGATGAACGATCGTTCGAAGGCAACGGCTGACGTGGGCGCGAGCGCCGCCAGCGCAAGCGATGCGCCCAGCGCCGCCAGCGCGCTCGCCAGCGCCGCCGTCACCCGGTCTCGTGCAGGCTTTGACATTGTGTCTCCAGTCTTGATCGATCTCCAGGATCGCCCCCCGCCCTGGATGGACTTCCATTCGCCAGGCTCGCAGGACGCCTCCCATAGACTCCGCCGGCGCCACAACCTTCCCGGCGCGGCGCGGGCGCTGGTATAGGCTCTGCTCGCGATGGCGCAGGGGATCGAGAAGGTGGGAGTGCTGGGAGCCGGGCTGATGGGGCACGGCATCGCCCAGGTGGCCGCCGGCGCCGGCTATCGGGTGGTGGTGCGCGAGCTCGACGACGCGACCCTCCAGAAGGGCCTCGCCAAGATCGAGGCGCAGCTCGCGCGCGCCGTCGAGAAGGGCCGCTCCTCGCAAGAGGACGCCGACGCGCTGCGCGGACGCATCGCCGGCACCCTCGACTACGCGGACCTCGCCGACTGCGACCTCGTCATCGAGGCGATCACCGAGAGCCTCCCGCTGAAGCTCGAGATGTGGCGCGAGCTCGACCCGATCGTCAAGCCCGAGGCGCTGTTCGCCACCAACACCTCCTCGCTGGCGGTCATCGACCAGGCGGCCGTCACCGGGCGGGCATCTCAATTCGTGGGCATGCACTACTTCAACCCGCCACAGGTGATGAAGCTCGTCGAGGTCGTCCGCTGCGTCACCACCGGCGATCGCGCGTTCGACGCGGCGCTAGCGTTCGCGCGCTCGGAGGGCAAGCTCGCGATCCCCACCCGCGACCGCGCCGGCTTCATCGTCAACCGCCTGCTCGTCCCCTACATGCTCGACGCCATCCGCGCCCACGAAGAGGGCGTCGGCTCGGTGGCGGAGATCGACGAAGCGATGCAGGCAGGCGCCGCGCACCCGATGGGCCCGCTCACGCTCGCCGACTTCGTCGGCCTGGACACGCTCGGCTCGATCTGCGACGTGCTCTTCGACGAGTTCCGCGAGCGGCGCTTCGCCAAGCCGCCGACGCTGCGCAAGATGCTCTCCGCCGGCTGGTTCGGGCGCAAGTCGGGGATGGGCTTCTACGACTACGCCGGCGAGGGCCCCGCCGAGAACCCCGGCGTGTAGCTCCCGCTCAGGTCACTTCGATCGCGAGGCCGCCGGCCAGCGCGACCATCGGTGCGCGAAGTGCCCGCGTCATCATGTCCTCCGTCGGTTTGGACTACATTCAGAGCATGACCGACCCCTCGCAGCTGCGTGTCGCCGACTCCGACCGCGACCAGCTGATAGAGGAGCTGCGCGATCACGCGCTCGCCGGGCGCCTGACGTCGGAGGAGCTCGAGGAGCGCATCGGCGCCGCCTACAGCGCAACCACGCGCGCCGACGTCGACGCGCTGCGCGCCGACCTGCCCGTCAGCTCGCACTCGGTGGCGCTCGCGCTGCACAAGCGCAAGGGCCAGCTGCGCAGGCGTCTCCTGCAGGAGACCGGCGGCGGACTCGGCCTGTCGGCGCTGTGCGTCGGCGTGTGGCTCGCCAGCGGCCCCGCCGGCGACTTCTGGCCGGGCTGGGTGATCGGCGTCACGCTGCTGCCCGTCCTACGTGACTCGTGGCGGCTGCTCGGACCGGCGTCCGACCTCGAGGTCGTCGAAGCTCGGCTGCAGGCCCGCCACGAGCGGCACCTCGCCCGCGGCGGGCGGGGCCGGCACCGGCACCGGTACCGAGGGCTGCCGCGACCGTGAGCGAGCTGACCGACGCCACCGAGCGGGCGCTCGGCGGCGGCCCCGAGCGCCACCGGGAGAAGGCGATCGAGCAGGGCAAGCTGCCGGTGCGCGAGCGCGTCGCGCTGCTGCTCGATGACGGGTCGTTCGCCGAGGAGGCGCTGCTCGCCAACTGGCACGAGGAGGGCCTCGGCGCCGACGGGGTGGTGACGGGCGTGGGGGAGATAGAAGGGCGTCCCGTCGCGCTGATGGCCAACGACCCCACCGTCAAGGCCGGCTCGTGGGGGCCGAAGACGGTCGAGAAGATCCTGCGCATCCAGGAGCGCGCGCTGTCGCTGCAGATCCCGATGGTCTACCTCGTCGACTCCGCCGGGGCGCGCATCACCGAGCAGGTGCACATGTTCCCCGGACGGCGGGGAGCGGGGAGGATCTTCCACAACCAGGTCAAGCTCTCCGGGGTCGTGCCGCAGGTGTGCGTGCTGTTCGGCCCCTCCGCCGCCGGCGGCGCCTACATACCCGCGTTCTGCGACATCGTCGTCATGCGCGACGGCAACGCCTCCATGTACCTCGGCTCGCCGCGGATGGCCGAGATGGTGATCGGTGAGAAGGTCAGCCTCGAGGAGATGGGGGGAGCGCGCATGCACACCGGCGTCTCGGGATGCGCTCACCAACTGGTCGCGAGCGACGAGGAGGGCATCCGCTACGCACGCTCCTATCTCTCTTATCTTCCAACCAACTGGAGGCAGGATCCGCCCACGAGCGCGCCCGCGCCCCCGGCCGGCCAGCCCGAGCGCCCGCCGATCGCCGAGCTGATACCCGCCGACGAGAACAAGCCGTTCGACATCAGGCTGCTGATCGACGCGATCGTCGATACCCCACAAGGGGGCACAGGCGAGGGCTCGCTGCTGGAGGTCCAGCCGCGCTGGGCCAAGGAGCTGCTCGTCGGCTACGCCCGCCTCGACGGCCGCGCGATCGGGATCGTCGCCAACCAGCCCAACCACAAGGGCGGCGTCCTCTTCAGCGACTCCGCCGACAAGGCCGCGCGCTTCATCTGGACGTGCAACGCCTTCAACGTGCCGCTGCTGTTCCTCGCCGACGTGCCCGGCTTCATGATCGGCACCCAGGTCGAGCGCCAGGGGATCATCCGCCACGGCGCCAAGATGATCTCCGCCGTCAGCGAGGCCACCGTCCCGAAGATCTCCGTCGTCGTGCGCAAGGCCTACGGCGCCGGGCTCTACGCAATGGCCGGGCCCGCCTTCGAGCCCGACTGCTGCATCGCCCTGCCCTCCGCCTCGATCGCCGTCATGGGCCCGCAGGCTGCCGTCAACGCCGTCTACTACAACCAGCTGCAGGCGATCGACGACGCCGACGAGCGCGCCCGGCGCACCGAGGGGCTCCGCGAGGAGTACGCCCGCGACATCGACATCCTGCACCTCGCCTCCGAGCTCGTCGTCGACGCCGTCGTCGAGCCCGACCGGCTGCGCGGCGAGCTCGTGCGGCGCTTCGCCCATGCGGCGTCCAAGCGGCGCGAGTGGCCCGCCAAGCACAATGCCGTCACGCCCGTCTGAGGTGTGTGACGGAAGTGTGTTCGGGGCGGGTGGTGTATGTCTCTCGACGAAGGCTGTCTAACGATAGTTATACGCCGGTCGTCGTTGGGGTGAACATCCGGCGCCGGCGGCGGACGCTCGCGGCTTTCCAATAGATTGCCGGCGATGGACGTCGTCGCATCGTCCCCGCAGGCGGAGCTCGCCTACGCCGGAATCGCCCGCCAGGCCGAGCTGATCGCCGCCGGCGAGGTCTCCTCGCGCGAGCTCGTCGACATGTACCTCGAGCGGATCGACCGGCTCGACACCCGTCTGAACGCCTTCCGCGTCGTCTTCGCCGAACGGGCCCGCCTGGAAGCCGACCAGGCCGACGCCCGCCGCGCCGCCACCGGGGGCGCCACGGGCGCCGGCGACCGCCGCAGCGGGGGAGGGGGCGCCGGCGCCGGGGCGGGAAACGGCCGTCCGCTGCTCGGCGTGCCGATCGCCGTCAAGGACAACATCGACGTTCTCGGCGAGCTCACCTGCGAAGGCACCAACGCGCAGGACCAGCCCGCGCGCGCTGACGCCGAGGTCGTTCGACGCCTGCGCGCGGCGGGCGCGGTGATCATCGGCAAGACCAACGTCCCCGAGCTGTGCCTGTGGCCGTTCACCGAGACCGCCACGTTCGGAGTCACCCGCAACCCGTGGGATCTCCAGCGCGCGCCCGGGGGCTCCAGCGGCGGCAGCGCCGCGGCGGTCGCGGCCGGGCTCGTCGGCGCCGCGCTCGCCTCCGACGGCGCCGGCTCGATCCGCATACCCGCCGCCTGGTGCGGGCTGTTCGGGCTGAAGCCCCAGCGCGGACGGGTGCCGCTCGCGCCCCACCCGCGCCACTGGCACGGCCTGTCGGTGCTCGGCGTGCTCGCCCGGCGGGTGGCCGACACCGCCCTCTTCCAGGACGTCGTCTCGGGCGCCAGCGAGGTCGACGTCGACCGCGCGCCGCCGCCGGACGCGCCGTTCGCGGCAGCCGCCGCCACCGCGCCGGGGAAGCTCCGCATCGCCTACTCCACCCGCGTTCCCCCGGGTCTCATCGCCAAGCCCGACGCCGACGCCCGCCGCGCGCTGGAGGACACCGTCGAGCTGCTCCGCTCGCTCGGCCACGAGGTCCGCGAGCAGGACCCCGACTACGGGTTCGACGCCGGGCCGGGCGTGCTCGTCCGCTATCTCTGCGGAGCCCGCGACGACGTCGCCGCGCTCGCCCACCCCGGACGCCTGGAACGACGCACGCGCGCGATCGGCCGGCTCGGCTCGCTCGTCCCGCAGGCGCTGCTCGACCGCTCGCTCGCCGGCGAGGCCGAGCTCACGCGCAGGCTGAACGCCGTGCTCGAGGACCACCACGTGCTGCTCACCCCCGGCAACGCGGTGCCGCCCCCGCCGATCGGCCGGCTGCAGGGGCGAGGCGCGCTCGTCACGTTCAACACCGTCGCCGGCTGGGTGCCCTACTACGGCGTCTGGAACCTCACCGGCCAGCCCGCCGCCACCGTCCCCGCCGGCCTCGGCTCGGACGGGCTGCCGCGCTCCGTCCAGGTCGTCGGACGCGTCAACGACGAGGCCACCCTGCTGTCGCTCGCCGCCCAGATCGAGGCCGAGAGCCCGTGGGCGCAGCGCGTGCCCCCCGGGTTCGCGTGAGCGATCCGCGCGAGGGCCACCACCTGCCCGGCGGGGCGATCGACGCGCGTCAGGCCGACGAGCTTCTGGCGATAGCCGTCGAGGCGGCCACCTGCGCCGGCGCGCTGCTCATCGATCGCGCCCGCCGCGGCGCCGAGCGCCAGGTCGCCGCCAAGAGCACCCCCACCGACCTCGTCAGCGAGGCCGACCTCGCCTCCGAGCGCGCCATCCGCGAGCTGCTCGCCCGGCGGCGCCCGCTGGACGGGTTCGTCGGCGAGGAGGGCGACGCGGTCGACGGCAGCAGCGGGCTCAGCTGGGTCGTCGACCCCCTCGACGGGACCGTCAACTTCATCTTCGGCATTCCCCAGTGGTGCGTCAGCGTCGCCGTCCGAGACCGGCACGCCACCGTCGCCGGCGCCATCTACGACCCCAACCGCGACGAGCTGTTCACCGCCACCGCGCATCGGCCCGCGAGGCTCCAGCAGCCCGACGCCACGATCGAGCTCGGCCGTGACCGCGCCCAGGCCGGCGCCCGCGGGAGCGGCCTCGCCGCGGCGATGGTCGCCACCGGGCTCGCCTACGACGCCCACGTCCGAGAGGCCCAGGGGCGGGTGCTCGCCCGCCTGATCCCCCGCGTCCGCGACATCCGCCGCTTCGGCAGCGCCGCCCTCGATCTCGCCTGGACCGCCGCCGGCCGCTACGACGCCTACTTCGAGCGCACGGTCAAGCAGTGGGACATCGCCGCCGGGGTCCTCGTCTGCGAACGCGCCGGGCTTCGTGTGCTCGAGCTCCCCGTCCACGAGCACCTGCCCTGGGGGATCCTCGCGGCGCCGGCGGGGCTCGCCGAGGAGCTCATCGAGCTGGTCGGCGGGCCGTAGCCCGCGGCGCTGGGCGGCGCGAGGAGGGTCGAGAGGGTCGATGCGGCGGGTGGGAGTCGAACCCACACGCCCTTGCGGACAGGGCCTTTTGAGGGCCCCGCGTCTACCGTTCCGCCACCGCCGCCAACACGCTCGACGCTTGCGAGGATACCCCCGGCGCGCGGGGCAGGCCAGGCGTGGGCTCAGGCGGCGTGCGCCGAGGATGGCGGGCCGATGTCGGGCCCGGCCGCCGGGTCGCGCTGCTCGAGCTCCACGTTCCAGCCCTGCTGGAAGCCTCGCATCGCGAACGCCACCAGCAGGATCTGCACGGGCACGATCAGCAGCGTCAACAGCCCCAGCAGGCCGGCGTTGAGCGTCGGCTGGGCGAACCCCGATTTGTCGCGGTCGAACCAGCTCGGGCCGGCGACGAGCGCGAAGATCGCCAGGAACACGGCGAGCACCGCGGAGATCGGCAGCACGCCCCGATTCCAGCGGGCGGCGTAGAACGCGAACACCAGGTACACGGCCACGTAGCCGATCTGCACGGGGATCGCGCCCTCGAGCACGCTCCACCCGCCGATCGTCACGATCAGCACCAGCGCGGCGCTCGCGAGCAGCAGCACCACCACCGCCGCACGCGTCCCCTGCACCGCCGGCTTGTCGCGGTTGGGGTGCGTGACGATCACGCCTGGCCGACTCTGCTCGCTGCGCTGCGCGGACATCTGCGTAGCTGACGATACAAGCTCGTGCGGCCCACGTGCGCGGTAGCCTGCCTGCTAGCCGCGCGGGCGTGGTGGAATTGGTAGACACGCCGGCCTTAGGAGCCGGTGGGCCGTAGGCCCTTGGGGGTTCGAGTCCCTCCGCCCGCATAGTCGAAAACTGCCGTAAACATGGGGTTTCTGCGTTTCTCGGTTGCTGCGAGATCCGTCGCACTGCTCCGGGTCGGGTAACACCGTTGGGTAACAACGACCGCGAAAAGGGCGCCTCGCCCAAGCCATTATGCGGATCGTGGCAGGCGTCCTCTGGCTTAGCGAGCAGCCCCACCGTCGCGGCTCAGCGGCCGGTAGGCCTCTAGAACTCGACGACAAACCGGGGTGTGAACGGCATCGAGGTGGGCCGCACGCCCGCGATTCGGTCGACGCGGTAGCTGCGCAGCTCGCCGTGGTCGTTTACGACAAACAGGACGAGGTTGCCGTCTTGAGTCTGGCGCAGCGAGTAGGGCTCGACGATGCGTGGTCCCTGGCGGCCGCGTTCTGCGCGGTAGTCGATCTCGACCATTAGGCGATTGGCGCCCGCGTAACGGATGGTCTCCAGGGGTATGCCGCGGCGCCATGAGGTGATCGCGCGTGGCGGAATCCAGTCAGGGTCGACCTTGCCGATTTCGGCGCGTGCGAGCCGAGTGTCGGGCTGCTCGCCGGCCAGCCACTCGAAGAACGGGCCGAGTGCATTCCAGAACTCGGCAAACGGTGGTAGTGGCCGGGGGAGCTGATGGCCGAGCATGTTCTCCCACTCCTGCTCGATCTCGCCCGGGAACTGTGAGCCACGAATCGCGTCGGCGTCCGGGACTGCGATCCCGACGTACTCACACTTGCGCGCCAGCGACTCGCGCACCCGTGCGGCCGCACCGAGCAAGTCGGGATGGCGATGCATGTGAACGACGTCGTAGAGATCACGAGGGCGACAGCGCTCGGCCAGCGCTCGCGTCTTCTCGGCCGTAAGCTCAGTAATCGAGTAGCAGAGCACGCCATCCGTTGGGAGTGGCGCGTCTCCGTAGGGATGGCCAATCTCACGCAGCACCGGCGTCTCCACCAGCGCCTCATCGCCGGTGATATCGAGTTTGATCTTGGGCAGCGTCGGCTGCGGGTTGGGCCCGCGGTAGGCGACGCGCGCTCGGGCTGTCGGATTGCCCCGCAGGTTGCGCCGCTCGGCGAAGCAGCCATTCTCGACGATCAGATCGATCCCGGATTCCTGCGACAACCATGTCGAGACGCGGCGGAAGATCTCGGTCAGCTGTGCGGCCCCTGTCGGACCGTCGTCGATTACAGTGAAATCGAGATCCTCGGAAAACCGGTAGGTCTCGTAGTAGCACTTACGCAGACAGGTCCCGCCCTTGAAAATCCAGGTCCGCGAGAGCTCCGGCTGAACGGAGATCGCGGCGAGCAGCCACCCGAGCACATAGTCCTTTTCGATCACACCAACATCGAGCTGCCACTCGGCGCGCAGCTGCAGCAGTTCCTGCTTTGAGATCACGATGGGTTCTGGGGAGCGACCAGTACGTTCGCCCGAAGACCCCACATCGGGATACGCGGACCGCCCGGCGGCGCGTCGGGGTCAAGCAGCACAATCCCGGCCGAAAGTCGAGCTCGACACGCGGCAATCAACTCGGGCTCGTCACGGCCCAAAGCCTCGGTCAGGTAACCCAGACGCTTGAAGACCGCGCGATTGCCGAGTCGCTCCGCGTACTCGATCAGAGGTGCCGAATCCTCGGTGTCGAGATAGGCATCGAGGATCTCCGCGGCGTGACGAATGCCGCCGCCGATTCCAGGCGTGTCAAGGATGTCCACGATCGTTCGGGTCGGGTCAGCGATCTGCAGCCGCACCTCTTCATGCCAGCTTGAACGCATCCCCCAGGCCAGCCTGTCCTCGGCTACGTGCATGAGGAGGTAGTCGGAATCCAGCAGGCGGACCTGTGAGCGCCTGACGCGCTGGGTCGTCTTTACGACGGTGGTCCGGAACATCTGCTCGGTCAATCCCCAGTGGCTGGCAGCCGTCCAGCCCGTGAAGTAGCACGGCGACCAGGTGGCGGTAGCGACCACGAGCGCATCCTGGGACCAGCTCTCAGGGCGCTCGGCCTCTACGGGGACTGGGATGTAGAGGCCGCGACGGACCCGGCGCAGCCATCCCTTCTCGGCCCAGTGCGCGAGTCTCCGGGCAGCCACCTGTCGGTCGATCCCCAGCTCGAGTGCGACATCGGCGGGCGCTATGAACCGCCGTCGACCGGCAACCGCAGCCAGCTCGGCTCGACCAGCACCAGAGATCCCATGAGACGACATCAGCAGACCATTAGCCTCTCGGACGGCGAAAGTATTGGACTCACGATACCACAGAGGCGACAGTCATAAGCCACAAGCTCCGCCGTGTGCGAAACTACTGGCCTGTGCGGCAGGGGGCGCTCTACGTCTTGGATCAGGGGCCGACGCCGGGCAGCATCTACAGCGTCTCGCAGCTGCTCTTGGAGCCTGACGGCCACGGCCTGCCGTAGCTCGGGGCCGAGCAGCGTGTCGAAGGGCGGAGCGAGGACACCGCTTGAAGAACGCGAGATTGAACTGCCGGCGGATAGGCCCGGATGCCTCCGGGTAGGCCGCGATGCAGTCGCCGGCACGGGTGAGCGCTTGCTTGACATTCGTGTCGGCCTTCTTGAAGTCGCCCTCGACTTCGGCCTCGACCTCTCGACCAAATCGTTCTTGCTTGCTTCATTCCACTCGATCTGCTCGTCCGTGCTGTGGATATCGGCTTCCTGCAAGCAGGCGAAGGTCGCAGCGCTGATGGCTGGCAGTCCCACTTCGGGGGCTCTCTCGCTGCGGATGGCCCCGACGCAAAGAGGGACCACGAAGTCCAATCAAGATATGACACTAGCGTCCTACTGCTGTACCTCTTTTCGCACGATGCCCGGTTACAATCTACCAAATTGCGATCATTTAAAGCCTACTTGCTCCATTCTTACGGCATGTTCTTTTCTATGGACTCGCTTATTCACCAATGTACAGAGCAAGAGCTTTCCAGTACAGTAACCGACAGCAGTCTGCTAGGGCGACCCCGGAAGGTGTCCCATCCTAGGTGGCATCCAGGAGACCTTCCGGGGAGCCCTCATTGCGAGACGGTTGCCCTTGCCTTCCCGAAGAGCGCGATATGAGTGCCGGCAAATTTCCGACGCGACGCATAGAGCCATCCCCGCTACCTCCGCCAATCGCGGAGGACAGCCTCGCGGCGCGTATTCGTGCTGCACGAGCTTACGCAGATATGACCCGTCGAGAACTCGTGGAATCAGCAGGACGCACAGATATCACGGAGCACGCGTTGGCGCGACTTGAGGATCCCAATGGTGTATCGCCTAGGAGAGGGCAGATCATGGCGATCGCTCATGCGTGCAATCTACCCGTAGGCTTCTTCACAGCGGACTTGCGCCTTCTCGACGAGACGAAACCGGGGCGCCGGTCCACCGACCATCTCATGAACGTGCCGCGCACGCCCCGCACCAGACCGCGAGCAAGATAATCGGGCAATTCGCTCTCGGCCCTCAATAGTGAAAGTGGCCGTTGGGCACCTGCTGATGCAAGACTTATGTCGAGGCGTCTCGGGATGTCAAGCGCCGGGCGAGATCCTCCGACACTGACACTCGCTCCAGGGCCGGACACAGGCGAGGGATGGGAAGCTCGGGAAGAATGTCCTCGATGCCTCCCGAAAGGCGTTTCGCCGGCGTCCGGGTCGTTGCGGACGACGGACGAGTCGGCCGGGCCTGTGCACACACGAGCCCCGCCCGCCCGCCGGGGGAAGCTGGGCGGGCGGGTTCACGTGTGCCTGCGTGAGCGGCACGTGGAGCGGCCGCTCGTTCGTCGACGGCCGAGGAGGTGGGATGGCCGCCGGACGTTTGCCGAAGAAGCTTCGCTCTCGTCCCGCAAGCTCATAGATCTCGCTGCCGCCGGCGTCGCTGCCCACTGCCTACTCCCCGTAGACCCCAGGACGACGGCCGATCGGTGAGCAGGGGGTGACAACGCTGCTGGTGAAGACATCGCAATGTCCTCGCATCGCGCTGCGGGAACGCTACCGCGGGTTCGGGGTCCGCCGGTTGCTTGGTGTCCACTCGAATGGGGCTAGGTGTGACCTTGATCTCGATCACCTTCTCCCTTTCGCCATGCTCGTCGACGATGAACACCGGGGGTGTGTTCATCGGGCGCTCGTCGCCCGCGGGACTGTGACCCTTCTTCCCCGCGAGGGACACGGCGGTAGGCATCGCAGAGCGCATGGCTCCCTGACTGAGATGCAGGCTCTCAGAACGCTGATGCGATTCGCCCGCGTCGGCTCGAGCGGCCGCCTTGCACAGGGCAAACCCAAACCCGATGGGGGCCAGCATGGTGACGGATATGACGATGAGGAGAAGGCGGTCCATCATTCTGCGATGTGGTTCAGCTGCTCAGCCTCGCCGGGCACGGAAACCTTCCCGGCGATATCCAGCTCGGCGATCCGTCTGGGGCACTCACGGCGCCTGGAGATCATCGCGGCGTCCGCGCGGTCGAGCAGCGTCTGGATCGTGTCCTCGGGTCGTCGCTGGCTCACGCCGACGCTGATGCTGGCGCCGGGTATCGCCTGGTGCAGACGCGCGCCCACTCGCTCGAAGCGCCTGCCGATCTCATCCAGGCCGTCGCCCGAGAACGAGCACACGAACTCGTCGCCGCCGAAGCGGAGTATCAGATCGTAGGAGCGGAACTCGCCACCGACAACGCGAGCGACGGTCCGCAGCAGCGCATCGCCGACCGAGTGTCCTCGACGGTCGTTGAAGGCCTTCAGGCCATCGACGTCGACGAACGCGACGATCAGTTGCTCGCCCGTGCGCGTGGTGCGGTCCATCTCCCGTTGCAGGGCTGCCAGGCCGACCCCGCGCCGTAGCGCGCCCGTCACCTCGTCCGTTGCGGCCGTGGCGAGTTCTTGAGCGTAGGCCTTTCGGTCGAGCGCCGCGAACTCCCTGTCGAGCGCTGCGTGCGCGCGATCTTCAGCGGCAGCCTGACGCTGGAGCGCAGCGCGTGCGCGCGACTGCCTGGCCAGAAGTCGCTCGCGGGCTGCCCGGGACCGGACCCCACGACCGTTGAGCCGTCCCTCCTGCGCGCGATGCTCGCGCTCGAGGCGCGCGATCTCGGCATCGAGGGCGGCCGCGAGCCGATCGCGCGCGGCGCTCGCCAGGTCTCGCGCGGCCGCGAGTCCATCCCGTTGCTCGGCGATCCGGTCGCGCACCACGGAGCTGGTGCCGCGCGCCCGGCTGGCCAGCTCGCGCTCGAGCGTGCTGTCGGCGCGCATCCGGCGGGTTCGCTCGTAGGCAACCGGGTCGCCGCTGCGGGCGCGCCCTGCGTCGCTTGCGGCCTGGTCGATGTCTGCCGCGGCCTGGTCGCGGTCTGATGAGATCTGATCGTGTTCGGAGCCGCTCTGATCGGCGTCGGACAAGATCTGATCGACGTCCGCGCTGTTCTGCTCAGCGTCCGACAGAGCCCGTTCCAGGCCGGAGATGTCCCGCTTGCGCCCTTCGGGCGTCACAAGCGCACCTCGCATGCCGGAACGGTGAGAGCCTGCTCGCGTCGCATGGTGCCTCCAGACATGTGCCTCGCCTACAAGGACGTCACCAGGGTCTGGAGCGACGCGCTGTCCAGCGTAGCACCCTGTGCGCTCTGTCACAACTAGCTGGTGGAATTCGCCCACATGCCTGTGCGCCGGCGACGCCGGTGCCGCAGATCTCGTCAGGGTCGCGTTCGCGGAGCGGTGCTGCCGCGCGAGAGCTCGGCCAGTGCCGCCGCATCCAGGCGGCCTTCGATCACATCGCGTGCAACGTCGCTCAGGCGGCTGTTGTGGTCTCGCGCGTAGCGACGGATGCCGGCGAATGCCGCATCCACGCTGACATGGCCGCGCTCAGCGAGAACGCCCTTGGCCTGCTCGATCAAGACCCGACTGGTCAGGGCGCCGTGGAGCTGCTGCACGACGCCGCGTGTCTCGCGCATCGCGCGCTCCTGGATGAGGGCGACGGCGGCGATGTCCGCCATCCCCTGCCCGAGCGGCACGTCGCGCTCGGCGAGCCGGCCAGTCTCAGCGCGAAAGAGGTTGAGCGCCCCGATCGTCCGGCTGTGGACCCGCATCGGAATCGCGTGCACGGAGTTGATCCCGTTCTGGAGCGCAGCGGGCGCGAACGTCGGCCAGCGATCGACGTCCGCCGCGAGATCCTCGCTGAACACCACCCTCGAACTTCGATAGCACTCGAAGCACGGTCCCTCCTCGTTGTGGGATTGCAGCAGCTCGAGCGCCTCGGAGCGCTCGCTGGAGGAGGCCATCACCTGTAGGCTGCCCGCGGCATTCGCGAGCAGCAGTCCCACCTCGGCGCAGTCCATGAGCTCCAGGCTGCGTTCCACCAGGCGGTGCATGAACTCGATCACGTCGAAGTGCTCGACCATCGTGTCAGTCAGCTCGACGAACGTTTCAACAATTCGTTCTTCTCGCGTCATGGCCTGGGAGCCACCTCTTGGCCTTGTCCCACCGATTAGAATCTACGCCATTATTACGCGAATGCCGGCGGCGGCGCGGATCATGCTGGATCGTCGAGGCGCAGGCGCCGCGCGACGACGTCCCCCGCCACCTCGCGCAGCGGGCGATCGTTGGCAAAGGCGAAGGACCTCAGGCGCACGAACGCCTCGTCCAGCGACACCCCGAGCTGGGCCGAGACCATGCCCGTCGCCTGATGGACATGGGCCCAGTGCGCCGGCTCGTCGGCAAGCAGCGCGTGCAGCTCCTCAGGTGGAGCCCCGGCCTGCAGGCTGAGAATGGTCTGGGTCGCAACTTCGGCCAGGACCAGTCCGAGGGCGAGCTCCTCGTCGCCGAGGGGCGCCGGGCGATCGCGGTAGAGCGCCAGCACGCCGAGCCCCACGGCTCCCAACTGCAGCGGGAGGGCGAACACCGCCTGCACGCCGGCCTGCAAGCCGGCATGGGCGAACGCCGGCCAACGCACTTGATCGGGATCGGCCAGATCCGCCTCCAGCACCGGCTCCATGCTCCGCCACGCGTCAACGCACGGACCCTCGCCGAGGGTGAGCTGGAGCTCCTGCACGGCGGCTATCCCCGGCTCGGACACGCCCGCGGTGCCACGCAGCTCGCCATCCACCATCAACGACAGCCCCGCCCCGCTCAGCGAGAGGAGCTCCACCGCCGCTCCGCACACCCGGTCGACCATCGACGCGGATCCGCCGCGATCGGCGTCCCCCATCGCCCGCAACACCACGCTCAAACGGTCGCTCGCCACCCGGCAACCATACGCCGCCCCGGGTCACTCCGACTCGTCTAGGGCCAGTCACTCGCACGCCGCGACCCCCGTTCAGGTCGATAGCGGCAAAGCCGTCTACGCGGGTTCGATCGCCACAGGTGTGCCGGGGCCGATGCGCGCGGCGAGCCAGTCGATGCTCGCGGTGGCAACTCGGATGCAGCCGTGCGAGGCGGCCGTACCCAGCGTTCCTCCGAGGTTGTCCCGTCCGTGTATTGCGATCTGGCCCGGACCGCCTTCGAATTCCAGCAACGCGTTCGAGCGGGCGCTGAGAGCGAGCGCAAACGGGCCACCGGGCTCGCCGGGCGCCATCCGCAAGACCTCTTCGACGAAGAACTGCCCGGTCGGCGTGGGCGTCGAGGGCTTGCCGACGACCGCTTGAAAGTTTCTCACCAAGCGACCGTGGTCATAGACCCTCGTGCGGCGGGCGGCGAGGTCGACCACGATGCGCCATGACGTCACGAGGGGGTGGGTGCCCTGCTGGCTGATCCAGCCAGTCGATCCGTCCGGCCGACCGGGAAGCATCACCAGCAGCCACCGTAGCCCTCGAGCGCCGATCGAGCGCGCGATCACGGGCAGTGCTGTCTGCTCGCCGGTGAGCGGCCGGTGAGCGGCCACGAGCGCAACCTGCGGGGATCCGGCTTCGGGCGCCCGGTGCGCACCGTGTGCGCTGGTCAGGACCACGAGTTCCTGAGTCGCCTGCACGCGGGCTGGAGTGCCGGCACTGGCGTCGGCCGCGTAATCGCCTGTTGCGCCGGCCAGGCACAGCGCCGTGAGCGCGACGATCAGGCGGCGCCTGGCCCGATGGGACCGTCGAGGCTCGCGCGGGGAGCCAACCCCGGAGCGGACTGCTCGAATGCTCGTGGTGTTCACCGGATCACCCTGTGAATGCGCCACGCTTGTGCGGGAGTGCCCGCCGGGCCGCCGACCGCCGTTTGGATGCTCTTCCCCGCGAGCCCTTGCGCGAGGAGCCATGTTTCCCGGTGGTTGCCGAGCCGCTGCGCCGCGTGGTCGTGGTGCCGGGGCTTTCGCCGGAGCCTGTCGTTTCGCTGCCACCAGCGACACCGCCGGCGCTGGAGGCGCAGTTGGACGTCGTGATGGTGTTGGTTTCCAGATTGACCGCACCGGTCCCCGCCAGCAGCCTGCCTTCGATCGTCGCGGCCGTGTTGGCCGTGATGGTCGTAGAGGCCATGATCGTGCCGACGAAGCGTGTGGCCGTGCCGAGCGTCGCGGAGGAGCCGACCTGCCAGAAGACGTTGCACGCCTGCGCACCGCCGATGAGCAGGACGGTGGTGCTCGAGCCGGTGATCAGCGTGGAGCCGATCTGGAAGATGAACACCGCGTTGGGGTTGCCCTGGGCGTCGAGCGTGACGCTTCCCGATGACAGCAGCAGCGAGCTGCTGGCGGTGCGAACGCCCGGCAGGAAGACCTGCCCCGAGAGGTCGGTCCCGGCCGAGCCGTTGCTCGGACGGGAGGCGGCGTCGTCGTAGGCGGCCGTCAGAGCGTTCTTGGCTTCGATGGCCACTGCGTCGTCGACGTGCGTTTCGCCGAGCACCTGCGGAGCGCCGGTCACCGATGAGCCGGGGCTCAGGCCGAGGTCGCCGGACATCGTCGTGGGGCCGGTGTTGGTGACCGTCGAGCCGGCCAGCACCGAGAAGCTGGCCGCCGGCCCCAAGCCCACGGTCGCGGTCGCGCCGAGGGCACTGCTCGCGACGCCGAGGGCGCTGCTCGCGAACAGCAGGCAGGAGAGCAGGCCGAGCACGAACGTTCCTACCCGAAACGTCCTGGCGCCCGCGCGAACGAGGGGACGCCGGCTCACTGCGAGGGAGTCGCTCGTGGGCGACTCGCACTTCGGTCGGACGCCGCATGTCATGGGCGTCTCCTGACTGCGGCGTCGAGCGCCGCGATAGATGGGGAATGGCTCCCCGGTCTCTTCGACCTACCATCCAGATCGACAGTTCACGGCCTCGGCGTTAGCCGAGTTCAGCAACTCGACACAATTCGCACCGGCGCACGACCCGAGCTGTTGCAGCGTTTGCCCTCGATTGCGCGTTCGCGCAGTCGGCGCGCGCGGCGGCACGGTGCTACGCTGAAGAGGTCGATCGGGTAGGCGCGCTGCTCACCCATACGCATCGCTTAGCCCTCAGGAGTGTACGTCGTGACCGCGCAAACGCCGGGCCATGGTTTGGGACCAACGTTCGATGCTGTCGCTGGAGAGCAGGGGAGCGACGTGGGTCTCTCTGCGGTGCTCACTGACTATCAGGTGCTCGGCGAACGCGATCAAACGCTGGCTGACGCCGATCAGACGCGGTCCGACAGCGATCAGAGCGCTGCGGACAGCGACCAAGCGGCGGCGGACAGCGACCAAGCCGCCGCCGATCTGGACCAGCTCGCCAGCGACCGTGGTCTCATCGGTGGTGCAGACGCCGGCGTGCACGAGTTCGCTCGTGAGCTCCGCGAGCGCGGCGCACGGCAGCGAGGTCGCGCCGTGACGGGTCGCGTTGCCGCGGCCGCGGGTCGTGACGCCGCTGCCAACGCTCGCGATCTGGCGGCGGTCGAGCGTGATCAGGCGGTTGCCCTGCGTGATAGTGCGCTGGCGGCTCTCACCGCCTCGACGGACGCCGGTCGTGCGGAGATCGCGATGCGCGCGGTCGCGGACCGCAAGCGAGCCGCCGCCGATCGCGCCCTGGCAGCCGAGAGTCGTGCGCTCGCGGATGGCGAGCGAGTGATCCGTGACAGGGAGCAGGCGGCTCGAGACCGCCAGCAAGCCCAGGCAGACCGGCTGCGCCACCAGCTCACTACGAGACCGGGTAGCTGACCCCGTCTCTGCCGTCCAACCGGCGCCCGCACGGGGTGGTGGATCTGGTTCAGCCTTCGATCCTGCTTGCCGACGAGCTGGTCGTTGCCATCGATCGCTCGCCATTGCCGGTTGCGCCCGCGCGGCGCTTTCCTGCCAGGCCCGGGTTGCCGCGCAGGAAGCCTTCGATCGCGTCGGCTGTGAGTGGGCGCGCGAACAGGAATCCCTGGGCGAGGTCGCAACCCTCGTGCTGCAGCTCTCGCACCTGGCCGTAGTGCTCGACTCCCTCGGCGAGTGTCTGCAGTCCGAGCGCCTTGCCGAGCTGGATGAGCGTGTGTGTCAGCGCGTGCGCCTCGCTCGAGAGCTCCAGGCCGGTGATGAAGGTGCGGTCGATCTTGAGCGAATCGACCGGGAACTGGCGCAGGTAGGCCAGGGAGCTGTATCCCGTTCCGAAGTCGTCGACTGCAATGCTGACCCCGAGTGCCTTCAGTTCGTGGAGCAGTCTGGCGGTGCTCTCGGGCTTGCGCATGAGGACCGTCTCGGTGATCTCGATTGTCAGCATCGCGGGGTCCATGGCGTTCTCGTGCAGCGCCTCGCGGACCTCATCGACGAACTCTGTCCGCTCGATCTGGCGTGCGGAGGCGTTGATGGACATGTTGAGGTGAAACCCCCGCTTGTGCCAGACAGCCGCCTGGGCGCAGGCCCTTTCGAGCACCCAGCGACCGAGCGTGAGGATCAGGCCGTTCTCCTCGGCGATCGGTATGAACACATCAGGCGGTATCACACCCGCGGTGGGATGACGCCATCGAAGCAGTGCCTCGACGCCGACCACACGCTCGCTCTTGAGATCCAACATCGGCTGGTACACGAGGAACATCTGATCGGCGGCGAGCGCGCCCGCGAGGTCCATCTCCAGGTGCATGCGGTCCTGCGCGGCCGTGTGCATCGCCGACTCGAACTGGACGTAGCCGTTCTTGCCGACCGCCTTGGCCTTGTACAGGGCGAGGTCCGCGTCCTGCATCAAGTCCTCGGCGGATGCCGGCCTGCCCGTTGCGATGCCGATGCTCGCCGTGAGGCAGAGTGGAGCGTCGCCCTCGGCGAGCTGGATCGGCTGGCGAAGCACGTCCAGAATCCGCTGCGCGACAAGCTCGGGGGCGGCATCGAGCCCGACGGAGTCGACCAGCATCACGAACTCGTCTCCGCCGATGCGACCGACGGTGTCGTTGTCTCGCAGGATCGTCTTCAGCCGCGTCCCCACCTGCCGCAGAATCTCGTCACCGGCCTCGTGGCCGTAACGGTCATTGACCCGCTTGAAGCCGTCGATGTCCACGAACAACGCTGTGACAGGAGCATCGAGGCGCCGAGCTCGAGCGAGGATCTGTTCGGCGCGGTCGAGCACCAGATGCCGGTTGGGCAGATCGGTCAGCGGATCATGCAGCGCGGTATGTTCGAGCTCGCCCGTCTTCTCGCCGACCAAACGCCACGCCCGCTGGCGCGAACGCGTGAGCACCTGATAGAGCATGAAGACCAAGAACGTCACAAGCAGACCGCCTCCCAGGACGGTCGCGCCCTGCAGATCGGGAGAGGCGGACGGCAGCGCGCTCCCGGTCACCTGAACTACCCATCCTTCTCCCAGGGCCTTGCGTTCGGAATAGCCGCGCGAGGCGACGCCCGCACGTCCGATCAGCTGCAGCGGACCGCCGGTGTTGCGATGGTACAGCGCCAATGAGAGCGAGCGATGACCGGCCAGCAGCGGCCCGATCAGCGCGACGCTGTCGAATGAGGTCCCGATCACGCCGGTTATCGCAGCGCGGCGCTCTGCGACCGTCGTGAGCGGCATGCCATACCGGTACACGGCTTCACCGACGGCGACCAGCGAGAGGCCTGGAATCGGGGAGACGATTGTGGAGTCGCTATCCCTCGCCGTTCTGATCAAGGTGTCGAACGGCGATCGACCGAAGCCGGGGATCACCGGCGCGCAATAGTCGAGCAGCGGTGGGTAGAGGCTCGTTGTGGCCGTCCGGCCGACGGAGGCACGAGTGAGACAGTAGATCGAGTGGCGACCGGGCGGCACGACCGCGAAAACGCCGCCGATGAACGCACGAAACGCTGGATCCGAAAGTGCAGCGCGCCGGAACGCCGGCAGGCGAGACGCGGGCACTATCTGAATCAGGGCCGAGGCGACGCCGACCGGAGCACGGGCGCCGCGCTGCAGCTCGTTATACCACTCAATGAATCGCGTGTCGCCGGCGTTCGGCTCCAATGTCGCGATCGCGCGCAACGTGCGTGTCAGCTTGAGGCCTGAATCCAGCTTCGAGTCAAGCGCGCTGCTCAGATCGGCGGCGGCCGTTTTGAACGACTGCCGATCTGCGCGCAACAGGTTCGAGCGCCATTCAGAGGCGAGAAACGCCGACCCGACGGAACCAAAGACGATGATCAGCCCGCTGATCAAGATCGCACGTGTTCGCCGCCGCGGCAGGCCAAATCGCGCCCGCCTCAATCCGCTTCCCAGGGACTCCACGTCATGTGAGCCGCCGCTCGCGCAGGGACTCGCTCCAGTAGACATGAGTGAACTGCGCTGAAAGTCTCCTGCACGATCCGAGTACCCACTCGACCGAGATCGCGAGGTCACGATTGTGGCTCACGGACGGCCAGACGGACCAACACGGTGCCGTCCCACGGCCAGTTGCGGCGCACGAGCCGCACGAATTCCATCAGCTAACCAACATCATACTACTGGATATCGGTGCCGGAGGCCGCCTACTTGAGCACGAGACGCATTACAGGTATACAGGCTGGCTGGCGCGGTCCGGGGACGGCGTGCGAACGTCGCACTGGACTCGCGGCAAACTCGCCTAACGCTGAGGCCGTGAGCTGTCGATGTAGCCGATGGGTCGAAGAGACCGGGGAGCCATTCCCCAGCTATCGCGGCACCTCGATGCCGCAGTCAGGAGACGTCCGTGAACAGCGGCGTCCCACCAAGGGGCGAGTCGCCCAGAACCGACTCCCCGGCAGCGATGCCGCGGCCCCGCGCGCCCCTCTGAGCCTATGGAGGATCTCATAGACATGCAGACAGCAGCTGCAGCGCAGAAAGCGCAAGACAACAGCAAGACGCGCTGTCCCGCCGAGAAGCAGGGGCGCGCAGGAGCATCCCCGGCGGGCGCCAAGGAGCGTCACTGGCACACGGACCACGGCAGGCGCCTGGCGACGGCGTTCGAAGCGCTCGAGGCGTTTCCCGCGCTTGCCGAGTCGCGCAATCGCCTGCTGTCGGTGATCTCCAAGGATCACCACGCCACGGCTGACGTCGTCTCGGCCATCGAGTCCGACCTCGCCTTGATCACCGCCGTCCTGCGCCTCGCCAACACCGGACAGCCTGGTCCCGGTGGCGTCGACACCGTTGCCCTCGCCGTCGAGCTGCTTGCACCCCAGACGGTCCAGGCGCTCGCCAACCGCGTGTGCACCTTCGACTTCTTCGGGTGCGCCGGCATATGGGATTCCGCGCCCGAGCGCTTCCGGTTGCACGCTCTGGCCACCCAGCGCGCCGCCGACCGGATCGCCTCCATTGCGTGCTACGAGAACCGTGACCGCCTCGCCGTGACGAGCCTCCTGCACGACATCGGCAAGCTGGTGCTGATCCACGCCTACCCCGGCTACCCCTCCGAGGTCCATCGCTGTGCAAGGACGCCCGAGGAGCGCATCCATGAGGAGCGCAGGGAGCTTGGCGTAGACCACACTGCGGTCGGAGGCGTGCTGATACGGCGCTGGGGGATGGCGACGTCGCTTGCCACCCCGATCGAACACCACCACGACGCGGAGGCCGACGGCGAGGCGGCGCTCATCCGGCTGGCCGACATGCTCGCCCACTACGAGCAGGACGCGCCCGTCTCTCCGAGCGAGATGCTCCAGAGCGCTCGCGCCGTCGGCCTCGGCCCGGAAGAGCTGCGACAGCTGATGTGCGAACTGCCGGGCCCAAGCCCGCACCCGCGCGATCGCCACGTCGACCCGAGCCCGCTCTCCGACAGGGAGCTCGCGGTGCTCCAGCAGCTCGCCAAAGGCAGCGTCTACAGGCAGATCGCATACGACCTCGCCCTGTCCCTGGGCGCCGTTCGCGCCCACCTTCACAACATCTACGGCAAGCTTGGCGTGCTCAACCGCGCCCAGGCGGTCCTCATCGCCGATGAGCGCGGCTGGCTCCCGGCTCTAGCCTGCGCTCGGGCATCCGCCGCCACCGAATGCGGGCGCATATCGCATGCTCGACCGACGACCTCGATGCCCGAAGCTCCTGGAGATCTGAGATCAGGGCGCGCTTGATGCCTGAAGGTCTACGGGGGTTTGAGCAAGTCTTCATGCGCGGATCAGCCCGCGCTCAAGTCGGCCCGCGAGCATTCCGATAGGGCTTGACATCACGACAATTCCGACGAGGGAGATCTCATGGCCAGGATCATCGTGACCGCCGATCCGAGCGGTCCGCGCGACGCCCCTGTTGTGCTCGAAGAGCGCGTCTACCCGGTTCATCTCGCCAGCGACCACGCCGCCGCACAGCTGATCGAGCGACTTGCGTGGGCGATCGGCGACGCCGAGCAGACACGCCAGGCGACAGAGCGCACGGCGTAGCTCGCGACGTCCGGCGGCAGGCCTCTTCGCCCGACGCTCCGGCCCGTCGTCACAACACCCCGCCGCGCGCGGCTGCCGAGCTGCTCGGGTGGATCGCTACCCCTGCTTGGGAGACGTCTCGCGGATGATCACCCAGCCGGCCTTCAGCGGCGCCAGGAAGTAGGGGGGCTCGTCGGTCGCCAGGCGCTCGTCGTAGACGTAGTTCTTCAGATAGCCCGTGTTGCCAACGGTGCCGACGATGCCGCGGAACTTCTGTGCGATCGCGCCGTAGATGTTGAGCTTGCTGAGCTGGCTCTGCTTGCCGCAGTCGTAGTTGTCGACCAGGAACGAGTGGCTCGTGGACAGGATGGCCGCGTAGATCCACGGGTTTTCGAGCGAGCCGACCGCGTTTTCGGCGTCGCAGGAGTTTTCGTTGTTCACGCGTTCACAGACTCCGGATTTCACTTCCGGGTCCGATCCCTGGCATTTGGAGCCCGTCTTTTTGTACGTTTCTTCGACGGGATGGTAGATGCGCACGAACTGGGTGGCGATCAGCCCGAGCACCTCCGTCCCGGCCGGCGCTTCGCCAGGGTTGACGCCCGTGGGAATGAGGTTGCCGCTGATGACCAGGTCTCGTTCCGCGGCGATCGTCAGCGATTTGCTGTAGGTCCCGCTCACGTACGCCGTGCCGCAGCCTTCTTCTTCGGGCTTCTCATTGGCGAGATCTGACGCGACCTGCTGGTATTCATAGCTGCACACGCCTTTGCTCTGCTTCTCCACGTATATCAGGCCGTTTTCGGGCCACGGGATCGTCTGCGATTCGCCTTTGTGGTTGATCACTTCGATCGTGTTCGCCGATCCGTTGAGCACGAAGCGCGTTAACCCTTCGAACTCGTTCTTCGATTCGACGTAGAGCTTCAGGCTGCTGTCGCTTTCCGGCGCCTTCAGTTCTTTGCCTTTGATGTAGCTGCCGGTCGCCGTGTTGAAGACGGGCGAGCCGCCGCAAAGGGAGTTGATGCCTCCGTTGATTTCCACCACATCCGGCGGTTCCTCTCCTTTGCGGCCGAATTCGACGGCTCCGCAGACGTTGGCGGCGTCGTCGGTGTGCATCGGACCGCGCACGCCGTCTTCGGGCGCGAACTCGATTTCCGTGCATTTCGCTTTGTTTTTGCTGCGCACCGCGTAGTACTGTTCGCATTCGGCCTGCGAGTCGCCGTTGAGGGTGTAGTCCTCGTCCTCGTACTGCGTGAAGTACGCGTAGTCGAGGAAGCCCGAGACCTGGAAGGTGGCGATCACCGAGCGCACCTCGACGGTCCGCGGCTGGCTCTGGCAGGTGGTCAGTTTGGCGGGGCCGCTGCACGCGGTCGACTCGATTCTGAAAGTGTTCGCGAACTTGCCCTTGGCCTCGATCGCCGTCGTGAAGGGGCTCGAGCTGCTGCACGCCGTCGTGCCGGCAGGCGCGCTTTCCGCGGGCAGCACCTTGACTTCGAAGTGGGCTCCTTCGGATTCGCCCTTGGGGCCTTCGCAGGTCTCCCAGTAGTCCGGGTTGTCCTGCAGCTTGTAGTCGTACTCCTGGATCCCGCCGAGCGCAGCGTAGTAGGCCTGCGTGTGGTTGGCGGACGCGTAGGAGAGGTGGATGTCCGCGTTGGTCGCGGTGAAGCCGGCGACGAGCAGCAGGCCGGTGACGAGCGTCACCCCCAGCACCACCATCAACGAGAAGCCGTCCTGCGCAAGCGTGCGCCGGTATATCCTTCTGGTGGAAGTCATTGGCATGCCCCTGAGCTCGTGATGGTCGGTTCCGTGAAGCCGGCGCTGAACGCGAACGTGACCTCGTCGTTCAGTTCGAGGTCCCGCCCCGGCTTTTCGCTGTTGTCGGTGGGTAGGGAGCGGAAGTCGATGGTCATCGACGCGACTTTTTCGGCTTCGACTTTGCCTAGCGCGCCACTGTATGTGATTTCTTTCACCGCGCTCAAACCGCTTGTAGCCGACTCGGTCGTTTCTTTCCCGAATTCGTAGTACTTGAAGATAGGCGAGGGTTTACCTGCGGGCCTCGGCTTCTCGATGTCTGCGTCGAGCAGCACTCCCGGCGAGGAGAGGGCGCCAAATTCCCACGCGTCTTTGCTGGTTTCACGGATGCCCACCGCTTTCGCGTCATAGAGCGAGCCGATTTCGGGATTGGCCGCCGACGCTTTCCAGTAGACCTCGTGCCGCTGGATTTCGCTCGGCTGTATTTCGGTCTTTTCGCTGAAGCCCGTGATGAAGTACACTTCGTAAGGACCGCTTTTTTCCAAGATCGGCGTGGCCTTTTCGGCCACGCACGCCGAGTTCAGCTCGTCGACGATGTGCGACATCGCCGTGCGGCCGAGCTGGCTCGCCTGCACGAAGTCGCTGGCCCGGGAGGACGCATCGGTGGCGACCTGCAGAAGCGTGAAGGCGGCGAGGCTGATGATCAGGCCGGTGACCATCGCGACCAGGGTTTCGATCAGCGTGAAGCCATGCTCGGAGCGCAGGCCGGCGATTGCGCGAAAGAGGGCTAGCATTTGAGGCCGGTCCCCGATTCGACGGTCTGGGCTTCGCCTTTGGCGGCCTTCGAAGTTTTTTCGGTCGCTTTCTTTTCTTCTTCTTTCTTCTTTTCGGCGGCTTCTTTTTCTTCGCGCGTCTTGGTTTCGCCCGTTTTGGCTTCTTCTTTGACGCGGGTGGTCTTAGCCGCTTCTTCTTCTTCCTTTTTCTTCTTCAGCGTTTCTTCTTCTTTGGCGCGTTTTTCTTTCGCGGTTTTTTCTTTCGCTTCGTCTTCTGCCTTGGTTTTAGCCTGTTCTTTTTCTTTTGTTTCGCGTTCCGCTTTGGTGATTTTTTTGCCGAATTTGGCTTTTTCTTCTTCTTCCCATTTTTTCTTGTTGGCGGCTTCTTCGCTTTCGCGGTTCGTCTTTTTCGTCGCTTCTTCTTCCGCGCCTTTTTTGAGCGTTGTTTCTTCGTTTTCGCGTTTGGGCTTGTTCGTGGCTTCTTCTTCGCGCTCTTTGGTCTGCGTGGTTTCTTCGGCTACGCGTTTGATCCGTTCGGGCGTTTTCGCTTCCTGTTCTTCCCGCGCCTTCTCTTCTTCGGCCAGCGGGCGTTCTTCGGGGTAGATCGTCGGACGCGCGCCTTCGGCGGCGGTGTTTTCGTAGATGAGCTTGTCGATGCGGTCCTTGGAGGGTTCTGTGGCCGATTCGTAGGCTTGCAGGCAGAGTTCAAATTTTCCGAAGGGCTGGAAGGGGTCTTCGAGGGCGCCGCCGGAGAGCCGCTGGATGTGCGTGTAGCTGACGGAGACGGCGTTGTTTGGCGTCGCCGGAGCGGGCGAGGCGGCGCTGCAGGAGGTGTTGGTGATCTTCACCGGCAGCGGTTCGCCGTCGAGGCTCGCGCCTGGGCTTTTTTCGTTGCCCTGGTGCGCTTCGAGTTTCACGTAGCTCATCGGTACCGTGATGGTTTTGGTGTAGCCCGAGGCGACGAGACCTTCGCCGGGCGAGACTGCGCCTTTGGTGACCGCGGCGGGGTTGTTCGCGGCGCAGTCGCCGGCGTAGGCGGTCCACGGGGAGGCGGGGAAGGGGAACAGGTCGCCGTGTTCGTAGCGCGCGCCTTTGGCTGTCAGAGCGGACACGTTGTAGCTGCTCGTGCCCGCGGTGTACTGCTCTTCGCCGCCCGTTTCGTACGTGAATGCGCCGGCCGTCCCGATCTCGAGTTCGGGAGCGACGCTGATTTCGTCGTTGGACACGACGAACGTGTCGCCCGTGACTTTTTTGCCTTCGTATTCGGTTTTGCCCTTGTACGCGAACTGCGCGGAGATCGCGCCGCCCTCGTTGTAGGTGACCTCGTCGCGGTTGGCGAGGTTGGGGGCGATGCTCACTTCTGCGCTCGGCACCGCGAGCGCGCCGGTGGGCGTCACGAAGGCGAGTTTTTCGCCGATTTCGACGTTCGCGGAGGTCGCGCGGATGCCGGTGAAGACGACGCACCCCGAAGAGGAGGTGGTGCCTTCCAGCCTGATCTGCGTGCCGGATTCGAAGGCCGCGTAGGTGACGATCACGCTCACGCCACCCACGCCGGCGGTAGGCGACGGCGCGTTGCCGACGTCGACCTCGAGCGATGAGGACGTCGGCGGCGTGATGACGCTCGACTCCTTCACCGGGTGCCCGCTCCTGAGCAGGTTCCAGGTGACGATCGAGGTGACCCGGAAGTTGGGGGCGAGATAGGCGCCGTGTTCGACGACGCTGCACGTCGTGTTTTCTTCTTTCGAGCTGAGCTCGTGGACTTCCTGGGTGATCGTGTAGGTGCTGCCACCGAGTTTTTCGGTGTAGGTATGCGGATTGCCGACGAGTTTTTCGAGCGCGCTGACGGGATCGCTGCGCAGCTCCTCCTGGGACTGGGCGGCGAGCAGCACGGCCTCGTTGTGGGCGCGCTCGTTGACGTCACCGGCGTTCACCGCCTGCAGGCCCGTGAGGGTCGCGATCGCGACCAGCCCCAGCAGCATCGCGCTGATCATCACTTCCAGCAGCAGGAAGCCCTCGTCTGCGCTCGCGGCCGTGCGCAGGCGCCGAAGCGCACCAGCGGCTAGCCGGCCACGGCGCGAGGGTTTGGAGGAGTAAGTATCCATTGTTACAAGGCACAGCGGGCTGCTACGCGTGCTTCGGCAGGCCCCGAGCCTTGCTTGAGCCTCCATGCGCGCGGCTAGACGCCTGTGCGGCGGCGGAGCTCGGGCCGCCCGCGCTACGGGGTCGTCCGGCGAGGGTCGCGGGTGCGGGCGCGCCGCGCGGGCGGCATGGGCCAAGCCCCTAGAATGCGGGCTCCGCGGGGGACTGGTGTATCGGTAACACGGTGGTCTCCAAAACCGCAACGCCAGGTTCGATTCCTGGGTCCCCCGCTCAGGGCGCGGCTCTGGACACAGCTGGGCGCCTGAGCGTCGCCGTGCGGCGCTCTATCCCGAGCGCGCAAGTGGGGCGAGCGTGTCTGCCCCGCTGCCCGGCGACCGCGCGCCGGTTGCCTGTGCCGGCTGCTCAGGTATCCGCTCGGCGCGCCGCGCCCCCTGCTGACCGCGCCTGCGGGGGCGCCACACGCGCAGGTACTGGGCTCCCACGTAGGACCCGAGGACGATCGCCAGCGCGAGCGCCTGGCCGGCGAACGTCTGCCAGTTGTCGAACAGGCTGAACCAGGTGCCCATCCATCCGGGGATGTGCAGCCAGCCGATCGTCCCCGTACCGATCCAGCCGGCCAGCTGCATCTCGTTGACCTCCTCGCCGACGGACACCAGCAGCACGAACAGCAGCATCACGCCGGTGATCACCAGCAGCCGCCGGTAGGGCAGGCGCTGGTGCAGGGCGAACGTCAGCACGCCGGCCGTGGCGGTGAACAGGCAGCCGATCGTCACGCCCTCGAGCACCACGCTCGACCCGTACAGCTCGCGCAGGTTCTGCAGGAAGATCACGATCTCGAAGCACTCGCGGTACACGGAGGTGAAGCCGAGCAGAGCGAGGCCGGCGAGGACCCGGCGCCTGTTGGTGTCGCTCCCCGCCCGCCCGGCGGACAGCAGCCTGCGCCTGCGCCTGTGGTGGTTGGAGATCCAGCCGGTCCAGTAGACCTTGTGGAGGAACCAGTTCATGACGATCAGCAGCACGATCAGCGACGGCAGCCCCGTGGCCGCCTGCACGTCCAGCTCGCCGCCGTGGAAGCGGCCGATCAGCCACACGACGAACAGCCATGTGGCGATGCCCGCGACGATCGCCGTCGCGCCCCCCGCCGCGACCGGGCGGCGATAGGCGCGGTTGGCGCCGAGGAAGCTCGCCATCACCGCGGCCAGCACGAGGATCGTCTCCAGGCCCTCCCGCAGGACGAGGATCGCGCTGTCGATCACGACCGTGGTGTGGCTGAGGCGATGGCCGGGCGGCAGCGCCGTGGGGTCGGTGGTGCCGCCCTGCGCGTGCCAGCCGAGCACGACCACCGCCAGCGCCACCGCCAGCGCCAGCGCGGTCCACACGTAAAGGCTAGCCCGCTCGCCCGCCCGCTGTGAGCGCGGGCTCGACTTCGGGGCCGCAGAGGCTGACGACTGTCTGGTCATGGGGTCTGCACTTGAATCCCGACTGCGGGGCTCGGCTTTGGGCGCCGCAGCCTACCACGGATTAGGGAGCCCTAATAAGGGTGCCCTAATCGGTTGTGGCTGCAAGCGAGCGTGCTAATCTACATAAAGTCGATCGACAATCTGATAAAGATATACGCGATGAAGGTAGACGTGCACCAACACATCTGGACCGAGCCCCTCGTGGACGCGCTCGCCGCGCGCCGCGAGCTTCCCTTCGTCCGCCTCGAGAGCGGCCTCACCGTCCTGTACCTGGCGGGAGAGCGTCCGTACGTGATCGACGTGGCCGGCGAGGCGCACGCCCTACGTGCCGCCCTCGTCGAGCTCGACGGTCTAGACCGGGCGCTGGTGTGCCTGTCGAGCCCGCTGGGCATCGAGTGGCTTCCCCGCTCGCAGGCGCTCGCGCTGATCGACGCCTACCACGAGGGTGCGATCGCGCTGGGGGAGCCGTTCGGCGTGTGGGGCGCGATCGCGCTCGACGACCCGGACCCCGACGACGTGGATCGCGCGCTCGCACGCGGATGCGTCGGGCTGTCGCTCCCCGCCGGGGCCCTCGCGAGCGCGCAGGCGCTCGCCAGCCTGCGCCCCGTGCTCGCGCGCGTGGAGGCCCGCGACGCGCCGCTGCTCGTGCACCCGGGATCCCCAGCCGCGCTCTACCCCGGACGCACCGCTCCGTGTCCGTCGCTGGAGGACCCGCTGTGGTGGCCGGCTCTCACCAGCTACGTGGCCGGCATGCAGGCGGCGTGGCTCGCGTTTCTCGTCGCAGGGCGCGCGCGCCATCCGCGGCTGCGCGTGATCTTCTCGATGCTCGCGGGCCTCGCGCCGCTGCACGCCGAGCGGCTGCTCTCGCGGGGCGGGCCGAGCCCGTCGCTGCCCGACCCGCTCGTGTTCTACGAGACCTCCTCCTACGGTCCCGCCACCGTGGGTCTGCTCGAGGAGCTGATCGGCCCCCGGCAGCTGCTGTACGGGTCCGATCGACCGGTCGTCGAGCCCGGGGAGCTGGGGATGCCCTCGGGGCTCGCCTGGGAGTCGATCGTCGAGTCCACCGATCGCGCGTTCGGCGGCCTGGCGATGGCGGTGGCGCGGTGAGCGTCTCCACCATCGAAGTTCCCCGCCCAAGCGGGCGCCACCTCGACAGCGCCGAGCTCGAGGCGTTCGTGGCCGAGCTGGCCGATCGCCCCGAGCTGTGGATCGAGCTCGTCGAGCACGACCCCAGTCAACGCATCTACCGCGAGCTGGTGTCCGACGAGCATCTGACGGCGTGGCTGATCTGCTGGTCGGACGAGCACGACACCGGCTTTCACGATCACGACGTCTCCTGCGGCGCCGTCGCCGTGGTCAGCGGCGCCGTCCGCGAGGAGCGCCTGACCATCGGCGGGCCGCCACGCGACCGGGTGTTCGCCGCCGGCGCCAGCTTCGGCTTCTCGGCGGCGGACATCCACCGCGTGCGCCACGCCGGGGCGGACCCCGCGGTCACGCTGCACGCGTACTCGCCCCCGCTGGCGCGCATGGGCGCCTACGTGATCGGCGCGGATGGGGTGCTCGCGCGGCATTCGCTCTCCTACCAGCAGGAGCTGCGTCCGCTCGTCAGCGCGCGGTAGCGGCCGGCTCTTCGCACAGTGGGCCCATCGCTCGCGCGGCGGGCCGGCTGCTCGCTCAGCGACGATCGGCGGCGCCGCGCAGCCGCACGATCGGACGCCACGGCGCGGAGGTCACCGACCCGCCGGTGCCCCTCAGGCGCACGCGGTCGGCCGCGGCCGGTCCGTGCAGCAGAAAGCCCTGCCCCACCGTGCAGTCGAGCTCGCGGGCGAGAGCAAGCTGGCGGTTGGTCTCGATCCCCACCGCGACGGCCGTCAGCCCCGCCTCTTTCGCCAGCGCGATCGTGGCGGCGAACATCGCCCGCCGTTCCTTGTCGCGGTGGAAGCTCCCCGTGAGCGCGCGATCGAGCTTGACGAGGTCCAGCGGCAGGCTCCCGGGCAGGCCCAGCGAGAGCTGGCCGACGCCGAATTTGTCGAGCGCGATCAGCACGCCCAGGCGCTTGAGGTCCTTCAGCGCCGAGCGCGCCCGCTCGGGGTCGCGCAGCACGGCCTCCTCGCTGATCTCCAAGCACAGCGCGCGGCCCGGAAGACGGCAGTACGCGAGCTCCTCGCGCACGCGCTCGGCGAGGTCCAGCTCGGTGAGCTCGCGGGCGGAGATGTTCACGGACACCGGCACGGTGATCCCGTTGCGCCGCCACACCTCCGCCTGGGCGCACGCGGCGTGCATGACCCAGTTGCCGATCTGCACGATCAGCTCGCTGTCCTCCGCCGGCGGCAGGAACGTCGAGGGCAGCACCGTCGAGCTCATCTTCCGTCCGCCGCCGACCGGACGCCAGCGCACGAGCGCCTCGCAGCCGACCGCCTGGCCGCCGGCGAGTCGCAGGATCGGCTGGTAGGCCAGCAGCAGCTCACGCTGGGGCAGCGCTTCGCGCAGGCGCCCCTCGAGCTCGAGATGCGCGCTCAGCTCGCGCCGCAGGGTGTCGTCGAACAGCTCCAGGCGCCGGCCGCCGGCGCCCTTCGCGCGGTACATCGCCACGTCGGCCTCGCGCAGCATCGCCTCCGGGTCGGTGTTCGGGCGGCGCGACACCGAGATCCCGACGCTCGCGAGGATCGCCACGTCGGCCGAGCCCAGCGGGAACGGCTCCTCCAGCGCGTCGAGCACGCGCTCGGCCAGCGCCAGCGCCTCGCCCTCGCCCTCGATGTCCTCGGCCAGGACCACGAACTCGTCGCCGCCCAGCCGCGCGACGGTGTCGCTGTCGCGCATCAGCTCGCCGAGGCGCTCGGAGACCGACAGCAGCAGACGATCGCCGACGTCGTGTCCGAGGTTGTCGTTCACCGCCTTGAACTTGTCGAGGTCGATGAACAGCATCGCCACCGCACCCTGGCTGCGGTGCAGCCGCGCGAGCGCCTGACGGGCGCGGTCCATCAACAGCAGGCGGTTCGGCAGATGCGTGAGCGGGTCGTGCAGCGCCTGGCGCTCGAGCCACACGCGGTCGGTCACGTCCTTGGCCGCCGCGTACCAGCTGTCGCCGTCGCGGCGGGCGCTCCACAAAAGCCATCGCCAGGAGCCGTCCCGGTGCAGGTAGCGCGTGGTGATGTTCTCGAGCTCGTCGGCCTCGCCGGAAGGCTCGAGCATCGCCCCCAGCGTCCGCTCCAGGTCCTCCGGGTGCACCAGCTCGCGGATCGGGCGGGCGCGCAACTCCTCGAGCGTCCAGCCCAGAAGCTGCTCCCAAGCGGGGTTCAGCAGCGTGAAGCGGCCGTCCAGCGAGATCGTCGCCAGCAGGTCGCTGGTGAGCTCGAACAGCCGTGCGATCCGCGTCCTGCCGTCGAGCGGGGACTCGATGCTCGCGTGGGTCTGCGTGCTCGTCACGTGAGAATCCATCGTTGCCGATCACGTCGGCTGCACAGGCCCGCTTGCCCGGGCTGGCCGCGCACCAGTGGACAGATAGACACCAGCGAGGCCGCCCAATGCCGCCCCCCCGAACACGGGGCGCGGGTCGGCTTAGAGCTCAGGACACGCTGCCGACGGGGGTTGCCGTCTCGACGTCCTCATCCTCGTCGAGAGAGGTGGGGCCACTCGTGGGGGACTGGGGGCGCCGCGCAGGAAGCGCCACACCGCCAGGCACATCAGGATCGTCATGATCACCGCGCTGGCCACGCAGTCCTCGCAGATTTTGTGCAGCGAGAACAGCTCGCGGTAGGTCAGGTAGGCGCTGAAGGCGAAGCCGCCGAGGGTCAGCGCCGCCGTCGCGAACCTCCCGTTCTCGCCGTCGGAAGCGAGCAGCGTGCCGAGGATCGCGAGATAGCCGATCGCGCCGATCAGCGCCACGGGTATGCCGGCCAGCTCCGAGTACACGGATTTCTGCACCTGCGAGCAGGGGTTGCCCTTGATCGAGCAGATAGGCGCTTCGCCCGAGTAGTGGACGTAGGTGAGGTAGGCGGCCCAGCACATCCCGATCGTGGTGAGCACGATCAGCGCGATCCTCAGGGTGCGGGCGCTCATCGGCTCAGGCCTTCAGCAGCTTTTCCACCGCTTCGTTCACGAACCCCGGTTCGCTCGGCGAGCTGTGGTATTCGAGCTTGCTCATCGCGCCGCCGCTGTGGCCGATCAGGAACGACGGCGTCCCCGTGAAGCCCTGGTTGTTCGCCGTCTGCGCGTCGGTCGTGACCTCGTTGGCGTATTCCGGGTTGTTGCGGTCGCTGGCCCACTTTTCGAGGTTCAACCTGGGCACCTGGCGGGCTATGCCCTGGAGGTATTTTTCGGTGACGTAGCCCGAGTCCTCTTCTCCCTGCTCGTGGTAGAAGGTCTCGATGAAGTACCACGCCTTGTTCTGCTTGCCCGCCGCGTATGCCGCGATCTGCTGAGTCTTGAACACTTCCGGTTCGCGGGTGGCCGTTTCCATCGAGTGGTATTCGATCCTCAGCTTGCCGGTGCGCACCCACTGCGGGATGATCGACGGCAGCGCCTTCAGCGTGAATTCCCTGCAGATCGGGCACTCGAGGTCCCCGAAGTACTCGAGCGTGATCGGGGCCGTGGGGGAGCCGAGCGCGTTGGCGTTCTGGGGGATCCCGCCGATCAGGCTGGAGATTGCGGCGACGGTGGCGTTCTGTTCGTGCTTGCTCCCGATACCAGTTTTGGAGCCCCCTCCGGTGGCGATGAGCACCACGACGATCGCCACCACCACCACAGACACCACGATTCCCAGCTGCGTGAGGCGCATCCGCCGCGCCGCGCTCGCCGCGGCCGCTTCCTCCATCGCCTTTCGCTGCGTCCGCGCCTGCTCACGGCGCTGCTTGCGCGTGAGGTCGCCCTCGTCTCCCTCGATTGAGCTCATGCGGGAACTTTTACAGACTTTGCTCAATCGCGCTTAAGTACCGGACGCCCGGGTGTACCCTCGCAAAAGGATGCGGTGGTCGCTCCATCGCGTGCCCACGCCCCCGTAGCTCAGCTGGATAGAGCATCGGACTTCTAATCCGAGGGTCGCACGTTCGAGTCGTGCCGGGGGCGCTTTCCGCGTGCTGGGGGGCCTCGCCGCGTGGGTCGCCGCGCCCGGCGCGGGCTCTACCATCGCGCCGATGTTCGTTGCCACGGCGCTGATCTATCCGTGCGCGCTCGCGGCGCTGTGCATCGGCGCGGGGCTCGCCGTCGACCGCCTCAGCGGCTGCTTCCTGCCGGCGGGCCTGCTCGTGCCGGTGGGCGCGGCGGCGCTGATCGGGCTCTCGCAGCTCAGCACCTACTTCTCCGCGCTCGCCCCCGCGACGCCGTACCTGATGCTGGCGCTCGCCCTCGCCGGCCCGGTGCTCGGGTGGGAGAGGGCGCGGAGCGTGGCGCGGTGCTGCCGCGCACAGCCGTGGCTGCCGGCGGTGTCGGTGCTCGTGTACGCGCTGGCGCTCGCGCCCGTGCTGGCGGCCGGCCGGACGAGCTTCTCCTCGTACATGGCGCTGGCGGACTCCGCCGTGCACATGCTGGGCGCCGACTTCCTCATCCGCCACGGCCAGGACTACGCCCACCTGGACCTGCGCAACTCCTACGGCCAGTTCGTGCACGACTACTACGGGACGAGCTACCCGTCGGGCGCCGACACGCTGTTCGGCGGCAGCGCCTTCCTGCTCGGCCTGCCGCTGATCTGGGCCTTTCAGCCGTTCAACGCGTTCATCCTCGCGAGCGCCACGGGGCCGGCGTGGCTGCTCGCGCGGCGGATGGGCCTGCGCGGGGCGTGGCTGGCTCCGGCGGTCCTCAGCGCGGTGCTGCCGGCGCTGGTCTATGCCTACGAGCTGTTCGCGTCGGTGAAGGAGCTGACGGCGCTGTCGATGCTGCTGACGCTGGGCGCGCTGGTGGTCGCGCACCGGCGCTGGCTGGGGGGGAGGGCGGCGAGCGCTGTCCCGTTCGCGCTCGTGCTCGCCGCCGGCGTGTCCGCGCTGGGGGTGGCGTTCGGCGCGTGGGCGCTCGCCGCGGTGCTCGTGCTGGCGGTCGTCTCGGCGCGCCGATGGAGAGGGAGGGAGCGGCGAACGCTCGCGATGGTCGCGGTGGGCTTGCTCACGCTGGCGATCGCGGCGTGGCCCACGTGGGCGGGCATCGCCGGTGCGCTGCGAGTCGCGCGGGTGATCGCCTCCACGGGCAACGCCGGCAACCTGCACGCCCCGCTGCGCGTGGAGCAGGTGCTGGGGGTGTGGCTGCACGGCAGCTACAAGCTCGCGCCGGCCGGGGCGGCGCTGGTGGCGACGCACGCGCTGATCGCGCTCACGCTCGCGGCGGTGTTGCTGGGGGTCGCCTACCTGGTGGGCATCCACGCCTACTCGCTCCTCGCCTGGTTCGCGCTGATGGGCATGGCGTCGCTGCTGGTGGGCGAGTCGGTGAGCACGTGGGCGGAAGCGAAGACGCTGGTGCTGTGCTCGCCGGTGGCGGTGCTGGCGGCGTGGGCGGGGGTGGCGGCGCTGCTGGCGGCGCCGCGCCGCGCGCTCGGACGGGCGCTCGCCTCGCTGGTGGCGCTCGCGCTGGCAGGTGGCGTGCTGGCGTCCGACGCGCTCCAGTACCACAGCTCCGATGTGGCTCCGACGGCGCGCTACGAGGAGCTCGCGTCGCTCGACTCGCGGTTCGGGGGGAGGGGCCCGGCGCTGTTCACCGACTTCGACGAATACTCGCTGTACGAGCTGCGCGGACTGGACGTCGGCGGCCCCGACTTCGTCTACCCGCCGCGCGCGCTCGCCGCCGCGGCCGGCGGCTACGGCGACCCCGTCGAGCTCGATCGCGTGGCGCCGAGCGCCCTGCTCGCCTACCCGCTGATCATCACCCGCCGCGACCCCGCGGCAAGCCGTCCGCCGGCCGCGTACCGCCTTCTGTGGCAGGGCTCCTACTACCAGGTGTGGGGCCGCAGGAAGGGGGCCCCGGCGGCGAGCGCGCACGAGGCGCTGGCGGGCCCGCCGGAACGCCAGTGCGCGCGCATCGGCGAGCTCGCCCGCACGGCCGCCGCCGGCGAGCTGCTGGTCGCGGCGCCGGCGCCCGAGCTCGTCCGTGTGGCGCTCGCCCGCGCCTGGCGCCCACGACGCTGGGGGCATACCCTGAAGGGCACGGGCGGGCGGGAGGGCCTCGTGATGAGCACGCCCGGACGACTGTCGGTGTCGTTCACGCTGCCGAGCGCGGGCGTGTGGGACGTGTGGGTGCAGGGGCAGATCATGCCGGCGGTCGGGCTGAGCCTCGACGGCAGGACGATCGCGTCGATCGCCGGGCAGCTCGACGGCAACTCGCTCGTCCCCAATACGGTCCCGCCGATCGCCGTCAGGCTGAGCGCGGGAGAGCATCGCGTGACGGTGACCAGGCACGGCTTCAGCCTCGCGCCCGGAGACGGCGGCGAGGCGGTGCTGGACGCGATCTTCCTGACGCCGGCCGGCGCCGATCCGCGGGGGCCCCTGCGGATGGCCGCCCCCGCCGACTGGCAGAGCCTGTGCGGTGGCAGCTACCAGTGGGTCGAGCTGGTTCGCTCCATCGGCACCTGAACGTAGGCTCTTGCGCCGTGGGAGCGCACGTGGACCCGTCGGTGCCCGACCAGATCCTGCTGGGCGAGAACCTGCGGCTGCTGACGGCGTTCGTCGACGAGTCCTTCCAGCTCGTGTACATCGACCCGCCGTTCAACACCGGCAAGGTGCAGACGCGCAGGACGCTCGAGGCGGTGCGCGACGCCGACGGCCGGCACAGGGGGTTCCAGGGCGCTCGCTACCGCACGCGGCTGCTCGCCGAGGCGGGCTATCGCGACCGCTTCGAGGACTACCTGGCGTTCCTCACTCCACGCCTCGAGCACGCGCGCAGGCTGCTGTCGCGGGAGGGCACCCTGTACTTCCACATCGACTACCGCGAGGCGCACCACTGCAAGCTGCTGCTCGACGAGATCTTCGGGCGCGAGTGCTTCCTGAACGAGATCATCTGGGCATACGACTACGGCGCCCGCGCGAGGCGCCGCTGGCCGGCCAAGCACGACACGATCCTCGTGTACGTGAAGGACCCCGCGGCCTACTACTTCGACTGCGAGCAGGTCGACCGCGAGCCGTACATGGCGCCGGGCCTCGTCACCCCCGAGAAGGCCGCGCGCGGCAAGCTGCCGACGGACGTCTGGTGGCACACGATCGTGCCGACGGCCGGCGCCGAGAAGACCGGCTACCCGACGCAGAAGCCGGAGGGGATCGTGCGGCGGATGGTGCACGCCTCGACGCGCCCGGGCGACTGGTGCCTCGACTTCTTCGCCGGCAGCGGCACGCTCGGCGCGGTCGCGGCGCAGCTCGGCCGCCGTTACGTGCTGATCGACAGCAACCCCCAGGCGGCGAAGATCATGCGCGCGCGGCTGCGCAAGGTGCACAGCGCCGTTTCGGCGAGCGCGGTGAGGGCTTCGTCCGGCTGACGCGGCGGCGACGGGAACGCTACGCCGTCAGCGCCGACATGGGAGCCTTTCGGCGATGTACCACGTGGAGCTGCGCCACTTCCCCCACAACATGTCCCGCTTCAACCTCGGCGGCGAGCAGCTTCGCGCGATCGTCGAGCCGTGGGTACGGGGCGAGGAGATCGAGTTCGGCGAACACCGCTGGAGCCCCGAGCAGGCGAGGCTCACGATCCTCGAGGGACCCCGGATCCCGCCAGCGCAGCTGACGATGGGGCGCGGCTGGCGGGCGGCGGAACGCGAGGGCACGGACGTGACCGAGGCGGTGTTGGCGGCGGCCAGGCGAGCGGTCGCCGCCGCGAGTAGTGCGGGACCCACGGCCGGGGCCGCGATGCCCTCCGCTCCGGGCAGTGCGGGCGCCGCGGCCGTCGACGCCTTCGCGCTCGGCATGCAGATGGCGGCGCTGCTCGGGCCGGATGCGATGCGGCTGCTCGACGCGTGGCGGGCGGCCGCGGTCAGCTCGCCCGGTCTCGCGCCGTCCGAGACGCTGGCGAAGGCTGAAGCGGCTCTCCGCGCGGGGGGCGGAGCCGAAGGCTGACGCGGCGCGCGGTCAGCCTGACGGCTGGTGTGGGCGCTGGGCCGCCGCTAGACTTCAACGGTCGCATCCCGTGGTGGGCGTAGCTCAGTTGGTAGAGCTCCTGGTTGTGGTCCA
The DNA here is from genome assembly GCA_963782325.1 of uncultured Solirubrobacteraceae bacterium. Taxonomy (GTDB): domain Bacteria; phylum Actinomycetota; class Thermoleophilia; order Solirubrobacterales; family Solirubrobacteraceae; genus Palsa-744. Next base: position 2,164,316 of record CAWAJG010000002.1, read on the forward strand.
GGCGGTCGTGGGTTCGAGCCCCATCGCTCACCCCTTGGGAATGGCCTGCTAATCCTTGTGTTCGGGGTGGCTGAGTCCGCCCATTTCGACACGCCACGCGCTCACTTCTGAACAGAGCAGCCCGTGACAGATTGCGGCAACCCATGCTCCGTTCACCCACGCCATCGTGGTGACGGCCGTATACGTGGGCGCCGGCCAGCCGGGCACGACCTTGGTGCCCAGGTCTTCGTTCAGAGTCCCTCCGAAGTAGCTGATGCGCCTGGGCTGTCCCAGTAGACCGTCGGGTTGCTGGGTGCGCAGGTCGTAGTAGAACAGGTCGTCACCACCGTCGGTGTCCGAGGCGATCGATGTGTAGATAATGTTGGGTTCACCTGGTGCAAAGTGCGCGAACTCGTGGAAGACATCAACGGCGGACTGCCGAGGCCAGACGGGCGCGATCTCCGGGCTGATGCGCGTCGGAGCCTTGCTCGGGTCCAGATTTTCAGGCAGGGTGAAGAGCTGTGCGTTGTGAAACGGGATGCTCGTCCCTTCCGTGTTCGACATGAAGATCAGCCGGTTCGTGTTCGGGATCCAGCCATACGCCTCGTAGAAGGCCGGCTGGCCGTTCGGGTTCTGCCATTCGACGTTGTCGCTGAGCGTGCCCGCCGCGAGGTCCACGTCGGCTACGTGCAGCGCCCAGCGGCCAACCGGGGGGCTTCGGCGGGCGTTTCGAGCATCTGCGACCACACGATCTTCGTTGCGGTGGCGTTGAACGTCGGCCAGATCACTCCCCGTTGCGAGCTTGTCGCGCCGGCGAGCAAGGTCGAGAGCTTGCCGGTCTGTCGGTCATACAGCTGAATCTCGTTGTCTGTGCCCTTGCCCGGAGAGGAGTACCGCAACTGCTTCTCCCAACCTACCGCGGTCGTGAGCAGGACATAGCGGCCGTTGGCAGTCATATCGGCAGGGCCGCGATTTCCTTCGTACGCGGGCAGCAGAGGCTTGCCCTGGCAATCCCCGTTGCCGATGTACGCGTCCCATACGCCCGCGCTGTTCTTCGCGTACCACACCATCGTGCCTGCGCTGTCAGCCGCGACCGGCGCGCAGTTCTCGGCGACCAACGTGCCTTTCGCGCCGGCCGTGTTCGTCATGCGCGTCGCCAACGGTCGCGTGCAAGCTGTAGCGCCGCACAACAGCACGAAGCTGAGCGTGAGAAGCAGTTGACGCAGGGGCTTCGACATCTCTTGCGCGGCTACGTTGCCAACCCCTGACGGCGTCTGCGGCAGGGTTCCAGACGAGCGTTCGAGATGGGGTCGGTGCGCGTCAGTCATCTCACGGGCCAGAGCTACACCGCTAGCGCAAGCTCGCGCAGGCGTGGAGGGTGATCCACGATCACGTGCGCCGAGGGGCCGGCTCGACGGTCTGCTCGATCTGTTCGAGCGCGATGTCCGTCAGCCGGTCCTCGGCCATCGCCTGGAGCGCGGCGGCGACGCTCGGCGCCCACAGCCTACGCGCCACCACCACCGCTGCGGAGGTCTCGTCGAACTGCTCCCATTCGAGCGCGACCGGCGGCGTCGAGGAGACAGGGGCGTCGGCCGGCAGCGGCGCTCCGCCGCCGAAGATGGTGATCCGCGCCTGCCAGCCCGCCGGGCAGAGCTCGCCCATCGCCGACAGCGCGTTCCACTGGTCGGCGACGCGCACGGCCCGGCGGTGGCGCGAGCGCGCGTACCGCAACCCGAGCGCGTACACGGCGGCGAGCGCTCCGGACACGCCGACGATCAGGAGCGTTTCGCTGAGCGGCGCGTGACTGCTACCCCAGCGGAATGCGTGGGGGTCGAAGGCGGCGAGCACGGCGCTCACGGCATCCCCGCCTGCTCGGTCCGCCGCGACGCGGCCGTCAACCGCCTGACCGCCTCACTGCTCGAAACCCGCCCACGCCCGTTCGTTGGTCTCCTCGAGCGTGCGCTCGGGCGCGCCGCGCGCCCGCCGGTAGCGGTTGAGCGCGTCGAGCATCTGGCGGACGTCGCCGTGCTCGAGCTCGGCTTCCTTCTCCAGTGAGCGGGTCGGTCGCCAGTCGAGCAGCTCCTCGGGTGCGTCGCCGTAGAGGAGGCCGGCAAGCAGCGCGACCACGGCCAACAGCAGCGGCAGACCGAGGACCATGATCAGGAAGTACGCCTCGGTCACCGAGCTCACGCCCCCGCCGGCGCCGGCCTGGTTCGCGGTCGTGACCGGGAGGCGGGCTTGTCGGCCGGTGCGGGGCGCCGCTCGGGTGGCGCCTTGTCCGCCGCTTTCGCCCGACGCTTGCGCTCACCCACGCGCTGACTGTGCGCCTCGCGCTCGCCGCTGCCGAGCTCGTCGATCGCCGCCTGCACGACGCTCAGCCGGCGCACGAGCTGCGTGCGCACCTGCTCGAGCTCGTCGACGCTGAGCAGCGTCGGCCCGATGCCTTTGTGCGTCGCCTTGGCGGACGGCGCGACGCCCGGGTGTTTGGCCTCGAGCTCGCCGAGCGTGCGCTCGAGCGCGGCGATCTGCTCGCGGAGCGTCAGCCGTCGCTCGGCGGCGGCGTCCTTCGCCCGCCCGCCGCGCTCCCCCTCCGGGGACGATGCGGGGGAGACGTAGAGCGCGGCGGCGACGTCCCGCGGGTCGACGCCGGTCTCGTGGGCCTCGCGCGCGGCGTCGGCGGCGATGCTCGCCACCGCGGACGCGCGCGGGGGGGCGGCGGCGACGAACGTGCCGCTGCCCTGGTGGCTGTCGATCAGCCCCTCCTGCTCGAGGCGCTGGTAGACGGCGCGGACGGTGTTGACGTTGACGCCCGTCGCCTCGGCCACCTCGCGCAGGCCGGGCAGTCGCTGGCGCGGCCTGAACTGGCCGTCGCGGATGCGCGTGCGCAGCGCCCACGCGAGCTGCACGCCGATGGGGATCTCCGCGCGGCGATCGACGGCGATGTCCAGGCCGGCTCCCCCGGGTCGCTGCGTGCTCACACCAGCAACTGTAGCTCTACCGTCGAGGATGCATGGTGTATTAGTAATCTAGTACACTAGCAGTGCGGGCCGGGCGAGGTGCCGCCGGGCCCGCATGGTGAGCGGCTCGACAGAGGAGGAGGAGCGCGACGATGGTTCGGAGTGTCGCCCAGGGCGTGGGGGGACCGGCCCGGCGGGTGCTGGAGGAGTTCGGCGACATGATGATCCTGGCCGGCCGGACGATCGTGGCGACGGTGCGCCCGCCGTACCCGTACGGCGGCGAGCTCGTCTCCCAGTTCCTGTTCGTGCTGCGCCTGGTGTGGTTTCCGCTGCTGATCTCCACCGTGGCGATCGACTACGGCGCGCCGGGCCTGCAGGCGGCGAACTTCCTGACGCTGTTCGGCGCGATCGACTTCCTCGGCGGCTTCTTCGTGATCGAGGTCGTCCGGGAAATCGCGCCGCTGATCACGGCGATCGTGGTCGCCGGGGTGGGGGGGACGGCGATCACGGCGGACCTGGGGGCGCGGAAGGTGCGCGAGGAGCTCGACGCGCTGCAGGTGCTGGGGGTGGACCCGGTGAAGAACCTGGTGGTGCCGCGCTTTCTGTCGCTGGTGCTGGTGACGGGCCTGTTCAACATCTACTCGATCCTGTTCGGCTTCTTCGGCGGGATGATCGCGGAGGTCGAGTTCGGCGGCTCGCTGGGGCCGTTCTGGAGCCGGCTGTTCGAGAACGCGACCGTCACCGACCTGTGGGGGTCGGTGCTGAAGACGTCGATCTTCGGGGCGATCATCGCGATCGTCTGCTGTTACAAAGGGATGACCGCGTCGGGCGGCGCGGAGGGCGTGGGGCGCGCGGTGAACGAGGCGGTGGTGGTGGCGTTCCTGGCGTTCGGGGTGTTCAACTACCTGTTCACCTACACGCTGCTGGCGACACATCCGCAGATCGTGATCCTCAAATGAGCTCGCGACCGCACGGCGGCACGCGCGGTGGCCTTATGAGCGAAGCGCTTGCCATGCCGCGAGAATGGCTCGGCTCGAGCGGCGAGATCGGCGGCTTCATGGGCAACACCGTGCGCGACGTGCTCAGCGGCCGGGTGCTGCGCTTCTTCGGCGAGACGCTGCGCCAGTCGGGCATCCTGATCGTCGGCTCGACCGGGGTGATCTGGGGGCTGGTGTTCTTCACCGGCCTCGGCCCGTGCGGCATCCAGGCTGCGTACTTCAACGAGGCGGCCGGCGTGCCCGCGTACGCGGGCGTGTTCGCCGCGTGGTGCAACCTGCGCGAGGCGGTGCCGCTGGTGTTCGGCTACATGCTCTCCGCGAAGGTCGGCACGGGGATCGTCGCCGAGCTGGGCGCGATGCGGATCTCCGAGGAGATAGACGCGCTGGAGGTGATGGGAGTGAACTCGATGACGTTCCTCTGCGCGACGCGACTCCTGGCGTCGTGGCTCGTGCTCCCTTTTATGTATATGGGGGCGATCGGTGTGGCGTACCTGGCGTCGTATATAGCGATCGTCGACCAGGTGGGATACATCTCGTCGGGTGGCTATCTGCTGATCTTCTGGCAGTTCCAGAATCCCGGCGACTACCTGTTCAGCGTGATCAAGGGCATGACGATGGCCACGCTGATCGTGCTGGTCGGCTGCTACTACGGCTACACCGCCAGCGGTGGCCCCGTGGGCGTGGGCAAGGCGACGGCCAAGTCGATGGCGCTGAACCTCGTGCTCGTGAACGTGATCGACGCGCTCGGCACGCAGATCTTCTGGGGCGGCAACCCGCGCGCGCCGATCGGCGGCTGAAGGTGCCTGGTCGAAGCCCCTCGGGATCACCGAAAGTAGTCCATGGTCGATCGCTCGTCCCATCCGTATCGCTGAAGCGCCGGCAAAGATGCCCTGGCCAGCGAGATGCCGTACTCCGGCTCGCTGCGCTTGCCCACGTTGTCGCGGTCCTTGAGCGGAGGTGAAGCATGCAGCCACTCGACGCTTGGCACCAGGTAGAGCTGAGGGTCCTCTTCGTCGACCAGCAGCACGATCGCGGCAAACCGGCTGTTCGCCGGCCGAAGCCGCCGCTTGGTCCAGAAGACGTAGCCTCCGACGCGTTGAGTCGACACGAACACCTCGAGCGAGCGTCCGGAAGGAGTCTGCGCCTCGAGTCTGCCGTCTGTCTGGCTGCTCGGCGGCTTCACGACGCACCCCACGCTCTCCAGCCGCTCCGTGACGAGGCGCTTGCCGAATGCCACGAGCTCGGTCCGGCTCAACTGCGAACCGGTGCCAGTGATCCTGCTTCCCTTTGCGCTCACACGCCCTCGCTTTCAGCCGTGTCGGCCCTGCAGGCCGCTCTAGGCGGCGGCGCTCTACCTCCCATCGCGTTCGTAGCCGTCCTCGCCGGCGCGGTCCTCGGGCAGCTGCTTCTCGAGGCATTCACCCCGCGGGCTGCCCGCTCTGACGTTTTGCGCGTGCTGGTGCAAGCTTGACTTTCAGCCCAAACGGACCTGGGAGCTCAGGCGGGATACCGCTCGACGAGTTGGTCGGCGATCGCAGCGAGGTCGTCGCCGACGTAGTCCGGTTGCGGGCCGACGTCGAGTGGGGCGTTCCCCTCGCGGAGGATCAGCCCCGCCTGCCAGCCCGCCGACAGCGCGCCGATGGTGTCCCACACGTGACTGGCGATCAGGCAGACGCCTCCCGGATCGACCTCCAGCGCCGCGACGACGGAGTGGTAGGCCTCGGGTGCGGGCTTGTGGCGGCGCACAGTCTCATCGACGCTGAAGCGGCGCTCGAACAGGTCGAGCAGGCCGGCCTTCTCGAGCTGGCGCCCCGAGATCTCCAGCGTGTTGTCGGTGAGCGTGAACAACCGGAAGCCCTCCTCGCGAAGGCGACGCAGTGCCGCAGGGACGTCGGGATGTGGCGGCATCGAAGCAAAGCGCTCCGTGAGCTCGGCCGCGTCGTGCTCGGTCACCGAGATGCCGCGCGTCGCTGCGAGCATTCGTAGGACGGAGCTTCCGATGTCGGTGAACGGGATGTACACGCCGGCGAGTGTCAAGGCCTCGGAATACGTGATCAGCCCGCCGAACCACAGGCGCAGCGCTGCAGGCTCGGCGAAGATGCGCTCGAACGTCGGCCGCAGTGTCTCGAGGTCGAGCAGCGTCTCGTTGACGTCGAAGACGATTATCGGTCGCTGCGACATCGGTCTCCCTTTCGCTCGCGGGTTGGACGGCGGTGACCGCAGTTCACGTGGCTGTGGGCTCTCGACTTCCCGCACAGTCGGCGGCCGCTATCCGTGCGGTCACGACGTTCGTTGCGGTAAGCGTTCGCTTCTTACCCCTCGCGCGGGGTCCGAAATGGGTAGCATCGAGACGAGCACGAGGTGTCGATCCGCGGTCCGACGGCGGTTTGGAGTTGAATCCAGAGCCAACACTTCGCAGCGGCGTAGAACGCCGCGAGCAAGACGCCAGCCGTGGCGTCGATGTGTGGGTAGCGCAGCTGCAGAAAGGACATCGTCGGCGCGAGGAGACGGTCGCCAAGCTGCATCAGGTGCTGCTGCGGACTGCCTACCACGAGCTCTGGCGGCGCCGCGCGCAACTCGACTCGATGAGCGGCCCGGAGTTCGACGACCTCGCCCAGCAGGCCGCCAACGATGCGCTGATGAAGGTCCTCGGCAAGCTCGACGAGTTTCGCGGGGAAAGCCGCCTCACCACGTGGGCGTACACCTTCGTGATCTTCGAGGTGGCCGACAAGGTTGCGCGCCACGCCTGGCGCAAGCATCCCCCCAACAGAGAGACACTCCCGTTGGAGCAGCTCCCGGACTCGCTGGCACCCTGTCCGGGCGATCGGGTCGAGACGCGCGAGCAGCTCGACGTGCTGTCTGCGGCGATCGCGGAGCTGCCGGAGCGCCAACGTGAGGTCTTCGTCGCGATCGCGCTCAATCTGGTGCCGGCCGACGTGCTGGCGATCGAGCTCGGCTCCAACCGCAACGCGATCTACAAGAACCTGTTTGACGCCAGGCGTACGCTGCGCGCCAGGCTGGCTGCGGCCGGGTACCCGATCGCGAGGGACACGTCCACATGAGCGATCGTCCCAACCTCGATCAGCTCCTCCGCGCCGAAGATGGCGACGCCGGCTGTGCCGTCGGCCGCGAGATCCTCGGTGTCTACGTCGAGATGGAGCTGGCCGGTGAAGATCCGGCGAGCGTCTACCCCGGCACCGCGATCCACCTCGAGGTCTGTCGCAGTTGCCGGGCCGATCACGACGGACTGCTCGCAGCGGTGCGACAGTTCGGCGATATCGACCCTGTCTAGAGCAACGCCCGCCGCCCGTGACCCCGCCGCTCGCCGCGACCGATCGCTGCGCGGACGCCGACTTCCGGCACGCGCACATCCGCGGGGGCCCGCTCCGTGAGGGCCTCGCTTCGTCTGCAGTCCACGGTGGTCTCGACAGCTAAAGCTGCCATCCAGGCAAGCCGAAAGTCTGGTGTGTTGGCTCATCGCCGGAGGAAGGCGCAGCGGGCCGTCGGCCGTCGGGCTGGTGCGGCGCCGGCGGAGCGCGCGATGGTAGCCGTAGCACGGCAGCCGATCTTCGACCAGGGCACGTGCCTGGTCGGCTATGAGCTGCTGTTCCGCGGAAGGAACGGCGAGACCGCGATGGTGCTCGACGACCGAGCGGCAACCTCGACGGTCATTCTCGACGGTCTCTTCGACGTCGGCCTGCTGGATCTGGTCGGCGACAACGTCGCCTACGTGAACGTCACGCGCGACTTTCTGCTGAGCGTGCGCCCGCTGCCGCTGCCCGCCCGGCGCGTCGTGCTCGAGCTGCTCGAGGATCAAATCGTTGACGACGCACTGCTCCGCGTGCTCGAGGACCTCGTTGCGGAAGGCTTCACGATCGCACTCGACGACTTCCGCCTCACGCGTCAGACAGAACGACTGTTGAGCTATGCGAGCATCGTCAAGATCGACGTGCTCGAACACACCGATCGGTCCCTCGAGGATCTCGTCGCACGTCTGAGAGCCAACTATCCCGGCCTGACCCTGCTCGCGGAGAAGGTCGAGACGCGCACAGAGTGGGTGCGCTGCCGTGTGCTCGGCTTCACCGCCTTCCAGGGCTACTTCTTCGCGCGGCCCTCGCGCCTGCAGCGCTCGCGCCTGCCGACGCAGGGTCTTGCCTCGCTGAGCACGATGGTCGAGCTGAGCGCGACCGAGGACTTCGACGAGCTCAACCGCATCATCTCGCGCGATGCCGGCCTGAGCATGCGTCTGCTGCGCTACGCCAACTCGGCATACGTCTCCCTGCCTCGGCGCGTCGGCTCGGTCCAAGAGGGGCTCGCCTGGCTCGGCGCCGTGACCGTACGCCGCTTCGCCATGATGGTCGCTCTCGCAAGCGCTCGCGACGCTCCCAGCGAGCTGCTCGTCACCGCGCTCGCGCGGGCCCGCATGTGCCAACTGCTCTCTGGCGCGGGAGACAGCGCAGCCGGTGACTCGTACTTCACCGTCGGCCTGTTCTCCGTCGCGGACGCGCTCGCCGACGCACCCATGCAGTCCGTGATCGAGCAGCTGCCGTTCCGTTATGACATCGTCGATGCTCTGCTTCACGGCGCTGGCAAGCTGGGTGACGTTCTCAGCGGAGTGATCGCCTACCAGCGCGGCGACTTCGCCACGGCAGGCGAGCTGATCGCCTTTCACCCCGACATCGAGCAGGTCTACCACGAAGCGATCACCTGGGCCGATCAGAGCATCGCCGCGCTCGCGCAGGACAGGCTTTAGCCTGCGCGCATCGACCCGACCCTCCCCAGCGAGATCGTCCCCGGCCTGCTGCGCTGGACGGCGCCGCACCCGGAGTGGAACGCCGGCGCGGCACCCGGCAGCTCGTCGGACTGGGAGCAGCTGGTCGGCTGCGTGCTCTACGAGCTGCCCGACACGGTCGTGTTCATCGACCCGCTGCTGCCGTCCGACGCGGGCGAGCGCTCGTCCTTTCTCGCTTGGCTGGACGAGCGCGTGGGGCGGCGGCCGGTGAGCGTGCTGACGACCATCCGCTGGCATCGCCGCGACCGCGCGCTGATAGCAGAGCGCTACCGGGCGAACAGCCCGCGCGCATGGAACAGGCTGCCGGCGGGAGTGGGCCAGCGCCCGCTGCGCCGCGCCGGGGAGATCCTCTACTGGCTGCCCGCCGTGTCCACGCTCGTCGCCGGCGACCGGCTGATCGGCGCACCCGGAGCGCAAGCGGGCCAGGAGCTGCGGGTGTGCCCGCAGAGCTGGCTCGAGGACGAGCGCGCGAACCGCGCCGAAGTCGCCGGCCTGATGCGCCCGCTGCTCGAGCTGGCGATCGAGCGCGTGCTTGTCTCCCACGGCGAGCCCGTACTGCACGGCGGGCACGGCGCGCTCGCGCGCGCCATCACCGAGGCCCGCGGCGACTGACACGGACGCCGCGAGCGCCAGCGCCGATGGGCGCCGAGGCCCGCGGCGACTGACACGGCCAACCGCCTCCAGCGCCGGCGCCGAGGACGCCTCGGCCCACCGCCCGAGGGCCCGCCCGTCTCAACGCTCGATCACGAGCTTCGTCCAGTCGCGCGCCACCAGCGCGTCCGCGGCGTCGGCCCAGCCGACCACGCGGCTGGTGACGAGCTCGGGGTGGAGCTTTCCCGACGCGGTCAGCTCGAGCACGTGGGGCATCGCCGTCCGCGCGTTCACCCGCCCGGTCCTGAAGGTGATGCCCTTCGTGTACATCGCCAGCAGCGGCAGGCGAGGCTGCTCGCCGAAGTAGATCGCGACGCTCGTGCACACCCCATCGGGCGCGGTCGCGAGCAGCGCCAACGTGAGCAGCTCGGGGTCGGCGCCGGCGTCGACCGTGATCGGGAACGGCCCGAGGCGCTTCGGCGCCTGCTCGAGCGGCTGCGCGCCGAGCGCCGCAGCCGTCTCCCGCCGGCGCTCGTCGGAGTCGAGATACACCACCGACTCGGCGCCCAGCGCGACCGCGATGCCCGCCGCGTAGAGGCCGATCGAGCCCGCGCCGGCGCCGCCGATCACCAGCATCGGCGCTCCCGGTCGCTCGGCCAGCGCCGGGCCGACCGCCCGCCAGGCGTCCGCGATGTTGTCCGAAGCGCTCGCCGCCGCCGCCGGGCGCACTCCCGCGGGCAGCGCCAGGAGCATGTGGTCGGCGTACGGCACGCACACCATGTCCGACAGGAACCCGCCCCAGCGCTCGACCGCCGGGCCGAACCCGTACGTCGACATGAACGCCACCTCCGCGCAGTTCGACGTACGGCCCTCACGGCACGGCCCGCACTCTCCACAGGAGATCTGGAAGGGCACGCTCACGAGCTGGCCGGGCTCGAACGAGCGAACCGCGTCGCCCACGTCCACCACCTCCGCCACGCACTCGTGCCCGAGCGCGAACGGCGGCTGGAACGGCGAGCCGCCGGCGACGATCAGCGCGTCCAGGTCGCACGTGGCGACCGCGCGCGGGCGCACCAGCGCCGCCGCGTCCGAGCCCAACGTCGGCTCCGGCGCCTCCCTCCACTCGAGCGCGTCCGGGCCGGTGTAGACGAGCTGCTCCATCGTCACGCCCCCGATTATCCTCGACCGCCCCCCGTGGGGCGCTGCGTCGCAGCGCGGGCTACGGCGCCGCGGCGGTCGCGTGGAGCGCGAGCATGTCGCGCAGGTAGCTCATCACCTCTTCGGCCGCCTGCGCTTCGCCGTCCGAGCGGCCTTCGGCCTGCCCGCGGCCGGGGGCTGCGCTCGCGCGGAGCTCGGCGAGCAGCTCGTCGACGACGGCGGCGTCGAACTGGCGGCCGGCCTCCCGGCGCAGCTCCTCGCAGGCGTCGTCGTGGGCGATCGCCCGCCGGTAGCAGCGGTCGGTGGTCATCGCGTCGTAGGCGTCGCAGGCGGCGATGATGCGCGCGCCCAGTGGGATCTCCTCTCCGGAGAGGCCGTCGGGGTAGCCGCGTGCGTCCCAGCGCTCGTGCGTCGCGCGCACGATCCTCGCCACCGGGCGCAGCGCGGGCGCGGCGCTGAGGATGCGCTCGCCGAGGACGGTGTGCTGGTGCATGAACTTCCACTCGGCGTCGTTCAGGCGCCCGGGCTTGTCGAGGATCGCGTCGGGGATCCCAACCTTGCCGACGTCGTGGAGCTCCGCCGCGCGTGCCAGCTCGTCGAGCTCCTCGGCGTTCATCCCCAGGCGCCTGCCAACGCGCAGGCACAGCTCGGCCACATCGCCGGAGTGGTCCTCCAGGGAGGGCTGCTTGGCGTGGATGATCCGCAGCAGCACGTCGCGCGTCTGGTCGACCGCCAGCGACGGCCGGCCTTTCTTGCGCAAGTACATCCGTTGGTCGGCGATCTGCAGCGCGTGGTCGAGGTTCATCGCCTCGTGCGGGAGCAGCACCGCGCCCCAGGACGCGCCGACGGCGAAGTTCTCGCCGCGCTCCTCCAGCGCGCCGGCGGCGGCGGCCACGACCGTGTCGACCTCGTCCGGGCCGACGGCGACGAGGATGCAGAACTCGTCGCCGCCCAGCCGGTAGGCGCTCCCGTACACAGCGACGGCGTCGGCCAGCTTGCCGGCGAGCCGCGCGAGCACCGTGTCGCCGGCGAGGTGGCCGAAGGTGTCGTTGTAGCTCTTGAAGCCGTCGAGGTCGAACATCATCAGCACCAGCGGCTGCGACGCGGAGACCTCCGCGAGGCGCTCGTCGAGGTCGGCGGCGAGCTTGCGCCGGTTGCCGAGGCCCGTCAGCGCATCCGTCAGCGCCTGTTTGCGCAGCACCTGGTGGGCGACGATGTCGGCGGCGGCCTGGCGCGCGCGCTCGACCAGGCCGAGCATCACCGCCTCCTCGTCGTCGCTGAACGCGCGGTCGCGTCGTGCGACCGCCAGCGCGCCGCGGGCGCGGCCGATGTCGGTGGAGAACCCGAACGGCAGCGCCAGCGCCCACACGCCGTCGCGCACGAGCTGGCACGGCTGCTCGTCGAGCTGGGTGGCGTCGGCGGCGGCGTGCAGGGCGCCGGCCACGCGCTCGCCGCACGCGATCTCCAGCACGCGCGGGTCCATCGGCCCGGCGAGCGTCAGACGGCCGGCGTCGGCGTCGAGCGCCTCGATCGAGCCGCGCAGGACGATGTCCGTCAGCACCTCCAGGTCGAGCTTCGCGGCGAACGCGTCGCCCAGGCGCTGGACGGCGGCCTGCAGGCGGGTGCGCTGGTGGGCGACGAGGTCCAGCCGGCGCTGGGCCTGTTCGATGCGCGCGCTGCGGTCGCGCGAGAGCAGCAGCAGCACGCCGTTCAGCGGAAGGATCAGCAGCACCTCCGCGGGGTCGTGGCGCGCGGCGTGCGCCACCAGCAGCCCCAGCGGCGCGATCGACGCGTCGATCAGCCACACCAGCGCGATCACCCGGAACTGCACGCGTGAGGCGATGCCCATCGCCGCGGCCTCGCGCAGCGTCGCCGACAGCAGGTCCAAGAGGCAGCCGGCGCCGAACGCCACGACGTACACCACCACCACGTGCGCGCCGCCGTGCAGCGGACCGGCGATCGTCAGCACGAGCGCCGGGCCGACCGCGTGCCACGCGTCGGGGATCGCGAACAGCACCCGCTCCGGGCCCACGCGGTTGACGAGCACCTGGCCGAGCGTCCCCAGGACGAGACCGGCGGCGGCCAGCGCCGGCACGAGCCCCGGCGGCAGCAGCAGCAGCATCGGCACCAGCACGAGGTAAGAGGGCACCACGTAGCCGGCGCCGATCGGAAACTTGATCATCCGCGAGGCGAGCGCGTACAGCACCGCCAGCATCCCCACCAACGGCCAGTCCACGTGGTGGGAGAGCAGCGCGACCACCGCCATCGGGATCGCGCAGCCGAGGAACAGCGCCGAGGCGACCGTCTCCGCGACGAGCTCCCGGCGGTTGTAGCGCCGGCCCCGCGCCTTCCAGGAGTCCTCCAGCAGACGCTCCACGGGGTCGGCCGAGAGGACGTCGTCGAGTATCGGTTCGTTCATGGCAGCACCGGCCCTCCCCGCCGGGAGCGGCGGCATGGAGCCCATGCCGCCGCTGTCGCGGGCCTAACGGCTGTAGGGGTCGATGTAGACATCGTCGATCGCCCACGATCCGCTGCCGCTCGCCTGGAACTGCAGGCGGACCTGGATGGTGAGTCCCGGCATCCACAACGGCAGCGCCCTGCCGAGCTCGAGCACCGGGCTGAGCGTCCATTCGCCGCCCGGCTGGAGCGAGCCCACGGACGTGGTGTGGTGGTATCCCCACAGGTCCGTCCACAGCAGCGCGACGTTCAGCGATGCTCCTCGACCGCCTCCGCTCAGCTGGCGCCCGAAGAAGCGGAACGACGGGTATTCGCTGCTCACGCAGAACGTCGGCGAGACGGCCTTGCCGCCCGGTTCGATCGCCAGCGCGTTCGCGCCTTCGGTGGCCCCTTCTTCTTCCAGCACTTCCGCGTTCGTCAGCGACCAGCCGGCAGAGCCCGATTCGAACGAGCTGCCGTTCAGCAGGCTGTAGGCGGCGTTGTCCCCGAACGCCGACAGCAACTGCGACGCGGGGTTGGACGGGCATGCGGCACTCGCCGCAGCGGGTACGGCACATGTGAGCAGCACGACGCCGAAGAGGGTCGCCGCGATTCTGCGGAATCCCTTCGGGCGAATGATGTACGGCATCTCAGGAAAACCTCCGTGTTGGAACGCGCCCGGCGCGATCGTTTGAGGTCGGCAGCTGGGCGGTCTGCGAGAGATCCCTGGCTTTGCGTCCCCGCCTCACAGCGGGTTTGCCCTGAGCGACTTTTGTTGTGCAAGCGCTTTCGGCTGTCTCGGACATGTCCTTGAGTCCTCGTAAAACCGGCTGGACAGAAGGCCCACCGTGTCGCAGACGTCGACTCACGCCGCTCGCCGAGCAGCGCCACGGCGCGGCAGGGCGTTCAGGAGGCGCCCGGCGCGCCGGGCAGGACAGGCCGCCGCGGGGCGTTCAGGAGGCGGCGGGCGCTTGCGAGCGCAGCCCGACGAGCTCGGCGCTGCGCTCCCACAGGCCCTCCGCGAGCGCCGTGTCCTGGGCCTGCGCGCTCGGCTCGAGCACCTTCTCGTCCTGCACGTACGCGCCGGTCAGCTCGCCCGCCTCCTCCGAGAGCGCGAGCCACACCAGCGAGCGGGCGCCGCGGGCGGGGGAGCGGAAGAACGGCCCGCCGAGCGTCGTCGCGAGCCTCCAGAAGCCGTTCTCGTTCTTGCCGAAGCCCGTGCGCACGACGCCCGGGTGGTAGCTGTTGGCGTGCAGCTCGGGAGCGCGCCCGGCGAGCTCGCGGGTGAAGAGGATGTTGCAGAGCTTGCTCGTGCCGTACACGCGCATCGCCGCGTAGCCGTGCTCGGACTGCAGGTCGTCGAGGTCCAGGCGCCCTCCCTGGTGGGCGTCGGAGGCGGTCGTCACGACCCGCCCGCCCGCCAGATGACCGCGCAGCAGGTTGGTGAGCAGGAACGGCGCCAGGTGGTTGAGCGCGAACGTCCGCTCGAAGCCCTCCGCGGTCTCCTTGCGCGAGGCGAACAGCGCGCCGGCGTTGTTCGCGAGCACGTCGATGTGCTCGTAGCGCTCGATCAGTTCCCCGGCGAGCGCCCGGACCCCGCTCATCAGCATCAGGTCCGCGACGTGCTCGTGCACCGGCGCTCGCGCGCCGGCCGCCCGCGCTTCCTGGGCGACCGCCGCCACGCGGGCGGCCTCGCGGCCGACCAGCGCCACCTCCGCGCCCTCGCGGGCGAGCTCCACCGCGGCGGCCTGGCCGATGCCGCGGGTCGCCCCGGTGATCACCACGAGCGTCACAGTGACGCCAACTCTACCGCCGGCCAGGAGGAGGCAGCTCCTCCTCGTGCACGCTCAAGGGGCTACTCGCAAGCCCCTTGCTCACGAGGTCGCGGATGTCGCAGCTGACCAGCGTGCCGCCGCCCTGGTCAGCCGCCGCTACGTAGGCCGCGTCGTACACGGAGATCGTGTGCTCATCGGCGAGCTTCGCCGCGCGGCTGAGCAACGTCGTCGTAGACGGTACGACCCCGCCGTCACCAGAGATCCGGTCGATTGCTTCCAGCAATGGGGCGACACGCCCGAGTTCGCACCAGCCTCGAACTGCTACGTTCGCCACCTCGTATCGGGCGAGATCGAGGGTGGTGAGCGTCACATCGGGATCAGCGAGTAGCGCCTGGGATGGTCCATGCAGCTCGTCGTCGGAATCGAACGCCGCGAGGATCACGCTGGCATCCAACAGCAGCGTGCTCACGCTACGGCCTTGTGGCTTTTACCCGCTCGGCAGTCGCACCACCATGCCGTGCAGCCTGCCGCAAGAGCCTGTCCATGGCCGCCGCACGATCCGTGCGGCGCCTACGCAGCGCGGAGTCGGCGAACTCGCGCAACACTGCGCTGCGGGTTGTCCCGAGACGAGTCGCCTCAGCATCGACCTCGCTCAGGAGATCGTCCGGCATCGACACCATGACCTTCGCCATGCCCTCAGTATACCGTGGTATACGATTGAAGCGCAACGGCACAGCGCAGTGAGTGAAACGCCAGCGGCGGCTGAACATCGGGACACCGCGAATACGAGCTGTCTTTACTGGGGCGTCGAGTCTCGGATGCCTACTGCTGAGGAGGCATCGGGCTGTGGAAACCCTTGTGCGGCCAGTTCGCGACATATCAGGGCGGCGAGCACCGCCGCGTCGGAGTCATTCTCTCTAGATACCTGCGTGATTGCCTCCCAGATCGCGCGGCTTCGAGCTTGGGCGGCGCCTTCCGTCGTGCTGTCGGAGGGGAGGGTAGGCCGCTCCAGGGCGGCGCTCTGGAGCAGTCGCAGGGTTCCAACGCGGACCGCTTCGTTGGTGGACGAGAGCTGACCGATGAGCGTCGATAGCCTCTCTAGGTATTGTTGAGCGCGAAGCTCGCGGACCGTTACGCTGGCGTAGTAGAGACCTAGGATGAGTACAAGTCCGCCGGCGATTTGGATCACGTGGCTCCGAGCTTCGGAGTCGTGCGGAAATATCTGTGACGACAGCAGGAGGGCGCCGGCTGTGACTGCGATGATCGCCAAGAGCACGGTGGCGACGATCGGGTCTGCGAATTCGCTGACTATCGGGATTCGATCGAATACCGAGAAGACACGTGTCTTGGAGCCCGGCATTTGCGGCATGTCTGACAAGTTCGTGGCGCGCCGGCTAGAACCTGCGCTCATCGATCACGACGGGCACTGCTGACACGAGTACGTGCTTTGCGCGCCGACAAATTCCCTCAGGCGCCGCTCGAGGGCGCCCAGATGTTGATCTCGCTCTCCACCGCGTAGCGGTCGATCTCGGTGAGCTCCTGCGCGCTGAGCTCGAGGTTGTCGAGCGCCGCGACGTTCTGCTCGAGCTGGGCGACGCTGCTCGCGCCGATCAGCGCCGAGCTGACGCGCGCGTCGCGCAGCACCCACGCGATCGCCATCTGCGCGAGCGACTGCCCGCGCCGGGCGGCGATCTCGTTCAGCGCGCGTACGCGGGCCAGCGCCTCGTCGGTGATCAGGCGCTCGTCGAACGCCTCGCCGCGGCGCACGCGCGAGTCCTCGGGCACGCCGTGAAGGTAGCGGTCGGTGAGCAGCCCCTGGGCCAGCGGTGAGAACACGATCGCGCCGACGCCGTCGCGCTCCAGCGTCTCCAGCAGGCCGCGCTCGATCCAGCGGTTCAAGAGCGAGTAGGAAGGCTGGTGGATCAGCAGCGGCGTACCCAGCCGCGTGAGGATCTCGATCGCCTCTTCGGTGCGCTGGGCCGAGTAGGAGCTGATGCCCACGTACAGCGCCTTGCCCGCGCGGACGGCGCTGTCGAGCGCGCCCATCGTCTCCTCCAGCGGCGTGCTCGGGTCGAAGCGGTGCGAGTAGAAGATGTCGACGTGCTCGAGCCCCATGCGCTCGAGGCTCTGGTCGAGGCTCGCCAGCAGGTACTTGCGCGAGCCCCACTCGCCGTAGGGCCCCGGCCACTGGTCATAGCCGGCCTTCGTCGAGATGATCAGCTCGTCGCGGTAGGCCCGGAAGTCCTCGGCGAAGATGCGACCGAAGTTCTTCTCCGCCGCGCCGTACGGCGGGCCGTAGTTGTTCGCCAGGTCGAAGTGCGTGATGCCGAGATCGAACGCGCGGCGCAGGATCGCGCGGCTGGTGCGCAGCGGGCGATCGTCGCCGAAGTTCTGCCACAGGCCCAGCGAGATCACCGGCAGCCGGATGCCGCTCGCGCCCACGCGGCGGTAGGGCAGGCGCTCGTAGCGCTCGGCGTCCGCGAGGTAGACGGGATCGGCGCGCGCGGGATCGAAGGGCATCTGCTATCCGCCGGCAGCGCTGGAGGGAACCACGCGACCCCTCCTAAACGTCTGTCGTTCCGTCGTCGGTCTGCATCGCGCTTGCGGCCGCCGCTTCGGCGTGGGTCGCCTCGCGGGCACGCTTGTACTCGTTGACGACGATGTCCGTCAGCTCCTCGACCGAGGTCTCCGACGTCGGCTTGTCGAGCGCGATCGCGCCGTCCACGATCATGCTCACACGGTCACACGCCTGCAGCACGTGCACGTAGTTGTGGAGGATCATGATGATCGACACGCGGCCCTCGGCCTTCAGGCGCGCGACCAGATCGAGGATCTGCGAGCCCTCCCGCGCGCCCATCGCCGCGAGCGGCTCGTCGAGCAGGATGATGTCCGCGTCGGAGTTCACCGTGCGCGCCACCGCGATCGCCTGGCGCTGCCCGCCCGACAGCCGCGCGACCGCCACGTCGATGCGCGGGATGTGGATGCCGATGTCGTCGAGCGCGCTTCGCGCTTCGCGCTTCATGCGCCGGTTGTCGAGCAGCGGCAGCGGTTTCAGCAGGCGCTCACGGCGCAGGAACAGGTTGTGGTAGACGGACAGTTCGTCGATCAGCGCGAGGTCCTGATAGACGGTGTCGACGCCTTTCGCGCGGGCGTCGTCGACGCTTTTCGGCTCGTACGGCTCCTCGCGCAGGAACATCTCGCCCGAGTCCTGCTTCTGGAAGCCCGAGATGATCTTGATCAGCGTCGACTTGCCCGCGCCGTTGTCGCCGAGCAGGCCGAGCACCTCCCCCTTGCGCAGGTGCAGGCTGACGTCGCGCAGCGCCGTCACCGGACCGAAGCGCTTGGCGATGTGCTCGACGCGCAGCACGTCGTCCGGCGCCGAGCTCGGTGGCACCACCGCATCCGCCGGCGTGGTCGCGTCAGCCACTGTTGTGCCCCCTGCGGGCGCGCTGGACGTAGATGTTGACGGTCATCGCGATCAGGATCGCAAGGCCCGTGTAGAAGAGCAGGTAGTCGGCGTTCACGCCCTTCAGGACCAGGCCGTCCTTGAGGATGCCGAGGAACAGCGCTCCGATCAGCGCGCCGACGATAGTGCCCGAGCCGCCCGTCAGCAGCGTCCCACCGATCACCCCCGCGGCGATCGCCAGGAACAGGATTTCGTTGGCGCTCGCGGGGTCCGGCACGGTCGTCCCGGCGCGCACCGCCTCGAGGATCCCGACGAGGCCGGCGGTGAGGCTGCAGAGCACGAAGTTGCGGATCATCACGGACTTGACCTTCACGCCGGCCTCCGCCGCGCCGAGCTTGTTCGAGCCGATCGCGACCGTGTAGAGCCCCCAGCGGCTGAACGTCAGCGCCACCTGCAGGACGACCACGATCACCACCGCCCAGATCAGCTCCGAATAGGTGCCCGCGCCGAAGATTTTCGCGAACGTGCCGATGTGGTTGACGCTTTCTTTGAGCACGATGTGGTGGCCGTTGACGACGTGCGACACGTTGACTTCAGAGTGCGTCACTTCGGCGCCCGGAGTGCTCTTCGTTTCGCCGTGAGAGACGACCAGGGAGAGCCCCTCGAACGCGAACAGCGTGCCGAGCGTCGTCACGAACGAGCTGATGCCGATCACCGCCACGGCGAAGCCGTTGGCGAAGCCGACCGCCATGCACACGAGCAGCGCGATCACGACGCTCGGGAGGAGCGGTATGCCCGCGGAAGCGTTGAGCTTGTAGAACAGGAACGGCGCGAACAGGTACATGGCGCCGATCGACAGGTCGATCTCGCCGAGGATCATCACGAACACCTCGCCGGCCGCCATGATCGCGAACGGCGCGAAGTACGGGAGCAGCGTCTTGAAGTTCGCGCTCGTGGAGAAGCTGCTCGTCTCGACCGAGAAGTAGATCGCCGTCACGATCGTGACGACGACGATGCTGCCCTCGCGCAGTCCCAGGACGCGCTCGCGCAGCGTGCTCGATTCTGTCGCCCGGGCCCGGCGCGCACGCGCCGGGCCCTCCGTCGTCGCCGGCCCGCTCGGGGCAGCTCCGCCAGCCACGCTCGACACGACTACGCGGCGGCGCCCGCCTTCAGCGGGACCACTTTCGCCGCCGAGGACGTTCCCTCGTAGCGGGATTTCGATTCGACGTACGGGGCGATCGTTTCCTTGTCGAGGAATTTCAGGCCGGTGTCCACTTCCGCCGGACCCGTGAGCGACCCGGACACGTGCCACAAGAAAAGCTGCAGGATCGGCACGAATCCCTGCAGGTAGGGCTGCTGGTCGATCGTGAATTCGAGGTAGCCTTCCTGCAGCAGTTTCTGCGTGGCTTCGGCCAGGTCGAAGCCCCCCGCCTTGACCTTCCCGACGAGGCCGAACTTCTGCATGACTTTCCCGAGCTGCGCCGTCGAGTCCCCGGCGACCGCGTACATGCCCTTCGTTTCCTTGTGTCCGATCCAGTACGCTTCGATCGTCGAGAGCTGGCCCGGTTCGGAGGTGCCGGTGGAGATCGGGTGGGCCGTGATCGGCTTGCCGGAAGCCTTGATCGCCGCTTCCGCGCCTTCGATGCGGGGCTGCAGGTTGGCGGAGCCCGGCGTGTCGATGAACAGCGCCACGTCGCCTTCTTTGACCGCTTCGACGATCCGTTCGCCCATCTGTTCGCCCGCCAGTTTCAGGTTCTGCCCGATGTAGGCGAGGCGCTGGTTGGCGGGGGCGTCCGCGTTGTAGGAGACAACCGGGATGCCGGCCTTCAGCGCGGCTTCGACGGGGGCGTTGAACGCGTGCAGGTCGATCAGCGACACCGCGATGCCGTCCACGCCGCTCGCCACCGCCGTGTTGACCGCGTCCACCATCTGGCCGACGTTGCTGGATTCCGAGCCGGTCCACACGTACGAGCAGCCGAGCAGGTTGCAGGCGTCGGCGATCCCGTACTGGGTCGGCACGAAGAACGTGTTCGTGGTCACGTGGTTGACGACCGTGAATTTGTACTTCGGGTGCGAGCCGAACACGCTCGAGGAGCCGCTGCTGCTCGACGCGCTCGAGCCGCACGCGCTCAGCAGGCTGCCCACGGAGCCCGCGGCCACGCCCGTCAGCGCGGTGCGGCGCATGAAGGCGCGGCGATCGAAGCCCGGCCGCTCGGTGTGCGCTCGGTCCATGTGCTCCAAACGCTCGACCGCGTCCTCAACCTGGTCGATGTCTGCCATCTCGTCCTCCTATCCGCAGCTTGGAAATGACCTGCCCGCTGGCATGCGACATTGGGCACTAGCTGGCATTGCAGCCTATACCCTCGTGCAATGACAACGAACGTCGAGGAGCCGGCACCAGCCAAACGAGAGCCGTTCGCCTCCAGCACGAACGAGGACGAGCAGGGCGAGCGCTGCGGGACGGTCGCCGTGGAGCGGCGCGTCAAAGACGACGGGCGCGCGTTGCTCGTCTACAGCCACATCGCCGGCCAGGGCGGGGGCGAGTGAGCTCAGGCGAGCGCTCGAGCATCGGCCAGCGCTTCAACGAGCTGCGCGGCGAGCAGGTCGACTACGCCGTCCACCGCCAGGAGCGCACGTTCCTGCCCGCGCGCGACCACTGCCCGCTCGACGCCACGCGCCCGGGCGGCGAGCCAACCGAGATCCCCCTCCCGGCGTTCGAGATAGCCGTGTTCGACAACCTCTTCCCCGCCTTCGAGGCGCCCCACGGGGCGGCCGAGGTGGTCGTCTACACCGACGACCACGACGCCTCGTTCGCCACCCTGCCGCGCCAGCGCGCCGAGGACCTGATGTGGGTGTGGCGCCACCGCTACCTGGAGCTGGGCGCTCGCGCGGACATCGAGTACGTGTTCATCTTCGAGAACCGCGGCGTGGAGGTGGGGGTGACCCTCCACCATCCCCACGGCCAGATCTACGGCTTTCCGTTCCTGCCGCCCGTACCCGCGCTCGAGCTCGCCGCCGACGAGCGTCTCGGCGGCTGCGCGCCGTGCGCGCTGCTGCGACGGGAGCTCGAGGACGCCCGCCGGGTGGTGTTCGAGAACGAGGCCGTCGTCGTCTACATCCCCTACGCGGCGCGCTGGGCCTACGAAGCGCACGTGATGCTCCGCGAGCACCGCCCCAGCCTGCTCGACTGCGCCCCCGGGGAGCTGCGCCTGCTGGCTGCGGCCCTGCAGGCGCTGACGCGGGCCTACGACGCCCTCTTCGAGCGGCCGTTTCCGTACGTGATGGCGGTGCACCAGGCCCCCACGGGCCTCGCGACCGGGCAGGGCCCGCCAGGGGGCGAGGCGACGAGCGCGCCCGCGCGGCGCGGGCACCTCCACGTGGAGTTCTACCCGCCGCTGCGCACGGCCGACAAGCTCAAGTACCTCGCCGGCTCAGAGCAGGGCGCGGGCACGTTCATCTCCGACACGCTCCCGGAGGAGTCCGCAGCCGCCCTGCGTGAGGCGATCGCCCGTGCCGCGTGAGCGCAGCGCCGCGTTCGCGCCCGGCCGCGTCAACCTGATCGGCGAGCACACCGACTACAACCAGGGGCTCGCGCTGCCGTTCGCGATCGCCGAGGGCGTCACCGTCCGTGCGACCGCGATCGCGGCCGGGCCCGCGCCGGGTGACGGCGGCTCTGGCTCTCGAGGCGGCGGGCGGATGGAGGTCGATGCGGCCGACGTCGGCGAGCACGACGAGTTCCCGCTGCGCGATCCGCCGCGCGCGCAGGGCTGGCGCGCGTTCGTGCGCGGCGCCGTCGCCGAGCTCGCGCGCGCCGGCTTCCCGCTGGTGGGAGCGAGCGTGCGCATCGACGGCGACGTGCCGCGAGGGTCGGGCCTGTCCTCGTCGGCCGCGCTCGAGGTCGCGCTGTGCCTGGCCCTGATCGAGCTCGGGCGCGACGGCGACCGCGCCGGCGAGCCGGCGGCGCTCGACCGCATCGCGCTCGCCCGGCTGTGCTCGCGCGTGGAGAACGAGTGGGTGGGCGCCCACACCGGCCTGCTCGACCAGCTCGCCTGCCTCTGCGGCGAGCCGGACGCCGCGCTCTGCATCGACTTCCGCTCGCTCGCCATCCAGCCGGTGGCGCTCGTGCTCGGCGACTGGCGCCTGGTGGTGCTCGACTCCGGCGAGCGCCACGCACACGCGAGCTCCCCCTACAACCAGCGCCGCGAGGAATGCGCCCAGGCCTGCGCGCTGCTGGGAGTTGGCTCGCTGCGCGACGCCCACCCCGCCGCCGCGGCCCGCCTGCCGGAACCGCTGAGACGCCGGGTGGCCCATGTGATCTCCGAGAACGGGCGCGTGCGCGAGGCCGTCGCCGCGCTGCGCGCCGGCGATCTGGCGCAGCTCGGCGGGCTGCTCGACGCCTCCCACGCGAGCCTGCGCGACGACTACCAGGTCTCCACGCCGGCGGTCGAGCTAGCGGTGGAGCGCCTGCGCCGCGCCGGCGCCGCGGGGGCGCGAATCCACGGCGGCGGCTTCGGCGGCATCGTGCTCGCCCTGTTCGCGCCCGGAGGGCGCCCGCCAGCCGATGCCCGCGCGGTACGGCCGAGCGCCGGCGCGCACCTGCTGGAGGCCGAGGATTAGTTGCCAAATAGCGGGGTCTTGGCGCCCGTCCATCCGGTCGTTCGGGAATACTGCGGATATGGATGACAACCCGTCGCCTATCGGCGGCGAGCGTGATCTTCTGTTGGACGGCGGTGCCTCCGTGAACGCAGCCCGTCAGCTCGCCCGCGAGCGCCAGAAGCAGGAGCTCCGGCGCGAGCGTGACGTGATCGTGCTGCGCATCGCCCGGGACCTCGGCGAGCAGGGCATGGCCGAGCGGCTCGGCGTCAGCCGGCCGGTGGTGGACAAGCTGCTCGCGGACGCGCGCAGCCGGCTCGACGCCGGAGAGCTCCCGGCGAGCTGGGCGGAGATCGCCGTGCGGCGGCTGGCGCCCGACGGGGCGCGCTTCGCCGATGCCGACGATCACTACGAGGCGCTCGGCAGCGCCTCGATGCTCGGTGGCCGTCTCGGCGCCCCGCCGCGGTCCTGAACCCAGCGCCCCTCGTTTTTGGAGAAGGACTGAGGGCGGTGTCGGCGCCGGCAGACGACCCCCGACGCTTGACACCCTTCTCACGCCGTGATAATCACTTTCCAGGAAATAGCGGGGTTTGGGCCGGTGTGGTTGACTTGGCCCACCTACGGATTACGGACAATCGAAGGGGGACCGCGAGTGGCTCGTCTATTCGCAGCACGCGTCGGCAGGATCGCGCACCAGTTGAGCCTGTTGGGCATCCGTCGCCATCCGATGCACGAAACGGTGGCCAGATGTCCCTTCTCGCCCCGCCGCGCGACTGCTGGGATTTGCTGATGCGATCGGCTGCCGCCCGCGCCCACCGACATCCCAGCGTGCTCGAAGCCGCTCCCCGGCGCCCGGTGCTGATCGTGAAGGTCGACGGCGCGGGAATCGACCAGGAAGGCGCGCCCGCGGGCCGCTGCGACGTCCGCCTTCTGCACTCCGTCCGCGGACGCTCTGCCGAGCGCTCGCTGGAGTCCGACCGCGGGGACGGCGGCCGGGAGGTCACGGCCGTGGTGATCCTGCGCGACGCCACGCCCGCCAGCGTGGTCTCCTGCGTGCGGGCGGCCACCCGCGGCGGGCCGATCTCCCCAGAGCTTCTCGGCCAGCTGCGCCCCCTCGGCGAAGAGGCGCACGTCGAGCCCGCCGAGCCACAGCTTTCCGACCGCGAATACGACGTGCTGCGGATGCTCGCCGACGGCGAGAGCACGCGCGGGATCGCCACCCAGCTGAGCTACTCGGAGCGGACCGTCAAGAACATCATCCACGACCTGCTGGAGAAGCTGAACTGCAAGACGAGAGCACACGCCGTCGCGCTCGCCATGCGCCAAGGGGTGATCTGAATCGGGCTGCGATGCCCCGCGGGGTCTGCTCCGCGGGCGCGTCGGGGCCTACTACCGTCTCTTCGAGCGCCGTCGCGCGGGCGTGCGGTGCCGGTGCCCGCACTGCGAGCGCGAGGCGGCTCGTACGCGACGCCGTCCGTGCGTCGCGCCGTGCACGCGGGCGGCGGAGGCGTCGCATGAGCGCTTGCTGTGTGCGGCCGGCGCCGGCGCTCGCGAGGGGTGGCCGCTGGGCGGAGCGGGGGGGTCGGCGGGCGCCGGTTCTTCCAGGCTCGGCGTGAGTGCGAGCGGCGCCTTTTCCACCCCGAGGTTGATGCGCCAGGCTTCGACTTTCTGGCACAGTTCGTGACAGGTCGCCGCCACCCAGCCGCCGTCGACCCAGGCCATCGTCGTCACGACCGTGTAGCTGGGCGACGGCCAGCCGGGCACACTCGAATAGCTACCGTTCTCTTCCAGCCTGCCGCCGAAGTAGCTGACGCGGGTCGGCTGCCCGAGCAGGCCGTCGGGTTCCTGCGTGCGCATGTCGTACGAGTACAGGTCGTCTCCCCCGTCCGTCTGCGCGGCGATCGACGTGTAGAGGGTGTACGGGTTGCCCGGTGCGAAGTGCGCGAACTCGTGAAAGACGTCCAGCGGCCACTGCCACGGCCAGGGGGGCACGAATTCGGGGCTGATGCGCGTGGGCGCCGTGCTCGGGTCGAGATCTTCCGGGAGCGTGAACAGCTGCGCGCCGCGAAAGCCCGACGAGCTCGCACGCGTGCCCGACATGAAGATCACCGAGTCGGTGCCGGGCACCCAGCCGTATGCCTCGTAGAAGGCTCCCTGCCCGTCCGGGTCCTGCCATTCGACGTTGTGGCTGAGCGTGCCCGCTTCGAGGTTCACGTCGGCGACGTGCAGCGCCCACTCGCCGTTCGGCGGGTCTTCATATGCGGTCTTGACCAGCTGCGACCACACGATCTTGGTGGCGTTGGCGTTGAACGTGGGCCAGATCACGCCCCGCTGCGAGGCCGTCGGCCCGGGCAGCAGCGTCGAGAGCCTGCCCGTCTGCCGGTCGTACAGCTGGATCGAGTTGTCCGTGCCGTCGCCGGGGGCTGAGACGGGCAACTGGCGCTCCCAGCCTTCGGCCGTCGTGAGGAGCACGTAGCGGCCGTTCGCGGTGATGTCCGACGGGCCCCTGTTGCCGGCGTATGCGGGCAGCAGCGGCGCCCCTTCGCACTTGCCGTTGCCGATGTACGCATCCCAGACCCCCGCGGCGTTGCGCGCGTACCACACCATCGTGCCGTCGCTCGCGGCCGCCACCGGCGCGCAGTTCTCGGCGATGAACGTGGCGCTGGCCTGGCCTTCGGCGCGGGCCGCGCCGCAGGGCGCGCAGATGAACACGGCCAGGCAGGCGAGCACACGCTGGAGGGTTCTCTGTCCCACCGTCATCCCTACGGCAGATCTCCGCGCGTGGCCCGATCGAAGCCCAGGCGCTGGACGAAGGTTCGACGCGGGGCGCCCGCGCACGGCACACCGCTTTCGATGCAATATCGTCAGCGGGGTGAGCTCTGAGACCAGCGTTCGCCCGCCGCGGCGCGTGCGCCCCGTGCGGACGGCGGTCGGCATGCTGCTGCGTGCCGCGCCGCAGCTGCGAGCGACAGTCGAGAAGCTCTTGTGGCGCGGCTTCTACGAGCTCCACAGCCTCACATCCACGCTCGGCGGGCCGGACACGGCGCTGATGAACTACGGCTACGCCGAGGCGGACGCGGACGTAGGCGCTGCCGGCGCCCGCGCGAGCCGGGAAGGCTTCGGCCTGGCGCTGTACGAGGCCGTCGCCGGCGCCGCCGAGCTCGCCGGCAAGGACGTGCTCGAGGTGGGCTGCGGCCGCGGCAGGGGCGCGGCGTTCGTGCTCGAGCGCTTCCGGCCGAGCTCGATGACCGGCGTCGACCTCGCCCGCCTCGCCATCGAGCGCTGCCGGCGCCGCTACGGCAAGCCCGGGCTGAGCTTCCGGACCGCCGACGCCCAGAGGCTTCCGTTCGCGGACGAGGCGTTCGACGCCGTCATCAACGTCGAGTCCTCACACTGCTACCCCGACATGGCAGCGTTCTTGGCGGAGGTTCGTCGCGTGCTCCGTCCGGCCGGGCTGCTGCTGCTCGCCGACTTCCGGCCGACCGCCTCCAAGCGCGATCACGCGGCCAAGGACGACGTGGCGGCGCTGCGGCGGCAGATCGCGGAGGCCGGGTTCCGGACGCTCGAGGAGCAGGACATCACCGCCCAGGTGCTGCGCGCGCGGTCCCTCGCCACCCCGGCGCTTCGCGCATGGGTCGAGCGCCGCGCGCCGGGACCCCTGCGCCGCAAGGCGCTGGATTTCTCCGCGATCGAGGGCAGCCCCATGTTCAACGCCTTCGAGGACGGCACGCTCGCATATCTGCGGTTCGTGCTGGAGAGGGGACCTCTGTGAGCCGTCGGGTGGCGGTGGTCGGGCTCGACTGCGCCGAGCCCCGGCTGGTGTTCGACCGCTGGCGGGAGGAGCTGCCGAGCCTCAGCCGGCTGATGGGAGCCGGAACCTACGGGCCGCTGCGCAGCGTCGACCCGCCGATCACCGTGCCGGCGTGGAGCTGCATGATGACCGGCCGCGACCCCGGCGAGCTCGGCATCTACGGCTTTCGCAACCGCAGCGCCTACGACTACGACTCGCTCGGGCTCGCCGACTCGCGCTCGGTGAAGGTCGATCGCGTCTGGGACCACCTCTCGCGCGCCGGCAGGCACGTGATCGTCGTCGGCGTGCCGCAGACCTCGCCGCCGGTGCCCGTCAACGGCGAGCTGGTGTCGTGCTTCCTGACGGGCGACACGCGCACCGACCCCTACACGCACCCTCCCGAGCTGCGTGCCGAGATCGAGTCGCTCGTCGGCCACTACAAGGTCGACGTGCGCAGCTTCCGCAGCGACGAACGTGACCGCATCCTCGCGGAGGTCTACGAGATGACCGAGCAGCGCTTCACCGTCTGCCGGCACCTGCTCGACAGCAGGCCGTGGGACTTCTTCATGATGGTGGAGATCGGCCTCGACCGCATGCATCACGCTTTCTGGCGCTTCCTGGATCCTGAGCACCCGCGTCACGAGCCCGAGCACCGCTACCGCGACGCGATCCGCAACTACTACATCTACCTCGACGAAGAGATCGGCGAGCTGCTCGAGCGCTTCGACGAGGACACGACCGTGCTGGTCGTCTCAGACCACGGCGCGCGGCCGATGCAGGGGGCGATCTGCGTCAACGAATGGCTCGCGCAGGAGGGCTATCTCGTGCTCGAGCAGGAACCGCAGGGCCCGACGGCGTTCAGCGAGGCGGCCGTCGACTGGAGTCGCACCCGTGCCTGGGGCGAGGGCGGCTACTACTGCCGCCTGTCGCTGAACGTCGCCGGGCGCGAGCCGCAGGGTATCGTCGCGCCCGAGGAGGTCGAGCAGCTGCTCGACGAGCTGACCGCACGCCTGACGGCTGTGCCGGGCCCGGACGGGCGGCCGATCGGCACGCGCGCCTTCCGCCCGCGGGAGCTGTGGCGCGAGCAGCGACGCATTCCGCCTGACCTGATCGTGTACTTCGGCGACCTCGGCTGGCGCAGCAACGGCAGCCTCGGCCACGGCCGGCATTGGACCTTCGACAACGACACCGGTCCCGACGACGCCAACCACGATCGCGACGGCATCTGCATCGTCACCGGGCCCGGCGTGCCGGCCGGGCGGCGCGAGGACATGACCATCTACGACATCGCTCCGACGATCCTCGCCCAGGCTGGCCTTCCCGTGGAGGAGGCCATGCGCGGGAGGGTGCTGTCGGGGGCCGCGCGCTCGCTCTGAGCCCGGCTGGGCCCTAAGCCCGGCTGGCCTCGAGCACGTAGATGTTCGTTCCTTCGAACGGCCACTCCTGGCTGAAGTCGATCCGGGCGAAGCCCGCCGACGTCAGGATTCCGCGGATCGTCTCGACTCGGCCGTCGACGTCGTGGACCTCCGCCACAAGCGCCCCGATCTTCTGCCAGTCCTCAGGCGTGATGCCGCGCAGCACGTCTAGCTCGGCACCCTCCACGTCCACCTTCAGCAGGTCGACTCGCTCGAGACCCGACTGCTCGATGATGCCCGAGACCGTGGTCACCTCGCATGGGATCTCCTCGACCTCGCGTCCCATCCACCAGGCGGCCACCCTGACGAGCTTGCCGGCCCTCGGCCTCAGCCACCGCCGCAACCGCGACGAGCTGCGCGGAATCCCCGCCGGCGGCTCCTTGAGCATCGCGTCGATGAGGTCCTGCATGTCGTAGATCCGGCCGCGCTGCAGCGAGGACAACTGCGAGACGCGCGGCCGGAAGTAGAGCGTCGAGCGACCCGCCTGCTCGCCGACGGCTACGCGCATGCAGGACACCGAAGCATCGGGGAACAGCTCACGCACGTTGCGCTCCAGGAACGCGAACGATCTGGGCGCCGGCTCGCAGGCGAAGATGCGGACACCGGTCCCGTAGCGGCGAAGCAGCTCGAGTGAGAAGAGGCCGATGTTGGCGCCGATGTCGAGAACCGTCGCGCCGGGAGCAAGGGCGAGGTTGGAGTTGAAATACCCTCCAAAGAGGTAATCGTCACGGCGCGCCTCGCTGCGCGACGAGCCGTATACCGAGAGCCCGTTCGACAGCGGATAACGCCGGTTCGCGTCTGCCATGGCGTTGCGACGTCGGCTCACGACACGCTCAGCGCGGTGGCATGCCCGCTGGCGTCGGTGAGCCGCACGTGCGTGACGAGGTTGCCTGCATTGTGCTTCTTGGCCTTGTGCTCGAGCGTCGAGCTCTCGCTCAGCAGCGGGCCGCGCGCCGTGAGCGACACGCTCGAGGCGGAGCTCGCGAACGCGATCACGAGCTTGCCGCCCGCGAGCCGGGCGCTCTTGACCGAGGCGCCGGACAGCGACAGGCCATGGACGACCGCGCGGGTCTTGCACCTGCGGTGCGGGCCGCTGCCTTCGCACACCTTCTTCGTGACGAGCGCCTTGCCGGCGAAGCTCAGGCCCGAGGGCAGCCCGATCGACAGTGACGCCAAGTTCGCGGCGCCGCGGCCGTGGCTGGCGTGGAGCTGCAGCTTCGGCTTGCCGCCACCGAGGTCGCTCAGCGAACCCGACACCGTTGGCGTCACGCTCGGTGGCGGGCAGTTGAGATTCGTGACGGGGCCGGTGACCTTCGTCGCCGGACCCCCGTCCTGGGGGTTGAGGGTCGCGCTGATCGTCGATGGTTCGTCGCAGCTGGTCACGAACGCCGGCCCGGCGGGTATGCCCAGGAACGTGTAGGTGAGCGTCCTGAGTGGGAAGTCGGGCATGTTCAGGAACGTGATCGTGTGTTCGTTGAAGTTGATCGGGCCGTTGAGCGAGAACTCGAACGGCGGCGGGAACGACATCGTGACCGCGCCTGTGAGCTGTGAGCTGAGGCTCCCTGCGGTGATCGTGCCGGAGAGGGTCAACTCGCCGGTGGACAGCTCCGATGGGGCGAGCGTGGGGGAGCTCCCCGCGACCGTTCCCACCGTGCAGGTTGCGCCTTTGAAGCACGGCGCGAGCACTTTGTTGATCTTCACGCCCGTGGGGCTGCCGAACTCGAAGCCGCCGGTCGCCGATTCTGCGGCTGGGTTCGGCTGCGTGAGCGTGATCGCGACATCGGCGCCTTCTTCGCTCGCCACTTTGGTGACGGTCGCCGCGATCTGCGGCGCATACGGCAGCGTGCTGCAGCCGGTCACTTCCAGCGGCGCGTTCGTAGACGTGGTGCTGGTGTTGAACGTCGTCACGCCGAGGTCGAAGAACAGGGGGGCGCCGCAGGCGGTGGGCAGCCGTGGGCTCTGAAGCTTGATCTGGGTCGCGACGATCCCGCCGTTGTCCGTGCCTTCGGGGTTTGTGGTGGGAAACGGCGGGAATGCGACCTTCAGCTCGATCGCGGGTGAGGTGAGGAGCGTCACGGCGGCGGTGCCAAGCGTGGCAGTGCCGTTGTCCAGCGCGATCCCCGCCACTTCGCCGATCGTCGGCGCCATCACGAGGTAGAGCCCCGCCGTCGTCTGTTCGCCGTTGCCCGCGGTGAACTCGATGTAGCCGAGCGAGCAGGAGGGATTCGGCGCGCTGGAGGCGAGGCATTTGCCTTCGTTCTGGCCGAGGTTCAGCAGGAAGCCAGGCGGGAAGGTGACCGCGATCGCCTTGGGCGCATCCTGGTTTTTGTTGGTGAAAGTGACGTTGAGCGCCGTCGTGGCGGTCGAGCCCGCGGTGGCGCCGTTCCCTTGCGTGATGGCCAGATTCGCAGCGACCGTCGCCGCCGCGGCGGCCGGCAGGATCGCCGCGACGGCCGCCGCGAGCAGCCCGATCAGGGCAGTTCTGGTCAACATCGATCTATGCCTCCGTGATTTATCCATTGGTGGGTTCCAGTACTGATGGCTCGCTGCGCTCCATGTGTCGCTCGAACACGTCGACTGCGCAAGCGATTCCGTTTTCCTCGCGAATCTGGCGGCCGAGGGCCGCGGCGTGCTCGCGAAACGAGCCGTCGGTTACAGCCGCGGCGATCGCCTGCTGCAGAGCCTGCTTTGAGAGCTTTCGCCGCGGGATCGGCGCGGGTCCCGCTCCGAGCTCGTGGATCGTCCTGCCCCAGGCGTGCTGATCGATCATGTGCGGCACCACCACCGAGGGCACGCCGGCCTTCAGCGCCGCCGCGGTCGTGCCCGCTCCGCCGTGGTGCACGACCACGCAGCAGCGCTCGAACAGCCAGTCGTGGCTGATCGTCTCCACGGCGAACACGCTGTCGGGCAGCTGAAGGCCGCCGAAGCCGTGCTGACCGCGGATCAGCACCCCCCGCTGGCCGCTGTCGCGGAGCGCATCGAGGACGAGCTCCGTCGTCCCGGCGGGATCGGCGTCGACCATGCTGCCGAAGCCGACGCAGACGGGGGCCGGGCCGTTCGCGATGAACTCGGCCAATCCCTGCGGTGGCTCGGGGTCGAGATCGCCGTCGAGGAACCAGTAGCCGGTGACGTGAGTCCACGGGCCTGCCTGCGCGTGGTCGGTCACGACCGCCGGGCTGAACGCGCGCAGCTCGAGCGTCTCGTGATCGGCCAGCTGGCCCAGCGGCTCGCGGCGCGGGAGCGGCGGGAGCCCTGCCTCACGGCGCGCCGCGCCCAGCCAGCGCCGCATCAGCAGCCATGCTGCCTGGCGCACGAGCGGGGCGGCCGGCCTCTGGGCCATCCGCGGTGGCGGGCACAGCCGGGCGCGCACGAGCTTGGCGCCAGAGCGCTCGGACGCCTGCCACCCCAGCAGCAGTGCGAGCTCGTTGGTCACGATCGCATCGGCTCCGTCGCACGCGGCGATGGCGTCTTTCAGCCGCTGGCCGGCGACCGAGCGCGCGTCCTTGACGAACCCGACCAGCGCCGGCGTCCGCCGGCGCCCGCGCTCGAGCCAGCGACGATCCGCGGCGCTCGCCGAGCGCCCGCTCACGCGTCCCTCGGCCAGCTGGGCGAACTCGAGTCCGACGGAGCGCACCTGCTCCTCGAAGCCCGGAAAGGCGGCGACGCGCAGCTCGTGCCCGGCCGCGGCCAGGCCGAGTCCGAATCCGAGCAGTGGCTGGAGATCGCCGCGGGACCCAACGGAGAGGATGGTGATCCGCATCATCTGCCTCCGATCACGGTTCTCCGGCCGCTTCCCCGTAGAGGAGGTGTCGTTCGAGCCGGGCGGCGCGCGCGGAAAGTTCCCCGTGCTGGCCGCCTCCCAGGCTCTGCAAGCGCTGCACGTCGCGCAGCGCCGCTGGGCGATCGCCCCGCGCCCATGCAGCCTGTGCGCCGTCGAGCAGCCGCCGCGCAGCCGACACGGACGCAGTTCGCGCCGAGGTCCCATCGGCCGGAGCCGATGACCCGATCGCTTCCTGCACGGAGCCGAACGTGGCCGGCGGCGCCGGCGTCGGGGTGATCTGGATGTTCGACGGACCGGAGCTCTCGCCGGCAGCGTTCTCGGCGATCACCTCGTAGACGCGGTGCGCGTTCGTGTGCGCGACGAAGTACGAGTTGGTTGTCGTCCCGACCGGTTCGAATTCGCCCGGTAGCGACATGGCGACCGGCACCGCGCCAGGGGTTTCGGGGCTGCTCAGGATTGGCTGAGCGCCTTCGAACTGGAACGCGTCCGGGGTGAGCGAGGGCTGGGGCTGCAGGTACAGCGTCAGGTTGGCTTCGTTCGCCGCCATCACCTCGTAGCGCGCCGCCGCGGGCGACGGCTTCCAGGAGAGCAGCGTGCTCCTGCCCTTGGCCGCAGCCTCGGCGATCATCGCGGCCGGCGCGGGCACCCGGAGCGGGCCGTTGATGCCCGAGGAGCAGATCGATTCGCGAACGTCGACGATCGTCGTCCCACCTGCCATGTTGGCGCTGCCGACGTACAGTTCTTCGCCGTTGGGGCCGTCGCCCGGAACCAGGACTCGTGCGCCGAAGTTGTATTCGCCCTCACCGAACGCGTTGCGGGTGACTGGGTACCAATCTTCGCCGTCGCACGTCGCCCACATCTGATAGCCCGACGCGTCGGCGAGCAGATCCTCGACCCAGCCTTTGCCTTTGTAGCCTTTGAGCAGGTCGGCCCAGCTGTTGGTGCCGACGTAGAGTCCGCCGGCGAACGAGCCCATGCGCCAGAAGTGGGCGTTGAAGAGGCTGTCGAAACCGTCGTCGAGCCCGCTCGTCGGGTAGGCGGTCTTGCCGCTCGGCAGCGTGCGAGGGTTGCCGACCACGAGCGTCCACTCCCCGCCGGGTGCGATCCGGATCAGCTCTGACTCCGGCAGCGTGTTCTGATACCAGCCGCTCGCGCCGACGTACAGGGCGTCATGGAAGACGTGCATCGAGACCACGGAGGTGATGTCATTGCCGCGCCCGGCGCCGCCGGTGACGATCGGCACCCACGGCCGGTCTTCGCCGCTGACCTCCCACACCGAGTAGCCCGTCTGCTCGCTGCCGCACCCGACGTACAGGTCGCCGTGGAAGTCCACCGCTTCGAAGACGTCCAGGTTGGGGGGGGTCACCTGCACGAGGCCGGGTTTGCTGGACATCGGGTTGGTGATCTCGAACAGCGACCCGTTGCCCGTGAGGTCTGGTGTCGCGGTCACGTACAGGTGCCCTTTCCACACGACCAGCGCGCGGAAGCCCATCGGCCGCCTGTTGCCTTCGGGATCGTGGACGATCACGAGGGGCAGGTTCAGCGCCTGCCAGTGCACGCCGTCGAAGCTGCGCAGGATCCGCGGCGGGTGGGTCGCGAGCAGCGACGGCAGGTACTCGTCGGCGCTCACGCCCGCCGCGAACAGCGCTTCTTTGCCGTACTGCTTGTAGGTGATCATGGCGCGATAGGCGATGTCTTTGGCGACCCGCAGCTTCTTTTCGTCGGGGTTCTGCTCGGTTGGGGAGACGTAGACGCGCTTCCACTCGTGGGTCTGCGGCGTGTACTGCCATATGTCGGCGCGCAGATCCATTTCGTACGGGTTCGGCGGGCAACGAACGTTCAGCGACGGCGTGGTCGAGTACTTCTGCTCCAGCGGGACGAAGAACTGGGTCGTCTCGTCTTCGACGCACAGCACGTCGCGTCCGGTCCCGACATAGAGCTTGTGCTGGAACCACCCCATCGACCAGGCTAGGGAGTTTGCTCGTTCGCCGAAGCCGTCCTTGGCGATGACGCTGGTCGCGGATTCGCCGGCCACGCTCGCGCTCGTCGCACATGAAAACGCGGCTAGCACCAGGAGCGTGCCGAGCGCCGTCCTCGTCCTTGCAGAAGGTCTCACTGCAGACTCCTTTCGAGCTTCACCGCGGATTCCATTCCTCACGCAGGATTCCCCGCACTCTGCGGGGATCCGCCTTCCGGCTTGTTGCTGCGGGCGCAAACGGCGAGGTTGTAGGCGAACGGGCCGGTGGGCAGCACATCATCGAGGATGTTGACCACCAGGTGCGCCGGCATCACCAGGCGCGCGAGGCGCGGCGCGTGCAGCGCCACGCGCAGGGTCAGGATCGTGAGCGTGACGAGCTCCTGCAACCCCAGGCCGGTGCGAGCGATGCGCTCGACCGTGAAGTCGGGCTCCAGCAGGCCGCGCAGCTCCGTCACGCTGAAGTGGTGATGCTCGCCCTCGTCGGTGCCCACGAGCCCCTCCAGCTCCGGCAAGGAGGGTCGGCGGCGGCGGAGCGCCGAGTACAGGTTGACGGCGTCGATCCCCCGCGTCGGGCCGCGGTGGGGCACGGTGACGATGAGCGTCCCCCCGGGCGCCAACGCACGATGGGCCTCCCGCAGCACGCGCTCGGGCTCGGACGACGTGCTCGATCACCTCCAGCAGCAGCACCGCGTCCGCGCAGCCGTCCGCAACGGGCAGCTCGGCGGCATCCGCGTCGATCATCCGCAGCCACGGGAACCGGCGGGCGGCCTGCGCCAGCAGCTTGGGATCGCGCTCCACCCCCACGATCGTCCGCGCCTGCGGTCCGCGCGCCACGATCGCCGCCGAGCCGTAGCCGAAGGCGCAGCCGACGTCGAGCACGCGCAGGGCCTCGGGTGCAAGCCAGCGTCGCGCTCTGCCCCAGCGCCCGACGTAGGAGAGCACCCGAGGACGACCGGGGGGCCGTCCCGGCGCGGGGAGCGCGAACGGGTCGGAGCGCACCTCGCCGCGCACGGCCGCCTCGAGCCCGCTCACGCTCGTCCTCCGATTGGCACTCGAGATCGGCGCTCGGCGTCGCCCGCAGCCGCCAGCTGCTCGAGCAGCTCCGCCGCACGCGGCGGTCCCGGCGCTGCGGCCAGGCTGTCGGCGAGCCGCCGCGCGGCCTCTCGATAGCGTGGCTCGTAGAGGACCTGGCGCACGGCCGCACGCAGCTTCTCGGCGTCGAGCCTGCGCGCCGACAGTCGAATGCCGGCGCCGGTCTCCGTCAGGCGACGAGCGTTGTCGGGCTTCTCCCAGGTGGTCGGCACCAGCACCATCGGCACTCCCGCCTCGGCCGCGGCGAGGATCGTGGACTTACCGCCCAGCGTCACGAGCGCCGAGCAGCGTGGCAGCAGCGTGCCGTGGCTGAGCCAGCGTGCGACGTGCACGTTCGCGGGCAGCGGACCTCTGCCGAGGAGATCGCTGTCGCGCTGCTCCCCGGTGGTGATGATCACCTCGACCGGCTCATCCGCCAGCGCCTCGATCGCGGTGCGCAGCAGGAACGGCTCTCCGTATGCGAGCGTGCTCTCGGTGACGTGCACCCACGGCCGCCCTGTCGCGATCCCCTCGAGCCACTGCTCCCCGATCTCGCCGTCGGGATACCAGACGCAGTTGCCCACGTAGTGGACGCTCTCCGGCAGATCGCGGCGGTTGAAGTCCAGCGCGCGTATGTTGCCCACGATGTGGAGCGGTAGACGGGCGCTGTACCGGTTGACCGACTCGTCGCAGCGGTGGCAGTCCCTCTCCCCGGCGCAGCTCGTTGACGCGCCGGCGCAGCGGTAGCGCGAGCGTCTCGCCGATGCGCGTGAGCGCCGCCGCCGCCAGCCGCCCGCGCCGCGTGCGGGTCGGGCCGAAGCCGAAGCCGAGAGCCGGCGCATCCGGCCCGGGGATCATCGGCCCCATGGCCGCCGCTGCCAGCGCCACGGGGATCTTCTCGGCCTCCCACAGCACGAGCATCGGACCCCACATCGAGACGTCGGTGAAGATCGCGTCGGCCGGCCAGTCCGCGAGCACTGCGCGCAGGTCGGCGACCTGGCCGGGGATCGTCTCCACGAGCCAGTCACGGAGCATCCTCGCCAGCTGCCAGCCCCGCACGCGCCGGCCGGCATCGTCGACAACGCTGAGCGTGCGCCGCACGCGCTCCTCGCTGAGCCGCTCGAACGCGAACAGCGTAAAGCCGGCCTGCTCGATCGTCTCGCGCGCGGACTCGCCGCTGTAGAAGGCGACCTCGTGGCCGCGTTCGCGCAGCGCGACGGCGATGCCCAGCTGGGGCAGCAGGTGGCCAGGGAACGGCCAGGCGGTGACGAGGATCCGGCGGCTCATCACACGGCCTGCGCAGTTGACCGAGGCTCGCCGGCCCCCGCCTGCCGTTCCAGCCGGCGGATGCCCCGAGCGAAGTACAAGCGCTCGAACAGGCTCTGTGGCATGTACCGGCGCAGCGCGATCGCGACCGCTGCGCCGCGGCCGACGACGTAGCGCAGGCGCGGCTGCTTCGCGGTCAAGGCCTCGCCGACCGCGCGGGCGACGTCCTGCGGACGCGTGGGCGTGGACTCGACGCGTTTCTGGGCGAGCGCCTCGCCCGCCGGAACAGCTCGCGGTAGGGGCTGTCCGGGTCGCTCGCGCGCACCGCGGTGTCGCGGTGCGCCGACCAGCGCGGCGTCTTGATGATCCCTGGCTCGACGATCACCGACTGGATACCGAAGGGCGCGAGCTCCTGCGCCAGACCCTCGCCGAGGCCCTCCTGCGCGAACTTGCTCGCACAGTACATGGTTGCGCCGAACCCGCAGATCCGCCCGCCGACCGAGCCTACGGTCACGATCCGTCCGCAGCCCGCCGCGCGCATGTGCGGGATGACGGCCTTCGTGACCGCGATCGTGCCGAGCACGTTCGTCTCGAACAGCTGCCTGATCTCCTCCTCGGAGCAGTCCTCCGTGCACCCTCGCAGCCCGATCCCGGCGTTGTTGACGAGCGCGTAGATGCTGCCCGCCCGCGCGAGCACCTCGGCGATCGCCGCGGCGATGCTCGAACGGTCGGTGAGGTCGAGCCGCAGGACCTCGATCGCCACGCCGCGCTCGGACGCGGCGCCGTGCACCTCGGCGTCCTGGTCTGCGTTGCGGATCGTGGCGAACACGCGAAAGCCCCGGCCCGCCAGATGCAGGGAGGTCTCCAGACCGATGCCCGTGCCGCTGCCCGTGACGACCACGGCGTCTCCCGCCCGAGCGGGGCGGCCCTTGTCGATCCCGTGCATCAGTCGGTCGCGATCTCGAGAGGCTCAGCTTGCGCCAGACGCGCGGCGATCTCCTGCGCAACGCGCTCGGGCTGCTCCATCGGACCGAAGTGGCCCCACTCGGTGCGCGGCAGCAATACGGACTCGACGTTCGGCAGGTGCGCCCTGAGGAACTCGAAGGTGGGGATGAAGGCCGAGTGCTCGGTGTAGATGAGCACGACCGGCGTCGTGATCGACGCGACGCGCTCGAGCGTCAGCGTACCGACGCGCCGGTAGTCCTGCGGCAGCGTCGTCTCGTCGACGAGCCGCAGCAGCGGCTTGGGGTTGCGCGGCAGTCCCCGCAGCGGTCCCCACTGCTTGGGAAGGTCGATCGTCGCCCTGATCATGTAGCGCAGGTCCGAGCGGCGCTCGGGGGGGACCGGATGCCCGGCCTCCTCCAGCGCCTTCGCCCAGTAGGTCCAGCCGACCCAGTCCTCGTGACTGCGGCTGTCCTCGAGCGCGGGCAGCGCCGCCTCGATCGCGATCACCTCGCGCACGCGCTCGGGGTTGCGCAGCGCGTGGTACAGCGCGATGTCGGCGCCGTAGCTGTGACCGGCGATCAGCGGGCGCTCGATCTCCAGCGCGTCCATCAGCCCCAGCAGGTCCTCCGCCATGTCGTCCGGGCTGTAGCCGGAGGGCGGCGCGTCGCTGAGGCCGTGACCGCGCAGGTCGTAGGTGAGGATGCGAAAGCGCTCGGAGAGCTCCGAGACGATGCGCAGGTGCCAGACGGCGAGGTTCCCGGTGAGGCCGTGGACCATCACCAGGTCGGGGCCCTCGCCGACCTGCTGGTAGTGGACGCGCAGGCCGCTCGCAAGATTCACCTTGGGCATCGCCGCTCCTCCGCGCCGCTCACTCCGCGTACCCCAGCGCCCGCAGGCGCTCCATCACCGCGGCCTGCTCCTCGGGCTCGAGCGCGAGCTCGGGGGCGAGGCTCGACACGAGCACGGGGGCGGCCGGCGCGGGTGCGTGGCGCACGGGCCGGCGCGCGAGCTCGCCCGCCTCGAAGGTCGCCTCCGGCACGCTGCCGGACATGTCCTCCGGGACCGGCAGGCCGAGCTGGTGCAGCAGCAGCGGCGCGACGTCCACGATCGAGAGCTCATCTACGCTCGCGCCGGCGCGGATGCCGGGCCCGGCCGCCAGGAAGATTCCCTCCCAGCGGTGATGGCCGCGCGGCTCGGGGCGGCGCGCCACGGTCGTCTCGGACGGCAGGATCGAGATCGTGCCCCCGTCGGCGAGCACCAGCGAGAGATCGGGCCCGAGCGCTTCGAACGGGCCGGCGAACGCGCGCTCGCGCGTCCACACCTCCTCGACCAGTGGCACGCCGTCGTGGGGACGGCGCACCTCGCGCAGCGCGGCGGCGATGTCCTCGGCGAGCTGCGCGCGCACCTGCGGGGGCATCGGCTCCTCGCCGCCGGGGACGCGGTCGACGATGTGGATCCCCTGGCTGGACGGTGTGGCGGCGTACGCGACCGTGCGCGTCCAGTCGAGCGCGTGCACATGCCGGGTCATCTCGGCGAAGCCCACGTCGGTGTCCGCCCGCTCCCCGGCGCCGTCCTGCGCGGCCCACGCCAGATGGCCCTGCTGCTCGAGCCACGAGTTGACGTGGAAGACGTCCTGGCTCGGCCCGAAGCCGTGGTCGGAGGCCAGCACGATCGTGGCGTCGGGGCCGGCGAGCTCGACGATGCCGGCGATCAGCCCGTCGAGCGAGCTGAAGTAGCGCTCGCAGAGCGCGATCATCTCGCGCTCCCACTCGTTCGGCTGCTCGGGCCGGCAGGCGGGGTCGATGAAGCGCCAGCACAGGTGCTGCAGCTTGTCGACGCCGTCGAACAGCACCGCCACCAGGTCGGCCGGATCGGACTGCATCAGGTGGCGGCACACCTCCGCCCAGCGCTTCTCGCGGCGAATGTGCAGCTCAACGAAGTCGGCGTGCTCGTCCTCGGGACAGCCGTCGATCGCCTTGATCTCGAGCTGCATGTCGAGCATCTCGCGCGGCTCGAAGCCGGGCAGCTGCTTCAGGCGCTCGAACAGGCCCGGCGGATGGCAGCCCAGTCGCAGCTGACGCCAGGGCATCATCCCTCCCGGCACGACCGCGCCCTCGACCGGCGGCGGCGGGAACGTGAGCGGGAAGTTCAGCGCGATCACGCGTCGCTGCTGTTCGCTTGCGAGCGTCCAGATCGTCGAGGTGCCGATCTCCTGCGAGCTGGCGAAGGAGAAGTACACGCTGCCCGGCTCTTCCTTCTGGAAGAAGTCGAAGATGCCATGCTCGCCCGGGTGCTTCCCGGTCACCAGCGACGTCCACGCGGGCGGCGTCAGCGGCGGCATGATCGATCGCAGCACCGCGCGCGTGCCGCGCGCGGACAGCTCGGACAGGAACGGCATCACGCCGCGCTCCATGTACGGGTCGAGCACCGAGAAGGTGGCTCCATCCAAGCCGATCAGCACGGTCCGGGGGGTGGGGTGGGTGGGTGCCATCTCACACCTCCAGGCTGGTCGGTTGGCGGTGCGCGCAGACGAACAGCGCGAGCTCTGAGACGGTCAGGTCGCGCTCCTCCTCCGGGCGCTGCCCGATCTCCTCGAAGAACTGCGGGAACGGCAGCTTGCCGAACCGCTGCTGGACGAACGTGGAGAGCACGACGATCTCCAGCGACTCCAGGCCGAGGTCGGCGATGAAGCGCGTGTCGGGGCCGATCTCGCCCGTGGACTCCCAGTCGCCCTGTGCCTCCTCGAGCAGCTCCATGATGCCTTGCAGCACCTGTGGGTCGAGCGTCGTCATGGGCTCACCTCGCGCTCGTCGTCGTTGCAGAAGGGGAGTGGACAACTGTAGCCACGATCGTGTCGGAGTCGCGGCGCGTGATCGCAAGCACGCGCAGAGCGCCGACCTGCACGGACACGGTCTCGCGCCCGGAGTCGATCGCGCTCACCCGCGGTCGGCCCTCTCCACCGAGTCCCGACCCGAGCGCCTTGCCGGCGGCCTCCTTCGCGCACCACAGGCGCAGCAGCCACTCCTCGCCGGCGTCCGCCGGCAGCGCCGCGAGCAGGCGCCGCTCGGACTCGTCGAGCGCCGCCCGCGCGAAACCCTCGGGCCGGGCGACGAGCGGCTCGAAGTCGATCCCCACGCCGGCGCCGGCGTTCGGTGCGAGCAGCGCGGCGAACGCCGCCGCCTGCCCGTTCGCGTGGCCGAGCGAGACGACCGGCAGCTCTGCGAGACCCTCGAGCCCCGGCGCGACGGTCACGGGCGCCCCGTGCTCGTCGGGCAGGATCTCGATGTCGGCGGGCAGCAGCTCGAGGCCGTACGCCGCCCGCAGCAGCTCTGCCACGCACTCCTTCGCGGCGGTGCGCGCCGCGAGCCATTCCAGCTTCCTGTTCTCCGGCAGCGACAGCGCGCCGAACAGCTCGCGCTCGCGGTGCCCCAGCACCCGGCTCGCCCACACCGGCAGCCACAGCGCCCTATCGGCGAGGCGGGCGTCGAGGCGTCGGCATGCCACGCGCTGGTCGCGGTGGGCAGCGAGCGGCTCCTGCCACGGCTGCGACAGCGGCGTGAGCTCCGCCGCCCGCGCCAGCGGCGCGAACCGCTCGGGAACGGCGAAGCGCTTGTCCTCCCAGCCCGACAGCCGCATCCAGCAGCGCCCGCCGGCGTCGATCACGTCGATGTCCGAGCGCACCAGCGCCTCGCCCTCGAGCTCGATCTTCGCCGCGCACGCGAGCCGTTCGCCGGCCGCGAGCGGCGGCCCGTACAGGTCAAGCGCGGCCAGCCGGAACGGGAACACGACCCGCGCCTGCTCGAGCGTCTCGGCGGCCCAGAAGCCGACGACCTGGCCGGCGGCGTCGAGCGCCACGGGGTCGAGCACGAAGCTCGGCTCGGCGGTGTCGCGCAACATGCCCCCGCGGGGGAGCACCTCGAGCTGCGCGCGCGCGCCATCCGGCGAGACGGCGTCGATGCTCCGCACTCCCTGCCACAGCGGCCGGTGGAACATCACCTCACCGTAGAGCTGCTCCCCCAGGCGCCGCGGGGGCCTACCGGCGCCCAGCGCGCTCTCCTCGGCGGCGGGCGCCGCGGGGAAGCGCTCCTGGAGCAGGACGGTCGCCTCGACGACGGGCTCGGCCGGGGCGCCGGGGCCGTCGAGGCTGCGCAGCTCGGCGCGCACCCGCTCGCAGCCGCCCGCGGCGTCGAGACGGCGAACGCTCACCTCGAGCGTCTGGGGCGTCTCCCCGAACGCCAGCCAGCGGCGTCCGAGCAGATCGCGCAGCCCCGTCACCACCAGGCCGGGCAGCAGGCAGGCCGCGCCCTCGGCGAGGATCTCGATGCTCATCGCCAGCGGCATCAGCGCGAGCGCGTGCAGGCTCGGATCGATGTGCGAGACGGTCCCACCCAGCGTGTGGTCGAGCAGGTAGCGGTCCTCGGCCGGGTCGACCACCCGACGCGCCACCAGCTCCACCTGCGGCTCCCACCTCACGATCGTCCCCACCAGCGGCAAGCGCTCCTGCTCGACGGCGACGGCCGCGCCACCGCTCAGATAGGCGCTCATCACCTGCTCGCTCGTCGCCAGGAACTGCTCCATCGTCTGCATGTAGCCGGCGAGCGCCGCAGTCACGTCCTCCTCGGTGTCGATCACCTCGGCCACCTCGGTCGCCCGGGCGGCGAGCGCGGCTGGGGCGAGGGGTGCAGCCGGCGCGAGGGGCGCGGTAGGGGTGATGGGTGTGGCCGGCACGAGGGGCGCGGCCGGCTCGTACGGCGCGCCAGGCGAGGGCGCCGGCGCCGGCGCCGCGTCCGTGGGCGCGCCGGCGCTGGCCGGCGTGGGGGCCGCCGCGGGCGCCGTTGGCCCTGTCGGCCACCCGCTGCCGGCACCGTCGGGCGTCCGCAGTCGCTCGAGCGCCTCCTCGGAGAGGCGCATCATCGGCCACGTCGTCGCCAGCGGGATCTTGCGGGCGCCGGTGCGCTCGGCAGCCGTCTTGGGGTGGCGCCAGTCGATCGTGCGGACGCTGCGCTGCCCGAAGAGGTAGCCGAAGTCCAGCTCCACGTCGTGCGCGGCCAGCATCCCGACGAGGTGGTTCAGCTGGGTTGTGCCCGTGCGCCGGCGCTGGTCGGAGGCCACGATGCACGCCGGGCGCCCGCGCAGGATGTCCTGCATGAACGAGGTCATGTTCCCTCGCGGGCCGACCTCGATGAACACCCGCACGCCGTCGTCGTGGAGCGCCTCGATCGTCTCGCGGAAGCGCACCGGGCGCGTCCAGTGCTCGACGAGCAGCTCGCGGATCTCCTGCGGGTCGTCGGGGTAGGGGGCGGCGGTCGTGCACGACCACAGCGCCGTCTTCGCTGTGCGCACCGGGAGGCCGGCGAACGTGGCGCGCAGATCCTCGGCGAACGGCGCGAACAGGGGCGTGTGCACAGCACGATCGTAGGGGAGTTGCTCGCACATCAACCCCGCTGCAACGGCGATCTCGCGCGCGCGTTCGGCCGCCGCGGCCTCGCCGACGAGCACCGTCTGGTGGGGGCAGTTGTCCATCGCCAGGTACAGCTCCCCCGATGCGCCGCAGGCCTCCCGCGCGATCCGGTTGGAGGTCTCGGAGTCGGTCCCGATCGCCAGCAGCACCGCCGCGGGCACCTCGTGGCGCTCGGCGGCGTCGGCGTAGGAGGCGTACAGGCCGTGACAGAAGGCGGCCAGCCGCTCGTCGGTCTCGACGTCGAGCGCGCCGACGGCCATCGCCGCGGAGTGCTCGCCCGTGCTGTGGCCGACCATCGCGTCGCAGCGCGCGACCAGCCGGCTCATCACCGCGTGCACGGCCGCGTTGCCGGTGAGCACCGCCTCGACCGCGATGTCGAGCTCCATCAGCCGCGCCTCGGTGCGGCGGCTCTCCTCCTGCGAGAACGCGGGACGCGGGAACACCCAGTCGCTCAGCCGGTGGCCGCGCGGATGCTCGGCGTAGAGGCGGTCGATGCGGTCGAACGCCGCGCGCGCCTCGTCGAACTCCAGGCACAGCCCGGCGAGCATGTTCGGGTACTGCGCGCCCTCGCCGGGGAACACGAAGACGGTCTTCGCGTCGCGGCCGAGCGGCTCGGCCTCGTAGTAGATGCCCGACGTCGTCTTGATCCTCTTGCAGTCGGGGTCGCGCAGCTTCTCGATCGCCTGGCCGAGCTTCTCGCGGAGCTCCGCGGGCGTCGCGGCGACGACCGCCAGGCGGCGCGAGGCGGAGCCGGAGCCGGAGCCGGAGGCGGAGTCGAGCTCCTGGGCGAGCGTGAACGCGAGGTCGCCCGGCGCGACCTCCTCGTCGACCTCGAGCGCCGCCATCAGCTCGCCGGCGGCGTCGATCAGCGCCTGCGCCGAGTCGCCGGCGAGGATGCACACCTCGTTCTCGCGCGGGGGCCGGTGGTCGGCCCGCCAGGCGCCGTCCCACTCCTCGAGCACGGCGTGGGCGTTGATGCCGCCGAACCCGAACGCGTTGATGCCGGCGCGCCGCGGCTCGCCGCCGCCGTGGATCCACGGGCGCGTCTCGGTGTTGATGTAGAACTGCGTGCGCTCCAGGCCGAGCTCGGGGTTGGGCTGCTCGCAGCCGATCGTCGGCGGCAGCACCCGGTGGTGCAGCGCGAGCGCCGTCTTGATCAGGCCGGCCACGCCGGCGGCGGGGATCGTGTGGCCGATCATCGACTTGACCGTCCCCAGGGCGCACGGCGCCAGCCCGCCGTCGCGCTCTCCGAACACCCGCGTGAGCGCCTGCACCTCGACGACGTCGCCGACGGGCGTGCCCGTGCCGTGCGCCTCCATCAGCCCGATGCTCTGCGGCGAGACGCCGGCGGCGGCGTACGCGCGCCTGAGCGCCAGCTCCTCGCCCTCGACGCGCGGCGCCATCACGCTCATGCCGCGGCCGTCGCTCGCCACGCCGACGCCGCGGATCACCGCGTACACGCGGTCGCCGTCGCGGACGGCGTCCTGGGCGCGCTTGAGCACCACCGTGCCGATCCCCTCGCTGAGCAGGGTCCCGTCGGCGTCCTTGTCGAACGCGCGCAGCTGCTCGCGGTGCGAGAGCGCGCCGAGCCGGCAGAACAGGTTCAAGGTGGCCACCGGCATCCACACCTGCGAGCCGCCGGCGAGCGCGAGATCGCAGTCGCCGGCGAGCAGGTCGCGCACGGCGTGCTGGACGGCCACCAGCGAGGAGGCGCACGCCGCGTCGACCGTGTAGGCGGCACCCATCAGGTCGAGACGGTTGGCGATCCGCCCGACGATGATGTTGGGGATCAGGCCGGGGACGGTTTCCGGCCCGAGCGCCGGCAGCACGCTCTCCAGCTCCCCGCGCAGCCGCTCGAGATCCGCCTCGGAGCGCTCGGGCTCGAGCTGGCGCAACAGGTCGATGGTCTGGCCGAGAACGAGGCCGCGCTGGACGGCGATCGCGTTGCCGCCGTTCAGGTAGGTCCCCTTGCCCAGCACGATCGCCGTGCGCTCGCGGACCTCCGCCGGCAGCTCGCTCATGCCGGCGTCGGCGAGCGCGTCGCGGGCCACCTGCAGCGCCAGCCACTGGTCGGGCTCGCCCCCGACCGCAACGGGGGGGATGCCGTGGGCGAGCGGGTCGAACTCCGCCATCGCGCCGAGGTAGCCGCCGCGTTTGCAGTACGTGCGGTCCTTGTCGATGAACTCGGGGTCGTAGTAGACGTCGGGATCCCACGCCTCCGGTGGCGGGTCGGAGGTGGCGTCCACCTTGCCGAGGATGTTCCGCCAGTAGGCGTCGAGGTCGCGCGCGCCGGGGTACAGGCACGCCATCCCGACGATCGCCACGCGCTGCCCGGGCTCGCCGTCCGTCGACGTCGGCGTCAAGGCCGCGCTCCGGCGAGGCGGTTGAGCGTCTGCGTGCCCACGCCGACGACGTCCTCCAGCACCGCCAGCAGGCGCCCGTCGGCGGCGTAGAACCAGTGGTCGGCGTGGCACAGCGGCGCCTTGCTCTCCGGGCGGATGCGCAGCTCGTGGCGCACCGGCCCGCCGCCGGTGGGCTCGCCGAAGCGCACGTAGCCGCCGATCTGCGCCGGCAGCAGCGTCACGTCCCACTGCAGGCGGGCCCACA
This sequence comes from uncultured Solirubrobacteraceae bacterium, assembly GCA_963782325.1. GTDB lineage: Bacteria > Actinomycetota > Thermoleophilia > Solirubrobacterales > Solirubrobacteraceae > Palsa-744. Next base: position 2,209,315 of record CAWAJG010000002.1, read on the forward strand.
GGACCTGCACCTGCAGGGCGCTGTCGAGCAGCACCGGATCGAGCAGCCAGCGCAGGCCATCGGCTCCGGCCACGCACTGCCCCGGCTGTGATGGGCGCAGCAGCGCCGTCACACCGCGCTCGTCGATCGCGTCGATCGCCGCGATCCCCTGGAACAGCGGGCCGTGGAACAGGAGCTCGCGGTACGCGTCGGCGATCGCCATCGGGAACGGCTGCGCGTCGATGAGCGCCGCCGGCTCCGCGGGCGCGTCGGCGTCCACGCCCTCCTCGCCGGGCGCTCGCGCGCCGTCGCGAAGCTCGACGAGCGCCCGATAGTGGGCGCGACCGCGCTGCGGCGGATTGATCGTCACTTCGTGCACGTCCGAGTCGGGACGCGGGACGGCGTCGACGCGGACGTCCACCGGTCGGTCGTCCTGGAGGGCCACGCCGTCCAGCAGCCGGATCTCGCGCAGGGCGCCAACCTCGCGCCCGGGCGTCGCGGCGACGGCGAGCTCGGCCATCATCTCCATCGCCACCGCGAACGGCAGCACCGGGCGGCCGTCGATGCGGTGATCGCCGAGGTAGCGGTCGCGCTGGAGGTCGAAGGTGTAGCTCGCCTGCACGCCGCCCGCGCCGGAGGCGTCCCCGTCCGCTGGCGCAGGAGCGATAGCGCTCGCGCCGGCGAGCAGCGCCATCGTCGCGGCCTCGTTCTCGCCGCCCGCCAGCCCGTTGGCGGCGCCGATCACGACCTCGGCCTCGCCGTCGCGCCCGCGGCTCAGCTCCTCCTCCAGCATCCGGCAGCCCTCGTCGAGGCCGATCAGGGCGACGCCGCGGCGCGCGAACTCCTGCTCGAGCCACGGCGAGACCATCCCCGCCGAGCGCCACGGCCCCCAGTCGATCGCGACCACCCGCGCCGGCCAGCTCGCGTCGAGCTCGTGGGCGAGCTTGGCGAGCACCTCGCTCGCCGCCGCGTAGTCCGACTGGCCGACGTTGCCGAAGCGCCCCGAGACGGAGCTGAAGAACACGAGGAAGCGCAGCCCGTCCGGGCGCAGCCGCGCCGCGAGCGTCCGCGCCGCCCCGGCCTTGACGGCGGTCACACGCTCCAGCGACTCCGGCTGCTTGTCGCGTACCAGCCGGTCCTCGATCACGCCCGCGCCGTGGATCACGCCGTCGATCCGCCCGTGGCGTTGGTACACGTCGTCGATCAGCTCACCGAACGCGGCCTCGTCGGAGACGTCGCAGATCAGGTATTCGACCCGCGCTCCGGTCTGGCGCAGCAGGGAGAGGTTCTCGCGTACCTCGCGGGCCTGGAGGATCCGCTGGCAGTCCCTCTCGACGAGCGCGGGTGTGAGCGGGCGCTGCTCGCGCCGTCGCGCCTCGATCATCGCCTCGCGCAGCTCCGCCAGCTCGCCGTGGCCCGCGGTCTCATCGCTCTCGGGCTCGTCGCTCGTACGGCCGACGAGCACGAGCGTCGGGCGGTGGCGCTCGGCGAGCATCTGCGCCGCCCGCGCCGTGATCCCGCGCGCGCCGCCGGTGACGAGCAGCACGAACTCGCTGTCGAGCTCCAGCACGGTGGTGCGCTCGCCGAGCGGCGCAGGCACGACATGCAGCTGCGTGCGCTCGCCGTCGCGGTAGCCGACCTCGACCAGCCCGTCCGCGGCCGTCAGCTCCGCGAGCAGCTGCTCCGCCGCCTGCGCCGGGGAGCTCGCCGCCAGATCGACGGACTTGACGCGCACGGCCGGCCACTCGTGGGCGAGCGTCTTCAGGAAGCCGTGCAGCGCGCCCTGGGGCGCCGTGCCCGAGGGGGCGGTCCCGCCCACGCCGAACGTGCCGCCCAGGCGCGTCGCGCCGAGGACCGCGCCACCGCCGGCGGCCGCTGCCGCCTCGAGATCCGCCTGGAGTGCCTGGACGAGCGCCAGCAGCGCCGGCAGCTCGGCATAGTCGCCTGGCGAGTCGGCGAGCGCGGCGAGGTGCACGAGCGCCTTCGCGCCTCCCCGCTCGCCGATGCTTGCGGCGAACCGGGCCGCCTGCTCGGCGTCGCGCGGGAGCGTCTCGCCCGACAGGCGCACGACCTCCTCGCCCTGACGGGCGAGGGCGCCGGCCAGCGCCTCGCCGACGCCGCCCTCGTCGTCGACGATGACCACGACGCCCGTGCCGGCGAGCCCGGCCGTGGAGGTGATCGCGGGAGCGCTCGCAGCCTGCACAACGAACCGGCCGATACGCTCCTGCTCGGCCGGCCCGCGTTCAAAAGGGCGTTGCTCTCCCGGTGGCGCAGCGGTGGCACTGGCCACCAGACCCGCGGTCGCTGCCTCCAGGATGTCGATCACCGCCCTCAGCGTGCGGCTGGCCGTGAGCTCTTCGAGGTCGATCGCCTCGCGGTCGGCCTGGGGCATGCCCTGGGTGAGCGTGCCGGCGATCTCCACGCGCTTGATCGAGTCGATCCCCAGGTCGCCCTCGAGGTCGGCGTCGAGCCCGAGCATGTCCGCGGGATAGCCGGTGCGCTCGCTCACCACCGCCAGCAGCCGCTCCTGGAGCTCCTCGCGGGTCATCGTCACGCCGGCGCCGGCGGGCGCCTCGGCCGCGGGTGTGCTCACGGGCGCGGGTGCGGTGGCGAGAGGCGGCGCGGGTTGTGCGGGCGCGGCGGCGGCGCTCGCCGGCGCGGGTTGGCTGTATGCGGCCGGCGGGGGGGCGACCGGGAGCGCCGCCAGCGGACGCGATGGCATCGCGACGGCCGGACGTGCCAGCGGCGCGCCCTGTGCGGCCCCGAGGTAGCCGAGCATGACGGCCCGCTGCGTCTCGAGGAACTGCTGCATCACGTGCTGGTGGCGAAGCATCACGTCCGCGACGCGGTCGCCTGCCAGCGGCGGCGCGGACATCTCGCCGACGCCGGACGGCGCAAGGACCTCGCCGGCGCCGGCCGGCGGCGCGGGCACGGCGCCGTTGCCAGGCCCCGGCGCGAGGATCGTCCCCGCCGCGGGCGGGGGATCGCCCTGCCGGTCTGCGGGTGTGAGCTGCTCTGGAGTGGCGGCGGGTGCGAGCGACGCCCCGCCGTTCGTGCTCGTCCTGATCACGACTGTCTGCTCCTCTGGGTTGGGTACTGAAATTGGCGACGCCGGCTCACGTTCGGTACCGGCGGGGTACGCGCGCCCGCCGTCGACCATCCACGCACCGCGCTGGCGGTCGCTGCCGGCGGGGTCAACGCCTGCCGCCGCGGGACGTCCGCGGAACAGGCGCTCGACGTCGACGGCCACGCCCTCTGCCGCGATCGCCGCGAGGCAGTGTAGGAGCGATAGCAGCCCCGGGCGCCCCGAGCGGTCGATCGGGACGGCGAGGTGCTCGCGCTCGCCGAGGATCTGCGGGACGAGCCCGGCGAGCACCGAGCGCGGCCCGACCTCGACGAACACGCGGGCGCCGTCGCCGTACATCGCCTCGATCTCGCGCACGAACTCGACCGGCCGGATCAGGTGCTCGGAGAGCAGCTGCGCGATCGCGGTGGCCTGCGGCGGGTGGGCCTCGCCGGTGGTGTTCGAGTAGACGGGGATCCGCGGGGCGAGGACGGTCGTCTCCGCGAGCAGCTGCGCGAAGCGCTGCTGGGCTCCGGCGACGTGGGGGGAGTGAAACGCGCACGCGACCGGCAGCATGCGTGCGCCGATGTCGCGCTTGCCGCACCACTCGAGCGCCGCCTCGACGTGCTCGCGGGGTCCTGAGAGCACCGTCTGGCGGGGGGAGTTGAGGTTGGCGACGACCACGCCGCCGCCCTCCAGCAACGACGCCAGCGCGTCGGGCGAGGAGTCGACCGCGACCATCGCCCCGGCCTCCTCCGCGCCCGCCTCCTTCATGTAGCGCCCGCGCGCCTCGGAGATCCGCAGGAGCTGCTCGGCGTCGATCCCGCCGGCGGCTGCGAGCGCGGCGAACTCTCCATAGCTGTGTCCGGCCGTCAGCTCCGGCTCGACACCCAACGCGTCGAGCACGTGGACGTAGGCGAGCTCGACCGCCCCGAGCGCGGCCTGGGCGACGTGCGTGTCGGTCAGCTCGGCCTGGCGGCGGCGCTTCTCCTCGGCCGTGAACGACGGCGGCGGGAAGACGTAGCCGCTGAGCGGCCGCTCGTAGCAGTCGGCGAGCACCCGGTCGGCGAGCTCGAGCTGCTCGCGTGCCTCGGGGAAGGCGATCGCCAGCTCGCGCCCCATGTCGAGCAGCTGCGAGCCCTGCCCGGGGAACAGGAACGCCACCTTTCCGGTCGCGCTCAGGGGCTGCTCGGACCAGTGGATGCCGTCGCGCTCGTGCACGCGCGCTGCGCCGCCGGCGAGCAGCTCGCGCGCCTTCGCGAGCTTCGCGCGCAGGTCCTCGTGGGACTCGACGACCAGCGCGAGCGTCGCGGCTCCCTGCGGACGATCGCCCGCCGCGAGCGCCAGCTCGTGGGCGAGGGCTTCGATCGCCGGCTGCTCCTGCGGCTGGGAGGATGCGTCGGTTGCGAGCTTCGCCGCGAGCGCGTCGAGCGATCCCAGCACCTCCTCCCGCGACCCGCGCCACAGCAGGAGCTCGCCGGGCCAGCGAGCGACGGTCGCCTGCGGCTGGTCGAGGTAGGCGCCGGTGTACTCCTCGAGCACGAGGTGGAAGTCGGTCCCGCCGAAGCCGAACGCGCTCACGCCGGCGCGGCGCGGATGCGTCGCGCCGCCCGTCAGCCACGGACGGGCCTCGCTGTTGACGTAGAAGGGGCTCTCGGGGAAGTCGGCCTTGGGGTTAGGTTCGCTCACGCCGATCGTCGGCGGCAGCACGCGGTGGTGCAGCGCGAGCGCGGCCTTGATCACGCCCGCGACGCCCGCCGTCGCCTTCGTGTGCCCGATCATCGACTTGACCGAGCCGATCGCACACCACTGGCGCCGCTCGGAGTGTTCGCCGAAGACGGTGCTCAGGGCGATGACCTCCGCTCCGTCGCCGGCCACGGTCCCGGTCCCGTGCGCCTCCACCAGCCCGACCGTCTCCGGCGAGACGCGCGCTTGCGCGTAAGCCCTGCGCAGCGCCCGCATCTGGCCCTCGGGCCGCGGCGCCGTGAGGCTTCGGTCGCGCCCGTCGCTGGCCGCGCCCACGCCGCGGATCACCGCGTAGATGCGGTCGCCGTCGCGCTCGGCGTCGGCGAGGCGCTTCATCACGACCGTCGCGAACCCCTCGCTGATCGCGATGCCGTCGGCGGACGCGTCGAACGGTCGCGAGCGCCCGGTGGGCGACAGCGCGTGGGTCTTGGCGAAGCACAGGTAGGCGAACGGGTTCTGGATCGCGTCGACGCCGCCGGCGAGCACCATGTCGCTGGTGCCCACCTGCAGCTCGCGGGCGGCGAGGCCGATCGCGCCCAGCGAGGAGGCGCAGGCGGCGTCGACTGTGTAGTTGGTGCCGCCGAAGTCGAGGCGGTTGGCGATGCGCCCGGCGGCGACGTTCATCAGAAGGCCGGCGAAGCTGTCCTCGGTCCACTCCGGCAGCCGCTCGAACAGCTTCTCCTGGAGATCGGGGTGGGCGTCGCCGAGCAGCGACGGCAGCGCCGAGCGCACGGTGTAGCCGACGGACATGTCCGCGCCGCCGCCGCCGGCGCCGAGGATCACCGAGGTGCGTTCGCGCGGGAACGGCCGTGTCCCGTAGCCGGCGTCGTCGAGGGCGGCCTGCGCGCACAGCAGCGCCAGCAGCTGGAACGGCTCGATCGACTCCAGCGACTTGGGCGGCAGCCCGAGCGCGATCGGGTCGAGCGCCACCGGGTCGATGAAGCCGCCCCAGCGCGAGTACACCTTGTCGCGGGCGCTCGGGTCCTCGTCGTACATCCGCCGCCAGTCCCAGCGCTCGGCCGGCACCTCGCCGATCGCGTCGACCTTGTCGATGATGTTCGCCCACAGCGCCTGCGCGTCGGGGGCGCCGGGCAGGATGCAGCCGACTCCCACGATCGCGATGTCCGCGGGGGGCGGCGGCGCCAGCTCGCCCGCCGGCTCAGGCGCCGCCAGCTCGCCGAGCAGCTCGCTGCTGGCGTTGGAGACCTCGTCGTGCAGCTCGGCGACGGTGGTCACGGCGTCGCGCATCGCGGTGACCTGGCCGATCATGTACATGCCCCGCTCCCACTGCTCGGAGGCGTCGACGTCGACCAGCTCGGACTCCACCCGGTCGACGCCCTTGGCGGCAACCCGCAGGCGTCCGATGTTCAGCTGCTCGAGGCGGCCGCGCAGCTCCTCGGCGTCCATCCCGGTGTCGCGCAGGCTGCGCCGCTCGGCGTCGAACTGCTCGACGAACGGCGAGGGCAGGCAGCGCGTGGCGTGGCCCGGCCCGCTTTCGAGCAGGGCGGTGTCCGCCGCCGCGATCGCCGCCTCCTGGAACAGCGGCGTGATCGCGGCGCTCTCGGTCGCCTCGCGGGTGAACAGGTAGGCGGTTCCCATCAGCGCGCCGACGCGCACCCCGCGCTCGCTGGCGGCGGACGCCGCGGCGGCGGCCATCGCCGCCGATCGCGCGTCGTGGATTCCGCCGGCGAGCAGCACGTGGCAGTCGGAGGCGTCCTGCGGGAGCTCTTCCAGCAGCACCCGCATCATGGTGTCCCACAGCACGAAGCTCGTCCGCGGCCCCACGTGCCCGCCGCACTCGCGACCCTCGAACACGAAGCGCCGGGCGCCCTGCGCCAGATACAGCTTCAGCAGCGCCGGCGAGGGCACGTGCAGGTAGGTGGTGATCCCGTCGGCTTCCAGCGCGTGCGCCTGGTCGGGGCGTCCGCCGGCGATCAGGGCGAACGGCGGGCGGTGCGCGCGCACGACCTCAAGCTGCTCGGCACGAAGCTCGGCGGGGACGAAGCCGAGCACGCCCACGCCCCACGACCGCTCTCCGAGGAGCTGGGAGGTGTGCGCCAGCAGCTTGTCGGCGTCGGGCCCGCGCATCAGGGCGAGCGCGAGGAACGGGAGCGCGCCGCCCTCCGCCACCGCCGCGGCGAACTCCGCGCGGTCGCTCACCCGCGTCATCGGCCCCTGCACGAGCGGATAGCGGGTGCCGTGCGACTGCGCGAGCGGGGAGCCCTCGGCCAGCGGGTTCGCTCGCGCGAGCGACTCGCAGGCGCCGGCGATCGCCGCGCGCAGGCCGTCGAGGATGCCGGCGACGTTGCCGAACCGGCGCGCCAGGTCGGCGGCGAAGGCGGCGTCCTGCCCTAGCGGGAGCACCCCGGCACCGGCCTCGTCGCCGACGTGTGTCTTCACTGCGCGGCGCCAGGAGTCGCGCGCCTGCGGGCTCGCCGCGAGCTCGCGCTCGGCGTCGCGCAGCGCCTCGAGGTCGCGCAGCCCGGGTCTGCTGTAGGCGCGAAACGGCGCGCCGAGATCCCTTCCGAGGGTGGTCGTCTCGCTGCCGTCGATCCTCGCGAGCGCGGACCTGAGGCGCTCGGGCAGGGGCGACTCGCGGGCGAGCAGGAGCTGTCCGTCGAGCACCGCGCCGGCGGCGCCGGCGACATACGCAGCGGCGACCGTGTGCACGCCGATGCCGCCGTGGAGGAACACGGGCGTGCGCAGCTCGCCGAGCAGCCGCTGCGAGAGCACGAACGAGCCCTCCTCGCCGATCCAGCCGCCGGCCTCGTTGCCCTTCGCGATCACGGCGTCGGCGCCCGCGTCCTGCGCGGCGAGGGCGTCCTCGAGGCGGTTCGCGACGACGTATGCCTGGAGTCCCGCGCCGTGCACGCGCTCGACCAGCGCGCCCAGCTGCTCGAGCGGCGAGCTCGCGAGCAAGATCGTGTCGAGGCCGTCGAGCGATGCGCTGCATCGGGGAAGCACGGCCTCGAGCGCCTCCGGCTCGTCGAGGAGCGCGCCGCAGCGTCCGTGCCCGTGCGCGCAGAGCCTCTCGAGTTGCGCGAGGGCGGCGTCGAGGTCGAGCGCGAACTCGAAGCTGACCACGCCCAGCGCGCCCGCGCGGCTGGCTGCGATCGGGACCGCCGCGTCTGGCGAACCGGTAGGGGACAACACGATGAAGTCGAACAAGATGCGCCCCGTTGGTCCTTTAGCATTCCGTTGACAAGGTGTCCAAAACCGCGGAGTCAGCGGATCTTGGCGTAACGCGACCTCGGACTTTGGCCCACGCGGACAGACCGGTCAAGCGCTCGCTAACAAGGTTGCCCAAAGGTGCAGATCGCATTGACCGCGTGTCCTGGTCAACCCTAACCTTGGGCCGGCTACCTCAGTCAGGAAGTAGGCTGGCATCGCTTGCGACGGCCGGTCACCTAGGGTCAGGGAAGCACCGTCAAGGTAACCATTCTCCGCGCGGGAGGCGCTTTTCTCCCACTGCCGTGTTGTCGCCCTCTTCGCAATCGGATCTTCCGCAACCACAGCAACGGCTGGAGTGGCTGTGCGACCCGCGCAGCGTCGAGCCGCTCGAGCCAGCTGCGCAGCCGGCCGATCGGGAGGTCGGTGTGCAGGCCGCGTGGGGGCGCGTGGGCGGACGCCCGATCGTCTGCTACGCCCAGGACTCCTCGATCGCCGCGGGCTCGGTGGGCGTGGCCGAGGCCGAAGTGATCGTCCGCGCGCTGCGCCACAGCCGTCAGGCCGGCGTCCCGCTCGTCGGCTTCCTCGAGTCCGCGGGGGCCCGTCTGCAGGAGGGGGCCGCCGCGCTCGGTGGCTTCGGGCGGATCTTCTACGAGAACGTGGCGCTGTCCGGCCGCGCGCCGCAGATCTCGGTGATCACCGGCGTGAGCGCAGGCGGCGGGTGCTACTCGCCGGCGCTCACCGACTTCGTGGTGATGACCGAGAAGGCGTCGATGTTCCTCACGGGCCCGCGCATCGTCAAGCTCGCGCTCGGCGAGCAGGTGACGGCCTCCGCGCTCGGCGGCGCGCGGGTGCACGCCCGCAACGGCGTGTGCGACTTCGTCGCCGCCGACGACGGCGCGGCGATGGAGCTGCTGCGCGAGCTGCTCTCCTACCTCCCGCAGAACGCCTCCGAGCGCTCGCCGGCGGTGGCGGCGCAGGACCCGAGCGGGGAGGACCCCGCCGGCGTGCTGCCGCCCTCCAGCCGCAGCTACTACGACGTGCGCGAGCTGATCGCCCGCCTCGTGGACGCGGGTCGCTTCCAGGAGGTCTCAGAGCGGTGGGCGCGCAACATGGTCGTCGGCTTCGCCCGACTGGATGGGCGGGCGATCGCGATCGTCGCCAACCAGGCCCGCTACCGCGGCGGGATCATCAACGTCGAGGCATCGCAGAAGGGCGCGAAGTTCATCCGCACGTGCGACGCCTTCGGCATCCCGATGCTCGTGCTCGTGGACACGCCGGGGTTCATGCCCGGGAGCCGCGAGGAGGCGGCCGGCGTGATCAGCCACGGAGCGGGACTGCTGCGGGCGTTCGCCGCGGCCCGCACGCCACGGGTGACGGTGATCGTGCGCAAGGCGTTCGGCGGCGCCTTCATCACGATGAACTCCAAGGATCTCGGCGCGGATGCGTCCTTCTGCTGGCCGCAGGCGGAGATCGGGATCATGAGCGCGGAGGCCGCCGTGGAGATCATCCACGGGCGCCGGCTGCTGCGCTCTCGCCGCGCGGACCTCCGCAACCGCCTTGCCCGCCGCTACGCGGAGGAGAGCCTGTCGCTCGACTCGGCGCTCCGCTGCGGCGCGATCGACGCGGTCATCGATCCGGGCGCAACGCGCGAGGTCGTCGCCGCCGCGCTGCAGGCGCAGGGGGCCACGATCCCCGGCTGGCGCGGGCTGGGCGAGGCGTTTGAGGAAGTTGGCGTTCGAGCGCAACCACTGGAGAACGAGCGTGTTGCTAACGGGGCGGACCTGCAAATGGAACTGCACCCGACCGGCTTGTTGACCGGATATCGTCTAGCCACCGCCCCAGAGGGAGCCCAGCCATGAAACGACTTCGCTGCCTGATCGCAGTTTCCCTTGTCCTAGCAGCGATGCCCGTGGCGATCGCCACGGCCTCGAGCTCGCTGTCGGGCACTTACACGACCACGGTCAAGACCGCCGGGAGCCTCAACGGGACGTACAAGATCACGTTCACCCCCGGCCACTTCACGCTCGAGGTGGACGGGATCACCGGCCACGGGACGTACTCGCTGTCGGGCTCGAAGCTCACGGTGCACGGGCCGTCGCAAGCTTGCAAGGCGGCGGGCCTCTACGAAGTCAAACAGTCGGGGTCCTCGCTGACCTTCAGGAAGATCAAAGACCCCTGTGAACGCTCGAAGATCCTCACCGCACACGCGATGAAGAAGGTCTGAGCGGGCCGGAGACGGCGCAGGGCCGGGAGCGCCGGCGGCGCTACTCGTACTGCAGCGCGGCGAGCACGTTCAGCCGCGATGCACGTCGAGCCGGGAGGATCGCCGCAAGCAGGCCGCAGGCGATCGCGGCGATGACGAACACCACGAGCGTTCCCACCGGGATCGTGAACGCGGGGTATTCGATCGCCTGTCCGACCATCAGCGCGAGCACGATCCCCACCGGGATCCCCAGCGCGGCGCCGATCAGCGCCGTGATGACGCTCTCGTGGCGGATCATCCGCCGCAGCTGGCGGCGGGTCATGCCGACCGCGCGCAGCATCCCGAGCTCGCGCGTGCGCTCGAAGACGGTCAGCACGAGCGTGTTGACGATCCCGAAGATGCTGACGATGATCGACAGCGACAGCAGCACGTAGAGGAGGTTGAGCAGCGTGTCGATGCCCTTCTCCTGGTTGTTCTTGAATTCGCTCTCGGTCTGGATCTTCGCGTCGGGGTAGTCGGCGAGCGCGCGTTCGAGCGCGCGGGTGTTGGCGGCGGTGGCGCCGCCCGCCATGTCGATGAAGGAGTAGACGTTCTGGGGGTTCTCGTATTCGCTGTCGAAGCGGGCCGTGGAGATGGTGACGTCGCCGTAGGGGGAGCCGCCTTTCGGTGGCGCGTAGATGCCGCGAATCGTCAGTTCCATGACGTTCCCCAGCGGCGTCTCGACCGAGATCGGCGAGCCGACGCGCAGGTGTTCGGCTTTGGCGTAGGCCTTGGACACGAACGCCCCGCTGTGGCCGAGCTCGCCGGGCACCGCCTGCGAGCCGTGCTGCCAGCGGACGTCGATCACCTTGCTGATCTGGCCTTCCACGCCGCTCACCTGGATTTCGCTGCCGGCTACGCTGCCGGTGCCGGCGCGCACGCCGGCTACGACCTGCACGCCGGGCACCTTGGCGAGCGCTTCCGCGGAGGCGGTCGAGAGCGGCGAGAAGTTGTTGGCGGCGGTGAGCGCGTAGTCGGCGTGGAACAGCTCGTTGACGGAGCTCTCGAAGGTCGACTTCAGCCCGGCGGCGAGCACGGCCACGAGCGTGACCAGCGCGAGCCCGATCATCAGCGCGGACGCCGTCGAGGCCGTCCGCGAGGGGTCGCGGATGGCGTTGGCGCGCGCGAGCCTGCCGGCGGTGCCGCCGAGCTTCGTCGCGGGCCAGCCGAGCACGCTGGCGAGCGGCGGCACGAGCGTCTTCGCGAGCATCGCCACGCCGATGAACACGCCGGCGGCGCCAAGGCCGATCGTGAGCAGTCGCGTGCCCGTGGACAGCGAGCTGACGAACAGCCCGATCAGCATCAGCGCGACGGCGAGCGCGAGCGTCGCCAGCGCGGCGTAGGTGCCGAAGCGGGCGAAGCGCGACGGCGGCAGCAGCGCGCCCTCGCGCACGGCCGCGATCGCCGGCACGCGCGTCGCGCGGATCGCCGGGCGCAGCGCCGCGAGCACGGTGATGGCGACGCCGACGAGCAGCGAGACGACGATCGTGCGCGTGGCGAACACCGTCGAGGCCTGCGGCAGGTCGATGCCGAACGAGACGAACAGCGAGTTCAGGCCCTTGGCGAGCGCGAGTCCGAGGAACAGCCCGACGACGGCGGACAGCAGGCCGATGACGAACGCTTCGAGCAGCACGGCGCGCAGGAGCTGGCGTCGGGTGGCGCCGATCGTCCGTAGCGTCGCGAGCTCGCGGGTGCGCTGGGCGATCGTGATCGACAGCGTGTTGGCGATCACGAAGCTGCCGACGAATAGCGCCACGCCGGCGAACGCCAGCAGGAAGTCCTGGATGATCGACAGGAAGTTGCCGGTCGCTTTGGATGCCTGTTTGGCCTGGGCTTCGGCCGTCCTGACCTGGGCGTTGGCGGGCAGCAGCGGCTTGATTTCCTTGACCACCTGCTCGGGGGTGTGGCCGGGGCGGTCGGCGATCGAGATCGAGCTGAGCTTGCCCTCCAGCCCGAACAGCTGCTGGGCTACGGGGAAGTCGAAGATCGCCATCGTCGCGCCGCCGAGCGAGGTGGCGCCGCCGATCGTGACGATGCCGGAGATGCGCAGGCGCTGCTCGGCGCCGCGCGCGACCACCCCGATCGTCTCGCCGACCGTGTAGTGGTGGCGTTCGGCGGTGTTGGCGTCGATCGCCACTTCTCCGGACCCCGACGGCCAAGCGCCCTTGATCAGGGTGAGGGGGTTGAAGCGCTGGTCGCCGTGCGGGTGGACGCTGAAGGCGAGCCCGGGGGAGCCGCCGACCGCGAGCACTTTGCCTTCGCGCCCGACGAGCTCGGCGGTGTCGGTGATCCCGCCGGCGGCCTGGGCGACGCCAGGCAGCGCGCGGACCTTGGCGAGCAGCGATTCGGTGAAGGCGGGGGCGCTGCCGCCGTTGTGTTCGGATTCCCCTTCGCCCGAGCCGATCGCGCTCTTGCTCGTGATGATCACGTCGGTGCGCTTGTAGACTTCGTGGAACACCGTCCCGAACGCCGATTTGATGGTGTCGGTGAGGATGTAGGTGCCGCTGATCATCGCGACGCCGAGGACGATGGCGGTCGCGGTGAGGGCCGCGCGCAGCTTGCGTCCGGCGAGGCCTTTGAGCGTGACGCCGATCACGTGAGGCCGATCAGGCCGCGAGCTCGCTCATCACGTTGACGACCTCGGCGGCGGTCACGCCGTCGCCGAGCTCCTTGACGATCTGGCCGTCGGCGATGAACAGGATGCGGTCGGCGATCGAGGCGGCGCGCGGGTCGTGGGTGACCATCACGGTCGTCTGGCCGTGGGTGTCGACCGAGTGGCGCATCAGCTGGAGGATCTCAGCGCCGGTCTTCGAGTCGAGGTTGCCGGTGGGCTCGTCGGCGAGCAGCACCGTCGGACGCGTGATCAGCGAGCGGGCGATCGCGACGCGCTGCTGCTCCCCACCCGAGAGCTGCGAGGGCCGGTGGCTGCGCCGGTGGGCGATACCCACTTCGGTGATCACCTGATCGACCCACGCCTTGTCCGGGTGCTCGCCGGCGATCGCGAGCGGGAGCAGGATGTTCTCCTCGGCGTTGAGCATCGGCAGCAGGTTGAAGAACTGGAAGATGAAGCCGATGTGCTCGCGGCGCAGCCGCGTGAGCGCCCCGTCGTCGAGCCCGTTCAACTCGATCCCCGCTATCGAGACCGTGCCCGAGGTCGGCTTGTCGAGCCCCGCCAGCAGATGCATCAGCGTCGACTTGCCCGATCCCGAGGGACCCATGACGGCGACGAGTTCCTGCGATGCGACGTCGAGGTCGACGCCGCGCAGCGCCTCGACCGCGGTGTCGCCCTCGCCGTAGTGGCGCGTGAGCGCGCGGGCCGCGACCGGTACGCCCGCGGGCGCCTTGGCGGTCTTGTCTTCGACGACGGACATCGGTGTGCTCCCCAAGCTAGCCGATGCGCCGCGCCGTCGCGCTCGCGGCGGCCTCGCTTCGCAGTCAGCCCTCGCTCGCCGGCTCGCCGGCCTGTTCGGTGAGCCGGGCGTATGCGTCGGGGCGGCGGGTGGCGTGGAACGGGAACAGCTCGAGCCAGTCGTGGCGCTGGTCGAGATCGAGATCCGCCACGAGCACCGCGGGCTCTTCGCGCGGCGCCTGCACGAGCTTGCGTCCGTAGGGATCGCAGATGAACGACGAGCCGTAGAAGCGCAGCGGCGGCTCCTCGCCGATGCGGTTGACCGCGACCATGAAGACCCCGTTGGCGATGGCGTTGCCGAGGATCACCTGCTCCCACAACGGCTGGGTGTCGAAGTCGGGATGGTCGGGCTCGGAGCCGATCGCGGTGGGGTAGACGAGGATGTCGGCGTCCTGGAGGCTGTAGGCGCGCGCGAGCTCCGGAAACCACTGATCCCAGCACGTCGGCAGGCCGAGGCGGGCCTGTTCGAGAGCGACCAGCGGGAACGGGTCGCGGTCTCCGGGCCCGGGCCGGAAATAGCGGTCCTCGTGGTATCCGGCGGTGATCGGGATGTGCAGCTTGCGTGTGCGCGCGACGAGCTCGCCGTCGGGCGCGACGATGATCGCGGTGTTGAAGCCGAGCCCGTCGCCGTCCTCGGCTCGCTCGTACAGGGAGGCATGGACGTGCACGCCGGTCTCTCGTGCCGTGCGTGCGGCGAAGCGGTAGGTGGCTCCGCCGGGAAGCTCCTCCGGCTCGATCCCCGCCGCCCGCGGCCCGGCCGGGTCGACCGCGAAGTAGCGGCTGAGCGTCAGCTCCTGGAGGCAGACGAGTCGCGCGCCCTCGCCGGCCGCAAGCTTGATACCAGCCTCGAGGGCGGCCTCGTGCGCGCTCGGATCGGGATGCCAGCGATGCTGCACGGCGGCGATCCGGAAGAACGCGCGGCGGGGCGGGCGCTTGCGGGCCGGAGAGTCGAGCGGGGTCAGGGCCGTGATGAGACGGATCCGCTCCATCGCAGGGACTCTATGTGGTCGCTTGCGAGATGTCGGAGCGATCCTGCGAGCAGTTCAGGCGCTCAACAGGCCGCAGATCCGCACACATGATACTTTTCCGGGCTGGCGCACTCTCAGAAGCTGCTGAGCGCGAGCGGTCGGGAACGGATTACCGACTCGTTGCTTGGGTGTCACGGGAGTTCGTCTGACAAGGATGGGCCTGAGTCGGGGTCGGCTTGATTTGACATTCGGACAGGGGGTTGCGGACAATGCGTCGACTGCTGGGAGAACTGCTCGCACGCGCGATCGTGCTCTGGATTCTCGTGTGCGCTCCGTTCTTGGGCGCGACATTTGGCTAGGTGGCCGCGCACGCGTCTGCGGCGGACTGGCCCTCCGCCGGTGGGGGTCTTGTCGACAATCGCGATCAGGTCTTCGAATCACGGATCGGTCCGCTGAACGTGGCCAGGCTCAAGCCGAAGTGGATATTCATCACGCACGGCTCCGAGTCGGCCACGCCGGTGGTGTCCGACGGCGTCGTCTACTTCCCGGACTGGGGCGGCTACATCAACGCGGTGAACGCCTCGACGGGGGCGCTGATCTGGCAAGAGCCGGTCTCCACCTACGACGGTGTCGTGGGCTCGTACTCGCGCGACTCGCCGGTGCTCTGGGGCAAAGAGCTGATCTTCGGCGACGTCGTGCAAGGAGTGCACCCCGCCGGGGCGCACGTGATCGCGGTGAACGCCAGCACCGGGGCGCTGCTGTGGAGCACGCAGGTCGACAGCCAGCAGGCCGCGATCATCACCGGCAGCCCGGTCGTGGCTGGCGACAAGGTCCTGGTCGGCGTCTCCTCCGACGAGGAGACGGACGCGGCCAGCACCACCTATCCGTGCTGCACGTTTCGCGGCAGCGTCGTCGCGCTCAATCCGGCCAACGGGCAGATCGAGTGGCAGACCTACACGGTTCCCCCCAACAACGGCGTGCCCTGCACGTCGGACAACCCGCCGACCGGTTGCGGCTACAGCGGCGGGGCCGTGTGGGACAGCCCGGCGGTCTCTCTCACGACGAAAACCGTCTATATCGGCAGTGGCAACAACTACACCGCGCCCGACGCGGCGGAACAGTGCGCGCTGGAAGCTCTCGAAACCCAAACATCAGATGCAGACTGCACCGCTCCCAACGACTACTTCGACTCGCTGCTGGCGCTGAACCTGGAAACCGGAGCGGTGAAGTGGTCCTCCAAGGCTGAGGGTTGGGACGCCTTCACGCTCGCGTGCGTCGGCAAGACCGCCGGCACCAACTGGTGCCCGGATCCCAAGGGCCCCGACTGGGACTTCGCGTCCGGCCCCAACCTGATGTCGATTCCGGCGCCTGAAGGCGGCAAAGAGACCGTCGTCGGCGCGGGGCAGAAGAGCGGGGTCTACTGGGAGTTCAACGCGGCCACCGGTCAGGAGCTCTGGAGCCAGCAGGTCGGCCCCGGCACGAGCTTGGGCGGGGTGGTCTGGGGGACGGCGTATGACGGCACGCGGATCTACGTGCACGAGTCCGATTCCTCCGGCCAGCCCTACACGCTCGCCGACGGCGAAGAAGTCGCCGGAGGCTCCTGGGGGGCGCTCGATCCGAGCACCGGACAGTGGGAATGGCAGACCGCGACGCCGCTGAGCTGGGCGGCGATGGGGCCGACGACCGTCGCAAACGGCGTCGTGTACGCCGGCTCGATGGCGCCGAGCGGGGACAACATGTTCGCCATGAGCGCGGCGACCGGCAAGATCCTGTGGCAGTATCCGAGCGGTGGAAGCGTCAACTCGGGGCCGGCCATCGTCGATGGCACCGTGTACTGGGGATCTGGCTACTTTGAGCTCTCCGGGCTTGGCTACAGCGGCAACGACAAGCTCTACGCCTTCTCGATCGGCGGGCACTAGCCAAAAGCGAGCAGACACGTACGACCGGCTGGAGCGGCACGTCGTCGTGCCATGTCACCGCGAGGTGATCCCCGATCCGGACGTGGCCGGCGGCGGCGCGGCCTTGCACGCCGGTTCTCGGCTTGACATAATCCCGGCCGCAAAGACGCGATTTCCCGGCCACCGGATGAAGGAGGGATAGTGCACCGAATCGTCTCCGCTGTCGCAGTTGCCGGCGCGGTGGCGGCGCTGCTCGCGGGAGTGTCCCCGGCGTTGGCGTCGGGTGCCATCAACTGGGGCCCATGCTCGGAACCGGAACTCCAGGAAGCGGGCGCGCAATGCGGCTACGTGGCGGTGCCGCTGAACTACTCCGACCCCAGCGGACCGCAGATCCAGCTCGCCGTCTCGCGCATCGAGCACACCTCGCGCGACTACCAGGGCGTGATCGTGACCAACCCCGGCGGTCCGGGCGGCGAAGGGCTCAACCTGAACATCTACCTGATCCCGGTCTTGCAGCAGGAGGGCTTCACGGGGGCCGCGGACGACTACGACTGGATCGGGTTCGATCCCCGCGGCGTCGGAGCGAGCATCCCGGCGATCAGCTGCGAACCGAACTACGAGGGACCCGACAGGCCGAGCTATGTGCCCTACAGCGATCAACTCCTCGACACATGGCTTTTGCGCTCGCGGCGGTACGCACACGACTGCGGGTCCGCCAGCCCGTTGCAGGCGCAGCTCTTGCAGAATATGACCACGCGCGATAACGCCCTGGACCTGGACAGCATCCGCAAGGCGCTCGGCCAGTCGCAGATCACCTACTACGGCTTCTCCTGGGGCACGGACCTCGGTCAGGTCTACGCGACGCTGTTCCCGAGCCACGTGCGGCGGCTGATCCTCGACAGCAACGTCGACCCGCTGCGGGATGGCTACGAAGACTTCAACCTCGACCAGGACGCCCCGTTCAACCGCAACGAGAACATCTGGTTCGCCTGGCTTGCCAAGTACGACAGCGTGTACCACCTTGGTGCAACCGAGTCGGCCGTCCAGCATCAGTTCTACGCCACCGAGCATCAGCTGGAATCCGAACCGGCGGACGGAGCCATCGGGCCCGACGAGTGGACCGACATCTTCCTGTTCCCTGCCTACTACGAGGAGACCTGGGTGCCGTGGGCCCAGGCCTTCTCGAACTGGGTCAACGAGCACGACGCGGCGGCGGCCGAAGAACTGGTCGACCTCTACGAGACGGTCGATGAGCCCGGCGATGACAACGAGCTGGCCGTCTACCTGTCGGTGCTGTGCACCGACTCCCAATGGCCGACCAACTGGAGCATCTGGGAAGCGGACACCTGGGCCATCTTCCGCACTGCGCCGCTGGAGGCGTGGGGCAACACGTGGTTCAACGCCCCCTGTATCTACTGGCCAGCCCCGGCGCAACAGCGGGTCGCCGTGAACGGAGATGGCGTCAAGAGCGCCCTGCTGATCGATGAAACGCTCGATGGTGCGACTCCCTTCGAAGGCAGCCTCGTGACGCGCCAGCTGTTCCCGAACTCGGTTCTCGTGGCAGAGCCCGGCGGGACCAGCCACGCGAACTCGCTCTCGGGCAACCTCTGCGTCGACGGCACCATCGCCAACTACCTGGAAACGGGGGCGCTGCCTGCTCGCATCCCGTCGGCTTTGTGGGACAAGACGTGTGCGCCCTCGCCGCAGCCGGTTCCGCCCTCCTCGAGCAGCGCCGCACAGGCGAGTGATGCGTCCGCGGCCGGGGCGCTGGCCCGGCTGGGGAAGGCCCCTGGCCGCATCAGGCTGCCACCCGCCAAGGCCGGCTGATCGATCCGGAAGTCCTGCAGGGTGAGTATTCGGTTTTATGCGCCGATCAAATAGACGCATGAAGTAGATATCTCTGGACGCCGGTCGACCGGCGCCGGTGGTGCGCAGCGCGTCCCGCCAGGCCCGTAACTCAAGGACACGGCCCCGAGCGCCGTGACGGGCTCATCTTGATGCTCCCGCATCTAGATGCTAGGGTGGGGTGACGATGTCCAAGGTTCGTACCACGCTCACAATCGACGAGTCGGTGATGAAGGCGGTGAAGATGCGTGCGGCCCGTACGGGGCGCGGCGACAGCCAGGTGATCGAGGATTCACTGCGTCGTGACCTGGGGCTCGATCTACTCGAGCGACTCTGGGAGCGCAACAACCTCTCCGAGCACGCCGCTACCGCACTTGCTGTTGAGGCGCAGCACCAGACGCGAAGTCGTCGCCGCTGACGGGTGCGGGCCGTCCTCGACCCCAACGTGGTCATCTCCGGCACGCTCTCGCCACGGGGCGCCCCGGCCGACGTACTGCGATCGCTCGCCAGGGGCGACTTTGAGCTCATCGCTTCCCAGGCGCTGCTGGACGAGCTTCAGCGAGCGCTTGCCTATCCCAAGCTGCGGCTACATATCAGCGAGTCCGACGCATCTGACCTGGTGCGCTGGGTCGCCGACAGCGCCAGCGTGGTCATCGATCCGGATACCGACCCGCCGGTGCACTCGCGTGACCCGAACGATGACTATCTGATCAGACTCGCGTCGGCACATCGCGCGGCTCTGGTGTCGGGTGATAAAGACCTTCTTACCCTCGAGGGGGAGATTCCCGTGTTCTCGCCGCGCGGCTTCCTCGATTTGCTCGCCGGCACCTGACACACGACCGGCGCGCGTTCGATGAGGCGATCGGTGGTGGAGGAGTCACGACGACATGCGCCGGAGTGGACAGCACTCAAACCCCTCTGGGGTTTGAGTCCGAAGATTTTGGTGCAGGCGACGACAGTACTATCGAACCAGGAAGTCCAGTCGTCCTTGAGCCATCTGGCCCGGAAGCTGGCTCGATTGCGGGCCAGCGATGCGCCGCCTCGAGCGATCACGAGTCGCAGGCGTCGGGTTCGGCGACCTGGCTGGGTCCGTGATGCGGTCGTTCATGTGCTCGCCGATCAGGGAGAGCCGATGCGATTCACGGACGTCCATGCGGCCGTCGAGGCGTTGCTTGGCGAGCCAGTCTCGTCGGACTCGGTTGGCTGGGTGCTCTCATCCGATGTACGTGGCCCAGCGCCGCGCTTCGTTCGGGTCGCGCGAGGGCGATACGTCTTGGCGAGCGCCGCGTAGATCAATCGAAGGTCGGCCCGCTGTCGTCCTCGGTCGCTGGCGCCATCGTGACGGTCACGCCGTTCTGGTAGGCGTAATCGAGGGCCACGTAAAGGACTTCGGGCTCTCCAGCGAAGCCCCTGACGGTCATCATCACCGTGTCGACCGAATCACGGCGAGCTGCGCTGATTGACTCGATGAAGCTGCCGGCATTGTGTTCGCGCAAGTAGACCTCACGGTCCTCTTGATTGTCTGGAAGGCGAACTGATGCCATGCCTTCACTATGCGCCTAGCCGTTGCGAGCGTCAAGAGCACACGCCTGGCGGCGCTCTGTCTGCCCGGCCTTGAAGGACCACTCTGTCTGACGCGATCAAAGCGCCCCCTTGCTTTCCTAGAAGCGAGCGTGTTTGGCTCGTCTAGTAAGGCGCACCATTAGCCGCCTTCGCTATGTCCCGGCGAACCTCACGCTCCATCTCGTCGAGCCGTAGCGCGAGCATCCCGAGGATCGCCGATGCGGTACGTGCGGGGCGGACGTACGTCTGTCCGCCCCGCAGGCCGGCCCCTGTGTCGCCGATGTCCCACAGCAGGCCACCGGTGCCATCGACCTGCTGGACGGTGATACGCACATCGAGCATCTTGCCTGGACGCGAGGATCGCGGCCGCGCTTGGAACGGCAGCGCCTTCTTGAGCTTCGTCAGGTCGATCACGGTGTCCTCCTGTGAGAGTTCCCATCCTATGCGAATCCCGGCCCGCTGCACAAGTGCCGGCATCCGAATGACACGAAGGCCGTTCGACCAGCTGATCACGGCGACGCACGTTGCCGACCAAGCATCTACCATGCGCGCCTTGCACCTCCCGATCATCTTGGGCATATCGTTTGTCGCCGTTCCGATTGTCGTGCATATTGCGATGGTTGTCGGTCTAGGCGAGGTGCCGATTCGCAGCGAGGAAGCGGCCCGCTTCGCCCTCAAGCAGGGTTCGGGCAAGGCACCGGCAGCGCTTGTGCTCGTGGCGCTAGTGCTATACGCGTGGTCGAGTCACGGGCGGGAGGACACCCTGTATCTAGCTCTCATCATTTCGTCCGCGCTAGGCGCCAGGAGCGTCGCCGCGGCGCTTCTTCGGACATTTTCGCACATTTGTTACCGGTATCTTGACCCGAAACAGTGGTCGTGCATCAGTGTTCGGGGAGATCGGTGGCGATATGAGATGAGACAATGCTTCATAGACGATCCCGAGTACGTTGATGCGCTTATCCTGTGGATGCTTCCGCGCTTCAACTGCTACGAAGACTTCGCGGGCGCCCTGCGTGATGAATGCTTCCCGTGTGAGTACAAGCCAGTTCTTGACAAGCACCTTTGGGGCATCATGCAACCAACAGTGCGTAGTCTCGCTCGTCAAGCTATCCCTAACGAGGTCTTCGTCAACAAAGGCCCGTTTTTACCGGGCAAGACACCTGACGAAATCTTTGCCGAGCTTCGGTCGCTTGCGACCGGCGACAAAGTCCTGCTAATGGATCGTTGGCAATATTACTGGTGTCTAAGGAACCTCAACCTTATCAAGTTATACCTTGACCATGCGTTGGCATGGAGTACCAATCTAGCAGTCGTAGGTGTGGGCGTCGTCCTTTTCATGCTAAGCATGCTTCTTGCCAACGGTGGCGTGCTGTCACTCGACCTTGTGCTGCGCGCACAGGCCGCGGGCGCCCTGTTGTGGCTACTTGTGGCATGCAGTGGCTCATCGCTCCTTATCGTGCGTATCTTTCGCGGCACTGGCACATTTGCTATCTCCGACCCGTGTCGTGGGACCCTCTTTGATCCGCTATGGAGTGAGGTGATTAAGATCGGCATCTCGGCGTTCGCCGTTTCATTCGTTATCTACGGTATCGGCAGCCCGTTCTTGCTCGATCCTGTCGCGCTCGTACACTTCCGGCTCGATGGTGATTTCGCGGCCTATGCCGGTGGGAGCTTCTTGTTTTGTGCCTTGGTGTTCGCCAACCACACGTCAGGAATACATGACCTTATGCTAGGTTCGAGAAGCAACGCATTGGATCGTGTCGGCTTGGAACTCAAGCAGAGCAGTGACGCTCGCACCCTTGAGCGGTTCAAGGAACTTCGCCAACTCCGCGTCTGGCCGCTACGAGGTACTACTCTTGCTCAGGTCGCGGCCGGGATTCTGTTCCCGGTCATCGCGCAGGCGATCCTGCTCTACACCGGCCTCAGCATGAAATAGTGTGGGATAAAGGCGGGAAACGGTGATCCAAGCGAGGATGGCGAGCAGCACACCGCCCGCTGCTCCAGCGATCGTATGTTGCTTAACGAACAGGGTGGACGCGACTACCAACAGCGCAAATAGTGCCAGTGGCACACGCCAGCTGTTACGCGTAGCAAAGAAGTAAAGCCCGAACATGACTGCCGAGGAAGTGTGCTCGCTCGGTAGGTCGTTATATGGTTCATCGTGCGAATATATAAAGTGCACAAGTTCATTGAGGAACCCGGTACCGATGTGGGGGCGCGGCGCAAAAGTGTGAAAGGTCGCAAAGACGACATCACTGCATGCGTAAACGACAATCGCGGTGAGGGCGAGCTGAGCAAAGAGTCTGTTAGTGAGCAGCGCGTAGAGCACCAGTAGCCAAAAAAGGGGAAGAAATACTAGGTAGGGTATGGCAAAGAGCGATATGACTGGAATCTGATGGTCGAGGCTTGTAGCAAGATCATGGGTACCACCAATGTGATGGTTGAGAGGCTCGTATGCCAGCGCGAGGAGGACAAGCAGGCCGAGAAGCGCAAGCTGGAGTGTCCATGTGGGCCGCGAGCGAGTGGTTGCGATCGTCGACATCCAGTGAGCGTTCATGGAGACAGTATCGCATCTAGCGCCACGCGGGACAAGATGCGTGGACAAGCCAAAGGGACGGGTTTCCGCTCGCACTCATGTCGCACAAGCGGCAATGGGCGCACGCCTCGATTACTCAAACGAGTTCGTCACGCGATATCCGCAAAGCCGCTGTACGACCGCCTCGTCAAATAGGCCCTGGTCGACGGCTCACGGTCGAAGGCATCAACCAGGAAAGGCCACCGCACGTGAGCTTCTCGCCTACTACACGCTTCCTCCACCATAGTCCGCAAGCCGGGACCCGCGAGGACGTACGCGATCTAGGCACTGGCGGCCGTACCTGGACGGTGGGCGTGTTCTATAGCGGCGCGCCCGATCTCCGCTATGACGTGTTGGCGACTTTCAGGCTCGCTCAGCTTGTTCACCCACCGTTGCTCCCAGTCGGGGGCATTGATCAACTCAAGGGCCTCGCTCCATGGCGGGTCTGGACCGAAGACGCGGATCGATCTGGGCTGCATCGGATGCAGTTCGCGGCCGAGGTGGTAGCGCGCGTACGCAGCGCCGAGAGCCCAGCCAGCGAGCGCGTGGGCGGCTGCCTCTCGGTGTTCCCTGTTCTCAGCGCTTCCCTCAAGCCAAGCCAGCTGGAAAACCGGCTCGGTGTATAGGTTCGTCGCACCACCGGCTCCGAGCTGTAGATAATTGGTGGCCAGCTTGGGTGTAGACGCTTCATCTGGCCCCGCTGTCGACGCTTGAACTGGCCCCACCTCCGTCCGATCTGAGCCTGACGCTCGGCGCTTTGTTGAGCGCGACGCGAAAGGCCGGAAG
This sequence comes from uncultured Solirubrobacteraceae bacterium, assembly GCA_963782325.1. Classification (GTDB taxonomy): domain Bacteria; phylum Actinomycetota; class Thermoleophilia; order Solirubrobacterales; family Solirubrobacteraceae; genus Palsa-744. The sequence continues at coordinate 2,232,561 of CAWAJG010000002.1, forward strand.
GAGTGTCCAGAGTGGAACAGTTCGAGCAGATCAGGCGCGATCACGCGCGGGAGGGCCTGTCGATCAGGGCGCTGGCGAAGCGCCATGGTGTGCATCGCCGCGCGGTGAGGCAGGCGTTGGAGTCGCCCGTGCCGCCACCGAAGCGCCGGCCGGTGGGTCGCCCGGCACCGAAGCTCGGCCCGTTCCGGGTGTTGATCGATGAGTGGCTTGCGGCGGATTTGCAGGCGCCGCGCAAGCAGCGTCACACCGCGAGGCGGATCTGGCAGCGGCTGGTTGAGGAGCACGGCGCGGATGTGTCCGAGCGCCAGGTCGACCGGTATGTCGCTGCGGCGCGGCGGCGGATGGGTGAGGCTGAGGCGTTCGTGCCGCTCGTTAGCGACGCGGGGGTTGAGGCCGAGGTCGACTGGGGCCAAGCGCAGGTGATCCTCCGTGGCGCGCCCGTGGAGGTGCACGTGTTCTTGATGCGTGCGTGCCATTCGGGCGCATCGTTTGTGGCGGCGTTCCAGGCAGAGACCCAGCAGGCGTTCCTCGAGGGGCACGTCGCCGCGTTCGAGTGGTTCGGTGGCGTGTTCGCGCTCGTGCGCTATGACAATTTGAAGGCGGCTGTCGCGCGGGTGCTGAAGGGCCGGCGCCGGTCGGAGTCAGACCGGTTCGTCGCGTTGCGCTCGCACTACTTGTTCGAGTCCTCCTTCTGCCAGAGGGGCGAGCAGGGCGCGCACGAAAAGGGTGGCGTGGAGAGCGAGGTCGGCCGTTTCCGCCGCCGTCACCTCGTCCCCGTGCCGAAGGTCGGGAGCATGAGCGAGCTGAACGAGCTGCTGGCGGCGGCGTGCGATGCGAACCTGGGCCGCACGATCATCGGCCGCTCCGAGCCGGTGGGGGTGATGCTCGATCGCGAGCGGCTGCTGTTCGGGGAGTTGCCGCGTGAGGCGCACTGCACCGCCGAGGAGGCGACCCCGCGCGTGGACAGCAAGGCGATGGTCACAGTCCGCCAAAACCGGTACTCGGTCCCGGCCGCGCTGGCCGGGCTGCGGGTGCGCGCGCAGATCGGCGCGAGCCAGATCGATCTCTGGCACGACGGGCACCTCGTCGCTCGCCACGAGCGGCTGCCCGGCCGGCACGGCACCAGCGCGCAGCTGGATCACTACCTGGATCTGCTCAAGCGCAAGCCTGGGGCGCTCGCGCGGTCGCTCGCGTTGCGCCAAGAGCGCGACCGCGGCGACTGGCCGGCCTGTTTCGATGAGCTCTGGAGCGCCATCGCCGAGCGCGTCGGGCGTGAGGAGGCCGCGCGGCAGATGGTCGACGTGCTGCTGCTTCACCGCGAGCTGTCAGCCCGAGCGGTGGAGCTCGCGGTCCGTGGCGCGCTGGCCGCCGGCGCGCACGACGGCCGCGCGGTCGCGCTGCTCGCCCGCCGCAGCGAGCGAACCGTCGCGCCCGCGCTGGAGGTCGAGGCGCGCCTGGCTGGGATCGGCAGCCCGCCACCGATCGACATCTCTGGCTATGACCAGCTCAGGCAGGCCGGATGATGAGCGCCCGCACAACCCCCTCCCCAAAGACCGCGGCGCTGGAGGCGCTGATCGAGGCGCACGCGATCGAGCTGAAGCTCCCGACCGTCAAGGCACGCTTCCGCGCGATGGCCGCCGAGGCCACCCGCGAGCAGCAAACACCCACGGCCTACCTGGCGGCGCTGCTGGAAGCCGAGGTGCACGAGCGCTCAGAGCGCCGTGAACGACGACGACTCATCGATGCACGCTTCCCGCTTCTCAAGCGCCTGGAGGAGTTCCGCTTCAGCGATAACCCCAAGATCCCCCAGGCCACGATCGCCGCGCTCGCCGAAGGCACCTGGATCAAAGACCGCGAGTCGATCATCCTGATCGGCGACTCAGGAACCGGGAAGACGCATCTCGCCACAGCCCTCGCGGTCTGTGCTTGCCAGCAGGGACGCCGCGTGCGTTTCACCACGCTCGCCGGGCTCGCGAACGAACTACAGGAAGCCGAGAGCAAACGCGAGCTCTCACGCGTCGTCGGGAAATACACCCGCACCGAGCTGTTGGTGCTCGACGAGCTCGGCTACCTCGCGCTACCCGACGGCGCCGCCGAGCTCATCTTCCAAGTCCTCTCCGAGCGCAACGAGCGAGCCAGCCTGATCGTCACCACCAACCTCCCGTTCGGGGAGTGGACCAAGGTGTTCGCCGACGCCCGTCTCGCGAAGGCCGTCGTCGACCGGCTCACCCACCGCGCGCACATCATCGACACTGGCACCGAGTCCTGGCGCTTCCGCCACGGCCTCGAACAACGCGCCAAGAAAGGAGACCGACCCCCAACCAAGTGACCGCGCCGCGCTGCTGCTACGCCTCCGCCCTACGGGCTCCGGCTCCGCAGCAGCGCGCAACATCCGCCAACATCACCAACACAAACAACCGACGCGAGATGGAGCCACTTCAAACGTCGAACCCGGGGCCACTGCAAGCGGCGACACTCACAGCTCGGTGAGACCGTCCATACACGTAGCTACATCCTGGAGATCATCCGCGGCGTCGAACCTATCCGCTATCACACCCAGGGTTCGACAGATCGCGTTACCGTCTCCCCCACTTGAGCCAACACGCAACGCTTCCTCGCCGGCGACCACTAGCGAACGACGCAGATCCAGCGCCAACCATCCCTCGCGCACCGTACCGTCTTCAGTGTGGAACACGCGCAACTCTGGGCGAGACTCTCTCGCTGCAAGGTACGCAGACTGAAAGTCAATCATGGCTTCGAGTGTCGCCGCTACCGCCACGCTGTCGCCGCGACGCAACGCCATACGCAACATCTCGGCCAGCATGCCTGTGCGGAACACGACGAGCCCGAGCGCACCGCCGTCGCATTCGCGTCGGACATCGGCAACCACGAACTGCGTGAACGCTCGCGGGCCGATGTATTGCTGGATGTTTGTTGGAACGCTCACGACGGCTGTTACGAGCATTCGCACCGTGGCCAACACCAAGACCGTGGCGGCGGCGGTCACCGCATTCAAGGGCATTCCTTCATCCGGCACTTGGCCCGAAAGAAGCAAAGACGCGACGAGGATCATGAGAGGAGGAGCTAGGACGCCTACGACCTGCGGATCAAGGGTGATCATGAGCGGCGCGCGAGTACCCCATGTCGATGTGACCACTTGCGCAATCACGAACGTGGCACCGAGGACCAAGACAAGCACCGCGACGACCGTTGGTGGAAGCACCTGAAGCACAGTCTGTAGGCCCGTCCGAGAGCTGACGAGCAGGTGAGCGTCGACTGACCACACGACCAGCCAAACCAAGGCCCAGAAGACGACATAGCGGATGACAAACAACGTCAAGCGGAAAATCAGGCCTGTCGCGCCGGTGTTGAGACCCGGACGGACGCTGAGTAGCCATCCGCCCGTGACCAGGAAGAACGCGAGCCTCAGCCACCATCGAGCCTCACCCCAAAATTGCGTGAACCGGCTCGCGCGTGTCACAATCGCTAGTTTGCTATCTGCAGGATGGTCGCGATCACATTGGGCTCGACAGGTAGCTCGGACGGCTCGTACGGTTGGCTAAACGAGGCACCGACGCAGCCATCGTACCCGCCGGGAGTCGCCTGAGCGATCAGCGGCAGGAACCGTGCTGCCGTCTCCAGCGGCGGTAGACTCGAGTGGCGCACGGCCCTGAGATGTTGATGGAGGTTCTCGCGCCCGTTTGGTAGGCAGCGTCGCACAATCGGCGTTGCACGACAGCGCGTGTGAACGACGGCCACGAGCCACGCAAAGACTGATGGCATAAGGTAGGCTGCGTTGGGCTTGATGACTCGGTGTTGTCCCTCGCGAGAGCACTGTTCGGCACCCGGAAGACGTTCGTCAGCAGAGGACGAGTCTCCGGAGCAGCTACGCGGGCATTGCCCCTCGAGCCTGCGTCAGGGTGCGGCCATTGGCCGCGTGCAGCGGTCCGTGCCGGTGTGCTCCTCGATGGGCCTCCACGACCGCCGCTAACGAGCAAACGCCGCTCGATGGCCGGGCACAGAGTCGCCGATCATCAGCGTAGTCTTCTCCTGGATGGCAGCAATGACGGGGGGAATCAACTGGGCGCTCTTCGTTGGAATCGTGGCGCTCGCGGTCGCGATCGTCGGCCTCTTCATCGGGATACCGCCCTTCATCGTCGCGTGGCGAGAGCTGACGCGGCCAGCGCCTGGGGCTCCGGCGGAGTCCAGGCCACCCGTCACGCCAACGGAGATCGCGCGGGCAAACCGCCTTCCAAACCTCATCGCACTAGCCGTTGCAATCGTGGCAACTGCAGTAGCCGTGCCGACCCTCATCGCCGGCGCGAGACACTCAGATCAGCCGAAATCGCCTCCGCCGACCAACCATACTTCTCACCCTCACATAGAAGAAGCGGTGCCCGAGCTCGCGCCGGAACAGCTTGCGGCAATCCTGGTCCCCAAGGCCTCCTATGAACGACTGTTTCCCGAATTCTATGACATCCTGGGCGAAGACAGCGAAGCTCAGGCGCTCCAGGGCGGCGTGCCGCACTTGAAGCTGTGTAACGCAGTGATAAGAGCGGCTCAGCTCGGCCCTGATTCCGCCTCAGCTTATATATCGGTTCCGATCGGCGTGCGACCGGCCATCTACTTCGGAAGTGACGCCGCGAGCTTCGCCACCAGACAAGCCGCTGAACGATGGCTCTCCACTGCCGCCGAAGAAGGACCAGGGTGTGGGTGGCGGGATCTCGGCGGAGCGCGACTCGACAACCAGGCTGTGCGGCTCACGACGGACAAGCAAAACAGCGAAGGCTTCATGCTGCACGTTGACGTCATACTCGTTCGTGACCGAGCATCAGTTGTCGAGGTCGCTACCGAAACCACGCTTGGTTCCCACTCAGCCGACGCTAACGCTCTAGCCCGAGGTGCAGCTCAACGCTTGGCGCGTGCGGTGCAGCAGGGGTGATGCGCTCGTCAGATAGCCGAGGATGAGTGACACAAAGCGTGGTGGGCAGTAGGACCAACGCTCAGGCAGTCTGACCCAAAAGGTCATTTCGGGCTTCATCTGTCGGCCGCCTCACACAACACCGGTCGTGGCGCACGGGACCGGCCTGCGGGAGTCGTTGGTCGCACAACCGGTATTCGGCGACCTGGCTGCCAGACCAAGGACCTTGGCGGGAGCCGATGGTCGGGCAAATGTCCACCTGTGACCGAGAGCCTTGTCGCTGCGTATACCGCTGTCCTCTCCGGAGGCTAGCGAGCCGACGCTAAGCGCTTTGGGAGTCAGGCGGATCGAGTCGCACGGAACGTGAGGGACCAATATCTCCGTGGCGCTCCCACTCCGAGCCGGTCGAAAGCTCGATGACGGTGCGGTTTGCGACAACCAATCTCAGCCATCGTCGTCGACTTTGTCGCCCGTAGGTTTGGGGCTGGCTATGTAGGAGGACCATCAGAGCACCTGGCACCATCAAGGCGTCTCCAAGTAGCACCGCAATGAGCATGGCGAGACCCATACATCTAATATGCGCCTCTTGATAATTAGTACGCAACCCCTGCCAAGGACTCACTCAACTCAGTCCTCGTGAATGCAGCGGCCATGTGTTAGCGCCGGCAACCTGCGGCCAGCCAACCAGAGGGGCTCACGTCGAGCCGAGGTGCTACTCGCCGTCGTGCTCTTGCTGCTGGTTCTGATCTGCCTGCGCGAAGTGTTGGGCGACTCCTCCGATGAGCTCATCCATCTCGGCCCTGAGCGGGGAGTCCTCGCCGTAGTGACCAGGGGGCTGGACCTCCGCGGTGTCTACCAAGACATCTGGAAGACCACCACGTTCGATGGACTGTACACGCAGGTCATAGGCCAGACTGTCCTTGGCTACCGCCAGGTAATCGGCTGGCATCGTTTGGCCTACCTCGCCGATGCTCTTCTGTTGGGCGGCGCCGTTGCTCGATGCCTCCGTACCATTAGCGGAGGCTCCATTGCCGCTGCTCTCTACCTCGGGGACGCTCGTACTCTCTGCCGGCCTCTCAGACATGCTCGCCGTCCTCCTTGACTTTGTACCGATTGTAGCAAGCCCAGCCGTCCGTGTCTAGGCATAGATGCAGATAGGGTCGACCGACCTCCAGCACCGCAGCGAATCTCATGTGTGGTCTCGTCGGTCGGATGAGCGGTATTTCCTCGGTCGTGCTTGAATCCAGGCACCAGCCAGAACGACGGTAGCGGCCGCCGCGATGTATACCGCAAGTTCCCATCCAAGGCGAGAGGGCGGTGCGCCCTTCCGCGCCACGATGAGCGAACCGCTTGCGCCTACTAGACATAGGCCGACAAGGATGCCAAACGCTCGAATGGCCGTGATGAGCCGCGCCGCCATCGCGTGTTCTGCGCTTGGTTGCACGACGTAGACCACCAAGACGGTCGGTAGAAGGAGTAGAAGCGTGGTCCCGGCCTCGACATCCGTGAGCCTTGAGCGGAAGTGCAGGCCGGCTCCAAGTAGTGCCAGAGCGAGCAGTGCGGTCAAGGCCATTCCTTGCAGGAAGGTGTTTCTTTCTGGCCGCAAATTGACTTCGGCCAGTCCTTGGCCAGTATCTGGGGTCTCGCGGACATTCAAGTGTGATCGGCGGAGGCTGCCTTTCTCCCAATCGTCGGGCGAGCGCCGTCTTTCCAGAACATTGATCGAATCATCGATGCTGAGCTTGTATGGGTTGCGACGGGGTGACCAAAAGGTCGTCAGAAACAATGCGCCCGATGAGATTAGCGCACCCCGCGGCGCCTCAACTTCGAAGTGATAGCTGTAGCCGTAGGCGACCGCAGCGCACGGGAAGATGAAGCGTCTCGGCGCCCACCCCAACGCTCGTCCGAGCGCACGAACGCCTTGGCGTGCGCGCCATTTTAGTCGCTGCAGCTCCGTCGAGCGCTGCTCGTCGGCGACCCATTGATCCACGATCGCGTCTCGTCTCGGTCGAGTCACGGGTCGCTCCTCGTAGGAGAACTTCATCACGCGACGCGCCCCTATGTCGTTGGCTACCTCCATAAGGAGCACATAGCTCCAAGTGAGGGTGTAGGCGATGATACGAAAGGACTCGTTCGTGAACAGCATCGCCCGCTGCTTGACGTCGTCCTCGGCTTCCGTAAGTTCCTCATCTGTCATGAGGGCCGCAGCTACGAAGTTCTTGTGCCGAGCATAGGCGACCTGAATACGCTCCGCGGCCATTTCTTCCAGTTCTTGCCTCACAACCTCGTTTGGAGTCTGATCTAGTACTTGGGTGGCAAATGCAACGAGAGCGATCTGTCCAATATATGCCCGAGTTGCTCGCGTGAGTGTCGGACACAACTTCTCATTCTCATCAGTGAGCTGGAAGATACGCAACCGCTGCTTACGCATGAACGCAAGTGGCAGTGCGACGTGCTCCTGAGCAGGCATATGTGTACGCAACGTCGCCCGCGGCTCTGGGATAGAGAAGTCAACCACCACTTGGCGAGACGCTGACTGAGCGTCATCGAAAACTACCGTCTCAATACGCCTGTTGATCCAATCCTTCGGCCGCAGCATTAGATCGACGAGCAAGGCAGCAGTCCAGCGCGCATCTTGTTCAGTTAGCTCGTGTGATCTCTTGGCGTGGCTCGGACCGCTCATTGAATCCAAGACTCGTCCATCATGCGATAGTTCAACTCCTGTCGGTTCATAGCAGGCGATCGATTCGTCGAATAGCGGACCCTAATAGACCAGCGACAGTTCTGTCAAGACTAATCTCACCGAGCCTCGGAAAATTTGCCGAGCAACCCCGATGTACTCATTTCACGCCGATCGGGGCGCTTTCAACGACAGATCAGCTGGGTCGTGTCGTACAAGTGCCGTTGTGCGCCCCTGCGGCGTGGCGCTTTGCTACGTGCTCAGAGTTGTGCTCGGCGGAGTAGCTTGCTCGGGCGTACCCGGAGGCCGGCGGCGATCTTCAAGAGCGTGGCGAGCGTGACGTTGAACTCGCCGCGCTCGATTGCCCCGTAGTAGCTGCGGTCCAGTCCGACGTGTGCGGCGAACGTCTCCTGGGCGAACCCTCGTTCTCGTCGAGCCGAGCGGATCGCCTCGCCGAGTGCCTGGGCCGCCGCCGACTTCTTGGCAGGCATGGGGAGGTCAGCACTCCTTGTGTCCGGGCCTCGGCGTGGGTACCAGCCGTGCCGGGGCCGCTATGGGCTTATACGAGCCGCTGACCGTAGGGCCGTGCGCGCTGATAGGTCAAGCTGTGGCTTGACGCCGGTTCGCTATGCGCTCGATGGCTCGGCTGGCTGAAGCAAGGGCCAGCGGGTCGAGAACTCAGATCAGCCGGTAGCCGACGCTCCGCACGTTGATGATCCAGCGTTCGCCGTCACCGCTGAGCATACGGCGGAGGCGGCTAGCGTGGCTGTCGAGCGTGCGGGTGGTGGCGGGTGCCGCGTATCCCCACAGGTTTGTCAGGAGCTCTTGTTTGTGAAAGACCCGTCTCGGGTCGCTGGCGAGGTAGGCGAGCAGGTCGTATTCCCGGCGCCGCAGGTGGATGGCTCTGCCGTTGATCGTTGCCTTGCGCGAGGCGGTGTCGATCGCCAGAGAACGGATGCGCAGCAGACGATCGTCTCCGCGGCGAGTCGAGGTCCTGCGCAGGATGGCCCGCAGCCGGGCGCGAAGCTCAAGGTAGGTGGGTGGCCTGGGCAGGACGTCATCGGCGCCGGCGTCGAATGCCCGCAGCAGATCGACCTGGTGGGTGCAGGAGCTGAGCAGGATCACCGGGACGTCCGCCTGCCACTGGCGTGTGTGATCGGTGCTGCTTCGTCGGATGTGGCGTAGCAGTGCGAGCGGGGCGCGCGGCAAGTCGAGCTCCCCAATAATCACCAAAGCTGGGGGGTAGCGCTCGGCGAACAGCACGGCGTGCCGGGCGCTCTGTACGTGCTTGGACGGGTGGTTGTCGGCGATCAGCTGCTCGACGAGGCCTCGGCCGAGGGTGACGTCGCTCTCGATGACGAGGATCGGCTGGCTGGCGGGCGCGGCCGTCATGCCCCTTGGTCTGCGCTCCCGTGCTGGCGCTTGGTGGCCTCGGTGGCGGCGGGCAGCCCGCTGATGCCGAAGTGGGCGTGAAGGACCTGGTAGACGCGGGAGCGGCTGATGTCGAGCCGGCGTCCGGTCTCGATCAGCGAGAGGCCCTCGACGAAGCGCAGGCGGAACATCTCCAGGCTGCGCTCGTTCGGCCGTCGCACCGTGCCCCACTCATTCGGGAGCGCCAGGCCGTGTTTGTGCAGTCGCCGGGCGATCTCGTAGACCCTGGCTGGGCCGATGTCGGGGTGCTGCATCAGCTCGATGCAGGAATGGCTCCTCAGCTGCGCGACGTTGACGATGCCCGCCATGTGCAGGCGCTCAAGCGTGGCGGGACTGATCCCGAGTCGGTCGACGCGCACGGCGTCGGTGGCTCAGGCTGTGCCGAGTTCTATTTCGGCGCCGCGGCGGGCAGCGCGCGTGGGGAACACGAAGTCCCCGAGGCGATGCACCAAGCCGTTCTCTGCCAGCCGGCAGACGGCGTCGCGGGCCTCAGCCGGGTTGGCGAGCTCGCAGCCGATCTCCTCGATGCTCCACGGCCATGACTGCTCACGGAACATGACGGAGAGGACAAGGTTGTCGGTGTGTCGCTCGCGCTGACAGCGGTCGCGCTGATCCTCGTCTTGATTACCCTGATGGGGCATGGGAGCTTGATCCTCCTGTGCTTGGCCCGGGCGGCGTTCCAGCGTCGCTCGGGCTGCTTGGTCATGGACGCCGGCAGGCTACGGCCGAGGGCTGCGAGCGCGCAAGGTTGTCGCTCGCGGCACTCGTCCTGCGCGCCGTATCGAGCCGCTGCGTGAGCCTGCTCCGGCGTGGCTATAGGCTCGCTACGCGCCTGATAGCTCGGCTGGCTGGAGTAGTGCCAGCGGGTCCAGATCGAGCCGGCAAGCGATGCGCTCCAGGCTCTTGAGGGTCAGGTTGCGCTCACCCCCGTGCTCAATGGCGCCCATGTAGGTGCGATGCACGCCCAGCACGTCGGCGAACGTCTCTTGGCTGAGGCCCTGACCCTGGCGGTACGCCCGCAGGTTGCGCCCGACAGCTCGTTGCAGATCGCCTTCCACAACCGGGAACCGTCCCGGTCTGCTACTTGACAGTCTACAGACTTATAAGTAGCGTCCGCGCAGACAATAGGCTGAGGCCAGTCTGACCGACGGCTGCCTCTGGCTCGACCCTTCAAGGAGGCAACTGCATGGACAGGCAGCATGAGCAGGGAGCGAAGTACGTCGCCACACACCCACGGTTGGCCGTGCTTCTGCTGATGCTGGCCACGCTGCTGATAGTCGGCTGCGGCTCTGCTGCGACCACCACACTGCCGGTACCAACTTCCGCCCCGAATGCCACAAGCCCTGCCGCTACCGGCGCTGCTTCGTCGGCTACGGGCAAAGCGGCATCCGCATCAAGCGGCCCACCGGACTTTGTCCTCAATGAGACTACCCAGAGCGGGGACAAACTGAAGATCGAAGGGCGGTTCGGGCCGCTCTTGCCAGCCGGTGAATCGGACGTTGATCAAAGCGCGCTGGGTGAATGTCCTGGGGTTGACGGCCGGGAGTTGATTACCCGGCTGGATATGACAGCCACGATTGAGTCGGGCTTGTCCGCCAGCGTGATGCTGATCAATTTCTCGCCCTCGCCGGCCACACGGCCCGTTGACTTCGTGATCGACAGCAGCGAAGGGGCAACGTGCTCGACTGGCGGCAATGATGCTCTCGGTGAAGAAAGCGAAGAAGAAGCCAGAAGTCCCGACTTGGGCACGCTGCAACCCCATAAACCTCACGACTTGACCGTGTGGGTGATACTCACTGACGCTATCACGCCAAACGACCCGCATCCCACGACAGCCACCCTAGCACACCAACAATGGCTGATACACCCCCTGGAAGCAAAAGTTGACAACTCCCGAGCTGGCGTACCTAATGCCCAGGCTGCAAGCGGAAGGCGTATCGTCATGTGTCCTTCCGAAGCCGGCGTACACCAGGAGGCGTACATTGCTCTGGTCAGCCGTACGCCGCACATAATCAATACTGGCAACCCGCAGAATGAAGCACTGTGCAGGGAATAGGACAAACTGACGTTCGCCTACCAGGTGTCACGCGGCTACGGAATCTCAAACTCTGGCGGTGGGGCTGGCTTGTAGTATCTATTGACTCCATTTTCATATGCCCGCGCCGTTTCTGCTTCGTCTTCCCGCGTTTCCTGTTCTTTGATTACTTCTGTGCACGGAGTGGATGTCTGGTTGCCGCCTTCTGACCCAGGCGATGTAGCTGCGTCTTCCTTACAACTGATTACTTCTAGGGTGTAGTGCAGTTCCTTGACCACTTGCCCGGTGCCATTCTTGAGCCGCCAGGTGATTTCCCACGGCTGATGCGCCGGGACTGCCGCAGGAATGGGGCCTAGGTTCGTATCGGTTGGTATTTCACTGGGCGGGCTAGATCAAGCCGCTGATTGGTGCTGGCTCTTGCGTAAGCCGCTCTTCTTCTTCCGAACCTATCGCATCGACGGGGTCTCGATACTCTTCGTAGCTGATATCGCCTTCCCCACGCATCTCGGTTTGCTGTTCATGTGGGTCGAGTGCATGGCCGTGGACAAACCCCGCATTGTCCGACCAGGAATCGGTATAGCCGTGTTCCTGCAAGTAGAAGCGCAGGTGTTCGTCCATACCGTAGATAAACAGTCGCACGGCATGTCTAACAGGGTCTCGTTCGCACTCCGGCCCGACGATGCACATGAACGCTAGTTGGGCTATTCGCGCTTCGACATCAGCGGTCAGGTGGGCTGTGCGTCCTGCGGCCAATCGCTGCCTATTTCTTTGCGGAGACTGGGCCGAGCCACCGCCGGACTTATGTACTTTGCTGCTGGTAAGCGTGCTCACACCTATGAGTATTACGATCACTCCGGCGATGAGTGCGCTCCACGGCTGCCACGGCTTGTAGTCGTATTGCAATGGTGGACTCGGTCAGTTAGTATGTAGTAGTGCATGAGCAACAACGTCACGGTGATACCCCGCGAGAACAACTGATAGCCCTACTCCAGTGGAACTTTACGCAGCCCGCGTCAGGCAGTGAACACGGTGGTAGCGCACTCACCGACTTCCTGAGAGATGCACGGTCAGTCGAAGACATAGACGTTCGGTTTGCGTCAGCAGGGAACCTTGAGTTAGGTGAAGCTGTTGAGAGATTACTTGCACCGGCCCCGGTCACTCGCTCTTTCAAGCGTTTCATTGCTAGTGAAGTCCGCCGGGCACATGCTTGGCAATCTACGGTTGATGACGTGGTAGCGCCGGATAGGTTGGGACTACTGAGCGGCGAAGGCATCTTTGACCCCGCCCACAGTAAAGACCTTGAGGCCCAAGCCTTGAGGGGTCGGGCGTTTGACATCATGCACCGATATACGACCGCCTTCACTGTCGAAGGTGAAGATGAAACGATCCCACCGCAACTGTTTCTTACTGGCAGTGTTCGGCCGAGCGATTATACGCAGGCTGTGGATGTTCTGGATGAGTGGGGCGGCGAATACAGGCAGACTTATGATGAAGATCCCTTCGAGGGTTTGCCGGGAGAAGTCTTCCTAGATGCCGGAGGGCGAGTAGCAGTGCCGAAAGACTCAGGCATGGCGGGACTTGTCAAGCGACTGAGGGAGGCACAGGGACTTGCCGAGGAATAGGTCGTGGGTGGCAACGTAGTCAGCTACCGCCAGCGATGGCGCCGAGGATGAATCCAAGTATCATCAGCGTAGCCGCAAAGATCAGTATCCAAAGCGCGAGATTGAACGCGACGAGAGCGAGAAAGGCTGCACAGATCAGCCCGCCAGCACCACCCAGCCCGGCCTGAAGTACGACCGCAAGGCGCCGACATTGTGAGGCGCGAACGCACATCAGGCCCGCGTCGAGTACCAGCAGGCTGCCGGCGAGAATGAGGGCAGGCGCGGCGAGTGAACCCAAAAAGGAGTCGAGGCTAGCCGTTGTGCTGCCGAGCAACAAGAAGAAGCCACCGTGCTGTATTGAGTGGGCGCCCGGAAGAATCAGCGCAAGTAGGCCGGTCACCACAATGAGCCCGCTGCCAAAGAGGCCGAATTGTAGGAGATTGTGCGGAATGACGGCCCCGACTTGTTCATAGACTACGGAGCGAGTAAGCAGCGACTTTAGGGCTGAGCCATCCTCTGCCGGCCGGGCCGGTGTAGATGAGCACCGGACTTCTGGCTTGGCTACTGCCATGCCCACTGTGCGAGGACGCACCACTGTACGAGCGGCAGTTGGGGATGCTGCACACCGCCAAAAATGATTGGATCAAGACCAGCGCCGCTTACGAGTGCAGCGCCCGCTGTGAGCGGCAGGGCTGCGGCCCCACCAATGATGCCGCCGATGAGCTTGAGGTACAGCTTTGAGAGAGACTGAAGTCGCAGTGTGAGACGTTCGTCCTTCTCGCGTAGTTCAGAAGGCGGCGGCGAAGAGCGCATCAGCGGCGAGCTATTCGACGACGAGCAGGCCCGCATCCGCGAGCGCCGCAAAGACGCCGAAGCCCTTATCGCCCGCCTGAGCCTGCGCTACGACGACATCGCCGCGACCCTCGAGCTCGCGCTCGAAATCCTCTGCGAAGACCTGCCCGAGCTATACCGCCGCGCCGACGATCAAATCCGCCGGCTCATCAACCAAGCCATCTTCAACGCCCTGTTCGTCTGCGACGAAACGATCACCGACGCCGAACTGGCCGAGCCATTCGCGGCACTTCGCGACCTACACGACACCATACGCGGCCTACCCGCCAGCCCCGGACCCCTGGCCGACCGCCACCAACGCCGCCAGCAATGCCCCGAAAACGCCAAAGGCCCCGGCCCCTACCGGGACCGGGAACCTTTCCGAGTTGGTTCGATTAGCGAACATTTGGTGCGGTCTCGGGTACAACGACCGAACCTGGATAGCTTCCTTGAGGATCTCATGGAGCCAGTCGCTCGGCAGGCCCGACGACGAGCGGCCGAGATGATCCGACAAGGCGTTTAGTCAGCGATCGTGAGCCGCATTCTTGCCGGACTGCTTGGGGACGGGAGCCATCGTGACGGCCACGCCGCTGTGGTAGGCGTAGTTGAGGGCCACGTAGAGCGTTTCGGGCTCGCCGGCGAAGGCTTTGACCGTCATAATCACGGTGTCGGCCTCCTTGCGTGTCCTGTCGACCACCGGGATGAAACGTCCGGCATCGTGCTCGCGTAAGTAGACCTCGCGGTCCTCTTGGTTGTCTGGAAGTCGATCTGCCATGCGTCCACTATCCGCCGATATGCCGAATCCTGTCAAGGATTGGTCTGCACGAAGCAGGCGACACGCTGATTCGCCTCCGCTCCGCTCCACCATCTAGAAGACAGTCGAAACGCCCCGGTCCCCCGTAGGGAGGCCGGGGCTTCGGCGTTTCCGGAGCAGGAGGGTCGGGTCCAGCGACTGATCGAGGCGCTACTGGCCGCGCGGCCAAGCTAGGCGAGGGATTCGTATCCCGTGTTCCGGGGAGTTCGGGACCTGCTCGACGACGGGCCGGCTACAGCCCAGCCGTGATCTGCTCCGTCTGCGCGCTGGTGACCGATGACTCTCGGAGCGGCCTTTAGAAGGGGGGCGTGGGGACGCCGAACATCGCAGCCACGGTATCGGGGGCGGGCCTCCCGTACGCGGTCGTGACCTCGGCGGCCAGGCGCACAAGAACCAGATGCGCGAGTGCGCGAGAAGGGACGGTGAGCCGATGCCAGCTCACATTGCGGGAGCGCGGCTGATCGAACCAGGCGAGATCTGCCTCTCGCCTCCCTTGCTCGTTGATCGTGTCGGACCAATAGCCGAGATGCTCCATGTTCACGAGGTCGGTGAGCCAGCGCTCGGCGCCCCTAGTGTCCACGTGCGCGCCGCCGTAGCGGTTCGCCCACTCAGTTACGAGGCGCTCTCGGGAGATGCTGCGGCGTCCAGCCTGCCATCCGGTCGCGGGGTCGGCCGGCAGACACAGCGCATTCGACTCCCACCACTTTTGCCACGGCAACAGGCCCGCCTTCTCGTGCTCTGTGGGGGACGTGATCTTGGCGTTCACGATCTGGGGCCAGCGGAAGTGGAACGTCACGCCGAAACCCATCGCGGTGCCGGGACTGGCATCGGGAAACTCAGGCACGGCGACGCCGTGAGCCTCGATCTGCGCGAGGAGAGGAGTCTGGCTGCCGGTTGCGTGACATAGCTTACGGAGTGTCGTGGCAGCGGGTGCGATCAGGACAACCTCGCCGCGCTCGTGGTAGCCCGCGACCGCGGCCTCAAGTAGTGCAAGGGATTCGTCGAGCAGCTCTTGGAGAACTGCTGGCGTCGGTGGTTCACGCGTCGTGTCGAGTGTCACTGGATCAGCGTAGAAGGGCTGGCGAGCGGCCTCGGCGCGTGCTTGCTGACCCCGCCATCTCTGCTGCTGCTGCTGCTGCTGCTGCTCGCCGACGCGAACCGTACCTCGATTGGTCTCTGGGGCGCGCGAGACGGTCTCAAAACCTCCGTGCCCGTGATCCGAAGTCTTCACCGGGAGCGACTTGGGCAAAGGATGGATTACGCGCTTGATGAGCCTCTCGGAGGCAACGGCGCGTCCGCACAAGGGTCCGTGCCCGTCTCTAGGATTGATGTGTGGCCACCGACTCGACTGCTATCAGCAGCTTGACCCACTCGCGGACTCTCTTGGAACGGCAGGTTCGCGAGTACTTCGGTCGAGAGCTTGATGCCTGCTTTGCTCTGCTCGGGCTGGCGCGGGAGATCGTTGAACCGAAGGAGTGGCGAGGACGCGAGCTTGACGACTCCAAGCCAGCTGACAGGCTGATTGCAATGGAGTCTGCTCGGAGCCTCAAGACGTATCGGGGCGCTCTCGACGCCGCGCTTGGGGGATTTGGTCCGCAGGCTGCAATGTTGAACCGCTCGCTGTTCGAGGGTATGGCGGTCGCCTATTGGGTGCGCGCCAATCCCGAACTCGCGGCGGAGCGCTTTGAGCAGCACGCGAGACATAGCCGCGGCATATGGGCTCAAAGGTTCGATGTACTCGTAGATGATTCGGGTATCCTCGACCTCCCTACGGAGGAGGAGCAGCGAGCGCTGGACAAGATATTCGGCCCTTGGGGGACCAAGCTGTGGGTGGGTTTGCCGATGCATAAGATCATCGAGGCGATCCAGGATCACTGGTTGGAGCCAATGGAACTCCGGAAGTTCTTCGCAATTGCCTATGCCGACACCGTCGAGACACAGCATACATCGGTCCTATCTCTGTCTCGGCAAGTGGCGACGGACAACGACACAAATCTCATACTCGACTCGGGACCGAGCCTGCGTCAGATTCCGCAAGCGCTTTACGGGGCACTCTGGCCCTTCGGTCACTTGCTTACGCTCGTGGCTGAGCACTTTGTCATCCACGGCCGCGAGCGAATAGTCCCACTGGTTGACCAGAGCAAGTCCATTATCTATCCGCTTCCCGAGTCAGAGCGACCGGGACGAAACGATCCGTGCCCATGTGGTAGCGGCAAAAAGTACAAGAAGTGTCACGGCCAATGAATCCGGGCCACCATCCAGCCCACGTCTGACCAAGGGCACTCTTGTGAGCACAACTACCGCACTCATAGTCGGACAGTTCGCAGCACTAGTAGCCTTTTTCGCTTTTCCCGTGATTCAGTACAGCTTGCTGAAACGGGTTTCGCGCCGCGAGGGGCTACCGGAGCTGTGGTATCTGCCTGACTACGGCTTTCGCGTCGTGATACGCAATCTACCTCGAAAGAGGACGCTCACCGACGTGAAGTATCAAGCGTTTGTTCGCCGGCTTGTTCCTGCCTCGGATGGTGCAAGCGTGGGGACGCTGGACGACAAGCTCCTATTGAGTCGTACCGATTTCTTTGTGTTTCCTGGGGTTGATGAGACCATATTGTGCTTCACGCTTGAGGCGTCGGACGATGACATCACAGCCGTTAACCTGGTCCAGACAGACAAGCTCGGGGAGCCATTCTGCTCGATACCTCTGAGCCAAATCGACCGGCTGATCTGCGACTACGTAGCAACCATCCAGAACTACTTCAACTTCAACGTCAGGATCGCGAAGCGGGTCGAGCTACGGTCAGAGTCCCTGATGGGGCTTTGGCGAGCCGTAGGACACAATAACCGAGAGGGTCAGCACAGCTTTGATCGAGTCCGTCACGTCGGTTAGCAACCTCTACCCGCGTCATGTCGCCCAAGCGGCATCATGCGACGGCCCTTCGCAGAACCAGTACGATCCTCATGTGAGCGTTAGATCGCAGAGCCAACTCATCCCGGTCCACGACGAGGAGGGATTCGGAAGCATCACGGCCAGAGCTATCGATAGCACTATCGCCAAGTTGGGGCTCGACCGGGAGGTCGTCAGCGTGGCCGTGACTCCTCTAACATATGGCTATCCCAACGGGGGCCACATCGGCGCCGTTGGCATTAGCCGTACAGTGTGTGTGATTGTCACCGTCGTATATCGCGAGGCGTGACGTTCGGGTGTCTCGTACAATCGGGCGCTATACGACGCTACGGCGATGCGCTATGAATACTTCTCTTGCCTCAGCCACCAAGCGAGACGCCCGAGCTGCGGCGCCCGGCACCTGCCCGTCGCGGCGGTCGAGAAAGCAATCGAGGACTACTACCGCCAGATCCAGCTAACCCCGGAGCAGGTCGAGAAAGTGCGCCGCGATGTCGGCGAGCAGGTGGAGGAGCGCTTGGCGGTCGCCCGCAAACAGTCCGAGCACCACAGCCGCCGGCTACGCATCCTCCAAGAAGAGCAGCAGAAGCTCGTCCAGCTCTACTACAAAGGTGGCGTCTCTGATGAGGTCTTGCAGGCCGAGCAGGAGCGCATCGAGGCCGAGCGCACCCAAGCTCACCACTGGGTTGAGGCTGCCGCCCACGAAGCCGCAGGCGTCATGGAGGCGCTCGATGAGGCCCTGACCATCGTCGGGCGCTGCCATGAGACCTACCTGGAGGCGAGCCCGATGCTCAGGCGCCTGATGAACCAGGTGATCTTCGAGCGGCTACTGATCCGCAGCGACAGCGTCGAATGCGAGCAGCAGCCCGTCTTCCGTCACATCAGCCGCCTGGGACGCGGCTGCCAGACCCCCGCCAAGCCCCGCCGGCGGCCCCACAACGGCCAAGACCCCCGGTCTTTTGGGGGCCTTGGTTCCAACGTAGACCAAATGGTGCGCCCGAGTGGACTCGAACCACCACGGGGAAATCTCCCCACAAGGCCCTCAACCAGATGCGGGGGGTGTAGGTCGGTCCGAGGGCGTCCAGATCGTCCAGTTTGCGTGGTTTCGCGGACGCATCGGATGGGTCTCGAGGGGTGGCTGTTCTCAAAGTGTTCTCACGGGAACGGGCTACCCGTCGCCGACCCTTGGGCTCTGTGAGTCGTAGAGGCTTGGTGGCCACGTCCCGGCGGCGAGCTTCGTTTCGTCCCGCTCGTGCAGCGGCAGGTCGTCGGGGTTGACGGCCGCTCGTCCCCAGTAGGCGGCGAGCTTCACCTTGAGCTGGCGCCGTGCGGGTGCCTGGAGCTGCGCGACGCGGCGGGGCGGATCACGCAACAGCTCATCGGAGACGAGCGTTGGACGGAAGAGGCATGCCACCTGCTCGGTCTCGAGGACATCGGGTAGCGGCGGCAGATACATGTAGGGAGTGATCGTGTCTCTGCTGCGCAGGAGGCCGAGGCTCTTCTCGATCGCGGCTGTCTGCTCGACCACGAGATCGAGTGGCAGCACCGGCACCAACACGCGGTAGGGATGTGCGGCCAGGCTCGTCCCGTGCTGCTCGGCCATGTCGCATGTCGGCGTGATGAGCAGGCCATACCCGAATGCGACCTCGCCAACGAAGTGCTTGCCCGACATATCGCCATGCTCAGCCGTGTAGACGACGGTCGGTTGATCGCCGAAAGGAACGGCCTCGAACAGATCGCCCGCGAACAGCGCCCGTGCCCACGGGCGCTGCCAGTACTCGCGGTCATGGGGTCGATGCTCGCCAGGGCCCATCGCTTCTCCGCGTTTCGCGCAGGACCGGGAAGCGTAATTCGAGGATCGGCGGTCGTCTGCGTCAGTCGATGGAGCGCGCGCGTGCCGGGGTGATGTCGTCGTCTGCCCGCATGGGGGCGAAGCCGCTGAACATCTGCGCGCGCACGGCCTCAACGTCTTCGGGGCGGAAGCGCCGAACACCGCTCGGTAGCCGGACAGCGTGCAGCAATCCTCGTTCCTCCCAGCGGCGTACGGTGTTCTCGTGAACCCCAAGCGTGCGAGCTACCTGTCGAACCTGCATGAGTTGCGCCATGTGTGCTCCTTTCGTCCATAACACTACGCCGCTTGAGCCAGAATGTCAACTAGGGTGAGATGGTGGACTTAGAGGACTTAGGATAGACGGCCGGCCAACAACAGCGGCTATTTCGACGATGTCGAGTGCGGGGAGCGCAACGCCTCAAGCGAACATCCTCAAGATCGACGAGGCTCTTGCCGTCCCCCGTCTGAGATTCACGACCGCGGAGAGAGCTGTAACCCAGCACGGCCGCTCATGGGCGCTGGGCTCCGAGCCAAACCAGCGGACAGCTTGCGAAGGTCGCCTCGACTTGAGCGAATTGGGCCACTCCCCGGTATCGATGAGCTGCTGACCGTCCCGACCTGCCACGCCCGCGCGATCGACTCGGTCGGGGCCGCGTAGGCGGCCTTCCAGAGCGCCCGAAACTCCGCTATTTGGCTTATCTAAGCGGTTTTCAGGCGCCTCCAGTGCTCTCAGGTGACCTCGCAAAACGTCCGTCTGGGAGAGTTTTGGGAGAGCGCGGTCTTCGACGGCTGTAGAGATCACCCAGCAGATCTCCGTGCGGGTGGTGCTGGCGTATGTCCGGCTATCGCATCCCTCCGTGAAGCAGCTGCCAAGACCTCGGTGTCGCGGATGCTCGCTGTTCGTCGAGGCTGTCGCGTAATGTCCGGCGAGTTTGCGGGGCAGCGCCGTTCGCTGATGAGGGAGGTCCGCCGGTCGGGCGATCGAGGTTCGGGCGGGCGGGGCCGTTTTCAGGCGGCGGCGGGCGTTGTGTGGTGGCGGTGGAGCTTTAGGAGGTTGTGGGTGGCAGTTATCAGTCGCCACTCTGACCGACAGGCGGCTCTGCCGCGTCGTTGGAACCGGTCGGCGCGGCGGTTGTACTTGATGTGCGCGAAGACCGGCTCGATGATCGCTTGTCGTTGCTTGTAGAGCGCGTGGCCAGCCTCGCTTTCAAGGACGCGGCGCATGAACGCGTAGAGGCCTCGGTCGCGTCCAGGCCTCGGCGTCTCGCGCCCCAGCGTCTCCGGACAGACGAGCGTCTGGATCCCCTGGCAAACGAGTTGCTCGATGTGCGCGCCGTTCCAGTATCCGGCGTCGGCGACAACGACCTCTGGCGGCTTGCTCCCGGCGGCGTGCAGCTCCTCGCAAGCGGCGGTGATCATCGGCGCGAGATGCGTGGAATCTGAGGAGGTGACTGTCACCTCGGCCGCTACCACGATCTGCTCGGCCGTCGTGACGGCCTGCGCGTTATACCCCTGCATGTAGCCGCGCGGGGTCTTCACCTTCCGCGATCCCGGATCCGTGCTGTTGGCGATGCCTTGCGGGCTCTCGGGCTGCACGTACGGCTTAGGGTCTCGTCCGCCGAAGCGCCTGCCGTCGGCGCTGATCCCGCGCTTGCGCCAGCGCTCGTACTCGGCGTTGACACGCTCGTCGAGTTCCCACTCTTCGCGCAGACGCTGCTCTCCCTGCTTCAGCCGCGAGACTCGCTCGCGCGGCACCTGCTCGGCTTCGGCTTCCCGCTCGTCGTCCAGTAGCCGCCGGGCAGCCGCGAGACGTTTGCGTCGATCACCGCTGACACGAAGCTCGGGCGGCAGCTCGTCACCTCGCGCCTCGCCGAAGCGCTCATCCTCGGCGCGATCTACCTCCTCGGCCTGCTCCAGCAGCTCGCGCGCGATCTGCTCGTAGGTCAGGTTCGCGCGGTCCGAGGCGTTGGCGTGCAGCTTCGTGCCATCGACAGCGATCACGCCAACGTTGACCAAGCCGGCCTTTGCGCAAAGCGCCAGGACCTCGGTGAACAGGCCCGCGATCGCGTCCTCGTGGTCGCGGCGAAAGCGCGCGATCGTCGCGTGATCGGGCACCTGGTTGGCAGTGATCACGCGGTAGGCGACATCCTCGCCGCAGCGGCGCTCGATCCCGCGCGAGGAGCGCTCCGCACGCGCGTAGGCGTACAACAGCAGCGCGACCATCATCGCCGGGTCATACGCCGGCCGACCCCACCCATCACGGCGATACGCCGCATAGAACGCCGACAGATCCATCTCCGGTACCGCGTCGAGCACGAACCACGCCAGATGACCCTCCGGCAGCCAATCCCGCACATCCGGCGCCAACAAGAACGCCTGCTCACGATCAACAGCAATGAAGTTCTGGGGCATCACCAAATGGTCTTAAACCCACCGGACGACCCCAGGTTTACGCGACAGCCTCCGTCCGCAGCGGTCGTCTGCTCGGGTCGAGCGCGGATGCTCGCTCAATCCCAAATGCAGCGGTCCGGCATGGCGAAGCAGGCGTGTCGGCGTCCTCAGCCGGCGCGCCCCGGCGTGGAGAACCCCCGAGCCCGCGACCGCCTAGCTCCGCTTCTAGCGCAAAGGACGACGGGGAGAAGCTTGACGGCTACGTGGAGGCAGCTTCTTTAGCGTCTTCGCGCTGATCTTCCTCGCACTTGTTGGGATGGAGGCAGTGGCCGATCACGCTCACTTCGATGTCGATGTCAGGCGGCCTCGTGAATGCGGTCTCAGCCATCTCGCACGGGAAGCTTGCTCGCGGTCTTGATTACACGCTCAAGGTCTGATCTAGGAAACCATGTGAACTCGGCTTCGAACGCAGTTTCCTCTTCTGTCAAGTGAGGGCGTGGAGCGCTCACCCTGAAGCTCGTCGACACATGATATTTGGTCTTGAAGTGATCTCTCGCTCCTTTCGCGTGACGCAGATCGTTGCTGGGCGGTAGCGTCAGATAGTAGTTGAACGGACCGAAGAGCTGCTCTGCCTGTTCTGGATACCCGCTCAAGCCAGGCGGCGGCTCCAGCCCAACCGCGACATCGCTTTCTATTCCGCAAGGCGTGAGGCCTGGGCTGTTTCCGCCACTCACCTGCCAGATATATTTGTGCCCCTTGAACGCCTGTTGAACGTTGGGGACCGAGGTGGCACCGACGATGTCGACGACCCCGACCGACGAGTCGTAGCCGCGATGAGCCTTTTCGCTGAAGTTGTGTTTACAGGGCGTCAGCGGACACTGTTGCCCGCTTTCAACAAACCCGCAGTATGCCTCATCGCTTTCACTAGTCCAGGTAGAATCGAGGTACACAACGGGCGCGAAGTGGCCGGTGGCGGTCCTCGCGTCCTCCAAGTCCGGTACGCCGCTCCGGGACTCGGTGAATTCAAGGACCCCGGTCTCCTTCCATTCCCAGCGGAAAGACTCGGTGCCAATGTTCTCGTTGCTGGAGCTCGGCGTCGTGCCGTAGTTCTGCATAAAGCGCCCGAAGCTCCTGACAAGTACAGAGAAGCAACACGTCGGGGGGCGTTCCGCGGCGGTTGCGGAAGACACCTGCACAACACCGCACATCGCACCGATCGCTGCCGCAACCAGGATGCCGGCCCGCATAGCTGTACGGATCACAACGGGACGTCGCGAGACAGCGTTCTCACGTGATTGCTCGCGACTACGGCGCCGGCACTTGGCTTCGACCAGAGAAAGCCCCCCGTTTGCTCCGTGCCCCGCGCGTTTGCTCCGTGCGGCTCCCACGGCGGCGATGCTACCCACACGGCGCAGATGCGTCAACGGGAGACACCGGTCCTCTGCGCGCGGGAACGCGTCCGACGGCATCACCGGATCCTAGCCGGCCTAATTCCGGCCGCGCGCGGTCCTACGAATGTTGCCCGCGTGAGTCATGTGCGGCGAGCCGGCTTGCTTCTGCTTTGCGTTGCTCAGCGAGCGCGCCACTCCGCGAGCACGACGCTATCGGAGGGGACGAGACCCAGGCGTCCGGTCCGCGACGCGCGAGACGCTCGCTTCGGCATGGGGAAGCAAAAGTCTCGGCGCGGACGGCCCGGGCTATCGAGATTCGTCCGCACCAGCGGTCTCGCCGGCTTCCGTCGTCGCACTTGCTATGCAGTGCAATGCGGTAGCGACGGGTGGCGTGGTGATTGGAGTGGCACCCGTGCGCAGAGCGGTCAAGTCGCGGCGACCCTCGGTACGAACCGCTGAATCGCCTCGTATGCGTGGTCCTGGATCTCAGGGTCGCGGAAGTCGGGAACGATCTCGGCCTGGTCGATGACCGGTCCGGTGATCGTCTTGGCGGCGCTTGCGTAGAAGACGCCGCTCTGCAGTGACGCGTCCGTGACGGCTTTGACGAATCGCTCGGCCCCAACGTCCAGCTTGTGCCCGATGCGAAGGGCAGGCGCGACGTATGGGAGCAGGATCCGGCTGGCGATGATCCGCACGGGCGCGGGCTGGTCGCGCAGCACGTCGGTTCCCGCGGTGTTTCCCGGCGACATCGTGATGAACCTGAGCTCGGGGTGCATGCGGGCCATCGCGCCCATCCACAGCGCGCCGAGGTACTTGATCTGGCTGTAGGAGAGCATCACGTCGAACTTGCCGCCTTGGAAGAACGAGCCGTCGATCACCGACGCGAACTCCTGTGAGCTTTGATCGGTGAACGTTGGTCGGGCGATCCGCAGCTTCGGGATTCCGCGCGCCCCCTCGCTGCCTGCGAGGACCGCGACATCGGTGAGCAGCCCGGCTGCGAGCAGATTCTCGAGCAGAACCACGTGACCGAGCAGGTTCTGGGCGAATAGCTCAGTCACCCCGTCTTCCGTCAACGATGCGGGCGTGGGGCCGCCGATGCCGCCGGCGATCATTGCGAGCGCGTTCAACGGAGCGGCGATCGCGGCCACCGCAGCACCTACCGACGCAAGGTCTTCCAGGTCGATGATCACTACCTCGAAGATCTTGCGCCCGGTGACCTTCTCCAGGTCCTGCTTTGCCCGCTCCGCCTTCTCCGGGTTGCGGCAGCCGAGATAGATCCGCTCGAAATCATCGCGCAGCGCCAGCTGCCTCGCCATCTCCTTACCGAGGCCGGTATTGGCGCCCGTGATAAGGATTGTCTTTCCTGCTGTGGTTTGCATTTGAGTACTTGGCTCCTTGGGTGAGGACATGGTCATTGGTGATCCGGGGTACGGCTGTTCGGACTTTTTGCGTCTCGTCGAGGTCGCGCAGTGGGTGTTTGGCGGACCCTCAGCGGTCCGTGGCGAGCCACCGGCGGCGGGCGGCCGGCCACGGTTCTCTCGCTTCGTGTCCGAACGTCGCCGGGAGTAGTGACCAGCCTCATCTCCTCCCCTCTCAGATCGCGAGGCGGCCGCCGTCGACGGGGATGATCGCCCCGTTGATGTAGCCGGCCGCGGGGGTCGCGAGGAACGTGATGACGTCGGATAGCTCGTGCACTTCTGCGACGCGGCGGAGCGGAATCGTCTTGGCAAACTCCTTGGCCATCTCCAACCTCGGCTCCAATGCCGGGGTCAACGTCGGACCGGGAGCGACCGCGTTGACGCGGACGTTCTGCGGCCCGTATTCGGCGGCCCACGCCTTGGTGAGCAGCTCGATCGCTGCGCGCGAGGCGCCGTAGGCAGCCATGCCTGGCTGGCCGTAGCTCGCGACCATCGTTGAGACGTTGATGATCGATCCGCCGCCGCGGGCGGCGATCTTCGGGGCGAGTGCGGCGACGAGGAAGAACGGCGCCTTGACGTTGATCTGGAACAGCCCGTCGAACGCCGCCTCGTCGGTGTCAGCCGTCGGTGCGAGGGCGGCAAAGCCGGCGCAGTTGACCAGAACATCGATCTCGCCTGCTGCGTCGGCAACGCGCCCCACCTCGGACATCTCCGAGAAATCAGCGGCGATGAACTGCGCATCGTGCCCACCCGCCCGGATCTTCTCCACGGTGCTCGCGCCGCGGGTCTCATCGCGGCCGGTGATGATCACCGACGCGCCCTTCTCGGCCATCGCCAGTGCGGTGGCGGAGCCCATCCCGGATGTGCCGCCGGTGATAAGGGCGGTCTTGCCTCGAACTCCCATGTATCGCGTTCTCCCTTTGAGTGGTTGTCGCGACCCGGAAATGGATCACGCGTTCCACTCTAGCACAGAATGGATGGCGCGATCCATTCGGCTGGTAGAATCTGCGATATGAACACGACTAGCCCCTCCTCTCGCCCGTTGACGCGCAAGGGCCAGGAGACCCGTCAGCGCATCGTCGACGCGGCGGCCGGCTTGATCTTCCGGCAGGGCGTCGCCCACACGACGATCGAGGACGTACGCGCGGCAGCGGACGTCTCGAGCTCGCAGCTCTACCACTACTTCGAGGACAAGACGGCTTTGGTCTGGGCCGTGGTTGACCACCAGGCCGAGACAATGGTCGGCGGCCAGGAGATGTTCGATTTCAGCACGCTGGAGGGCCTGCGAGCGTGGCGCGACTTCGTGATCGCGTCCCAGCGCGAGCACGACTGCAGCGGCGGCTGCCCAATCGGCTCTCTCGGAGGCCAGCTAGCCGAGACCGATCCCGACGCAAGAGCCCACGTCGCCGAGGGCTTCAAACGTTGGGAAGCCGAGATCCAGAGCGGTCTACGAGAGATGCAAGCCCGAGGCGAGCTCACGCCCGACACCGACCCCGACACCCTCGCCCTCGCGCTGCTAGCCGCCCTGCAGGGCGGCCTGCTCCTCACTCAGGTCAAACGCGACACCAAGCCGTTGGAGGCCGCGCTTGACGCAATGATCGAACTGGTCGCCCGACTCAGCGGCGACAGCCGGTAGCGGCCTCGCGCGACGCGCGTCCTCTCCACCAGGTCGCAGGTCGTGGACTCATCGGGCATGCTGCATTTTCCCCGACCGCTGCTTTCGGCAGCTAAGCGAGCGCGCGAGTTGCGACAGTCTCGGCGGGCAGGCAGCAGACGCCTCCTTCGAGCCGAAAGCACTCGTCTGGGGGCGGCGCTGCGAGACGATCGCTCCTCGTCGTGGGTGTCGCGTAAAGGCTCCCCGCCGTGTCAATGACGACGTTGCCCGCGGGGAGACAGCGGCGGTCTGCCGGCCTGCCGGCGGTCTTCCTGTGGTCCGTTGCTGTTGTCGTACCCCGTGGTCCCGCGCGAGGCTTGAGCGGCAGCCCAGGCCGCTCATAGCGTCTCTGCACTGAATCCATCTGCCGGAGCAAGCGGACGGCCTGACAGCTCGCCGACATGTCTCCGTCGCTCGAGTCGTCGCGATCGCTCGCCCAACCCCGAAAGCCCGGCGCCGCCGCTTCAGCCCGGACCTGCCGCAACACCAGCAACGACAACGTACGGACAGACTAGATGCACAGGGTGCAGTACTGCACCACCTGACCCACCTCCCCGGACACCCGGATCGAAATTCGCTGGCCGGTTTTGGCCTCTCGCGGTCAGTAACCACAAATGCCCAGCAAGCCAGAACATAGGAGACGATCATGAGCCGCATCCAGATCAGCCTTCCGACGTCCACGATCGGTCAGCTGCGTGCGATCGCCGACAGCACCGGGGAGCCCGTCGCGCGCGTCGGCGCGAGGCTCCTCGTGTCCGGTCTTACCGACGGTCGAGCGGCGAGTCGCGCCCGCCGGAGCCAGCCTAGAGAGGCCGGCGCCGACGCCGCCGCCGAGGAGCCGACCGTCCCGCCGTGGCTTGAGCCCTTCGACGACGAGGAGCGTCGGCTCTGGCGACAGCGAACATGGGGAGACGCAGTAGCCCTGTGCGGCCGCTACCCGACTTCGCTTGAGGCCCTGCCTGAATTCTGGTGGCGTGAGAGCGAGCTGCTCGAGAACGTCTGTGCTCTTGCGGCCTGGCGTATGAACATCGACTGCGCCGGCCAAGACCCCCGCGATGAGCTCGCCTTTCACAACCAACTTGCCGACTTCCGTGACGTTCTGCGTCGTCGAGGCGGCGGCGTCACCAAGCACTTCAAGCCCGGCGCTCCGCACGACGATTGGATCACGGGCTGGTGATCGAGCCGTGCAGCCGCTCTTGAAGCCCACCGATCTTGCCCGTCGCCTCGGAGTCTCGCGCTCCTGGCTCTACGACGCCGCCAAGGCCGGCCGGATCCCGTCGATCCGCATCGGTGGGGAGGAGGGGCCACTGCGCTTCGTCCCCGAGGACGTCGACCGATGGATCGACGAGGCCCGCGCCACGTGGCGTCCCGGCCGTCCTACGGTTGCGACTCGCTACGAGGCAATCTCGCGGACGCGGAGGGCCAAGCGAGCAGGCTTTGCCCGATCGCGCGCCTCTGACAGCCAGCAGAGCCTCCTCTAAAGATGAGGAGGCGTCGCGCGGGCGATGGCCTCTTCGGTGGCGACCGCACCGGCCGCGAGTACGTGGCGCTCCAGATGTCCGTAGTAGCGCTCGGTCGTGCCGATGTCCGCGTGCCCGAGCTGGCGCTGCACATACATCAGCGAGTTGCCCGCCGCCAGCCACGCCGCCGCTGCGGTGTGCCGCAGCGCGTGCAACGGCATGTCGCGCAGGCTCGCGTCCTCCAACGCGGCCTTATGCCAGTCACGGGAGACGGTCGTGCGGTCCATCGGCTCACCCGCGCCGTCGCCATCCCACCGTCCCTGATCGCGTTTGCGCGTCCGCATGGGCATCACGAACACGTGCGCCTTCGCCTGGTCGCCGGATGCCATCTCGCCCCGCCGGGCCAAATGGTCGCCCAGCACTCCCGAGAGTCCCGGTCCGATCTTCACGGCCCGAAACCGATCGGACTTGGTCGACCCGATCGCCTTGCCGCGTTTGCGCGAGCGGTACACCACGATCACGCCGCCGCTCTGCTCGAGCTCCAGATCGCCCACCCGCAGCGCCAAGGTCTCCGAGATCCGCAGGCCGCCACCGATCAGCACCTGTGCCACCGGCCGATACACCTCAGAGCACGAATCGAGGTAGAGCGCGATCTCGTGCAGCTTCAGATACTCGCGCTCGATGTGTGCTGCCGGCAGTCGCGGAACCCGCAGCGCCGGGTTGCCTGCGATCAGTCCGTCCTCCGATGCCGCGTTCAGACACACCACCAGCGTCCCCAGTGCGTTGTTAACCGTCTTGACCGCCACATCACCGACCTCGACGCTCTCCGCCTGCTCCTCCATCCACGACCGCACCTGGTCGACGCCGAGGCGACCCAGCGGCACATTCGCGAGCGCCGGCAACAGCCGCCTGCGCCCGTTGATCTCATAGCCTTGCCAGGTGCCCGGCTCCAGGTAGGGCTTGCGTCGCGCCAGCCAGCGATCCCAGTACTCCCCGAACGACTCCCGGGTCTGTCGTACCTCGCCGCGCTCAATCTGCTCCGTCAGCCGCCGCCTGGCGTCTCGCGCCGCGCGTGCGCTCGTGAAGCCGCGCTTGGTCGTCTGCGCACCATCGCTGCCCCGGGACTTGAAGTACCAGCGCACGCCCGCCTTGGTTGCATAGGAGTAGACCCCGCCTGCTTCCTTGGCGCCGTCCGCACGGCGCTCGGCGGGCGCAACCTCCGCAAGCGCCTCATCGAACGCCCGTGCGGCATCTACGGTCGCAAAGCGCTTGCCACGCTGGCGCCCGGAGCCGTCACGCCAACGCACCAGCCAGGCGCCGCGATCCTGCTGGACGCTCATGGCCTAAAGACCTGCCGGAGTGTGCACAACACCGTGCATTGTTCTCACGTGAGAATACTGTGCACACGGACAGAACTCTGTCCGCCCGCGTTCGAACAAACAAAAAGCCCCGCATAGCAGGGCTTTTGCATGCGCCCGAGTGGACTCGAACCACCACGGGGAAATCTCCCCACAAGGCCCTCAACCTTGCGCGTCTACCAATTCCGCCACGGGCGCAGGGGGGCGAGTATAGCCCCAGGGTTAGGGAGCCTCGCAGGGGATCGCGACGGCCAAACCTTGTATCTGTCCACGCCCGCCGCTACAGTACGAACACATGTTCGTGGCAGGTCTAAATCCACCCCAAACGGGAGGCGTGCAGAGATGGATCTGACCAAGCGTCAGCAGGAGATCTTCGACTTCATTCGCAAGTACTCGGCCAAGTACGGCTATCCGCCCACGGTGCGCGACATCGGCAAGGCGGTCGGGCTGGCGTCGTCCTCCACCGTCCACACCCATCTCGCCAACCTCGAGAAGATCGGCCTGCTGCGTCGCGATCCCTCCAAGCCGCGTGCGATCGAGCTGCTCGACCGGGCGGTGGGCAGCGCCGTGGACAGCGTGCGAGGGATCGTCCGCGCCGAAGGGCTCCCGCTTCTGGGGGCCGTGGCGGCTGGGCAGCCGATGCTCGCGGAGGAGAACGTCGAGGATTACGTCGCGGTTCCCGACATCGCGGGCGGCGGCGACGGCCAGTACCTGCTGCAGGTCCGCGGCGATTCGATGAAGGACGCCGGCATCCTCGAAGGCGACTACGTCGTGGTGCACCCTCAGGACACAGCCGAGGACGGCGAGATCGTCGTCGCGCTGCTCGGCGAGGAGGCGACCGTCAAGCGCTTCTTCCGCGAATCCGACCACGTCCGTCTCCAGCCCGAGAACGACGCGATGGAGCCGATCCGCTCGAAGGAGGTCAAGGTGCTCGGCCGCGTCGTGGGCCTGCTCAGAAAGGTGTAGGCCGCTCGGAGCCGCCAGACTGTGCGTGGCCGCGAGCGATGGGCGTCCGACGGCTCGCGAGATTGGTCGTTTGCGTCACCGCCGCAGCGATGCGCTAGCTTGGTCGTGCAGGTCGGGCAGCCGCGGAGGCGACGCCTTCGAGGAAAGTCCGGACATCACAGGGCAGGGTGGTCGATTGAGACCCGGGGAAACCCGCGGGAAAGTGCCACAGAAACAAACCGCCTACGTCCGCCGTCCCACGTGAACGGCGGGCCGGCAAGGGTGAAATGGTGCGGTAAGAGCGCACCAGCGTCGCGGCGACGCGGCGGCTGGGCAAACCCCACCCGATGCAAGGCCAAACGGGACCGCTTGCAGGTGACCCGCCGAGGTCCAGGTAGGCCGCTCAGATGGATGGCTGTTCAACGACAGAATCCGGCTTATAGACCTGCTAAGGAAAACCCCCGCTTGCGGGGGTTTTCTATTGAGCAGGGACACCAAGTCGTGCCTTGAATCGTACGTACGCCGGGAGTACAATGAGGATCATGGCGACCGCTGAGAACAAGACGCAGCGCTGGAATATGCGCGTGGCCGAGGATGTCGATGCGATCGTGCGCCTGGCTGCCGAGCAAACCGATCAGCCGCTGACAGATTTCGTTGTCCAGGCGGCGCGAGTGGCTGCCGAGGACACGCTCGCTGATCGCCGAGTGTTCCGCCTCGACGACGCCGCCTGGAACGAATTCGTCGAGATCCTCGATCGGCCCGCGCGATCGGTTCCGGCGCTTGGGCGCCTACTGTCGTCTGCCAGCGTGTTCGACGACTAGCCCGTGGGCTTTCAGAGGCCTGTTCCTCTGGAGGCTCGGCACCGCACCGAGAGCTTCCAGAGCGGGGTTCTGTCGCTCGACGAATGGCTGCACAAGCACGCCCTCCAAAGTCACCGCAGCGGCGGCGCGCGCGTGTTCGTCACGACCGAGACAGATCCGGCTGTCGCCGGCTACTACGCGCTTGCGGCTGGAGCGGTGATGCCTCGCGAAGCCGCGGCGCGACTCGTGCGTGGCCTAGCAGCCAACCAGCCGGTGCCCGTCGTCTTGCTCGGACGCCTGGCCGTCGATGTCCGCCATCAGGGCCAGCATCTCGGGCGCTCGCTGCTCCTGGACGCGATGACTCGTGTCCTGGAAGCCGGCGAGCTGATCGGGATTCGTGCCCTGCTCGTTCACGCGATCGACGCGCGCACGCGGGAGTGGTATGCGCAGTTCGGCTTCGAAGGCTCGCCGACCCATCCGCTGCACCTGATCTTGTTGATCAAGGATCTTCGTGCCGCGATCGACGGTCTCGGGTACTAGCTCCAGATTGCGAAGGTCACGAAATCAGACAGCCGCCGCTACACCCGCAAATGCGGGTACTCGGCGGCGACGAGCTCGCGGTAGCGCTCGTGGACGGGCTTCGTGATGGGGATCAGCTCGAGAGCGGATCTGAGATCGCCGCTGGTCTTGATCCGCCGCCTGGCGAGCGCGTAGGCGAAGTTTTCGCGGCCCTGGAAGTAGCGGTTGGCGGTCTGCGAGGACATCGTCATGCGCACCTTCGGCGACCAGTCGACCTCATCGCTCCACGCCCACGACAGGTTCTCCGGCTCGCCGGGCCGGCCGGCGCGGACGTTCAGCACCAGGTTGAGGTCGTCGAACTCGAAGCGCCGGGGAACGTCGGCCTCGCGCAGTCTCGGTCCCATCTCGGGGTCCTCGCTCATCATCTGGAAGAGGCGGTCCATCACCTCACGGAACTCCTGTGCTGATGCGAACGGACTAACCATCGCTGGGGTGTTTATACCTACCCGCCGGGCCGGCACGCCTACCCGCGGCCCTGCGGGTGCAGCGCCGGTCACGTCGCGGGCGAACCCCCGGGCGACGTGAAGCGCCACTAGGGCGCGGCTAGAAGTGGAGTTGCTCGCGGGCGCTTTCCACGAGCGTGCCGCTGCTCTTGAGCTCGTCGAGGGCGGCGCGCATGGCGTCGAGCTCGCACTCGATCTTCGCCGGCCACTGCTTCGGCGGGTGGTCGTCGAGCGTCTTCAGCCCGTTGCCGGTGATGATCGCCACGACCGTCTCGTCCGCCCCGAAGCGACCCATCGCCGAGAGCTTCTCCAGCACCGCCACGGTGGTGCCACCGGCGGGCTCGGTCAGGAGGCCCTCGGTCGCCGCCAGCAGGTCGATCCCCGCGAAGATCTCCGGGTCGGAGGCGAAGCCGCCGGTGCCGCCGCGTTTGCGCACGGCGTCGATCACCAGGTAGCCGTCGCCCGGAGCGCCGATCGCCAAGGAGTAGGCGGCCGTCTCCGGCGTCACCGGGTGGATCTCCGCCTCCTCCGCGAGGATCGCGGTGGCGATCGGGTTGCAGCCGCTCGGCTGGGCGATGTGGATGCGGGTGGCGTCCGTCTCCGACAGCGACAGCTGCTGGAGCTCCACCAGGCCCTTGTGGAGGCGCGAGGACAGCGTCCCGCCGGCGGCCGCCGTCACGATGTGGTCGGGTGCGCGCCAGTCGAGCTGCTCGACGATCTCGAACGCCGCCGTCTTCGCGCCCTCCGCGTAGAACGGCCGCAGGGTGATGTTCGCGAAGTCCATGCCCGTCGCCAGCGCCAGTTCGCGGCAGCGCTTGTTCGCCTCGTCGTAGTTGCCCTCCACCTGGCACACCTTCGCGCCGAGCGCCATGCACGCGCGCGCCTTCGTCTCCTCGAGGCCGTCGGGGTAGAAGACGTACGCGGCCACGCCCGCCTTCGCCGCCAGCGACGCCACCGCCGTGCCGACGTTGCCGGTGGACACGCAGCCAATCTCGACCTTGCCGCGCTCCAGCAGCCTGGCCACCGACATCGACACCACGCGATCCTTGTAGGAGAAGCTCGGGCGGTTGGAGGAGTCGTCCTTCAGGTACAGGTTCGCGATGCCCAGCTCCGCGCCCAGGCGGTCGGCGTGGATCAGCGGCGTGTACCCGGCGGTCTGCCCCACGCGCGCCTGCGCGGAGGCGTCGACGATCGGCAGCAGCTCCTCGAAGTGCCAGATGTTCTGCGGGCGCTCGGAGCTCGGCACGTCGGCGAAGTGCCGCGCGGCGAGCTCGTAGTCGTAGACCACGTCCAGCCCCTTCCCGCAGTCCGGACACGCGAACACCGGCTGATCGAGCGGGTAGTGATGGTCGCAGCGATGGCACGCGAGCTCGATCGCGCAAGAGCGCGTCCGCTGCCTGGCAGGGCTCTGGGCGGTCTGAGTGCTCATGCGGGCACCCCCAACGATACGCCCGGCCACGGCGTCTGTGCGGAGTGCTCGTCGTGGCCGAGAGCCATCCACAGCTCCTCCGCCATGTGCGGGGCGAGCGGGCCGAGCGTCTGCGCGAGCACCCCCAGCGCGTCGATCAGCGCCGCCAGGTTCTCGCCGCGCACCGCTCCCTCGCGGGCGCTCACCTTCTTGTCGAAGTCCCTGATCCGATCGAACAGTCGCATGACGTTGCGCACCGCGCTGTGCATCTCCAGCTCCTCCATGTCCGTCGTGATCCTCCCCACACCTGCCTCGCACCACTGTGACAGTTTCAGCCGCAGGTGCTCGGTCGTGTCTCTCGTGGGCGCCTGGCCGTCCGCGTCGGCGCCGGCCTGGCGGTCGATCATCGCGTGCGAGTACTCCCACACCTGCGTCAGGAAACGATGGCAGCGCAGCACCGCCGAGTCGCTCCAGTTCAGCGACTTCTGCGGGCGCGCCGCGTACAGGACCGCCAGCCTCACCGTGTCCGCGCCGTAGCGCTCGACCAGCTCGTCCGGGTCGACGACGTTGCCGAGGTGCTTGCTCATCTTGCGCCCCTCGGCGGTCACCATCTCGTGGAACAGGCAGCCCGCGAACGGCTCGCCGTCCGCCAGGAACGCCAGCGGCCCGATGTCGCGCAGGGCCTTCGTCACCGTCCGCTGGTCGAACACGAAATTGCCGCTGTCCGAGCCCGCCACCACCCGCTCGCACGGCAGCCAGTGGCGCAGGTCCGCCAGCGCGAAGATCTCCTCCAGCGACTCCGCCCGCGCGGGCGCCGGCACGCACACCGGCACCCACAGCCACAGCGCGTCGAAGTGGCAGTCCAGCGTGTCGCTCTCCCGCCGCGCCGGTCCCCCACAACGCGGGCACGTCGTCTCAATAAAAATATTCAAGCTCGGCGAGCGGGTTGCCCGTACCCGTCGGTCTGATGTCCAGCGGCAGCTCCACCGGCAGCTCGGAGGCGTCCAGTGGCACGACGCCGCAGCGATCGCAGTACACGATCGGGATCGGCGTGCCCCACGA
Source organism: uncultured Solirubrobacteraceae bacterium (assembly GCA_963782325.1). Taxonomy (GTDB): domain Bacteria; phylum Actinomycetota; class Thermoleophilia; order Solirubrobacterales; family Solirubrobacteraceae; genus Palsa-744. The sequence continues at coordinate 2,266,516 of CAWAJG010000002.1, forward strand.
ACGCTGGCGCGAGATCACCCAGTCGAACGCCTTGTAGCGGATCGCCGGGCGCGCGCCGGCGGGCGGCTCGGGGGCCGGCGCCCGCTCGCCATCGAGCTCGAGGCCCATCCGCCGCGCGATCACCTCGTCGGTGCGGTCGGCGTCGGGGATGCCCAGCACGACCGTCGCGCCGAAGCGCGAGTCCACCAGCGGCGAGACGTACACGGGCAGGGCCTCGCCGCCGGGCCACGCGAGCGTGCGGTCGGTGTCGATCACCGGGATCGTCTCCGCCTCGCGGGCGCTGCGCTCCCAGCCGCCCGAGCGCAGCTTCTCCAGCTCGTCGTGCACCGCCGGATCGGCCGCCCACTCGTCCGCGGCGGGGTGGCGGGCGGACATCAGCACGAAGCGCGCCCGCGCGAGCGCGTCCCCGTGCGCCGTGAAGACCGTCAGGGTCGAGCCGTCGCCGGCGCGCATGTCGAGCTCGACGCCGTCCACGCGGCCGAGCACGTACTCCTGGGAGGCGAGCGCCACCTCGTCCCATTTGTCGCTCGCCGCGCGCTCGCCCAGGCGGCGGTCGTTCTCCTCCAGGTAGGCGCTGATCCGCAGGTACCACTGCGGCAGCTCGATCAGCCTCACCGGGCCGTGGCAGCGCCAGCAGGTGCCGCCCGCCTGCACCTGGATCGAGGCGAGCGTCGTCTGGCAGTTCTCGCACCAGTCGACGTTGCCCGTCCCGCGGTACACCAGGCCGGCGTCCAGCAGCTGAAGGAACAGCCACTGCGACCACCGGTACATGATCGCGTCGGAGCTCATGAACGAGCGCTCCCAGTCGAAGGAGAAGCCCAGCCGCTGCAGCTGGCCGGTCATGTGCGCGGCGCAGCGGTTCACCCACTCGTTCGGCGCCTGCCCGGTGGCGATCGCGCCGAGCTCCGCCGGCAGGCCGAAGGCGTCGAAGCCGAACGCGAACAGCACGTCCTCGCCGCGCGCGCGGCGAAAGCGGGCGTACGCGTCGCCGATCGAGTAGCTGCGCACGTGCCCGATGTGCACGTTCCCCGAGGTGAACGGCGCGGAGGGCTTGATGTACAGGTGCGGGCGCTCCCCATCGAGCGGGGGCGTGCGGAAGGCCTCGCGCTCGCTCCACGCCGCCTGGCGGCGCGCCTCGATCGCGTGCGGCTCGTAGCGGTTGCGGCTGGAAGCTGCCATATCGATCGAGGATATCCGAGGGCTGAGAGGGTGGCGCAGTCGGCCGAAGGCCGACCAGCCGGGCCCCTCGTTCCCCGATAAGCCCGCGGTGTGACCATTGCTATGCTCAGCGTCCCTTGCCGAGAATGTCCGTGACGACTGCGAAGATGCCGCGATGGAGATAGAGATCGGGCGCGGCAAGAAGGGTCGGCGGGCGTACGGCTTCGACGACATCGCCATCGTCCCGTCCAGGCGCACGCGCGACCCCGACGACATCGACATCTCGTGGAAGCTCGGGCCCTACCAGTTCGAGCTGCCGATGCTCGCATCCGCGATGGACGGCGTCGTCTCCCCCGAGACGGCGGGCATCATCGGTCGCCTCGGCGGCCTCGCGGTGCTGAACCTCGAGGGGATCTTCACCCGCTACGAGGACGCCGAGGAGCAGCTCGAGCGGATCGCCTCGCTGCCGAAGGACATCGCCACGCGCGAGATGCAGGACATCTACCGCGAGCCCGTCAAGCCGGAGCTGATCGCCCAGCGCATCGGCGAGATCAAGCAGCAGAAGGTGGTGGTCGCCGCCTCGCTCACCCCGCAACGGGTGCTCCGCTACCACGAGGTCGCGATGGAGGCCGGGCTGGACGTGCTGGTGATCCAGGGGACGGTCGTCTCCGGCGAGCACGTCTCCGAGGTCTCCGAGCCGCTGAACCTGAAGGAGTTCATCCCCACCCTCGACGTCCCCGTCGTCGTCGGCGGCTGCGCCTCCTACCACACCGGGCTGCACCTCATGCGCACCGGCGCCGCGGGAGTGCTCGTCGGCGTCGGGCCGGGCGCGGCGTGCACCACCAGGGGCGTGCTCGGAATCGGCGTCCCCCAGGCCACCGCCATCGCCGACGTCGCCCACGCGCGCTCCACGCACATGCTCGAGACGGGCGAGTACTGCCAGGTGATCGCCGACGGCGGCATGCGCAACGGCGGCGACGTCTCCAAGGCGATCGCACTCGGCGCCGACGCCGTCATGATCGGCTCGCCGCTCGCCCGCGCCTACGAAGCGCCCGGGCGCGGCTTCCACTGGGGCATGGCCACCTTCCACCCGACCCTCCCGCGCGGCGCCCGCGTGGCGACCAGCCAGAACGGCACGCTCGAGGAGATCCTCGTCGGTCCCGCCCGCGAGAACGACGGCACGTTCAACCTCTTCGGCGGCCTGCGCACGTCGATGGCAACCTGCGGCCACAAGGACCTCGCGGAGTTCAACCGCGCCGAGGTGGTCGTCGCGCCGGCGCTCCAGACCGAGGGCAAGGCGCTCCAGCGCGACCAGGGCGTCGGCATGGGCGCGACCAACGGGAAGGCAGCCGCGCTGGTTCATGACTGACGCTCGCGCCGCCACGGCCGTAGCGCCGGCCGAGGCATCGTCCCCGCAGGGGGAGGAGTCGTCAGCGATAGCCACGTCGCAGACTGCGTATAGCGATGGCTATACGGCGAGCGCGACGCGAATAACATCCTCCGCCCCCAGGGCGTCTGTGGACCGCGGCCCGAGCACCGAGGAGGTCGTGGTCCTGGACTACGGCGGCCAGTACTCCCAGCTGATCGCCAGGCGCATCCGCGACTGCGGCGTCTACAGCGAGCTTCTGCCCCACCACGTTCCGCTCGAGGAGATCGCCGCGCGCGCGCCGCGCGGGATCATCCTCTCCGGCGGCCCCGCCTCGGTGTACGCCGACGGCGCGCCGGCGCTGGACCTCGGCCTGCTCGAGCTGGGCGTGCCGGTGATGGGCATCTGCTACGGCATGCAGCTGCTCGTCCACGCGCTCGGCGGTCGCGTGGAGCAGGCGGAGGTGGGAGAGTTCGGCCGCTCCGACCTCCACGTGTCCAACGAGGGCACCCTCCTGCGCGGTATGCCCCACGAGCAGACCTGCTGGATGTCCCACCGCGACACCGTCTTTCAGCCGCCGCCCGGCTTCACCGCGCTGGCCTCCTCCAGCGCCTCGCCGGTGGCGGCCGTCGAGGACAGCGCCCGCGGCATCTACGGCATCCAGTTCCACCCCGAGGTCGTCCACACTCCCTACGGCGAGGCGATCCTCACGCGCTTCCTCAGCGAGGTCTGCGGCTGCGAGCGCACGTGGTCGGCGGCGTCGATCGTCGAGGAGCAGATCGCCCGCATCCGCGAGCAGGTGGGGGAGGGCAGCGTCATCTGCGGCCTCTCCGGCGGGGTGGACTCCTCCGTGGCCGCGCTGCTCGTCCACCGCGCCGTCGGCGAGCAGCTCACCTGCGTGTTCGTCGACCACGGCCTCATGCGCAAGCAAGAGGGCGAGCAGGTCGTGCGGACGTTCCGCGACACCTTCAAGGTCCCGCTCGTCGCGGTCGACGCCGAGACCCGCTTCCTGGAGAAGCTCAAAGGCGTCACCGACCCGGAGGCCAAGCGCAAGGCGATCGGGGCGGAGTTCATCAGGGTCTTCGAGGAGGAGGCCGCGAAGCTCGCTGGGGGGGCCGGAGCCGCGCGCTTCCTCGTGCAGGGCACGCTCTACTCCGACGTCGTCGAGTCCGGCGGCGGCACCGGGGCGGCGACGATCAAGTCCCACCACAACGTCGGCGGCCTGCCCGAGGATCTGCAGTTCGAGCTCGTCGAGCCGCTGCGGGCGCTGTTCAAGGACGAGGTCCGCGCCGTCGGCGCCGAGCTCGGCCTGCCCGAGCGCCTGGTCTGGCGCCAGCCGTTCCCCGGCCCCGGCCTCGCCATCCGCATCGTCGGCGGCGAAGCCACCAGGGAGCGCCTGGACCTGCTGCGCGAGGCCGACCACATCCTCCAGGAGGAGATCCGCGCGGCCGGCCTCTACCGCGAGCTGTGGCAGTCCTTCTGCGTGCTCCCCGACGTGCGCGCCGTCGGCGTGCAGGGCGACGAGCGCACCTACGGCCACGTCGTGGTCATCCGCGCGGTCACCAGCGACGACGCCATGACCGCCGACTGGGCACGCCTCCCCTACGACCTGCTCGAGACGATCGCCTCGCGGATGATGGGCGAGCTGCGGGAGGTCAACCGCGTGGTGCTGGACATAACGTCGAAGCCGCCGGGGACGATCGAGTGGGAGTAGACGCTCCGGTTGCTCCCACTCGATGCAGACTGACGTGAGCATCGAGTGGCAGCAACCTGCGCTTGGCTGGGACAGGCCAGCGATGACCGCGGCGTGGCGCACGCGCCCGTCATTCTTGGCCTGGGGCGTCACCGCGGTGTTCCTCTATGATGTCCGCCTTGCCGCGCGCTCTCGCGTGGCCTTTTCACGCCTATGGCCCCCTCCACCAAGACCTTCGTAGCGAAGCCGAGCGACCGTGAGCGCAACTGGCTGCTCGTCGACGCCAACGGCAAGACCCTCGGGCGGCTGGCCACGCAGATTGCGGATGTGCTGCGGGGCAAGCGCAAGCCCGAGTACACGCCGCACATCGACACCGGCGACTTCGTCGTGGTGATCAACGCGGAGAAGGTTCACGTGACCGGCAACAAGCGCAAAGACAAGCGCTACTACCGCCACTCCGGGTACCCCGGGGGGCTGCGCTCGCGCACGTTCGAGGAGATGCTCGCCAGGCGCCCCGAGGAGATCCTCAGGCTGGCCGTCAAGGGCATGATGCCCCGCAACCGCCTCGCCCGCAAGCAGATCACCAAGCTCAAGATCTACGCCGGGCCCGAGCACCCGCACGTCGCCCAGAAGCCCCAACCCCTGGAGATCGACGCCTGATGGCGGACGAGCAGCAGCCCGACGAGCAGCAGCCGGCATCGTCCCCGGAGGGGGAGAGCGTGGCGTCGACCCCCGAGGGGGAGGAGCCCGCCGTCGCCGCATCGTCCCCGGAGGGGGAGGAGCCGGTGGTGGCTGAGGAGCCCGCCGCCGCTGCATCGTCCCCGGAGGGGGAGGAGCCAGTGGCTGAGGAGCCGGTGGCTGAGGAGCCCGCCGCGGCCGAGGAGCCGGCCGAGGACGTGGAGGAAGAGGAGCCGGCGCCGCGCGAGAAGCCGGCGGTTCCGGGCGCGCACCTGGAAGTGGACATCGTCCCCGAAGGCGTGGACCCGCTGTCGCGCGGCGAACAGGGGTATGAGGACGTCTACGCGGTCGATCCTTATGCGATCGACGAGGAGGCCGAGGAGGCCGACGAGGACGAGGAGGAGGCCGAGGAGGTGTTCTCCCAGCCGATCGCCACGGCGGCGATCGATCTCGCTTCGGGCGCCCGCTACCGGGCGACGGGCAAGCGCAAGTCGGCGATCGCGCGCGTGACGCTTCGTCCCGGCACGGGCAGCTACCTCGTGAACGGCCGCACGCTGGAGGAGCACTTCCCGAGGCAGACGCTCCAGCGGAACATCCGCCAGCCGCTCGAGACGGTCGGCTACCAGGACCGTATGGACGTCGTCGCGAGGCTGCACGGCGGGGGCATCTCCGCGCAGGCGGGCGCCCTGCGCCACGGCGTCTCCCGCGCGCTGCTCGAGGCCGACCCGAACCTGCGGGGAGAGCTCAAGCGCAGGGGCTTCCTGACGCGCGACTCGCGTGCGAAGGAGCGCAAGAAGGCCGGGCTGAAGAAGGCGCGCAAGCGTCCGCAGTTCTCCAAGCGTTAGGTCGCTCGAGGCCACGGAACGGAGATGGCCCGCAAGCTGTTCGGGACCGACGGCGTTCGCGGCGTCGCCGGCGAGTTCCTGAGCGCGGAGCTGGCGCTCGCGCTCGCCCGCGCCGCGACGGTGCACACCGGCGTGGCATCGTCCCCGCATCGGGAGGGTGAGTCCGGTACGAGGAACGGGGAGCGTCCGCAGGTGCTGATCGTGCGCGACACGCGCGAGTCCGGCGAGATGCTCGAGGCCGCGGTCGCCGCGGGGGTGAGCGCCGCCGGGGGAGACGCGCTGCTAGGCGGCGTGCTGCCGACGCCGGCGGCGCCGCTGCTGATCGCCCGCTACGGCTTCGACCTCGGCGTGGTGCTTTCGGCCTCGCACAACTCCTACCGCGACAACGGCGTCAAGTTCTTCGCCGGCGACGGCTACAAGCTCTCCGACGACACCGAGCTGGCGATCGAGCGCGAGCTCGAAGGAGCCGCCGGTGGCGGCGAGGAAGCCGGCGAGGACGCCGTCGCCGGGAACGGCACGGCGAGGATCGGACGCGTGCGCGAGCTGCGCGGCGCGCCCGAGGACTACCTGCGCGAGCTGCACTCCCGCTTCCAGGGGCTCGACCTGCGCGGCCTGGACGTGCTGCTCGATTGCGCCAACGGCGCCACCTACGAGGTCGCGCCGGAGATCTTCCGGCGGCTCGGCGCGAAGGTGTCGGTGACCGCCGACGTGCCGGACGGGCGCAACATCAACGCCGGCTGCGGCTCCACGCACGTGCACGAGCTCGCGCGTCGGGTGCTCGGCGGCGGGCACGCGGTGGGCTTCGCCTTCGACGGCGACGGCGACCGTGTGCTCGCGGTGGACCGTCGCGGCGGGGTCGTCGACGGCGACGAGCTGCTGGCGCTGGCCGTCCTGCACCTGCGCGCCGGCGGGCGCCTGCGCGGCGACGGGGTGGTGGTGACGGTGATGACCAACTACGGCTTCCACGCCGCGATGGAGCGGGCGGGGGTGACGGTGGCGAGCACCCAAGTCGGCGACCGCTACGTGCTGGAGGAGCTGCGCGCCCGCGGCTGGGCGCTCGGCGGAGAGCAGTCGGGGCACATCATCGACATGGACTTCAACCGCACCGGCGACGGCATCGCCAGCGCGCTGCTCACGCTCGAGGCCCTCGCCGGGCGCGACCTCAGCGAGCGCGACGCGATGGCCAAGCTGCCGCAGCGGCTGGTGAGCGTGCACGTCCGCGACCGCGACGCGCTGGGGCACGCGCACGAGGTGGACGCGGCCGTCCGCGACGCCGCGGACGAGCTCGCCGGTCGCGGGCGCGTGCTCGTGCGCCCGAGCGGCACCGAGCAGCTGGTGCGGGTGATGGTCGAGGCGCCCACCGACGCGGAGGCCGAGGATGTCTGCAACCGCCTCGTCGCGCTGGTCGAGCGCGAGCTCGGCTGACCGCCGTCAGCCGGCCTCGTCCTCGGCTGCAGCCGCCGCGCGCGGCGCCGGCGCGACGGGCTGCGTTGGTATCGTCGATCGGGTGTGCCATCGAGTAGCCAGGCGATGAGCACGCTGCCCGCCTGGCTCGTGCCGCTCCCCGACGCGCCGAGCATGCGGGGCGTCGACCGCTGGGCGATCGACGAGCAGGGCGTGCCCAGCCTCGACCTGATGGAGCGCGCGGGGGCCGGCGTGGCACGGGCGGTCGAGCTGCTGGCGCCCGACGGGCCGGTGATCGTGCTATGCGGCAAGGGCAACAACGGCGGCGACGGCCTCGTCGTGGCGCGGCTGCTGCGCGAGGCCGGCCGGCGCGTGACGGTGGTCTGCGTGGCATCGCCGGCGGAGCTCTCCGGCGATGCTCGCGTGAACCTCGAACGCCTGCCCGGCGAGCCGCCCGCGCGGCCGAGCGGCGCCCCCTGGATGCCCGGCGCCGGCAGCGGCGAGGACGCCGAAGCCGAGCCCGAGGAGACGACGCCCGCGGCGCTCGAAGAGCGCTTCGGCGCGCAGGCGGCGATCGTCGACGCGCTGCTCGGCACCGGCTTCGCCGGCGAGCCCCGCGGGGCCGTGGCCGCGGCGATCGACGCGGTCAACGCCGCCAGCGCGCCGGTCGTGAGCGTGGACGTGCCGAGCGGCGTCGACGCCTCCACGGGGGTCGTCCGCGGCGCGGCGGTGCGCGCGGCGGTGACCGTCACCTTCCACGCCGCCAAGCCCGGCCTGTGGATCAGGCCCGGAAAGGCGCACGCCGGGGAGGTGCAGACGCTCGACATCGGCATCCCGCGAGGCGCGCCGGCCGGCGCGAGCGTCGGTCTGATCACGCCGGCGGTGCTGTCGCTGCTGCCGCGCAGGGACGCGTCCTCGACGAAGTTCGTCTCCGGCCACGTGCTCGTCGCCGGCGGCTCGCGCGGGCTCACCGGCGCGCCGCGGATGGCCGCCGAAGCGAGCATGCGCGCCGGCGCGGGCTACGTCACGGCGTGCGTGCCGGCATCGCTCCAGGGCGTCCTCGCGACCGCCGGAGCGCCCGAGATGATGACCCGCGCCCTGCCCGACGAGGACGGGTCGCTGACCGCCGAGGGAGTGGGGGCGGTGATCGAGGCGAGCGCCCGCGGCGGGGCGATCGCGCTGGGGCCGGGGCTCGGGCGCGGCGAGGGGGCGTTCGCGTTCGCGCGGGAGCTCGCCGCGTCGGCCGACGTGGCGATGGTGCTCGACGCCGACGCCCTGAACGCGCACGCCGGCAGGCTCGGCGAGCTGGCCGGCAGGCGCGCGCCCACGGTGCTGACGCCGCACGCCGGCGAGCTCGCTCGGCTGCTCGAGCTCGACAGCGCGGAGATCGAACGCGAGCGCCTGCGCCACGTCCGCGCGGCCGCCGAGCAGTCCCGCGGGGTGGTCGTCCTGAAGGGCGACGACACGCTCGTCGCCACCCCCGACGGGACGGTGGCGGTCAGTCCGGGGGCCAGCCCCGCGCTCGCCACGGCCGGCACCGGCGACGTGCTGAGCGGCGTGCTCGCCGCGCTGCTCGCGCAGGGCGTCGACGCGTTCGCCGCGGCCGCCGCGGGCGTGCTGCTGCACGCGCAGGCCGGTCGCGAGGCCGCGCAGCGGCTGGGCGTCTGCGAGGGGGTGGTCGCATCGGACGTGATAACCGCGCTGCCGGCAGCACGCCGCCGGATGGTGTTTGATGAGCGGGGAAAGTGAGAGCGGGGAGGACCGCTGACGTGGAGAGGGCACAGGCGAGTGTGAACGTGGCTGCGATCGCGCGCAACTGCGCGCGGCTGCGCACGGCGCTGAGCGGCGGAGCGGCGCTGTGCGCGGTGGTGAAGGCCGACGGCTACGGGCACGGCGCGGCCCAGAGCGCTCGCGCCGCGCTGGCCGGCGGCGCGAGCTGGCTGGCGGTGGCCGACGCGCGCGAGGCCCGGGAGCTGCGCGAGGCGGGCCTCTGCGAGGCGCGGCTGCTGGTGATGGGCCCCCTCGACCCGGCCGAGCTCGAGACGGCGCTGGCGGTGGACGCCGACGTGGTCCTATGGAGCGAGGAGTACCTGCAGGCCGTGGCCGCCGCGGCCACCGCCGGCGCCGCCACCGTCCGCGTGCACGTGAAGCTCGATCCCGGGATCGGGCGGGCGAGCAAGCGCGACGCCGAGGTGGCCACGCGCGTCGCGGCCGCCGCACGGCGGACGCCGGGCGTGGAGCTCGTCGGTGCGATGGCCCACTTCGCGAACGCCGGCGAGCTCGACGACGACGGCTCCTTCGCCGGCCAGCTGGCCGCGTTCTCGCGCTGGGCAGCCACCGTCAAGCGCGAACAGCCCGAGATCGTCGTCCACGCCGCCAACAGCGCCGCCACGATGCGCGATCCGTCGGCGCACTTCGACATGGTGCGCTGCGGCATCGCCATCTACGGAATGGACCCGTTCGGCAAGGACCCCGCCGCCCGTGCGCTCGAGCCCGCGCTGGAGCTGAGCTCCTACGTGGCCGAGGTCGAGCTCTGCCGGCAGGGTCAGAGCGCGGGCTACGGGCGGCAGTTCGTGGCCGACAGCGACACCTACATGGGCGTGCTGCCGATCGGCGGTGACGACGGCTGGCGGTGCGGCCCGTCCAGCAGCGCCGACGTGCTCATCGGCGGGCGCCGCTACCCCCTGGTGGGCACCGTCAGCGCGGACAGCGTCACGGTCGATCTCGGCGGGGAGGCGCAGCGGGCGCAGGCGCTCCGCGACGAGCGGGCGGTCCTGATCGGCATCCAGGGCAGCGAACGGATCACCGCGGAGGAGGTCGCCCGGCGCCTGGAGACGATCAACTATGAGGTCACATGCGCGCTCACGTCGCGCGTGCTCCGCGTGTACAACCGGGACGGGGTGCTCCTCGGAGCGGACGCGCTGCGGCTGCCCGCGCGAGCGCTCGGTGCTCGCCCGGCATGACCGCGGCGCACTACGCAGCGCGCGCCGCCGGACGGTGGGCCGGCGGGTGAGCGAGGGCGCCGGCATCGATGTCGTCCGGGCGGCGCTCGCGAGCACGCGGGCGTGGCTGGTGGGCGGCGCCGTGCGCGATCGGCTGCTGGGGGTGCCGACGGCCGACCTCGACGTGGTCGTCGACGGCGATCCCGAGCAGGCCGCCCGCGCGGTCTCCCGCGCGGCGGGTCGCGCCGCGTGCTTTGCCCTCTCGGAGGACTTCGCCAGCTGGCGGGTGGTCGCCCGCGGGCACGCCTGGCAGCTCGACGTCGAGCCGCTGCGCGGCGCGACGATCGACGAGGACCTGGCGCTGCGCGACTTCACCGTCAACGCCATCGCCGAAGCGATCGCCGGCGGCCCGCCGATCGACCCGCTCGGCGGCGCCGCGGACCTGCGCGCCGGACGCCTGCGGATGGCGGCGCCGACGTCGTTCGCCGCGGACCCGCTGCGGGTCCTGCGTCTCGTGCGCCTGGCGCTCGAGCTCCAGCTGGAGCCGGACGCACAGACGTTGCGCGCCGCCCGTGCGCACGCGCGTGGCCTCGGCGGCGTCTCGCCGGAGCGCGTGTTCATGGAGCTGCGCCGGATCATCGCCTCGCCGCGGGCTCGCGAGGGCCTGCAGATGATGGACGCCGTCGGCGCCACCGCGGTCGTGCTGCCGGAGCTGGACGCCCTGCGCGGCGTCGAGCAGAACCGCTTTCACCATCTCGACGTTCACGGCCACACGCTCGAGGTGCTCGACCGCGCGGTCGAGCTGACGACGCTCGCGCCCGCGGGCGGCGAGCTCGAGGCGTTCATCGGCGAGCGCTGGGGCGAGGTGGGCGCGCTGCTGGCGGAGCCGCTCGCGGATGAGATGACGCGCGCAGACGCGCTGCGCTGGGGGGCGCTGCTGCACGACGCGGCCAAGCCGCTGACGCGCGCGATCCGCCCGGAGGATGGGAGGGTGACGTTCATCGGTCACGATCGCCGCGGCGCGCAGCTCGCCCGCGAAGTGCTCACCCGGCTGCGTGCGAGCGAGCGCCTGCGCGCGCACGTCTCGGCGCTCGTGCGCCAGCACCTGCGTCTCGGCTTCCTCGTCCACGAGCGCCAGCCACTCGCCCGCACCAGCGTGTTCGCCTATCTGCGGGCATGCGAGCCCGTCGAGGTCGACGTGACGCTGCTGTCGATCGCCGACCGCCTGGCCACCCGCGGCGATCGCGCGCAGGAGTCGGTGAACGCGCACCTGACGCTCGCCGGGGGAATGCTCGCGGACGCTCTCCGCTGGCGGGCGCAGGGCCCACCGCATCCGCTGCTGCGCGGTGACGAGCTGGCGGACGCCCTCGGCATCACCCCTGGACCGCTCGTGGGCAAGCTGCTCGAGCAACTCGCCGCGGCCCAGTACGCCGGCGAGTTGAGCACCCGCGCCGACGCGCTCGATCGTGCACGCGCGCTGCTCGCGGCGGACGCGCGCTCGCGCGTGACGTAGGATCTGCGCCTGATGGCCGAGCCAGACTGCATCTTCTGCAAGATCATCGCCGGCGAGCTGCCCGCGAGCATCGTCGACGAAGACGAGAGGACGGTGGCGTTCATGGACATCGCTCCCGCGACGCGCGGGCATGCGCTGGTGATTCCCCGCGCCCACTCCGGCGACCTGCTCGAGGTCGCCCCGGAGGACCTGTCCGCCGTGGCGCTCGCCAGCAAGCGCCTGGCCGCGCGCGCCAAGCAGCGCCTCGGCGCCGACGGTGTCAACCTGATCAACTCCTGCGGCGCCGCCGCGTGGCAGACGGTCTTCCACTTCCACGTGCACGTGATCCCTCGCTACGAGGGCGATCCGCTGCGCCTGCCGTGGGTGCCCAGCGAAGGCGACCAGGCGCAGATCGCGCTCGCGGCGCAGGAACTGTCCGCCGGGTAGCGAAATACTCAGACCGCGACATCGGGCATGGGAGCGTGTTCAATGGCACATATGAAACGCATATCCGCGGCGCTGCTCGCGACCACCCTCCTCGCCCTGGCGCTCCCCGCGCTCGCGCCGGCGACGATCACCGAAGTGGGGGTGATCGGCGCCACCACCCCCGAAACCGTTCCCAGCTGCCCCGCCAGCTGCGAAGTGATCAGCCGCACGACGGGCTTTCAGGTGAAGGTCGGCTCCGTGCACAATCCTCTGGGCACCCCCCGCAGCGGCACGATCGTCGCCTGGACGATCACCCAGGGCAAGCCCAACGCGACGCAGATCAAGTTCCTCGACACCAACGAGGGCGGCCCCGCCGAAGCGGGCATCGCGGTGCTCGCGCCGCAGGCCAAGCCGAACCTCACGTACAAGCTCGTCGCCGCCAGCCCGATGGTCAAACTCCAGCCCTACTTCGGAGAGACCGCCCAGTTCCCGCTCGAAACGACGATCCCGGTCAAGAAGGGCTACATCGTCGCGCTGTCCGTCCCCACGTGGGCGCCGGCGCTGGCGCTGAACTTCGCCAACACCACCTCCTGGCGGGCGAGCAGGCCGAGGAGCGGTTGCAGGAGCACCAGCTCCCAGAGCGTGCAGACCGGGCTCGGGAGCGCCGTGCAGTACTACTGCCTCTACCAGACCGCGCGCCTGGACTACAGCGCCACCGAGATCTCCACGCCCTAGGGGGCGCGCTGAGCGGCGCAATGCGGCGTCCTCGGTCGCTCGCGTGCTGAGCACGCCACGCTCTCTGCGTCCTTGCCTTGCTTGCCCAGCGTGCCCCTACCGCTGACGGGTCTACGGCACGCTGGCCCCGCCGGAGGGGCCGGCGGGAGCCGATTCGGATTCGGCGGGTTTGGTGGCGTTTTCCGTGGCCGCTCTTTCTTTTTCCGGTTCGGTGGGCGCGGCGCCGCCCGCAGCGCTCGTGGGGCCGGCGGCGGCGGTGCTGGGAGGCGTTTCGCCGGTGGCGCTCGCGGCGGTTTCGCCGCTCGCGGAGGAGCTTTCGCTCGACTTGGTCGTCTTCGTGGACGTCGTCGACGTGGACGTCGTCTGCGCGGCCGAGGCTTCGGCGCTGGTGTCCGTCGGGGGCGTGATTTCGGGGGTGCTCTTGGGGACCGAGTCCGAGACGGTCGTGCTCCCGCAGGCGGCCAACGTCAGCGCACATGCCAGCGCCGCGCAGGCGGCGCATCGTCCCCGGAGGGGGAATGCGGCGCGTGCGCTCACAACGGTCCCATACGCCTGCCGCAGGTCGGGCAGTCGTTGAGGTCCCTCTGGGAGTGCTGCTCACACCACGGGCAGAAGCGCAGGGTCTCGACGGCCCACGGCAGTCGCGAGCTCGACGGGGCCAGCGGCAGGACCTTGCCGACGGCCTCCAGTGGCTCCGCGGTCTCGCGGTCGAGGTACACGCGGTCCGGCTCGGCCGCGATCACGATCTCCCGCCCCGTGGATGGGTTGCGCAGGCGGTAACGCTGTTTGGTGCTCATCGGCGCAACTCTACCTCAGGGGCTGGGCGAGTCACCCGCCGCTTGAGATAGTGTTGGAAGGGATGAGGGTTGGGGACGCCAGCAAGCGTTTGCGCGTCTGTCGCGAGCGGCGCACGAGGCGGTTGGCGGCGCGAGCGGGCGCGGGCTGTGCGCTGGCGGCGCTCGCCATCGGCACGTCCGGCTGCGCCGTCAAGGGCGCCGACAACGCCAACCTGGTCGTCGGCAAGCAGGCGTTCGTGGCCAAGTGCGGCGCCTGTCACACGATGGCACGGGCGAACACCAAAGGCATCGTCGGGCCGAACCTCGACGCCGTGTTCCACACCGACGTCGCCGAAGGGCTGCAGCGCAACGCCGTGCGGACCGTCGTCGAAGGCCAGGTCCAGAACCCCAACCCCGAGGGGGTCATGCCCGCGCACCTCGCCAGCGGTGCGACCCTCAGCGACATCGCCGCCTACGTCGCCCAGTCGGTCGACGCCAAGGGGCCCGACACGGGGCTGCTGGCCAGCGCCGTCGAACCGGCCGGCGCCGGCAAGCCGGCCGTCGAGAAGGCCGGGAAGCTCGACATCGACGCGAACCCCGCCGGCCAGCTCGCCTACACGACCGACAAGGCGGAAGCGACGCCCGGCACGGTGACGATCACGATGGCGAACATGTCCGGGGTGATGCACAACATCGCCGTCGAAGAAGGCGAAAACGGCGCCACGCAGAAGACCGCGCCGATCGGCGCGAGCAGCTTCATCACCAAGGGCGCCACGTCGCTGACCGTCAAACTGAAGCCCGGCAAGTACACGTTCTTCTGCCAGGCGCCCGGCCACCGCGCGGCCGGCATGTACGGCACGCTGACCGTCAAGTAGCCCCTGAGTGCCGCGGGCACTGCGCGAGGCGGCGGACCGCTACAGGATCGCGTGCAAGATGAATATCAGCGCGATGATCACCGCGAACACCACGATCACCCACAGCAGCAGTCGAAACGCCTCGGCCTCGGTGCTCGGCAGGTTCACAATCGAGGCCCCGACGGCCGTCAGAGGATGTAGACGGTTGTGTAGACGACGATCCACATGATGTCGACGAAGTGCCAGTAGATCCCGGGGATCTCCACGCCTTTGTGCTCCTCGGGGCTGTAGTGGCCGCGGAAGGCGCGGATGGTGACGAACAGCAGCAGGCACAGGCCGATGAACACGTGGCAGCCGTGCAGGCCGGTGAGCGAGTAGAAGATCGTCTGCTGGGCGTGGTCCTGGGGGGCGAAGCCGATGTTGGCGTACTCGTTGATCTGGATGAACAGGAACGTGACGCCGAGCAGGAAGGTTGTGAGGATGCCCGCCTTCAGCCCGAAGCGGTTGCCTTCCTTGATGCACTTCTCGGCCCAGTGCAGGGTGAACGACGAGGAGATGAGGATGCCCGCGTTGACGCCCGCGACGGGTATCGGCAGGTGCGTTCCGGGCGCCGGCCACGGCTCGCCTTCGGCGATGCGGATGAAGAAGTACGCGGTGAAGAACGCCCCGAAGATCATGATCTCCGAGATGATGAAAAGCAGCATCCCCAAGAGCGGCGCCTCCACGCGCGAGCTCTTGTTCGCCGGCGGCGGTCCGTGATGCTCCCCCGCGTGGACGTCGGCGCCGTGAGATGCGTGGGCGATGCTGGCAGCCTCCACTGTGTTACACCGCTCGCTAGGCGGCCGGGGCCGCGACGATCGTGGGATGCGGGTCGACGACCACGTGCTCGACCGGCACCTGGGTGGCGCCGCGGACGCGCTCGATCAGGCGCGAGCGCAGCCAGCCCGAGCGCTCTCCCGGCAGCGTCGAGATGACGACGTCGTCGACGCTGAACAGCTCGAGCGCGCTCATCGTCGCGGTGTACGGGTCGGGGTCGCCGATCATCCCCGAGCTGAGCAGCCCCGCGGCGACCGCGTCAACCGGGTTGTGCAGGCGGTCGAGCATGCTCGCCAGCCGCGCACGGGCCTCGCGCGGGGCGTCGCCGCTGCCGTCGAGCTGGGGGACCACGGCGATGAACAGGCGCGGCTCGCCCGCGGTGGCCTTCTCACGCAGATGAGCCAGCAGCTCCTCGCCGCTGGAGGTCTTGTGGGCTACGACCAACGTCACCTTGAACGACAGCCCTTCACGCTCGATGTCGGAGACGATGTGCTCCACGGGCAGCCCGCTGGCGTTGCGGATCCGCTCGACGAGGTCGCGCCGCAGCCAGCCGGAGTGCTGGACGGGGTAGGTGGAGAGGATGATCTCGTCGGGGCGCTGAAGGGCGACGGCGTCCATGGTGGCCATGAACGGGTCGGGGTCGCCGACTTCGCCGCTCGCCTCGATGCCCTCCTGGGCGACCGCCGAGAGCGCGAGGTCGACGCGCACCTGCGCGGATTCGCGCACCGCCTCGTCGTAGATCACGAGGCCCGCGGAAGGCTTCGTCTGGGGCACGACCAGGCGGAAGCGGACGTCGCCCGCAGCCGCGCGCTCGCGCACCGCCTCCAGCAGCTTCGCGCCCGCCAGCGTCCGGTTGGCGACTACCAGAACCTCCCTCATCGCTCTACCCTCCTCGTCATTGGCTGCTTGGCGCCCGCGCGAAGCCCGTCGGCGACAACCCGGTTGCGCCCGCCCCCACCGTCGCGGGCACCGGTGGCTCGAGAATGCCGTGCACGGCGCCGGGGACGCCGTACTCGTATGGACCGCCCACCACGGTCGGCACGCGGTCGAAGTTGAAGATCGGCGGCGGCGAGGAGACCTGCCACTCGAGTGTCATCCCGCGCCACGGGTTGGCCACCGCCCGCGGGCCACCGCGCCAGCTGTTGACCATGTTGTAGAGGAAGATCAGCGTGCTCAGGCCGAGGATGAAGCTGGCGATCGAGATGAACAGGTTCAGGTCGGCGAACCGGGCGGCGTAGGTCGCCACCCGCCGCGGCATCCCCTGCAGCCCGAGGATGTGCATCGGGCCGAACGTGAGGTTCATGAAGATGAACGTCATCCAGAAGTGCCATTTGCCCAGGCGCTCGTCGTACATGCGCCCGGTCATCTTCGGGAACCAGTAGTACACGCCCGCGAAGATCGTCATCAGCGAGCCGCCGAACAGCACGTAGTGGATGTGGGCGACGATGAAGTAGCTGGAGCTGACGTGGATGTCGAAGGGGATCATCGCGAGCATCACCCCGCTGATCCCGCCGAGCGTGAACGTCGTCAGGAATCCCAGCGCGAACAGCATCGGCGTGTCCAGGTGCAGCACCCCTCGCCACAGCGTCGCGAGCCACGAGAACACCTTGATGCCGGTGGGCACGGCGATGATGCACGTCGTGATCGCCATCGGGATGCGGATCCACGAGGCCATCCCGGAGGTGAACATGTGGTGCGCCCACACCGTGAAGCCGAGGCCGACGATCGCCAGCAGCGAGAAGGCCATCATCCGGTAGCCGAAGATCGGCTTGCGCGACTTCACGGCGATGATTTCGCTGATGATCCCGAAGCCGGGCAGCATCATGATGTAGACGGCCGGGTGCGAGTAGAACCAGAAGACGTGCTGGTACATGAGCACGTCGCCGCCCTTGGCGGCGTCGAAGAAGTTGAAGCCGAGTGCCCGGTCGAGCAGCACGAAGAACTGCGAGGCGGCGATGAACGGCGTCGCGATCACCACCAGCAGCGAGGTCGCGAAGTTCGCCCACACGAGCAGCGGCAGGCGGAAGAAGCTCATCCCCGGAGCGCGCATCGTGATGATCGTCACGAGGAAGTTGAGCGCGGTCATGATCGACGACGCGCCCGCGAACTGCACGCCGATCGAGAAGAACGTCTGGCCGATCGGCATGTTGTCCGACAGCGGCGCGTACGCCGTCCAGCCGTCCGCGAACGCCCCTCCCGGCGCGAGGAAGCTGCCGAGCATGATCAGCCCGGCGACCGGCAGCAGCCAGAAGGACAGCGCGTTCAGCTTCGGGAAGGCCATGTCCGGCGCACCGATCATCAGCGGGAGGACGTAGTTCGCGAGCCCCGCGAAGACCGGGATGACGAACAGGAAGATCAGCAGCGTCGCGTGCACGGAGAACAGGCCGTTGTAGGTGTTCGCGCTCACGAAGTGCGCCCCCGGCTGCGCCAGCTGGGCGCGCATCAGCATCGCCAGCAGTCCACCGATCAGCAGGAAGACGAACGAGTTGACCGTGTACTGGATGCCGATCACCTTGTGGTCGGTGTTGATGCGGAAGTAGTCCTTCCACGTGTACGCCCCGTGGCCGGAATGGTCCTCCGGGCGCGTCGGGCGCCCCGCGGCCCAGTAGAACCAGTAGTCGAGGCCGCCGATTCCCACGAGGAACGCAAGCGGCGCGGCGAGCAGCGATACCGTCAGGATCGCGTCGCCCGAGATGAAGTGGTGGAAGGTGGTGTGGCCCGTCGTCATCCGCACCAGCCACGTGAGCAGCGTCGAGAAGCCGACGGCGAGGACGATCATCCAGGCCGCTCGGTAGTAGCCGGGTGCGCGGAGCCTGGCGGCCATCAGCGCGCCGCCCGCGACCGCATCAGTGGCGTCTGCCCGGCACCAGCCATCACCGTCGCGAACATTAGCCGGTCGTCCCCCCGGCGGTGGCGGTGCTGGACGCGCCCGCGTGCAGCTGGCTCTCGATCCATTCGTGGAACTTCGCCTTCGTGACCACGTGGACGGTCGTGCGCATCAGCGAGTGCCCGACGCCGCACAGCAGGTTGCACACGGCCGGGTAGTTGCCGATCCGGTCGGGGGTCGCGCGGTAGTGGGTGGTGATCCCGGGCACGACGTCCTCCTGCAGGCGGAAGGCGGGGATCCAGAAGGCGTGGATGACGTCCTTGGAGCGCATGTTGAAGTGCACCGTTTCGTTGACCGGCAGGTACAGGTCGTAGCTGTTGATCGGCGGCTCCGCCGGTCACCGAGGAGGGGTACTGGAAGGACCAGAAGAACTGCTGGCCGGTGACGCCGATCTGGATTTCGTGGGCCTGTTTCTTTTCGTTCTGCGCGAGCACCACGAACGAGTAGCCGACCATGCTCAGCAGCAGCACCGTCGGCAGCGCCGTCCAGAAGACCTCCAGGCGTGTGTTTCCGTGCAGCGGCGGGCCGTCCTTCAGCTCCTCACCGGGTCGCATGCGAAACTGCCACACGCAGTAGAGGATCACGCCCACCACGAGCACGAAGATCGGGATCGTGGCGATCGCCAGCACGTGGTAGAGGTGATCCGTCCTTTTCGCCTGGGTGGACGCCTCGACGGGGAACCAGTGGATTTCGTAGCTGATCCAGATGCCGAGCGCGATGGCGACCACGCCAGCGATCGCCGCCGCCGTGAGCGAGCGTCGTCTAGACATCTTCGGCGGCTCCGCGCGGTGCGAACGTGCTGTGTGCGGCGATCCACTCCATCCCGGACGTGATCCTAATGGGTCTGCATGCGGATCGTCTGCGACCTCGACGGCGAGCGCCGCCGGCCGGCCCAACAGCGATCCGGGCCTTGACGCGGCGCTCGTCAACCACTAGATTGAGGCAATCGTTGCAAGGATCTGGAGGTGAGGGTATGCAGGTTCGCGAGGGCATGACCGAGATGGTTCTCACGGTGGGGCCGGAGCACACGCTGCGCGCAGTCGCGCGGCTGATGTCCAAGCGTCAGGTCGGCGCGGCCGTCGTCATGGACCCGGACGGCCACGGTCCCGGCATCATCACCGAGCGCGACATCCTCATGTCCGTGGGCGCGGGCGAGGACCCCGACAGCGAGGCCGTCGCCGCCCACCTCACCCGCGATGTCGTGCTCGCCGCCCCCGACTGGTCGCTCGAGGAGGCCGCGGCGGCGATGGTGCGGGGAGGCTTTCGCCACCTGATCGTCTGCGAGCGGGGAGAGACCGTCGGCATCCTGTCGGTCCGCGACGTCGTGCGCTGCTGGACCGACGAGGGCGCAATCTGCCCGGTGCCGACCGGGGTGGCCGTGGGATAAAGGGGAGGTGGCACGCCTGCCGGGGAGCAGGCTGCCACCCCACGGTCAGTGCTCGTCGAGCGGCAGCGCGTCGATTTCGTGGCGCGTGTCTTTGATCCAGCGCACCACGCAGACCACCGTCAGGATCGAGCCGACGACGGTGAACTCGATGAACGTCGTCACGCCCACCAGCGCGAGCGTGATGCCGACCGCCGTCAGCAGCGGCAGGATGCTCGGGCCGGGTAGGTGGATCTCCTCGCCTACCGGCGGGACCTCTGGATCGAGCGAGCTCACGACACGTACGCGGCGGCCACGACGAACGTGATGCCGAACATGAACATGCAGATCGCGGACACGATCAGGGCGGTGCGGATGTTCTTGCGGGCTAGGCGACGACTCATCGGCGAAAGATTAGCTCATGCGGTCGTCCGGACTGCTGGCCGATCTTCGATCGGTAAAACGTCGCCCTCCGGGCTCCGATCCTACAGATGCTTGTCGGCGACCATCGCGCTGAACAGCAGCGCGAGATAGGCCAGCGAGTAGAGGTAGAGGTGCAGAGCTGATCGTCTGTCCGCGCGCCGATACAGGCGCACGGCGCCGGCGATGAAGACGAGGCCGAGCGCCATCGACGCCACGAGGTAGACGACGCCGAACCCGCCGGCGCAGAACGGCAGTTGGGTGACCGCGTACAGGAGCACCGCGTACAGCAGGATCTGCCGGCGCGTCTCGGCCTCGCCGCGCACCACCGGCAGCATCGGCACGCCGACCTTGCGGTACTCGTCCTTCATCAGCAGCGACAGCGCCCAGAAGTGCGGCGGCGTCCAGAAGAAGACGATGAAGAACAGCATCACCGCGAGACCGCCGACCGAGTCGTGGACGGCCGCCCATCCCACCAGCGGCGGCACCGCCCCGGCGGCCCCGCCGATGACGATGTTCTGCGGCGTCCTTCGCTTCAGCCACATCGTGTACACGAACACGTAGCCGAGGAAGCCGGAGAACGACAGCGCCGCCGCGAGCGGGTTGACCGCCAGCGAGAGCTCCGCCACCGACAGGCAGGCAAGCAGGCAGCCGAACGCCAGGGCCGCGGCCGGGGAGATCCGCCCGGCCGGGATCGGCCGCCCGGCCGTGCGTTTCATCCGGGCGTCGATGTCGCGGTCGAACCAGTGGTTGACGGCGCCCGCGCCGCCGGCCGACAGGTAGCCGCCGAGGCACGTCAGCGCGACCAGCAGCGGCGAGGGGTCGCCCGCCACGTACATCGTGGCGATCGTGCTGAGCAGCAGCAGCGACTGGACCTTCGGCTTGGTCAGCTCCAGGTAGTCGCTCAGCAGCGTGAGCGCGCGCGAGGAGCGGCTCGCGGCGAGCGCGAGCTTGGGCGCCTCGAGTGCTCCCGCTCCCGCTCCGGCCCCCGTCTGCAGGGGCGGGCTCACGTCGCTCCCGCGCAAGCCACGGGCCTCATGCCTAGACGCCCACCTGGGTGGCGCCGGCCGGGACCGTCGCCGTGCCCGCGCTCGCTCCGCTCGAGCGCCGGTCGATCTCGCGGCGGATGTCCTTCATCGGTTCGGCCGAGCGCACCAGCGGGATCACGTCGAAGTTGTTGACCGGCGGCGGCGAGCTCGTGAACCACTCGAGCGTGTTCGCCTTCCACGGGTCCGGCCCGGCGATCACCCCGACTTTGAGGCTGCGCCAGACGTTGACGATCGTCACCAGCACGCCGGCGGCGAGGATGAAGGCGCCGGCCGTGGAGATCTGGTTGTACAGCGCGAGGTGGCCGACGTTGTCGTACTCGTAGATCCGCCGAGGCATGCCGTCGAGGCCCATCACGTGCTGGATCAGGAAGGTCGCGAGGATGCCGACGAAGATCAGGTAGAAGCTCAGCTTGCCCAGTCCTTCGTTCAGCATACGCCCGGTCATCTTCGGGAACCAGTAGTAGATCGCGGCGAAGATCGGCAGCACCGCGCCGCCCATCAGCACGAAGTGGATGTGGGCGACCACGAAGTACGTTTCGTTCAGCTGCCAGTCGACGGGGAAGATCGCCAGGAACACGCCCGAGATACCGCCGATCAAGAACAGCGCGATGAAGCCCACGCAGAACAGCAGCGGCGTCGTGAATTCGATCGTGCCGCGCCACAGCGTCGCGATCCAGTTGAGCATCTTCACGCCCGTCGGCACCGCGATCAGGAACGAGCTGAGCATCACGAACACGAGGATCGCCTCGGGGATCGGCGTCGTGAACATGTGGTGCGCCCACGTCAGGAAGCCGAGGAACGCGATCGCCACGGTCGAGGCGGCGATCGCCTTGTAGCCGAAGATCGGCTTGCGCGCGAACACCGGCAGGATCTCCGAGACGATGCCGAACCCCGGCAGCACCATGATGTAGACCTCGGGATGGCCGAAGAACCAGAACAGGTTCTGCCACAGAAGCGGCGAGCCGCCCTCCGCGGGGTCGAAGAAGTGGGTGCCGAAGTGGCGGTCGGTCAGCAGCATCGTGACCGCCGCGGCGATCACCGGCAGCGCGAAGATCAGCAGCACCGAGTAGGTGAGGATCGCCCACACGAACAGCGGCAGGCGCCCCCAGCTCATGCCGCGGGCGCGCATGTTGGCGATCGTCGCGTAGAAGTTGATCGCCCCCAGCAGCGAGGACAGCCCGGTCAAGTGGATCAGGTAGATCCACGCGTCCTGTCCGCCGGAGGGCGAGTACAGCGATTCCGACAGCGGCGGGTAGCTCGTCCAGCCGGCTTCCGGCGGGTGCCAGAAGATGGATGCGTAGAACACGATGCCGCCCGCCAGCAGCAGCCAGTAGGAGAGGGCGTTCAGGCGCGGGAAGGCCATGTCGCGCGCGCCGATCATCAGCGGCAGGAAGTAGTTCGCCAGCCCCGCCATCATCGGCACGACGAACAGGAAGATCATCGTCGTCCCGTGCATCGTGAACAGCTGGTTGTAGATTTCCGGCGTCACCAGCGTGTTGTTCGGCGCGCCCAGCTGCAGGCGGATCATCAGCGCCTCGGTGCCGCCGAGGCAGAAGAAGACGAACGTCGTGACGATGTACATGATCCCGATCCGCTTGTGATCGGTCGTCGTCATCCAGCTCGCCCAGCCTTTCTCCTCGCGCTCGACGCGCTCGGCGCTCACCTGGGGGATCGGGGCTGCGTAGGTGGCCATTCTGCGCTGGTCTCCTCGGTTCCTATGGATTTTCGACGGTTCCGGCGCCGGTCTGCGACTTCAGTTTCGCCCGCGCGATCTGCGCTTCGTGGTTCGCTTCTGAGATCAGCTGCTTCTGGCGCGCAAGCCACGCTTCGAATTCGGGGGGTTCCTCGGCCTTGACGGTGGCGATCATCCGCGCGTGCCCGCGCCCGCACAGGAAGGCGCACTGCCCGTGGAAGGTGCCGGGCTTTTCGACCTTGAACCACGTGTAGTTGTGGTAGCCGGGCACCGCCTGGAACTTGCCGCCCAGTTCCGGCACCCACCACGAGTGCACGACGTCCTCGGAGACGATGTTCAGCTCGACCGTCGTTTTCGTCGGCACCACCATTTCCTCATACGAGTACGGCGCGCCCAGGCCGTCGGGTTCGTTGGCGCCCGGGTACACGTACTGCCAGATGTACTGGCGGCCGATGACCGTGATTTCGAGCGCTTTGCCGTTCGGCGGCAGCTTGCGCTGGTTGCTCGCGTAGATCAGGTTGTCCTGTTCTCCCAGCTCGTTCAGCGACGCCCCGTCAGAGCCCGAGTTGGGCGGGTCCTGGATCGCGGAGAGCTTCGCGAACGTGAGGATCGCGAGGCCCAGCAGGATCACCGCCGCGGCCGCCGTCCAGCTGATCTCCAGGCGGGTGTTGCCGTGGATCTGCGCCGGCACCGCGTGCTTGCGCTTGCGGAACTTCACGAGCACGTAGCCGAGGGCGATCTCGACGGCGAAGAAGATGATCAGCGCGATCACCAGCGTGATCACGTACAGGGTGTGGATGTCGCGCGCGTTGGGCGAGGCGCCTTTGGCCGGCGTGAAGAACGCGAGCGAGGTGTGGAGCAGGTGGCCCAAGGCGCGCGGGATTCTATTCACGCTCGCCCGGTACGCGCTTAATAACGATTGTCACAAGCCTTTTAGCGCCCCGAGAAGCGGGCCGGGCGCTTCTGGATGAAGGCGGTGACGCCCTCGATGAAGTCCTCGCTGCCGGCCGACTCTTGCTGGAGGCGCGCCTCCAGCAAGAGCTGCTCGTCGATGCGGGCGTACATCCAGTTGTTCAGCTGACGCTTGCTGCCCGCGTATGAGCGGGTGGGGCCGTTCGCGAGCCGGGCGGCCAGCTCGCCCACCTCCTGGGCGAGCTGCGCGTCGGGGACCACGCGGTTGACGAGGCCCCACTCCAGCGCCCGCGCCGCCGGCAGCCGCTCCCCCAGCATCGCCAGCTCGCTGGCGCGCGCGATGCCGACGCGGGCGGGCACGAACACCGACGAGCCCCCGTCGGGGACGAGGCCGATGTTGACGAACGCGAGCAGGAAGTACGCGGACTCGGCGGCGACGATCAGATCGCAGCACAGCGCGAGCGAGCAGCCGATGCCCACCGCCGGCCCGTTGACCGCGGCCAGCACCGGCTTGGGCACCTCGCGGATCGCCTTCATAATCGGGTGGTAGCGCTCGGTGAGCATCGTGTACACGTCCGCGTCCTCGCGCCCCTCCGGGGCGCTCCCCGTCCCGGGACGATGCGCGCCGGCGCTCATGTCCTTGAGGTCCGCGCCCGAGGAGAAGCCGCGCCCGGCGCCCGTGATCACGATCGCGCGCACCGCGTCGTCGCCGGCGGCGCGGCGCAACGCGCTCAGCAGGTCGGCGCCGAGCTGGGCGTTCCACGCGTTCAGCGCCTGCGGCCGGTTCAGCTCGATCGTGGCCGCGCCGCCGTCCATGTGCACGTTCACCGTCTCGAGCTGCACGTCTGACTCGCTCATGGCTCTCGGTTCCCCTTCTGCTCGGAGTTTGGCTCGCCTTCGGCTCGAGTTGATCCTATGGTGTATGGCATGGGACGTCCTGTCATCGGCATCTGCGCGGCGCTCGAGAGGGCGAAATGGAGCGTGTGGGACCAGCAGGCGGCGCTCGTGCCGATGGGCTACGTCGATGCGGTCCAGCGGGCGGGAGGGCTGGTGGCGATGCTCGCGCCCGACGAGCTGCTCGTGGAGGACCCGCTCGAAGCGCTCGAGCTGCTCGACGGCCTGATGCTCGCCGGGGGCGCCGACATCGACCCCGGCTCCTACGGGCAGCGGGCACACCCCGAGACGATCGGCACGCTGCCCGCCCGCGACGCGTTCGAGATCGCGCTCACCCGCGCGGCGATCGAGCGCGACATCGCCGTGCTGGGCATCTGCCGGGGGATGCAGCTGATCAACGTCGCCTGTGGCGGCACGCTCGTCCAGCACCTGCCGGAGCGCTACGGACACCACGAGCACAGGCGCGTCGTCGGCTCCTTCGACGGCGCCGACCACGACGTGCTGCTGAGCGAGGGCTCGCTCGCCGCGCGGGCGGCCGGCGAGCTCGTGCACGCAACGAAGTCCCACCATCACCAGGGGGTCGACCGGCTCGGAGAGGGCCTGGTGGTGAGCGGCGTCTCCACGCTCGACGAGCTGCCGGAGGCGATCGAGTGGGAGGGCGGGACATCCGATCGTCGCTTCGTCCTCGGCGTCCAGTGGCACCCCGAGGCCGACCTCGCGAGCGCCGTCGTCGGCGCGCTCGTCGAGGCCGCGGCCGGCGCGCGCGTCACCGAGTAGGCGCAGCGACAGCGACATATACTCCCCGCCCAGTGCGGCTGTCGAGGGCGATCAGAGCAACCGCCTGGGGGATGGTGGTGGCCGGTGTCGCAGCGCCGCTGTTGCGCAAGCGCGTGAGCACGCCGCCGCTGGTGGCGCAGGCGGTCGCCTTCGGCGCCCCGCTCGGGCTGTCCGTGGCGGTGCGCCGCTCGCGTGCGCGCGACGTCGCCGTGTGCGTGCTGCAGATGTGGGCGTACCTGGCCGAGTACAAGTCCCCGCACGACGACCCCGACGGCCAGCGCCAGCGGGTGCACGTCCGCTATCCGATCGTCGCCGACCGCCTGCTCGGTCTCGGCGAGCTGCCGTCGGCGCGCCTGCAGTCGGCGCTCACCCGCGGCGGCGCCGGGAGCGGGGAGTGGACGGTGCTCGATCGCGTGCTCGTGTGGACGCACTGGAGCTGGTTCGCCTTTCCGCACGGCTCGCTCGCCTACATCCTCGTGCGCCACCGCGAGCGCTTCCCCCGCGCGGCGGCGCTCACGTACGCCGTGTTCGACGTGGGCGCGAGCGTCTACTGGTTCCTGCCGACCGCGCCCCCGTGGTACGCGGCCGCATCGTCCCCGGAGGGGGAGGCGGCCGCCGCATCGGAGTCCGAGCACCGCGAGCTGCCCGTCCGCCGGCTGATGGTCGAGTACGGGGAGTCCTTCTGGAGAGACGGCTGGGGCTCGCTCTACAGTGTGTTCGGGGGCAATCCCCTGGCCGCGATGCCGTCTCTGCACTTCGCCACATCCGCGATGGCCGCGCTCCTGCTCACCGAGACGGGGCCGGTGGCCGGCGGCCTCGGCTTCGCCTACACGGCCACGCTCGGCTTCGCGCTGGTGTACCTCGGTGAGCACTACGTCGTCGATCTGCTCGCGGGAGTGGCGCTGACGATGGCCGTCCGCCGGCTCGGTCCGCGCGCGGGACCGGCGCTCGCGCACACGCGCCGTGCGGTGGCTGCGCTCGAGGCGATTGCCCACGAGGCGGGCTGACGGGAGGGGGTGAGCACGAGCGAGATGGAGCGCGGGGAGATGCAGCGGATCGAGGAGGAGATGCCGCGCGTACTGCTCACGCGCCGGCAGATCGTCGTCTTCGGGGTGTTCGTCCTGCTGGTCGTCGGCTTCCTCTATTTCGTGCTGCCGCAGCTCGCCGGCGTGGGCACCACCGTGCATCACCTCGAGGGCGGCGACAAGTGGTGGATCGGCGTCGGCGTGGTGCTGGAGCTTGCGTCGTTCGCCGGCTACGTCGTCCTGTTTCGCGCCGTGTTCGTCTCGAGCACCGACGAGCCCGGGCGGATCGGCTGGCGCGCGAGCTATGAGATCACGATGGCCGGCCTCGTCGCCACGCGCCTGTTCGCAGCCGCCGGCGCGGGGGGCGTAGCGCTGACGGCGTGGGCGCTGCGGCGCTCGGGAATGCCGCCCCGGCTGGTCGCCACCCGGATGGTCGCGTTCGTGGTCCTCCTGTATGTCATCTACGCGGGCTCGCTGCTGCTCGACGGCATCGGTCTGGCGGTCGGCGTGTTTCCCGGCGGCGGCTCGTTCGCGATAACGCTCGTCCCCGCGATCGTCGCCGCGATCCTGTTCGCCGTCGCCGGCGCCGTCGCGCTGCTGCCGGGAGACCTCGAGCGGCGCCTCGGCAGGTGGGCGGCCGGCTCCGGGCGCTTCTCGCACTGGGTGGCCCGCGCGGCGACCATCCCCGCGCTGGCCGCCAGCGGCGTGCGCACCGCGATCGAGCTGATCCGCTCCCGCGACCCGGGCCTGCTCGGGGCGCCCGCCTGGTGGGGTTTCGACATCGCCGTGCTGTGGGGGATGTTCCACGCCTTCGGCTCGGCGCCGCCCTTCACCGTCATCCTGATGGCCTACTTCGTCGGCATGCTCGGCAACCTGCTGCCGCTGCCCGGCGGCCTCGGCGGGGTCGAGGGGGGGATGATCGGGGCGTGCGCCGCGTTCGGCGTCAACTTCAACCTGTCGGTGCTCGCCGTGCTCGCCTACCGCGGGATCTCCTTCTGGCTGCCCACGGTGCCCGGCGCGGTCGCCTACTTCCAGCTGCGCCGGACGGTCGCGCGCTGGCGCGAGGAGCAGCAGGGAGCTATACTATACAAAGTAAAGCGACCCCGGACAATGACCGTACCGCAGGAGCGCACATGAGCGAGATCGAGAACGTGATCATCATCGGCAGCGGCCCCGCCGGCTACACGGCGGCCCTCTACACCGCACGGGCGAACCTCCGCCCGCTCGTGATCGAGGGCTTCGCGTGGGGAGGCCTCCTGCAGCAGACGACCGACGTCGAGAACTACCCCGGCTTCCCCGACGGCGTGATGGGACCGGAGATGATGCAGAAGTTCCGCGAGCAGGCCGAGCGTTTCGGCGCGCGCCTCGTCACCGACCAGGCCGAGCGCGTGGAGCTCGCGAGGGGATCAGATCCCGCCCACCCCGCCGTCCACAGCGTGTGGGTCGGCGAGGAGGAGCACCGCGCGCGCACGGTCCTGCTGGCGATGGGAGCCGAGCACAAGAAGCTCGGCGTGACCGGCGAGCAGGAGCTCTCGGGCCGTGGCGTCAGCTACTGCGCCACCTGTGACGCCGCGTTCTTCCGCGAGGCGCAGACGGTCATCGTCGGAGGCGGCGACTCGGCGATGGAGGAGGCGATCTTCCTGTCGAAGTTCGCCTCGAAGGTCACGGTGGTCAACCGCCGCGACGAGTTCCGCGCGTCGAGGATCATGCTCGAGCGAGCGCGCGCGCAGGAGAACATCGAGCTTCTGACTCCGTACCTCGTCAAGGAGTTCGTCGCCGGCCAGAACGGCGCGCTCGGTCACGCCACGCTCGACACACGTCGAGACCGGCGAGGAGCGCCAGGTGCCGATCACGGGCGCGTTCATCGCCATCGGACACGAGCCGCAATCGGCGCTCGTGCGCGGGCAGGTCGCCCTCGACGACGAGCGGCTACGTGATCACCGACGGCAAGTCCACGCGCACGAACCTCCCCGGCGTGTTCGCCGCCGGCGACCTCGTCGACCACACCTACCGCCAGGCGATCACCGCCGCCGGCTCGGGCTGCCAGGCGGCGCTCGACGCCGAGTGGTACCTGCGCGACACCCCCGGCGTGCCGATACCGCAGGGCATGCCGCTGGGCGACCCCGCGCGAGGCGCAGTGACGCGCGCCGCACGGCCGAGTCCGCGCTAGCAGCGCGACGCTCCCTCCAGCTCCAGCAGGTAGCGCTTGCGGTCCAGGCCGCCGCCGTAGCCGCCGAGCGAGCCGCCCGTGCGCAGCACGCGGTGGCAGGGCACGACGATCGGGATCGGGTTCGAGCCGAGCGCGTTGCCGGCCGCACGCGAGCCGCGCGGACTGCCGGCCTCCGCCGCCACCTCGGCGTAGCAGAGCACGCCGCCGTAGGGGATCTCGTACGTCGCGCCGAGCACCGTGCGTCCGAACGCGCCCATCAGCGTCCAGTCCTGGGCGAGCTCGAACGCGCGGCGGCTGCCGTCGAAGTACTCGTCGAGCTCGCGGCGCACGCCGTCGAGCGACGCCGGCGCCTCGACGATCCGCGGCGAGATCCGCCGCGCGAGGCCTTCGAGCACCGCGTCGAGGTCCTCCTCCGGGAACGCCAGGCGCACGAGGCCCTCGCTCGTCGCGGCCGCCAGCAGCGTCCCGAACGGGCGAGTCCACCGGCGCGTACGCGATGTCCGCGAGGCCCTCGGCGGCGATCCGTGCGCTCACGCGCCCGCGCGGCCTGCGCGGCAGCCTCCTGCTCGCCTGGACCTGCGCGCCGGCCGCTGCGCAGCGCCCGCTCGAGCTTGCCCAAGCCCTTCTCCTCTGTGGCGCTCATGCGCTCACCACCTTTCTCAGCTTCGTCAGGCCCTCGTGCAGCGAGCGGCGTGCCGCCTCCTCTGAGCAGCCGATCGCTTGCGCGATATCGCGGTGGGGCAGGTCGGCCATGTAGCGCAGCGTCACCGCCGAGCGCTGGCGGTCGGGCAGCTCCCGCACCGCGCCCCACACCGTCTCGTCGGGGGCGGCGGCGTGCGGGGAAGTCGTGCGGGCGTCCACGGCGGCGATGTCTTCCACCGGCAGCGCTCGCCGGGCTCGCGCGCGGTGCGCGTCCATCGCCTTGTTGTGGGCGATCGTCAGCACCCACGCGCGCAGGTTCGAGCCCGCGCGCAGGCGCGGGTAGGAGTGCAGCGCCGCGATGAACGTCTCCTGGAAGCAGTCGTCGGCGTCCGTCGGGCCGACGGAGGAGACGAGGAAGCGCCACACGGCACTCGCGGTGCGCGTCGAGGAAGCGCTGGAAGGGGGGAAGGCCGCGGCTCCGCCCGCTTGAAGCGCGGGCCACTGCGGATGTCAAGGGAACTGCTGTCGATCACGCCCGTATCGAAGAAGCGTGACAGAACCGGCGAACGTGAGGTCTAGAGGCGCCGCAGCGCCGGCGCCGGACGGTAGCGCTCCTCGCGGTACTCCTCCCACAGCGCGTCCAGCACGCTCAGCACGTGGTCGAGGCCGATCGCTCGCGCCCACTCGAACGGTCCCCGCGGGTGGCTGAGGCCGAGCACCATCCCCGTGTCGATGTCCTGCGCGCTGCCCACGCCCTCGCCGAGCGCGAACGCCGACTCGTTGATTACCTGGCAGACGATCCGCCCGAGCACCAGCCCGGGCGCGTCCCCGACCCACGCCACGTGCTTGCCGAGCGCCGCGAAGAAGCGCTCGGCGCGGGCGGCGGCCACCGGCGAGGAGCTCTCGCCGCGGGTGAGCTCCACCAGCGTCGCTTGGTCGAACGGCGGCAGCACGTGGAAGCCGACGGCGCTGCCGCCGGGGTCGAGCTTGGCCAGCGAGGCGCTCACGCACAGCAGCACGTGCGCGCCGCCCGGAGGCGGGGCGGGTGCGCCTAGACGGTCGGGCTGGGCGCCCGGCGGGCTCGCCTCGCGCCGCTGGACGGCGGGCGTGCAGTCGCAGTCCACGAACAGGGCCGGCAGCACGCCGCCGGTGGGATCGTGGGGGGAGCGCACCTCATAGCCCGCCTCGGCGGCGGCGGCGCGCAGCGCGTCGGCCACCGCGCCCTCGCCGGAGATCACCACCACGCCGTCGCCGGCGCCGTCCGGGCTGCCATCGGCGCCCTGCAGCGGCTCCGGGTCCTCGGGGCGGTGCTTGCCCGGGCCGGCGCCGGCGGAGTAGTCGTAGTAGCCGCGCCCGCTCTTGCGCCCGTAGAGGCCGGCGGCGACCTGGCGGGCGGCGATCATCGACGGGCGCCAGCGCGGCTCGCCGAAGGACTGCTCGTAGAAGCTCTTGGAGATCTCGAAGCCGGTCTCCACGCCCACGAGGTCCATCAGCTCGAACGGGCCCATGCGAAAGCCGCCCTCCATGCGGCAGATGCGGTCGATCGTCTCGACGTCGGAGATCTGCTCCTGGAGCAGGCGCAGCGCCTCCAGGCCGAACGGGCGGTTGCAGCGGTTGACGATGAACCCCGGGCCGTCCTTCGCGACGATCACCGTCTTGCCCATCGCCTCGCCTGTGGCGATCGCCAGGTCTATCGCCTGTTGCGAGGACTCCACGCCGGCCACCACCTCCAACAGCGCCATCAGCGGCGCGGGGTTGAAGAAGTGCATTCCCACCACCCGCTCGGGGTGGCCGGCGCCGGTCGCTATCGCGGTCACCAGCAGCGAGGAGGTGTTCGTCGCCAGCACGCACTCCTCGCTGACGATCTCGGAGAGCTTGCCGTACATCTCGTGCTTGAGCTCCAGGCGCTCGGGGGCGGCCTCGATCACCAGCTCGCAGTCCGCCAGCGCCGCCATCTCGTCCACCGGCGCCAGACGGTCGGCCGCCGCGGCGGCGTCGTGGTCGCTCAGCTTCCCCTTCAGCGCTTCTTTCTGCAGGCCGTCGAGCGCACTCTCGATGCCCTTCGCGAGAGCCTCGGGAAAGGGGTCGTAGAGCAGCGTGCGGGCGCCTGAGCGCGCGGCAAGCTGGGCGATGCCGTTGCCCATCGTGCCGGCTCCCAGCACGCCGATCACAGACGCCGCGCGACCCCCCCGGCCGGCGGAGCCGGCCTCATCGATAGCGGTCGTTCGCTCTTGGCTTGCCATCGCTCCTGCTCCTCCCGCGCGTCAGACCGTCACGAGCGCGTTCACGCCGGTCATCGCGCGCCCGATCAGCATCTGCTGGATCTGCGAGGTGCCCTCGTAGATGGTCGTCACGCGCGCGTCGCGGAAGTAGCGCTCGACCGGGTGGTCGTCGACGTAGCCGGCGCCGCCGTGCACCTGGATCGCGAGGTTCGCGCATTCGAGCGACGCTTCCGTCGCGTGCAGCTTCGCGATGGAGGTCTCCAGGCTGTTCGGGCGGCCCTGGTCCTTGAGGAAGCCGGCGCGCCAGGCGAGCATCCGCGAGGCCTCCGTTTTGAGCACCATTTCCGCGATCATCGCCTGCACGAGCTGGAAGCTGGCGATCGGTTTGCCGAACTGCTCGCGCTCCTTGGAGTACTTCACCGACTCCTCCACGCAGCCCTGGCAGATGCCGACCGCGCCGCACGCCACCGAGTAGCGTCCGGACTCGAGGTTCGACAGCGCCACTTTGAAGCCGTCGCCGACGTTGCCGAGCATCTGATCGTCTGACACCTCCACGTCTTCCAGGGAGATCGAGCCGGTGTCGGAGGCGTGCAGGCCCATCTTGTGCTCGATCGGCTGCGCGCTGTAGCCCGGGTGCTCGGTGTCCACCATGAAGCACGCGATGCCCTTGTAGCCGAGCTCGGGGTCGGTCTGGGCGAAGATCAGCGCGACCTTCGCGTGGTTGGCCATCGAGATCCACATCTTCGAGCCGTTCAGCACCCAGCCGCCGTCCGTCTTCTTGGCGCGCGTCTTCTGGTTCGCCGCGTCCGAGCCCGTGTCCGGCTCTGTAAGCCCGAAACATCCCAGCCACTCGCCCGAGCACAGCTTCGGCAGGTAGGTGTGCTTCTGCTCCTCGGTGCCGAACTTCAGGATCCCCGAGCACACGAGCGAGGTCTGCACGGAGATGACCGTGCGGATCGAGGAGTCCGCGCGGCCGATCTCCTCGACGACCAGGCCGTAGCCGAGGTAGTCGAGGCCCGCACCGCCGTACTCCTCGGGGACGATCGCGCCGAGGTAGCCCTGCGCGGCGACCTTCTCGACCATCTCCATGTCGAAGCGGTGGTTGCGCGCGTTTTCGCGCGACTGCACCACGATCTCCTTGTCCGCGAACTCGCGCGCGGTCTCCTTGATCAGGCGCTGCTCGTCGGTCAGGTCGAAGTCCATCGGGCTCCTATCGGGTCGTGCGGGGTGTGTGAAGTCGGGTGGTGGGTCTTGTTTTTTAGAGAGCGTGCGCGATGGTCATACGCCGCTCAGCTTCGGCGTTCGCCAGCGAGCGAGGACCCGACGCTCGATCTCATCGGCGATCCCCTCGATCGGCAGGCGCTCCTGCGCCAGCGAGTCGCGGTCACGCAGCGTCAGCGTGCCGTCCTCGACGCTCTGGTGGTCAATAGTAAGACAGAACGGCGTCCCGATCTCATCCTGGCGTCGGTAGCGGCGGCCGATCGCGCCGCCGTCGTCGTACTCGGCCTGGACGCGCTCGCGCAGCGCGTGCTGGACCTCGCGCGCGAGCTCCGGCTGCCGGTCCTTGTTCACGAGCGGCAGCACCGCCGCCTTCACCGGCGCCAGGCGCGGGTGCAGGCGCAGGACCGTGCGCGTCTCACCCGCGCCCGCTCCCTCACGCTCGACGAGTTCCTCGTCGTAGGCGTCCACCAGGAACGCC
This sequence comes from uncultured Solirubrobacteraceae bacterium, assembly GCA_963782325.1. Lineage (GTDB taxonomy): Bacteria > Actinomycetota > Thermoleophilia > Solirubrobacterales > Solirubrobacteraceae > Palsa-744. The sequence continues at coordinate 2,299,454 of CAWAJG010000002.1, forward strand.
AGCGTCGCGCGGTCGGCGCCGGCGGCCGGCTCGATCACGTGCGGGACGTAGCGCTGGCCGGTGGCCTGGTCGAAGTACTCGAGCTTCTCGCCCGAGTGTCGCGCGTGCTGAGTCAAATCGAAGTCGCCGCGGTTGGCGATGCCCTCGAGCTCAGACCAGCCGATGGGGAACAGGTACTCGACGTCGCTGGTGCCCGAGGAGTAGTGGGAGAGCTCGTCGGGGTCGTGCGCGCGCAGGCGCAGGTGGTCGGGCCGCAGGCCGAGGTCGGTGTACCAGCGCTCGCGCTCGGCCAGCCAGTGCTCGAACCATTTGCCGGCGTCGTCGGGCGGGACGAAGTACTCCATCTCCATCTGCTCGAACTCGCGCGTGCGGAAGATGAAGTTGCCGGGGGTGATCTCGTTGCGGAAGGACTTCCCCACCTGGGCGATCCCGAACGGGGGTTTCTTGCGGGAGAACTGCAGGACGTTCTTGAAGTTGATGAAGATCCCCTGGGCGGTCTCCGGGCGCAGGTAGGCCGTCGCGCCGGACTCCTTCACCGGGCCGACGGTCGTCTCGAACATCAGGTTGAAGTCGCGGGCGTCCGTCAGCGACGCACTCGTCCGTTTCGCCCGGGTGCTTGGACGGTTTGCGCCCGCACGCGAGCTCCTGGAGGTGGTCGGCGCGGAAGCGCTGACCGCACGTGCGGCAGTCCACCAGCGGGTCGGTGAAGCCCGCCAGGTGCCCGGAGGCCTCCCACACCTTCGGGTGCTGGAGGATCGCCGAGTCGATCGCCACGATGTCGTCGCGCTCCTGCAGCATCGCCCGCCACCACTCGTTCTTGACGTTCGTCTTCAGCAGCACGCCGTAGTGGCCGAAGTCGTACGTCGAGCCCACCCCGCCGTAGATCTCCGAGGACGGGAAGATGAAGCCGCGGCGCTTGCACAGCGCGACGATCTTCTCCATCGTGACCACGTCCGGCGAGGTCCGCGTATCTGGCTCAACCATGCGGCGATCATAGGCCAGGCGAGCTCGGGCGGCGCTCCTGGCGACCGACGCCGTCGAGGCGCGCTCGTCCTCACGCCCGGTTCGACCGCGTCATCGTCGGCGTGCCGGCGAACGGTCCAGGGGCGGGGCCCATCGACAGCTGTGCAGGAGTCGCTGGAAGAGCGCGTCTACGCATTTCCCGCATTTTGCGCACTTTCCAGCAGCTCCGGGAGTTCTAAGGCTTGACACATATCTCAGCAGCCGATAATGTTCTGGTCTCCGGAAGGGTACGTGGGGAAGTCCGAAGTGGGACAACCATCCGGGGCCGAGGGATACAAGTGGGGCGTGGGGAAGGGGATCACGTAGCCGTCTGCTGCAGACGGCCGACGTTGGCGCAGGGAGGCTACGTACGAGAGCGCCCGGGACGCATCTCGTACGGAAACGTGCTCGCGAGCGACCAAGGCCAAGGGCCTTCGGGCGATCCGTCGCGGACTCTTGCGGAAATCACATAGGAATTTCCACGACAGAGGAGTTGCGCGATGAACAAGAAGCTCTTTGTCAGCCTGGTCCCCCTGCTCGCGATCGCCGCGTTTGCGGTGATGCCCGCGGCGGCGCAGGCTGAACCGCACTGGTATATACACGGCAAGCTCGTTGGCCCTGCACCAGGGAAACGTACAACGTTCAAGGGCCCGATCACGTTTCAGGTTGGAACAACCATCATCACCTGCGATCTGCGGACCAAGCTGCAAGTCTGGAACCCGATGGGGGGCGGCGCAGGCGAAGACGACACCGATGAGTTCACACTCAAGAAGTGCGAGTCGGCGCCCGTGCTTTGCCCCAAGCAGATCGAAGTCATAGGAAACGGACTTCCATGGCCGTCGCACCTGATCGCTGGTCTTCCGATCAGGGACGCTATTGAAGGCGTCGAATTGGAATTCAAGTGTCAGGGTGGCGGTGGTGGCGGTGGGCTTCCCTGGGTGTGCAGGGGGACACTGACGCCCGGTATCAGCGAAAATGGCCTCGAATTCTCTGGTCCCGGCTCTGGCGAACTTGACTGCGGTGACGGACTCACATTGGAGTTATCCGCAAAAATGCCACCGATACCCAGCACGGGGCCGTTAGGCGCCTCTGCCGAATAAGACCCGCGAACGCTTCGCTTAGCGGCGCCTGTCGCGAGTGAAGAGCCGCGTAGTGCTGCGTGGGGCCGTATGCGGTCCCACGCACCCTATTCAGACTCGCCACCGGCTCACGTGCGGTGCACCGCGCTCGGGGTGCACCGACGCGCGAGTAACATGCGGCGACGTGGCACGCATCCTGATGGTCGGAGGAGGCTGCCGTGGCCGGCGGCTGGCCGGGTCGCTGGTGGAGGACGGGCACGCCGTCCGCTCGAGCACCCGCAGCGAGCACGGCCGCGCGGCGATCGAGCAGATCGACGGCGCCGAATGCTGGATCGGGACGCCCGACCGCCTGGCGACGCTGCGCGGGGCGCTCGACGGGGTGACGATCGTCTGCTGGCTGCTCGGCTCCTGCGCCGGCTCGGAGCGGGAGCTGCGCGAGCTCCACACCCACCGGCTCGAGCTCTTCCTCACCCAGGCGATCGACACGACGGTCCGCGGCTTCGTGTACGAGTCCCGCGGCACCACCACGCCGGCGGCGGCGCTCGCGGAGGGCGAGCGCGTGGTGCGCTCGATCGCCCGGCTGAACGCCATCCCCACGTCCATCCTCACCGCCGACCCGCGCGATCTTCCCGCCTGGCTCGCCCACGCGCGGTCGGCGATCGACTCGCTGCTGGCGCCGCCTGACCGCGGGTGAAGGCGCGTTCACAGCGGTCAAGCTAGTGCGCGCGCGAGCCGATGCACTCCGGCGATGGTCTGCAACCGTTCCCGCTATGGGCTGTGCATGTCGGGCGTCGGCGCGGGGGTGCTGGTGGCGTCGGTGTTCACGCCGTGGTACGACGCGAGCTTCGCCGCGCGGGCGGCGGGTGCGAGCGTGCTGGCGGTCCACCGCCTGGCGGGCCTCGACGCGTACCACGCGCTCCCCGGCCTCAGCGTGGTCCTGCTCGTGTTGGGCGCCCTGGCGATGCTCGACGTGCTCGCGCCGCTCGTGCGCACGCACGGGCCGGTCCCCGGCGGCGCAGGTGGCGCGGTCGTGCTGCTCGGCATGGTGGCCCTCGCCTGCGCGCTCTACCGGATGATCGACCCTCCGACGCTCGACGGCGGGACGCTCGCGCTGTCGCTGCGCGAGGGCGCGTGGCTGGCGCTGATGGGGTCGGTGACGATGGTGCTCGGCGGCATGTGGCCGCGCTACGGCACCCCCGGCGAGCCCCGGCAAGCGCAGCCGGGCACGCTATCCTTGAACTAATCTCCCTAAAGCCGATCAGGATTTCCGCTTCGGGTCCGCGAGGGCGGCTTACCTCCCCAAGAGCCCGCGAGCGCTGCAGACAGCCCGCGACGGCCACATTGTTCCAGAAAGGAGCACAACAGATGGCGCTTCATCTTGGCGACACAGCACCGGACTTCGAGGCCGACACCACCGAGGGTCACATCAAATTCCACGACTGGATCGGCGACTCGTGGGCCGTGCTGTTCTCCCACCCCAAGGACTTCACGCCGGTGTGCACGACCGAGCTCGGCTACATGGCCCAGGCCAAGCCCGAGTTCGACGCGCGCGGCGTGAAGATCATCGGCCTGTCCGTCGATCCGCTCGACAAGCACGAGCAGTGGGCGAAGGACATCGAGGACACCCAGGGCACCGCCCCCAACTACCCGATCATCAGCGACAGCGACTTCGCCGTGTCGAAGCTCTACGGGATGCTGCCCGAGGACGTCTCAGGCGATCCCGCGAGCCGCACGCCCGCCGACAACCAGACCGTGCGCAACGTGTTCGTGATCGCCCCCGACAAGACCGTCAAGCTGATCCTCGTCTACCCGATGACGACCGGGCGCAACTTCGACGAGGTGCTGCGGGTGATCGACTCGCTGCAGCTCACCGCCAAGCACAAGGTGGCGACCCCCGTCAACTGGCGCCAGGGCGAGAAGGTGATCATCGCCGGCTCGGTCTCCAACGACCAGGCCAAGGAACTCTACCCGGAGGGGTGGGAGGAGCCGCGGCCTTACATTCGCATCGTGCCGCAGCCTACTGGCTGAGTGTCGGAGCCCGGGCGAGTGACCCCGGCCGGCTCTCGCCGTCCGTGGTCACTCCCCCGGTCTGCATTGGGCGCGGGGGGGAGTGGCCGATCCGGAACTGGTGCGGCCGGAAGCTGGGGTCAGGGCGTGGCGCTGGTCAGGGCCAGGTGGGGGGTGCCGGTGCTTGGGGCTAGGCGCTCGAAGAGGTGGGAGAGGATGCGGGCGGTGGCTCCCCAGATGGTGTGCTCGCCGATCACGTAGGCGTCGGTCTGGAAGGTGATGCCGCGGCGTTCGATCTGGGCTTTCGTGGCGGCGGCGCGGACCGTGGCGAGGGGGAGCTCCAGGACGGAGTCGACCTCCTTCGCGGACAGGCGCCAGGCTACGCCGGCGGGGATCTCGCCGACGAACGGGTGGATGACGTAGCTGGTGGCGAACGTGGAGGTCGCCGGCAGCTCGCCGAGCGGGTTGACCTGCGCGCGGGGGAGGCCGATCTCCTCTTCGGCCTCGCGCAGGGCTGTCGTCATCAGGTCGGCGTCGTCGGGGTCCTTGCGGCCGCCGGGGAAGGAGATCTCCCCGGCGTGGCGGCGCAGGTCGGCGCGGCGCCTGGTGAGGACGACGTGCGGCTCGCCGCTGTCGGCGGCGAGGAACAGCGGGACGAGCACGGCCGCCAGCGTCGGCTCACCCGCTGGGGACGATGCGCCCGCTCGCGCCTGCTTGCCCGCGCGCGTCCGGCCATCCGCGCGCGTCTGTCCTGAGTCGACGCTTGTGGAGGAGGAGGGGTCAGGCGGCCAGGTGAACGCGCTCAATGCGCTCCTGGAACATGACCTCGCCGTCCAGCGCGCGGTGCACGGGGCACTTCGCGGCGATCACGCGCAGCCGCTCCACCTGCTCCTCTGGGAGGTTGTCCGGCAGCCTCAACACCAGCTGGAACTTCGTCGGGCAGCCGCGCTCGGCCGGGCTGTACTCGGCGTCGACCTCCACGTGGCCGATGTCCCAGCCCTTGCGCGCCGCGTACATCTCCAGCGTGATCGCCGTGCACGACGCCAGGCTCACCGCCAGCATCTCCTGGGGGTCGGGCCCGCTGTCGTCTCCGCCCGCGTCCACCGGCTCGTCCACGGTCAGCTGATGATCGCGAACCTGCACCGTGTGCCTGAACGTGGCGCCATCGCGCCGCGCGGAGGCCTTCATCCTTGTGAGCCCTGGTGTCTGCGTCATCTCGATCCCCTCGAATCGGAGTCCTGTCGATTACTCATGATAGTGCTCGCCCCGGCTGGCCGAGCGGATAGAACAGCAGCCCGGTGAGCAGCTTGGGGAAGAAGAACGTCGACTTTGGTGGCATGTTCTCGCCGGCCGCCGCCACGTCGCGCACCTGCTCCACCGGGGTGGGCCGCATGAGGAACGCCGCATCGTAGTCGCCCGAGCGCACCATCGCCAGCGCCTCCGCGGTGTCGCGAGCGTAGAACAGGCCGTTGAAGTGGGCGATGTCGTCGTCGCTGTAGCCGAGCGTGTTCTTCAGTATCAGCGTCTCCAGCACGCCCGTGTCGAGTTCGCGGTAGGCCGGCGAGTGGTCGGCCAGGGCGATGTCGGCGATCTGCTGGTCCTTGAGCGTCAGACGCAGCGGGCGTCCGTCGCGACCGTTCAGGTATCCGAGCGCCAGCGGCCCCGACCCGGGAGCCGGAGCGATCTCGTCGATCGGCACCTCCGCGATGTCGAAGTCCCGCTGCAGCGTCCGCTCGAGCGCGCCGCGCTGATCCTCGCTCAGCCCGCCGATCAGGCGATGCGTGGGGAACACCGTCAGCCCAGGGTCCTCGAGCGCAACCAGGCACATGAGGATGTAGCGGTGATCGTCCCCCGACTGTGCATCGGGGGATCCGCCCGCCGCGTCGACCTCCTCGGCGTACGTGCGCATCGTCTCGTAGCGGTGGTGGCCGTCGGCGATCAAGATCTCCGCGTCACGCGCCGCCTCCTGTACCGCGGCGATCGCATCCGGGTCGCCTACGCGCCACAGGCGGTGGACGGTGCCGTCAGCGTCGGTGATCTCCGCCCACGGGGCCTCGTCGTCGGTGCTCGGCGCCAGCGCCTGCCAGGCGGCTTGCTCGGGGTCGGAGAACAGAGAGAAGATCGGCGAGGTGTCCGCGCGCGTGGCCCGCGTGAGGCGCAGCCGGTCCTCCTTCGGGCCGGGGTGGGTGCGCTCGTGCGGGCGCACCCGGCCGGGGCCGTACTCCTCGATGCGCACCCGGCAGAAGAACCCGCGGCGGGCGCGTGTCTGTCCATCGGGGCCCGTGTAGTCCTGCGTGTGCGCCCACAGCGCCGGCTCGGCGTCGCGGACGAGCGCCCCCTCGCGCTGCCAGCTCTCGAACAGCTCGCCGGCGGCTTGGTAGGGGCCCCGGTTGGCGTTCTGCCCGGCTGTCTGCGCGCCTGCGCCCGCGGCGGCCCCGCCCCCCTCGCTCGCAGCGTCCGACGCGCCCGCGGCGCCGGACTCGATCTGGGGCAGGTCCACGGCCACCACGTTGAACGGCGAGCGCGCCAGCAGGACCGCGCGCTGGCCCGCGTCGATCACGTCGTAGGGAGGCGCCACCACGTCCGCGAGCGGCCCGACGACGGCGGGGTCGTAGTGCAGCGCGCGCAGGGGTTGGACGTCGGCCATGGCGGTGGCGGAGGGTAGCAGCGGGCGGCGCGTCGGCGATTCGCGGCGGGATCGCGGGCGAGTAGCGCCGCAACGTCTACGCTTGTACGTACGGGGCGTGGCGCAGCCTGGTAGCGCACCTGCTTTGGGAGCAGGGGGTCGTGGGTTCAAATCCCGCCGCCCCGATATTTCGCATCCCCTTCACAAAGGTCAATTTGGAGGGGTTTGGGGTACAGGGTCTCCGTGGTCGCGCAGTCGTACCGTCGCAGTCCGTTCGTAGGATCGACGTCATGAGCACGATTGCTGCTGAGACTTCTCGCGATGGCTATGCGCTTGCCTACCGCGAGGCCAGAATGGGATTGGAGGATCAGGAGAGGTCAGTCGTCGAGCTCCGGGCGCGCGCTGGCGCTCTGATCGCTGCTGCGGCCATCACGACGTCTTTCTTCGGGGGCCAGACACTCGTGAAGCACGACATCAGCGCTGCGGCGTGGATTGCGATCGGCTGCTTCGTGTTGCTCGGCTTCGCGGTGCTGATGGTGCTGTGGCCGCGTCGGGACTGGGAGTTCTCATTGGCGCCAGACCAGTTCATCGCCACGTACCTCGAACCGGCGGAAGGGGAGTCACTCGCGCTCCATCTGATTGAACGTGACCTCGCTCTGCACATGGGTCGCAGCGCGGAACTGAATCGCCGCCAGCTCAGGACGCTGATGGGGGTCTTTCGTGTCGGTGCGGTGCTGCTGGTGGTCGAGGTTCTGGCATGGGTGGTCGCCCTCGTGGTGCAGCGATAGACTGGTAGCGATGTCTGGCAAGCCGACTCCGCAGCCGTCACCGATGCCCCCGCGCCCTGAGCCTGTGCGTCCTAGCCCGATGGTCGGCGAGACGCGCGGCGGGGACAACTCGGGTCGTTAGCCAAGCCCGTGGTGGTCGCGCTCCACGGGGTCGGGCAGGGCGAGCGCCATGCCCCGCGCTTGCTCAGTTGACCTCATATGGATCGTAGGTGCCGAACGACCAGAGGTTGCCCTCTAGGTCGCGGGCGCTGTACTCGCGGGACCCGTAGTCCTCATCGGTCAACTCCCTGACTATCTCGGCCCCCGCGGCCCGTGCACGTTCGTGGTGAGCGTCGGGATCGGCAACCACCAGGTAGATGCTTATCGTGGAGGCTCGCGCATCGGGCTCGCGACCGCCGAGCCAGCCGTCTGGCCGTGACTGTCCGAGCATCACGAGGCCCGTCCCGAGCGCCAGCTCGGCGTGGTTGACGGCGCCGTCCGCGCCCCGGTAGCAGGCCTTCTCCTCGAAGCCGAACGCGCGCTGCAGCCACTCGATCGCCGCGTTCGCGTCGCGGTAGCGCAGCGCCGGGAAGATGTTCGGTTGTGCCGTAGATGTCATGCCGTGCTCCTTCGACTGCTGGATCGGCCTCAACCTACTCCGTCGCACGTGCCCTGTGTTGGAGAAATGTGACCCATCGCAGACAGCCCGTTATCCCGCAGATTGGAAGTACGCCGCCGCGGAGAGCTCGACTGGTCGACGCAGAGGACGGAGATCCGCCTCACTGCCGTAGCCTCCCCGTGCACATGTCTTCGATCCGAGCTCTCATCGCTGGAGCGGGCGCGGTCCTCGGCGTGTCGCTCGTGGGTGCCGGCACCGCCGCGGCGGCGAGCGCGCCGTCGTGCACGCCCGCCAAGATGAACGTCTCCGCGCAGCAGCAGGGCGCGGTGACGCTGTCGCCCGAGCCCGGCGGCCGCGACGCCTCGGCCCACGCGCAGATCAGCTTCCTCGGCGTGCCGGCGGGCGACCTTCGCTCGGTCAGGGTGGTTGGCTCGCGGACCGGCGCCCACCGCGGGCGTCTGCTCGCCTACTCGCAGGGCGACGGCGCGAGCTTCGTCCCGTGGAAGCCGTTCGCCGAAGGCGAGCGGGTGACGGTCCGTGCGCGGGTCAGGCTGGGCCGGTCGATGCGCACGCTGCTCGACAGGTTCTCGATCGCCGACGAGGATCGAATCACCTCCAGGCCGGCGGCGACCCACGGGGGCGGCGCCGGGAACGTCCAGAGATTCCACTCGCTCTCGGATCTGCGCCCGCCCGTGGTGACCGTGACCACCCAGCCATCCGCGGCGGCGCCCGGCGACGTCTTCATAGCTCCCTACGGCGGACCCGGACAGGCCGGGCCGATGATCCTCGAACCGGACGGCGGGCTGCTGTGGTTCCAGCCGCTGCCGGCCCACACGTCCGCAACCAACCTGCAGGTCCAGCGATACGAAGGCAAACCCGTGCTCACCTGGTGGCAGGGGGATATCACCGTGCTCGGCTTCGGGCTGGGCGAAGACGTGATCGCCGACAGCACCTACACGGACATCGCCCACGTGCGCGCCGGCAACGGGCTGCGCGCGGACCTTCACGAGTTCCAGCTGACGCCCCAGGGGACGGCGCTGATCACCGCCTACCACCCGATCCTCTGCGACCTGCGCTCGGTGGGCGGCGAGGCGTATGGGGGAGTCGTCGACGGGGTCTTCCAGGAGATCGATGTGCGGACGGGCCTCGTGATGTACGAATGGACGAGCCTCGACCACGTCGCCATCGACGAATCGTTCGACCCCTCGCTGCCGGAGACCACGACGACGGCCATCCCGCTCGACTACTTCCACATCAACTCCGTGAGTCTCGATCGCGACGGCAGCCTGCTGATCTCCTCTCGGAACACGTGGACCGTCTACAAGATCGACGCCCACAGCGGGCAGATCCTCTGGCGTCTGGGCGGCAAGCGCAGCAGCTTCAAGATGGGCAAAGGCACGTACACCGCCTGGCAGCACGACGCGCGCGAACTGCCGAACGGCTCGATCAGCGTCTTCGACAACGGCGCCGCCCCGCCGGTCCACCCCCAGTCTCGCGGCATCGTCATCGACCTCGACCATGCCACCGGCACAGCCACGCTTGCCGCCGCCATGACGCATACGCCGCCGCTCGTCGCCAAGAGCCAGGGAAGCTTGCAGGCGCTCGCCAACGGCGACTGGTTCGTCGGCTGGGGCGGCGAACCGTACTTCTCCGAGCTCAACGCCGAAGGCAAGCTGCTGTTCGACGCCCGCCTGCCCACGCACGACCAGTCCTATCGCGCCTTCCGCTTCGAATGGACCGGCGTGCCGACGGACCCGCCCGCATACGCCTTCCAGCCCGCCGGCGCAGGCGCCGGGACCGTATACGCGAGCTGGAACGGCGCATCGCTCGTCGCCTCCTGGAGGGTGCTCGCGAACGCCGGCGCATCGAGCCTCAGCGTGGTCGCCCAGGCCCCGCGCAGCGGCTTCGAGACCGCCATCTCGATCCCCGCCGGGACCGCCGGCCCATACCTCGCCGTGCAGGCGCTGGACGCCGCCGGCGACGTGCTCGGGACCTCGCCTGCCGTCTCGCAGCCCGGACTCGCATCAGGCGCGTAGCGACGCCGCGTCGAGCGCCGTCGAGGTCGTGCGCCGCATCGGCGCAGGCGACCGAGGCCGTCTCCCTCTACGCCGCTCGTGCGCTGGGGACCAGGCGCAGGCGGCTGGGGAGGAAGGGGATGACCGCGCGCCGCACGTAGTCCGCGCCGCCTGCCACGAGCGCCTCGCGTATCGGCGCGGGCGGCAGCGGCGAGAAGCCGTACTGCTCGCGGATCGTGTCGGGAAGCAGGGCGATCGTCACGAAGTTGACGGTCTCGAGCAGGGGTCGCGCGAGCAGCGGCACCGGCGGGGCGAGCACGATCTGCCGTGCCCGCCTGCGCGCCCAGTCGGTCACCAGCAGGCGATCGCCGTCGAGCATCCGCACGCGGTAGTCGTCGAGATCGCCGAGCGTGCGGGGCATGTCGGCCCGCTTCAGCCCGAACAGCCGCCCCACGACCTTGTAGTCCTCCCAGAACGCCGCTTCCTCCTCGCGCGAAGGCGAGCGAACGTAGCGGCGATAGACGACGAGCGCGGAGTCCACGAGGGTGAACAGCACCCACATCAGCAGCTCCGGGTCATCCGCCCTGTAGGCGGTGCCTGGCGGATAGACGCCGACCTGTTCGGGCAACCGCCCGCGCACACGGCGATGCATCGCCCGCACGCGTCTGGTGATCCGGTCCGCGTCCGCTCGTGAGCCGAAGGCGATCGTGTCCATCGTGCGCGCCGTGCGCGCCAGCCGCTCGTAAGGCTCCTCGAGCGCGCTCGTGTGCGCCAGCAGGCCGAACACCGCGAGGGGGTGCGCCGCCTGCATCAGCAGCGCCCGCGCTCCCGAGAAGACGACGACTCGCTCGCGGTGGACCTTCCGCAGCATCGAGCCGTCGTCGAAGTATCCGGCCGTCGATGGTCGCATCCGCTCGATGGTAGTCCGGGTGGGAGGGAGTAGTCCCGGGGCGGGAAGGTATTCGTCCGCGGGGCGTCTTGGTGGACGATGGGGCCAAGGCTGGCACTCCGTCGGCTCGTGGCGCGCTGTGGTCCCCGCTTCGGCGCGTCACGAGCGCTTTCTGCCGCCAAGCCCGGCGACGGCCCTGCTCTCAGGGGGCGAGCGCGAACAGCGGCCAGCGGCCGGGCACGCCCTTGAGCTCGTGCGAGCCGCGGTCCTCGAAGGCGAACGGGCCGCCGACGACCGTCCCGAACACCGTCCCCGAGACGAGCACCTCGCCGGCGTCGGCGAGCGCGCCGACGCGGGCGGCGATGTGAACCGCCATCCCCGCCACGTCGTCCTCGCCGATCAGCTCGCACTCGCCGGTGTGCATGCCGACGCGCACCTCCACTCCCAGCTCGCGCGCTGCGCGGGTGATCGCCAGGGCGCAGCGCAGGGCGCGCGAGGGCGGGCCGGCGAAGGTCGCGAGGAAGCCATCTCCGACGGTCTTCACTGCGCGCCCCCCGAAGCGGTCGAGCTCCGCGCGCACGCGTGCGTCGTGGTGCGCCAGCAGATCGCGCCAGCGCCCGTCGCCGAGCCTGGCAGCGTGCGCCGTGGCGTCGACGATGTCGGTGAACATCACCGTCAGCAGCGTCCGCGCCGGCCCGGCACTGCCGCGCTGGCCGGTGAGGAACCCCTCGATCTCCTCGATGATCGCCTCGCTGTCGCCGAGGAAGGGGAACGAGTCGATCCCGTCCAGCTCGAGATAGCGAGCGCCGGGGATGTGCTCGGCGATGTACCGCGAGTGGCGGACGTCCCATCCGCGTTCACCGGGGCGGTGCATCACCAGCGTCGGCACGCTCACGCGGGCCAGCGCCTCGCGCACGTCCAGATCGTTCGCCGCCTGGAGCACCGTTCGCGCCTCGCCGGGGCTCGCCGAGAGGCGCTGCACGCGCGCCAGCCAGCCCGCCAGGGCGCCGTCGCCGGCCATCGACGGCGCCAGCATCCGCAGCCCTTCGTTGTCGAGCTCGCCCCAGTGCTCCACGTTTCGCTCCACCATCGCTTCGCGCTCGGGCACCGTCAGCGCCCAGTCGTAGTCGGGCGCCCACGCCGTGCGCGCGACCGACGCGTACATGATCAGCGCGCCGACGCGCTCAGGGTGATCGGCGGCGAGCAACGTGCCCACGAGGCCGCCGAGCAGATAGGTGAACAGCGCCGCCCGTTCGCTGCCGGCGGCGTCGAGCACGGCGAGGGCGTCGCGCACTTCCTGCTCCAGCGAGTGCGCGCCGACGAGGCGCTCGGAGAGCCCGGTGCCGCGGCGGTCGAACAGGATCACACGGCCAAAGCTCGCGAGGCGCTCCAGGAAGCGCCGCAACGCCGGGAGCTCCCACATCTGCTCGACCTGCGAGATCCAGCCCGGCAGGAACAGCAGGTCGAGCGGGCCGTCGCCGACGACCTGGTAGGCGATGCCGGCGTCGCCGCTGCGCGCGTAGCGCGTCTGCGGCGCCATCACGGCCCTTCGATCAGGGCCCGGAACGGCGCCGCGGGCTCGACGGAGGCGCCGGCGGCGTGCACGCGGTCGGACAGCCACAGGTCTGAGGTGACCACCCGCACGCTCCCCGGGTCGCCGTCGACGGCCAGCAGACGGACGATCTCGTCGTCGGCCGAGTCGCGGCGCGGCCGCGGCGCGTGAGCCACCACGATCACCGTCGAGTGGATCGGCGGCGAGGGAGGCTTCTCGAACACGACGGTCACCTCGGCGCCGCTGCTCGCCGCCCAGCGCTCGAGCATGCCCACCAGCTTGACCATCGCCGCGTGCCGGTCCTTCCACCACGCGTCCGGTCTCGTCCCGATCACGTTCATCCCGTCCACGAGCCAGCGCACGGCGCCAAGCCTAGACAGCCCGCGCGCGCGAGCGCCGGCTTCGTGCTGGAGTGCAGCGTGAAATGCGACTCGAGGGCATCCACACCGGCGACATCGTCGAGGTCGACCACCGCGGGCGACGCTTCCATGCGGTGGTCACCGGCACCGCCCCCGGCGGCTTGGCGATCCAGCCGACGGACCGGCGGGTCAACTACTACACCTGCCGCAGCCGCGAGGTCGTCGGCCACTGGGTCAAGCGCGGGCGCCCGCGGCACACCAGCGAGCCGCTGCGCCCGTCCCCGCGCCAGCTCCAGATCGATCTCGCTCCCGACGAGCGGGCCGCCGAGGGCTGACAGCGCCGGCGGCGGGTGTTCACGCGCGGGGATATAGGGTCTCGGGCATCGTGAGCCGCCGCGTGCTCATCCTCTCCTGGGAGTACCCGCCCGTCATCGAGGGCGGCCTCGCCCGCCACGTGCGCAAGCTCGCCCAGGCGCTCGTCCGTCAGGGGGTGCGCGTGGACGTGCTCACCCGCGGGGTGGGCCCTGAAGGCGAGCTCGAGCAGACGGCCGTCGGCGTCGGTGGGGTGTGCGTCCACCGCGTACGCGAGCCGAGCTGGCCGCGCGAGCTGGATCGCTTCGTCGCCTGGGTGGAGCAGATGAACCGGGACATGCTCGCGGCCGGCGAAGCCCTCGCCCAGGAGCGCAGCTACGAGCTGGTGCACGGGCACGACTGGCTCGTCGCCAAGGCCGCCGCGACGCTCGCGGACCGGCTGGGCGTGAGCTACGTGACGACGATCCACGCCACCGAGCACGGCCGCCACCAGGGCTGGGTGCAGAACCCGCCGCAGTCGCACATCCACGCGGTCGAGCGCTGGATGGCCAACCGCGCGGACGGGGTGATCGTGTGCTCGTACTACATGCGCGGGCACGTCGCCGACATCTTCGACATCGACGAGCGCCGGGTGGCGGTGATCCCCAACGGCGTGGACCCCAGCGAACTGCGCCCGACGGGGGATCTGGGAGCGCTCAGGCGCGAGTTCGCGGCGCCGCACGAGAAGCTCGTGCTGCTGGTGGGACGGCTGGTGTACGAGAAGGGCTTCCAGCTCGCCCTCGACGCGCTGCCGGGGGTGATCGAGCGAGTGGGGGGCGTGCGCTTCCTGGTCGCCGGCAGCGGCACCCACGAGGCGGAGCTGAAGGCGCAGGCAGCGAGGCTGGGGCTGCTCGAGCACGGGACCTTCCTCGGGTGGATCGGCGACGACGTGCTGCATCGCCTTTACGGCATCGCCGATCTCTGCGTCGTGCCCTCGATCTACGAGCCGTTCGGGCTGGTGGCGCTGGAGGCGATGGCCTCCGGCTGCCCGTGCATCGTCGCCGACACCGGCGGGCTGCGCGAGGTGGTGCCGGTCGGCGAGCGCGTGGGGCTGCGCTTCAACGGCGGCGACGCCGAGCACCTGGGAGCGATGGTCGAGCGCCTGCTCGTCGACGACGCGCTGCGCGACCGCCTGGTGACCGAGGCATCCGAGCACGTGCTGCGCTTCGACTGGGAAGACGTCGCGCAGCGCACCCGCGGCATCTACGATGCGCTCAGCAAGCTGGCGCCACGGGAGGAGGCTCGAAGAGGATGACGGACACGCTACAGGGTCTGATGCAGGACGACTTCCAGCTGACCCTCAACCATCTCAGACGTCGCCTCGCGACGTGCAACCAGGGAGCCGAGGTCGTCACGCTGAGCTCCGACGGCTCCGCGGTCACGCGTGCGAGTCACGCCGAGGTCTCCGCCCGCATCGACCGGCTCGCGCTGGCGCTGCAGGCGCTCGGCGTCGCCCAGGGCGAGCGCGTGGGCACGTTCGCGTGGAACAACCAGCGCCACTACGAGCTGTACTTCGCGGTCCCGTGCGTCGGCGCGGTGCTGCACACGCTGAACATCCGCCTGTTCGAGGAGCAGCTCACCTACATCGTCAACCACGCCGAGGACCGGATCATCTTCGTCGACCACTCGCTCGTGCCGGCGCTCGCGAAACTGGCGCCGAGCTTCGAGACGGTGGAGCGCTATGTCGTGATGGGGGACGACGAGGAGGTGGCCGCGCAGCTGGGCGCGTTCCCCGACGCGATCGGCTACGAGGAGCTGCTCGCACAGGGCGACCCGGATCCCTCGCGGCCGTTCGCCTATCCGGAGCTCGACGAGCGCCAGGCGGCCTCGCTGTGCTACACGAGCGGGACCACCGGCAATCCCAAGGGCGTGCTCTACTCGCACCGCTCGATCAGCCTGCACTCGACGGTCACGCTCGCCAAGGACGGCACCGGGATCTCGCGCGCGGACCGCATCCTCGCGGTGGTGCCGATGTTCCACGTCAACGCCTGGGGGCTTCCCTACGGGGCGGCGCTCGCCGGCGCCGACCTGATCTTCCCCGACCGCCACCTCCAGCCGGAGCCGCTCGCCGGGCTGATCGCGAGCGAGCGTCCCACGCTGATGGGCTGCGTGCCGACGATCTTCCAAGGGCTCCTGAACTACGCCGAGGAGCATCCCGAGATCGATCTCTCCTCCCTCTCCAACGCCGCCTGCGGCGGCTCGGCGGTGCCGCGCCAGCTGATGAAGGACTTCGAGGAGCGCCACGGCGTGCGCATCTTCCAGGCGTGGGGCATGACCGAGACGAGCCCGGTGGCCACCTACTCGCGCCCGCGCGAGCGCGAGCACGATGACGCCTACTGGGACGAGCGGGCCACCCAGGGCCGGCCGCTGCCGTGGGTCGAGCTGCGCCTCGCCGGCGACGACGGGGAGGTCGCCTGGGACGGCGTCTCCACGGGTGAGATCGAAGTGCGCGGGCCGTGGGTGGCCTCGCGCTACTTCGCCGACAGCTCAGAAGACGAGAAGTTCGCCACCGGGTGGCTGCGCACGGGCGACATCGCCTCCGTGGACGAGCGCGGCAACGTCCACATCACCGATCGCTCCAAGGACGTGATCAAGTCGGGAGGCGAGTGGATCTCCTCAGTCGAGCTGGAGAACGAGCTGATGAGCCATCCCGACGTGCTCGAGGCGGCCGTCATCGCCAAGCCCGACGAGCGGTGGTCTGAGCGGCCGCTGTGCTGCGTCGTGCTGCGCGACTCCGCCGCCGTGGACGCGCCGCAGCTGGTCGAGCACCTGCGCGACCGGGTCGCCAAGTGGTGGCTGCCGGACGAGTTCGCGTTCGTCGCGGAGATCCCCAAGACGAGCGTCGGCAAGTTCGACAAGAAGGTGCTGCGCAGCCGGCTCGCCGAGGGCAAGCTGGAGGGCCGGGTGCGAGTCCCGTGAAACGGGGCTCACGTCGCGAAAACGCGGGAAGTGCGCGTTACGAGCATGTACCGCGCGCGCGATAGCTGATAGACCTTCTCCGGCGACAGGCAGGCGAGCGCCTGCGAACGGCGAACAGATACGGAGCCTTGCACTGCACAGCGCAGCAGAGAAGCAGAAGCAGGCCCTGAAAGAGGGCCGCAGCGTTCACCAGACGACCAATCGGAGGTTGGCATGACTCGGACCGATGTCATGGCCTCGAGCAGGCCAAGCACAGCAGACGTGGCGCCGACGCGCAGGCGTTCGAGCGTCTGGCGTCGCCTATCGATAGCCGCGGTGGTGCTGGCAGTGGCGCTCCTGCCGAGCGTCGCGGCCGCGGAAGAACCCACGTCCGGCTACAAACAGACGCCCACGGTCAGCAAAACGACCCCCAGCTCGGGCGTCTCCCCATCGCAAGAAGAAAAGCCGACGTCGACCTCCACCACGACCACGCCGACGACCTCCGAAGCCGCCGAAAAAGCGAGCACGCTGCCGTTCACGGGCTTCGATCTGCGTTGGGATCTCGGCCTCGGGCTGCTGCTGATCGCGGCGGGAGTCTCGATCGTCGTCCTCCAGCGCCGACACCGACGCGAGAGCAGACGCTGAGAAGCAGAAGTGCTGAGAAGTTCCTGCGGCGCGCCCTACCGGTGCTGTAGGGCGCCCGCCGCTCGCAGCGCGTGGCTCGCACGGGTGCGAGCCGGGTCTCTCGTGAGCACCCGCACGCCGGGGTGCTGGGCGGAGACCTCGAACAGGGCTTCGCTGACCGCGTCCGCGGGCAGCCGCCGGTAGCTGACGAGGTCGCTTTCCATCATCGTCGGATGGCCGGGACGAAGCAGGTTGACCATCCGCTGGACGACGGGCAGGTAGGTGCTCGGGTCGACGAGCACGATCGTCGCCTGCAGGGGCACGGGCTTCGCGTGCGCTCGCGGAACGCCGATCGCCACGATCGCTTCGAGCTTCCACAGCAACCGCCCGTGCAGGCGTTCGCGGCCGACCAGCTTCAGCGCGCCTTCCTGGTAGAGCTGGCGGTAGAGCTCGATTCCTTCGGCGGTCCGCGGCGAGACAGGGCCCTGGCTTCGGGGCCAGAGGCCCGCCACGGCGGGGGCCCCGAGCGGGACGATCGTCGACTCGGAGGAGTAGCGGCGGATCGGGTTGGGAGCCGGTTGGCCGCTGTTCCAGAATTCGACCCATCCGGGGGAGCTCGCGACTTCGGAGAACGACCGGTGGAAGGCGATCTGCTCCCGGCGGCGGTGGGTGCTCGCGTCGAGCCATTCCCGGCGGCGGAAGCTCACGGAGTGCACGGGGCTGAACAGACGCTCGACGAACACCGCCCGGATGGCCCCGCTGCCACTCGAGGTGGCGGCGTAGGCGGCGGCGAGGACGTTCACGCCGGGCGCTGAGGACCCGCCGGCGAGCGCCAGGCAGGTGGCGACGGCGGCGACGACCGCGAGGATGCCCGCCGCCGCACGCGTCGAGACCCGCGCCGATCTGTGCCGCGGGGCGCGGGGATGGACGGCCGGGGCTTCCCGTTCGATCAGCCGGCGCACGCGCTCCACCGGCGCGACGGCGGGCATCTCCTGCACGGGGTTGGCGGCGGCGAGCTGCGCGATCGCGTCGACGGTCACTGCGAGGCCTCCATCTGCAGCGCCGTGCACGAGCGCGGCTCTCCGCCCTCGCGGGCGAGGGCGACGGTCAGGCGTCGTCTCGCGCGGTAGAGCCGCACGCGGACGGTCGCGGGGGAGAGCTCGAGCACGCTCGCGGCCTCCGTGGGAGACAGCCCCTCCCAGGCGATCAGCAGCAGCAGTTCGCGGTCGGGGTCGCTCAGTCGCTCGAGCGCGCCGCGCAGCGCGCCTCGCTCCACGTGCTCGTGCGCCGCGCTCGCCGGAGCGCCGGCCTGCGCGAGCCGCTCGCCCAGCCTGATCCCGCGCCGCTCGCCGCGGCGCTGCGTGCTGAGCACGCGCCGGGCGACGCCGAACAGCCACGGCAGCGGGTCGGCGGGGACCTGCTCGAAGCGCCGCCAGCACACGACGAACACCTCCGCGACGAGGTCGTCGGCCACCGAGGATGGAGCGCGGCGCAGCATGTACGCCTTCACCGACGGCGCATGCCGCTCATAGACCAGCTCGAATCGAGCTCGTCGCACTTCGTCCAGTCGAGCTTCCCGCTCCATGTCCATGAATGGCCGGATGCTCGCCCGTCGTTACAGGTGGGCGTCCGAAGCGCGGTGGGCGTCCGAGGCGCAAGCCAGCACGGACGACGACCCGGCGCTAGCGTTTGCGCCCGCGCCGCAGGCGCTTGACGCGTTCCAGGTCCAGCTTGCGAAACAGCTGGGGCTTGCAGAAGGGGGTGGGGGGCGAGGCGCCGGCGCCGGCGACGTACTCCGTGCACCCCCGCAAGGTCGTCGGCGAGCAGAATCCCCCGGTCGCTTCGGGTTGCGCACGCCGCGGGGAGGAGTCCACGAACAGCGAACAGCCCTGGCTGCAGGTGTCGCCGATCACCGAGCACACGCGCGGCGGCCCCACCCGCAGGAAGCTGCGGCAGCTGGCGCGCGCGTGCGTGCAACGCACACCGGTGGGCGCGACGCCGATCGAGGCGTCGCTTTCGCCGACCCGGTAGGTGATGGTCGTGGCGCGGTGCTCGACGGTGCCCACGATCCCCGCCCGCGCGGCGAGCGCGTTCGCGATGCCGTTCGCTTCGTGCGCAACCGGGTCGCTGGCGCCGCTCGGCAGCACGGCCACGAACTCCACCGCGTCGCTGCCGGCGAGGCTCACAACGAGTCCCGCTCGCCCGGCTTTCGCGACCTGCTCGCAGCTGCCGACGTACTCCACGCGTCCGCCGGGCGGCCGCGGAGGGACGGCCACACACAGCTCGCTGCCGCCGGCGCCGGTCGTCACATACCCGGTGCCATAGGGGGTGGCGATGGCGCGAGCGTCGCGAAGGTCCGCACCGCGCCGAACGAGCGTCTGCAGGTAGAAGCGCATGGCGCTCACGTCGGTGGCCGGCTCGGAGAAGATCGGGAATGCGAGCGCCCTTGCCGAGCCCGCCGGTCCGGGGCCGGGGGAGAGCAGCAGGGCGCCGGCCGCGACCAGGGCGAGCACGCCGGCGGCGCCGGCGGCGCCGCTCAGCAGCGCTCGGCGGGGGCGCGGGAGGCGACGTCGCGGGCGTGTGGGCGCGCGCCCGGCGCGATCCTCGCCCGCGTCCGTCGCCCGCCGGATGTGGTCCTGGACGTGCGCCCAGTCGGGGGGCGTGGCGAGCCTCACCGGGTTAGCCGCCCGCAGCCGCCCGAGCGGATCGGCGGCGCGTCTCATGCCGATACCCCGGAGACCGAATGCTCGGTGCAGGTCGCCGCGGGCCTGTCGGAGGCTTCGGCGAGCAGGCGGGCGAGGCGCCGGCGAGCGCGATGGAGGCGAACCGCGAAGGTGGCGGCCGAGCAGCCGAGGACGCTCGCGGCCTCCCGCGCCGACAGTCCCTCCCACGCGATCAGCAGCAGCGCCTCGCTGTCCCCGGCCGGCAGGCGCGCGATGGCCGCGAGGATCTCGTGATCCTCGCCGGACACCGGAGCGGGGGCGGCTTCGGAGGCGAGCCGCAAGACGAGCGCGCCGCGCCGGTTCGCCGAGCGCCGTTCGTTCGCGAGCACGCCCCGCGCGATGCCGTACAGCCACGGCAGCGGCTCGTCCGGGAGCTGCGCGCGACGGCGCCACGCGATCAGGAACGTCTCGGCGGTGACGTCCTGGGCGACCTCGGCGTCCGCGCGCCGGAGCACGTACGCGTGCACCAACTCGGCGAAGCGGCGGAAGTGCGCGTCGAAGAGCTGTTCGTCGTCGCTGTTCACGGCCGGTAGGAGTACATGTCCGGCAGGCCCCGAGTTCTTACATCCATGCGCCAAGTCTCGCGCGCGTCGCCTCGTCACGCACGCACTTGTCAACCCCGGACGCGCAGAGCCGTGGCGGCGTCGGTGTCCCGGCCATGCGATTTCTACGGAACTTGCGAGATATCGCAATGCGGTCTCGACGGGGCCCCGACATGCTACCGCCGACTCATTGGCGATCATGTGTCGCATGTCGAGGCCGGGGAGGACTGTGGACTGGAGAACCGATGCGGTGTTTATGACCGGGGCGACCGGTTTCCTCGGCATGGAGCTGCTCGCGCGCTACCTCGAGCGCACCGACCGTCGCGTGTACGCGCTCGTACGCGGAGCGGACGACGGTGAGGCCCAGGCCCGCATTCACCGCACGCTCGTGGACCTGTTCGGTCCGGCCCACCCCTACGCGGGACGGGTGGTCGCGGTGCGCGGCGATGTCACGCGCGCCGGCCTGGGCGTGAGGGGAGGGACGGACTGGCTGGCGGCACAGGTGAGCGAGATCGTGCACTGCGCGGCGTCGGTGTCGTTCGAGCTCGCGCCGCAGGTGGCGCGCGCGATCAACGTGGATGGCACCCGGCGGGTGCTCGAGCTGGCCGAGCGCTGCCACGCCGCCGGCACCCTGCGGCGGATGTCCTACATCTCGACGGCGTACGTCGCGGGCCAGCACGCGGGGTGCTTCAGCGAGGACGACCTCGATGTGGGACAGCGCTTTCGCAACACCTACGAGCAGTCGAAGTTCGAGGCCGAGTGCCTGATCGCGCGCCTGCGCGAGTACCTGCCGATCACCGTCTTCCGCCCGAGCATCATCGTGGGCGAGCGCAACAGCGGCTGGACGGCGTCCTTCAACGTGCTCTACTGGCCGCTGCGCGCGTTCGCGCGCGGTGCGTACATCGCGCTTCCCGCGCGCCGTGACTCGCCGGTGGACGTCGTGCCCGTGGACTATGTTGCCGACGCGGTGTTCGCGCTGAGCCAGTGCCGGGAGGCCGAGGGGGTCACCTTCCACCTCACCGCGGGCACGAACGTCAGCACGGTGGGTGCGCTCGTGGAGCTCGCGACGGCGTTCTTCAAACGCCCCATGCCCCATCTGATCGAGCCGTCGTTCTACGCCCGCGTGGTGCACCCGCTGCTCGTACGCTCGGCGGCCGACGAGCGCAGGCGCCGCGCGCTCGTGCGCAGCGAGATCTTCTTCCCCTACTTCGCGATGCAGGTCGGCTTCGACGATCGTCGCTCGCGCGTGGCGCTGCGCGGCGCCGGCGTGCGGAGCGCTCCGCTGGAGAGCTACTTCGAGCGGCTGCTGCAGTTCGCGCTCGCAGCCGAATGGGGGCGCAGGCGGATATCGCGGTGGGCGGCCGGCGGCCGGCCGTTGCCGTCGCTCGGCCGGGCGCCATACGCCTCCCGCGCGCCCCTGTCCACGAACGGGAGCGCAGCGCTGGTGCTGGCGAAATGAGCAATCCGCGACTGTCGGCGCTCGACGCGTCGTTCCTCGCCGTGGAGACGCCCACCGCGCACATGCACGTCGGCTGGGTCGCGATGTTCTCGGCCGGCCCCGACGGCCGGCTGCCGAGCTTCAAGGAGCTGCGCGATCACATCGAGCTGCGCGTCGGGCGCGCGCCCCGCTATCGCCAGAAGCTCGCGTCCGTGCCCCTCAGCGTGAACGCGCCCGAGTGGATCGACGACCCGGCGTTCACGGTCGACCGCCACGTCTACTGGGCGCCGGGGTCGCTCGCCGACCTCGTCGACGAGGTGATGTCGATCCCGCTGCGCCGCGACCGGCCGCTGTGGGAGATCTGGGTCTGCGAGGACCCGACGCACAGGCGCTTCGCGCTCGTCGGCAAGTCCCATCACTGCATGGTCGACGGTCTCGCGGCGGTCGAGCTCGCCTCGCTGCTGCTCGACCCCACGGCCGAGCCCGCCGCCTACGAGCAGGAGTCCTGGCGGACGGAGCCGGAGCCGGGCAGCGAGCGCCTGTTCGCGCGCGGCGTGCGCGACCTGCTCGGCCAGCAGCTCGACCTGCTGCAGTGGCCGCTGCGCCTCGCGAGCTCCCCGGCCCCCGCCGCGCGGCAGACCGCCTTCGGCGCGATGCGGGCGATCCGCGCGCTGGATCAGCTGCTGCGCCCGGCGCCCAGCAGCGTGCTCAACGGGGAGCTCTCGGCGCTGCGCCGGCTGGCGTGGGCGCAGCGCCCGCTGGAGGAGCTGCGGACGATCAGGCAGGCGTACGGAACGACGATCAACGACGTGATCCTGGCCGCCGTGGCCGGCGGCATTCGCACATACCTGATGCGCCGCGGCGAGGAGCCGGTGGCGTTGAAGGTGATGGTGCCGGTGAACGTGCGCAGCCCCGGCGACGTCCTCGGCAACCACATCTCGTTCGTGTTCGCGGAGCTGCCCTGCGACGACCCGGACCCGCTAGGGCGCCTCTACCAGGTGCACGCGAGCATGACCAGGTGCAAGCGCGACGGCGAGCCCGAGGGCTCCGACCTGGTGCTGAAGGCGGCCTCACGGACCCCGGTGACGGTGCAGCAGGCGCTCTCTCGCTTCATCGCCAGCCCGCGGGCGTTCAACCTCGTGGTGTCCAACATCCCCGGCCCGACCGTGCCGATGTACATGCTCGGCTGTCAGCTGCAGGCGGTGTACCCGATGGTCCCGCTGGCCGACCACCACGCGGTGTCCGTGGGCATGATCACCGTCCACGACCAGGCCTGCTTCGGCGTGTACGCCGACCGCCAGGCGCTGCCGGACGTCAACGTCCTCGCCCAGGACATCGACGACGCGATCACCGAACTTCTCGCCGGCACCTACGAGTGACGGAGTCGGACGGGTCGCTGCTCACCCGCGCTCGCGCCGCCGGACCCGAGGCTCGCGCCAGCCGCGCCCGCAGCCGTTCCAGTCGGTCAGTCAAAACGGCTTCGCGGAGGCGAGCAGATCGAGCGCGAACACTACGAGCTCGAACTGCAGCGCCTGGCCAACGGGGCGCGGCACGCCGAGGCGCTCGGCGGCGACCCCGGCCCGCACGTGCGACGCGCGGGCACGCAGGCGGGCGCTCACGGCGAGGGCCCCGCGTAGCGCGTCGCAGTGAGCGCCGGTCAGGCCATCGGCAGCGTGTGCCGGTGGCGGGTGGCCTGCGGTTGGGCGCGAATCGTCCTGGCCAGGCGCCGAACCCCGGTGCGCAGCTGCTCCGGCGTGAGCGCGGTGAAGGAGAGGCGCAGATGGGTTGCCGTTGCGGGCTCGACGAGCACGGCTGGCCCCGGGACGTAGCTGACGCCGGACGCCAGCGCCGCCCGGTAGAGCTGCTCGTCCTGGCGAGCCTGCCCGAGAGTCAGCCACACGTGGCCGCCCGCGCCGGGGCGTTGGAAGCTCGCGACTCGAGACAGCTCGGTGTCCAGTGCCTCGAGCAGAACGTCACGCCGTTCGCGGTAGAGGGTGCGTGCGCGCGCCAGCTGGCCTGGGTAGTTCCCTTCTGCGAGGAATATCGCGGCAAGCTGTTGTGGCAGCGTCGCGCAGTGCGCGTCGTCGTCGCGCTTCTCGGCGATGATGCGGTCGAGCACCGGTCCGCTCGCGGCGACCCAGCCGACGCGCAGCCCCGGGGCGACGGTCTTCGAGAGCGAGTCGACGTAGATCACATGTCCCCGGTCGAGGGCTCGCAGCGGCCCTGGGTCGCTGCCTTCGTAGCGAAGATCCGCGTAGACCGCGTCTTCCAGCACGAAGAAGCCGTGACGTGAGGCCAACTCGAGCAGGCGCGTCCGACGGTCCTCGGAGAGGTCGCGGCCGGTCGGGTTGTGCCCGCGGGGCTGCAGCGCAACCATGCGCACCTCGTGGCCGCGCAGCAGGCGTTCGAGCGCCTCCACGCTGAAGCCCTGATCGTCGACCGGGATCGGCATCACCGTGGCGTCGGTGGCGCGCAGTGCCTCGATCATCCCCATGAACGTGGGGGACTCGCAGGCCACCACATCTCCCGCACGCAGAACGGCGCGGGCGACCAGCGTGAGTCCCTGTCGTGCCCCGGTCGTCACGAGAATGCTGTCTGCGTCATCGTCGAGCCCGCGTGCACGGCCCAGCTCCGCGAGCTGCTCGCGCAGGCTCTCGTCGCCCTCGATCGGGCAGTATTCGAAGCTCGCGAGCGCGTCCCTGCGCATCGCCTCCTCTACGGCCGTCGTCAGCTCCGCGACGGGAATCCGCTCGCTCGCGGGGTAGCCGAGCGACAGCGGGATGAGCCCTGGGTCCTCGCCATGCCGCGTGGATTCCATGAGCACCGCCCCCGCATAGCCGCCGCGGGGCTGCGCGAGCGCGTACGTCTGCCAGGAGAGCTCATCGGAGGCTGCGACGGCAGCGCCACGCACGAACGTGCCGCGCCCGACGGTCGAGACGACGAGACCCTGCTCTTGTAGGCGTCGATAGCAGCGACCGGCCGTCACCGCGTTGATGCCCGCGACCCTCGCGAGCTCCCGCGTCGTCGGCAGCTTGGCGCCCGGCTCGAGCTCACCGCTGGCGATCGCCGCGGCGAATACATCTGCCACCTGCTTGGTGATCGAACGCTTGGCCTCACGTTCGACGCCGCGCAGGCGTTGATCTATGGAGGCTGCCATCATCAATCATTCAATCGCAAATTGCTGGACATTGCAAACATGGATGGACAGAGATACAGTCTTACAAATGGCGTCGAACTCTGTAGGGCAATGGATAATTGAGGTAGCTCATGGCTAGAGATATTCTGTATGCGGAGATCGCTCGTCAACGCGAGCTCGAGCTCCGGCGAGGGGCCGAACGCCAGGTCAGGCTGCCAGCGCCGGGATCCGAGACGCCGATCGTGCCGCGGGAACCGGTCACGATTCGCCTCGCCGCCCTCACCGACCGGCGCGAGCTCGACCTGATGGCCCGTCGCAACGGCGTCGCCGTGCCGGCCGGCCGACGGTTGATCGCCGAGTTGGGAGGCACGGCGGTAGCCGCGATGTCGCTTCAGGATCGCTCGATCGTGGCCGACTCGGGAGCTTGGACGAGCGACGTCGTCGAGCTGCTGCGACTGAGAGCAGCGCAGCTTCTAGGTGAAACGCGCAGCCAGTCGCTGTCCAGCGGCGTCCTCGCTCGACTCCGCCGGGCGTTGACGGCGCTCCAGCACGAAGCGCTGACCGGCGCACGCCAGGGCGCGCGCCGGGAGGACGCGGATGCGGGACCTGGCGTGGCGACGGGGCGGTAAGTCTTGGCAGGCTGCTTGGCTATGACGAGGAGCGAGGTCGTGGGTCACGACCGGTGGAGGGAAGCAGCAGCATCAGCGTGAGCGCGTCGATCGGCGACTCGACGAAGCCGTGGTGCCGGTAAAAGTCACTTGTCTGCTCGTCCTTGGCGTGGACGAGGACGAGCCTGACCCCAACGATCTCCGAGACCTCGATTGCCTTCGTCATGAAGTGCTTGAGCATGGCTCCGCCGAGGCCCTTGCCCTGGTGGCGGCGGTCGACGGCCATCCGCCCGAGCAGGATCGCTGGCAGATCGGCGGGCTGGTCTCGGGCGATGTGACGCGGCGCCGCGGCGCGCATCACCGAAGCGGTGGAGGATGCGTAGTACGCGACGACCGTCCTGGCCGGCTCGTCGATCACGACCCACGTGCGGCTTGTGCCGGCCGCCTGGTTGCCGAGCGCTCGGCGCGCGAGCCAGTCATTGAGCGCAGGCTCGCCACAGTCGAACCCCTCCAGCCTGTCCTCGCTGGTCAGCAGGGTCGGGCCGCTGTAGATCAACCTGCAGGCCGCTCGAGCGCCGACTGCTTGGAGAGCAGCCTGGCCATCGCTGGCGGAAGCTGAGATGGCGTCGCGGAGAGCAGACCTTGCAGCTCGTTCCAGGCCGCGTCGTCGAGCGCGAACACGCGACGATCGGCGAGGTCGAGCTCGGCGGCTTGCACTGCATGGCGCAGTACGTAGTCGCCCGTCGACTCACCGCGGGCCTCTGCGGCACGGCGCAGCACCATGTCCTGCTTGGGAGTCAGGCGGAGGCTCAGCCGCTCTGTCTTGGACGCCATGCCCAAATTGTAAGTCATCGGACGTACAGAGCGGAGCCGCCGCGTCCGCGCGCGGCGGACGAGGCTGACGGCCAGTCGAGCCGTCCATCTGGGGCAGCGTGTACCTGCGCAAGAAGTGCTACTCGGGCCGAGGCTTACGATCGGAGGGTGACATCAGTGGACCAGTCGATTTCGTCCTGCAACTGAAGATCAGTCTCCTCGGAACATCGAAGCCGCCGGTATGGGGCGGCTGCAGGTCTCGGCAACGCTCCGGCTGGACAGGCTGCACGGCGTGATCCAGTCGGCGATGGGCTGGGAGGACTACCACATGCATGCCTTCGCCGACGGCTCCTGCGAGTATGGGCTGGCGGATCCGGAGTTGGGGCACCGGGACGAGCGCAAGGCGACACTCGATCGGCTGCTCAAGCGAGAGGGGGAGCGGATGCGCTACACCTACGACTTCGGCGATAACTGGGAGCATGAGATCGTTGTCGAGAAGGTGCTCGCGGCCGAGTCGGGTGTGCGTTACCCGATCTGCCTCGCCGGCAAGGGCGCCTGCCCACCGAGGATTGCGGGGGTGTGTGGGGGTATGAGCATCTGCGCGAGGTGCTTGCCGACCCAGCCGACGGGGAGCACGAGGACATGCTGGAGTGGCTTGGCCTTCAGACTGTGGCGGAGTTCGATCCCGCTCGCTTCGATGTGGACGAGGTCAACGCGGTGCTCGGCAGCGGCGATGATGCCCGGACGGCCGTCAGGCGGGCCGCGTAGACGAGCGGGCCGAGTGGCCGTGAGTGAGTCGCGAGCGGCGGGTCGTTCGCGCAAGCGTCGTCCTTGGCCGCGCTAAAACAGTGGGCAATGCGGGCGGAGTTCGCAAGCCTCCGTGGCCGAGGCGGAGCTGAGTGCTGGCTGAGCCGCTCGGATGGCGGATCGAGTTTCGCCACGAATCTCAAGCGTGGTTCGATTAGCGACCTTCAATTCCCTAGAAATGCGGATGAGAGGACTCGAACCTCCACCTGGTTGCCCAGACACGGACCTGAACCGTGCGCGTCTACCAATTCCGCCACATCCGCGTGCGGTTGCCGAAGATATCGTACGCGCACGCCGGCGGTGGGCCCCGTGAGCGCACAGCCAACACCAGGCGACACAGGCGCCAGTAGCCGCCAGCGACGATTTTCGCGCGCTTCGCGCGCGCTTTGCTAGCCTCGGGATCTCGCGTCACGCGCCGCTATCGTCCAGGGGACTAGGACGCCGCCCTCTCATGGCGGAAACCCGGGTTCGAATCCCGGTAGCGGTATCCACGAAGGCCCTGCTACTCGCAGGGCTCGCGGGTTTTCGTCGTTCTGGGACCGCTCGCGCCCGACGGTGCGAAGCGCTACGTAGGGCTGGGGGGTCCGGCGTGCTCCACGAGCGAGGGCCCCGCATCGGCGGGGCCCTCGTCAGGTCGGGCATGCTCTGCCCTACGGTCGGCGGGTCTACCTATTGGGCCTTGACCTGGATCATCGGCTGTTCGCCGACCCAGCAGCCAGAGTCGAGGCGGAATGTGCCCGTGCCGCCTGCTCCTCCGTCGCAGTAGAACGGACCGTAGGTCGTGTTCCAGTAGATGCTTTCCGTGAGCGGGTCGCTACCGACCGAGGCCAGTCCGGCGATCCCTACATTCAGGGAGTCCTCCGGCCCGGGAATGCCCGTGGGAGCGTAGCCATGGTCGGTGGTGTTGTAGGCCACGCTGATGATCGCCTTCGCGGGCAGCGTGAACGGCGCTTTGGCGCTCCCGAGTTTCGAGAACGTGATCTTGAACAGCTTGCCGTGGAAGCAGGATTTCATCTTGAACCAACCACCGTTGGTGCAATGGACGTTGTCCGCCGACGGCCTGTAGGGGATCGCAAACGTCTGCGTGAGCGTCACGATCTTGGCGCCTACCGAGTTGCCGGGGCCGACTTCGTAGACGTTGAGTGTTATCGGCCAGTTGTAGGTCGAACCGACTGCGCTGACGCACGAGCCGTCTTCCGCGCCGCCGCTCTGACACGACCAGCTGCTCATCCCGACGACGATCGACGGGTTCTTTGCGGTCGCCGAGAATTCGACGAGACCGCCGAGCTCCGCGGCCAAGGTGGCCTCAAAGCCCACCGACGGAACGTTGCCGGGCAGCGGAGTGGGCACGTTCGAGTAGACGACGGTCGCCGCGCTCGCCGACCCGGCCGCGACGACGAGGACGGCTATTGCCGCGAGCATCGCGGCAGCCAACTTTGGAATCTTTCCAGTCATGTTGCCTCCATATATCTCCATCACGCCCGCGACCACACGGCCCCTCGAGCGACGGTGTAGGCGACATCTCTGTCGCCGGAAGAAACGGCCTGCGAGGCCACCGAGGGGCTGTTTGGTGCCCCGCCGGCCCTTCGCAAGAGATCTCAACAGGAGCCGCCAGATAGCGACCCTGCAAGCAGCCTACTCCTTTCGCGGCCGTCTCCCGTCCAAGCCTGCGCGCCGTGTCACGTGGTCCGGCGTTTCGCGTTTCAGGGGCGCTGACCGGAAGTCTGACTAAGGTCGGTCGCTGGAATTTCGCTGATCTGCCGCGGCTCGACCGTGGCCTCGGCCGCGCGCGGATCACCATGGGCAGTGCTCACGCGAACCGCCGGTGGCACACGGGGGACGCCGAAGGCGCTCAGGGACCCCTCGTGGACGTCGCGCTCGGCGACGAACACGATTCGCTCCCGGCCGAGGTACTCCCAGTCGAGCGGGTACTCCCCCGCATACGCCCGGCACGCGCAGAGGAGCGCGTCCGCCCGCCTGGCGCACTCGCGCGCGCGGGCACGGTCTCGGCACACGAACACCACCACCGGCACGGCCAGCGCGCGCCTGCCGTAGCGGCGGGTGTGGGCCGACCAGCCCGCCAGGAAGTGGTCGTAGCGCTCGAGCTTGCGCGCCGCCGCTCCCACCGCCGGCCGGTCGTCCAGCTCGACCATCACGTCGGTCGCCTGCGGTCTCCGTCCCGAGGCGGCCAGCTCGACGATCGCATCCGGGCGGACCGTCTCGAAGCGCTCCACCTCCTCCCGCGCGCCGCCGGCGTGCCCGCGCAGGAAACCATGCGGCGCCCGTCCGCCAGGCAGTCGCAGTTCGCGGGGAGCGAGCGCCCCGCGGCCATCCTCGCCACCCACCGCGGGCGGCGAGAGCACCGATTCTGCCGGCCCGCGCAACGTCCGCGCACCCCCCACGGCCTCGGCCAGCGCCAGGGCCCAGCCGGCGACGTGTACGTCGTGTCGGGCCTCGCGCAGGGCACCGTCCCCTCTGGCGCGTGAGGTTCGCCCATTCGAGTCGGCGCCGTCGGACTCGTCGTGGGACACGCTCGTCCGGCCATGGTCGGCAAGCACCCGCGCGCCCGCGGGCGTGATCACGCAGCACATCGGGATGCCGCCGCCGTCTCGCCGGTGGAACTGGAAGCGCTCCACAAGGCCGGCGTCCGACAGTCGCTTCAGTCGCCGCTGGGTGGTGGTGGCCGAGCGGCCGGGGTTGAAGCGGCGGTGCAGCTGGCTGGTGAGCACGTGTCGCATCCGGGCAATCAGCTCGAGCATCTCGACGTCGAGCTGGTCCGGCTCGAGCTCGCGGAGATACTCGATCTTCCTGGCCCAGCGAACGCTGTGGGCGCCGTCCAGCTCGACGAGCTCCCGATAGCTCTCCGCGGCGACCCGCGGCGAGCTATCGGCGCCGACCTGCGGTGCGCCGACGGCGCCGGCACCAGCGGGACCGTCCGTCGTCACCGCGATGCCGTTCGCCTCGGTCGGGGCCGCCGGGGAAGCGCCCACCGCGGCATCCTCGTCGGGGCGGCCGTTCCGATCCCAGTGGGGCTGGCGCAGGTCGCCGAGGTGGCGTGCGCCTCGCTCGCGTTGCCTGGCGGCGTGCACGGCCAGGCGCTCGCGATCCACGGCCAGCGGGATCGTCTCGGCGACGAACGGAGGCTGGCGCCCCTCGGGTGTGACCCAGCTCGCGACCGCGTGATGGCGGGGCAGGTGCAGCCGCACGTCCGGCCTGCCGAGGCTCGACAGGCGCTCTACGCCGGGGCGCACGGTGTCGGAGAATTCGCCCATCGTCAGGCGGACCGCGTCGCGGGCGTCGCGGGCGGAGGCGGTGGCGAAGTACACGCGGTGGGCGAACAGCGCGTCGAGCTGATCGCGCATCTCGCGCTCGGTCCACTGCGCGTCCGTCTGCCAGCAGGCGACCGTCTCCAGGCCGGCCGAGCGCTTCAGCGCCATCGTCTCGGCGAAGCCACGGTTGATCACCAGCGGCGCCTCGTCGACCTTCAGCGCTACCGCCACCCTGCGCTCGGCGGGCACGAGATCCTGCTGGCGGGCGAGCGCCGCGTCGAGCATCCCCACGAGCAGCTGCATCAGAACGGAGGTGTTGCCGGCTCCCATCGCGCCGAGCGCCCCCTTCACGATCAGCACCTCGCCGCCGGCGATCACGCGATCGAAGTCCACCGTCAGGGAGTCGTTGAGCAGGACTCGCTTGATCGAGGGTGAGTTGAGCAGCCGGGCGAGCTTGTTCACCGGCGCATCGAGCTTTGCCGTGGTGCTGGAGCGGGCGTCGGCGAGCTGGGCGGAGAGCTCGGCCGTGAAGAACTCCGATATCTCCTTCAGCTCGGGAAGCTCGCGCACGCGCGCGCCGACACGGTTGCGGTACGCGTACCCCTCCTCGCCGACCGACAGCAGGCGAGCGGCGTCCCACAGGGTGCAGGTGCGGTCGTACGCGAGCACGGCGATGATCGCGTTGCGCAGGTACCGGTCGGACGACGCTCTGATGTCTGCATCGGTGAAGAGGTTTCGGAGCGCTCCGACCACGTAGTCGGCGATCACGTCCGCGGGTGCGTCCACCGCCAGCGGGTTGAAGCCGCAGGTCGGATGTGAGAGGTCGAGCAGCGTGCACGTGCGCTCGAACGGCACCGCGCTCAGCGCGGCCTCGGCGGCGTCGCCCTTGGGGTCGAGCAGGATCACCGCACATCGCTCCCTGCGCAGGTCCTCGGCGACGGTGGCCACGAGGTAGCTGGACTTGCCCTGCTCGACGGTGCCCGGCACGGCGGTGTTCTGCCGGCGCAGCCCCTCGTGGATCGACACCGGTCCGAGCGTGTCGCGCAGCGTGCCGCGGTCCTCACCCGGACGCAGGATCGCGGGCGATGCCGGCGCAAGCGGCAGGCCGCTGCGCGCGAAGGGAACCGTCAGGTAGTCGACCGACGGCGCCTGCCAGACCGCGGCCAGCTCGCCGGTGGCGAAGACCCCCTTGCGGAAAGACGGCAGCGGGTTGCCCTCGCCACGCTCCACGCGGCGGGCATAGAGGCCGAACAGGCCGTGGCGCACGCCGGCGCCGCGCTCGACCAGACGGTTCTCCGCGCCCTCCGCACGCAGCTCGGAGGCGATCCGCTCGCACACGGACCGCCGGCCGGCGAGGACCCGCAGGTCGACGAAGTACAGCGGCTTGTGCTGGACCTCCAGTCCGCCGCGAAGCTCGGCGTCCTCGACCGTCGAGCGATCGCGCACCACCAGGTGCTCGCGGCGCTCGCGCGAGAGGCGCTGCTCGTGGCGCTTGTATAGATGCTTGGCGAACGCCTCGAACAGCGCCGGCGTGGGCGTGAGCGCTATCTGCACGAACGCCGGTTCGCCGCCGGCGCCGATCGCGGTGAGCAGCCGGTTGATCGGGGGCTCGGGGCGGCGGGTGAAGTCCTCGAGCGCCTTCACGCGCTTGATGAACTCGGCGTGCTTCTTCAGGCGCAGCAGCGCCGGCGGCGTCACGAGCGGACGCTCGAGCGCCCGCAGGCGGCAGTTCGGATAGGCGCCCTGCAGCGCCGACTCCACCATTCGCTGATACCCGTCCGGGCACGTCAGAGCCAGCCACGCCGAGTGCGGCGCGTCACCGCCGTGCACCTCCAGCGACAGCGACGGCTGGCCGAGCAGCAACCTGCGCCACCACCGTCTCAGCAGGCGCTTGTGCAGCGCCGCGAACATCGCCGTCAGCTCCTCCACGCCGGCGTGGTCACCGCGGTAGACCTCGAGACGCAGGCGCACGTACCGCCGCCGCCTGCGCGCGTGAAGCCGCGACAGCGCCACGCACCCCAGGGACGCCGTCACGCAGGCCGCCAGCGCTTTCGTCCGTGTCCCTGCGAGCGCGGAGCGCCAGCCCCAGGCCGTCCGCGCGCAGTGGCCGAGAGCCCCCACCAGCGTCGATGCGCTGAGCGCGATCTCCCCGCCGGCGCCGCCGCTTCGCAGCAGCTTCCCCGGGCCACCCTCGAGGAACCACTCGACGAGCGCAAGGCCCGCGACGATCGCGAGCAACCCCAAAAGCCGCCACAGCAGGAAGCGAAGCACCTGCCTGCTGCTCCGACCGCGGGTGTCCAGTGGGACAGCGCGCCCCGGCACCGGGCGCCGTCGCTCACGTAGAACGAGGCGGAGAAACCCCCCCGCTAACGGCCCGGGGGCCCCCGGGCTCAAGCGCTCAGCGCGGCCTGGTCCTCAGCGCGGCCTGGTGGCTCGCTCGACCTGCGCGCCGCGCGCCGTCAGGTGCCATGCGTTGGCGGCCCCCTTCTCCTGGCCGTCCCCGAGGTTCTCCACCAGCTTCAGGCGCGCCAACCGGTTGAGCAGCTTCGAGATCTGACCCTGATCGATGATGCCCGAGCCTTCGGCGATCTCCCGGTTGCTGGCCCCCGGGTGCTCGGCGATGACCATCAGCACGCGTACGGTCCTGTAGGTCAGGCGCATGTTGAGGCCTTCCAGCGGATCTTTCTGCCGGTTCAGCGCGCGCCCGCGCGCTCCGCTGGGAATCTCCAGCGGGGGCCTGGTCAGTTCGCGGCCGGCCGCCCGCGCGCCGAGGTACGGGAGCACGATCATGCTCATCAGCGAGCCGAGCAGGTCCGTGAGCCTGTGACCGCGCTGTTCCAGCACGCGCGTGTGCAGCACGGCGAAGATCGCGCCGACCACCCCTTCGGCCGTCACGTCGGGCGGTTCCCGCGTCGCGTTCGTCGCCGTCCGTCCGTGGTCGATCACCTTCGCCAGTTCATCCAGCACTTCGGCGCGGCGGTCGAGCACACGCTCGCCCGCTCCCAGCGCCTCGACGATGCACAGCTTCGCGAGACCCGGCTCTTCGTCCATCGCCATCAACAGCCGGGCCAGCGCCGCGCGGATTCCATCGCGCCAGCTGGACTCGCCCGCATATGCCTCCTGGGCGATCTGCCGCGCCTGCCCGAGCGCCTGTTCGAATGCTGCCAGAAAGCAGTCCTCGCGATCCGTGAACACGTCGTAGAAGGTCTTACGCGACACCCGCGCGCGGCTGATGACCTGCGCGACGGTCATCCGCGCATATCCCACATCCTCGACCGCCTCGACGGCGGCGGCGAGCATGCGGCTGCGTTGTATCTGCGTCACCTGCCCCCTTGGGAGTCCCCCAGGGCCGGGGCGCAGACGCGGCGTGGCAGCGCGAGTCTTGTACACAACAGTCATGTCTACCTCGCTTGTCGTCTCACTTTCACCAGTAGTCGTGCACGCTCAAGTCCGCCCGAGCTACAGCCCGGTGGTCACCCCGTCGACGGGCAACGTCTTGCCTGCCCATGCGCACGAGGGAGACTCCCGGGCCTAGACGCTTAAGTCGAGGCGCGTCTCTGACTTGTTTCCGCTGGTTCGAATGTTCTTCCATGAGTTCAACCGGGCTGACCCCGATCCCCCTTCTGCGAAGCCACCTTCGATGGTTCCACGAAGTCCATTATCCAGAAATACCTGCGTTTAGGCAAGGCTAGCCTGGGCGGCGGACGAACGCCCGCGAAGTTCCAATGGTCTGGCGCGCTCACACCGCCATCGCGGCGCACCCCTTGGCCCGCACCGCCGTCGTGTGGTTGCCTCCCCGGAGATGGCGCGCCTGCGCCCGCGCAGTCTCGTGCTCCCGGGGCGCCGTTGCGTGCGCCGACCGTGCAGTCGCCTGCGCCTGGGTGCCCACCTGTGTGCAGCCGCCTGCGTCCGATCCCGGACGGCGACTGCATGCGCGCGACCGCGCCCTTGCGCATCGCAGAGCCAAACCGAGACCCCGAGACGGGGCGACGGCGGGGGGCGACGACCGACTCGTGGGCGCCCCGCTGGCGGGTCTCGCGATCGCCGGCTACGCTCCTGCCCTCTCGATTCCCCTCCCTCAGCCTCACCCGCACGAGCCGCACCGGCTCAGCCACCCATCCACACCGGCGCGAGCCGCATCGGCACAGCCGCTCCGGCATGCGCCGCATCGGCATGAGCCAGCCACGGGACCCCACGACGGCAAGCGCGCCGACGAGCCCGTTCGCGCCAACTTCGCCTGACGCGGTCGCCTGAATCCAGCTTTTCCGAGAACCCCTAAAGGGTTCTCGGAGCGCCGCCTACGCGTGCGCCGCGGCGATGCGAGCGCCTTGACGGCCGCGCGCGGCGCTCCTACAAGGCCGCCCGACGACCTGCGCCAGCAGCTCGATCGAGTCATCCCGACCGGCAGGAGACAGCCATGACCGCCACCTTCCCCGCCACGATCGCCACACCGCGCGCGAGCGCCGGCCGCCAGCGCGGCGTCTCCTCGCGCCGGGGCCGAGCCCGCCGACCGCGTGGGCACAGACCGCGCACAGCGCGGGACCACTCGCTTCTGGGCCAGTACACCGACCGCGACGGCCGCTCGCGCGAGCTCGTCGCGCGAGCCGGCGCGGGCGACAGCACGCTCGTGATCGACCGCGACCGCGCCACGCACGACGATCCGCGCCTGGTGGCGCACATCGCCGCCGACGAGCCGGCCGAGAACGCAGCGGTGGTGTGCGAGCGCTATCTGCAGGACGCGTCCTGCGGTCGCTGCCGCTGCCGGGCGCTGTCGGCCGAGGACATGACACACGCGCCGTTCGCCGATCCGTGGGACCCCGACGGCGAGCTCGCGTCACCGGCGAGCGGCGCGCGAGCGGTCGACCGGGACGGTCGCTCGTACGCGCTCGAGCTCGTGCCCGGCCAGATGTCGATCCCCGAGCTGCGCTGGCGCCGCCAAGAGCACCGCCCCGCCTTCGCTGCCGCGACGGTGAGCATGCGCGAGGCGCTCGCGGCGCTGGAAAGCTACGAACCGGTGCGGGCGCTGACCCTGCACGGGCTCGCGCGCCATCGCCACGACGAGCTCGTGTCGACGACGGTCCTGCGCGCGGAGCTCGCGCGCACACAGGCGAGTCCGATCGTCCTCAACAGGGCGCTGCGCGAAGCCGTCGTGCGGGAGGTCGAGCGTGGGGGCCTGACGATGAGCGAGATCGCGATCCGCTGCGGGCGGATCAAGCGTGACCGCCGCGGCAACGAGGCCGGCGAGACCAGCTGGCTGGCGCGGCGCCTGGGACTGCGGCCGGAGGGGGGACACAGTGCGCCGACCCCGTGGATCCACAGCGACGTGCTCGCGTTGATCGCTCGGCGCGGCCTGGGGATCAGCCCACGCGAGGTGGAGCTGTGACGAGCACCGGACGCGCGGGGCCGATACTCGTGGTCGAGGCCGACGATCGCCTCGGCGCGGCGATGACCGAGCAGCTGGCCGCCGACGGCTTCGACGTGGCGCTCGCCCGCAGCGCCGAGCACGCCCGCGTGCTGGCGCGCGCCAGCGCACCGGCGCTCGCGGTCCTCGGCCGCCTGGACGCGCCACGCGGAGCGCTCGAGCTGCTCTACGAGATCCGCCGCGCTGGCCCGCCCGGCACGCCGTGGGATCGGATGCTGCCCGCGATCGTCGTCGGCGCGGACGGGCGCGAGCTGGACGTGCTGCGGGCCTTTGAAGCCGGGGCCGACGACTTCCTCGCCCGCAGCGCGACGTATCTCGAGCTGAGGGCGCGCCTGCGGGCCGTGCTGCGCCGCAGCGCCAGCCAGGCGAGCGCCGCTCGCGTGATCGAGGTGGGGGCGTTGACGATCGACACCCGCGCCCACGCGGTGAGCGTGGACGGACGGGAGGTGAGCCTGCGCAGGATGGAGTTCGAGCTGCTCGTGCACCTCGCGCGCGAGCCGGAGAGGGTGTTCGCGAAGGCCGAGCTTCTGCGGGCCGTGTGGGGCTACCGCGCCGGGGGGTCGAGCCGGACGGTCGACAGCCACGCGAGCAGGCTGCGGCGCAAGCTCGCGGCGGACGGTCCGAGCGGATGGGTGGTGAGCGTCTGGGGGGTCGGCTACCGGCTGATCTGAGCGCCCGCACCGACAGAGGAAGAGCTTGCCGGGCCCGGTGTGGCCCGCAAGGCAGCACACAAGAGCTTGCCGGGCCCGGAGTGGCCCGCAACGCAGCACACGCAGCACCGCGGTGGCGGGCCACAGGGCTCGCCACCGCTCGCTTAACGACCACGACCGGCTCGCGCCGGTCCGAACGGGCCTGGCCCGACGGGCCGGGCCGAGAAGGGAGTGGGGCAATGTCCTCAAACGCATTCAACGAAGGCGCACTCGCCCCGGAGGCGATCGTCGGCGAGCTCGTGCAGTGGCTGGCGAGCGCCGCGGTGCACTGCGCGCTCGGCATGGTGCTCGGCGCGCTGCTCGCGAGCGCGATGCGTCGCAGGCACCTGCACTGGAGCTGGGCGGGGGGCGCGCTCGCGAGCGTGCTGCTGACGCGGCCGAGCCTCTCCGGCTGGTGGTCGACGGTGGCGCTCGCCACCGCGCTCGCCGCCGGCCGCGGGCGGCGCTGGCATCGCGAAGACCTCGAGACCGGGGCGGATCTCGCGGACCTGGCCGCCCGCCGTGCGAGCCCGCGGCACCTGCTGCGCTCGCTCGCGCTGGCGTCGGCGTCGGTCGTGCGGGCACGCGTCGGCGAGGCGCGGTGGTCGCGCGCGCAGGGACTGCAGGTTGGCGTTGACGAGAGCGGGCGCGCGGTGTCGATCCCGGCCGTCGCCGGCGCGGGCGACGGAGCGCACACGCTGGTGGTCGGCGCGACCGGGTCCGGGAAGACCGTCACCCAGAGCTGGATCGCCGTGCGCGCGATCGAGCAGGGAATGGGTGCGATCGTGCTCGACCCGAAGGGCGACGCGGGCCTTCGCGAGCGCGTGCGGGGCGCGGCGCTGGCAGCGGGCAGGGCGTTCGTCGAGTGGACGCCGGCGGGGGACAGCGTCTACAACCCATACGCCCGGGGCTCCAGCAGCGAGATCGCCGACAAGGTGCTCGCCGGCGAGCGGTTCACCGAGCCGCACTACCTACGCCAGGCACAGCGGTACCTCGGGCACGCGGTGCGCGCGCTGCGGGAGATCGGCGGCGAGGTGAGCCTGCCCGCGATCGTCGAGCAGCTCGACCCCGCCAGCCTCGAGCTGCTCGCGCGGGAGTTGCCCGAGGCGAAGGCGCGCGCGATCTTCGCTTACCTCGATTCGCTGTCGGCGCGCCAGCAGAGCGAGTTGGCGGGCGTGCGCGACCGTCTGGCGATCCTCGTGGAGTCGGACGTGGGGCGCTGGCTCGACCCGCGGACGTCTGCCGAGCGGTTCGACCTTCTCACCGCGGTACGGGAACGGGCGGTGGTGTACTTCAGCCTCGACTCCGACCGCCGGCCGCTGCTCAGCGAGATGCTCGGCGCGGCGATCGTGCAGGACCTGCAGACGACGGTGGCAGCCCTGCAGGGGAGGCCGCTGGCGACCCTGGTGGCGATCGACGAGTTCTCGGCGATAGCCGCCGAGCACGTGGTGAGGCTGTTCGGCCGCGCGCGCTCTGCCGGCTTCAGCCTGCTGCTCGGCACCCAGGAGCTCTCGGATCTGCGCCTGCCGGGACGGGAGCGTCTGCTCGACCAGGTGCTGGGCAACCTGTCGGTGCTGATCGCCCACCGCCAGGTCGTTCCCAGCTCGGCGGAGCTGATCTCGAGCATCGCCGGCACGAGGGGCGCGTGGCGGGTGACGCGGCACAGCGACGGGCGCTCCACACGCACGCGCACCGCCGAACCGACGCTCGAGCCCGACCGCGTGATGAGCCTCGCCCGCGGTTGGGCTGCGGTGCTGGTGCTGGGAGGAGCCCGCAGCGCGCGCGTGACGCGGATGTTCGCGCCGGAGAGAGGCCGCTGAGATCGATGGAGGACCGCCCGATCGGAAGACAACCACAGGAAGGAGGACCGATGGTCCGCAAACACAACAAACCATGCTCACCCGAGCAGCTCGCGATCGTGCGCTGGACGGCGGGTCTCGGCGCGATCACCGCGCAGGCGCTCGCAGTTCA
The DNA here is from genome assembly GCA_963782325.1 of uncultured Solirubrobacteraceae bacterium. Taxonomy (GTDB): domain Bacteria; phylum Actinomycetota; class Thermoleophilia; order Solirubrobacterales; family Solirubrobacteraceae; genus Palsa-744. The sequence goes on from CAWAJG010000002.1 coordinate 2,337,660, forward strand.
CGCGGACGTGACGATCGCCTCGGCACGCGCGCGACTGACGGCGCTCGAGCGCGCGGGTGTGCTCTCGCGCAGTCGGGTGCTGGTCGGACGGCCGGCGCTGTACACGGTCACGGCCGCCGGTCTGCGCGCAGGCGCCCTGCAGGGGTTCGAGCCGTGCCGCGTGAGCCCCGCGAACGCCGCGCACACGATCGTCTGCGCGATCAGCGCATCGGCGCTCGAGCGAGCCTACCCCGACCAGCGGGTGATGGGCGAGCACGAGCTGCGCCGCGAGGAGCGCCTTCGCGGGAAGCCGCTGGCGAGCGCGTCGGTGGGTCGCGACGCATCCCTTCACCGCCCGGACCTCGTGCTGTGGCCGACGGGCGCGGACGAGCGCCGGCCGGTGGCGGTCGAGGTCGAGCTGACCGTGAAGGCCCCGCAACGTCTGCTGGAGATATGCCGCGCGTGGGCCCGATGCGAGTGCGTGGCCGGCACGCTGTATCTGGCGCCGGCCGACGTCCGCCGCGCGCTCGCGAGGGCGATCGAGCGCGCACACGCCGGCGAGCGGATCGCGGTGGTGGGGCTCGACGCGCTCGACGACTGCGGCGGGGCCTCGGCCGGCCCGCTCGCGGGTACCGTCCCAGGCGATGCGTAGCTTCGGACGTGGGGGGTCAACCATCGAGCAATGGAGACCCGACATGTTCAGCATCAACCGCGTCGTGCTGGTGGGACGTCTCACCCGTGACCCCGACCTGCGCGCTCTGCCCTCGGGCGCCAGCGTGTGCAGTCTGCGCATCGCGTGCAACACCGCCCGCAAGGACGCCGACGGAGAGTACGCCGAGCGCCCGAACTACTTCGACGTGAGCATCTACGGCGCCGCCGGCGAGAGCGTGAGCCGGTACATGCGCCGCGGCAGCCGCGTCGGGGTCGACGGCAGGCTGGAGTGGCGCGAGTGGGAGACCGCCGAGCAGGAGCGCAGGCAGGCGGTGAGCATCGTCGCCGACACCGTGCAGTTCCTCGACAGCCCGGGCGAGCGCTCGCAGCTCGGCGCGGGCGGCGAGGAGGGCGCGGGCGACGGCGAGCTCGTGGCGGGCGGCGAGGACGCCGGCGAGCTGGTCGGCGTGGGCGTTGGCGTGGACGAGGACGATCTCGTCTTCTAGGCACGCGTGGAGCTTGCGCCGCGCGGCTTGCATCTCGGTGAGGACCAGCGGGTTGGGCCTCGAGCCCGCCTCCGCTGGTCCCCGGGGTGCTTTTTGTATTTAAGAGGGGGACGGGCCGTGGGGACACCGGCTGGGCGGGGTGCGTAAACTGCCGGCGCCGTCCCGCGGCGGCGAGAACAGCCCCCGAGCAGGCAGTGTGTGAGGAGTCCGTCCGGCGATGCCAGTGAACGCGAAGGCCATCGGCAAGACCTCCGAGCCCGTGGTGTACGCGGTGGGCCGCGAGAAGGTCAGGGAGTACGCGCGGGCGGTCGGCGAGACGAACCCGCTGCACCTCGACGTGGAGGCCGCGCGGGCGGCGGGGTACGCCGACGTGGTGGCGCCGCCGATGTTCGCGGTGGTCTACAGCGTGCCGTCGCTGGGGCCGCTGGTGTTGGACCCCGAGGTCGAGCTGAACCTGGCGATGATGGTGCACGGGGGCCAGGAGTTCGTGTGGGGCCCGCTGGTGGTGGCCGGCGATGAGATCACGACGACGGCGAGCGTGAAGGACATCTCGGAAAGCGACGGCCGCGGCTACTACGTGTTCGAGTCGGTGTCGGTGAACCGGCGGGGCGAAGAGGTCTGCAGGGGAACGTGGACGAACATCGTGCGGGGAGTGTGATGGCGGTGGCTCAGCTGCAGCAGGGACAGCCGATTCCGGAGCTGCGGGTGAGCCCCGACAAGTACCTGACGGTGCGCTACGCGGGCGCTTCGGGCGACTTCAACCCGATTCACATCGACGAGGAGTTCGCGCGGGCGGTGGGATTGCCCGGGCGCATCCTGCACGGGCTGTGGACGATGGCGCAGGTGGCCCGCGCGCAGACGCAGGCGGCCGGCGGCCCCGAGCACCTGCGGCGGCTGTCGGTGCAGTTTCGCGGGATGGGCGTGCCCGAGCAGGAGGTGGTGGTGAGCGGGACGGTGCTCGAGCTGACGGACGGCCGCGCGCTGATCGACACCGTCGCCGAGCAGGCGGGGAAGCAGATCATCCGCAACGCGCAGGCCGAGCTCGACCTGTAGGCGACGGCCCGTCGCCCGTCAGCACGGCGCCTACAATCAGCTTGATGTTGAGTCCGCGCCAGGAGCGCATTCTGTGCAAGGTGGTGGACGGCTACCTGCGCACCGGGCAGCCGATCCCCTCGCGGGCGATCGTCGCGGACGGCGATCTCGACTGCGGTCCCTCGACCGTGCGGGGTGAACTGGCGGTGCTCGAGGAGCACGGCCTGCTCGCCCACCCGCACGTGTCGGCCGGCCGCGTGCCGACGGAGGCCGGGCAGCGCTACGTCGTCGATCGTCTGCTCAGCTCCGAGCAGCTGTCCCGGACGCGCCCGCGGGCGCTGGAGCTGTCGCTGATCCGGCGCGAGCTGGACGAGGCGATGCAGACGACGACGGAGACGCTCTCGCAGATGACGAACCTGCTGGCGGTGGTGTCGGCGCCGTCGATGAACGGGGCGAGCATCCGCCACGTCGAGGTGCTGGCGCTGCAGCCGCAGGTGGTGCTGGTGGTGGTGATCACCTCCGCGGGGAGCGTGTCGAAGACCTTCGCCACGTTCGATCGGGCGGTCGACCCCGGGCTGGTGGCGTGGGCGGGGGAGTACCTGAACGAGCGCCTCGTGGGGCTGGGCCTGGGCGCTCGGATGCTCCAGCAGAGGCTGGCCGACCCCAGCCTGTCGCCGACGGAGCTCGCTTTCCTCGAGCGCTTCGCGCCGGCGTTCGGCGAGCTGGCGGGCGAGGGCGAGGACGCGCTGTTCGTGGAGGGCAGGGCGCGGCTGTTCGAGACCGCGCAGATAGAGGACGCCAGCGAGGTGAGCGCGTTGATCGACGTGCTCGAGCGACGCGTGGCGCTGCTGAGCGTGTTGCGCACGGTGCTCGCCGAGCCGGGCGTGTACGTGCGGATCGGCCACGAGAACGAGCTGCCGGCGATGCACTCGCTGGCGCTGGTGGCGACCGGCTACGGGATGGCGAGGCGGAAGCTGGGCACCGTGTCGCTGATCGGACCCGTGCGGATGGACTACGCGGGCGCGATAGCGACCGTGCGCGAGGCCGCGCACCAGCTCTCGCGGTTCGTCGAAGACGCCTACGCCGAGAACTGATCGCGCGCGCATGCCCCGCGACCCCTATGAAGTGCTGGGCGTCGGGCGCGACGCCTCGGCGCAGGAGATCAAGAAGGCGTTCCGCCAGCTGGCGATGGAGCTGCACCCCGATGTCAACGCCCACGACCCGGACGCCGAGGAGAAGTTCAAGGAGGCCGCCGAGGCGAACGAGATCCTCAGCGACCCCGAGCGGCGGGCGACCTACGATCGCTACGGCCACGAGGGATTGCGCTCGGGGGGCTACGCGCCCAACTTCGACGCTTTCGGCTCGATCAGCGACCTGTTCAACGCGTTCTTCGGCGGCGCTCCCGCCGCCGGGCGCGCCGGACCCGGGCACCCTGACGAGCACAGGCAGGGCGGCGACGTGGCGGTGGCCGTCGAGCTGGACCTGCGCGAAGCGGCCGAGGGAGCGAAGGTGGCGGTCACCTTCGAGGTGATCGAGCGCTGCGCGCACTGCCACGGCAACGGCGCCGAGCCGGGGACGCCGATCGAGACGTGCGAGCGCTGCGGCGGCAGCGGACAGCTGCGCGCCGTCACGCAGACGCTGCTGGGGCAGATGGTGCGGACGATGAGCTGCCCGGACTGTCACGGCGACGGGCGCATCCCCAGACAGCCCTGCCGCGAGTGCCACGGCCGCGGACGGGTGGCGCGCAGGCGGACGCTCGAGGTGGACGTCCCCTCCGGCATCGCCGAGGGGCAGCGGATTCGGCTCACAGGCGCCGGCCACGCCGGCGAGGCGGGAGCGCCGGCGGGCGACCTGTACGTGGTGGTGCGCGTGCGCGAGGACGATCGCTTCGTGCGCGAGGGCGATGACCTGATCACCGCGCTGGACGTCGCCGCGCCGCTGGCCGCTCTCGGCGGCACCCTGGAGGTGCCGACGCTCGACGGCGCCGCGTCGATCGAGCTTCCCGCCGGCACCCAGCCGGGGGAGGTGCTGACGTTGCGTGGAGCCGGGATGCCAGCGCTGCGACGCGGCCGCCGCGGCGACCTGCGCGTGGTGGTGAACGTCGTCGTTCCCCGCCGCCTCAGCGCCGAGCAGCGCGAGCTGATGGAGCGCGTGAACGAGAGCCTGAGCGAGGAGAACCTCCACGCGCCACAGGAATCGGTGTTCGCCAAGCTGCGCCGCGCGCTGGGCAGCCAGGCGGCGTGATCAGGCTGGCCGTCCGCGTAGCGAGCGAGCACGCCGAGCTGGTGCTGGCCGAGCTGTTGGAGCTGGCGCCCGCGGGTGTGGAGGAGGTGCACGGGGAGGCAGGCACCGTCGCCGAGGGGACCGTCGAGTACGCCGTCTACGGGGCCCCCGGCGAGCTGCCGGCGCTCCCCGACCTGAAGGCCGCCGCGGGCGACGCGCTGGTCGACGTTCGCAGCGAGGAGATCCCCGACGACTGGCACGAGCGCTGGCGCCAGTTCCACCGCCCTGTCCTCGTCGAGGCGCCCGTCCAGAGCGGCGCGCCGAGGCACGAGGCGCCCGGGCACGACGCCCGACCCAGGCGCGCACCGGTCCCGTCGCTGCTGGTGCGACCGCCGTGGGAGACCGCGAGCGCGACCCGGCCGCGACCGGGCCGGCGCCGCTCGCCGACCGGCGGCGAAGGCCCCGCGGCCGTTCGCGAGATCGTGATCGACCCCGGCCAGGCGTTCGGCACGGGCGCGCATGCGACGACGCGCATGTGCCTGGAGCTGCTGCTGGAGCTCGCCGCCCGCGAGGGCCCGGGCGGCGCGGTGGTGGACGTGGGCACCGGCTCGGGGGTGCTGGCGATCGCCGCCGCCACCCTCGGCTTCGCGCCGGTGCTGGCGCTCGACAACGAGCCCGAGAGCGTGGCCGCCGCCCGCGAGAACGCCGCGGTCAACGCCGCCACGATCGAGGTGCGCCGCTTTGACCTGCGTACGGCGTCGGCGCTGCCGTGGCGAGCCGATGCGCTCGAGGAGGCGCCGGCGCTCGACGCGCCCGCAGCCTCGGTCCCGCCGGCGGCGAGGGTCGTGCTGGCGAACCTGCTGCGCCCGCTGCTGCTGGAGCTCGCCGAGCGGATGTCCGAGACCCCCTCCCACCTGATCGCCGGCGGCCTGCTGATCGGAGAGCTCGACGAGGTCGTGCACGCCTTCGGCGACCGCCTGCGCCTGCGCGAGCGCGAGCGGCGCACGAACGGCGAGTGGGCGGCCGTGTGGCTGTCGGACGAGTGAACGGCGCGGTGTGCCGCGCTCGCGATGGCGCGCTCGCTCAGCTCTCGGCGGGCACCTCGGTGATGGTACGGACGAGCGATCGGTAGACGAGGTCGATGGCGGGGCGCACGCCGTCCTCGCTCTCCATCAGCGCCTTCGCCGCGACGAGCGCCGCGCCGACCGTCTCCAGCGCATCGCCGACGCCTCGAGGCTGCGGGTCGCGGCAGGCGGCGATCGCCATGTCGAGCATCCCCCGCGCCTGCTCGATCGCGCCCGAGAAGAGGCCGGGACCGACGAGGCTCGCGTAGCCGTACACGCGCGCCAGACGGCCTGACAGCTTGATCGAGTCCTGGCGCCGTGGGGCGGTGACCGCGGGCAGGCCGTGACCGTCGAGCAGCGAGGCCATCGTGCCGCCGAGCAGCGCGCGCGTGCTCGCCTCGTCCAGGCCGGCGTGCGCGGCCACGCGCAGCGCCATGTACAGCGTCGTCGCGGGCTGCCCGTAGGGGGGGTCGGAGGCGAAGACGATCCGCTCGGCGGGCGCACGGGCGTACAGCTCGATGACGTCCAGCGGGAAGAAGCAGGAGATGTCATACAGCACCCCCGGATGGTCGGCCAGGCGCGTGGTGAGGATGCCCTGGTCGCAGATCGCGCCGTGGGCGAGGATGAGGACGGCGCCGGGGTGGTCGAGGGCCAGCCGCACGAGCCCGTCCGCCAGCGGCGGCAGCCCGCGGCCGGCGTGGATGAGGATCGGCACGCTCGCCGCTTCCGCGAGCGCGAACACCTCGCCCATCTCGGGGCCGTCGAACACGAAGTCCTGCGCCCGCGGGTGCAGCTTGATGCCGCGCGCGCCCGCCGCGAGGCAGCGTTCTGCCTCTGCCACGGGCGCTTCGGCGGGGTCCAGCCGGCTGAAGGGCACGAGCCTGCCCTCGCTTTCGGCCGACCAGGCGAGGACGCGATCGTTGGGCAGGCTGTAGGACGGCCGGCGTTCGGGGTCGTGCAGCGGGAACACGCACGCGCGCCGCGCCTGCGCGCGGTCGAGCTGGGCGAGCAGCTGCTCCAGGCTCAGCGAGCGGCCGTCCTCGTCCAGCCCCAGGTGGGTGTGGGCGTCGATCACTTCCGCCTGCGCCGGGCGCAGGCGCTCGACCTCCTCCAGGAACGGGGCGAGCGCGCTCGCGTACAGGGACTCGTTCACCGCCTGCACCCTATTGTGTCGGCGTGGCCTGGCAGGTCGTGATCGCGGGTGGCGGATTCGGCGGTCTGTACGCGGCGCGCGCCCTCGAGCGGCTGCTGCCGGCGCAGAGCGCGCGGGTGACGCTCGTCAACGACGCCAACTTCATGCTGTACACGCCGTTGCTGCCGGGCGCCGCCGGCGCGGCGCTCGACCCGCGCCACGTGGTCGTCCCCCTGCGATCGCAGCTGCGCAAGACCGACCTGGTGATCGGGCAGGTGACCGGCGCCGACCCCGCCGCGCGCACGCTCGCGGTCAGCCGCATCGACGGCCAGCGGCTCGAGCTCCCCTACGACCAGCTGCTGATCGCCCTCGGGTCGGTGTCGCGCACGCTGCCGATCCCCGGCCTGGCCGAGCACGCGATCGGGCTGAAGTCGCTCTCAGACGCCATCGCGGTGCGAAACCAGGTGCTGAACTGCATGGACATCGCCGAGTCCGTCGAGGACCCGGCGCTGCGGGCCGAGTACCTGTCGTTCGTGTTCGTCGGCGCCGGCTACGCCGGCGTCGAGGGGCTCGCCGAGCTGCAGGACTTCGCCGCGGAAGCGATCGAGCTGTACCCTCGCTGTGCGGCGCAGGGCATGCGCTGGGTGCTCGTGGAGGCGGGTGCGCGGATCATGCAGGAGGTCCCGATCACCCTCTCGGCCTTCGCCGAACGCGAGCTCCGCGGCCGCGGGATCGAGGTGCGCACCAACGCGACCCTGTCCGCGCTGAGCGCGCGCTCGGCCACGCTCGCCGACGGCGAGACGATCGCTGCCCGCACACTCGTGTGGACCGCCGGCGTGAAGCCGAGCCCGGCCCTCGCCCGGCTGGGCGTGGCGCTCGACGGCGACGGGCGCGTGCTGGTGGATCGCACGATGCGCGTTCGCGCCGCGTCCGCGACACCGCCGCAGGCAGCGGGCGCAGCCGAAGGCGGCGGGGCCGGGGTCGCGGCCGGCGCGGGCGTGTGGGCGATCGGCGACTGTGCGGCCGTGCCCGACCCCTCGCGGCCCGGCCAGTCCTGTCCTCCGACGGCGCAGCACGCGATCCGCCAGGGCCGCCTCGTGGCACGCAACATCGCGGCGACGCTCGCCGGCGACCGCGTGCGCCCCTTCCGCTACCGCACGAAGGGAGTGGTGGCCGAGCTCGGGCACAACCAGGCGGTGGCGATCACGCTGGGCGTTCGCTGGCGGGGGTTGCCGGCGTGGCTGATCGCGCGCACCTACCACCTGCTGCTGATGCCCGGGATCGGGCGCCGGCTGCGCCTGCTGGTGGACTGGAACGTGGCGCTGGTGTTCGGCCGCGACGCCTCGGCGCCGGGACGCCTGGGGAGCCCCACGCCGCTCGAAGGCGACTGAAAGCGCCGGCAGAGTCGCTGCGGCGGCGTATGCTGATCGGCGTGGCGATACTCGAGCAGATCAAGACCGACCTGCAGGGCGCGATGCGCGCCGGCGAACGCGAACGGGTGGGCGCGCTGCGGATGGTGCTCTCGGAGCTGCAGAAGGCCTCCAAGGATGGGGCCGACGAGGCACTGTCCCCGGAGGGGGAGCTCGCGGTGCTGCGCCGCGAGCGCAAGCGCCGGCTGGAGGCCGCCAGCGCCTACCGCGAGGCCGGCCACGCCGAGCGCGCCGGCGGCGAGGAGGCCGAGGCGCAGCTGATCGACTCCTACCTGCCGGCGGAGCTCTCTCAGGATGAGCTCGAAGCGATCGTCGGCCAGGCCGTTCGCGACAGCGGAGCCGAGTCGGCGAAGGACATGGGGATCGCGATGAAGCGGGCGATGGCGGCGGTGGACGGCCGCGCTGACGGCAAGCGCGTGTCGGGGCTCGTGCGCGCTGCCCTCGAGGCATGAGAACGCAGATCGAGCTTCCAAACGAAGTCGCCGCCGAGCTGGCGGGCAGCCAGGATGCGGTCCTGCGCGCGTTGGAGGCGCATCTGGACTGCAAGGTGTTCCTCCGCGGCAACCTGCTCACGTTCGACGGCGAGGAGACGGAGACACACGTGGGTGAGCGCGTCGTGCGCGAGCTCGCCGACCTGATCGCCGCGGGGCACCAGATCGGCCCCGGGACGATCTCCGCGGTGACCGGCGCGCTGGACGCGCACGAATCGCCCGCGCGGGTGCTCGAGGACATCGTCTGGCGTCATCGCGGGCTGCGGGTGGCCCCGCAGACGATCAACCAGAAGCGCTACGTGGACTCGATCCGCGCGAACACGATCACGTTCGCCGTCGGGCCCGCCGGCACCGGCAAGACGTTTCTCGCGGTCGCGCTGGCGGCGGCGGCGCTGTCGCGGCACGAGGTCAACCGCATCATCCTCACGCGCCCGGCGGTCGAGGCGGGCGAGCGCCTGGGCTTCTTGCCGGGCGACCTGATGGCCAAGGTCGACCCCTACCTGCGGCCGCTGTTCGATGCGCTCCACGACATGCTCGACCCCGAGAAGGTCTCCCAGCACATCGAGCGCGGCGTGATCGAGATCGCGCCGCTGGCGTTCATGCGCGGGCGGACGCTGAACGACTCGTTCGTGATCCTCGACGAGGCCCAGAACACGACGCCCGAGCAGATGAAGATGTTCCTCACGCGGCTGGGGTTCGGCTCGCGGATGGTCGTCACCGGAGACATCACGCAGGTGGATCTGCCGCGCGAGCAGCAGTCGGGTCTGATCGCCGTGGGCGAGGTGCTCGACGCGATCGAGGGAATCGAGTTCGTGCGCTTCGGAGGCGAGGACGTCGTGCGGCACAAGCTCGTGCAGCGGATCGTCGAGGCCTACGACGAGCACTCCCAGCGCGAGGCGCCGCTGCCGGCGAAGAAAGGGCCGCGCGCGGCGGTTCGCAGCGCCTGAGACGCGATGATCGAAGTCGAGGTGTTCGGCGCGAGCCTCGCACCGCAGGCGCCCTCGGCGGCGGAGATCGCAGGGCTGTGCAGACGGGCCGGCGCTTGCAGGGGCGTCGATGCGGGGCACGTGGCGATCGAGTTCGTGGACGCCGAGCGGATCGCCCGGCTGAACGCCGAGCATCGCGGCAAGCCCGCTCCCACCGACGTGCTGTCGTTTCCGGTCGACGGCGTCGAGCCCGCACTGCCGCGGGAGCTCGGCGACATCGTGATCTGCGTGCAGCACGCCTCCGACGTGCGCGAGGCGATCGTGCACGGGATGCTGCACCTGCTGGGCATGGACCACGAGCGCGACGACGGCGAGATGCTCGCGCTGCAGCGTCAGCTGCTGGCTGGAGCGCACGGATGACGCGCGGCGGTTTCGTGGCGCTGGCGGGCAGGCCCAACGTCGGCAAGTCGACGTTCGTGAACGCCGCCGTGGGCGAGAAGGTGGCGATCGTCTCCCAGCGGCCACAGACCACCCGCCGGGCGATCCGTGGCGTTTACAACAGCGAGGACTGTCAGATCGTGCTGGTCGATCTGCCCGGTGTGCAGCGCCCGCGCGACGCGCTCACCGCGCGTATGGCCCGGCGCGTGGAGCAGGAGCTCGCGGGAGCGGACGCGATGCTGTTGATGCTCAACGGCGAGCAGGGCGTGGGTCCCGGCGATCGCTTCATCGCGAGGACGCTCGCCGCGGCCGATACCCCGGTCACGATCGCCGTCAACAAGATCGATCGAGTCTCGCGGGCGGCGCTGGTGGCGATGCTCGCGCAGGCGTCGGAGCTGGACGCGCGGGCCGAGGTGTTCCCGATCTCCGCTCATACCGGAGCGGGCGTGCGTGAGCTGCTGGGGCACCTCACGACTCTGATGCCCGAGGGGCCGTTCCTGTTCGCCGCCGGGGCCAGCAGCGATCAGACGCAGGAGATGCAGATGGCGGAGCTGATCCGTGAGGCCGTCATCAGGCGCACCTTCCAGGAGCTGCCCCACGCCGTGGGGGTGGCGATCGAGGAGCTCGAGTATCCACGCCCACAGCTCGCGCGCGTGCGCGCGCTGATCTGGGTCGAGAGCGACTCGCAGAAGCGGATAGTGATCGGCGGCCGCGGACAGATGATCAAGGCGATCGGAACGGCCGCCCGTCGTGAGCTGCAGCGAATGCTGGGCAGTCAGGTGCACCTGGAGCTGTCCGTCCGTGTCCGGCGGGATTGGCGCGGGGACGAGGCCATGCTCGATCGTCTAGGTATCAGCTAGATCCCGATAGTCGCAAACAATCGGGTAACACACCGTTACAGTTAATTCGATTCATCCCATCTTTGAGGCTGCGGAGCTTCCCGGTTTGGGATACCTTCTGCTTGCGCGAAAGGCATCGAGGAGCAGGTGGGACATGTCGGCGAAGTACGCCATATTGGGACTGGTGATCGAGCGGCCCGGCTACGGGTACCAGCTCGCGCAGCGGCTCGAGGAGCGCTTTGGCTCCTCGGCGTTCGCGCCGTCGGGTGTGTACTCGGCGCTCGACCAGCTGAGCCGCGACGCCCTGGTACGGGCTGCCGGCGAGGTTGGCCCCGGCCCCGCCAGGCGCGCCGCTCCGCGCATGATCTACGAGGCGACCGACGAGGGCGTCGAGCACTTCGAAGCATGGATGCTCGGCTCCTCGCCGGCGCCTCCCCTGCGCGACGATCTGCACCTGAAGATCGCGCTCTGCCGCCCGCACGACGTGCCTGCGCTGATCGACATGGTCTACGGCCAGGAGCTCGCGTGCATGGCTCGCCTGCGCGACCTGGGGCAATCCTCCGAGCGAGAGCTGGCGAGCGACCGTCAGGAGTGGTCGAGGCTGATGCGGACCCTGGCTAGAGACGCGGAGGTCGCATCCTGGAAGTCGCGTATCGAGTGGTTGCAGAGCGCCCGCGAGTTGTTGGAGCGCTTGCTCGAAGACTCGCGGCGGGCGGATCCGCGCGGCGTGCTCGCGGCCAGCGAGCGCCGGGCGCCACGTGAGAGCGTGCGGCGGTTGCAGGCGCTCTGATGGCCGGCGCGCTGTTGACGTTCGACGGCGTGTGCAAGAGCTACTGGCGTGGCCCCCACGAGCTGCGGGTGCTGAACGAGCTCTCGCTGGCGGTGGACGCGGGCGAGCTGATGGTCCTGTGGGGCAAGCGCGGTGCGGGCAAGACGACGTTGCTGAAGCTTGCCGCGGGCCTCGAATCCTGCGATCGCGGTCGCGTGTGCTTCCAGGGGGTGGACGTCGCGTCCATGTCCGCCGCCGAGCACGCGCAGGCGATGCGCGAGCGGATCGCATGGGTTCGGCGCGGCGGTCCGCGCAGCGAGCTGCGGATGCTCGACTACGTGGCGCTTCCGCTGCTGCCGGCGCACGGACATCGCAGCGCCTACGCGCTCGCGCGCGACGCCCTGGCTCGCGTCGGGGTCGGCGACTGCGCCCAGCAGTATTGGCCGAGCCTCTCCGACGGCGAGCGCGCCCTCGTGGGGATCGCGCGCGTGCTCGCGCGGGCGCCGCGCCTGGTGCTCGTCGACGATCCGACCGCCAACCTCGGCCTGCGCGAGCGCGAGCTGCTCGTGGCGTTGCTGCGTGAGCTGGCCGACGACGGCGTGGGAGTGCTGCTCGCCGTTCCCGACATGCAAGAGATGATGGGCGCCCATCAGATCCGGGCGCTCTCCAATGGGCGGATCATCGCCCCGCCGGATCCACCGCCGGAGCGCCCGGGCAACGTGATCGACTTCCCGAGCACGGAGCGGTCCGCCTAGGTGCTCGAGCTACGCAGCGTCGTCAAGCACTACCTGGTTGGCGAGGGCGCGCGCGTGCGCGCGATCGACGGCGTCTCGATGACCGTCGCGCCGGGTGAGCTGGTCGTGCTGAACGGGCCCAGCGGCTCCGGCAAGACCACGCTGCTGATGCTGGTGGCCGCGCTCCTGCGGCCCGACAGCGGCGCGGTGCTGATCGGCGGGCAGGACGTCTCACAGCTCAGCGAGCGCCGGGCAGCTCGCCTGCGGCTGCACGAGCTCGGCTTCGTGCGCCAGGCGCTGCACCTGATGGAGAGCGCGAGCGTCCTCGACAACGCTGCGCTCAAGCTGCTGGGCACCGGCATGGGGGTCACCGCCGCGCATCGCCGCGTGGCGCCGCTGCTCGAGCGGCTGGGACTGGGCGAGCGGCTCGAGCACCGCGCCGAGCAGCTGTCGATGGGCGAGCGCCAGCGGGTGCTGATCGCGCGCGCCCTGTCGACCGAACCCAAGCTGGTGCTCGCGGACGAGCCCACCAGCAACCTCGACAGCTCTCGCGCGCACGAGGTCCTGGAGCTGCTCGCCGACATCTGCCACGAGCGCCGGACGGCGACCCTCCTCGTCACCCACGACCTGCGGGCCGCCGCGCATGCCGATCGCGTGAACGCGCTGCGCGACGGGGCGCTCGTCGAGCACGTGCCCGACGAGCACTCCGTGGCCGTCAGCGTCCACTAGCCGGCAGAGGACCCTGCGGGATGCGCCTGTCGAACATCGCTCGGCTGTACCGCGTGCGCCTGCGCAGCCGGCTCGTCCAGGAGTCCTTCGCCCTGTCGGGGATCGCCATCGGCGTGGCGCTGCTGTTCGCCTCCCAGGTCGCCGGCGCCAGCCTCAGCGGCTCCGTTCGGCAGATCAGCTCGGGGATCGTCGGGCAGATGCGCTTTCAGCTCATAGCCCGCTCGTCCGAGGGCTTCGACGAAGGCCTGCTCCGCGAAGTCGAGAGGCAGCCGGGCGTGGGCGCCGCGTTGCCGGTCCTGGAGGCGCGAGTGGACATGCTCGGCCCCGCGGGAGCTCGCACGGTGGATCTGCTGGGGGCCGATCCGCGGCTCGCGTACCTGGCAGGGCCGCTCGTGCGCCGGTTCGGCCGCTCGCCGCTCGCCAGCCTGCGGGCGCTCGCGCTGCCGGCGCCGATCGCGCAGGCGCTCGGCGTGAGCACGTTGCAGTCGGTGCGGTTGCAGATCGGCAGCCTCGCGCCCACCGCGTACGTGGGCGCGACGCTGAGCGCTCAGGACATAGGCCCCCTGGTGGGCAGCCCGATCGCGCTCGGCCCGCTGCCCTACGTCCAGCAGCTGACCGGCATGAGCGGCCGCGTGACCAGCATCTTCGTCCGCGCCAAGGCGGGGGAGGACGCCGAGGCGATCGCCTCGCTCAGCCGCCTCGCGGCGGCGCGCTCGGTGAACCTGCGCCCGGCCAACTTCGAGGCGATGCTCTTCAACCAGGCCGCCGGACCGACCGACCAGTCGACGCTGGTGTTCTCGGCGATCAGCGCCCTCGTCGGCTTCCTGTTCGCCTTCAACGCGCTCCTGCTCACCACCGCGCAGCGTCGCAACATGGTCGAGGACCTCCGCCTCGACGGGTACACCGCCGCGATGATCGTGAAGATCCTGCTGTTCGACGCACTCGTCCTCGGTCTGCTGGCCTCGTGCATCGGGCTGGTGCTGGGCGAGCTCCTCTCCGCAGGGCTCTTCAGCTCGAACCCCGGCTACCTGTCGCTCGGCTTCCCGGTCGGCTCCCAGAGAATCGTCACCTGGCAGAGCATCGCCGTCGCGTTCGCGGGGGGCGTCCTCGCGGCTACCGTCGGCGTGCTCGCGCCGGTCCGCCGGCAGATCTTCTCGCGGCTGCCGAGCACGCTCGCGCAGGGGCATCGCCCGCGCGGGCGCCCGCTCGAGGAGGTCGCCCTCGGTGCGATCTGCCTGGCGGCGACGACCCTGATCCTGGTGTTGGCCCCGCAGGCCGCGGTCGCGGGGATCGCCTGCCTGATGGTCGCCCTGCTGGCGCTGCTGCCGGTGGCGCTCTTGGGCATCGTGGCCGTGCTCGGGCGGCTTCGGCGGTTCGCGGGCGGCGTCGCCACCCACCTGGCGGCGATCGAACTGCACTCGCGCGCCAACCAGGCGCGCGTGCTCGCCGTGGGCGCCACCGGGGCGATCGCGGTGTTCGGCAGCGTTGCCATCGAGGGCGCGCACGCCAATCTCCAGCAGGGCGTGAACCGGCTGATCGAGCAGCTGAACGGGAACGCGCAGCTGGTCGTCATCCCCCCCGGCGAAGAGAACCTGCTCGCGACCACGCCGTTCCGTGCCGCGGACGTGTCGGCCTGGCGCCGTGTGCCCGGCGTGCGCACGATCGAACCGGTGCGCGGCGGTCTGCTCGACTTCGGCGACCGCCGCGTGTGGGTGCTGGGCGTCCCGGCCGGCGCCGGCGAGCCGATTCCCTCGAGCCAGCTCCTCCACGGTGGGCTGGCCGCAGGTGTTGCGAGGGTACGCGCCGGCGGATGGGCGGTCGTCTCGCAGGCGCTCGCGAGCGAACACCACCTGCACGTCGGATCGCCGTTCGTGCTGCCCGCGCCTCATCCCGTCCGCTTCCGCGTGGCGGGCCTCATCACTAACCTCGGCTGGCCGCCCGGCGCGATCATCCTCAACGCCGCCGACTACGCGCGCGCATGGGGCAGCAGCGACCCCAGCGCCTACTACGTCCGGCTCGCCCCCGGGGTCGCGCCTGCGCGTGTGCGCGCGGCGCTCGAGCGCCTGCTCGGGCCGAGGTCGGGCCTGACCGTCGAAACCTCCCGCCAGCGCGAAGCTCGTCAGCGCGCGGCCAGCCGCCAGGGTCTCGCGCGCCTGACGCAGATCTCGTGGCTGGTGCTGATCGCCGCCGTGCTCGCGATGGGAGTGGCGATGGGCTCGATGATCTGGCAGCGGCGCGCCCAGCTGGCGGACTTGAAGGTCGACGGCTTCACCCGGCGCGAGCTGTGGCGCTCGCTGATGCTCGAGAGCGTGCTGCTGGTGGGGACGGGCTGCACGATGGGAGCGCTCTTCGGGATCTTCGGCCAGGTGCTGTTGAGCCACGCGCTCGCCGCGGTCACGGGCTTCCCCGTCGTGTTCTCGGCCGATGTGTGGACCGCCCTGTGGAGGTTCTCGATCGTCACCGCCGTCGCCGTGACGATCGTCGCGGTGCCCGGCTACATGGCCGCGCGCACCCGACCGGCGGTCGGCCTCCAAGAGTGAGCGCCGCCCGGCGCCCGCCTGTGCCGTCGCGGTGTCCAAAGGCGTCCGGTATGCGATCTAGCATCCACTATCTTTCAGGAGAGTTCCGATCATCGGATTCATGAGGGCCCGCGGCCCTCGCCTGGAGATCCCCTGCCTCTGTCTTGCGGGCAGTTGCGCGCGCTGGTGACTGGCGCGGCGCGCGAGCTGAGCTGGGGTCTGCGTGCGGCCGCGCGCGAGATCGGCGATTGGCGCAAGTGCGCTGAGAGGATCCCCGATGGCCCGATTCGCGAGGACGCGCTGAGGACGCTCGAACGCAAGCGCACCCACATCGTCGGCGCGGGCCTGTTCTCGATCCTGCCTCCCCACCGCGACGCGCGTCTGCTGCGTGCGCTGGTGGCGTACGAGATCATCATCGAGTTCCTCGACGACGCGCACGAGCGAGCCGCCGGCGAGCGCAACGGCCTGCAGCTTCACCGGGCCCTCGTCGAGGCGCTCGACCCGTCGGCGCCGATCTCCGACTACTACCTCTATCACCCGTGGAAAGACGACGGTGGCTACCTGCGCGCGCTCGTGGAGGCGTGTCGCGAGAGCTGCATGACGCTGTCGCGCTACGCGCAGGTGCGCCCCTGGCTGCTGGCGGGCGCGAGGAGGTGCGGCCAGGTGCAGAGCCTCAACCACGACACTGACCGTCAACGTCGCCGCGTTGCACTGCGCAGATGGTCCGCGAGCCAATCCCCGTGTGAGCGCGAGACGTGTTGGTGGGAGCTTCCGGCCGCGGCGAGCAGCTCGCTATGCATCCACGCGCTGCTCGCGGAGGCGTCCTGCGGCGGCGAGGGCTGGGCGGATGTGCACGCGGCCTACGTTCCGTGGATCTGCGCGGTCAGCACGATGCTGGACAGCTACGTCGATCAGGCCGGCGACGTCGCCTGCAACCAGCACAGCTACATCGCCTACTACCCCAGCTGCGAGGTTGCCATCGCTCGCCTGTCCGAACTGATCCGCCGGTCGGCCTGTGAAGCCGGCAATCTGCCTGCGGGCGACCGGCACGCGGTGATCGCGGCGTGCATGGTCGCGATGTATCTATCGCACGAGCGCCTGCGCTCGCCGGCGCTGCGCGCCAGCCGCGATCGCCTTGCGCTGGCCGGCGGCTCGCTGACGAGACTGCTCGTGCCGGTCCTGCGCGTGTGGCGCCTCGCGTATGCGCTGCGCGAAGCGTAGGCGCCGTCAACACCGGCTCGTAGAGGCCGTTTCACAGCACCGCGGGACGACGCGCTGCAGACAACTGTACTATCTCCGCCCTGGCGACTAGCCGGAACTAGTCAGAACTGAACATTCAGGGCCGCCTTGGCGAAGGAGTTGAACAACGGCATGATGGTGGACGAGCGATGATCGACGAGGACACTACCGGGGTGCTGCCTTTGGGCAGTGACGCTAGACGCCGCGCCGGGCGTACGAAGGCCGGCAGCCCGGCTGCCAAGCGGGGAACGTCGTCGCGCGTGTGGCAGCGTCCCGGGCGATCGCGCCCGCGGGCGGTCCCGTCGCAGGCCGCCGACGGCCGCGAAAGCGTGAGCATCGAGCTGTCCAAAGCGCAGGTCGACCAGGTCGTCCGCTCCGCCGGCCAGGGAGGCACCATGTCGGTGCTGCTGTCCGCGCTGAAGGACCCCGGCTGGAGCCTGAGCGTGGATTCCGATGAGTGGGCGTACCCGGCGCAGATGGAGGACCGGCGCCTGTCGCGGTCGCTGCTGTCCGGCCTCTTGGTGTTGTCGTGCTTCCCCTCGGACGGGGGCTACCTCGGCATCGCGGAGCTCGCTCGGATGCTGGCGATGAACACCAGCACCACCCACCGCTACGTGACCACGCTGCTGGCGGTCGGCCTGCTCGAGCGCGACGCGGCCACCCGCCGCTACCGGCTCGCCACGATCTGAGAGCTCCTACAGCGCACGCTCGAGCCGCCTGGCGATGGCCTCCAGCGCGGTGAGCTCCAGCCGCGGCGTCCACACGAACGGGATGCCGATCACCTCGAGCTCGCGCCGGCGCAGGCGCGCGAGCTGGTTGTGCTGCATGCGCCCCTGCCGGTGAACGACCTCCGCGGCGTGGACGGCCGCCTCGCGCACGGCCGCCTCGCGCACGGCCTCACGCTCCGTCTCATCCGCATCCGCGACGCCGCCTGCGAGACCCCGCGCGGTCCCGGCCGGCGCGCCCGCCGCGCCGTGCCCGCCGGCGGCGGGCGGTGGCCGCCCAGCGAGCGACTGGATGCGGCGCAGCTCCGCCGCGGTGAAGCGCTGCGGCGCCAGCGCGTTGACCACGACCGCCGCGAGTCCGCGGCCGAGGCGGGCGCGCAGGCCGTCCTGCAGCTCGATCGTCTCCGTCACAGCCATCTCCGTTCCCAACGCCACCGCCAGGTAGGCCGAGCGCGCCGGACTCTCCAGCAGCTCCTGCAGCTTGGCCGTCTGTCTGGCGATCGGCCCCACGCGGGCGATCTCGCCGAACGTGTACGGCGAGCCGAGCAGGCCGAGCGCGTGGCCGGTGGCGGGTGCGTCGAGCACCACCAGGTCGTGGCCGCCGTCGCGCCCGGCGGCCCGCCGCCCGCCGGTCAGCCGCCAGACCTTGACCATCGTCACGAGCTCCTTCGCCCCGGGCGCCGCCGCGGCGAAGTACTGGAAGGTTCCGCTCGAGGCGAGCACGCGGCCGGACACGCGGCCTCCCAGCGCCTGCAGCCACTCGAGCAGCGCGCGATCGGGGTCGATCGAGATGCTCGACAGGCGCTCGCGCAGGCTGCACTCGACACCCGCCCGCGGCGGGCTCACCCCGAACATGCTCGGCAGGCGAGCCTCCTGGCCGACCTCCACGACGATCGTGCGCCGTCCGGCGCGTGCGCCCGCCAGACCCAGCGCCGCGGCGATCGTCGTCTTGCCCGCGCCACCCTTGCCGGTGACGACGAGCAGCTTGCGCTCGAGCAGCGATTGCATGGCCGTGGCAGTGTGGCTGAAACCGAACCGCCCACGGCGGTACCTACAATCGTGCGATGAGCGCAGCGGCCGCGAACGCCATCGACGAGCTCGTCCGCTACGACGGCGACGGCCTCGTGCCCTGTGTCGTCCAGCACTGGCGAACCGGCGAGGTGCTCACGCTCGCGTACATGAACGAGCGGGCCCTCAGGCGCACGCGCGAGACCGGCGAGCTGCACCTGTGGAGCCGCTCGCGCGGCGAGCAGTGGCACAAGGGCGCCACCAGCGGCAACGTGCAGAGCGTGCGCGCGCTGCGAGTGGACTGCGATGGCGATGCGCTGCTCGCGCTGGTCGAGCCCGCCGGCCCGGCCTGTCACACCGGCGAGCGCACCTGCTTTCACCGCGGCCAGCTCGATCCCAGAGCGCCGTTCCAGGCGCTGTCGGAGCTCGAGCGCACCGTCGCCGAGCGAGCGAGCGAGCGCCCGCTCGGGTCCTACACGGTGGCGCTGCTCGACGATCCCGCGCGGATCGGCGAGAAGGTGATGGAGGAGGCGGAGGAGGTCGCCCGCGCCGCCCGCGAGGAGTCCGACGCGCGCGTCGACGAAGAGGCAGCCGACGTCCTCTACCACCTGCTCGTGCTCCTGCGCAGCCGCGGGCGTGCGCTCGCCGACGCCGAGCTGGTGCTCGATGGCCGTCGCTCCTAGCCTCGCCGGCGCCGGTGCGGCGAGCGTGCTGCCGAGCCTGCCCGAGGCGCGTGTGCTCGCGCGCACCCACAACCTGATCCCGTTGCACGTGAGCTTCATCGAGGACTGCGAGACGCCGGTGTCCGCGTTCCTGAAGCTGCGCGCGCTCGCGCCCGGAGAGCCCGCGTTCCTGCTGGAGTCCGCCGATCAGGGACAGCGGGTCGGGCGCTGGTCGTTCATCGGCTTTCGCCCCCGCTCGGTGCTGCGCTGGTCGCTGGCGGACGGCGGCGACCCCTACGCGCTCGCGGCCGAGCACGTCGCGCGCTTCGCGCAGGCGCCGATCCACGACGCGGGCGAGGAGGTCCCGTTCACCGGCGGGGCCGTCGGCTTCTTCGGCTATGACCTCGTGCGCACTGTCGAGCCGCTCGGCGATCCGCCGGGGACATCCGGCTCCGGGCAAGGCGCGGACGCGGACGGCGAGGCGCTCGCGCTGCCCGACATGGCGCTGATGCTCTCCGACGCGCTGGTCGTCTTCGACCACCTCAAGCACACCGTCACGATCGTCGCCAACGCCCACGTCCAGGACGCGGACGGAGAGGGCGACGTCGAGCGAGCGTACGAAGAGGCCGCGCGCACGATCGGCGAGGTGCGCTGCGTGCTCGCCGGGCCGGTGCCGCGGGGCGAGCCGGTGAGCGGACCCCCACTCCCGCGCGAGGCGCCGACGTTTCGGTCGAACATGCCGCGCGAGCGCTTCGAAGCGATGGTCACGCGGATCGTCGAGTACATCCACGCCGGCGACGCCTTCCAGGTCGTGCCCTCGCAGCGCTGGTCGGCGCCGGTGCCGGTCGAGGCATTCTCGATCTACCGCGGGCTGCGCGCGGTCAACCCGAGCCCGTACATGTACTACCTCGACTTCGGCGACTTCCAGGTCGTCGGCGCGAGCCCCGAGCCGCTGCTGACCGTGAAGGCCCGCCACGTGAGCACCAAGCCGATCGCCGGCACGCGGCCCCGCGGCGCCACGCCCGAGGAGGACCGGCGGATCGAGCAGGAGCTGCTCGCCGACGAGAAGGAGCGCGCCGAGCACGTGATGCTCGTCGACCTCGGCCGCAACGACCTCGGTCGCGTGTGCGAGTACGGCAGCGTCCACGTCGACGAGCTGATGGAGATCGAGAGCTACAGCCACGTCATGCACATCGTCTCCTCGGTGTCGGGAACCCTGCGCGAGGAGGTCGGGGCGATGGACGCCCTGCGCTCGGTGCTGCCGGCGGGCACGCTGTCGGGCGCGCCGAAGGTGCGCGCGATGCAGATCATCGACGAGCTCGAGCCGGTCAAGCGCGGCGGCTACGGCGGCGCCGTCGGCTACCTCAGCTACGGCGGAGACCTCGACACCGCCATCCACATCCGCACGGTGATCGTCAAGGACGGCGTCGCCCACGTGCAGGCGGGCGGCGGCACGGTCGCCGACGCGAGGCCCGAGTACGAGTACGAGGAGTCCGTCGCGAAGACGAAGGCCGTGATCCAGGCGATCGAGCTCGCGTGCGAGCAGCCCGACTGGCCATGAGAGTCCTCGTGATCGACAGTTTTTCAATATCCATCCAGAGCCAGATTCGACGGCTCTGAGGCGGGTGCGGATCCCCAAGTGGCAAGAAATAGAAAGAATAGAAAAGAGTAGAAAGGCGCGTTACGATGGGCGGTATGACCACGCCTCGCGCCAGGAATCCGTTTAAGCCAACGTTCGGCGCTTCACCGCCGCTGCTCGTTGGTCGCGACGAACTGATCCAGGACTTCAGCGACGCCTTGGACGACGGACCTGGCTCACCCGCGCGAGCCACGATCTACACCGGAGCACGCGGCACCGGGAAGACGGTGATGTTGAACGCCGTGCAGGAGGAAGCGCGTTCCCGCGGCTGGCTCGTGATCTCCGAGGCGGCGACGCCGGGCTTGCTGCAACGCCTGACGACGGAGCATCTTCCTCGCCTCCTCGCCGAGCAGGACCCGGAGGCGATGAAGCGACGCCTCTCCGGCTTCACCGCTCCGGGTGCGCTCGGGGGTTTGAGCTGGGACACGACGGAGCTGCACAAGGCGGTGCCGGGCCTGCGTTCCCAGGTTACGGACCTCTGCGAGATCCTCGCGGCGCAGGGAGCGGGGCTACTGGTTAGTGTGGACGAGTTGCACCGCAGCCTGCTGGACGAGCTCGTGCAACTCTGCACCGTCGTGCAGCACGCGTTCCGCGAGGAGCTGGAGCTTACGTTCCTCGGGGCTGGCCTTCCCGCGACCGTGAGTGACCTACTCAACGAGGGCGTGCTCACGTTCATGCGGCGCGCGGAGCGCCACGACCTCGGCAGGGTCGGGGAGGCCGACGTTGCGACGGCGCTGGAGCGTCCGATCGTTGACGCGGGCCGCTCGGTCGGGGATGAAGCGCTGGAGCAGTGCGTTGGCGGGACCGGCGGGTACCCGTACCTCATCCAGCTTGTGGGCCACCGCACGTGGCGCCAGCACCCGGAGAACGGGGCGATCACGACTGCTGACGCCCTCGTTGGTGTGGAGGAGGCGCGCCGCCGCCTCGGGTCGCGCGTGCACGGCCCCGAGATAAAGGCCTGCTCGGACGTCGACAAGACCTTCCTCCTCGCGATGGCGAAGGATGACGGGCCCTCTAGGATCGGTGACATTGTGAGTCGTATGGGGGTCACGCGCGACTACGCGAACACGTACCGCGTGCGTCTGATTGAGCGCCAGCTCATTGAATCCCTTGCGCGCGGCCAACTTGATTTCGCGTTGCCGGGGCTGCGCGAGTACTTGCGCGAGCACGCCGCGATCGAGCAGATCACGAAATAGGGTGATGGGGGAGAAACGAAACTGAAGATGAGAGTCCTCGTGATCGACAACTACGACTCGTTCACCTACAACCTCGTGCAGTACCTGGGCGAGCTCGGCGCCGAGGTGGAGGTCGTGCGCAACGACCGGGCCAGCGTGGACGAGCTGCTCGCGGACGGCTTCGAGCGCTGCGTCGTCTCACCGGGGCCGTGCACGCCCGAGCAGGCGGGGATCACGCTCGAGGCCGTCAGACGCATGCCCGAATCGGGGATCCCGACGCTCGGCGTGTGCCTCGGCCATCAGGCGCTCGCCCAGGCCTTCGGCGGGCGCTGGCGGCTGCACGCGCCCGTCCACGGCAAGGCCACGAACATCGAGCACGACGGACGCACGATCTTCACGGGGCTCTCGTCGCCGCTGACGGTCGGGCGCTATCACTCGCTGGTGGTCGACGCCGAGCTGCCCGACTGCCTCGAAGAGTCCGCACGGGGGGACGGCGTGCTGATGGGCGTGCGCCACCGCGAGCTGCCGGCCGAGGGCGTGCAGTTCCATCCCGAGTCGGTGCTCACCGACCAGGGCCACGAGCTGCTGCGCAACTTCCTCGAGCGCTCGCCATGATCGCTCGACCGTCGAAGACATGCCCAACGCGATCCTGACCCGGGCGATCGACGCGCTCGCGTCGCGACGGGATCTGAGCGCGGATCAGACCGCGGAGGTGCTCGCCGAGATCATGCACGGCGAGGTCTCCGAGACGCAGATCGCCGGCTTCCTGATCGCGCTGCGGACGAAGGGGGAGACCGTCGAGGAGCTGGCCGGGCTGGCGCGGACGATGCGCGAGCTCGCAGCGCACGTGCCCACCGAGCGTCACGACCTGCTCGACACGGCAGGCACCGGCGGCGGGCGCAGCAGCTTCAACGTGTCCACCACCGCCGCGCTGATCGCCGCAGGAGCAGGGTGCGCGATCGCCAAGCACGGCAACCGCTCCGCCACCAGCAGGTCGGGCTCCGCCGATCTGCTCGAGGCGCTGGGCGCCCGAATCGACCTCGGGCCCGAGGCGGTGGCGGGCTGCATCGAGGACGCGGGCTTCGGCTTCATGTTCGCTCCCGCACACCACCAGGCCACCCGCTTCGTCGTGCCGGTCAGACGCGAGCTGGCGGTGCGGACGATCTTCAACCTGCTGGGGCCGCTGACCAATCCGGCCGGCGCGCGGCGGCAGCTCATCGGCGTCGCCGACGCCGCCTTCCTGGAGACGATGGCGGGCGCGCTGGCGAGGCTCGGCGTCGACCGCGCTCTGGTGGTCGCCGGTGAAGATGGCCTCGACGAGGTCTCGGCGAGCGCGCCCACGCGGGTGGTCGAGGTCAACGGCGAGGAGCTCACGAGCTACGTCCTCACCCCGCAGGAGGTCGGCGTCGGGTCGGGCGCCGGAGCGGCGGGCGCCGAGGGGCCGGCCGGAGGGACGCCGGCGGAGAACGCCGCGGTCACGCGCGCGATCTTGCGCAGCGAGGGCGCAGGCGCCGAGCGGGCGGGCAGCGCCGTCGCGGGCGAGGAGCTCGCGGCGATCAACGCCGGCGCGGCGATCTACGCGGCCGGCGCGGTGGACTCGATCGCGCAGGGCGTCGAGGCGGCCCGCACCGCGATCGCCGAGGGGCACGCGGCGAGCGCACTCGAGCGCTACGTGCAGGCAACCCACAGGCACGCGCCCGCAGCCGACACACAGGCGACGAGCGCCCATCCGCGCGAGCCGGCCGGGGAAGCCCGGTGAGCTAAGGAGTATGACCCGGTGAGCGAGACGGCCACCACGGTGCTCGACCGCATCCTCGCGGAAACGCGCGAGGAGGTGCAGCGACGCAAGCGCGAGCGCCCTCTGGCGCAAGCGCCCCCCGAGCGCGCCACGGCGCACCGCTTCCGCGACGCCCTCGGCGGCGCGGGCATCGGGGTGATCGCCGAGTTCAAGCGTCGCTCGCCGTCCGCGGGGACGCTGCGCGGGCAGCCGCAGCTGGAGGAGATCGTGCGCGCGTACGAGCGCGGCGGGGCGCTCGCCGCCTCGATCCTCACCGAGGGCCCGAACTTCGCCGGCTCGCTCGACGACCTGCGCGCGGCACGCAGCGCGTGCGGGTTGCCGCTGCTGCGCAAGGACTTCATCGTCGATCGCTATCAGCTGCTCGAGGCGATCGACGCCGGCGCCGACGCGGTGCTGTTGATCGTCGCGGCGCTCGCGCCGGCGACGCTCGCCTCCCTGCAGGCGGCCGCCCGCGAGCTGTCGCTGGACGTGCTGATGGAGGTTCACGACAGCGAGGAGCTGGAGCGCGCGCTCGAGCTGGACGCCGAGATCGTCGGCATCAACAACCGCGATCTGCGGGACTTCAGCGTCGACGTGGGGCGCACGGAAGCGCTCGTGCAAGAGATTCCCGACGGGGTGGTGGTGGTCTCCGAGTCGGGCATCGCCCACGCCGAGCAGGTACGCCGCCTGCACGATTGCGGGGTGCGTGCGGTGCTGGTGGGCGAGTCGCTGATGCGCTCGCCCGACCCTGCGGCGGCCCTGAGGACGCTCCTGACATGATTTAGGCGCCGCCGCGCAAGGCTTTAGATGAGCTTGATCGCGCCCGTTCATCCTCTTCTGCGATGAGACGCATGTTCGTGATCCCGTTCGTGTCGGCCCTGCTCGGGGGCGGCGTCGTGGTGGCGGTGCTCGCGCTCGCCGGCGACCTCGGCGAAAGCAAGAAGACGATCGTCACGACCGTCGAAGCCGCCGCGCCCGCGGCGCCATCGAATGCCTCGCAGCGGACGGTGGGTGTGACGCCGCACGAAGCCTACGTGCGCGACGCGCCCGGGGTGGCGTTCGTCACCTCGACGATCGTGCAGAAGACAGAATCCCCCTTCAACATCTTCGGTGAAGAAAGCGAGCGCCAGGGGCAGGCGACGGGCTCCGGCATCGTGATCGACGCCAACGGCACGATCCTCACCAATTACCACGTGATCGAGAACGCGATCAAGGTCACGGTGAGCTTCGAAAAAGGGCAGTCGGTGGAAGCGCAGGTCGTGGGCAAGGACCCATCCAACGACCTCGCAATCCTGCACGTCTCCCCCGACGGGCTGACGCTTCATCCGCTGAAGCTCGGCGACTCGAGCCGCGTCCAGGTCGGCGATCCCGTGTACGCGATCGGCAACCCGTTCGACCTCGAACGGACACTCACCACAGGTGTGATCTCGGCGTTGCAGCGTCAGATCACCGCGCCGAACGGCTTCACGATCGACAACGTCCTGCAGACGGACGCACCGATCAACCCAGGCAACTCCGGTGGACCGCTGCTGAACGCAGAGGGCGAAGTGATCGGCATCAACTCGCAGATCGAGACCGGCGGCAGCGGTGACGGCAGCGTGGGCATCGGCTTCTCGATCCCGATCAACACCGCCAAGTCCGAGATCAGCGAGCTGGAGAAAGGCGGGACCGTCCGCGGCGCCTACCTGGGCCTGACCTCGCTGACGATCGACGGTTCGCTGTCGGCGCTCAACCTGCCCGTGAAATCGGGGGCGCTGGTGCAGAGCGTCGAGCCCGGCACCGCCGCGGCGAAGGCCCACATCCGCGGTGGATCGGTGAACACCACGACAGAAGACGGGCAGGTGTCGGTCGGCGGCGACATCGTCGTCGGCATCGACGGCAAGAAAGTGAGCACCTCGGAAGAACTCGCGAGCGACATCGAGGAAAAGAAGCCGGGCGACACGATCAGCATCGAACTGGAGCGCGCCGAGGGCAACGGCAAGTACAACAAGCTGACGGTCAAGGCCAAGCTCGGCGAACGGCCCAACTCGGTGCCCAACCCGAACACGCCCGAAGGCTGAGCTCGAGACATCGGCCGCGGCGGCTCGCGCGCAGCTCGTCCACGCTGGCGGCCCCGCTACCGTTGAGTCCGTGCAGACGAACCCCTGCGTGAAGATCTGCGGGATCACGAACCTCGCCGGACGCCGAGCTCGCGGTCGAGCTGGGCGCGTGGGCGCTCGGGATGATCTTCTACGAGGGCTCGCCGCGGCGATGCTCGCCCGCGCAAGCGCAGGTGCTCACCGCGGCGCTGCGCCGTCGCGTGGAGCTGTGCGGGGTGTACGTCAACGCCTCCCTGGAGCAGATCGTGCGCGACAGCGAACAGCTCGACCTCAGCCTCGTGCAGCTTCACGGCGACGAGGGCCCGTCGTTCTGCGCCGAGGTGGCGCGCCGCAGCGGCGCACGCGTGATCAAGGCCGCTCAGGTCTCGGGTCCGGGAGACGTGCAGGACGTCGAGCGCTTCCACGTCGACTTCCACCTGCTCGACGCGCGCTCCGAGGCACCCGCGCGGCACGCTCTGCGCGGGGGAACGGGGGAGAGCTTCGACTGGACGCTGCTGAGCGCACGGCGCTCGAAGGTTCCGCTGATCCTCAGTGGCGGGCTGAGCGCCGCCAACGTCGCCGAGGCGATCGACGCGACGCATCCGTTCGCGGTGGACAGCGCCAGCGCCACCGAGACCGCGCCAGGACACAAGGATCCCGTGAAGCTGCGCGCGTTCTTCCAGGCGGTCGCGGGAGCGGGCGCGCAGGCGACAGCGATCGGCCAGCCTGCGTGAGCGCTCCCGGCACGACGAGCGCGTCCGGCACGGCGAGCGCCCCCGACGCCGCGGGCGAGGAGCCGATCGAGCATCGCTTCGGGCCCTACGGCGGGCAGTTCGTCCCCGAGACGCTGATGCCGGCGCTGGCGGAGCTCGAGCAGGCGTGGAAGGCGGCCAGGTCGGACCCCGGCTACCGCGCCGAGCTGGACGGGCTGCTGCGCGACTTCGGCGGGCGCCCGACGCCGCTGTATCGCGCGCGCCGGCTATCCGAGCGGGTGGGCAGGAGCGTGTATCTCAAGCGCGAGGACCTCAACCACACCGGCTCGCACAAGCTCAACAACGCGCTCGGACAGGTGCTGCTGGCCAAGCGCATGGGCAAGCGGCGGATCATCGCCGAGACCGGCGCCGGCCAGCACGGCGTGGCGACGGCCACCGTGTGCGCGCTGCTGGGGATGGAGTGCGTGGTGTACATGGGGGTGCAGGACACGCGCCGCCAGCGCCCGAACGTGCAGCGGATGCAGCTGCTGGGCGCGAGCGTGCAGCCCGTGGACGCGGGAGCGAAGACGCTCAAGGAGGCCACCTCCGCGGCGATCCGCGACTGGGTGACGAACGTCGCAGAGCACCCACTACGTGATCGGCTCGGCCGTCGGCCCGGCGCCCTATCCGGCGCTCGTGCGCGACCTGCAGCGGGTGATCGGCGAAGAGGCGCGCGCGCAGATGCTCGAGCGCGAGGGTCGCCTGCCGGCACGGGTGATCGCGTGCGTCGGCGGAGGCTCCAACGCGATCGGCATCTTCGCGGCGTTCATCCCCGACGAGGGCGTCGCGCTCGTGGGCGTGGAGGCGGGCGGCGAGGGCATCGACAGCGGCCGCCACGGCGCGCCGCTGACGGTCGGGGGCCGTGCCGGCATCCTGCACGGGTCGCGCTCTGCGGTGATGCAGGACGAGGAGGGCCAGATCGTGCAGGCGCACTCGATCTCCGCCGGGCTCGACTATCCCGGCGCGGGGCCCCAGCACGCCTACCTCAGGGACATCGGGCGCGCGCGCTACGTCGCCGTCACCGATGCGCAGGCGCTCGACGCCTTCCGCGAGCTCGCCCGCCTCGAGGGCATCATCCCGGCGCTCGAGACCGCGCATGCGCTGGCGTGGGTGCTCGCGCACCCTGACGGGCATACCCTGAAGGGCACAGGCAGGCAGGACGACGGCGCACCGTCCCCGGAGGGGGAGCTGGACCTCGTGTGCCTGTCCGGTCGCGGCGACAAGGATCTGGCCGAGGTCCTCGGCGAAGGCGACGCGTGAACGCGGCGCCGGGCACCGGCACCGGCATCGAGCGGATCGCGCAGGCGTTCGCCGCCACGGACAAGCGCGCGGCGTTGATGCCGTACGTGATGGCGGGCTTTCCCACGCTCGAGGACTCGCTGGCGATCGCGCAGGCGTGCGTGCAGGCGGGCGCCGACGTGATCGAGCTCGGCCTGCCCTACTCGGACCCGCTCGCCGATGGCCCGGTGATCCACGCGGCGGCCACGCGGGCGCTGCAGGCGGGCGCGAACGTCGCGGGCGTGCTGGAGGTGGCGCGGGCACTGTCGGCGAGCGTGCCGGTGGCGCTGATGTGCTACGCGAACATGGTGTTCGCTCCCGGCGCGGACGCGTTCGTGGAGCGACTGGCGCGGTCGGGCGCGTGCGGGATGATCGTCCCCGATCTGCCGCAGGGCGAGGCCCCGGAGGTGCTGCGCAGCTGCGACGAGCACGGCCTTGCGTTGATCGGGCTGGTGGCGCCGACGACCACCGGCGAGCGCCTGGCCGCGATCGGCGCGAGCGCGCGCGGGTTCCTGTACACGGTGTCGGTCGTGGGCACGACGGGTGAGCGCAGTGCGCTCGCGGCCGACCTCGTCGAGTTGATCGCGCGCGCGAAGGCGTGCACGAGCGTGCCGGTGGCGATCGGCTTTGGCATCAGCACGCCCGAGCAGGCGCTGGCGGCCGCCGACGCGGGTGCCGACGGCGTGATCGTGGGCACGCGCCTGGTGCGAGCGGCGGATGAGGCGGCCGACCCGGCGCAGGCGGTGGGCGCGGTCGTGAGCGCACTCGCCGCGGGTCTCACCACGGCTCGATAGGATTGCGCGCGCATGGGATTGGTCATGACCGTCACCGCCGGCCTGGTCGCCTGGATCGTGTTGTGGGCGGTCGCCGGCAAAGGCTTCGACGCGTTCCTGCTCGCCGCGCTGATCATCCTCGTGGGAGCGTCGTTGAAGATCCTCTCCGGCTACCTTCCCGGCCGTCGCAGCTAGCAGGTTGATGCTGGCGCGCGGGCTGGGCTTGGTCGCTCTCGCCGCGATCGTGCTGGGGGTCGCCGGCTGCGGCGGCGTGGCGGTCTCAGACGTCGCCGAAGCGACCGGAGGACGGCTGACGGTGTACTCGAGCCTGCCGCTGCAGGGGCCCGCGGCGGGGATCTCAGAACAGATCGTCGACGGCGAGAAGCTCGCGCTGGCGGACGCCGGGGGGCGCGCGGGCCCGTTCAAGATCGACTACTCGTCGCTCGACGACGCCAACCCCAAGAGCGGTCAGTGGGAACCGGGCGTGACCGAAACCAACGCGAAGATCGCCGCCCAGGACACGAGCACGATCGCCTATCTCGGCGACTTCGACTCGGGGGCGACGGCCGTGTCGCTGCCGTTCATCAACGCCGCGGGCATCCTCCAGGTCAGCCCCGCCAGCCCGTACGTGGGGCTGACGTCCTCGCTCGACGCGGGACAGGACGAACCCGAACGCTTCTACCCCAGCGCCAAGCGCACGTTCGTGCGCCTGCAGCCCGGCGACATCGTGCAAGCCGAAGCGGAGGTGGCGCTGGCGCGGTCGCTGGGCGTGCACGAGCTGTACGTGCTCGACGACCAGGACGCATTCCAGGTGCCGCTCGCGGACCTCGTCGCCGGCGACGCGGAAAAGGCGGGCATCACCGTGCTCGCGCACGACAGCCTCGCGACGGTCGCCACCGCCGTGTTCAAGGGCGAGGTGGAAAAGGTCATCAAGAGCGGAGCGCAGGCCGTGTTCCTCGCGGGCGCGGAAGGCGCGGGGACGGCCGCGCTGTGGCGCGAGCTGCACGAGGCGTCCCCGAGTCTGGCGCTGCTCACCTCCGCGACCACGATCGGCGAATCCTTCACCGAACAGATCGGCTCCGCGGCCGCGAGCACGTACCTGACCACGCCGCTGCTGCCCACCAGCCTGTACCCGACGAGCGCCCAGGGGGTGCTGCGCCGCTACCGCCGTGTGTTCGGGAGCGAAGGCGGGGCGTACTCGCTGTACGGCTATGAGGCGATGACGCTCGTGCTCGACGCGATCCGCAGCGCGGGCGCCCGCGCGAACGACCGCCAGACCGTGATCGAACACATCTTCGCGACCCGCAACCGCAACTCCGTGCTCGGACGCTACTCGATCGAAGCCGACGGCGAAACGACGCTCTCGCGCTACGGCGTCGAGCGCGTGGTCGACGGGCGCCCGGTCTTCTACCGCGCGATCGACGTCGGTCACGCTGGGGCGTAGGCCGGGAGCTCGCTATTGGAGGCCGATGACGAGGCGGTAGCGCTGCACTTCGCCGCTCAGCTGGCGTCCGCCGCCAGAGAGGGTGGTCGCTGCGCGCAGATAGGGGACGAACTGGGACACCGGGGGCCCTTCGAGCAACCCGACGCCTTCGAGGAGGCTCACGAGCGTGGGGAAGTCGACGATCGCGCTCGGTTCGATCCCTTCGCCGAGGGTGG
Organism: uncultured Solirubrobacteraceae bacterium; assembly: GCA_963782325.1. Classification (GTDB taxonomy): domain Bacteria; phylum Actinomycetota; class Thermoleophilia; order Solirubrobacterales; family Solirubrobacteraceae; genus Palsa-744. Next base: position 2,367,887 of record CAWAJG010000002.1, read on the forward strand.
CCGCCGCGGCGGCTCGCGACGCGGCGCTCGCCAGCGTGCTCGACGGCCCAAGCGCGCTCGTGACGGACGCTTCGCCGAGACCGAGCACGAACTTCGTGTGGCCGTCGGAGGCGCGCCCGTCGGCGACGTAGAGCACGAGCGGCAGCCCGCTGACCCTGACGCCGAGCGCCGCGTCCGCGCCGGGGATCGACGCGGGCACGATCGTGGCGCCCGTCTTGCGTAGCTGATCGCCGAGCTCCCCGACCGCCGCCCGCGAGAGCGCGGGGCTCGTGGAGGAGATGACGACCGCGGCGCGCAGTTCGAGCAGGTTGGAGCCGCTCGCGAAGATCCCCGCCGATCCCATCCAGCTCGCGAACTCGCGCCTGGCCTGCGCGGTGGGCGCGGCGAGCGCCTGCAGCGGCGTGATCAGTCCCTGCAGCAGCGAGCCGAGGCTGAAGCCGCTCGTCGGCGCGGCCGGGCCGGTGTTGCCGAGCGTGCTCCCTAGCAGCGCAAGGCCCTGGAGATCCTGCGCGTCCTGGCCGAGGGTGGCGCCGACGTGGCCCAGCCCGATCGCCAGCCACGATTCGCCGGGTAGTTCGTCGAGCGCCTGCGCGGCCTGCGGATCGGCGGAGACGAGCCCGCCGGCCTGGGCGCTCGTCCGCGGTGCGAGCGTGTCGGCGTCGAGCGCCAGCGACGCGGCGGACGCCACCACCGACACGTTCGCTTCGTGCGCGCCGGTGAGCACCTGCAGGACGCCGGAGATCCCTTCCTGCCCGGCGAGCTGCTTGGCGCCGGCCGGCTTGGCGTAGAGGTGCGCGAGCGCGTTCCCCGGGGCCGCGGCGAGCAGTGTGTGGTAGCCGCTGGCCTTCGCCAGCGAGCTGCCGGCGCCGGTGGTTTCGATGACGCTGCGCAGCGCCGGCACGCTGCCGATCACCGCGAAGCGGTCGACGAGCCCGAAGGCGACCCCGCCGGAGGTGGCCTCGTAGGAGACTCCCCGGTAGCTGCTGGCGTGCGCGCCGGCGTGCGCGGCCTGGGCGTCGAGGAAGGAGCGCGCCTTGGCGGTGTTGCTCGTGTCGAGCACGATCGCCCCTTCGGCGCCGCCGGCGCCGAAGGGGAACGTTCCGCTCGCCCCGCCGCCCAGCAGGCCGTCCTCCAGCAGCCCGGCGAGCGCGCTGGAGGAGTGCAGCGAGGTGAGGAAGACCCCCGCGTGGGGTCCGAGCCAGGGCGCGACGTCGGCCTTGTAGTTGAGGTTGGGCGAGCCCGGTGTCTGCAGCGTGGCGAGCAGTCGCAGGTAGGGGTCTGCCTGGCCGGTGAGGGCGTGCCCGACCGCGAGGGCGCGCTTTTGCAGGGCGCCCGTCGGGCGCACGGTGGCGCCCGCGTAGAGCACCGCCGTGGCCGGTACGGCCCCGGCCGGGTCGGCGCTCGTGCCGGGTGGGGCGCTGGAGCCGCATCCCGCCAGCAGCACGCCCGCCGCCGCCAGCAGCACGACCGCCGCGAGGCCGGCCGGGCGACGGCGCGGGCGGGGCGGTTGGGGGGAGGTCGAGGGCGGCAGGGAGCGGTTCCTTTCGCCGCGCGCGCGAGCGCGGCGGAGGCGATCGTACAACCGCCGGCCGACTGCCGTGCCCGCTGGCGAGCCTGCAATGCCGGTTTCAGCGCGGACGCGTGCATCGCGGCTTGCATCCGCGGCCGCCGCGGCCGGCTCGCGCACCGGCCCCCGGAATGGCCGCGCTTGCAGGGCTTTTGCGCGCGCGAACGGTCGCCGACAGGCAAAGTGGGAGAAGATGTGCAAAAGGGGTTGCATTGTGGGGCAAAGTGGGATATGTTCGCGCCAGCGAGCCGAGGTGGAGGGGCTCCTCCCACTCCTCCACCTCGGCTCGGTAAACAAGCTCGGGAGCTCCATGTGGTCCCCTTTCGTGGCACGTTCGACCATACGCTCGACGCGAAGAACCGCCTGACGGTGCCCGCCCGCTACCGGGCGGCGCTGGCGGAGGGGGTGGTGCTGGCGATGCCGGTGGACCTGCAGCCGTGCGTGGGCGTGTGGCGCCCGGAGGAGTACGAGCGCTATACCCGGCGCGCACTCGCTGAGCTGCCGCCGCTGTCGCCGCGCCTGACCGAGCTGGAGCGCTTCTTCTACGGCAGCTCCCACGACGCCGAGCTGGACTCCGCCGGGCGGATCATGGTCCCGAGCTTCCTCTCCGAGCACGCGACGTTGTTGAAGGAGGTCGTGGTGGTGGGCGTGGGCGACCGCCTGGAGCTGTGGGCGAAGGACGCCTGGAACGAGCATCGATCGACGTTGCTGAGCGGCGTCGCGGAGGTGACCGCGCGTGTCGGCGACACTGCTTGACATGAGGCCGCCGCGACACCGAGATCGACCGCCGCGCGCGGGCAGGGCGCCGCGCGCCGCCGGGGCGCAGGGCGGCGCCGGTACGCACACGCCGGTGCTGGCGGGCGAGCTGCTGGAGCTGCTCGACCTGGACCGAGACCCACCCCCCAGCTCGCGGTCGACTGCACGTTCGGGGGCGGCGGGCACGCGCGCCTCCTCGCCCAGCGGCTCGGCCCGACGGGCACGCTCGTGGCGATCGACCGCGATCCGCTGGCGGAGCGGCGCTTCGCCGCGCTGGCCGCCGAGACGGCGTGCTCGCTGCGGTTCATCCGCTCCTCCTACGCGGACGCGCTGGCGCTGCTCGCCGAGGAGGGCGTGCGCGCGGACGCCGTGTACTTCGACCTGGGCATGTCCTCGATGCAGCTGGACACGCGCGAGCGCGGCTTCTCCTACTCCTACGACGCTCCGCTGGACATGCGCATGGATCCAACCCAGGAGCTGAGCGCGAGGGAGGTGGTGGCCGAGTGGGACGAGCGTCGCCTGGCGCACGCGCTGCGCGACTTCGGCGAGGAGCGCCACGCGGGCGCGATCGCCCGCGCGATCGTGCAGCGTCGTGGACACGCGCCGATCGAGACGACTCAGGAGCTGGTGGAGACGATCTGCCGTGCGCTTCCGGCACCCGCGCGCTTCGCCGGCGGGCACCCGGCGAAGCGCTCGTTCCAGGCGCTGAGGATCGCCGTGAACGACGAGCTCGCCCAGCTCGATCGGGCGCTCCCGGCGGCTTGGGGCCTGCTCCGCGAGGGGGGCGTGCTCGCGGGCATCTCCTTCCACTCGCTCGAGGATCGAGCCGTCAAGCGCTTCCTGGTCGAGCGTGCGCGCGGCTGTGTGTGCCCGCCCGATCTGCCGGTGTGCGCGTGCGGGCGCGAGCCGGAGGCGCTGCTTCTGACCCGCCGCTCGATCGTCCCGGGCGCGGCCGAGCTCGCGGAGAATCCCCGCGCGGCCTCCGCGCGGCTGCGCGCCGCCAGGAAGCTGTCCGCCGCGCAGACGCCATCCGCCGCGGCCGCCCGCCCGCCCGCCGGCGCGAGGGGGCCAGGGCGATGACGCCTCCCGCCGCTGCCGCCGCGCCGTCGGCACGGCCGCTCCCACGCTCGGGTGCGCCCGCGCGCGCGCGCCCACGCGTCGCTCCGCCGCGCCCGCGGCGAATATCAGGTCCCGCCCGCCCCTCCGCCCGCCCTGCCGCCCGCCCACCGGCACGCACGCCCGCCCGCCCGCAGGCGCGCGGCGCCCAGCCGTCGCTGCAGCCGCAGTGGCGCGGTCTCGCGGTGGCGATCCCGGAGCTGGTGGGGAGCCTCTCGCGACGCCACGCGCTGGATCGCCTGATCCGGGGGCGCATCTGGATCGCGCTGATCGCGTTCGCGTTGATCGGGATCGTGACGCTGCAGCTGCTCGTGCTCCAGCTGAACGCGGGCATCGGCCGCGCGCTCGTGCGTCAGGTGGTGCTGCAGCGCGAGAACGCGACGCTGAGCATCGAAGTCTCAGAACTGGCGGCGGGCGAACGCGTGGAGACGCAGGCCGCGCGTCTGGGCATGGAGCTGGTGCCGGTGAGCGCGCTGCGCTTCCTGAGCGCCGACCCGCGGGCGGACATCGCGCGGGCGGCCGCGGCCCTGAACACCCCCGTGCACGCCGCCGCGACGGACTCCGCGGAAACGAGCGCCGCCGCGAGCTCGGAAGCCTCCGCGAGCGCGGCCGTCGGCGGCGCGACGCAGGAACAGCTGGCCGCCTCGAGCGCCGCCACGGCTACGGCGGGGGCGCCGAGCTCCTCGTCGGGCGAAACCGCGGCCGGTGGCGAAACCACCTCCGGCGCTGAAACCGCGCCGACAACCCCGCAGGCGCCGAGCACGGCTGGATCGGCGCCGACGGCGACGGCGCCGAGCACGCCGGCGTCTAGCGAAGCGGGGGGCGCGACCGGCGAGAGCGCGCCGGCGAGCTCGGCGGGCGGCGTGGGCGCGAACGAATCGCTCGGTCCGGGGTAGGACGTGGCGGTGCTCGAGCGCCGTGTCGGCGCGATCTTCGGGCTGTTCGTCGTGCTGCTGCTGGTGGCGGCGGCCCGCACCACCTACCTGGGCGTGCTGCGCGGGTCCTCGCTGCGCCGGGCGGCGAGCGATCAGCAGCTGACATACGAAACGGTGGGCGCGCCGCGGGGGACGATCAGCGACCGCAACGGCGTCGACCTGGTGATCTCGGAACCCGCGCAGGACATATCCGCGGACCCGTACCTGGTGAAGAACCCGCTGAAGGCGGCGCGGCGGCTGGCGCCGCTGCTGGGCGTCTCGCAGGCGAGCCTGCTGGAAGAGCTCTCCGAGCGGACGGGCTTCGTGTACCTCGCGCGGGCGATGCCGGCGCGCGCCGCGCAGGCGGTGCTGGCGCTTGGGGTGACGGGCGTGACGGGGACGCCGGTGATGCGGCGGGTGTATCCGCGGGGGACGCTGGCGGCGCAGGTGCTGGGTGAGGTGGGCACGGAAGGCGAGGGGCTGGCGGGCCTGGAGTACTCGGAGAACGCGCTGCTGAGCGGGCGCCCGGGCCAGCGGCGGGTGGTGAGCGACGCGCGCGGCCAGCCGGTGTCGATCACGGAAACCCATCGAGAGCTGCCGGGACAGTCGCTGACGCTGACGCTCGACGCGAACATCCAGCAGCGCGCCGAAGACGTGCTGGAAGCGCTCGCGCGGGTGTTCGCCCCGAAAGACGCGACGGCGATCGTGATGGACCCGCGCAGCGGGGCGATCCTGGCGCTGGCGAACTGGCCGCAGGTGGACGCGAACGATCCGGGGGCGTTCCCGGCGGAAGCGACGGAGGATCGGGCGGTGGGGTTCGACTACGAACCCGGCTCGACGTTCAAGGTGGTGGCGGTGTCGGGCGCGCTGGAAGCGGGGCTGATCACCCCGGAGACGCCCTTCAACATCCCCGACGAGATCGAAGTCGCCGAACGGACGATCCACGACGACACCGAACACCCCGAAGAGACCTTGACGACCGCGCAGATCCTGGCGCGCTCGAGCAACGTCGGCGCGATCAAGATCGGCGAGCTGGAGGGCGCGGAACGCTTCAACCACTGGGTGCACCGCTACGGCTTCGGCGCGCCCACGGGCGTGGACCTGCCCGGCGAGGAGCCGGGGGCGACGCTGCCCCTGAACGAATACTCGGGCTCGTCGATGGGCAACCTGCCGATCGGCCAGGGCGAGCTGGTGACGCCGATGCAGATGGCGAGCGCGTACGCGGCGATCGCGAACGGCGGCGTCCTGCGCCCGGCGCACATCGTGCAGGCGGTCGGCGGCCGTGCGCTGCCGTTGCCGTCCGGACACCGCGTGATCAAGGCGACGACCGCCGCCGAGCTGCGCCAGATGCTCGAGGGGGTGCTCGGCCCGGAAGGCACGGCCAGCGAGGTCTCGATCCACGGCTACCAGCTCGCGGGCAAGACCGGCACGGCGAGCAAGATCGACCCCGAAACGGGCGAATACTCGGAAAGCAAATTCGTCGCGTCGTTCATCGGCTTCGCGCCCGCCGCCGATCCGCAGCTGCTGTGCGCGGTGGTCGTGGACGAACCGAGCTCGGGCTCGATCTACGGCGGCACGGTCGCCGCGCCGGCGTTCGCGCAGATCATGAGCTTCGCGCTGCCCTACCTGGGGATCGCGCCGGGGTAGGACCGTTAGAACACGCTTCCCGTTGCTCAAGCTGGCGCCGAGTCGGGCCGATCCATGCGTGCCATGGCTAGGGACCGCCTCCGCTACGGGCCTGCGATCGCGACGATCGGTGCGGCGGTGCTCGCGGTGTCGGTGTTTCTGCCGTGGTATTCCTACCGGTTGACGGCCCAGGGGGCGGCATCCGCACAGCAGGCGCTCGACAGCGTGGCGGCCCAGTTCGGCAACACCGCCTTTCAGGACCAGGCGAAGACGATCGGCAGCGGCTTCGGGGCGCTGGCCGGCCAGCAGGTGGCGACGGTGAGCGCGCACGACGCGTTCAAGGACTTCTACCTAGTACTGCTGATCCTCGCGGCGATTGCGTTCTTCGCGGCGCTCGCGCGCCTCGCCGGCACGGAGCTGAGCGCGTGGGCGAGCGGCGGGCAGATCGCGCTCGTGGGATTGCTGGCGGCCTTGTACGTGGCGTTTCGGATGGTCGATCGCCTGACACCCCCGGATGAAACGTTCACTGTGTCACTGGGTTTGGGCATCTGGCTCGCGCTGGGGAGCTCGCTGGCGATCATCGTCGGGGCGATGTGGCCGAACAGTGCCGGCGGGCAGGCTGATTCGGCGCAGCTGGCGGAGGCCTGGGAAGGGTTCTCCGGCTGGACGCCTGAGACCTAGCCCCCCGGCGGCCGACGCGCCAGCGCGGGCTGGGCGGTCGGTGAGCCTCCTACCCCTTGAGTAGCATCAGCCCATGCGACTGGACGGTTTGATCGCCGGGGAGCTGGCGGGCGACGCCGCATCCGTCGAGATCAGCACACTCGCGTACGACAGCCGCATGGTGACCCCGGGCGCGCTGTTCTTCTGCGTCCCTGGCTTCAACAGCGACGGCCACGATTTCGCGCGGCGGGCGGTGCAAGCGGGGGCCGCGGCGCTGGTCGTCGAGCGCCCCCTGCACCTCGGCGTGCCCGAAGTAGTGGTCGCCTCGGCGCGCGCGGCGATGGCGCCGATCGCGGCGCGCTTCTACGGCGAGCCGTCGCGCGAGCTGCGGGTCGTGGGGGTGACGGGGACGAACGGGAAGACGACGACCGCGTACCTGGTGCGGGCGCTGCTGGAGGCGACGGGCGAGCAGTGCGGCCTCTTGGGGACGGTGAAGTCGGTGATCGGCGGCGAGGAGCGCCCGGTGGCACGCACGACCGCGGAGGCGATCGACCTGCAGGCGGACCTGCGGGCGATGCTCGACGGCGGCGACGTTGCGTGCGCGATGGAGGTCTCCTCGCACGCCCTCGAGCTGGGACGGGTCGGCGCGACGGAGTTCGCGGCGGCGGTGTTCACGAACCTGACGCAGGACCACCTGGACTTCCACGCGAGCATGGAGGACTACTTCCAGGCCAAGCGCCGCCTGTTCGTGGCGGTGGACGGCGGCGGCGAGCCCGGCGACCCGCCCGGCGACCCGCACGCCGACCCGCACGGCGGGCGCCCCGGCGTGAGCGTGGTGAACGTCGGCGACCCCTACGGGCGGCGGCTGGCGGCGGAGCTGCAGGACGCGCGGACGTTCGCGGTGGACGCTCCGGCGGACTACGGCGCGACGGACGTTCGCTGCGATCGGAGCGGGTGCGCGTTCGCGCTGAGCGCGCCGGCGGGGCGGCGCGAGCTGAGCCTGCCGATGCCCGGCCGCTTCAACGTGGCGAACGCGCTGGCGGCGCTGGCGGCGGTGGACGCGTTGGGGGGCGAGCACCCCGACGGGACGCGGCTGGACGCGCTGGTGGCGGCGCTCGAGCGCGGCGTGCGGGTGCCGGGTCGCTTCGAGCCGGTGGACGAGGGCCAGGGCTTCGCGGTGTTGGTGGACTACGCGCACACGCCGGACTCGCTGGAGAACGTGCTGCGCTCGGCGCGCGAGCTGCTTGCGTCTGGCGCGGGCGCGAACGGCCGGGTGGTGTGCGTGTTCGGCGCGGGCGGCGACCGCGACCGCGGCAAGCGCCCGCAGATGGGGGCGATCGGCGCGCGGCTGGCGGACGTCCTGCTCGTTACCTCCGATAACCCGCGCTCGGAGGACCCCGAGCGGATAATCGAGGAGATCATGGACGGCGTGCCGGGTGCCGGCGCTGGAGCGCACGCGGGCGCCGGCGGCGTTGACGGGGACGCGGCGCCGGCGCGCGTGCGCGCGATCGCGGATCGCAGGGCCGCGATAGCCGAGGCGATCGCGTGCGCGCGCGAGGGCGACGTGGTGGTGATCGCGGGCAAGGGTCACGAGCAGGGCCAGGAGCTTGCGAACGGCCGGAAGCTGCCGTTCGACGACGTGACCGTCGCGAGGGAAGCGCTGCACGAGCGTGCGCGGGCCTGCGCGCGGACGCCCGCCGCGGGCGCGGAGCCGGTGGTGGAGCCGGCGGGCGCCGGTCCGGGGCGACGCTGAATGGGCCGCGTCCTGTTCGGCGGCACGGCGGCGCTGCTGATCTGCATCTTCCTGAGCCCCAAGTTCATCGAGTTCCTGCGCAAGCGGGAGTTCGGCCAGCACATTCGCGAGGATGGTCCGGAGGGCCACCACCAGAAGGCGGGGACGCCGACGATGGGGGGCGTGATCGTGTTCCTGGCGGTGGCGATCGCGTTCCTGATCCTGAGCGAATACGAATGGCGCTCGGTGGGGGTGTTCGGCGCGGCGATCGCGTGCGCGCTGCTGGGCTTCGCCGACGACTACACGAAGCTGATCAGGCGCCGCTCGCTCGGGCTGAGGGGGCGGACGAAGCTGGCGGTGACGATCGCGATCTCGCTGGCGCTGTGGTACGTGGCCCGCTACGAGGCCAACCTGCCGGCGGCGCTGGAGCTGAACTTCGTCGACTACCACATCGACCTCGGGCCGCTGTACCCGCTGCTGATCTACCTGGTGGTGGCGGGCACGACGAGCGCTGTCAACCTGACGGACGGCCTCGACGGCCTGGCCGCGGGCTGCGCGGGGATCGTGCTGCTGGCGTACGTGGGCATCGCGTTCCTTGCGGGCGACTACGACATGGCGATGCTGGCCGGCTGCCTGGTGGGCGCGTGCGTCGGCTTTCTGTGGTTCAACGCGTTCCCGGCGACGATCTTCATGGGCGACACCGGTGCGCTGGGGCTGGGCGGGGCGATCGCGGGGCTGGCGGTGATGACGAAGACGGAGCTGCTGCTGGTGCTGCTGGGGGGCATCTTCGTGATCGAGGCGCTGTCGGTGGCGATCCAGGTGATCTCCTTCCAGATGACGCGCCGGCGGGTGTTCCTGATGGCGCCGATCCACCACCACTTCGAGCTGCAGGGGTGGTCGGAGACGAAGATCATCCTGCGCTTCTGGATCGTCGCGTCGATCTGCGGCGCGATCGGCTTCACGATCTACCGCCAGAGCAGGGGGCTGTGAGCGCGCCGGCGAGCGCGCCGCCCGGCCGCTGGAGGCTTCTGGGCGTGGGCGTCGAAGTGATCACAGATGCCGCCAGCAGGAGCACGATTGGCCAGGGCTGGCCGGGTCGGCCGAGCACCCCGAAGGGCACCGGCTGGCGGATCGCTTGCCGCGCCGCGCGCCGCTGGCGGCGAGCGCTCGCTCGAGCACCGGATGCTGGCGACCGCGACGATGTGCCTGCTGGCGTTCGGCGCGGTGATGGTCTACAGCGCGTCCTCGGCGACGTCGGTGCTGGCGGGCGAAGGCTACGGCGAGAGCTACCTGGTGAAGTTCGTGGTGTACGGCGCAGCCGGCCTGGTGCTGATGCAGGTGCTGGCGCGCGACGGCGTGGCGAAAGTGCACCGGATCACCGCGCCGCTGCTGGCGGTGTCGTTCGTGCTGGTGGCGGCCGTGCACATCCCCCACGTGGGCGTGAGCGTGAACGGCGCGCGGCGCTGGATCGGTCCGGGCGCGTTGCAGTTCGAGCCCTCGGAGCTGATGAAGCTGGCGCTGGTGCTGTACGTGGCGACGCTGCTGGCGAAGCGCCCGCGGTGCGTGCACGACCTGCGCGAGCTGGCGAGGCCGCTGTTGGCGGTGGTGGGGGCGGCGTGCCTGCTGGTGTTCACGCAGCCGGACCTGGGTACGGCGATGGTGATCGCGTTCACGGTCGCGGCGATGCTGATCGCGGCCGGCATCCCGCTGGGCAAGCTGGCGGCGGTCGGCGGCTCGGTGCTGGCGCTGGTGTTCGTGTATGCGCTGGTGCAGCCGTACGCGCGGGCGCGGTTGACGTCGTTCGTCGACCCGTGGGCGCACTCCTCCTCGACCGGCTTTCAGGCGGTGCAGGGGCAGATCGCGATCGGCTCGGGCGGGCTGTTCGGCGTCGGCCCGGGACAGTCGGTGCAGAAGATCTTCTACCTGCCGGCGGCGCCGACGGACTTCATCCTGGCGGTGATCGCCGAGGAGCTGGGCATGGTGGGGGTGCTGGCGCTGCTGTTCCTGTACGGGATGATCGCCTACGCGGGCCTGCGCGCGGCGAGGGCGGCGCGAAGCCTGTACAGCGCCCTGATCGCCGTGGGCGTGACTGCGCTGATCGTCTCGCAGGCGGTGCTGAACGCGTTCGCGGTGCTGGGCCTGGCGCCGCTGACGGGGGTGCCGCTGCCGCTGGTGTCCTACGGCTCGACGAGCATGGTGGTGACGCTGGCGGCGATGGGCCTGCTGCTGAACGTCGCCGCCGGCGCGACAGGACACGTGCGCGCGGTGGCGCCGGCGCGCCGGGCGCCGGCACGTCGGGCGTCGTCGACGCGGTCGCTGGGCGCGGCGGCTCCGCCGCGCGGCGCCTCGGCACGCCAGGCGCGACGATGGGGCGGTGACGCAGACGCCGAGGAAGATCGTGATCGCCGCCGGGGGGACAGCCGGGCACGTGGTGCCGGCGCTCGCGGTGGCGGACGCGCTGCGGGCTGAGGGCGCGCAGGTCGAGTTCGTCGGCGCGGACCGCGCCGAGGCGCAGCTGGTGCCGGCGGCGGGCTTCCCGCTGCACGCGCTCGCGGTGCGCGGCCTGGATCGCGGGAACCCGCTGCGGGCGCTGTGGGCGCTGGCGCTGGCGGCGGTGGCGCTGGTGCGTGCGCGGGCGCTGCTCGCGCGCGTGGCCCCCGACGCGGTGCTGGGCGCCGGCGGCTACGTGGCGGGCCCGGTGGGCCTCGCGGCGCTGACGCTGCGCATCCCGTTGGTGCTGACCGAGGCGGACAGCCACCTGGGCCTGACCAACCGCATGCTGGCGCCGTTCGCGCGCCGGGTGTGCCTGGCCTTCCCGCTGCGCGGCCGCGACGGAGCGCGCTACCGCGTGACCGGTCGCCCGATCCCGCCGAGCGCCCACGACCGCGCGGGAGCGCGCGAGCGCTTCGCGATCGGCGCGCGGGAGACGTGCGTGCTGGTGTTCGGCGGCTCGCTGGGCGCGCGCTCGATCAACGTGGCCGCCGTGGAGGCGTTCGCGGACGCGCCCTTTCACGTGCTGCACGTGTGCGGCGTGCGCGACCACGCGGAGCTGGCCGCCCGCGCGCTGCCCGCCGGCTATGACCTGCGCGAGTACCTGGACGTGGGCGCGTTCGCGGACGCGCTGGCGGCGGCCGACCTGGTGGTCGCGCGGGCGGGCGGCTCGGTGTTCGAGATCGCGGCGCACGGGCTGGCGGCGATCCTGGTCCCCTACCCGCACGCGTCGGCAGACCACCAGAGCGAGAACGCGCGCTGGATGGAGCAGGCGGGAGCTGCGCTGACGATCCCCGACCGCGACCTGACTGCGGAGCGCCTGCGCGAGGAGGTGGACGCGCTGCTGGCGGACGGCGAGCGCCTCGCCGCGATGGCCCGCGCCGCCGCGAGCCTGGCCCGCCCCGACGCCGCGCGCGAGGTGGCCGCAGAGGTGATGAAGGCGGCTGGAGGATGAGCCCACCGGAGCGCTCCTCGCATGAGCGCGGTAGCTCCGAACGGCCGGCGGGCGAGCCCAGCCCCGCGTGGTCGGCGGGCGGGCCCGGCGGCTCCGAGCGGCCGTGGCGCGGCCGGCGGATCCACTTCGTGGGCGTGGGCGGCGCGGGCATGAGCGCGTACGCGCGCGCCGCGCGGGCGCTCGGCGCAGCGGTGAGCGGCTCGGACCGGGCGGACTCCCCGTACACCGAGCGCCTGGCCGCGGACGGCGTCCTGCGCGCGCAGATCGGCCACCGCGCGGAGAACGTGCCGTCCGGCGCGGGCGTGGAGCTGGTGTTCTCCTCGGCGGTGGACGCGGAGAACCCCGAGCGGCGCGCCGCGCGCGAGCGCGGCATCCCCGAGCGTCCGCGCGCGGAGCTGCTGGCCGAGCTGACGGGGATGCGGCGGACGATCGCGGTGGCGGGGACGCACGGCAAGACGACGACCGCGTCGATGCTCGCGCACGCGCTGCGCGCCGCGGGCCTGCGACCGGGGTGGCTGGTGGGCGCGCCGATCGGCGGCGGGCTCGCGAACGGAGAGTGGGGGGAGGGCGAGTGGCTGGTGGTGGAGGCCGACGAGTCCGACCGCTCGATGCTCGCCCTGAGCGTGGAGATCGCGGTGCTGACGAACGTCGAGCTCGACCATCACGCCACGTTCTCCTCGCTGGCGCAGGTGCGCGAGGCGTTCCGCGAGCTCCTCGCCCACGCGCGGCGCGCGGTGGTGGTGTGGGATCGCCCGGAGCTGCTCGCGCTGGCTCCATCGCAATCGATGGGCCCGGCCGGGACACCCGAGTCGCCCGCTGCGCCAGGTGCGCCCGGCGGGGCGGTCGAGCTGGTGAGCTTCGACGTGCCCGATCCCGTCCTCAGCGCTGAGGGCGCCCGCTTTGCGTGGCGCGGACACGACGTACGGCTCCCCGTGCCGGGCGCGCACAACGCGCTGGACGCGGCGGCGGCGCTGGAGGCCGCGCGGCTCGCGGGCGCCGATGAGGCGGCGGTGGTGGCGGCGCTGGCGGACTTTCACGGGGCTGGCAGGCGCTTTCAGCCGGTGGGCGCGAGCGCGCGCGGCGCGCGCGTGTACGAGGACTACGCGCACCACCCGAGCGAGATCGACGCGACCCTGGCGGGCGCGCGCACGCTCGAACCCCGGCGGCTCGTGGCGGTGTTCCAGCCGCACCTGTACTCGCGCACGAGGCTGCTTTCGCGGGACTTTGGCATGGCGCTCGCGCGCGCGGACGTGGTGGCGGTGCTGGACGTGTACCCGGCGCGGGAGCGAGCGGAGGACCACCCGGGAGTGAGCGGCCTGCTGATCGCCGAGGCGGCGGCGGATGCGGCGGGCGGCGCGCCGGTGTACTGGCTGCCGAGGCTCGCGGACGCCGCTCCGGTGCTTGGCGGGCTGCTGCGCGAGGGCGACGTGTGCGTGGTGATGGGCGCGGGCGACGTGGACGAGCTGGCGAAGGAGCTGGTGCGCGGGTGAGCGCTGAGCGAAGCCGAGCGGCGGCCGTGCAGGCGGACTTCGCGCTCGCGCGCCTGACGACGGTGAAGACGGGCGGGGCGGCAGAGTGGTTCGCTCGCGCGGGCAGCGAGGCCAGGCTGCTGGAGCTGCTGGCGTGGGCGCACGCGGAGGGGCTGGAGGTGAACGTGGTGGGCTCGGGCTCCAACCTGCTGGTGGCAGACGCCGGCGTGGCGGGGCTGGTGGTGAAGCTCGACCGCGATCTGGCGGCGATCGCGGTGGAGGGCGAGCGCATCCTCTGCGGTGGCGGCGCGCGCCTGCCGGCGGTGGCGAGCGCGGCGGCCCGCGCGGGCCTGTCGGGGATCGAGTTCGGCGTGAACATCCCCGGCACGGTCGGCGGGGCGGTGCGGATGAACGCGAACGCCTACGGCGGCGAGCTGGAGCGGGTGCTCGAGTGGGTGCAGATCGCGACCGCCGCCGGCGTCGAGCGCCGCGAGCCCCGCGAGCTGGGTCTCGCCTACCGCCGCTCGAACCTCGCCCCCGGCGAGATCGTCGCCCGCGCGTGCCTGCTGCTGGCGCCGGCGGACGTGGAGAGCGTGAAGGCGAGCCTCGCGGACATGCGCCGCCGCCGCCACGAGGCCCAGCCGCAGGGAATCAAGACGTTCGGCTCGACGTTCAAGAACCCCGACGGGCGGGCGGGTACACATGAAGAGGGCCGCAGCGCCGGCCTGCTGCTGTCCGAGGCGGGCTGCAACGGCCTGGCGATCGGAGGCGCACGCTTCGCCCCCAAGCACGCGAACTTCATCGAGAACACCGGCACCGCCACCACCGCCGACGTGATCGCGGTGATGGCCGAGGGCCGGCGCCGCGTGCTCGAGCGCTTCGGCGTGACCCTCGAACCCGAGGTGCAGACGCTCGGGGACGTGCGCTTTCCGTGGTAGCCGCTGAACTTCCCGCTTACGGCGTTCTCGCGGTGATGGTTGTGTCCTTCTTGGGTCCCTTGAGCGTGTCCATGCCGGTGACGGCAGCTTTGCTGTGTGCCGCGTCTTCGAGTTCGCCGGATCCGGCGCCGAATTCGAGGACGCTGTTGCCGACCGCGGGCATGAGCGTTCCCGAGTAGGCGCCGAGGACGGCACCGTTACTGCACTTGACTTCCAGGTCGACGCCTTCGATCACGTCTCCTACCGGATTGGCCGCGGCGAGATCTGTGAGCCACGGCAGTTTGCGCGCGATGATTTCCGGCTTCGTTTTCTTCGGACAAGGCGAGGGCTTTGCCTTGCACCCTGAGAGCACGAGTTCAGTGAGTTCGTCCGTACCGTCACCGCCTCCCACCGGGTTCTCGATCGTCTCGTGATCTTTCACCTTGCACGTGACCGTGACTTCCGGACCGACGTGAAGCGCGATTACGCCCTTGCTCGCGACGGGCTCGGCGGTGCCTTCCGGGATGATCGTGCCATCGCTGTACCAATGCGTCCGCGCGGATGCTTCGACCGTGATCCGTTCGTCTCCCGGGGGGCCGGTCAGGTTGTCCGTGCCGATCACAGACGTGGGGTTCGTGTAGGGGCTGACTTGGGTCAGCGCTCCGGATCCCTCGTCGAATGTGAGAACACTGTTGCTGATCGTAGGAGTGAGGGTTCCTGCCACCTTCTCGACGAACGCCTGCCCGTTGCTGCACTTCATTTCCAGTTCGACGCCTGTGATTTCATCCCTCGAGCCAGAGATCAGAACCGTAGGCCATGATGGTATGTTATTGGCTTTCATTTCAGGGGTCCCGGTGCCGCAGAGATTCGGGTTCCCGGGTGGTATGAAGCAGGATGAGAGAGTAAGTTGCGTGATTTCATCGGTGCCGGCACCGCCTCCCACCGGGTTTTCGATGGTCTCCTGGTCTGTCACTTGGCACGTCACGACGGTTTCTGCATCGAACGCTTCGGGAAATGTGAGTGTGCCGCTCGTTGCGACGGTGACTTTTTCGCCGGGCGTGATGAGTCCTCCGTTGCTGTACCAGTGCGGTGGGCACGGACCGGGCCCGTTTACAAGCGGCCACGCCGCACCGATGTCACCGTTGTCTGCCGAGCCGCCGATCAGCGCGGTTTCGCACGCCAGCGCCGCGCTGATACCGAACCTGCCTTCGCCGATCTCGACGGGGCTGCCGGTGATCATCTGTTGCTGGGTCCACGTCCCCGATGCGCGCGTGAACACCCACGCTGCGCCGTAGCGGACGCCGCGGTAGCCGGATCCGCCGATCAGCGCGGTGTTGCCGTCCGAGGACAGCGCGACGCTCACACCGAAGATGCCTTCGCCGATCTCGCCATTACCGGTGAG
This sequence comes from uncultured Solirubrobacteraceae bacterium, assembly GCA_963782325.1. Lineage (GTDB taxonomy): Bacteria > Actinomycetota > Thermoleophilia > Solirubrobacterales > Solirubrobacteraceae > Palsa-744. The sequence goes on from CAWAJG010000002.1 coordinate 2,383,491, forward strand.
TCTTTCCTGCAAGGTGTATTGCGAGCCGAAGTTCGCGCGCGTGAACACCCGCGCTGCGCCCACGGCGGTGTCCTCGTTGTAGCTGCCTATCAATGCGGTGTTTCCGTCCGAGGACAGCGCCACGGCCGTGCCGAAGACGCCTTGCGAGACGCCGTCAGTGATCTTTTGTTCTTCCTTCCACACTCCCGCCGGGTCGCGCGTGAACGCCCACGCCGCCCCTGCCGAGAGGCCGTCTCCGGCGTCGCAGCAGCCGCCGACGAGGGCGGTGTTGCCGTCCGAGGACAGCGCCACGCTGTAGCCGAAGCCGCCGTTCCCTACCTCGTTGCCGTTCGGGGCCAGGTGGGCTTGCGTGTTGTAGTAGTAGACGAGCCCGGCGTGTTGGAGCACGAGCACCCGCGCCGCGCCGACGTAGCCAGCCTGAGCACCGCCGACGAGGGCGGTGGCGCCGTCCGAGGACAGCGCCACACTGAAGCCAAAGAGGGGTTCGGCGGGTTCGCCGCTGACCTTTTCCAGCAGAACGTACTGCGCGCCGAAGCCCGCGCGGGTGAACGCCCACACCGCCCCTTTCTGGCCGTTGTCTTCCGGGCCGCCGATCAGGGCGGTGCTGCCGTCCGAGGACAGCGCCACGCTCTTGCCGAAGTTGCCGGCGCCGATCTCCGCTTCCCCTCCGCTGTTGGGAGCCGTGAGCTCTTCCTGCAGCCCCCAGACCCCCGCAACGCGGGTGAACACCCACACCGCGCCGACGCCGGCGTTGTCCAGGGGGGCGCCGACGAGGGCGGTGTTGCCGTCGGCGGTGAGGGCCACGCTGTTGCCGAATTCGCCGGCCCCGATCTCACCGGCGCCGGTGAGCTCGGAGCCCTGCAGGACGAAGGGGTCGATCCGCAGCGGGTAACGTGCGCCCGTCGCGTCGACGCGAAGCAGCAGCCGTCCGTCGTCGAGCTGAAGCCAGCTGCGCAACGCCCGCCCACGCGCGTCGGTGGCCGACAGGCCCGCGTACCGCAGGACGCTCTTGCCGGAGCGGGTGAGCGTGACGCTCTGCCCACCCTTGGCGAGCGAGGCCTGCACGTTGCCGGAGAGCGTCATCGAGAGCGTCAGCGGCCCGGCCCGATGGCCCGCCGGCGCCCGTGCGAGCGTGAACCCCTGCTCGAGGCCGAGCGGCCCGTTCGCATACCACTCGCTCAGACCAGGGTGTTCGTAGATGACGCGGTTCCCGCGGACGACGGGCAGGACCCCTCCGAGCGACGTGAGCGAAGATCCGTAGCCCACGCCACGCACACTCAAGCCCAGGCGTGTCGCACCCGAGCTCACAGAGACCCCAGAGCGTGCAAAGGCCGTGCTCAGCCGCTGCGCCGGGTTGGACGCCCTGAACCCCCCGTGGGAGGCGGTGACGCGATAAGCCGGATCATCGGCAGCTAGAGCTGCAGACACCGGTCCCTGCGCCGCCGGCGGAAGACTCGAGAGGCCCTGCTGGGCAGAGCCCTGAGACAGCGCGCGCGCTGGGGCCACTCTGGAGCGATGAGCGCCCAGGCCGGCGTACAGGGCAGCCCCGAGCGCCAGCGACAGCAGGACGGCTGGCGCCAGCGCACGCCACGGCAGTACCGCCCTCGCCTCGAGCGCGACCCCATCGCTCACCACAGCATTCGGCGCCGTCTGTACGCGGCCGGCCTGTCCAAGCATGATGCCCCCCTCCCGATTGCGGATCCGCTCAGCGACCGCGACCGCCCACGCTGCTCTTCCCCGGAGCGAGCACGGTCCGCGCGCGCAACACTCACACACGACGAGCCTCGTGTCAACGGTGGGCACCTGCCAGCTCTCGGGTATGGCAGGCATCGTCGCCGCCTTCGATCGGCGCACAGCGCTCCTCGCCCTTTGGTGAGGCATCCCCTCGAGCGCTGCCGGAACCTCGAGACGCTGGTAGGGGTTCCCGCCGCGAGGTCGAAGACCCCGTGAATGAGTCGATCGCTCGCCGCCGCGCCCGCCCGCCGTGGTCTCGCCTCGCCCGCCTCACGTCGAACCGCTGAGAAGCTCTCCCATCCCACGTTCGGTGTCCCGCGTCCCCTCGCCGGCGTCGCGGGCCTGCTGCACGCGGCGGTCGGCTTCGCCTCTCGGCGACGGCGACTTCGCATCGCCATGCTGGCCGTCCTCGTCGCGCTGCCGCTGCTGGCGTGCGCCTTCCTGTGGTTTCGCCAGTCACCGTTCGTGTCGGTGCAGCGCGTGCAGATAAGCGGCGTGCGCGGGGCGGACGCGCCGGCCGTGCAAGCCGCCCTCACGCAGGCCGCCCACGGCATGAGCACGCTCGACGTCAGCGACGGCGCGCTGCGTGCGGCGGTGTCGTCGCTTCGAGTGGTTCGCGAAGTGCGCGCCGTCCCGAGCTTTCCCCACACCCTGCGAATCGAAGTGGTGGAGCAGCTTCCCGTCGCCGGCCTCACCATCGCCGGCGTGCACACGGCGGTGGCCGCCGACGGTGTCGTGCTCGGGCCGGCGCTCGCGGACGGCTCGCTGCCGAGCGTCAGCGACTCCGCCTCCGGGGACGATGCGATCGTGCCCGCCCCCGGAAGACTGGTCACCGGCGCCGGGCTGCTGGCCGAGCTGACCGTGCTCGGCGCTGCGCCCGCACCGCTCGCCAGGCACATCGAACGCGTGTTCAGCGCCGCGAAGGGCATCACCGTCGCGATGCGCAACGGGCTGCTCGTGTACTTCGGCGACGCGTCCAGGCCACACGCCAAGTGGCTGTCGCTTGCACGCGTGCTCGCCGACCCCAGCTCCGCCGGCGCCTCGTACGTGGACGTGCGCCTGCCCTCGCACCCGGCCGCCGGGTTCCCGGCGGGCGTGAGCCCTCCGGACGCGAGCGCCATCGCCGCCGCGCCATCCACCGCAGGGACCGGCGGCACGGAATCGACCATCGCCTCGCTCGCCGCGAGCCTCTCGGATGGCACTGCCACCTCCGACGGCGACACGACGTCGCCCACCGGCACCGTCGAACCAGGCGCCTCTTCCACCGCAGCCTCCGCGCCGGGCGAAACCGCCACCGAACCGGAAGCGGGCGCGGGGGCGACGGCCGGGACATCCGAAGCGAGCCAGGGCTCACAGGCGCCAGTCGAAGTACCGACCAATCCCTGAACTAGTCTCATCCTCAACTCGAGACTCAGGCGGCTAGAGGCCCGAGTCTCGACCAATGGTTGAGAGTGTGCGATCTGCAACGTTCGTTGCGAGAGTGGACACGCGCGTTGACAGGGCGAAGTTCCCTGCATAACGTGCACATCCCGCGGTTCGGCTAGTAGGTATGCTGCAAACCCTTAATCCCTACTGAAGGTTTCAGACAGAACCATGATGGAGCGAAGCGGAAGCTATCTGGCGGTCATCAAGGTCGTAGGCGTCGGCGGCGGGGGCACGAACGCGGTCAGCCGCATGGTCGACGCGGGGCTGCGCGGCGTGGAGTTCATCGCCGCCAACACCGACGCCCAGGCGCTAGCCATGTGCGACGCCGACATCAAGCTGAACATCGGCCACGAGTCCACCAAGGGTCTCGGCGCCGGCGCCAACCCGGACGTCGGCCTGGCTGCGGCGTCGGAGTCGCGCGACGACATCAAGGAGGCGCTGAAGGGGGCGGACATGGTGTTCGTCACCGCGGGCGAGGGCGGCGGCACGGGCACGGGCGCCGCTCCGGTGATCGCCGAGATCGCCAAGAACGAGATCGGCGCGCTCACCGTCGGCGTGGTCACGCGGCCGTTCGAGTTCGAGGGCTCCCAGCGGGCGCGCCAGGCGATCGAGGGCATCGAGCGCCTGCGCGAGGTCGTCGACACGCTGATCGTGATCCCCAACGAGAAGCTGCTGGCGGTCGTCGAGCGGCGCACCTCCATGCTGGACGCCTTCCGCGAGGCCGACGACGTGCTGCGTCAGGGCATCCAGGGGATCACCGACCTGATCACCATCCCCGGGCTCATCAACCTCGACTTCGCGGACGTGCGCACGATCATGCAGGACGCCGGCTCGGCGCTGATGGGCATCGGCACCGGCAGCGGCGAGAGCCGCTGCGCGGACGCCGCCAGGGCCGCCATCTCCTCGCCGCTGCTCGAAGAGTCCGTCGAGGGCGCCACGGGCATCCTCCTGAACATCACCGGCGGCAAGGACCTCGGCCTGTTCGAGGTCAACGACGCCGCCGAGATCATCCAGCACGCCGCCGACTCGGGGGCGAACATCATCTTCGGCGCCGTCATCGACGAGAGCATGTCCGACGACGTCCGCGTGACGGTCATCGGCACCGGCTTCGACCATCGCGTCGGTGGGCTGCGGACGAGCGCCCGCCGCGACGCCCGCCCGCCGCGTGCCGACCGCAACCCTCGCATCTCAGAGCGCACGCGCTCCTCGCTCGAGATATCCGACGAGGACATCGACGTCCCGCCGTTCTTGAGGTAGCCGGGGCCGCATGAGCCGGGCTCGTCTTCGGCGGCCGCAGAACCTCCGCGGGTCGCTGCGCGCGAACGTGTGTGCGGCGACGGTCATCGCACTGGCCCTCGCGGGCCCGGCGGTCCCCGCCGCCGGTGCGCACGCGAGCTCGAAGGACGCGCACGCGACACGGGTCTACCTGGAAGCGGACTACGCGCGCACGCGCACGGAAGTGAAGCGCTTTCCCGAAGCGATCGCGACGGTGCACGCGCTGGCCAAACGGCTGCAGAGCGAATGCCCGGGCGTGCTGGCCGACGTCCCGAAGTCCCTCACCGGCGAACCGTTCACCCGCTCGGCGGCGGAGATCGGCGAAGAGGAAATCGACGCCGTGTTCGGCGCCGTCGCGCACGGCGAATACCGGCTGCGCAGTGACTTCGCCGCCGCGGTCGAGCACCTTGCTTGGAGCGACCGGGCGCTCACCAAGCTCGTGCGCTCTCGTGCGAGCGCGGAAGTCGCGCAGGGGCAGACGCCGGCCCCGAGTATGTGTACCGACATGAGCGCCTGGGTTGGCAGCGGCTACATGACCGTCTCGGCCGCCACCGAAGCCTACGTGCGCCAGCAGTCGGCGCTCGCGACGGCCACCGAAGGCGTGGAAGCGACGATCGTGCACGAGCTGAAGCCCTACGAGACCCAGGCCGACAGGCGCCTGGCCGCCCGTATCGCAAAGCTCGAAGGATCCGCTCTGCAGAGCGACCTGAAGAAGCTCCTGACGGCTCTCGGCGGCGTCATGGAAGCGCTCCACAGCCAGGCCCACAGCCCATCCTCGGCGCCTGCGAGCTGACGAGCTGACGCTAGCCTGGGAGGATGCCCTCGACGGCTCCCCCCCTGCTTCGTCGCACGCCGCTGTTCGACTGTCACGTCGCGGCCGGCGCCAAGCTCGTGGACTTCGCCGGCTGGGAGATGCCCATCCAATACGACGGCGTGATCTCCGAGCACATGGCGGTGCGACAGGCGTGCGGGATCTTCGACGTCTCGCACATGGGCCAGATCGAAACCGGCGGCGCCGGCGCGCAGGAGCTGCTGCAGCGGCTCCTGTCCAACGACGTCGAGAAGATCCCGCTCGCCGGCAACGACGGGGCCGGCGGCGGGGCTCAATACTCCGTGCTCTGCCGTGAGGACGGCGGCGTGCTCGACGATCTCTTCACCTACCGGCTGGAGGCCGACCGCTACCTGACGATCACCAACGCCGCCAACCACGTCCGCGACCTCGCCTGGTGGAGCGCGCACGCGATCGACGCGCCCGAGGCGAAGGTGGAGGACCGCATCGACGACTTCGCGATGCTGGCCGTCCAGGGCCCGCTCGCGCGCGAGATCGTCCAGGCGATCTCCGACCGGCCACTGCCGCCGCGCATGACCGCCGCCCCCCGCCGCCTGGCCGGGTTGGAGGCGGTCGTGTGCGCCACCGGCTACACCGGCGAGGAAGGCGTGGAGCTGCTGTGCTCGCCCGAGGACGCTCCCGCGCTGTGGGATGAGATCGTCCGCCGCGGCGCCACCCCCGCGGGGCTCGGGGCGCGCGACACGCTGCGCCTGGAGGCCTGTTATCACCTGTACGGCAACGACCTCAGCGTCGAGCGCGGGCCGATCGAGGCCGGGCTCGGCTGGTGCTGCAAGGAGGACACCGGCTTCATCGGCTCCGACGCCGTCCGCGCGAGACGGGAAGGGAAGCCCGCCCGCCCGCCCACCCACCCGTCCGAGCGGCTCGTCGCGTTCGCGATCGAGGGACCCGGGATCGCTCGCCAGGGCAACCCCGTACGCGGCGGGGGAGAGGTGACGAGTGGCACGTTCTCCCCGTGCCTGCAGACGGGCATCGGGCTCGCCTACGTGCCCGTCGAGCGCTCCAGCACCGGTGCCGAGCTGGAGATCGACGTTCGTGGCAAGATGCGCCGCGCCGTGGTCAAGGACAAGCCGCTCTACAGAAAGGACTCGTGAATGGCCCTGGGCAGCTACCCCCCCGAACTCCTCTACCACCCCGAGCACGACTGGGCGCGGATCAGCGAGGACGATCCCGATCACGCCACGTTCGGCATCACCTGGTACGCCCAGGACCTGCTGGGTGAGGTGGTGTTCTTCGAGGCGCCCGCGCCCGGCGCGATGCTCAGCAAGGACGCTCCCTACACGGAGGTGGAGTCGGTGAAGGCGGTCTCCGACGTCGTCGCCCCGCTCTCCGGGGAGGTCGTCGAGGTCAACGCGACGGTGGCTGAGAACCCGGGGATCATCAACGAGGACCCCTACGGCGAGGGCTGGCTCGTGAAGGTGCGCCTGTCCGATCCCTCCGAGCGCGACGCACTGCTCGACGCCACCTCCTACATGGCCACACTGGGCGGGAGTTGAGCCGCTACACCGCCATAACCGCCGCGGACCTCGACGCGATGCTCGCGGCGATCGGGGTCGGCTCGCTGCAGGAGCTGTTCGACCGCCAGATACCAGAGGCGGTGCGACTGGGCCGCGAGCTGCGCCTGCCGGCTGGGCTGCCCGAGCAGGACGTCTACGAGCACCTGCGCGATCTGGCCGCGCGCAACACCAGCGCCGAGGACGAGCTGAGCTTCCTCGGCGCCGGCATGTACGACCACTACGTGCCGGCGATCGTCGACATGCTGACCGAGCGCTCGGAGTTCCTCACCCCCTACACCCCCTACCAGCCGGAGATCTCCCAGGGCGGCCTGCAGGTGATGTTCGAGTACCAGACCGCCATCTCCGAGCTGACCGGCCTGCCCGTGTCGAACGCGTCCGTCTACGAGGGCCCCTCGGCCGTCGCCGCGGCGGCCTACCTGGCGAAGCTGCACAACGGACGGCCGCGCATCGTCGCGAGCGCCGGCCTGCACCCCCACTCGCTGCAGACGCTGCGCACGAACGCGCACGCCTTCGGCATGGAGGTCGTGGAGGTCGCGCTGCGCGATGGCGTCACCGACGCGCAGGCGTGGGCCGCGGCGTGCGACGCCGACAGCGCCTGCGCGATCTTCGCCCAGCCCAACTTCTACGGCGCGGTCGAGGACGCGGCGGCGCTCAGCGAGTCGGCGCACGCCGCCGGCGCGGGACCGGACGCCGCCGGCGAGGCGCCGGTGGGCGGGGCGCGCGCAGCCGGGCCGGTGGTCATCGCCCAGGTCGACCCGATCACGCTCGGTGTGCTCGCCGCCCCCGGCGAATGCGGCGTGGACGTGGCGGTCGGCGAGGGGCAGCCGCTCGGCAACCGCCTGGACTACGGCGGCCCGTCGTTCGGGCTGTTCGCCGCGCGCGAGGAGTACCTGCGGCGGATGCCCGGGCGCATCGCCGGGGAGACAGTCGACGTGGACGGCCGGCGCGGGTTCGTGCTCACCCTTCAGACGCGCGAGCAGCACATCCGCCGCGAGAAAGCCACCTCGAACATCTGCACCTCCCAGGCGCTGAACGCGCTCGCGGGCGTCGTCTACCTGAGCTGGCTCGGGCGGCGCGGGATCGTCGAGCTCGGCGAGCTGCTGCTGGCGCGCACGCACTACGCGCGCGAGACGCTCGCGGCGCTGCCGGGCGTCCACAAGCTGCACGAGCAGCCCGTCGTCAGGGAGTTTGCGCTGCGCCTCGACGCGGACGTGGAGGCGGTGCGCCGCCGTTGCGCGAGCGAGGGCGTGAACGCCGGCGCCGACCTGCACGCGCTCACCGGCCGCGAGCAGGACCGCGGGGGGCTGCTCGTGGCGATCACCGAGCGGCGCTCGCGCGAGGACATCGACCGCCTCGCCGACGTCCTCGGCGCAGCGGTCGCCGCGGCCTTGTCCCCCGAGGGGGAGGGGCAGGCGGAGGGGGATGGGGAGCGGCGAACGGTGGTGACAGCGTGAGCGCCGCCGCGCCCACCAGGCGCCCGCCGTCCCCGCAGGATCGCCCGGCGCGGACGATCTTCCAGAAGGGCGCGCCCGGCCGGCGCGCGTTCAGCTGCCCGCCGCCGGACGTGCCGGCGGTGGACGTCTCCGAGCTCCTGCCCGAGCGCTTCCGGCGCAGGCAGCCGCCGCGGCTGCCCGAGGTCTCCGAGCCGGAGATAGTGCGCCACTACGTCGGCCTGTCCAAGCGCAACTTCGACCTGGACTCCGGCTTCTACCCGCTGGGCTCGTGCACGATGAAGCACAACCCGCGCCTGCACGAGCGGGCCGCCGCGCTGGCGGGGCACGCGCGCCTGCACCCGCTGCAGGACCCCGAGCGCGCGCAGGGGGCGCTCGAGCTGATGTGGCGCCTGCAGGGCGCGCTCGCGGAGATAGCCGGCCTGCCGCACGTCTCGCTGCAGCCGTCGGCCGGATCGCACGGCGAGCTCGCTGGGCTGCTGATCACCCGCGCCTTCCACGAGACCGCCGGCGAGACGCGCCACAAGGTGCTCACCCCGGACACCGCCCACGGCACGAACCCCGCGACCGTGACGATGGCGGGCTTCGAGGCCGTGAAGCTCGACACCGACGAGCGCGGCGGGATCGACATCGCGGACCTGCGGGCGAAGGCCGATGGCGACGTGGCCTGCCTGATGCTCACCAACCCGAACACGCTCGGCCTGTTCGACGCCAACATCGCCGAGATCGCGCAGATCGTGCACGGGGTGGGGGCGACGCTGTACTACGACGGCGCCAACCTCAACGCCGTCATGGGGCTGTCGCGACCGGGCGACATGGGCTTCGACATAGTCCACTTCAACCTGCACAAGTCCTTCACCCAGCCGCACGGCGGCGGCGGGCCGGGCTCGGGCCCGATCGCCGCGTCCGAGCGCGTCGCCCCGTTCCTGCCGATGCCGGTCGCCGTGCGCCGCGAGGACGGCACGTTCGATCTCGACCACGGCGAGGGGCACGTGGGGTCGAAGTCGATCGGGCGCATGCGCGGCTTCCAAGGCAACTACGGCTGCTTCGTGCGCGCCTACGCCTACATCTGCTCGCTCGGCGGCGACGGCCTGAAGGATGCCTCGCAGACGGCGGTGCTGAACGCCAACTACCTGCTCGCGCGGCTGAAGGAGCACGGCGTCGTCGAGCACCTGCCGCTCGCCTACGGCGATCTGTGCATGCACGAGTTCGTCCTCTCCGGCGGGCCGATGAGGAGGGAGCTGCAGATCAAGACGCTCGACCTCGCCAAGCGCCTGCTCGACTTCGGCTTTCACCCGCCGACCGTCTACTTCCCGCTGCTCGTCGAGGAGGCGCTGATGGTCGAGCCGACCGAGACCGAGACCAGGGAGACGCTCGACGCCTTCGCCGAGGCGATCGCCGCGATCCTCGCCGAGGCCGCCGAGGATCCCCAGATCGCCCTCAACGCCCCCTACACCACGCCCGTGCGTCGCCTCGACGAGGTCGCCGCCGCCAAGCGACCGGTGATTCGCGAGAGCCTCGACTAGGCTGCCGGCCAGTGGCGTTCGCGCAGCGCAAACTCGGCAGCACCGGCATCAGCGTCAGCCCGCTGTGCCTCGGCGCGATGATGTTCGGGGCGTGGGGCAACACCGACCACGAGGACTCGGTGCGGATCATCCACCGGGCGCTCGACGCCGGCATCAACTTCATCGACACCGCGGACGTGTACTCCCGTGGCGAGTCCGAGGAGATCGTCGGCAGGGCGCTGAAGAGCCGCCGCGAGGAGGTCGTGCTCGCGACGAAGGTCCACGGCAGGATGCACGACGACGACTCCAACCAGTACGGCAACTCCCGTCGCTGGATCGCGCGTGAGGTCGAGAACAGCCTGCGTCGCCTCGGCACCGACTGGATCGACCTCTACCAGATCCACCGCCCCGAGCCGGACACGGACATCGACGAGACGCTCGGCGCGCTCAGCGACCTCGTGCACGCCGGCAAGGTGCGGGCGATCGGCAGCTCGACGTTCCCGGCGCACATGATCGTCGAGGCCCAGTGGACGGCCGAGCGGCGCGGGCGCGAGCGCTTCGTCTGCGAGCAGCCGCCCTACTCGATGCTGATCCGCCGGGTCGAGGCCGACGTGCTGCCCGTCTGCCAGCAGTACGGGATGGGGGTGATCCCCTGGAGCCCGCTCGCCGGTGGCTGGCTGTCGGGTCGCTACCGCAAGGGCGGCGACTCGCCCGGCGACAGCCGTCGCGCGCAGATGATCCCCTCGCGCTACGACATGTCGATACCCGGCAACCAGGCGAAGCTCGAGGCGGCCGACGCGCTGGGCCGGCTCGCCGACGAGGCCGGCATGCCGCTGATCGAGATGGCGATCGCGTTCGTCACGAGCCATCCCGCCGTGAGCGCCGCGATCATCGGCCCGCGCACGATGGAGCAGCTCGACAGCCAGCTGCCCGCGCTCGAGCGGACGCTCAGCGCGGACGTGCTCGACCGCATCGACGAGATCGTCCCGCCGGGCGTGAACGTCAACCCCGCCGACACCGGCTGGGACCCGCCCTGGATCACCGACAGCTCGCTGCGGCGCCTTCAGTAGGCGAAGATCCGGTGCGCATCTTCTCCGGCATCCAGCCCACCGGGCGCAAGCACCTCGGCAACTACATCGGCGCGATCGCCCAGTACGTCTCCAGCCAGGAGCGCGGCGAGGGCATCTTCTGCATCGTCGACCTGCACGCCACCACCGTCGCCTACGAGCCCGCCGCGCTGCGCGAGCGCCTGTACGACACCACCGCCATCCTGCTCGCCGCCGGCCTCGACCCAGCGCGCTGCATCCTCTTTCGCCAGTCAGACGTGCCCGAGCACACCGAGCTGACGTGGCTGCTGTGCTCCGTCACCGAGCTGGGCCGGCTGCAGCGGATGCACCAGTTCCGCGACAAGTCGCTCGCCCAGCGCGAGCTGGTGTCCGCGGGCCTGCTGCTCTATCCGGTGCTGCAGGCCGCCGACGTGCTCGCCTACCGCGCGCACGAGGTGCCGGTGGGGGAGGACCAGCGCGAGCACCTGGAGCTGATGCGCGACGTCGCCAAGCGCTTCAACGCCCGCTTTGGCGCATCGTCCCCGGAGGGGACGGCCGCGACGTGCTGGTGGTCCCCGAGCACCGCATCCCCGAGGTGGGCGCCCGGATCATGGACCTGCAGGAGCCGACCGCCAAGATGTCCACCACCGGCTCCAGGGGCACCGCCGGCGGAGCCGGTGGTCAGGGGACCGTGTACGTGCTCGACGAGCCGAAGGCGATCGAGAAGAAGATCAAGAGCGCCGTCACCGACTCCGGTAACGAGATCGTCCGCGCGGCCGAGAAGCCGGGCGTCTCGAACCTGATCGAGATCCTCGCCGTCGCGCGCGCGAGCACCCCCGAGGCGATCGAAGCCGAGCTGGCCGGCGCGCGCGGCTACGGCGAGCTGAAGGCGGCGGTGGTGGCGGCCGTGATCGACTACCTCGCACCCGTGCGCGAACGCTACGGGGCGCTGCGCGCGGACGAGCCAGCGCTCGAGCTCCTGCTCGACGAAGGCGGCGCGCGTGCCCACGCGATCGCGGCCGAGACGCTCGCCGACGTGCGCGCGTGCATGGGCGTCGGGCGCCCGCTCCTCGCCACGTCGTCCCCGGCCGGTACCGTGCGCACATGAGCGTCGCCGCCCTCGAGCTCGACCTCGACGTCTTCAGTGGGCCGTTCGACCTGCTGCTGACGCTCGTGCTGCGCGAAGAGGTCGACCTGCTCGAGCTGCCGCTCGCCGAGGTGGTGCTCGCGTACCTCGATCGCCTCGAGCTGCGCGGCGAGCTCGACCTCGAGATGGCCACCGAATTCATCGTGCTGATCGCCGCGCTGCTGGAGCTGAAGTCGCGGCTGCTGCTCGGTGGCGAGGAGGAGCTGGTGGACATCGAGCCCGAACAGGCCGCCGGCGAGCTGCTCGCGAGGATGCTCGACGCTCGCCGCTACCGCGCCGCCGCGGCTCACCTCGGCGAGCTGCTCGCCGCCGAGCAGGGCGTGCGCTTCCGCACGGCGCCGCCTCCGGCGAGCCTGCGCCGGACGATCGTCCACGACGCAGACGGCTCCCAAGATTCGCGCGTGCTCGGCGAGGCGATCGGGCGGCTGCTCTTGCATCCGCCGACGATCAGCCTGCGCCACATCGCCACCCACCGCGTGAGCGTCGCAGAGCGCCTGGCGCACCTGCGCCGCCTGCTCGGCCGCGGCAGCTTCACCTTCGAGGAGGCCGTGCAGGGGGCCGACCGCATGACGGTCGCCGTGACCCTGTTCGCGCTGCTCGAGCTCTACAGGCGCGGCGAGCTCGACTGGGAGCAGCAGGAGAGCTTCGGCGAGATCGACGTACACGCCCCGGCGCGCGGTGCCGGCGCCCGCGGGCCTGCCGGCGCTCGCGGGGTATCCGCGGAGATCGAGGGCGGGGGCGAGGACTCCGCGCCGTTCGCCCGCAGGGGGCTCCAGGTGGGAGCTCTGGCAGGGTGAGCGAGCTCGAAGCCTTGCGGTCGCAGGACGCCCAGGGCGAGCCCGGCGAGGAGGTGCCTTCGCTGGCGCGCACGGTCGAGACGCTGCTGTTCCTCTCATCCGACCCCCTCAGCCCCGCCGAGCTGGCGGACGCGACCCAGGCCGGGGAAGGCGCCGTGCTCGCGGCCCTGGCGGTCCTCGCCGAGCAGTACGCGCCGGGCAGGCGCGGGATCAGGCTGCGCGAACTGGGCGGCGGCTGGACGCTCGCCAGCGACCCTGCCTGCGAGGACGCGGCGCGGCGCCTGTTCAGCCGCCCCCGGGCCGCCACGCTGTCGCCGGCGCAGGCCGAGACGCTCGCGATCGTCGCCTACCTGCAGCCGGTGTCGCGTCCGGAGATAACCCGCATCCGCGGCGTCAGCGCCGACTCCGCCACCGCCACGCTGCTCGACCGCGGCCTCATCGAGGAGGCCGGCCACTCGCAGTTCGGCGCCGTCCTCTACCGCACCACCGTTCAGTTCCTCAAGCTGTTCGGTCTGAACAGCCTCGACCAGCTCCCCGACATCGCCCGCTGGGACCCCACGCCAGAGGAGCAGGCCGAGCTGCGCGAGCGCCTGCTGCGCGCCGGCGAGGCGCGGGGCGGCGACGTCCCGGAGCGGTCTGAGCATCGCGGCGTCGCGGGCATCGCGGTCCACCCGGAAAGCTGGTCAGCTGAATCGTCGGAGAAGCTGGCACCTTATGCCGAATGCTTCTCCGCAAATTGCATGTTATTCAGGAGTCGCCTCACTTGCGAGGCCGAGGCGGCGATGGGTAGACTCGCCGACCACCGAGGTGCCCACATAGCGACCACCATCCACATAGCGAACACCGAGGTGCCGCATGCGTGGCGGAGGTGTGGCAATGGAGAGAGCCGCGCGGGGTGGGGGCTCGCTGGTGGCGCGTGCGTTGGATGCAGGGGAGCCGAGGGTTGCTTTTGACGACCGCGAGAGCGGTTCGTCGGCGACCTTTGAGTGTCCTCTGTACTGCTGCTCTCGCAAGCGTCGCGCTGACGACGGTGTTGCCGCGTCAGCCTCGGAATCCTCTGGCGCCGCCGCCTGGGGCTTGAACAGCGATGGCCAGCTCGGCAACGGCACGACGACCACGGAGAAAGAAGCGGTAGCCGTCAAGATTCTGACCGAAGTCACCGCAGTGGCGGGGGGCGAACTGCACAGTCTCGCGCTGCTGAAAACCGGGAAGGTGATGGCATGGGGCGAGAACGAAGACGGGCAGCTCGGCAACGGCACGACCACAACCGAGAAAGAACCGGTGGAAGTCAAAGGGATCACCGAAGACGGCGGCGATCGCGGCTGGCGCCGACCACAGCTTGGCGCTGCTGAAAAGCGGCAAGATCATGGCCTGGGGCGAGAACAACGATGGTCAGATCGGCAACGGCACGACGACGAACGAGAAGGAACCGGTGGAAGTCAAAGGGATGACCGAAGACGGTGGCGATCGCGGCGGGCCGATCACAGCCTCGCGGTTTTGAAAAGCGGCAAGGTCATGGCCTGGGGAGACAACAACGATGGACAGCTGGGCAATGACACGACGACGAGCGAGAAGGAACCGGTGGAAGTCAAAGGGATCACCGAAGCCAGCGCGGTGGCGGGGGGCGAATTCCACAGTCTCGCGCTGCTGAAAAGCGGAAAGGCGATGGCCTGGGGCGATAACGTCGATGGCCAGCTCGGCAACGGTACGACGACGACCGAGAAAGAACCGGTGGAAGTCAAAGGGATCAGCGAAGCCGCTGGAGTCGCGGCTGGACACAACCACAGCCTCGCGGTTTTGAAAAGCGGCAAGGTCATGGCCTGGGGAGACAACAACGATGGCCAGCTGGGCAATGACACGACGACGACCGAGAAGGAACCGGTGGAAGTCAAAGGGATCACCGAAGCCACCGCCGTGGCGGGGGGCGAATTCCACAGTCTCGCGCTGCTGAAAACCGGAAAGGACGATGGCCTGGGGCGATAACGTCGATGGCCAGCTCGGCAACGGTACGACGACGACCGAGAAAGAACCGGTGGAAGTCAAAGGCCTGGCCGGCGCGGCTGGGGGCGTTGCAGCCGGCGCGAACTTCAGCCTCGCCTCCTACGCGAGCAAACCGGCCAACACCGAAGTGCCTGTGATCTCGGGTGAAGCGAAGGACGAAAAGACGCTGACGGCCTCGACGGGTACGTGGACCGGTACGCCGACGATCAGCTACAGCGATCAGTGGGAGAGCTGCAACACCGCCGGTGAAGGCTGTACGAGCATCTCTGGCGCCACGAGCGCGACGTACGTGATCGCCCACGAAGAGGTGGGCCACACGATCAGGGTGAAGGTGACGGCGAAGAACAGTGCGGGTGAAGTCTCGGCGACGTCGGCTCAGACGGCGACGGTCGTGGCGTCGGCGCCGGTGAACACTGCGTTGCCCACGATCTCGGGTGAAGCGAAGGACGAAAAGACGCTGACGGCCTCGACGGGTACGTGGTCGGGGAGCCCGACGATCAGCTACAGCTATCAGTGGGAGAGCTGCAACACCGCCGGTGAAGGCTGTACGAGCATCTCTGGCGCCACGAGCGCGACGTATGTGATCGCCCATGAAGAGGTGGGCCACACGATCAGGGTGAAGGTGACGGCAAAAAACAGCGCGGGTGAAGTCTCGGCGACGTCGGCTCAGACGGCGACGGTCGCAGCGTCGGCGCCCGCGAACACGGTGCTGCCGACTATCTCGGGTGAAGCGAAGGACGAAAAGACGCTGACGGCCTCGACGGGTACGTGGACCGGTACGCCGACGATCAGCTACAGCGATCAGTGGGAGAGCTGCAACACCGCCGGTGAAGGCTGTACGAGCATCTCTGGCGCCACGAGCGCGACGTATGTGATCGCCCATGAAGAGGTGGGCCACACGATCAGGGTGAAGGTGACGGCGAAGAACAGTGCGGGTGAAGTCTCGGCGACGTCGGCTCAGACGGCGACGGTCGTGGCGTCGGCGCCGGTGAACACTGCGTTGCCCACGATCTCGGGTGAAGCGAAGGACGAAAAGACGCTGACGGCCTCGACGGGTACGTGGTCGGGGAGCCCGACGATCAGCTACAGCTATCAGTGGGAGAGCTGCAACACCGCCGGTGAAGGCTGTACGAGCATCTCTGGCGCCACTGCTTCGAGCTATACGGTCACCCATGAACAGGTCGGGCACACCCTACGGGTGAAGGTGACGGCGAAGAACAGTTCGGGTGAAGTCTCGGCGACGTCGGCTCAGACGGCGACGGTCGTGGCGTCGGCGCCGGTGAACACTGCGTTGCCCACGATCTCGGGTGAAGCGAAGGACGAAAAGACGCTGACGGCCTCGACGGGTACGTGGTCGGGGAGCCCGACGATCAGCTACAGCTATCAGTGGGAGAGCTGCAACACCTCCGGTGAAGCCTGCAGCAACATCTCAGGGGCGACCGCCTCGAGCTATGCGATCGCCCATGAACAGGTCGGGCACACCCTACGGATGAAGGTGACCGCAAAAAACAGTGCGGGTGAAGTCTCGGCGACGTCGGCTCAGACGGCGACGGTCGCAGCATCGGCGCCCGCGAACACGGTGCTGCCGACTATCTCGGGTGAAGCGAAGGACGAAAATACACTCACTGCGTCGACGGGTACGTGGACCGGTACGCCGACGATCAGCTACAGCTATCAGTGGGAGAGCTGCAACACCTCCGGTGAAGCCTGCAGCAACATCTCAGGGGCGACCGCCTCGAGCTATGCGATCGCCCATGAACAGGTCGGGGATACGATCAGGGTGAAGGTGACGCAAAAAACAGCGCGGGTGAAGTCTCGGCGACGTCGGCTCAGACGGCGACGGTCGCAGCATCGGCGCCCGCGAACACGGCGCTGCCCACGATCTCGGGCGCTGCAAAGGAGGGTCAGACGCTGACGGCGAGCACGGGCAGCTGGAACGGTACGACGCCGTTGAGCTACGCCTTCCAGTGGCAGAGCTGCAACAGCCTCGGCGTCGGCTGCCTGAACATCTCCGGTGCGACCAGTTCGACCCGTTTGCTCGGCGCGAGCGAAGTGGGGGGGACGGTGCGCGTTGCGGTAACGGCGAGCAACGCGGCAGGCTCGACCGCGGGCACCTCGGAAGCAACAGGCGTGATAGTCGAATCCCCCTGTACCGACACGTGGACAGGTTCCGACGAAGGTGCATGGCAAACCCCGGGCAACTGGTCGACGGGCAGCGTGCCCGGGCGGACGGAAGTCGCCTGTCTCGAAGCGGGCGCAACCGTCCAGGTGACCGGCGGCACGAACCAAGTTGGCGTCCTCAAGGCGGAAGGCGCGTCCCTCAAGGTCACCGGCGGCTCGTTGGAAATCGCGAGCACGTCAAAAACGTCGCAGGCCGGGACGTTGGTGCTCTCGGGTGGGACGTTGTCTGTTGGTGGGGAATTGGGTGTGTCGGGGTCGTTCGCGGCGAGTGGTGAAGCGAAGGTGAGTGGTGGTGGGCGTTTGGTGGTGGAGTCGGGTGCGACGGGGACGGTCGAAGGGTGTCAGCCGTTGGTGTTGGATGGGGTGACGTTGGCCAATGAAGGGACCGTCAGGACTGGTGTGGCGGGTGGCGGTGAACACGGGGAAGTGCGGTTGGAAGGTGGCGCGGTGCTGCAGAACTCGGGGACGTTTGACGAGGATACGTATGACAACTACGCGTGTTGGGAGAGGCATGCGATCGAAGGGTCGGGTTCATCTGCGAGCGTGGTGAACTCGGGTACGTTCAATGTGGAAGCCGGGAGCGGCCGCACGGCCGAAGTGACGGCGGCGTTCACGAGCACGGGCTCGGTCGATGTGCGTAGCGGCACGTTCACGCTGTCGAATGGCGGTAGCTCTTCTGGCGGTAGCTGGGTGACGGGGAGCGGTGCGGCGGTCGCGTTCACGGCGGGCTCGTATTCGTTGACGGGCGCCAACGCGATGGCGGCGACCGTGCGCCTGATGTCGGGCACGCTGACCGCTACGGGTACGTCCTCGACGGTTGGCTCGTTGGTGCTCAGCGGTGGGACGTTGTCTGTTGGTGGGGAATTGGGTGTGTCGGGGTCGTTCGCGGCGAGTGGTGAAGCGAAGGTGAGTGGTGGTGGGCGTTTGGTGGTGGAGTCGGGTGCGACGGGGACGGTCGAAGGGTGTCAGCCGTTGGTGTTGGATGGGGTGACGTTGGCCAATGAAGGAACCGTCAGGACTGGTGTGGCGGGTGGCGGTGAACACGGGGAAGTGCGGTTGGAAGGTGGCGCGGTGCTGCAGAACTCGGGGACGTTTGACGAGGATACGTATGACAACTACGCGTGTTGGGAGAGGCATGCGATCGAAGGGTCGGGTTCATCTGCGAGCGTGGTGAACTCGGGTACGTTCAATGTGGAAGCCGGGAGCGGCCGCACGGCCGAAGTGACGGCGGCGTTCACGAGCACGGGCTCGGTCGATGTGCGTAGCGGCACGTTCACGCTCAGTGGTGGTGGCTCGAGCTCAGGTGCTGCGTGGTCGGTGGCGTCTGGGAGCCAGCTGACGTTTGCGCAGGGGTCGTTCGTGACCACGGGCGGGTCGTGGTCGGGCGGCGGCGCGGTGAACGTGACCGGTGGGTCGGTGACGGCGTCGGGGGTCAGCGGGACAGGCCAGACGGTCGGTGTGGCGGGCGGTTCGCTGGCGATTCCCTCTGGGTCGAGCATGTCGGTGGCGAGTTTGGTGCTCTCGGGTGGGACGTTGTCGGTCGGTGGCGAATTCGGTGTGTCGGGGTCGTTCGCGGCGAGTGGTGAAGCGAAGGTGAGTGGTGGTGGGCGTTTGGTGGTGGAGTCGGGTGCGACGGGGACGGTCGAAGGGTGTCAGCCGTTGGTGTTGGATGGGGTGACGTTGGCCAATGAAGGGACCGTCAGGACTGGTGTGGCGGGTGGCGGTGAACACGGGGAAGTGCGGTTGGAAGGTGGCGCGGTGCTGCAGAACTCGGGGACGTTTGACGAGGATACGTATGACAACTACGTGTGTTGGGAGAGGCATGCGATCGAAGGGTCGGGTTCGTCTGCGAGCGTGGTGAACTCGGGTACGTTCAATGTGGAAGCCGGGAGCGGCCGCACGGCCGAAGTGACGGCGGCGTTCGACAACACGGGTACGGTGGATGTGAGCAGTGGGACGTTCACCCCGGCGGGTGGCGGTAGCTCTTCCGGCGGTAGCTGGGTGACGGGGAGCGGTGCGGCGGTCGCTCTCACGGCGGGCTCGTATTCGTTGACGGGCGCCAACGCGATGGCGGCGACCGTGCGCCTGTTGTCGGGCACGCTGACCGCTACGGGTACGTCCTCGACGGTCGGCTCGTTGGTGCTCAGCGGTGGGACGTTGTCGGTTGTCGGGGAACTGGGTGTGTCGGGGTTGTTGGCGTCGGGCGTTGAAGCGAACGTGAGCGGTGGTGGGCGTTTGGTGGTGGAGTCGGGTGCGACGGGGACGGTCGATGTTCCGGGCTGCTCGCTGCTGTTGTTGACGGGCGTGACGCTGGTGAACGAGGGTACGATGACGATGGGCTCGGCCGGCGGGTCGGCTGGCCAGATCGACATGTCTGAAGGCGCGCAGCTGCAGAACGCGGGGACCTTCGATGCCTACGCGCATTCGGCGAACTGCGTGCCGGGAGCGGACAACGCCGCGATCCAGAGCAACGGGGGCACGACGTCGATCACGAACACCGGCACGTTCGACATCAACCCCGGCAGCGCAAACACCGTGTCGATCCAGCCGGAGTTCGAGAACCAGGGCACGCTCGACGTGCTCAGTGGCAGCGTGCGCCTCAGTGGCGGCGGCATCCCAGAAGTCCCGGCGTCCGGCGCGTGGCTCGGAGAAGACGGACCGATCGTGCTCAGCGGCGGGACGTTCCTGGTGACGAGGGGATCCGATTTCCAGACGCGAGTGGAAGGCGCGAGGGTGATATGGGTGGCGCGGGCTCTGACGGGGTATTTGAGCACGCTGCCGTCATACGTTTCGGGCACCGTCGCGGTGACCGGCGTAGGCGAACCGGGCGTCGGCGAGACGTTCTCCTCTGCGACGGTGGAAATCGTCCCGGCCGGCAGCAGCTCGTGGAAAACACTGTGCGGACCGCTCACGCCAGGTCTCGGCGGCACATTCGAATGCTCGTGGGAAACGGCCGCAGGGGCGTATCCCGACGGCACATACCTTCTGCGTGCGCACCTGTCGAGCGCGAGCCCCACGGAATCCGTGACCACCGCGTCGACCGACGTGCAGGTGGACAACACACCGCCGATCGGCACGCTCACTGTGGAAGCGGCGCACAGCTACTCGGGGCTCACGACGCTCACCGGGACGGCAAGCGACGCCGGCTCGGGGGTGGCCGCATGGCAACTGGAGATCGAACGAGAAGGCTCGTCGGAATGGACGAACGCCTGCCCGCCGCAATACCTGCCGCTGAGCGGCGACGCATACGGCTGCACGCTGGAAACCTCGAAATTCGCGAACGGCGGCTACCGGCTGCGCGCGGTCGTCAGCGATCGAGCCGGAAACACGTTCACGACGCCGACGCAGAGCTTCCCGATCGACAACGAAGTCGTGAGCGGCACCGTCGCCGAACCGCCGACATTCGTGACGAAAACGCTCGAAGCGGAAGGCACGGCAAGCGCAAACGCGACGAGCTGGGCGGTCCAGATCGCGCCGAGTGGCACGCTGGCATGGAGCAGCGCGTGCCCCGTCCAGGAGAAACCGGCGCACGGGTCCACCTACAGCTGCCAGATCGACACCGGCGCGCTCGCCGACGGCGAATACGAAGTGCGCGCGATCGTCGCCGATCAGCAGGGCGACGTCTACGCGACCAAGCCGGTCGCGACGATCGTCGACAACACTCCCCCGACGGGCTTCCTGTACCCGCCGCCGCACAGCGTCACGGGCAGCTTCGAAGTCCAGGGCTACGCGGCCGACCCGGTCTCCGGCGTGGGGAGTTGGCAAGTGCAGATCGCGCCCGCCGGCAGCGAAACATGGCTCGAAGCGTGCCCACCCCAAAGCCTGCCCCTCTACGGCGACATCTACGGCTGCAACGTGAACGTCTCGGAACTCGCGAACGGCGCCTACCAGGTTCGGGCGGCCATCACCGACAACGCCGGCAACGTGTACGACACGCCGGCGCTGGCGGTCACGGTCGAAGACGTGGCGCCGGCGGTCACCGCATCGCCGACGATCACCGGCTACGCGATCGTCGGGCACACGCTCAGCGCGAGCATCGGGTCCTGGAGCGGAGCGCAGCCGATCGCATACGCCGAGCAGTGGCAGCGCTGCACCGCGTCCGGGCAGAGCTGCCAAGACGTCGAAGGGGCGACGGGCGACACCTACGTTCCCGGGGCGCTCGACGTTGGCCAGACCGACCGTGTCGCCGTGACGGCCACCAACGGCGCCGGCTCGAGCACGGCCTACTCGGCGGTGAGCGGCGTGGTGCGGGCGAACACGCTCGGCAACCTCTCGCCGCCGGCGATCGACGGCACGCCGGCCGCCGGCTCTACGCTCACCGCCGACCCGGGCGTCTGGAGCGGCGCGCAGCCGATCTCCTACTCCTACCAGTGGGAAAGCTGCAACGGGACGGGTGGCGACTGCGCCGAAGTGGCCGGCGCGACGGGCGCCCGCTACGCCCTCGGCACCGGCGACATCTCCACCACGCTGCGCGTGACCGTCACGGCGACGGACAGCGAAGGGTCGGCCAAACTGACCTCCGCGCCGTCCTCGCCGATCGTCGCGAGCGCGAGCTCCAGCGGCATCCGCTACCTCTACGACCGCGGCGGCCGACTCTCGATCGTCGACGCGCCCGGCCAGGGCGCAGCCATCTACACGTGGGACCCGGACGGGAACCTCACGTCGATCGAACGCGTGAGCGCCAGCACGCTCTCAGTCCTCGCGTTCTCTCCCCAGCAGGCGCCGGTCGGGGCGAGCGTCGACATCACGGGAACCGGATTCGACCCGGAAGGCTCGCAGGACGAAGTGAGCTTCGACGGCGCGAGCGCGAACGTCACACGGGCGACGGCCACGGACCTCACCGTCGAAGTCCCTGAGGGCGCCGTCGAGGGGCCGATCACCGTCACCGTCGCGGGGCGCTCGGCCCACAGCGCGACGAGCTTCACGCCCGAAGGCGGCGGCGACGGGCCGTTGTTGCGCAGGGCGCCGACGCAAGGTTCCGCCGCCGCGTCGAGCAGCCGAGCGCCGTTGGCCGCCGATACGCGACGAGCGCGCGCGAGCGCCGCGCACGCTCCGCGCGCGAAAGTCACCGCGCGGCCTGCAGGCGCCGGTACGGCGCTCGCCGGCGCCCTCGCCTCGTTCCGCCCGCGGCAACCCGCCGCATGGCACCCCGGGCCCGCCAACCGCCGCGACGACAACTGGGTGATGGGCCCCTCGACCTCGCCGTGGAGGCGGCTGCCAGCCCTCAGGGCGCGTGCCGGCCAGACCGGCCTCAGCGGACAGGTGCTGCTCGACAACGGAATGCCGCTGGCCGACGTCACGCTGTCGATCGAGGGCACGACTGCCGCCACCAAGAGCGACGCGAGCGGGCGCTTCCTGCTCACCGGCCTACCGGCGGGGCACCAGGTGCTGGTCATCGACGGGACCAGCGCCTCGCGCGCCGGCGCTCGCTACGGGCGCTTCACCGACGGCGTCGAACTGGCGAAGGGCAAGACGACCCCCCTCGAATCGACGATCTGGATGACGCCGCTCGACCCAGCCGGCGACCGCGTCCTGCCGGCGCTCACGCGCAAGGAAACCGTCCTCACGAACCCGCGCATCCCGGGTCTCGAAGTGCGCATCCCGGCGGGCACGACGATCCGCTCGGCGAGCGGCGCCGTGGTTCGGCACGTGAACCTGACGGCGATACCGATCGATCGCGCGCCGTTCCCGCTGCCGATGTTCATCAGCGGCGTGCCGACCTACTTCACCGTCCAGCCCGGCGGCGCTTATCTCAACAAGGGCGCGCAGATCATCTATCCCAACTGGGGGCATCTGCCGCCCGGGCAGCGCGTGGACTTCTGGAACTACGACCCGAGCGGCCGCGGCTGGTACATCTACGGGAAAGGCACCGTCAGCGCCAACGGCCAGCAGGTCGTCCCCGACGCGAACGTGCGCGTGTGGGAATTCACCGGCGCGATGATCTCGAGCTCGAAAGAAGGACCGGGCGGGCCGCGCAGCGGCGAAGAAGCCAACGCGGGCGATCCGGTCGACCTCTACACGGGGCTGTTCGTCTACCAGCACACCGACCTGACGGTGCCGGACTCGCTCATGCCGATCAGCCTGACCCGCGTCTACCGGCCCAGGGACCACAACTCCTACAGCTTCGGGATCGGCACGCAGAGCGCGTACGACATCCATCTGTGGTCCGACGAAAACTACAAAGCGGCGAAACTGGTGCTCCCAGACGGCGGCGAGATCGAACTCGTTCGGAAATCGCCGGGCGCCGGCTTTGGGGGCGCCGTCTACTACGCCGTTGAAACCGCGGGCGTGTGGGAGGGCGCGACGATGAGCTGGGAATCCAACCTGAGCGAGTGGGTTCTGCGTCGTCGCGACGGCATGACGTTCATATTTCGGCGAGTACGCGCCGCTGCAGGCGATCGAAAACCGCGACGGCGATCGCATCACGCTGGTACGCGAAGGCGGCGAGAAGGGCCGATCGTGGAGATCCGCACACCGCACAGCCGCGGCATCGACCTGACCTACGACGACTACGGGCGGGTCATCCAGGCCGACCGACAGCGCCGGCCAGAGCGTGCACTACGAATACGACGGTGAAGGGCGTCTGGTGCAGATGACCGACCCGGAGGGGCACGTCACGCGCTACGCCTACGGCGACTCGCTGGGCGACATGACCAGCGTCACCGACGCTCGCGGCAATGTGCTGATCTCCAACAACTACGTCAACGGCTTGGTCAGGAGCCAGACGATCGCCGGGCAGGGCACGTACAAGTTCACCTATGAAATCCCAGGCTGTGTGGAACCAGAAGGGTCCCAATACGCTTTTCACGGTGACTGCGAATACTGTGGCCAGGGTCGAAACGCCGACGGGTGTCACGCGGCGGATCGTCCTTCCAGGGGGAACGGTGACGCGGGGCCGATGAACCCGGCACGGGCAGCTGCGGCTGGGAAGAAATCAACCCAGGGCACTCGCCGACGGTGCGGATCGACTACGAGCACGAACACAGTTACTCGGGTAACCTCACGGCGATCAGGCGCGAGGTGGAAACGTTCACGCGAGGGCCCGAGGACGAACGCCTCGACCAGCATGTGACCAGCGTCACCAAGCGTATGCAGTACGACTCTGTCGGCGACGTCACGAAGGTCGAAGAACAGCCGGAAGGCGCCGAACCCCTGCGCACGGAAACTCGCGTACAACTCGTTCGCGGAGCCGACGAGCGTCACCGACCCGATGGGCCGCACGACGACCTACGCGTATGACGGAGACGGCGACCTCACGGCAGTCACCGACCCGCTGGGCCGTACGGCCACGTTCGGCTATGACTCGGAAGGCGAGCTGACGTCGGTCGACGTCGCCGGAGGGGGCGACGACGCGCTTCGCCTATGAAGACGGTATGGCAGACGGCGATCACCGATCCGCTCGGGCACGAAACGCACGTGACGTACGACAGCCGCCGGCCTGCCGACGGAAATCCGCGACGCGGAAGGGGCGAGCACGACCGAACTCGAGCTACGGCATCGACAACGAACTGTTGAGCGAAACCGACCCCAACCGGCGAGCAAGACGAGCTACGGGTACGACGAGGATGGCAACCTCACGAGCGTCACCGATCCTCGTAAGACACACGCAGACCGCCACAGTAC
Organism: uncultured Solirubrobacteraceae bacterium; assembly: GCA_963782325.1. Lineage (GTDB taxonomy): Bacteria > Actinomycetota > Thermoleophilia > Solirubrobacterales > Solirubrobacteraceae > Palsa-744. Next base: position 2,408,040 of record CAWAJG010000002.1, read on the forward strand.
GACGCGGCTGACGAGCTCGAAGAATGGACGGACGCGCTCGGCAGGTCGACGAAGCTACGCCTACAACGGGGTGGGCATGCTGGAACAGCGTGACCGACGCGAAGGGGCAGACCACGAGCTACGGCTACGACGGTCTGGGCCGGCTGGCGTCGGTGACGTTCGGCGCGGTGGACGGCGGGACGCCCACGAGCAGCATCTCCTATGGCTATAACTGAAGAAGGCGAGCTCTCGTCGGTGTCGGACTCGAGCGGCGGGGACGTACACGTCTCGGCTACGACCAGGTACGGGCGTCTGACGAGCGAAAGCGGGCCGGACGGGAGCGTTGGCTACAGCTACGACGCGGACGGGGAGCGCACTGGTATGACGCTCGACGGCGAAACGGTCGCCGGCTACGAATACGACGCCGCGGGCGAGCTGACCGGCATCGACAACGCCCAACGGGAACGTCGGCTTCGAGCTACGACAGCGATGGCAGGCCGAGCCAGGTCACGCTTCCCGACGGCGATCGGGAGAGCTACTCCTACGATCTGGCCTCGCAGCTGCGCGGGCATCGACTACGAGACGCTCAAACGGCGAACAGATTGGGAACCTCGAATACGAACGCAACGCCGCTGGGGCAGCGTCACGACGGTGTCGGGCAGCCGAGGCGCGTACGATCCTTCCCGAAGCCGTTCGCGGAAGCGACGTACAACGCGGCGAACGAGCTGACGAAACTCGGACGGCGAGCAGCCTCGGCTACGACGCTGACGGGAATCTCACGAGCGCGGGCTCCAGCAGCTACACGTGGCAATGACCGTAACGAGCTGACGGGCATCGTCGAAGGTTCGAGCAGCCGTGGAGCTATAGCCTATGACCCGTTCGGGCGGCGTGCGAGCAGGGACGTCAACGGCACCGAAACGAAGCTACCTGTATGACGGCGAAAACGTCGCCAGGAAACCACCGGAGGGGCCACGGCGCAGCTGCTCAACGGCCTCGGCCTGGACGAACGCTTCGCGCGCACGACCGGCGCGGGCACAGTCCTCGTTTTTGACGGATGAGCTTGGCTGCGACGGTCGCGCTGGCGAACGCCGCTGGGACGCCGACGACGGAATACGCCTACGACCCGTTCGGGCTGACCAGCGCGAGCGGCGCGCTCGAGCAGCAACCCGTTCCAGTACACGGGGCGCGAAAGCGAAGGCAACGGTCTGCAGTTCAACCGCGCCCGCTACTACAGCCCCGCGACCGCGCGGTTCATCAGCGCCAAGACCCTGCCGGCATGGCCGGCAGCGGCGTCAACCTGTACCAGTACGCCGAAGGCGACCCGATCGACGAGATCGACCCGACCGGGATGGAAGGCTTCCTTGAAGGTCTCGGCAACGGTGTCACTGGGTTCGTCGACGCCGCCACCGGTGGGCTCACGAGGGATGTCCGCTCGTGGGCTGGGCTCGCTCAACCCGATATGTCCTCCGCGAGCTACCAGGTCGGCTCAGACGGCGGGCTGCTCGCCGCCACCCTCAGCGGCGACGAGGAGGCAGCGGTCGCGGACGCAGCAGAGGACACGTTGACTATGGATGAGGCCATTGAGCTTGCTGCCGACCACGCTGGGCCTGAAGGCGTGATGGAGACTACTGGGAATGGCCTCAACTATCAGTTTAGAGGTATGGACACAGATGAAGATGGCAATCCAGTCGCGCGGATCGGACGACTAGACGTCAATCCTGCTGATTCTCATGTCGCTCAAAACGGACCACACCTCAACCTTGAGACACAAGTAAAGGGTGATATCGTGAGTAATGTTCATATCCCGATCGATCCGTCCACAGTACGACTTGGCGATATCCCATGAAGGCAATCGGGTTGACGCTGTTGTTCGGTTCGGATCACACCATAACCTTCGCGGGAGATCCGGACGGCCTGAACGCTCTTAGTATTAGCCTCGTTGAGGACCACGACAACATATTGGAGCTACCGCCAAACCCGACACCACCACATTATACTGGTGTTGCGAAGTTGATTAATATCAGAAGTGATCGTGAGCCTGGCCTGGAAATCATCCGCGACGGAACTGACGTTTCTATTGTGGGACACCCTGACGCGCGCGCGTCGCTCGCGGAAAATCTGAGTCGATTTGCGGCGACGCCGGCGGCGCTCGGTGGCCATCTCCACATCGAGTATTATCGAGACCATCCATACATAGGGTCGACGTCGACTCCCGCGATCATTGAGGAGGTGTCACACGATCTGGTCACGACCGATAATGCCAGCAGTGGTTGCCAGTGCCGGCACTAGATGTCCTGATAACTCAGTGGCGTGGCTGACGTGCGACCCTCGTTGTGGAGGACGATCAGAACCAGGCGAGCTACGAAGGCGTCCTTGATGGCCTGTATCAAGGGGACGTGCCGGGTGTGGGCTTGATGCTCGGCGAGCGGCTTCGTGGCTGGAGACATCGCTATCGGCGGGACCTATGTCGAGGTGGCTCCTGGCAAGCGTGGGCAGCGGCCGCATCTCTTCGGATCCGCATACGTCGAGCTGAACGTTGACGAGATGCCGCGAGAGATCGCCGTCGAGGGAGACTCGGCGCAGTGGTCCGTACGGCTGGTCGATGGAACGGTTGTAACGTGCCGTCTGAGCGTAGGTCCCCATGCCGTAGTCGTCGAGGATCAGGAACCTGGCCTGCATTGCGGTTCGCTCAGCTAAACAGTCCCTGCCCGACGAACTGCCTCTTCTGCGCCGGGGGGCAGGCGAAGATCGCGCTGGACGTGTGCACCGTTTGATGGTTGAGAGCGTCGCTCGCCGCGAGGCGGCTCTGCAGCGGTATGAACTGGCGCTCGGGGCTGCGCTGGAAGGCGATGAAGAAGAGGCCCGCGTCGATCTGTCCGCTGCCGGGTTCGGGAGCTTCAGAGTAGGAGTAGCCGCGCCGGAGGATGCGCTGCCATCGTTGTTGTGCGGGTTGCCAGGCGGATGTGCGCGTTGGCGGGAATCAGCGAGCGCGCCATCGGAGGCCGTGGCGGAGAGGTCGACAGGATCGTATTCGCTCGTGGCGCCCAGTGGGGCCCGGTGAGCTTCAAGCGGCCGATCGTGCGTTCCTGGTCTTCGAGGGTCGTGGTGTCCCACACGTCGAAGAGGATCCTGATGCGCCGCGCGATCAGGTAGGTGCCGCCGACCATCCACGAGGGCCCGTCGCCGGGCTGGACCCACACGAAATCGCGCATGGTCCGCCTCGTCCTCGGAGCGTATGTTGTCGGTGCCGTCTTGAAGCCCATCAGGTTCCTCGGCGTTGACTGCGCACGGGTGGTGCTCGACGTGCGGCCGAACCCGAGCTGCGCCGAGCGCAACGTCGCGGTGCCGCTGGCCATCAGAGCGAGCAGGTGAACCGCGTGGAACGCGACCTGGGGGTCGTTCGCGCACGCCTGGACGCACAGGTCCCCGCGGAGCGCTGCGGTTCGAGATCGTCGCCTGGAACGCTGGGAGCGGCCTCAGCTGAGCGGGCCTGCGCGACGCCGAGGCCGCAGCACGTCGCGTCCTCGGATTCGAACAGGCTCGGTCAAGGCCGATCGTGACGGTGAGCCGAGCGGACCGAGTTCGCGCTCCTCGCCAGGGTCCTGCGGCGGCTGCCTGGGCGGCCTGCGCCGTCGGTTCCCACACCGCGCCTCTCGTCATCGTCGCGGCGGCCGCGGTCCACCGTTCGAGGAGGTCCTGCAGGGCTTCGAGGTTCTCGCCGGCGAGATCGAACGCCGCGAAGTGCAGGTACTCCTGGGCTGAGGTCGCGATCGCCGCCTGGTGCTCACCGAAGAACGGCACCGGCGCTCGGGAGAGGCGCCTGTGCGCCTGGGAGCGGCGGCCTGCGCGCCCTGGAACGCACGCTGATCGAGGCCCGCGCGACGCGAGCAGCGCAGCGCCGACAGGAGGGCTCTACGGGAGATTCCGTGGCCCTCCGAGCTGGGCCGAACGCTCATGCGATCATCCTTGAACGCGCGTGCTGCTCGCTAGGTGGTGTCCCACGCAGGCGAGCCGCACGGGCGCGGTAGCCGGCGTCGGGGGCTTGCGTGGCAGGCTGCCCAACGCGGAAAGCCGGAGCCGACAGGCTGCGCGGGCCTGTGGCCGGCGTGCGCGCCAGCGCCACAGCCAGCGGGCAGCGTGGCGAGGCTCGCGAGCAGCCCCAGCGCGATCACGACACCGAAGCTGTTGCACAGGTTGCCGCTCTGCGACGCGCAGCATCGCCCGGAGATTCGACGCTCGCCAAGCGAGTCGCCGGCGCTTGCCGGCGCCGCGCACGCCGCGGCTCGTGCTCGCTCTCGGCCCACGACTCCGCGATCGCATAGCCCGCCCGCTGTACGTCCGCCGTGGCGGTGATGATGGCCGACGATGGCGGGTCCTGAAGCCCACAACGGCGGGAGGCGATCCACGAGGGCTAGCGCAGCTAGACGTCCGCTTGAACGGTGATCATGGCCGCGATGGCCGACGCCGCGCAGTACAACGGAGGTCACGGCGACCCGAGGATCTGGGCGCTGCTCCCCGGCGAGACGATCGAGCGCGAGGTCCTGCAGGAACGCTACGGAGGTCGTAAACAAGGCGGTATCGGGCCGTCAAATAGCTCGCCGAACGTGCTGGTGTTCGCCGAACCGGCCGCCGGCGAGCCGCTGGGACACTTCGACGGCTGGCGAGCGGACGGCTGCTTTCACTACACCGGCGAAGGCCTGCGGGGCGATCAGCAGATGAAGTCCGGGAACGCCGCGATCCTCAACCACCGCGCCGACGGACGTGCGCTCAGGCTGTTCCTGGGGGCGCGCGGTCGCGTCACCTACGAGGGCGAGTTCGAGCTCGCCGCCGAGCGGCCCTTCTACACGACGGACGCCCCCGAAGCGGGCAATGGGCCCGTTCGCAACGTGATCGTCTTCCGCCTGCGGCCCCTCGACATACGCGCCAAGCCGGGCTCCTCGCGACTCGATAGTGTCAACCGCCCGGGCGTGGAGCAGGTTCCGGTCGAGCAGCAGTGGACGGAGCGGGCGTTCGTGGCGCCCACGGGCAAGGAGCAGGAGGCCGAGCGCCGAGAGCAGGCCCTGGTGGCGGCGTTTCGCGACCACCTGCTAAGCCAGGGCCACGAGGTGAGCCGCCTGAAGATCGTTCCCGCGGGCGAGGCCAAGCCGCTGTTCGCCGATCTGTACGACCGGACCGCCAACACCCTGTTCGAGGCGAAGGGGACCGTCGAGCGTGGAGCGATCCGCATGGCGATCGGCCAGCTGCTGGACTACGGGCGCTTCGTGGACCCACCCGCGCGGCTGGTCGCGCTGCTGCCCTCGCGCCCGCGCGAGGATCTTTACGAGCTGCTGGAGAGCGCCGGCGTGGGGGTCGTCTGGCGCGAGGGGCGCAAGTGGGGGGAGTCGAGCGCCGAGCCGGCCCGACCGGCCGCAGGGTGAGCCCGGCGATCGTGGCGCTGACGCCGGGAGCTGCTCACGGCGCGGACGACGCCGCGAGCTGGCCGCAGGCCGCGTCGATGTCGCGCCCGCGCGTGAGGCGGACCGTCGCGGGCACGCCGCGGGACTCGAGCGCGGCCCGAAACGCGGCGATCGAGTCGCGTCCCGAGCCCGCGTAGACGCTTCCTGGCGTGGGGTTGTAGGGGATCAGGTTCACCTTGAACACCTGCGCCCCACCGTCGCGCGAGAGCGCCTGGGGGCCCGTCCGCGGGTGTGCCGGGGGACGAGGGGCGAGCAGCCCTGCGAGCGCGAGCGCCTGCTCATAGCGGTCGTTGACGCCCGCAAGCATCACGTACTCGACGAACACCCGCCGGCGCTTTCGGGCGTAGAACGCCCGGCAGGCCTCGATCACATCGCGCAACGGGTAGCGCTCGTTTACGGGCATCAGCTGTGAGCGCAGCGCTTCCTCGGCGGCGTGGACCGACAGCGCCAGGCGCAGCGGCATCTCGCACTCGGCGAGGCGTTCGATCCCGGGGATCCAGCCGACCGTCGAGACCGTCGTACGTCGATGCGTGACGCCCAGATCGGGCAGGCGCTCGCAGGCCGCGAGCACGTTGTCGAGGTTTTGCATCGGTTCGCCCATGCCCATGAACACGCAGTGGTCGATCGGCTCGATGCGGCGGAAGTGCAGCGCCTGGTCGACGATCTCAGAGGTGGTGAGGTTGCGCGCGAAGCGCATCGCTCCGGTCGCGCAGAACGTGCACGTCAGCGGGCAGCCCGACTGCGAGGACAGGCACACCGAGCGCCGGCCGTCGCCACCTCCCGGAGGGTTTCCACCTCCCGGAGGGTTTCGATACCGCATCAGCACCGCCTCCAGCGGCCGGCCGTCGGCCGTCTCGAACAGCGCCTTCACGGTGCCGTCGCGCGCACGGCGCTGCTCGCGCACGTGCAGGCTCGAGAACGGCAGCTCGCGATCCAGCGCCTCGCGCAGCGCCGCCGGAAGGTCGGTCATCTCGGCGTAGGCGCTCGCGCCCCGTGCCGCCCACGTCCAAACCTGGCGCGCGCGAAACGGCGGCTCCCCGCGATCGCCGAGGGTCCGGTCGAGCTGCTCGAGGTCCACGCGGCCTATGGTGGCAGCAGATGCGCCTCGCCAAGTACCTCGCCCACGCGGGCGTCGCCTCCAGGCGCTCCGCGGAGGCGCTGATCGCCGCCGGGCGCGTGAGCGTGGGGGATGAGATCGTCACCGACCCCGCCCGCGACGTCGGCGCGGACAGCCGCGTGGCGCTCGACGGACGGCCGCTCGCCGGTGTGGAGCCGCGCGTGCTGTTCGCGCTGAACAAGCCCGTCGGCGTGGTGTCCACCGCGCGTGACACGCACGGGCGTCCCACCGTCGTCGGGCTGATACCCGAGCCCCACCCGCGCCTCTACCCGGTCGGGCGCCTCGACGTCGACAGCTCCGGCCTGATCCTGCTGACCAACGACGGCGAGCTCGCCAATCGACTGACCCACCCCCGTTTCGAAGTCGCCAAGACCTACCGTGTGCGGCTCGCCGGCGCGCCGATCGCCGAGGCGGCGCTGCGCGCGCTGGGCGAGGGCGTGGAGCTCGACGATGGGCGCACCGCCCCGGCGCGCGTCCGCCGCCTGGGGCCCGCTCGCGCGAACGTGATCGAGCTGACCATCCACGAGGGGCGAAACCGCCAAGTGCGCCGCATGTGCCAGGCGCTCGGCCATCCCGTGCTCGAGCTCACGCGCACCCGTTTCGGTCCCCTGACCCTCGACGGCCTCGCGCCCGGCGCTCACCGGCGGCTCACGGACGCCGAGGTTGAGCGCCTGCGCGCCGGCGTGGGCCGTGCCGCCGCGGGGCGTGCGCTCTGACACAATCGCCCGCCATGCGACTGTACGCCCTGCGCGGCGCGACCAGCGTCGAGCACAACGACGCCGAGGAGATCCTCGAGCGCACGACGGAGCTGATGGCGGAGGCGATGCGCCGCAACGACCTCGAGCCGGCCGACCTCGTCAGCTGCATCTTCACCGTCACCGAGGACCTCGACGCGGAGTTCCCCGCGAAGGCGGCGCGCGCGATCGGCTTAGGGCGGGTGCCGCTGCTGTGCGCGCGGGAGATCCCCGTGCCGGGGTCGCTGCGGGGCGTCATCCGGGTGCTCATCCACTATCACGCACCCGACGGCCACGTGCCCGATCACACCTACCTGCACGCGGCGAAAGCCCTGCGCAGCGACCTGCAAGCGGCACAATAAGCTGATGGCGATCGAGTTTGCCCAGCGCATCGCGCGCATACCCAGCTACCCCGTCGCGGGCGGCTACGCGGACGAGGGCCAACTCGTGCGCCTGGCGAGCAACGAGTCCCCCTACCCGCCGCTGCCGGCCGTCCGCGAAGCCCTCCAGCGCGCGTTGGGCTCGCTCAACCGTTATCCCGACCCCGCGAGCTCGCTGCTGCGCCGCCGGCTGAGCGAGCGCTACGACGTGCCCGACTCGCGCATCGCCATCGGCAACGGCTCCTGCGACATCCTCCTGGCCGCCGGCGAGGCGCTGCTCGAGCCCGGCGCCGAGCTCGTGTACGCGTGGCCGTCCTTCTCCGTCTACCCGCACCTCGCGGCCGCCTCCGGCGCGCGGGCGGTCACGGTGGCGCTCGACGAGCACGAGCGCCACGATCTGCCGGCGATGCTGCGGGAGATCACCGTCGCGACGCGGCTGGTGCTGGTGTGCAACCCCAACAACCCCACCTCCACCGCCATCCCGCTCTCCGAGATCGCCGAGTTTCTCGCCGAGGTCCCCCGCCACGCGTGCGTGATCCTCGACGAGGCTTACTGCGACTACAACCTGCTGGAGGACCCGGACGCGTCGATCGACCTGCTCGCGCACCACCCCAACCTGATCCTGCTGCGCACCTTCTCGAAGGTCCACGGCCTGTGCGGCCTGCGCGTCGGCTTCGCGCTGTGCGGCTCGGAGGAGCTGCCGCGGGCGCTCGACCAGGTGCGCCAGCCGTTCTTCTGCAACGCCCTCGCCCAGGCCGCGGCGGTGGAGGCGCTCGCGCACCAGGACGCGGTCATCGACCGGGTGACGCGCACCGTCGCCGAGCGGATCTCCGTGACCGAGCGCCTGCGCGCCCTCGGCATCGAGCCCGCCGACTCGCAGGCCAACTTCTGCTGGTTTCGCCTCGGCGAGGGCCGCGACGAGCAGGCTGTGATGGCGGGCCTGCACGAGCGCGGCGTGCTCGTACGCGGCGGCCGCGCGCTCGGCAGCGAGGCGCCCGCGCTGCGCGTCACCTACGGCCTGCCCGAGGAGAACACGCGTTTCCTCGACGCGCTCGCCGAGGTGCTGCAGGCGGGCTGAGCGCTTCTGGCGGATCGGCTGAGCATCGTCTCTCGCTGCTGGACTGCGCGGCGCGTGTCTGCTAAAAACACTCGCAGACAGCCATGAGCGCGCCTCTTGCCACATACGTCTGCACTGTTCGCACGCGCGCCGCGTGGCCGTCCTCGCGTATGTCTGCCTGTGCCCCCGCCGGGGGTAGGCCCTCGGGGGAAGGCCCTTCAGCGTATGCGTATTACGCGTGGCGATTTATCTAGGCGCTTCGGCCTGCGCCCGTCCGTGAGCGGGCACTAGCCGCACCGGGTCCCCTGGCGGACCCCAGCGCCACCCTCACGCCCGCCGCGGGCGACCTGCTCACGGATCTACCGGAGGATGCACTCGCATCCGTAACATCCCAGGTGTCGGTGAAAGGATGAGCAGATGATGATCGTGATGAAGGAGACCGCAACCGAGGACGAGGTCGAGGCGGTCGTCGAGAAGATCGAGCGAGTCGGCGCACGCGCGCATCGCAGCTCCGGCGCGCGTGTGACGGTGATCGGGGCGATCGGCGACGTCGAGCAGGATGTCAACGTCGAAAGCCTCGGCCTGGAGGGCCAGCCGGGCGTCGATCGGGTGGTGCCGATCCTCAAGCCCTACAAGCTGGCCTCGCTGCAGATAACGCACGGCGAGCGCACCGTGCTGGAAATCGACGGGCGCAAGGTGGGCGCGGAGAACTTCGCGATCATCGCCGGGCCGTGCACCGTCGAATCGCGTGAGCAGACGCTGCAGACCGCGCGGGTCGTCAGAGACGCGGGCGGTGCCCTGTTCCGCGGCGGCGCGTACAAGCCGCGGACCTCGCCATACGCCTTCCAGGGGCTCGGCCAGGAGGGGCTGAAGCTGCTCGCCGAGGCGAAGGCCGAGACCGGTCTGCCGATCGTCACCGAGCTGATGGACGTGCGCGACCTGGACGCGGTGCTCGAGGTCGCCGACGTGATCCAGATCGGGGCCCGCAACATGCAGAACTACACGCTGCTCGCAGAGGTCGGCCGCTCCGGGCGCCCGGCGCTGCTCAAGCGGGGGCTGTCGTCGCCGCTGGACGAGCTGCTGATGGCCGCCGAGTACATCCTCAAGGAAGGCAATCGCAGCGTGATGCTGTGCGAGCGGGGGATACGCACGTTCGAAACCGACCACCGCCGCGTGACGCTCGATCTGATGGCCGTGCCGATCCTCAAGGAGCTCACGCACCTGCCGGTGATCGTCGATCCCAGCCACGCCGCCGGGCGGCGGGAGCTGGTGCTGCCACTGTCGCTGGCCGCGGCCGCGGCGGGCGCCGACGGCATCATCGTCGAGACCCACCCCTGCCCCGAGGAGGCCGTCTGCGATGGGCCCCAGGCGATCCACGCGGACGCCTTCGCCGACTACGTGAGCGCCGTGGAGGCGGTTGCGTCGCTCGCGGGGAAGGCGCTCAGCCCGGCGTGAAGGTCGCGATCCTCGGCGTCGGGCTGATCGGCGGCTCGATCGGCCTGGCGGCGCGCGCTCGCGCCGGCGCCGAGGTCTGCGGCTACGACCCGGATCTGCGCGTGCGCGCCAGGGCGCTCGCGCTGGGTGCGCTGGACACGGAGGCGGACGACGTGGCGAGCGCCGTCGCGCACGCCGACGTGGTGTTCGCCGCCGCACCGGTGGGGGCGCTGGCGCAGACGGTCGCGCTCGCGCTCGCCGGCGCCCCGGCGGACTGCGTGATCAGCGACGTCGGCTCGACCAAGCGCCTGCTCGCCGACGCGGCCCGCGACGAGCGCTTCATCGGCGGGCACCCGCTCGCCGGCGCGGAGAGCGCGGGCGTGGAGCACGCCCGCGAGGATCTCTTCGAGGGCGCCACCTGGTATCTGACGCCCGCGAAAGGCCGGAGCGCCGGCGTGCTCTACGAGCGCCTGCACCGGCTGCTCGGCCGCATCGGCGCGCGCCCGACGGCGATCGACGCCGCCACCCACGATCGCCTGATGGCGTGCGTCTCCCACCTGCCTCACGTGCTCGCCAACCTGCTCGTCGCCCAGGCGGTCGGCCTGCTGGCCGACGAGCCACAGCGCTCGAGCACGGGGGCCGATCGCGATTTGCCCGCCAGGGTTCCGGCGGTCGGCCCGAGCTTTCGCGACGCCACCCGCGTCGCCGGCGCCAACGGCGCGATCTGGACGGACATCTACATCTCCAACGGCGACGCCCTGATCGCCGGCATCGACGAGCTCGCCGCGCGCCTGCAGGACGTGCGCAGCCGGCTCGCCGCCGGCGACGCGGAGGCGATCGGCGCCTGGAACGAGCAGGCTCGCGCCGCCCGCGAGGCGCTGCTCGGCGCCGGCCTCGCCGGCGGGGCGGAGGGCGAGTCCGTACACGAGCTGCGTGCCTCGGTGCCCAACCGCCCGGGGGTGATAGCCGAGATCGCCCTCGCGCTGGGCGGGGCCGGCGTGAACATCCTCGACCTCGTGCTCTCCCCGTCACAGGACAACCGCCAGGGCACGGTCGCCCTGTGGATCGCCGGCGATGGGCAGGCCACGCGCGCCGGCGAGCTGATCGCCGCCCTCGGCTTTCCCGTCGCGCGAGCATGAGCGTGCGCCGATGAACATGCGTTTCGAGCCCGCGCACGGCCTCTCCGGCGAAGTGCGCGCGCCGGCTGACAAGTCGATCTCCCACCGCGCGGCGCTGCTCGGCGCGATGGCCTCCGAGCCGGTGCGGATCGAGCGCTACCTGCACGCCGCGGACACCGGCTCCACGCTCGAGGCCGTGCGCGCCCTGGGCGCCCTGGTGGAGGTCCACGGCGAGGACGTCGTCGTCCGCGGCACCGGCCTGCGCGAGGCGATCGAGCCGGACGGGCCGATCGACGTCGGCAACGCCGGCACGCTGCTGCGGCTGCTGCCCGGCTGGCTGGCAGCCCAGGAGGGATGCGCCTTCACGCTCGACGGCGACGAGTCCATCCGCCGCCGTCCCGTCGACCGTGTCGCCGAGCCGCTGCGCCGGATGGGCGCCCAGCTCGACGCCCGCGATGGGCGCTTCCCGCCGCTGGAGATCCGTGGCGCGCGGCTGCGGGCGATCTCCTACGAGCTGCCGGTGGCGAGCGCCCAGGTCAAGTCGTGCGTGCTGCTCGCCGCGCTCGCCGCCGACGGCGCCACCACCGTCGCAGAGCCCGCGCGCAGCCGCGACCACACCGAGCGGATGCTGCTCCGCGGCGGCGTCGCGGTGCACCGCAACGGCCTGCGCGTGACGGTCGTCAACACCGACGAGCTGCTGCTGGACTCCGTGCGCGTGCCCGGCGATCCCAGCTCGGCGGCGTTCCTGATCGCCGCCGGCGTGCTCGTCCCCGGCTCGCGCCTGCTGATCTCCGACGTCGGCGTCAACTGGACGCGCACGGGCTTCATGCGCATCGTTCGTCGCATGCGCGGGATCGTCCTCGGGGACCTCGAGGACGACGACGGCGAGCTCGTCGCCGAGGAGCCGGTCAGCGACCTCGACGTCGCCCACGGCGCGCTCGAGGGCACCGTCGTCGACGCCGACGAGGTGCCGCTCGCGATCGACGAGCTGCCGCTGGTCGCGCTGCTCGGCTGCTTCGCCGAGGGCGAGACGGTCGTGCGTGGGGCCGAGGAGCTGCGCGTGAAGGAGTCCGACCGCATCGCCGGGGTGGTCGAGGGCCTGCGCGGTCTCGGCGCCGACATCGAGGCCAGCGGCGACGGCTTCCGCGTGCGCGGCCGCGGCGGGCTGCGCGGCGGCACGATCGACGCGCGCGGCGACCACCGCCTGGCGATGGTCGGCGCGGTCGCCGGCCTCGCCTCCCGCGAGGGCGTGGAGGTGCTCGGCATGGACGCCGCCGCGGTCTCATACCCGGGGTTCGTCGCAGACCTGGAGCGCCTGTGCGAAGCGTAGGGCGGGGGGTCCGCGCATGAACGACCGTCGCCGGACCGTGGGAGCGAGCCGATGGTCATAGCCATCGACGGACCCGCCGGCGCCGGCAAGTCGACCGTCGCACGCGCGCTCGCCCGCGAGCTCAACTTCACCTACCTCGACAGCGGCGCGATGTACCGGAGCGTCGCGCTCGCGGCGCTGGAGCGCGGAGGGGGGAAGCTGCCCGAGCGCCCCGGGGCGCTGGGGCAGGTGGCCCGCGCCGCCACGATCGAGTTCGGCGGCGGGCCCTCGGGGGCGCCCGGCCCGGTGCTGCTCGACGGGCGCGACGTGACCAGCGCGATCCGCGCGCCGGAGGTCTCCGAGGCGGCGTCCACCGTCGCCGCAGACCCGGAGGTGCGCGAGGCGCTCGTGGACAAGCAGCGCAAGCTGATCGGCGCCGGCGACTGGGTCGCCGAGGGACGCGACATAGGCACCGTCGTCGCCCCCGACGCCGCCGTGAAGGTCTTCCTCACCGCCGACCCCACCGAGCGGGCGCGCAGGCGCGCGGCGGAGCTGGGCGCGGACGCGGCCACCGTGCTCGCCGAGCAGACGATGCGCGACGAGCGCGACAGCACCCGCGAGCACAGCCCCCTGCGAGCCGCTCCCGACGCGGTGACGCTCGACACGACGGGGCTGGGCGTCGAGGAGGTCGTCGGGTGCATCGCCCGGATCGTGCACAACGGTTCGGCGTGATCGCCACGGCAGGACTAGTGCGCGAGTCGTCTCGAAACAGCGGAACTGCGGTGGGAACTTGCGGATAGCTGCTCCTGCTTGTGTTCGTCATCGCCGCTACTAGGCAAGCAAGCTTCAGCAAGCTGGGTTGATTCCAATCTCCGCCACAAGTAGGCTGGCCCCATGTGTGCGATGCGGACGCGCATCTACGAGCCGCTCGGGCATGCGGTGATCGATCGCACTGCCGACGGTCTGTGCAAGCGGTCGCCGCACAACGGCCAGATAATGTGGGTCTGATGGGGTGATGCCTGAGTTGTTCACCAGAGTTGAGCCGCTGGGCGGCGAGCGCCACATCATCAGGTCGCGCGACGAGTATGAGCTGTTCCGACAGCGCTATGACAAGTATCCGCGCTACGTGCTGAGATGGCCGCCGCCCACGACCGGCAGGCCCCAGCCTCAGCTACTGAGTGATGTCTTGCACAAAGACATCAAGCGCCTGCAGAGATCGGACAAGGGAGCATGGAGCGCTGCCGTGATCGGCGCTGAGGAGGGCGATGGGAAGACCTGGTCGGCGGCCGCCGTGGATCGTCTTGTCGGTGAACATGCGTCGGCGTTTCAGCGCCACCAGTTGACACCCGAACGTCCCCTCGGCGGGTTCCCGCAAATCATCGAGCTTGTACCCAAGCGGAGACTCGTCGCGCTCGCGCAGGAGACCGGATCGGCCCCTTCGCTGCCAGCCCTGCGGCGACGGTCGATCCTGATCGCCGCGCTCGCGCTGCTCGCGCTCGGCGCCCTGTCGACAGCGCTGCAGGCGCTTACAAAGGCCGGCGGCAGCAACCCCGTCAATCCCCTGGGGCTGATCGTGGGGGCGTCTCTCGCAGCGCTTCTGTTTCTCAGTCAGGAGATCTCCGCACTGCTCAGCCGCTCTGAGCGTGAGGCCGACGAACGAAGGCTGATCGAGGCGCTGGATAACGCGCCGCAGGAGCGACCACAGGCATGGCTTGCATTGATAGATGCGCTCAGCGCCGAGTTGGAGAAGACGGAAAAGGATCGCGCTGTGATCGTCGACGACTTCGATCTCCTCGACCAGATCACGCGCGAAACCCTCCGGCACTACCTGATGCACCGTTTGAGTCCGTCGTATGCGCGAGAGCTGTGGGTCGTGTTCGAGGATGCAGAGCTCGCATCGCTCAGCAAAGATCTCAGCTTGGGCCGATCGCGCGCCCAGCGCTCCTGGCGAGTCCGCTTGGAGATCCTGCGGCAGACGAGTCTCGACGAGCGCGCGAGGCGAACTCTCGCAGAGGAAGTGGGCTTTCCGGAGCGCGCGGACTTCCGGCTCGTCAAGTCGATCGCACATAGCGAGGCGGATTCCTCTGATGCCTACGGGGCCCTTCTGGACGGCCAGTACGCCTCGCAACGTGACGACGGGCGAACGTACGGTCCGCTCGAGATTGCTTACCTGCTGGCGGTCCACCACAGAAGCGGCGCGTGGGCATTTCGCGAACCGGAGCTTGTGAGCGATCTGAGCTCAAAGACATCCTCAGCGCAACAGGAGGTGCTGCAGCTGCTTCTTCCGGACGCCACGTTCAACCGCAGCGAGGTCAGCGATGCGATCGAGCGTCTCAAGGTGGACCTCAAGCGAATGCTCGATCCGGACCGCCTCGACCTGGACGAAATCGAGCTCGTGAGGGAGGCCGCCGACCTCCTCGTGGCGCGACACGAGAGCTACAAACTGCCTGCCGAGGGACTTGCCCACTTGTACTGGGCGCTCTATTGGCACTCGAAGCTCGTCGGGGCGCACACCGCCGATGTCTACTGCCTGCGCAAGCTTGCGCGACACCTCGTATCTGCTAGTACGCCCGGCGTCCTCGGAGCGCGCGTGAGCCAAACGGTCCAGGACCGCTTCGGCGAGGCGGCAATCTGGACGGCTCGTGAACTACTGGCTGCGACCCTCCCGGATGAGGTGCACACGCTGCTCGTACGAGCCGAGCGAGAGACAAGCCGCGAGGAGGATCGCGCGCGGCTTCGCTCGGTGTGCTGGCAGGCATATGCAGTGCTCGGCGACGAGGATCTACTCGCGCTCATCTTGCGGTTGCACCCTGGCACGGCTGAAGCACGCTCCTCGGCGACGGAGCTCGAATCGCTGTTCGTCGAATCGCTGAAGTTCACCGATCGGTTGTCGGGATCGCGGAGCGAGCTGTCGAAGCGCCTTCCGACTCTCGACCGCGAGGTCGTGGCGTATGCCCAGGTGCGCGGCCTATGGCTTGCTTCGACCGTCGCTAGCGTGGCGGAGGGCACGTGGTCGCTCTTCTCGAGAGCAGCAAGCGACGGGGCATCGCATGCAGTGGTCCTAGTCCGAGAGGCGTTGGAACGGCTCGCCGATCCAACGCGGCCTCGTGTCGCCACCGACGCCCTGACCGCGTCGCTGGGAACGTGGTGCTACGCGCTCGGCTTCCGTCGAGGTAGGGAGAGTCTCAGCGATGCGAACGACGTACTAGAGGACGTGCGGCTACGCGCCGCGCAGCTGCACGACGATCTCGACGCACGGCGGCGGCAGGGAGCGAGCGAGGACTACGTTCTCCGCTCGTTCGCCCACGAGCTCGAAGCGATTGCAGGCGCCGCGGCCGTGCTGATCGCGGGAGCAGCGCCCGTGGACGCCTCGCGAGATGATCGTGCAAGGCTTCAAGACCACATCCGCGGGGCGTTGGTCACGGACAGTGCGGGCGAGGTCGGACAGGCCGCAGGCGTGGCGCGACGGATGACCCTCCAAGCGCTCACGTGGACGACGCTTGGCTATAGCATCCGGAAGCCTCTGGGCTTCGAGCAGCTCGCGGCATTCATGACACTGCGGCGCGTGCATCTCACCGTGCTAGCGGGAGGACGAAGCGAGAAGACAGTGAGCGAAGCGATGTCCGCGCTCGCAGGGCAGCTCGACGAACGCGGCGTGGTCGGCCTCATGGCCCACGCGATCGCCATGCAAGGATCCCCCAGCAAAGAGATAACCGCGCTTCTCTGGGAGCGAGCTGCCGACCTCGCGCTCGACTCCGGCTTCGGTAAGGCGCTCGACGCGGAGTTGTGCCTCGTAGCGCTCAGTTGTTGCCATCCGTTCGAGTCGGTGGCGAAGGGACGGCTTGTCGAGCGCCTCCTACGCAATAACGAGTCTGCCTCGGGCCAGTCGTTCCTCGCGATACGTCTGGCAGATCTCGACGACGGGACCCGCAACAACGCGGCTCTGTGGCTGCTCAACTCGGCAGATGCACCAGGCATCTCACCCACCTTGAGTAGCGCGCTCGTTACAGAGACAGTGACGATGTGCGAGCACACCAAGGACGAGAATGCGAGAGACGAAATCCAGCAGATGATTGAGCTATTTACAATACGGCGCGATGAGGCGGAAAATCGACCGATCCCGTCAGCCGACACGTTGGCGCGGTGGGAGCCCCGATACGCCAGCCGACACTACCCATGGATGCTGCATCTCCTCATTCGACAACCAGGTACCGACGGCGATGCGCTCGAAGCCGCCGCGGGCTATCTCGCGCAGCACCCTAATGTACCGAAGACCACAGGGCCCGTGATTCTCGCTCTCGATATGGTAAGTCTTGGCGATCAGGACCAGGCACCTGTCTCCGATGAGCAGCGCGAGATCGCCTTGGCGTTCCTCAACCGGGTTCATCCCTCGATCGAATACACACTCGACATCGAGGTGAACATCCGCATCGTCACGCTGCTTATGCAGCATTCCGTAGGGGATAGTAACCTTCATCACACATCCTTGGGGCGATGGGTAGCCGCACGCCAGGAACGCGACGGTCTCAAGAAGCTTCCGCAGCTGGTCGAAGCAGGTAAGTTCTTCCTTGTGCTCTGGCACTACTACGAAACGCTCTACTTCTTCGGGCTTCACACGGAGCCGCAGATCGATGTCGGAGAGCTGCTGTCCACAGGGCGCCAGCCGCAGGTCTTGGAGGAATGGCGGGCACGAGATGAACCCTTTCCTCAAGCCATGGTTGCAGGCCCGCAGGGCCCTCGGCTTTCCGCCGACTTCCTCCGTTACGGCCGGGCGCTCTTTGGAGTGAGTGCTGAGGCCCTCGACCTGGAGGACGCGAGGGACACATTCAACGAGACTGCACTCGCGGCCCTGCCGGAGCTGTTCGATCAGTTGACGAGTTTGAGCTCCTTGCCCGAGCGTGTCCGGGCCCTGCTCAAAGATCACCGCGCGCGGCTGCTTCGTACGGCCGAGCCAGTTTGAGAACGCATCAGCTCACCCATAACTCCCCAAGCCGCCGACCGAGCGCGCAGGCGCGCGGCCGAGCTCGGCGCGGACGCAGCCACCGTGCTCGCCGGAGCAGACGATGCGCGACGAGCGCGACAGCACCCGCGAGCACAGCCCGCTGCGAGCCGCTTCCGATACGGTGACGCTCGACACGACGGGTCTCGGCGTCGAGGATGTCGTTGGGCGGATCGCCGCGCACGTAGCCGGGTCGCAGCGACAGCTTTAGGCGCTATAATATGACGACTATGGCTACTGAGACAGCGACTATCCGGGTGGCCCGGAGCACGCGCGACCAGCTCGCCGAGCAGGCGCGTTTGCGTGGGGTCTCGTTGGCATCGTTGCTCGCCGACATCGCGCGCGAGCGAGAGGCTGAGCTGGTCTGGAGCGCGGAGCGCGAAGCCAGCCGCATCGACGCCGCGAACCCAGCTGTCGCCGAGGAGGACCACGCCTGGGAATCCACTCTGGCCGATGGCCTCGACTGAGCCCCGCCGCGGCGAGGTGTGGCTCGTCTCACTCGGGGCGGGCCGAGACGGGGAGCCTACGAAGAATCGCCCCGCGGTGGTCATCTCCGCCGACGATCTGAACGCCGACGCGCAAGCGGCCAACCTGATCGTGATCGTGCCGCTCTCGAGCTCGCGCGCCGCCTCGCCTCTGCGTCCCGAGATCCCGCCCAACGCGGGGATCGACCGCAGCTCCCGCGCAATCTGCCGAGCCGTCCGCGCCGTTGCTCGCACCCGTCTGTTGCACCGTTTGGGCTCGCTCGCACCCGAGACGCTTGGCGAGATCGAGCGCGCGCTCGACCTGATCCTCGGTCTCAGCAGGACCGAGTCCGATTCGCCGCCGTCCTCGGCGTCGTATGCCACGCCTCGACCTCCGTATGTGGGTGGGGGCCGGACCGGAGCCATCTGAGGGCATGCCCGGCCGTTATCGCTGATCCGGAACCTGCTGCGGGGCCGGTCATACTGACCTGCATGAAGGTCGCCGTCGTCGGCTATCCAAACGTGGGCAAGTCCTCGCTGATCAACCGCCTCACGGGCACGCGCGAGGCGGTCGTGCACGAGCGCCCGGGCATAACCCGCGACCGCAAGGAGCTCGACTGCGAGTGGAACGGGCGCCAGTTCAAGCTGATCGACACTGGGGGGATCGACTTCGGGGACGAGGACCCGCTCGCCGGCTCGATCCGCGCGCAGGCGCAGGCGGGGATCGCCGACGCGCAGCTCGCGGTGCTGGTCGTGGACGCCCGCGCCGGCGTGCGCCCCGGCGACGAGGAGATGGCGGATCTGCTGCGCCGCTCGCCGCTGCCGAGCCTCGTCGCCGCGAACAAGTGCGACAGCGTCTCCGAGCTGGCGCTCGCCGCCGAGTTCCACCGCCTCGGCCTCGGCGAGCCGCTGGCCGTGTCCGCGACCCAGGGACTCGGCTCGGGCGACCTGCTCGACCGCATCGTCGAGCTGCTCGATTTGCGGGGGCCTGCCCAAAACGAGCCGGTAGACGACACCATCGGCCTGGCGGTGATCGGCCGGCCCAACGTCGGCAAGTCCTCGCTCGTCAACCGCTTCCTCGGCGAAGAGCGCGTGATCGTCTCGGATCTCGCCGGCACCACGCGCGACGCGATCGACACGCCGCTGATCGTCGCCGGCCGCGACGGGGCCGGCGATCGCACGCTCATCCTCGTCGACACCGCCGGCCTGCGCCGCCAGGCGAAGGTGGCCGACTCGGTCGAGTACTACACCGCTCTGCGCTCGCGCCGCGCGGCCGAGCGGGCGGACGTCGCGCTCGTCGTGTGCGACGCCGGCGACGGCGTCACCGCCCAGGACCTGCGCATCGCCGAGCTGGCGATGAAGGCCGGCTGTGCGACGGTGATCGTGCTGAACAAGTGGGACCTCCAGGCCGAGCGCGGCGGCGAGGAAGCGGGCACGGTCGTGCGGCTCGACCTCGAGCACGAGCGCGCGCACGTGGCCGAGAAGCTGCGCCTGCGCCCGCGCGTGCTCACCGTCAGCGCGAAGAGCGGGCGTCACGTCGAGCGACTGCTCAGCGAGGCGATCGCGCTCGGCGACCGCGTGCGCGCTCGCATACCCACGCCCGAGCTCAACCGCTTCCTGGCGGAGGTCGTGCAGGCGCGCCAGCCGCCGATCGGCACCCGCCGCGGCGCCAGCGGCCATCGCCTGAAGCTGCTGTACATGACGCAGATCGGCGAGCGCCCGCCGCGGTTCGCCATCCAGGTCAACTCCCGTGCGCGCCTGACGCGCGACTACGCGTACTTCCTGGAGAATCGCCTGCGCGCCCGCTACGGCATGGACGGCGTGCCGCTGATCATCGACTTCGTCGAGCGCGGACAGCGCGGGCGCGCTCGCGCCGCATAGACTTCGGCGACTTTTGCCAACCCTGTCCCCGCCCACACACGATCACCGCCCGCCCCCGGCCTCCTGGAGCTGATTCCCAAGACATGACCGAGCCTTCCGACAACGAGTTCCTGTTCACCTCCGAGTCGGTGACCGAGGGTCACCCCGACAAGATCGCCGACCAGATCTCGGATGGCGTGCTGGACGCCGTGCTGCGCGATGACCCCTACGGGCGCGTCGCCTGCGAGACGCTCGTCAACACCGGCCTCGTGGTGGTCTCGGGCGAGATCTCCACCGACACCTACGTCGACATCCAGGAAATCGCGCGCGAGACCGTGCGCAAAATCGGATACGACGACGCCGCCTACGGCTTCGACTGCCACACCTGCGCGGTGATCAACGCCATCGACAAGCAGTCGCCGGACATCGCCCAGGGCGTCGACGCGGCCTACGAGACCCGCCACGACCCCGCCGACGAGGACGTGCTCGACGTCGCCGGCGCGGGCGACCAGGGGATGATGTTCGGCTACGCCTCGGACGAGACCGACGAGCTGATGCCGCTGCCGATCTCACTCGCCCACAAGCTCGCCAAGCGCCTGTCGGAGGTCCGCAAGGGGGAGGTGCTCCCGTACCTGCGCCCCGACGGCAAGACCCAGGTGACGGTCCGCTACCGCGACGGCAGGCCCGTCGAGATCGAGAAGATCCTGATCTCCACCCAGCACGCCGACGGGATCGACGCGGAGACCCTGATCAAGCCCGACCTCCTGGAGCACGTGCTGCGCCCGGTGCTGCCGGCCGAGCTCTACGAGGAGAAGAAGCTCCTGCGGAACTTCCTCGTCAACCCCACCGGACGCTTCGTGATCGGCGGACCGATGGGCGACTGCGGCCTGACCGGGCGCAAGATCATCGTCGACACCTACGGCGGCATGGCCCGTCACGGCGGCGGCGCGTTCTCCGGCAAGGACCCCTCCAAGGTCGACCGCTCCGCCGCCTACGCCGCACGGTGGGTGGCCAAGAACATCGTCGCCGGCAAGCTCTCCGATCGCGCCGAAGTGCAGGTTGCCTACGCGATCGGCGTGGCGCACCCGGTGTCGGTGATGGTCGAGACCTTCGGCACCGAGAAAGAAGGTCTCACCCGCGGGCAGATCGCACGCGCGGTCGACGAGGTCTTCGACCTGCGCCCCGGCTCGTTCCGCGAGGAGCTCAAGCTGCACCGCCCGATCTACCAGAAGACCGCCGCCTACGGGCACTTCGGCCGCGACGACCACGACTTCACGTGGGAGCGGACCGACAAGGCGGCCGCGCTGCGCGCGGCCGCCGGCCTCTGACCGGCGCGGGCTATACGGTGGCGGGCGGTGTCGAGCATCGCCCAGGTGGAGCCCATGACGAGCACCCGCGCGCTGCGCGGGCCGTTCGACTACAGGCTGCCGGAGGAGCTGCGCGGCGGGGTGGGCGTGGGCTCGATGCTGGTCGTGCCGTTCAGCGGGCGCAAGCTGCTGGGCGTGGTCGTCGGTCTCTCCGACAGCAGCGAGGTCGCCGAGGAGAAGCTGCTGGCGCCGCTGCGCGCCCTCGACGACGGCCCGCCCGCCCTGAGCACGGAACTGGTCGCGCTCGCCGAATGGATCGCCGCCGAGTACTGCTCGACGCTCGCTCGAGCGCTCAGCCTGGTGCTGCCGCCGCAGGCCGCGCGGCGGCTGAGCGGGCGCAAGCGGCGGGCGGTCGCGCGCCCGCGGCACCTGCCGGTGGGCGTTCGCAGTCCGCGTACGCCTGAGCTCACGCTCGACCAGCAGGCCGCGCTCGCGCCGGTGACCGCCGCGCTGCACGCACGAGACGGCGAGCGGCTGCTGCTGCACGGCGTGACCGGCTCGGGCAAGACCGAGGTCTACCTGCGCGCCGCCGGCGCCGCGCTCGCGCAGGGTCGCGGCGCGATCGTGCTCGTGCCGGAGATCGCGCTGACGCCGCAGATCGTCTCCCGCTTCGTCGAGCGCTTCGGCGACACCGTGGCGGTGCTGCACTCGCGCCTTACGCCAGGCCAGCGCTACGCCGAGTGGCGGCGCCTGCGCGGGGGAGAGGCGCGGGTGTGCGTGGGGCCCCGTTCGGCCGTCTTCGCCCCGATCGAGGAGCTGGGGCTGATCGTCCTCGACGAGGAGCACGACGCCTCCTACAAGCACGAGGGCGATCCCCGCTATGACGCCCGCGAGGTTGCCGCCGAGCGCGCCGAGCGCTGCGGCGCCGTGCTGCTGGCGGGCAGCGCCACGCCGCGGGCGGAGAGTGTGGCTTCGCTGAGGACGTACGTGCTGCCGAGCCGCGTGGACGGCCGACCGCTGCCGAGCGTGGACGTGCTGGACATGCGCGGCCACAGCCACGGACTGCATCCCCTCACCGCCCAGGCCCTGGCGGAGGTGCGGGCGGCGCGTGGCAAGGCGATCGTCCTGCTCAATCGACGCGGCTGGTCGAACTTCCTCTCCTGCCGCTCCTGCGGATGGGTATGGAGCTGCCCCGACTGTGACGTCGCGCTCGTGCTGCATCGTGCAGGGGGCTTCCTGGCGTGTCACCACTGCGGGCACAGCGAGGCGGTGCCCGCGCGCTGCAGCCGCTGCACATCGAGCTCGATCGCCCGCCACGGCGCCGGCACCGAGCGCCTGCAGCACGAGCTCGCGCGGGCGTTCGACGACGGCCGCTTCCCGGTGTTTCGCCTGGATGCCGACGCCGTCGGCGTGGGCGCTCTGGCGAGTGGCGGCTCGAGCACAGCGGGCGCAGGCGGTCAGGCTGGCGTCGGTGACGGCGGCGGTGAGGCCACGGGCGAGCTCCTGCGCCGCTTCGAGGCGGCCGAATGCGGGGTGCTGCTCGGCACGCAGATGGTCGCCAAGGGCCACGACTTCGCCGACGTGAGCCTCGGCGTGGTGCTCGACGCGGACGCCACCCTGCGCTTCCCAGACTTCCGTGCGGAGGAGCGGACGTTCGCGCTGATCGCGCAGCTCGCAGGACGAGTCGGCCGTGGCGGGCACGGGCGCGTGCTCGTCCAGACGATCGCGCCGGAGGCGCGGGCGATCCTCGCCGCGGCGCGCCACGACAGTCACGGCTTCGTCCACGGGGAGCTCGAGCGCCGGCGCGCACTGCGCTACCCGCCGTTCTCGCACCTGATCAGGGTCGTGTGCTCGGCCGAGACCGCGCAGAAGGCCCGTGGCGCCGCCGCGGCGTTGCGCGGAGCGCTCGGCGAGAGCCTGAGCTCCGCGGCGGTCAGCGTCGCCTCGCCCGCCGCCGGCGATCTCGGCGCGGACGCGGGGGAGACCACGCTCGTGCTCGGTCCCGCCACCCTGTTTCGCCTGCGCGGGCGAGAGCGCTCGGTGCTGGTCGTCAAGGCTGCCGAGCGGCGCCCCGCGGTTCGCGCCGTCGGCGAGGCCCTTGCCCGCGTCACCGGCGCGCGCACACACGTCGGCGTGAGCTTCAGCGTGGACGTCGATCCGCAGTAGCGCAGCGGGCAACTTTCTGTATCCTTCCGCCGATGCGGCCACGTGGGGGGCCGGTGGCGACAACTCAAAACGGAGGTTGGGGGATGAAGCGCGGACACTCCCAGGAAGCGGACCAGTCGAGCAAGGTGGCTCATGCGTCGCTTCGACGCCTGATGCACGTGGCCCTCTCGCTCGCCCTCCTCGCGAGCATCTCGCTGGCGGCCGCAGGCGTCGCGAGCGCGAGTCCACTGTCCGCGTCCGCCGGCGCGGGAGCGATTGCCCGCGGGCTCGCCGTACCGGCGCTCGCCGGCGACGGTGCGATCGAAGGGACCGTGACCTCCGCGGCCAGCGGCGAACCGCTCGAAGGGATCGAAGTCTGCGCGCTGGAAGAAAAACTGAAAGCGGCGTCCCCCTGTGACACCACGAGCTCGATGGGCGAATACGAAATCGACGGGCTCGGCGCCGGCGAATACGTCGTGAGGTTCAGCGAACCTGCCGAAGCCGGCATGGGCTACGCGACGCAGTACTACAAGCAGAAGGCATCTCCGATCCTTGCGAAGAAGGTCCCCGTGACAGAAGGCGCCGTCACGCCCGAAATCGACGCCGCTCTCGGGACGGGTGCCCAGATCGTCGGAACGGTGACCTCCAAGTCCGGCGGGATTCCACTGGCGGGCATTGAAGTGTGCGCGACATCGGTGATCACGGCATCCGTGGACTGCACAGCGACGGGAGCGGACGGGGAATACGAACTCGGTCCGCTTGGCGCGGGCCCCTACGTCGTCAAATTCGTCTCGCCAGGCGGGGAATACGCGACCGAATTCGTCGATCTGTCGATGGTGAAGGCAGGCAGAACCGAAGTCGTCGAAGTTGAACTGGCGCTCGCGCGGCCGCGCGATAAGGCCCCTCCGGGCATCTCCGGGAACCCGGTCGTCGGACAGACGCTGACGGTGATCCACGGATCGTGGAGCAACGACCCCAACTCCTACTCGGAGGAATGGAGACTCTGCAACGGCGCCGGTACCGAAGCGTCGTGCGAAGAAACCGTCGGCACGGAAGAAAGCTTCACGCTGAGCTCAGCGGACATCGGGCACGCGATCCGCGTGAAGGAGATGGCGATCAACTCCGCCGGGGAAAGCATCTGCGTGTTCTCTCCCGCGACCTTGGCCGTGGTCGCGGCGCCGACACAGACCCAGACGTCCGGCTCGGGCTCCGGCTCCGGCTCCGGCTCGGGTTCCGGCTCGGGTTCCGGCTCGCCGCCCCCGCCGAACAACGGCGCCAACATCAGCGTCCTTCCCTCGATCACAGCGGTGGTCAGCGTCGCGGACCTCAGATCGCTGCTCAAGACCTTGCTCACGCCGTCGGGTAGGCGCGGGAAGATCGGCTTACTGCTCGAGCACGGCAGCTACTCCACCTCGTTCCACGCGCTCGAGGCGGGTCTGCTGAAGATCGCCTGGTATCTCGTACCCGAGGGCGCGCACCTGGCGTCACCCAAGCCAACGCTGGCGGCGGTCGGTCAGCTGGGCGTGGCGGGCGCCGGCACCGTGGAGCTGAAGATCAAGCTCACCAGCAAGGGCAAGGGCCTGCTCAAGCACGCCGAGCGGCTCAAGCTGACCTCGCAAGGCTCCTTCACACCGACCGGCCAGGCCGCCGTCACGGACACGCAGCAGTTCACGCTGAAGCGCTGAGCGCTCTCGTGCCGCACGCTGGATCGCGTCCGTCACGGGCGCGAGCGGGGGTGCCGTGCGCGTTTTGTCATGTGTTCAGATACGTGGTAACTTTGCGCACTTGCGCGGGCGGCCACGGGAGGACAGGATGTCGGTGGATATCGGACGGTCGGAGCGCAGGCTGGCGCGCTCACCGTGGCTGCTCGGCGCGCTCTCGCTTGTGCTCCTCTGCCTCGGGCCTGTCTCGATCGCACGCGCCGAATCGTTTGGGTCGATCTCGGGGCAGGTGACCGAAGCGTCCTCGAAGGCCCCGCTGCAGGGGATCGAAGTGTGCGCGATCTCGACGCGCCTGGAACTCTTCGAAGAAGAAGAAGAAAGCCAATTTGAACATGTCTTCCGCTGTGTGAAGACCGGTGCCGGGGGGGAATACACGATCCCCGAACTTCGACCGGAAAGCTTCTACGTGATCATCGGGCCGGTGCTCGAAAGCAACAGCGACTACATCGTCCAGGTCTACGAAGGCAAGCTGTCGCTGAGCGAAGCCACGCCCGTGGCGGTGGTCGCCGAAAAGACCACCCCGAACATCGACGCCGAACTCTCCCGCGGGGCCGAAATCTCGGGCCGGCTGACCAACGCAGAAACGGGGGCGCCGGTGGAACACGCATTCGCCTGTGCGCTGCGAACGAACGCCAGCGGCCAGCCGGAAGCGGAGTCGTGCGGGCTCGGCGAAGCGAACGGCGCATACACGATCCGCGGGCTGCCAACCGGAAGCTACAAGGTCGGGTTCCTCGCGTCGGGCTTTCAGCTCCAGTACTACAACGACAAGCTCGCCGAAGCCGAAGCAGAAATGGTGTCGGTCACCGCTCCGCTGCTCACGGAAGGGATCGACGACGCGATGAAACCCAAGTCCCTCTCGACGGGCTCGATGTCCCCCGGATCCGGGTCGGCGACTGCTGAAGCGAACCCCGCCGAGGCTTCGCCAACCAAGCCGCAAGGGGCGAAAAAGCTATCGATTGCCGTCGCTCACAGGCGGATCACCGTCACCGGTGACGGCGACGCGGTGGTGAAGCTCCACTGCACGACCGCGACGAGCTGCTCCGCGAAACTGACGCTGAAGGCGAAGGAGACGATCACGGTCGACGGCCGCAAGCGCCAGCGCACCGTGACCATCGCCAGGAGCGGCGTGCTGCAGATCGCCGCGGGCAAGGACCTGACCACGCGGATCAGGCTCGACCCGAGGGCGCGCGCACTGCTGAGCGCCGATCACGGCCAGCTCGTGGCCGAGCTCGCGCTCGGCGGCGAACACGACGAGGCGGTCACGCTCGTGCGGCAGACCGCTAACGCGGAGAGCTGACCGCCTCTCGAGATGCTGGCGCGACCTAGGAAAGGCGGATCGTGACCAGCTCCCGCGCCGCGGGCATGGCCTGCTGAGCGCCGCTCGCGGGCGTCCGTCGGTCGAGCTGGTGCTCGCGATTCACAAGAACAGACAGCACGAGCGCGTTGTGCTCGTCGAGCGGAAGGTTCGTGCTGCAGGGCACATGGCAACGTCGTGAGGAGGATGTGAAGATGGATCTGCTGCGTACCCGACGTGTATGGCTGAGAACGTGGACCGCGCTCGCGGTGCTCCTCTGCTGCCTGATCCTCGCCCCGACCGCGTGGGCGAAGTCGACGCCGGCGTCCAGGGGGACCCGCTACGCGAAGGTCGGGCGGGTGTGCCCGCTGCCGAAGCCGGGAGATGCTACGTGCTTCGCGCTCGTGCGCGTCCCCGTGTCCTCCGAAGACGCCGGCGAGCCCGGGGTGCGGCCCTACGCGGTCGACGATGGAGCCTCCGCATCGGGGCCGGCGGGCGGTCTCACGCCCGCGCAGCTCGCGAGCGTGTACGGATATGAACCCACGGTGGGCGGGTCCGGGCAGACCGTCGCGATCGTCGACGCCTATGACGACCCGAAGATCGAACAAAACCTCGCCACGTTCGACACCGAGTACGGAATCGCCGCGTGCACCACAGCCAACAAATGCTTCGAGAAGGTCGGTCAGACGGGAAAAACGACATCGCTGCCGGCCGCGGACGAAACCGGCTGGTCGGTGGAGATCTCCCTCGATGTGGAGACGGCGCACTCCGCCTGTCCCAAATGCAAGATCCTGCTCGTCGAGGCCAACAGCCCGACCTTCAAAGACCTTGCCACAGCGGTAAGCGAGGCGGTCACGCTCGGCGCGACCGAGGTCTCCAACTCCTATGGTGGCCCCGAGGCAGAACTCGGTGCGACCGAAAAAGCGGCTTTCAACCATCCTGGGGTCGTGATCGCGGCGGCTACCGGCGACTATGGCTACAACGACTGGACATACCTGAACGAAGGTTACGAACCGCCCGGCAGGCCGAACATGCCCGCAACGTTCCCATCGGTCGTGGCGGTCGGCGGCACGACGCTTCACCTCACCGAAGAGGGCAAGCGGGAAAGCGAGACGGTGTGGAATGGGAACGGCCCGTTTGACGAGAGCGAGTACGCCGAGGGAGCGACGGGCGGTGGCTGCAGCAGCCTCTTCACCGCCGAGCTCTGGCAGCAGGACGCGCCGGGCTTTGCGGCCACTGGCTGCGGTCGCAGACGCCTCGCCGCCGATGTCTCGGCCGACGCGAATCCGGTCACCGGCTTTGACATCTACGACAGCTACAACTGCGGCGCCGTCTGCGAAAAAAATGGGGAGGGCAAAGGGTGGCTGACGATCGGTGGCACGTCGCTGTCCACTCCGCTGATCAGCTCGCTATACGCGCTCGCCGGCGGCGGCAACGGGGTCAGCTACCCGTCGCTGACTCTCTACGGCCACCTCGGTGACTCGTCCTCCCTGTATGACGTCACCGAAGGCGGCAACGGCATCTGCGACGACGAAGGGTTCGCGTGCGGAGCGAACGAATACTTCGGAGTGAACGTCGACTGCGAAGGCACCACCGCCTGCAACGCGGCCCCCGGCTTCGACGGGCCCTCGGGCGTGGGCACGCCGAATGGGCTCGGCCTGTTCAAAGCGCTGCTGCCCAGCGCCGCGATCACGCCGCCCAGCTCGCCCAAGGCCGGCCTCGCGGCGACCTTCAGCGGCGCAGCCTCCAGCGATCCCTATCCCGGTGGATCGATCTCGAGCTACTCCTGGAGCTGGGGTGACGGCACGCTCGACGGCAGCGGGGTCGCACCGACCCACACCTACGCCGCCTCCGGTGAATACACGGTGACGCTCACCGTCACCGACAACTACGGCCTGACGAGCGTGCCTGTCACGCAAACGGTCGTCGTGATGGAAAGGACTGCCAAAGAACTGAAAGAAGAACAGGAAGCGAAAGAAGCGGAAGAAGCGAAAGAAAGAGAAGCCAAGGAAGCCAAGGAAAGAGAAGTCAGAGAAGCCAAAGAAGCCAAGGAACACCAGGAAGCCAAAGAACGGCAGGAAGCCAAAGAACGTCAGGAAGCCAAAGAAGCCAAAGAACATCAGGAAGCCAAAGAACGTCAAGAAACCAAAGAACGGCAGGAAGCCAAAGAAGCGAAAGAAGCGAAAGAAGCCAAGGAAGCCCTAGCCGCCCAGGAAGTGCGCAGTTTTCAGATGAGCCTCCTCCCGCCCGTTCCCGATGCCGTGCTGGCGGGCACCTCGCTGCAGGTGAGCTCCTCGGGAGAGCTGACACTGAAGATCAGCTGCCCCGCCGATGAGAGCAACTGCTCGGGCATCGTCACCCTGCGCACGCTCAGCGCCGTGATCGCCAGCGGCGGGCGCGCGGCGAGGAAGAAACCGTCCGTGCTGACGCTCGCCACGGGCTCGTTCACGGTGGCCGGCGGCCAGGTGCGCGGGGTGACGCTGCGCCTGTCGGCGAAGGCGCGCGCGCTGCTCGCACGGTCCCACACGCTGCGAGCCCGCGCCACGCTGCTCTCCCATGATCCCACGGGTGCCAGCCACACCACGCAGACGATCGTGACGCTGCGCGCGCCCAGGGCACGACACCACAAAGGCTGAGCGCCGCCGCGGAGGGCCGATACGCGCGGGGCGGCCCGCTGCTCATAAACTCAGGCGACGATGGCCGAAGATGACCACAGAGCCGAGGAGGACACGTCGCTCGAGCTGCCGGCGCCCAGCTCCGAGGAGGCCGACGTCGAGGTCGAGCGCGAGCAGGACGCGCCCGAGCCGGCCGAGCTCGACCCCGAGACGCGAGCCCGCCGCGACGCGGCGCTGCGCCACGTGCGCAAGTTCGGCGATCCGGTGCTGCGCGCCACAGCGCTGCCGGTCGAGCGCTTCGACGAGGACCTGAAGGACGAGGTCGCGCGCATGGGCGAGCTGATGCACGACGCGCTCGGCGTCGGGCTCGCCGCCACCCAGCTCGGGGTGCTGCACCGCGTGCTCGTCTACAAAGCCTACGTCGACGATCCCGCTCACCGCGCTCGTCAACCCCGTGCTTGAATGGCGCAGCGAGGAGCTCGAGAGCGCCGAGGAGGGGTGCCTCAGCCTCCCCGGCGTCCACGTCGAGGTCGAGCGGCCCGCGCAGCGTGCGAGTGCGCGCGCAGGACGAGACCGGCAAGGCGGTGGAGATCGAGGCCGAGGGCTTGGAGGCGCGCGTCATCCAGCACGAGATCGACCACCTCGACGGGGTCCTCATCCTCGATCGCATCTCGCGCGAGGCGCGCAAGGAGGCGATGCGCGCCATGCGCGAGGCTCAGGAAGCGGGCGACGGAGCGCCGGCGGCGCGCAGGCAGGCGGTGCGACAGGCTCCTCGCGAGGCGGACGACGGAGCGCCGGCCGCGCGCGGGGAGGAACAGGCGCGTGAGGCTCCTGCTCACGAGCACGGCAAGACCAGCGACGGCGCCTGAGGCGCCCGCCAGGGGCCCTCCGCGTTGAGCACCGTCTTCATCGGCACCTCCGAGTTCGCCGCCGCCGTGCTCGAACGCCTGGCGGGCAGCGCGCCATCGCCCGGCGCTCGTCATCACCCGCCCCGACCGCCCCAGCGGACGCGGCAGGCGGCTGAGCTCCCCGCCCGTCGCCGGCGCCGCCCGCGCGCTCGGGATCGCGCTCGAGCAGCCGGCCACCGTCAACGACGAGCACGCCAGGGCGCTCGTCGACGCGGCGTTCGCGGGCGAGGACGCGCGAGCGCCCGACACGGGGGTCGGCTCCCGGGGTCGGGGCACGGTCGTGGTGTGCGCGTTCGGCGCGCTCATCAAGGAGCCGCTGCTGTCCGAGCACGAGCTGCTCAACGTCCACCCCTCGCTGCTGCCGCGCTGGCGCGGGGCCGCGCCGATCGAGCGGGCGATCATGGCCGGCGACGAGCGCACCGGCGTCTCGATCATGCGCCTCACCGCCGGCCTCGACAGCGGCCCCGTGTGCCTGGCCGAAGCCGAGCCGATCCGCCCCGACGACAGCTACGGCTCGCTGGCCGCGCGGCTGCAGGAGCTCGGCGGCGAGCTGCTCGTACGAGCGCTGGAGGAGCGCCCGCCGTTCGTCGAGCAGCCAGAGGACGGCGTCACCTACGCCGAGAAGATCACCCCCGCCGATCGCCTGCTCGACCCCGCGAGGCCGGCCGTCGAGCTCGAGCGCGTCGTGCGCGCGCTGCACCCGCACGTCGGCGCGCGCGTCGCAGCTCGCCGACGGCACGCTGCTCGGCGTGCACCGCGCGGCGCTCCTCGCGGCAGACACGCCCGGTGAGCGCCGCCGCAGCGGCTCCGCAGCCCGGCGTGAGCGTGCGCGACGGGCGGCTGCTGCTCGAGTGCACCCCGGGGACGCTCGAGCTGCTCACCGTGCAGCCGCCCGGCGGGCGCGCGATGGACGCCGCCGCCTACCTGCGCGGTCACGGGCCCGCCGGGAAGGCGTAGGCACACGCGAGCGCCGCCGCGATCGACGGGCCCGGCCTACTGCGGGCTCGGGCGCCCGGGCGCCGGTAGGCGCTCACGTACTCGGGCAGCGGGATGTCCGCGCGCAGGCGCGGGTCGGGCTCCGGGGCCCGCGGGTGGCTGTCCAGCGGGATCACGCCCGCCCACGCGTCCAGCGCGTAGTCCTCCTCGTCGTCCAGCGGCGGGCCGCGTGCGCACCTTCGCCGAGGCCTCCTCGATCGCCAGCGCCAGCACCGCGGTGGCCTTCATCTCGTTCTCCGTCGGCGCGCGCACGTCGCTCCAGCGCCCGGGGACGATGTGTTCGACGATCGCCCGCAGCGCCGCGCGCTTCTCCTCGCGCTCCTGCACCAGCCGCGCGCGACCGAGGAGCATCGCCGAGCGGTAGTTG
This sequence comes from uncultured Solirubrobacteraceae bacterium, assembly GCA_963782325.1. Lineage (GTDB taxonomy): Bacteria > Actinomycetota > Thermoleophilia > Solirubrobacterales > Solirubrobacteraceae > Palsa-744. The sequence continues at coordinate 2,439,300 of CAWAJG010000002.1, forward strand.
GCGGAGTGGTGCATCGCCGAGCGCGCCAGCACCAGCCCGTCGATCAGCGACACCGTCAGGCACGCCGGCGCGCCCGCCTCCATCGCCCGCAGCGTGCGGCTCGCGTTCGAGCCGTGGCAGTAGACCACGTCGCCGCAGCGCGCGTGCAGGGTGGGGATCACGAACGGCTGGCCGTCCTCGTCGACGATCCCCAGGTGGGCGATCAGCGCCTCGTCGAGGATCGCGTCGATCAGCGCGCGATCGTAGCTTCCGCGTTCGCGCTTGCGGCGCAGGCGCACGCGCTCGGACGCGGGGCCGGCGACGGCGGCTTGGGCTGGGCGCTCGGCGGGGGCGGACACGTCGCTCTCCTCTCTATAATAAAATCTGTAATAGTACAGATTGTGACTGAGCTGAAACAGTATCGCATCCAGGCGACCAGCGCGGCGGAGCTCGTCCGCGCGCATCGAGGCGGGGGTCGCCGGCGGCGCGCTCGCTCCCCGGGCAGCGCCTGCCGTCCGTCCGGCGCCTCGCCGCCGAGGTGGGGCTCAGCCCCGTCACCGTCGCCGGCAGCGCTCGCCGAGCTGCGCCGGCGCGGCGTCGTCCTCAGCGAGCCGCGGCGCGGCACCCGCATCGGCTCCGGCCCGCCGATCGGCCTCCCGCGCTCGCCGCTGCCGGTGCCGCCGGGCGCGCGCGACCTCTCGCTCGGCAACCCCGACCCCGCGCTGCTGCCCGACCTGCGCGCGCGCGCTCGCCCGCAGCGAGCTGCCCGTCGCGCCTGTACGGCGAGCCGCAGGCGCTCGGCGGGCTCGTCGAGCTCGCCCGCGAGCAGCTGCGCGCCGACGGCATCCCCGGCGAGCACCTGTGCGTCGTCAGCGGCGCCCTCGACGCGATCGAGCGCGTCCTGCTCGCGCACCTGCGCCCCGGCGACCGCGTCGCCGTCGAGAACCCCGGCTACGCCGCGCTCTACGACCTGCTGCGCGCCCACGGCCTCGCGCTCGAGCCCGTCGCCGTCGACGACCGCGGGATGCTCCCGGCCGAGCTCGATCGCGCGCTCGCAGCGCGGCGCGCTCGCCGCCGTCGTCACCCCCCGCGGGCAGAACCCGACCGGCGCGGCGCTCGACGCACGCCCGCGCGGTCGAGCTGCGCGCCGTGCTCGAGCGCTTTCCCCGCACGCTGCTGATCGAGGACGACCACCTCGGCGCCGTCGCCGGCAGCCCGCTGCACACGCTCGTCGCCGGCCGCCAGCGCTGGGCGGCCACGCGCTCGGTCGCCAAGGCGCTCGGCCCCGACCTGCGCCTGGCGGTCCTCGCCGGCGACGCCAGCACCATCGCCCGCGTGCAGGGCCGCCAGCAGTGCGGGCCCGGCTGGGTCAGCCACATCCTGCAGACGCTCGTGCTGCTCCCTCTGGAGCGACGCCGCCGTCAACGCGCTCGTCGCCCGCGCCAGCGCCACCTACGCCCAGCGCCGCGCGCTACCTGCTCACGTGCCTGCAGCGCCACGGCGTCAGCGCCCACGGCGCCTCCGGGCTGAACGTGTGGATCCCCGTCGCCGAGGAGACGGCGCGCCATCGGCGCGCTCATGCAGCGCGGCTGGGTGCTCGCGCCCGGAGCGCCCTACCGCCTCGCCGGCGCCCCGCCCGGCGTCCGCGTCACGATCGCCACGCTCACCGAGCGCGAGGCCGCGCGCCTCGCCGGCGACGTCGCCGAGGTGCTCGCCCCCAGCCTCCTCAGCCGCGCCGGATGAAGGCGCGCTCGCCGATCATGCCCACCGTGCCCGCCAGCACGCCCAGCTACCGCCTCGCCGGCGTCGCCCCCGCCCGCAGCTGCGCCTACGCGGTCCTGCGCCGGGTGTTCGAGCGCGGCGCCTACGCCGACCGCGCGTTCCTCGCCGAGGCCGCCCCGCCTCGCTGGACGCGCGCGACCGCGCGCTCGCGATGCGCCTCGCCTACGGCGCCGTCCAGCGCACCGGCACGCTCGACCACCTCATCGAAGCGCTCGCCGAGCGCCCCGCCGCCAGGATCGACGCCCCGCTGCTCGCGGCGCTGCGGCTCGGGCTGCTACGAGCTGCTGTACACCAGCGGCGCCCCCCACTACGCGATCGTCGCCGACGCCGTCGAGCTCGCCAAGGGCCACGCCCGCGCCGGCCACGGCCTCGTCAACGCCGTCCTGCGCCGCGCCAGCCGCGAAGGCCCGGACACGCTGCTCGCGACGCTCGGCGAGGACACGCCCGAGGAGGCCGCCGTCAAGCACTCGCACCCCGTCTGGATCGCCCGCATGTGGTGGCAGACGCTCGGCCCCGACGACGCCCGCGCGCTGATGGCCGCCGACAACGAGCCGCTGGAGGTCGCGCTGCGCGCGAACACGCTCGTCACCGACGCCCGCCAGCTCGCCCGCGCGCTGCCCGTCCCCACCCACCTGTACGAGACGATCCCCGAGGCCGTCGTCCTCGACGGGCCCTTCGACGCGCACGGCTCGCCGCTGTGGGCGCAGGGCGCCTTCCACGCCCAGTCGCGCGCCGCGATGCTCGTCGCCCGCGCGCTCGCCCCGCTCCCCGGCGAGCGCGTGCTCGACCTCTGCGCCGCCCCCGGCGGCAAGACCACCCACATCGCCGCCCTCATGGGCGGCCACGGAGACGTGATCGCCGTCGAGCGCAACCCCCGCCGGGCGGCCGGCCTGGAGCGCACAGCCCGGCGGCTGCACGCCGGAAACGTCCGGGTCAGGTCGCCGACGCGGAGCGCTGCGAGCGACGCGGCGGCGTTCGACCGCGTGCTCGTCGATCCGCCCTGCTCGGGGCTCGGCACGCTGCAGTCGCGCGCCGATCTGCGCTGGCGCGTCACGCCCGAGGCCGTCGCCGAGATGGCGCGGGACGCAGGCAAGGATCCTTGCCGCCGGCGCGCGCGCCCTTCGTCCGGGGGGCGTGCTTGTCTACTCTACGTGCACGATCTCTCCCGCAGAGAACGAGCGCCTGATCGCCGCCTTCCTCGACTCCCACGCTGAATTCACCCTCGACGGACCGGGCAACCTCGGGCCGCAAGGACTTGACGGGCTCGGGAGCGCTGCTGACGCTTCCCCACCGCGACCACACCGCCGGCTTCTTCATCGCCCGCCTGCGCAGGAGCTGAACGTGGAGGGCGAGCGTCACACGCCATGCACGCTCCACGATCGACCTCGGGCCGCAGTGCCCGCACTGCGGCGAGCCGTGGCTGCGACCCACCAACCTCCCCGGCCGCTACCGCTGCGTCTACTGCCTGCACCGCTTCGAGCTCACCTCCGTCTGCCCCAACTGCGGCGAGCACTCGACGATCGTGCGCATGTCCTCCACCGCGGTGCTCAAGTGCAACGCCTGCGGGGACTCCATGCTCCAGGCCGTATGAGCGAGCTAGGGGAGCACGGCGGTTGTCTCACAACAGAAGCGGTATAGCCATGGCGCACCAATTCTCGACAAGATGAGTGAGCGTGCCCGCCAGCTCCTGCGCGACGTGCGCGTGGCGCCCTCGATCCTCTCGGCCGACTTCGGGCGGCTGCGCGAGCAGGTCGACGAGGTGCTGGAGGCGGGGGCGCGGGTGATCCACGTGGACGTCATGGACGGGCACTTCGTGCCGCCGATCACCGTCGGTCCGCTGGTCGCCGGGGCGCTCGCCGACGCCGTCCACGCCGCCGGCGGGATGCTCGAGGCGCACCTCATGATCGAGCGCCCCGAGCGCCAGATCGAGGAGTTCGTGCGGGCGGGCGTCGATTCGATCACCTTCCACGCCGAGGCCACGCCGCACATCGCCTACGCCGCCAACCTCATCCGTGAGAGCGGCGTCGGCGTCGGCCTGGCGATCAACCCCGCCACCGCCGTCGGCGCGCTCGCCGAGGTCGCCGACGCGGTCGATCTCGCGCTGTGCATGACCGTCAACCCCGGCTGGGGCGGGCAGCCGTTCATCGCCCACTCGCTGGACAAGCTGCCGCGGGTGCGCGCGATCGTCGGCGACGGCGCCGCCGTCGAGGTCGACGGGGGCATCGAGCCGCACACCGCCCCGCCATGCCTGAAGGCGGGGGCGAACGTGTTCGTCGCCGGCTCTGCGATCTTCTCCGCGGCCGACCCCGGCGAGGCCTACCGGACGCTCGCGGCGTCGGTCGGCGCCGCGTGAACGCGCGGGCGTAGTAGGCTCACGACGGATCAGCGATGCCCGAGCTCGAGGTCCCCAGCGCAGCCGTCTCGGCCGACAGCCTCGAGCGCGAAGCCGAGCGGCTCTCCTCGCTCGCGCGCGAGCTCGCGCCCACGACCGAGACGAACCGGCAGCTCCCGGAGGAGCTCGTCGGCAAGCTCCGCGCGTCGGGCCTGCTGCGCGCCGGCGCGCCCCGGACGGTCGGTGCGCCAGAGGCGCCCCCGGCCGTCACGCTGCGATCCGCGGAGGCGCTCGCCCGCGGCGACGCCTCCGCCGGGTGGTCCGTGTCGATCGCCGCCACCAGCAGCCTGCTCGCCGGGTGGCTGCCGGCGGAGGGGCTGGCCGAGACGTTCGCCGACGCCAACACGGTGGCGGCTGGGATCTTCACCCCGCGCGGGCGCGCGCGAGCGGTCGACGGCGGCTATCGCGTGTCCGGCCGCTGGGCGTTCTGCAGCGGGATCATGCACTCGGACTACCTGTTCGCCGGCTGCATGGTCGAGCCCGACGGCGAGGGGGAGCCGGTCATGCGCACCCTCGGGATGCCCAAGAGCGAGCTCGAGGTCCTCGACACGTGGCACACCAGCGGCCTGCGCGGAACGGGCAGCCACGACGTGGTCGCCGAGGACCTGTTCGTCCCCGCTCAGCGCACCCTGTCGCTGCTCGAGCCGCCGACGTCCGACGCCGCGCTCTACAGGTTTCCGATCTTCGCCTTCTTCGCGCTCTCCATCTCCGCCGCCGCCCTCGGCAACGCCCGCGGCGCGATCGACGACCTGATCGCGCTGGCGACCGTCAAGGTCGGGCAGGGCTCCAGCCGTACGCTCGCACAGCGGGCGGCGACCTGGAGCGTCGTCGCCCAGGCCGAGGCGTCGCTGCGGGCGGCGCGCGCCTTCTACTACGAGGCGATCGGCGCGGCGTGGGAGGCGGCGCAGGCGGCACTGCCGGGGGAGACCGTGTCGGTGGAGCTGCGCACCGGCCTGCGCCTGGCGGCGACGCACGCGGTCCGCGTCGGGGCCGAGGTCGCGCGCGAGATGTACGACCTCGGCGGCGGCTCCACGATCTACGAGAGCTCTCCGCTGCAGCGGCGCTTCCGCGACGCGCACACCGCCACCGCCCACTTCCAGGTCAACCCCACGACGTGGGAGCTCACCGGGCGGATCCTGCTCGGCCAGCCGACGGAGACGGCGATGATGTGAGCGGCGATCCCGGGACGACGGGCACGCCAGCGCCCGTCGACTCCCTTGAAGAGGTTTGCGTGGAGGCTAGACAGCACACGCCTCGCGAGAGGGCAGCTCTCTGATTGCCATGCCACGTGGCGGAGCGGGTCGGGGAGTGCCGGCCATGGATTTTGGCCTTGACAGGCAGGTTGAACGGTAATAGCGTTCCGCCTGCCCGACTTTACGGAAGTCTGCCAGCTATTTGGGGGAGGCGACTCGTTGTCCCATTCGGATGGGAGAGAAGGATGATACACCTCGCAAGGGTGCCTTCTCTGGTGCCAGCGATGAGTCGTCGCGGTTACTCGTCGCAAGGGGAAGGGTGGTTTCTTAGGTGAGAAGGCACCTCCCGAGCAGATTGACAGCTACGCTCGCGGCGCTGGCTGTGCTCGTGTTTGTCGTGTTTATCGCGGAGGCGGCGTTTGGTGGCGCCGAGACTGACTCGGCTAGCGCCTCGGGTGAAGCGCCCAACGGCACTTGTGGGTTTTGCGCGCTCGCGCCGTCGGGGGAGTCGTTGAAGCTCACGGGGAGTGGAAGCACGAGCCTGAGCAAGGCGAACGTGATAGTCAACTCGACGGGCAAGCCGGCCGTGGCGGTGACCGGGAGCGGTAGCATCGAGGCGCCGTCGGTTGGGGTGGCGGGGACGGTATCGATCACTGGCAGCGGGACGGTTCAAAACCTCACCACGGGTATCGCCTCGATCGGTGATCCGCTCGGCGGGCTCGCCGTGCCGTCCCTGACGGTCCCGAGCCCGGTGCCGTCGGTAAGCGTGACGGGCAGTAGCGGAAAGACAATCTCGCCGGGCGTCTACAAGGAAATCACCGACACTGGCAGCGGCGGGTTGACGCTGTCGTCGGGGACGTACGTCGTGTTGGGTAAGTTCGCGAATACGGGTAGCGGTGCGGTGACCGCGCAGGGCGTGACGCTGTATCTAGCGTGCTCTAGCTATCCGACGCCGTGCAAGTCCGGCGAACAGGGTGCGTCGCTGACGCTCACTGGCTCCGGGCCGCTGAAATTCACCGGTCCGGAAGAAGGCTGCTCGCCGGTGTCGGTATTCGCCGACCGCAACAGCACCGCCGCGCTCAGCATCACAGGCAGCGCCAGCCAGACGTTGGACGGCGTCATCTACGCGAAGTCGGGCTCCTTGACCGTGACCGGCAGCGGCTCGACGTTCGTGATCGGAGGGCCGATCGTCGTCGGCAGCGCGACCCTCACCGGCAACGGCAACATCTCGGTCACCGGCGCGCTCCCGTTGACCGAAGGCCTCGGTCTGTCGTTGTCGGCGGCTCCCACGAGCGCCCGCATCGGCGAAACCGAGACGCTGACCGCCACGCTCAGCTGCCACGGCGCACCCATGGCCAATCAGCCGGTGACGTTCTCGGTCACGGGCGCGAACCCGAACGGCGGCAGCGCGACAACGAGCTCATCCGGTGTAGCCACCTTGTCATACAAAGGAACCGCCACGGGCACCGACAGCGCACAGGCTTCCTACACCGGAGGCGGTACGAGCGTGACGTCAGCACCAGTCACCGTCAAATGGGCAAAGGCGCAACCCACGATCACAACCAAAGTCAAGTCCGCGTCGGTGAACCTCGGCGAACCGATCGCGGACACCGCAACCGTCGCTGGCGGCGCCTCACCGACCGGGACGGTGACCTTCAACGTCTTCGCGGCGAGCGACACGAGCTGCAAAACGCCGCTCAACGCTCAGCCGCTGACCGCGTCGCTGAGCAGCGGGCAGGCGAGCTCGCCGCAGTTCACACCCACCGCCGCAGGCGCCTACCAGTTCCTCGCCACCTACGGTGGGGACGCCAGCAACGAACCCGCGACGGGCAAATGTGGGGAAGCCTCCGAGCAGGTCATCGTCAACCCGACGATTGGTCCGGTGACGGGGCAGCCGTCGAGTGTGACGGTGAACGAAGGTCAGTCGGCGTCGTTCACGGCGGCGGCGTTGGCTAACCCGGCGGCGAGCGTCGTGTGGCAGGTGTCGAGCAATGAAGGCAAAAGCTGGAGCGACGACACGACTGACACGGCGAGCACGTCCAGCGAATCGGGGAAGACAACGAGTACGCTGACGGTCAAAGCGGCGACGCGCTCGCAGAATGCGTTCGAGTACCGTGCGGTGTTCACGAACGCTGCGGGGAGCGTCACGTCGAACGCGGCGACGCTGACGGTCGACTGGATTGGCCCGGTCACCTCGCAGCCTGAAAATCAGGCCGTCAGCGAAGGCCACCAGGTCACGTTCACCGCAGTCGTCTCGTCGAACCCCGCCGCGAGCATCCAGTGGCAGATCTCCACCAACGAAGGCAAAAGCTGGAGCAACGACACGACCGACGGTGGCAACACGACGGGCACGCTCACGATCAAAAGCCCGACGCTCGCGCAGAGCGGCTACGAGTACCGGGCCGTGTTCACCAACGCTGTCGGTGTCCTCGACTCGAACGCCGCGACGCTGACTGTCCAGACGATTGGTCCGGTGACGGGGCAGCCGTCGAGTGTGACGGTGGATGAAGGCCAGTCGGCGTCGTTCACGGCGGCGGCGTCGGCTAACCCCGCGGCGAGCGTCCAATGGCAGGTGTCCAGCAACGGCGGTAGCCAGTGGGAAAACGACACCGCGGATGAAGCCAGGAGCAGTTCGACCGGCGAGACGAGGACCGGCACGCTCACGATCGCCGCTGCCAGTCGTGGCAAAACGGGTGACCAGTACCGCGCAGTGTTCACGAACGCCGCTGGGAGCGTGACCTCGAACGCCGCGACGCTCACCGTCGATTGGATCGGCCCGCTCACCAGCCAGCCGCAGAGCCAGACCGTGAGCGAAGGCCAATCAGCGACGTTCACGGTCTCGGCAAGCAACAACCCAGCCTCAACCGTCCGATGGGAAGTCTCGAGCACCGGCGGACTCGGCTGGGAACTCGATACGAGCGACAAAGCCAGCACGGTGAGTGAACCAGGACAGACGACGAGCATTCTCACCGTAGGGAGTGCCCGCGGCGACAGCGGCTATGAGTACCGCGCCGTCCTCACCAACGCCGCCGGTACCGTCACCTCGAGCGCCGCGACCCTGACCGTGAACTGGATCGGCCCAATTGAAGCTCAACCAGCGAGCCAAACTGTGAATGAAGACAAACCCGCGTCGTTCACCGTCACTGCGCCCGCGAGCCCGGCCGCGAGCGTTCAATGGCAGCTCTCAAGCAACGAAGGCAAAACGTGGGCCAACGACGGCATCGACAGCACGAGCACGTCGAGTGCGGCGGACGATACTTCGAGCACGCTCACCGTCGCCTCCGCGAGTCGCGCCGACAACGGCATCCAGTATCGTGCCGTCCTCACCAACGCCGCAGGCAGCGTCACCTCGAATGCGGCCACGCTGACGGTCGATTGGGTCGGCCCCGTCGAAGCCCAGCCGCACAGCCAAACCGCTGACGAAGGCCAGCCAGCCTCATTTACGACGGTCGCCGCCGCGAACCCCGGCGCAAGCGTCCAGTGGCAACAGTCAGGCGATGGCGGACACACCTGGAGCAACGACACGAGCGACAGCGCGAGCACAAGCACCGCCTCTGGTAAGACTACGACCACGCTCACCGTCGCAAGCGCGACGCGCGCGCTCAGTGGCGAGGAATACCGCGCGCTGTTCACCAACGCCGTGGGCAGCGTAACGTCGTCATCGGCGAGCCTGATGGTCGATTGGATCGGGCCGGTCACAGTCCAGCCCGAAAGCCAGACGATCGCCGAAGGCAAGCCCGTGTCGTTCACGGCGGTCGCGGACGCCAGCCCGGTGGCGAGCGTGCAGTGGCAGCTGTCAAGTGATTCAGGGGTTACATGGAGCGACGACGCGACCGACGCCGCCACCACGACGAGCTCATCTGGACAGACAACAGGCGTGCTCGCGATCGCCAGCGCGAGCAGCTCGCAGAACGGCTACGAGTACCGCGCGGTGTTCACCAACGCCGCCGGGAGCGCGACCTCCTCGCTGGCGATCCTCACCGTTGAAAAGACGACTCTCTGCACCGACACGTACACGGGCCCCAACAACGGCCTGTGGCAGACCTCCGCGAACTGGTCGACCGGCAGGACACCAACGTCCAAAGATGTGGCCTGCGTTGACGCGGGCACGACCGTCGATGCTACCGGCGGCGCGAATGAAGCGGGCGTGCTACTCGATCTCGGCGGCCTGCTCGTCTCGGGAGGCACACTCGAACTCACCGGCATCCCGGAATTCGCGCACACGCCCGGTCTCGAATCGTCGACGACCTCGGAACTGACGTTGACAGGAGGCACGCTCAGCCTCGGAAGTGCGTTCGACACGACATCCCAGTTCGCCGCCACCGGTGAGCCGACCGTGTCGGGTACCGGCAAGCTGATCCTCGAGCCGGGCGTTACAGGCACGATCGGCAGTGGCGGGAGCTGCTCGACCCATCCGGTCCTCAGCGGTGTGACGCTCGAAAACGATGGCACGCTCAAGTTCGGCCAAAGTGCCGACGTGGGTGCGGGCGCGATCGCGATGGAGAACGGCGCCCAGCTTGTGAACGCTGGCACGTTCGACGACAACTCGTATGACTCGGGTTGCGGCTACGGGCTCGGGGGCGAGCAGCTGACGATCTACAACGCGGGCGGCACCGCGCCGTCGGTCACGAATACCGGTACGTTCCAGGCCGAAGCGGGCTCGGGGACGCTCAACGTCTCCGTTCCGTTCTCCAGCCAGGGGACGGTCAAGGCGCTCAGCGGCACGCTCGGCCTTACGGCCGGCGGCGGTGGCACCCAGGGCAGCTGGGCAGCGTCGGCGAACTCGACGCTGGCGTTCACCGGTGGGACCTTCGTGCTCACTGAAGGCACGTTCTCCGGTACCGGCACGGTTGCCGTCGCGGGCGGCACGGTCACCGCCACCGGCGTCAGCGCCGCAGCCGGCGCGAACACCACCGTGAGCGCCGGCTCGCTGTCGATCCCGGCAGGTTCCTCGACGGCCGTTTCTGCGCTCACGCTCACGGGCGGCACGGTGGACGTGGGTGGGGAGCTCGAGGCGACATCCGCCTTCGCGGCCAGCGGACAGCCGACGGTGTCGGGCGCCGGCAAGCTTCTCGTGGGCCCCGGGGCGACCGGCACGGTCGGCAACGGCGCGAGTTGCTCGGTGCACTTGAGCTTGAGCGAAGCGACCTTCGAAAACCAGGGCACGCTCACGTTCGGCGAAGGCACCGACGTGGGGGCGGGCGCGATCGCGATGCAGAACGGCGCCCAGCTCGTGAACACGGGCACGTTCGACGACAACTCGTATGACTCGGGTTGTGGCTACGGGCTCGGCGGGGAGCAGCTCACGATCTACGACAACGGAGGCGCGACGCCGTCGGTTACGAACACGGGCACCTTCCAGGGGCAGGCCGGCTCGCAGACGCTCAACGTCGCGGTGCCGTTCTCCAATGGAGGGACGACCAGCGCGCTCAGCGGGACGCTTGCACTGACAGCCGGAGGCGCCGGGACCGCCGGTGACTGGACGGCGTCCGCCGGTGCGACGCTGGCATTCACGGGAGGCTCTTTCTCACTCGGCGAGGGTGACTTCTCGGGCGCCGGGACCGTCGCCATCGCCGGTGGAGCGGTCACCGCGACAGCGCTGCACGCGAGCATTGCAGCGGTGACCGCCGGCTCGCTGACAATCCCCACGGTGAGCACCAGCTCGATCGCGGCGCTCACGCTCGGCGGCGGCACGGTCAGCGTCGGCGGTGAGCTCGACGCGACATCGTCGCTGGTCGTGGACGGCAGCACCACGGTCTCCGGCGCCGGTAAGCTCGTTGTGGGGTCAGGCGCGGTCGGCACGCTCGGCAGCGCCGCTCTATGCTCGGCACACCTCAGCTTGAGCGAAGCCACGCTCGAAAACCAAGGGACGCTCACATTCGGCCAAGGCGCCGGTGTCGGAGCCGGCGCGATCTCGATGCAGGACGGTGCCCAGCTCGTGAACGTCGGCACCTTCAACGACAACTCCTACGACTCCGGCTGCGGCTTTGGCGTGGGCGGCGAGCAGTACGCGATCTACAGCACCGGCGGCGCCTCTCCATCGATCACGAACACCGGCACATTCCAAACCGAAGCAGGCACCACGACGCTGAACGTCTCGGTGCCGTTCACAAACGACGGAACCGTCAGACAGCAGAACGGCACTCTCGAGTTCACTGGCGGCGGGATACCCAACGAGGTGGCGAGCGGCTGCTGGTTCACGCAGAGCGACGCAGCGACAGTCCTCAAGCCAGGCACTTTCCTGATCGAGGAAGGATGCGTCTTCCAAGTCCGCGAGGAAGGTGCGACCGTGATCTTTGCCCCCAACGGTCTGAGCGGAGAACTCGAAGCACATCCGTTCGCGGGCGGCACGGTGACGATCTCGGGCCACGGCGAAGACTCCCACGCCGATGCCAAACTCGCGAGCGTTACGATCGAAGCCACGCTGAGTGGCCACGGGCAGTGGCAGCCGATCTGCGAACCGATCACACCCAATGCGAGCGGCAACTTCAGCTGCGAATGGAGCACCGCCTCTGGTGCGTATCCCAACGGCGAGTACGAACTCCGTGCAAAGCTCACCGACAACTCCGGTTGTCCCAAGAGCGCTCTCACCAAACCGATCGTCTCGAAGGTGACGAACACCCAGCTGCTCCTCGAACCGCGCAACGCGGGCCCCGACGCGATCAACAGCACCCAGACCCTGACGGCAACTTTCAGCGACACGCACGGCGAACCCGTGCCGGGCAAGACCGTGACGCTCGAAGTCCAGGGAGCAAATCACGAGCAGCTCGAAGCGCTTACCAACAGCGCGGGCATCGCGTCCTTTAGCTACAAGGGCGTCAACGAAGGGCAGGACACCGCCCAGGCCTCAACCAGCGAAACCGCCGGCGGCCCAACGATCGTCTCGAACAAGGCGACCGTGAAGTGGTTCGCACCGCTGAAAGTGATCACCTCGACGCCGGTGCAAGGCAATTTCTTCTACGCAAACGGCGCGATCAACGGCTTCAGCGCGAAACCAGGTGACACGCCTGCATTCAGCGAGACATTCCCCTCGATCAACTTCGACCCGCCGTCGATCACACCGACGCCGGTCGGCGAAGTTCGAGACAGCGATAGCGGGCCGTTCGCAGGGGCCGGCGCGGTCGTGTTCGACGGCGCGGGTGCGCTCGTGAGCCAGCGCACGCCGATCACCCGGCAGACCGGCTGGACGCTCGAGGCGTGGATCAACCCGTCGAGCCTCAGCCAGGATGGGATCGCCGTCTACAACGGAGACAACGGCGGTAACCTGACCTCCGGCGGCAACGGATATGGATTCGGAGTGGGCGGCGAAGGCGGCCACGATGGCAGCGGGGGCTGTCTCGTGGGGCTCGAGGAGGAAGTCACCTGGATCGACTCCGGCTACTGCTTCCCATCCACCGATCACTGGTACCACGTGGTGGAGACCGACGACGAAGGGCTGGTGAGCTTCTATGTAAACGGCAGCCGCGTGTACTCGGGCTCGCAACCAACACCAAAGACACCGTCCGGGATGATGATCGGCGGCTACGGTGCGAGCGGTCCGCGTGACTTCCTCGGCGAGATCTCAAACGTCGCCTTCTACGCCACACCGCTAAGCGCCAGCCAGGTGCGGACTCACTACAACACCGCCACGGCCGAATCGTCCACCGGACAGCCGGCATACGCCAGCGCCGTCGAGGAAAGCGCGCCCGCCCTGTACCTCGAACTCAAACACGGTGTGCCAGCAGCCAGCAACCCGTGGTTCGTCGACCAGGAAACGAGACCATTCACGGACCTCACCACCGACGAGCTCGGGCGAGCAAACGGAGAGATGGCGGCGCACGGCAACAACCTGCAGGCGGGCGTCGGTGCCCTCGAAGACTTCGACGCCGCGTTTACCGCCGAATACGTGGTCGGCGCGGCGGGTGACGTTACGTTCGACGTGACCAGCAGGGACGGGTTCCTGCTCGGCATCGGTGGCGGCGCCACCAGCGTCAGCGCACCGAACGAAAACGCTCCCTCGTCCAACGAGACTCCGTTCACGGGCTTGCCGCTGGTGGCGTCGGTCAACAGGAGCTGCTGCTCGACCCCCCAGACCTACGCGGTCACCGTGCACTTCCCCGCCGCCGGCTCCTACCCGTACGAGCTCGACTACTTCCAGCACTCAGGCGGGCAGCTATCGCTGGTGATGAAGGCCGCGAGCTTCACCGCTGAAAGCTCACCGCTCACGGTCTATACGGGCTACGCCGACACGGTGAGGCCGCCCGACGGCATCTTCCCGTTTCCGTGGCAGGGCGCCGCCAACACCTCGTTCGTCGGCGCTGGCCCGATCTTCGACACGGGAGGTCTGCGCTTCGACAACTCCAGCAACTCACCGCAAACGCTCGAACAGGTCTCCGTCGACATCGGCAACGCCCACTTCTCTCCATGGCTCGCGAACCAGGTCGTGCCCGCGCACGGCATCCTCGTGCTCGCCGGTGGCCCCGAACAGCCCGATTGCCCGGCCGTGCCGACGATCGGGCCGGTGGCGCAGGTCACCCCACCGCCCTCGCTGCTCCCGGGCGAATTCACTAGCAGCACGGAAATCCGCTTCTTCTGCGAGCGCCACGAAGTCACGCTCACCGAATCGCTCGCGGTCAACGAAGTCCGCGAAGGGCCGACCGAAATCGCCGCGGAGACGACCGTCAACAGCTACATGCTCCGCGACGACTCGCCCCAAGGCGGTGAACTCACCGGCTCGGTCAAACTCGAATCGCCGGTGCTCGGCGTCATCACCAGCGACGCGAACCTGGACAAAAGCGACTACCTCGGAGTCCCGGGAACGGTCTACCCCACCGGCGTCTCAGAGCGCGGCCTCGAGTCGGGCGATACCGCAATCATCGGCGAAGACGACCTGACAGTCACGATGACATCGAGCTTCAGCGAACCCGGCGACGAGGCGAGAATCATCACTGCCCCCACGAGCGGAGCCGCGGTCGCGAGCACCAACTTCAACACGTCGGCCGCCGAACCGGGAACGTGCTCCTCGCCCAGCCACCTGATCCCCCAGGTCCACGTCACGGTCGACGGCAGCACCACCACCTACGAAGACACCGGCCAGGTGCTGAACACCGGGGGCATCCAGCCGGCTGAATGCAGCTCGCCGGGCAACGCCTCCGAGCCGTGGACGCGGATCGGCGGTGGCGGGGTGCCGATCGAAGCGCCGCTGCCGCCGGCCGTCTCCCTGCAGCTCACGCCCACGACGATCACCGGCGACGAGGTGGGCGAACGGCAGACACTGACGGTGACGGCTCGGGACGCCTCGGACAAGCCCGTCGCGGGACTTCCGATCGACCTACACATCTTCGGGCCCAACGCGAAGGAAATCTCGGTCACGACCAACGCGGCGGGCGTCGCTGAAAGCTTCTACGTCGGCTCGCGCGCGGGGCAGGACACGGTTAGCGCGACCGCCTCCATCAGCGGCCGACAGGTCGCCTCCAACCAGTTGACCGTGCCGTGGGCGGTGCCGGAAACGCCGAAGCTGCCGCCAGCGCCGCCGCCACGCACCGAAACGGAACCCCCGGCGGGCGTCGAATTCGTGGAACCGCCCTTCGTGGAATCGCTGCACCCGGACGGTGGCAGCATCGTCACAGGCCCGACGCGCGTGACGGCCACGATCAGCGGCGGTCCGCTCACGCTGTGGAAGGCCACGCTCACGCCGGCCGGCGGCGGCAGCCCGATCACGCTCGGCGAAGGCCACACGGCCCCACCGGAAACGCTCGGCACGATCGAACCCGCTGTGCTCTCCGAAGGGACCTACCGGCTGGCGGTCACCGCTGAAACGACCGGCGGCAGCGGCTCGGAGAGCGCTCCGATCACGGTCGGGACTACCCCCGGCATCCCCGCGCCGCCACCGACCCACTCGAGCAGCGGCGCCCCCACACTGACCGAAATAACGCCCGGCAATGGCTCCGTGATCGGCGTGACCACGGCCGTGTACGCGAAGGCGACGGCGCCTGCCGGCCAGACGATCAGCGCTTGGAGCGCCACGCTTGAACCCCACGGCGGCGGTCCCGCGACGACGCTCGCCGAATCGAACGAGGAACAGCCCACGCCGCTGGCTACGATCGACCCCTCGCAGTTCGCCAGCGGCACGTACACGCTGACGGTCACTGTGCACGCCTCAGGCGGCGGCTACGCGACGGTCTCGGAGACGGTCACCCTCGGCACGGGAGCCACGACGAGCGAAGAAGGCGGCCCGGCGGCGACGCCGCCCGAAATCGGCGAAGTCTCGCCTGCGAACGGGACGGTCGTGACGACGCCCGTGCCGATCAAGGCGAGCGTCCACGCGCCGGAAGGCGAATCGATCGCGAGCTGGACGGTCGCCTACCAGGGCTCGCACGACCAGAGCGCTACGACGCTCGCCCAGGGCAAAGGCGCCCCGCCGGAAACGCTCGCCAGCTTCGACCCCACGAAGCTGCCCAACGACACCTACACGGTGACCGTCGCCGCCACCACCTCCGGCGGCGCGGTGCAGAGCCAGTCGAGTTCCCTGATCGTCTCCGGCAACCTCAAGCTCGGGCGCTTCCTCCAGACCTACAAGGACCTCGAAGTGCCCGTTTCCGGCTTCGACATGCGCCTGGAGCGCGTGTACGACTCGACCGACAAGAGCGTCGGCGACTTCGGGGTCGGCTGGCACCTGCTGCTGTCGAGCTTCACCGTCGCCACCAACGGGCCGCTCGGGGAAGGCGGCTGGAGCGCGCAGAGCGCCGACTGCACGTTCAGCATCTGCGGCTACGCCTACGAATCCTCGCCGTCACACACGGTCACCGTGACGTGGCCCGACAAGCACCAGGAAGTCTTCGACTTCACGCCCACAGGGGAACAGCTCAACAACATCGAAGTGCAGCCCGCATTCACAGCAAGACCGGGGACAAACACCACCTCGACGCTCGAAGTCGACGAACCGAGCGAAATCATAAACGGCTTCGACGGCAACCTCTACAACTCCGACTTCACGCCGTGGACGGCCACACGCTTCCTGCTCACCACGCGCACCGGGCAGAAGTTCGTGCTGGACACCGAAAGCGGGCTCGTCTCCGAGGAAGATCGCAGCGGCAACAAGCTCACGGTCACGCCGAACGGGATCGAATCGAGCTCAGGGCCCGCGCTGTCCTTCATGCGTGACTCGCAGGGGCGCATCACGGAAGTCACTGGGCCGAGTGGCCAGCACCTGCACTACGGGTACGACGCCGCCGGCAACCTCTCGTCCTACACGGACGCCGACGGTAACACCACCACCTACAGCTACGACTCCGAACACGACCTGCTGGCGACGACCGGCCCGGGGGCCTCGAAACCGCTTCAGCAGCTCGCTTACGACTCGGAAGGGCGGCTGAGCGAAGTCATCGGCGCCGACGGGTCGGTCGAGCACATATCCACGAACGTCGGCGCGCGCACGGAAACGATTGCCGATCCGAACGGGAAGCTGACCGAGATCGAGACGTACGACGCCTTGGGCAACCCAATCGAAGAAACCAAAGCCTTCGAAGGTAAAACCCTAGCCGTCAAACACACCTACGACTCCGAAGGGCACGTGCTCTCAAGCACCGATCCGGACGGGAATACCACCTCAGAGAAGTGGGAAAATGGCAACCTCGTCGCGCAAACTGACGCCAACGGCGACACCACGACGTTCGAGTACAACCCCTCCGGACAGCTTACCGACGTCATCGGACCGAGCGGCACAAAACAGTCCGCGGTCACATACGACGCCAACGGTAACCCGACGAAGATCGAAAACGCGGACGGCTCAACGCAGATGTTCACCTACAACTCGGAAGGGCTACCTACCTCGATCGCTCATCCATCAGGCGTCACGGAAAAGATCACCTACGACTCCCATGGATATCCCGCGACCGTCACCAGCGGCGAAGGCACCTCGCACTTCACCTACAGCCCCTCCGGGGAGCTCGAATCCGTCGCAGACGAAGCCGGGCGCAAGACGACTTATAGCTATGACGGCGATGGCAATCTCACGAGCGTCACCGACGGGGAAGGCAACATGACCAAATACACCTACAACACGCTGGGTGAGCCGCTGACCGTAACCGACCCCCTCGGCCACGCCGAAGCCTTCGAATACGACGAAGCAGGGCTTCGCACCAAGCGGATCGACCGTGATGGCGAAACGACCACCTACGCCTACGACGCAGACCGAAACCTCGTCGCGGAATCGAGCTCGGACGGAGAAGAAAGGACGATCGTCTATGACGGTCTCGAGCGGCCCATCTCGATCTCTAACCAAACACAAACGCTTGGGTTTGCCTATGATGGCGACGGTCGCATCACCGAAGCGACGACCAGCGCGATCGACCCAGCACCAGCCGTGACGCTGAAATACACCTACGACGCCAACGGCAACCGAACGTCGATGATCGGGCCCGATGGCACGACGAGCTATGGCTACGACGCCCTCTCGCGCCTTACCTCCGTATCGCCATCCACGGAGCCCACCGGGGCGAGCTTCAAGCTCGGCTATACGCCCAGCGGATACCTGGCGACCGTTGCCCGACCGGACGGCATCGACGACTCGCTGACCTACAACGGCGAAGAGTTGACGGCGAGGATCGCGAGCAGTGGCGCCGGTGCCGTTGTAAGCAGCGACTACGGCTACACTTCGAGCGGGCTGCGCAGCTCCTCGAGCGAAACCGGCGGCCTTGCCACGAGTTTCGCGTACGATCCGCTGGACGAGCTGACCGAAGAAGCTCCCGCCGCCGGCGGCGAAGCGACGCACTACGAATACGACCTCGACGGCAACCGCGCGAAGCGCAGCGGCCCGGCGGGTAGCTCCACGTACACGTACAACGCTGACGACGAGCTGACCTCGAGTGGGACCGAATCGTTCTCCTACAACGCGGACGGCGAGCTGACGCAGCGGACGGTTCTCGCGACGGGGGCCACGACGACCTACGAGTGGAGAGCTCGCGAACAGCTCCTATCCGTGCATCTCCCCGACGGAAGCACCGAAACATTTGCCTACGACCCACTCGGCCGGCGCGTGGCCACGACACATGACGGCGCGACGACGGTCGACGTGTACGACCACGACTCGGTGCACCTCGAATATGAACCCGGCTCCACAACGCCTTCGGCCGTCTACACCGATGGCGCCCACACAAATCAAGTCCTTGAGATGTTGCGCGGCGGCCACCGCTACTCATATCTCGTAAACGGCGAGGGCTCGACCATCGCGCTCGCGGACGAACACGGCGACATTGTTCAGCGATACTCATACGACGCCTTCGGTCAGCCGTCGTCAAGCGGCTCGGTGCAGAACCCGTTCCTCTACACAGGTCAGCAATGGGATCCCGAAAGCGGCATCTACTACGAGAGGGCCCGCGAGTATGCCCCCGATCTCGGGCGATTCCTGAGCGGGGATCCAGTCGCACACGTCAACCCGTATCTCTATACGGCCAACGATCCGACAAACGAGGTCGATCCTCTCGGGACCCAGGAATTCTCGATCGCGGAATTTGACGTCAGCTCAGCGATCGAAAACATCATCACCGCGATTCCTGTCGCCACCTTCGCGGGCGTGGCTGTGGTCGCGGCAGACGAGCTTCTGCGCGACGAGGTGCAGTCGAAGATACCGAGCTCGTGGGGCGAGGGCCAACCGGCGAAGAAGGGCGAAGGCTGGGAATGGGTCGATCCCGAAAATCCCAACAACAGGGTGCGCGTCGACCCTGGTGACGAAGATCTACCGGAAGGCTACGCCGGGCAGGAGGACCACGTGCACGTCGAATCTGGCGGCTCGTCGCTAGACGAAAATGGAGAAATAGCTCCTGATTCAAACGCTAAGGCACCCGAGGCGCACATCCCACTCGAAAGATACCTAGAATGGGAAACGTGGAACTCCCCAGAGGCAGTTGAAGGTGATGGCGATGGCGAATGAGCCGATAAGCGATGCCAATCCGGTGGTCCAGTATCCGGCGGTGCGCCGCAATCTGATGGGATCGGCGTCAGAGCTGGCGCACGAAGAGTTCGGCCATCCGGAGCATTGGCCGAACTATTGGGAGGCTTTGTTGTATATAGAGGCGGACGTCGCGCCAGAGCGACGCGACAAGCTCATCGGCGAAATCTTCGTCTCAGAGCGAGAGCTGGCGTGCTATCGAGAGCTGCTTGGTGCCGTGGAAGCGTTGCCTACGGACAAAGGCAGGACGTCCTTCGACCGCGTCACCCAGCAACCCCAGTGGCCACGCGTCAAGGCCGCCGCGCGGGAGCTGTGCGACGTGCTGACGCCTGAGCCGCGCCGTCGCCTTCGGCTGGCGGCGCGCAGCCTCGCGATCGGACAGCCAGTAGGGAGTGTGTTCGCAGCATACGCCGACGTGCGAGTGCTGCTCCTCAGCGAGCTTCCGGCAGACGATCCAGGGCAACTGTTGGGCTACGTCCTGCTCGTCAAGGAGGAAGCTGCGGCCTACGGCGCGCTGGTGAGGACCCTGCGCGAGCTGCCCGACGACGAAGGACGGATGCCCTTTCCAGAGGTGGCCAAGCTTGCGCAGTGGACCGAGGTGAAGCTGGCAGCGCAGGAGCTCGTGCGACGGCTCACGGAGTGACTCACGGCGGTGCTTGAATCAAAAAGGCATAGTAACCGCCAACCCGTTCCATGACACTGGCCAGCATTGGGATCCGGAAGCCGCACACTACTACTACCACGCTCGCTACTACGACCCTGCGCTCGGACGCTTCATCAGCAGGGACCCCGTGCCGCACGCCAACCCGTACGTCTACGTTGCCAACGACCCAACCAAACGCAACTGACCCCACAGGCGGCCAGGAAGTTCTGGATGAGGAGATCGCTTTGGTCGGAAGCAATACCCTCGACGCCGACGCCGTCACGATGACGCTACAGTCGTCTGAGCAAGCGATCACCGACGTTGAGACACATTCGCTAGATCAGGTCAGGGAAGAGGCGCGCGAAGCTCTATCGATTACCCAGTCCGAAATGGGCAGCCTCCAGCAGCAGCAAATAGAGGATGAAGTCTTTAGCCAGCAGCTCAATAATGTCGACACACCGCAGGGACCTTTTTCGAGCCTACAGCGGGCGGTTGCCGCACTGGTTGCAGTACCCGTACTGATCTACAAGCTGTGCACGCAGGTAGAAGCTGAAGCGTCGACGGAAGCGGGCCGGTGAGACTGCGGCAACGGAAGCTGGCCCAGGCGGTCTTGGCCGAGGCCAGCCGCCTCGCTGTCGAGGAGATCGTGACAAGTACTCGGCGTATATCCAACACGGCGCCGAAGACTTCCCACAGCATCCAGATATCCGGCTCTTGTATGCCATCGATTTGCGCTCGCGCGAGCCCGAGCGGGCCCGAGTCGAGGCGGCACGCGCTGTGGAAGTCGATGACGGCAGTGATCCGACGCGCCTAATAAGGGCAGCGAGAGTGCTCCTTGACCTCGGCGATCTAGAGGCCGCGCGTGGATGTGCTAGTCGAGTCGAGCAGACGGGGTCTACCAAGCCTGGAGTGGCCAACGCGGTCGCCCATATTAACGGCATCATCGCGGTCAAGGAGGGTGGGGAGGGTGAGGCCGACATGCTTCTACATCGAGCTCACGAAGCTGAGTATGCGAATGTGGCGTTTGCTCTTGACCTGGCGAGATTTCTGGGGAGCCGCGAGAGGTTTAGCGAGGCGTATGCAGTCATCGATCGAACGCTGTCTGCCTCCGAGGAGGCAATTCGTGTCGGTCCGCAATGTCGTGATCTCACGCAACTGCGCGTGCAATTCATGGATAGAGGAAGATCTAAGCGAGATCGAGAGGCTTGAGAAAGCGCGATCCCCATCTTCAGTCGGGCGACACCGAAGGGCCCTTTGGAAAACACGCCGATTAAAGCACTGACAAGTGGGGAGTGGTAAGTGCGCGAATATCGCTCACTATCTCAAGGAATGGCTGGCCAATCTACGCTAGCCGGGATTCGTCAGTAGCGGTGCAAGGTGCGGTGGCACGGGATGGCTGAAACGTCTGCCTGGGTGGGCAGCATCGCGGTTGCGAACCATGCAATCGACCCGCAGAAGTTCACCTTGAAGGTGATGGGAAGTGTGACGTTCGGAATCGTAGATGCCCCCCGCGCACGACATGGGCCCGTTCGTCTCGTGTGGGGAGTGCGCTGCTCGCGCTCACGGCTCAGCGGCTCAGGCTGACGGACGGGTTGAGCGGAGCTGGCGGGAACCCCCGCACGCGCTGTCCTGGCACCGTAGTCTTAGCACGTAGCATCTGCACCTAGCGTAGGTCCCACAGCGATTCCTTGAGAAAGCGACGGTGCCAGGGGGCAAAGGTGCGGTGCAGTGCAGCTTCAATCGGTCCTATCGCCGACTTTTCGCCCATCTTTGCTAGCCCACTAGCAGCAGCAGTACGCACAATGGCCCGTCGGTCACCAAGTGCCATGATCAGCGGTTCGACGGCCTCGTTCGCGTGCGTGTTGGCGAGCGAATGTACCACGTGAAGCCGAATCGTCACGTCGCTCTCGCGGGTCAAAGCGTCGGCGAGAAACCCGATCGCCGCTCGATCGCCACTGAGCCGCAATCCGTAGAAGGCATGCTTTTTCACACCTAGGTCCGGGTCGTTCTCCGCGATGCGCATCAGCGTCGGCGTCAGGCTGGAATCGCAAAGCTTCGAGAGGTTAAAGAGCACGCACCGGCGCAGCCTACGTGACGCTAGCACCTCTTCGTTCGACAACAGCACGATCAGACGCTGCTTGTCACCCCGCCTCCTGATTTGACGTATTGCCTCCTTAGTGAGCCGTTTGGGTGCCAGCGGACGTGGTTTTAGCAGTCTCCGTCTCACAAGAAGCCATACGTTACTCGGTCCATTCACCGGTAGCTATAACGATGCGCGCCGCGCCATCGGCATGTCGTTGCGTGCGGGCCGTCGATTCTGAGCCTTCGTATTCGAGGTGGAAGTTCGAGCCGTCGTAGACGTATGACGTGGTCTTGGAGCCAACGGTCACCGACACGCGCCGGCCGAGGGGGTTGTAGAAGAAGCTTCCGTGCTGTCGTGTGGGAGATGCGCGGCGATTAGCTCGTGGTGGGCGTTCCAGTCGCCGGTGGACGTAGCACCGGTCTTACTGAATGATCCGGGCCAGTGAGACGCGAAAATGCCCGTAGACGCTCATCAGGCCCCGGCACGCGCCTCGCCCTGCCTGCCGCCCCGCCGGTACAGCGCACCCAGCGCAGCCGCCAGCAGCGCCGTCGCCCCCGCGTAGCCGATCTCCGCGCGCAGCAGCTGTTCACCGACCGCCGGCGTGAACATCCACGCCACGAACACGACCGCCGCCACCATCCAGCACATCGCAGCCGCACGGGCGCGATCGCGTGCGAGCGCCGACTGGTTGAGCGCGCCCGAGGTCAGGTGCAGGCCCATGCCGATACCGATCAACGCCAGGCCGAAGCGGTTGTAGGTGAAAACCTGACCGAAGAACACGTGGCGCAACGCGAACGGCCCGATCGCCAGCAGGCCCAGCGCCACCGCCGCGGCGAAGCCCGCGATCGCCAGCACCGTGATCCGAATCGCGCGCGCGAACGCGTCGTGCCCCGCCGTCGCCTCCAGGCCCGTCAGGTGGGGCAGCAGCGAGGTCTGGATCGCCTGAAAGAGCTGCAGCGGCGCGCGCGCGATCAGCAGCACGTTGAACACGATCCCCGCGAGCGTGCGGCTGGAGGAGGTCGCGTCCACCGTCAGCACGGCCGCGTTCAGCAGCGTCTGCTCGGAGAGCATGATGCTCGACACCCACACCGCGAAGCCGCCGCCGCGGCGCAGCGACAGCTCGTCATGGGCGGCCGTCTCCTGAACCGCCTCCGTTCCCGGCCCCGCCAGCGCCGCGTCCGCCTCGTCGACCGTTATCGGCGCCCCGGCCAGCACTCGCTGGCCGCGCGTGCGCGCGAACGCCGCCGGCACGACCACCAGCGACACCAGCGGCGCCGCGGCTATGCCGAGCGCCACCGCCGTCTGCCCGCTGGCGATGCCCAGCGCGACGGCGATCGCGAAGCAGATGCGCGAGCTCGACTCCATCAGCACGAGCGCGCCGAACAGCGCGAAGCGCTGGTGCCCGGCGAGCCAGCCGCGGGCGAAGTAGCTGGCGGCGTACGCCAGCGTGCCCACCACCAGCACGTCGTACAGCGCGCGCTGGCCTTCGAACACGTGGTCGACGAGCTCGCCGTGCAGCGCCAGGGCGACCGCGAGGAACGCGAGCGCGAAGCTGGCCTGGATCAGCATCGGCACGCGCAGCGTGTGCGCCGCGTGCCCCCGTGCGCGGCGCTCGGCGATCGTGCGCGAGAGCAGCTGTTCGATCGGCCGGTAGATCACCGAGATGATCACGAACATCACCGACCACAGCACGTCCAGCAGCTTCGCCGAGCCTTCGCCGAGGACGTGGCTGGCGATCGAGAAGTACGCGAACGTGAGCAGGCCCGTGGAGGCGATCCCGACCGACAGGATGCGCGCGCCCGACCCGTATGAGCGCGTCTGGGAGCTACTGGAGGCTGACAAGCAACATCGTCCAGGGGAACGGCGAGCGCAGCTCCGCCACCTCGCCGTGGCGGGAGAGCAGCTCCACGAACGAGCGCCTGGACCAGTGGTTGAGGTGGCCGGGAGTGTTGCCCAGCGCCGGCCAGTATGCCCCGCGCGCCATGTTCAGCATCCGCCACAGTGGCTCGCGGGGGACCGACACGAGCAGGTGGCGCTCCGCGCAGCGCGCCATCTCCGCGAGCGTGCGCCGCGGGTCGGGCAGGTGCTCGAGCACCTCGATCGCGCTCGCCAGCTGGAACTCGCCGGTCGCGAACGGCAGATCGGCGCCCTCGACGAGGCGGTACTCGAGGTTCGGCGCCCGGCGCTCGGCCCAGCCGGCCTGGATCGACTGCTCCTCCAGGTCGATGCCCACCACCCGCGCGTCGGGCAGCCGCTGCGCCCAGCGGTGGACGAGCACGCCCTCGCCGCAGCCCACGTCCACGATCGAGCTCGGCGCCGCCAGCCCCAGCAGCCCGTCGAGGTCGCGCTCGAAGCCCGCCATCAGGCGGCGGACCACCGGGTTGCCCGAGCCGTACTTGTCGTAGGTGTTGCCGGTGACGATTCCGTCCTCGGAGACGGTCACGCCGGCGCTCACAGCGGCACCGGGGGGCTGGCCGCGCCGACCGGTTCGTGCTCACGGGCGTCGCCGGGTTCGTAGTGCGAGGGCTCCACCCCCAGCTGCAGCTCGATGCGCCTGACGCGCTCGAACGTCCGCTGGGTCATCACCCGCTGCGCGGCCAGCAGGTCGCCGATGACGCCCAGCGCCCAGAGGACGACGGCGGCGATGAACAGGACCGCCCCGAGGATCAGCGACTGCACGTGGCCCTTGCCGTCGCCCTCGGCGTAGGCGACGGTGAAGCGGATCCACACGCCGATCGCGGCCAGCCCGATCGCGAGAGCGAGGCTCCAGAAGACGCGCAGCGGCTCGTACTGGGCATAGATGCGGAAGATCGAGACGGCGTTGCGCCGCACGTAGGCGCTCATCGAGGGGAACAGGCGCGACTCGCGCGTCTGCGGGTTGGTGCGGACCGGGACGTGGTCGATCGCCACCAGCATCTTGCCCGCCTGGATGATCGTCTCGAGCGTGTAGGTGAACTTCGAGACGACCATCATCTGAATGGCCGCCTCGCGGTTGTAGGCGCGAAAGCCCGAGGTGGTGTCCGGCACCGCCGTCGAGGACGCCTGGCGCACCACCCACGAGCCCAGCCGCTGGAGGATCTTCTTCACCGGCGAGAAGTGCTGGATCTCGCTGACTTCGCGGTCGCCCACGACCATGTCGGCGCGCCCTTCCACGATCGGGCGCACCAGCTTGGCGATGTCCGGGCCGTAGTACTGGTTGTCGGCGTCGGTGTTGACGATCACGTCCGCGCCGAGCTTCAGGGCGGTGTCGATGCCGGCCTGGAAGCCGGTGGCGAGGCCCTTGTTGCTGGTGAGTCGCACCAGATGGTCGACGCCGTGCGCGCGGGCGACGGCGATCGTGTCGTCGGTCGAGCCGTCGTCGATCACCAGCCACTGCACCTCGTCGAATCCGTCCACCTCACGTGGCAGGTCCGCGAGTGTCTGCGGTAGCTGCTGCGCCTCGTTGAAGCACGGTATCTGGATGATGAGCTTCACGGCGATGAGGTTAGTGTCCCAGCTCGACGCAAGATGCAAGGGGCGACGCTCATCCGCGCAGAACACGGCTCCCGCCGGTTGACGGGGCTGCGCAGGCACTCGGCGCGGACGTGGGCGCGGGTGGGCTTCGCGATCATGTGCGTGGCCGCGCTGATCGGCTACTTCGCCTTCCCCACGTATCCCACCTACGACTCGTTCTACGCGCTGCTGTGGGGCCGCGACCTGCTGCACGGGCACCTTCCCGACTTCAGCGTCTATCGCGGCCCCACCGAGCATCCGCTGGCGATCGCGTTCGGGATGGTGTGCTCGCTGTTCGGGCAGGGCGGCGCGCGGTTGATGGTGCTCGGCTCGATCGTCTCGTTCGTGGCGGCCGTCGCCGGCATGTACCGGCTCGGGCGCCTGTGCTTCGGGCCGTTCGTCGGGCTGATCGCCGCGCTGCTGCTGCTCAGCCGCTTCTTCATCGAGAACCTCGCCGCGCAGGGCTACCTGGACATCTCCTACGTGGCGCTGGTGGTGTGGGCGATCGTGCTCGAGCTCGAACGCCCGCGCCGTGGCTGGCCGGTGTTCGTCGCGCTCGCCGCCGCCGGGCTGCTGCGCCCGGACGCGTGGGTGCTGAGCGGCGCCTACTGGCTGTGGTGCTCGTGGCGGGCGGAGGACGCCACGCGGTTGAGGTACCTGGCGCTCGCCGCCCTCGCGCCGCTGTTGTGGTTCAGCCTGGATGCGATCGTGACCGGCAACCCGCTGTACTCGCTGAACTCGACCGCGGGCCTGGCCGCGGAACTCGAACGCACGCAGGGCTTCGGCAGCGTGCTCGGGTCGGTGTGGAGCTACGGGGTGCGCATCGACCACCTGCCGGTGCTGCTCGGCGGCCTGGTGGGGATCGCGCTCGCGATCTGGATGACGCCGCGGCGCGCGCTCGTGCCGCTGGCGGCGTTCGTGGCGCTGCTCGGCGTCTACATCGCCGAGGGCGCCGCGGGCGCCTCCGTGGTGGACCGCTACCTGATGGGGGCCGCCACCACGCTGCTGCCGTTCTGTGCCGTCACCGTCGGTGGCTGGGCGATGCTCGAGCGCGGCTCGTGGCTGCGGCGGGCGTGGATCGCGGCGGCGGTCGTGCTCGTCGCCTACGGCACCGTCTCCGCCGCCAACTCGATCAGCCTCTCGGGCCTGCGCACGACGCTTGCCGAGCACGAGGACTTCCACAAGGAGCTGGCGGTGGCGCTGCACGACCCGCGGGTGCAGGCCGAGCTGCGGCGCTGCCCGCTGCTGTCGCTGCCGGACAACAAGCTGATCCCCGACGCGCGGTGGATCCTCGACAGCGTCAACCAGCGGGACATCGTCGCCCGCAGCCAGGCCCGCGCGCAGGCCGAACACGGCGAACCCGCTCTCCTGCGCAGCCTCCACGCCGGCAGCGTGGCCGTGTATCCGCTCGGCAGCGCCATCTTCGTGGACGCGATCGTCGACCCCGGCGACAATCCCGGCGACCAGGTTCCCGCAGCGGGCTTCAAGCGCATCTACACAAACCGCTTCTACGGCGTGTATGGCAACTGCTGAGCGGCGCCGGGCGTGGCTGGGACTGGCGATCGTGCTTGGCGGCGGCCTCGCGCTGCGGCTGTGGGGGGTGCGCCAGGGCCTTCCCTACGCGTACAACGCCGACGAGGCCGACCACTTCGTCCCGCGCGCGATCGAGATGTTCGAGCAGGGCACGCTCAATCCCCACTACTTCGCCAACCCGCCGGCCTTCACCTACCTCCTGCACTTCCTGTTCGCCGTCTCCTACGGAGGGGCGAGCGGGGCGGTACGGGAGTTCGCGCTGCACCCGGCGGCGGTGTACACGCTCGCCCGCGTGGCCGCCGCACTGCTGGGCACGGGCGCGCTGTGGCTGCTGTACGCCGTCGGCACGCGACTCTTCAACCGCGCCGTCGGCCTGCTCGCGGCGGCGATCGAGGCCGTCGCGTTCCTGCCCGTCTTCTACGCGCACCTGGCGCTCAACGACGCCCCCACGCTGGCGCCGGCGACGCTGTCGCTGCTCGGCAGCGCGGGCGTGCTGCGCAAAGGCCGCCGGCGCGACTACCTGCTCGCGGGTGTCGGGCTGGGGCTGGCGTGCGCCACCAAGTACACCGCTGGGATCATGGTCCTGCCGCTGCTGGCGGCGGCCGCCGCGCACGGTCGGGACAGGCGGGCGCTCGCCGGGGTCGTGCTCGCGGGCGCATGCGCGCTCGCTGCCTTCCTGATCGCCAACCCGTATGCGCTGCTGGACTACGCGAGCTTTCACTCCGAGCTCGCGCACCAGTCGGCGCTGTCGGCGGAAGCGCAGGGGAAGCTGGGCGCCCCGAAGGACGGGGGGCTGGTGTACTACCTGTGGTCGTTCACGTGGGGGCTCGGTTGGGCGCCGTCGCTGGCGGCGCTCGGCGGGGCGGCGATCGTGTGGCGCGGCGAGCGGCGTGTGGGCTGGGTGCTCGTGCCGGCTGCGGTGCTGTTCCTGGCGTTCATGGGCACCGAGGGCCGCTACTTCGGCCGCTGGCTGCTGCCGATCTTCCCGATCGCGTGCGTGCTGGCGGCGTACTTCGTGGTGGAGCTCGCCGGCTGGACGGGGCGGGCGCTCGCCGGCAAGAGGGGGATGGCGGCGGCGCTCGCGACGCTGCTGGTGGTGGCGCTGCTCGTGCAGGGGCTCGTCTACAGCATCCATTCCGGGGTGGTGCTCTCGCGCGCCGACACCCGCAACCTGACCCGCGCGTGGATGGTCGAGCACATACCCGCCGGCGCGAAGATCGTGGCCGAGCCGGTCGAGCCCGAAGAATGGGCGCGGGAAGTGAGGCCGGGGACCTCGACACGCACGAATCCGCTGCGCTGGCGGCTCTATCCGGCGCTGTTCGGGCGGATCACGCCGAGCGGGACGATCGCGCCGAAGTACATCAACCCGGAAGTCGGCCTCGAGAACTACGAGACGACGCTGTCCCCGGCGTTGATCGACTTTTATGAGAGGGAAGCGTTCTGCTGGGTGATCGTCGGCTCGACCGAGCGCGGGCGCGCGCTGGCGGACCCCCACGTGGTTCCGCGGGCGGTCGCCTACTACCGGGCGCTGGCGCGCGCGGGCGAAGTGGTCTACCGGGCGTCTCCGTACGCGCGCGGGCAGGTACCGGTGCGCTTCGACTTCGACTGGAGCTTCGACTACTACCCGCTCGCATACAGCCGGCCGGGACCGGCGATGACGGTCTACCGCCTGCATGGCGGGGGCTGCGCGGGCGGATAGGCGTCGCGCCGGCTCGCCGCGCGCACGGGCATCGGGATGGGCGTCGGCGGCGCCTGGTCGCGCGCACGGGCATCGTTCGGTCGCGGGGTTATCCTGGGTTTCACATGCCCAGCTGCACCGCGACCGACAAGCTGCATCTCGCGCGGGCGATCGAGCTCGCGCGCAACGGCGCCGGCGCGGTCAAGCCGAACCCGGTGGTCGGCGCGGTGATCGCGCGCGACGGCGAGGTCCTCGGCGAGGGCTGGCATCGGGAATACGGTGGGGCGCACGCGGAGGTGAACGCGATCGAGGCCTGCGGCATGGCCGAGCTGAGCGGCGCCACCCTGTACGTGTCGCTGGAGCCGTGCTGCCACGAGGGCAAGACGCCGCCGTGCACGGACGCGATCATGCAGGCGGGGATCGAGCGCGTGGTCGTGGCCTCGGACGACCCGACGGAGAAGGCCGCCGGGCGCGGCCTGGGGATCCTGCGCGACGAGGGCGTGGAGGTGGTGCTCGCCGACGGTGAGCTGGCGGCGAGCGCGCGGCTGCTCAACCAGGCCTTCCGCAAGCACGCCCGCGTGGGGCGCCCGTGGGTGCTGTTCAAGTCGGCGATGACGCTCGACGGGAAGGTCGCGACGCGGACGGGCGACTCGAAGTGGATCAGCGGCGATCGCAGCCGCGAGCTCGCCCATCGCTGGCGCGCGTCGGTGGACGCGGTGGTGGTGGGCATCGGCACCGCGCTGGCGGACGACCCGCAGCTGACGGCCAGGCCGGACGGGACGCCCGCGGAGCCGTGCGCGCAGCCCCGCCGGGTGGTGTTCGATTCGCTCGCGCGGCTGCCGCCCAGCTCCCAGCTGGTGACCGCCGCCGGCGAGGTCCCGCTGACGCTCGTCGTCTCGCGGGCCGCCGCGCGCGCGGACACCGACGCGCTGGAAGCCGCCGGCGTGCAGGTGCTGGTGGCGACGGGCGAAAACGAGCCCGCGCGGGTGCGCTCGGCGCTCGATCAGCTGGGCGGCATGGGCGTGGCGTCGGTGCTGCTGGAGGGCGGCCCACACCTCGCGGGCGCGTTCCTGGACGCCGGCGAGATCGACGAACTGCGCCTGTTCCTCGCGCCGCTGCTGCTCGGCGGCAGCGCCGCCCGCGACCCGCTCGAGGGCGAAGGGGTGGAGCGGATCTCCGAGGCGCTGCGGGCGCTTAGCTTCGAGTGCGACTCGGTGGGCGGCGATCTCCTGATATCCGCCCGCCTACGCGAGTGGTGAGATGTTCACGGGGCTGATCGCCGACCTCGGCAGCGTGTCCGGCGTCGAGCGCGACGGCGAGGGGGCGACGCTGCAGATCGCGAGCGCCCTGGCGGGCGAGCTGCGCGAGGGCGACTCGATCGCCGTGAACGGCGTGTGCCTGACCGCGACCGAGGTCGGCGCCGACGGCTTTCGCGCGCAGGCGATGCTCGAGACGCTCGAGCGCTCCTCGCTGGGCGAGCTGGAGGCCGGCTCGCGCGTGAACCTGGAGCTGGCGCTGCGCGCCGGCGAGCGCCTGGGCGGACACGTCGTCCAGGGCCACGTGGACGGCACCGGCACCGTCGCCGGCGTGCGCGAGGAGGGGTTCTCGCGAGTGCTGAGCTTCGCCGTGGAGGCCCGCCTCGCTCGCTACCTCGTGGAGAAGGGCTCGGTCGCGGTGGACGGCGTGAGCCTGACCGTGAGCGCGCTCGAGGACGACGGGTTCTCGGTGTCGCTGATCCCCGAGACGCTGCGGCGGACGAGCCTCGGCGAGCTCGCGCAGGGGGCGATCGTGAACATCGAGGTCGACATACTGGCCAAGCACGTAGAGCGACTGCTGGAGGCGCGCGTATGAGCCCGTATGCCGGCGCCGGATCGGCGTCCTCGGTCGCTCGCGTGCGTAGCACGCCACGCTCCCTGCGTCCTTGCCCGGCTTGGCCTACGCGCCCATACGCGGCACACTGGGCTGAGGAGCGATGCGTATGAATCCGACATCCACCGCGACGCCGTTCGCGACGATCGAGCAGGCGATCGAGGACATCCGCGAGGGCAAGATGGTCGTGGTCTGCGACGACGAGGACCGCGAGAACGAGGGCGACCTGACCCTCGCCGCCCAGTTCGCGACGCCGGAGGCGATCAACTTCATGGCCAAGGAGGGTCGCGGGCTGATCTGCCTGTCGCTGACGTCCGAGCGCTGCGACGAGCTCGGGCTCGACCTGATGGCCGCCAAGAACGAGTCGCCGTTCGAAACGCCGTTCACGGTGTCGGTGGAGGCGCGCGACGGCGTCACCACGGGCATCTCCGCGCACGACCGCGCGCACACGATCCAGGTGGCGATCGACCCCGCCAGCCGGCCCTCGGATCTGGTGCAGCCCGGCCACGTGTTC
Organism: uncultured Solirubrobacteraceae bacterium; assembly: GCA_963782325.1. Lineage (GTDB taxonomy): Bacteria > Actinomycetota > Thermoleophilia > Solirubrobacterales > Solirubrobacteraceae > Palsa-744. Next base: position 2,470,385 of record CAWAJG010000002.1, read on the forward strand.
CCGCTGAAGAGCCGCTCCGGCGGCGTGCTCGAGCGCGCCGGGCAGACCGAGGCGGCGGTGGACCTGGCGCGCCTGGCGGGCCTGAACCCCGCGGGGGTGATCTGCGAGGTGATGAACGACGACGGCACGATGGCGCGGGTGCCGGAACTGGCCGAGTACTGCGCCCGCCACGAGCTGAGCATGATCACGGTCGCCGACCTGATCGCCTACCGCCGCCGCAACGACCTGCTGGTGGAGCGCGTGGTGGCGACGCGGCTGCCGACCACGTTCGGCGACTTCGAGGCCGTCGGCTATCGCTCGCTGGTCGATGACAAGCACCACGTGGCGCTCGTCAAGGGCGAGGTCGCCGGCGAGAGCGACGTGCTCGTGCGCGTGCACTCGGAGTGCCTCACGGGCGACGTCTTCCACTCGCTGCGCTGCGACTGCGGCGAGCAGCTCGAATCAGCCCTGTCGATGATCGAGCGCGAGGGCCGGGGGGTGCTGCTGTACCTCTCCCAGGAGGGGCGCGGGATCGGCCTGCTGAACAAGCTGCGCGCCTACCGCCTGCAGGAGGACGGCCTCGACACGGTCGAGGCGAACGAGCGCCTGGGGCTCCCCGCGGACCTGCGCGACTACGGCATCGGCGCCCAGATCCTCGTCGACCTGGGCCTGTCCTCGATCCGCATCCTCACCAACAACCCCAAGAAGATCAGGGGCCTGGAGGGCTACGGCCTGTCGGTCAGCGCGCAGATTCCGATCGAGCACGCGCCGAACGAGCACAACGAGGCGTACCTGCGCACGAAGGCCGAGCGCATGGGCCACACCCTCCATCACCAGGGCCTGAACCTCGACGAGGAGATGCTGGACGGCGAGCGCCGCCGGGCAGAGCGCCGCAAGCCATGAGCGACGCGGGCTTCGCGATCGCGGTCGCGCGCTTCTACGAGGACCTCGCGCAGCGGCTCGTGGCAGGCGCGACGGCGGCCTTCGCCGACGCCGGGCAGGGCGACGTCGAGGTGTTCGACGTGCCCGGCGCGTTCGAGCTCCCGCTCGCCGCGAGCTACGCCGCCGCCAGCGGCCGCTTCGCCGGCGTGGCGTGCCTGGGTGCGGTGATCCGCGGCGAGACCGACCACTACGAGTACGTGTGCGCGCAGGCCGCCGCGGGGGTGATGCGCGTGCAGCTCGACACCGGCGTTCCGTGCGCGTTCGGCGTGCTCACGTGCGAGACCATGGAGCAGGCGCTCGCGCGCGCGGGCGGCGCGCCGCCAGGCGGCACAGGCAAGCGCGACCAGGGCCGCCACGCCGCCGAGGCGGTCATGCGCATGGCGGCGCTGCGCTCGCAGCTCACCTGAGCGAACGCCACCGCCGCACGTCTGCCGGACGGCGCTCGCGCCCCCCGCTAGACTGCCGCGCATGGCAAAGGTGTGTCACAGCTGCGGGAAGGGCCCGGCTTTCGGGCAGAGCCGCAGCCACTCGATGGTCGCCACCAAGCGGCGCTTCGACCCGAACCTGCAGAAGGTGCGGATTCTCGTCGGCAAGGCGCCGCGACGCGTGTACGTGTGCACGCGGTGCCTGAAAGCCGGAAAGGTCACTAAGGCCCTGTAGGGCAGGAAGCTCTGAGCGCAAGGAGCGTCCACTTGCTGGCGGGCGGGTGGGCGAAGCTGATAGACCTGTCGCCGTGAGCGACACGAACCTGCTGCGTTTTCGCGCCGCCGTCGCGGGCGCGCTCGCCCATCTGGAATCGCGCCGCCAGGAGGTCAACGACCTGAACGTGTTCCCGGTCGCCGACGGGGACACGGGAGACAACATGGCGCTCACGCTGCGGGCCGTGCTGGCCGAGCTCGACCGCCTGCAGGGCGCCTACGAGGACCGCACGATCGACGAGATCGGACGCGAGGAGATCGTGCAGTCGGTCGCGCGCGCCGCGCTGCTGGGCGCGCGCGGCAACTCCGGGGTGATCCTCTCGCAGCTGATACGCGGTGCGGCCGAGGCGCTCGTGTCGAGACCCGGGGAGCTGATCGACGCGACGCTGATCGGCGCCGCGCTGGCGAACGCCGCCGATCGCGCGTACTCGTCGGTGCGCGACCCCGCCGAGGGCACGATCCTGACGGTCGCCCGCGAGATGGCGCACAAGATCGTCGACGACCTCGCCCACAGCGCCGAGAACCCGCGACTGGGGCCGCTCACGGAGCCGGCGGCGCAGGACAGGGCGATCGCCGCGGCGCTGGAGCGCGCCGTGCACGCGGGGGAGGAGTCGGTCAAGCGCGGGCCCGAGCTGCTCGCGGCGCTGCGCGAGGCGGGCGTCGTCGACGCGGGCGGCTACGGCCTGACGATCATCTTCGCCGGCGTGGTGGCGGCGCTGCGCGGCGAGGAGCCCCCGCGCCTGGATCACCACGCGCCGGCGCGCATCACCCACCCCGAGCACAGCTCGGGCACCTACCGCTTCTGCACGAACTTCGCCGTCACCGGCAGCGAGCTGCGCCCGGCGCGCTTCCTCGCCGCGCTCGAAGAGCTCGGCGACTCGGTGCTCGTGGTGGGGGACGCGAACACGCTGAAGGTGCACCTGCACACCGACGAGCCGGAGCTCGCGACGGCGGTGTTCGCGGACGCCGGCGAGGTCTCGCACCTGGACGTCGCGGACATGCGCGCGCAGGTGGCCGCACGAGACAGCCGCCTGATCGCAGAGAGCTCCGAGATCGCGCAGGCGTTCGCGCCGCGGGCGCGCGCCGGCGACGGCGCGCCGCCCGCGCTGCACGGCGGTCGCGGTCGTCAGCGGCGAGGGGCTGCGCGAGCTGTTCGAGGAGCTGGGCGTGCGCACGATCGACGGCGGCCCGACGCTGAACCCCTCCACGTACGACCTGCTGGCGGGCATCCACGACGCGCCCACCGAGGAGGTCGTGCTGCTGCCCAACAGCGCGAACGTGATCATGGCCGCCGAGCACGCGGCGCGGCTGTCGGACAAGGACGTCCACGTGGCCGCGACCACCAGCCAGCAGGCGGGGCTCGCCGCGGCGGTGGCGTTCGCCCCGGAGCGCTCGGTGGAGGAGAACGCCCAGGCGCTGAGCCGGGCGCTCGCGCGCGTGCGCACCGGCGCCGTGGCGCCCGCCGCGCGCGACGACGCACAGGGACGCTTCCGGCGAGGCGACGCCGTCGGCTTCGTCCAGGACGAGGTGCTCGCGTGGGGCGAGCCGCGCGAGACGCTCGAGGCCGTCCTGCATGCGCTCGCCAGCCCCGCAAACGGCGGCGGCCCGCCCGAGCTGATCAGCGTGCTCGACGGCGAGAAGGCTCCGCTGCGGCTGGCGGAGCTCGAGGGCATGGTCAACGGCGGCGTCGAGCTCGAGCTGCGCCACGGTGGCCAGTCCGCTTACTGGTGGCTGCTGGCGGCCGAGTAGGCTCGCTTACGACCGCCGCCGCGATCATCATGGACGGCAGATGCCGCCGGCGACCGAGCCGCATACGACGGACGAGCCGAGCGCGTCGCTCGCGCCCACGCGCGCACGCTCCCGCCAGCGGGCGTTCGCGTCCAGACGGGGCCTCACCCGCACGGAGCTGATCGCCGCGCCGGTGCGCTGGCCGCGACCGTCGCGTCTGGCGGCCGAGCTCGAGCTTCCGAGCAGGCGTATGGCGGCGGGCACGCTGGCGCTGGGCCTGCGCACCGTCGGGGACCTGCTCGAGCACCTGCCGAGCGACAGCCGCGAGGCACGGACGGTCGCTGCGCTGCGCGCCGGCGAGCGGGCGACCGTCGCGGTGCAGGTGCGCCCGATCGGCGCCCGGCCAGTGCGCCGCCGGGGCATGCGTCCGCTGGTGGAGGCGACGCGTCTTCGACGCCACCGGGACGATGCGGGCGACGTTCTTCAACCAGCCGTGGCTGGTCGATCGCTATCCGCCCGGCACGCGCCTGCTGCTGCACGGCAAGGCCGACGCGCGCGGGGGCTTCAGCGTCTCCCACCACGCCCTCGCCGGCGAGGCGGCCGGCGAGCTCGTGCAGGACGCGCCCGCGCCCGAGGCGGTCGCCCACTACCCGGCTGCCGACGGCGTCACCTCGACGCAGATCCTCACGCTCGTGCGCGGCGCGAGGCACGCGCTGGCGGACGTCGTCGAGTCGCTCTCGGCGGCGACGCGGGTGAACGAGCGGCTGCCCGACCGCGCGAGCGCGCTCGCGGCGATGCACTTCCCGCGCGCGCCCGACGATCTCGAGCTGGGCCGCCGGCGGCTGGCGTTCGAGGAGCTGCTGCTGGCGCAGCTCGTGTTCCTGCGCCGTCGCGCCGCGCGCCGCGCGCGCACGGGCGCCGCGGCGCTCGCGGATCGTCACGCGCTCGGCGAGCGCTGGCTGGAGCACGCGCTGCCGTTCGAGCTCACCGCCGACCAGCGCCGTGCGATCGAGGAGATCGACGCCGACCTGGCGCGCGCGACGCCGATGCAGCGGCTGCTGATGGGCGAGGTGGGCAGCGGCAAGACGGTGGTGGCGCTGTACGCGATGCTGCAGGCGGTCGGGCACGGCTACCAGGCGGCGCTGATGGCGCCCACGGAGACGCTCGCCGAACAGCACTTCGCGACGATCCAGGGCCTGCTCGCCGGCGGGGTGGGTGGGGTTTCATCAGTCTGGCGCTGCTGACGGGCTCGACACCGGCGCGCCGGCGCGCGGACATCCTCGGCAAGCTCGCGAGCGGCGAGCTGTCGCTGCTCGTGGGCACGCACGCGCTGATCGAGCCGGACGTCGCATTCGCCCGGCTGGCGGTGGCGGTCATCGACGAGCAGCATCGCTTCGGCGTGCGCCAGCGCGCGGCGCTCGAACGCTTTGCGAGCACCGACCCCTCTTTGCACCCGGAGGGCGCGGACGCGGGGGCCTCGCCGGCGCCGCAGACGACCGTCACGCCTATCCCGCACACGCTGCACATGACCGCCACGCCGATCCCCCGCACGCTGGCGCTGGCCCGCTACGGAGACCTCGACACGAGCGCCCTGCGCGAACTGCCGCGCGGTCGCCAGCCGATCGATACGCGGGTGCTCGCGGGCGAGCGCGAGCGCGCCCAGGCGTACGAGGAGCTGCGCGGCGAGCTGGCGGCCGGGCGCCAGGCGTATGTCGTGTGCCCGTTGATCGACGAGAGCGACGAGCCCGGAGCGCCGCCGGGCACCGGGTCGGATGAAAGCGGCGGGCGGCCATCCACCGCCCCTCACGGCGGGGTGCGGGCCGCGAGCGCGGAGCTGGGCCGGCTCAGGCGGGGCGAGCTCCAGGGCTACGAGCTGGTGCTGCTGCACGGCGGCATGCGCGCGCGAGAGAAGCAGGCGGCGATGGCGGCGTTCGCGTCCGGTAGCGCGCGACGTGCTCGTGTCGACGACCGTGATCGAGGTCGGCATCGACGTCGCCAACGCGACGGTGATGCTGATCGAGAACGCCGAGCGCTTCGGCATCTCCCAGCTGCACCAGCTGCGCGGGCGGGTGGGGCGCGGCGAGCATCGCGCGCGCTGCTTCCTGGTCGGCTCGGACGAGCTCGGGGCCTCCGCGCGGCTGGCGGCGGTGGCCCGCCACGCCGACGGCTTCCGCCTGGCGGAGATCGACCTGGCGATGCGCAAGGAGGGCGAGCTGATCGGCACCCGCCAGTCGGGGCTGGGCCAGTTCCGGATCGCGCGCCTGCCCGAGGATGCGCAGCTGCTGGAGCTTGCCCGCGCCCGCGCGCAGGCGATCCTCGCGAGCGACCCCGAGCTGGCGGCGCCCGAGCACGCGCTGCTGGGCGAAGCGCTCGCGGGCGTGCTCGGCGGCGAGACGCCGGCGCCGCTGCCCGCCTGAGGGCTCGCGTTACCGTTGTGAGCGTGCGGGTGATCGCGGGAGAGCTCGGCGGCAGGCGCCTGAAGGCACCCCGCGGCAGGGACACGAGGCCGACGTCCGACCGCGTGAGGGAGGCGGTGTTCGCGATGCTCGGCGGCGTCGAGGCGGCGTCGCGTGCTGGACCTGTTCGCGGGCACGGGGGCGCTCGGGATCGAGGCGCTGTCCAGGGGCGCGCAGAGCGCGGTGTTCGTCGAGCGCGACGCGGACGCGGCGAAGGTCCTGAGCGCGAATCTCGCCGCGCTCGGCATCCCGCAGCGGAGCGTCGCGGTGCGCCGCGTGGACGTGCTCGCGGCCCTGCGCGACGCAAGCGGGCGCGAAGAGACATACGATCTCGTCTTCATCGATCCCCCATACGGGCGGGCGCAACCAGCACCTTCGACGTCGGGAGCCCCGATCGCCGACCGGTGGGGCCCACGGCTGTCGGCGATGCTGCCGTCGCTGTTGAGCCCGGGAGCGCGCGTCGTCGTCGAGAGCGACCGCAGGGCCCCGATCGGGCTCGACGTGGCGCTCGAGCGCAGCCGGCGCTATGGGGACACGCTGATCACCATCCACCGCCATCAATGACCGAGCCACGCAAATCGATCGCCGTCTGCCCCGGCTCGTATGACCCGATCACCAACGGTCACCTAGACGTGATCCGTCGCGCGGCGAAGCTCTACGACGAGGTGGTCGTCGCAGTCGTCAACCGCTCGGTGCGCAAGAGCGGCGCGCTGTTCGGCATCGAGGAGCGCGTGGGCTTCGTCAAGAACGCGCTCGCGGACCTCGACGGCATCCGCGTCGAGCCGTTCTCGACGCTCGTGGTCGACTTCGCCCGCAGCGTCGGAGCGAGGGCGATCGTGAAGGGACTGCGGGCGATCTCCGACTTCGAGTACGAGCTCGAGATGAACCAGCTCAACCGCCGGCAGGACCCGGAGATCGAGTCCGTGTACCTGATGGCCAGCCCGCAGTACAGTTTCCTGTCATCGAGCGGCGTCAAGGAGCTCGCCACGTTCGGCGGCAGAATCGACGACCTGGTCCCCGACGAGGTGGCCCGCCGTTTGCAGGAAGAGCTGAAGCGCTGACGAACACACTCGCCGGGTAGGCTGGCAGGTAGGCTGTAAAAGCATGGATGTCCTGGTTCTCATCGACAAGCTCGACGACTTGGTGCACAACGCCAAGACGATCCCGCTGAGCGACTCCGTGCGCGTCGACAAGGAGGAGATCTACGACATCCTCGACCAGATGCGCGCGACGATCCCCGAGGAGATCAAGCAGGCGCGGTGGATCGTGAAGGAGCGCCAGGAGATGCTCGCGGAGGCGAAGAAGGAGGCCGAGCGGATCATCAAGGAGGCGCGCGAACGCCAGGAGCGGCTGGTGGGCGAGGAGGAGGTCACCAAGCAGGCCGAGCGGGCGGCCGAGGACATCGTCGAGGACGCCCGCGCCCGCGAGCGCGAGATCAGGCTTGGGGCCGAGGACTACGCGGACGAGATCCTGAACACGCTGGAGGTCAACCTGTCGAAGTTCATCGCCGCCGTGCAGCGCGGACGCGAGCGCCTGCAGGGCAAGGACGAACCGGCCGAGGTGAGCTAGTTAGATGGCCCGCCCGCCCATGCGCTGGATGCGCGTGATGATCGTCACTTTGGGGTAGGGTCGAGGCGTGAGCGCGCAGGCATCCGCCCATAGGAAGTACAGGCTCGAGGTCGCACGGACGCTGCTCGCGACGGGCATGTTCCGCCCGTCGCGCCCCGACAAGACGCTGCGCTCGCTGTCCGCGCTGCGCCGCTGGGGTCCGACGCCGGCCGCCGCCTACACCGGCGGCGCCGCCCGCTACCCCGACCGCATCGCGGTCGTCGACGAGCGCGGCACGCTGACGTTCGGCGAAGTGCACCGGCGCACCAACGCCCTCGCCCACGAGCTGCGCCGGGCGGGCATTCGCGAAGGCGACGGGGTGGCGATCATGTGCCGCAACCACCGCGGCTTCATCGACGCGACGGTCGCCTGCTCGAAGCTCGGCGCGAGCGTCCTCTACCTGAACACGACGTTCGCCGGGCCGCAGATCGCCGACGTGCTCGATCGCGAGGGCCCGACCGCGGTGATCTACGACGAGGAGTTCGCCGGGCTGATCGGCGAGGCCGGCGCCAAGCGCAAACGCTTCGTCGCGTGGCGTGACCCCGTGGGCGGCGCCGCGGCGGGCGCGGTGACGCCGACGTCCGGGTCGGCGCAGCCGCCGCTGCTCGCCGAGCTGATAGCGGCCGGCGACGAGCGGGCGCTGAGCCCGCCGACCGACCGCGGGCGGGTGGTGATCCTGACCTCCGGAACCACCGGCGCGCCGAAGGGCGCCGCCCGCAAGGAGCCCGACTCGATCGAGCCGATGGCGGCGATGTTCTCGAAGATCCCGCTGCGCGCGCGAGAGACGACGGTGATCGCGGCGCCGATGTTCCACTCGTGGGGCTTCGCTCACTTCACGCTCGGCCTGCCGCTGGCCTCGACGTACGTGCTGGCGCGGAGGTTCGACCCGGAGGAGACGCTGAGGGCGGTGGCGCGCCACCGCGCGAGCGCGCTCGCGGTCGTGCCGGTGATGCTGCAGCGGATGCTCGAGCTCGATCCCGCGACGATCGCTCGCTACGACGTGAGCTGCCTGAAGGTGATCGCGGTGAGCGGCTCGGTGCTCCCGGGCGAGCTCGCCACCCGCGCGATGGACATCTTCGGAGACGTCCTCTACAACCTCTACGGCTCGACGGAGGTCGCGTGGGCCACGATCGCCACCCCGGAGGACCTGCGCGCGGCGCCCGGCACCGCGGGACGGCCGCCGATCGGCACGGTCGTCAAGCTGCTCGACGCCGACGGCCGCGAGGTGGGGCCCGGCGAGGGCGGGCGCATCTTCGTCGCCAACGAGATGATGTTCGAGGGCTACACCGGCGGCGGCAGCAAGGAGATCGTGGGGGGCTTGATGAGCACCGGCGACGTCGGGCACTTCGACGCCGCCGGACGGCTGTTCGTGGACGGCCGCGACGACGAAATGATCGTCTCCGGCGGCGAGAACGTGTTCCCGCGCGAGGTCGAGGACCTGCTCGCCGACCACAGCAAGATCGAAGAGGTGGCGGTGATCGGCGTGGAGGACCGCGAGTTCGGCCAGCGCCTGAAGGCGTTCGTGGTGCCGCGCAACGGCAGCGCGCTCACCGCCGAGGCGATCCAGGCCTACGTCAAGGAAAACCTCGCCCGCTACAAGGTCCCCCGCGACGTCGTGTTCGTGGACGAGCTCCCCCGCAACGCCACCGGCAAGATCCTCAAGCGCGAGCTGCAGGCGCACACCTAGACTGAGCGCCATGGCGGCGGATACCCGCGAGCTCGACCTTGCGAGCCTGCGACTGAGCCCGGGCGAGGGGCGCAGGCTGGCGCTGCGGACGCCGGTCGAGCCGCTGCTGCTGGGCGGCGAGCGCTACCGCGCGCAGGCGGGCGACGGCAGCCCGGAGCAGGCGACGGTGGATCTCGACGTCTCGCGGATGACGGCGGCGGCTATGCCCTGCGCTTGAGCTTCTCGGCGGCGGTGCTGGGGCCGTGCATGCGCTGCCTCAAGCAGGCGAGCCCGCTGGTCGAGGTCGAGGCGCGCGAGGTCGACGTGCCGGGCGGCGGCGAGGAGCTCGACAGCCCGTACGTGCACGACGAGACGCTCGCGTTGGCGTCGTGGGTGCGCGATGCGTTCGCGCTTGCGCTTCCGGCGCAGGTCCTCTGCCGCGAGGACTGTCCCGGGCTGTGCCCGGTGTGCGCTGCCGACCTGGCGGAGGCCGGGCCCGAGCACCGTCACGAGGCGCAGGCCGGACCCGCGCTGGGCGAAGCTGCGCGAGCTGAAACTCGGCTAGCGAATGGCGCGGCGACGCCGCTCCCAGCGGCGAGGCGACGGCGACCCGGGCACAGGGCCGATGGCGGCGAGAGCCACCTTGGTACCCTTCTCACGCCGATGGCCGTCCCCAAGAAAAAGCAATCGCACAGCCGCACCGCCAAGCGGCGGGCGCAGCACAAGATCGGCACGCCCACGGTGAACGCCTGCCCGCGCTGCCACAGCCCGCGCCGGCCGCATCGCGTGTGCCCGGTGTGCGGCACGTACGCGGGCCGTGAGGTGCTGACGCCCACCGAGCCCGAGCACGATCACGAGCACGACTAGCCGGCAGTGACGCCAGGGGCCCTGTCCTCCCGGTCAGCGCCGCCCTCGGGCGAGCAGGAGCCGCCGGTGGTGGCGGTCGATTGCAACGGCGCGGACCTCGGCCCCGCCGAGGTCGCCGCGGGAGCGGCGATGGCCGCGGGCGAGGGCGCGCGGGTGCTGCTGTTCGGGCCCGCCGGGGAGCTTGGGTTTGGGCACGGGCTCGGCGAGCCGCCGCCGGGGGTGGAGGTCGTCGATGCGCCCATCTCGATCGCGAAGGCGCCCGATCCCGTGGTCGCGGTTCGCAGTCACCCGCAGGCGTCGATCGTGCAGGCCGCGGCGGCGGTGGCGGAGGGCCGCGCGCAGGCGCTGGTGTGCGCCGGCGGCACGGGCGCGGCGCTCGCCGCGGGGATGTTCCACATCAAGCGCGCGCACGGGATCTACCGACCGGCGCTGGCGATCCCGCTGCCGGTGGGGGGGCGGGATCATCATCAGGTGACGCTGCTGGACGTGGGCGCGAGCGCGGAGGCGCGCAGTGAGCACCTGGTGCAGTTCGCGTTCATGGGCGCCGCGCTCGCGCACACGGTGCTCGGGGTCGCGCCTGCCGAAGGTCGGGCTGCTGTCCAACGGCGAGGAGGACGCGCGCGGCAGCGCGCTCGTGCTCGAGGCCCACGCGGCGCTGCGCGAGCGCGCGATGAACGCCCGGGTGGGCCTCGATATGTTCGAGTTCGTCGGCAACGTCGAGGGCGGGGACGTCGTGTCGGGTCGCGCGGACGTGATCGTGACCGACGGCTTCACCGGCAACATCGCGCTGAAGCTGATCGAGGGCGTCTCGCAGACGATGCTCGGCGCGATCCGCGAGGTGGCTATGTCCTCGCCGCGGGCGAAGCTCGGCGGGATGCTGCTGCGGGGAGCGCTCGGCGGCTTTCGCGAGCAGATCGACCCCGAAGCCAACGGCGGCGCCTACCTGCTCGGCCTGCGCAGCCTGGGCGTGGTTCCCCACGGGCGCTTCACGCGGGTGGGCTTCGCCCGGGCGATCATGCGCGCCCAGCGGGGGGCCCACGGAGGACATCGTCGGCCACACCCACGCCGCGCTCGAGCAGGCGGGCGCGCTCAGGCGTGCGCCTGTGTCCGTGTCGGGCGCTAGCCTGCCCCACGCGCAATGACCCGCGAGCAAGTCCTCATCCTGATCCGCACCCACCTGGCCGACGAGCTCGACGTCGAGCCGCAGGCGATCGACGAGGACACCCGCTTCAAGGAGGACCTGGAGGCGGACTCGCTGGACCTGTACACGCTGGTGCAGGAGCTCGAGGACAGCTACGGCGTGCGCATGTCCGACGAGCAGGCCGCGCAGATCCTGACGGTGGGGGCGGCGGTGGACTTCGTGCTCGCACACAGCCTCAACGGGACCGCGAATGCGGAGGGCTGATGCTGCTGGCCGAGCTGCTGGACGAGCTGCCCGAGGACCTCGTGCGCCAGGTGTTCACCCACGCCTCCTGGAGCCAGCGGCCGAGCGACTCCTACACGCGGCTGGCGTTCCTGGGCGACAGCGTGCTCTCGCTGGCGGTGACGGCGCACCTGTACCCGCGCCTGGAGGCCGACCGCTACGGCGCGGGCCGGCTCACCAAGATCCGCGCGCAGGCCGTCTCGGGCGTGTCCTGCCGGGCGGTCGCCGAGCGCCTCGGCGTGCCGGAGCGACTGCATGCGGCGGCGCCGGCGGGAGTGCGCGAAAGCGCGGCGGCGCTCGTGGAGACCGAGCGTGTGCTGGCGTCGGTGATCGAGGCGGTGATCGGCGCGTGCTACCTGCACGCCGGCTACGAGCGCACCGCCGAAGCGGTGGTGGAGGCGTTCGGCCCGGAGATCGAGGGGGCTCTGGAGCACCCGGTGGACTTCAAGTCGACGCTGCAGGAGCTCCTCGCGCGGCGCGGCGCGGAGGTCAGCTACGAGATCCTCAGCGAGCAGGGACCGCCGCACGAGCGCACCTACGCGGTGATCGCGCGCGTGGACGGACGCGAGCTCGGGCGGGGCAGCGGCCGCAGCAAGAAGCACGCCGAGCAGGAGGCGGCGCGGGTGGCGGTCGATGGCCTCGCGAGCGAGCCATGAGCACGCAGGGCGGCCCATGGATGTGCCGATGCACCTGAAGTCGCTGACGCTGAACGGCTTCAAGTCGTTTCCCGACCGCACGCGACTGGACTTCGGTCCCGGGGTGAGCGTGGTGGTCGGCCCGAACGGGTCGGGCAAGTCGAACGTCACCGACGCGGTGCTGTGGGCGATGGGCGAGCAGTCGCCGCTGGCGGTTCGCGGCCAGTCGATGCAGGACGTGATCTTCGGCGGCGGCAGGGGCGTGCAGCCGCGCTCGGCAGCCGAGGTGGAGATCGTGCTCGACAACTCCGACGGCGGTATCGATCTGCCGCTCGGCGAGATCTCGATCGTGCGCCGGCTGGATCGCAGCGGCGAGGGGGGATACCGCCTCAACGGGGCGCGCTGCCGCCTCGGCGACGTGCTCGAGCTGCTGTCGGACACGGGCTTGGGCAAGGAGGTCCACTCGGTCATCTCGCAGGGGCGCGTGGAGGCGATCGTGACCTCCAAGCCGCGCGAGCGCCGGCTGTTGATCGAGGAGGCGGCGGGGCTGGGCAAGCACCGCAAGCGCCGCCGGCGCGCGCAGCTGAAGCTCGAACGCACGCAGGAGAACCTCGACCGCGCGCTCGACGTCGAGCGCGAGGCGCGCAGTCGCCTGCGCCCGCTCAAGCGCCAGGCCGAAGCCGCCGAGCTGCACGAGCGCCTGCGAGCGCCAGATCCTGCAGGCGCGCTTCGAGCTCGCGCGCGAGGACCTGCGCACATCCCGCCTCGCGCTCGCGCACGCCGAGCAGCAGGTCGCGCGGGTGCGGGCGCAGCGCACGCAGATCGAGGGGGCGCTGGCGCAGACGGTCGAGCGGCGCGGGGAGGCCGAGCGCGCGCTGGCCGAGCGGGCCGAGCGCCACGACGCGCTTTCCGGGCTGCTGTACGACGCACGCTCCGCGCGCGAGCGCCTGGCGCTGCGCGGCGAGCAGGTCGACGCGAGCGCGGCGGCCCTGACGCGGAGGATCGAGCGCGTCGAGCTGGAGCTGGGTGCAATCGCGCCCAACGCGGCCGAGGACGAGCGGGCGCCGGCGACCGGCAGCGAGGACCGCATGGCGGCGCTCGAAGCGGAGCTCGTCGAGATCGCGGCGAGCCGCGAGCAGGAGATCGAGCGGGAGATCGCGGCGCTGGTGCGCGCGCACGAGCGCCAGCTCGCTCTGGTCGAGCAGGCGCAGGCGGAGATCGCGGGCGCGCGCTCGGCGCGCGAGCACGCCGACGAGCAGGTGGCACAGGCGCGTGGGCTTCTGAGCGCGGCCGAGCGCGAGCTCCAGGACGCGCGCCGCGAGTCCGGGCGCGTCGGCGCCGAGCTCGCGGCGGCCAACCAGTTCCTGCGCGGCCACGCGAGCGTCCGCTTCGACCATGACGACGCCCCGACGGCGCTGAGCGAGGAGCTGCGCGTGCAGGACGGCTACGAGCTCGCGCTGGCGGCCGCCCTCGGCGGACGCCTGGACGCCGCGCTCGTCAAGGACGTGCTCGGGGCTGAGGCGGTGCTGGACCGAGCCGGCCCCGACGGCGGCAGCGCGCTGCTGGTGGCCGAGCCCGGGCCGGCGTCGAGCTCGCCGCCGCCGGCGTCGCTCGAGCGCGCCGACGCGCCCACTCGTGTGGGGGGCGAGGCGCAGGACGGACAGCCTGCGCCCGCGCCCGGTGCGCGCCGGCTGCTCGATCTGCTGAGCGGTCCCCCGGCCGTGCTCGCGCTCGCACGGCGGCTGCTGGGGGACGCGTGGGTGGTCGAGCGTCTCGAGGACCTGCCGCGGGACTTCGCCGGGATCGCCGCCACGCGCCAGGGACGCGTGTGGTTCGCCGCCTGGGGCGAGGTGCGCCAGCTGAGCGAGGGGGGCAGCGAGCGGGTGCTCGCGCGGCGCAACGAACGCGACCGGCTCGTCGGCGAGGCCGAGCGCGCGGCCCAGGCCGTGCACGCCGCGCAACAGAGATGCGAGCTGGCGCTGGGGGAGCTGCACGCCGGCGAGGAGACGCTGCTCGGCGCCGAGACCGCGCTGCGCGAGGCCGAGCGCCGCCACGCCGAGGCCGCGGAGGAGCGCCGCAGGACAGAGTGGGTGATCGAGCAGCGCCGGGCGGCGCCCGCGCAGGGAGCGCTGGCCGTACGCCAAGCCGAGCTCGAGGGTGAGCTGGCGGCTGAGCGCCGCCAGCGCGAACGGCGCGAACGCGAGCACGGCGAGCGCCTGGCGCGCGTCGAGCGGCTGCGCACGCAGCACTCCGCCGACACCGCCGCTCTGCCGCGGGCGCGGCAGCTCGCGGCAGCGCTGCAGGGGGCCGCGGCGGCAGTGCAGGAGCGCGTGGGCGCGCTCGAGGCAGAGCTCGCGGCCGACCGCCTGGCCGGCGAGGAGATGGCGGGGACGCTGCGCGCGTGCGCCGCCGAGGAGGCGGAGATCCAGTCGCGGTTGCGCACATCCGGCGAGACCGTCACCGAGGCGGAGGTCGCGGCGCAGCGCCTGCGCGACCGGGCCGCGGAGGCGGAGCTCGAGTGCGCGGGCGTGGCCGAGCAGCTCGGCTATCCCAGCGAGCAGGACGGCGACGCCCCGGCGCTCGCCGAGGACGAGGCGCAGGCGCTGCGAGCGCGCGTGGAGCGCCTGCAGCGCAGGCGCGAGCAGCTCGGGCCGGTGAACCCGCTCGCGCAGGACGAGTACGCCGAGGCGGTCGCCCACGTCGAGGAGCTGGAGGGCCAGCGCGGCGACCTCGAGACCGCGCTGCGCGAGCTGCGCTCGCTGATCCGCGAAACCGACCGCCAGATCGAGGAGACCTTCGAGCAGACGTTCGCCGCGGCGGCGCGCAACTTCGAGGAGCTGGTCGGCGAGGTGTTCCCCGGCGGTTCCGGGCGCCTGAGGCTGGTCAGCGAACAGCAGGTGCCCAGGCCCGTGCTCGGCGGCCTGTCGCTGCCGCGCGGCGAGGACGCGGCGTCCGAGGCGCTGGCATCGTCCTCGGAGGGGGAGTGGGAGCAGGCCGCCGAGGCGGAGAGCGAGGCCGAGCGCGGCGGCGAGGAGGCGCAGCTCCCCGGCGTGGAGATCGAGATCACGCCGGCCGGCAAGTCGACCAAGCGCCTGAGCCTGCTGTCCGGCGGGGAGAAGTCGATGACCGCGCTGGCGTTCCTGTTCGCGGTGTTCCTCGCGCGGCCGTGCCCGTTCTACATCCTCGACGAGGTCGAGGCGGCGCTCGACGACCTCAACCTCGATCGCTTCCTCACGCTGCTGCGCCGCTACAGCGACCGCGCGCAGTTCATCGTCATCACCCACCAGCGGCGCACGATGGAGGCCGCCGACTGGCTGTACGGCGTCTCGATGGGCCAGGACGGGGTCTCGAAGGTGCTCTCCAGGCGCCTGCCCGCCGCATCGTCCCCGGAGGGGGACGGGGAGGAGGCGACGCTCGCGGAGGTCGCGGAGGTCGCCTGAGGGCCACTACTGGACGCTCGCGGAGGTCGCCTGAGGGCCGCTGCTATCCTCGCGCGCCCCGTGGCCCGCGAGTGGAACGAGCTGTTCTTGACCGCCGACGGCGAGGAGGCGTCCGGCTCGGACGGGCACGGGGACGGCGGGGACGAGCAGCAGGCACGACGCCAGCGCGGCGGGCTGTTCCGCCGGCTGCGCGAGAGCATGGCGAAGACCCGCCAGGCGCTCGGCTCGGAGATTCAGGCGACGCTGTTCGGGGAGCTCGACGAGCACACCTGGGAACGCCTTGAGGAGGCGCTGATCATGGCCGACGTCGGCGCCGCCACGACCGCGGCGGTGGTGGCGGAGCTCGAGACGCAGGCGCTGAGCGGCGAGCTGGAGGGCGGGCAGGCGCTCAGCGAGCGGCTGGTCGAGCTGCTGGCGGCGACCGCCACCGTCGGCGACGGGCGCATCGACATCCGCAGCAGGCCGAGCGTGATCATGGCGGTGGGGGTCAACGGGACCGGCAAGACGACGACGATCGGCAAGCTCGCGTGGCACCTGCGCGAGAACCTCGGGCGCAGCGTGCTGCTGGGGGCCGCCGACACCTTCCGGGCGGCCGCGGGCGAGCAGCTCGAGGGCTGGGCGGAGCGCGCCGGCTGTGAGATCGTGACCGGCCCGGCCGGCTCCGATCCCGGCGCGGTGGCGTTCGACGCGATCGCGCAGGCGCGCGATCGGGGCATCGACGTGGTGATCGTCGACACCGCCGGGCGGCTGCACACGCAGGACGACCTGATGGACGAGCTCGCGAAGGTCAGGCGCGTGATCGCCCGGGTGGGTGGGACCGAATACGGAGGCGCCCCGCACGAGACGCTGCTTGACGATCGACGCCACCACCGGCCAGAACGGGCTGCGCCAGGCGCAGCTGTTCGCGCAGGCGGCGGATGTCAGCGGCGTGGTGCTGACCAAGCTCGACGGCACCGCGCGCGGGGGGATCGCGCTTGCGATCGCCCGCGAGCTCGGCTCTGCCGGTGAAGCTGATCGGCGTGGGGGAGTCGGTCGAGGACCTGCGGCCGTTCGACGCCACGGAATTTGCGCGCGCGCTGATCGCGGCGGAGTAACCTGAATGAGTATGGACTGGATTATGTGGGTGCTCGCTGCGTGTGTCCTCGGCGTCGGCGAGATGCACACCGGCGGCCTGTACCTGCTGCCGTTCGCCGTCGGCGCGGGACTGGCCGCGGCGGTGAGCGTCGCCGGAGTCGGCGCGCCGCTCGCGGTCGTCGTGTTCGCGCTCGCCTCGGTGCTCGTGTTCGGCGCGCTGCGCCCGATCGCGCGCCGCCACCGGCACCTGCCGCCGGCGATCCGCACCGGCGCCGCCGCGCTCGTCGGGCATCGCGCGATGGTGCTCGAGCGGATCGCCAACGACGAGGGCGTCGGCTGCGTGAAGATCGACAACGGCGAGGTGTGGACCGCGCGCAGCTACGGACGAGGACGAAGTGATCGACGTGGGCGAGCGCGTGGAGGTCGTCGAGATAAGAGGCGCAACCGCGCTGGTGATGCACTGAAATGAGGAACACATGGCCGTTCTGATCGTCGTCGTCGTCCTGGTCGTGTTCGCGTTGGCGGTGGCCGCGCGGACGATTCGCGTGATCCCCCAGGCGCGGGCGGGAGTGGTCGAGCGGCTCGGCCGCTACAGCCGCACGCTCGAGCCCGGCCTGACGCTCGTGACGCCGTTCATCGACCGTGTGCGCCCGCTGGTGGACCTGCGCGAGCAGGTCGTCAACTTCGCCCCGCAGTCGGTGATCACCGACGACAACGTCGTCGTGGCGATCGAGACCGTCCTGTACTTCACGATCACCGACCCGCGCTCGGCCACCTACGAGGTCGCCAACCCGCTGCAGGCGATCGAGCAGCTCACCGTGACGACCCTGCGCAACGTGATCGGCGGCCTCACGCTCGAGGCGACGCTGACCGCGCGCGAGAACGTCAACGCCGAGCTGCGCACCGTGCTCGACGAGGCCACCGGCAAGTGGGGGATCAGGATCAACCGCGTCGAGATCAAGTCGGTCGACCCGCCCGCGGACATCAGGACCGCGATGGAGAAGCAGATGCGCGCCGAGCGCGACCGCCGCGCGGCGATCCTGACCGCCGAAGGCGAGAAGCAGTCGCAGATCCTCACCGCCGAGGGCGCCAAGCAGGCCGCGGTGCTGACCGCCGAGGGCGCCCAGCAGGCCGCGGTGCTCGGAGCCGAGGGCGAGCGCCAGGCGGCGATCCTGCGTGCGGAGGGCGAAGCGAAGGCGATCGACACGGTCTTCAAAGCGATCCACGAGGGCAAGCCCGACCGGGCGCTGCTGAGCTACGAATACCTGCAGATGCTGCCCGAACTGGCGGACGGCGAAGCCAACAAGGTGTTCGTCGTGCCCTCCGAGTTCGCCGAGGCGTTCGGCGGCATCGGCGAGGCGCTGAAGGGCCGCCTGGAGCGAGACGGCGGCGCGGGCGACGGGCGGGCGCAGATCCCGCCGGCGTCGACGCCGGCGCCCGGCGACGACGCCTGAGACATGTTCGACGCCCTCGCCGAGAAGCTGCAGGCGACGCTTGCCGACGTGCGCCGCCACGGGACGCTGACCGAGGCCGACGTCGACGCGGCGATGCGCGAGATCCGCCTGGCGCTGCTGGAGGCGGACGTGAACTTCAAGGTCGTGCGGCAGTTCACCTCCGAGCTGAAGGAGCGCTGCCTGCGGGCGGACGTGATCGGCGCCCTGAACCCGGGCCAGCAGGTCGTGAAGATCGTCGCCGAGGAGCTCACCGCGTTGATGGGCGGGGCGGCTGCCCGGTCTCAGCTTCTCGCCGCGCCCGCCGACGGTGATCCTGATGGCGGGGCTGCAGGGCTCGGGCAAGACGACCGCGACCGCCAAGCTCGCGCGCTACCTGCGCGAGGAGAACGGCTCGTCGGTGGCGCTCGCGGCCTGCGACGTCTACCGGCCGGCGGCCGTCGAGCAGCTCGTGAAGGTGGGGGCGCAGGCCGGCGCCGAGGTGTATGAGCAGCGGCACCGACGCCGACCCGGTGGAGATCGCCGCGTGGGCGCTGGAGCGGGCGAGGCAGGACGGCAAGGACGTGCTGATCGTCGACACCAGCGGCCGCCTGCACGTCGACGAGGAGCTGATGGCGGAGCTGGTGCGGATTCGCGACGCGGTCAAACCCCACGACGTCCTGCTTGTGGTCGACGCGATGACCGGCCAGGACGCGGTGAACGTCGCGGAGAGCTTCGCCGCGGCGGTCCAGTTCGACGGCGTGGTGATGAGCAAGCTCGACGGCGACGCCCGCGGCGGCGCGGCGCTGTCGGTGAAGGCCGTCACCGGCAAGCCGATCCTGTTCGCCTCCACGGGCGAGAAGCTCGACCAGTTCGAGCGCTTCCACCCGGACCGCATGGCGCAGCGGATCCTCGGCATGGGCGACGTGCTGAGCCTGATCGAGAAGGCCGAGCGCCAGATCGACGAGGACGAGGCGCTCGTGCTGGAGCGCAAGCTGCGCCGCAACGAGTTCGGGCTCGAGGACTTCCTCGACCAGCTGAAGATGGTCCGCAAAATGGGGCCGCTGACGAGCATCCTGGGGATGATCCCCGGCTTCGCCGGCCATCAGCTGCAGAACATGAAGATCGACGAACGCGAGCTCGACCGCATCCAGGCGATCATCCTGTCGATGACCCCCGAGGAGCGCCGCCGGCCGGAGCTGATCAAGGGCTCGCGCCGGCTGCGCATCGCCCGCGGGTCGGGGACCAGCGTCCAGCAGGTCAACCGGCTGGTCAAGCAGTTCGGCCAGATGCGCAAGGTGATGCGCCAGGTCGGCCGCGGCAAGATGCCCGACATCGGCGCGCTCATGCGCGGCGCGCGCTGAACCGTCTAAGCTCTCCCATTCGCGAGAGATACGATCGATGAACGAGAGGAAACCGTGTCGGTAAGGCTGAGGCTCACGCGAGTGGGCGGCAAGAAGGACCCGATCTGGCGTGTGGTCGTCGCCGACCAGCGCTCGCCGCGCGACGGACGGGTGATCGAGACGATCGGCCACTACAACGCGCAGACCGACCCCTCGACGATCGTGATCGACGAGGAGCGCGCGCGCAGCTGGCTGGCGCGCGGTGCCCAGCCATCGGACACGGTGCGCAAGCTGCTGCGCATCCAGGGCATCGAGACGCGGACCGGCTAGGGGCCCTGGCGCGGGCGGAGATGGCCAGCGAGAACCCGAAACGGCTGCTGGAGTACCTCGCCGAAGGTCTGGTGGACGATCCCGAGGCGGTGTCGGTCGAGCAGTTCGAGGAGGACGACGGCACGGTGGTGCTCGAGCTGTGCGTCGGCGCGGACGACTACGGCAGGGTGATCGGACGCGGCGGGCGCACCGCGCACGCCCTGCGCACGGTCGTCAAAGCGGCGGCCGCCGGCGAGGGCAGCCACGTCCTCGTCGACATCGTCGATTGACCCACTCGCAGGTGGGGCGTCGGGCGCACGACGGGCCGGCGAGCCTGCCGGCGGGACGTGTGGGCCGGGCGCACGGCCTGGACGGGAGCTTCTACGTCACGCGCCCGCTGACGCGAGCGTTGCAGGTGGGGGTGGAGGTCACCGTCGCGGGCCGCACGGCGGCGATCGTGCGGCGGGCTGGCAGCGAGCGGCGACCGATCGTGCGGATCGAGGGCGTCGATGACCGCGACTCGGCCGAAGCGCTGCGCGGCAGCGAGCTGATGGTCGACGGTGCGCACGCGCCCGCGCTCGGCGAGGGCGAGTGGTGGGCGCACGAACTGGAGGGGTGCGAGGTCGTCGACGGCGAGCAGCGGCTCGGGAACGGTCAGCCGGATGATCGAGCTGCCCTCGTGCGAGGCGCTCGAGGTGCGTCCGCCGGGCGACGGCCAGCCGCTGCTGGTGCCGATGGTCAAAGATGCGATCCGCAGCGTCGACACGATCGCGCGGGTGATCGACGTCGACATCGCGTTCCTCGGGGGCTAGCGGTGGAGATCGACGTCTTCACGCTGTTCCCCGAGTGGTTCGAGTGGTTCCTCGACCAGCGTCACGTGCGCAACGCGCTGAGCGCGGGCTCGCGGCTGGAGTGCGTCGACCCGCGCGAGCACACGCCGCTCAGCGGCGGACAGGTCGACGACACCCCGTTCGGCGGCGGCGCCGGGATGGTGCTGCGCGTCGACGTCCTCGACAGCGCGCTGCGCGCCCGCTACCGCGAGGACCCGGTGCAGCTGCGCAGGACGCGCCGGGTGATCGCGCTGGCGCCGGGCGGCCGGCTGCTCGACGAGCAGCTCGTCGAGCGAGCTCGCCGGCGAGGGCGCGCTGACGCTGCTGTGCGGCCGCTACGAGGGCTTCGACGAGCGCATCCTCGAGCACTTCGCCAGCGACGTCGTCTCGATCGGTCGCTACGTGCTCAGCGGCGGGGAGCTCGCGGCGATGGTCGTCTGCGACGCGGTCCTGCGCAAGCTGCCGGGCGCGCTCGGGCACGAGCGATCCGCTGCGGAGGAGTCCTTCAGCGACGCTGCTGGAGGGCAACCCCGAGTACCCCCACTACACGCGCCCGGCCGAGTACCGCGGCTGGCGCGTGCCCGACGTGCTGCTCTCCGGCCACCACGAGCAGATCGAGCAGTGGCGGCGGGAGCAGAGCCGCAGGCGAGGCGCCGGCGGCGGCGGCGGCGTGCATGCTGACAGCGGTGTGGCGAGCTGGCGGCGATCGTCCGCTACCATTGCTGCTCGCGCCGGCCAGGATCCGCTCCTGGCGTGCATCCGTTAGTCGCAGGCGCACCCTCCGTTTACTTCCATGAGCAGCGTCATCGCAACCATCGAGCGCGCGCAGCTGCGCCGCGTCCCAGACTTCGCGCCCGGCGATCGCGTGAAGGTCCACTTCCAGGTGATCGAGGGCGCTCGCAGTCGCGTGCAGGTGTTCGAGGGCGTCGTCATCAAGCGCCAGGGTCACGGAGCGCGGGAGACGTTCACCGTTCGCAAGCAGTCCTTCGGCGTGGGCGTCGAGCGAATGTTTCCGGTGCACTCGCCGAAGATCGAGCGCATCGAGCTCGCCGCCCGCGGCGATGTGCGCCGCGCGAAGCTCTACTACCTGCGTGACCGGGTCGGCAAGCGCGCACGCGTGCGCGAGCGTCGCTACACCGGCCCCGAGGACGACCGTCGAGCCGGGCCTGCTGGTCGAGCCGGAGGCGGCCCACGAGGAGGAGGACGCGCTCGCGCAGGGGGCGGCCCAGGAGGCCGACGCCGAGCAGGAGCGGGCGGAGGCGGGCGAGCCGGTGGCGGGTGAAGATGGTGCAGACGGTGGGGGTGCGCAAGCTGTCAGCGGTGCCGACACTCAGGAGGGCGGAGCGGACGAGGCGCCCAGCGCAGACGCTGCCCCGGCGAACGGCGCCGGCGATACCTCCTCCGATGCCGGCGGCGCAGAGGGAGGCGTTGCCGCCGGCGACCAGCCGGCGTGAAGTCGCCGGCGAAGACCCGGCGGCAGCGCTCGGACGCGAACGTCGCCGCGAATGCCGCGCCGTCGGCGAAGACCGCAGGAAAGCAGTCGAAATCCACTCCGGCCGCGATCGTCGAGCTGATCGTGATCGTCGCCGTCGCCCTCGGTCTGGCGCTCGGTATCCAGGCCTGGGTCATCAAGCCCTACCGCATCCCGAGCGGGTCGATGGAGCCAACGCTGGCGATCGGCCAGCGGGTCCTGGTGGACCGCATCGGCATGGACTTCAGCGAACCGCACGTGGGTGAGATCGCCGTCTTTCACCCGCCCGAAGGAGCTGAGCAGGAGGAGTGCGGCCCGACGCCGCACGTGATCAAGCTCGGCGGCGCCGCATGCTCGGAGCCGGTGCCGAAGCAGGACGCGGGCACCAACTTCATCAAGCGCGTGGTGGCCGGCCCCGGCGACGAAATCTACATCAAGGAAGGCCACGTCTACCGCAAGGCCGCCGGCAAGAGCACGTTCGTGCGCGAGCACGATCCGTACATCCGCGCCTGCGGGGTCAGCCCCGAGTGCAACTTCCCGGTCCCGATCAAGATTCCGGCCGGTCACTGGTTCATGATGGGCGACAACCGTGGGGAATCCGACGACAGCAGGTTCTGGGGACCCGTCCCCACCGGATGGATCATCGGACAGGCCGTCGCCACCTACTGGCCCCCCGACCGCATCGGCATCTTCTAGCGAGGTCGCTGCCGACGTGGGCGCAACCCGGTCGGCGCGGCTGACGCGGTCCGTCGTCGCCTCGCCTCAGCGCCACACTCGCGCCTCGGCGCGCGCGAGGCGCCGCGCCCGCCGCGGCGGCAGCGGCAGGAGGCTGTTCGCGTTCGATCGCGGGCTCGGCTACCGCCTAGTGGCCGGCGCCGACGAGGCCGGGCGCGGCTGCCTGGCCGGCCCGCTGGTGGCGGCGGGCGTGCTGTTCGACTACCAGACGCTCACCACCCGCGAGCTGCGCTCGCTCGGCGCGCTGAACGACTCCAAGCAGCACAGCGCCGAGGCCCGCGAGGAGCTCTACCCGCTGGTCATGCGCTGCGCGGCCGGCGTCGTCGTCGTGTCCCGCTGCGTGCGCGGGATCGACGCCCGCGGCCTGCACAAGACGAACCTCGCCGCGCTGCGCGACGCCGTGCGCGGAGTCACCGCCGGCATCTCCACAGACGTCCTGTGCCTGCTCGACGGCTTCTCGGTGGCGGAGTTCGAGCATCCCCAGCGCGCGATCATCGACGGCGACGCCACCAGCGCCGCGATCGCCGCCGCCTCGATCGTCGCGAAGGTCACGCGCGACCGCTACATGCGTGTCGCCGACGCCCAGCACCCGGGGTGGGACTTCGCCGAGCACGTCGGTTACTCCACGCCCTCCCACCGTGAGGCGATCCTGCGCCAGGGCGTCTCGCCGCTGCACAGGATGTCCTTCCAGTCGCTCGCGTATCAGCAGCTCGCGTTGTAGAAGAGGCATCTGAACAGCTCTCGGCCGATGAGCGCAGCGCTCACCACGCACCCTCGACGTGATCCAGGCGCAGCAACCTCCCCCGTGCGTCGACGATCACGCCTACCGCGTCGAAGCGGACGGTCTTGGCGATCGGACGCTCGTGGCGCTCGTCGCTGAGCCACGCGAGCGCGAGCCGGCGCAGACGTGCGCGTTGACGCGGGCGCAGCCCTGGCAGCGGCTCCTGCTCGGGGCGGATCGAGCCCGCGCCCGACGGGGCGCGACGGGTCTTGACCTCGACGAACGCGAGCGTGCGTCCGTCGAAGGCGATCAGGTCGATCTCGCCGTAACGAGTACGGACGTTGCGTGCGAGCGCCGAGAATCCCAGCCACGCGAAGTGCTCGGCGGCGAGGTCCTCGCCGAGGCGTCCGAGCAGCCGGCGCGCGTTGTTCCTGTAAGCAGACTCGAGACCGACCCTCTGCGGGCGCTCGTCTACGCTTACGCCGTCGGGCGCAATGGCGGCGGCTGTGGTGAGTGGTTCCCTGCACACTGCCGGCACGCTAGGCCGGCAGATGTGACGTACGGGATTGCTTTGTGTCGATTCAGCGCCGTGGGCGTGTCAGGTGTGTGCCTCATAAGTCTCGTCGCGCTGCCGCAAGCCCGACCGGTTCCGACGCTCGTCGTGATCGACGAGTTCTCCGCCGTTGCGGCTGACCAGGTAGCGCGGCTGTTCGGCCGTGCCCGCTCGGCCGGGGTGAGCCTGCTGTTGGGCACCCAGGAGCTGGGCGACCTCAAGAGCACCGGTGATGGGGCGCTGCGCGAGCAGACGCTCGGGAACGTCGAGACGGTCATCGCGCACTGCCACGACGTCCCCGAGTCCGCCGAGCTGATCGCGCTATGGCCGGCACCAGACCAGCCTGGGTCACGACCCAGCAGACAGAAGAAGGACAGATCGGCACCGGCCCGTCCGGCCGCGGCACCCGCAGACGCGGCTACGAGTTCGAGATCCACCCCAGCCACATAAAGCAACTCGTCACCGGCCAGGCCATCGTCATCACCCCCGGCACCGCCAAGCCCACAACCGCGTTCAGCCACCACCCCTGCGAGGCACGACCATGACCCCCGACACACGATCACGGAACCAGCCAGGCACGAGTCCGTGGCGCCTCGACGGATCGTTGCTGCGCCCCGACCAGGCCGCGGCGCTGCTCGACGTAAAGACGAGCTGGATCTACGACACCGCACGCACCGGTAACCTGCCCGGCATCCGCGTCGGGCGGCACATCCGCTGCACGCTGGCGATGCTCGAAGAGTGGCTGCAAGCCAGGTAGGTGAGCTGAGCATCGGGCTGGCAAGAAGGCCGCGGTGCACGCTCGCTCAGAGGCACGGCTACACGAACGGTTGCGGAACATCTCGCTCGCGACACCCTCACGTCGCTGTGCGTATATTGCGCCTCATCCCCATTTGCCGCATCTATTCCGATCTGCTATATTGCTTCGCGGCGCTCGGCCAAACTACGCTAAAGGGTTTGCCCTTGTTGCTAGGCGGTTGCTCACCACACAACAGACAGACGAGGTCATCCAGCGGCTGCCTTGCAGGGAAGCGCCAATGGTGCGCGATTAGCGTTTCAGCCATTGCTGTTGGCCTGTCACTAGCCTGTGGTGCGAGTTCTGCTTCCGCCATGCCGCTCACGGCTCAAAGCTACTACTGGAGCACCACAGACCTCGAAAGTGCTGAAGAAGCCGGCTGCTATCAAGGGATCGATGAGTCGCTATTTGAAAGCACCGAAGGCAGCGAGGTGATTCTCGACTTTGGCGGACAGGAGCCCGATCTAGACGGGACGGAAACCATAGAAACAGCTCAAATGGCGGTGTAAGCGCCGCAGGCGGGGAAGCATGGGCCAGCGTAGTCGATGCAGTCGCAGCTAGCATTGCCGAATATCCGGAAATAGCTAAACAGGTGGCGATTTGGGGAGCCGACGATATCGAGACCGAGTTCTCTAGCGGAGAGGACGCAGAAAAATGGGGGCTCGGTTTTCTCGTAGGCGTCGTGCTCGAAGATGGCGAATCCGACTATATCGACTACGGCGATGCCGGTGGTTGCCCGGCAAGCACTCATGACAATGGGAGCTGTAGCGGCTCGGGATGGGATCAAGACCGGGTGTACGCAGTGAGCTACGAGATACTCGCTGCCGAGGTCGCGCCCGAGATCTACTACAACCGCCCACCAGAATCTCCCGTCAACGCCGAGCAGTGGGCAGAGATCGCTGCGTATGCAATCACTCACCTCGGATCTCCGATGCACCTTGAAGGCCCGCTCGATGAGGATGGGTACGACGAAAGCAACGACAGCACGCAGGCGTGGAATCAACTCACCCGTCAGCTGAGAGAAAAAGTCGAAGAACCCTACGGCTCAACCCCGCCGGAATTCTACGATGCCGGCATTAGTTTCATGGAATACTCGCTCGAAATCTAGATTGATATGCGACTGCACGTCGTTGAAAGGGACCAAACTGCATGAGACGACGTAGGGTGATCGCGAGTGCGTCGGCATCTGTGGCTGCTGTAGCGCTTGCTGTGGGAAGTCTCGTCGGGGGTGCCACTGGCACCACCGCGAGCCCTAACTCAAGCCTTATGGCGAGCTGCCTTGCGATGACACCTGGAGCACGTGGCGCCAAGCTAGAATTCCGGGAACGCGTGTGCCGCAAACGCGTGGCGATCATATCGCACGTAAACTTCAAGCGGGACCTGGAAACCAAATCGCGGCTACGAGTCACCGTTCCACATCAGGTGGAATCGCCCACTCCCACCAGGATAACTGGAGTAGTCAACAACCAACAAGGCCCTCCCGGGACTAGCCAGACGTTTCATGCAACCTCGCACTGGCTGGGAAACGTTGATGGGCAGTGGTACGCGGTCTACGCAGGCGCCAGGGCGAATCGAGAAACGGATCATGACACCCAGTCGGAACTACGCGTCTACCACGAGCCCACATTCAACACCAACGAACTACCAGCGTTTCTTGGTTCATACACCCCTCCCGGCGGCGGTAAGACTCCGCTGAGGATCGTCTCGGCGACCGGAGACCTACTCAAGATCGAAGCGATCATCGGCGCTCACCTGCTCTTCGATGTGGGGCAGCGCTCCTTCGCGACCGGATGATGTAAATCAGTTTATAGTCGCGGAACGGCAGCGACAGAGGGCGCGCGTGCTAGGGAGGCGTTCGATTAGCCACGCTGCTTTCGCCCGGATGGTGGCTCGTCGCGGGGCGCTCGGTCGAGCCTAACGAATAACATCGGACACCGGGCGCGCCGCAGCCCTCGTGCGGGTGCAAGCAGCGTAGCTCTGACCTGATGCAGGGTTCTATGATCCTACGACCCAGCGGCTCCACCGCCCCAACCGTCAGCCCTTGTGTCTCTGGGGCGCGAGAGTGATGGACGGTGGCTCTGGCGGGGTAGTATCTCGCCGTAACGAGTACGGACGTTGCGTGCGAGCGCCGAGAATCCCAGCCACGCGAAGTGCTCGGCGGCGAGGTCCTCGCCGAGGCGTCCGAGCAGCCGGCGCGCGTTGTCCCTGGGGGCGGCCGTGAGATCGGCGCTTCGCCGGCGCTGATCAGCGTCGGCACCGCGCGGCACGCGGGCGGCGCCTGTCGTGAGCGGTTCGCTGCACACGGCCGGCACGCTAGGTCGGCAGGTGTGACGTGCGGGATCGCTATGTGTCGATTCAGTGCCGCGCGCGTGTCAAGTGTGTGCCCCGGCTTGCATGCCGTACATGCGGAGTACGTGCCTGGCGGCGTACGCGCCCGCTCTACGCGGCAACCCGCCCGTGCGAACGTGGCTGCGCGCTCGGTCTACCGCCGCGCGCACGTCGATCCCGACGTGGTCGGCGCTCGGCGCGCGTGGCGCTCTCGGCGCCTTCCGCGTCTCTGACGGCCCACGCCAGCCGCTCGATGAGCTGGGCGGCCGCGTGGTCGGTGCTCAGGTGCACCGAGTGGACGTGCTCGTCGAGCAGCACGGGGGTCTCGTCGATCGTCTCGGACGAGAGGGGGTCGGCGGTGACGATGATTCGTGGCATGTGATCTCCTGAACGGGACGGTGGCAAACGTGATGATGGGGCGTGGCGATGGCCGGCCAACGGCGGCTCCTCCAGGAAGTGCTGTTCCCGAAGAATCGATGAGGAAACGTCAGATGCGTTGACATCGAGCGGCTGCGTGCGTCCCCGAACTCATCGCGCGTCGCCCGGTCCCGCTGGCGATGGAGGGGTGGGGACCGGGCGTTGCGCTTGCGTCAGGCATTGCGCATGTAGTAAATCATAACTGTGAGGAATCCTCAAGCGGGCCTGAAACGGCAGCCGGGCCCTGGCACGCGAAGGCTCGCTCGCGTAGCCTGCCGAGGATGAGCGACGATACGATCGCGTCGCCAGCGGCTGGGCGGCCCGACTCGGATGGCGCCCGCGCGGCGAACGACGACGACGAGGCGAATGGCGAGGCGAGCCGCCGCGGTGGGCCGCGCTCACTGGATGGCGTGACCGGCTTCATGGGCCTGCGCTGGGAGGACCCGCAGACGGTGCGGATGACGATCCGGCCGGAGCTGATCAACGGCGGCGGGCTGCTCTCGGGGGTTGCCAGCTACGCGATGGTCGACTACTGCATGGGCTCGACGCTGTGGGCGCAGACGACCCGCGAGGAGCGCATCGCGACGATCAGCATCGCCGTCAACTACATCCAGACGGCCACCGACGGCGAGGTCGTCTGCCGCACGGTCCTCGACCGCCGCAACCGCACGACCGCGGTGATGCGCAGCGAGGTGCGCCACGAGGACGGAAGGCTGCTCGTGACCGCCATCGGCAGCTACACGATCTTCCCCGCCCGCAGCTTGAAAACAGGCACAGCCTCCGCGGGCGTGCACTCCCCGGGGCAGCACACGCAGGCAGGCGAGCGCCTCCCGACCGAGCCCCAGCGCTGACCCCCACCGTCCTCACGATCGCCGGCTCGGACTCCGGCGGCGGGGCCGGCATCCAGGCCGACCTGAAGGCGTTCGCGCGCTGCGGCGTGCACGGCACGAGCGCGATCACGGCGATCACCGCTCAGAACACGCTCGGCGTGAGCGCCATCCACGAGGTGCCCGCGGAGATCGTGCTCGCGCAGGTGCGCGCGGTGCTCGCCGACATCGGCGCCGACGCGGTGAAGGTGGGGATGCTCGGCGGCGCCGAGGTCACGCTCGCGGTGGCCGCAGCGCTCGACGAGCTGCCCGCCGGCACGCCGGTGGTGGTCGATCCGGTGATGGTGGCCGAGTCCGGCGCGCGGCTGCTCGCAGCCGACGCCCAGCTGGCGCTCGTGCAGGAGATCCTCCCGCGGGCGAGCGTGCTCACGCCCAACCTTCCCGAGGCGCGCGCCCTCGCCGCCGGCGCGGGCGCGTCCGCCGCCGACGAGAGCGCCGAGGTCGAGGCGCTGGCCAGGGCGCTGCTGGCGCTGGGTCCGCGCGCGGTCGTGCTGACGGGGGGCCATCGCGCGCGCGCGGTCGATCTGTTCGTCGACTCAGCCGACGGGCAGCTGGTTAGCATCGAGGGAGAGCGTCATCCGGACGGCGCCTCGCACGGCTCCGGCTGCACCCACTCCTCGATCCTCGCCGCACAGCTCGCCCTCGGTCGCACGCCGCTTCAAGCGGCGCGGATCGCCCGCGCGCTGACCGGCGAGGCGGTGGCGGGTGGCCTGCGTGACGTGGGCGGCGGGGCCGGTCCGGTCGACGTCCTCGACCTGCCCCGCATGCGCGAGCGCTGACGCGGGCGCCGGTGCCACGAGGGGCGGCCGGGCGCCCGGGCGAGCCGGCGCGGGCACCGCACCATCCCGGCCCGCGCGTTTGTCATAATCGAGGGGATGACGCCATCGCGTGGGAGGCCCGGTCTTCGATGAAGTTCCTCCGTATGAAGCCAGGTCACGGCGAGATCGTGCTCGCCGAGGGCGATGTCGAGGTGGCCGAGGAGGAGCAGGCGCTGATCGAGGCGTTCCGCCGGGAGCTCGACGCGGGCATGTGGGCGGCGGTGCCGACGCACGCGCCGGGGGGCCGGCGCGAGGCCGAGCTGGTGAAGAGCTTCGACGAGGTGCCCCGCGACGCCGAGCGCGTGATCTTCTTCCCGCGGGCAGCCGGCGGCGCTCACCCGCCCGCTCGCCGCTAGCGGGCGCCGTGGGCCTGGCGCTCGGCACCGCGGCGATCGTCCTCGTCGTGCTGCTGTGGGAGCTGGCGCGGCCGACCGTCAAACGCGTGCTCACGCGGGCGCACGGGATGTGGCTGGCGCGCCGGCGCGCGAGCGCCCCGGCGGGCTATGACCCGGGACGCGAGCGCCGCGCCGAGCAGCGGGCGCGCGAGCTGCTGCGCTCGTGCGTGTCGGCGCGCGACTGGGCGATGTACCGCGACCTCGGGTTCCTGCGCGTGTGGGGCGCGCTGGGGGCGAGCGCGGACCGCGAGGG